>NZ_CM173239.1:0-2724614 GCF_057748135.1 Paraburkholderia sp. PAMB 6770
CCTGTACTTGCCATCTGCCGACCTATCGTTTAGAGTTGTTCGACATATCGAACTTGAGTTCGAAAAATCGAATTTGTCCGGTAAAGCTGACAACCGACTATAGCAGGCCGCCGCGCCGCGCACGACGCCGGCGAATGCCTTGCCCGTCCTTCAGGAGTAAGTCGCATGCGTGAAACCTACCTTGCCCATCTGCGCGGCACGCTTGACCAGATCCGTGCCGATGGCTTCTACAAGACCGAGCGCGTGATCGCGAGCCCGCAGTCGGCCTGCGTGACGCTCGCAAACGGCGCGCCGGTGCTGAATTTCTGCGCGAACAACTACCTCGGTCTCGCGGACGACGCGCGGCTCATCGCGGCGGCCAAAGACGGCCTCGATCGCGACGGCTTCGGCATGGCGTCGGTGCGCTTCATCTGCGGCACGCAGACCGTGCATACCGCGCTCGAACAGGCGCTTGCCGCATTCCTGCAGACCGAGGACTGCATTCTGTATTCGAGCTGTTTCGACGCGAACGGCGGCCTGTTCGAGACGCTGCTGGACGAGGCGGATGCGGTGATCAGCGACGAGCTGAATCACGCGAGCATCATCGACGGCATTCGCCTGTCGAAGGCAAAGCGCTACCGCTATCGCAACAACGATCTGGCCGACCTCGAAGCGAGGCTGCAGGAAGCGGACGCCGCCGGCGCGCGCTTCAAGCTGGTCGCGACCGACGGCGTGTTTTCGATGGACGGCATCATCGCGAACCTTGCGGGCGTTTGCGATCTGGCCGAGCGCTACGGCGCGCTCGTGATGGTGGACGACTCGCACGCGGTGGGCTTCATCGGCGCGCATGGCCGCGGCACGCCGGAGCACTGCGGCGTGCTGTCGCGCGTCGACATCGTCACGGGCACGCTCGGCAAGGCGCTCGGCGGCGCATCCGGGGGCTATGTGGCGGCACGCAAGGAAATCGTCGCGCTGCTGCGCCAGCGCTCGCGGCCGTATCTGTTCTCGAATACGCTTGCGCCGAGCATCGCCGCCGCGTCGCTGAAGGTGCTCGAACTGCTCGCGAGCGACGAGGGCGCTACGCTGCGCGAGCGGGTGCGCGCGAACGGCGCGCGTTTCAGGCATGCAATGAGCGGACTGGGTTTCACCCTCGTCCCCGGCGAACATCCGATCATCCCGGTGATGCTCGGCGATGCGCAGCTCGCATCGCGCATGGCCGACGCGCTGCTTGCCGAGGGCGTGTATGTGATCGGCTTTTCCTATCCGGTCGTGCCAAAAGGCCGCGCGCGCATCCGCACGCAGATGAGCGCCGCGCACACGCCCGAACAGATCGACCGCGCGGTGGACGCGTTTGCGCGCGTGGGCCGCGCGCTCGGCGTCATCTGAACAGGAGGCGGACATGAAAGCACTGGCCAAGCTCGAACGCGCACCGGGTCTCACGCTGACCGACGTCCCGCTGCCCGAAGTCGGACACAACGACGTGATGATCCGCATCCGGCGCACCGCGATCTGCGGCACCGACGTGCACATCTGGAAGTGGGACGACTGGGCACAGAAGACGATTCCGGTACCGATGCACGTAGGTCACGAATACGTCGGCGAGATCGTCGAGATGGGGCAGGAAGTGCGCGGCTTTGCGATCGGCGATCGGGTGTCGGGCGAAGGCCACATCACGTGCGGCTTCTGCCGCAACTGTCGCGCCGGACGCCGGCACCTGTGCCGCAACACGATCGGCGTGGGCGTGAACCGGGAAGGGGCGTTCGCCGAGTACCTGGTGATTCCGGCGTTCAACGCGTTCAGGATTCCGCCCGAGATCTCCGACGATCTGGCCGCCATCTTCGATCCGTTCGGCAATGCGACGCACACCGCGCTGTCGTTCAACCTCGTCGGCGAAGATGTGCTCATTACCGGCGCGGGGCCGATCGGCATCATGGCGGTGGCGATCGCGAAGCACGTCGGCGCGCGCAATGTGGTGATCACCGACGTGAACGACTACCGGCTCGGCCTCGCGCGCAAGATGGGCGCCACGCGGGCGGTCAACGTCGCGCGCGAAGCGCTGCGCGACGTGATGGCCGAGCTGCACATGACCGAGGGCTTCGACGTGGGCCTCGAAATGTCCGGTGTGCCGAGCGCATTCACGGCCATGCTCGAAGCGATGAACCACGGCGGCAAGATCGCGCTGCTCGGGATTCCGCCGTCGCAGACCGCGATCGACTGGAACCAGGTGATCTTCAAGGGGCTGGAAATCAAGGGCATTTACGGCCGCGAGATGTTCGAGACCTGGTACAAGATGGTCGCGATGCTGCAAAGCGGACTGGATCTGTCGCCGATCCTCACGCACCATTTTCATGTCGACGACTACAAGCAGGCGTTTGCGACGATGCTCTCCGGCGAAAGCGGCAAGGTGATCCTCGACTGGACCGCCTGACGCCGGCGCGCCGGCGGGGCGGATCATCTGCGTGCGAATTCGGCCTGGATGCGCACGTGCACGTCGTCGCCGACCGCCGGATACCAGGTCGCGAGACCGAACTTCGCGCGGCTGAACTGGCCGTCGGCGGAAAAGCCGAGCGTGTCCTTGTGAGTGAGCGGATCGACGCCGTAGCCATTGAACGTGACGGCGAGGGACACGGGCTGCGTGACGTCGCGTATCGTCAGGTTGCCGCGCAGTGTCCCGCTTGCGGGGCCCGTGCGTTCGAAGCCGGTGCTCACGAAGCGGATCGCCGGATAGCGCGCGGTGTCGAGCATCCTGTCGCTCTGGATCATCCGGTCGAGCGCCGGCACATTGGTGTCGACGCTGGCGGCGTCGATCGTCGCATCGACCGACGCCGCTTCCAGCGCATGGCCCGTCCAGTCGAGCGTCGCGCGCGCGCGGTCGAAACGCATGGTGAAGCGCGAGTACTTCAGGTGCTCGACGTCGAATACGACGCTCCAGTGATGCGCGTCGAGCAGATATTGCCCCGGTGGCACATGCATTTCGTCCTGCGTCACCGTATGCGTAACGACCTGTAGCGGCGTGCACGCCGCGCTTGCTGCAATCAGTGCGACCGACAGTGCGCGCGCCGCGCGAGCGCGCAGATTCAGCGTGTTCATCGCCAGGTTCCCTCGCCGCCTCGTTGAGTCACCCCATACGATAGCGCAAGCGATTCATTTGTGCGCGTTCGGGCATGCGTGCTTGACGCAGGAGAATGATCGTTCTACTCTTCGGCCATGACGACTCTTTCCGGACCTGGCGGCGCGGACAGCGAAAGCGGTCCGCGCGAGCGGCTGCTCGATGCGGCCGAGGCGCTGATTTACGCAGGCGGCATCCATGCAACGGGGGTCGATGCGATCGTGCGGCAGTCGGGGACGGCCCGCAAAAGCTTTTACACGCACTTCGAATCAAAGGATGCGCTGGTCGCGGCCGCGCTCGAGCGCCGCGACCAGCGCTGGATGAACTGGTTCATCGACGGCACGCTGAAGCAGGGCACGCATGCGCGCACGCGGCTGCTCGGCATGTTCGACGTGCTGCGCAGCTGGTTCGCGTCCGGGCAGTTTCACGGCTGTGCGTTCCTCAACGCGGCGGGCGAGACCGGCGCGGCGGACGATCCCATCCGTATCGTTGCGCGCGCACACAAGGCGCGCCTGCTCGCATTCGTGCAGGCGCAATGCGAAGCCTATCTCGCGCAGACAGGCGTCGACCGGCGCCGCGCGCCGCAGCTCGCGCGTCAATGGCTGATCCTGATCGACGGTGCGATCGGGGTCGCGCTCGTGAGCGGCGACGCCGATGCTGCGCGCGATGCGCGCGCAGCCGCCGCGCGGCTGCTCGTTTCGTATTCCACCCCGCAGCGTGCGTCGTCGCGTCGCGCGTCGCCTTGACCCCTGGAGAACACGATGTCCGATGTCGTCGAAACCCGTCCCCCCGTCCCGCCATTTACGCGCGAGAGCGCGATCCAGAAGGTACGCGCTGCGGAAGACGCATGGAATACGCGCGATCCCGAGCGCGTATCCCTTGCGTACACGCCGGACAGCGTGTGGCGCAACCGTTCGGAGTTTCTTGCCGGACGTGCGGAGATCGTCGGGTTTCTACGCCGCAAATGGCTCAAGGAGCGCGATTACCGGCTGATCAAGGAGTGGTGGGCGCATGGCGACAACCGGATCGCGGTGCGTTTCGCCTACGAATGGCACGACGAAGCCGGCAACTGGTTTCGCTCATACGGCAACGAGAACTGGGCATTCGATGCGCACGGGCTGATGGCGCACCGTCATGCGAGCATCAACGACCTGCCGATCAGCGAAGCGCAACGACTGTTCCGCTGGCCGTCGGGGCGTCGTCCCGACGATCATCCCGGGCTGTCGGATCTCGGACTCTGACGCGCGGTGAAGCGATCGCATGCGTTGCACGAGGGGGCCCGAGCCGAGGAGGGCTTCAACATCGCGAGCGGCGGTTGAGGTACAGTGCGCGACGGACACGCTGTCCGACCCACTACCAACCAACCGACCAGATACGCCGGCGAACGACCGGCGACGGAGGCACGATGCGCTTGCGGCTCACTCTCACCCCGATCCGGTGTATCGTCGTCGCGCTGTGGGCGAGCGCGGCGGCGATGCCGTCCGCGCAGGCCGCCGACTGGTGCGGCGGCGGTGTCTGGGTCGACGCGATGCTCGGTTCTCATCACATCGATCCCGGTCCGAATACGCATTTCGAGGAATTCAATCCGGGCCTGGGTGTCGAGTGCTGGCTCGATAACCGGTGGGCGCTGACCGCCGGCGGCTTTCGCAACTCGCTGCGGCGCCCTTCGTACTATGCGGGCGGCGTGTGGGCGCCCGAGTTCGCGCATTGGGGCATCGTGCGCCTCGCCGCGATAGGCGGGATCATTTCCGGCTATAACTATGGCAACTGGGGACTAGGCCGCAATCACACGATCGGACCGGTGGTCGCGCCGATCCTGATGGTCGACTACAAGCGGGTGGGGGCCAATTTCATCGTGATCCCGCCGATTCCTTCGGATAACCTGCCGTTCACGATCGGGTTCCAGGTGAAGTACCGTTTTTGACGGCGTTATCGCCGTACAAAAAAGATACGACTTCTAGAAATTCGCCGAAAACGGACAATGAAGTTGCGACCTCGCATCTCACAATATGGAAATTGACCGGATCAGCCTTATCAGGCGTGGAGATTCGCGATTGGGTGTCCGTAGTCAAAACGCAATTAACTCCGCGAATTCTTCCTTCTGCGGTTGCATATTTAATTCGTAATGCAAAATTAAAGTTGCGACTTTCCCCGTCACATAAGGCTCCCGCGCTGATTCGTGCGTGATGGCGGCACAGGTCATTTGCACATTCGTAGGCCTTGCGGTTGTCGCCGAAGTCATTCGGCGTGGAGGTACAGATGGAAGATGCGCACAAGGCAAAGGGGACGCCGGCCGTAGTCCAATGCAGTCAGAATGGAAACTCACGACGGTAAACCGCCGAACTGGTATCCGTTCATCGTTTGGAAATCTTTGCGGATAGGTGAGTGAGCTGATCCACGTTGGTGAGGATTTCCAGGAGAAAAAAAATCCTTGGGGGACTGCTAGTAACCGCAGTAGGTGAGCGCTATCGGGGGCCACTGACGCGGGATGAAGTGGAGATAGTCAAATGCATAGCTCGCCGCTGGTGATAAATCTGGCACGCGCTATCTCGTCGAAGTCTGAGAGCAGGTACAACAACGGTGAAGGAACTCGGGATGGTGAGGATTTCCAGGGGGTGGGACGGTGAGCAGATCTGTATTGGGTTGCCCTAGTCAGCCACTCGGTTCTACAGAATCAAATTACCCCGCTTAGCAAACTATAAGTATCGAGTTGCGTAGACTGGCGGGTGTTTCGGCGGCGCTCGCGAAAGAAGCGCTACTGCAGCGCATTTCCGAAGGTGAGCCGTTTCGGGGGCCGTGTACTTGGCAGAGCGATAGAGCTTCAAGTACTAAGGGCCACCTTCGACGCGCCCATAGTGGCAAGGTGAAGAACGCGCATGCTTTCCGTAGATCTTCACCGTCCCGAAAGTTCTCACCTCTCGATGTGTTTTATGTGGGTCGAGTACAGCGCCTGGATTGGTACGGCGCTCACCGCCGCGATCCCGGCCCCTCTGACCCGTCCCGAAAACGTTCACCGATCGGAGTTGAGCGGCGAGCACGTATCATGGCGTTCGGCATGATTCGCTGGCGCAGAGCGACGCATCGACGTGATGTCCGAAAAAAGCTCGCCGTAGGAAGCCAACCTGTTTCGACCTCTAACCTGAGGGTCATATCCGGCCGGGGCTGCAGTAGGCCGAAGTCTGGCGCATCAGCCGAAAATCCATCGCGCTACGTTGATGACAACACGTCGGAAGCGCGATGACTCTTCGGGTTGCTTTGAAACGAGGGGGGCCGTGTTTGCGTTGATAGGCTGGCTTGCCATCCCTTCGTCTGCCGCGGCGCCGAAGTACCCTGCCTTTGCTGCCTTGTCGCGCCGGATCTCCGCTTCGATTTGTTGAGGCGTCCACTCACCCGCTTCAAGGATCACGTTGTTCCTGATCACGTAGTGCGACTTGCACGGCAAATTCCAGTTTCCGACAGATGGCCAGAGAGAGACAGCGACTCCATCAAAGGTTAGCTTCCAATCCGTTGGTGTCAGGGGTGTCACGACTTCCTCACCGCAACCACAACAGCACCTGTGCAGCACCGTTGCGTATTCCATCGAGATGTATAGGACGCCAGCGTCCAGTTCTTGCGGTATCTCGGTGACGAACTTCGGCTCGAGGCGCTTATACCGCATTTTCGGCAGCTCCATTGATCAGGCTGTTCCCGTCGACGGTATAGAGGCTGTGGAGTTCGCGCTCGAAGTCCCGATAGAACGCTCGATACCTTTTCCAGCGGATCACCGCCAGAGCAGCGTTCAACGCATTAAGATCAGCGACCTGTATATTAGATGCGTAGATGTTCTCGCCGCTTTTTTCCTCAAGTGAGATCTTCTGGCGCGCGGTCTGGCGCTGATCTGCCGTGCTCAAGGTGACGCGCAGTATGCCGCCCAGCGTTCCGTCGGTGAGATCCAGGCCCATGCCGACGTCAATGAAGGGCACGCCCAAGGCTTCCAGGCGTTCAACGGCTACCCGCTTGGATTGCCCGGGATCCATGCAGAGAAAGGCAAAAGTAATGCCGTCGAGCAAGTGAGCGGAACCAGCATCGAGATCGACCGGATGGGCGCCGATGCCTCGATGCATGTTGCTATAGATGCGCTTGAAGTAGTCGACCTTCTTCGGAACCTCGCGGAGCTGGTCTAGCGTAGGTGCCCCGGGCGCACGAAAGGCGTTGTGCTGAAGAAATTCGTCGCTGTCGATGAGACGAATTTCCCTGACCGGAGTTTTGGCGACAAGGTCGAGAATGTATGAGCCGGTTCCGCCAACGCCGACAATCGCGATCCTCTCGTTTGACAGCAGATAGGTGAGGTTCTCAATACCCGCGCGACCCGATGCATTTTCAATGTAGTTGAATATGCTCTCCTCGTCTGCCAGCGGTTGCCAGACTTTCCGCGCACTGGCCGTTTTGTCCAGTGCTGATGCATGACCCGCGATGATGCCGGCGTATGTGGTCATTTTTTGATAGTAGTCGACGTACCCGTTGGCGTCTGGCTTGGTGGACAGATAGTGCCGCGCGACCGCGGTCAGGTCCGCGGGCACGTGATTTCCGGCGGAGATGTGCCTCAATGGGTTGCTATTGGCATCGCATGGGAATTCGCCCTCGAAGTGAACGGTGTGCGGCTCGGGCTTCTGGGTCACGTCTCCAGACAACACCAACGAAGAGATGAGCTTCCCCGTCTTGAGCTCACCCTTCGCGTTCACGTAAGGGACGTCGAGCATCACAAGATTGCCGTCCTGCACGCGAATCTGATAGCCCTCATCCCAGAGCCGCTTGAGGTCGGCATCCTGAAATTCCAGGGTGACCTCGAATGTATCCTGTCGCACGATTATGGTCCCGTCGACGAACTTTCGAACCGCCTTGCCGGTGGAAAAGAGCCCTAATCCATGGCCTTCTTCCTGAATCCGGCTCAGTCCGCCTTGTGAAAAAACCCTCTCAATCAGTGCGAGCCGGATGTCCTTCCCTGAGCGTTCGAGCGCCTCTCTTTCTGCCGCCTGTAACGTCGGGAGGAGCGAGCCAACGATGCCGGCCCCACTGTCCGAAAAAACCGTGGCTACATGGGGGATGTTGCTCCGACGATACAACTGCAACGCGGCGAACGCAGGAATCGGTGAACTCGAGTGCTCATAAATGTTTGAGAACAATTCCGCCACAATGGTGTGGACCACCTGCGTGGCGTCCGGCACGTGCTGCTGTACGCGTTGTCTCAGTTGATTCGGAATGCTTTCGTCGCGGTTTGCGAGGTCTATCCCTTTCACCTCGACGACCGCTTCGCTTTGCCCATCGTGTGGCTCGACTGCCGATGATCGCGGGCGTTTGGGAAGCACCGTCACGGCTTCGTGGAGAAGCCTATAGAAACCCAGCCGATTCAGGTAACCAGATGCCTTGCTATACGCGTTCGGAAATTCGATCGTGACTTCCTTGTTCGACGCGACAAGCTGATTGCAGAACGAGAGCAGGCGTGCTGCGGCCTCAAGGAGCACTGAAGTTGCCGGGGCAAAGCGGAAAACGATGGAGGGCGACGTCGTTTCCAGCGGCGAGCCCGAAGCGTCGAGGGCTTGCTCGAAGTGCGCCGCTGTGAGCCACTTGACTTGCGGAAATTCGACGACCAGTTCAGATGGACGTCGAAGCGACCACTCATGCTGATCGTTGCACACAAAATCATCCTTTTGTGTGTAAAGGATACGGTTGACCTCCGACCGGGGAGCGCCCAGCATCCGGGCGACATCGCGTGCCTTGATTGGCTGCTTTTGCGCGACGATCTTCTTGATTTTATCGATCATGTAAGAGCAGCAATCTGCACCCAGCGTATGGCAAATCCCCGGCAAACCATATTGCCTATTATATAGCGCGATCCAGGCGCAGCGACGGGGAAGTATGCATATCGCATAGATAGCGTATCGCCTTCAGAATTGCTAAAAGCGTCCGTAAAAGGCGGAAAGCATACTTCCAGACCGGCAGTTCAGACGAGTGCGAATTTCGACGTGATGGGCGTGCCGGGGCCGACGGAGAGCGCGCTGCATACTAAGCCAGCTGATCAGCCTGGTAGATTCGGCGGTCTGGAAGTCGGATTCCTAACTATTAAGAACAGGATTACTCATGCAAGGGAAGAATGAAAATTGGCGGGTGTTTGAACAGCTGGTACGCAGGATACTCGAGGTCAACGAATTTTTCATTCGTGAACATTTTCCGAGAGGGGATGCTGGCTACGACTTTGATGGCAGCTTAAAAGGTCAACCATGGGCAATCGAGGTCAAGTATTACAGAACTGCGAGGGCGCAGCTCGGCCTGCTCGAAGCTGCAGCCAACCGTCTCGTGAGACGCGGTATGGATGCGAATGTGACCAAAGGAATGCTGGTTGTTTCCTGTGTCGTACCTCCGTCGCTACGCAAAGTGCTCGAGGAAAAATTCGCTATCGTGGTCGCGGACCGTGCGGACTTGCAGAATTGGGCGGCTATGGAGCCCAGTTTGCGCGAGGAGCTCGATGCTCTGCTCGAAGTCGACATTGACCAGAGCGATGTTCAGGTACGTTCCAGCCAATCCGACCCGAGGACCAATAGTCAAACGCTGAAGCCAGGAAAAATCTCTCCTGAGGATCTGCGTGGCACGGACCTTTGCGAAAGGCTCAAGCTCGTGAAGCGCGGCAAGAAGACTTGGTCTGACTATGAGAAGGTATGTATAGAGATCATCAAATATCTGTTTCCAAATGATCTACAGGGGTGGCATCCACAGAGACGAACTGACGATGGGCTGAATCGATTCGACTTCGTATGTCGGGTGCGTCCCACGACGGAATTCTGGCGTTTTCTGATCGATCATTTGAACAGCCGATATGTCATTTTTGAGTTCAAGAACTACACCGGGCAGATCAAGCAGGGGCAAATTTTGACCACCGAGAAGTATCTGCTGGACCGCGGGTTGCGAAAGGTGGCAGTCATTCTGACGCGTGCCGGGGCGGATCCGCATGCCGTCGCCATGACTCAAGGGGCCATGCGTGATCAGGGAAAGCTGATGCTGATCGTCAATGACGAGCTGCTCTGCAAGATGCTGCATATGAAGGAGCGAGGCGAGGACCCGACGGATTGCCTGTTCGAACTGGCTGATGACTTCCTCCTGACGCTTCCTCGCTGAGATCGGCGCGTGCGAGGTGGAAATATCGTTGTTTGCGCAACCGACAACGAGATTGGTATGCGTCGTCGCGGTTTTGCCGCCTGATTTCGGGAGCGCACGTGGCGATGGGGAAGAATGTCTGGATGGCTAGCCGACTCTCGGGTCCGGGTAGTTTTTCGCGTCGTTGCCGTCTATTTTGACCGCGATGCGTCGGTGCGAAAAGTATCACCGCGCGAAGAACTAAAGAACGGCGCCGACCGGGGCTTCTCTGCATGCAGATTGTGGTTATGCGGTGCGCATTAAGTCATCGGAATGACCGGTGCGATCGATTGCCGACTTTCAGTATCCACTTGTTCCGGTGAGTCCAAAGTCGAGCCCGCTTCGTGAATTTGGGGCGTCCCCAGGTGAGTCGGAGCCAGGTTGCGCAGTCACTGCCCGCATGGCGCTCTTCCGTGGGGCCGTATGCATCGGTTGCCCAGGCGATGAAAAAGGGCTAATCTCCGGACACAGCCAGTCCACGAGGCGCTGGCGACAGAAAAAAGGGGATAGGGCTTGTTGGCCTGGACGGTGTCCGCAGCATTCTCCGCCCCACCTACATAAACGGCCTGCCGCGTGCAGGCCGTATCTTTGCCCAGGCAACGGCGATGGTGGCCCGTATCCCGGCCGCCGGTCCGATCGAAGCCGCACGGTGATTGTGGTTTCATACGCAATTGACGACTGGCCAAAATCTGGCTCCCATCGAGCGTCATTGAGCTGGCATTGGCCCGACAGCGTCACCGGTGCGCGTTCGCCGGACGACCGATCCTCGGTTTGTAGCGATCTTATCGATCTTATCGAAATTTGATAATTTAGCTAATTTCGATACAAGTCGTTCAATGCGGTGAGGCGTCTCCGCAGCTGACGCGTCGGCCAGACAGGTCGCTCGGACTCGACGCAATATGCCCCGCTGTGCGGGCAGACCGATTAACGTGGACCCAGGGGCGTCGGTGCCTGCAACGCGTGACGACGCAGGGCTTTCGCAGAGCTGCCGGAAGGCGTGGACTCCGAGGCGGCTTTCTGCTTCGGAATCCGTCAGCCATCCAACCACCACCATGCGCGAAGTTAGCGGAAGTTCCTTCATGCGCGCACGACGTGCCGGGTGACGCGGCAAACCGGTGTGCTGAAAGGCCCTTGTGCAAGACAACGGTGCGTGGGGTATCGCAACGTCAGTTTCACGGTGAAAACTTCCCATCCTGACCGGGGCCATACCCGGATCACCCGGATTGTCAGCGGCTTCTGCTTACTTTGCGGTCCTGGCCAGGTGCGGGCCTGACTGAAAGCTCTGGTCGACGAAAGCACGCAGCTGGCTTAGATCAGTGCGTGCATAAGACGCCGTGGTCTCTATCGATACGTGACCGGCGAGGCATTGCACTGCCGGGAGCGGCACCTTGTCGATGACCACGAGCTTGTGCACATAGGCGTGGCGTAGCCAGTGCGGTGACGCCGAATCGAGCGCGAGGCGCGCATTCGCCTCGTTGAGTGGAAGTGTGTCGAGAATGACGGCGAATGCGGACTTGATTTCGCGGTACAGGCCCGACACACCCAGCCCGTGGCCACGTTCGCCATAAATGAGTGGCATGTCTTCCATCGACGACGGTTCTCCACGCTCGCCGCGTGCCTGGCGATAGCGGCGCAGGTGTTCGACGCAGACCTCAGGCAATGGAACCGGGCGTGTGCGGCCACCCTTCCCCATCACTTCGAGTGTCCATTCAACTCCGGCGACGTGCAGCCGCGGGTAGCCATCCGCCCAGGCGAGCTCGGCCAGTCTTGCGCCCGAATACCGGTACAGCGCGACGATTGCGGCGCGCCTGAGTTGCTGCAGACCCGGGCCCGGATGAGCTGCCTGTACTGCGAGCCAGGTGTCGCAGGCTTCGGTGGCGGACGCAGGTAGTATCCGCGGAGCGGGCACGCCCGAACGTTGCGTGCCACCGGGCCCCAGCGCGAGCGCCGGGTTGAGAACCAGATAGCCAGTCCTGGAGAGATACGCGAATGCGCTTTTGACGACGTCGAGTGCATGCGTAACCGTGCGGGAGCTGAGCGTGCCGACCGAGGCGGTGCGGGGCATCCGGGGTAAGGCGTCGCGATAGGCCTGCAGATCCTCGCGTGTCAGATCGGACAGCGGCCCGAGTCCCCGGGATTCGCACCATGCGATCAGCCGGCGAAGTTCGCCCACATACGCGCGAAGCGTATGTGGAGACCGGCCCGCACAGTCTTTCAGGAAGGCGCGGAGCGCGGCACCGTCCGTGTTTGCCGCAAGCGCCCGCGTGTCGGTGTGAGGATTGAAATATCGCCCGGTCCGAGCCAACCAGTGAAGCTGTTCGAGAGCGGGCGTGGCTTGTACGGCCAGTTGTGCCGACGACGAAGCCGGCGTGACGCGCGCTACCGGTTGTCCGCCAGGCGGCGAGAGCGGGAACCGCCGGGCGTGCGCGCGCAGGATGCGCGTCAGGACCGTTTCCGGGGAGGGTGCCTGACCGGTCAGCGCAGTGAGGATGCGGCCGTCGTGCCAGTACTGGATCACCTTCGCGCAGTCGTCGGATGCAACCAGCTGCGCAAACACGGCCGGCTGGGCGACCTTCGCCTCGGCCATGGACCCGTACCGCGTCTTCAGCGTTGCAGGGGTCCAGACAGAGTAGGTGGTCGCGCCAAGCGCCTGCGCCAGATAGTCGAGTGCCTCCGTGACGCCCGATGGCAGCCGCCGCGGCGGCTGGGCAGACTGGTCAATCCAGAAGGATGGATCCACGTTCCGGCTCCTGACCTGTTACGCCGCGGCCCGCGTCAGGCTGGCCCACGTGTGCGCTCGTCGCGCAGACGCTGGCAGTCGGCCTCGACAATCCTCAGCGCGCTTTCCATGCTGGCGAGCGCCAGCCTGGTACGCTCAAGCTGCTCCCTGAGCGCAGCGTTTTCCCCAGCCTGCAGGCGTCGCTGCTCATCGGTCACGCCCATCAGGTGTCTGCGCTCGCCCTCGTATTTCTCCAGCAGCTCGGCGCACTTGGTCTCGTGTTCACGGGCCAGCTTTTCACGCTGGTTGCGGCAGGCTTCGAACTGCTCGCCCAGTTCAACGTTACGCGCCGAAAGGGTCGCGACCTGCGCTTCACTCGCCGCAAGTCGTGCCGAGAGCTCGCCGACTTTGGCGTCGCGCTGCGAGAGCGCGGCCTGGGTGTCCTGCAGCTCGGTGCGCAGCATCTCGATGCGAGCGACCGCATTCTGCCGGCCCAGCTCCGCTTCATTCTGGGCTTCGGTACTGCGCCTGACAACATCCTCCGTTTCACGGTGGGCAGCGGCGAGCGCCTGGATCCACAGGTCACGGAACAGTTCTGCCAGATGCGACGGGGCGTGAGGTACGTGAAAGGAGGACTGCCCGCGCTGCACGATCCGGTTTTCAATGTCTGCGAGCAGGCGTGCCAGACGTTGGCGGTCGCCGCCGCCGAGCCGCTCCCGCAGCGCACGCACGGTGACACACCGCCGGAACTCTTCGGACGACACCGGCGTCGGGTGGCCGTGTTCATCCAGCAGCATCATGACGGCTGCTTCGACGGCTTCCTCGGAGGTGTAGGTCGCAGTGCGCATGCTGTGATTATGGGGAAAATCGAGGGCATCGCCCAGATCCGTCGCATAACAGGCCACACCGGCCATGAAAACCGGTCTGAATGGCCGGGAATAACAGAGGAGTGCAGGATAAGTTCCCTTATCCTGCCAATCCAGGCGCTGCAACGCACTGCCCGGCGGGGGGGCGGCTCCACGCCTGCCGCCGGGAGCCGGGTACCCGCCGGTTAGACAAAGAAGTCATATTAGAAAATCTTAAGTCCCCCGCAGCGGGAATGATCTGAACTTAGGCGGGTCGTCTGACGACCTGCGCGATTCTGCCAGTATCGATATCACAATCATTAGTTTTGCGAAATATTCTGGCGTGACACGGCTGGCGGTGAGGCGATGACCGGACCGGATGGAAAAATGGTCGGCTTTCCCGGTGCCGCCGGTCGCCGAACAGGATTATAGGTGCCTGTTTTCCACGGTCAGGCTGCAGCCCGCGCGCTCACGCCGGCACCCGGGCGGTCCTTTTGAACCTGCGCAAACCTGCACTAGAGTTACCTTAAAAAAGCTGTTGGGTCGCCAGCTCAGGCACGGAGATCCGCGGCCCATTCACGCCTGTCAACGGGCGGATCCTGGCGAAGGTGCAGTCCGGCATGAGGCGTGCACCGCGCCCCCGGGGCCACCACCGGCGTATGTCTGGCAGGTCCGTTTCAACCGGCGCACAGGCATCACCGGTGCTTGTCACCGCGCCGCCATCAGGCGTCGCAGTTTCACCAGGCAGGAGCGCTCATGAAGGCAACCGGAGGTATGGCCGCCAAAGGCAAGCATGCGGGACGGCGCAGGAACGCCAAGCCCCACAAGCATGAAAAGCCCCATGGGCATGCAAAGCACCATAAACATGACGCGCGGGACCGGGACCTGAACGGCGCCTCCCCGGCGTTCGGGCAGATCCGGCGCAGCCTGGGCGGCTCCCCGGCTAACCAGGCCATGCCGCCGGCATCAGGGCGGCCTGAGGATGTGCTACTCGCTGTTGCATCACCGGCGTCGGGCGTTGGAAAGCGGCGAGCCAAACTGCTGGACGGTGGGCGGGCGGTGGCCGGCGTTCCGCCTTCGTCGTGGCGAACCGGTCTGTTCGACGACCCGCCCATACGACCCATTCCGCGGCCACATCCGGATGACGGCGCAGGTCCGTCCAGGAGCCGCCGCTCCGGCGCAGCGGGGCCGCGACTCTGGACGGGTCCTGACCATGAGACCTGGCAGATCACTGTCAGACGGACAACCGGACTGTCCGCCTTTGTGGACACATGTCGCGTCACCGTACGGGACTGGCACACCCAGCGGTTTCTGACGTCCGTCGATCTGGATCCGTACAGGCAGGACGGCGCCGTGGCATGCCTTGAGCGCCTTGCCAGCCGGCAGGGGGTGCCTCACGTAATCATCATGGGCCCGCAGCCACAGCTGTCTGTCATGGTCGAGCAGTGGGCCTTTGGCCGCGGTGTGATGGTCGTCATTTTTCCCTGGCTCAGGATCGCGTCATGAATTGAGCTCCGGTTGCCGATGTGCCAGCCTGAGAGGCGGCCACGCTCCGCGAGGCTGGCGTGACGCCGTTCCAGGTGCCGGTGTGAGCGGCCTTGGTCATGACTTGTGATGCGTCAGCTCCTGAGCACTGGACAAGCACGATTGCACCGCATTTGTACCAGGCCTGCGATGATCGCATGTAATTAATTGGGAGTACGAATATGATCGGTCTGTCGCGTTCAGCGCGCCGTCGTCTTCTGACGCGGCAGAATGAGGGAATGGTGCATGGTGATCGCTATGCGTCCCCCCTCAGAGGCCTGGAGCTGCCCCGCTCCGGGCTGATCCACCGCTTCGCGTGCGCAAAATTTGGCAACAGGACGTTTGAGCTGCGGTCCGACACCGAGCTCGCCGTGTTCATGGAGCAGTATTTCCGGGCTCATGTCATCGATATCCGTGAACACGTTCCCCTGTTCACTTCACATACGACGGCGATTGCTCGCCGCAATGGCTTGCATCATCCAGGTGGGACGGGCACCCCCGAAGTGCTGCTGACCGATCTCCTCGTGACCCTGCAGGAGGATGGGGCAGTCAGGGAAGAAGCCATTCTGACGCGTCATTCAGATAGCGCATCGACGCCCGCCCTCGCGATCGAATGCAGGCTGCTTGAGCTCTACTGGAAGGAGTGCGGCAGCGAATTTTCCGTTTGTCGCCGTGACGGGGTCAACGCCCCGCTCGCAGCCAATCTCTGCTGGCTCTTTCCGGTTGCCGAGCAGATCGTGCGCACGGGCGTGACGGATGCGCAGCAACGGGCCCAGGCGGTGCTGCTCGACGAGCTGCTTCACCGCGATCACGTGAGTGTTCGCGAAGCCTGCCGCGCGGCCACCCGACGGGGAGCCCTGCCCGCGGGCGCATCGGTGTGTGCGTTCCGGCAAATGCTCGCCATGCAGGCACTGGTGGTGGACCTGTCGACACGTGACCTGTTCTGTCTGCCACCCGCGGCGCTCACGCTAGCCGCGCCGGGCTGATTCTGCAGCCAGGGCACGGAGAGGCGACATGCCGGCGCGCATTCAATGCAGGATTCCCTTTCCCGTGCGCAGTCTGTGGCGCGCTGAGGACTCCGGGCTCATCTACCGGGTCGTGTATTCCGACAACGAACGCACCGATCTGTGCCCCATCGCGGGAAACCATCTCAGGTTTTCCCGATACAGGACAGCGGATCTGCGGGTCTTCACCGAAGATTGCTATCGCGGCGCAGGGCGGATGCTTCCGGTTCTGGAGGACCCGTTCGCTGACCAGAGGCGAACGCGCCGAGCGCTCGTCGGGCACGACAGCAAATCGTCGCAAGTCTGGAAGCGAATCCGTCCCCTGGTCCAGCCCGGAGAATGGTTCGATCCATCGGCGATCCGGCCACTGCTTGACCGGGCGACGCGCGGCCGGCTTATCCGTGAGGCGGCGGAACGCGAGAGCGTCCAGGTAAAAACCATCCATGGATACCTGCTCAGATTCTTCCAGCGTGGCATGACGGAGCGGGCAGTGCGCAGCGATCTTCCCAACTGCGGACGACCACGAAACGGTGGCGCCTATCGTAGCGAGCCGGGCGGGAAGCACATCAGGCGTAACTACACATGCCGGCCAGGCCGTCGGGCGAAATCGCAGCGTCTGCATCCGGAGCGGCAGTACATGCTCCCTGGCAGGCAACTGACCTGTCTGCTGTGGCAGGCAGTGGATCTGTTGCTGACCGAGAGTGAAGCCCCGTGGCTTGAGGCGCTCGGCGCACGAAGAAGAACGGGAAAGGGCGAGGAAGAGCAGGCCGACGCGATTGCACGACGGGTGGGACATGCGCTCGCACAGGCGAAACGTCATGGGCAGACAAGACGCCCGAGGCGCAAGGGGAGGTCGCGGCCAACCTATAAAAATGTCGCCGACACACTCAACGGGCTGACGCGCACGCAGCGCGAAGTGAGGGATGAGCAGGGCCACCTGAAGGAACTGGAACTGGGGGTGGTCGGCATCATTACGCCCAGACAGGTCGCGTATTTCTGCCAGTCGGAGCCGGATGTTCGTGCGGTGATGATCGCCCGCCGGCATGCACATCCCGGACCGTTGCTGCTGCACGGGCGCGCTGACCGGCGGACGAAGGGGCCGGGCGATAAATTCCTGCTCGATGCGACGGTAGCTGATATCTACCTGCTCTCGCGGCTGGACCGGACCGTGGTGGTGGGGCGACCGATCATTTATTTTCTGATCGACTGGTTCAGCCAGATGATCGTCGCGGTGCGCGTGAGCTTCGAGCGTCCAAGCTATTCGGCGGCGGCGGCCGTCCTCGAGTCGGCGGTTACGCCAAAGCATGACTTCTGTGCGCAGTATGGTTTTCAGATCACTGTCGACGACTGGCCGTGCCATTACCTGTCAGCGTCAATTGTTGCCGACCGCGGAAGCGAATTCATGGCGACGGAGCCCTGGCAGTGTCTTGCCAAGCTGGGGATTTCGATCAGCAATTGCCGCCCGTACACACCGACCTGGCGCGCGGTTGCGGAGCGGCGCTGGGGGAGTGTGCCGGCGATCTGGCAGCGTCAGCTCGTCGGCGTGGTCGAGTGCGACTGGCACGAGCATGGACGACCGCGGCGCTATCCGTGGGACGCGATCTATACGCTCTCCGAATTCATGACGCACGTCCTGCGCGCGATTCATGTTTATCACAGGACACCGCTGTCCGGTGGTTTTCCCCATCCCCACATGGTGTTTGCGCGCGAGGCGGACACACCGTTGAACCGCTGGCGGTGGGGGGTCGAGAACCTGTCCGGTGCGCTCTATGAGCATTCCCTCAGGGATATCCAGCTGGCGACCTGGCGCCGGGACAGGGGGCTACTCACTGCAAGGGGCGTCAATACGCACGGCAGACTGTACGCCTCGCAGGAAACGGACGACGCCTATCTGGGGCGTCTCGCGCGCAAGGACAGGCATGTGGATGTCCGGAGTGATCCCGATGAACTTGGCGCCATATGGGTTGAACTGGATGGCTATCCGGTCTTCTGCCCGGCCGTCGATACCGGTCTCGCGATGCACGGCATCTCATGGGCAGAGCATCAGCAGTATGTCGATCAGATGCACGCGAATGACTCCGAGGAAGACTTCAGGCAGCAACCGGTGCGGATCGTGCAGATGAACGACGGAAGAGTCGACACAGCCATCGCGAAACAAAGGACGCGCGCCGCGCTCAGGAGCGCCGGCAAGCAGCATCCAACCTCGGCGGGCATGAGCGAGGCACGGCAACAGGAAAACGGGCTGAACCGGACGGTGGACGCGCTTTCGCAACAGCAGGGCAGTCCTTCGCGGGCCCGTACCGCTTCCCCCAATCCCGCACCCGGTCCCACTCCCGCGCTGCCGCAGCAGGATCCGGCCGGCTCACTGCGGCAGGCGCGGGATGCCGCCGCCCTCGAGCTGCTGGGCGCGGCGCCGGAATTGCGGCACGACACCGATGCCAAAGGAGGCTCGCAATGAAACGACGCAGCGATCACCGCGCGCCTGGATCAGGGAAGACTGTTGATACGCCTGGCGCGGTACAGGCGCCGTGCGATATTTTCAATGATCCCATTTTTGCGCTCACTCAGCGGTATGTAGACGCTGTCTATCACGACGGGGCCCTCGAATTGCCCGAGTACGCCGATAACCCGCTGATTCTTGCGCTCCCGCCTTTCGTGGACCTGGAGGCAACGCTCGACAGCCTCAAGCGGAAATTCGCCGTTTCGTGGCCGCCGGCATGCAACACCTGGTCAAAGGAGCGTCGTCTCATGGCGATCGGTCGCATCGATCGTATGCTGGTCATTCTTCCTGTTCACATCACCTTGCTGACATGGCTGCACACTGCCTTGAGAAATCACTATGCGCGATACAACCCGACCGTCGAGCGCGCTTGTGGCAGCTTGCGTTTGGATGTCATAGCGCCAGCATTGGCGACTACGCGGCGTCATGCATCGTCAGTTGGACGCAAGACGCTGGTAATGCATGTCGGTATTTCATCGAACACCCTGACCTGACAGATAGTCATCGTTTGCTGTTGATCGAGCGTTGCGAGCGAGCTATAGAAAATGAGCACAACTGGTATGACTGGGTAACAGCGCAAGCCTTGGAGTTGCTTCTACAGCTCGGGTGTTCCACATCGACGGCTAGCGCGCTGGTGGCTATATTGGAGCGAGCGGCTCGTGTAACGATCGCCGCTCGCGAGGCAACAAGCACGAACCTTTCTCCGGGCGATTTGGCGTTCTTTCGTTCGCTACCCTCCGAACACGTAGCTAGCCATCTTGAGTTCCAGATAGGTCCCCTGATTCCGGTGGTGGCACGCGCTCGCTCCTTCCTGCCACAAAGCGCGCTGACGTGTCTGCTCTCATTTGATTTCAACGTGTCGGGGGAGGCTCTCTCAGATTTGCGTCTGGCGTTATCGGACGTACCAGACCCGGCAATCGACGAAGAGCTGGCGCGGATCCGAGATCTGTCGACGCTGCTGTCAGGTCTCTTGGTCGTGTGCCCCCGCGGTCCAACGCCGACACGCCTCGAGTTATTGGAGCGGGGGCTTAGAGCTTGCTACTGCCACGCGGCCGGAATGCACAGCATACAACGAGCGATGGAGGCATGCTGGTGTCCCGATGTGCTGCAAATGGTCCTTAAATTTGTCTCCGATGTAGAAGAGTGGTCCGAGTACGATTCCCAATTCTTTTGGGAGTTCTCACGAATGGTTGCACGAAGAGTTCGCGAGGACGATTCTGTCGCGATCGGGGATGCACTTCGTATAGCAAAGACCGAGTTTGCAAAGAGAATTCTGCTTCTATGGCGAGCCCAGACGTTTGGGGGGCGAGTCGGTCTGTCGATTCTGGCGCCGTCAAGTTCAGCGTGATCAACCGATTGCGATCCCACTTAAAATAATCGCGATCCGTGTTCGGCACAGAATTGAAAGTTGGGCTGTACGGCAGCCGGATTGCATTCAGACGGCTGTCAAGCGATTTTTGAATGAGACCAGGAATGGATTTCCGCGATATATCCACCATTGAAGAGTTGCGTTATTTTTTGGGCAGCGGGGGCGTGGTCGGAATTGATAGCGAATACTCGCCGACGATGTCGAGTCTGCGAAAGCAATTTGGCGCAAAGGGTGTCCATGTCAATCGATGGTGGGTTATGACCAGCCCGGATTGGTTATGTCCCGCGTGCGGGCGCTCAAAACCGAAAATTGTCCGTCTCGATCAGCACCATTTCCTTATGGGTCAGTTGCACGAGCACCACGATCATATGAGAGATCTCGTCCGCAAAACGTTCCTGACCGAAGCGGTAAAAAGACAGGTCGTAGTTGCGGACGGACTGGCTGAAAAATTCGCCATCAGGACGGCGTTTGGGCTGTCTGCGTACGACAACACGGTGATCTGCTCTGACTGCAATTATGCCGATGCACAGGCAAAGCGTATGGCAGGAACACACCAGGACTTCTCATTTTCTCCGGCGGAGATCAGACAATTCGTTGAACCGCGACCGAACGTCGGACCACACGCTATCAATGGCACGATCGCCAGGAGAATCTGGGACGAAGGGCGCGCCATCTTTGCCATGCGACTGGCTATGGTAAACAGGGTCGCGAAAATGGCCGCGAGGAACCTTCACTGGTATCAAGCTTCCGAGGTAACTGCGGCGCGAACTGAGAAACGAGCCAAAGACATTTTTGGCTGGACCGGACTCGATGAGCTGGCAAGGCGCCTCGGCGCCAACGGTGCACCTGAAACGCTCCTCTACAACACGAGTGTCAGGCAAGGTAGTTCAGCGTCATGGCGCCGTAAGAAGACGAAGAAGACATACAAGGCGCCATCTGAGCAAGACATTCAGCTAATGGAGGGGACGAGAGGCAAGTTCTGGAATCGCGTTGGGCCGGATTGGCATTGTGAATGCTGCAAACGGTCACGGTTTCAGTGCGTCCGGCCGTCCGGGCAGTCACCGTGGGTCTTTGAAGTGAAGGCGAAGGTACTCTACGACCCGACGGCCCAGCGACGGTACTCTGTTTACGATCTTTGTGAGGATTGCAGCAACGTCGCCAGACACCTCGCACGCGAAGCGTTGGATACCGAGAAGCTCCTTTGGGGGCGTTAAGGTGTTGCACTTTCACCTCGATACGGAGCTTGAAACAGGGGGGCTCCGCGAGCAGGCCCTTTTTTGTACTCGAGCCTCAATCTCTTATGTATCAAGGAAAGTCGTAACTTTG
The DNA here is from genome assembly GCF_057748135.1 of Paraburkholderia sp. PAMB 6770. Classification (NCBI taxonomy): domain Bacteria; kingdom Pseudomonadati; phylum Pseudomonadota; class Betaproteobacteria; order Burkholderiales; family Burkholderiaceae; genus Paraburkholderia; species Paraburkholderia sp. PAMB 6770. The sequence goes on from NZ_CM173239.1 coordinate 21,543, forward strand.
TGTTCACCGTTCGATGCGCATTCGTCGCCGAGCTCATGAAACGTCGATACTTTTCTGCGCAACGGAAGATGGTCAACGGGTTGCAATCCCTTGCCCCAACTAGATCTAGAAGTCGGAACTATTTTGTATCGAGACAGGCGTATCGCCGGACAAAAGCATCGCAACTTTCCTTGATGCCTGCTTGTGGCGCGAAGAGCGCCATTTTATCCGGCCAAATTATTTCGTTATCCGAATAATTTGTCAGATTTAGAGCCCCTTCCCGGCATTAACATTCAAGTCGCATCGAGGCAGCGGAAAACTCAATGTAAGCGGCCAGCCATCCCATCTTGACGCGCGAGGAAGGAGTTAGCTGGTCGCGGCCGGTTGCCATCGATGCGGCAGCAACGAGGCGATATCGCTATGCCGGTGTGTCGGCAGTCGCGTGAGAACATCCTTGAGATACGCTTGCGGCTCATGGCCGTTGAGTTGCGCTGACCGGATGAGGCTCATGATCGCGGCTGAACGTTGACCGGCACGAAGTGATCCGGCAAACAGCCAGTTGTTGCGTCCGACAGCCCACGGGCGGATCTGGTTCTCAACCCAGTTGTTATCGATCGGCACAGCCCCGTCGTCGAGATAGCGCGTCAGCGCTTCCCACCGGTTGAGCGTGTAGTCCAGCGCCTTCGCTATCGCCGAGCCCTCGGAGACGATCCGGCGATGTGTGATCAGCCACTCGTGAAGTGCATCGCACACTGGCCTGGCTCGATGCTGTCGAAGCTGGTATCGGGCGTCATCGTTCAGTGCTGCGGCGTCGCGCTCGACATCGTAGAGCGCGGCGAAGAACGGTAGTGCCTGCTTCGCCACCTCGCTGCTGTGGTTGGCATGCAGTTCGTAGAATTTGCGCCGTGCGTGCGCAGCGCACCCGATCTCGGTGATGCCCTGCTGGAACGATGCCTTGTAGCCGCTGAAGTCGTCGCATACCAGCTTGCCATGCCAGCCATCGAGGAACGCCCGGGCATGCTCTCCAGCACGGCTGCTGGCGAAGTCGTAGACCACGGCGCGCAACCCGCTGAGCTGGGTGGACGTATACGCCCACAGGTACGCCCGATGTGTTTTGCCTTTGCCGGGACTGAGCATCTGTACCGGTGTCTCGTCTGCGTGCAGCACGGCCTGCTTCAGCATCTCCTGTCGGAGCGCGTCCACCAGCGGCTGCAGTTGCACTCCGCACGCGCCGACCCACGCCCCCAGCGTCGACCTCGGAATGGCGAGACCGGCACGCGCAAAGATCTGTTCCTGACGATACAGCGGGAGGTGGTCGGCGAATTTGTTGACCAGTACCGACGCCAGCAGCCCCGTGGTCGGGATGCCCTTGTCGATCACATGCGCCGGCACGGGGGCCTGGATCAACGTCTCGCAGTTGCGGCATACCCACTTGCCCCGGATATGCCGCTCTACCGTGAACACGCCCGGCGTGTAGTCCAGCTTCTCACTGACGTCCTCGCCAATGCGGACACGTTCGCAACCACACCGGCAGGTCGTGCTGTCCGGCTCGTGCTGGATCTCGATGCGCGGTAACTGCGCAGGCAGAACCGATCGCTTCGGCTGTTCGCGCTGTGTGACTGTGGCGGGTTGCAGTTGCTCCAGCTCGATCTCGATGGCGGCCAGATCGCCATCGATCGCCTCGTCGAGCAGGTTCATCTGTTCACCGTTGAACTGCTCGCTGCGACGGCCGAACTGCTGGCGCTTGAGAATCGAGATCTCATGCGTCAGATGGTCGATACGTGTCTGCCGGAAGCGCAGTTCGCGGTCACGCTCGCTGACTTCACGCGCCTTCGCCTCGATCTCCAGATCCTTTGCCTGAACCTGAGCCGCGAGCTGCGCTGCCAGCGTGCGCAGTTGTTCCGGGCTGAGGGCTTCGAGATCGGATGGCAGGTTCATGCGAATCAGTCTGCCAGAAGCCAGCAACCCGGAGAAGCGAAACAGTTTACGCCGCCATCAGACGATCCGGATCACGCTGTCCGGTCCGACGCGTTGCCACGGCAGGCCCAGCACAAGCGCCGCGAGCTGTTCGTGCGTGAGGGTGTGCTGCTTCGGCTCGCTGCCGACAGGTGGCCAGCTGAACTGACCTTGATTCAGGCGCCGGGCGGCCAGCCAGATGCCGAAACCGTCGTGAATCAGAACCTTCACGCGGTTGGCGCGGCGATTGGCGAACAGGTACGCGTGGTGAGGATGTGCAGCGCCGAACACCTTGACCACGCGCGCCAGTGCCGTATCGAAACCCGCACGCATGTCCAGCGGTTCAACAGCCAGCCAGATCTCGTCGACCTGGATCACCTCAGCCACTCGCGCAGCCAGGCCGCGCATTGCGTTGCCTCCGAGACCGGCCAGCTCACTGTGACCGACTGGTTGCCGCGATGCACTTCGATCCGGATCTCTGCGGGGCGCACACTCCGCTGCTCCAGCGCGACTGGAACAAACGTCGGCGACGGTAACGGCTGCACTTCTGACGGGCGCCCCGGCATTCCACGCGGCAATCTGCCTTCGGCCTGATCAATCCAGCGTCGCAGCAGGTTCGCGTTGAGCCCATGCTCCAGCGCGACCGCTGAGACCGAAACGCCCGTGGCCTGGCAGGCGGCTACCACTTCGGCCTTGAACTGTTCGCTGTAGCGTCGCCGGCGACGGCGCTCCGTCGGAGCGCGTTCTTCGATAGTGTTCACGTGTCCACTTATTTGCTCTTAGTGGACGCGATACTCGCAAGTGCTTGAGCGGCATTCAAGGTGACTTGGCCGGACGCTTACAACTCAATGCGCATGAGACATATTATTTGGGATACCGAATCATCCGTGTTTACACGGATGGGTCGCCGTCACGTTCTTTCATAATATCAATGCACTAAAACCAGTGACCCAAGACATTCACAGGAGGTACCGTGACGGGTATCCGACTCGATGGCGTAACGAAGCGGTATGGCGAAATAGAGGTCATCACCGGTCTCGACCTCGATATTCATTCAGGTGAGTTCCTTGTCTTCCTTGGCCCTTCGGGTTGCGGAAAATCCACGCTGCTGCGGATGATTGCCGGACTCGAAACCGTGAGCGACGGACAGATCCGCATTGGCGAGCGGTGCGTCAACGACCTGTCGCCCGGCAAGCGCGGTATCGCCATGGTGTTCCAGCATTACGCGCTTTATCCTCACATGACGGTGTATGACAACATGGCGTTCGGCCTGCGCAATGTGGGTGTGAACGCGGCCGAGGTCGAGCAGCGCATCATCGAAGCGGCGCGTATGCTGGAACTGGGTCCGCTGTTGCAGCGCCGCCCGGCGCAGCTTTCCGGAGGACAGCGTCAGCGCGTTGCCATTGGCCGCGCCGTCGTCAAGGAACCCGAGGCCTTTCTGTTCGACGAACCGCTTTCCAACCTCGACGCGGCGCTCCGCACGCGCACCCGTCTCGAACTCGCGCGCATTCACCAGCGCCTGAATTCGACGATGGTGTTCGTCACCCACGACCAGGTGGAGGCGATGACGCTCGCTACGCGCATCGTCGTCATGAATCGCGGGCGCATCGAGCAGATCGGCGCACCGCTCGACATCTACAGACGCCCTGCTACGCGCTTCGTGGCCGGCTTCATCGGCGCCCCCGCGATGAATTTCATCGATATCGAGCGCGCAGGTGACAACGGTGGACGGTTGATCGCCGCGCTGCCGTTCGAAGGCGTGACGGTGCCGACGGCTGTCGCGTTCGCGAGTCTTCCCGCAGGCAGGCTCACGCTCGGCGTGCGCGCCGAACACGTGCTGCTCGATCCGCAGGGTCCACTCACAGGGCGGGCCGAAGTCATCGAACGGCTCGGCGACCGGTCGCTCGCGCATGTCAGTCTGCCGAACCAGCAACTGGTCGTGGTCGAACTGCCGCGCGAACGCGAACTCGCAATCGGCGACACGGTCCGCATGAGTCTGGACGCCGCCCACGTGCATCTCTTCGATCAATCCGGGAAGGCCTACCATGGCTTCTGACCGCTCGCTCGCGCTGCCGCTGCCGACCGCGCGGCAGCGACATCGCGAGATCCGCACGCCCTGGTCGAACGCGCTGTTCGTACTGCCCTTCGTGGTTGTTTATGTGCTACTGCTGGTTGTACCACTCGCCTTGGGCTGGTGGCTTAGTCTGCGGCGTGTCGACCTGCTTGCGGGCACCAGCGAATTCATCGGCATACGCAACTATGTCGGCCTTGCGCTCGACCCGATCTTTCGCGGCGCCCTGCGCAACACCTTCTATTATGTGTTTGCGACCGTGCCTGCATTCGTGGTGCTCGGTCTTGCGCTTGCGCTGGTGCTCAATCGTCCCGGCCGCTTTGGCGCCGCGCTGCGTGCGCTTTTCTTCGGTTCCTCGGTGCTGTCGGTCACGATCGTGACGCTGGTCTGGAAACTCGTGATGATGCCTGGCAACGGCCTGCTCGCGGACGTAAGCCACGCATTGCACTTGCCCGATTTCATCCCGTTGCTGCACGAGGCCACCGCGCTGCCGACGATCGCCGCCGTGACCGTCTGGTGGATCGTAGGCCTGCCCATGATGCTGTTCCTCGCTGCCCTTCAGCAGATTCCACAGGAATTCTACGAAGCCGCCGCACTCGATAACGCTACGCGCTGGCGCACCTTCGTGAAGATCACGCTGCCGTCCATCTGGCGCACGGTTGTGCTTGTCGTCGTGATCGAGGCCGTGCAGCAATTCCAGTTGTTCGGCCAGGCACAATTGCTTACCGACGGCGGCCCCGATAACTCGACGCGTACGCTCGTCCAGTTCATCTACGAGACGGGTTTCAGGCAATGGTCGTTCGGCTATTCGGCTGCGGCCGCCCAGGTGTTGTTCTCGCTGATGCTGATCGGCGTGGCGACCCAGGCCTGGCTCTTGCACAAAGGGGAAAAAGCATGAGTGCGATCGTATTCGAACCACGCTCACGCGGCTCCTTGGCCGGACGCCTCGGCGATCGCGTGATGCTCGGTGCCGTCGTTGTGCTCGCGCTGCTGTGGATCACGCCGCTCGTCTGGGTGCTATGCCTCTCATTCAAGCCGAACGCGTTCCTCGAACAGCACACCGACATCCTTTTCTCACCGCCGTTCACGCTGCAGAACTACGCCAATATCCTGAACACGTCAGCGGTGGGCGGATGGTTGATCAACAGCATCATCGTGTCGGTCGGGCAGACGGTGCTGACGCTCGCGATTGCCTCGCTCGCGGGGTATGGATTCGCGCGCACCCGGTTTCCGGGCAAGCGTTACGTCTACATCATTTGCCTGTGCGGGCTTGCTGTGCCGGAGCAGGCGCTCGTGATTCCGCTGCACCGTATCTTCGCGGCGCTGGATTGGCACAACACGTACGGCGCGCTGATCCTGCCGCGGCTTGCTTCGCCTTTCGGTGTTTATCTGATGACGCAGTACTTCAAGGCCGTGCCCGCTGAGATCGAAGAGGCGGCGCTGCTGGACAACGCATCGCGTTTCAAGGTGTTTTGGCGCGTGGTGTTGCCCCTGTCGATTCCCGCGCAAGCCACGCTCGCGATCTTCACCTTTCTGAGCGCCTGGAACGATTATCTGTGGCCGCTCGTGTCCGCCTCGAAGCCCGAGATGTATACGCTGACAATCGGACTCGCCTCCACTCAGGGCAACTTCGCGCAGTCGGAGGGCATTGGCTACCTGATGGCGCAAGCGGTTTTCGCGGGGCTGCCCATCTTCGTGCTGTATCTGTTTTTCCAGAAGTACATCGTGGCAGCGGTGGCCGGCACGGCCGTCCGCCAGGCACGGCGTACCTGACTCACCAGGCAAAGGCTGCTTCATATGCTGTAACCGGGTCGCCGAGGAAGATGGTCTTATTCGATTCGGATTACGAAATATATGCCGTGCAGTCGAGGCGACAGCACGCTCGACTGGCCATCCAACAGGAGATGGAGAGATGAAGAGACTGCTTGCACGCGGCGCGCTGATGTGCGCAACGCTGGGCATGGCTTGCGTCTTTGCTTCCGGCGCGCGCGCGGGGACCGACATTACGCTGTCGCGCTTCTTCGGTGCATGTGACGCGCAATACGGCAAGGTGAACGACGTGAGCAACGCATCGGGCGAATGCGGCATCATCACGACGCTCGTGAACGAGTTCAACGCGACGAACAAGGAAGGCATCGTCGTCAAGCCGCAGATTATCGAATGGGCGCCGTACTATATGCAGCTCGATGCGCGCATTCTGGGCCACGACGTGCCGACGATTTCGGTCATGCACGAATCCGCACTCGGCGACTACGTGACGCGCAATCTGGTCGAGCCGCTCGATGACGGCTTCAGGTCTGTCGGCATCGACAAGAACGATTTCACGAACCAGGCTCGTCGCGCCGTGACCTTCGGCGACAAGACCTACGCGTTGCCGTTCGACACGCATGCGTGGCTCTGGCACATCAACGTCAATCTGTTCAGGAAGGCGGGCCTCGTCGATGCCGGGGGCAAGCCGATCCTGCCGAAAACGCCCGACGAGTTGCTCGCACAGGCGAAGCAGTTCAAGGACAGGACGGGCCTGCCCTATTTTGCGGTGCCGACCGTCAATGAACCGGACGCGCAGATGCGCACGTTCGACACGTGGGTCTATCAGCAGAACGGCGCGCTGTTCCCGAACGGTCCGACGAGGCTCGATCTGCATACGTCTGCCGCAACGCGTGCGCTCGCGCTATACGACAACCTCATGAGGGCAGGCGATATCGCACGGGGCCTCGATTACGGCGCGGCCAACCAGGCCTTCGAGAACGGCAAGGCGGGTGTACTGATAAACGGCACCTGGGTGATCGAAGACTTCACGAATCTCGCGAAGGAGCGGGGATCGACGCTTGTCAACGGGTATGACGTGGTGCCGTTTCCGAACCTGTTCCAGAAAAAAGCCGTCTGGGCCGACGGTCACTCGTGGGTCATGCTCAAGGGTGGCGTGAAGGATGAAAAGACCCGCCACGCCGCGTTCGTATTCCTGAAGTTCCTTTACGACCACGAGGGCGACTGGGCACGCACCGGCCATTTGCCGGCACGTCAGTCCGTGATCACGAGCGCCGGATTCAATGCGCTGCCGCATCGCGCAGAAATCAGGGAAATTTCGACCACCGGCTATGCGCTGCCTAATACGGTGCAGCGCCAGTTCGCGATCCAGCAGATCGTGGGCGAAGAAATCGGCAACATGCTTATGAGCGGCAAGCCGGTGGGTGATGTTCAGAGACAGGCCGAAGACCGCGTCAACGCGTTGCTCGCCCGATAAAGACATTGGACGCGGCAGGGCAAGCATACATTGCGCCCCATGTGCAGTTCACCGTTCAACCCAACACAGGACAATTACAGGAACATCATGATCGCTTCCCGCCTCATCGTCGACCGCGACTTCGTGGTTTCAGAACTAGACAGGCGCGTCTTCGGCGCTTTCGTCGAGCACATGGGCCGTTGCGTCTACACCGGCATCTACGAGCCCGGTCATCCGAACGCCGACGAACGCGGCTACCGCAGCGACGTCATCGCACTCACACGCGAGCTCGGACCGACGATCGTGCGTTATCCGGGCGGCAACTTTCTGTCAGGCTATAACTGGGAAGACGGTGTGGGCCCGCGCGACAAGCGCCCGCACCGTCTCGATCTCGCATGGTATTCCACCGAGACCAACCAGTTCGGCACGAACGAGTTCATCGAATGGTGCCGCGAACTCGATATCGAGCCGATGTACGGCGTGAACCTCGGGACACGTGGTCCCGACGAGGCACGCCACTTCATCGAATATTGCAATCATCCCGGCGGCACGGCCCTTTCCGATCTGCGCCGCGCGCATGGCTACGAAAAGCCGCACGACATCAGGTTCTGGTGCCTTGGCAACGAAATGGACGGTCCGTGGCAGATCGGCCGCAAGACCGCCGACGAATATGGTCGCGCCGCGCTTGAAACCGCGAAGCTCATGCGTTCGGTTGATCCGACGATCCAGCTTTCGGCGTGTGGTTCGTCCACGCACGAAATGGCCACTTATGGCATGTGGGAAGACCGCGTGCTCGACCACTGCTTCGAGCAGGTGGATTTCATTTCGCTGCACACCTATTTCGAGAATCGCCGCGATTCGACCGCCGAATTCTTCGGCAACATCGAGGCGATGAATCTCTTCATCAAGGAGATCGTCGCGGTGGCGGACAGCGTGGCCGCCCGCAAGCATTCCTCCAAACGCATCATGCTGTCGTTCGACGAATGGAACGTCTGGTATAAGGCCCGCACCATCAACGATATGCGCAAGCCAGGCTGGCCCCAGGCGCCGCGTCTTATCGAAGAGGTCTATAACCACGAAGACGCGCTCGTGGTAGGCGGCGCGCTCATCACGATGATGAACAACGCCGACCGCGTAAAGACCGCGTGCCTCGCGCAACTCGTCAATGTCATAGGCCCGATCATGACCGAGCCGGGCGGCAGGGCGTGGCGTCAGACAATTTTCTATCCGTTCTCGCAAGCCTCGAAGTTCGGCCACGGCCGCGTGCTCAAACCCGTGATCGAATCGGCGACCTACGAAGCCGAAACATTTCCCGAGATCCCGTACCTGTGCGCGGCCGTCGTGGACGATCGCGCGACCGGCACCACAGCCGTCTTCGCGCTCAACCGTCACCTGAGCGAGGAAATGGAGCTCGATATCGAACTGCGCGGGCTCGGCAGGGCGCGCACGCTCGACGTTGCGATCGAGTTGTATCATGCCAACATGAAAGCGGTGAACACGGCCGATGCGCCCTCTACGGTGGCACCGACCGTCAACGCCGCGGTGGTCGTCGACGGGGAACGCGTGCGTGCGAGGCTCAAGCCAGGCTCGTGGAACGTGATTGTGACGACTGCCCGCTAACGAAACGCTTGCAGCGCACTCAATGGTGCAGGGCGTCCACGAAGGGGAACTGATGTTCGAGCGCGAACCGATCGTCGGCAACATTACGACACAGATCGCCAAGATTATCGGCATGCGCGTGGTCTCGGGCGAATTCGCTCCGGGCGATGCGCTGCCCGTTGAAAGCGAACTTTGCAGCGCCTATGGCGTGAGCCGGACCACGCTGCGCGAAGCGATCAAGCAGCTTGCCGGCAAGCGGTTGATCGCGGTCTCGCCCAAGATCGGCACTCGCGTGCTGCCGTTTTCCGACTGGAACCTGCTCGATCGCGACGTGCTCGCGTGGCGGCTCAATGCACAATTCGATTCGAAGATCGTCGAGGACATTTTCGAAATGCGTATCTGCTTCGAGCCGCGTGCGAGCTTTCTCGCGGCGCGTCACGGCAATAAAGACGCCTTCCAGATCATCGAACGCCGTTATCTGGAACTGTCCGCCGCTTACGGGCACCACGCGCAGCACGGCACGTCCGATATCCGCGCGGCCGCTGACGCGAATCTCGAGTTCCATCTCGCGATCATCATGGCCTCGCAGAACGGCATGTTCATCACGATCGGCAATGCGATCAAGGCCGCGCTGCGGGTGTCGTCGGAGATGATGCAGCGCCAGGCGGCGAAGCCAAGCGAGGATCTCGAACTGCACGACGCGGTGCGACGCCACGTCGTCGCGCGCGAAGCGGACGCGGCGGCGGCCGCCATGACGCGTCTGCTCGAATCGTCGCGCGACCGTATCTTGCGCTATACGATCCGGCCTTGATTTCGGGTGTGATCCCGAGGGGCGTGCGGGTATGCCGGTGTTCCGTGCTTGCGGCCCGACATCTTCGCTTCGTCCAACGTCGCAGCGCGTGTCACCGCAGCGTCCGTGCGTGAGAGGGAAGCCAGTTGCGGCCTCACCTTTCGGCCACTCCCGTATTTCCTCACCTCAGACTCAGGACGGGCATTGGCACGAGGTTCACATCAAGCCTCGCGAGAAGCAGGGATGGCTCGAAAGAACGCCGATCCATGCCGCTCGCCGCAAAGGTGAGGATAACCAGGATATCCCGCATCCTGTCGGGCATGCGCCTGAAGGTGAGCTTTTTCGGGGGCGCCTGCGGGCACCTTTGGGTACCGTCGGGCACATGTGCCGACGCACGTTCAGGCCGCCTCCATTCCGTGTCGCTGCTTGACGCCGGCCGTGCGAGGCGCGACAAGGCAAGCGAGAAACGCGCGCGTGGCGTCCGCGCGGGACGTCGTGCGGCACAGCGCGGCCGAAAACACCGTGTGCTGCTGGATCGCGTCCGGCAGGGGGCCGACGACGTCGATGCCCGCGACGTTCACGAGCTCGCTCAACTGCTGAAAGCCGAACTCGACTTCGCCGCGCGCGATCAGCGCAGCGACCGGCACGCCAGGCGGCGCAAGCCGTAGACGCGGCGCGAGCGTGTCGGCGATGCCCCAGCGCGCGAACCGTTGCAGCAGGCAGGATCCGCTCGGCCCGGTCGAATAGCCGATGCGTTGCGCGGCCAGCACCGCATCGCGCAGGGCTGCCTCGCTGCCGATGTCCGGCCGGGCTGCGCCGGCTGCGACCGCGACGGCGATGCCGGAGCGCGCGACGTCCACGCGGCTCGCGGCGTCGACGTGTCCCGCTGCGGCGAGCTTCGCGATCGCATCCGCGGCGAGCACGACGAAGTCGAACGCTTCACCCGCTGCGACGCGCCGCGCGGCGTCGACGCCGCCCACCGGCTCGATCGCCACCGCCTGCCCGCATGCGCGGCGATAGTCGTCGGCGAGTTCGGCAAGCACGTGCCGGGTGGCCATCGACGAGATGCCGGCGAGCGGCGCAGTCATGATGATCGCCTCAGTCGATGTAGCGCAGGCCTGCCTGCTGCAGCGGTTCGCGCATCTTGTACATGTCGAGACCGAGCACGCCGGAAGCAAGCGTCTCGCGCTTGACGGCCTCGTTGCGTTCGCGCGCGATCGCGCGTTCGAGCGTCTGCGCGGCGTGAGCGGCCGGCACCACGACGACGCCGTCGTCGTCCGCCACGACGATATCGCCCGGCGTGACGAGCGCGCCGGCGCAGACCACCGGGATGTTGACCGAGCCTGGCGTTGCCTTGATCGTGCCTTGGGCGGAAATCGCCTTGCTCCAGACCGGGAAGCCCATTTCCGTCAGCACCCGCACATCGCGCACGCCCGCGTCGATGACGAGGCCGCGCGCGCCGCGCGCCTTGAAGCTCGTCGCGAGCAGGTCGCCGAAATAGCCGTCCGTGCAGTCCGCCGTCACGGCGGCGACGACTACGTCGCCCGGCAGGATCTGTTCGGCGGCGACGTGCATCATCCAGTTGTCGCCCGGATGCAGCAGCACCGTAACGGCGGTGCCCCAGGTGTGCGCACCGGTGTAGATCGGCCGCATGTACGGCTTCATCAGGCCGGTGCGGCCGAGCGCCTCGTGCACGGTGGCCGTGCCGGATGCGCCGAGCTTCGCGGCGATGTCGCGATCCGCGCGCGCGATGTTGCGATAGACGACGCCGAGTTCGGTCATGATCAGTATCCTTTCGCCTGCAAGGCGGCGTTCAGGCGCGGATAGACACGCCGCGCGTTTCCTTCGTAAATCCGGTAGCGATGTTCCGGGGCGATCGACGCGGCTTCGATATAGCGCTTCGTGTCGTCGAAATGATGGCCGGTCTGCGGATCGATGCCGCGCACCGCGCCGATCATCTCGCTCGCAAACAGGATGTTGTCGACCGGGATCACGCGGGTCAGCAGATCGATGCCGGGCTGGTGATACACGCAGGTATCGAAGAAGACGTTGTGCAGCAGGTGTTCGTCGAGCAGCGGCTTGCCGAGCGCCTGCGCCAGACCGCGGAAGCGGCCCCAGTGATACGGCACCGCGCCGCCGCCATGCGGGATCACGAAGCGCAGCGTCGGGAAGTCGCGGAACAGATCCGAGCTCAGGCACTGCATGAACGCAGTCGTATCCGCGTTCAGATAATGCGCGCCCGTCGTGTGGAAGCATGCGTTGCAGCTCGTGCTGACGTGGATCATCGCCGGAATGTCGTACTCCACCATCTTCTCGTACAACGGATACCAGTAGCGATCGGACAGCGGCGGGCTGGTCCAGTGTCCGCCCGACGGATCCGGGTTCAGGTTCACCGCGACGTTGCCATATTGCTCGACGCATTTTTCGAGTTCCGGCAGGCAGGTTGCGATCGCGATGCCCGGACTTTGCGGCAGCATGGCCGCCGGAATGAAGTGGTCCGGAAACAGCTGGCTCACGCGATAGCACAATTCGTTGCAGATCGCGGCCCAGGTGCTGGACACCTGAAAGTCGCCGATATGGTGCGCCATGAAACTCGCGCGCGGACTGAACACAGTGAGATCGAGGCCGCGTTCGCGCATCAGGCGCAACTGGTTGGTTTCGATCGACTCGCGCAGCGCGTCGTCGCCGATCTGCAGCGCGGAGACCTTCGGCATCTCGGACGGCGCGTGAATAGCCGCGATCTGGCGGTTTCGCCACGCTTCGAGCGCGGCCGGGGCGGTCGTGTAATGGCCGTGTATATCGATGATCATTCGTATTCCTCTCAATCAGATTCGGTCGGTGCGACGTGCGCCGGCGGACACGGTCGATGTCGCGCCGTGCGCGCCGCTCAACACGGTGTCGATTCGCTGCCCTGGTCCCACTGCAGATCGGCGCCGCTTTTACCCGCGACCGAATAGAGCGCGCCGGGCGCATTGCGGGTGTGCTGAAACGCTTCGAGGGTCTGCCCGCGCATTGCCGCGTAGATGTGCAGGTTCGATACGCCGGTTACCGCGCCGAGTTTTTCCAGCATGAAGAAGATCACGCCATGGTGGAGCAGTCCGCGCCAGTCGCGCCGCCTGATCAGGTCGCGCTCTTCGTCGGAGAGGCCGGCCGCTTCGAAGCTCGCTTCCGGGTCGCGCATGAAGGCTTCGCGATGCGCGGGCTCGATCATCCGGTGCAGGTAGTCGTTGATCCGGTAGCGCGAGACGGCCCGCTCGATCGTGAACGGCAAGGTGCCGGGCAATTGCTCGACGCCGCGCGTCTGCACGGCGATCCGCTCGCGCTGGCGTTCGGCGATCTGCGCGGCGAGCGGCGCGTCGGCCGTATCGGCGCCTTCGTAGATCGCCGTGGCGATGCCGGTCATCGACGGCAGGTAGTAGCTGCGATGCCGGCAGATCACGTTCGACGGCAGCGCGCCGCGCATCGTGAGCCACATCACGACCTCCGCGCCTTCGAAGCCGCCGAGCGTCGCGTAATCGGCAAGCGTCATGTCGGCAAGCGGCTCGGGGTCGTGCTCGAACAGATCGAGAAAACGCGCATCCCATTCGGGGTTGTTGAAGCCGGCGCGCTCGCCGTGGACCTGATGCGACAGCCCGCCGGTCGCGACGATGGCCACGTTCAGGTCTTCCGGGTAGCTCTCGATCGCGCGCCGCAGCGCCTGCCCCAGCTTGTAGAAGCGCCGCGCGGACGGCACCGGCACCTGCAGCACACCCATCTGCAGCGGGATCAGTCGGACCGGCCACGCGGGTGCGTGAGGGCAGAGCATCGACAGCGGCGAGAATGCGCCGTGGTCGAGCGCGCGGTTCTGGAAAAACGACATGTCGAATTCATCGCACATCAGCGAACGTCCGATGTGCGCAGCGAGTTCCGGATGCCCCTGTACCGGGGGCAGGTCGCGCGCGCCGCCGCCTTCGTCGGCGACCTGCCATGCGGCGCCGACGCCGAGCGTGAAGGCCGAGTAGTGGTCGAAGAAGAATGACGTGACGTGATCGTTGTAGATCAGCAGCAGCACGTCGGGACGCTTGTCCGCAAGCCACTGCGCGAGCGGTGCGAAGTTCTCGAAAATCGGCTTCCAGACCGGGTCGTCGCGTTTGTTCTTGTCGTACGCGAAGCCGATGGTCGGGGTATGCGAGGCGGCGAGACCGCCGATGATGCGAGCCATGTCTGTCTCTCCTGAATGAGGTGCGTCGCGATGCACCGGCGTTGCCGGGACGCCGCGGTGTGCGGCATGGCGCGGGGCGGCGGAGCGCGTTCGGCTCGGGCGGGCGCGGCTGCGCGCTGACGATGCTGAACCATACGCCGCGCGCAAGCGGAGGGAAATGCACGTTCCGCCGTGGTCGCACGGCGATAAATGCAGGAAGCGGGCGACCGCGGACCCTCCGCGGGGCGCCGGACAATTCGTCTGAGGCAGATGGGACAAGCGTTCGCGCGCGATCGGCCGGGCCCGCGCGCGCGCCTCCGGCCATCCTGGCTGCCGGGTGCGCCGATAAACGGATGAGATAGCCCTTTAAGCAGTTGGCAAGACTGCGGGCAACCGGTGCGTGCGGCGGATCGTCAGAACACCTTGCAGACTTCGTGCAGCAGATCGAGTCTGCGTTCGGGCTCGGCCACATAGGGATTCGTTTCGTCCCATGCGTAGCCGGCAAGTATCGCGGCGATCATGCGGCGGATCAGCGCGGTCTGGCGCGGATAGAAGATGATGTCCTGCAGCGCGCCCGTGTACCACCGCTCGACGAACGCGCGGAACGTGTCGATGCCCTTGCGCAGCGGTGCGTCGTACTCCGCGTGCCAGTCGACGGGCTCGCCGTTGAACTGCCGTTCGAGCGTTTTGGCGGCCAGATGCGCGGAGCGCAACGCGATCGTCACGCCGGACGAGAACACCGGATCGAGAAATTCGCCGGCATTGCCCAGCAACGCGTAGCCCGGTCCGTGCAGGCGCGCGACGTTGGCCGCGTAACCGCCGATATGGCGCACGGGCATCAGGAACGGGGCGGTGCCGATCAGCCGGTTGAGGGTCGGTTCCTGCTGGATCAGCGCGCGCAGCTGGGCGTCGCGCTCCTGCTCGGAGCCGTCGATGAACGCGGAGTCCGCGACGCATCCGACCGACGAGCGTCCGCCGGCGAGCGGGATCATCCAGAACCAGACGTCGCGCCGCTCGGGATGGGTCGCGACGCAGATCTTGTTGCGGTCGATGGCATCGAGCGGCAGGCCGTCGCGCACGTGCGTGAAGAGCGCCGCGCGCGTCGGCATCCGCGTGGGCGTCTCCAGCTCCAGCAGACGCGGCAGCACGCGGCCAAAGCCGCTTGCATCGAGCACGTGGAGAGCCTGTACGCGGTACGTGCGGTTCTGTTCGTCCATGACGTCGAGCGTGGGTGCGGCGCCGGGCTGCATCGCACGCACCGTGTGCCCGAACCGGACCTGCGCGCCCTGCTGCGCCGCGCAGCGGATCAGCAGGTCGTCGAATGCCGCGCGTTCGACCTGGTAGGTGGTGCCCCAGCCGGGCGTGTGCTTGTCGCGGAAGTCGATCGACGACGACTGGTCGCGCCAGACGAAATGGGCGCCGTTCTTGTACTGGAAGCCGGCTTCGACGACGGCCTGCAGCATGCCGGCCTCTTCGAGGTAGACCATGCTCTGCGGCAACAGGCTTTCGCCGATCGAGAAGCGCGGAAACGTCTGCCGTTCGAGCACCAGCACCGAGCGGCCGGCCCGGCGCAACAGCGCCGCGGCGACGGCGCCCGCTGGTCCTGCGCCGATGATGGCTACGTCGACGATCTCGTTCCGTGTGGTATCGACAGTCACTGTGTCCTCGAACGGTTGGGTTGGGCGGACGGTGCGATCGCGGTCCGCAGCCGCATTATCCCGCAGGCGGCGGCCCGGCCGGCCCGCCGCGCGTGCGCCGTGCCGTGTAATGCGCCAGCACGGTCCGCGCCGCCCGAACGATACAGTTTGGCTGTGCCAGGGGGGCCTGTATCGGGAATCCCCGGATGCGCGCCGATACAGTCAGTCGTCACGTCTTCGGCGCGCGCGCCGTTTCCATCTATTCCGGTTCCCGACTCAAGATCATACGAGGCCAGCACATGAATGCACTGAACGAATCCGACCCGCTCGCGCGCCGCGCGCCGCCCCACTTCATCAACGGGGAGGCGGTGGGGGGAGGCAGCGGGCGGGAGGCGGAGGTGTTCAATCCTGCGCTGGGCGCGGTGAGCGCGCGGGTGCCGCTGGCGAACGAGGCGGAGGTGGGGGCGGCGGTGGCGGCGGCGCAGGCGGCGTTTCGCGGCTGGAGCGAGACTGCGCCGATCCGTCGCGCGCGGGTGCTGTTCCGCTTCAAGGAACTGCTGGACCGTCACCAGGACGAGCTCGCGGAGCTGATCACGCGCGAGCACGGCAAGGTGTTCTCCGACGCGAAGGGCGAGGTGATGCGCGGCATCGAGGTGGTGGAGTTCGCGTGCGGGATCCCGAACCTGCTGAAGACGGACTTCACGGACCAGATCGGCGGGGGGATCGACAACTGGAACCTGCGCCAGCCGCTGGGGGTGGTGGCGGGGATCACGCCGTTCAACTTTCCGATGATGGTGCCGTGCTGGATGTTTCCGGTCGCGCTGGCGTGCGGCAACACGTTCGTGCTCAAGCCGTCGGAGCGGGACCCGTCGGCGTCGGTGCGGCTCGCGCAGCTGCTGAAGGAGGCGGGGCTGCCCGACGGGGTGTTCAACGTGGTGCACGGCGACAAGGAGGCGGTGGATGCGCTGATCGCGCATCCGGAGGTGGCGGCGCTGTCGTTCGTGGGCTCGACGCCGATCGCGCGCTACATCCATGCGCAGGCGTCGCGGCGGGGCAAGCGGGTGCAGGCGCTGGGCGGGGCGAAGAACCATCTGGTGGTGATGCCGGATGCGGACCTGGAGCAGGCGGTGGACGCGCTGATGGGGGCGGCATACGGCTCGGCGGGCGAGCGCTGCATGGCGATCTCGGTGGCGGTGGCGGTGGGACACGTCGCGGACGAGCTGGTGGCGCGGCTCGCGCCGCGGGTGAAGGCGCTGCGCGTGGGCAACGGGATGGAGGGGGCGTCGGAGATGGGTCCGCTGGTGACGGGGGCGCATCGGGCGAAGGTGGAGGGCTACATCGAGGCGGGGGAGGCCGAAGGGGCGGCGCTGGTGGTGGACGGCCGTGGCCTGCGGGTGGCGGGGCACGAGGAGGGTTTTTTCCTCGGGGGCACGCTGTTCGACCGGGTGAGTGCGCAGATGAAGATCTACCGTGAGGAGATCTTCGGCCCGGTGCTGTGCGTGGTGCGGGTGCCGGATTTCGCGTCGGCGGTGGAGCTGGTGAACGGGCACGAGTTCGGCAACGGGGTGTCGCTGTTCACGTCGGACGGCGGGGTGGCGCGCGCGTTCTCGCGGCAGATCCAGGTGGGGATGGTGGGGATCAACGTGCCGATTCCGGTGCCGATGGCGTGGCACTCGTTCGGGGGCTGGAAGCAGTCGCTGTTCGGGGATCATCACGCGTACGGCGAGGAGGGGGTGCGCTTTTACACGCGCTACAAGAGCATCATGCAGCGCTGGCCGGACAGCATCGCGAAGGGCGCCGAGTTTGCGATGCCGGTTGCGAAGTAGGGCGTGCCGCGCGCACGGCGCGCGTAAAGGTGAGCTTATCCGGGAGCCGGACTGCGACGGCGCATCGGTGCGATGTCCGTCGCCGGGGGCTTCACCGCCTGGCGCAGGGTGTCGCGCTGCGCGCGACGGCGTGGATGCGCAGACGCGCTGTGCAGCGCACGCTAGTGCACGCGCATGTCACGCCTGCCCATGCGTCGCACCCGCGGTGGAATATCAATCGGCTCAGGTACTTGCGGTGCTTGCCCGCATGTTATTCACACCCTTGCAAACAGATTCTGTGGACAATTCGCGGCGTCGCGTGCACGGACTGCCAATAGGGGCGTCGCGCGGCGGCTGTCGAGGGTGAGCGTCTTCGACGTGCCACGCCACCACGCCGCGGTGCAATGCGTCCACGAAGGTGAGGCTTTTCGGGAGTGATGCGGCATCCGCTGGCGATCCTCACCGGCCGCGACAGGTGAGTGTTTGCGGGAGCCGCGCGGCGCGTGAGAAATGCGGGGAATGCGTTACGCGATTTCGCGGATATCGGCGACCGGCGTCTGGCCGAACGCGTCGCTGAGCGCGTAGGCGACCAGCTTGGCCGCCGACTGCTCCGGCGATGCCAGTTGTCCGCTGCGCTTCAGTTCGTCGAAGCGTTCGCGCAACGGGAACTGTTCAAGGCTGCTGCCGCGGATCTCGGCCTGCATTTGCGTATCGACGACGCCCGGCGCGACGCTGCAGATCCGCAGCGCGGTGCTGGCATCGAGCGCGACTGCGCGCGCGTGATGATCGAGCGCCGCCTTGGTCGCGCAGTACACGCTCCAGCCCGCGTACGCGTTGCGGCCCGCGCCGCTCGAAATGTGCACGATGCGGCGATCGGACGCCGAAGCGCCGGCGCTCGCAAACGCGCTGGCGAGCATCAGCGGCGTCGCGACGTTCAGACTGACCGCGTGCGCAACGGCATGCGCGGACTGCGCGTCGACCGGCCCGACCGGCTGCACGGTGCCGGCGTTATTGAACAGCAGCACGGTATGCGCGCCCTCCAGGAAGCGGCCCAGGCTGTTGCCCGCGATCCATGCGGCGACTTGCGCCGTGTCTGCAAGGTCGAGTTCGACCTCTTCGAGCGTGTGCGCGAAGCGCTGCGTCAATGCCTGATTGCGCGAGCGCGATAGCGCAAGCACAGGGATGTTCTGGGTGAGCAGCGCTTCGGCGAGGGCCGCACCGAGGCCGCGGGTATGGCCGGTGACAACGGCGCGCGTGATGGAGGAGGACATGGCGGTCGGCTCAATGGGCGAAGAAGAGCGCTCATTTTCTCACGCATGCGGATGCGCTGCCGCGCCGCGGTCAATGGTGAGGAAAACCAGGGACGGCTGCCTCACGCTGCGTGCTCCGGCCGCGGTGGCGGAATGGAAGCGGGTGCGCGCTCCCGAAAACGCTCACCTTACGATCTTCCGTTGCGAGGCGGGCGGCGTTTCCGGCTTGGGATGACGGACACGGTGCGGCGTCGGGTGAGCTTTTTCGGGAGTCGATGACCGGTGCGGTGCGGCACTGCGGTGTTCATCACGAATCGCGACGGACGATGCCCTCGCCGGGCGGCGGGGCGCGAGAACGCATCCGGTGCCTGCGCAGGTGTCCCCGCGCGAGAGTGATGCTGCGTCAATGACCTGGCGCATGTGTCAGATCGTTGTCCACAGCCTTACGAACAGAATCTGTGGATAACGTGGCCCGCCGTGTCGGAGCATCGGGAATTTGCGCTGTGCGAAGCGTCGCCCAGATCATTCGGAGTGCCAGGAATCATTTCTTGGAAAACAGGTGTCATGACGCCGACATGACGCTCCATTCATCCGCGCAGTGCCCGGTGGCGCAGGCTGCACCGGGTTCCAGGCCCGTCAAGCCGCGCCGGCCACAACACCCGCCGCGCTTCTGCGCGCGGGCGTGCCGATGTCATGTCCGCGCGCGCCGCCGCTGCATCCTGTCACGCTTCGAGCGTTCCGACCGCGTTGTCTTCCTGCGATTGCACGTGCAGAACCGCGTCGCGTTTGTCGAGCAGATGCTGCCGCAGAATCGCGCTCAGCCGCTTGCCGTCGCGCGCTTCGAGCGCTTCGAGCATTTCGCCGTGGTCGTGAATCGCGCGGTCCCATTTCGGCGTCGAGAAGTTCGAACGGAAGCGCAGGGCCTGCAGGCGCCGGTTGACCGCAATATAGGTCTGACGCAGTGCCGAATTGCGCGCGGCCTCGTTGATCTTGTCGTGAATCGTCTGGTTGCGGCTGTAGTAACCCGCGAGATCGTTCTGCGCGCGGCACGCGAGCATCGCGTAATGCAGCGCCTTGATCTCGGCCAGTTCGACCGCCGTGATCCGCTCCGCGGCCAGCTCGCCCGAAAACGCTTCCAGCCCGCTCATCAGCTCGAAGGTTTCGCGCAGCTCCGCCTCCGTCATCTTCGACACGGTCGCGCCGCGATTCGGCCAGAGTTCGATCAGCCCTTCGGCGGCCAGCACCTTCAGCGCTTCGCGCAGCGGCGTGCGCGAGATGCCGAGGGTCTCGCACAGCTCGCGCTCGTTCAGCTTCTTGCCCGGTTCGAGCACGCCTTCGACGATAAACCGCCGGATATGCTCGACGACCGTGTCGTGCAGGCGCTGCCGTTCGACCTTCGGCATCAGCGCGGACGTGGCGGTGCCGGGATCCAAACCCGAATTTTGCATACAAAAATCCTCATTTCCCATTGGCGCTAATTTTATCGGAACTGTCGTCCGACAGGAAGACCGTACATACAAGAAGGGTAAACACCGGTGCCGCACCGCGAATTTTGTCTTGGGACGCAGCCGATCGTCTGTTATAGTTTTTTGAATGCAAAATTCAAACGGAGATGTTCCATGCTGAAACTTGACTTCCATCCCGCCGGCCGCCACTTCCTGCAGATTCCGGGGCCGAGCCCCGTGCCCGACCGCATCCTGCGGGCGATGAGCTATCCGACCATCGACCATCGCGGTCCCGAGTTCGGCGAACTCGGCCTGAAGGTGCTCGACGGCATCAAGAAGATCTTCAAGACCCAGCAGCCGGTGGTGATCTATCCGGCTTCGGGTACCGGCGCGTGGGAGGCGGCATTGTCCAACACGCTGAGCCCCGGCGACACGGTGCTGATGTACGAAACCGGCCACTTCGCGACGCTCTGGAAAAAGATGGCCGAGAGCCTCGGCCTGAAGCCGGAGTTTATCGGCTTGCCGGGCATCGAGGGCTGGCGCCGCGGCGTGCAGCCGCAGATGATCGAAGCGCGTCTGCGCGAAGACACGCAGCACGCGATCAAGGCAGTGTGCGTCGTGCACAACGAAACGTCGACCGGCGTCACGTCCGACATCGCCGCGGTGCGCCGCGCGATCGACGCGGCCGGACACCCGGCGCTGCTGCTGGTCGATACGATCTCGGGTCTTGCGAGCGCCGACTATCGCCATGACGAATGGGGCGTCGACGTGACCGTGTCCGGCTCGCAGAAAGGGCTGATGCTGCCGCCGGGCATCAGCTTCAACGCGGTGTCGAAAAAGGCGCTCGCGGCGAGCCGCGACGCGAAGCTGCCGCGCAGCTTCTGGGAATGGACCGAGATCATCGAAATGAACAAGAGCGGCTACTGGCCGTACACGCCGAACACGAACCTGCTGTACGGCCTGTCCGAAGCGCTCGACATGATTCTCGGCGAAGGGCTCGACAACGTGTTCGCGCGCCACCAGCGTCTCGCCGAAGCGTGCCGCCGCGCGGTGCATGCGTGGGGGCTCGAGGTCCAGTGCGCGGATCCGTTGGTGTACAGCCCGGTGCTGACCGGCGTGATGATGCCCGAAGGCATCGACGCGGATGCGGTGCGCAAGACGATCTATGAACACTTCGACATGTCGCTCGGCACCGGCCTCGGCAAGATGAAGGGACGCATGTTCCGCATCGGCCACCTCGGCGACTGCAACGACCTCACGCTGCTCGGCACGCTGGCCGGCTGCGAAATGGGCCTGAAGCTCGCGGGTGTGCCGATTGCGGCAAGCGGCCTGCCGGCCGCGATGGAGTGGCTCACGTCCCAGGCCCATCGGGCCGGGCTGAAAGCCGCCGCCTGAACGCGGCGCCGGGCGGCCGTGAATCCGGACGCCGCGGCGCAGGCGCGACAGGCCTGCGTCGCGGCGCGACGGCCCGCTTCTCGCGGCGAGCGCGAGACATAACCAGTCGGCTCGCTTTCGCGGCGCGGTCGATGCAAGCAATGGAGACGAACGATGAAGCGGTTTCGTGTGAGCAGTGCGACCAGCGTCGTGCTATTGATGCTGTGCGTCATGTATTTCATCACCTACCTTGACCGGGTCAACGTCAGCACGGCAGCCGCTGGCTTCGGCAAGGAGTTCCAGCTGTCTCATACGGAGATCGGTCTCGTCTTCTCCGCCTTCGCATATCCGTATTTGCTCTTTCAGGTCATCGGCGGCTGGATCAGCGACCGCTTCGG
The DNA here is from genome assembly GCF_057748135.1 of Paraburkholderia sp. PAMB 6770. Taxonomy (NCBI): domain Bacteria; kingdom Pseudomonadati; phylum Pseudomonadota; class Betaproteobacteria; order Burkholderiales; family Burkholderiaceae; genus Paraburkholderia; species Paraburkholderia sp. PAMB 6770. The sequence continues at coordinate 43,250 of NZ_CM173239.1, forward strand.
CGCACGCCGCACGCTGCTCGCATGCGGCGTCGTGTGGGCCGCGGGCACGATCCTGACCGGGATGGCCGGCGGTCTCATGGCGCTGATCGTCGCTCGCGTGATTCTCGGCTTCGGCGAGGGCGCGACGTTCCCGGCCTCCACCTCCGCGATGTCGCGCTGGGTCGCGAAAGAGCGGCGCGGCTTTGCGCAGGGCATCACGCACGCGGCCTCGCGCATCGGCAACGCGGTGGCGCCCGCGGTCGTTGTCGTGGTGATGGCGAATTACGGCTGGCGCGCGTCGTTCTATGTATGCGGTGCGCTCAGCCTGATGTGGGTCGTGCTGTGGGCATTCAGCTTCACCGAGCATCCGAAGGATCACCCGCGCATCACTGCCGGCGAACTCGCGATCCTGCCGCCGCCGAAAGCCAAGGCTGCCCCCGTCGCATGGGGGCCGCTGTTTCGCCGCATGCTGCCGGTCACGATCGTCTACTTCTGCTATGGCTGGACGCTGTGGCTGTTTCTGGGCTGGATTCCGCAATATTTCCTGCACAACTACCATCTCAACCTGAAGCACTCGGCGCTCTTCTCGTCGACGGTGTTCTTTGCCGGCGTGCTCGGCGATTCGCTCGGCGGTGTCGTGACCGATCGCATCTATACGGCCACCGGCAGCCTGAAGCGTGCGCGTAGCTGGATGGTGTCGATCTGCATGCTGTGCGCGTTCGCCGCGCTCGTGCCGCTGATGCTGTTCCACAACCTCGAAGTGTCGATCATCTCGCTGTCCGCCGGATTCTTCTTCTCGGAGATGACGATCGGGCCGATGTGGTCAGTGCCGATGGACATCGCGCCGCACAGCGCAGGCACCGCCAGCGGCATGATGAACACCGGTTCGGCGCTTGCCGCGATCATCTCGCCGGTGGTCGGCGGTTTCCTGATCGACCGCTTCGGCAACTGGCAACTGCCGTTCATCGGCAGCATGGTGCTGATGGCCTGCGGCGTCGTGCTGGCGTTCCGCATGCAGCCGGAGCGGCGCTTCGACCAGGAGCCGGGCGACGCGGCGCGCGCGGCCACCGGGGCCAAAGCCTGAGCGAGCGTCCTTCTGTTTCAACCGGACTGTACTTTTCATGACGACGACTGAACTTGCTCCCCTCGGCGCGCGCCTCGCGGCGGCGCGCGCAACGCACACCACGCTCGACAGCCTGCCGTCCGGGCAGATTCCGCCGGATGCCGCGGCTGCCTATGCGGTCCAGGACGAGGTGCTGCGCGCGGCCGGCGCGCGTATCGGCGGCTGGAAGATCGGCGCCAAATCGCAAACCGGTCCGGTGCAAGGGGCGCCCTTGCCGGCCGGCGACGTCCATGCCAGCGGCGCGTCGCTGCCGCGCGCGGCGTTTGCGCCGCTCGGGCTCGAACTGGAGATCGCCTTTCGCTTCGGCCGCCGGTTCGAGCCCTCCGCCGCACCCTACAGCGACGCCGAGGTGCAAGCCGCGATCGCATCGTTTGGCGCGACGATCGAGATCGTCGCCAGCCGCTTTGCCGGCTGGCCGAACATCGACAAGCTCGCGCAACTCGCGGACCTGCAGAACAACGGCGCGCTCGCGGTCGGCACATTTTCGCCGTATCGCGACGACTATCCGTTCGCGGCACCCGCGCTGCGCTTCACGTTCGACGGCCATCCCGTGCCGCACGAAACGCCGGCCAATCCGGCCGGCGATCCGCGCCGGCTGCTGCCGTGGCTCGTGAATCACTGCACCGTCGAGCGGGGCATCGCCGTGACGCCGGAGATGGTGATCACGACGGGCTCGTACACGGGCATGTTCTTCCCGCGAGGCGCGGGTACGGCGAGCGGACGCATCGAAGGGCTGGAGCCCGTCGAAATCACGCTTTACTAAGGATTGCTACGGAATCAGGCGATGTCGAATAACGCTTCCTCCCTGCTGGTCAAGCCGGTTCATCTGGTGCCGTCCACGCGCCGGCCGACCACGCCGCTCGCGACCCGGCTGCGCAGCGCGCTGCGCGGCGACGTGCTGTTCGATGCCGCAAGCCGCGGCCGCTACGCAACCGATGCATCGATCTATCAGATCATGCCGGTCGGCGTCGTGGTGCCGCGCGACCAGGACGACCTGCGCATCGCGCTCGACGTCGCGCGTAGCGAAAACGTGCCGCTGCTCGCGCGCGGCGGGGGCACCAGCCAGTGCGGGCAGACGGTCGGCGAAGCGCTGGTCGTCGATACCAGCAAGTGGCTGAACAACATCGTCGCGTTCGACGCCGAGTCGCGCACCGTGACGGTCGAGCCGGGCGTCGTGCTCGATCATCTGAACGCGTGGCTCAGGCCGCATGGGCTGTGGTTCCCGGTGGACGTGTCGACGGCCGCGCAGTGCACGATCGGCGGGATGGCCGGCAACAATTCGTGCGGCTCGCGCTCGATCGAATACGGCAACATGGTGCACAACGTCGATGCGATCGACGCGATTCTCGCCGACGGCAGCGAAGCGCATTTCGCGTCGCTGCGCACCGCGCCGCAGGGTGCGCGGCTGCAGCAGATCGTCGAGGGCGTGACGCGGATCGCGGCGCGCGAGCGCGACGAGATCGTCGAGCGCATCCCGAAGGTGCTGCGGCGGGTGGCCGGCTACAACATCGACCTGTTCGACTGCCAGAATCCGCGCGCGTATACCGGCGACGGTTTCGCGAATCTCGCGCATCTGCTGGTCGGCTCCGAGGGCACGCTCGCGTTCAGCCGGCAACTGACGCTGAAGCTCGCGCCGCTGCCTGCGCACAAGGTGCTCGGCGTCGTGAACTTCCCGACCTTCTGGCAGGCGATGGATCTCACGCAGCACATCGTCACGCTGAAGCCGGTGGCGGTCGAACTGGTCGACCGCACGATGATCGATCTCGCGATCGGCAATCCCGCGTTCCGGCCGGTGATCGAAGGCGCGCTCGTCGGGCGGCCGGAAGCGATCCTGCTGGTCGAGTTCGCCGGCGAGGACCACGCCGCGCAACTCGCCAGCCTGCGCCGGCTCACCGAGCTGATGGCCGATCTCGGGCTGCCCGGCTCGGTCGTGGCGATGCCCGACGCGTCCGCTCAGAAGGCGCTGTGGGAAGTCCGCAAGGCGGGGCTGAACATCATGATGAGCATGAAGGGCGACGGCAAGCCGGTGTCCTTCATCGAAGACTGCGCGGTGCCGCTCGAACATCTCGCCGAATACACCGGCAAGCTGACCGAGGTGTTTCACCGGCACGGCACCGAAGGCACGTGGTACGCGCATGCGAGCGTCGGCACGCTGCACGTGCGGCCGATTCTCGACATGCGGCGCGACGGTGCGCAGAAAATGCGCGCGATCGCCGAGGAAGCAGCCGTGCTCGTGCGCGAATACAAGGGCGCGTACTCGGGCGAGCATGGCGACGGCCTGTGCCGCGGCGAGTGGGTGGCCTGGCAGTACGGGCCGCGCCTGAACCGCGCGTTCGGCGAAATCAAGGCGCTGTTCGATCCCGACAACCGCTTCAATCCGGACAAGATCGTGCGCCCGCCGAAGATGGACGAGGCCCGCAACTTCCGCTTTGCGCCCGGCTATCGCGAGCGCGCGATGCAGCCCGCGCTCGACTGGTCCGCATGGAATGTCCAACGCGATCCGCTGAGCGGCGTCGAAACCGCGCCGGGCAGCGGCAGCGATCTGTCCGCGGGGCTCGCGAAAGCCGTCGAGATGTGCAACAACAACGGCCATTGCCGCAAGTTCGACGCGGGCACGATGTGCCCGAGCTACCGCGTGACGAAGGACGAACAGCATCTGACGCGCGGCCGCGCGAACACGCTGCGCCTGGCGATCTCCGGCCAGCTCGGCGAGGACGGGCTCGCCAGCGACGACGTGAAAGACACGCTCGACCTGTGCGTGTCCTGCAAGGGCTGCCGGCGCGACTGCCCGACCGGCGTCGACATGGCGAAGTTCAAGATCGAGGCGCGCGCCGCCCGCGTGAAGAAGCACGGCCTCACGCTGCGCGAGCGGATGGTCGCGTTCATGCCGCGCTACGCGCCGCTTGCGGGCAAGCTGCCGGGCCTCGTCGCGCTGGCCGATCGCGTGCCGCTGCTCTCGCCCTGGTTCAAGCGCGCGCTCGGCTTCGCGCCGCAGCGCTCGCTGCCGCGCTTTCGCACGCCGTTCCTCGCCGGCGCGCGCACGACGCGCACGCAGGCTGCGGCCGGCGGCGCACAGAAGGAAGTGCTGCTGTTCGTCGATACCTTCAACAATCATATGGAGCCGGAGAACGCGCGCGCGGCGCAACGCGTGCTCGAAGCGGCCGGCTATACGGTGCATTTCAACACGCGGGCCGGCGAGCGCCCGTTGTGCTGCGGCCGGACGTTCCTCGCAGCAGGGCTCGTGGACGAGGCGAAGGCGGAGGCACGCCGCCTGCTCGATACGCTTGGCCCGTTCGTCGAACGCGGTGTGGCGGTGGTCGGGCTCGAACCGTCGTGTCTGCTGTCGCTGCGCGACGAGTTCCTGCAGTACGGCTTCGGCGACGCGGCGCAGCGGCTCGCGAAATCGGCGTTCCTGTTCGAGGAGTTCCTCGTGAACGAGCACAAGGCCGGCCGTCTGCAACTCGATCTGAGGGCGCTGCCGGAGGAAAGCGCGCTCGTGCACGGGCATTGTCACCAGAAGGCGTTCGACGCGTTCACGCCGGTCCAGACCGTGCTGAAGTGGATTCCGGGGCTGAAGGTGTCGACGGTCGAGTCGTCGTGCTGCGGGATGGCGGGCAGTTTCGGCTACGAGGCCGAGCATTACGCGAGCTCGATCGCGATGGCCGAGCTGTCGTTGCTGCCGGCCGTGCGCAAGCTCGACGGCAAGACGCTGATGGTGGCCGACGGCACCAGTTGCCGCCATCAGATTCACGACGGCGCCGCGGTGGATGCGATGCACGTGGCGCGGGTGCTCGAACGCGCGCTGAAGTAATACCCGCCGGACCGGCCGCGGTCCCCGCGGTCTATGCGGTCTATGCGGTCTATGCGGGCTATGCGGTCTATGCGGTCTATGCGGTCTATGCGGCGCGCAGCGCCTGCCGGTAAGCGGCGGGCGCTGCGCCCACCGCTTCGCGGAAACGGTGGCTGAAGTGGCTTGCGTTCGCATAGCCGCACTGCGCGGCCACCTGCGCGAGCGGCAGGGCGGTCGTGCGCAGCAGCGTGCGCGCGCGCTCGACGCGTTGCTGCGCGATCCATGCGGCCGGCGGCAGGCCGAACGACACGCGGAACATCCGCGCGAGGTGATACGCCGACAGGTTCGCGAGCCCGGCGAGTTCGCCGAGCGTGAGCGGCTGCGTCAGATGGGCGTCGACGTACTCGTGCAGCCGGCGCCGCGTCGCCGCGCTCAGCCCGCCCTTGAGCGCAAGGCCGGCGCGCCGCACGCCCTGCGAGCGCAGTAGCAGGCTCATGATCTCGTGTGCGGTTTCGTTGCTGCGCAAGCGCCCGTCCGCATCGTCCCAGGGGGTTTCCACAAGCGACTGGCAGCGCTGCGCGATGCGCGCGTCTTCGAAATAGGTGCGGTCGGCGAGCGTGATCTCGCGCGGTTCGAGGTCGAGTTCGTGGACGGCGCGCTGGGCGAAATGGTCGGGCAGAAAGTACAGATGCACGAAATGCATCTGCCCGCGCACCCACCACCGCGATTCGTGATCGCCGGGCAGCGCGCACAGCCGGGTGGGCGCGCCGTAGCGGCCCGGCAGTTTCTGCCGCTCGGTGCGATAGCCGCCGTCCAGATAGCACGACAGCGTGTGATGGCCCGGCTGATCGTAGACGGTCTCGGCTTCCTGCGTGTAGCGGCTCCATTCGGCCACGGCGAGCTGGTCGCCGAGCCATGCGAAGCGTTCGAGCTTCGCGTTTGCGTCGGCGAGCGTCCGGCATACCGACTGCAGGCCGAATGGCGGCTCGGCGGCAGCGGGTACGAGCGGCGCGGAAAGCGGTGGATTCACGGGTCGATGACGGGGCGGATAACAGGTTTTCAGTATAAAGCGCGCGTCCCGCCGCGCGGCTCGCGCGCGAAAAAGTGCGCAATCCTGGACAACTGCGGCGCGCTGCGGCCGCGCACAGTGGGGATCCGGTTGAACCCAGCGGTTTTCGCCATGAATCTGTTTCTCTACGTCACCACCGTGCTGATCTGGGGCACGACATGGATCGCGATCAAATGGCAGCTTGGCGTCGTGGCGCCGCCCGTGTCGATCGCGTGGCGCTTCTGGATCGCGGCGCTGCTGACGTTCGCGTTGCTGCGTGTGCTGCGCCGGCCGTTGTGGCCGCCGCGCGCCGCGTGGCGCTTTCTTGTTGCGCAGGGCGTCGCCCTGTTCTGTCTGAACTTTCTGTGCTTCTACTACGCGGAACGGGTCGTGCCGAGCGGACTCGTCGCGGTGGTGTTTTCGGTTGCGCCGCTGCTCAATTCGCTCAACGGGCGGCTGTTCATGGGACGGCCGCTGCAGCCGTCCGCGATTGCCGGCGCGCTGCTCGGCCTGGCGGGGATCGTCTGCCTGTTCGTGCAGCAGATGGCGGGTCACCTCGGCGATCACGCGGAACTGATCGGCCTCGCGGTCGCGTTTCTCGGCACGCTGTGTTTCTCGACCGGCAGCCTGCTGTCGAGCCGGATGCAGTCGATGGGCCTCCATCCGCTCGTCACCAACAGCTGGGCCATGCTGATCGGCGCGTCGATCCTCACCGTCGGCAGCGCGTGCGCGGGCTACCGCTTCCAGATCGAGCCGGATGCACGCTATCTCGGCGCGCTCGCGTACCTCGGCGTGTTCGGCTCGGTGGTCGGCTTCACCGCGTATCTGACGCTGGTGGGCCGGATCGGCCCCGAGCGGGCGGCGTATTGCACCGTGCTGTTTCCGGTCGTCGCGCTGGCGTTGTCGACCGTGTACGAAGGGTATCGATGGTCGCCGCTGGCGGTGCTGGGACTCGTGCTGGTGCTGGGCGGCAACCTGGTCGCGTTCGGCTGGGCGAACCGCTTCGTCGCGCGGCGCATCGGCTTGCCGTAGACGTGGGCCCGGCGGCGTCAAAAGGTGAGCCTTTTCGGGATCATGCGGCGCCAGGCCCCGTGCAGCCGTGCCTTAAGGTGAGCTTTTTCGGGGAGTGTGCGGCCGCCCTGCGGCAACGCAGTGAATGGACCGTGACGCGGGATCGGTATATAACCTTCTTCAGAGACCCGTCAAACGTCGCAACCACAGGAGGGATGGTCCATCATGACGCAGGATGTTTCGCACAAGCAGGAGCCGCAGCCCGGGCAGCCCACGCCGCGCGACGACGGCTCGCTCGACGTCGCGCATCTCGATGCGGCGGTCAGCCACGTCGACGATCTGGTGCGTTCGGGCGGCATTGCGTCGGCCGCTGCAAAAGGGCTGCTCTACAGCCTGATCGAAACGCTCGGCGCGCTCGTCGGCGATCCGGACCTGCCTGAGCACGCACGCTCCGGCTACGAGGGCTTGCTGGAGACGGCGCGCGAGTTGCGCCTGAAGATCGAGCACTGAGTCGAGCGGGGAGTCGTGTACGGCGTCTGGCGCACGCGCCTGCGGGCATAGGCACGCGGCGCCGCGTGCCAGACGACGCAGCGGTGCTGGGTGCTGGAGGGTGCCAGAGCGCGCCGACGCCGGCCGCGCAGGACACAGCGCGCGGCGCGTATCACGCTCCTGCCGCGCCGCGCGGGCAGCGCCCTCATGCCTCGGCGCGTTCGTCGACGGGCGCCAGGTGCGCCGCGAGTGCATCGCGCAGTGCCGGCGGCGCCGACGTGACGCGTACCTCAGGCGTGCCATGCCAGTCCGCGCAACGCTGAAACGCGCGCTGCAGATCCGCGCCGAGCCGCGCACTCACGCGCACGCCCGCTTCAAGATGCAGCGCCTTGAGTTCGAACACGCCGCTCGCGCGATGCGCCTTGGCGTCGGCGCGGCCGACCAGTTTGCCGCGGCTCAGGATCGGCAGCACGAAATAGCCGTATTGGCGTTTTGCCGCGGGCGTATAGCATTCGATCGCGTAGTCGAAGCCAAACAGCGCGGCCGCGCGCCGTCTGTCCCAGACGACCGGATCGAACGGCGATAGCAGCGTCGTCACGGTCGATGCGAGCTTGCCGCTTGCCGCGGCTTCCATCAGCGGCGCGCTCGCGTGATCCACGAAGGTGTCCTGTTTCCAGCCGTCGACGCGGACCGGGATCAGCTCGCCCGCATCGGCGAGCGCATGCAGTTCGGCCGCGTACGAACGGCGCGGCAAGCGGAAGTAATCGGCCACCCAGTCGGCGCGCACGACACCGAGCGCGCGGCAGGTGCGGCGCAGCAGTTCGCGCTGCGCGACCTCGGCGGGCGGCAGGTCGCGCGCATCGCACCAGCCGGGCAGCACGCGCTCGGTCAGATCGTAGACGCGATGGAAGTTGCGGCGCTCCGCCACCATCAACGCGCCGATCGAGAACAGCACTTCGAGATGGCGCTTCTCCGGCTTCCAGTCCCACCAGCCGTTGCGCTTGCCGGTTTCGCGCGCGAAGTCGGCCGAGCGGACCGGCCCGTTCGCGCGAATCTGTTCGAGCAGTTGCGCGATTTCATCGCGATGCGCGTCGTGCCATGCCTTCGCGTATTTCCAGCCCATTGCGCCGGGATCGAGCATCCGGTGCCGCAGCAGGCCATAGTCCTCGATCGGCACGAAGCACGCTTCATGCGACCAGTATTCGAACAGACGGCCCTCGGCGAGGTGCGCGTCGAGCCACTGCGGCGGGTAGGCGCCGAGGCGGCTGAACAGCACCAGATACGGGCTGCGCGCGACGACGTGAATCGTGTCGATCTGCAATTGCGCCATGCGGCGGATCGCGTCGAGCACGTCGGCCTTGACGGCCTTGCGGCGCGGCGGCGTCAGCAGGCCCTGCGCGGCCAGATGCAGCGTGCGCGCGGCAAAGAGCGGAAGGGTGGTCACGCGGACAATGGACGATGAGTGGGTGGCGCGGGAGCGGCCAGCGGCGCGGACCTCGCTGTAACGCGAGCCGGCGGACGGGATCCCGCAGGCACGGTTTGCCAGGCGGAGAGCGCGGCCTCGTCCGGCGGATGGCGCAGCGCAGGCCCGCGCCGCATGGGCGTCACGCGGTTTGCAGGGCCGCTTCCGCAGCCTGCTGCGCAAGCAGTTGATGAATCTGCGCCACCACGGCCGCGCCCTCTCCGACGGCGGCGGCGACGCGCTTCGTCGAGCCGGCGCGCGCATCGCCGATTGCGAACACGCCGTCGACACTCGTGCTCAGGTCGCAACCAGACTGTCGCCCGGTCAGCACGAAGCCGTTCGCGTCGAGTTGCACGCCGCAGGTGCGCAGCCAGTCGGTGTTCGGATCGGCGCCGGTGAAGAGGAACAGGTGGCGCGTGTCGAGGCGCGCCGTGCCGTCCGGCAGCGGACGTCTGAGTTCGACGGCCGCGAGACCGCTTTCGTCGGTCTCGATGCGCCCGATTTCCGCTTCCGGATGCACGAACACGTTGGGCAGCGCGCGGATGCGGTCGATCAGATAGCGCGACATCGTCGCCTCGAAGCCGCTGCGGCGGATCAGTACGTGCACCTTCGCCGCATGCGTCGCGAGATAGACGATCGCCTGGCCCGCCGAATTGCCGCCGCCCACGAGCACGACCTCGGCGCGCTTGCACAGCTTCGCTTCGACCGGCGAGGCCCAGTAGTAGATGCCGCGTCCGTCGAAGCGGTCGAGGCCTTCGATCGCCGGACGCCGGTACACCGCGCCGCTCGCAATGACGATCGTGCGCGCCTTCACGCTGCCGCCGCACTTCAGTTCGAGCCGGTGCGGCGTTTCTTCGCAATGCAGCGCGCCCACCTTCACCGGAATCGCGACATGCGCGCCGAACTTCTGCGCCTGCACGAATGCGCGCCCCGCCAGCGCCTGGCCGGTGATGCCGGTCGGAAAGCCCAGGTAGTTCTCGATGCGCGCGCTGGCGCCCGCCTGGCCGCCGGGTGCGCGGCTGTCGAGCACGATCACCGACAGCCCCTCGGATGCGCCGTACACGGCCGCCGCGAGCCCGGCTGGCCCGGCGCCCACGACCGCCATGTCGTAGACGAACGACGCGTCGAGCTCCGGCAGCATGCCGAGGCAGGTCGCCAGTTCCGGGTCGCTCGGGTGCCGCAGCACGGAGCCGTCGGGACAGATCACGAGCGGCAGGTCTTCGGGTTGGGCGCCGAACTGCTCGATCAGGTTGAGCGCGTCGTCGTTGCGCTCGTCGATCACCGTGTGCGGATGGCCGTTGCGCGACAGGAAGCCCTGCAGCGACACCAGCCGCGCGTCGGTGCTCTTGCCGACGAGGATCGGTCCGCCGGCGCCTTTTTCGATCAGCGACACGCGCCGCAGGATCAGCGCGCGCATGATGCGCTCGCCGAGTTCGGCTTCCGCGACGATCAGCGCGCGCAACCGGTGTGGCGGAATCAGCAGCGCCTCGACCGGTTCGAGCGCGACGCCGGAAACCAGCGCCGGTTTGCCGGACAGCTGGCCGACTTCGGCGAGAAAATGGCGCGCGCCGTGCTCGTTGATGAGGCGCTCGCGCCCCAGCCCGTCGCGCTGGAAAATCCGCACGCGTCCTTCGAGCGTCACGAACATGCCGGGGCCGATCCGGCCTGTTTCGAACAGCAGTTCGCCGGGCGCCCAGCGGCGGATTTCGCCAAACTTCTGCAGCCGCCGGATCTCGTCGCACGTCAGTTCCGGGAACATCTGATGCATACGGGTCGCGAGCGACGAGAACGGCGCGTCGGCCACGACGGCAGCGCGTTCCTGCGGGGGCTCCTGCGCCGGTTCCTGCGTCTGCTCCTGGTCCCGTGCTTCCTGAATCTCGGCCATCAAACGGCTCCTGGTAGGGGTGAGCGCATGTGCCAACGCGGCGCGCGTCTCAGACGGCGGGGGCAATGCCCGGGTGCAGCGGCGCGGGCGATTCCTGCGCCAGCGGCTCGAGCTGCCGGCCGGCGGCACGCCATGCGTCGAGGCCGCCGCGCAGCGGCAGCACGTCGGAAAAGCCCGCTTCGCCCAGCTGCTTTGCCATCCACGCGGCCGAAATTTCGTTCGGGCACGAGCAGTAGATGACGACCTTCCGGTCCGGCGCATAGCGCGCGATGATGTCGTCCAGACGCCGTTCGTCGGCGAACTCCGAGCCGGGTATCACGAACGGATCGAGCAGACGCTTTTCGTGCGAGCGGATGTCGAACAGCACCGGCGGACTGCCGCCGGCGATCAGTCCGGCCAGCTCCTCCACGTCCATGCGCGCGGTGGCGAGCTTGCGGATCAGCTGGCGGCGGCGCATCCAGCGGTACGCCGCATACAGAACCAGCAGCGCCCCAATGACGACGAGCGCGAGGCGGCCGAGCCGGCCGGCGCTCGCGAGCATCATGTCGATCTGCGGGGCGAACAACGCGCCGACGATCAGCCCGGTGCCGGCCCACAGCGCGGCGCCGACGCCATCGTAGCTGAGGAACGTGCGGTAGCGTGCGCCCATCGCGCCCGCCATCGGGATCGACACGATCGACAGGCCCGGCACGAACTTCGCCACGGCCAGCACGCGCACTCCCCAGCGACCGAAGAAGCGCTCGGTCTTTTTTACACAGGTGTCGCGCGACAGGGAAAGCTTGCACAGCGTCTTCAGCGTGTTGCCGCCATAGAGGCGGCCGGCGAAATACCACGCGCTGTCGCCGATCAGCGTCGCAAAGACGGCGAGCACCAGTACCGACACCAGCTGCGTGCCGACCGTGGCGGGATGCATGGCGGCCATCGCGCCGAACAGGATCAGCGCGGGCATCGCGGGCACGGGTAATCCAAGCGAGGCGGCGAGTACGTTGGCAAAGACGATCAGAGGCCCGTACCGCTGCACGAGGTCGTGTAGCATCGGTTTGCTTCCGGACCCGTTTCTGGCGGGAAGCGGAAAAGACAGGGAATTTACCGATTATGGACGGATTTGTGTGACGCGCAAGCGTCGCGCGATCACGCGACGACAGGCGTACGGCAACAGGGGGAAGGCGAACGCGACGGGGCGCTGCGCGGGCGTCTGCCCGCGCAGCCGCGCGCATCAGGTGCGATGGTGGTTGTGCTGCTCGCCCGGTAGTTCCGCGCCGTGCGCGCGAATGGCGGCAATCAGCTCCGCCGGCGTGATTTCATAACGCACTTCGCGGTGAATCCCGGGCTTGCGCTCGTCGATTTCGATCAGAAGAATGCCTTTGCCGTCTTCTGTCGATTCGAGGCGCAGCGAGCGCAGTTCGCGCGCGGTAGCGTCGTCGTATTCGGTGAGCAGGGCCATTGACCCGGAAGACCCGGTAGTGCGCATCGAAGTTGTCCTCGTGACGTTGTTGATCGAACCATTGTACGGGCAGAGCTGCCGGTGTTTCGCGCCGTGCGGTTGCCGTGCCTTTCTGGGTCTTGGCAACCAGTTTAACGCGACTCCTCGCGCCAACGGGCGCATTTTTCGTGCCCCGATGCAGTGCAGCCACGCTCGGGTCCTCGAGCGCGCAAATGCGCAGCCGCCGCGACGCGGGTGACCGGTGCGGCCGGGGCGGCCGGGGCGGCGATGGAAGCATGCTCGACGTAAACGGCGAGGCGGCCCGTCGCGTTGACCGCGATGCCGCAAGACTCCGTTGCGCTTGTCGTGTGGCGTGGGCGAGTCGTCTCCTGTATTGCCTCACCTTTCGCGGGCGCTGCGTTGCGCGATTGCAACGGCGGTGTGCGCGATGCCGAGTGTCGGCCCGCTGCACGGCGACGCACACAAAATAGCCCGTCCCCTCGACGGGGACGAGCCGCTGAAACGCCTTTATCACTCGGGTCAGCTGGCCACGCATCAAGCGGGGCGCTGACGCAGTCATGCTGAACTGCCGCCGACTTGTTGTCGAGGTGGGAAAAATGCCGATCTGTCAGATCAAAGCGGCCGCGTGCGCAGCGGCGCGGCCCGCACGGACGGTGCAGCCCCCGCCGGAGCCGGTGTGTGCCGGTCTCGCACTCGGGCCTGGCGGCGAACGGCGCGGAGCGTGTGGACGCATTGCGGCGCGCGCCTCCGGGACAGCCGAAGCAAGACATTTTTACATCGTACTACTGATTAATGGCAACCCATAGGCGCAAGGTGGGTAGTTCTTGCGTGCGATGTTCTGCGCACGGTCTTGCCGCGGGTGTGGCCTGATTCGCCGCGCCGACGAACGCGCGCATGGCCTCAAGAATCCCGCCGGGCCGTCGTAAACGCGCATAACCGAGGCCTATGCAAATTGAATTGCCCCCGTTTCGGCCGCCTGCTCACCCTCCTACTACGCCACAGGAATTGGTACGATGAAAAGTCTGGTTGTCGCCCTGGTCACGGGCCTTGCCGCGCTCTCGGGGCCGCTCGCCCACGCGGATGAAGTGTATGGACAGATCGGCACGGAAGGTGTCGGCATCGGCTACGGCCATCCGCTCGGCACGCGGTTCAACGTGCGGGGCGACTTCAATGGTTTCAGCTTCTCGCACAGTTTCAACTCGGGCGATCTGCACTACGACGGCACCGCCACGCTGCTGCATGCCGGTCTGTACGCCGATTTCTTCCCCGCGCCTTCGGTCGTGCCGTTCCGCCTGACCGCCGGCCTGCTGGTGGGCGACGACCATGTCGATGCGACGGCGACCAGCATGTCCGGCAGCTACCGGATCAACGGCGTCGAGTATTCGACGCTCGGTCAGGACATTCACGCGAAGGCGACGTTTCCCGCGGTGCGCCCGTATCTGGGCATCGGCTTCGGCCATGCGCCGGTCGGCAAGAAGGGCATCTCGATGTTCTTCGATGCGGGCGTCGCGTATGGTCGCCCGCACGTCGATTTCGACGTGCCCGCCGACATTGTCGCGGAGGCGGGCGAGGCGAATGTTGCCGCCGAACAGCAGTCGCTGCAGAACACCGCGGACCGGCTGCGCTTTTATCCGATCGTGAAGATCGGTATTTCGTACCGCTTCTGATCCGACATCCGACGCGCAACGGCGTGCGCTGTCACGGCGCGTCATTTTTCGCATGCTACGATCCCACGGATGTGACCGATGGTCGAGCACGCGATGGCGACTCTCTACGACAAGCTCGGTGTGCAGCCGCACGCGAGCGACGACGAAATCAAGCGCGCCTACCGGAAGGCGGCCATGCGCTGGCACCCGGACCGCAACGCGGGCCGGGAGGCCGACGCGCAGGCCGCGTTCCAGGAAATCCGCGACGCGTACGGAATCCTGTCCGATCCGGCTCAGCGCCGCGTCTACGACGCGGTGTTCGCCGAGCACATGCGTGCGTGGGAAGCGCAGCAGGCACAGCACGCGCGCGAGCAGGCCGAACGCGAAGCCGCACAGCGCGCCGCTGCCGAACAGGCCTACACGCGCCGCGTCGCGCTCGCGATGCGTTTCGTCGGGCAGGGCTACAACCGCGACGTGGTGTGGGGCGTGCTGCTCGGCGACGGCTGCGAGCCCGCGCTGGCTGCACAGATTGCCGACAGCGCGCAGGCTTTGCATGCGTCTCGGCAGGCAGAACCCGCAGAGCCCACGGAACCCGTCGCGCCGTCATCCGGCGCGACGGCCGCGCCCTCAACCGTGCACGAGGGCCGCGACGCCCGCGAGGCCCGCGACGCCCACGACGCGCACGCAAGCACGCCGCCAGGCGACGGCACACTGGGCGGTCTGTGGTTCCAGTTCCTGAACAGTCTGCGGATGTGAACGCCGCGCTGCGGGAGCGTCTGCGCCCGCACGGCGGCGCAAACAGCATCGCGTACGCGCGTTCCTTTGCTTATAGTGGAAGGGCACTGGCCCGGACCCTGCGCCGGGCCTTGCTCCTGCGACGCAACCACTTGACGGGGGAACGGTGCGATGACGATGACGACAACGACCGGCCCGGCCTGGGCGACGCGCACGAACACGCCGGCCGCGCTGCGGGAACTGGCGAACTATCTCGAGCGGGCGCTCGACGCCGGTCAGAGTGTGGTTGTGATGCGTTACGGGACGCGCGAACGGGCCGTGTATATCGGCGACCCGGATAGCCCGCCGCACGATCTCGCCGGCAGCGATGCCGTTGCCGCGCACCTCGCGGACGACATGCTTGCGCTCACTGCGCCGGGTATCAACCGGATGACCGCCGACGGGCAGATCTACCGGTTCAGGCGCACGCATCGCTACATCGCCGACCGCCAGGCGGTGATCTTCGCGCCGGCCTGAACCGGCGCGCTCATGCCACCGCGCGCGCGTGCGCGGCCGCCGTGCTCAGACGCGCGGCGTGGCGAGGGTGGAGAACTGCTTCGCGGCCTTGGTGGCCGATTCGTAGGCCGCCTGGCTGGCCGAGATCGTCGACTTCCACGCGGCGATCGCGGCTTCGCTGCCCGCCGGCGTGTTCTTCGCGAGGTTCTCGATCAGGCTGCGCGCTTCCTTCTGGGCCTGCTGGAATTGCGCCGCGGCCGTGCTGGACAGTTCGGCCTGCGCGCCCGACAGGATCTCGCCCACTTCGCGGCCATAGGCCGCAGCCTTTTGCGATGCGGGTTGCGCGAGGCTGGCGGACAGCGCGAACAGCTCGCCCGGATGCTTCGCCTCCAGCGCCTTCGCGAAGAGGGCCTGGCTTTCGGCGAGGCTCGCCTTGCCTGCCTGCAGGTTCAATGCAACAAGCTTTTCGACACCGGCAAAGACCTGGTTCGCGAGACCGAAGAACGATGCCACGCTGGCTTGCTGGGCGGCGATCAGTTGTTGGGGCGTAGGCGTGCTCATCACGGCTCCTGAGGGGGTAAACGCGGCAAAGGCGACAGGCTCGAAAGGCGCAGGATCCGCACGCCGCGGGGATCGACGGGTTTTGTTGCGCTGCAACAAAACGAATTCTACGGGTTCGTTTCACGAAGTCAACCGTTTTTTTGTGATGGCGTTGCGCCGCGCGCATGGCATAGTGCAGCGCATTCGCGAAGGAGCCGCGCAAACCGATGAATTCCTCTCCCGACGTCCGCGCCATCGACCGGGTCGTTCCGCTCGACGACGTGCCGCACCCGGCCGACGATGCGCCGGAGCCCCTGGTGATCGCCAACGAACGGCGGATCGTGATCGTCTACCGGATCGCTGCCGCCGATTACGAGCGCTTCGGTCCATTCGACGCGGACGACGCCCCGTTCTGCGCGGTCGAGTTCGCGGCCCCCGTGTTTCACCAGTTCGGGCCCCCGGACGACGCCGGCCTGGCCGACCATCCGCTGTCCGCGCATGGGCTGCGCCGCGCGTGCGCGCATGAAATTGCGGGCTCCTCACTGGTGGCGGACGCGTGGGGCGCCGACGCAGCGGACGACGAGCGGCGCCATTTCGTGATCACGTTCGCCTACAGCATGTTCGAATGCGTGGCGGCCGACTGCACCGTAGTCGGCATCTTCGGCAACGGCGATATCGCGGCGCGCGAAGCGTTCGCGCTATGCCAGTGAACGGCTTTCGGGCGCGCCGCCGCCCGGTGCAAAACCCTGGTGGCCGGGCGCGCCGCGCGTGGCTATAACTCGAAGGATCACGGCCCTGCCGCGTCGCGGCCGGCGATTGCTGTGCTCCGCGAGGGTTTCCGTTCATGGTCATCCGGATGCTCGTGCTGCTGGCCGCCCTTGCCTGTGCGGGCCCGTGCGCGCGGGCGGCGAGCGGCGCGGACTGTCTCGTCGAGCCGGCGTTCGCGAACGGCGTGTGGACGCCCGAGCCGTTCGCGAACGACGAAGCGATGACGGTGTCGTTCCGGCTGGCGGACCTCGGTCCGGACGTCGATGCACACGCGGTGCTGGTGCTGTATCACCGTGACGACGGCCTGAACAACCTGAGCGAAGTGTTCCTGCTGAAGGCGCGCGAAGCGCATGGCGAGCTCGAGCGGCAAAGCATTGCGCGGCTGTTCGTGACGCTGTTTTCGCTCGACGACCGGGCGTTCCGGATGGCCGGGCCCATCGGCCTGCCGGTCGGCCTGCTGGAGACGCTGCTGGTCGCGCACAGCTTCGACCCGTCGATTCTCGGACGCGTGGCGCAGCAAACCGCCGCGGACAGCGCGAGGATGGCCCAGGTGCTCGCGAGCGGGCGGGCGCTTTTCGTCGTCGCGCATTCGCTCGGCAACCTGTACACGAACGCGGCGGTGCTGGCGCTCGACGCCCGCGCGATCGCCGGGCGTCTCGCGGTGCTCGGACTCGGGGTGCCGTCGGCCTATGTCGTCGGCGATAACCAGGGCGTCAACCTGAAGCTCGCGCGCGCGGGCGGCGCGTCATCCGCGCCCTCGCGCAGCAGCCCTTATGCAACCAGCGAAGGCGATCTCGTGATCGCCGCGCTGCGGCACGGCGAGGTGCCGGGCTGGCGGCCGCCGCTGCCGCCGGATGTGGCGAACGTTCCGGCGAGCGGCATCGGCCATGCGTTTGTCGACGTCTACTGGAACGAGCGCCTGAACACCGGACGCCTGGCGCTGTCGCTGGCGGCGAGCAGTGTCGCGCGGCTTCGTCATGCGTGCGCGGCGACCCGTCCGGGACCAGCGGAGGCCTCGCTCGACTTCGGCCGGGACGCGGTGCGACCGGCGCGGGCCGGGGTATTCGCGCGGGCGCGGGTGTTCGGCAATGCGCGGGTATTTGTCGCGACCCGGTCCGGCGCGCCGGGCCCGACGTTCGCTCCGGCGCGTGCGCTTCGTCTGCCCGTGGCCGGGCCGACGGATTCGCGCGTGCGGCCCCTCCTCGTTGCCGATTCGTCGGCGGCCGTGCGGCTGCCCGGCATCCAGCTCGTCCAGGCCGGGCCCGCGCAAGGCGACGCGGCGGCGCCCGCGCCGCTGCCGTACCCGGATGCGGAGCTGGGCGGCGACCCGGACGCGTTGCCACCGGAAGTGCTTGAAGCAATTCGCGCGAATTTCAGCGACGAGCGGGTCAGGCGCGCCGCCGAAGCGTATGCGCGCGCAACGTTGCGCTACTGGTTCGCGTCGGCGCGCGCAGGCTGGAAATACGCGCGCGAAGCAAACGAAACCGCCGCCGAGGCGCAGGTCTGTCTGAGGCAGCTGTTGCGCATCGGCCTGCCGCGTGCGGAGCAACTGGGCCGGACGTATCTGCGCATCCTTCTGGCCCCGCTGATTGACGACGTGCCGCGCTTCGAGGCATTCGCAAACGCCGATGCGCTCGCGAGCGGCCATCCGCTGACGCTCGATCTGGATCCACGGCGCGCCTGTTCGCGCGCCGGCGTGCCGTTGTAGCAGGTGTGAGCGCAGGGTTGGCACGAGGTTGGGGGGCGATATCGCGCGTGCAGGCACTCCGCGCGCGCGAGCACGGTCTGCCAGAAGCCGGCGAAGCGGCCCGGACCCAAACGGATTGCACCTGAAGGCGCGTTCAATCCCTGTCCGCAGCGGGGCTATGGGGGTTGTGTTAAATTCGCGCTGCGGTCGTCGAGACCGCGAACGTTCTCAGGGCGGGGCGAAATTCCCCACCGGCGGTAATCGCGTCGACGACGCGTAGCCCGCGAGCGCTTGCCGCACCCACTGCGTGCGGCAAGGTCAAGCAGACCCGGTGTGATTCCGGGGCCGACGGTCATAGTCCGGATGAGAGAGAGCGGGGTTGGAAGCGCATGTCTGCGCGGCTTGGCCCTGTGCGCCCATTGTCTTTTCACACAGGACCATTCCATGACCCCGCTTCATTCCGTTTCGTCTTCTTCCCGCCGGATTGCCTTCGTCCAGTCGTGCTGGCACAAGGACATCGTCGATCAGTGCCGCGCGTCGTTCGTCGCCGGCCTCGCCCGCGCGGGCATCCAGGAATCCGAGTGCGATTTCTTCGAAGTGCCCGGCGCGTTCGAGCTGCCGCTGCACGCGAAGCTGCTCGCCAAAACCGGCCGCTACGCAGCGGTTGCCTGCGCCGGGCTGGTCGTCGACGGCGGCATCTACCGGCACGACTTCGTCGCGCAGGCGGTGATTTCCGGGCTCATGCAGGTGCAGCTCGACACCGAGACGGTCGTGCTGTCGGCCGTGCTCACGCCGCATCATTTCCACGGCTCCAGCGAGCACGTGGGGTTCTTTCGCGAGCACTTCGTCGTGAAGGGGACCGAGCTCGCGCACGCGTGCGTCGACACGATGCGCAAGGTCGCCGCATTGCGCGGCGAGGCCGCGCTGCTGCCGGTGACGCAGGCCGCGTAAGCGCCGCCCGCGCGCCGTCCACGCCGTCCACGCCGTCGCCCGCGCGTACCGGGGCCGGCTTGCCGGCCGCCGGTGCGCGATGGCGCGCCGGTTAGGGGGCGTCGGCGAACAGCACGTCGATGCCGAGGCTCTCCAGCCACTTCAGATGCTCGGCCGCGAGGCCACGGTCGGTCACGACCGTATGGACGCGGTCCATCGCCCCGAACGTCGCGAACTCGCGACGCCCGAACTTCTGCGAGTCGGCGAGCAGGTACACGTGACGCGCGGCGCCGATCATGCCGTTTTTCACGTGCAGGTCGATGAAGTCCGGGTACGAAATGCCGCCTTCCTTCGACACGCCGCCCGCCGCAAGAAACAGCTTGTCGACGAACATCCCTTCGAAGAACGCCGACGCGCGCTCGCCGGACACCGCGAGCGTCTCCGGCATGAACTGGCCGCCGGTCAGCATCACGCGGTTCGACGGTTCGTTGCCGAGCAGCATCGCGATGTTCAGCGCGTTCGTGACGATGCGCAGATGCTGGCGGCCGACCAGGTTCTTCGCCATCTCGGTGGTGGTCGCGCCGCAATCGAGGATCATCGAATCGCCGTTGCTCACCAGCGTGGACGCCTTCGCGCCGATCCACACCTTGGCCGCGCTCGGCTGCAGATGACTCATCCCGGTGCCGTCGAACATGTACGACAGCGTCTTCAGGCGCACGAGTCCGTGCACGCGTTCGACGAGGCCGTCGCGCTCTAGCGTATCGACGTCCTTGCGGATCGTCGGCATCGACACGTCGAACGTGCGCGCGAGATCCGACAGCTTGACCGCCTTCATGTCGCGCACGGTCGCATAGATATTTTCACAGCGGGTTTTCTGATCCATCGTGCCTTTCCGGGCTGGGCGCAGTGTGCCGCCGCGGCCGTGGCGGCCGGGACAACGGACGTTGCGCATGGTTTCGATTGATTATAACTCGACTTTCCAATTAGAAAACCGAAGCCGGGGCGGTCCGGCCGCCGCATCTGCCGGGATTACCCCATCCGGTCGGGTGTGCGGCGATCCAGGGTATTCACTGGGACAGAAAGCGAGCGAAACTCCTTGACCTTCTTCCGCTTGTATTCGAAACTAATAACAACACAAAGGAAACAGATGGAAAGTATATGGAAAACCCATTTTCGCTTGCCGACGCTGAGCTGAAGGCGCGCGCCCGCGCGATCCGCAAACGGATCTGCATGATGAACGCCGCGGCGCGCAGCGGCCATACAGGGGGCGACATGTCGGAGGTCGACATTCTCGTGGCGCTGTATTTCCGCGTGATGCGCTATCGCGCCGATCCGCTCGCGTGGCACGACGAGTTCGTGCTCAGCAAGGGCCACGGCGTGGGCGGCCTGTATTGCTGCTTCGCGGAGCTCGGCTGGCTGGCCGATGCCGAACTGACGGGCTACCTGCGCGATCATTCGCGTCTGCCCGGCCATCCGGTGCGCCAGAAGCTGCCGGGCTACGTGACGGTGAACACCGGCGCACTCGGCCACGGCTTGCCGATCGCGGCGGGCCTCGCGCTTGCGAAGCGCCGCCGCGCCGCCGGCACGCCGGCGCCCGGGCGCGTGTTCGTGCTGACCGGCGACGGCGAACTGGAGGAAGGCTCGAACTGGGAAGCGCTGATGGCCGCCAGCCATTTCGGGCTCGACAACCTCGTCGTCATCGTCGACCGCAACCATCTGCAGCTCGCGGACACGACGAAGAAGATCATGGATCTCGAGCCGCTCGATCAGAAGTTCGCCGCATTCGGGATGGAAGTGCACGAAACGAACGGAAATGATCCGTTTCAAATTTCGAGACTAATAGAAAAAATGGATTTCCATAATGGAAAGCCAAAGGCCGTGATCGCACAAACGGTGAAAGGCCGCGGCGTGTCGTTCATGGAGAATGTCGCCGCGTGGCATCACAAGTATCCGAACGAGGACGAGCTCGCGCTCGCATTGAAGGAGCTCGACCATGCATGAAGCAGCGGACCTGCGCGACGGCGTCGTCGGCGCGCTCGTGGAACTGGCCGACGCGGGCGCCGACGTGGTCGTGATGGTGAGCGATTCGACATCGACCGCGAAGATCGGCGCGTTCCAGTCGCGTCATGAGGACCGCGTGATCAACGTCGGCATTGCCGAGCAGAACATGGTCGGCATGGCGGCCGGCATGGCGCTCGGCGGGCACGTCGTGTTCACCGCGAACGCGGCGCCGTTCCTCGTCGCTCGCGCGAACGAGCAGGTGAAGAACGATATCTGCTATAGCCGGACCAACGTGAAGATGCTCGGACTGAACGCGGGCGTCGCCTACGGCCCGCTCGCGTCGACGCACCATGCAATCGACGACGTGTCGATCATGAGCGGGCTCGGCAACGTGCAGATTTTTGCGCCGTGCGACGCGCCCGAAGCTGCGCAGATCGTGCGCTACGCGGCGGGTATCGACGGTCCGGTGTACATCCGGCTCGACAACGCGAAATTCCCGGTGCTGCACGACGCCGAGTACGCGTTCGCGCCGGGCCAGCCCGACGTCTTGCTGCACGGACGCCCGAGCAGCGACGCCGGTGGGCGGCGCGTCGCGCTCGTCGCACTCGGCTCGGTGGTCGGCGAAGCGTTCGCCGCGTGCCAGGCGCTCGAGACGCACGGCATCGCGCCGACGCTCGTGAACCTGTCGTCGATCCGGCCGCTCGATACCGACCGGCTCGTCGAGATTCTCTGCGCGCACGACGACATCGTGACCGTCGAGGAGCATTCGCTGCATGGCGGCATCGGCGCGCTCGTCGCCGTGCAGCTCGCGCGGCGCGGCATTGCGCGGCGGCTGCGCATGCTCGGCGTCACGGAAGGCGAATTCGCCACTTACGGCACGCGCGCCGGCATCCGCCGTCACTACGGCATCGACGCGCAGGGCATCGAGCGCGCGGTGCTCGACATGGCCGGCGCGCCCCGCCCGTGAGCCGCAACGCCTATTACGACGCCCATCACGAATCAGTCAGGAGACACGCATGACAACCCAGTACGACATGTCGCTGAAGCACGGCGTCGATTTCGCGTTCCGGCTCGACGGCCAGGTGGCCGTCGTCGCGGGCGGTCTCGGCGGGATCGCGATGGCGACCAACGCAGCATTGATCGCGAAGGGCGCCCGCGTGGCGATCCTGTATCCGCGCTTCGAAGAGGAGAAAGTCGCGGCCGCACTCGAGATACTCGGGCCGTCGCACGCGGCGGCGTTCGCATGCGACGTGGGCAACGAAGCGGACGTCGCCGCGGCGATCGAAGCAGCGGCCGCGCGTTTCGGCGCGCTGCATCTGCTCGTCAACGCGGCCGGCACGATCACGCTCACGCGCGCCGAGGACATCACGCTCGACGAATGGCGCCGCCAGATCGACGTGAACCTGACCGGCCCGTTCCTGTGCGCGAAGCATTTTGCGCGGCACGTGTTTGCACGCGGGCACCGGGCGAAGATCATCAACATCGCGTCGCAGGCGGCCAGCGTCGCGATCGACCAGCATTGCGCGTACACGTCGGCGAAGGCCGGGCTGATCGGCATGACCAAAGTGCTCGCGAAGGAATGGAGCCGTCGCGGCATCACCGTCAATACGGTGTCGCCGACCGTCGTGCTCACGCCGATGGGCGCGGCCGCATGGGATGGCGAAAAAGGCGAGCGGATGAAGGATCAGATTCCGGTCGGCCGCTTCGCCTATACCGACGAGATCGCCGCGGCGATCGTGTTTCTCGCATCGAACGGCGCGGACATGATCAGCGGCGCCGACCTGATGATCGACGGCGGCTACACGATTTACTGAGCCCCGCCGGCGCCCCGCATGAGTGCGCCCATCACGCCATAACAGGAGACGACCCGTGAGCAAGTCCATCGAAAACAGCGCTGAATTGCCGGAGCGCGAACCATTGCGGCCGGAGCCGAGCGCGGCGGCGGCGCGTGCGTCGCATCGCGCGCGGCTTACGTTGCTGCTCGAACAGGGGCCGCTGATCAGCCTGGTGTTCCTGTGCGTCGTGATTTCGCTGCTGACGCCCTCGTTCCTGTCGCTGCGCAACCTGCTGAACGTGCTCGACCAGATCACCGTGCTCGGCATCATGGCGCTCGGCATGACCGCGGTGATCATCATCGGCGGCATCGACCTGTCGGTGGGCTCGGTGCTCGGGCTCGGCATGATGGTGATGGGCTGGCTCGCGAACAACGCGGGGCTGTCCTTCGCGATCGCGATTCCGGCGAGCATCGCGGTGGCCGCCTTGTGCGGCCTCGTGTCGGGGTTGCTGAACGTCGTCGTGCGGCTGCCTGCGTTCATCGCGACGCTCGCGATGATGTCGATTGCGCGCGGGCTCGCGAACCTGATTACCAACGGCGAGCAGATCGTCGGCTATCCGGACTGGTTCACCGCGCTGTCGATCGACCGCCATTTCGGCTTTCTGTCGCTCACGGTCGCGCTGTTCGTCGCGCTGATGGTCGTCGGCTTCGTGATCCTGAAGTATCGCGCCGCCGGGCGCAGCCTGTATGCGATCGGCGGCAGCGCCGAAGTCGCGCGCCTCGCGGGCATCAAGGTGCGCGCGACGACCGTCGCGGTCTACACGCTGTGCGGTGCGCTCTCGGGCGTCGCGGGTGTCGTGCTTGCCAGCCGCCTCGACTCGTCGCAGCCGAGCGCGGGCACCGGTTACGAACTCGACACGATCGCCGCCGTGGTGATCGGCGGCGCGAGTCTCGTCGGCGGCACCGGCTCGGTGGTCGGCACAGCATTCGGTGTACTGACGATCGGTGTGCTGCGCAACGGCCTGAACCTGATCGGCGTTTCCCCGTTCATCCAGCAGATCGTGATCGGCATGGTGATCGTGCTCGCGGTCGGCGCCGATACGCTGCGCCGGCGCAGCGCGGCGTAGCGTCGCGCGGCGCTTCGGGACCGGCTTCACCCCTCGGTTCGACCGGCAACCAGGCAACAACCAGAAACAACCAGGCAATAACCAGAAACCACCAGGAGACACACATGAATCGACGCTTCGCCTGTTCCTCCCTTCTTGCAGTGGCTGCTTCGCTCGGCTTCGCGTTCGCGTCGCCCGCCGCGTCGGCAGCCGGCACGGTCACCATCGGCCTTGCGGTTGCCAACCTGCAGGCCGACTTCTTCAACCAGATCAAGCAGTCCGTCGAAGCCTACGCGAAAGAGAAGGGCGTGAACGTGATCACCGTCGACGCGAAGGGCGACGCCGCGACACAGGTGAACCAGGTGCAGGATCTGCTCACCCGCAAGATCAATGCGCTCATCTACATTCCGGCGGGCGCCACGGCTGCCGGTGTGCCGGTGCGCGCGGCGAAGGCCGCGGGCGTGCCGGTGATCGCGGTGGACCGCAATCCGCCGGATGCGCCGGGCGACACCTTCATCGCGACCGACAGCGTGGCCGCGGCGAAGCAGCTCGGCAACTGGATCGTGAAGCAGACGAAGGGGCATGCCGTCCTCGCGGAGCTGCAGGGCCAGCTTGGCACGACGCCGGAGCTTGCGCGCGAAAAAGGCTTCACGGAAGCGATCTCGAAGGCGCCCGGCATCAAGGTGGTCGCGCGTCAACCGGCCGACTGGGCGCAGGACAAGGGCTTCGCGGTCGCGCAGGACATGCTGCAGCGCAATCCGGACATCAACGTGATCTTCGGACACGCGGATGCGATGGCGCTCGGCGCGGCGCAGGCGGTGAAGATTTCGAACCTCGGGCACAAGGTGCTGATCGCCGGCTTCGACGGCGACATCGCCGGGCTGAAGGCGGTGCGCGACGGCGTGATCGACGTGACGATGACGCAGCAGACGCAGCGCATGGGACGCATGGCCGTCGACTCGGCGCTCGCGCTGATCGCGAAGAAGCCGGTGCCGGCGCAGCAACTGCTGCCGGCCACGCTGACGACGAAGGCGAACGTCGGGCCGTTCATCACGCATCATCCCTGAGCCGTCCGCGCATGCAGAACCGGGACGACCGGCCCTGGGCCCGGTCGATCCCGCCACCTTGGAGCGAATCATGACATCGAGCGCCACGGCAACCTCCGACGCCGGCGAGCCCATCCGGGATATCGCGCACAGCGGGCTGATCGTGCGCGGCGTCGGCAAGACCTTCAGCCGCAACGTCGTGCTCGGCGGCATCGATCTGGACGTGCGGCCCGGCACCGTGGTCGCGCTGCTGGGCGAGAACGGCGCGGGCAAGTCCACGCTGTCGTCGATCATCGCCGGTGCGCTGCAGCCCGATCCGGGCGCGCGCATGGCATGGGCGGGCAAGCCGTATGCGCCGCAGTCGCCACGCGACGCGCTTGCGGCGGGGATCGGGCTGATCCATCAGGAAACGCGGCTGCTGCCGGATCTGTCGATTGCGGAAAACGTGTTCGTCGGGCGGCTGCCGACGAAGCACGGCAAGATCGACCGCGCCGACATGGCGCGCCGCGCGGAGGAGCAATTGCGCCGGCTCGGCCTCGATGTGCCGGCGACGCGCGTCGTGCGCACGTTGCGCGTCGCGGCGCAGCAGCAGGTCGAGATCGCGAAGGCGCTCACGCTCGACGCGCGCCTGCTGATTCTCGACGAACCGACCGCCGCGCTCGGCGGCGCGGAAACCGACCGGCTGTTCGAGCAGATTGCGGCGCTGCGCGCGCAGGGCGTGTCGTTCATCTACATCAGTCATCGGCTTGACGAGATCGCTCGGATTGCCGATCGCGTGGTCGTGCTGCGCGACGGCCGGCTGATCGCGAGCCACGAAAACGGCAGCGTGCCTGTCAGGACGCTGATCGAGCAGATGGTCGGGCGCAACGTCGAGCGCATTTTTCCGCGCTTTGCCGCGCCGCGCGACACGGCGATGCTCGACGTCCGCTCGCTCACGTCGGCCGAAGGTGCGTTCCATGACGTGTCGTTTACGGTGCGGGCGGGCGAGGTGTTCGGCATCGCCGGTATCGTCGGCGCGGGGCGCACGGAACTCGTGCGCGCGATTGCGGGGGCGGACCCGGTGGCGGGCGGCAGCGTGTCGGTCGGCGGCGACGTGCTGCATCTGAACGGCCCGGCGGACGCGATACGCGCGGGCCTCGTGCTGGTGCCCGAGGACCGCAAGGCGCAAGGCGTCGTGCTCGATCATTCGATCGAGGACAATCTGGCGTACGGCAGCCTCGACCGGCTCGGCCGCGGCGGCTGGATGCAGCCGCAGCAGGTGCGCGAGTTCGCCGACGCGCTGATTCACCGGCTTGGCGTGAAGGGGCGGCCGCAGCAGCGCGCAGGCAGCCTGTCGGGCGGCAACCAGCAGAAGGTCGTGCTTGCCAAGTGGCTCGCGCGCGAGCCGAAGGTCGTGATTCTCGACGAGCCGACGCGCGGCATCGACGTCGGTGCGCGCGCCGCGATCTACGAGGTGATTGCGAAGCTTGCCGCGAGCGGTGTCGCCGTGGTGGTCGTCAGCTCGGATCTCGACGAGGTGCTCGGCCTGTCGCATCGTGTGATGGTGCTCGCGCGCGGACGTTGCCAGGGCGTGCTGTCGCGCGAAGAGGCAAGCGACGTGCGCGTGATGGAGCTTGCCACCGCCTGAGCGACCGGCGCCGCGCATTCTGCGCGAAGCGCGCCGGACAAGGTATTTTCCTGGGATGTCGAAACATGCAATACGTGCTGGCCATCGATCAGGGGACGAGCGGAACGAAGGCGCTGATCTTCGACGCACTCGGCCATGTCCATGCAAAAGCGTTCACGCCGGTCGGCAGCGCGCATCCGCGCGCGGGCTTCGTCGAGCAGGATGCGCAGGCGCTGTGGGGTTCGGTGCGCGACGCGGTCGCGCAATGCGTTGCGAACTTCGGCGGCGAGGCCGCGCAGCTGGCCGGCGTGTGCGTGTCCAATCAGCGCGAAACGGCGGTCGTCTGGAACGGGGCCGGCGAGCCGCTTGCGCCGGCGGTGTCCTGGCAGTGCCAGCGGTCGCTGCCCGTGTGCGAACGGCTGCGTGCCGAGGGGCTGTCCGCGACCATCGCGCAGCGCACTGGCTTGCTGATCGACCCGTATTTCTCCGCGTCGAAGCTGATCTGGCTGCGCGAGAACGACGCGCGCGTGCGCGCCGCGATCGACGCGGGCGACGCGTACTTCGGCACCGTCGACACGTGGCTGCTCTACCGGCTCACGCGCGGCGCGGCCTATCTGACCGACTACACGAACGCCTCGCGCACGATGCTGTTCAACCTGCACGCGCTCGACTGGGACCGCGAACTGATCGCGCGCTTCGGGCTGGACGGCCTGCATTTGCCGGACGTGCGGCCGTCGGCGGCGGAGTTCGGCTGGACCGACTTCGACGGGCTGCTGCCGAACGCGTTGCCGGTTGTCGCGATGATCGGCGACTCGCACGCGGCCGCGGTCGGCGAAGGCTGTCTCGCGCCGGGGCTGGCGAAGGCGACGATGGGCACCGGTTCGTCGCTGATGATGAACGTCGGCGCGCGCGCGCAGCCGCCGATCGACGGCCTCGTGTCGACGCTGTGCTTCGGCGCGGGCGAGCGCGTCGATCATGCGCTGGAGGGCATCGTGATCAGCGCGGGTTCGACGCCGGCATGGCTGAAGGACAAGCTGGGCCTGTTCGACGATTTCGCGGCCGCCGAGCACGCATTCAGCACGTTCGACAACGGCGGCGTGTATCTGATTCCGGCGTTTTCCGGCATCGGTTGCCCGCACTGGAAGTATCCGGGCGGCGCGCAGATCGTCGGGCTCGACTTTTCGACGTCGTGGCAACACGTCGCGCGCGCGGCGTACGAATCGATCATCTATCAGATCAAGGACGTGATCACGGTGATGGAGCGCGCGGCCCGCTTGCCGCTGCGCGAACTCTTTCTCGACGGCGGACTCGTGCAGCGGCCGTTCCTGCTGCAGTACCTCGCCGATACGCTCGACCGGCCGGTGAGCACGCTGGAGCTGACCGAAATCTCGGCGGCCGGCGCGGCGACGCTCGGCGCGTGGCAACTCGGCCTGATCGGCGACATCGGCGCGCATCGCGCGCAGCGCACGGTGCTGCGCCGCGTGGAGCCCGGCGGCGGGCGCGCGCAGGCGGCGGACAACCACGCGCAGTGGCTGCGCTGGATCGAACGGCTCTAGCCTCGTCAGCACCTCGAACTGGAAGCAACGAAGAAGGAGATCGACATGAAACGTTTTGAGCAGAAGGTGGTGGTGATTACCGGCGGCAGCCGCGGTATCGGCCTCGGAATCGCCGGGCGCTTCGCGCGCGAAGGGGCGAAGGTGTGCGTGTCGGCGAACGAGAAGGCCGTCTTCGATGCGGCCGCGCAGCTGCGCGATGCGGGTTTCGATGCGCTCGGCGTCGAAACCGACGTGACCGACCGGCATGCCGTGAAAGCGCTGTACGAGGAGGTGGCCGCGAAGCTCGGCGAAGTCGACGTGTCGGTGCAGAACGCGGGCGTCATCACGATCGCGAAGCTGCAGGACCTGAGCGAGGCCGAATGGGACAAGGTGCTCGCGGTCAACACGAAGGGCGTGTTCCTGTGCTGCCAGGAGGCCGCCACGCGGATGCTCGCCGCCGGCAAGACCGGGCGGCTGATCAACACGGCGTCGGGACAGGCGCGCCAGGGCTTCATCTATACGCCGCACTACGCGGCCAGCAAGTTCGGCGTGGTCGGCATCACGCAAAGCCTGGCGAAGGAACTGGCGGCGACCGGCATCACGGTCAATGCGTTCTGTCCGGGCATCATCACGACCGACATGTGGTCGTATAACGACGAAGCGTGGGGCAAGCTGCTCGGCCACTACAAGCCGGGCGAACTGATGGCGCAATGGGTCGACGCCATTCCGATGAAGCGGGCCGGCACCGGCGCGGATGTCGCGGGCCTCGTGACCTTTCTCGCATCGGACGACGCCGCTTACATCACGGGGCAGACGATCAACGTCGACGGCGGCATGTTCATGTCGTGAGGCATGCCGACGGCGCTCGCGGTCCGCAGGCTGTGCGCCCGCCGACGGCCGGCGGGGCGGCCGTCCCGATCGCCCGCATCGCAGGACAGTGACGCAGTGCAACGCGCGCATGGCACAATCGCCGGATCGAAGAATGAGAAAGGAACCGGGTGCCCATGAAATTCAGCCACGCCATCCCTGTGCTTGCGACGCGCGCGACCCGTATCGCGTGCGGCGGCGCCGGACTTGCGCTTGCCGCGCTGCTCGGCGCTTGCAGCAGCAGCCCGCCGCTGTTTCTGCCGGACGGTCGTCCGACGGTTCTGGTGCAATGTCCGGTGGGCTCCGACTCGTGCGCGCAGCAGGCGCGCGCCAATTGCGGTGGCCAGTATCAGACTGTCAGGCAGTCGGGCAACAACGGCACGATGAGCCTGATCTACGCCTGTCCGTCCGCCAGCCAGTGAGTGACGCCGATGGGGGCGGCGGCGGTCCCGCCCCCCGGCTGTCATGCTCCTTTCGCGCGTCTCTTTTTCTCCGCAAACGGGCCGGCTATTTCGCGTCGATTCCCGGGCGCGCGATGGTCCCAACGCAATGCCAGTCCGATTATTCATTGCGAATTGCATAATCCCGTCGGCGCTAAAAGAAATCCGTTGTCGCACACAACAGACTTAATGTCGTGATAATCTGCCGCGCGCGTCAGATGCCCCGCCAACTTGATGCAGAACGAATTCACCGGCTTGGGTGCGGCGGCTAACGGAACGCGTCGCATTTTGCGACTAATGTCAGATTGAAGCGCTTTCCCGCGCGCGACCCGGCCGGACGTCCGGAAAACGGACGGAACACGACCCATGCGGCCCATTATCTGGGCCGCGCACAACGATAAAAGCGGGATCAGGCGGCACTTTGCACGTTTCGAATCGTGGGTACTGCGTTCAATCCGGGGAAGCAATGGATCACTATCAACTCGAACGAGACATCGAGCATCTGGAGCGCGTCATTTCGCATATCTCCGCTGCCGATCGTATTCCGCTCGCTTATTGGCGTAATCGTGTCAATTCGGTGTCGGGCGGCGTGCTGGTGCCGTCGCAGGCGAGCCGCGTCAAGCGGCTCAACGACGCGCTCAGCGCCCTCGAAGCCCGCGCAGGCTCGCCTGGCCGGCGCTGAGCATCGGACTTTGCCGGGCCGGGACTATCGATGCAACGATCAGGTTTTTCGCTGGCGCGGCTTGCGCGCCTGACAGCGGCGATGCAAGGCTATGTCGAGCGCGCCGAGGTTGCGGGCGTCGTGACGCTCGCGTGGCGGCGCGGCGAAATCGGCCATTTCGAGGCGCTCGGCTGGCGCGACGACGCCGAGCGCCTGCCGATGCAGCGCGACACCCTGTTTCGCATTGCGTCGATGACCAAGCCGGTCACGAGCGCGGCCATCCTGATGCTTGCCGAAGAGGACCAGCTCGCACTCGATGCGCCGGTGGCCCAGTGGCTGCCGGAACTGGCTGCGCCGCGCGTGCTGCGCGACCCGGCCGGCGCGCTCGAGCACACCGAGCCCGCGCGCGCGCCGGTCACGGTGCTCGACCTGCTGACGCACCGCGCCGGCTACGCGTATCACTTCACCGCGGCGGGCCCGCTTGCGCAGGCGTACGAGGCCGTGTTCAACGGTTTCGAGTCGAAGGCGGACAACGCGACGTGGCTCGCGCGCGTCGCGACGCTGCCGCTGATGTTCCACCCGGGGACACGCTGGCATTACGGCATCGCTACCGACATCCTCGGCGTGCTGATCCAGCGCGTCAGCGGGATGGCACTCGGCGACTTTTTCCGCACCCGCATTTTTGCGCCGCTCGGCATGCGCGATACCGCGTTCTGGCTGCCGGCGGACCAGTTGCCGCGCCTCGCGACGGCCTACAGTATCGATCCCGCCACGCGCCGGCGGGTGGTCGACGACCGTCCGCCCGCGAGCCGCTGGGCCAATCCGCAGCGTTTTCAGGGCGGCGGCGGCGGGCTGGTGTCGAGCGCCGCGGACTATCTGCAGTTTGCGCGGATGCTGCTCGGCCGCGGCCGGGTTGGCGAGGTCCGGCTGCTGTCGCACCGCTCGGTCGACCTGATGCGCTCGAACTTCCTGAGCCGCGACCAGCGGCGCGCGCCCGCATTCGGCCACATCGTCTGGGCGGGCCAGGGTTTCGGACTCGGCTTGTCGGTCGTCGACGATCCGGCGCAGCAGCTTGCGCTCGGCTATCGCTCGACGGGGTCGTTCGGCTGGCCGGGCGCGTACGGGACCAGCTGGTTCGGCGACCCGGTCGAGGACATGATCGGCCTGATGCTGATCCAGCGGCGCGCGCTCGAACCGTTTGCGATGCCGGTGGAATTCGAAAGGAGGCTCTACGACGCGATCGACGACTGAGCATGCGCGCGCTATCCGGCACTTTTTCGGTCTGATAGGGTCACAATGCTGTCGTTCAAATTTGTCGGAGAGACCTTACATGGCCACCTACAAGCAGTTGACAGTCCAGCTCGAAAAACTCCACAAGGAAGTCGCCGTCGCGCGCGACCGGGAGATCAAACAGGCCATTGCCGAAATCAGGGAAAAGATCGCCGAGTATGCGATCACGGCCGAAGAACTCGGTTTTTCGAGCAAGAGCGCGAGAGCGAAGAAAAAGCCGCTGCCGCCGAAATACCGCAATCCGAAGACCGGCGAGACGTGGAGCGGCCGCGGCCGCGCGCCCGCATGGCTGAATGGCAAGAATCGCGACCGTTTCCTGATCGCCGACTGACGCGCGGCGGCCGGCGCATGCCTCGCCGGGCGGCACAGCGCGCCTGCGGTGGTGCGCCGCCGCAACGCTCCCGAAAATCCTCACCTTTCGTGCTTGCCGCGGCGTTTTGTGCGCCCGTGGCTCTCCGATTCCCCGTCGCGCGTCCCGGCCGTCCTGCGGGCTTTTGCATGCTGCGCGCGCCGCATCGCTCCTCCTGAGCCGAGACGCCTGCTACGCGGCGGCCCGGCGCCTGCAGCCTTCGGATCATCTCCAGGTCGTTGATTCAAAAGCGTTTGTTGCGGACGCGAAAACCGTGATAGGGCGCCTTGGCCGATGTCCGGGTTCCCCGTGGCGCGGCCGGGTGCCCGCGCGCGACGGGGTTGCGCGTTCGCGGCATGGCGCGCGAGCATCCCGCGGGCCGGATGTATCGGCTCGCGGCTCCCGAAAATCCTCACCTTGAACCGGCGCCGGCGCCCGCCGGATCGGCGCGCCCAGGACAAACCCGGAGTTGAGTCCGCCTCATAACCCGGATCAAAAAACATCGCTTCATGGCTGTCGGGCTCCGACAGCACAATCCGCTCATCCATCCAACCCCTCACGGGATCTGACATGAGCGCATCGACGGAAAAGCAACTGTATATCGGCGAAGGATTCGAAGGACCCGGCGTCAACCTCGCGCACATCAACGTGCTGGTGGGCCCGCGCAACGGTCCCGCGGGTCAGGCGTTCGCGACCGCGCTGTCGACGCCGTCGGCCGGCCATGCGCCGTTCGTCGTGATCGCCCGTCCCGGCATTCCGGCCAAGCCGCTCACGCTCTATGTGAACAAGGCGCAGATCGAAGGCGAATTCCACGGCAACGCGACCTGGGGCGCATCGCAGGCAGGCATCGCGAAGGCGGTGGCCGAGTCGCTCGAAAACGGCACGCTGCCGCCCGAAGCGGAGAACGACTGGGTCGTCGTGTCGGCGAACTGGGTCAACCCGAAAACGGACGACCTCGACGCGGTGTTCGACAACAACTACCGCGCCTGCAAGAACGCGATCGTCGCGGCGATGAAGGGGCTGCCGCATCGCGATGAGGTGTTCGCCGCCGCGCGCGACGTGTCGAACCCGTTCTACACGCCGAAGCACCGCTGATCCCACCGCTACGCGATGCGGGCCGCGCGCGCCGGGGAGCGGTGCGCGCGCCGCGACAAGGAGACTACATCATGGAATATGTTCGCCTCGGCCAGTCCGGCCTGAAGGTTTCGCGTCTGTGCCTCGGCACGATGAACATGGGCACGCCGCAGTGGAAGCCGTGGATTTTCGACGAGGCGCAAAGCGAGCCGATCGTGCGCCATGCGCTCGAAGCCGGCGTGAACTTCATCGACCTCGCGGACTTCTATTCGACCGGCGTCGGCGAGGAAGTGGTCGGGCGGATCCTGAAGCGCGTCGCGCGCCGCGAGGAGATCGTCGTGACCACCAAGGTCGGCTACGACATGGGCAGCTACCCGAACGCGGGCGGCCATTCGCGCAAGCACATCATGGACGGCATCGACGCGTCGCTGGCGCGGCTCGGCATGGACTACGTCGACCTGTACATGCTGCACTTCTTCGACGTGAACACGCCGGTCGAAGAGACGATGAGCGCGCTCGACGACATCGTGCGCGCGGGCAAGGCGCGCTACATCGGCGTGTCGACGATGTACACGTGGCAGTTCGCGAAGATCATGCAGGTCTGCGAACGTCACGGCTGGCACAAGCCGGTCAACATGCAGTTGCAGCTCAATCTCGCGTATCGCGAGGAAGAGCGCGAAATGATGCCGTACTGTGCCGATCAGGGCGTGGGCGTGTCGGTGTTCAGTCCGCTGGCACGTGGCCTGCTGACCGGGGATGCGGCTTCGACGCGCAACCAGACCGATTTCTTTACCGCGCAGATGTACGGCGATCCGGCCTCGCAGGCGATTGCCGCGTCGGTGGCGCGGGTGGCGGCGGCACGCGGCGTGTCGTCGGCGCAGATCGCGCAGGCATGGGTGCTGAGCCGCTCCGGGGTGGCGAGCATGCTGGTCGGCGCGGATACGCCCGCGCAATTCGACAGCGCGCTGGCGGCGCTCGGCACGACGCTCGCCGACGACGAACTTCACGAACTCGAACGCAACTACACGCCGTGCGATCTGATCAACGATTACACGGCGGGCAAGCGCATCGCGCGCGAAGCGCGGGCCGCGCAGGGGGCGTTCCTTCAGACATTGGACAAGGCAGCATGAACCCGCTATTGCGTACCGGACACTTTATCAACGGCGAGTGGCGTCAGGGCGAGGCCACGTATGCCGTGCTGAATCCCGCCACGGGCGAGACGATCGCGCAGGTCGCCAAAGGCGGCGAGCAGGAAACCCGCGAGGCGATCGCCGCCGCCGCGCACGCGTTTCCCGCATGGCGCGCGCTGAGCGCGAAGGAGCGCGGCGCGCGCGTGAAGCGCTGGGGCGAACTGATGCTCGAGCACCGCGACGTGCTTGCCGAACTGATGTCGCGCGAGCAGGGCAAGCCGCTTGCCGAGGCGCGCGGGGAGGTCGGCTATGCGGCGAGCTTTTTCGAGTGGTTCGCGGAGGAAGCGAAGCGCGCCTATGGCGACGTGATTCCGAGCCCGAATCCGAATGCGCGGATCGTCGTGACGCGCGAGCCGATCGGCGTCGTGGCCGCGATCACGCCGTGGAATTTCCCGCTGGCGATGATCACGCGCAAGGCGGGCCCGGCGCTTGCCGCCGGCTGCACGATGGTGCTCAAGCCATCCGAGGAGACGCCGCTGTCGGCGTTCGCGCTCGCGGTGCTGGCCGGGCGCGCGGGCATTCCGGCCGGCGTGTTCAACATCGTCTCGGGCGACGCGGTCGCGATCGGCGGCGCGCTGACCGCGTCGCCGGTGGTGCGCAAGCTGTCGTTTACCGGCTCGACGCGGGTCGGCAAGCTGCTCGCGAAGCAGTCGTCGGATACGCTGAAGAAGCTCTCGCTCGAACTCGGCGGCAACGCGCCGTTCATCGTGTTCGACGACGCCGATATCGACGCGGCCGTGCAGGGCGCGATCGCATCGAAGTTCCGCAATACCGGGCAGACCTGCGTTTGCGTGAACCGCTTTTACGTGCAGGACGGCGTGTACGACGCGTTTGCTGCGGCGCTCACGCGGGCGGTGCAGACGCTGCGCGTCGGCCCGGCGCTCGACGGCGATTTCGAACAGGGGCCGCTCATCAATGCGGCGGCGCTCAGGAAGGTCGAGGCGCACGTCGCCGACGCGCTGCAAAAGGGCGCGAAGGTGCTGACCGGCGCGCAGCGGCATGCGCTCGGCGGCACGTTCTATGAGCCGACCGTGCTGACGGAAGCGTCGAAGTCGATGCTGATCGCGGCTGAGGAAACCTTTGGTCCGGTGGCGGCGTGCTTTCGCTTCAAGACGGAAGAGGAAGCGGTGGCGCTGGCGAACGACACGCCTTTTGGGTTGTCCGCGTACTTCTATACGCGCGATCTGGGCCGCGCGTGGCGGGTGGCGGAAGCGCTCGAAAGCGGGATGGTCGCCGTGAACGAAGGCATCCTGTCAACCGAGGTCGCGCCGTTCGGCGGCGTGAAGGAGTCGGGGCTCGGCCGTGAAGGATCGAAGTACGGTCTCGACGAGTATATGGAATTGAAGTATGTGATGATGGGTGGGCTTGGCCGATAGGGGCTGTCGCGCGCCGGCGTGTGTTGCGGCGCGCGGCGGATCGGGTGGGTTGTCGTGGGGCGTGGGTCCGCCGGGTGCGCCCGCGGTCAGTCGTGATTCAGCGCATTTGCGACGATCGCTTGCGACAGGCTTTCCACTCACGAGCGTGCGCCCACGCTGGACATACATGCTGGAGGGCCTGCGCTACGGCGGGCCTAACCTGGCCGGACGACTTGTTCGGCGTTCTCGCGCAGCGATTCCCGCATGCGCGATCACGCCATCCTCCTCCGATTCGACGACGGATACGCCACGTGAGTCGACAACCTCGTCCGCTGCGACGATCGGCGCACCGCTTTCGAGGACACCCGTCATAGGCGCACTGAAGAACGCGACGCGCCCCTGTTCTTGCATGGTTCATTAGCCAGTGATCCCGGCTGAAGCGACATCGCAGTATCAGACCGCGGGCGCCGCTTTCTCGGCGGCGAGCGCGGCCTTGACGGTTGCGCGGGAATCGATGCGATCCATGAAGCGCGCGAGCGACGGCCAGCGCGTGATGTCGATCGAGAACAGCGGCAGCCATGTGAGCACCGTGTACAGATAGGCGTCGGCAATACCGAATTCACCCATGAGGTAGTCGGTGCGCGAGAGTGTGGCATCGACGTTGTCAAGACGCTTGTAGAGCTTTTCCTTGAAGATACCTTTAACGTCGTCAGGAATCTCGGCGTTGAACAGCGGGCTGCAACCGGCGTGAATTTCTGACGTGATGAAATTCAGGGTTTCCTGGAGCCGCACGCGCTCCCAGCTCCCGCTCGGGGGCGCCAGTCTGGCTTCGGGCCTCAGGTCGGCGAGGTACTGGAGAATCGCAGGGCCTTCCGTTAGCACCTCGCCATTGTCGAGCACCAGCGCCGCGACGTAGCCCTTTGGGTTCACTTCCAGAAAGCTGCGGCCTTCCGAGGTCTGCTTCGTCTTGTTGTTGACACGAATCAGTTCGAACGGCAGGCCGAGTTCGCGCAAGACGATGTGTGGAGACAGCGAGCACGCATTGGGGGAAAAGTACAATTTCATGGTGTTGGATTTCTCGGTTGCGTCCAGACCGTGGCGAACATGCTGGATACTGTTGCCTGCGCTATTGTTCGACCGTTTGCACAGGCGATCCTATAGCCTGATGATACATGACGTAAAGTTAAGCTTCAATTGAGGAAGTATTAGTTGTCCTGATGATATTCTATGTAGAGATGATCGCCGTGCCGGTTCGTGCCGAGGAAGGCCGATCGTTTCCGGGCACGCGCCCGTTGGCGGCGCGAGGCTTTACAACCGTGTGAAGGGGACGGCCGGCCGGTTCGCGCGGCGTGTGCGTCGCAGGTGATCAAAGAATGCACAGACCGCGGGTGCTTACCTCGGAGCGAACGAGGCTGAACTCGCGGTATGTCGGCGTATCGAGATTCAGCACGCGCAGTGTTTGCCGCGCACTTGGCAGCATCGATTCTGGAGCGTGCGATATGCCCATGCTTTCGCGTATCAGTTCGAACGCCGTTGCCCAGTCGCACACAGAAATTCGAATGTCGGACAACACGAGGCCGGCGTCCTCGACGAGCTGTTTGCTGTTCAGGCGACAGCCTCCTGTTGTGAAGCCGACTCGTAGCCAATCGAATTGCGGGGAGCCAGATCGGGAGCGCGTTCGTCAACGAGGACCGCTATCATGACATCGAGATCGGCGATCTCATCATGCGACTCCAGATACCGACGTCACAGTGACTTCAGCGTAATCCGTTAAGCCGAAGTCAAGTTACGGTAGTCGGTCGGCTCGGACCGACGCGCGGCTCACGTCCGGATGAGCTGCATGCGCGTCATCGCGCGTAACGACTCGTGTAAGTTGTCAGGTCCGCCGATGATGGTGTTGCGGATCAGCGGCAACGCGACCCGACGCGTCGAGAGGGCTGTCTTCCGGCAGACTTTCAGCATACGTAGCGATTCGGTCATGCCATCGCGCGTCTTTAGCGTGACTGTGCGAACACCCGCGAAGGACGCGCGAGCCGCGCAGCAGGCATTCAGCATTTCGTCCTTGCCTCGTCGGCGTCGGTCGCTTTTATCGGGCGTGGTGACCTCCAGCACGGTTACATGGGATTGCTGCAAGTAGCGAAGCAAGCCAGGGCCGCAGGTTCCAGTGAACTCGACGCCGACCCGGACAAGCTTGCCAAATGCGCGCATCCAAAGCAGCATCTGCGGGTAGCCATGCCGCCCGATGATGCAAGCGTGAGCGGCGCATGCGCTAGCAGGCAATACATTCCCGTGAGGCATCGTCATGCCGTCTCGACGCTGCGATCCCCAACGTCGGCATAGTACTTCTCGCCGTCGCAATACAGGCCCCGCGGGTCATAGAGCGCACAGGGCCACGAAGTGAAGTGCGCAACGGAATCGTGGACGTGTTCGGCCAGCAGTCCGTCAACGGCGGCTGCCAAGGCGCCTCGGTTATCCCACGCGCTGAGGATCAGGTCTTCATAGGCGGTCCGGTTGCGCGGCTCGGGCGGCGGCCAGTCGCGGTTGTTTGCGGGACGCACGATGGGGTTACGCAGGAACGCCACCCGTTGCACCAGTCTGCGTTGCTCCCGCAACAATTGTCTGGCCTGCTCGTCCGGATGCGGTGGAACGTCATAGGTCCACTTGCCGGGGCTGCACGCGGGATGGTCGGCGTCCGTCGCGGGCCGCACACTTTCGCACGCCGCACTGACCTTTCCATACAGCCGCCCGAGAATGCGCGTATCGCGGGGCTGACGCTCCACCGCTCCGCGCCACTGGAAATTCAGGCGGCGATGCGCGTGCATCAGTGATTCGACGTCGTCCCCGTCTGCGGGCGGCAATGCCGCCATGTAGCCTTGGTACAGGCTTGACACCGGGTCGTCGTCCGCGAGCGTGTAGTCTTCTCGAATACGCAAACTCAAATTCTCCGGCAGCCGCATTGGCACTCCAGCCTGGATGGCCTCGGCCAGCATGTGGCGCAAGGGGATGCGCGACAGCAGGTTGCTGCGTCCCTGTACGTCCGGCTCGTATCCCCCGCCCACATCCGAATGCACACCCGGATAAACGACTTCCTCGCAGTGGGCGGGATAGTGGCGGCCTACGCGGACCGAATCAAGCGGAAACGCTTCGCGCACCTCGTGCGCCGAAACGAAATGCACGCAGCGCTCGACTTCGGGCGGTACCGCGAGTTCGCTGGCCCAGTCCAGATGCAGCGTTGGGCCACCCACCGACGCCACCGTATCGAACAGCCCCATGAATCGGATCCGTACCGGCGTGCGCTCTCCATTCGGGGCTTGCCAGATCAGGCCGCTGTCCGTGCGCTGGCACTTTTTTTCAGTCAACCTCCGCACAAACGCCCGCGCCCCGGTCGCACCACGCGAAAAGCCGAAGATCGAGACATCGATAAACTGCATGCAGCGCCACGATGCCGAACTCCAGTCGAGTTCGAGGATTCGCGAGAATTCGGCCAGTGCAAACTGGATACGCATCTCGCCGCCACTGCCCAGCCCCAGCCCCAGTGCACCGCCCTTGTCGTCCGATAGTTTGTCGGTATAGCCCACAAGCTTCGGCACCTTGAATGGAGTGCCCACGCCAGGGATATACGTTGGGGTAGCACCTCTTCCTTTCTGATCGCTGGTTGCGGCACGATAAAGCTTGGCAACGTTCGAGAGGCGCTGTAACGGCTCGTCAATGTCAAGATTATTGCCGGTACCGTCGAAGAAGAACGAGAGCTTGGGATACAGGCGGCATTTGGTATCTCTCAACGAGATAGGGCCTGCCTTGTTAGCGGGGGAAGACAATTCCTGCATTTTTTTCATCCCACCGAACATCACGGCACTGCGAAGATCCTCGTCCGTAACGGGTGCACCAGCCTGGCGTACAGTCATAGCCTAACGATTCCTCTGTGGTTATTTGTCGGCACAGCCAGATCGGTTTGGCGAAAACGCAAGTTCCACCGTGTTGAGGTCGCGCAGGATCACGCAGACATAGGCATCGTCTTTTCTTGGGTCCGGGTCGTTGTGCGGGCCATTGGAGGGGAAGTGAGTAACGACTGTGTGTGGCGCATCCGGCATTGTTATGGCCTTGGTTTTCGGATCATCTTCAGCCCCCCAGGTCCACCTGACCGTCACAGGCTGTTTCCAGTCCTTCAGCCCCGGATAGCAGCAGGCAGCGGCGCCGCCGCCTGAATGTTCATCAGCGTCTCCAGCCCAGTACTTATCGACAAAAATATTGACCGCGTACCGGTTGGTGTGATTGATCGGCACCATCGCCATCGCCTGGCCTTCGCTGGCGAAGGGGTCATCGGGCAACGCATGTCCGCACGCCGACAGTGCAATCACCGCACCAGCGGCCAGTGCCGCGGTGCGCCGGGATGCCGCCAGCGAACGGGCAGCGATGAAGCGATACGCAGAATGGCTTTTCCGGACTCCGGGCATGGTCGATTTTCCTTTTTGTGGATTGTTGGCAGGCAAGCGGCGGCGGTAGGCCGCGCTATCTTCAGACTTGAAGTCCGATCACCTTGATATCTGAGCGGCCGGACAGACGCAATCGCCACCAGTCCGAATTTGTCATTTATGCCGAAGAGGCGGCGCAGCTGGCGACAGCTAAACCGCTACTGCATCGTCGTCGCCATCGACCGCCCGCGCTTCCCCCGCCATCTTCAGGATCAGGACTTCAGGCGCGGCACGCCTTTCCCGCGCCGCCTCGACAGGTTGTGCCCAATCCGTCCGTGTCTACCCGTCACCGGATTACCTCAAGGAGGAAACGATCCAACCTGCGATGCCCTTTCGCGCCGCGCGTCTGGTCCCGGACCATCTTGAGCCCGATTCTCGGGTTGGTGAGGTACGTTCTGGCCTCGGCGTGCCGGGGTGAACCCAGCGCGAACGCCGTGTGCATCCGGTCTGCGATGACGCGCCTGCGCGGTAGATTCGCGTGCTGCTGCTCAGGGGAGTGAAAGCAATGCGTGGCCTGTTTCGCGACAAGGGAAAGGGGTGATTCGACGGGATCAGAAGCGGCAGGGTAAGGATTCCTCTGTGGTTATTTGTCGGCACAGCCAGACGCTGACGGCGAGAACTCCAGTTCCACCGTGTTGAGGTCGCGCAGGATCACGCAGACATAGGCATCGTCTTTTCCTGGGTCCGGGTCGTTGTGTGGGCCACTGGAGGGGAAGTGAGTAACGACCGTGTGCGGTGCGTCCGGCATCGTTACGGCCTTCGTCCTGGGATCTTCTTCCCAGCCCCAGGTCCACCTGACCGTCACAGGCTGTTTCCAGTCCTTCAGCCCCGGATAGCAGCAGGCAGCGGCGCCGCCGCCTGACTGGTGCGTTACATCTCCAGCCCAGTACTTGTCCACGAAAATATTGACCGCGTACCGGTCGGTGTGATTGATCGGCACCATCGCCATCGCCCGGCCTTCGCTGGCGAAGGGGTCATCGGGCAACGCATGTCCGCATGCCGACAGTGCGATCACCGCACCAGCCGCCAGTGCCGCGGTGCGCCGGGATGCCGCCAGCGAACGGGCAGCGATGAAGAGATACGCAGAATGGCTTTTCTGGACTCCGGGCATGGTCGATTTTCCTTTTCGAGGATTGTTGGCAGGCAAGCGGCGGCGGTGGGCCGCACTATCTTCAGACTTGAAGCGGGATCACCTTGATATCTGACCAGCCGGGCAGAGGCAATCGCCACCAGTCCGAAAATTTGTCGTTTATCGCCACGGCATGCAGCCGCCGGGTTACTGACTGCCCAGTGTGGAGTTGACCACCTGACACGCTCTAATCAGCCGCCTTTATGGGTTCACTTAGTGGACTTGTCGCTTTCGTCCGTGTCGCGGAAGCTCGCAGTTTCGTCACCGTGGCCTGTGGGCTCGGGATTTGCGCGTCAGCCGTCGGAAAAAACGTTGCGAGACTTGAAGGCGCTCTCGGTGTTCGATTTTTCATCGAAGCATGCGCCAAATCAGCCTGACCGAAGAAGGTTTGGTTTTTTCGAGCGATCTCGTCAATCATGTCTGTCTGCGCTTCAAGTACCAATCGGGTGGCAAGCGGCACGAATGGCCGATCGACGGCGTCTCGCCTCTGCAAAGAGGGGACACCGCGACTCCGGTCATCCTGAACAACACCGAAGCTGTGCTGTCGGCGGCGATCCAGTGACTGGGGATCGCTGATGTGCCGGACTTCGTGGCGCACGACGCCGCGATGGAGGGACGGTTGCGCATGGCATTGGAATCGTTGAAGACCGTGTAGGGGTATTCCGCGGGCTTTGGCCGACAAATCGGCATAGGCTGCCCAAGCTCTGGGTATTCGTCGATTATCTTGCCGGACACCTGGATGCAAAGTGGGGACCACCGCGCGTGCCCTGCATCTCATGCCGCCGATTCCCCGGTAGCCGCTGTCTACAGGGAGACATCATCACGAAGAGTTGCTCTTCCACGACGATGCTCGCGATCTGGCCGTGGCATGAACGAGTGAACCAAAGGACGTTAGGCATGCAGGCGTCTTGCACCGCCCACGTGCGGTTCCCGTATCTCCATCCCCCGGTTTCCCGCCCCCCACCGCCATCACGTGTATCATTCGATCCCTGCGCTGTTCTGCGCCGGTCCTTCCCGCATTCCCGAACGCCCGTGCGCAGCCTCGCTGCGAGGCCCCGCCCTGTCGCCGTCCCGCGCGCAGGGCGCCGGGCGCGGCGTCGGCGCGCGCTCGCGCAGAACGTCCGAACCCTATCCGTGATCGCCACACCCGAATGTCAGTCTCCGAACTCAAACGCCGCCGCACCTTCGCGGTCATCTCCCACCCGGATGCGGGCAAGACCACGCTGACGGAAAAGCTGTTGCTGTTCTCGGGCGCGATCCAGATCGCGGGCACCGTGAAGGGCCGCAAGAGCAATCGCTACGCGACGTCCGACTGGATGGAGATCGAAAAGCAGCGCGGCATTTCGGTGGCGAGCTCCGTGATGCAGTTCGAGTACGGCGACGCCGTGATCAACCTGCTCGACACGCCGGGCCACGAGGACTTCTCCGAAGACACATACCGCGTGCTGACCGCCGTCGATGCGGCGGTGATGGTGATCGACGGCGCGAACGGCGTCGAAGCGCAGACGCTGAAGCTGCTCGAAGTCTGCCGCAGCCGCAAGACGCCGATCGTCACGTTCATCAACAAGCTCGACCGCGAAGTGCGCGAGCCGCTCGAACTGCTCGACGAGATCGAGCAGCACCTCGGCGTGGCGGCCGTGCCGTTCACCTGGCCGATCGGGATGGGCAAGGAGTTCCAGGGCGTCTACGACATCCAGCACGATCAGGTGCGCGTGTTCCGCGCCGGCGAGGACACGGCCGGCGGCGCAGTCGAAACGCTGCAGGCGCTCGACGACGCCCACGGCGAACAGCGCTTCGGACACAGCTGGACGCGCGCGAAGGAAGAGATCGACCTGATCGCCGGCGCGACGCCCGATTTCGATCGCGACGCTTTTCTCGCCGGCCAGCAGTCGCCGGTGCTGTTCGGCTCGGCGATCAACAACTTCGGCGTGAAGGAGATTCTCGATGCGCTCGTCGAGCTCGCGCCGCCGCCGTCGATGCGCATGACCGTGCAACGCCCGGTGCTGCCGGACGAGCCGAAATTCACCGGCGTCGTCTTCAAGGTGCAGGCGAACATGGATCTCGCGCACCGCGACCGGGTTGCGTTCATCCGCGTGTGCTCCGGGCGGTTCGAGCGCGGCATGGCGCTGAAGGTGACGCGCTCGAACAAGACATTTCGCGCGAACAACGTCGTGACCTTCCTGTCACAGCGGCGCGAGACGGTGAGCGAGGCGTATCCCGGCGATATCATCGGGATTCCTAATCATGGCACGCTGAGCCTCGGCGATACGCTGACCGAGGGCGAGACGCTGCAGTTCGTCGGCCTGCCGTTCTTCGCGCCGGAAATTTTCCAGACCGTCGAAGTGGTCGATCCGATGCGCGCGAAGCAGCTCGGCGAGGCGCTGAAGCAGCTCGGCGAGGAAGGGGCGATCCAGGTGTTCCGTCCGTCCGGCGGCGGACTGATGATCCTCGGCGCGGTCGGCCAGTTGCAGTTCGAAGTGGTGTCGCACCGGCTGTCGACCGAATACAAGGTCGACGTGCGCATGGCGCCCGCGCGCTACCGGATGTCGCGCTGGGTGACGTGCGACGACGCGGCCGAACTGCGCCGCTTCAGCGACGCCTATTCGGCGCGCATGGCACTCGACGCGTCGAACGCGCCGACCTATCTCGCATCGCACGTCTCCGAGATCGAGGTGGCGCAGAAGGCCTGGCCGAAGATCGTCTTCAACGAACTGCGCGAGCATTCCGGCGCGCCGTTCCGGAAGGAGATGTAAGCGGGGCGCATAGCCGCGCCCGCCGGCCCTCAATGCTTGGTGCTGGTGCCCGGCGCCATGATCGCCGCGCCCGGCGCCGGTTCCGGGCACTCGCTATGCGCGTTGCGCAGTTGCTGCTTCAGGATCTGCCCGTTGCGCAGTCCTTCGAACAGCGCCATGTCGAGCTTCGCGTCGGCCTGTGCGCTGCTCGCGATCTGTTCGAACGAGAACAATAATTTCGCGTGCGCGCGCGACGCGCCTCCGGCGCGCTCGATGGCCCGCGCGAGCGCCGCGAGCTTTTCGAACTGCTCGGCGTTGCGCTGGGCGATGACGACCGCCCTGTCGAGAATGTCTGCGAGCAGGGCATCACTGGCAGGAACTTCATAAGCGAGAGGTGCGCGAGGCTTGTTGGCGTTCATGAGCGGGCTTCCTGGCTCGGGGCGCTGTGCGCCCTCCGGGTCGATCGGACTGTTGCGCCCGTTGGGCGAGTAACGGTGGCGACAAAAGTATAGTTCAACCAGACGGTTGTCAGGTCTCCTTATCTCGCAAAAGGGCGGGCGCGGGTCATGCCATCTGGAGCACTTCTTCGCGCAGCCAGGCAGCGAAGGCCTGTACGTGTTCGAGCGGGGCGTGTCGCGCGGCGATGTCGAGCCAGTATCCGTATGGCCCGCTGACCTCCACCTCGGAGAGGCGCGCGAGCGACCCTTCGGCGAGTTCCTCGACGATCATGTTGCGGTCGACCACGGCGAGCCCCACTCCCTTGCGGGCGGCGTGGATCGCCTGTTCGAGATTGGAGAATTCGATGCCGTCGCTGCCGTAATGGGCCGGCATCCGCGCGCTGGCGAGCCAGTTCGGCCACAGGTCGAGCCGCGCGTCGTTGTGCAGCACGTGCAGCGCGGGAAGCCGCGCGAGCAGCGTGTCGAGCGGCCGCCCGGCCAGATGCGCGGCGCCGACGAGCGTATGGCGCTCGATCATCAGCCGCTCCGAGTGCATGCCGGGCAGCGCGTCGCGGCCGAAGCGGATCTGGCAGTGACAGTCGTCGGACGGCTCCGTGCGGATCGACAGTTCGACGTCCGGCAGCGCCTGGGCGAGCGAG
The DNA here is from genome assembly GCF_057748135.1 of Paraburkholderia sp. PAMB 6770. Lineage (NCBI taxonomy): Bacteria > Pseudomonadati > Pseudomonadota > Betaproteobacteria > Burkholderiales > Burkholderiaceae > Paraburkholderia > Paraburkholderia sp. PAMB 6770. Next base: position 88,005 of record NZ_CM173239.1, read on the forward strand.
CCGAGCCGCGGCGAGAACCACTGGGTCGCGAAGGTCGGCGGCACTGCCAGCACCAGGCGGCGCCGGCCTTTCGCGGTGCGCACCTGGCGGGCGCCGCGCTCGATCGTGTCGAACGCCTCGGATACGCACGGCAGCAACTGCAGGCCCGCGTCGGTCAGGCGAACACCCTTGTGATCGCGCTCGAACAGCTTCGCGCCGAGCGAATCCTCGAGGATTCTGATCTGCCGGCTCACCGCGCCTTGCGTGACGCAGAGCGCGCTGGCCGCGCGATTGAAGCTCAGGTGACGCGCTGTCTCCTCGAAAAAGCGCAACGCGATCAGCGATGGCAGGCGCCGCATAACTTCACCTTCTTTCTTGCTCGTGGTCCGGCGCTGCCGGCTCGGTTGGGGGGCTGGGCAGGCGGCGCCCGCTTGCCGGCGCGCCACACGGCCGCGGGCCTCGCCGCATCTTACTGCCTTTTACGGCCGCTTTTGCCGGACCTTTTGCCTAACCTTCTGCGGGACCGTCTCCGGTAGCGCTTGCCGGGCACCTTGCACGGCCGAGCCGGCAGCCGGTGGCGCGGCGGCCGACGGCACAGCGCAGGGGAGGGCAGGACAGGGCAGGACAGTACAGGGAAGCACGGCACGGCACGGCACAGCACAGCACAGCACAGCACAGCACAGCACGGCACAGCACAGCACGGCACAGCACGGCACAGCACAGCACAGCACAGCACAGCACAGCACAGCACAGCACAGCACGGCACAGCACAGCACGGCACAGCACGGCACAGCACGGCACAGCACAGCACAGCACAGCGACGCGCCGCGCCGCGCGCCAGCCGCAGCCGCGCGCACGCAGCGATGCGCCCCGGGTCCGCTGGCCGGCGCGCGTAGTCTGCGACATTGCCGCGTCCGCTGTCGCCGTATCGCGCTTCGCGCGCGCGTGGCGCATCGCCTATGCTGATGAGGATGCGCGCCGACCCCGGCGCGCCAGTCGACCATCCTGCGGAGCGCGCGTGACCGTACGTAATCTCGATGCCCTGTTTCGGCCGCAGTCGGTCGCCGTGGTCGGCGCGTCGCAACGTCGTGGCAGCATGGGCGCGATGGTGTGGGCGAGCGTGCTGGCGGGCGGTTTCGAGGGTCCGCTGTGGCCCGTGAATCCGAAATACGGCACGCTCGACGGCCGGCCGGTGACGGCCGATGCCGCGGACCTGCCCGCCGCGCCGACCGTCGCGCTGATCTGCACGCGTCCCGCGACGTGGCCGTCGCTGATCCACAAGCTTGGCGGACTGGGCACGCGTGCGGCGATCATCGTCGGCGAAGTGCATGACGACGACGAGCGCACCGCGCTCCGTCACGCGCTCGCGGCTGCGCGCCCGCATCTGCTGCGCATCGTCGGTCCGGGCAGCCTCGGCGTCATGTCGCCCGCGCGGCGCGCGCATCTGGGCGCGCCATCCTGCATCGCAAGAGCGGGCGGCGTCGCGTGGGTGTCGCAGTCGAACGCGCTGACCAATGGGGTGCTCGGCTGGGCGCATGCGCGCGGCCTCGGCTTTTCGCACGCGGTGGCGCTCGGCGGCGAGGCGGATGTCGACGCGGGCGACGTGCTCGACTATCTCGCGAGCGATCCCGGCACCCGTGCGATCCTGCTCGAACTCGACGCCGTGCGCGCCGCGCGCAAATTCATGTCGGCTGCGCGCGCGGCCGCGCGCAACAAGCCGGTGCTCGCGTTGCGCGCCGGTCACGCGGACCCCGACAACGGTCTCTATTCCGCGGCGTTTCGCCGCGCGGGCATGGTGCGCGTCGATGCGCTCGACGATCTGCTCGACGAAATCGAAACGCTCGGCGTCGGCCGGGTGGCGGCCGGCGCGACCGCGACGCTGATCACGAGCGATCGCGGCGTCGCCACGCTCGCGTGCGACGCGTTCGCGTCGGCCGGCGATACGCTCGCGTCGTGGCCCGCCGAAGCCACGTCCGCACTCGCCGGCGCATTGCCGCGCGCGGTGCCCGGCAATCCGCTGCTGCTCGGCGACGATGCGCACGCCGCGCATTTCGGCGCGGCGCTGAAGCTGCTCGCGCCGTTTCCGGCGAGCGGCACCGCATTCGTTGTGCATGCATCGACGCACAACGCGCCGGCGGCCGAGGTGGCCCAGGCGCTGATCGATCACCAGCGCTTCGCGTATCGCGGGCTGCTCGCGTGTTTTTTCGGAGGCCTCGATGCGGCGACCCGCGACGCGCTGCATGCGCAAGGCATTCCGGTGCATACCACGCCGCAGCGGCTCGCGCGCGCGTTTGCGCGTCTGGTCGATTACCGGCTCGGGCGCGAACTGCTGATGCAGACGCCGGAGGGCTTGCCGATCCAGGCGGCCGAGGCGGTCGAAACGGCGGGCGCGCAGGCGCGCGCCGCGCTGTCCGGCGGCACGCAGACGCTGTCGGGCGAGGCCGCCGCGCGGCTGCTCGCGCCGTTCGGCCTGTTCGTCGAAACGCCGGCGAGCGGCGCGCCGGACGAGGCGCAGATCGTCGACATCGAGGTGGATCTGTACGACGACGACAACTTCGGTCCGGTGTTCCGCTTCACGACACCGCCCGCGGACGGCACGAGCGCGCCGCTGCGCATCTACGGGCTGCCGCCGCTCAACCCGGTGCTCGCGCACGACATGGTGAGACGCTCGCCATACGCGCGCCTAGCCGCGCCGGAGCCGGTCGTGGCCGCGCTGACCGCGCTGTCGCAGCTCGTGTGCGACGTGCGCGAAATCGTGGGCCTCACGCTGAAGCTGCGGGTGTACCCGCGGCGCATCGCGCTGGTCGGCCCGCAACTGTGGCTCGGCGCGGCCCGCAGCCGGCTCGCGATCATGCCGTATCCGCGCCGCTACGAAGAGACGCTCGACTGGCACGGCCTGCGCATCACGGTGAGGCCGATTCGTCCGGAGGACGAGGCGGCCCATCACGACTTTGTCGAATCGATGACGCCGGACGATCTTCGCCTGCGCTTTTTCGGCTCGGTCGGCAGCTTCGATCATTCGCAGCTCGCACGCATGACGCAGATCGACTACGACCGCGAAATGGCGCTGATTGCGACGGTGCCGTCCGAGGAGGGCTTCACGCGCACGCTCGGCGTCGTGCGTGCGGTGGCGGACCCGGACAACGAGACCGCGGAGTTCGCGGTCGCCGTGCGTTCGGACCAGAAGGGGCGCCGTCTCGGCCGGCTGCTGATGGAGAAGATCATTGCGTACGCGCGCTCGCGCGGCACGCACTGGCTGGTCGGCGAAGCGCTGCGCGAGAACGCCGCGATGATCGCGCTCGCGAAGGCTTGCGGCTTCACGGTCACGCCGACCGAGGATCCGGGCGTGGTCGGCTTCAGGATGGCGCTGGACGAACCGCCGCCCGCCTGAAGCGCCGTGCGGCTGCGGCTGCGGCTCAGGCGGCGAGCCGCGTGGCGGCGTCGTCGATCTGCGCGCGCGTGAGCGCCAGCTCGTCGAGCCAGGCCTGCGCGTAGGTCGCGCCGGTTTCGCGTTCGAGGCGCGCGATCGCCGCGGCACAGCGCATCGCGTCCTTCGGCGTCGCGATGAACGGCTTGACCGACTGGCCTGCCTTGAACGCGTCGAACAGCGGCACGCGGATCTCGTCGGCCAGCGTGCGCGTCCATTGATACGGCTTGCCGTTATACGTGAACGAGGGCGGCAGCGCGCGTTCCTTGCGCGCGGCCGGGATCAGTCCATAGGCGCGGGCGGCTTCGCCGATCTGCTCGGGCGAAAACAGTTCGTCGGGGCCGATCTCGAACTGCTGGATGTAGGTCTCGACAGCCTTCATCGCGGCCGCGCGATCGTCGCGCTTTTGCTGCGCTCGGGCCACGATGTCGCGCAGCTCGTCGGCTTCGTCCGCGGAGATCGTGAAGCTCGCCTGCTTCTGCTGGAGTTCGGAAAAACGCTGGAATTCGGATTCGGTCAGGAGTTTCGCCATGAGGGTTCGGATGGGCGCGCCGGGTGGCGTCGTGTCTCGTTTCGGGAGGGCCGCCATTCTATACGATGCGGGCGGCCTCACGCGACGGACGGGCTGCGAGACCGCGTGGCGGCGATGTCGGCCCGGTGCCGAAGGTGCCCGTCACGACGCCCTGACGCCCGCCGGGCGCGTGCGGGATGGACGACGCAGCAGAACTACGCTTCCTCCGGCCGTCCCAGCGACAACGCCTCGACCGTCTCGCGCAGCAGCGCAGTGGCGGCTTCGAGCGACGGTGCGACGTACTCGTCGATGCGCCGCAGATACGGGCAGGTGAGCGCGGCGATCGCCTGGCCCGACGGGCCGAGAATCGGAAACGTCAGGTCCGTGACGCCGAAAGTCTGCTGGCTGTCCTTCTGCGAGAAGCCGGTCGCGCGGATTTTCTTGCACGCGCCTTCGAGTTCGTCCCGGTCGATTTCCACCTCGCCCTTCACCTTCGTATGCTCGGCCAGCATGTGCGCGCGCTGCTCGGCCGTCTGGAATGCGAGCAGCACGCGCCCCGAACCGGTATCGATCAGCCCGACGCGCGAGCCGAGCCGCACCGACATCCCCCAGGTGCCCGGCCCGTCGACCTGCGCGATCACGAGCAGATTGCCGCGGTCGTACACCGCGAGGTGGCACGACTGTTCGGCCGCGTCCGCGAAGCGCTGCATCAGCGGCAGCGCCTCGGCGATCAGCCGGCTCATCGGCGGATGCCGGTGCCCGAGCGCGAACAGCTTCAGGCTGAGCGAGTAGCGGTCGCCGCCCGGCGAGCGCACGACGTATTGCCGCGCGACCAGCCGTTCGAGCATCCGGTACATCTCGCTCGCGTTGCGGCCAAGCAGCTTCGTGATTTCGGCGCGCGTGAGTCCGCCTTTCTGCTCCGCGAGCAGTTCGAGGATGTCCAGCCCCTTGTCGAGCGCCGGTGCGCGGTAGCGGTCGGCTTCGTCCCTGTCTTCCGCATCCATGATCGTGGTGCCCCCTGTGCATGTCTCATTGTGATCTGGCGCCTGAGTGTAGAGGCAGGCGGGGCCGCCGCGCCAGGGAAAACACGGACCGACGTGACAGCATACATAGCTTGACTTCGAAAAGTCCGTATATGAATAATACGTTCATTGGTGAATGAACGTTACACCAATATCCACAAGAAAGCGCAGGACGACGTGCCGGACCGAATCCGGTCCGGCAGTTCAAATTACGCCCACATCAGGAGACAGCACCATGTTCATCGGAGGTCGTTCCCGCAGTACGTCTGCATCGGCGCCGCGCGCGCCGCGCCGCTTCATCCAGCGTGTCCTGTCGGCCGGCATCGCGGCGGCCTGCGTCGCCGGACTTGCCGCAAGCGGCACGGCCCGCGCGGCCGATACCGGCAAGATCGGCCTCGATCTGCCGATGCTCACCTCGCCGTTCTGGGAGGCGTACAACAACTACCTGCCGGTGTATGCGAAGAAGATGGGGCTCGCGATTCTCGCGCCCGTCAATTCGAACGGCGATCCTGCGCAGCAGATCACCGACATGAACACCCTGCTGAACCTCGGTGCGAAGGGCATCGTGGTCGGTCCGCTCGATTCGGCCGCGATCAGCCGCGCGCTCGATGCCGCCGCCGCGAAGCACGTGCCGGTCGTCGCAGTGGACGTCGCGCCGACCCAGGGCAAGGTCGCGATGGTGGTGCGCGCCGACAACCGCGCGTATGGCGAGAAGGCCTGCAAGTACATCGGCGAGCACGTGAAGGCGGGCAAGGTCGTGCAGATCATGGGCGATCTTGCGTCGGTGAACGGGCGCGACCGCTCGGAAGCGTTCCGCGAATGCCTGAAGGGCTATCCGAAGCTGTCGCTGCTGGAGATTCCGGCTGCATGGAAAGGCGACGTCGCGGCGACCGCTCTCGACAGCCTGCTCACCGCGAACCCGGACGTGAAGGCGATCTACATGCAGGCGGGCGGCGTCTACCTGTCGCCGACGCTGCAGACGCTGCGCCGCAAGCAGCTGCTGTTCCCCGCCGGCAATCCGAAGCACATCGTGATCGTCAGCAATGACGGCATTCCTCAGGAGTTCGAAGCAATCCGCAAGGGCGAGATCGACGCCACGGTGTCGCAGCCGGCCGACATGTACGCGAAATACGGCCTCTACTACATCAAGGCGGCGCTCGCGGGCAAGACCTTCAAGCCGGGGCCGACCGATCACGGCAGCAAGATCGTGCAGCTGTCGTCGGGCATTCTCGAAGACGAACTGCCGGCGCCGCTCGTGACGAAGGCGAACGTCAACGACAAGAGCCTGTGGGGTAACACGGTCAAATGAGCGAGTCCATGCACACGTCCGGCGTCGCAGTGGTCGAGGCGCTGGGCATTACGCGGCGCTTCGGCTCCACGGCAGCGCTGAAAGACGTGAGCATCCGCGTGATGCCCGGCGAGTCGCATGCGCTCGTCGGGCGCAACGGGGCTGGCAAGTCGACGCTGGTGTCGATCCTGACCGGCCTGCGCAAGCCGGATACCGGCGAGGTGCGCTTCGGCGGCGCGAGCGCGCCGCCCATTGCGGACCGCGATGCGTGGCGCGAGCGCGTCGCGTGCGTCTACCAGCATTCGACGATCATCCGCGAGCTCACCGTCGCGGAGAACCTGTTCATCAACCGGCAGCCGGCGCGGCACGGCATGATCGACTGGCGCGCGATGCGGCGCGACGCGCGCGCGCTGCTCGATCACTGGAAGATCGACGTGCGCGAGGACATGCGCGCCGGCGATCTGAGCGTCGAAGCGCGCCAGCTCGTCGAGATCGCGCGGGCGCTGTCGTATGGCGCGCGCTTCATCATCCTCGACGAGCCGACCGCGCAGCTCGACGGCGACGAGATCAAGCGCCTGTTTCGCCGCATCCGCGAGCTGCAGCGCGAGGGCGTGACGTTTCTGTTCATCTCGCACCACCTGCAGGAGGTCTACGAGATCTGCCAGGCGGTGACGGTGCTGCGCGACGCGCGCCACATCGTCAGCGCGCCGGTGGGCGAGCTGCCGCGCGAGAAGCTGATCGAGGCGATGACGGGCGAACACGGCGGCCTCGCGGTCGCGGATGCGGCCGGGCGCGACCCGCTGCCCGCGAGCGCGCCGGTGGCGCTCGACGTGAGCAATCTCGCGGGCGCGGACTATCGCGACGTGTCGTTTTCGCTGCGGCGCGGCGAGGTGGTCGGCCTGACCGGCGCGACCAGCAGCGGCCGCACGAGCGTCGCCGAAACGATTGCCGGCCTGCGCGCCGCGAAGCAGGGCGAGATTCGCGTGGCCGGCAAGCGGCTGCCGCCGGGCGACGTGCCCGCGGCGCTCGCAAGCGGCATCGGCTGCGTGCCGAAGGACCGGCATCACGAGGGGCTCGTGCTCACGCAGTCGGTGGCGGAGAACGCGTCGATGACGATCGCGCGCGCGCTCGGCAGGTTCGGCCTGATGCCGCCCGCGCGCAAGCACGCGTTCGGGCAGTCGATGATCGACGCGCTCGGCATCGTCACGCGCGGCCCCGGGCATCCGGTGTCGGGCCTGTCCGGCGGCAACCAGCAGAAGGTCGTGATGGCGCGCGCGCTCGCGACCGATCCCGACGTGCTCGTGCTGATCGACCCGACCGCCGGCGTCGACGTGAAATCGAAGGAAGCGCTGCTGTCCGTCGTGGACCGCGTGCGCGAAGAAGGCAAGGCCGTGCTGGTGGTCTCCGGCGAGCTCGACGACCTGCGAACCTGCGACCGCGTGATCGTGATGTTCCGCGGCCGCATCGCAACCGAATTTCCGGCCGGCTGGCAGGACCAGGACCTCATTGCATCCGTTGAAGGAGTCAGTCTCGATGAAGAATAGTGTGTCCAGCGCCGCATTCGGCACGGCCGGCAACGCGGCGGGTGCGCCGGCTGCGCGTTCCCGCGCGGCGCGCTTCGAGCTCGCGCGGCTGCGCGACCTCGCGCTGCTGCCCGCGCTTGCGCTGCTGATCGTGATCGGCGCATTCGTGAGCCCGAGCTTTCTGACCCGCGCGAACCTGATCAGCGTGCTCGGCGCGTCGGCGGCGCTCGCGCTCGTCGTGCTCGCCGAGTCGCTGATCGTGCTGACCGGCAAGTTCGACCTGTCGCTCGAATCGACGGTCGGCATTGCGCCGGCGATCGGCGCAATGCTCGTGATGCCCGCGGCGTCGGCCGGCTTCGGCTGGCAGTGGTCGGCCGCGGCCGGGCTGCTTGCGATTCTCGCGGTCGGCGCGCTGATCGGTTTCGTCAACGGCTTCCTCGTCGTGCGGCTGCGGCTGAACGCGTTCATCGTCACGCTGGCGATGCTGATCGTGCTGCGCGGAATGCTGGTGGGCGCAACCAGGGGCGGCACGCTGTTCGACATGCCGCCATCGTTCTTCGCGCTCGCGTCGACGATCGTGCTCGGGCTGCCGCTCTCCGTGTGGCTGGCGGCGGTTGCGTTCGCGATTGCCGCGTTTGCGCTGCGCTACCACCGTCTGGGCCGCGCGCTGTATGCGATCGGCGGCAACCCGGAAGCCGCGCGCGCCGCCGGCATTCGCGTCGAGCGCATCACGTGGGGCGTGTTCGTGCTCGGCAGCGTGCTCGCGTCGATCGGCGGGCTGATCGTGACCGGCTACGTCGGCGCAATCAATGCGAATCAGGGCAACGGGATGATCTTCACCGTGTTCGCGGCGGCGGTGATCGGCGGCATTTCGCTCGACGGCGGCAAGGGCACGATGCTCGGCGCGCTGACCGGCGTGCTGCTGCTCGGCGTCGTGCAGAACCTGCTGACGCTTGCCCAGGTGCCGTCGTTCTGGATCCAGGCGATCTACGGCGCGATCATCCTCGGCTCGCTGATGGTCGCGCGTCTCGCGAGCGGCGAAGGCCAGAACTGACGCGCGCAACGAACCTGAATCATCGCGGAGAGCCAAGTTGGACAGTCAACCGAATACCGATGCGCGCCTGCTGCTGTTGAGCCCGCAGGACAACTGCCTGATCGCCGCGGCGCGCCTCGAAGCCGGCACGCAACTCGTGATCGAGGGCGAGCGCGTGACGCTCGCCGGCACGATCGGGCTTGGCCACAAAGTCGCGCGGCGCGCGCTCGGCAAGGACGAAAAGGTGCTGCGCTATGGCGCGGTGATCGGCCACGTGACCGGGCCGGTCGCGCGCGGCGAGCATCTGCATACGCACAACCTCGAAAGCGATTATTTGCCGACCTACACGCACGACGCGGGCCACACGTTCGTGCAGCATTGAAGCGGCGCAGCGCCGCGCGGGAACCATCATGACCGAATCTTCCGAATCCACCACCGCGGCTGCGCCGCTGTTGCAGGGCTATCCGCGCAGCGACGGCCGCAAGGGCATCCGCAATGTCGTCGCGGTCGCGTATCTCGTCGAGTGCGCGCATCATGTCGCGCGCGAGATCGTCGCGCAGTTTCGCGAGCCGCCCGAGACGTTCGACGTGCCCGCGCCCGATCGCGTGCCGGTGCATCTGATCGGCTTTCCGGGCTGCTTCCCCAACAGCTACGCGGAAAAAATGCTCGAACGGCTCGCGACGCATCCGAACGTCGGCGCGGTGCTGTTCGTGTCGCTCGGCTGCGAGAGCATGAACAAGCATTATCTGGCTGACGTCGTGCGCGCGAGCGGACGGCCCGTCGAGGTGCTGACGATCCAGGAGAAGGGCGGCACGCGCAGCACGATCCAGTATGGCGTCGACTGGGTGCGCGACGCGCGCCGCCAGCTCGCCGCGCAGCAGCGCGTGCCGATGGCGCTCGACGAACTCGTGGTCGGCACGATCTGCGGCGGCTCGGACGGCACCAGCGGCATCACCGCGAATCCGGCCGTCGGCCGCGCGTTCGACCATCTGATCGAGGCCGGCTCGACCTGCATCTTCGAGGAAACGGGCGAGCTCGTCGGCTGCGAGTTCCACATGAAGACGCGCGCGGCGCGGCCGGCGCTCGGCGACGAGATCGTCGCGAGCGTCGCGAAGGCGGCGCGCTACTACTCGATTCTCGGCCACGGCAGCTTCGCGGTCGGCAACGCGGATGGCGGGCTCACGACGCAGGAAGAGAAATCGCTCGGCGCGTATGCGAAAAGCGGCGCGTCGCCGATCGTCGGCATCGTCAAGCCCGGCGACGTACCGCCGACCGGCGGACTGTACCTGCTCGACGTGGTGCCGGACGGCGAGCCGCGCTTCGGTTTTCCGAACATCAGCGACAACGCGGAGATCGGCGAGCTGATCGCGTGCGGCGCGCACGTGATCCTGTTCACGACCGGCCGCGGCTCGGTGGTCGGTTCGGCGATCTCGCCGGTGATCAAGATCTGCGCGAACCCGGCGACCTATCGCAACCTGTCCGGCGACATGGATGTCGACGCAGGCCGGATTCTCGAAGGACGCGGCACGCTAGAAGAGGTCGGGCACGAGATTTTCGCGCTCACGCAGGCGGTGGCGCGCGGCGAGGCGTCGAAGTCGGAGACGCTCGGCCATCAGGAGTTCATCCTCACGTACAAGACGTTCGAGCCGGTCGGTCCCGCCTGTCTGCCCGCCAGCGCGGCGCCGCTGCGGCGCGCGAGCGCGGCCGCGCCGCACTGAGCGGGGCGCTCGCGCTTCCATCCACGCATCCAGGGAGACTCACCCATGGCAGCAGCGCTCGCTTCGAAGCCCGGCCCGCGCCGGACGATTGGCCGCAGCGGCGTGCCGGTGACGGCGCTCGGCCTCGGCACCGCGCCGCTCGGCGGCCTGTATCACGACCTGTCGGACGAGGAGGCCGCGGCGACGGTGGCCGCCGCGTGGGACGCCGGCCTGCGCTATTACGACACGGCGCCGCACTATGGCCACACGAAGGCGGAGCACCGGCTCGGCGCGGCGCTGCGGCCGTATCCGCGCGACCAGTATGTGCTTTCGACGAAGACGGGGCGGCATTTCGTGCCGCGCACGCATCCGTATGACGGCAGCGAAGGCTGGGACCGTCCGCTGCCGTTCGAGGCGATCTACGACTATACGCACAGCGGCATCCTGCGTTCGTTCGAGGATAGCCAGCAACGGCTCGGCATCGTCGAGATCGACATCCTGCTGATTCACGACATCGGGCGCGTGACGCACGGCGAGCGCAATGCGTTCTACTGGCGGCAACTGACCGAAGGCGGCGGTTTTCGCGCGCTCGACGAACTGCGTCGCGCGGGCGTCGTGAAGGCGGTCGGGCTCGGCGTCAACGAGGGCGCGGCGATTCTCGACGCGATGGCCGCGTTCGACATCGACTGTGCGCTGCTGGCGGGCCGCTACACGCTGCTCGAACAAACCACGCTCGACGATCTGCTGCCCGCCTGCGAGGCGCGCGGCGTCAGCCTGCTGCTCGGCGGCGTGTTCAACTCGGGGATCCTCGCGCAGGGCGTCGAGGGCGACCTGAAGTTCAATTACGGCGCCGCGCCGCCGCAGGTGATCGAGCGGGTGGCGCGGCTCGAAGCCGTGTGCCGCGCGTTCGACGTGCCGCTCGCGGCGGCGGCGCTGCAGTTTCCGTATGCGCATCCGGCCGTCGCGACGGTGCTCACCGGTGCGCGCAGCGTCGCCGAGCTGCAGCAGAACGTCGCGTCGTTCACGCGCCCGATTCCCCCTGCGCTATGGACCGCGCTGCGCGACGAAGCGCTGCTCGATCCGCGTGCGCCGATTCCACAGGACTGACGCGATGCGCATCGACGCTCACCAGCATTACTGGGATCCGGCGCGCGGGGATTACGACTGGCTCACCCCCGACCTCACCGCGCTCTACCGCGTATTCGGGCCCGCCGATCTCGCGCCGCTGCGCGCGCGTGCCGGCGTCGAGCGCACGGTCGTCGTGCAGGCGGCGCCGAGCGTCGACGAAACGCGCTACCTGCTCAGGCTCGCCGCCGGCGAAGCATCGATTGCCGGCGTGGTGGGCTGGGTGCCGATGCTGGCGGGCGGCGCCCCCGCGCTGATCGAAACGCTCGCGTGCGACCCGAAATTCAAGGGCGTCCGGCCGATGCTGCAGGATCTGCCCGACGACGACTGGATTGCGAATCCCGCGCTCGCTCCCGCGGTCGAGGCACTGGTCGCGCACGATCTGGCCTTCGACGCACTGATCTTCACGCGCCACGTTCCCGCGCTCGAATGTTTCGCGCAACGCTTTCCGGCGCTGCGCATCGTGATCGACCACGGCGCCAAGCCGCCCATCCGCGACGCCGGCGCGTGCTGGCGCGCGTGGGCGGACGGCATCGAGCGGCTTGCGCGGCTGCCGCAGGTGCACTGCAAGCTGTCGGGGCTCGCGACCGAGGCGGCCGAGGGCTGGACGGAGGCGACGCTCGAACCGTACGTCGATCATCTGCTGAACACGTTCGGCCCGCAGCGCCTGATGTGGGGCAGCGACTGGCCGGTGCTGAACCTGAACGGCGACTATCTGCTGTGGCATTCGGTGGCGAGCGCGCTGCTCGCGGGGCTCGGCGATGCCGCGCGCGACGCGGTGTTTGGCGCGAACGCCGCGGCGTTCTATCGTTTATGACGCGGTGCGCGCGCGCCGCTGCCGGGGCGGTGCGCGCACCGCGTGGTGTTGAGCGGGCGTTGCAATACCCGGTATGACCTCATCGTCATTTTTACTGGAGCCGTAGATGATACAAAGACTGGCCGGGAAGACGGCTGTGATTACCGCAGCCGGACAAGGGATCGGCCTCGCGACCGCGGAACTGTTCGCGCGCGAGGGCGCCCGCGTGATCGCCACCGACATCCGCATCGACAGCCTCGCGGGCAAGCCGTTCGAGGCGCACCGGCTCGACGTGCGCGAGCGCGCCGCGATCGACGCGCTCGCGGCGAAGCTGGGCCCGGTCGACGTGCTGTTCAATTGCGCGGGCTTCGTGCACGCAGGCTCGATTCTCGAAGCGAGCGAAGAGGACTGGGACTTCGCGTTCGACCTGAACGTGAAGGCGATGTACCGGATGATTCGCGCGTTCCTGCCCGGTATGCTGGAAAAGGGCGCGGGCTCGATCATCAACATGTCGTCGGCGGCGTCGAGCGTGAAGGGGGTGCCGAACCGCTTCGTGTACGGCGCGTCGAAGGCGGCGGTGATCGGCCTGACGAAGGCCGTTGCTGCAGACTTCGTCACGCGTGGTGTACGCTGTAACGCGATTTGCCCCGGCACGGTGGCTTCGCCGTCGCTCGAGGAGCGGATCGCCGCGCAGGCGAATGCGCAGGGCGCGAGCGTGGATGCCGTGCGGGCCGCGTTCGTCGCGCGCCAGCCGATGGGGCGCGTCGGCCGGCCCGAGGAAATCGCGGCGCTGGCGCTGTACCTCGCCTCGGACGAATCGGCCTTCACGACGGGCCAGGCGCACGTGATCGACGGCGGCTGGTCGAATTGACGCGACGCGCGGGTCGGCCCGCCGCGCGCCGCGAGCGGTGCCCGATGCGGGCTGCGCGGTGCGCGGACAACGGGTTTGCCCGTTGTTTCACTGGATCCTCTGGATAGATAGGAAAGTGCAACGATGAAACTGCTTCGTTACGGACCGAAAGGTCAGGAAAAGCCCGGCATGCTCGACGCCGAGGGCAGGATTCGCGATCTGTCGAAGGTGGTTGCCGACATCGACGGCGAGACGCTCACCGACGCCGGCCTCGCCAAGCTGCGCGCGCTCGATCCGGCGGCGCTGCCGCTCGTCGACGGCCATCCGCGCCTCGGTCCCTGTGTCGGCAAAATCGGCAAGTTCGTCTGCATCGGTCTGAATTACGCGGACCACGCGGCCGAATCGAATCTGCCGGTGCCGACCGAGCCGGTCGTCTTCAACAAGTGGAACAGCGCGATCAGCGGCCCGAACGACGACATCGAGATTCCGCGCGATTCGAAGAAGACCGACTGGGAAGTCGAGCTGGGCGTCGTGATCGGCAAGCCCGCCAAGTACATCGACGAGGCGCACGCGCTCGACTACGTCGCGGGCTACTGCGTGATCAACGACGTGTCCGAGCGCGAATGGCAGATCGAGCGCGGCGGTACGTGGGACAAGGGCAAGGGCTTCGACACGTTCGGCCCCATCGGCCCGTGGGTCGTCACGCGCGACGAGGTGCCCGATCCGCAGAACCTGCGGCTGTGGCTCGAAGTCGACGGTCATCGCTATCAGAACGGCTCGACGAAGACGATGGTGTTCGGCGTCGCGCAACTGGTCGCGTACCTGTCGCGCTGCATGAGCCTGCAGCCGGGCGACGTCATTTCCACCGGCACGCCGCCGGGCGTCGGCATGGGCGTGAAGCCGAATCCGGTGTACCTGAAGCCGGGCCAGACGGTGCGCCTCGGCATCGAGGGGCTCGGCGAGCAGCATCAGAAGACCTACGCCGCCGAATGACGATGCGCTAGCCGGATGGGCGGCGCGGCTTCGCGCCGCCGCACCGCGCGTCCGGCACCGCGCGTCCGGCACCGCGCGTCCGGCACCGCGCATCCAGCACGGCGCTTCCGGCACCGCGCATCCAGCACGGCGCTTCCGGCACGGCGCGCCGCCCGTTGCGCGTCTTCTGGCGCACCGCGCGGCACGCGCCTAACCCGGCACGACGCCCTCGCTGCCGTCGCCGATCCGGTTGATCGTGCCCTGCGCAGCCGCGACGAGCCGCTCGCGTTCGCCCTCCACCACGTAGATATCGCACCGGCAGGTCGCCTGATGGCGCGCCGCGTGAACCACGTGCGCCCGCGCAACCAGCGTGCCGTTCACTGCGGGCCGCAGATAGTTGATCTTGAATTCGCCGGTCACCACGCGCGGCCCGAGCGCCAGCGCGCCCGCGAAGGTGAGCGCATTGTCGGCGAGATAGCTGAGGACGCCGCCATGCACGAAACCGTGCTGCTGCCGCAGTTCATCGCGAATGGGCAGGCACAGCGCGAGGGCGCTGCCGTTCACCTGCATCAGTTCGGCGCCGAGCAGCACGCTGAACGGCTGCGCATGGAGTGCGGCGCGCGCACGGTCCAACAGATCGGTCATGGTCGCTTCCCCGGGGCTGTAGCCCTCGATCGCGTGTCTTTCCACTCTAGGAAGCAGTCACGCGCAGCGTCAAGGTGAAATGCGGCGGGTTGCTTCGCACGCGGAGCGTTTTGTGCTCGAGAAAACGTCTGTGGCGCCGCAAGCACGGCCATTTTTCCCGTCTTCCACGGCCATTCAGATGTTCGCGATGTTTTGCGCGATCAAGGCGGCATCCGGCCCGCTGCGTGTTCTGGCCCGATGCGGCGCTGCAGACGCCAGCACCGGCGCCGCGCTGCGCGGCGAGCCACAGGCGGCGCTTTCGTTGCGCGTGCAACCAGGCAGCCGGCGCATCGTGTCGTGCGCCGGCTGCGGCGATACCGGCGATACCGGCGATATTCGCCGATACGCTACGCCGGCAATGCCGCGTAAGCGGTGGCGAGGTGATAGGGCGTCGTTGAGGGCATGTCGGCGCGCGTCACGTCGCCTGCCGCGCTCTTGCATTCATACCAGCCGCGCGCGTGCAGAAAGCGCTCGCGAAAGCGCGCGATCTGCGTCGGCAGCGTGGCCTGCGCGGCGGAATCGGCGGAATCGGCGCGGGTGGCGAGCGCACGCAAATACTCGGTTTGCGCCCAGATCCGCTGGATCGGGTCCTGCACGCGGCCGGTTTCGTCGAGCGCGGCGCACACGCCGCCCGTGACGGGATCCACGCCGAGGCGTTGCGCGAAGTCGAAGGCGCGCGTGAGCGCCGCATCGAGCGCCGTATGATCGAGCAGTGTGCCCGCTTGCCGCACGAGCCAGAACCATTCGAACTGATGGCCCGGTTCGAGCCGGTTGCCGGCCGCGCCGAGCGGCAGTTCCGCGATGCAGCCGGTGGGCGCGTGCACGAAGGTGCGCTCGATCGCGGTCGCGAGCCGGCGCAGGGGCGTGTCGAAGGCCGTATCGCCGGTTGCCGCGCGGGCGGCGAGCCAGGCTTCGGTCAGGTGCATCAGCGGGTTTTGGACCGGTGCGGCGGTGACGGTTGCGAATCCTGCATCGAGCGCGGCGTTGAAGAGGCCGTCGGCGGCGGCGAAGCGCGCGTCGATCAGACCGGACGTGTGGTGCACGAGGTCGAGCGCATCGCGGTTGCCCGAACGCGCGAAGTACTCGGCGCACGCGAACACGACGAACGCGTGCGTGTACAGGTCCTTGGTGGTGTCGAGCGGCGCGCCGCTCGCGTCGACGCTGAAGAACCAGCCGCCGTGCCGCGCGTCGTGAAAGGTGTGGCGCAGCGATTCGAACAGCCGGTCGGCGTGCGCGGCGTCGCCGGCCTGCGCGAACACGAAGAGCTGCCGGGCGCAGGCCATCGCCCGATGACGGCCGGCGGGCTGCGGACGAAGGTCGTCGGCGCCGAGCGCTTCGTGCGGCAGGCGCAGCGCGGTATCGAAGCCCGGACCGCGCCACAGCGGCAGAACGACATGGGTGAAGTGCTCGCGCAGCGTGGCGGCGAGCGCGTTCGTCGAAGCGGGTGTTTTCATGTCGTGACGGCGCAATAACGGAATGTAAGGGCGGGCGGCCCGCGGCCGGACGCGGCGTGGCTGCGGTGAGCCGGGAAGGATAAAGCATACTGCCCGGCCTGGCACGTGCCTACGGCCGCACACGCGCCGAAAGTGCGCGATTGACGCTGGCGCGCGGGGCCGGCCGTGAGACAATGCGCGCTTGAAAAAACGCTCGCATGGCGGTGCGCCATCCGGTGCCCGCCCGCCGGCGACGACCGCTTTGTTTCCCATGGCAGATTCCGCAGCATCCTCGCAGTCCCGTTCCTCCCGCGCCGGCACCAGCAAGCGGCGCAGCCCGGCCGTCTCCACCGACACCGAAAACAAGCTCGCACGCGCCGCCCGCTCGGCGCAACGTCTCGCGCAACTGAGCGACGCGTCGCGCGACGACAGCACGCTGGACCTGTTTCCCGACGATCCGACGCGCGCCACGCTCGAAGCGATGAACATCGACATCCGGCAGGGGACGCTGCACGGCTTCGAGTTGCCCGACGTGGTACGGGCTGCGCTGGGCGCATCGGCCGACGCACCGGCGGCGCCGCTCGCGCCGGCCGCGGAATCGAGGAGCGCGCGGCGTGCCGCGCGCGGCGACAGGACGGAGCCGGTGCGCGAATCGGTGATGCTGGACGGCTTCGAACGCATCGAGCCGTCGGTCGGGCCGACGCCGCCTGTGCCGCGCGACGCTGCCGATGCGGATGGTGCGAGCGCTGTCGCAGCGGACGTTGGGGCGGCCGGCGCGACCGCGACCGCGATCTCGACCGCAATCGCAGCAGCGGGGGCGGATTCCGCGCGCGCGACGCCGCCCGGCGCGCCGTCGATGAGTACTGCGGAGGCGGTCGCCGCGGTGGCGCGCGGCATGCACGCATTGCGCGAGGCTGCGACGCCTGCCGGCGAGCGGGCGTCCGGCCAGCCGGGCGCGCAGCCGCAACGGGTGGCGGCTACGGTGACGCGCGCAGCGACCGCGTCGCGCGAGCCGGCCGCGCCGGGCGGAAGCGCCGCGGGGCCCGCGCGCGAGGGGCTCGCCGCAACGGAACCGGCATCCGAAACGACGACTACGACGGCCGACGTGCCGCCTGCCCGGCGCAAGACGGCGGCGGATCGGCCGGGCGCGTCTTTTGTCGCGCCCGCGCCGGCAAAGGATGCCGCGCCGGGCGCGCCCGAACTGGACCGCGCGCGCGCGACTGCCTTTGCGGATACCGTGGATGCGCTCTACGGCGTGATCTCCGACCAGCGACGCGCGGCGACCGACCACTCGCGGCGGATGAAGGCGATGCTGTCGATCGTGGTCGGCGCGCTGCTTGTCACGGTGGCGATCGGGATTGTGCAGACGGCCTTGCTGATGCGCCTGACGCGCGAGACGGCTGCGCAGCAACAGCACATCGCGCAAATGATGCAGGACCAGCGCACGGCGATGGCCGGCCTGCTCGACGAGCGGCTCGCGGCGGCGGTGGCTGCCGCGGCGTCCGCCGCCGCGGCGCAGCGGCCGGCGGCGCCCGCGCGGGAGCGGGGGGAGAGCCGGCATAAGGTGCAGCGCGGGCATGCGCGGGCGCATGGGGTGGCGGCTTCGGCGAGCGCTCACGAGGCGAGAAAGGTTGCCCGGGCGGGGTGATGTGTGAGCGTCGGGGTCGTCGGCTAAATGCGATCCGACGCCTCGCGTATTCGTTGGGCCGTTGCCGGCAGGTCCGCACGTTACGGGGCTTGCGCGAAATCTTCAGGGGTGGTTTCCGGTCTTTTCCAGCGGGCGCGCATACGCTTGAATGACGCCATTACGACGAGCGGATCGAGATCCCATTGGTTGATAATGAATCTGTCGGGGTCGACAATTTCGATAGAGCCAGCTTGGCGGATGATTTGTGTAAATGAAATGAATGAAACAAATTGGCGGGCGCATGGACCTGGCACCGGTCAGCCCTCCCTTGCCGACATGCGGAGGACACTCGCCTGATCGAAGCCGCTGCAAAGCGCAGCACGGAGCACGCAGTACCGCCACCCCCTCGCCCCAACCTTCATCCCCGCACCCTCAAGTTCCCGCCCACGCCGCCGTTACACATATGGAAACGTGTTCCATGTGAGGAACATTTCGCGCCCGGCGTGTCTCCGCCGAAGACCTGCGGCCCGCGCACAGACCGATCGCATCGAACGGATATCAGCATGAGTGACACACCGGTTGGCCGCACCATTGGCGCGCAAGACATCCTGATCTCGCGCACGGACCTGAAAGGGAACGTGGCCTATGTCAGCGATTCGTTCGCGCGCGCGCTCGGCTACGAAGTCGCGGAACTGGTCGGCCAGCCCTACGCGAAGCTCGTCCCTCCGGAAAGCCCGCGTGCGGCGTTCATGGACGTCCGTCAAACGATCGATGCCGGCCGGCGCTGGGAAGGCGTGGCCGTCAATCTTTGCCGCAACGGCGAGCGCCTGTGGACGATCACGAGCGTCGCACCGCGCTGGCTCGACGGCCGGCTGATCGGCTTCACGTCGATCCGGACCTGCGCGCCCGCCGCGATGATCGACGACACGCGCCGCATGTTCGACACGCTGAATGCGCCCGGCGGCGAGCGCTACGGCATCGAGCAGGGTCGTCTCGTCCGGCGCGGATGGCTCGCGCGTGCCGCGCGCGCGACGCATCGCGCGCTCACGTGCGTCCGGCGCAACGCGGCGTTACTGTCCGTCGCCGCCTGTTTTGCCGCGGCACTGGTTGTGCTCACAACCGGTCATACTGCGTGGCCGGGCGGCGAGGCGCCGCGCGGTCTCGCGTGGAGCATCTTTGTCTGTGCGCTCGTCGTGATGGTCCTGCATGCGCGCGCGGTCGAGCGCAGGTTCGTCGCGCCTGTCACGCAGGTCACGGACTATCTGTACCGGATTGCCTCCGGCGACCTGCTCGCGCAGTTCGATCAGCGCGTCGCTCCCGCTTTTGCCCCCTTCGTGCGCGCGCTCAACATGACCCGCGCGAGCCTCGCGCAGATCGTCTCCGGGATCGACTGCGGCGCGCGCGAGCTGGCCTCCGCGACCGCGCAGGTCGCGTCGGGCAACGACGATCTGTCGCAACGCACCGAAAAGACCGCGTTCGCGCTGCAATGCACGGCCTCCGAGTTGCGCACGCTCACCGAGGCCGTCGCCACCAACACGGCGCTCGGCAACGACGCACGGCACATCTCCCGCGAGACCGCCGCGATGGCCCGTGACGGCGGCGAGCAGATGGCCGACGCCGTCGCCGCGATCCGGTCCGCCGCGCAAAGCTCGGGCAAGATCGCCGAGATTTCGCATCTGATCGACAGCATCGCCGCGCAGACCAATATCCTCGCGATCAACGCGGCGATCGAGGCCGCGCGCGCCGGCGAACTGGGCCGCGGGTTTGCCGTCGTTGCGGGCGAAGTGCGGGTGCTGTCGCAGCGCACCGCGTCGGCGGCGCGCGAGATCGCGACACTGATCGCGCATGCGGCCGAGCAGGTCGAGACCGGCCGCGCGCGCGTCGAACACGCAGGCGACGCGACGCGCTCGATCGTGCAGTCGGTCGAGCGCGTGAACGCGTTGATTCTGCACATCACCGACGCATCCGAGGCGCAGAACAGCAGCCTGCAGCGCGTGAGCGACGCGCTCGGCACGATGGATGCCGACGTGCAGCAGAATGCCGCGCTGGTGGAGCAGGCCGCTGCCGCCGGGCAATCGCTGAGCGAGCAGTCGTTGATGCTTCAGTCGACGGTCGAGATTTTCGATCTGGTCAAACGCTGACGCGCGCGCCGCCTCACGCGTCGACCTTGAACACCGCGACGAGCTGCGTCAGTTCCGCCGCCTGTTGCCGGAGGCTTTCCGCGGCTGCGGCGCTTTCCTCGACGAGCGCCGCGTTCTGCTGCGTCATCTGGTCGAGTTGCTGCACGGCGTCGCCGATCTGGTTGATGCCCGAGCTCTGCTCCATGCTCGCCACGGCGATCTCGTTCATCATCGCGCTCACGCCGCGCACCCGTGCGACGACGTCGGTCATCACCTTGCCCGCTTCGCCGACGAGGCGCGCGCCGCTGTCGACCGTGCCGACGCTGTGCTCGATCAGCCCCTTGATCTCCTTGGCCGCCTGCGCGCTGCGCTGCGCGAGGTTGCGCACCTCCGAGGCCACCACCGCGAAGCCGCGGCCCTGCTCGCCGGCGCGCGCCGCTTCGACGGCGGCGTTCAGCGCGAGGATGTTGGTCTGAAACGAGATGCTGTCGATCAGCACGATGATGTCCGAGATCTTCCGCGACGCCTCGCTGATCCGGTCCATCGTGCTGACCGCTTCGTCGACGACCTGGCCGCCCTGGACGGCGGTGTCGGAGGCGTCGGCGATCATCTGCGCCGCGCCGCGCGCGGTTTCGGTGTTGTTCTTCACGGCCGCGGTGATCTGCTCCATCGACGCGGCGGTCCGTTCGAGGTTGCCCGATTGTCCTTCGGTGCGCGCGCTCAGATCCGCGTTGCCGGCTGCAATCTGCGCGGAGCCGGTCGCGATCGACGCCGACGCCGATCGCACGCGCTGCACGAGCATCGCGAGCGACGACACGAAGCGGTTGAACGCCTCCGCCAGTTGCCCGATTTCGTCCTCGCTTTCCACTTTCATGCGCCGCGTGAGGTCGCCCTCGCCGTTGGCGATCTCGGACAGCAGCGTGGCGGCGCGCCGCACCGGCGCCGCGATCGTGCGGCCCACCAGCACGATGACGAACAGCGCGACGCCGAGACCGACGATCGCCGCGATGACCTCCGCATTGCGGATCGCGTGCGTGACCGGTCCGAGCAACTCCGCCTGCGGCACCTCGACGACGACGTAGGCGTCGAGCTCCGGAATGTACGAGGTGGCGACGAAGCGCGCGCCGCCCGGCGCGTCATAGCTCAGGTACGCATACGACTGGCCCGCGAGCAGCGTGGCCGAGGCGTCGTCGGGCAGGCCCGGCTCGTCTTTCAGGAAGTGCCTGCCGTCGATCAGCGAGGTGTCGCGATGCATCATGATCGCGCCGTCCGGGCGCACGAGGTACGCGTAGCCGGTGTCGCCGATCTTGTACGCGGAAATCTCCTTCGCGAGCTTGTCGACCGACAGGCTCATCCCGGTCACGCCGGTCGGACTGTCGCCGCTCTGCACGCGGGCGTTGATGAACATCATGTAGCCGCCCAGGCTCACGTCGTGATCCATGTTGACCTGGAACGGCTTGCCGGACGCGAGGAACGCGTGCAGCCACTGATCCTTGTCCGAGACCTTGCGCATCAGACCCGCCTCGGTGAAGTAGTTGCCGGTGGCGACCGATACCCATTGCACCGACGACGCTTTCTGTTGCGCTTTCACGTTCGCCGCAAGCTGCATCCACGCGTGGGTGCCCGCGTCCGGGTTGCCGGCGGCGTCCCATTGCTGCAGGAAGGTGTCGCCGGCCATCGTGAGCGCGGCCGCGATCGGCCCGGCGAGCTGCCGCTGCACGTCCGCGCGGATGCCGTTGACGGCGGTCGGCAACTCTTCGTGCACGACGCGCTCGCGCACCGCGTTGCCGATCAGCCAGAAGCTCAATCCGCTGGAGATTGCGACAAAGAGCAGCAGACAGCTGGTCATGCTGAGGACCAGCTTGTTTTGAATGGAGCACTTGCGCCAAATGTGCATGACGAATCCTTGAGAGTTCCGGGCGTGTTCAACCGGAGTTATCGGCACGCGAGCGGCCAACGCTGAGGCATCGGACCCCCTGGGCGTCCCAAATAGTTGGTATTCGTTTTGCATCAACCTCATCGGAAGGCGACGTGATAGCGCGGGGCCTGACGGAGGAGCCGTGTGTGCTTCCGCAAAAAAATGTTGCGATGCACTAGCAATAGATCAGGGAAAACCCTATAATGCGTGCTAAGGGAAAACCCTAGATCGCACATCAACCGGGAGTCGCCATGAACGTCATCTTTGCTCTGTTTCAAAAGGTCAGCGACCTCTTTGCCTCGCCGCACCTTCCGCTGGACGCCGATTACTCGTACGCCGCGCGTCACCGCGAAGCCGAGCGTCAGCGTCGCGCACAAGCCACGCTGTTCGGCGTCAAGCTGAGCGACTAAGCGTCGCGTTTCGCCTGCTGTCGTGCGTCCGCTGCCCGGGCGCACGGGCCCGCCAGAAGCCACGGTCGACCGTGGCTTTTTGCTTTTGAGCACCGGCGTGCGGATTGCCTCTTTTTTGTCGCGAATCCGTCACCGATTATTTCTACTCTGAAATGAATGTAACATTGACTGACAGTGACCTGACGGTCCGAGGCGGGCTCAAGGCGCTGTGAGGTTGATACATTCCCCGATGTCGCGTGGGCGCGCGTGGCGGCTCATCTGAAATTTACGCTTACAAGCGGTCACGCCCGTCTGCGCTGTGCTTCGCTAAAGTGGGTTCTGCAGATGTCGGGCCAGATGATCTCTGTTGACCGCTTCTGGTCCTTGCACCCACACCTTCGATGGAGGGCTCACAATGAAAAACCTGCATAAAACTTCTCGCGCGGTGCTGGCCGCGCTCGTCGCCGGGGGCGCGTTGCTCACCGCCGGCAGCGCTTTCGCACAGGCTGACCGCATCGTCGTCTCCGCGCCTGGCATGGTCGCACCGTACGCCGCACCGGGGCTGATGCCGGTCGGCATCTCGGTCAGCATCGGCTGGCATGGCGATCGTTACTGGGACGGCCACCGCTACTGGGCGCACGACGACTGGATGCGCCGTCATCCGCATTCGTACGATCCGCATCGCCACGGCCATCGTCCGCCGCCGCCCCCGCCGCATCACTATTAAGGCGGGCGGGTCGCGCGCCGCTGCTGGCGGCGCGCGCATTGCGAGGCCGGTCTCCCGGGTGGAGACCGGCCTCGCTGCATCTGGCGGCGCCGGCTTCGCGGGCCCGGCTGCTGCGCTATCCTGAAGGTCTTTCGGCGCGGCGAACGAACCGGTGCGCCGCGCGTTCCCAGCGCGGCATTTCTCAGGCGAACCCCCACACGATCATGGACGATACCTACTTCTACGATCCCGCGCAGGGCCACGGCCTGCGGCACGATCCGTTCAAGGCGATCGTCGCGCCGCGTCTGATCGGCTGGATT
This sequence comes from Paraburkholderia sp. PAMB 6770, assembly GCF_057748135.1. Classification (NCBI taxonomy): domain Bacteria; kingdom Pseudomonadati; phylum Pseudomonadota; class Betaproteobacteria; order Burkholderiales; family Burkholderiaceae; genus Paraburkholderia; species Paraburkholderia sp. PAMB 6770. The sequence continues at coordinate 111,425 of NZ_CM173239.1, forward strand.
TCGAGCCGCAGCGCCGACGGCCAACTGAACCTCGCGCCTTACAGCTTTTTTGGCGCGTTCGCATCGTCGCCGGCGATCATCGGTTTCAGCAGCGAGGGCTACAAGGACAGCATCCGCAACATCGAAGCAACCGGCGAATTCGTCTGGAACCTCGCGTCGAAGCCGCTCGCCGCGCAGATGAACCGCACGTCGGCGCCGGTGGCGCCCGACGTCGACGAGTTTGCGCTCGCCGGCCTGACGCCGGCGCCGGGCCGCAACGTCGCGGTGCCGCACGTCGGCGAAGCGCCCGCGGCGCTCGAATGCCGGCTGTTGCAGATCGTGCGCCTGCACGCGCTCGACGGCACGCCGATGGACAACTACCTCGCGCTCGGCCAGGTGGTCGGCGTGCACATCCGCCACGCGTATCTGAAGGACGGTCTGTTCGACACGCACGCGGCGCAGCCGGTGATGCGGGCCGGCTATCGCGCGGACTACGCGGCGATCGGCGAGATGTTCCAGATGATCCGGCCGGGCGCGTGACGCATCGGCGCACGTCGCGCGCTGGAACGCTTGATGCTTGAAACGGCGCTCACCGTGCCGCTTTCTTCGTCCGTTTCATCTCTCTGGAGCGCGATCATGTCCACCGAATTCGCCACGCTGTTCACGCACGTCCGGCCGCAAGACACGTCATTCGAGGATCAGGGGCTGCGCGACTTCTTTCTCTACCGCGATCTCGGCATCGCGCAGGCGACGCACGGCAAGGTGCTCGCGCAGCTCGTGAAGGCGAATCATGCACCAGAGAAAGGCACCGGCTGGCACCGCCATGAGGCCGATTTCCACATCGTGATCATGCTCAAAGGCTGGGCCCGCTTCATGTACGGCGACGAGGAGACGCTCGTCGCGACGGGCGATTGCGTCCATCAGGCGCCCGGCATCGTGCACTATCTGTTCGATTATTCGGAAGATATGGAGTACCTGGAAATCGTGTCGCCAGCCGACTTCCGGACGATCGGCGCCGAGGGGCCGTGCGCGGTGCCGGACGTCACGCCGTGGAAAAGCGTGCCTGCCTGACGGCGGTGAGCCACGCCGCTTGCGCGTCGCTCACGTGCGGCTCATGGCGCGGCCGAGCGTTGCGCAAGCGGCGACGGGTCGGCGGGCGATGCGCTGTCCTGCTGCGCGGCCGGCGGCGCCGACACGGTTGATGTCGCCGAGGCGCCCGCCGCGGCCGCGGCTGCGGCTGCGGTCGAGGGCGCGTGAAGCACCGCGCGCCGGATCGATTGCGCGAACGCGCCGGTCGTGGCTGCGCGCGGCTCGTTGTCGTAGATCACCTGGCGCACGCGCGGATAGATGTGCCGCTCCCAGCGCCGTCCGTTGAACACGCCGTAGTGGCCGACCCCGGTCTGCACATGATGCGTCTTCAGGTAGGGACGCAGCCGCTCGCACAGGTCCTGCGCGGCGAGCGTCTGCCCGACCGCGCAGATGTCGTCCTTCTCGCCTTCGACGGTCAGCAGCGCGGTGCGGCGAATGCGCGACGGCTCGATCGGCCGTCCGCCGACTTCGAGCGCATGCAGCGGCAGCGCATGGCGCTGGAACACGGCATCGACGGTTTCCAGATAGAAGTCCGCCGTGAGGTCCATCGTCGCGAAGTACTCTTCGTAGAAGCCGCGGATCGCATCGGCTTTCGCCGGATCGCCTTTCGCGCGTTCGTAGTGCATCGTTTCGAACGAGTCGAGATGGCGCTGCAGATTCATCGACATGAATGCGCAGAGCTGCACGAAGCCCGGATAGACGCGCCGCTGCGCACCGGCGAAACCCGGCGGCACCGCGCTGATCAGATGGCGCTCGAACCAATCGAGCGGTTTGCTCTTCGCCAGCGCGTTCACCCGGGTCGGATTGATGCGCGTGTCGATCGGGCCCGCCATCAGCGTCATGCTGGCAGGCTGCGCGGGGTGGTCGTCGGCGGCCATCAGCGCGACTGCAGCGAGCGCCGCCACGGTCGGCTGACAGACCGCCAGCAGATGCGCCCCCTCGCCGAGCGCGGCGGTGAAGTCGATCACGTGCTGCACGAATTCGCCGAAGCCGAAGCGGCCTTGCGCGAGCGGCACGTCGCGCGGGTTGTGCCAGTCGGTGATGTAGATGTCGTGCTCGGCGAGCATGGTCATGACGGTGCCGCGCAGCAGCGTCGCGAAGTGCCCCGACATCGGGGCGATCACGAGTACGCGCGGCTGCGCGGGCACGGTCGCCTTGTCCTTGCGGAAATGCAGCAGCGAGCAGAACGGCGTGCGCAGCGTGACTTCCTCGTGGACGGCGACGCGCTCGCCGTCGACCACGACCGTTTCGATGCCGAAGGGCGGCCGTCGGTGCGTGAGTCCGGCGAGCCCGAGCCATTCGCTCGCGGCGCGCAGCGTGCGCCCGTGCGGCGATCCGGCCAGCGCGGGCCACGCGTCGAGCGAGCGGTCGACGAGCGCCGCGCCGTGGCGCAGCGGCAACATCAGATCGGCCCATGCCTGGTAGGCGGGATAGGCGAGCAGGTTCATGGCCGTCGCATCGGTGCCCGAAGGGAAGGAATCCGAACAGAGGCAAGCTGCGTGCCAGTCGGCTTCTCCGTGCGCGCCGAACGGCCGCCGGTGGGCGCGCGCTGGCATGGCATTTGCGCGGTTTCCCGCGCGGTGCCGGTTTTGCCGCGATCTGGTGCGCGTACGCACCAACGCGCACCGCAGGCGCCGATCCGTCCAGGAGGACTTTCGTATGGCCAATACCACGCTCACGATCAGCAGCAAGAACTATTCGTCCTGGTCGCTGCGCGGCTGGCTGCTGACCCGTTTCAGCGGTCTGCCGTTCGAGGAGATCGTCGTCCCGGTCGACGACCCGGGCGCGCGCGCCGAACTGCTGCTGCTGTCGCCGTCGATCCTCGTGCCTTGTCTGTTTCATGAGGGGACAAAGGTCTGGGACACGTTGGCGATCGCCGAGTATCTGAACGAAGTGCAGCCGGCCGCGCAACTGCTGCCGCAGGCGCGCAGCGCGCGCGCGCATTGCCGGGCGATTGCCGGCGAGATGCATTCGGGATTCAGCGCGCTTCGATCAGCACTGCCAATGAACCTGCGCGCGCATTTCCCGGGCTTCAAGGTATGGGCGCGCGCGCAGGCCGACATTGACCGGATCGTCGAGATCTGGCGCGAGTGCCTGCGGCAGTACGGCGGTCCCTATCTGTTCGGCGAGCGCAGCGTGGCCGATGCGATGTACGCACCTGTCGTCACGCGCTTCGTGACCTACGACGTGAAGCTCGATCCAGACATCGTGGCATACGGGCAGCGGATTCTTGCGCTGCCGGACATGCAGCAGTGGATGGCCGATGCGCAGCAGGAAGTCGATGAAATCGACGAACTCGATGTCGAATTCTAGGCGTTGTGGCGGGCTGCTTCGCGTGGATCCGCCGCGCCGCGCGTCGCGCCGGCGGGACGCCAGCGGCGCAGCAGCAGCGCATTGGTCACGACGCTGACGCTGGAAAACGCCATCGCGGCGCCGGCGAGCATCGGGTTCAGCCAGCCGAGCGCCGCAAGCGGAATGCCGATCAGGTTGTAGACGAATGCCCAGAAGAGGTTTTGCCGGATCTTGCGCCAGGTGCGCCGCGAGATGTCGAGCGCCTCGGCGACGAGCGCCGGATCGCCGCGCATCAGCGTGATGCCCGCCGCGTGCATCGCGATGTCGGTGCCGCTTGCCATCGCGATGCCGAGATCGGCGGCGGCGAGCGCAGGCGCGTCGTTGATGCCGTCGCCGACCATCGCGACCTTGCCGCCGCTGCGTTCCTTCAGTGCGCGGATCACGTCCGCCTTGTCCTGCGGCAGCACGCGCGCGTGATATTCGGCGATGCCGAGCGCCGCCGCGACGCTTGCCGCACTACCTTCGTTGTCGCCGGTCACGAGCACGCTCGTCACGCCCTCGCGTGCGAGCCGCGCGATCGCGTCGCGGGCGCCCGGCTTGACGGCATCGCCGAACGCGATCAGCGCGAGCGCCGTGGGCGGCGCGCTGTCGAGCCGCATCAGCCATGAAAGGGTGTGGCCGTCGCGTTCGAGTTGCTGCGCGCGCGCGGCCACGTCCGGCGGCAGTGCGACGCCGAGCTCTTCCCGCCAGCGGCCGCTGCCGATTGCGATGCGCTGTCCGTCGATCTGCGCCTCGACGCCGCGCCCCGGCACCGCATGCGCGGCGCTCGCCGGGGCAGGGCGCGCGTCGGCGGACGACGGCGCCTGCGCGCGCCAGGCCTCGACGAGCGCGCGGGCGAGCGGGTGGTCGCTGTGCGACTGCACGGCTGCCGCGAGCGCGAGCGCGGCGCCCCGTCCGATGCCGAGCGGTTCGAACGCACTGACGGTGGGCTGGCCGATGGTCAGCGTGCCGGTCTTGTCGAATGCGATCGTGTCGACCCGATGGGCGATTTCGAGCGCTTCGGCGTCCTTGATCAGGATGCCGTGGCGTGCCGCGACGCCGGTGCCCGCCATGATGGCCGCGGGCGTCGCGAGTCCGAGCGCGCACGGGCACGCGATCACGAGCACGGCCACCGCGTCGACGATCGCGGTTTCGCTGCCGGCCCCGGCCACGAGCCAGCCGATCAGCGTGAGCGTGGCGAGCACCAGGATGGTCGGCACGAACACTTCGCTCACGCGATCGACGAGGCGCTGGATCGGCGCCTTGGCCGCCTGCGCGCTTTCGACGAGCCGGATGATCCGCGCGAGCGCCGTTTCGGCGCCGACGGCGGTCGCGGTCACCGCGAGCGCGCCTTCGCCGTTGATCGAGCCTGCGCTGACGGGGTCGTCCGGCTGCTTCGGCACCGGCATGCTTTCGCCGGTGAGCAGCGACTCGTCGATGTGCGTGCGGCCTTCGAGCACCGTGCCGTCGACCGGCACGCGCTCGCCCGGCCGGATCGTCACGACCATGCCGACGCGCACCTGCGCGAGCGGCACGTCGCGTTCGGCGTCGCCGACGCGGATGCGCGCGCGCTCGGGGCGCAGCGCGTTGAGCGCGCGGATCGCGCCGGTGGTCTGGCGCCTGGCGCGCGCCTCGAGCCATTTGCCGAAGCGCACCAGCGTGATCACGACGGCCGATGCCTCGAAATAGAGGTGCGCCGCCTCGCCCGGATGCGCAAACAGTTCATAGACGCTCAGCCCGTATGCGGCGGATGTGCCGAGCGCGACCAGCAGGTCCATGTTGCCCGCGCCGGCGCGTACCGCGCGCCACGCGGCCCGGTAGAACCGCGCGCCGAAGCCGAACTGGACCAGCGTGGCGAGCCCGCATTGCACGAACGGGGGCACGATCGCACCGGGCGCCGACATCGGCTGGCGGGCGAGCGCTCCGAGCAGGTCGTGACCGAGCATCGGCAACACGAGCGGCAGCGTCAGCAGCGCGCTCGCGACGACCGCGATCAGTTCGCGGCGGGCCGCGTCTGTGCCTGGCCGTGTGCCTGCACGCGCGCCTCGTCGCGCGGATGCCGGTGCCAGGGCCGATTCGGCGGATTCTCCGGGGACAAGCGGGGTGGCCCCGTAGCCGGCGCGACTGACCGCGGCGACGAGCGCGTCGCTGTCCGGCGCGGTGTCGCCCGGCTCGACGCGGGCGACCCCGGTGGCCAGGTTGACCGACGCGGACACGACGCCCGGCACGTTGGCCAGCGCCTTTTCGACCCGCAGCGCGCACGCCGCGCAGGTCATGCCGGAGAGGGCGAGTTCGACGTAAGGCGCGGCGGCCGGCGCGCGCACGACCGGGACCGCGTCATAGCCGGCCTTGCGGACCGCATCGACCAGCGCGTCGGCTGTCACGCCGGCTTCGGCGTCGACGCTGGCGCGTTCGGTGGCGAGGTTCACGGCAGCGCCGGTCACGCCTGGCACTTTGGCCAGCGCTTTTTCGACGCGCAGCGCACACGCCGCGCAGGTCATCCCGTGGATGTCGAATTCGGCGCGCGCGGGCGCCCGGTGTTGCGGAGCGGACAGATCGGTCATGGCGGACGGGCTCGTCGCGGCGGGACGCCGCATCATGAACCCAGTATCGAGCTTCCCATCATGGGAAGGTCAAGCCGCGGGCCGTCCCGCGCGTCAGAGTTCGGGCGGCGCAGCCAGCATGGCGAGCGCGACCGCTTCGGCGATGTCGCCGCCGCGCGCGAGCAGCGCATCGGCGGCGCCGCGGCGGTCGCGCGTCTCCTTGTTCTGGCTCAGTTTCCACTTGCCGACGAGGCGCGTCACTTCGATCTCGATGCCGACGATGGCCGCGAGCATCTGCGTCAGGTAGTCCGCCGGGGCGTCGCCCATTTTCCACGGCTGGGGCTCGGTTGCCTCCATCCGCCGCGTGAGGCGCGCGACGAGGCCGCGCACGAACGCTTCGTCGTCGCGCACGGCGATCCGCCCGTGCGCGTGCACCACCATGTAATTGTAAGTGGGCACCTGGCGATGGGCTTCGTGCTTGCTCGGGTACCAGTTCGGCGAGATGTAGGCCGCCGGCCCCTGAAAGATCACCAGCGTTTCGGGATGCGCAGCCGCTTCCTGCCAGACAGGATTGGCGCGCGCGACGTGCGCGCGCAGCGTGCCGTGCGCACCGGCGTGCGCATCGAACTCGAACGGCAGATGATTGGCGTCGAGCCCCTGCGGACCGTGGGTGACCAGCGTGCCGAACGGCTGATCGGCGATCAGACGGTGGAGCACGTCGGCGCGGTTTTCCGCGAAATGGGCGGGCATGTACATGAAAGAACGCTCCATTTGAAAGGAATGGTCAAGTTCGGCCCAAAACGGTGTTTGCGCCTTTGCGCTTGTCTGCGCTCAAGGATACGATACAAGCCGTTGTTGTCGGGACGCGCAGTCGATGCTTGCAGGCCCTGCGGCCGCCGGGGCGGCCGGCGCCGCGGCGTGGCCGTCCCAGGACCGCACGTTCTGCGATTGGAAAGAATGATAAAAACCCGTCAAGCACCGTATTTCATGGGCCGGGCCGGCATGGCGCTCGCCGCTTTCGCTTTCCTTGCCGGCTGTGCGTCGCCGCCGCAACTCGTCGCGCCGAAGCCGACCGGCTGGATCAAGGACGAAGTGTCCGATTCCTACGTGTTCGGCTATCCGCTGGTGCTGATGAGCATCGCGCGCGACGACGCGGTCGGCGACGGTCCCGGCGAGGCGCCGCTCAACACGCTGCGCAACGCGCAGGCGCTGCCGCCGGTCGGCGCGGCGAATCCGCCGACGCCCGACGTCGATACGCTCGATTCGAGCGCGTGGCTCGACCTTGCCGCCGAGCCGCTCGTGCTGGCGCTGCCGGATTCGCGCGGCCGCTACGTCGATGCGCGGGCGCTCGACATGTGGACCAATGTGGTCTGGTCGAGCATCGAGCCCGGAACCGGCCGCGTGAGCGGCATCAAGGCGCAGGCGATCGCATTCGTGGGACCGGGCTGGCAGGGGGACCTGCCGGCGGATGTCAGGCGCGTCGACGTGCCGACCCGCAATGCCTGGATCACGGTGCGCATCGCGACGCGCGGCGGGCGCGACCTGCGCGCGGTGCATGCATTGCAGCACCGCATCCATCTGGTGCCGCTCAGCGTCTACGACGGCGGCCGCGATGCGGACAACGCCGCCGGCGCGGATGACCGGGCGCCGCGGCAGGACGACACGCCGCCGTTGCCGCTGACGGCGGCCGATACGCCGGCTGCCGAGGTGTCGGCGCTCGGCGCGCAGGGATTCTTCGACCATCTCGCGCAGGCGCTGCAGGACAATCCGCCGGCGCCGTCCGATCCGCACGCGCTGAAGATTCTCGCGGATCTCGGCGTCAAGCCGGGGGCGCCCGCGCAGTTGCCCACGGATGCCGCGCAGGCGATTGCCGCCGGGCTTGCCGATGGCCGCAGCCGCGTGGCGACGCCGCCGTCGAATCTGCTGAGCGCGAACGGCTGGAGCTGGTTCGGCGACGACGTCGGCCATTACGGTGTCGATTACGGACTGCGCGCCTATGCGGCGTATGTGGCGCCCGGCATCGGCACGAAAACGGACGAGGTTCGCGCGACGGTCAGCGAGGACAGCGACGGTCATCCGCTCGACGGCGCGAATCGCTATGTGATTCATTTTGCATCGAACCAGTTGCCGCCGGTGCGCGCTTTCTGGTCGCTGAGCGCATACACGCGCGACGGCGCGCTCGCCGAGGACGCGCACGGGCGCTTCGCAGTCGGCGACCGCGACGGCCTGCGCCGCAACCGCAACGGCTCCGTCGACATCGTCGTGTCGGCGCGGCGCGTGCGCGCGGCGAACTGGCTGCCGGCGCCGCATGGCGGCTTCCAGCTGGTGCTGCGCCTGTATGCGCCGAAGCCCGCAGCAAGCGACGGCAGCTGGGCGCCGCCGGCGGTCGTGCACCGGTGAGGGGGCGGCCCACGCGCCGCCTTCCTATGCGGGTCACGCGTTGCGACTTATACTGGCGCGAGGCATCACACTGAAATGGCGGCGCGCGCGGCGCCGTCTTCCCGACCGACCCGGCATGGCCAGCATCGACAAGGCAACGCTCGTTTCTTCCCTGCAGGCACTGCGCAAGATTGCGCAGGGGCGCCGCACACGGCGCATCGGCATCGGCCTGCTGATCTTTGTCGTCGTGTTCGGCCTGCTCGGCTTTTTTGCCGCGCCGCCTCTGGTGCGGCACATTGCGCAGACGCAATTGAGCGCACAGCTCGACCGTCCCGCGAGCATCGGCCGGATCGCATTCAATCCTTATACGCTGCGGCTCGAAGCGGATCGCATCCATATCGGCGAGCGCGGCGGGCAGGGCGATTTCGTCGACATCGCGCGGCTCGTCGTGAAGGCGTCGTGGGCGTCGCTGCTGCATGCGGCGCCGATTGTCGACGAACTGCGCATCGATTCGCCGCGCATCCACCTGATTCGTTACGACGCGCAGCGCTTCAACTTCTCGGACCTGATCGCGAAGTTCGCGAAACAGCCCGCCAGGCCGGCCGGCAAGCCGACGCTGTTTTCCGTGTCGAACATTCATGTCGAGAACGGCGAGATCACGTTCGACGACCGCCTGCTCGGCGTCAGGCACGTGATCGATCAATGGCAGCTCGGTGTGCCGTTCATCGCGACGCTGCCGTCGAAGACCGACATCTTCGTTCAGCCGCTGCTGCGCGGTCGCATCGACGGCAGCGCTTTCTCGCTCGACGGCAAGACCAAGCCGTTTGCGGCGTCGCGCGAGTCCGACCTGTCGCTGCGTTTCGACGGTCTCGACGTGCCGCGTCTGCTGTCGTATGCGCCGCAAAAGCTGCCGGTGACGGTACAGTCCGGCAAGCTGTCGACCGCGCTGCAAATCAGCTTCGTGATGGCGGGGGATACGCCGTCGCTGCGCGTGTCGGGCACGCTCGATCTGAAGGACGTGAACGTGCTGGACGGCAACCATCAGCCGTTCTTCGCCGCGCGCGGGCTGCACGTGGCTGCGGCGACGCTCGAACCGCTGAAGCGCATCTATCACTTCGACCAGATTACGCTCGATACGCCGCGTGTCGATCTCACGCGCGAGAAGGACGGCACGTTGAGCATCCTGCGCACGTTCGCCGGTGCGCCGGCCGACACGGCTGCGCCGGCGCCGGCGAGCGCGGCTGCTTCGGCGGGCACGGCTGCGTCGGCGAGCGCGGCTGCGCCGGCGAGCGCGGCTGCGTCGGCGAACGCGGCTGCTTCGGCGAGCGCGCCGGCTTCCGTGCCGGCCGCGTCCGCGGCTGCGGTCGCCGGACCGGCCGTCTCGGCATCGGCGGCCTCCGCGGCCTCGGCAGCCTCGGCGCCCGCCTCGACGGCGTCCGCACCGGCCTCGGCGTCGCCGCTCGATCTCGCCATCGGGCACTTCACGCTTGAGGACGGCACGCTCGACGTTCAGGACAACTCGGTTGCCCATCCGGTCGCGCTCGGCCTCGCGCATCTCGCGATATCGCTCACCGGCTTCTCGACGCGGGCAGCGGCGCCCGCGCACTACACGCTGAGCACCGGCTTGAGCGGCAATCCGGGCACGCTCGACGCGACCGGCACATTCGGGCTGGCCGCCAGGCGCGCGGATGCGCGGCTCGCGTTGAAGTCGCTGTCGCTGCCGTTCCTGCAGCCCTATCTGGACGGCGTCACGGCCGCTCAGGTGACCGACGGCGCGTTGTCCGTCGACGCGAACGTCAACGCGGACTGGGCGAAATCGCCTGCGCAGATCACGCTCGGCGAGAGCCGGCTCGACCTGCAGTCGCTGAAGATCGCGCTGCGCGGCAGCCACGACACCGCGCTCGCGCTCGCGCACGGCGACGTGAAGGTCAAGCAGGTCGATGTTGCCGCCCACGTTGCGCAGATTGCCGGCATCGACGCGACCGGCCTCGTGATCGACGCGCAGCGCCTGAAGGACGGCCGGATCGATCTCGCCGGACTCGCCGCGCCGCCCGCACAGCACGGCGAGTCCGCCCCGCCGCACCCGCGGCCGCGCGCCGCCACGCATCCGGCGAGCGACGCGCACGCACCGGCATCCGCGCCGGGATGGCATTACACGATCGACGAAGTGAGCGTGCAGGATTCGGCCGCGCATTTCACCGACGACGTGCCGGCGCGTCCGGTCAAGCTGAGCATCGATCCGCTGCAGCTGAAGGTCGAGCACGTCAGCGACAATTTCGCTCAGGCGCTGCCGGTCGAGCTGCGCGCAACGGTCAACCGCAAGGGCACGCTCGCGCTGCGCGGCGACGTCACGGCGCAGCCGCTGAAGCTCGCGCTGAAGGTCGATGCACAGCGGCTCGACGCCGCGGCTTTCGAACCGTACTTCGGCGGACGGCTCAACGTGACGATCGCGAGCGCGCTGCTGAACATGGACGGCGAACTCGCGGTCGCCGAGGCACAAAAGGAGGCGCACGCCGCCAGGGATTCCGGTGCGCTGAGCGCGTCGTATCGCGGCAATGCGGCGCTCGTCGACGTGCGCATGCTCGACAAGCTCACGTCCGATCCGCTGGCCGGCTGGGGATCGCTCGCGTTGACGAACCTGAAGGCGCGCTATGACGCGCAAGGCACCGATGTCGATGCGGCGCGTGTGAGCTTTTCGAACTTCTATGGCCGCGTGATCCTGAATCCGCAGGGCAAACTGAACCTGTCGGATATCGTCGTGCACGAAGGCAGCACGCCGGAGTCGCTCACGCGAAGCGCGGGCACGAACGAGCCGGTGCCGCTCTCGCCCGGGGCGGCGTCGGCCCCGCACGCCGGGTCCGCGGTGCCGGCGGCGGCGGCGTCCGCGTCGGCGCCGGCACCGGCAGCGGTGCCCGCGAGCGGGGCGGTAGCCGCCGAAGCCGCCGCCGCGCCGGCAAGCCCGGTGAAGCTGCATTTCGGCGAGCTGGTGCTGCAGCAGGGGCATGTGAATTACACCGACAATTTCATCAAGCCGAACTACTCGGCCAACCTCGTGGCGATTCACGGATCGGTGGGTGCGTTCGGCACGCAGTCCACGACGCCCGCACCGGTCGACATCGAAGCCAGTCTCGCGGCGAACGGGCCGATCTCGATCCAGGGCACCGTGAACCCGCTGATCCCGAAGCCGGCGCTCGACATCACGGCCACCGCGCACGACATCGAGCTGACCAATCTGTCGCCGTATTCGACCAAATACGCGGGCTATCCGATCACGAAAGGCAAGCTGAACGTCGATCTGCACTACAAGCTCGACAACGACCTGCTGAGCGCGAACAACCACGTGTTCATCGATCAGCTGACGTTCGGCGACCACGTCGACAATACGACCGCCACCCGGCTGCCGGTGCGTCTCGCGATCGCGCTGCTGAAGAATTCGCGCGGCGAGATCGACGTGAACATCCCGGTGTCCGGCTCGCTGTCGAACCCCGAGTTCAGTCTCGGCGGCCTGATCTGGCATGCGGTGCTGAATCTGCTCGAAAAGGCGGTGACGGCGCCGTTCTCGCTGCTGGCCGACGCGTTCGGCGGCAATGCCGAGCAAATGGACTACGTGACGTTTGCGCCCGGTTCCGCCGCGCTTTCCGACGCGGCGCAAAAGAAGCTCGACACGATCGCCAAGGCGCTCGCCGACAAGCCGTCGGTCCGTATCGACCTGACCGGACGCGCCGATCCGGCCGTCGATACGCCCGCGCTGCGCACGGCCTACGTCGAGCGGCTGGTCAGGCAGCAGAAGATCCGATCCGTGGTCGGCAATGGCGAAAGCGTCGACCTGTCGAAGATCACCGTCGAGCCGCAGGAGTACGACAAGTATCTGACCCGCGCCTACAAGGACGCGAGCTTCAAGAAGCCGCACAATTTTCTCGGCTTCACGAAAACGCTGCCTGCGGACGACATGAAGCGCGCGCTGGCCGACCACGCGCCGATCGACGAAGGCAGCCTGCGCACGCTCGCGCAACAGCGCGCGCAGAGCGTGCAGCAGTATCTCGCCGGCAAGATCGACAGTAGCCGGATCTTCATCGTGGCGCCGAAGCTCGATGCGAAGGGCATCAAGGACAAAGGCGCGACGACCCGGGTCGATTTCGGGCTGCACTGACGGGGCGTCCCGGCGCCTCCCCGCGCCTCCCGGGGCCGCTCCGGCCGGCCGCCGGGCCGTGCCGGGCCACGTGTGGCGGCACCTGATTGATCAGGTATGCCAGGCATTGTCGCTGGAGATACGTGAGCAACCGGGGGGCTGCGGCATGTCCGCGCCGGGCGCTGACAGTCACATTCTCGAATCATTTCGGATTTGTCGGATGTACAAGTTCGCCGTTATGCGTCTGAATGCCACTTCGTGCATGACAGACGCCGGGCGGTGCGGCGCTTGTTCATCATTCGGCCAATAACGAAATGGAGCAATACATGAAAAAAGTCCTGATCATCGACGACCACCCGATGATGCGTGGCGCCATCGCCGACGTCCTGTGCGCGGATAAGGCGTTCGACGTTCTGGCCGGCTGCGGAGATGGCGAGGAAGGACTGGAGCGCGTGTTGTCGGAGCATCCGGATCTGCTGATTCTCGATCTCGATCTGCCGCGGCTCGACGGGCTGTCGATGATCCGGCGCATCCGCGCCGGCAACGACAAGATCCGCATTCTGGTGCTCTCGGCAAAGCCCGAGCAGGTGATGGCCAGTCATACGCGGCTCGCGGGCGCCAACGGGTACGTGAGCAAGGGCAAGGAAATCGGCGAACTGGTGACCGCCGTGAAGACCGTCATGTTCGGCTACGACTGCTTCCCCGCCGAAACCGCGACCGCGCGCGAGGGCGGCCTGAACCTGCTGTCGCCGCGCGAGGTCGAGGTGCTGCGCTATCTCGCGCGCGGCGTCAGCAACAAGGACATTGCGACACGGCTGTTTCTGAGCGACAAGACCGTCAGCACATACAAGAGCCGCATTCAGGAAAAGCTCGGCCTCGGCTCGCTGGCGGCGATGATCGAGTTCGCGTCGTTGCAAAAGCTGATCGATTGATCCAGTCCGGGAGCGAACATGACAGGTCAGGCGGGGGGATCCTTACGCACCGCGTATCGCACGCGCGGTGTGTGTTCTGCGGGGCGTGCCGGTGCGATCCGCGTGGCGACGCTCGCGGGCGGCGTGCTGGCGTTTGCCGGGCTGTGCTGTCTGTCGCCGGCGGCGCACGCCGGGCCGCCGGCGCAGGTGTCGGCGATGTCGGCGGTCGGCGTACCGCTTGCTCTGCTGACGTTGCTGTCGCTGGCGGGCTGGTATCGGGCGCATCGCCGTCTTGCGCAGTGTCGCGACGCGCAGCAGCATAGCCGCGAGGCCGAGGTGCGGGCGTGCGCCGCACGCGGTTCCGATGCCGCGCAGGCCGCGCACGCGTTCGAGCGGGAGCGCGCGCGGCTCGTCGGCGAGATGCACGCGTTTGCCGCGGGGCCGCTGGCGGCGCTGGCCGCGCTAGTCGGCTCGCTCGATGCCGCCTGCGCGCCGGCGCGCGAACAGGCGCGGCTCAGACACGTCCAGTCGGCGGCCGGCACGTGCGCGCACGTGCTCGACGCCTTGCTCGCGACGCTGTCTCATCCGCCGCCGCCGGTCGTCCTCGACGAGGACACGTTCGATCTGCGTGCGCTCATCGAGGGAGTGGCCGCGTTGCTCGAACCCGCTGCCGCGCAAAAGGGCGTGCGTCTGAACGTGCATATCGACGCGACGCTGGCCGAGCAGGTGGTCGCCGATCGTGCGCGGCTCGGACAGGTCGTCTACGGTCTCGCGAGCCGCGCGGTGGCGGCGGCCGAGCGCGGGGCCGTGACCGTGCTCGCGCATGCGGAGGGGCTGAACGCCGGTTCGCAGCGGATCTTCATCAGCGTGAGCCATGCCCGCGCGCGCCTGCAGGCGCGTGCTGCGCACGCGGACGCGGACGCGGATGCGCGGCACACATCCGGCCCGACGATGCGCGGAGCCGGCCCGCTCGACGACGCGGCGTTCGCGCTGTATCGGCGCCTCGCGGAGCTGATGCAGGGCGAGTTCGCGGTCGGCCAGGAGGGCGACAACCGTCCGTGCGTGACGTTCAGCGCGGCGTTTCCGATCGGGCATGCATCGGCGTCCCGCGAACCCGACGGCACCGGGGCGGCCGGGGAGGACATGCACGCAGGCGACGATCGAAACGGTGCGCCCGATGCGTATGACCGGCGCTATCTCGACGCGCTATCGGAGGAGGGCATCGATCTGCCGGCATTCCTGGGGCGCTGGCGAGCGTCGATGCAGGACGATCTGGCGCAGTTGAGGCGCTTGCGCGAGCACGGCGATGCCGACGCTGTCCGTGCGTTGCTGCATCGGCTGAGCGGCGCGGTGGGGCTGGTTGGCGCGCATGGGCTGACGGACGCGCTGCGGCAGGCGAGCGCCGCAGCGGACGCACCTGAGGCGCAACTGCTCGACACGTTCGTGCAGCGCATCGAGTGGCTGATCACGCAACTCGACACGCGACAGGGCGCACGACAGAACGCCGGCGACGTGCGCCCGGGATAAAAGTAAAAAAGCCCGACGGACGATCCGTCGGGCTTTCCGGTTCGCGGCGCTCCCGCCGGGAGCGCCGCGCCTGCCAGGCAGGCGCGGGACGTGTGCGTCAGGCCGCGAGCAGCGAACGCAGCACGAACGGCAGAATCCCGCCGTGCTTGTAGTAGTCCACTTCGATCGGCGTGTCGATGCGCAGCAGCACCGGCACGCGCTTCTCCTTGCCGTCCTTGCTGCGGATCACCAGCGTGACTTCCTGCTGCGGCTTGAAGTCGTCGCCAAGGCCTTCGACATCGTACGTTTCTTCGCCGGTGATGCCGAGCGACTGGATGCTGTCCGAGCCCTTGAACTGCAGCGGCAGCACGCCCATGCCGACCAGGTTCGAACGGTGGATCCGCTCGAAGCTGCGCGCGACGACCGCTTTCACGCCGAGCAGTTGCGTGCCCTTGGCCGCCCAGTCACGCGACGAACCCGTGCCGTACTCCTCGCCTGCGAACACGACGGTCGGCGTATCGGCGTCGATGTACTTCATCGCGGCGTCGTAAATCGACATCTGTTCGCCGCTCGGCTGGTGAATCGTCAGGCCGCCTTCGACGCGCGTGCCGTCGGCCTTCGCGGGGATCATCAGGTTCTTGATCCGGACGTTGGCGAACGTGCCGCGCATCATCACGTCATGGTTGCCGCGGCGCGAGCCATAGCTGTTGAAGTCGGCCTTCTGCACGCCGTTCGCCTTCAGCCACTTGCCGGCCGGCGAGTCTTCCTTGATCGAGCCCGCCGGGCTGATGTGGTCGGTCGTCACCGAGTCGCCGAAGATGCCGAGCGCGCGTGCATGTTTCACCGCGGCGATGCTGGCGGCCGGCTGCATCGAGAAGTCCTTGCCGAAGAACGGCGGCTCCGCGATATAGGTCGACTTCGGCCAGTCGTAGACCTGGCCTTCCTCGCCCTCGATCTTGCTCCACAGGTCGCCCTTCTTCGTGAGGTGCGCGTAGTTTTTCTGGAACGCGTCGGCGTCGAGCGCGAACTTGAGCAGCGCGTTGACTTCCTCGCTGGTCGGCCAGATGTCGCCCAGGTAGATGTCCTTGCCGCCCTTGCCCTTGCCGACCGGTTCGGTCATCAGGTCGCGCGTGATGTTGCCGGCGATCGCGTATGCGACGACGAGCGGCGGCGACGCGAGGAAGTTCGCGCGGATGTTCGGGTGGATGCGCGCTTCGAAGTTACGGTTGCCCGACAGCACGGCTGCCGCGACGATGTCGTGTTTCGTGATCGCCTCGTTCAGCTGCGGCGTCAGATCGCCCGCGTTGCCGATACAGGTCGTGCAGCCGTAAGCCGCCAGCTCGAAGCCGAGCTTCGACAGGTACGGCAGCAGGCCGGTCTTCGTCAGGTACTCGGTGACGATGCGTGATCCCGGCGCGAGCGAGGTCTTGATGTGCGGCGCCACCGTCAGGCCCGCTTCGACCGCCTTCTTCGCGAGCAGGCCGGCCGCGAGCAGCACGCTCGGGTTCGACGTGTTCGTGCACGACGTGATCGCGGCGATCAGGATGTCGCCGTTCTTCACGTTCACGTCGTTCGAGGTCGTGTACGTCGCGTCGAGGTCGGCGGCCTTCTTCGCAAAGCCGTTTTCGGCCACCGGCTTCGAGAACAGCTCGGTGAAGGTCGACTTCACGTGACCGATTTCGATGCGGTCCTGCGGACGCTTCGGACCTGCGAGCGACGGCGCTACCGTGCCGAGATCGAGCTTGACGACCTTCGTGTAGTCGATCTCGCCGCTCTTCGGAATGCCGAACAGGCCTTGTGCCTTGAAGTAGTTTTCGAACGCGGCGATTTCCGCGTCGGTGCGGCCGGTGCCCTTGAAGTAGTCGATGGTCTTTTCGTCGACCGGGAAGAAGCCCATCGTCGCGCCGTATTCCGGCGCCATGTTGCCGATGGTCGCGCGGTCCGGCAGCGACAGCGACTTCGTGCCTTCGCCGAAGAACTCGACGAACTTGCCGACCACCTTCTCCTTGCGCAGCAGTTCGGTGACGGTCAGCACGAGGTCGGTGGCGGTGACGCCTTCGCGCAGCTTGCCGGTCAGCTCGACGCCGACCACGTCCGGCGTCAGGAAGTACACCGGCTGGCCGAGCATGCCCGCTTCCGCTTCGATGCCGCCCACGCCCCAGCCCACCACGCCGATGCCGTTGATCATCGTCGTGTGGCTGTCGGTGCCGACCAGCGTGTCCGGATAGTAGACGGTGCCGTCGCCGTCCGTCTTCTTGTGCACGCCGCGCGCGAGATATTCGAGGTTCACCTGGTGCACGATGCCGACACCCGGCGGCACGACCTTGAACGTATCGAACGCCTGCATGCCCCACTTCATGAACTGGTAGCGCTCGTTATTGCGCTGGAATTCCAGCTTCATGTTCAGATCGAGCGCGTCCTTCTGGCGGAAGTAGTCGATCTGCACCGAGTGGTCGACGACCAGGTCGACCGGCACCAGCGGCTCGATCGACTTCGGATTCTTGCCCGCGCGCTGCGCGACGCCGCGCATCGCGGCGATGTCGGCGAGCAGCGGCACGCCGGTGAAGTCCTGCAGCACGACGCGCGACACGACGAACGGAATCTCGTCGACGCGCGAGGCGGTCGGCTTCCAGTTCGCCAGTTGCGTGATGTGTTCCTCGGCGATCTTCTTGCCGTCGTAATTGCGCAGCACCGACTCCAGCACGACGCGGATCGACACCGGCAGACGGTCGATCTTGACGTTCAGTGCCTTGCCGAGCTGCGGCAGCGAGTAGAACTTGCCTTTGCCGGAACCGCTGTCGAATTCCTTGAGCGTTTTGTGGAGGTTGTGGGCCATGGTGTTTTCCTTGGATTGATCGCGGAACTACAGGTCTGAACTAGATGACGTAGAGATCGACGTACTCGTGCACGGGCATGGCTTCGAGCCGTGCCTGATCCAGCGAGACGTCGAGAATCGCCTGTTGCTGCTTGACCGGAAACTTGCGCGCGAGGTTGGTGCGGAACTTCTCGAGCAGCAGCGGGATGCCGTCTGCACGGCGGCGCTTGTGTCCGATCGGGTATTCGACGATGACCTCGTCGAGTGCCGATCCGTCGTCGAATTCGATCGTCAGCGCATTGGCGATCGAACGCTTCTCCGGATCGTGGTAATCCTGCGTGAATTGCGGGTCCTCGACGCAGACCGTCTTCGCGCGCAGCGCGTCGATGCGCGGATCCCGCGCCACGGCCGCTTCGTAGTCGGCCGCGGTGAGCCTGCCGAACACGAGCGGCACCGCCACCATGTACTGGATGCAGTGGTCGCGGTCGGCCGGATTGTCGAGCGGCCCCTGCTTGTCGATGATGCGCCGCGCGGCTTCGTGCGTGCGGATCGTGATCTTCGCGATGTCGGCCACGTCGCGGCCCGCGGCGCGCAGTTGCGCATGCAGCGTCATGGCGGCCTCGACGGCCGTCTGTGCGTGGAATTCGGCCGGATACGCGATCTTGAACAGCACGTTTTCCATCACGTACGAGCCGTAAGGGCGCTGGAAGCGGAACGGGTTGCCCTTGAAGAGGACGTCGTAGAAACCCCAGGTCGGGGCCGTCAGCGCCGACGGATAGCCCATTTCGCCGGTTTTCGAAATCAGCGCGAGGCGCACCGCGCGCGAGGTCGCGTCGCCCGCGGCCCACGACTTGCGCGACCCGGTGTTCGGTGCATGGCGATATGTGCGCAGCGCCTGGCCGTCGACGAACGCCTGCGAGACCGCGTTGATCAGCTCGTCGCGCGTGAGGCCGAGCAGCGTGCCCACCACCGCGGTCGATGCGACCTTCACGAGCAGCACGTGGTCGAGCCCGACCCGGTTGAACGAATTTTCGAGCGCGAGGCAGCCCTGGATTTCGTGCGCCTTCACCATGCCGACGAGCACGTCTTTCATCGTGAGCGGCGCCTTGCCGGACGCGAGGGCGGTGCGCGAAAGCCAGTCGGCGGTGGCAAGGATGCCGCCGAGATTGTCGGACGGATGTCCCCATTCGGCGGCGAGCCAGGTGTCGTTGAAGTCCAGCCAGCGGATCATCGTGCCGATGTTGAAGGCGGCCTGGACCGGATCCAGCTGGAAGGGCGTGCCGGGCACGCGCGCGCCGTGCGGCACGATCGTGCCCGGCACGACCGGCCCCATCAGCTTCGTGCACGCCGGATAGGTGAGCGCTTCGAGTCCGCAGCCGAGCGTGTCGATCAGACAGTGGCGCGCGGTTTCCAGCGCGAGCGCGCCGGAAACCGGGAAATCCAGCGCGTAACCGGCGATATCGACCAGGACCTTGTCCGGGGCGGGCCGTACGTTGGATGACTGAGCGGACATCGTGTGCTTCCTTGTCGCAGCCTTAGTTCTTCGGATTCTTGATCAGCGCATTCGACTGCGTCGGCGCCGGCGCGCCCTCCATCATTTCGGCAGTCTTGCACTCGTCGGCCAGACGCGAATCGTCCGCGTCCGACAGCAGCATCGCCTTGGTCGGGATCACGACGAGGTCGAGGCCGGAAGCCGGATCGTGGAAGCGGTCCGCACCCGTCGTGGTCGTTTCGCGCGGCAGGTTGTAGTTCTTGTTGTTCCAGTGGACGGTGACGATCTGATCGCGCTTCATGTCGCCCTTCAGGTCGAAGGACAGCCCGTCGTCACAGGTCCACTTGACCGAGCCGACCGGCACCGGGTCCACCCGCGCTTCCTTCTTCGGATTCGGCTTGCGCCTGATCAGGCGGCGCGGCTCCGGCGAGCGCGCCTTCTTCACGACGTGATGGTGCTCGGTCTTGTGGTGGGTGGTGGTGGTCGTCGTCGACGGCTCGGCGGCGTTGGCGGCCACCATCGTGGTGGACAGAGCGCCGACTGCGGCGGCGATCAGCAGTTTCTTCATGAAAAAACCTTCCTTTCAAAGTCGGGTGGGGAGTGCGCGGCTGCGTGGCGGCGCTGCCGGTCCGGGCCACGCGCTCCAGAAGCGCACAGCGGACGCTATTTTCTCCTATTTAGCGGCACGAATTTCAGATTCTCCGGGCCCGTGTAATGCGCGCTCGGGCGGATGATCTTGTTGTCGATGCGCTGCTCGATCACGTGGGCGCTCCAGCCGGCGGTGCGCGCGATCACGAACAGCGGCGTGAACATCGCGGTCGGCACGCCCATCATGTGATACGACACCGCGCTGAACCAGTCCAGGTTCGGGAACATCTTCTTGATGTCCCCCATTACCGTTTCGAGCCGCTCGGCGATCGCGAACAGCTTCGGGTTGCCCGCCTCCTTCGACAGCGTGCGCGCCACTTCCTTGATCACCTTGTTGCGCGGGTCGGCGATCGTGTACACCGGGTGGCCGAAGCCGATCACCACCTCGCGGTTCTCCACGCGCCGGCGGATGTCCGCCTCGGCCTCGTCGGGGCTCGCGTAGCGCGACTGCACCTCGAAGGCCACCTCGTTGGCGCCGCCGTGCTTCGGCCCGCGCAGCGCGCCGATCGCGCCGGCGAGCGCCGAGTAGAGGTCCGAGCCGGTGCCGGCGATCACGCGCGCGGTGAAGGTCGAGGCGTTGAACTCGTGCTCCGCGTACAGGTTCAGCGACGTGTGCATCGCCTGCACCCACGCGCGGCGCGGCTCACTGCCGTGCAGCAGATGCAGGAAGTGGCCGCCGATCGAGTCGTCGTCGGTCTCGACCTCGATGCGCCGGCCGTTGTACGCGTAGTGGTACCAGTAGAGCAGCATCGAGCCGAGCGAGGCCATCAGGCGATCGGCGATGTCGCGCGCGCCGGGCGTGCCGTGGTCGTCCTTCTCGGGCAGCACGGCGCCGAGCACGGACACGCCGGTGCGCATCACGTCCATCGGATGGGCGGAGGCGGGCAGCCATTCGAGGGCGGCCTTCAGGTTCGCGGGCAGGCCGCGCAGCGCCTTCAGTTTCGTCTTGTAGGCGGCGAGTTCGGCGGCGTTGGGGAGCTTTTCGTGCACGAGCAGGTGGGCGATCTCCTCGAACTCGCAACTGCCGGCGATGTCGAGGATGTCGTAGCCGCGGTAGTGCAGGTCGTTGCCGGTGCGCCCGACCGTGCACAGCGCGGTGTTGCCCGCCGTCACGCCCGACAGCGCGACGGATTTCTTCGGTTTGAACGCGGCCGGGGCCGGGCTTTCGCCTTGTGCGCCTGGGGTTTTTTCGCTCATCTCCGGCACTCTCCTTGAGACCTGCTCACTTCTTCTGGTTGAACAGCGTGTCGAGTTTCTGCTCGTAAGCGTAATAGCCGATGCGCTCGTACAGCTCGGCGCGGGTTTGCATCGTGTCGACCACCGCCTGCTGCGTGCCGTCGCGGTGAATCGCGGTGTACACGTTTTCGGCGGCCTTGTTCATCGCGCGGAACGCCGAGAGCGGATAGAGCACCAGCGACACGTCGGCGCCGCGCAGTTCTTCGACGGTGAAGAGCGGCGTTGCGCCGAATTCGGTGATATTCGCGAGCACCGGCACCTTCACGGCCTGCGCGAACTGCCGGTACATGCCGAGTTCGGTTATCGCTTCCGGGAAGATCATGTCCGCGCCGGCTTCGACACAGGCGGCCGCGCGGTCGATCGCGGTCGCGAGGCCTTCGACGGCCAGCGCGTCGGTGCGCGCCATGACGACGAAATCCGGGTCGGTACGCGCATCGACGGCGGCCTTGATGCGGTCGACCATCTCGTCGAGCGACACGATCGCCTTGCCCGGGCGATGCCCGCAGCGTTTCGCGCCGACCTGGTCCTCGATGTGCATCGCGCCCGCGCCGGCCTTGATCAGCGACTTCACCGTGCGCGCGATGTTGAACGCCGACGGCCCGAAGCCGGTATCGACGTCGACGAGCAGCGGCAGATCGCAGACGTCGGTGATGCGGCGCACGTCGGTCAGGACGTCGTCGAGCGTCGAGATGCCGAGGTCGGGCAGGCCGAGCGAGCCGGCCGCGACCCCGCCGCCGGATACGTAGATCGCCTTGAAGCCCGCCCGTTGCGCGAGCAGCGCGTGATTGGCGTTGATGGCGCCGACCACCTGCAGCGGCTTCCCGGTGGCCACGGCGGCGCGAAAGGCGGCGCCGGGCGTGAGGTTCGAGGACGGCGTGGCGAGGCTCATGGCTGCGGCTCCGTGAAGGATGCTGCGCCGCCGAACAGCGGCGCGGCTTCGGCCGGCACGGCGCGCCCGGTCGAGCGGGCACGGCGCAGCACCGACCAGTAGTAGCGATAGCTCGCGCGATCGTGCAGCGTGTCGCGATGGCGCGTCGGACCCCATTGCGCGGACTGGGCGGCGAGCAGGATCTCCGCGGCGGTGACGATTTCGTCGTCGCGCGGGGCGAACGCGGCGACGATCGCAGGAATCTGCGCCGGATGGATGCTCCACATCCGCGTGTAGCCGAATTCGTTGCGCGCGCGGGCCGCGTCGCTCGCGACGACGCTCATGTCGCGCACTTCGGTGCTGACGTTGTGCGACGGCACTTTGCCGTGCGCGTGGCAGGCGGCGGCGATTTCGAGCCTCGCGCGCCGCACGAGCGGATGATCGAACTGGCCCGGCGAGCGCATCGCGCTGTCGGGAATGGCGCCGTCGTGCGCGGAGACGAAATCCATCAGGCCGAAGCTCAGCGATTCGACGCCGGGCAACGCGGCCAGATCGAACGCGCGTGCGAGCGCGCCGTGCGTCTCCACGAGCAGATGCACAGGCACCGGCTGCGCGATGCCCAGTTCGCGGCGAGTGGCTTCGATGAACGCGCACATCGCGGCCGCGTCGGCGACGCTGCGGATCTTCGGCAGCATGATGAACGCGGGCGCGCGCCGCGCGGCGCGCAGGATCAGGCGCACGTCGTCGCGCCAGTGCGGATGGCCGAAGTCGTGGATGCGCACGCCGACGCGGCCGAAGCGGTCGTGCTCGCCGCCGATCAGCGACGCGACCCGCTCCGCGTGCTCCGCCTCGCGGCCGACCTGGGCGCCGTCCTCGCAGTCGAGCGTGATGTCGAACACCGGGCCGAGCGTGTGCTGCAGCGCGAGCGATTTCAGCATCAGCTTCTCGCTGCCGGCGTAGTGATCGCAGGCAGGCAGCACCTTGGGCGGCGCTTCGCCGTCAAACAGCACTTCGGCGGGTGTCAGGGCGCGCATCTTGGGCGTGAGTGACGTCTGTTCTCGTTGAGGTTTCTGATGCGGGTGCGCTCTGCGTGGCGGCTGCGGCGGCAGCCTCGCGCGCAAAACGCGCTCGCATCAGGGGCGAGGTTCACGCGGGGGGCGCCGGCATGCCGGCCGGCCCGTCCGTGTTCGCCCCTGAAGCACGTCAAAAAACCGGAACCGGTCGCGGCGCAACACAGTTCCGGCGGGCTGGCATCCGGCGCTCAGCCCAGCAGGTGCTGGACGCCTTCGCGCTCTTCGAGCAGTTCCTGCAGCGTCGCGTCCATCTTTTCGCGCGAGAACGCGTCGATCGCGAGGCCTTCCACGCGCTTGTACTCGCCGTTTTCACACACGACCGGCACGCCGTAGATGATGTCTTCAGGGATGCCATACGAGCCGTCCGACGGGATGCCCATCGTGACCCACTTGCCGTTGGTGCCGAGCACCCAGTCGCGCACGTGGTCGATGGCCGCGTTGGCCGCCGATGCCGCTGACGACAGCCCGCGCGCCTCGATGATCGCCGCGCCGCGCTTGCCGACGGTCGGGATGAACACGTTGCGGTTCCACTCGTCGTCGTTGATCAGCTGCGTGAGCGACGCGCCTTCCGCGGTGGCGACGCGGAAGTCCGGGTACATCGTCGGCGAGTGGTTGCCCCACACGGCGAGCTTCTCGATCGACGCGACCGGCTTGCCCGACCTGGCGGCCAGTTGCGACAGCGCGCGGTTGTGGTCGAGGCGCAGCATGGCGGTGAAGTTCTTCTTCGGCAGATCCGGCGCCGATTTCATCGCGATGTACGCGTTCGTGTTGGCCGGGTTGCCGACCACCAGCACCTTCACGTCGCGGCTCGCGACTTCGTTCAGCGCCTTGCCCTGCACCGTGAAGATCTCGGCGTTGGCCGACAGCAGGTCCTTGCGCTCCATGCCCTTCGAGCGCGGACGCGCGCCGACCAGCAGCGCGACGTCGGCGTCCTTGAAGGCCACCTTCGGATCGTCCGTGATGACCACGCCGGACAGCAGCGGGAACGCGCAATCATCCAGCTCCATCACCACGCCTTTGACAGCGGCTTGCGCTTGCGGCAGGTCGAGCAGCTGCAGGATCACGGGCTGGTCCTTGCCGAGCAGGTCGCCGTTGGCGATGCGAAACAGCAGGGAGTAAGCGATTTGACCTGCGGCGCCGGTGACGGCAACGCGCTTTGCGGGCTTAGCCATTGAGAATTCTCCAGGACGATGCGTTAGACGCTAGGGAAAACGCCATTCTATATGGGCGTTAGGCGAAGCGTGATGAAACACGGCGGGTACGCCCTTTGCGCGCGATCCCGGCGGGCGCCGGGATGCAGCGACGCATGGCGGCGACCCGTCATGCCGGAAAGCAGTGCAGCGAGGCGCGCCGGGAGACCGCGGGCCGCTGCAGGGTGCCGGGGTGCCTGCAAGGGTGTGTTTCCGAAGCGTCTGACGGATCAGGGCCGGCGAATCGAAAGCGGAACCGCATGAGACTACAGCATGTGCAGAGCGGCCTTCGGCAAGCCGATCGCGGCGTGCAAATTCTGCCGGTCCGCGCGGTCGGATTTCCCTTGAACCCTTGCTCGCCACGGAGTTTAGGAGCCGCTTGACGCAAAGTCAACCGTATCTTATGTCTTATATAAGACATATCTATTGCGGGCAAAGCGCTGGACGGCGGCGCGGCCTTTATGATGAAATGCGCGCATGTCATCGAACCCGCCGAGCATCGCGAATCCGGGCGGCCCCGCGGGCCCGGGCGAAGGCGCGGCCGCCCCTGCCGCGGCCGCGTCGCCCACGTTCAGCCCGCTCTATCAGCAGATCAAGGCGCTCATCACGCAGAGCCTCGAATCGGGCGAATGGAAGCCGGGCGAGATCATTCCCAGCGAAGTGGAACTGGCGGCGCGCTTCAAGGTGAGCCAGGGCACCGTGCGCAAGGCGATCGACGAACTCGCTGCGGACAACCTGCTCGTGCGCCGTCAGGGCAAGGGCACGTTTGTTGCAACGCACAATGAAGACCGCGCGCAGTTCCGCTTTCTGCGCCTGCTCGCGGACGACGGCGCCGAGCATCCGCACGTGAGCCGGCTGCTCGAATGCCGCCGTCTGCGCGCGTCGGCCGACATTGCGCGGCAACTCGACCTGAAGCCGGCCGAGGCGGTGGTGCTGATCCGCCGCCTGCTGCAGTTCGACGGCGAACTGACGGTGCTCGACGAGATCTGGCTGCCCGGCAACATGTTCCGGGGGCTCACGTTCGAGCGCCTGTCCGAGTATGCAGGCCCGCTCTACGCGATGTTCGAGACGGAGTTCGGCACCCGCATGATCCGGGCGTCGGAGAAGATCCGCGCGGTTGCCGCGGACCCGGCGGTCGCCGATCTGCTGCACGTGCCGGCAGGATTTCCTTTGCTATCCGTCGAGCGCGTGTCCTATACGTATGGAGACCGGCCTGTCGAAGTGCGGCGCGGTTGGTATGTCACAACCGGGTACTACTATCAGAACGATCTCAGCTGAACCGGTTCCGCGGGGGTGCGGAACGGGGCGCGCCGGGACGGCTGGCGGTGTGGGCATGCGTCGTGCGCGGCCCCGCCTGCAGACCTCGCCGTTGCCTGTGCGGCAAGGCTGCGGTGGGAGTTTTCGCTGCAGCGCGATATAAAAAGGCGCTAAAATCGCGGATTAGTTTTATCACATAGTAGGGGTCTAGCATGGCTGAAGCCGTAAAAAAAGCGAGGCCGGAGTACCGCAACATCGGGCTCGGGCAGATACTGACGGCATATCGCCTTCCACTAGCGGGGCGTGTGTCGATTCTCCATCGCGTGAGCGGTGGGTTACTTTTCATTTTCCTTCCGTTCCTGCTGTACCTCTTCGATCAAAGCCTCACTTCGGAGCTGAGCTTCGAAGTCTTCAAGGCCTTCCTCTCCAACATCGTCGTCAAGCTGATCACGCTGGTTCTCGCGTGGGCTTTCCTGCTGCATTTCTGCGCCGGCCTGCGGCACCTGCTGATGGACACGCATCGCGCGGTCTCCAGGGAAGGCGGCAAGCAGACGTCCCTCGTCGTCGTGATCGTGTCGTCGCTCCTGACGATCGCCTTCGCGCTCAAACTCTTCGGAGCTTTCTAAAAAAATGGCAGCGAACAACCGGATCGGTCCGAAGCGCCTCGTCGTGGGCGCGCACTATGGTCTGCGCGACTGGCTCGCACAGCGCATCACCGCCTGCATCATGGCGATCTACACGGTCGTCCTGCTCGTGTGGTTCTTTGGCGCACAGGCGTTTTCGTATGACGGCTGGGCCGCGATTTTCGCGACCCAGTGGATGAAGCTCGCCACCTTCGTGACGCTGCTGTCCCTGTTTTACCACGCGTGGGTGGGCGTGCGCGATATCTGGATGGACTACATCAAGCCTGTCGGCGTTCGCCTGTTCCTTCAAGCCCTGACGATCGTCTGGCTGCTCGCGTGTGCGGGCTACGCGGCGCAGATTCTCTGGAGAGTGTAAAAGCATGGTTGCAATCAAGAATTCTCTGCCGCGTCGCCGCTTCGACGTGGTGATCGTCGGCGCGGGCGGCTCGGGGATGCGCGCTTCGCTGCAACTCGCGCGCGCGGGCCTGTCGGTGTGCGTGCTGTCGAAAGTGTTCCCGACGCGCTCGCACACGGTCGCCGCTCAAGGCGGCATCGGCGCATCGCTCGGCAACATGAGCGAAGACAACTGGCACTACCACTTCTACGACACGATCAAGGGCTCCGACTGGCTCGGCGACCAGGACGCGATCGAGTTCATGTGCCGCGAGGCGCCGAACGCCGTCTACGAACTGGAGCACATGGGCATGCCGTTCGACCGCAACGCGGACGGCACGATCTACCAGCGTCCGTTCGGCGGCCACACCGCGAACTACGGCGAAAAGCCGGTGCAGCGTGCCTGCGCGGCTGCGGACCGGACCGGCCACGCGCTGCTGCACACGCTGTACCAGCAGAACGTGGCGGCGAAGACGCAGTTCTTCGTCGAATGGATGGCGCTCGACCTGATCCGCGACGCGGAAGGCGACGTGCTCGGCGTCACCGCGCTCGAAATGGAAACCGGCGACGTCTACATCCTCGAAGGCAAGACCACGCTGTTCGCCACGGGCGGCGCGGGCCGCATCTTCGCGGCGTCGACCAATGCGTTCATCAACACCGGCGACGGCCTCGGCATGGCGGCGCGCTCGGGCATCGCGCTGCAGGACATGGAGTTCTGGCAGTTCCACCCGACCGGCGTGGCCGGTGCGGGCGTGCTGATCACCGAAGGCGTGCGCGGCGAAGGCGGCATTCTGCGCAACGCGAACGGCGAGCGTTTCATGGAGCGCTACGCGCCGACGCTGAAGGACCTCGCGCCGCGCGATTTCGTGTCGCGCTCGATGGACCAGGAAATCAAGGAAGGCCGCGGCGTGGGTCCGAACAAGGACCACGTGCTGCTCGACCTGTCGCACATCGGCGCCGAGACGATCATGAAGCGTCTGCCGTCGATTCGCGAGATCGCGCTGAAGTTCGCGAACGTCGACTGCATCAAGGAACCGATCCCGGTCGTGCCGACCATCCACTACCAGATGGGCGGTATTCCGACCAACATGCACGGCCAGGTCGTGGGCACGTCGAAGGGTCATGAAGATCCGGTCAACGGTTTCTACGCGGTCGGCGAATGCTCGTGCGTGTCCGTGCACGGCGCGAACCGCCTCGGCACGAACTCGCTGCTCGACCTCGTGGTGTTCGGCCGCGCGGCCGGCAACCACATCGTCAAGCACGTGAAGGAAATACGCGAGCACAAGCCGCTGCCGGCGGACGCCGCCGAATTCTCGCTCGCGCGCCTCGCAAAGCTCGACAACTCGGGCTCCGGCGAATACGCGCAGGCGGTCGCGAACGACATCCGCTCGACGATGCAGACGCACGCAGGCGTGTTCCGCACGTCGGCGCTGCTGTCCGAGGGCGTCGAGAAGGTGAAGGAGCTGGCCGAACGCGCAGCGGGCATTCACCTGAAGGACAAGTCGAAGGTGTTCAACACGGCGCGTGTCGAAGCGCTCGAAGTGGCGAACCTGATCGAGGTGGCGCGCGCGACGATGGTGTCGGCGGAAGCCCGCAAGGAAAGCCGCGGCGCTCACGCGCACAGCGACTACGAACATCGCGACGACGAAAACTGGATGCGCCACACGCTCTGGTACAGCGAAAACGACAAGCTCGACTACAAGCCGGTTCACATGAAGCCGCTGACGGTCGAATCGGTGCCGCCGAAGGCCCGTACGTTCTAAGCCAAAGCCAGTCAAAAGGAATCGGAAATGGCCAAACGAATTTTTGAAGTCTACCGCTACGATCCGGACAAGGATGCGGCGCCGCGCATGCAGACGTACGAGCTGGAGATCGAGCACGAGCGCATGCTGCTCGACGCGCTCGTGAAGCTGAAGGCGCAAGACGAAACGCTGTCGTTCCGCCGCTCGTGCCGCGAGGGCGTGTGCGGGTCGGACGCCATGAACATCAACGGCAAGAACGGTCTCGCGTGCCTGACGAACCTGAACGACCTGCCGCAGAAGATCGTGCTGCGTCCGCTGCCGGGCCTGCCGGTGGTGCGCGACCTGATCTGCGACTTCACGCAGTTCTTCAACCAGTATCACTCGATCAAGCCGTATCTGATCAACGATACGCCGCCGCCCGAGAAGGAGCGCCTGCAGTCCCCGCAGGAGCGCGACGAACTCGACGGCCTGTACGAGTGCATTCTGTGCGCAAGCTGCTCGACGTCGTGCCCGAGCTTCTGGTGGAACCCGGACAAGTTTGTCGGCCCGGCGGGGCTGCTGCAGGCCTACCGCTTCATCGCGGACAGCCGCGACGAAGCCACCGGCGAGCGGCTCGACAATCTTGAGGATCCTTACCGTCTGTTCCGTTGTCATACGATCATGAACTGCGTCGACGTGTGCCCGAAGGGCCTCAATCCGACGAAGGCGATCGGCAAGATCAAGGAACTGATGGTGCGGCGCGCGGTTTGACATGGACGAGCCGCATCAGTCCGATCCGCTGCGCCGGGCGCGCCTTCGCTGGCGCGCCCGGCGCGGCCTGCTGGAAAACGATCTGATCTTCGAGCGTTTTTTCGGCAAGTACGAGCATGACCTCAGCGACGCCGACGTGGGCGCACTCACCCGCCTGCTCGAGCTGAGCGATAACGACCTGATGGACCTGCTGCTCTCGCGCAAGGATCCGGAGGGCGACCTTGCCGACCCGGATATTCATCGGGTGCTGGAGCTGCTGCGCAGTGCGTGAGCGGAGCAAGTCCGTTGTTCCAGGCGTGCAATTATCGAAACCCTGTTTCCATACCTTCGATTGAGGATGTGCCATGACCCCGTCAGATGTTAAAGCCACGCTATCGTTCAGCGACAATTCGCCGAGCGTTGAAATGCCGATCTACAAGGGCACGATGGGCCCGGATGTGATCGACATCCGCAAACTGTACGGCCAGACCGGCAAGTTCACCTACGATCCGGGGTTCATGTCGACGGCGGCGTGCAACTCGGCGATCACGTACATCGACGGGGACAAGGGGGAGCTGCTGTACCGGGGCTATCCGATCGACAATCTGGCGCAGAACGCGGATTTTCTGGAGACGTGCTACCTGCTGCTGAATGGCGAGCTGCCGGACGAGGCGCAGAAGACGGCATTCGTAAACACGGTGACCAAGCACACGATGGTGCACGAGCAGATGCACTTTTTCTTCCGGGGTTTCCGTCGCGACGCGCATCCGATGGCGATCCTGGTGGCGGCGGTGGGAGCGCTGTCGGCGTTCTACCACGACTCGCTGGACATCAATAATCCGCATCACCGGGAGGTGTCGGCGATCCGCATGATCGCGAAGCTGCCGACGCTGGTGGCGATGGCGTACAAGTACAGCATCGGACAGCCGTTCGTGTATCCGCGCAACGATCTGTCGTACAGCGCGAACTTCATGCGCATGATGTTCTCGAACCCGTGCGAGGAGTACGAGGTGAACGACGTGCTGGTGCGGGCGCTGGACCGCATCCTGATCCTGCACGCGGACCACGAGCAGAACGCGTCGACCTCGACGGTGCGGCTGGCGGGCTCGTCGGGGGCGAATCCGTTTGCATGCATCGCGGCGGGCATTGCGTGCCTGTGGGGCCCGGCGCACGGCGGGGCGAACGAGGCGGCGCTGAACATGCTGGAGGAGATCGGCTCGGTGGAGAAGATTCCGGAGTTCATCCGCCAGGTGAAGGACAAGAACTCGGGGGTGAAGCTGATGGGCTTCGGTCACCGGGTGTACAAGAACTACGATCCGCGCGCGAAGCTGATGCGCGAGACGTGCCACGAGGTGCTGGAGGAGCTGGGGCTGCACGACGACCCGCTGTTCAAGCTGGCGATGCAGCTGGAGAAGATCGCGCTGGAGGACGAGTACTTCGTGTCGCGCAAGCTGTACCCGAACGTGGACTTTTATTCGGGGATCGTGCAGCGGGCGCTGGGGATACCGACGGCGATGTTCACGTGCATCTTCGCGATGGCGCGCACGGTGGGGTGGATCGCGCAGTGGAACGAGATGATTGCGGATCCGGAGCAGAAGATCGGCCGTCCGCGCCAGCTGTTCATCGGTGCGGCGCCGCGCGAGGCGAAGCCGATCGCGCAGCGCTGAGCGCGCTGAGCGATGCGCCGGGCCCCCTGCGGCCCGCGCGCGACGAAAGCGGAAGCGAAAACAAAACACCCCGGCGGGTCGACCGCCGGGGTGTTTTTTTATGTGCGCCGACGACTTCGCGTATTCCGCTGTCTGCCTGCAGCGCTCCCGGGTAACGTCGATACAGGTATCGGCACTACCACCCAACTCACTGTTTTTTATCGGTTTTTTCGCGACGCGACACGCAAATCGGCGGGCTGCGTGGCATAATCGTTTGCACACGGCTTGCCCGCAGTCACTCTACCCCCCACTACCATGGCACAGACTCTCTACGACAAATTGTGGAACTCGCACGTGGTCCACACGGAAGAAGATGGCACGGCGATTCTCTATATCGACCGTCATCTGCTGCACGAAGTCACCAGCCCGCAGGCCTTCGAAGGCCTGAAGCTCGCGCAGCGCCCGGTGTGGCGCATCAGTGCGAACCTGGCGGTGTCGGACCATAACGTGCCGACTACCGATCGCAGCCACGGCATTGCCGATCCGATCTCGAAGCTGCAGGTCGACACGCTTGACGAGAACTGCGACGCCTACGGCATCACGCAGTTCAAGATGAACGACCTGCGCCAGGGCATCGTGCACATCATCGGGCCCGAGCAGGGCGCGACGCTGCCGGGCATGACGATCGTCTGCGGCGACTCGCACACGTCCACGCACGGTGCGTTCGGCGCGCTCGCACACGGCATCGGCACCTCCGAAGTGGAGCACGTGCTCGCCACGCAGACGCTGCTGCAGAAAAAGAGCAAGAACATGCTCGTGAAGGTCGAAGGTCCGCTGCCGCGCGGCTGCTCGGCGAAAGACATCGTGCTCGCGATCATCGGCAAGATCGGCACGGCGGGCGGCACCGGCTATGCGATCGAATTCGGCGGTTCGACGATCCGCGGGCTGTCGATGGAAGGCCGCATGACCGTCTGCAACATGGCGATCGAGGCGGGCGCGCGCGCCGGCATGGTCGCCGTGGACGACATGACGATCGAGTACCTGAAGGGCCGTCCGTTCTCGCCGCAGGGGCCGGAATGGGACCAGGCGGTCGAATACTGGCGGCAGTTCCGCTCGGACGAGGGCGCGCAGTTCGATCGCGTGGTCGAGCTCAACGCCGCCGAAATCGTGCCGCAGGTCACGTGGGGCACGTCGCCGGAAATGGTTACGCCGGTCGACGGCCGCGTGCCCGACCCGGACCGCGAAAAGGATCCGGTCAAGCGCGACGCGATGGAGCGTGCGCTGAAATATATGGCGCTCGAACCGAACCAGCCGGTCGAATCGATCAAGCCGGACAAGATCTTCATCGGTTCGTGCACGAACGCGCGCATCGAGGATCTGCGCGCCGCTGCATACGTCGTGCGCAAACTGGGCCGCCGCGTCGCGCCGAACGTGCGTCTCGCGATGGTCGTGCCGGGCTCCGGTCTCGTGAAAGCGCAGGCGGAGCGCGAAGGGCTCGACAAGGTGTTCGTCGAGGCCGGTTTCGAATGGCGCGAACCGGGCTGTTCGATGTGCCTCGCGATGAACGCGGACCGGCTCGAACCGGGCGAGCGCTGCGCGTCGACGTCGAACCGCAACTTCGAGGGGCGGCAGGGCGCGGGCGGACGCACGCACCTGGTGAGCCCCGCGATGG
The DNA here is from genome assembly GCF_057748135.1 of Paraburkholderia sp. PAMB 6770. NCBI lineage: Bacteria > Pseudomonadati > Pseudomonadota > Betaproteobacteria > Burkholderiales > Burkholderiaceae > Paraburkholderia > Paraburkholderia sp. PAMB 6770. Next base: position 143,676 of record NZ_CM173239.1, read on the forward strand.
CCGCGGCCGCCGCCATCGAAGGCCATTTCGTCGATATCCGCAAGCTCGGCTAGGCCGGCGCATCCTGTTCCGATTCCACCGGCGGCCCAGCGAGGCTCGCGCCGCCGGTTCCTCCTCCGGGTGATAGACCATGGACAAATTCGTCGTACATACTGGCGTCGTGGCGCCGCTCGATCGCGAGAACGTCGACACGGACGCGATCATTCCGAAGCAGTTCCTCAAGTCGATCAAGCGGACCGGCTTCGGCCCGAACGCGTTTGATGAGTGGCGTTACCTCGATCACGGCGAGCCGGGCCAGGACAACTCGAAGCGGCCGCTGAACCCGGACTTCGTGCTGAACCAGCCGCGCTACAAGGGCGCGTCGATCCTGCTCGCGCGCAAGAACTTCGGCTGCGGCAGCTCGCGCGAACACGCGCCGTGGGCGCTGCAGCAATACGGCTTTCGCGCGCTGATCGCCCCGAGCTTCGCGGACATCTTCTACAACAACTGCTTCAAGAACGGCGTGCTGCCGATCGTGCTGAGCGAGCAGCAGGTCGATCGCCTGTTCAACGAAACGTGTGCGTTCAACGGTTTCGAGCTGACCATCGATCTCGACGCGCAGGTCGTGCGCGCCGGCGACGGCACCGAATACCCGTTCGAAGTCGCACCGTTTCGCCGGTACTGCCTGCTGAACGGTTTCGACGACATCGGCCTCACGCTGCGCCACGCGGACAAGATTCGCCAGTTCGAGGCGGAGCGCATCGCGAAGCAGCCGTGGCTGAACCACCGCATCGTCGGCTAGACGCGTCGTTCGCTTTTGCTGCATCCGTTGTTCAGGTCACTCAGAAAACCAACCAGGAAAGTCGCATGAAGATTGCAGTGTTGCCCGGTGACGGCATCGGCCCGGAAATCGTCAGGGAAGCCGTCAAGGTGTTGAACGTGCTCGGCGAGTCGTTCGAGCTCGAGCAGGCGCCGGTGGGCGGAGCCGGCTATGAGGCGAGCGGGCATCCGCTGCCCGACGCGACGCTCGCGCTCGCGAAGCAGGCCGACGCGATCCTGTTCGGCGCGGTCGGCGACTGGAAGTACGATTCGCTCGAGCGCGCGCTGCGCCCGGAGCAGGCCATTCTCGGGCTGCGCAAGCATCTGCAGCTGTTCGCCAACTTCCGTCCGGCGATCTGCTACCCGCAGCTCACGGGTGCGTCGTCGCTGAAGCCGGAGGTCGTGTCGGGCCTCGACATCCTGATCGTGCGCGAACTGAACGGCGACATCTACTTCGGCGCGCCGCGCGGCGTGCGCGAAGCGCCGGATGGCCCGTTCGCCGGCGCGCGCGAGGGTTTCGACACGATGCGGTACGCGGAGCCCGAAGTGCGCCGCATTGCGCACGTCGCGTTCCAGGCGGCGCAAAAGCGCGGCCGCAAGCTGACCTCGGTGGACAAGGCCAACGTGCTCGAAACGTCGCAGTTCTGGAAGGACGTGATGATCGACGTCGCGAAGGCCTATCCGGACGTCGAACTGTCGCACATGTATGTCGACAATGCGGCGATGCAGCTTGTGAAGGCGCCGAAGTCGTTTGACGTGATCGTCACCGGCAACATGTTCGGCGACATCCTGTCGGACGAGGCTGCGATGCTCACCGGCTCCATCGGCATGCTGCCGTCGGCTTCGCTCGACAAGGACAACAAGGGCCTGTACGAGCCGTCGCACGGCTCGGCGCCGGACATCGCGGGCAAGGGCGTCGCCAATCCGCTCGCGACGATCCTGTCGGCAGCCATGATGCTGCGCTATTCGCTGAACCGCGCGGAGCAGGCCGAGCGGATCGAGAACGCGGTGAAGAAGGTGCTCGAACAGGGCTACCGGACCGGCGATATCGTCACGCCGGGCTGCCGCCAGGTCGGCACCGCGGAAATGGGCGACGCGGTCGTCGCCGCGCTCGCGAGCTGAGCGATGCTCCCCCCGCTGCGACGGGCGGCGCAAGCCGGTTGTCGCAGCGGCCGCGCGTATGGGAGGCGTTGACCGACGGCCCGATGGCGGGCCGTTTTTGCATAAAAGCGCGGCAAAGTGCGCAATCGGGCGCCGGTTCGGCGCCGATCCGCCATCGCGGCGGGCCGCTTGCACCTGGTTTTCGTGTAGACTGTTGCGATGGCGACGCTTCCCCCGATCTCCTCGGTCTTGAACCACCACGGCAAAACGGCCCGTGTGGTTGAGTTCGCCATTTCCATCAAAACGATTACCCCGAAAACGATCCGGATTCGCTGATCGTCCGTTGTGTCCGCCCATCTTCCCCGCGCGGTCACTGCGGGCCAGGATGCGGGGAAGCCATCAATCCAAGGGTAGTGTCATGAACGTAGGTCTCGTAGGTTGGCGCGGCATGGTCGGCAGCGTCCTGATGCAGCGTATGCAGCAGGAAGGCGATTTCGATCTGATCGAACCGGTGTTTTTCAGCACGAGCAATGCAGGCGGCCAGGCGCCGTCGTTCGCGAAAAACGAGACCCGGCTCAAGGACGCGTCGAGCATCGAAGACCTGAAGAAATGCGACGCGATCATTTCCTGCCAGGGCGGCGACTATACGAACGAGGTATTCCCGAAGCTGCGCGCGGCCGGCTGGAGCGGCTACTGGATCGACGCGGCGTCGTCGCTGCGCATGAAGGACGACGCGGTCATCATCCTCGATCCGGTCAATCTGGACGTGATCAAGGACGCGCTCGTGAAGGGGCAGAAGAACTTCATCGGCGGCAACTGCACGGTCAGCCTGATGCTGATGGCGCTCGGCGGCCTGTTCCGCGCGAACCTGGTCGAGTGGATGACGGCCATGACCTATCAGGCGGCGTCGGGCGCGGGCGCGCAGAACATGCGCGAACTGCTGCAGCAGATGGGCACGCTGCATGATGCGGCGAAAGACGACCTGCGCAACCCGTCGTCGGCGATCCTCGATATCGACCGCAAGGTGTTGTCCGCGATGAACAGCGACGGCATGCCGGTCGATCATTTCGGGGTGCCGCTTGCCGGTTCGCTGATTCCGTGGATCGACAAGGATCTCGGCGACGGCATGTCGAAGGAAGAATGGAAGGGCGGCGCCGAAACCAACAAGATTCTGGGCAAGCCGGCGATGGGCGCATCGGGTTCGATCCCGGTCGACGGACTGTGCGTGCGTATCGGCGCGATGCGCTGCCATTCGCAGGCGCTGACGATCAAGCTCACGAAGGATGTGCCGCTCGACGAGATCGAGGGCGTGCTCGCGGCCGCCAACGACTGGGTCAAGGTCGTGCCGAACGAGCGCGAGGCATCGATCCGCGATCTGTCGCCGGCCGTCGTGACCGGTACGCTGACGGTCCCGGTGGGGCGCCTGCGCAAGCTCGCGATGGGCGGGTCGTATCTGTCGGCCTTCACGGTGGGCGATCAGCTGCTGTGGGGCGCGGCCGAACCGCTGCGCCGGATGCTGCGCATTCTGCTCGACAAGTAAAGTAAACTACGCGACTACGACGCGTAAAAAGCTCAGAAAGCGTCGCGCTTGCGCGGCGCTTTTTTCATTGTGGCCTCGAAAATCTTGCTCTCTTCCAACTGCAATCAGGCGCTGAACGTTGACGCGCTTCCGGTCCCGATGACTTTCCGAATCCTTAGCCGACCATCGCTTGACCGACCACTCACGTGGCGTAACCGTGCCTGCCGGATCGCGGCAACGGTCGCACTGGCATGGGGCGCCGCCATTGCGCACAACGCGCGGGCGGCGACCGCGGATGCGGCAAGCGCGCCCGTCGCGGCGTCCGCGCCGCTCGCAGCGGGTAGCCAGTACACCGTGCATCCGGGTCAATCGCTGCACGATATCGCAGTCGATGCGACCGGGTCGCACGACCGCGCGGTGCTCGCGCGCGCATCGAAGGCGCTGTTCGATGCAAACCCGGGCGCATTCATGGGGAACGATCCGAGCCGTCTGAAGCTGGGGGCGACGCTGACGATTCCCGCGCTCGATGTCACCGGGACGCCGGTGGCGGCGGGGGCCTCGGGTGCGGTGGGGGCGTCGGGTACCGCGGTATCCGGCGGGGCGGCGTCTGCTTCGGCGCAAGCCGCGTCGACGGTGGCTGCGGCTGCGGCGTCGCCTGGCGCCGCGTCGGCCAGTGGGGCGCACGGCAATGCCGCGACGGCTGCTATGCCGGCAAGCGCCATGAAGGCCGCGAGTGCGCCGGCGAGACAGGCGGCTGTCGCGGCGAGCATGCCCGCGCAAGCCGCGGCATCGACGCCCGCAGCGACCGCTTCCGGCGCGGCTGTCACGGCTGTCACGGCTGTCACGGCGTCTGCGTCGGCGGCGCGTGCATTGGCGCCTGCGTCGGCGGCCGCGACCGCGCGCGCGTTGCCGGCGAGCGGCACGCACGTGTGGACGGGCGCGATCCAGGCGTCGAGCGGCGTCTCGGCTGGCGCCGGCGCGGCGGCGAGCACGTCGGCGTCCGCCGGCATGCCGGTCGTGAAGGCGCCGACGCAGGTCTCCAGCCTGCAACAACTGCTCGCACTCAAGAGCAGAGTGCTGCAGGAATTGCAGAAGCACGGCATCGGTCATTCGTCCGCGACGCCGTCACAGACGGCCCATCCGGCTGCGGCATCGGGCGCCCGCTCGATCTCGGGTGCGCGGGGCACGCCCGCGGCCGGTATGGCCGGAGAGGCGCGCGGCGCGGTTGCCGGTCTGTCGTCGCAGGCGCTGGGGATTGCCGCGCTGGTCGGCGCGGCGCTCGTGGCGTTGTTGGCCGGGCTTGGTTTGCGCCGGATGAAGCGGGCAAATAGCGCGGCGGCGGCCAGCGCCACGGCTGCCGCGCGTGCCGAAGAGAGTGACGAGCCGCGGGCGCTGTCGGCGGAACAGGTGGCGCGGCTGCGCGCTGCGGCTGCAGCGCCGGCGCCGGCGCGCGGGGAAACGGAAGTCGAGACGCCGCTGTCGCAGGACGGCGCCGCACAGGGTGCTGCGCGCGAAGCAGCGGAGCGTGAAGCGGCCGCGCAGGAAGCCGCCGAGCGTGAGGCTGCGGCTCGCGAAGCAGCGGAGCGTGAAGCCGCGGCTCAGGAAGCCGCCGAACGTGAGGCTGTGGCGCGCGAGGCAGCGGAGCGTGAAGCTGCCGCGCACGAAGCCGCCGAGCGTGAGGTTGCGGCGCGCGAAGCGGCGGAGCGCGAAGCCGCCGCGCAGGAAGCCGCCGAACGTAAGGCTGCGGCTCGCGAGGCAGCGGAGCGTGAAGCCGCGGCTCAGGAAGCCGCCGAACGTGAGGCGGTGGCGCGCGAAGCAGCGGAGCGTGAAGCTGTCGCGCACGAAGCCGCCGAACGTGGGGCTGCGGCCCGCGAAGTAGCGGAGCGTGAAGCCGCCGAACGCGCGGCCTCGCAACGCGCCGCTGACGAATCCGCTGTCCCGGGCGACCTCGCGTCGGCGGCCGCAGACGCCGATCGGCCGACAGCCCCGCACGCGGCCGAGTACGATCAAGCGCCGCGCGATACAAATCCCGCGCCGACCGAACCCTCGCTCGCCAGTCCGCCGCCGACGCCGCAACTCGACTTCGAGCCGGCGGAAACCGTGCAGCCGGCTGCGACGGAGTCCCCCGCGCCTTCAGGCGGATTCGACCCGCGCGAGGAGCCGGCGCAAGCATCGGAACCCGTCTCGCCGCAGCCTGATGCAGCGCCGGTATCGACGGGATCCGCGCTACCTTCCGGCAGCGCACACCCGTCTGTGACGCCGACAACAGGGGCAGGCGCAACCGCGTCGCCACCCGAGTCCTTCCCTCGCGATGCGCTCGATGCGTTTGGCGGTCTTGCGCTGGGGCTGCCGCCGCGCGCCGAGCCGCAAGCTGCACCGGCCGCTCCCGCCGCTCCGGCCGCTCCCGCTGCGCACCCGCCCGCACCCGCGCCGGCGCGTGGCCCCGATACGGCGGCTAGCCCGCCCGAAGCCGCGCGGCCTGCGCCGATGCACCCGGCGGCCGCAGGGGCGGCGCCGTTCGGTTCGCTGAAACTCGACTTCGACCTGGATCTGCCGCCGGGTCCTGCGCAGCCGCTGCCGCTGTTCACGCCGCAGGATCTCGTCCGGATTGCCCGCAACAAGCTCGACCTCGCGTCCGAATACATCGAGCTGGGCGATCTGGCCGGCGCCCGCGCGCTGATCCAGGAAGTGATGGACGCCGGCGACGCCACCACGCGCAGCGAAGCGCGTGCGCTGCTGTCGACGCTTGCGCCGCTGTCATGACGCGTGTTGCGCTGGGTGTCCAGTACGACGGCTCGGCGTTTTGCGGCTGGCAGTCGCAGCCGCACGGCCGAACCGTCCAGGACGCGCTGGAGCGCGCGCTGCGCGAATTCGCGCAGACGCCGCTCGCGACAGTCGTCGCCGGACGCACCGATACCGGCGTGCACGGGCTGGGCCAGGTCGTCCATTTCGATACGGCGCTCGATCGTGCGCCTTTTTCGTGGGTGCGCGGCACCAATGCGTTTCTGCCGTCGACCATCGCGGTCCAATGGGCCAAGCCGATGCCCGACACGTTTCACGCGCGCTTCTCCGCGTTCGAGCGCACCTACTACTACGCGCTTTACGTGCATCCGGTGCGCTCGCCGATGCTCGCCGCGCGGGCCGGCTGGGTGCACACGCCGCTCGACGTCGACGCGATGCGCGCCGCCGCCGCGTATCTGATCGGCGAGCGCGATTTCTCGGCGTTCCGCTCGTCGGAATGTCAGGCGAAATCGCCCGTCAAGCACCTGTATCGGATCGACGTGCGGCCGCAGGGCGACTTCATCCATTTCCGCTTCCGGGCGAATGCGTTTTTGCATCACATGGTGCGCAACCTGATGGGCTGTCTGGTCGCAATCGGCCGTGGCCGCCATGCGCCCGAATGGCTCGCCGACGTGCTCGCGAGCCGCGACCGCACCCTCGCCGCCCCCACTTTCATGCCCGACGGCCTGTATCTTGCCCAGGTGGGCTATCCTGATGAATTCGCGGTGCCGCCCGCTCACGCCGGCAGCGTACCGTGGGGTCACGTCTGGAGTGAAACCGCCTCATCATGAACGACACGTCCATCGCGCCATCGAGCGGCGCAGCGCACGCGCAGGCCGACGCAACGAGCGCGGCGGCCCCGCATCGAACGCGCATCAAGCTGTGCGGCTTGTCGAAGCCCGAGGACGTCGCGCACGCGATCGACCTCGGCGCCGACGCGATCGGTCTCGTCTTTTATCCGCCGAGCGCGCGTGCGGTCGGCGTCGCGCAGGCGCTCGATCTCGTGCGCGACGTGCCGCCGTTCGTGTCGATCGTCGGGCTGTTCGTCAACGCGACGCCCGACTGGATCAACGAGGTGGCGAGCAACGTCCCGCTGACGCTGCTGCAGTTCCACGGCGACGAAACGCCGGCGCAATGCGAGACGCTCGCCGGCATTGCGGGTTTGCCTTGGTTGCGCGCGCTGCGGGTCGCAGCGGATACTCGGCAAGCCGATTTGCTAAAATCGTCTCTTGATTATTCAGCTGCCAGCGGCCTCCTGTTCGACACCCATGTCGAAGGCTATGGCGGCGGCGGAAAGGTCTTCGATTGGTCACTTATTCCAGCAGAGCTCGCGCGTCGGGCCGTTTTGAGTGGTGGGTTGAACGCGCAAAACGTCAGTGACGCGATCCGTTGCGTGCGCCCGTATGCGGTCGATGTCTCAAGCGGCATCGAAGTCGCGGGCGCCCGGGGCGTGAAAGATCACGCCCGGATGGCGGCGTTCGTGCGCGCGGTGCGCGCGGCGGACGCGAGTTGATCTGGCCGGCCGGCGTCAAGCGCTGCCGGCGGCCCACTGAGAGAGTGACATCATGTATAACTTGCCCGATGAACGCGGTCATTTCGGCCAGTTTGGCGGTGTTTTCGTCGCAGAAACGCTGGTCCACGCACTCGACGAGCTGCGTGAGGCTTACGCGAAATTCCAGAAAGATCCCGACTTCATCGCGGAATATGAACGCGAGTTGAAGTATTTTGTCGGCCGCCCGTCGCCCATTTATCACGCGCGGCGCTGGAGCGAGCAACTGGGCGGCGCGCAGATATTCCTGAAGCGCGAAGACCTGAACCACACCGGCGCGCACAAGATCAACAACGTGATCGGCCAGGCGCTGCTCGCACGGCGCATGGGCAAGCCGCGCGTGATCGCCGAGACCGGCGCGGGCCAGCATGGCGTTGCCACCGCGACGATCGCCGCGCGCTTCGGCATGGAGTGCGTGGTCTACATGGGCTCCGAGGACGTGCGCCGCCAGGCCGCCAACGTGTACCGGATGAAGCTGCTCGGCGCGACCGTCGTGCCGGTGGAATCCGGCTCCCGCACGCTGAAGGACGCGCTCAACGAAGCGATGCGCGACTGGGTCACCAACGTCGAAAACACGTTCTACATCATTGGCACGGTCGCGGGCCCGCATCCGTATCCGATGATGGTGCGCGATTTCCAGCGCGTGATCGGCGACGAATGCCGGGTGCAGATGCCGGAACTCGTCGGACGCCAGCCGGACGCGGTGATTGCGTGTGTGGGCGGCGGATCGAACGCGATGGGCATCTTTTATCCGTATATCGACGACAAAGCGGTTCATCTGATCGGCGTCGAAGCGGCCGGCGACGGCCTCGCTACCGGCCGGCATGCCGCGTCGCTGATCGGCGGCTCGCCCGGGGTGCTGCACGGCAACCGGACGTACCTGCTGCAGGACGAAAACGGGCAGATCATCGAAACGCACTCGGTGTCGGCGGGGCTCGACTATCCGGGCGTCGGTCCGGAGCATGCGTGGCTGAAAGACAGCGGCCGCGCGCAATATGTCGGCATCACCGACGAAGAAGCGCTCAAGGCGTTCCACGACTGCTGCCGGATCGAAGGCATCATTCCGGCGCTGGAATCGAGCCATGCGATGGCGTACGCGGTGAAGCTCGCGCCGACGCTGCCGAAGGACAAATACCTTCTGGTGAACCTGTCGGGGCGCGGCGACAAGGACATGCACACGGTCGCCGAGCGATCGGGCATCCGGTTCTGAGCGCCGCCGACGATGCGCGACGCGTTTGACGAGCCGCAGCCGGCCGCCGGGATGCCTCCCGGCGACGGCGTCGAGGCCCGGCTGCCCGCCACCCCGGCGGAGCAGGCGGTCGCCCCGGCGCCGCAACCGGCCGCGGTGGCGACGGTGCCGGAAGGCATCTCGCTATTGAACCGCGACTTTCTGACCGATGCGGCGAACCTGCCTGACGGCTCGATCGATCTGATCCTCGCCGATCCGCCTTACGGGCTCGGCAAGGACTACGGTAACGATTCGGATATGCGCTCGGGCGACGATTTTCTCGCCTGGACGCGCAACTGGCTCGAACTCGCGATCCCGAAGCTCAAACCGACTGGTTCGCTGTACATTTTCTGCACGTGGCAGTACGCGCCGGAAATCTTCTGCTTCCTGAAGACGCGTCTGACGATGGTCAACGAGATCATCTGGGACCGGCGCGTGCCGAGCATGGGCGGCACGACGCGCCGTTTCACGTCGGTGCACGACAACATCGGCTTCTTCGCGGTATCGAAGGATTATTACTTCGATCTCGATCCCGTCCGCATCCCGTACGATGCCGTCACGAAGAAGGCGCGTTCACGAAAGTTGTTCGAAGGCAGCAAATGGCTGGAGCTCGGCTACAACCCGAAAGACGTCTGGTCGGTGTCGCGCCTGCATCGGCAGCATGCCGAGCGGGTCGATCATCCGACCCAGAAGCCTCTCGAAATCGTCGAGCGGATGGTGCTGGCGAGCTGCCCGCCCGGCGGCCGCGTGCTGGACCCGTTCATGGGCAGCGGCACGACGGCGGTCGCCTGCGCGCGCCAGCGGCGTGAATTCGTCGGCTACGAAATCAATGAAACCTACTGCGCGATCGCGCGCGAGCGCGTCAGCGCGGCAGGGCCGGCAGGCCCCGGCGCGGCCGTGACGCCGCTTGCGCCGCTCGCCGCCGAGACCTGAGCGCGCGGGGTTGCCGGTCTGCCGACCTTGCCCGTTCCCATTTTCGAGAATAATCCCATGTCCCGTATCAAGAACACATTCGCGGCACTGGCCGCGCAAGGCAAAAAAGGGCTGATTCCGTTCATGACGGCCGGCGACCCGGATCCGGCCCGCACCGTCGAGTTCATGCACGCGCTCGCCGCCGGCGGCGCCGATGTGATCGAACTGGGCGTGCCGTTTTCGGATCCGATGGCCGACGGCCCGGTGATCCAGGCATCCTCGGAGCGCGCGCTCGCGCGCGGCGTGTCGCTGCGCCACGTGCTGGAAAACGTGAAGCAGTTTCGCGCGCGCGACGCGCGTACGCCGGTCGTGCTGATGGGCTACGCGAACCCGATCGAGCGGATGGGCGTCGACGCGTTTGCGGCCGCGGCACAGGACGCGGGCGTCGACGGCGTGCTCGTCGTCGATTATCCGCCGGAAGAATGCGCTAATTTCGCCGAAAAGATGCGATCGGCCGACATCGACCCGATCTTCCTGCTCGCGCCGACATCGACCGCCGAACGCATCGAGGAAGTGGGCCGTATCGCGAGCGGCTACGTTTATTATGTGTCGCTCAAAGGGGTGACCGGCGCGGGAAATCTGGACCTTTCCAGCATCGCGAGTAAAATCCCGGCCATCAGGTCGCGTGTCCCCCTGCCGGTGGGCGTCGGTTTCGGCATCCGCGACGCGCAGGCGGCGCGCGCGGTCGGCAAGATGGCCGATGCCGTCGTGATCGGCAGCCGTATCGTGCAATTGCTCGAACAAGCCGCGCCGGAGACGGCCGCCGACACCTTGACGCGATTCGTCGCGGAGATCCGCGCGGCGCTCGACGAGATCATCGTCGCCCGATAACCGTCATTTTTCGTCTGTTTTTTCGTCTGCTCCCGGCGTGCCGGCGGCCTGTTCCCGGCGCGCGCGACGACCCAGAAAGGAATCGATATGAGCTGGCTCGACAAACTGCTGCCGCCCAAAATCAAGCAAACCGACCCGAAAAACCGCAAGGGCATTCCGGAAGGCTTGTGGATCAAGTGCCCGTCCTGCGAAGCGGTGCTGTACCGCAACGATGTCGAGGCGAATCTGCACGTCTGCCCGAAATGCGATCACCACATGCGGATCGGCGCGCGCGAGCGTCTCGACGGCCTGCTCGATCCGGAAGGCCGCTATGAAATCGGCCAGGAAATCGTGCCGGTCGACGCGCTGAAATTCAAGGACAGCCGCAAGTATCCGGAGCGTCTGAAAGAGGCGATCGAAGAAACCGACGAAACCGACGCGATGGTCGTGATGGGCGGCGCCATCCACACGCTGCCGTGCGTGGTCGCGTGCTTCGAGTTCGCGTTCATGGGCGGCTCGATGGGCTCGGTGGTCGGCGAGCGTTTCGTGCGCGGGGCGAAAAACGCGCTCGAACAGCAGGTGCCGTTCATCTGCTTTACCGCGTCGGGCGGCGCGCGGATGCAGGAGAGCCTGCTGTCGCTGATGCAGATGGCGAAGACCACGGCGATGCTCACCCGGCTGTCCGAGGCGAAATTGCCGTTCATCTCGGTGCTCACGGATCCGACGATGGGCGGCGTGTCCGCGAGCTTCGCGTTTCTGGGCGACGTCGTGATCGCCGAGCCGAAGGCGCTGATCGGCTTTGCCGGTCCGCGCGTGATCGAGCAGACGGTGCGCGAGAAGCTGCCGGAAGGCTTCCAGCGCGCCGAGTTCCTGCTGCAGAAAGGCGCGATCGACATGATCGTGGATCGCCGCAAGCTGCGCGAGGAACTCGCACGCCTGATGGCGCTGATGTCGCGCCAGCCGGCCGACGCGGTCGCCTGACGCGGACCCGGGCCGCGCGGCCCGCCGGGCCGTGCGATCACGCATCAAAGGAGCGCGCCGCGAGCGGGTATCGAGCGGCGCGCTGTCATTTCCGCGATAATCGCGCTCGCGGCGTGCGAGGCGAACCATGCGGCGCGGCGGGGACGGATCGCGCGCCCGGCTGCGCGGTTTTGCCGCGGGCGGACCGCGCCGCGCTTGCAGGATCCGCCGTGCGCCCCCATTTGCGTGTCCGGGTACGGCGGGGATACGGCTGAGATACCGCGGGCGGACCGCGCGCACCCCGCCGTGTGGCCCCGTCGCGATGGACCGATTCACCCGATTGACCGATCGTATGACCACATTCCCCACTCTCGATGCGTGGCTCACGCATCTCGAATCCGCTCATCCGGTCGGCATCGACATGGGCCTGCAGCGGATCGGCAAGGTGCGCGACGCGCTGCGCCTGTCGTTCGCGTGCCCGATCATCACGGTGGGCGGCACCAACGGCAAGGGCTCGACCTGCGCGATCCTCGAATCGATCCTGCTGCGGGCGGGCTATCGGGTCGGCTGCCACACCTCGCCGCACCTGCTCAGCTTCAACGAACGCGCGCGCGTGAACGGCGCGATCGCGAGCGACGCGGATCTGCTGCCGCATTTCGAGGCCGTCGAGGCCGCCCGGTTGAGCCTGCCCGAACCGGTTTCGCTGACCTACTTCGAATTCACGACGCTCGCGATCATGCGTCTGTTCGCGTCGCAGAACCTCGATGCGGTCATCTTCGAGGTCGGCCTCGGCGGCCGGCTCGACGCGGTCAACGTGCTCGACACCGATTGCGCGGTGATCACCAGCATCGACATCGATCATACCGAGTACCTCGGCGATACCCGCGAGAAGATCGGCTTCGAGAAAGCCGGCATCTTCCGCGCGGGCACGCCCGCCATCTGCGCCGATCCGGTCGCGCCGCAGACGCTGATCGACCACGCGGAGCAGATCGGCGCCGATCTGTGGCTCTTCGGCCGCGATTTCCGCTACGAAGGCCAGGCCGGCAGCGAGCGGCAGCAATGGAGCTATGTCGGCCGCACGCTGCGGCGCTCGGCGCTGGCTTATCCGGCGTTGCGCGGCGCCAACCAGCTGATCAACACCTCGGCGGCGCTCGCCGCGCTCGAAGCGCTGCGCGACCGTCTGCCGGTGTCGGCCCAGGACATCCGGCTCGGCCTCGCGAACGTCGAACTGCCGGGACGCTTCCAGGTGCTGCCGGGCAAGCCGGCGATCGTGCTCGACGTCGGCCATAATCCGCACGCGGCAGCGGTGCTTGCGCAAAATCTCGGCAACATGGGCTATTTTCCGTACACGTACGCGGTATTTGGCTCGATGCAGGACAAGGACATCGCCGGCGTGATCCAGCATCTGAAAGGCGAGATCGACCACTGGTGCATCACCGACCTGCCGACGCCGCGCGCCGCCACGTCCGGGCATCTGGAGGCGTTGCTGCGCGAAGCCGGCGTGTCGGACGGCGCGGAGCACGGCGTGAAACGCTTTGCCTCGCCTGCCGAGGCCTATCAGTACGCGTTAGAACACGCGTCGGAGAATGATAGAATTGCGGTTTTCGGCAGTTTCTATACGGTGGCCGGTGTGATGGCCTACCGTAAATCGCAGCAACACTGAACGCGCGGCAGCCGCGAAGCAAGCCATTCATGGGAATTTTCTCGTTCGGCAAGAAAGACGACGCGCCCGCCCGTCGGGGCGCAAAGGCCGGTTCCGCCCGCACAGCAGCCCGCGGCGAGCGGGTCGAGCGGCGAAGCCGCCGCGCGGAAAGGCCGGATGCCGACGCCATGCTGCTCGACCCGATGCTGCCCGAAAAGCAGCGCGCCCGCCGCCGGCTTGTCGGTGCGATTGCCATGGTCGTGGCCGCCGTCGTGATCCTGCCGATGGTGCTCGATTCGCACCCGAAACCCGTTACCGGCGATATCGCCATCGACATTCCAAGCCGCCCGGTGCCGAAAGCCGCCGCCGCGGACGCCGACACGCAGGCCGACATTCCGCCGGACAGCGCCGCCGCGACCGGCGCGTCGGGGGCGATGACGGCTGGCGCCGCGCCGCACGGCTCTCCGGCGGCGTCATCGGGCGCCGCGAACGGCCCGTCGATCGCCACCCGGACAATGCCGCCGGCGAAGCGGGCGGGCACGGTGCCGACGCAAACCGCCGCGAATCCGCCCATGCCCGCTCCGACCGATTCCGGCGCGCCGGCATCGCCGCCGGGCAACCGCTTTGCGGTCGAGCTGGGCTCGTTTCCGAACGACGCCAGCGCGAAGCCGTGGGTGACGCGTCTGCGGGCGCTCGGTGTGCCGGCCTATATCGAACGCCGCAAGCAGGAAGACGGTTCCGTGCGTACGCTGCTGCGGGCGGGCCCGTTCGCCGACCGTGCGGCGGCGAGCGCGGCGATTGCGAAGGTTCGCGAGGCGGGCCTGATGTCGGGCTCGCACAACGGTTCGGGACACTGACGCGGCGATGTTCACCGCCTTCGACTACGCTGTAATGGTCGTGATCGGTTTGTCGGCGTTGCGCGGTACATGGCGCGGCTTCCTGTCCGAGGTGTTCGGGCTGATCGGCTGGGTGGCGTCGTTCCTGATCGCGTGCCACTTCGTCGGCGCGGTCGTGCCGTATCTGCCGGCGAACTGGCCGGGCGGCGCGCTGACGCAGTGGCTGCTCGGGTTCGTGCTGCTCGTGATCGGCGTGATGCTGGTGGTGGGCGTGGCGAATGCGCTGCTGGTGCGGCTCGTGCAGGTGTCGGGCCTCGGCGGCGTCGACCGCTCGCTCGGTTTGATGTTTGGCCTCGTGCGCGGGGTCGTGCTGGTGCTGATTCTGGTCGCCCTCGCGGGCTTGACCGCTCTGCCCCAGCAGACTTTCTGGCGCGACGCGGTGTTGCGGCCCTATGCGGTAGCCGGCGTGCACGAACTGAAACCGCTGCTGCCCGAGGCACTGGCCGCGTACATCCATGTCTGATCCGTCGTTACGCGGGCGCGTGCGGCGGGCAGGACCCCGGCGTCATCCGGCTGCCGGCGCGGCGCCGGTCGCCGTGAAGAATTTCGTACCTTTGAAGGACATGCCATGTGCGGCATCGTAGGCGTAATCTCACAATCCCCGGTCAATCAGCTGATCTATGACAGCTTGCTGCTGCTGCAGCATCGCGGTCAGGACGCGGCCGGCATCGCGACGGCGAACGGCAGCACCTTCCACATGCACAAGGCGAACGGCATGGTGCGCGATGTGTTCCGCACGCGCAACATGCGCAGCCTGCCGGGCACCAGCGGCATCGGCCAGGTGCGCTATCCGACGGCCGGTTCCGCGTCGAGCGAGGAGGAGGCGCAGCCGTTCTACGTGAATGCGCCGTTCGGCATCATCCTCGCGCATAACGGCAACCTGACGAACTGGCAGCAGCTGAAAGACGAGATGTTCCGCGTCGACCGCCGCCACATCAACACCAATTCCGACACCGAAGTGATGCTGAACGTGCTCGCGCACGAATTGCAGCTGTCGACCTCGGGGCTGCAGCTCGATCCGGCTTCGGTGTTCAAGGCGGTGTCGGGCGTGCACCGGCGCGTGCGCGGCTCGTACGCAATCGTGTCGCTGATTTCGGGCTACGGGCTGCTCGCGTTTCGCGACCCGTTCGGCATCCGGCCGCTGTGCATCGGCAAGCAGGAAACGGCGCAGGGCGTCGAGTGGATGCTCGCGTCGGAGTCGGTTGCGATCGAAGGCGTCGGCTTCGAATTCGTGCGCGATGTGGTGCCGGGCGAAGCGATCTTCATCGATTTCGACGGCAACCTGCATGCGCAGCAATGCGCGCCGAACGCGAGCCTGAATCCCTGCATCTTCGAACTCGTGTACCTCGCGCGTCCCGACTCGGTGCTCGACGGCGTGCCGGTCTACAACGTGCGTCTGCGCATGGGCGACTACCTGGCCGAGAAAGTCCGCCGCGAGTTGCCCGACGTGCCGATCGACGTCGTGATGCCGATTCCCGACTCGTCGCGTCCGGCGGCGATGCAGGTGGCGAAGGTGCTCGGCGTCGAGTATCGCGAGGGGTTCTTCAAGAACCGCTATGTCGGCCGCACGTTCATCATGCCGGGCCAGGCGGTGCGCAAGAAGTCGGTGCGCCAGAAGCTGAACGCGATGGCGATCGAATTCAAGGGCAAGAACGTGCTGATCGTCGACGATTCGATCGTGCGCGGCACTACCTCGCACGAAATCGTGCAGATGGCGCGCGATGCGGGCGCGAACAAGGTGATTTTCGCGTCGGCGGCGCCGCCGGTGAAATTCCCGAACGTCTACGGCATCGACATGCCGACCCGCGGCGAGCTGGTCGCGCATGGCCGCACCGACGACGAAGTGGCGCGCATCATCGGCGCCGACCACCTCGTGTACCAGGACGTCGAGGATCTGAAGCAGGCGGTGCGCGACACGAACCCCGCGCTGAAGGAGTTCGAAGCGTCGTGCTTCGACGGCAATTACATCACCGGCGACGTCACGAGCGAATACCTCGATCGCATCGAAAGTGCGCGCCTTGCGCCGTCCGCACAATCGGACCGCGACGCGGCAGGCGAGGCGATCGAAGCCGGCGCGGCGCGCTCGCAACTGCATCTGCAACTGTCGGTGGAGTGAGTGCCCGGCGCGGCGGCGCTGCACGCGGCGCGCCGCGCATGTTACGATAACCGCTTGCGTCGATTTGATTTCAGCTTGCGGACGCGGGGCAACCCGAAACAGCTAAAGCGAACGGTGGCGTTGCCGCAACCGTCCGCCGCCCCGCTTTCCCGCAGATGAAGCCCGCTTATGCCGACGCAAAGCGGGCTTTTTTGTTGCCGGCCACCGTTTGCGCGCCCTTGGGCGGGCGCGGCGCGGCGGGGCCGGTCCGGACAGGTCGCAATACGCGCGATACACGTGGCAACTGGAACCCGAACCATCATGGACGACTCACTGAACTTCGACACTCTTGCCGTGCGCTCCGGCACGCTGCGCAGCGATTTCAACGAGCACTCGGAAGCGCTCTTCCTGACCTCGAGCTTCATGTTCTCGAGCGCGGCGCAGGCCGCCGAGCGCTTCAGGAACTCGGAAGACTTTTACACCTACTCGCGCTTCACCAACCCGACCGTGACGATGTTCCAGGATCGCCTCGCCGCGCTCGAAGGCGGCGAGGCGTGCATGGCGACGGCGTCGGGCATGAGCGCGATCCTGTCGGTCGTGATGTCGGCGCTGCAGACGGGCGATCATCTCGTCAGTTCGCAGAGCCTGTTCGGCTCGACGCTCGGCATGTTCTCGCAGATCTTCAGCCGCTTCGGCATCACGACGACGTTCGTCGATCCGACCGATCTCGACGCCTGGAAGAACGCCGTGCGGCCCGAGACGAAGATGTTCTTCCTCGAAACGCCGTCGAATCCGCTGACCGAAGTGGCCGACATCGAAGCGATCGGGCGGATCGCGAAGGCCGCGAATGCGCTGTTCGTCGTCGACAACTGTTTCTGCAGCCCGGCGCTGCAGCAGCCGCTGAAGCTCGGCGCGGACGTCGTGATGCACTCGGCGACCAAGTTCCTCGACGGCCAGGGCCGCGTGCTCGGCGGCGCGCTGGTCGGCTCGAAGCAGTTCATCATGGAAAAGGTGTTTCCGTTCGTGCGCAGCGCGGGGCCGACGCTGTCGGCATTCAACGCGTGGGTGCTGCTCAAGGGCATGGAAACGCTGTCGCTGCGGGTCGAGCGGCAGTCGGCCAACGCGCTCGACATCGCGCGCTGGCTGGAGGCGCATCCCGCGGTGAATCGCGTGTTTTATCCGGGGCTCGAATCGCACCCGCAATACGCGATCGCGAAGCGGCAGCAGAAAGCGGGCGGCGCGACCCTGTCGTTCGAGTTGAAGGGCGATACGCCCGAAGCGCAGCGCGCGAACGCGTGGCGCGTGATCGACGGCACGAAAGTGTGCTCGATCACCGCGAATCTCGGCGATACGCGGACGACGATCACGCACCCGGCCACCACCACGCATGCGCGCATCTCGCCGGAGGCGCGCGCCGCTGCGGGCATCAGCGAAGGACTGATCCGGCTGGCGGTCGGCCTCGAAAATGCGGGCGACATCCGCGCCGATCTGGCGCGCGGACTCGACGCCTGAATCGACGCCCGACCGTGCGCGATGCGCGCGAGCGCACCGTGCACGACCGCTAGTGGCGCAGTTGCCGCCACTGGCCGGGCGCGAGCCCGAAGCGTCGGGTGAATGCGTGCGTGAACGTGCTCTGGTCGGCAAAGCCGACATCGAGCGCGATGTCGCTCAGCGAACGGCGTGCGTCGCCGAGCAGCGTGACGGCGGCGTCGAGCCGCAGCCGTTGCAGGTAGCGGTGCGGCGTTTCGCCGAACGCCTCGTTGAAAAGCTGATGAAAGCGCCGCATGCCGAAGCCGCAATGCGCGGCGAGGTCGGCGACGCGCAGCGGCTCCGACAGATGCGTGCGCATCCAGCGGTCGATGCGCGCGAAGTCGAGCCCGCTGCCCGGCGCGCTCGCGGCCGCGGCGGGCAGCAGCGCGTCGCACAGGCGCGCGGCGGCGGCCCAGTGAAAGCGCCGCCAGTTCGCGCTGTCGTCGGGGGGCGCGCATGATGCGATGTCGCGCACCCGTTGCGCGAGCGGCGGCGCCAGCGTGATCGCTCGCGCCCGCTCGAACAGCCGTTGCGGCACCGCGAGCGAGGCGAGCGGCAGATCCAGCACCAGTTGCCGGTTCTCGCCGATGCCCGCGTAGTCGTGGCGCGCGCCGGCCGGAACGAGCCACGCGGAACCCGCGACGATCCGCTCGGCGACGCCGTCCACTGCCATCACCATCGTGCCGTCGAGGCCCAGCACGATCTGGTGGAACGCGTGCACATCCGATGCCTCGTGCGCGCCGTAGCGGCGCACCGACACGCTGGGGGCGATGACGGCGGCGTCGTTCATCGGCGCATTTTCGCGGACACGGCGCGCGGCACGCGGGCCCGCGCGTTCAGACCTGCAGCAGCTCGACTTCGAACACGAGCGTTGCGTTCGGCGGAATGACACCACCCGCGCCGCGCACGCCGTAGCCGAGTTGCGGCGGAATGGTCAGCTTGCGCACGCCGCCTACTTTCATGCCCTGCACTCCTTCGTCCCAGCCCTTGATCACCATGCCGCCGCCCAGCACGAACGCGAACGGGTCGTTGCGGTCCTTGCTGGAGTCGAACTTCTGACCGTCGGTCAGCCAGCCCGTGTAGTGCACGGTGACGGTCTGGCCGGCTTTCGCTTCGGCGCCGGCGCCTTCGGTGAGGTCTTCGTACTGGAGGCCGGTGGCGGTCGTCACGGTTGACATCGATTGCTCCTTCAAACGGGTCGTCAAAGCCGACATTGTAGGCGCGATGGCGCATGGCCGTCCGGAATTCGCGGCGCGCACGGCGTCGGGGGCAATCCCGCGTGCCTATAATGGGAGCCTCGGTATCCCACCCGCACTGCCTGCGAGGACCTCTATCGTGACTCCGTCTTCCACGGGTGCCGGCGGCGGCCGGCCGGTTATCGGCGCGCTTGCCCGGTCTGAGCGCAGCGCGCTGCGCTGCGCGCAGGTCGCGCTGTTCATGCGCGATCACGTGCTGTCGCTGGTGTCGCACGATCTGCGCGGTCCGCTGAACGCGATTCATAGCTGGGCCTACGTGCTCGAACGCAAGCTCGATGCGAACGATCCGGCCGCGCAGCGCGCGATCATCGGCATACGCAACGGCGTCGACCAGCAGGTGAAGCTGCTGGAGTCGATCGTCGACACGACGCGCGCGGGTACCCGCCATCTGACGCTCGAACGCGAACCGTTCGCGCTGCAGGCGCTGCTCAGCGACGCCGTCGACGACGTGCGCACGGATCTCGGGCGCGCGCGCGGCGTGCACGTCGCATTCGATTCGGCGCTCGCGACCGAGCAGTACGACGGCGATCGCGAGCGGCTTGCCGCGGCGCTGTGGCTGATGCTGACCTTCGCGGTCGAGGCGAGCGCGCCCGCCGCCGAGGTCACGCTCGGCGCGCACGCCGATGCCGCCGCATGGGAGGCCGCCGTCACGTTCACGCCGGCCGGCGCGGCCCTCGACGATCCCGCGCTACCGCATCTGCTCGAACCGTTCGCGCGCAGCGAAGCGCGCGCGCCGCGCGAGGCCGGGCGCATCGCGTGGGTGCTCGCACTGTGCCGGCGCGTGGCCGAGGCGCACGGCGGCACCTTCACGCAGGATGCGCTCAAGGACGGCGAGCCGGCCCGTCTCGCGCTGCGCGTGCCCGCCGTGGCGCCGTGAGCGTCGCCATGAGCGGCCCCGCAGCGACACGCAGCGGGTGCGCGCACGCGCGTCCCCTATACTGAGCGCTTTGCCTGTCGGAGCGTGTGGTCTTGATCCAGCTTGTCGCCCTTATCGGTGCGTTGCTGCTCGTTGCACTCAACGGTTTTTTCGTCGCGGCCGAGTTCGGCCTCGTCAAGCTGCGGCAGACGCGGGTCCGCAGCCTCGTCGCGCAGCACGGTCTGCGCGGCCGTCTGCTCGCGAAGGTGCATGGGCATCTCGACGCGTATCTGTCGGCGTGCCAGCTCGGCATCACGCTGGCGTCGCTCGGGCTCGGCTGGATCGGCGAGCCCGCGTTTGCGCGGCTGCTCACGCCGCTGCTCGGCCTGCTCGGCGTCGAATCGGCGGAACTGATTCATGGCATCTCGCTGTTCTTCGCGTTCGCCTGCATTTCGTTCCTGCATATCGTGGTCGGCGAACTGGCGCCGAAGTCGCTCGCGATTCGCGAGGCCGAAAAAGTGTCGCTGTGGGCGGCGACGCCGCTCTACGGTTTTTATTGGGCCATGTATCCGGCGATCTGGCTGCTCAACAGCAGCGCGAACGCGGTGCTGCGGATGGCCGGCCTCGTCGCGCGGCACGGCGCCGACACGCATTATTCGACCGAGGAACTGAAGCTGATCCTGCGCGGCGGACGCGCGCAGGCCGCGCGCGAGGCCGGGGCTGGCGCGCAGACGTACAGTGAGGACGAATGGAACACGATTGCGCACTCGCTCGATTTCTCGCGCATGACGGTGTCCGATCTGATGCGGCCCGCGCACGAGATGGTCGGCCTGCGCCAGGACTTGCCGCTGCGCGAGAACATGCAGGTGGTCGCGCGGCACCGCTTCAGCCGCTATCCGCTGTTTGCCGATGCATCCGGCGAACGCGTGCTCGGCATGCTGCATCTGAAAGACCTGCTGCTCGCGCGCCAGGCGGGCGGCACGCTCGACGATCTGGCGAAACACGTGCGCCCGGTGCAGTACGTGAAGCCGGACATGCCCGCGCTCGAACTGTTCCGGCGCTTTCGCAAAGGCGCGCCGCACATGGCGCTCGTCGGGCACAAGAACACCGCGCCGAGCGGCTTCCTGACGCTCGATAATCTGCTCGGCGCGCTCGTCGGGCAAATCCACGACGAGTTCCGTCAGGGCGACACCGACTGGACCCGCATGGACGATGGGACGCTGATCGGCAAGGGCAGCCTGCCGGTGGTATCGCTCGAACGGGCGCTCGGCATCGACATCGACGAGGGCCGCGCCGAATCCGTCGGCGGCTTGGTGATTCACGCGCTGAACGATCTGCCCGGCGAGGGGCAGCGCGTGGCGTTCGAGCGCTTCGATATCGTCGTGAAGAAGATGAAGGGGCCGCGCATCCTGCTCGTGCGCGTGTATCCGAAGGGATTCGACGACGAGGGCGGCTAACCGGCGCGACGGCGACCGCGCACATCGGCCCGACGTCAGCCCGACGTCAGCCCGATGCGGCGCCCTTCAGCGTGCCGGCGCGACGCCGTTCTCGACCAGCACGGCGACCGGCATCGTCGCGAGCGCGTCGCGCAGGTATAGCGCGCCGTGTTCGCCGACGCGCGGCGAGGCCGGACACATCCAGTCGAACAGCGACCGCGCGTGCAGCCCGTCGGGCAGTTCGACCGCGGTGTCGCCCCAGTGCGCCGGATCGACGTGCGGCGCGCCGTCCTGGCTGCCGGGCAGGCCCGCCGCGAGACGCGTCACGATCACGACGACCCACGCGTGCGCGTCGCGCCGCGCAAACGCGAGCGCATGCGCCGCATGGGTGCCGGCGATCGTCAGCGGCAGATAGGCGCCGTCGCGAAACAGTCCGGGAAGATGCGCGCGCAATGCGAGCAGACGCTGGATCACCGCGAGTTTCACGCGGCCGTTTTGCCACGCGGCGAGGTAATCGGAGGGCGGCGCATCCGCGAGCCATGCGTTGCGCTGCGCGAACCCGACGGGCCGCCGATTGTCCGGATCGACGAGGCTGAAGTCCCACAGCTCGGTGCCCTGATAGAGATCGGGCACGCCCGGCGCGGTCAGCCGCAACACGGTCTGCTGCAGACCGTTGAGTGCGCCGGCGGGCCCGATGCTGGCGACCAGCGCGGCCAGCTCGCGCAGGAAGCCGTCGCGCCGCTGCGGTGCGAGGATGTCGAACAGGAAATCGCGGCACGCCTGCTCATACGCTTCGTCGGGCGCGAACCATTGCGTGCGCAGCTTCGCTTCGCGCAACGCCTTCTGCTGCCACTGCGCGACGCGCCCGGCGAACGCTTCCACGCCGGCGGCATCGTCCGGCGCGAGCTCCGGGGGCCAATGACCGACCAGCGTCTGGTACAGCATCGCTTCCGCGGCGGGACCGGGCGCCCATTGCGGGCCGTCGCGGTCGGCGCCGCGCCGGTGCGGCGCGTTCAGCGTCGACCACGCGCGCAGCGTGGCGATCCATGCGTGGGCGCGTTCGCTCAGCACGGCGAGCCGTGCGCGCGCGTCTTCGCCGCGCTTGTGATCGTGCGTGGCCGTGGCGAGCATCGCATGCGGATGCCGGCGCGCGCGTTCGGCGTTGGCCGCATGAAACGCCGCCGGCGACAGCGCGAATTCGCCCGGGTCCGCGCCGACCTCGTTGCGCGACAGCAGCCGGCCGTAGCGGTAGCACGCGGTGTCCTCGATCGCTTTCGCCGCGAGCGGCACGGTCAGTTGCGAGAACAACGCCTGCGCGCCGCGGCGCGCCGCGCGGGCGTGGCCGATCCCCGACCCGGCTGCGTCGCGGGCGGTGGCCGGCTCGTCGGGCACGCTGCCGCCGAGCCATGCGTCGACCTGCGCGAGGACCGCATGATCGGCGGCCGATAACGCGTGCCGCGCGGCCTGCAAGGCGCTATCGAACGCGAGGCGATCGGCTGCGCTGCGCACGCCGTTGTGCGGGTAGATCCGGTACACCGGAAAATGCACCGCCAGCTCGCCCACCACGCGGCGCAGCGCGGTGTACGTGAAGTCGCGCGTGGCGAGGCTGTCGCGCGCGATCCGGTGCAGTGCGCGCGCCACGCGGTCCTGCTCGGCGGCGAGGTTTTCCGCGAGAATCTGGCGGCGCGCCCGATGCGCTTCGTCGGCGAATGCGGCGCTGCGCCCGCTCAGTTCGGCCCACGCGTGCGCGAGCGGTTCCGCGCCTGCCGGATCGTGCAGCAGCGCGCCGACGTCGTTCATGAAGTCGTAGCCGGTCGTGCCGTCCACGCGCCAGTCGTCGCGCAGCGGCTCGCCGCGCGCAAGGATCTTCTCGACCACCAGGTAGGGCTCGCCCGCGCGCAGCTCGCCGAGCCGCTGCCGCAGGCGCTGGCAGTATTCGCGCGGCTCGGCGAGGCCGTCGACGTGGTCGATGCGCACCCCGTCGATCAGGCCTTGCGCGTAGAGCCGGAAGATCAGCGCATGCGTCGCTTCGAACACCTCGGGGCGCTCGACGCGCATGCCGGCAAGCGTGCCGATATCGAAGAAACGCCGCCAGTTGACCTCGTCGGACGCGGTACGCCACCAGGCGAGCCGGAAGTGCTGGCGTTCGAGCAGCCGGTGCAGCCGCTCGCGCGACGACGCGTCGCCGGGCGCATAGGCGGCGAGCGCCGCGTCGATGGCGGGCTGGCCGCCTTGCGCGGCGAACTCGCGCAGCATCGCGCGCGCCTCGGCTGCACGCAGCTGGTCGTCGGGCTGCGTCGTCAGGCCTGCGAAACGTTCGGCCAGCGCGTTCAGTGCCGGATGGTTCGCGCCCTGCAGGATCGCCGCGTAGTCGGTCGGGCACACCGGCGCGACGTGCGGTCCGTAGGTGACGCGCAAATGCGCTGTCGCTGCGGCGAAATCGAGTGCGATCCGCCCGGCCGCCAGTTCGTCGCCGTACTGCGCGCCGAGATACGGCAGCAGCACTTTCGCGCGCAATGCCGGGTCCGGCGAGTGCCAGTCGACGTCGAAGTACCGCGCGTAGGCGCTGTGGCGTCCCCATTCGAGGATGTCGAGCCACCACGCGTTGTGCGCGCTGCCGACCCCCATGTGGTTCGGCACGACGTCGACGATCAGCCCCATCCCGCACTCGCGCAGCGTGTGCACGAGGCGTACGAGCGCTGCTTCGCCGCCGCATTCGGCGCTGACCTCGCCGTAGTCGACGGTGTCGTAGCCGTGCGTCGAACCCGGCTCCGGGGTGGTCACCGGAGACGCGTACAGGTGGCTCACGCCGAGCGCGGCGAAGTAGCCGACGTGCGCGCGCGCATCGTCGAACGTGAAGCCGCGGTGAAACTGGAGTCGGAGCGTAGCGCGTGGGACAGTCATGGTGTGTCGGTTTCCGGAGACGCCGTGCACGGCGGTAGGGGCGGCGCCTGCCCCGCGCGGGCGCGGGCGATCGTGGCGAGGCGGCGGGTGACGCCGGGATCGTCGAACAGCGCGTCGACGGCGAGGGGCAGACGGCGCCGCCAGTTCGGGTGCTCGTCGATCGAGCCGGGCAGGTTCGGCTGGTCTTCGAGCGCGAGCAGGTCTTCGAGCGGGAACGTGGCGAGCGCGGCGGGCGTCGTCGCGACGAACGCGAGCGCCTCGTCGACCGGCGCGTCCTGCGGCGGCGGCACAGGGCGGCCCGCGGCGGCGACGCCGGCCTGCTGGAACGCCGCCCACAGCGCGGCGCGGTCGGCGGCGCGCTCGGCCTGTGCGAGCGCGACCGGATCGCGTCCGTCGGCGCGCGGCAGCGTCTGGCCGATCCGGTTGCGCCACGCGATGTCCGCGCCGCGCCACCAGCCGGCGACAGTCGGCAGATCGTGCGTGGTCGTCGTGGCGGCCGCGTGGCGGTCCCAGCGCGCCGGTGCCGTGAAGCCGCGCTTGCTGCCGCCGCGCTCGAACCACAGCACGCGGATGCCCGCGAGGCCATGTTCGTCGAGCCGCTCGCGAAAGCCCGGCGGCACGGTGCCGAGATCCTCGCCGATCACGATTGCCCGGTGCCGCCACGATTCGAGCGCGATCAGCCGCAGCAGGTCGTCGAGCGGATAGCGCAGATAGGCGCCGTCGCGCGCGCTGGCGCCGTCCGGCACGAGCCACAGGCGGCGCAGCCCGAGAATGTGGTCGATGCGGATGCCGCCCGCGTGCGCGAACGCGGCCCGCAGCATGTCGATGAACGCGGCGAATCCCTGGTTGCGCATCGCGCGCGGGGAGAACGTCGTGAGTCCCCATGCCTGGCCCGCCTGGTTGAACAGATCGGGCGGCGCGCCGACCGAGACGCCCTGCAGCATGTCGTCGCAGTACGACCAGGCGTGGCTGCCGGCGCTGTCACAGCCGACCGCGAGATCGGCGATCAGGCCGATTGCCATGCCGGCTTCGCGCGCGCGCCGTTGCGCGTGCGCGAGCCCCTGCGCGGCAAGCCATTGCAGGAACAGATGAAACTCGACCTCGCTGCGATGTTCGCGCGCGAACGCTTCGACCTGCGCGCTGCGCGGGTCGCGCAACGCGTCCGGCCAGCGGCGCCAGTAGCCGTCGCCGTCGGGCAGCGCGTGCTGGGCGGCCTGCAGCGCTTCGAAGCGCGCATGATCTTCGAGTGCGCGGCCGCCGGCGCGGCAGAATGCGTCGAAAGCGCGCGCGCGCGGCGTGTCGCGGACGCGTTCGTCCTCGCAGAACTGCTCGAAGAGCACACGCAGCACACCCAGCTTGAGCTGGATCGCAGCGGGCCAGTCGATCAGCGCATGCTGTTCGAGCCGCGCCGCGGCGGCGCGGCTCGCGGTTGCCTCGCGTGCCGCGTGCGCAGCCGGCGCGCCGAACACCGCGGCGGGATCGATATGCGCGACGTTCAGCCACAGACGCGAGGACGGCGAGTAGGGGCTGAAGCGTTCGGGCTCGGCGCTGAACATCGCATGGGTCGGACTCACCGCGAGCAGGTGCGCGCCGCGCTGCGCGCTCGCGGCGGCGAGCTGCGCGAGCGCCGAATAGTCGCCGATGCCGGCGTCGCCGTCGTGCCTGAGGCCATAGAGCTGCGCGGCGAGCCCCCATAGCGGCGGCGCGGGCGCGTCGTGCTGCTGCCGCCATGCGTCGGCAGCCGTATAGCAGCGCGCGGGCGCGACCGCCAGCGTGACGCGATGGTCGTTCAGATGCAGCGTGTGATAGCCGGGCTCGTCGATCGGCGTGAGCAGCGCGGCCTCGCCCCTGGGCGCGGTAAAGCGGCCGTCGAGCACCGCACCGCTTTCGAGTTCGATCCTGTAATGGCTGCCGGCCTTGATCGCGGCCGCGGGCAGCGCGATGCCGCGCTCGCACTCGGCGGTCATCAGCGGCGGCAGGCGGCGGCCGGACAGCTCGGCGTCGAGCGCGGCCGCGCTTTGCCGGATCTGCGCGGCGGTGCCGCATGGCAGGCCGAGACAGTCGAGCAGCACGGCGAGCGTGCTGTCGGGCACGCGCTGCGTCGTGTTGTGCGCGTCGACCCACTCGACTTCGAGCCCCGCGCGCGCGGCGAGATGCGCCACGGTTCCGGACGAACGACGGTGCGCGCTCATGCGTGCCGCTCCCGCCGGGTGGCCTTGCGCGCATCGTGCGCGCTCGCGTACCGGGCGACGTCGCCGGTGAGCCATGCGATGCACGCATGCGGCGGCAGGCGGCGTGCATCGGCGGCGTCGCGCGCGCGCGGCGGCGTCTCGAAGATCACCTTGCCCGGCGGCGGGTCGCCGAGCGCGACGTCGGTGTCGTCGAGGTTCAGCGCGAGCGACAGCGTCTCGCCGTCGCCGAGCCGCCAGCGCGCGACGAGCGCCCGCGCATCGGCGCCGTTCGCGCCGGCCAGCACGGTCACGCCGAGCGGCGCCGTGTGCGCGAGGCGCGGCGTGATGAGCCTCGCGCGCACCGCGAGCGCGGCTTCATAAAAATGCCGCCAGCTGCGCCGCGCCTGCGCGTCGTCGTGCGTTGCGGCGTCGGGGGGCGGCGACGACGCGGCGAAGGTCTGCGGATGATTCGGGTCGGGGATGCGCGCGCGTTGCCCGGCGTCGCTGAACGCGGCAAAGCGCGCGAATTCGCGGCGACGTCCTTCGCGCACCGCCTCCGCAAGCGCGTCCCGATAGTCGGTGAAGAACAGGAACGGCTGTGTCGAGCCGTACTCCTCGTCCATGAACAGCAGCGGAATCTGCGGCGACAGCAGCAGCAGCGCGCTTGCCGCGCGCAGCGCGTCCGCGTCGCACAGCGTGCTCAGCCGTTCGCCGAACGCGCGGTTGCCGACCTGATCGTGGTTCTGCAGGAACATCACGAACGAGGTCGGCGGCAGGGCGCCGCTCGGTTCGCCGCGCGCCTTGCCGTCGTGGATCGGCGAGGGCTCGCCCTGATACGCGAAGCCTTCGGCCAGCACGCGCGCGAGCTGGCGGACCGGCTGCGCCGCGTAGGCGTGGTAGTAGCCTTCGGTTTCGCCGGTCAGCAGCACGTGCAGCGCATTGTGCGCGTCGTCGTTCCACTGCGCGTCGAAATGCGTTTCGAGCAGGCTCGCGGTATTGCGTTCGTTTTCCAGCACGAGATGAACGTGACGCCCGTGCCGCACCTTCGTCCGGATGTGCTCCGCGAGCGTGCGCAGCCAGTCGTCGTTGCCGATTGCGTGCACGGCGTCGAAGCGCAGGCCGTCGAAGCGGTATTCGTTGATCCAGTACACCGCGTTGTCGCAGAAGAATTCGCTGACTTCGCTGCGTTCGAAGTCGATCGCCGGACCCCACGGCGTCGACGTGTCCGCGCGGAAGAACGGCGCGGCGTATTGCTGAAGGTAATTGCCGTCCGGCCCGAAGTGGTTGTAGACGACGTCGAGAAACACGCTCAGCCCGTGGCCGTGCGCGGCGTCGATCAGCGCTTTCAGTTCGTCGGGGCGGCCGTACGTCGAATCGGGCGCGTACGGCAGCACGCCGTCGTAGCCCCAGTTGCGCTCGCCGGGGAACGCGTTGAGCGGCATCAGTTCGATCGCGGTGACGCCGAGCGCGGCGAGCGCCGGCAGCCGCTTTGCGACACCCGCATAGCCGCCCAGCGCGCCGACGTGCAGCTCGTACAGCACGGTTTCCTCCCATGGGCGGCCGTGCCAGTCCGTCTGCCGCCACGTGTAGGCGCGCGGGTCGATCACTTCGCTCGGGCCGTGCACGCCCTGCGGCTGAAAGCGCGACACCGGATCGGGCACCGCGAGCCCGGTGTCGAGCCGGTAACGATACAGCGCGCCCGCGCCGCAGGGCGCGTCGGCCTCGAACCAGCCGGCGCCGGACGGCGTCATGTCGAGGGCGAAGGGCTTGTCCGGCCCGTCGATTTCGACGCGCACCGCAGCGCACGACGGCGCCCAGAAGCGAAAGCGCGTGCGCGGCTGCGCGCCCTGTGCGCCGAGCAGATGCGCGCCGAACGGCAGACAGTGCGCGTGATGCGGTGCGTGAGGATCCAGCGGACTTTCGGACATGATTCGTCACCCTTCGGTTGAGCGCGCCGGCAAGCGCCGACGCGGGGCGGCTCACGCAGGCGGCGCGCGATGACCGGCCCCGCCCGGGCCGGGTGCTTCCGCGTGTGCCGCTTGTGCTGTTTTCTCCGCGCGCGGTTGCGCGTCGTGCGGTCCATTCGGCCCATCCGGCGCGCCGGCGGCCCGGGCGTCTGCGCGGCCGGGCCACGCGGCGAGCAGCACGAGCGCGTGCGCGGCGACCTCCAGCGCGGGCGCCGCGAGCGCCCGCGAAGACGCTGCCGGCTGTGCGGTATCGAGCAGCACGTGCCATTCCAGCTGCGGCGCGGGCGGGGCGAACGACAGCGTCTGGGCCGACGCGTTCAGCATCATCAACAGAACCTCGGTTTGCCCGTCGGCGCCCTCGCCGGCGCGCCGCAGCGTCAGCGCGCGTCCCTCCGGGTCCTGCCAGGCCTCGGGCGTGAGCGGCTCGCCGCGTTCGTCGAACCAGCCGATGTCGTGCACGCCCGGCAGCACTTCGCGGTCGCCGAACAGGAAGCGCGGCTCGCGCAGCAACGGATGCTGCCTGCGCAGCGCGATCGCGCGCGCGACGAACGCTGTCATGGTGCGACCGTCGGCGGACCCGGCGCGTTCCCAGTCGAGCCATGAAATTTCGTTGTCCTGGCAGTACGCGTTGTTGTTGCCTTGCTGGGTGCGATGCGCTTCGTCGCCGGCGAGCAGCATCGGCGTGCCGAGCGAGACGAATACCGTCGCGATCAGCGAGCGCATGATGCGCGCGCGGGTGTCGCCGATCGACGGGTCGTCGCTCGGGCCCTCGACGCCCCAGTTCGCGCTGCAGTTCTCGTTGTGGCCGTCGCGGTTTTCCTCGCCGTTCGCGTCGTTGTGCTTGTGCTCGTACGACACGAGATCGGCGAGCGTGAAGCCGTCGTGCGACGCCGCATAGTTGATCGAGGCCCACGGCCGGCGCCGGCGCCGGTTGAACAGGTCGGCCGAGCCGGTGAGGCGCGCGGCGAGATCGGGCCGCAGTCCCGCGTCGCCGCGCCAGAAGCGGCGCACGGTGTCGCGAAAGCGGTCGTTCCACTCGGCGAAGCCGGGCGGATGGTTGCCGAGCTGATAGCCGCCGGGGCCGATGTCCCACGGCTCCGAAATCAGCTTGCGCTGCGCCAGCACCGGATCTTGCCGCAGCGCGTCGAAAAAGCCGGAGCCCGGATCGAAGCCGCTGTGCTCGCGGCCGAGCGTGACGCCGAGGTCGAAGCGAAAGCCGTCGATGTTGAACGACGTCGCCCAGTAGCGCAGCGAATCCGTCACCATCTGCAGCACGCGCGGATGCGCGAGGTTCACCGTGTTGCCGCAGCCGGTGTCGTTGATATGATGCCGTTCGTCGCCGGGTATGAGGCGGTAGTAGCTCGCGTTGTCGAGGCCGCGCCACGAGACGGTCGGCCCCGTCTCATCGCCCTCGCACGTGTGGTTGTAGACGACGTCGAGAAGCACCTCGATTCCCGCCGCGTGCAGCCGGCGAATCGCGATGCGCATTTCGTCGAGCCGGTGCGTGCTCAGGTACGACGGTTCCGGTGCGAAATACGCGGCGGTGTTGTAGCCCCAGTAATTGCGCAATCCGCGCTCGACCAGAAAGCGGTCGTTCAGGAACGCGTGCACCGGCATCAGTTCGACCGCGGTGACGCCGAGCTTCAGCAGGTGCTCGATGAATTCGGGCGCCGCCAGCGCGGCGAACGTGCCGCGCTCGTGCGCGCGCAGCGCGGCACGCCGCATCGATGCGCCGCGCACGTGCATCTCGCAGATGACCGTCTGGCTCCACGGCACGTCCGGGCGCACGTCGTGCGACCAGTCGAACGCTTCGTCGATCACCACGCATTTCGGCATGGCGGGCGCCGAGTCGCGCCGGTCCATCGACAGGTCGAGCCGGTTCGAATGCACCCGGTAGCCGAACAGCGCGTCGGACCAGCGAAACTGTCCGGTCAGCTTGCGCGCGTAAGGGTCGAGCAGCAGCTTGTAAGGATTGAAGCGGTGCCCTTCGTGCGGCTGATACGGACCGTACGCGCGAAACCCGTAGGCGGTGCCCGGATGCACGTTGGGCAGATAGCCGTGCCAGACCTCGTCCGTGCATTCGGGCAGTGCATAGCGGCGCAGTTCCTTGCGGCCGGCCGCATCGAACAGGCACAGCTCGATGCGCTGCGCGTGCGCGGAAAAGACCGCGAAATTGACGCCCAGTCCGTCCCACTTCGCGCCGAGCGGGTAGGGCGAACCGGGCAGCAACTGGTCCGGCAAGGCGTGCGACATGGTTCCCGTCCTCGTTATGCGTGTTCTGCGGGCGCGCCGCCCTGCCGCGCCGACGATTCGCCGGTGCGATCTCAGGTGTCCGCGCGCAGCACGATCGTCGCCAGCGGCGGCAGGATCAGCGACACCGACTGCGGCCGGCCGTGGCTCGCCACGTCCTCGGTGTGAACGAGCCCGGCATTGCCGACGTTCGAGCCGCCGTAGAGGCTCGCATCGGTGTTCAGGACCTCGCTCCATCGGCCGGCGAGCGGCACGCCGACGCGATAGCCGTGATGCGGCACCGGCGTGAAGTTGCAAACCGCGACGAGCTCGCGTCCCGCGCCGTCGGTACGCCGGTAGGCGATCACGCTGTTGTCGGCGTCGTCGCCGACCAGCCAGTCGAAGCCGCCCGCTTCGCAATCGAGCGTATGGAGCGCGGGTTCGTCGCCGTAGAGCCGGTTCAGGTCGCGCACCAGCCTCTGCACGCCGTGATGCAGCGGGTCGTCGAGCAGATGCCAGTGCGGCGAGCCGTCGTGATCGAACTCGGCGAGCTGCCCGAACTCGCCGCCCATGAACAGCAGCTTCTTGCCCGGATGCGTCCACATGAAGCCGAAGTACGCGCGCAGGTTCGCGAAGCGCTGCCAGCGGTCGCCGGGCATCTTGCCGAGCAGCGAGCCCTTGCCGTGCACCACCTCGTCGTGCGACAGCGGCAGCACGAAGCATTCGGAGTACGCGTAGACCATGCCGAAGGTCAGGTTGTGATGGTGATAGCGGCGATAAAGCGGGTCTTCGCGCATGTAGTGGAGCGTGTCGTGCATCCAGCCCATGTTCCACTTGAAGTCGAAGCCGAGCCCGCCGTCCTCGACGCGCGCGGTCACGCCGGGCCACGCGGTCGATTCCTCGGCGATCGTGATCGCGCCCGGCACCCCCGGCACGTAGCCGACTTCGTGATTGAGCCGCTTCAGGAATGCGATCGACTCCAGATTTTCGCGGCCGCCGTGGACATTCGGCACCCACTCGCCGGGCGCGCGGGAATAGTCGCGGTACAGCATCGAGGCGACCGCGTCGACGCGCAGTCCGTCGACGTGGTAGCGCGCGAGCCACGCGAGCGCGGACGCGATCAGGAACGCGCTGACCTCGTGACGGCCGAGGTTGTAGATCATCGTGTTCCAGTCCTGGTGGTAGCCCTCGCGCGGATCCGCGTGCTCGTAGAGCGGCGTGCCGTCGAACTGCACGAGGCCGTGCGCATCGTTCGGGAAATGCGCGGGCACCCAGTCGAGGATCACGCCGAGGCCGGCCGCATGCGCGCGATCGACGAAGCGCGCGAACTGCTCGGGCCGGCCGAAGCGCGCGGACGGCGCGAACTGCGCGAGCGGCTGATAGCCCCACGAGCCGCCGAACGGGTGCTCGGCGACCGGCAGGAATTCGATGTGCGTGAAGCCCATCTCCTGCGCGTACGGAATCAGGCGCTCGGCCAGCTCGTCCCAGTCAAGCCCGCGCTGGCCTTCTTCGGCGATGCGCAGCCACGACGACGCATGCACTTCGTAGATCGCGAGCGGCGAGCGCGGCGTCTGATGGGCGGCGCGCGCGTGCAGCCACGCGTGGTCGCTCCACGGGAACTGTTCGATCGCCTCGACGTGCGCGACGATCGAGGCAGTGGCCGGCGGCGCCTCGGTCTGCATCGCACACGGGTCTGCCTTGAGCGGCAGCGGGTGGCCGTCGCGTCCGAGCAGCTCGTACTTGTAGCGCGCACCCGCCGCGAGCCGCGGCACGAACAGCTCCCATACGCCCGCCTGATGACGCAGCCGCATCGGATGCCGGCGTCCGTCCCACGTGTTGAAGTCGCCGACCACCGACACGCGCCGCGCATTCGGCGCCCACACCGCGAAGCGCACGCCGGGCACGCCGTCGAATTCGACGGGACGTGCGCCGAGGCATTCGAGCACCGCATACGGGTCGCCATGCGCGAGGCGTTGCAGCGGCTCGTCGCCGAGGACCGGGCCGAATGAATAGGTATCCTCTATATCCTGTTGCGTTCCGTGCCAGTCGATGCGCAACCGGTACGGCACCGCGGCGCTGACCTGTCCCGCGAACAGGCCGCGCGCGTCAAGGCGCGTCAGCTCGCCGAGCAGCGCCCCGTCGGCGCGCGCGATGACGGCGACGCGCGCGGCGTTCGGCAGCATCGCGCGCACCACGGGGCCCGCTTCGGTCTGGTGCAGGCCGAGCAGCGAGAACGGATCGGGATGGCGCGCCTCGGCGAGCGCGTCCCGGTCGAGCGGATGAAGGCCGATAGCCGGATCGTGTTCACTCATAGTCGCCCTCGGCCGGAGACGGCGGTGCGTTGCCGGCGAGGCGGCCGGCCGCCGGCTCGCCCGGCGTCTCGTCCTCCAGCAGCCGGTTTGCGAGCGCGGCGAGACCACGCACCGGCAGGCCGAGCCAGGCCGGCCGGTTGGCGGCCTCATAGCGGATTTCGTAGGCGGCCTTCTCGATCAGGAACAGGTCGAGCAGCGCCTGCTCGGCCTCGGGCGCGACGAGCGGTTGCGGCGCGTGTGCGATCGCAATCCGGTACTGCTCGATGAAGCGTTCGGCCGCATACTCGCGAAAGCGCTCGAACAGCGTGCGCTTGCGCTCGGCGATCAGGTGCGGCGCGTTCTCGGTGGTCGACTGCGCGGCTGCGCTCGCGTACGACAGCGAGCGCAGCAGTCCCGCCACGTCGCGCAGCGGGCTCGATTTCTGGCGGCGTTCGTCGAGCGGGCGCGCGGGTTCGCCTTCGAAGTCGATCAGGAATGCGTCGCCCTGTGCGACCAGCACCTGGCCCAGATGAAAGTCGCCGTGGATGCGGATGCGCAGCGCGCCCGCATTCGGGGCCACCCGATGCGCGATGCGCCCCGCGAGCGCCTGGCGCCGTTCGAGCAGCCCGTGCGCGATGGTTCGCGTGTCGTCGTCGAGCGCGTCGAGGTGCGCGGCGAGCACGTCGAGCGCGGCCGCGAGCATCGCTTGCGCGCCGTCGGTCCACGCCTGCACGTGCGCCGGCGTGGCCGGTTCCGGCGCGAACGCGGGATCGTCGGTCGGCGACGCGAGTGCGACGTGCAGCTCGCCGAGCCGCTTGCCGATCACGCCGGCAAGCGTGCCGTAGCCGTCGATCGCCTCCGCTTCGTTGTCGCGATCGGGGGTGGCCTCGCCGGCGTCGGCGGTGAGCGCGAGCTCGTCGATCGCCCGGCGCAGGTAGTCGAGCGCCCAGTTCCACGCGTCGCCCTGGTTGTCGATGAAGCCTTGCAGGATGCACAGCGTATGCGGCACGCCGGCCGGATCGACGCGCACGACCTCGCCATAGAGCGGCGCGGTGTTCGCGTAGCCGACGCGGGTCAGGTAGCGGCTCATCTCCGCTTCCGGATGGACGCCGTTCAGCAAACGCCGCACGAGCTTCAGCACCGCCACGTCTTCGATCACGAGCGAGCTGTTGCTCTGCTCGGCGGCGAGCCAGCGGATTTCGGGCCGCTCGCCGAGATTGAGTTCGTCGAAGCGCCCGGTCGGCACGAAGCAGATCTCGCTCTTTTGCACGGTGGGCACGACTGCGCGTTCGCGCAGCTTGTGCAGCACGCCGTGCGCGAACAGCGGCAGCGAGAACGCGTCGGTCAGGTGCCCGATGTTGCGGTTGCGCCGCACGCGTGCGAGCGCGAGCTGGATGAACAGCGGCGAGGTCGTATCGGTGCCCCAGCTGATCGCGATGGGCAGCACGTAGCGTTCGGTGTGCGCGCCGACGTCCGCTTCGATTTCGGTGAACGCGAAGCCCGCGTTCGGAATGGTCGTCAGTGCGGCGAGGCGCACTGCGTGCATCGTCTGGTCCTTCGATGCGAACCAGCGCCGCCGGCTCAGCCACGACGGCAGCACCTCGGATTCGAGCAGCCGCACGTTCTCGGGCGTGGGGCCGGTCTGCCCCTCGCGGATCACGATCGTCGCGAATTCCGGCAGCGGCTCGGAGGGCGCCTGCGCCCACGTCGGCCGCTGGTTGCCCGGACACAGCAGGAACCACAGGAAGCCGTATGGCGGAAACGTCAGCAGATAGGTGAGCTGGCCGATCGCCGGAAACACCGAATCGGCGGTCATCTCGATCGGCACGGTGCCGGCGAACTCCGACAGGTCCAGCTCGACCGCCTGCGGCGCGCGCGACAGATTCGCGACGCACAGGATCGGCGGCTCGTCCGGCATCTCGCGCAGGTACGCGAGAATCTTGCGGTTGTTCGGTTTCAGGAAACGGATCGTGCCGCGCCCGAACGCGCGGCGCGCGCGCCGCGTCGCCAGCATGCGCCGGGTCCAGTTGAGCAGCGAGTGCGGATCGCGGCTCTGCGCCTCGACGTTGATCGCGTCGAAGCCGTAAAGCGTGCCCATCACCGGCGGCAGCACGAGTTGCTCCGGGTCCGCGCGCGAGAAGCCGCCGTTGCGGTCCGACGACCACTGCATCGGCGTGCGCACGCCGTCGCGGTCGCCGAGGTGGATGTTGTCGCCCATGCCGAGTTCGTCGCCGTAGTAGATCACCGGCGTGCCGGGCATCGACAGCAGCAGCGAGTTGATCAGCTCGATGCGGCGGCGGTCGCGCTCCATCAGCGGCGCGAGCCGGCGGCGGATGCCGAGGTTCAGCCGCGCGCGGCGGTCGCTCGCGTAGGTATTCCACAGGTAGTCGCGCTCGGAGTCGGTGACCATTTCGAGCGTGAGTTCGTCGTGATTGCGCAGGAAAATCGCCCACTGGCACGACGTCGGCACGTCCGGCGTCTGCTTCATGATGTCGGTGATCGGGAAGCGGTCTTCGCTCGCGATCGCCATGTAGATGCGCGGCATCAGCGGAAAGTGGAACGCCATGTGGCATTCGTCCTCGGCGCCGAAATACTCCTGCACGTCCTCGGGCCACTGGTTCGCTTCGGCGAGCAGCATCCGGTTCGGATACTCGGCGTCGATCGTCGCGCGGATCTTCTTCAGGATCGCGTGCGTTTCCGGCAGGTTCTCGTTATTGGTGCCCTCGCGCTCGACGAGGTAGGGCACCGCGTCGAGCCGCAGTCCGTCGATGCCCATGTCGAGCCAGAAGCGCATCACCTGCAGTACTTCGCGCAGCACCGCCGGATTGTCGAAATTCAGGTCGGGCTGGTGCGAATAGAAGCGGTGCCAGAAATAGGCGCCCGCGACCGGGTCGTGCGTCCAGTTGGACGGTTCGCTGTCGATGAAGATGATGCGCGTGCCGGTGTACTTCTGGTCCGTATCGGACCACACGTAGTAGTTGCGATGGTTCGAGCCGGGTTTCGCGCGGCGCGCGCGCTGAAACCACGGATGCTGATCCGACGTGTGGTTGATCACGAGTTCGGTGATCACGCGGATGCCGCGTGCGTGCGCTTCCTGGATGAAGTGCTTCACATCGGCGAGCTGCCCGTAGTCGGGGTGCACGTTGCGGTAGTCGGCGATGTCGTACCCGTCGTCGCGGCGCGGCGACGGGTAGAACGGCAGCAGCCAGATCGCGTCGACGCCAAGCTCGGCGATGTAGTCGAGCTTCGCGATCAGGCCGGGGAAGTCGCCGACGCCGTCGTTGTTCGCATCGAAGAACGACTTGATGTGCACCTGATAGATGATCGCGTCCTTGTACCACAGCGGATCGTCGGACAGCGCCGACGGTTTGCCGCGCCGCGCCGTGCGCGCATGCGCGGCGTGCGCCGCGGCTGTGGCGGCACGCGTGGGCGGGGGGCTCTCGGTGGGGTCGTCGCGTTTCATTACGCACCTTCGGTCGGAGACGGGTGAGGGACGTGCCCGTGATTGCTGTCAGGCACCTCCGCCGGCAGGCCGCCCGCCGGCGCGATGCGCCAGATCGCGAACGGCAGCCCGCCCGGGCCGAGGTGCACGTGCTGCGCGCGTCCGTACCATTCGAAGCGCGCACCGCTCATCTGGTCGACGACGTCGAGCGCGGCGTTGTCCTGCAGCCGCCAGCGCGCGAACGTCTCCCACGACAGCTCGAAATCGGCGCCCTGATCGTTGAACGGATCGAGGCTGATCGCGACGACGACGACGTTGTCGCGCGCGGGCGTTGCTTTTTCGAAGCACAGGATCTGGTCGTTGTGCGCGGTGAGGAAGGTGATGCCCAGATGCGTGTGCAGCGCCGGATTCGCGCGGCGGATCCGGTTCAGCGCGCCGATTTCGGCGGCGATGTGACCGGGCCGGTGCCAGTCCCACGCACGCAGCTGATATTTTTCGGAGTCCAGATATTCTTCGCTGTCCGGCAGTGCGGCCGATTCGCACAGCTCGAAGCCGCTATAGATGCCCCACAGCCCCGACAGCGTCGCCGCGAGCGCCGCGCGGATCAGAAAGCCGGCGCGCCCGGAGGACTGCAGATGGCGCGGATTGATGTCCGGCGTGTTGACGAAGAAGTTCGGCCGGTAATACTCGCGCACCGGGCTTTGCGTGAGCTCGCCCAGATACGCGATGAAGTCGCGCTTCGATTCGCGCCACGTGAAGTACGTGTACGACTGCGAGAAGCCGATCTTGCCGAGCCGGTACATCATGCGCGGCCGCGTGAACGCTTCGGCGAAGAAGATCGTGTGCGGATGGCGCGCGCGCACGTCGGCGATCAGCCATTCCCAGAACGGCAGCGGCTTCGTGTGCGGGTTGTCGACGCGGAAGATGTGGACCCCGGCGTCGATCCAGAACAGGATCACGTCGCGCAGCGCAAGCCACAGATTGGGCTTTGCATCGTGCGCATAGAAGTCCGGGTTGACGATGTCCTGATACTTCTTCGGCGGATTTTCCGCGTAGCGCAGCGTGCCGTCGGGGCGCCACGCGAACCACGTCGGATGCGCCTTCAGCCACGGATGATCGGGTGAACACTGGATGGCGAAGTCGAGCGCGATTTCGAGGCCATGCCGATGCGCGGCGGCGAGCATCTGCCGGAAGTCGTCGAGCGAGCCGAGCGCCGGGTGCACGGCGGTATGGCCGCCTTCGTCCGCGCCGATCGCATAGGGGCTGCCGACGTCGCCCGGTTGCGCGGCGAGCGCGTTGTTGCGGCCTTTGCGGTTCGTTTGCCCGATCGGATGGATCGGCGGGAAATACAGCACGTCGAAGCCCATTTCGCGAATGCGCGGCAACTGGCGCACGACATCCGCGAAGGTGCCGTGGCGGTCTTCGTCGTCGCTCATCGAGCGCGGAAACAGCTCGTACCAGCTCGCGAAGCTCGCCGCGGTGCGCTCGGCGTCGACCCGGTAGACCAGCGGATCGCGCGCGAGGAACGGGCGGTGGCGCGCGTCGGCCATCGCCTGCGCAGTCGCGGGCGCGAGCAGCAGCGCGAGGCGCGCCTCGGGATCCGCTTTCGCGAAGGTCTCGGCCAGTGCCGCGAGCGGCGCATGCGGCGCGTCGTCCGCTGTCCCGGCTTCCGCCAGCACGAGCGCGAACAGGTGGCGGGCTTCTTCGATTTCGGTCTCGACGCTCTGGCCGGCCTTCAGCTTTTTCTGCACGTGTTCGACGAGCGACGCGAAGTCGTCGCGCCACGCGATTACGGTGAATTCATGCCGGCCGACGCGCATGAGCGGCATGAACGCACGCCACTGATCCATGCCGGCGGGCTCGGCCGGCAGCATCGGCGTTTCGTGCCACGCGGTTTCGTCGGCGGCGCGCCAGACGAGTGCGGCGGCGATCCGGTCGTGGCCTTCGGCAAAGATCGCTGCCGTGACCTCGACACGCTCGCCGACCGTGCGCCTGACGACGAAGCGTCCGTCGTCGATGCTCGGCATCACGTTCTCGATCGCCACGCGCGGCGCGGCGATCGCGTCCATCACGGCGGCGCGCGCGCTGCGGGCGTAGCGGCCTTTGTCGTGCGGTGGCGCGAGCAGTACCGGCGGATCGGCGAGCCCCGCGAACAGCCGGCATTCGCCGGCCGCGAGCGTGAACGGTGCGAGTGGGGCCGGCGCGTCGCCGCCGGTCCGATCGAGCGGCGCGAACGCGGTGAAGCTGCCGGGCACGCCCGCGAGAAAACGCGCGGGATCGACGCGCACCGGCGTATCGAGCGCGGGGTTCGCGACAACGAGCGTTGCCGCCGCGCTGTCGCGCAGATCGGGCTGGTCGCCGCGCAACAGCACCGCGACCGGCGCATCCGGTCCGCTCAGTGCGCGCAGTTCGCCGCATGCCTGCAGCGCGGCGTGATCGCGCAGCAGCGCGTTCACGCGCGCGAGATCGGCGCGCAGATCGAAGCGGGCCGCGCGGCAAAGCGCGTCGAATTCGTCGGCGTGGCCGCGCGTGTAGGACATCGGCTGCGCGATGCCGTATTCGAAGCCCATCGGCACGAGCCAGCCGGCGCCGGTGCCGGCCGCCGCGACCAGCGCGCGCCGGTACGCGCGCTCGATGATGCCGATGTCCTGCGTATTGGCGATGTCGTCGGCGAGACGCCGGTCATACGGCGCTTCGGGAAACGCGATGGGCGCACCGATGCGCAGCAGCGCGGCGTACTCGTCGATCAGCCAGCTCGCGCGGAAATCCCACCAGCGCACCGACGAGAACACGCTGTCGAAACCCGCGTCTTCGAGCGGCATCAGATCGGCGCGCGCGATGCCCGGCGTCGCGGCGAGAAAGCGCACGTCAGGGTACTGCGCGCGCACGGCTGCACCAAGCCGCTGCCAGAACGCGCGCGGCACGCGATGCGGCGAATCGAGGCGAAAGCCCGCGATGCCCGCCGCGGCGAGGCCGAGCAACGTGCGGGTCCACCAGTCGAGCAGCGCGGCGGTGTTGCCTTCGCTCGCGAAGTCCACATACGCGACGTTGTCCTCGCGATGCAGGTGGCGCGGGTCGAGCCGCGCCTCTTCGGATTCGAACGGGTGGAACCAGTCGGGATGCGCGCCGTGCAGCGCGCCGTCGGCGGCGAAGCGGTCGATCACGAGATCGGCCAGCAGGCCGATGCCCTGCGCGCGCGCTGCGTCGGCGAGGCCGCGCAGCGCATCGTGCGCGCGCTGCGGCGTATCGAAGACCGGATGAAGGCGGTCGTGGTCGGCGACGATCTGCGCGTGTCCGGCGCGGCCGGGCTGGAACAGCGCGCCGATCAGCACGTGGTCGAAACCGAGCGAAGCGGCGTACGCAAACCGCGCTGGCCACGCGTCGAGCGGTCCGACG
This sequence comes from Paraburkholderia sp. PAMB 6770, assembly GCF_057748135.1. Classification (NCBI taxonomy): domain Bacteria; kingdom Pseudomonadati; phylum Pseudomonadota; class Betaproteobacteria; order Burkholderiales; family Burkholderiaceae; genus Paraburkholderia; species Paraburkholderia sp. PAMB 6770. The sequence goes on from NZ_CM173239.1 coordinate 183,505, forward strand.
AGAACAGAGTGAAGGAAATAGATCCGCGGTGCATACCTTGCCGAAGGTTCCATCGGTGGTTTCCAGATTCGTCCTGCCGCGATGCGGATGCATCAGGGTGCGATCGCATCGCTCGTTGGGGTCCAGAGCCGGTGTTGCATGCCGCGTGCACACGGCGCGCCTACTGGTCAATGTAGTGCAAAGATCGGCGCTGCGCCCGGCTGTAATGAACGCGCAAGGCCGCTTGCGAGCCGCGCGGACGCCAACCGGTACGGTCGGGGGGCCAGCGGGGCAGCCAGTGGGGCAGCAAGCGGTGTGCCAGAGGTGCGGCAGAGGTGCGGCAGAGGTGCGGCAGACGCAATGCGGGCAACGGCGCGGTAACGGCGCGGCAACGGCGTGCAGCGGGCGAGCCGGGACGCGCCGTCGTGGTGCGGGAGACGGGGGAGAGCCGTGCAGACGGGGGCGGGCCGTGTAATTCAGGCGCGCGGCGCGTGCGCTTTACACGCGGCCGATGCGGCGAGCCGCACGCGCGGCCTGGTGGCGCCGCATCGCGAAATGCGCAGTGCGGGTCACGCGCCCGTCATGCGCCGTGTCATGCGCCCGTCTCTCAGGAGCCCATCAGGCCGGCCGCGATGTTGATGCACAGTCCGAGCACCGCGACGTTGAAGTAGAACGACAGGATCGATTGCGCGAGCGTCGCGCGGCGAATCTGGCGCGAGCACAGCACGACGTCGGACGTCTGCGAGGCGACCGCGATCGTGAACGAGAAGTACAGAAAGTCCCAGTAATCCGGCTGCAGCACCTTGTCGGGAAACTTCAGCGCGGTGTCGTGCGGATCGGAGCCGTAGTAAAGCCGCGCGTAATGCAGCGTGAAGATGGTGGGAATCAGGAACCACGCGCCGATCAGCGTGAGCCCGGTCATCAGGTAATGGGCGAGCGTCGAGCCGGCGCCGAGGTTCTTCGCGGTGGCGAGTTCCAGCACGATCGCCGCGATGCTCGCGACCGTCGCGAGGCAGATCACGAACAGGACGACGCCGGCGTTCTCGTCGTCGCGCATGGCGGTCTCGCGCACGCGGCTTTCGTGCGCGCCGGCCATGTGCGCCCAGATCAGCACGAGGTACGTCCAGACCGCGATGTCCCACCCCGCCAGCACCCGCACCATCGGCCGCAGGTGCGCCGGAACGGCCAGTGCGGCGGCGATGCCGACCACGAGTCCCGCGACCATGCGCGGACGATGACGAAGCACCTGCGGATAGAGATTCATGGCCATGGCGGAGACGGTAAGCGGCGAGGGCGTGGCCGATTCTAACCTGCACGCGGACCGGCGCGCGCCGGCCGGCATTTGTCGAATCGACGCGTGCCAGCTATAGTCTGTCGCAACCGCCTTGAGCAGGGTGTCGATTTCGACGGAGCCGCGATGACAGATCTGCAAGAGAACGTTCACGGCACGGCCGGTCGCGTCGGTCCGCAGTCGGCGAGCCGGCGCGGCTGGCTGCGCCGCGCATGTGCCGCCGCGGCGCTGCTCGCGTTCGCGGGTGCGGCGCGGCTCGGGGCGCCGTTCGGCGTGGCGTCGGCGCTGGCCGAGCCGGCCGCGGGCGCGGACCTCGATGCCTTTCTCGCGCTGTCGCGGCGTCTGACCGGGCGCAGCCGCTTCGATCCGGTGCTCGGCAAGCGGGTCTACGGCGCGCTCGCCGAGGCCGACAGCCAGTTCGTGCAGAATGTCGCCGCGCTGGACACCTGGCTGAACGACCACGGCGGCGTGCCGTCCGATACCGTGACGCAGGCGCTGGAAGCGGACTCCCCCGCGCTGGCGAAGACGGTGCGCGCGGTGATGCGCGCCTGGTATCTCGGGCTCGTCGGCGAGATGCCGAACGTGCAGGTCGTCGCGTACGAGCGCGCGCTGATGTTCGATCCCGTCCGGGACGTGCTGACGATTCCGTCGTATTGCCGCGACGTGCCGTTCTACTGGGCCAGCCAGCCCACCGCCGCCTGAGTCCCGCGCTGCGTGCCGCGCACCGGCAGGCAACGACAGGCCAGCAGAAGAGGAAAGCGATGGCAAATGCAGATTCAGCCGATGTGGTGGTCGTCGGCTCGGGCGTCGCGGGCAGTCTGGTGGCGCACCAGATGGCGCTCGCGGGCGCGTCGGTGATCCTGCTCGAAGCGGGGCCGCGGATTCCGCGCTGGCAGATCGTCGAGAATTTTCGCAACTCGCCGGCCAAGGGCGATTTCGCGACGCCGTATCCGAGCGCGCCGTTTGCGCCGCATCCGGAGTACTCGCCGCCGAATCATTACATGATCCAGAAGGGCGATTATCCGTACAACTCGCAATATCTGCGTATGGTGGGCGGCACCACCTGGCACTGGGCGGCCGCCGCGTGGCGGCTGCTGCCATCCGATTTCCAGCTGCATGCGCTGTACGGCGTGGGCCGCGACTGGCCGTTCCCGTACGCGACGCTCGCGCCCTGGTACGATGCCGCCGAAGTCGCGCTGGGCGTGTCGGGCCCGGCGTCGCCGGTCGACCTCGGCTCGCCGCGCGCGCATCCTTACCCGATGGCGCAACTGCCGCTGTCGTACATGGATCAGCGTTTTTCCGACGTGCTCAACGCGCAGGGCTTTCAGGTCGTGCCCGAGCCCGTTGCGCGCAACAGCCGTCCCTACGACGCGCGGCCCACCTGCTGCGGCAACAACAACTGCATGCCGATCTGTCCGATCGGGGCCATGTACAACGGCATCATGCATGTCGAGAAGGCCGAGCAGGCCGGCGCGCGGCTGATTGCGCAGGCGGTCGTGTACCGCATCGAGGCCGACGACAGCGGCCTCGTCACGGCGGTGCATTACCGGGATCCGCAAGGGCACAGCACGCGCGTGAGCGGCAAGCTGTTCGTGCTGGCCGCGAACGGCATCGAGACGCCCAAGCTGATGCTGATGTCGACGTCCAGCCGGTTCCCGCACGGCATCGGCAACCGGTCGGACCAGGTCGGCCGCAACCTGATGGATCACCCCGGCACGGGCGTCACGTTTCGCGCGAGCGAGCGGCTGTGGCCCGGCCGCGGTCCGATGGAGATGACCTCGATTGTCAATTTCCGCGACGGCGCGTTTCGCGCGGACTATGCGGCAAAGAAGCTGCATCTCTCGAATGCGGTGCAGACGCCGGCCGTCACCGCCGCGCTGCTCGACAAGGGGCTGACCGGCGCCGAACTGGACCGGGAGATCTACGATCGCGCGGCGCGCACGCTCACGATCAACAGCTTTCACGAACACCTGCCGGAGCCGCAGAACCGGATCGTGCCGTCCGCGGATCACAAGGATGCTCTCGGCATCCCGCAGCCCGAGATCACCTATTCGATCAACGACTATGTCCGGAAAAGCGCCGCGGATACGCACGCGCAGTACGCGCGCATCGCCGCGCTGCTCGGCGCCACCGAGGTCGCGTTCGACGACGCTTTCGCACCGAACAATCACATCATGGGCACGACGATCATGGGCAGCGACGCGGCGAATTCCGTCGTCGATGCCGACTGCCGCACGCACGACCACCTGAACCTGTTCGTCGCCAGCAGCGGCGTGATGCCGAGCGCCGGGTCCGTGAACTGCACGCTGACCGTTGCCGCGCTGGCGCTGCGGCTTGCCGGCAAGCTCAAGCGCGAGATCTGACGCGAGACCCCGACGGAGAGCCCTCATGACGAACCCGACGCCTCGCCCGCCGTCCCCCCGGCGCGCGCCCTCCACGCGCCGCGCGCCGGTGCGCGCGGGCTTGCTGGCGGCGGCTTTCGCGTGCGCCGCGCTGTATGTCGCGTGGCAGGCCGCGCGCGACCTGCCGCCGCTGCACCCGGACGAACTGCCGATCCGGCAGGCGCTGGCCGACGACAGCGCGCAGCCGGGCGACGCGCAGGGCGACCCCGGACTGGTGCGGCGCGGCGCCTATCTGACGCGCATCGGCGACTGCGCGGCCTGCCATACGGCCGACCCGAACCGTCCGTTCGCGGGCGGCGTGCCGATCGGCACGCCGTTCGGCACGATCTACACGCCGAACATCACGCCGGATCCCGATACCGGCATCGGCCAATGGAGCGACACCGACTTTCTGCGCGCGATGCACGAGGGCATCGGCAAGGGCGGCGAGCATCTGTATCCGGCGTTTCCGTACGTCGAGTACACGCGGGTCACGAGCGAGGACGTGATGGCGATCCGCGCCTACCTGAACACGCTGAAGCCGATCCACTACACGCCGCCGCGCAATGCGCTGAACTTTCCGTTCAACCAGCGCTGGCTGATGGTGTTCTGGAATCTGTTCAACTTCACCGAGGGGCGCTTCGTGCCGGATCCGAACCAGAGCCCCGAGCACAACCGGGGAGCCTATCTGGTCGAAGGGCTCGCGCATTGCGAGGAATGTCATACGCCGCGCAACTTCATGCAGGGCCTGAAAACAGGCGAGCGCTTCTCGGGGGCGACGCAAAACGGCTGGCACGCATTCAACATCACGCCGGACAAGACAAGCGGCATCGGCACCTGGAGCGACGCGCAACTGATCGGCTACCTCGCGACCGGCGCGGTGCCGGGGCGCGCGAATGCGGCCGGACCGATGGCCGAGGTGGTCGCGCACAGCACGCAGTATCTGACCCATGAGGACCTGAACTCGATCGTCGCGTATCTGCGCGCGCTGCCGCCGGTGGCCGGCGGCGAGACGCGCGCGCGCGACGCGTGGGGGCAGCCGGCCGACGACGTCGCGGCGCTGCGCGGCGTGAAGGTGAGCGGCATCGACGGCGCGCAACTGTTCATCGCGAACTGCGCGTCCTGTCACGGCTGGAGCGGGGCGGGCGTCGGCGCGAGCGCGCCGGGGGCGTATCCGTCGCTGATCCACAACACGACGGTCGGCGCGCGCGATCCGGACAACCTCGCGTTGGTGATCCTGCGCGGCGTGAGCCGCAAGACGGCCGAAGCCGACGTGCTGATGCCTGCATTCGCCGCGCATCTGAGCGACCCGCAGATCGCCGCGATCGCGAACTATGTGACCGGGCACTTCGGCGATCCGCACGCGACGCTCACCGCGGACGAGGTCGCGAAGCTGCGCGCCGAACCGCAATGACCGGCCGGCGGCGCGCCGGCCACGCGCGCGCCGACCGGCCGAGAAAAGCGAGACACCGCGCATACGCGCTTTGCGTTGGCGGCCTATCATCAGCGTATGGCTTCTCTTCTTGCTCCTGCTGTCACCCATCATCCCGTCAATCGGGCGGGCCGCGACTTCGTCGTCGGCGATCTGCACGGCTGTGTCGATGCGCTGCGCTATCTGCTGCGCGAGGTCGGCTTCGACCCGGCGCGCGACCGGCTGTTCTCGGTCGGCGACCTGATCGACCGCGGCGCGCAGTCCGAAGCGGCGCTCGCGCTGCTCGACAAGCCGTGGTTTCACGCCGTGCTCGGCAATCACGAAGACGCGCTGTGCGCGGTTGTCGAAGGGCGGCTGCGCCCGCAGTACTGGTACGGGATCGGCGGCGGCTGGGCCGCGCAACTGTCCGATGACGCGCTGCTCGCTTACGCGCAGCGGCTGGCGCGCCTGCCGCTCGTGCGGGTGGTGGGCAGCGGCAGCGAGCGCTTCAACGTGCTGCACGCGGAGTTTTTCGGCACCGACGCCGCGCTCGACGCGGGCGATTTTTCCGCCGACGAACGCCAGCAACTGCTGTGGGGCCGCCAGCTCGCGACCGGCGACGGCGATCCGGGCAGCCAGCGCGGCTTGTCGCTCACGTACTGCGGACATACGCCGATGCGCGGCATCGTGCAGATCGGCGCGCAGGTGTTCATCGATACCGGCGCGTTCGGCCCGGGCGGCAGGCTGACCATGGTGGAGGCGCGCAAGGCGAACCGCTGGTCGGTGACGGTCGAGGACGCGCGCGCCGACGGGGCGGCCGCGCTCGCGCTGCCCTGAGCGCCCGGCGGGCCGCCGCTCAGCCGACCTGATTCAGCTCGAACACCATGTCGACGGTGCGGCCGTTCCAGTTGTATTCCAGATACGCGGCGTGATGGCAATCGCGCAGCAGCGCGGTGCGGAACGCCGCGAGGCATTCGCCGCCGGCGTCGCGCACCGACGGATACGCGATGCCCGGCGCCCCGGCCTCGCGCACCGCGCGCCCGAGCGCCTGACCGGCCGCATACGCGTGCGGCGCGAGCACCGCGGGGTCGAGCGATGCGTCGTCGCGCAGATCGACCACCTCGCCGTGCGCGACGACCGTGTAGAGACGCATCTGCTGGCGCATCGGCGCCTCGCCGGTGGCGGCGAGAAACAGGCCGGCGTGATAGCGCGTCTCCGCGATCGCGGTGGCGCGCGAACGCGCGCAATAGAAGACGCCAAACCGGCCGTCCGAGAAGCGGCTGCCGAGCGGGTTCAGATGCGTGAACGCCGCCATGATCGGCCCGAAGCCGGGGCCGAAGCGGCGCTCCTCGCGCGGCACCAGGTCGAGTTCGCCCAGTTCGGTGCGCAGGCGGTCGTTGGTCATCGCTTCGAGCGCGTACAGCGCGTCGAAGTCTTCGGGCGACGCGACGCGATCGAACAGGTTCACCGCCGGAAACCGCGTCGGAATGACCCGGTAAGCGGGCGACCAGTCGAGTGATGCCGTGCGCCAGCGGTCTTGCCAGTGAATGTCGGTCACGCCCAGCCGCCCCGCATCGCATCGAGATACTGACGCACGGCGACGAGGTCGCTGATGTTGCCCGCGAGCATGCGGTCGAGCGCGCGGCGGCCGCCGAACGGCGGTGCGCTGTTCGGGCGCTTGATCCAGCCGTCCGCCGCGGCCGGCTGCGGCAGCAGGATCTGCAGCGCCTTGTAGATGCCGAGCAGCAGCGACAGGCGTTCGAGCGTATCGCGCGTCAGGCGCGCGCTGTGCGGCTGCGCTTTCCATTTGAAGAACGTGGAGCGGCCCGGCGAGCCGAGCAGGACGAGCTGCTCGTCCACGCTCAGGTCCCAGTCGCGGGCAATGCCGAAGAACGCGCGCAAGCCCGCAGCCGACATCTCGGCCAGCGACGGCGCCGCGCCGGGCCGGCGCAGCGGCGGCTCGCCACGGGAGGCGCGGGCAGCATGCGACATGATCGAAGTCCTAATCTGTACGTATTTTGAATAATAGTCCAGTTTGGGACGAATGCAAGTCTGTTGCTATAATCGCGCGGCCAATCAGGCGAAACGAGGCGAAACGAGGATCGGACGATGCGGGTGAAGGGGGTGCGGGACGTGGCGGTCGCCCTGGCGGCGGCATGCTGCCTGACGAGTGCGCAGGCGGCGAAGTACACCGAAACATGGAATCCGCCTGAGGCGATGCGGGCAGCGCCGCATCCTTCGCATGCGGGCCGCACGCACGACAAGCCGGCGAAGCGGCACGAAGCGGCCAACCCGCACGCGCGCAAGCACGGCACGGCCGCCATGCCGCGCAACGGCGGCCGGCATCCGGCGGCAGATACGAAGCCGCATGCTTCGGCGCATACGGCGCATACGGCGCATACGGCGCATACGGCGCATACGGCGCATACGGCGCATACGGCGCATACGGCGCATACGGCGCATACGGCGCATACGGCGCATACGGCGCATACGGCGCATACGGCGCACACGGCACATACGGCACATACGGCACATACGGCACATACGGCACATACGGCACATACGGCACATACGGCACATACGGCACATACGGCACATACGGCACATACGGCACATACGGCGCAGCGCAAGCCCGAGCATCGCGGGTCGGCGCAGCCGCAGGCGGGTCATGCTAGCGCCGCAGCCCCCGTGCGGCCCGCGCCTCCGCCCGGACCTCAATCCATGTCGCAGCCTGCGCCGGCGGCCACGCCGATGCAGGCTGCCGGCAACAACAGCCGCAATCTGCCGCCGATCCTGCATTGATCGGATCGTAAATGTGTCGTAGCGCGCGTTGAGCGGGTTTCATTTCCGCGCGACGGGCTCCGTGCGTCAGCCGTTGCGCGCGAGCGCGCCTGCCAGCAGGCGCAGCGTCTCGCGTGTGCGCGGGTCGCGCACGCGGGAATAGAGCGTGGCACGCGAGTCCGGCAACGCCGGCAGCCCGAGCCGCGCGCCGACGTCCGCCAGACCGCGCGGCGCGACCCGCGGCGCCAGCGCCGACACCGCGAGCCCGGCCGCGACGGCTGCGCCGACCGCCGTCACCCCGCCTCCGACAAAGGCTTCCCGCCACGCGACGCCCGCGTCGTCGAGCGAACGCAGCGCAAGCGCGCGCACATGGCATGGCGCGGCGAGCAGCGCGAGCGGCAGCGCCTCGCCGAACAGCGTGAGGGCGTCGTCGCGGACCGGCTCGTCGGCTTCCTGACGGATGATCGCGGCATCGAGCCGGCGCGCGTCGAATTGCGCGAGCAGCGCCGCCGACAAGCCAAGCTGCAGCTCGATCACGAGCCCCGGATCGTCCGCATTGAGCCGCGCCAGCAGCGCGGGCAGCCCCGGCCCGGCGACGTGCTCGCTCAGGCCGAGCGCCAGCCGGCGGCGCTTGCCGTCAAGCGAGCCGAGCGCCCGCTCATGCGCGCTCAGGAGTTCGCGCGCGGCGCCGAGAAACACCTGCCCGTCCGCGGACAGCCGGACGAGGCGCGGCGTGCGCTCGATCAGCCGCTTGCCGAGATGCGCTTCGAGCCGCTTGAGCTTCAGGCTGATCGCCGATTGCGTCGTATCGAGAGCGTCCGCTGCGCGCGTGAAGCTGTGCAGGTCGGCTACCCGCACGAAGGCGCGGACCGCGTCGAGGTCCAGAACTTTCATTTCGAATCAATATAAATGAAATATCCGATGATATCTGTTCATTATGGATGGGGCGCACTAATCTGACGGCATACGTTCATCCACAGGGAGGTTCATCATGCCGTTCACCCGCATCGCAGTACGTGCCGGCAAGCCGGCCGCTTACCGGAAGGCGCTCGTCGAGGGCGTGCACCGTTCGCTGATGGAGACGTTCAACGTGCCCGACGACGACATGTTCATGGTCGTGACCGAGCACGACGCGGACAACTTCTTCTACGGCAAGCACTACCTGGACATCGCGCGCAGCGACGATCTGGTGATGATCCAGATCGCTGTCAGCAACACGCGGACATCCGAACAGAAACAGGCGCTATACCGGCGCATCGCCGGCCATCTCGCGGCGCATCCGGGCGTGCGTCCTGAAGATGTGTTCGTCAATCTCGTCGACGTGGCGAAGGAGAACTGGTCGTTCGGCCACGGGATCGCGCAGTATGCGGGCTGACGCCGCCGCCTGACGCACGCGGGCGCGCATGGCGCGCCCGCGCACTCGTGGGCGTATCTCTGCTGTTCCTGTTCCGCCGCGCGCATGTACCATGAAAGACAGCCGCGCATCGTCCGATGCGCGGCCTGTCTTTCATGAGCCGGGGGCAATTTGCGCGTCTTCGAAATCGTGCTGGAAGTGCCACAGCAGGCTGCGGATGCGTGGTTCGTGCAGCAGGGACGCGGCCATCGCGCGCGCGCCGGCGATTCGGGCGACTCGTGCGACGCCGCGCTCGCGGCGGTGCTGGCGAGTCTGCCGCTGGGCACGCAAGCGGGCATGGTCGCGACGAAAGCCGTTGAGGCTGCAGCGGGTTCGGCGCGTCGCAGGGCACGGTCTGCCGGCGGCGAAGTCAGGGCGGTGTCGCGCGGCGGCGCTCGCACGCATCGCGAAGCGCGCGCCAACGACGAAGCGCGCGCGCATGCGGGTAATGCGTGGCATGGGGTGCTCGGCCGTTTCGACAGCGGCGGCGCGCTCGCCGCGCACGGTCTGCAGGTGCGCTTCGAGCCCGGCGCGCAGGGGACGCGGCTCGTGGTGTCGCGGCGGGCGGGGGTGTCGCCCGGCATCGCGGCGATCGATACGCTCTACGACGCGCCGTGCGCGTGGCCCGATGGGTGCGCCGCGCTGCCGGTCGCCGCGCTGATCGACAGCGCCGTGCCGCTGCCGGACATGGCGGTGGGCACGGACGCGCTCGGGAGGCTCGCGCGGTACGCAGTCGAACGTGTTGTGCTGCCGCGGCGGACGGAGGCTGGCGTACCCGTCGAGATCGTCTTCGACTATCCGGACGCGCGCGACGCCGCGCCCGGTCCGGGATTGCGCGAGATCCGCCTGTCGACGCCCGGCATCGACGACGTGCCGGCGCTCTTTGCGGCGGCCGACGACATCGTCGCGGCGCTGCCGGCGTTTCCGGTTCTGGCGAGCGCGCTGGAGCGCGTCGATGGCGCCGCGTCCGCCGCATCCGCCGCATCCGCCGCGTCCGCCGCGTCTGCCGATTGCACAGGCGCGGTGCAGCCCGTGCGCGCCGCGCCGCTCGACCTGACGCGCACGGCGTCGCCACATGCGGCGCTCGTCGCGATCGGCGGGGAGCTTGCGCGGCACTGGTTCGGCAACGACGCCGGCGTGCGCGCGGACGCCGGAACCGAGTTCATCCATCAGATGCGGGTGGCGCAGCGCCGCCTGCGTACCGCGATGCGCCTCTTTAGCGGCTGGATCGACGCCGGCTGGCGCGCGCGCATCGCGCCCGGGCTCGAATGGCTGGGCGGGGTGCTCGGTGCGGCGCGCGACTGGGACGTGTTCGTCGACGCGACGCTGCCGGGTCTCATCGCCGCAGACGCTGACCCGTCGCGCTGGCAGGCGACGCGCGAGGCGGCGCACGCGCGCCGCCTCGAAGCGCGTGCGGCCGCACAGGCCGCGCTGGGCGACGCGCGGTATGCGCAACTGGCGCTCGCGTGGCTTGCCTGGCTGCACGCGCTGTCCGGTCGCGCGCCGCCGGCGCGGTACGAGAACGTGTCCCTGCGCGCATATGCGAAAAAGCGCCTGCGCAAGTCGTACAAGCGGCTCGTCGCGGCGCCCAGTCTGACGGCGCTCGACGACGCTGCGCGTCACAAGGAGCGCATCCACGCGAAGTACGTGCGCTATGCGCTCGAATTCTTCGCGTCCATTACGACGCCGGCAACCCGCAACGACTGCGCGAAGACCGTAAGCCGCGTGCAGAGCGTGCTCGGCGACGGCAACGATGCCGCGGTGGCGCTGCGCTATCTCGTGCTGCTCGATGTCGACCCGTATCAGGCCGGCTTTGCGCGCGGCTGGTGTCAGGCTACCCAGCGTTATACGACCCAGGAAGGCGAGCGCCTGCTGCGCACGGTGCGCAAGCCGCGCATCGCCGCCGGCGATGGCGGGCGCGCCTGACCTGTGCGGGCGCGGGTTGAAGGCAGGGGGACGCAGGGTAGCACGCGGGTGGAGGGTCGGGCGGGGGCAAGGTGGAACCCAGGGCGGAGGCAGGGCGAGTGCCGGTCGAGTTTAGGCCGAGCGCGGGTTGAACGCAGGTTGAACGCAGGGCGAGAGCCGGTTGAGTTGAGGTCGAGCACAGGTTGAACGCAGGGCGAGCGCAGGCCGAGCGCAGGCCGAGTTTAGGTCGAGCGCAGGTTGAACGCAGGGCGATTGCGGATCGAGTTTAGGCCGAGCACAGGTTGAACGCAGGGCGAGTGCGGATCGAACGCAGGGCCAACGCAGGCCGAGCACAGGGCGAGCACGGGTCACAGCTAGAATGACGCATATCGGTTGCCGTTCGTCATCATGTGCTCAAAACCTGTTGCGCCTCCCCGCGTGTCGTTCGGATTCGGCGGTTCCGTCTGGTTCCAGACCGGCGAGCAGACGCTCGGCGGCGCGTCGCGCATGGCGCTGCTCGCGGCAATCCGCGATACCGGCTCGATCACCCGCGCGGCGAAAGCGGTCGGCATGAGCTACAAGGGCGCATGGGACGCGGTCGACGCGATGAACAACCTCGCGGGCGAGGCGCTCGTCGAGCGCACCACCGGCGGCAAGGGCGGCGGCGGCACGACGCTCACGCCGCGCGCGTTGCGGCTCATCGACACATATGCCGCCGTCGAGCGCGAACATCGCCGTTTTCTCGAACGCGCGGGCGCGGCGATCGACGGCTTCGCCAGCGACTGGGCGCTGATCGGCCGCATGAGCGTCAAGACGAGCGCGCGCAACCAGCTCTACGGGAAGGTGGTGTCGATCACGCGAGGCGCGGTCAACGACGAAGTGACGCTCGCGCTGCCCGGCGGACAGACGATCGTGTCCGTGCTGACGTCCGAGAGTACCGAAACGCTCGGGCTTGCCGAGGGGGCCGATGCGATTGCGCTGATCAAGGCGTCGTGGGTCGTGCTGGTTGCCGACGACGGCGGCGCGCCGCCCAGGCTGTCCGCGCGCAACCAGTTGCGCGGAATCGTGCAGGCGGTCAGGCGCGGGGCGGTCAACACGGAGGTCCCGCTGATGCTCGAAGGCGGCGCGCTCGTGACGGCGATCATCACGAACGATAGCGCGCACGCGCTCGAACTCGCGCCGGGCAAACCGGCGCTGGCGGTCTTCAAGGCATCGAGCGTGATTCTTGGCGTGGGCGGCTGAGCGCGGCTGGCGCCCGCGCAGCGCGAGCAGTCGCGCAGCGTAAGCGGCGCAGCGGCGGAGCGGCCGATCCGTTCGGCGCGTCCGGGGCGCTTGCGCGCTGTGGCGCCGTGGCACCGTGGCACCGCAGGGGTGCCCGCTTCTAGACGCTGTCCGAGGCCGGCTTCACGAGCGGCGCCGGGGTGTTTCGCGATTGCGACAGCGGCGCAGCCTTCGGATGATCGTAACGGCCCGCTTTCCAGCGTGCGCGGATATACGGCCGCTCGTGGCCCGACACCTTCAGGGCGATGTGCGTGACCCAGCGCTGCGTCGGCAGATGCACGTCGTGCAGTCCGACGGTCAGCATCATCAGGCTGACCGCGACCGGGACCGCGGAGAGCCGGCCCGGCGCCGCATCCCACGAGCAGCGGATGAACAGCAGTCCGGTGACTGCGCCGACGAGGCACCCGGTGATCGCCTCCGACGGCGAATGGGCGTCGAGCACCACGCGCGAGAGCCCGACCGCGATCCCGGTGGCCAGTCCGGCGACGACGCCGAGCAGGCGGATCGGCGGGCGCGCCGGCAGCAGCATCAGGAACAGCGCGACCGGATAGACCGCCGTCGACAACATCGCGTGTCCGCTCAAGCCGGTGAAGTCGTATGCCCGCACGCCCACGCCCCAGCCGAGAAACGCCATCTTCGTGACCGCCACCACGCCGATCGCGGCGCCGAGCAGCAGCAGCCAGCCCGCGGCCATCCGCCACGTGTAGCCGAGCGCCAGCCACAATGCGATGGCGAACGCGAGCGGCAGCGTCAAGCCCGCGCCGCCGAAGCTCGTGATCGAATACCAGGAATGCAGGGACAACTCGGGCATGGCTCAGCGTGGGCGGCAACGCCGCCTGAAAGTGAAGCAGTTGAGAACGCGCCAACCTGCCAGATGACGCGGGTTGGCGGCGCAGCGGCTGCGCGCGGCCGGACGCGCGCGCGGGATAGCACCTTCTGCAAGTATAGTCGGGAGCAGGCCGCAAAGTCCGACATCCCGCCTCGCCGCGCGCACTGCGACGTGGCGTCGCGGCCCTGTCCGCGCAGCGGCGCAGGGGCAGCGCGTGGGGGCACGGCGGATCACGGCAGGTCATGGCGGGTCGAAGCGGCGTGGACGGATTGATGTTATTGTGCAATGCACAACTGCGCGATTCGGCACCGCCGAATCGCTCCCCCTTTTTCCACGAGGTCAGCATCCGATGACAAAAAGTCTGACGAAAATCTGGCTGGGCGGACTGAAACGTCTGATTGCGATCCAGTCGCAGCACGCGCGCGATACGCTGCGCCGCCCGGCGACGCGGCCGCTGCGACCGGCCACGAAGGTGTCGGCGAAGCTCAAGCCAGCCAAGGTATCCACAAAGATCCGCTCGACGCCCAAGCGCGAAGCGCCGCGGCCCGGCGCCCGCGAATCGCGTGTGCGGCCCCGCGCCGCCGCCTGGGCGGGCGGCGCGTGGACGCGCTCGTTTCATTCCGCGCCCGCCGCACCCGGCCGGCTGGTGAATCATCTGCAATACGGCCTGTACGTCCCGCCGGGCGATGCCCCGCAACCGCGGCCGCTGCTCGTCATGCTGCACGGCTGCAAGCAGTCGATCGACGAGTTTGCCGAGGGCACGCGGATGAATCTGCTTGCCGATCGCTTCGGCTTTGCCGTCGTGTATCCGGAACAGTCGAAGCATGCGCATCCGCACCGCTGCTGGCACTGGTATGACGCGAGCGAAGCGGCCGGCGGCGCGGAGGCGCGTGCGGTGGTGTCGCTGGTCGACGCGCTCGTCGCGGAGCATGGCTTTGACGCGCAGCGGGTCTATGTGGCCGGGCTGTCGGCGGGCGCGGGGCTCGCAAGCCTGCTCGCCACGCATTATCCGGACCGTTTCGCGGCGGTCGCGCTGCACTCCGGGCCGGCGTTCGGCGAGGCGCATTCGGGGATTGTCGCGATGGACGTGATGCGGCGCGGCGCGCGCCATGATCCGGTCGCGCTCGTCGACGCCGCTGTGGACGTCGCGGCGTATCCCGGCATGCCCGCGATCATCATCCACGGCGACGCGGACCCCGTGGTGTCGCCGGTCAACGCGGAGCAGCTCGACATGCAGTTCCAGCGCCTGAACGGCCTGCTCGATGCGCACGGCGAGCGGTGCGGCGGCGAGGTGCGCGAGGAGCGCAAGGCAGGCGTCGTGACGCACGACGCCCTGCGCGGCGCCCGCCGGATCGTGCGTCTGTGCCGCGTGCAGGCGCTCGGCCATGCGTGGAGCGGCGGCGACGACGCGGTGCCGTTTCATTCGTCCCGAGGCCCTGACGCGAGCGCGATGATCTGGGATTTTTTCCGGCAACAGCGCCGTGCCGCGCCGCGCGCGGAGAGCGCAGGACTGATCGACGCCCTGCTCGGGCGGGCCTGATGGCCGGCTGTGCGGTTAGAGCAACGATTCGGAAAAGATCGCTTGGCAAGACCTAGGGTTTTCCCTAAAATACGGGTTACACACTAAGTGAAAACCCTTAGTTTCTTGTCGAGGTTGATCATGTACCTGCTGAGCCGCCTGTTCCTGTTCCTGACGAAGTCCGCTGACGAGCGCGCAAAAGAGCGTGGCGACGCCTACCTGGCCGAAGCGACCGATCTGTACGATCTGGAATTCCGCATGCGCAAGCTGGATCGCGAGGCTGCCACGCGCCGCCATCCGGCCTGGCTGTCGCAATACTGAGCCTGCGCGGTTGCGCACCACCGGCGACGCCGGCGGGTGCGTATGTGAGTGCCCATTATTGTTTGCCGAAGCGCGCCAGGGTGCGCTGCCTCGCGTCGGCGTGATCGACGATCGGGGCCGGGTAGTGCTGGCCGAGCGTTACCCCGCAGTCCATTAGCCGGTCTGCGCCGGCAAGCCACGGCGCGTGGATCCAGCGCGGCGGCACGTTCGCCAGCTGCGGCAGGTAGCGCTTGATGAAGCGTCCTTCCGGGTCGAACTTTTCCGACTGCGTGACCGGATTGAAAATTCGGAAGTAGGGCTGCGCATCGCAGCCGGTCGATGCCGCCCATTGCCATCCGCCGTTGTTCGCCGAGAAGTCGAAGTCGTTCAGATGCGTCGCGAAATAGCGTTCGCCGCGGCGCCAGTCGATCCCCAGATCCTTCACCAGAAAGCTGGCGGTGACCATCCGCAGCCGGTTGTGCATGTAGCCGGTCTGATTCAGCTGCAGCATCGCCGCATCGACGAGCGGGTAGCCCGTGCGCCCGTCGCACCACGCTGCAAATAGCGCATCGGCCGCGGCGCCCGTTTCCCAGCGCAGTGCATCGTATTCCGGCTTGAACGACGCGCCGTCCGCGAGTCGCGGATGGTGCGCGAGGATCATGAAGTAAAAGTCCCGCCAGATCAGCTCGGACAGCCATGTCGCGGCGCCCTGGCCATCCGGCTGCAGCGACAGTTCGTGTGCCAGCCGGGCAAGCGTGCGGATCGACACCGTGCCGAAGCGCAGATGCATCGACAGGTAGCTTGGGCCCTTGATGGCCGGGAAGTCGCGGCGCTCCGCATAGCCGTCGATACGGCTCGCGAAATCTTCCAGCAGATGTTGCGCGCCGCTCATGCCGGTCGGCAGCTTCAGCGCGGTCAGATTGCTCGGCGCGAAGCCCAACTGCTTCAGCGTGGGCGACGTCTGCGCGAGATCCGCCGGTGGCGCGGCCAGGTGCGCGTCGTACGATTCGACCGGGTAGGGCTTCAGGTCGAATGCGCCCAGTGCCTTCAGCCATGCGTTCTTGTAGGGCGTGAACACGGTGAACGGCTTGCCCTGTCCCGTCAGGATTTCGTCGCGCTCGAAGATCACCTGGTCCTTGAACGTGATCAGCGCGCGGCCATCGGCGCTCAACGCGCCGGCGACGGCTTCGTCGCGCGCGAGCGCTACCGGCTCGTAGTCGTGATTGGCGAAGACCGCATCGACACCGAGCCGGCGCGCGAGCGCGGGCATGGCCTCGCGCGGATCGCCGTGCAGCATCACCAGACCCCCGCCTTTCGCGCGCAATGCGTCATCGAGTTCGCGCGCGGCTGCGACGATGAAGTCGACGCGCCGGTCTTCAGGCGCGCGCTCGGCGTCGCGCGCGCGCCAGTCGTCCACGAGCGGCTGCAGGATCGTCGTGTCGAAGACAAACACGCACCAGACTCGTTGGCAGTGCTTAAGAGCGTAATAGAGCGCCGCCTGATCGGTGTGGCGCAGATCGCGGCGAAACCAGACGAGGCCGGAATCGAAATCGGTAGACAGGCGTCGGGGACGGGTCATGGGCGAGGATCAATGAAGGGTATCGGCGGCGCCGTTCCGTACATCGCACGGCGCCGGGGTTCGACGATACCACTCTGCCCGTCCTGATAGAGGCGCACCGTGCAACGTTTAGCGATGCAAACCCGTTACATTGGCGCGAGGTGAGGGCCTCGCGCACGCCGTTGCCGATTCTGGCCGCTCATCGGCCGCTCATCGGCGCGGCGACGCGGCGGCGCGGCGGCGCGGCGGCGCGAGGCGCCCCGCGGTCTTGCAGGATGCGCCCGCCGTCACGCTACCCGGACGCGCACGTCGACGTTGTTGCGCGTCGCGTTCGAGTACGGGCAGACCTGATGCGCGGTATCGACCAGCTCGCGCGCCGCTTCCGGTGCGAGGCCGGGCAGTGCGACCCGCAATTCGATGTCGAGTGCGAAGCCGCCCGCATCGTTCGGACCGACGCCGACGTCCGCGGTGACGGTGGTGTCGGCGGGCAGCGCCTGCTTGCGTTGACCCGCGACGAACTTCATCGCGCTCAGAAAGCATGCCGAATAGCCGGCCGCGAAAAGCTGTTCGGGGTTCGTGCCGGCTGCGCCGTTGCCGCCCAGTTCGCGCGGGGCGGCGAGTTTAACGTCGAGCGCCTCGTCCGAGGAGACGGCGCGGCCGTCGCGGCCGCCGGTGCTGGTTGCGGTTGCCTTGTAAAGCACGTTCATTTTTGCTGCTCCTTGTTCGTCAGGGGAGGGATGCCTGATTCTGGCTGCGCATCGGCATAGGCATAAATATACTACACAAATAATTAGTGTGCAAATTAAATGATCACGAAAGACCTGCACGCCCACTGATGCGTGCCTCAGGGTTCGATGGCGTCGTTGAGCGTGGCGCGCAGCCGCGTCAGATCGTCGCGCAGCCGGATCAGGAATTCGGGCCTTTGCCCGGTCGCACAGAGGATGTCGGCGGGAATGTCGCGCGCCGCGCGCTTGAGCGAGGCGCCAGCCTGGGTCAGCCGGACGTACACGAGGCGCTCGTCCTCGGTGCCGCGTACGCGCGCGACGTAACCTTGCGTTTCGAGACGCTTGAGCAACGGCGTAACGGTGGCGGGGTCGAGATTCAGACGCGTCGCGATGTCCTTCACCGTCAGGTCGTGGCCTTCCCACAGCACCAGCATGGCGAGGTATTGCGGGTAGGTCAGGCCGAGCTTCTCCAGCATCGGCTTGTACACTTTCGTCATCGCGAGCGACGTCGAGTAGAGCGCGAAGCAGAGCTGTTCGTCGAGGGTGAGCGGAATCGCAGTGCGCTGCTTCATGGGTCGGTCCGGTCGGAAGCCTGCTGGTCCTGGATGCCGAAGCAGCCGCGGTAAGTCGCGTAAAACGAACAATAGACCATGGTCGTAATGATGATCGTCGCGGGCATCAGCACGGCAAAGGCGAAATTGCCCGCACCGAGCGCCTGCGCCAAGGCGGACAGGCCGAACGACACGACGCTCGCCACCGCGAACCACAGCAGCGCGAAAACGACGAATGCGCCGCGATTGCGCCAGCAACTCACGAGGCTGAAGAACATCGCTTTCACCGGCGGCACGTCGTGCCACGCGGCGAGCACCGGCGAGAACCAGAACAGCATCGCGACCGGGATATAGAACACCATCGCCGCGAGCACCGCGAGCAGGATGTTGCTGTTCTCGATCGTGTCCGGATCGAGCGACGCGGTGCCGAGCATCACGCGCAGCAGCACGCCGCCGTCGGCGATCGCCGAGCCGGCCAGCACGAGCCCCATGGCGATCACGTACAGGATGCCGAGCACGGCCAGGCGTTTCGCGACCACCGGGCCATAGGAGCGGAAGCCGTCGACCAGGAGGGTCGGCAGCACCGGCTTGCCGGCGACGGTGTCGCGGCACGCCGCCATGAAACCGACCGCGACACCCGGAATGAACGCGAGCGGCAGGATGCCGCCGATCAGCGGGATCTGCGCGATCAGCGTCATGACCAGCACGTAGGCGATGAACAGCGTCAGGAATGCGAGCGCATTTTTGCGGAACAGCCAGATGCCCTGGCGGAACCACACATAACCGGTCTTTGCGGGGACTTCAATCAGTTGCATGAGTAGGGACGCCAGGAGGCGCGGCACCGGCGAGGCGCGCGCGCAGAATGCGTTCGAAATGGCCAGGATCGTGAGGCTTGAGCAGCTCGGCCTCACGTGGAAGATGAAAATCATACAGGCGCGAGACCCAGAAGCGGTACGCGCCCGCGCGCAGCATGTCGCCCCAGTGGCGGCGCTCGGCCGGCGTGAACGGACGCACGGTCTGGTACGCGCGCAGCATCGCGTCGACGCGCGCATCGTCGAGCCGGCCGGTAGCGAGATCGACGCACCAGTCGTTGACGGTGACCGCGACGTCGAACAGCCACTTGTCGCACCCGGCGAAATAGAAATCGAAGAAGCCGCCGAGGCGCACTTCATGGCCGCTGCCCGGCTCCGCATGCGCGAACAGCACGTTGTCGCGGAACAGGTCGCAATGGCACGGGCCGCCAGGCAGCGCCGCGTAATCCGCCGATGCGAAGAATGCCTGCTGGTGGGCGAGTTCCGACGTGAGCAGCTCGCGCTGCGCGCCGTCCAGGTAGGGCAGCACGGCCGGCACCGTCTCCTGCCACCATGGCAGGCTGCGCAGGTTCGGCTGATGGCGCGTGAAATCGCGCCCGGCAAGGTGCATGCGCGCGAGCATCTGGCCCACTTCGACGCAGTGCTCGACACCCGGCGCGAGTTGCGGCGCGCCGTCGAGCTTCGTGACGATCGTGGCGGGCTTGCCGTGCAGCAGGCCGAACAGCGCGCCGTCGTCGCGCGGCATCGGGTCCGGCACGGGGACGCGGTGGGCGGCCAGATGCTGCATCAGTTCGAGGTAGAACGGCAGTTGCGCGGCCGTGAGCTTCTCGAAGACGGTCAGCACGTATTCGCCGCGCGTGGTCGTGAGAAAGAAGTTGCTGTTCTCGATGCCGGAGGCGATGCCACGCAACGCGACGACCTCGCCGAGATCGTAGCGGCGCATCCAGTGCGCAAGTTGGGATTCGGAAACAGCGGTGAAGACAGCCATGCGTGAGACGTCGGGTCAGGTGGTTGGGCTGGCGCGCACGGCGGCCGGTGCGGCCGGAGGGGGCGCGCGGACGGCGCCGGCTTCGGGCGCGGTGGCGGCGCGCGCAGCGCACGGCCGCGCGCGCCCGGTTCGTCAGTAGCTCAGGCTCAGGGACGGCAGACGTTGGCTCGTATGGCCGTTTTCGGGCATCGACGGCGACGGGTCGGCCGGCGCGCTCATCTGGTAGTGGGTGCCGAAATTCGAGCGGACGTCGATTTCCACCGGCTTGCCCTTGTCGCGGTATTCGGTGATTTCAGTGCCGTTCGGCGTTTTTTCGTAGAAGCTCGGCACGCGCGGCGGGTTGATCTCGACCTTCGAGCTGACCTCGGCGGCCGGCCGGTTGATCTTGTCCAGGTCCGGCAGGCCGGCGCGCTCGTTCGCGGACATCGGCTTTTCGGCGTGCGCCGGGGGGCTGGCCTGTTGGGCCATCGCCGGGTGGCTGGCAGCGAGGGCCAGCGCGACGACAACGGGGAGGAGCGGCTTCATGTGGATTCTCCGGATGGATGGCCCGATTTTAGCAAATCCCGCTTTGCCCACGGGCGCAATACCCTTATTCTGCGCCGCTTTCGCGGCGCACGCCGGCAGTCCGGCGCGCCGCGCGGCCCGGCTCAACGGGGCGAGGTTCCGTGGTAATGTCGTTGCATCAACCGAGGCGAACGACGATGAACAACAACCTCCCTTCCCGCGCGGTGCAGGTGCCTGCGAGCGAATTTCCGGCCGAAGCGTTCGACGATGCCGTCGAGGCCGTCGCCTACCTGTCCGCCATCTACGAAGCCAACACGTCTTTCCTGCGCGACGCGTTCGCGCGCTATCGCCGCAACGAGCCGTTCGAGCGCCGGGTGCGGGCCTGTTATCCTTTCGTCAGGGTGCGCACCGAAGTCAACACGCACATCGATTCGCGCCGCTCGTACGGATTCGTTGCCGGACCCGGTACGTTCGAGACCACGGTCACGCGGCCCGATCTGTTCGGCAACTACTATCGCGAGCAACTGCGGCTGCTGACGAAGAACCATCATGTGAAGATCGAGGTGGGCGTGTCGGAGCAGCCGATTCCGATCCATTTCGCGTTCGCGGAGGGGATCCACCTGGAGGGCGACCTCGACCGCGAGCGCCTGTTCGGCATGCGCGACGTGTTCGATACGCCGGACCTGCGCTTTCTCGACGACCGCATCGTCAACGGCACGTACGAGCCGGAGCCGGGCGAGCCGTATCCGCTCGCGCTGTTCACCGCGGCGCGGGTGGATTTTTCGCTGCACCGGCTCAAGCATTACACGGCGACCTCGCCGACGCACTGCCAGAACTACGTGCTGTACACGAACTACCAGTTCTATATCGACGAGTTCATCAAGCTCGGCCGCACGATGATGGCGCATACCGACGACCCCGAGCTGCGTGCGTACCGCAGCGAGTATTCGGCATTCGTCGAGCCGGGCGACGTCGTCACGTACAACGCGAACCTCGACGAGCAGGGCGACGAGGGCGCGCCGCCGCCGCGTCAACCGCAGATGCCTGCGTACCACCTGAAGCGCGCGGACGGCAGCGGCATCACGATGATCAACATCGGCGTCGGGCCGTCGAACGCGAAGACGATTACGGATCACGTGGCGGTGCTGCGCCCGCATGCGTGGATCATGCTCGGCCACTGCGCGGGGCTGCGCAACACGCAGCGGCTGGGCGACTACGTGCTCGCGCACGGGTACGTGCGCGAGGATCACGTGCTCGACGACGACCTGCCGCTCTGGGTGCCGATCCCGGCGCTCGCGGAGGTGCAGGTGGCGCTCGAGCGGGCGGTCGCGCAGGTCACGCAGCTCGACGGCGTGGAGCTCAAGCGCGTCATGCGCACCGGCACCGTGGCGAGCGTCGACAACCGCAACTGGGAACTGCGCGAGCATCGGGAACCGGTGCAGCGTCTGTCGCAAAGCCGCGCGATCGCGCTCGACATGGAAAGCGCGACGATTGCCGCGAACGGCTTCCGGTTCCGCGTGCCTTACGGAACCTTGCTCTGCGTATCGGACAAGCCGCTGCACGGCGAACTGAAGCTGCCAGGCATGGCGGACCAGTTCTATCGCGCGCAGGTGGACCAGCACCTGCAGATCGGCGTGAAAGCGATGGAACTGCTGCGCACGAACGGGCTGCACAAGTTGCATAGCCGGAAACTGCGCAGCTTTGCGGAGGTGGCGTTTCAGTAGCAAACGGTCGCCCGGCGCGCGTTTTGGGGATGCGCCGGGCGGTGGGTTGTCTGGCCGGCATCGCCTGGTCAGCGATAATCCCAGGTGTCGGAAATTTTTGTGATCTTCCACATGCCATCGATTTGGCGCATGAACACCAGTACGCTTGTTGGCTCTTTCGAGCCGAACGTGATAGGCACCACAGCCACTCCGCCTGGTATGATTGCCGGATGCGTTGCCGTATGCGCCAGCCAATCATTGCTGTCATAGTCCTGGACCTTCAGGAAGTAGTCCACGCCACCGGGCGGACCCGAATGGGCATAGTCATCCCCAAGCCGGATAACCATGTCTTTTGCAACGTACTGGTTAATTGCAGGGAGCTGCAACGGATAAGACACGATCCGTGTCGTGCTGGATAAACCACGAATAAAATGCGCCGGCACGCGCTTCGGGTGTGTCGCTGTTGCCACGGGCTGCGGCTGTTCCCGCCGTGGCCAGCGTCAGCAGGAGCAATATCGTTGAGAGCAGACGTTTCATGGGTCAATTGTGGCGATAGATCTTGTATGGGGGCGGGATGCACGGTAGGCCGGGCCGGGGTATAGACCATGTCGTTGCTTGAAGTCTGAAATCCAGTACTGGCCATCATAGATCGCCGCGTGCACGTCAGGATGACCCGGGGCGGGCTGGATTACCACGACGTCACCTGTTTGTGGCACTCACGTAGTCTCGCGAAAGCCCGCGGCGAGCAATGCCTTTCCCATGTCTTTGGCGTGCGCCGTGTGCTCGAGTGATATTCCGCCCGATTCGTCAGCACGCCCCACGTAACGAGCACATCGGCCAAGGCTGGAGGGCTCAGCTCGACTATTTGCGAAATCGGCTGCAAACGAACCACTATGAGATATAAGCGTCTCCGGCAAATACATTAGTCTAAGCCGGGGGTAATCTCGCAAAATACTTTAAGGTCGCTTTCCGGCGATAGACGCAGTCTTCTTCTAATCGTGTGCGTACAACGATTCGTGTGCGTACAACGATTGCGCTCTGCGGAGAGGCTCCATTGCTCCAGGAACCCTGTATCGAAGGTATTGTTGTCGTTAGCGTGCAATATCCGCCGAATCCTGAAGGGGCCTCAATGGCGTCGGCTTATGCAGGATGCCGCATAGCCGTCTGGCCGCGCACACGGGGACTGGCATTTCAGTAACCGGATGACCTTTCGCCCACGCGCCTTCCAGGCACGGCCCCCACGCACGACGACCCGAGTCAGGCGCGTTCGTTCGCCCTGTCCCTGGCGCTCAGGCGCCCGGACACCGGAACGATGCGCGGAAGGATGCGCGGCAGAAGATTCTCCGACTTGACGATCCAGTGCGCCAGTGCGCCCAGAACATGGAGACCGGCCACCACGGCCAGTCCATAGGCGCACAACGCATGGAGTTCGCCGAACACGCGCGATAGCGCGTGGCTCTGCGGCACCAGTGCAGGCAGCGACAGGATGCCGAAGCAGTTCGCGGCGTGACCTGCCGCGTTGGTCTTCAGCCACCCCAGGATCGGGATGACGAGCATCAGCACGTAGAGCAGGCGATGTACCGCCTGCTCGGCGCGATGGGGAAGCGAGCCGACGGCATTGATCGAAGGCGGCAAATGCCGCCTCATGCGCAGCCGGTTCGCAATGCGGATCAGCACCAGTACGAGAATAATGATGCCGATCGACTTGTGCAGCGTGACCAGTTCCTCGTTGTCGTCGAGCTGCCACCCGATCACCAGATTGGCGATCAGCGCGATGGCGAGCAGCCAGTGGAGCACGCTTATCGAAAGCGGATAGCGCGATATCTGAATCACGGATCGGTACGTGCCCGATCGGGTGCGGCGGGGAGCGTATTTCATCGGATAGTCCTTCGAGGCGCCGGGACGCGCGTGTTCGTCAGCTCAGCAGATCGTGATAATGCTTTCTCGTATCGTTGATCTTGCGCAACGCTTGCCGCGCGGCGGCCATATCGTTCGCGCGAACGGCGCGGTCCACGCTCGCCAGTTCCTGCTGCAGCGTTCGCATGCCTTCGTCGTAGGTCGCCTGGTCGCTGCGATAGACCTGATGGCTCGCCTGCCCGGCATCGCTTTCCAGCCGGGCCACGTAGCCGCGCAGCTCCGGCATCGTCGTGCTGGCCATGGCGCCTTGCATCGCGCGCTTCATGTCTTTCATCAGCGCCTTGATCTCGCTCGCGTGCGCGAGCGGCGCGTTAGCAAGCAGGACCGGAAGCAGGATCAGTGCATACAGGCGCGGGCGTGCAATCAGCTTGAGCATGGAGGGTCACCGGGAGGCTTACGGTTTCGCGAGATTAAGCGACGCGGGGTTAACAGCTGCTTAAGGCGTCGTTGCTTGCAGGGCGCGGGGCGTATTGCGTCATGTCGCGCGGGCGCACATGACCGGCGGATCAATGCATGGCGGCCCGCAAGGCGCCCGACGCACGCCGGCCTCACGAGGAGACCGGTGATGCGGGTTACGACGGCATCGACGTCGACGGTGGAGCCGAGCGGCCGTGCTCGCTCACGCCGTGACGTGGATCAGCGTCCCGACCGTCTGACCGCTGGAGTTGACCGCGGGCGGCCGTGCGGCGGCGGAGACCGCTTTTGCGCCGCTGTCGTCCGCATCGCCATCGATGTCGGGTCCGACTTCGTGCGCTTCACTCCCCGAGGCGGCGTGGCCCGCAAACTGCATCGATAGCGTGGCCGGATTGTTGCCAATTGACGAAATGGTCATTGTGCACCTTTTATAAAGTGAGGAATGACCCCTCGCGCCGGGCTTGCCGCTACGACCGGCTACCAGGCGGGAGAGGTCGTGCCTATCATGAGGTGCGCAGCTTAAGGTTTTCTTATGCGTGTGCCGTGTCGCATCCCGAGGCGCGGCGCGTTGCCCGAAGGGCGCTGCTGTGCCCGGTGCGTTGCGGCCCCACTCCGCCCCGCTTCACCAGAGATCGCGAATCGCCGCAATTCCGCACGCGCCATGCGATCGCGCTCGCGCAACGTCGCGCTTCGTCATCCCGCCGAGTGCGTAGACGGGCGTGCGGACCGATGCCGCCAACTCCGCAAACCGGTCCCATCCGAGCGGGACGGCATCGGGGTGAGTCGCCGTGGTGGATACGGGCGACAGGGTCACGAAGTCCACCCCGATCGATTCGGCGTGCGCAAGTTCGCGAGCCGTATGGCACGCGGCCGATACAAGCTTCGTCGTGGCAAGCGGGCGCGTGGTCGACGCGAGAAGCCGCGTGCTGCCCAGGTGCACCCCGTCTGCGCCGACCGCATCCGGGTCGGTCAGCGGGCCATTCAGGATCAGACGGGCGCCGTGCGCGTGACAGATACCCGCCGCGTCACGCGCGAGCGTCGCGCAAGCGGCGGCATCGAGCGACTTCGTGCGCAGCTGGACGAGCCGGATGCCGGCGGCGAGCGCGGCGTTCAGGCGGGCGAGAAATGCCGCGACGTCGGCGCCGGGTTCCGGCGTGATCAGATAGTGTTCCGGAAGCGGTTCGTCGAACCGGCCGATGGCCGTCGCGGGGGGGCGGGTACTCATCGCAGATCCTCTGGTCGGCGTCTCGGGCTGCGCAGCGACCGGCGTCGTGCGCGATCGGTCTCGCGCGCTAGAACTGCCCGATGCCCGTCAGGCCGATCAGGCTGCCCGCGGCCAGCAGCCATAACGGATGCACGCGCGTACGGATCGCAATGACCGCACAGGCCGCGGTGATCGCGTAGGCAACCGGCGCCGTATCGGACGCGTGCGCGATCAGTGCGGCACTCGCCGCGACGAGGCCGGCGGTCACCGGCACCAGCCCGGCCTGCGCATAGCGGCGCCACGGACGGTCCTTGAAGCGGTCCCATGCGTGCAGCGCGACCACCGTCACAACCGACGACGGCCCGAACTTGGCCACCGACGTCACCAGCATGCCCGCCCAGCCCGCCACGTGCCAGCCGACCAGCGTGACTACCATCAGGTTCGGCCCCGGCGCGGCCTGCGCGAGCGCGAACAGCGAGCTGAACTCGCGTGCCGTCATCCAGTGATGCACATCGACCACCTGGCGCTGCATTTCCGGCAGGATCGTGTTGCCCCCGCCGAACGCGAGCAGCGAAAGCTGGCTGAAGATCAGCGCGAGTGCCGTGAGCGTCGCGTTCATCGCGCAGCCCTCGCAGCGAGGTAAATGCTGATGGGCGTGAGCACCAGCATGGTCGGCAGCAGCGGCGCGCGCAGCAACGCGATCGCCACGAAGCAGAGCAGCGCGATCGCCGCGCCTGCCGGCCTGTGCCGCAGCGGCATGACGATCTTCGCGGCCATCGAGATCAGCAGGCCAGCGGCGGCCGCCGCGAGCCCCGCGAACAGATGGCGCACGCGCGGGTCGTCCTGCGTGTGCTCGTACAGCACGCCGAGTCCGATCACGACCAGCGACGGCCCCGCGATCAGCCCGAGCAGTCCCGCGAGCGCGCCGGGCACGCCGCGAAAGCGCATGCCGAGCGCGACCGACAGATTGATCACGTTGCCGCCGGGCAGGAACTGGCACAGCCCAAGCAGATCGGTGAACTCCGCGGCCGACAGCCAGCGGCGCTGCTCGACGAGCGCGCGGCGTGCGAGCGGCAGCGCGCCGCCGAACGAACTCAGTCCCAGCCTCAGAAAGCCCGTGAAAATCTCGCCGACCGTCGGTGTCGGCGCGAGGTCGGCCTCGGTGTCGGGTTCGGGAGGCATCTGATTCTCCGTATTGTTCGCTATTTTGCGGAGGTTAGCGCAAATGGGCCGGCGGCGCCGCGAAAAGCACCGCGGACAGGCGGCCGCGCCGCCGCGACGGGCGGCGCGGCGGCGGCAGATTACAGATAGAACATCCGGTCTTCTTCCGACTTGACCGGGTGCGGTTCGGCCTCGCCGCGGTCTTCGTAGAACTTCAGCACCGCTTCGAGCACGAGGTCGGGCTCGTCGATCACCTGCATCAGGTTCATGTCTTCCGGGTTGATCAGGCCCATCGGCACCAGCTGGTCCTGGAACCAGCCGAGCAGCCCCTTCCAGAATTCGCCGCCGACGAGAATGATCGGCACATGGCGCGACTTCTTCGTCTGGATCAGCGTGAGCACTTCGGCGAGTTCGTCGAGCGTGCCGAAGCCGCCGGGCATCACGATCACCGCGTCCGAGTTCTTCACGAACGTGACCTTGCGCGTGAAGAAGTGGCGAAAGCGCAGCGAGATGTCCTGCCACTGGTTGCCCGACTGCTCGTGCGGCAGCTCGATGTTCAGCCCGACCGACGGCGCCTTGCCCGCGTGCGCGCCCTTGTTCGCCGCTTCCATGATGCCCGGGCCGCCGCCGGAGATCACGGCGAAGCCGGCATCGGACAGTTTGCGGGCGATCTGCGTGGCGAGCTTGTAGTACGGCGAGCTCGGTTTCAGGCGTGCCGAGCCGTAGATGCTGACCGCCGGCCGGATCTCCGACAGGTACTCGGTCGCCTCAATAAACTCTGCCATAATCGTGAACATCTGCCACGATGCGCGGGCTTTCTTGGCCGTCGCGCGCTCTTGATCTGCGAGCGAACGCAGACTCGGAATCACTTTTCTCTTGTTCATAATGCCTGAAGAACGAATCCTGGGGACTGGGCCGGAAGGTAAGACCCTGCTGCTGGTCGACGGTTCGAGTTACCTGTACCGGGCCTACCATGCGATGCCCGATCTGCGCGGCCCCGACGGCGGCCCGACGGGTGCGCTGTATGGGATCATCAACATGCTGCGGCGCATGCGCAAGGAAGTCACCGCAGAGTATAGCGCGTGCGTATTCGACGCCAGGGGCAAAACGTTTCGCGACGACTGGTATCCCGACTATAAGGCCCATCGTCCGTCGATGCCGGAGGATCTCGCGCGGCAGATCGAGCCGATCCACGTCGCGGTGCGCGCGCTCGGCTGGCCGCTGCTGATGATCGAAGGCGTCGAGGCCGACGACGTGATCGGCACGCTGTGCCGCAGCGCCGCGCAGCAGGGCATGAACGTCATCGTGTCGACCGGCGACAAGGATCTCGCGCAACTGGTCACCGACCGCGTGACCCTCATCAACACGATGACCAACGAAACGCTCGATCGCGACGGCGTGCTGGCGAAGTTCGGCGTGCCGCCGGAGCGCATCGTCGACTATCTGTCGCTGATCGGCGATACCGTCGACAACGTGCCGGGCGTCGAGAAATGCGGCCCGAAAACGGCGCTCAAGTGGCTCGCGCAATACGGCTCGCTCGACGGCGTCGTCGAGCATGCGGCGCAGATCAAGGGCGCGGTGGGCGACAACCTGCGCCGCGCACTCGACTTTCTGCCGATGGCGCGCAAGCTCGTCACCGTCGAAACCGGACTCGACCTCGCGCCGCACGTCGCGTCGGTGGCCGATACGCTCGCCACGCGTCCCGAGGCGCGCGACGAGCTGCGCGACATCTTCGCGCGCCACGGCTTCAAGACCTGGCTGCGCGAGATCGAGACGGCCGACGCCGCCGAGCCCGCCCAGGGCGGCGAGCGCGTCGCGCCGGTGATCGACGGCGAGCGCCATTACGACACGGTGCAGAGCTGGGAGGCGTTCGACGCGTGGCTCGAGCGTATCCACGCGGCGCCGCTGACCGCGTTCGATACGGAAACCACGTCGCTCGATCCGATGAGCGCGCAACTGGTCGGCATTTCGCTCGCAGTGGAGCCGAACGCGGCGGCCTACATTCCGGTCGGCCACCGCGGACCGGACCATCCGCAGCAACTGCCGCTCGACGAAGTGCTCGCGAAGCTGAAGCCCTGGCTCGAAAGCCGCGATCACAGGAAAGTCGGGCAGCACATGAAGTACGACGCGCAGGTGCTGGCGAACTACGGCATCGAGATGGACGGGATTGCGCACGACACGATGCTGCAGTCGTACGTGCTCGAATCGCACCGTACGCACGACATGGACAGCCTCGCGCTGCGTCATCTCGGCGTGAAGACGATCAAGTACGAGGAGGTGGCCGGCAAGGGCGCCGCGCAGATCGGATTCGACGAGGTGGCGCTCGAACAGGCTGCCGAATACTCGGCCGAAGACGCGGACATCACGCTGCGGCTGCATCATGCGCTCTATCCGCAGATCGAGGCCGAAGCGGGCCTGAAGTACGTCTACGGCGAGATCGAGATGCCGACCTCGCGCGTGCTGCGCAAGATGGAGCGCGTGGGCGTGCTGATCGACGCCGAGAGGCTGCGCCGTCAAAGCAGCGAGATCGCCACGCGGCTCGTCGAGCTGGAGCGCGGCGCATACGAACTGGCCGGCGGCGAATTCAATCTCGGCTCGCCGAAGCAGATTGGACAGATCTTCTTCGAGAAGCTGCAACTGCCGGTCGTCAAGAAGACGCCGAGCGGTGCGCCGTCGACCGACGAAGAGGTGCTGCAGAAGCTCGCCGAAGACTACCCGCTGCCGAAGCTGCTGCTCGAACACCGCGGCCTGTCGAAGCTGAAGTCCACGTACACCGACAAGCTGCCGCGCATGGTCAATCCGCAGACCGGCCGCGTGCACACGAACTATGCGCAGGCCGTCGCGGTGACGGGCCGGCTCGCGTCGAACGATCCGAACCTGCAGAACATTCCGGTGCGCACGCCGGAAGGCCGCCGCATCCGCGAGGCGTTCATCGCGCCGCCGGGGCACAAGCTGGTGTCGGCGGATTACTCGCAGATCGAACTGCGCATCATGGCGCACATCTCGGGCGATGCGTCGCTGCTGCGCGCGTTCGCGCAGGGCGAGGACATTCACCGCGCGACCGCGGCGGAGATCTTCGGCGTGACGCCGCTCGAAGTGACGAGCGACCAGCGGCGCGTCGCGAAGGTCATCAACTTCGGGCTGATCTACGGAATGAGCGCGTTCGGCCTCGCGTCGAACCTCGGCATCACGCGCGATGCCGCAAAGCTGTATATCGACCGGTACTTCGCGCGCTATCCGGGCGTGGCCGACTACATGGAGTCGACCCGTGCGCGCGCCAAGGAAAAGGGCTACGTCGAGACGGTGTTCGGCCGCCGCCTGTGGCTGCCGGAGATCAACGGCGGCAACGGTCCGCGCCGCCAGGCCGCCGAGCGCGCGGCGATCAACGCGCCGATGCAGGGCACCGCGGCCGACCTGATCAAGCTGTCGATGATCGCGGTGCAGAACTGGCTCGATACGTCGCAAACCGGCACCCGGATGATCATGCAGGTGCACGACGAACTGATTCTCGAAGTGCCGGACAGCGAGTTGTCCGACGTGCGCAAGCGCCTGCCGGAGCTGATGTGCGGCGTCGCGGCGCTGAAGGTGCCGCTCGTCGCCGAGGTCGGCGCCGGCGCGAACTGGGAGGAGGCCCACTGACGACGACACCCCGGCGCCGGCCCTCGCGCCGCGCGGATGCCGCGTATGCCGCGTATGCGCGGCGCCGGCTTGTGTGAACCGGCATACCTCGCGGACAATCTTCATCGGACAGCACGCGCACGCGCTGCGCCTGCTGTCGCGACGCGCAACCGATCGGCACATACGGAGAACAGCGATGCATCGTTTTATCGTCGTGGGGGGAGGTGCGGGAGGACTGGAGCTGGCGTCGCGTCTGGGCGACCGCTATGGTCCGAAGAGACGTCGCGGCGGCGTGCGGGCACAGGTCACGCTCGTCGACCGTAATCCGACGCATATCTGGAAGCCGCTGCTTCATGAAGTCGCCGCGGGCAGCATGGACCCGTTCACGCAGGAGTTGCCGTACGCGGCCCAGGCGCGCTGGCACGGCTTCGAGTTTCAGCAGGGCGAGCTCATCGCGCTCGACCGGGCGGCGCGGCGCGTCACGCTAGGCCCGGTGATCGACGACGACGGCGCGGAGCTGATTCCGGCGCGCACGCTCGAATACGACACGCTCGTCATAGCGATTGGCAGTACGACACATTTTTTTGGCGTACCGGGTGCGCAGGAACATTCGATTGCGCTCGACACGGTTGCGCAGGCCGAGCGCTTTCGCAAGCGTCTGATCGCCGCCTGCATGCGCGCGGAGTATCACGCGCCGGTGCCGGCGGACGGCGCGGCGAGCGCGGCCGGTGCGACCGGGCCGCGCGTCCAGGTGGCCATCGTCGGCGGCGGCGCGACGGGGGTCGAGCTGTCGGCGGAACTGCGCAACACCGCGCAGGTGTTGTCCGCTTACGGGCTGCACAAGCTCGATCCGCGCCACGACGTCGGCATCGTGCTGATCGAGGCCGGGCCGCGCATCCTGCCTGCGCTGCAGGAGCGCGTGTCGACCGCGACCGCTGAGCTGCTCGTCAAGCTCGGCGTGAACGTGATGACGGGCGAAACCGTCGCGCAGGTCGAACCCGGCATCGTGCGGACCGCGAGCGGCAAGACGCTGCGGGCGGATCTGACGGTGTGGGCGGCGGGCATCAAGGCGCCGGCGGTGCTGGCCGGGCTCGATGGCTTGCCGGTGAACCGGCTGGGGCAACTGGTCGTGCGCCCGACGCTACAGACCGAAATCGACGACAACGTCTTTGCGCTGGGCGACTGCGCGGCCTGCGCGTGGCCGGGCACCGAACGCAATGTGCCGCCGCGCGCGCAAGCCGCTCATCAGCAGGCGAGCTTTCTGCTCAAGGCCCTGGGCGCGCGACTCGAAAACCGGGCGTTGCCGGTGTTCACCTATCGCGATTTCGGCTCGCTCGTGTCGCTGGGCCATTTCAGCGCGGTCGGCAACCTGATGGGCGGGGTGATCGGCGGCAACATGCTGATCGACGGACTCTTCGCCCGCTTCATGTACATGTCGCTGTACCGGCTGCATATCGCCGCGCTGCACGGCTACGCGAGAATGGTGCTCGACACCTTCGCGCACTGGCTGCGGCGCACCACGCTGCCGCGCGTGAAGCTCCACTGAGTCCGGCCAGTCGGCGTATGCTGTCGCTTCGCGCAACGCGTGCGGCGCGTCGCCGCCCGGCTGCCTTTCGTCAAGGAGTCCCGCATGCTCAAGCCTGAAGTGGACAGTCTTGTTCCGCACGTTCCTTTCGACCGGCGCACGTTCATCAAGGCGGCGCTCGGCAGCGGGTTCGCGGCCGCGGTGCTGCCGGTGTCCGCGCAAACCATTCACACCGACAGCGAGGGGCTCGAAGCCGGCGAGATCGCCGTGCATTCCGGCGGGACACTGGTGCCGGCCTATCGCGCGCAGCCGCTCGGCAAGACGCATTTGCCGGTGATCATCGTCGTGCATGAGATTTTTGGCGTGCACGAGCATATTGCCGACGTGTGCCGGCGCTTCGCGAAACTCGGCTACCTCGCGATCGCGCCTGACCTGTTCGTGCGCGAAGGCGACCCGTCCGTGTATCCGACGATCCAGCAGATCAACGATCAGATTGCGAGCAAGGTGCCGGACGAGCAGGTGATGGCGGACCTCGACGCCACGGTGGCATGGGCGGGCGCCCACGGCGGCGACCTGAACCGGCTCGGCGTCAACGGCTTCTGCTGGGGCGGGCGGATTGCATGGCTGTATGCAGAGCACAATCCGCGTCTGAAGGCGGTGGTCGCGTGGTACGGCCGGGTGGAGGGCGCGCATACGCCGTTGATGCCGGCCAACCCGATCGACCGGGTCGCCGACCTGCACGCGCCGGTGCTCGGGCTATACGGGCTGCAGGACAAGAGCATTCCGCAGGACACGCTTGCTGCGATGAAACAGGCGGTCGCGGGCGGGCCGCAGATCGCGCGCGGCTCGCAATTCGTGGTCTACGACGACGCGGGCCATGCGTTCTTCGCCGATTATCGGCCGAGCTACCGCAAGGCCGACGCGCAGGACGGCTGGCGCCGCGCGCTCGCGTGGTTCAGGGCGCACGGCGTCGAATGACCGGGCGGTGCCGCGAGCGATACGTCACGGGTTCGGGCCCGTGGCAACCGGTCGCGCGGAGTCCGCACTCCACTCGCTCCACGATCCCGGATAGAGCACCGCGCCGTGCAGTCCGGCGACTTCCATCGCGAGTGCGTTCACGCATGCGGTGACGCCCGAGCCGCATTGCAGCACCACGTGCTCCGGGGCGGTGTGGCCGAGCAGCGCGGCAAATTCGTCGCGCAGCGTGTGGGCCGGCTTGAAGCGGCCGTCCGCGCCGAGGTTGTCCTTGAACCAGCGGTTCAGCGCGCCGGGGATGTGCCCGCCGACGCGGTCCAGCGTTTCGTTCTCGCCGCGGTAGCGGTCGGCGGCGCGCGCGTCCACGACGATCCGCTCGCCGGTGGCGAGGTTGCGCGCGACGGCTTGCGTGTCGACGGTGGCGACGAGCGGCGCCGCGGCCTTGAAGTCGCCGGGCGCGGATGCCGGCACGGTCTGCGTCAACGCCTCGCCGGCGGTTTCCCAGGCCTGCAGGCCGCCGTCGAGCAGCGCGACGGAGTCGTGGCCGAGCCAGCGCAGCAGCCACCAGACGCGCGCCGCGTACATGCCGCCCTGGGCGTCGTACGCGACGACCTGCTGCCCCTGTTTCAGGCCGCGCGCGGCCAGCGCCGCGACCAGCGCGGCACGCTCGGGAAGCGGGTGGCGGCCGTTCGAGCCGGTTTTCGCGCCCGACAGATCGCGGTCCAGATGCAGATAATGCGCGCCGGGCAGATGCCCTGCCGCATAGGCTTTTTCGCCGGCTCCGGTGTCGGCGAGGTCGAACCGGCAGTCGATCACGAACACGCTGCCGGGCGCGGCGGCGAGCCGCCCGGCGAGGTTCGCGGCGGAGATCAGCGTGGTGTAGTGGGTGTGCGGCATGACAGCTCCTCGTGCAACGCGACTCGATGAATCGATGTTGTTAGTCTAAACAAAAAAGACGGGCGCAAGCCCGTCTTCCTGTTATGCCGCCGGCCAGTGCGGCCGGCCGATCAGACCGCGCCGAGTTCGCGGCGCAGGAACTCGTGGAAGTGCTGCATGCCGTCTTCCATCGGGCTCTGGTAGGGGCCGACCTGCGATTCGCCGCGCTCCATCAGCACGCGGCGGCCGGCATCCATGCGTTCGGCGATTTCGTCGTCCTCGCGCGCCGTTTCCATATAGGCGGCGCGCTCCGCCTCGACGAATTCGCGCTCGAACAGCGCGATTTCCTCAGGGTAGTAGAACTCGACCACGTTGGTGGTTTTTTGCGGCCCGCGCGGAATGAGCCAGGACACGATGAGCACATGCGGATACCACTCGATCATGACGTTCGGGTAGTACACCATCCAGATCGCGCCGAACTCCGGCTCCCGGCCGCCGCGAAAGCGCAGCACCGCGTCGTGCCAGCGGCGGTAGGTCGGGCTGCCGGGCTGCGCGAGCGCCTTGTGCACGCCGACCGTCTGCACGCTGTACCAGTCGCCGAATTCCCATGCGAGCTGCTCGCAGTCGACGAAATTGCCGAGCCCCGGATGGAACGGCACGACGTGGTAATCCTCCAGATAGACCTCGATGAAGGTCTTCCAGTTGTAGTTGCACTCGTGGACCTCGACGTGATCGTACACGTAGCCCGAGAAGTCGAAGTGCTGGCGCACGCCGAGCTGGCCCAGGTCGCGCGCGATGTCGCGCCCGCCCGCCTCGAACAGCATGCCCTGCCAGTTCTGCAGCGGCGTGGCGCCGAGGTTCAGGCACGGGTTGTCCGCGAAGTGCGGCGCGCCGAGCAGCTGGCCGTTCAGGTCGTAGGTCCAGCGGTGCAGCGGGCAGACGATGTTCTGCGTCTGCCCGCGGCCGTTCAGCATGATGGCCTGGCGGTGGCGGCAGACGTTCGACAGCAGTTCGACCTGCGACTGCTGGTTGCGTACGAGCACGCGGCCCTCGCGTTCGCTCGGCAACGCAAAGTAATTCCCCGCTTCGGGCACCATCAGTTCGTGCCCGATGTAGCGTGGACCTTTCTTGAAAAGGGTTTCGAGTTCGCGCTGCAAGAGCGCTTCGTCAAAGTAAGCCGTGACTGGCAGCTGGCTGTGGATCGACCGCAGCTGCAATGCATTGCTCAGATTGGACATTCCCACTCCCGATGAAGACGTGAAAGCAGTGAACAACCCAACCATCGAAGATTCGATTTAGGGAGCCGGCGATTATACCCCTTTCCCCACCCTTGGGGCGCTTAAGTGTCTGATTTGTGTCAAAAATATTCGTGGATTCCGTTGTTTTGGCGCCTTATCGGGCATTTTTCTTTCTGTCAGGCTTCGATCGGAGGTAAGGAAAGAAGGCCGTGTGCAAGGCGCGTACCGAATCGAACTTGTCGCTTTTGCCGTAGAATGTCCGACTTGTTTTAATTTTGCGACCACCCATGGCGAAGACCGCATCCAGGGACCCCGCTGCACCGCCGGCACAGGACGCCGAAGGCGCGCCGCTGCCCGAGAACTACGAAGCGGCGCTGGCCGAGCTCGAAGGGCTCGTCGAGCGGATGGAGGCCGGCAGCCTGAATCTGGAGGCGTCGCTGTCGGCTTACCGGCGCGGCGCGGCGCTCGTGGCGTTCTGCCAGCAGCAGCTCGAAAAGGTCGAGCAGCAGGTGCGGGTGCTCGACGGCGAAACGCTCAAGCCGTTGTCGATGGGTGGCGCGGCCTCAGCCGCTGCCGATAGCGGGGACGATCTATGACTTTCGAACAATGGACGCGCTCGGTGGCCGAGCGCGTCGAAACGGCGCTGGAACACTATCTGCCGGGCCCGGCCGTCGAGCCGGCCGCCCTGCACGAGGCGATGCGCTATGCGGTGCTCGGCGGCGGCAAGCGGGTTCGGCCGCTGCTGTGCCACGCGGCGGGCGAACTGACGGGCGCGCGGGCCGAATGCCTCGACGCCGCCGCGGCGGCGCTCGAAATGATCCACGTGTACTCGCTCGTGCACGACGACATGCCGTGCATGGACGACGACGCGCTGCGGCGCGGCAAGCCCACGGTGCACGTCAAGTATGATGAACCCACCGCGCTGCTGGTCGGCGACGCGCTGCAGTCGCAGGCTTTCATCACGCTGACGGACGCGGTGCTCGCGCCCGCGCAACAGGCCGCGCTCACGCGCGAACTGGCGGTGGCGAGCGGCTCGGTCGGCATGGCAGGCGGTCAGGCGATCGATCTGGCGAGCGTCGGCCACACGCTGACGCGCCCGCAGCTGGAGACGATGCACCGGATGAAGACCGGCGCGCTGCTGCGCGCGGCCGTGCGCATGGGCGCGCTGGCCGGCGAGGCGCCCAGCGCGCAGGCGATGGGCGCGCTCGACGCGTACGCCGCCGCGGTGGGCCTCGCGTTCCAGGTCGTCGACGACATCCTCGACGTGACGACCGACTCCGCCACCCTCGGCAAAACCGCGGGCAAGGACGCGAAAGACGGCAAGCCGACCTATGTGTCGATAATCGGTCTCGACGCGTCGCGCGCGCTCGCGGCGCAGCTGCGCGCCGACGCGCACGCTGCCCTTGCGCCGTTTGGCGCCCGCGCCCGGCGTCTGGCAGAACTGGCCGACCTGGTAGTCAACCGGGTCAGCTGAACGCGACAGCCCGCCAGCGCCCATCCGTCATACGGATGGGTGAAAGAAGTGTGGGCGCGTAAGTTTTCCTACAATGGAACGACGATGTACGACTTGCTGAAAACCATCGACGACCCGGCCGACCTGCGCCGCCTCGATCGCCGTCAACTGCAGCCGCTCGCAGACGAGCTGCGCGCGTTCGTGCTCGACAGCGTGTCGCAGACGGGCGGGCACCTGTCGTCCAATCTCGGCACGGTCGAGTTGACGATCGCGCTGCACTACGTGTTCGATACGCCGCGCGACCGGATCGTCTGGGACGTCGGCCATCAGACCTATCCGCACAAGATCCTGACCGGCCGCCGCGACCAGATGCACACGCTGCGCCAGTTCGGCGGCATCTCGGGCTTTCCGCGCCGCGACGAATCGGAGTACGACACGTTCGGCACCGCGCATTCGAGCACCTCGATCTCCGCCGCGCTCGGCATGGCGGTCGCCGCGAAGCAGCAGGGCGGCAACCGCATGGCGATCGCGGTGATCGGCGACGGCGCGATGACCGCCGGCATGGCGTTCGAGGCGATGAACAATGCGGGCGTCGAGGAAGACGTGCCGTTGCTCGTGATCCTGAACGACAACGACATGTCGATCTCGCCGCCGGTGGGCGCGCTAAACCGGCATCTGGCGCGCCTGATGTCGGGCCGCTTTTACGCGGCTGCGCGCGCGGGCGTCGAGCGCGTGCTGCGCGTCGCGCCGCCGGTGCTCGATCTCGCCCGCAAGCTCGAAGAGCACGCGAAGGGCATGATCGTGCCGGCCACGCTGTTCGAGGAGTTCGGCTTCAACTACATCGGCCCGATCGACGGCCACGATCTCGATTCGCTGATCCCGACGCTGCAGAACATCAAGGAGCTGCGCGGTCCGCAGTTCCTGCACGTCGTGACGAAGAAGGGACAAGGCTACAAGCTTGCCGAGGCCGATCCCGTGCTGTACCACGGTCCCGGCAAGTTCAATCCGGCCGAGGGCATCAAGCCGTCGAGCGCGCCGGGCAAGAAGACCTACACGCAGGTGTTCGGCGAGTGGCTGTGCGACGCGGCGGAGCTGGATGCGCGCGTGATCGGCGTCACGCCGGCGATGCGCGAGGGCTCGGGGCTCGTCGAGTTCGAGAAGCGCTTCCCCGACCGCTATTTCGACGTCGGCATCGCCGAGCAGCACGCGGTGACGTTCGCCGCGGGCCTCGCGACCGAAGGACTGAAGCCGGTCGTGGCGATCTATTCGACCTTCCTGCAGCGCGCATACGACCAGCTGATCCACGACGTCGCGCTGCAGAACCTGCCGGTGGTGTTCGCGATCGACCGCGCGGGTCTCGTCGGCGCGGACGGCGCGACGCACGCGGGCGCATACGATCTCGCGTTCCTGCGCTGCATTCCGAACATGACGGTGATGGCGGCATCGGACGAAAACGAGTGCCGTCAGATGCTCTACACGGCGCTGCAGCAGCCGAACCCGACCGCGGTGCGTTATCCGCGCGGCGCGGGCACCGGGGTGGCGACCGTCAAGCAGATGGCCGCGCTGCCGCTCGGCAAGGGCGAAATCCGTCGCGAAAGCGCGCAGCCCGCGGGCAAGCGCATCGCGATTCTCGCGTTCGGCACGATGGTCGCGCCGTCGCTCGCCGCCGCCGAGCAACTGGATGCGACGGTCGCGAACATGCGCTTCGTGAAGCCGCTCGACGTCGAGCTGGTGCGCGAACTCGCGCAGACGCACGACTATCTCGTCACGGTCGAAGAGGGCTGCGTGATGGGCGGCGCGGGCTCCGCCTGCGTCGAAGCCCTGCTCGCCAGTGGGGTTATGCGACCCGTACTACAATTGGGCCTCCCCGATCGCTTCATCGATCATGGGGATCCGGCCAGGTTGCTCGCCGAATGCGGCCTGGACAGCGCGGGTATTGCCCGATCGATCCGCGAACGTTTCCTCGATCACGCGAGCGGCGCAGCCGGGAAGTCCGTCAAGCGCGTCGCCTGAGCGGCGCGCGCCGCGGATTGGGCGGTGCGCTCGCGGCCGATGCCATTTCCAGATTGAAACGGCGGGCGATGGCCCGTCATGCAACGCCGGCCGACGCCGGCGTTTGTCGTTGCGCGTGCTGTTTCGCGCGGCCAGTGAGGACAAGAACATGAACCAGATGAACCCGGCCTTCGTGATGCCGGATGTGCAGAGCACCGTCGACACGCGCCAGATTCCGATCCAGCGGGTCGGCGTGAAGGGCGTGCGCCATCCGCTGACGGTGCGCACGGAAGACGGCGGCGCGCAGCCGACGATCGGCACGTGGAATCTCGACGTGCGCCTGCCGGCCGACCAGAAGGGCACGCACATGTCGCGCTTCGTCGCGCTGCTCGAAGAGCGCGATACGCCGCTCGATCCGGCGAGCTTTCGCACGATGCTCGTCGCGATGCTGGAGAAGCTCGAAGCCGACGCGGGGCGCATCGAGGTGTCGTTTCCGTACTTCGTGAACAAGACGGCGCCGGTGTCGGGCGTGCAGAGCCTGCTCGACTACGAGGTGACGCTGGCCGGGGAGATTCGCGACGGCGTCGCGCGCACGTTCCTGACCGTGCTGGTGCCGGTCACGAGCCTGTGTCCGTGCTCGAAGAAGATCTCGCAGTACGGCGCGCACAACCAGCGTTCGCACGTGACGATCCGGGCGGAGCTCGCGGCAGACGTGCCCGTCGAGGCGCTGATCCGCATCGCGGAGGAAGAGGCGTCGTGCGAGCTGTGGGGACTGCTGAAGCGGCCGGACGAGAAGTTCGTCACGGAGCGCGCGTACGAGAACCCGAAGTTCGTCGAGGACCTGGTGCGCGACGTCGCGCAGCGGCTGAATGCGGATGAGCGCGTCGTCGCGTATGTGCTCGAAGCCGAGAACTTCGAATCGATTCACAATCACAGCGCCTACGCGCTGATCGAGCACGACAAGCGCCTGCACGGTTGATCGCGGCCGCGCGTGCGGTGCAGGCGCGGTGCAGGTCACGTGCTGGCTGAAAGCCGTCCTGCGGGGCGGCTTTTTGTTGCGCGCTCAACGAGCGCGTGATCGCATGATGTGCGCGTGGCGTCTCAGCGCGCGAGCGTGGCGAGATCCCAGCGCGGCTTGACCGTGAACGCGTAATCGCGCGTGGCCTGCTGCGGCCAGCGCGCGAGGCGCAGTGCGCCGGCGAGCGCGATCATCGCGCCATTGTCCGTGCACAGCGACAGGTCGGGATAGTGGACGTCGAAGCCGCGCTTGCGGGCGGCCGCCGACAGCGTTTCGCGCAACTGACGGTTCGCGCCGACGCCGCCCGCGACCACGAGGCGCCTGAGCTTCGTGCGTTTGAGCGCGGCGAGCGACTTCGCGGCCAGTACGTCGACGGCTGCGTCGACGAAGCCGCGCGCAATGTCCGCCTTGCCCTGCTCGCAGAGGTTCGTGCCCACGCGCTTGACCTGCGTGAGCACCGCCGTTTTCAGACCGCTGAAGCTGAAATCGAGGTCGCCCGAATGCAGCATCGGCCGCGGCAGTTCGACCGCGCCAGGGATGCCGAACTCCGCGAGCCGCGATACCTCCGGGCCGCCCGGATAGCCGAGGCCGAGCAGTTTTGCCGTTTTGTCGAAGGCTTCGCCGGCAGCGTCGTCGAGCGTCTCGCCGAGCGTTTCGTATTCGCCGACGTCCGTCACGCGCATCAGTTGCGTGTGGCCGCCCGACACGAGCAGCGCGACGAACGGAAACGGCGGCGGCGCGTCGACCAGCAGCGGCGACAGCAAATGCCCTTCGAGATGATGGATGCCGATGGTGGGCTTGTCCCACGCCATCGCCAGCGCGTTTGCGATGCTTGCGCCCACCAGCAGCGCGCCGGCGAGGCCCGGGCCTTGCGTGTAGGCGAGCGCGTCGATGTCGCGGCGCGCGGCGCCGCTTTGTGCGAGCACTTCTTCGAGCAGCGGCAGCGTGCGCCGGATGTGGTCGCGCGACGCCAGCTCCGGCACGACCCCGCCGTACTCCCGGTGCATCGCGATCTGCGAATGCAGTGCGTGCGCGAGCAGGCCGCGCTCCGTGTCGTAGAGCGCGAGGCCGGTTTCGTCGCAGGAGCTTTCGAGGCCGAGTACAAGCATGGTTCGGGTGCGGGCGGGTTCGGTTCCGGGTTGGGGCGCCCGATCCGGGGCTTCGGATTCGGGGCTTCGGATGTGTGCCTGATGCGGCCGGGGCGCGCCGCATCAGGCCGATCAGACCGGGGAAGCAAGCTTTCAAGTATAGCAGCGCGGACCAGGGCCGCAGGTACAATGCGCGCCATGGAATCCTTCGATATCGCGGTGATCGGCGCAGGCGCGGCCGGCATGATGTGCGCGGCGGTGGCCGCCCGCAAGGGCCGGCGCGTCGTGCTGATCGATCACGCGGCCCGCCTCGCCGAAAAAATCCGCATCTCCGGCGGCGGACGTTGCAACTTCACGAATCTGAACGCCGGACCCGCCAACTATCTGTCGGCAAACCCGCATTTCTGCCGCTCGGCGCTTGCGCGCTACACGCCGCGCGACTTTCTCGCGCTGCTGCGCGCACATCGCGTGACGTGGCACGAGAAGCACAAGGGGCAGCTGTTCTGCGACCAGTCGAGCGATGCGATCATCGACGTGCTGAAGCGCGAATGCGACGCGGGCGGCGTCGCGTGGCGTCGCCCGCTGGACGTCGCGCAGGTGCGGCACGGCGCGGCCGGCTTCATGCTCGACACCGGCGCCGGAGCGATCGGTGCGAACGCACTGGTCGTCGCGACCGGCGGCCTGTCGATTCCGAAAATCGGCGCAACGGACTTCGCGTACCGGCTCGCGAAGCAGTTCGGCCACAGGCTGATCGACACGCGGCCGGCACTCGTGCCGCTCACGTTCGCCGCGGCCGACTGGGCGCCGTTTGCCGCGCTCTCG
This sequence comes from Paraburkholderia sp. PAMB 6770, assembly GCF_057748135.1. Lineage (NCBI taxonomy): Bacteria > Pseudomonadati > Pseudomonadota > Betaproteobacteria > Burkholderiales > Burkholderiaceae > Paraburkholderia > Paraburkholderia sp. PAMB 6770. The sequence goes on from NZ_CM173239.1 coordinate 224,717, forward strand.
GGCGTGTCGCTGGAAGTCGGCATCGCGACCGGCGAGCGCAAGCGCGGCGCGCATTTCGACGAAGACCTGCTGTTCACGCACCGCGGACTCTCGGGGCCGGGCGTGCTGCAGATTTCGAGCTACTGGCAGCCCGGCGAGGCGGTGCGCATCGACCTTCTGCCGCAGCGCGACGCGGCCGGCGGGCTGCTCGAAGCCAAAGCGGGGTCGAAGCGCCAGATCGCCAACCTGCTGGCCGACTGGGTGCCGGCGCGGCTCGCGCACGCCTGGCTGGACACGCACCGGATTCCGGCCGACGCCCGCGTCGCCGATCTGCCGGACCGGCTGCTGCGCCAGGTCGGCGAAGCGCTGTCCGGCTGGACCATCACGCCGACCGGCACCGAGGGCTACCGCAAGGCCGAAGTGACGCGCGGCGGCGTCGATACCCGCGAGCTGTCGTCGGCGTCGATGATGAGCGCGCGCGTGCCGGGGCTCTATTTCATCGGCGAGGCGCTCGACGTGACCGGCTGGCTCGGCGGCTATAATTTCCAGTGGGCGTGGGCCTCGGGCGTCGCGGCCGGCGAGGCTTGTGCGGAGTACGTCCGGGGGGCTTGACGTGGCCGTGTCGTTGTGAGAAAGCTCTGCTATACTGCCCAACCTTTACAAAGCTCCGTTATTGCAAAATGACGATCATCCGCGTAAAAGAAAACGAGCCCTTTGAAGTCGCGATGCGCCGCTTCAAGCGCACGATCGAGAAGAACGGCCTGCTGACCGAACTTCGCGCGCGTGAGTTTTACGAGAAACCGACGGCGGAGCGCAAGCGCAAGAAGGCATCGGCGGTCAAGCGCCACTTCAAACGTCTGCGCAGCCAGATGCTGCCCAAAAAACTGTACTGAATCCCGGCGCCGCGGCGGTGTGGGCCAAAGCGGCGGCGCGTGGCCGGTGGCGTCTGTCCGCCGCATCCCGCGGACATTCTCGCCGCACAAGGCCTCCCCGGTCAGGCCGCACCCAGGCCGAGAACCCGCGCCGACCCGCTTGTGGATCCAGTCCCAAGCGGGTTTTTGCGTTGCCGTGGTACGTCTGATCGGGCATTTTTACCTTTCCATGCAATCAGGTGTGCAATGAGTCTCAAAGACCAGATCAACGACGACATGAAGGCTGCGATGCGCGCGCGCGATACCGGCCGGCTCGCTACCGTGCGCCTGCTGCTGGCGGCAATCAAGCAGCGTGAAGTCGACGAGCGCGTGACGCTCGACGACGCTGCCGTGACGGCGGTCATCGACAAGATGATCAAGCAGCGCAAGGACTCCATCAGCCAGTTCGAGGCAGCCGGGCGTACCGATCTGGTCGACCAGGAGAATGCCGAACTCAAGGTGCTGGCCGCGTATATGCCGGAGCCGCTCACGCAAGCCGAACTGGCGGCCGAGGTGGCTGCCGCGGTCGCGCAGACCGGCGCCGCCGGCCCGCAGGACATGGGCAAGGTGATGGCCGTGCTCAAGCCGAAGCTGGCCGGCCGCGCGGACATGACGGCGGTGTCGGCGCTCGTGAAGGCCGCCCTTGCCCGCTAGGCGCAGCGCTTTCCGGCGCGCGGGCCGCCTGCGGGCGGGCCGCGCGGATTCCCCGCTTCCATCGTTGCGCCGCCGATCGTGATTCCGCATGCGTTCCTGCAGGATCTGCTGAACCGCGTCGATATCGTCGACGTGGTGGGGCGATACGTGCAGCTGAAAAAGGGCGGCGCGAATTTCATGGGGCTCTGTCCGTTTCACAACGAAAAGAGCCCTTCGTTCACGGTTAGTCCGACTAAGCAGTTCTATCACTGCTTCGGCTGCGGCGCGCATGGCACCGCCATCGGTTTTCTGATGGAGCATGCCGGCCTCACGTTTCCGGAGGCCGTCAACGAACTCGCGCAATCGGTGGGCCTGACGGTGCCGCACGAGCCGTCGCATCTGCCGGGCGGCGCGGGCGGCGGTTATCCGCAGGCGGCGTCCCGGGCGGTGACCACCGCGTTGTCCGACGTGATGCAGACCGCCTGCGACTTTTACCGCAAGGCGCTGCGCGGCGCGCCCGACGCAATTGCCTACCTGAAGAAGCGCGGCCTGACCGGACCGGTCGCCGCCCACTTCGGGATGGGCTATGCGCCGGACGGCTGGCAGAACCTCGAAGCGGCGTTCCCCAATTATCGGGACGACGCGCTGGTCGAGGCGGGGCTGGTGATCGTCAGCGAAAAGGCTGATACGCAAGGTCAGAATCGCCGCTACGACCGCTTCCGCGAGCGGATCATGTTCCCGATCCGCAACGTGAAGGGGCAGGTGATCGGCTTCGGCGGCCGCGTGCTGGACGGCGGCGAGCCCAAGTATTTGAATTCGCCCGAAACACCCCTATTTAACAAGGGCAGCGAGCTGTACGGGCTGTTCGAGGCGCGGCTCGCGATCCGCGAACAGGGCTACGTGCTGGTGGTCGAAGGCTACATGGATGTGGTCGCGCTCGCGCAACTGGGCTTTCGCAACGCGGTGGCCACGCTAGGCACGGCCTGCACGCCGGTGCATGTGCAGAAGCTGCTGCGCCAGACCGACACGGTCATTTTCAGCTTCGACGGCGACGGCGCCGGTCGCCGCGCGGCCCGGCGCGCGCTGGACGCGTGCCTGCCGCACGCGGCGGACAACCGGACGATCCGTTTCCTGTTCCTGCCGCCGGAGCACGATCCCGACAGCTACGTGCGCGAATTCGGCGCCGAGGCATTTGGGGAACAGGTGGCGCGTGCGCTGCCGCTGTCGCAGTTCATGCTGAACGAGGTGCTGGCCGGCAAGGAGCTGGATCAGCCCGAAGGCCGCGCGCGCGCGCTGTTCGACGCGAAGCCGCTGCTGCAGGCGCTGCCGGCCAACGCGCTGCGCGCGCAGATCATGCACATGTTCGCGGACCGGCTCGACGTGCCGTTCGACGAAGTCGCCGCGCTGTGCGAGGTCGATGCGCGGATCGCCGCGGCGGCACGGGCCGCGCCGGCCCGCAAGGATCGCCGCAGCGTGACCGGGATCGAGGAGAAGACGCTGCGCAACCTGGTGATGTATCCGCGCATCGCGGCCACGCTCGACGAGGCGTCCGAGCAGGCGCTGCTGACCATCGCCCGCCACGGCGAGCTGTTCGAGGAAGTCACGGTGCATGCACGGGCGCTCGGCGATGCGGCAGAATTCCAGTTGCTGTCGGACCTCTTACGAAATGGTGAGAACGCCCCGACGTTCGAGGAAATCTTTCGCAAAATTCTGGACTATGATGAAAACGTTCGGGATTTGTTGCTGAAGGATCCGTCGGATCCGGCCGTCATCGAGCAGCGGCGCGAGCAGGAACGCATCGTCGCCGAGGAGTTGAAGGCAGCGCTCCTGAAGATGCAGTACGACTCGTGCTGCGAGCGGCTCGAGCAGCTTTCCAGGCAGTCGAGGCACTCCGCGGAAGATTTTGCGGAGCTGGCGCAGCTTAACCAGCAGCGGGCCGAGATGAAGCGTCAGCTCGGCCTCTGACCGGGAGGGAGGGAGCCAAAGTGCTATAATGTAAGGTTTTCAGCGGTTTGTTTTCCAGGCAAGGGCGAAAGGCGATTGCAATGGCAAAGACTACAGGCGGAAAGAAAGCGACTGGCATGGGCTCCGTGGAGCCGACCGGCAAGGTCACCGAGGTGAAGTCCGCTTCTTCCGTCAAAAGAGGGTCAGCCGGAACCGCTGAAACGTCTGCCGGGAAGAAATCCTCGACTACTTCCGCCGCACAGGCGGCGACGGTGAGGGCGGCGCGAGCCGTACAGCCTGTCATGAAGCGGCCGAGTGACGGAAGCGCAAGGGAAGCGGCTGCCGCGCAGGACAATGCGGTAGCGCGTGAGACTCCAGTATCCACGGTTCTACCGGCTGTTGTCCAGCAGCCGCGAGTCGAGACTACAGCCGGTACGGCGAACTCCATGACGAAAAAGCTGAACGAAGTACCCGTCGATGACGACGCAACCCCGGGCGACGACACTGCTGCTGCTGCTGCTGCACCGGGCAAGGGCGAAAAGGCCAAGGCACGCGACCGCCGCGCGAAGGAGAAAGCGCTGCTGAAAGACGCGTTCGCGTCCAGTCAGCCGGGCACCGCCGAGGAACTGGAAGAGCGGCGCTCGAAACTGCGGGCGCTGATCAAGCTCGGCAAGGAGCGGGGCTTTCTCACGTACGCTGAAATCAACGACCACCTTCCGGACAATTTCGCCGAGACCGAGGCGATCGAAGGGATCATCAGCACGTTTAACGACATGGGCGTCGCGGTCTACGAGCAGGCGCCCGATGCCGAGACGCTGCTGCTGAACGACAATGCGCCGGCCGCGTCGTCGGATGACGAGGTCGAAGAGGAAGCGGAAGTCGCGCTGTCCACCGTCGACTCCGAATTCGGCCGCACGACCGATCCGGTGCGGATGTACATGCGCGAGATGGGCACGGTCGAGCTGCTCACGCGCGAGGGCGAAATCGAGATCGCGAAGCGTATCGAAGACGGCCTGAAGCACATGGTGATGGCGATCTCCGCCTGCCCGACCACGATTGCGGACATCCTCGCGATGGCGGAGCGCGTCGCGAACGACGAGATTCGCGTCGACGAGCTCGTCGACGGCCTGATCGATCCGAACGCGGAAGACGCCGACGGCTTTTCCGCGCAGGAAGCCGAGGAGATCGAGAACGAAGAAGGCGACGTCGAGGACGAAGAGGAAGAGGAAGAAGAGGACGACGACGGCGCCGCCCAGGCAACCGCGAATGCGGCCCAGCTCGAGGCGCTCAAGCGCGCGTCGCTGGAGAAGTTCGCGCTCATCAGCGAGTGGTTCGACAAGATGCGCCGCGCGTTCGAGAAGGAGGGCTACAAGTCGAAGTCCTACCTGAAGGCGCAGGAAACGATCCAGAACGAGCTGATGTCGATCCGCTTCACGGCGCGCACCGTCGAGCGTCTGTGCGACACGCTGCGCGCGCAGGTCGACGAGGTGCGCCAGGTCGAGCGGCAGATCCTGCACACGGTGGTCGACAAGTGCGGGATGCCGCGTGCCGAGTTCATCGCGCGCTTCCCGGGCAGCGAGACGGATCTCGAATGGGCCGACAAGATCGTTGCGGAGAGCCATCCGTACAGCGCGATCCTGTCGCGCAACATCCCGGCGATCCGCGAGCAGCAGCAGCGGTTGCTCGACCTGCAGGCGCGCGTCGTGCTGCCGCTGAAGGACCTGAAGGAAACCAACCGCCAGATGGCGGCGGGCGAACTGAAGGCGCGCCAGGCAAAGCGCGAGATGACCGAGGCGAACCTGCGCCTCGTGATTTCGATTGCGAAGAAGTACACGAACCGCGGGCTGCAGTTCCTCGACCTGATCCAGGAGGGCAACATCGGCCTGATGAAGGCGGTCGACAAGTTCGAATACCGGCGCGGCTACAAGTTTTCGACGTACGCGACGTGGTGGATCCGCCAGGCCATCACGCGCTCGATCGCGGACCAGGCGCGGACGATCCGGATTCCGGTTCACATGATCGAGACGATCAACAAGATGAACCGGATTTCGCGGCAGATCCTGCAGGAAACCGGTCTTGAGCCGGATCCGGCCACGCTCGCCGAAAAGATGGAGATGCCGGAAGACAAGATCCGCAAGATCATGAAGATCGCGAAGGAGCCGATCTCGATGGAAACGCCGATCGGCGACGACGACGATTCGCATCTGGGCGACTTCATCGAAGACACGAACACGGTGGCGCCGGCCGATGCGGCGCTGCACGCGAGCATGCGCGACGTCGTGAAGGATGTGCTCGATTCGCTCACGCCGCGTGAAGCGAAGGTGCTGCGCATGCGCTTCGGCATCGAGATGAGCACGGACCATACGCTCGAAGAGGTGGGCAAGCAGTTCGACGTGACCCGCGAACGGATTCGCCAGATCGAAGCGAAGGCGCTGCGCAAGCTGCGTCACCCGAGCCGCTCGGACAAGCTGAAGTCATTCCTCGAGGGCAATTGACCGGCGGACGTTTGCGTCGCCCGTGCACAAGGGGCTTTCGGACCGTTTTGCTGCGACAGCAGGGTCCCGAAGGCCCCTTTTTCGTGTACCATGTCGGCCAATCGACAGACAGGCCCGGCCTTCATACCGGGTCTTTTCATTTGGGCCGGACGCCGTGCTGGTTGCAGGCAGCGGACTCATAATCCGCCTCCGAAAGGACATCGTGGGTTCGACTCCCACCCGGCCCACCATTCGCTGTTCCAGCAAGATCCCGGGTGTTCCGTACAAACCTCCCCAACCCTTGCTGTACAGGCATTTCAAGCCTTCGCGCTTCCCGGAAACTCCCGCGGCATCCATTGACATCCTCGAATTGTTGGGGGTAGTTTTGGGGGTATCCTGTCCTCGGAATGAGGAGATACCCCCAATGGCTCTTTCCGACGCTGCAATCCGCAAGGCCAAGGCTGGCGCTAAGCCTACGAAGCTATCCGATGGCGGCGGTCTCTTTTTGTTGCTGAACCCGAACGGTTCACGTCTTTGGCGGTTGAAGTACCGCTTTTCGGGTAAGGAAAAGCTCCTTGCTTTTGGCGCCTATCCGGATGTGTCGTTAAAGGACGCGCGTGAACAGCGCGATGACGCACGCAGACAACTCGCTGCCGGATATGATCCAGGCCAGGCTAGGAAGGCTCAGAAGACTGCGGCAGCAGATCGGGCGGCCAACAGCTTCGAGGTCGTGGCACGCGAATGGTTTGAGCTTACAAAAGAGAAGTGGGAAAGTGAATATGCGAGCCTGGTTCTCCATCGGCTCGAGCGCGACATGTTCCCGTGGCTTGGCGGTCGTCCGATTGCGGAGATTACGCCTCTGGAGTTGCTGACGGTTTTGCGACGGATCGAACAACGTGGTGCGATCGATCTTACGCATCGTGCGTTGCAGAAATGCGGCCAGATTTTCAGGTATGCGGTGGTCACCGGCCGGGCCATACACGACCCAACCACCGATCTGCGCGACGCCCTCAAACCTGCGCAGAAGCGGCATCACGCATCGATCCAGGATCCCAAGGCGGTGGGGCAGTTGATGCGCGTGATTCGGGACTACATGGGCGCGTTCGAGACGCGGTGTGCATTGCTGCTTGGCATTTTGACGTTTGTCCGCCCAGGAGAATTAAGAAAGGCGGAGTGGTCGGAGTTTGACTGTGAGCAGGCTGAATGGCGGATTCCTGCGTCTCGAATGAAGATGAAGGAACAACACATTGTTCCTCTTGCCACGCAGTCGCTTGCAGTTCTGAAGGAGCTACATTCAGCGACGGGGCATGGGCGCTATCTATTTCCAAGTATCAGAACGAGCGCGCGACCGATGAGCGAGAACACGGTCAATGCGGCTCTCCGTAGACTCGGATACACGCGTGAGGAGATGACCGGTCATGGTTTTCGAAGCACGGCTTCGACCTTGTTGAATGAACTGGGATGGCCTTCCGATGCTATTGAGCGACAGTTATCGCACGGCGAGCGAGATGAGGTGCGCGGAGCTTATAACTTTGCTGAATACCTGGCAGTACGCAGAAAGATGATGCAGGCTTGGGCTGATCATCTTGATGCGTTGGAACGCGGCGCAAGGGTTGTTCGAACACAGTTCCCAAGAGCGAGTTCGCCTCGGCTATAGTCCGCCGCCGACTGCATATGAATTCATGTCGTTGACGTGAGCAGGTCATTTGTATGGGGCGCAGGTGGTAAGAGGTTTAAATCCTCTCGCCCCGACCAAGGATTAAGGCCCGGAAAGCCAGGCCAGTAAAGGGAATCCCAATACTGGCAAGACTTTCCGGGCTTTGTCTTTTTCGGCATCGTCAATCTACCTTGTCAATTCGCGTGTCAAAATACGCGGATGGATGACATGACGACACTGCCCCCTGGACTGGAACCGCATTCCCAAAGCGGTATCTATCAACTCCGTATCGGCATCCCCAAGCACCTTCAGCACCTGTTCCCTCGCACGAGGGGCGGCAAGCTGGCGACCGATGCTTACAGAGCCAGCCTCAAGACGCGCAACCGTGCTGAAGCAATCACCATTGCACACCGGCTGATAGCCGGTACCGGATGTTCTGATAGGACGATTCCGTGCCTGGGCTCTCTCCCCGTGGCATTGCCACGGGGAGCTGCGTCAATTAGTCGGATGAGTCAATGAGACCCCAGTCGATCGCCAGTTGCTCGAAGCGTTTTGCACCAAGGGCGAAATAATGCTCGACGCTGTGCGAGCAGGCCAGGGTGTCCATTTTAAGAACGCGAAGTACGTCTTCAAAGCATTCGCGATCGAGCATGCGCAGATCGGTGAGCTGAAACGGGAAGCGCTTCGGGTCGTACAGGCCGAGCAAAAACAGCGCTGCGACGTAACTGGGGCCGCCGTCCTCGTGGGCGATTGCAGACAGTCGGCGTAGGGCGGGGACCCCGTCGTCGAGGAGATTCTGGTTGGGCTGGTTGTCGTGCAGGATCTTGCTGAGAAATTCCTGGAAGGGGTTGTGGGTCGACATGTGATGGCTCCGGTTGGTTGTCGTGGCACATCGTTATGTCGAACACCGGCTTGTAAATATCTCCTGGCACGCTTGCGGCCGAAGCCGCTGAAATGAAACAAGCCGCCGCGATTGTCACTGCGCCGAAGCTTCGAGCAGAAAAATTCCAAACCGAGGCGCGGTACTTACCCACGATCGTGTTACTTGCCATCGAGCCGATCTTGCGAGTTTTTCAAAGGAGTCGGTGGTGTATTTGTGCGAATTCTCGGTGTGTATACGTTCGCCAGCTTCGAAATGGATGTCGCGATTCAGCACGCGAACCATCTGCTTCTTCAAGCTGACCAGATGCATCTCGATCCGTTTCAGATCGTCGTTCCAGATAGCCGCATGAGCGAATGCGTCGAGCCTGAAATTTGCGCCCAGCTCGCGATTGATGCGACTCAGCAGGTTGAGATTGAATCGTGCTGTAACCCCGCCTGCATCGTTGTATGCGGACAGGAGCGTCGGCGTATCCTTGACCATGTCGACGCCAACGATGAGCTTCGCCCGATTGCCCAGGAGTTTCTTCGCCGTTCGCAGGAAGAAGATTGCCTCGATCGGCTCGAAATTTCCGATTGTCGATCCCGGGAAGAATCCGACTACGGAATCGTTCCCGAGCAAGTCGGGCAGCCCCATGTCGCGAGTGAAGTCGCCCGCGACCGGTCGGACGTCCAGCGCCGGATAAGCGTCGGTGATGCGCTGCAGAGCCTCTTCCAGTGCCGCCGTACTGATATCGATCGGTACATAGGTGCGGATCTGTGGGACGGTGTCGAGGATGACCTGTGTCTTTGCGCTCGCACCGCTCCCGAATTCCACCAGGGTGGCGTGATCCGGAAACTCCGAGGCGAGCTGCGCGGCAATCTCCTTGAGTAATGCGGTTTCCGCTCGAGTCGGGTAATACTCAGGTGTTGCACAGATCGCTTCGAACAGCGCCGACCCCTGGGCATCATAGAAATACTTGGGAGACAGCGATTTTGCCGGGCGCGACAGGCCTTCAAGTACGTCACGCTCGAACGTGTCCGTGTCGGACGACGAATCGTTATTCCTGTCGCCATCGACGGGGGTGATATCCCTCGCGAGACGCACGCCCGAGAACATCCAGCGTTGCTCGGGCCGGAAGAAATTGCGGTAACTCGCGCGCGTATGCCCGTGGGGAGTCGAGAATGCACCGCCACGCAATACCATTTGTCCGCTCATGAACTTGCCGTTGTATTCGCCGGTTGCGTCTGCGGTGGGTCTGAACCCTGGATAGGGCGCGTAGGCGCTGCCAGTCCATTGCCATGCGACGTCGTTAGCCTGTTCGAGCAGGCCCGCCCCAGCCGAGATCTCCCATTCAGCCTCGGTCGGCAGACGCGCGCCCGCCCAGGTTGCAAAGGCTGCAGCCTCGTAATAGCTGACGTGTATGACGGGCGCGTCGAGATCCAGAGGATTGAGACCGCGCAGCGTGATTTCGGTCCAGCCCTCCCCAGCGGACGAACGCCGCCAGTAGAGCGGCGCATCCCAGCCTTCGGCGCGAACACGGTCCCAGCCGTCGGATAGCCAGTTGCTAGCTATCGTATATCCGCCATCGTTCATGAATCGCAGCCAGTCCCGGTTCGTGACCAGCCGGTCGCTGATTTCGAACGGTTCTAACCAGGTCCGGTGGTGTGGCCGTTCGTTGTCGAAAGCGAATGGCGATGCCGCGTCTCCAACCGAGACCAGCCCCCCGTCGTGCCTGCGGAATTTGCCTGCCCGACCGGCTTCGGGTCGTGACCAGTCGGGACGGTAGGCGGGATGGAGCGGTGACTGCGAGAACAGATGCAGGATGTCCATCAGGAGCAGTTCCTGGTGCTGCTCCTCATGCGCGAGGCCGAGCCGGACGAGTGGTTCAATGCCGTTCAATGTCGCGACCGGTAGCGTGCCGAGCAGTTCCTCGACGTGTTGGTCGACGTAATGCCGGTAATCTGCGACCCGCGAGCTGCTGGGGCGGCTCAGCAGACCGCGTTGCGGACGAGGATGGCGAGGACCCAGCGACTCGTAGTACGAGTTGAAGAGGAACGAGAAATCCGGATCGAACGGCGTATAGCCGGGCAGATTCTGTTCGAGCACGAAGGTTTCCCAGAACCATGTCGTGTGGGCCAGATGCCACTTCGTCGGGCTGGCATCTGGCATCGACTGAATGGCCTGGTCTTCATCGCTCAGCGGAGCCACCAGTGCTTCGGTACGCGCACGAACGAGGCGATAGTGTTCGAGCAGGACTCTTCCGGGCAAAGCTCGGATGGAGGGTGAAGCACCACTGGGCAGCAAGTCGTGGGAGTGATCGACAGGGTTCTTCATTATTTTCTCTTCTGGGGAGCGGCTGATTCTTATGTCACGCGAGGCAAGCAGATTCGGCAGTTCAATGGGAATCAGTGCCGGTCAATCGTCCGCGATGCGACGCAGGCCGAGCGCGAGTCCGAGCGTGGCGACACTCAAGGCAGCGATGAGGCCAGCGCCCAGATAGACGGCGAAGCCCAGCCCCTGAACCGTCGCGATGCGCCCCAGAATCGGCGCGAGTACGCCAATGGCCAGATAACCCAGGAGATAGAGCGCCGACAGGGCGCTACCGCGCCGTTCGACGGGAGTTGCGCGGTTGATGACTTCCAGCGCGCCCAGAAACAGCAGGCTATAGCCGGCGCCGGTCATCGCGGTCGCGGACAGGAAAAGCGTGATGCCGTGAAGGGCGGTTGCGGCCGCAAGCAATCCCATGCCCGCGCCGGACGCCGTGGCACCCGCAATCATTGCGGACCGCGTCGACAGCGATTTGCCCAGCAAACTCACGACACCGGACGTGATGGCGAAGACCGCGAGGATCGCGCCGTTGACGAGCGTGTTCGGGGAACGGACCAGGTCATGCGCGATCTGTCCGCCGAGCGACAGGATCATGACGCCGTGGGCGTAGGCGGTGATCATGGCGAACGCTGCGACCGCGAAGGCCCTGCGTGCGCGCCGCGGCACGGACGGCAGGCTAGGCGTCCAGCCGCTGGCGGCGCCGCGCTCCGCGGGCCGGGGCAGGCACCACGTGACGACGAACAGCGCCGCGATCAGCAGCGCCAGCAGCCAGAACACCAGATGCAGGGGCCAGGGCGCGTATTGCGTCAGCGCGCCCCCGACGATGAGCGCCGCCGCGAAGCCCGCGGCCTGGGCGGCCGTGGCAACCACGGAGGCACGGCGTGGCGCTCCGCCCTTGTTGAATTCGACCATCGCCGCCGTCGACGGTCCGGCGGTCAGGCCGACGCCGACGCCCATGAATGCCCGGGCCACGAAAAGCCATGAGACGTCGTGCGCAAGCGCAAGCGTCAGCGCGCCGAGGAACGACGCGCCCAGGCCGAGCAGCATCGTCGCCCGCCGGCCGATCTGGTCGGACAGGCCGCCGAACAGCAGCAGCACGCTGACGACCACGATCGGGTAGATCGCGAAGATGGCGGCCGTGGTTGTCTGCGTGAGGTGCCATTCGCTCGCGTAGAGCCGGTACGTCATGGCGGGCGCGGCGCTGGTCCAGAGGGTATGCGCGACCACGCCGGCCGAGACCCAGAAGCTGGCGCGCGCGCCGAGTGCGACATGCGTATGCCGGCGGGTGCTCCCGCGGCGATTCGCGGCAACGGTCGGGCAGGCTGCGTGGGTCATGGCCGTCTCCGTCGGGGTTAGAGCTTCGAGCCGCCATCGACGCGCAGCGTGTCGCCCGTCACCCAGCGCGCCGCGTCGGATGCGAGGAACAGGGCGGCGCCCGCGATGTCGTCGGGCTGCGCGACGCGCTTGAGGGCCTGCATGCCGAGCGTGAAGTCGCGGCCGGCATCGGTTTTGGCGAAGTTCGACATGTCGGTCTCGACGACGCCCGGTGCGATGGCGTTCACACGGATGCCGCGCTCGCCGAGCGCCGCGGCGAAGTGCTTGACCAGCGTGTCGATCGCGCCCTTGGTCGCGGCGTAGGCCGACAGGTTGCCGACCGCGTTGCGCGCGGCAAGGGAGGACAGCAGGACCACGCTGCTGCCTTCGCCCAGCACGGGCAGCAACTGCTGGACGAGGAAGTACGGTGCGCGCACGTTGACGGCAAACAGGCGGTCGAAGTCTTCGATCGTCGTCTCCGCAATGGGCGCGGCCTTCGAGATGCCGGCATTCGCCACGAAGATGTCGAGGCGCTCGCCCACCCGCGCACGGACCTGACGGGCCAGTTCGTGCGGGCCGTTCGCCGTGCTCAGGTCCGCTGCGACCGTTTCGGCCGAACCGCCCGACGCCCGGATCGTCTCGACCACGGAACGTGCAGCCTGTTCGTCGCTGCCGAAATGCACGAGCACGCGTGCGCCTGCGGCAGCGAGCGCCAGGGCGGTGGCGCGGCCGATGCCGCGCGAAGCGCCCGTGACGAGGGCGGTCTTGCCATCAAGATTAGTACTCACAATGAATTCTCCTTGGGTGATGCATCGAAAAGGCGGATATAGCGACTAAGGAATCACGAAGGAATCACGCAAGAAAGCGGGAAACGTCTTCCACGAAACGCTCGGGGTATTGATAAAGCGAACCGTGATTGGCGTCGGGATAGATGATCAGCTGGGCATCCGGAATGTGCTGGCGCAGGATCAGCGAATTGACCGTGTAAATGATCACGTCGTTGTCGCCGTTGACGACCAGCGTCGGCTGGCGGAGTGCCGACAGGTAAGCGTACGGGTTGTCTTGCGGTTTGCCCCATTTCGCGAGCGCCGCGAGCTGGGCCGGCGCCACGGCTTCGCTGGCGGCCGGATCGCGGTTCTCGGTGCGGCGACGCAGGCGTTCGAGAAACGCCCGCCCGGCGGCCTGGCTGGTTTCGGTCGGCGAGAAATGCACGCGCAGCCAGAGGTGGTCCGGCTCGGCATAGGCCGCGCCGAAGATGTCTTGGGCTTCCGGCGTCAGCGAGGCCATGCCTTCTCCACTGCGCGGGCCGGTGCCGACGAGGATCAGGCGGCGCACCAGGGCGGGCTCGGCAATGGCGAGCGTCTGGGCAATCAGGCCGCCCATCGAGAAGCCCAGTACATCGACCTGTTCGAGGCCGAGCGCACGGATGAACGCGGCGGCGTGGGCCGCCATCTCCTCGATCGATTCGGGGACGCTGCCCGAGCTGCCCGCAATGCCCGCGTTGTTGAACAGGATGACCTCGCGTCCCGCGGCGAGGCCGTCGGTCACGGCAGGGTCCCAGTGATCCATGGTGCCGGTGAAGTGCATGTTCATGACGAGCGGAACACCCTGCGGATTGCCGAAGCGGCGATACGCGAAGCGGATGCCGTTTGCCTCGACGTATTGCGTCGGCGCGGTGTGGTGAGTCGGGTGGGCCATGATCGCGGTCCTTTCAGAGGCGGGTTGAGCGGTTGACTGTCTGGTATGTCTGGAATGCATGGGGTGCTGCTTTCTCAGTCCGCTCACGTGCCTGCAAGTCTTGTGTGGCGGTGCCTGTTGATGGGTAATGTACGCGCTGTCCGGCAACAGGAAAAAGACTTTGCAGGCAATCGGCCATGCTTCTAAGGTATGGGGCGTGCATGGCCGTCGGCGCCCCGCGAATCAGGACGGAAAGCGTTGGCCGAACATCGGCAGGCCGCTGACGGACTGGGCCGCGCTGGCCTCGTCCTGGAGCACGTCCCAGTGCTCGGCCAGCTTGCCGTTCTCGAAACGCACGATGTCGGCGGCAATCCAGGCGGCGGGTCTGCCGTTGCCGGAAAACCGGCCATGCGCAATCACGTAATCGCCTTCCGCCACCACGAGCTGATTCTCGTAACGCAACGTGTCGGGCAAGGTGCGGATCAGGTCGAACAGGCCTTCACGTCCGGGCGCAATGTGCGCGCTGTGCTGGATATAGGCCTCCGACCAGAAGCGCTCGGCGGAGGCGTAGTCGCGCTGGTTGAAGAGCGTATCGAACGCTTCGAGCAGCAGCGCCTTGTTCTGTGCGGGGGTAGTCGTGGTCATGGTGTTCTCCGGTGAGTATCACAGCACTTCGAATACGCTGTACACGGGGCCGTACGCGAAGCGGTGGCCGAGGCCGACGGCCAGGATGCCGTTCAGCCATTCGTAGCGTCCGGCCGGCGCTTCGAACACGGGGTTGATGCGGAAGTAGTAGCTTGCGGGGTCGACAACTTCACCCCGTTCCAGGCGCTCGATCACGTCGGTCGGACCATGCCGGACGCCGTGGTACGACATCAGGAGGTGGACGCCGTCGTCGGTGCGCAGCGTGACGCGCACATCGTGCGTCGTGCCGGTAGCGCCGCGCACGGTCTGCCAGTCGTTACTGCCGTCCAGTACGGTACCGGTGAGCCGGTCGCCCTGGAACGTGCCGGACTCGACGATACCGACGCGACGCAACGCGCCTGGCGTCTGACCGACCGTTACGATCGGCTTGACGCCCAGACGGACCACGAACAGCGGCCGCGTCCGGACTGCCTTCATGACCGGGGGGAGATCGTCAAATTGGGGCGTATGGCTTGCGGACATGGTGTTCTCCTCTCATCCGGCGGGTTCAGGCAGTCCTGCCGCCGTTGACGCGCAGCACTTCGCCGGTCATGTAGCCGGCCTTGTCCGATCCGACGAAGACGATGGCCTCGGCGATTTCCTCGGGTGTTCCCGCGCGCTTGAGCGGGACGCTCGACAGCATGGCAGCCTTGCGCTCGCCGGAGCCGGTCAGCCGGGTGAGCATCTCCGTGTCGATGGGGCCGGGCGCGACGGCATTCACGCGCACGCCCGACGCAGCCGCTTCCAGCGCCGCGGATTTCGTGAGGCCTTCGACTGCGTGCTTGCTGGCCGTGTAGATAGACATGCCGGCTGCGCCGCGCACGCCCATCGTCGACGACACGTTGACGATGCTGCCGCGCTGCTGGGCTGTCATCACGCGCAGCTCGTGCTTCATCGCGAGCAGGGTGCCGAGTACGTTGGCGTCGAAGACAGCTGCGTAGCGCTCGGGCGTTTGCTCCGTGACCGGGCCCGATTCGCCTTCGACGCCGGCCGCGTTGACGGCGATGTCGAGTTGACCGAAGCGTGCGACGGTTCCCTGGACGAGGGCTTCGACCTGTTCTTCATGGCGAACGTCTGCCTGGATGAATTCGGCTTCGACGCCGGTTGCGCGCAGTTCTTCGGCGAGCTTCCCGCCGACTTCGGCCCGGCGGCCGGCAAGCACGACGCGCGCCTTGTCGCGGGCGAATGCGAAGGCGGTGGCGCGGCCAATGCCGGACAGCGCGCCGGTGATCAGGACGACGGGGGCGTTGTTCATGTTGCTTCTCCTGTTGGGTGGGGTTCTGCGCAAGGAATGGGATCAAGCGGAAATCGCGTCGGCGGGCAGCGCTTCGATTGCATCGATACGGTCGGGGTAGAACGCCAGATGCTCGCGGATCGCCGTAACGGTTGCGTACGGTTGCTCAGCGGGGCAGCGTTCAGCAGGTGGCGGGCTCGTCGGCGCTGCGCGGATGGCCGCCCGTCAGCGCCAGCGTCAGGATCGACAGCACGGCGAGTCCGGCGCCGAAGAACATCGCGTCGAAGAGACCGAATCCGTCGACGACCCGGCCGCCTGCGAATGAGCCCAGTGCAATCGAGATCTGGAAGTTGGCGACGAAAAGCGCCATGCCGCCTTCGCGCACTTCGCGGGTGGCCTGGGCCATCCACATCTGCAGCGCGACCGGTAGCGCACCATATGCGGTTCCCCACGCGGCCAGCGTTACCAGCACCCAGGGCCGGCTGGCGCCGAATGCGGGAAGCATGGCAAGCGGCAATGCGATGAACACGATGCTTGCGACCAGGGTCGTCCTGACGCTACGTTGCGCGGATGAACCGCCGATGAAATTACCCGCCAGACCGATGAACGTATAGCCGAGCAGCAGCAACGAGATGACCTTGCCGCCAAAGCCCGACACCGTCGCGAGGAACGGGGTGATGTATGTGTAGGTCGCAAACTGCCCGCACAGTGCCAGCGTCATCGCGATCAGCCCGATGCGCGCCGGCCGGGTGCCGAAGAGACCGAGCAGATCGCGTGTGCTGACCCGATGCGCCACGTGCAGCGACGGCAACGTCGCCCACTGGGCCAGCAACGCGGCAACGGACAGCGCGAGCGCGGCGCCAAACGCGGTGCGCCAGCCCACCATGTCTCCGATCAGCGCGCCCGCCGGCCCGCCGATCAGCATGCCGAGCGACACGCCCGCGAAGATCAGCGACGTGGCCCGGCCGACCTGCTCGTTCGGCACGAGTCGGGCGCCGAGCCCCACGCTGATCGCCCAGAATCCGCCGATGCCGAATCCGAACAGCGCGCGGGCGACGATGAGAATCGCGAAATCGGGCGCCAGCATGGCCATCAGATTCGAGATCACGAGCAGCACGCCCAGGCCCAGCAATACGCGTCGGCGGTCGAAGCGTCCGACTGCCACGGTCAGCAGCGGCGCGGCGATGGCGGCCAGCAGACCGGGCGTCGTGACCATGATGCCGGCAGTGCCTTCGCTGACGCCCAGTCCCTGGTTGATGTAGCGGAGTAACCCGACCGGGAGGAATTCAGTCGTGCAGAATACGGTCGCACTGAGTGCGACTGAAAGAACCGCGAGCCAGTTTCGCGTGCGCGAAGGCTGGATTGAAGTGATTTGCGTCATGATGTATTCCGGTTTGCGTGAATCGTTCTGAGCGGCTGAATGGGCGGCGTCGCGCCCGCTGCGCCTAGAGCTTCGAGCCGCCGTCCACATGGAGCGTCGCGCTCGTCGTCCATCGGGCCTCGCCGGAGGCGAGAAACGTGATTGCAGCGGCGATGTCCCCGGGTTCCGCGAGCCGTTTGATGGCCTGCAGGCCGAGTGTCATGTCGCGGCCTTCTTCGGTGCGGGTGAAGCTCGACATGTCGGTTTGCACCACGCCGGGCGCGACCGCGTTCACGCGGATGCCGCGTGCTCCGAGGTCAGCCGCCAAATGGCGCACGAGGGTTTCCACGGCGCCCTTCGTGGCCGAGTAGGCCGACAGGTCGCCCACGGCTGCATGGGCCGCGAGCGAAGACAGCAGCGTGACGCTGCTGCCCTTGCACATGATCGGCAGAAGCTGCTGCACGAGAAAATACGGCGCGCGGACGTTGACGGCGAACAGCTCGTCGAAATCCTCGACACGGGTTTCCTCGAGCGTGGCGGCCTTTGCGACGTCCGCATTGGCAACGAGGATGTCGAGCCGTTCGCCGACGATTGCGCGGACCTGCCGCGCGAGTCGGTGCGGCCCGTCGGCTTCCGCGAGATCGGCCTGGATCGCATGGGCACGGCTGCCTGCTGCAGTGATTTCAGCGACGACGGCCTCTGCTTCACGTGCATGGTGGCCATAGTGGACGATGACCTGAGCGCCCGCCTGCGCGAGCGCGAGCGCCGCGGCGCGCCCGATGCCGCGCGAAGCGCCCGTGACGAGCGCGGTCTTTCCGGTGAGGGTCTTCATGATCGTGTCCTTCCCGCAGATGACTGACGTTGAGGTGAGCGACGGTTTCGTCCGGCTGCTGGAATCGAACGATAGTCGGCACTTGTCCGCGCGAAAAAGACTTTGTAAGCTGGGCGTCATACCTGACAGGCATGACTACCCGTAAAGGACCGCGCGCATGGAACTGCGTCATCTGCGTTATTTCGTTGCCGTGGCGGAAGAGGGCAGCCTGACCGTCGCGGCGGAGCGGCGGCTCTATACGTCGCAGCCGTCCCTGAGCCGGCAGATCCGCGATCTCGAATACGAGGTCGGGGCGCAACTGTTCGTGCGCAGTGCGCGCGGCATTGAACTGACCGATGCCGGCAAGGCATTTCTCGACCATGCGCGCCTCGCCCTGGCCCAGGTCGACGCGGCGCGCGAGGCCGCGCGGCGGGCGGCCCGGCCTTCAAAGCCGACGTTTGCCGTCGGCTTTCTGAGCGGCCAGGAAGTGACCTGGCTTGCCGAGGCGACGCGTGTTCTCGCGGCCGATCTGCAGACCCTCGAGATGACGGTGTCGAGCGAACACTCCCCGGATCTGGCCGAGGGACTGTCCGCGGGCCGGCTCGATATCGCGTTCATGCGTGCCGAAGCCAATCGGCCCGACCTCGAGTACGTGACGGTTGCGCGCGAGCCGTTCGTCGTGCTGATGCCGAGCGATCATCGCCTCGCGGCCTTCGACGAGATCGACGTGCACGAACTGGCGAGCGAGCTGTTCATTGGCGGCTCGGACGTGGCGGGCCCCATGCGCCGCGCGATCGAGAACTATCTGGCGGCAAACGGTCTCGCCATCGAGCCGGCGCATCGCGTCCACAACCTGACGATGGCGATGTCGCTGATCGCCTCCACGAGAGGTGTTGCCCTCTTGCCTGCCTACGCCGAGAAACTGCTGCCCTGGTCGGTGACGAGCCGGCCGCTCAAAGGCGAACCGCCGAGGATCGAACTGGTGGTCGGGTATAACCGGAACAATCGTTCACCCCTTGTCGAGCTCTTCCTCTCGCGGATCGATCAGATCAGGAGGTGATTCCAGTAACGGGGCGCCTGGCCTCGCAACGTGAAAGACCCAACCATGAACGACATTCTTTCCCTCAAGCTCTACACCCGCGTGGCGCGTCTCGGCAGCTTTTCTGCTGCTGCACGGGAGGTCGGTCTTTCTCAGTCGCAGGTCTCCCGCCTGATTGCGGATATGGAAAGCGACCTCGGGGTGCGCCTGTTATCCCGCACCACGCGTGCGGTGGTGCCGACCGATGCGGGCGCTGATTTTCTGGCACGCGTCGAGCCCATCCTGATCGCGCTCGAAGAGGCGGAACATAGCGTGCGCGAAGGGACCGACCTGCGAGGCGTGCTGCGGATGAGCATGCCCACCAGCGTGGGCGTTCGCGAAGTGCTTCCGCGCTTGCAGCCGTTCGCCGAGAAGCCCCCCGAACTGCGGATCGAACTGACGCTGGGCGATCAACGCCAGGATCTCATTCGCGACGCGGTCGATGTCGCCATCCGGCTCGGGCGACTCGTCGATTCAACCGCCACGGCGAGGCGCATCACGAATACCCGCTATGCCATCAGCCTTCCTTGCGGTTGGCCTGCCATCGCTGGCAGCACGTCGGGCTTACCGTGTTCCACAAACATCACAACGAGTGGGTTAGGTCCTGCCTGTACACCGGTGGTCTCCCTGTCCGTGTGCTCCGTAGCAAAGGGAGGAGCAGCCGACCACGTACCGTTTTGGTTCAAGCCTGTCAGCATCTTTGGCTTGTCGTGCCTAACGATGCCTGCGGCAGTTCACATCTGTTGACCATGCCACTCAGCCTGGGATCCCACCCACATCGATGCTCGCAGGTGACGTCTCCTCCTCGCGGAGGCTGACGCGGCCCGAAGGCCCGACACGTTGTCCCCGTGGCTTCACACGTCGCTGTTGCCGGCAACGCATGCACAGGTAGGCTACGGCCGACGGAACGGCCGGTCTCGTCACCAGCCTTGTGGGCGGGCGAGACAATGATGTTTGCGACTTCACGTCGCACTTTCGCCAGGCACTCCACCTCCGGCGCATGCAGCGCGTAAAGTTTGTTCTTGTCCTTTTGCTTCTGCGTGAGCATCCGCTTCGTGCGGCCGATCAGCTCTTCCAACGCCGCGTGAATGGCGTCAACGGTCGTGGCACCGACGGCGCTCGATCATGGATGGGCCAGTCGGCCTGATTGTCCGGCATTGGTCGTGGGCTAGGAATCATCCTTCGCTGTTCGGTGCAGCGCGCAGCAGAGCACAAGTCGATTTCGCGGCCCGTGGTCGCGCGAATTTCCTCCGTACCCACCAGCAATGGCGGCGGAACCCCCAGAGTTAAGGCTCTGCAGGGTTTGTTTTTTTGCGACTTACAAGTCGACGATCAAATGATGAGTGGCTTCCAACGGATTGCTGGGGTATATATCTTGGAGGCGCCTCGGAATCGTCGCGCTTCGCTAGCGAAATTCAGCACACTATTCGTGCGCGTGAGCCGCGTGTCGTGCCGTTGCACGAAGTGATTGACCTAGCTCCGGGTCGAGCGCCAAGTTCGCGACGATTACGCATGAGTAGACCGACTCATGCTCGCGAGGGGCAGTCTTACCGGATAGGCTTGGCTTGATCGCCAGCACTGTCGGTAGAGAAGACCGACGCACGCTGAGCAGCGATTCGGCCAAAACGCGAGTTGGTCCGCGGATGAAGCACGCTGTCGACCCAACGCGGACGTAGGCGCAGCGCGACCGTTTGTCTGTCGATCCCTCTCAAAGGGACTTGGAGGAATAATGTAGCGATCCGATCTGCCGCCATGTCAGGTTTGACCCGACGTAACCTCCATTTCGTCAAATCGTTTCCATCGGTAGACGACAACGGAGCATAGCCAACTCACGATAAACACACCGACGATGACATAGCCGATCAATCCGAAGTTGTCGTTGAGCTTGCCCACGTCATCCCAGAACGGACCAGACAGTTGTAGCTGGTTACCAAGTAGCCCAAGCCCTTCTATGCCGCCCACGACCAGCGCGACGATGACCGAAATCGAAGTAATGGTGATGTTGTAATAGAGCTTGCGGACAGGCTTTACGAACGCCCAACCATAGGCGCCGAGCATAAGGATGCTATCCGTCGTATCGATCAGCGTCATGCCGGCCGTGAACAGCACCGGGAACACCAGGATCGACCAGATCGGCATGCCCTGTGCAGCGCTCGCGGCAGAGATGCCGAGCAAGCCTACCTCGGTCGCAGTGTCGAAGCCCAGACCGAACAGGAAGCCCAGGAAGTACATGTGCCAGCTTCGTGTGACAAGTCCGAACAGGGGACGGAAAATCCGCGCCAGGAAGCCCCGATTGGCGAGCAGCAAGTCGAAGTCCTCGTCGACGTAGGGCTCGCCGCGACGCACACGCCGGAATGCGGCAATCACGGCTTTCAGGATGAACAGGTTCATCAGTGCGATCGCAAACAGGAAGAACGTCGATACCAGCGTACCGATCACCCCGCCCACGTCCTTGAACGCGTCCATCTGGCTCTTCATTGCAAGCGCTGTTGCCGCGATGCCGACAGAGGCGAGCACGACGATCGTCGAGTGGCCCAGGGAAAACATGAGGCCGACGGAAATCGGTCGCCGGCCCGCCTGCATCAGCTTGCGCGTCACATTGTCGATGGCGGCGATATGATCCGCGTCCACCGCATGACGCAGGCCAAACGACCATGCCAGCAGACTGGTCCCCATCAGCAGCGGATAGTGACGGAAGACAGCCAATGCCCACACCCATGCGCCGACGTTGAACGCCACAAGTAGCGCGTAGAGCACACCGATCTTCTGCTTCATCTGGCCCTGTTCGTCGCCAAACAGTGCCTTGATCAGATTCGTCATTTGTTCTCCGGACAGGTTACATTACAAAACCCCGTTACGGACGCACGAAATCCAGCATCATCCGCATCCGTCCAGATAATATCTTTTCAAAAAAACCTCATACTCCTGGCGGCGTACCATCAGCGGCCCAGGTCGAAATATTTCTGTGCAGGAGCCACCATGCAGTGCATCACGATCACGATTGACGACGAGCTGTTAGCTTCGCTGGACGAACTGGTCGCCGATCGTGGCTACACAAGCCGCTCCGAGGCGTTCCGTGACCTCGTTCGCGAGCATCTGGCACGGCAGCCGTCGGTACAGACGGGTAGCCACTGCGTCGCGACGCTCACCTATGTCTACGATCACGCTACGCGTGATCTGGCGCGTCGGATTACCGAAGCACATCACGATCGCCACGACTTGTCAGTGGCAAGCACCCGCGTGCATCTCGACCATATGAGCTTGCTCGAATCGTCGGTTCTTCGCGGCCGCACCGCGGATGTGACGAATTTCGCAGACACGATTACCAGCCAGCGCGGCGTCCGCTTCGCGAACCTGCACACGATACCGGCACTCGCTGAGCGCTCCCGCCACCATCATGGCGATGCCGCTGCACCTCACGACCATCTACACGTGTGAGCTCTGCACCGATCAAGTGCTAGCGGCACCCAATGAAAACGGCGAAGCTAAACCGACCACCTGCGGGCAGATCCTTCGGCATTGATCTCGAAGCCAAATAAAGTGGCTATACTTTCGGTAAGAATTCTGGATGCCGAACAATATCGTACTGTTCTGCCTTTCGGCGTTTGTCCCTTGCCAAATAGGGGATTCGCTGGCGATGCCCTGAGCTTGGGCGCGTTTTCCGGCTACCAACGTAGCGTCTATGCTGCTAATTTCTCTTCTTCGAACCAGGCGTCATACTGCTGAACCGGCGTGCGATAGCCAATCGAAGAATGCCGGCGGCGCCGATTGTAAAACCCTTCGATGTACTCGAACAGATCGCGCCGGGCGGCATCGCGAGTGCCATAGCGTTCATGGAATACCCGTTCGTTTTTCAGACTGTTGAAGAAGCTTTCCATCGGCGCGTTGACGCTCCTATGTCAAGCAACATGCGTCGAATCGGCCAGATCGGCAAGGATGAGCGGGTACAACTCCCGTACGATATAGCGCTTCAGGCACCGGTGGATTTCCTTGTTCGACATGCCTTCCTTCGTCCGACGTTCGACATACGCCCTGGTACGTGGATCGCTGCGCATCCGAACCATCGCAATAGTCCATAGAGCGTTATTTGCAGACCGGTCACCGCCTCTGTTCAGTCGATGCCGGACCGTCTTGCCGGAAGACGCCTGTAATGGACTCGTCCCACAAAGGGCCGCCAGCGCGGCCTCACTTTTCAGGCGTTCGGGATTGTCACCCGCCACAGCAACCAATACTGCAGCGGTCTGCGGGCCGACGCCGAACCGATCGCGAAGTCGCCTGGCATGCTGGCTGGTCAGGCTGTCAAGCATGGTGTCGAGCGCTTTGAGCTCCTCTGCGAGCGTCAACCAGCGCTTCGCCAGCAGACGCAGTGTGGCCGTGAGCGTTTGCAACATTGGCGTTTTGCCCAACGAGCGAAGACGGGCGCAACCGTTAACGCATTCTGCAGTCTTCGTTTTCAGAAGACGCTCGCGGATCTCTTGGGGAGCGTTCACGAGCAAAGCCCGTAACTGATTGATAGCCTGCGTCTTGGCCTTCACGGCACTGCGTCTGGCGACGGAGACGGCACGCATTGCCTCAGCTGCACCAGACTGTTCCTTTGGAA
Source organism: Paraburkholderia sp. PAMB 6770 (assembly GCF_057748135.1). Taxonomy (NCBI): domain Bacteria; kingdom Pseudomonadati; phylum Pseudomonadota; class Betaproteobacteria; order Burkholderiales; family Burkholderiaceae; genus Paraburkholderia; species Paraburkholderia sp. PAMB 6770. The sequence continues at coordinate 248,263 of NZ_CM173239.1, forward strand.
TAGCCGTAGCCCTTCCGGCGAGGACAGCACGCGCGGCGTTTTCGGCATCCGTCGGATCTGATTTTCCTTTGGACCGGCGCAGCGCACGATCGGGACGATTGACTTCAAGCACCTCGATCTCGTGATCGCGTAGCACACGTGCCAACCCCGCTCCGTAGGTGCCGGTTCCTTCAACCCCGGCGCGACATAACTGTCCGAACGAGTTCGCCCATGTGAGCAGGTCGAGATATCCTGCCGTGTCGGTCCTTACCGATAGCGTTCCGAGAAGCCTGCCTGTGTCGCTGATTACAGCCCCGACATGCGTATCCAGATGCGTGTCAACACCCAGAATGACTTCGTTTTGTTCCATGCGTGTGTCCGTTGTGGTGGGCGCATCACCAACCCCAATCGCAGGACAGGACACTCACGGTGCAGAAACAAAGCTCCTATCAGGTCACAGACGCTGGGCCCGGCAACGCTCGGGGAACGCCGGAACCCGATCGACAGGTCAATGCCAAGGCACCTCGGCCAATCCCAGCACGGGTCAGATCGGTCCGACGTTCGAGGCGTATTCTGGACTGAGTGTCCCAGCAATTTCCCTTTCGGCTCATCGAGCAACGCATGCCGTATTCGGCCAATAACGCCTGATAGTCGCCGCTGCAATACTGGGCGTATTCAACCGGTCCTCGCAACACCTTTAATCGAGGAGGTGTTGCATGGGACGAAGTGCAAAACAGGTGTATCGGTTGACAGGGCGAGGAGCGATGTACTCGCCGGGGGCGCCCTCACTTGGAAATGAGATCGAGCGTCGGTTCTGGCAACAGATCGCCACTGGCATTACAAGCGAGAAAGCAGCGGAGGCGGTAGGCGCATCGCAAGCGATAGGCTCGCGCTGGTTCCGCTATCGTGGCGGCATGCCACTATTCATGTCGAAGCCTATTGCGGGTCGATACTTGTCGTTCGCTGAGCGAGAAGAGATAGCATTGCTTTCTGCCCAAGGCCTCGGGGTGCGCGAGATCGCCCGCCGTATCGGACGCAGTCCATCAACCGTTTCGCGAGAACTCACGCGCAACGCGGCGACACGTGGCGGGTACCTCGAGTATCGTGCTTCGGTCGCGCAGTGGAAAGCGGAACGGTTCGCTAAACGACCAAAGCCGGCGAAGCTGGCGACTAATGCACGGCTGCGTCAATATGTACAGGAGCGTCTGGATGGCAAAGTACATGACGCGGATGGTCGTGAAATTGCCGGGCCCAGGCAGGCACCGTTCAAGGGTCGAAATAAACCGCATCGCGGTGACCGAAAGTGGGTCAACGGGTGGTCACCCGAACAAATTGCCAATCGATTGCAGGTAGATTTCCCGGACGATGAGTCTATGCGCATCTCTCACGAAGCCATTTACCAAGCGCTCTATATTCAAGGGCGAGGCGCGCTCAAGCGTGAGTTGGTGGGCTGCCTGCGCACCGGGCGCGCGTTGCGCGTTCCGCGAGCGAGAGCGCGTGCCAAGGCGTGGGCGCACGTCAGTGAGGAGGTGATGATTTCCAGCCGGCCTGCAGAGGCGGAAGATCGTGCTGTGCCCGGCCATTGGGAAGGCGACCTGCTCATTGGCCTGAACCGATCGGCCGTCGGGACGCTGGTGGAAAGATCAAGCCGGTTCACGATGCTCGTGCACTTGCCTCGGGAGAAAGGCTATGGATTGATTCCGCGCACGAAAAACGGACCAGCCCTGGCCGGCTACGGGGCTGTCACGATGGCCAATGCACTCAAGAAGACCGTCACTGACTTGCCTGCTGAGTTGTGGCGATCATTGACCTGGGATCGTGGCAAGGAACTGTCCGATCATGCCCGCTTCACTGTTGAGTCAGGCGTGAAGGTATTCTTCGCCGATCCGCACAGCCCATGGCAGCGTGGTACGAACGAAAACACCAATGGCCTTCTGCGACAGTACTTCCCAAAGGGCACCGACCTGGCCCGGTGGAGTGCTCGAGAGATCCAGGCCGTCGCTAATACGTTGAATTCAAGGCCCCGGGAAACTCTCGGCTGGAAGACGCCTGCGGAAGCCCTGGACGAGTACCTAAAATCTGTTCAACAATCCAGTGTTGCGAGGACCGGTTGAATCCGCCCAGTATTGCAGCGTATTGTTCCGGGACACGCTCAAGGCGTACGGCATGCGTTCGTCGATGAGCCGGCGTAGCGATTTTTGGGATACTAATGCACCGACCGAAAGCCTGTGGGGTTCGCTGAAGGTCGCACGACTGCACGGTCGGCACTTCGCGACGCGGCGTGCTGCGAAGGATGAAATCGTCGGCTGGCTTGGTTTCTACAATGCCCGCCGACTGCATTCGACATTGGACTACGTCAGTCCCATGACGTTCGAGAAGAATTGGGCCGCCGCTCAGCGAGGGCAAGCGGCTTGATTGCCTCAGCTATGGGATTCGTGAAACAGGGGCAAGGCCAAAGTGTCGTCGAGTGTCGACTCCTGGCTGATCCTGAAAACTCACTGATGAGCGCATGCCGACGAGGGGGTTCTCGACCTCCGCGGTCGACCCATAAAAGTCAATTGTCTCTCTCCACAGCGGACAGTCAACGTTGTTGGGACCGGCTGCTTATGTTGCGTCTTACTCTTCAATCAGGATGGCCGATGACGAACAGCTTGAATTCAATCGAACGAAATGACTGTCTGCAGATTATGCGTATCAAGCCATGACTGTTCTTCAATATACATTTCCTTGATCAGAAGCTTGACCAGATCGATGTATCTGGAATTGTCGTTGACCCGGTGATAGAACATGACCGGCGAGATCGCGCGTTCGCTGTCGATCGTCCGGTAATGGACGTCGTTGCGCATCTGGCGCGCCGACGACGGTATCACGCACACACCGAATTCTGCCGCCACCAGACCGAGCGCGGCCTGGATCTCTCGTACCTCGAGCACCTCGCCGGGTTGCACGTCATGAGCATGCAGGATGTTCAGCACCTGATCAGCGAAGCCCGGATGCCAGTCCTTCGGATACACAATCAGCTTCTGCCCGTGCAGGCTGTGGATCGGCAACAGCGCCGAGGTCCCGGCCATGGGCGACCTCATCGGTAGCGCCACGGCGAGCCGTTCCTCGCGCAGCAGCGTACCTGTCACGCTCGGATCGCTGTGATGCACGCGGCCAAAGCCGATATCGATGCGACCCTCCTTGAGCGCCTCGATTTGCTGGATCGACATGAGTTCGACGACCTGAATATCGAGCTCGGGCGCGCGCTCGCGCAGCTTGCGCATCAGGGTCGGCAGGCCGCCATACAGTGTCGAGGCGACAAAGCCGATCGACAGCACGCTGCGCCGATGCTGGCCGACGCGTCTGGTGGCCGCTTGCATCTGCTCGACCCGTCCGAGTATCTGGATCGCCTGCTCGTAAAACAGGCGTCCGGCATCGGTGAGCTGCACCGGACGACTGTTGCGCAGCAGTAGCGATACCCCGAGTTCTTCCTCGATCAGCTGAATCTGTCGACTCAGGGGCGGTTGCGCGATATGGAGCTGCTCTGCCGCGCGCGTGAAGTTGCGCTCGCGTGCAACGGCGACGAAATAGCGAAGTTGTCGGAGATCCATGGGCGCTGGATGGTATAGGGTATTCCCTATACCTTGTAAGTATGTTGATGGTCGATGTTCGTTAATTTATCCCGGTTTCAGCCAGTTTAATACCAGACAGGTATCGAAGAAGATCCAAATGGTCTTGGACGCAGGCCCGGTGCGGAACGTATAAATCCGTTCAATGAACCTCTTTCGCGCCATTCCTGCCATGACCGCTCCGACGATCGAACGTATTGAAACCCGCCTCGTCGATCTGCCGACAATCCGCCCGCACACGCTCTCCGTGGCCACCATGCACGGGCAGACGCTGATGCTGGTCAGGGTGATCTGCAGCGACGGCGTGGTCGGCGTCGGCGAGGGCACCACGATCGCGGGCATGGCGTATGGTCCGGAAAGTCCGGAAGCGATGAAGCTCGCGATCGACGCGTATTTCGCGCCAGCCATGATCGGCCGCGATGCCACGCGCATCCAGTCGCTGATGGCGTACCTCGGCAAGCTGGTCAAGTTCAATCACTTCTCGAAGAGCGCGCTGGAAACCGCGTTGCTCGATGCGCATGGCAAGCGCCTTGGCGTGCCGGTCAGCGAACTGCTTGGCGGCCGGCGCCGCGAGCGTCTGCCTGTCGCCTGGACGCTGGCGTCGGGCGATACCGCGCGCGATATCGAGGAGGCTGAAGCGATGCTCGAGGCGCGGCGTCACCGGATCTTCAAGCTGAAGATCGGCGCCAGGGCGTTGCACGCCGATCTCAAGCACGTGGCCGATATCAAGCGCGCGCTGGGCGAACGCGCCACGATACGGGTCGACGTCAACATGGCCTGGAGCGAGACGCAGGCAGCGCTGGCGCTTCCCGCGCTGGCCGATGCCGGCTGCGAACTGGTCGAGCAGCCGGTGGCCTCGGCCGCCGCACTGGTGCGCCTGATGCGGCGCTTCCCGGTGGCGCTGATGGCCGACGAAATCCTGCAAGGCCCGGAAAGCGCCTTCGAGATCGCCCGTACGCATGGCGCTGATGTGTTCGCGATCAAGATCGAACAGAACGGCGGGCTGTTCGCGGCGCAGCGCGTGGCCGCGATTGCCGATGCCGCCGGTATCGAACTGTACGGCGGCACGATGCTGGAAGGGGCGTTCAGCACGATTGCCTCGGCGCATCTGTTCGCCAGCTTCGCGCATCTGCAGTGGGGGACCGAATTGTTCGGACCGCTGCTGATCACCGAGGAAATCCTGACCCGGCCCCTCGACTACAGCGATTTCGAGCTGACCGTGCCGGATGGCCCGGGCCTGGGCATCGAACTCGACGAGACCAGGATCCGCCGCTTCACGCGCGACGGCCTGATCAGGATAACAAAGTAATCCGGATAACGAAAGGACACGACGATGCTGTTCCACGTACGCATGGATGTGCATATCCCGGCCGACCTGCCGGCCGACGTTGCCGATGAGATCAAGGCGCAGGAGAAGGCGTATTCGCAGGCGCTGCAGCGCAGCGGCAAGTGGCGCCATATCTGGCGCCTGGCCGGCGAATACGCGAACTACAGCATCCTGGATGTCGCAAGCAACGCCGAGCTGCACGAGATCCTGACCGGTCTGCCGCTGTTTCCGTACATGAAGATCGCGGTGACGCCGCTGTGCCGCCACCCATCGTCGATCCGCGAGGACGATGCCTGAATCCGATCCAGACGCGCGCCTTCGAGGGCGGGTGCGCGCCGCGCCGGTTTTTGCCCGACATACGCATGGAGACATCTCATGAGCGTCAAGGTATTCGAAACGAAGGAAGTGCAGGCTCTGCTCGCCGCCGCCGCGAATCTGGAAGGCAAGGACGGCAATCCGCGCTTCAGGCAGATTCTGCATCGCCTGCTGAGCGACGTGTTCAGGGCGATCGATGATCTCGACATCAGCCCCGACGAAGTCTGGACCGGCATCAACTATCTGAACAAGTTGGGGCAGGACGGCGAGGCGGCGCTGCTGGCCGCCGGTATCGGCCTCGAAAAATACCTCGACATCCGCATGGACGTCGCGGACCAGGCGGCGGGCCTCGCCGGCGGCACGCCGCGCACCATCGAGGGGCCGCTCTACGTCGCCGGCGCGCCGGTGCGCGACGGCAAGGCGCGCATCGACGTCGACGCCGACGCGGATGCCGGCCCGCTGGTGATCCGCGGCACGGTGACCGGGACGGACGGCAAGCCGGTGGCCGGCGCGCTGGTCGAATGCTGGCACGCCAATTCCAGGGGTTTCTATTCGCATTTCGACCCGACCGGCGCGCAGACCCCGTTCAACCTGCGCGGTGCGGTGAAGACCGGCGCCGATGGCCGCTACGAATTCCATACGCTGATGCCGGTGGGCTATGGCTGCCCGCCGCAAGGCGCCACCCAGCAGTTGCTGAACGCCGTGGCCCGTCATGGCAACCGTCCGGCGCACGTGCACTTCTTCGTGAGTGCCGGCCAGCATCGCAAGCTGACCACCCAGTTCAACATCGAAGGCGATCCGCTGATCTGGGACGACTTTGCCTACGCCACCCGCGAGGAACTGATCCCGCCGGTGGTCGAGAAGACCGGCGGTATCGCGTTGGGCCTGAAGGCCGACCCGTACCGGGAAATCGTGTTCGACGTCGTGCTGACGCCGCTGGTCGAGGGCAAGGACAACCAGATCGTCGAGCGCTTGCGCGCCAACGCGTAAGCACAGGCAGCGGCGCTGGCCGGGCAGGCCGCCGCCGGCCTTTCATCGAGCATCGAGACTGTTCCTATGGATTCGAAGAACCGGGAGACATCCATGTCCGCCATCATCGACAAGGTAGACCCATTGCAGGACCTGTTGGTCAACGCTGTGCAGGACGACGAACCGGCTGGCGTGTTCCGTTGCCGTCGCGACATCTTCACAAACGCCGAACTGTACGAACTCGAGATGAAGCATATCTTCGAGGGCAACTGGGTCTATCTGGCCCATGAAAGCCAGATCCCCGGCAACAACGATTACTACACCACCTGGATCGGTCGTCAGCCGGTCGTGATCACGCGTGACAAGACCGGCGAGCTGCATGCGGTCATCAATGCCTGCGCGCACAAGGGCGCGATGCTGTGCCGGCGCAAGCACGGCAACAAGGGCAGCTTCACCTGTCCGTTCCACGGCTGGACCTTCTCGAACGCCGGCAAGCTACTCAAGGTCAAGGACGAGAAGACCACCGAATATCCGGTGCAGTTCAATACCCAGGGGTCGCACGATCTGAAGAAGGTCGCACGCTTCCAGAGCTACCGCGGCTTCCTGTTCGGCAGTCTCAATGCCGACGTGCTGCCGCTCGAGGCGCATCTCGGCGAGACGCGCACGATCATCGATCAGATCGTCGATCAGGCACCGGAAGGGCTCGAAGTGCTGCGCGGCAACTCCTCGTACATCTACGATGGCAACTGGAAGATGCAGATGGAAAACGGCTGCGACGGATACCACGTCAGCACCGTGCACTGGAACTACGCGGCGACCATGGGGCGTCGCAGGGAAGAGGGCACCAGGGCGGTCGACGCGAACAGCTGGAGCAAGTCGGTGGCGGGTGTGTATGGCTTCGAGCATGGCCATATCCTGCTCTGGACCCGGACCATGAATCCGGAGGTCCGGCCGATCTATCACCAGCGCGAGGCGCTCGCGGCTCGCGTGGGCGCGGATCGTGCCGATTTCATCGTGAATCAGACGCGCAACCTGTGCCTGTATCCGAACGTGTTCCTGATGGACCAGTTCAGCACGCAGATCCGCGTGGTGCGTCCGATCGGCGTGGACAAGACCGAGGTCACGATCTTCTGCTTTGGCCCGAAGGGCGAGCGTGCGGAGGACCGCACGCTGCGAATTCGACAATACGAGGATTTCTTCAACGTTTCCGGCATGGGTACCGCCGACGACCTGGAAGAGTTCCGCGCCTGCCAGGCCACCTATGCCGGCAGTACGCCGCTGTGGAACGATCTGTCGCGCGGCGCGCCGCTGTGGGTGCACGGTCCCGACGAGAACGCGAAGAAGATGGGCATGACGCCGCTGATTTCCGGCGAGCGCAGCGAGGACGAGGGACTGTTCGTCTGTCAGCACGAATACTGGGCCAGGGTGATGCGCGACGCTCTGCAGAAAGCGCATGGGGAGGCCGCGGCATGAGCTTCGATCATCAAACCATCTGTGCCGCGCTGTACCGCGAGGCGCGTCTGCTCGACGATCGCGAGTGGGAGGCGTGGCTCGCCTGCTATGCCGACGACGTCACGTACTGGATGCCGGCGTGGGACGACGACGACCAGCTCGTCGACGACCATCAGCGCCAGATTTCGCTGATGTTCTACCGGGACCGTGGTGGTCTGGAGGATCGTGTGTTTCGCATCAGGACGGAGCGCAGCGGCGCTTCGATGCCCGAGCCGCGTACCAGTCACAGCGTCGCGAACGTGGAAGTGCTGGCCGAGCGTGCCGACGAAGTGGACGTGCGCTACAACTTCCACACGCTGTGCCACCGCTATCGGCTGACCGACCAGTACTTCGGCACGATGTTCGTGACCCTGCGCCGGGCCGGTGATGCCCTGCTGATCTCGTCCAAGAAGATCGTGCTGAAGAACGATTACATCCGCCAGGTGCTCGATGTCTACCACGTCTGATCGAGTGCCGGCGAGGAAAGTGAGGAGGCTGCCATGTCCAGCTACAAGATTGCGCTGAATTTCGAAGACGGCATTACCCGCTTCATCGAATGCAAGCCGGGCGAGAAGGTGCTCGATGCCGCGTTTCGCGCCAGGATCAACCTGCCGATGGACTGCTCGGACGGCGTGTGCGGCACCTGCAAGTGCCGCGCCGAAAGCGGCAGATACGATCTCGGCGACGAGTATGTCGATGACGCGCTGACCGGGGATGAGAAGGCGCGCGGCCTGGTGCTGACCTGCCAGATGGTGCCGCACAGCGATTGCGTGATCGCTGTGCCGGCCAGCTCGGCGGTATGCAAGACCGGGCATGGCAGTTTCGCCGCGACCGTGGCGAAGATCGAAGCGCACAACGACGCCGCGATCGTCCTCGAACTGGACGTCGATGCGGGAGCGCCGGTATTCCTGCCGGGCCAGTATGCGAACATCGGCGTGCCGGGTAGCGGGCAGCACCGCTCGTATTCGTTTTCGTCGGCGCCGGGCGAGACCAGGATGGGTTTCCTGATCAAGAAGATCCCGGGTGGCGTGATGAGTGCGTGGCTCGAATCGGCCCGGCCGGGAGATCCGCTCGAACTGGCGGGGCCGTTCGGCAGCTTCTATCTGCGGGAGGGGCCGCGGCCATTGCTGTTCCTGGCCGGCGGCACGGGACTCGCCCCGTTCCTGTCGATGCTCAAAGTGCTCGCGCGCGCCGGCTCGCAGCGACGGGTCCATCTGGTCTATGGCGTGACACGCGATCTCGATCTGGTTCAGGTCGAGGCGATCGAGGCCTATGTGGCGCGATTGCCGAACTTCAGCTATGCCACGGTAGTGGCCGAGGCCGCCTCGAAGCACCCGCGCAAGGGCTGGGTGACCGGGCATATGCCGGCCGAAGTGCTGAACGGCGGCGATGTCGATGTCTATCTGTGCGGTCCGCCGCCGATGGTCGATGCGGTGCGTCAATACCTCGACGAGCAGGGCGTGAAGCCCGGTAGCTTCCACTACGAGAAATTCACGCCGAATGCGCCGGCAAAGGGCGAATGATCATGCAACGATTCGCAGGCAAGGTCGTGGTTGTGACGGGGGCAGCGCAGGGCATTGGCCGCGGCGTGGCGCTGCGCGCGGCAGCCGAAGGCGGCAGGGTGCTGTTCGTCGATCGGGCCGACTTCGTCGGCGAAGTCGCGGCCGAAGCCAGGGATGCGGACGTGGCCGCCTTTGTCGCCGACCTCGAAACGCACGACGGTGCTGCCGCGGCGTTCGCGTTCGCGAAGCAGTGTTTCGGCGGGATCGACATCCTGATCAATGGCGTGGGCGGCGCGATCCGCATGCGTCCGTTCGCCGAATTCACGCCCGAACAGATCGACGCCGAAATTCGCCGTTCCCTGATGCCTACGCTGTATGCGTGTCATGCGGTACTGCCGCATCTGCTGGCGCGCGGCGGCGGAACTATCGTGAATATTTCTTCGAATGCAACGCGCGGTATCCGTCGCGTGCCGTATTCAGCCGCGAAGGGTGGGGTCAATGCGCTGACGCAATCGCTCGCGATGGAGTATGCCGGGCGCAATATCCGCGTGGTGGCGACCGCGCCGGGAGGGACCGACGCGCCGCCGCGCCAGGTGCCGCGCAATGCGGCGGGCGATAGCGAACAGGAGAAGGCATGGATGGGCGAGGCGGTCCGTCAGGTAATCGAATCGACCTTTTTCAGGCGCTACGGCACTATCGACGAGCAGGTTGCGCCGATTCTGTTTCTGGCCTCCGATGAAGCCAGCTACATCACCGGTTCGGTATTGCCGGTTGCGGGTGGTGATACGGGCTGACCACAGGTTTATTTTTGAATCCGGCTACGCCGGAGCCTCTCCTGAAATCTCGCCTTCCAGGAGGTCGCGTATAAACCCGACAAAGAAATCAGGCATGTTCAAGGTACCGAAACAGGTGTACGGCGGAGTTCAAGCGGGCCGCAGTGCAGCGGTTCAAGGATGGCCGTGGAACGGCGGTAGTGACCCGCGAGCCGGACGTTTCGGGGCAGACGCTTCGCAACCGGGTGAAGACCGAGGCGTCGGGCAAGCTCAACGGTGACGGAGCGTAGCCGGCGCTGCGTCTTGAGGGGGGCAGCGATGCGACGTTGCGACGAAGATCAGAGTGGAAACATGAAGATTGCCGTGCTGGGCGTCGATGCCAGGACTGCGCACCAGCACACGTGGGATCTCTTTTACGTGCCGGCGGAGAAAATGCGAGGTACTGGCGCTCGATAGCCAACGATCGCAACATTGGAACCTTGGCGATTCCGCCCCGTGTCTGATGGCCAGTCTGCGTGCTGGGAATCCAGCTTTCTCCGCCAAGAGATCTTCCCGGAGCATTCCACACTGTCCCGGAATCAACCCCGGAAGGTTGCCACACGGTCCTTCCGGGGTTTTCCTTGTGCTGGACCTTCCCACCCTGTACCCTTCAATTTCAATCGAAAGGACGGCACGCCCACAACGGGTGTGTTGCCTGAACTGGCAAACGAAGGCCATTGATTTCACGAAGCACGAATTGTCAGGCGGCTACGCCGGCGCTGGTCTGTTCCAGCACACCACTGGCAAGCAACCCGTTGGTATCCTTGAGCCCGCTTCCTGTAATAAGGATAACTGATGTTTCGTCCTGTTCGGAAATCCGGTACTTTCTTGCTGCCGCGTATGCGGCCGCCGCACCCGGTTCGGCGAATATGCCGGAGGTCCTCGCCAACCGGATCTGTGCATCAAAAATTTCCTCGTCGCGAACACGGATGAATTTTCCGTAACTCGCCTCGATTGCCCGGAGCGCCTTGATCCGGTCCCGTGGGAAGGCGACGCTTATGCTACTGGCCGATGTTCGTGCGGCGCGACGCTCTGCATGGTGTGGGCCCGCTCCCTCCTTCCAGGCGCGATACATGTAGTCGCTTCCTTCTGCCTGGGCTCCCATGATGTGCGGCATCCTGTTCGTCAGTCCCATTTTTCGTAACTCATCGAAACCCTTGTAGACCGCACCGATAATGCAGCCATTACCAACGGGAACGAAGATGCGATCCGGAACCGCCCAGCCCATCTGCTCAAATATTTCAAACGCGACGGTTTTCTTGCCTTCCGTCATGTAGGAGTTGATGCCTGTACTACGGTTATACCAGCCCTTTTCTTCACAGGCAGCGAGACAGGCCGAGAAGGCTTCGTCGTAGCCTCCACTGACCTGAATAACTTTCGCTCCGTATGCCATGATCTGAACGAGCTTCTCCCGCGCAGTATTTGTCGGCGCAAAAATGACGCAACGCAGTTTGCTGCCAGCGCTCATACAGGCAAGTGCGGCTGCGGCGTTTCCCGTACTGGCTGCCGCGATGGTGTCGACATTCCGCTCCCGCGCGAGCGCGACAGCCAACGCGCTGGCACGGTCTTTCAGCGAGCCACTGGGATTGCGGCTGTCATCCTTGATAAACACCAGACCATCGCCCTCAGGCGGCAACTGATAAAGCGGCGTTCCGCCGGTGTGCAGCCTCGGGGCAAACTCATTTCCGACGGGAAGCGCCGCACGATAACGCCACATGTCGAGGACCTGGCTCCTGTCGCTGATGCTCCTGATAAAATCAGGGACTATTGCGGAATAATCGTATTCGACATCAAGCGCACCGTCCAGCTTGCATTCCGGGCAAAAATAACCCACTGTTTCCGGTGCATACTCCGCATTACAATGCAGGCACCGCAATCCCACTGAAAATCCGTAGCGCATTAAAGCTCCCGTCAGAATGAGGCCGGGAGTGTGCAGGCACATCCCGGTTTTCTTTATGGCCGTTCTCGTTCAGGCGCCGTCCGGCAGTGCCAGGATCGCGTCGATCGCTACCATGGTTCCTCGCGCCAGACTTGCCGCACCAACGGTTGTGCGGGCGGGGTAGGGCTGCGGAAAATACTCCGCCATGATCGCGTTCATGGTCTGAAATCTGGAGATATCCGTGATGTACACGGTCACCTGCGCCACGTCCGACAGCGTGCAGCCGGAGGCTTGCGCCATCGCGCGCAGGTTTTTGAACGTCTGATGCAGTTGTCCCTCGAAGCCGCCTTCTGCAACTTCGTTTGTTTCAGGAACGACCGGGGTTTGCGCGGCAAGATAGACTGTATTGCCGACGCGTACGCCCTGGGAATAGGTGCCGAGTGGGGCGGGGGCCCTGTTCGTAAAGATAATCTTGTCGTTCGCGGTCGGGTTTTCGTAGCGCTTGTTCATAAGTTATGCTTAGTAAATGAAATGTGGAAATCGATGCTTCAATCGGAAATCAGGACTTCATTCAAGCTCCTCCACAGCAACAACTGTTCGCTTGCCCGCCGTCAGCATTCTGGCCGGTGAGGTTTCGTCGGAGTTGATGTTCGAGAGATCACCAGGTGCGGCCTCACCACAGGCTAGCGCCGCACAGAATCTGGCCATTGCCGGGGCGGTCTGAATGCCGTATCCGCCCAGCGCGGCACACCACATGAACCCTTCCACCGTCGGATCAAAACCGATGACCGGAGAGCGATCCGGCGCGAAGACACGCAGTCCCGCCCAGCGGTTGAGAATTCGTTTCGGTCGCAGTGTCGTCGCACGCTCAAGGCGGTCCATTGTGATGGCCACCCCCAACTCGTCGGGAATCGCATCGCAGGGGGCACTGGGCGTTTCGTCGCACGGAGAGACCATCAGGCGGCCGACATCAGGCTTGATGAATATCTGCTCGTCCACCGTTCCGATATAGGGGCACTGGCTCACATCCAGCCCGGGATCGACAACAATAACCGTCCGCAGCAGTGGCTGAATACCCAGCGGTATCGCACCACACGTCCGCGCAACATCGTCAGACCAGGCACCAGCCGCATTGACGATCATGCGGGCGTGAATGAGCTCATTACGCGTGGTTCTCACATGCCAGAGACCGTCAAGGCGCCGGGCCTCGATGATTTCGGTTGACGCCCGGATTTCACTCCCAGCCTGACGTATCTGCCGAACAAACGCCGTATGGATTGCGTGCACGTCCAGATCGAATGCGCTGGGCTCGTAGATGCCGCCGACCCATCTGGGCGAGAGAAAGGAGACCATCGAGGAAATCGCATCCCGGTCCATCCATTTTGCGTCCGGAACCTGCTCAAGCACCGAATGGTAGCGCGCCTGCAGTTTTCCCCAGTGGTCTTCGTCGCCCACGATCAGCGCACCTCGGGGTGAGTGCAAGGGCTGATCGGTGAGGTTCCCTGGCGGCGATTCGTAATAGTCCCGGGAAGCGCAGGTCAGGCGGCGAATCAGCGCATTTCCGTAACTCTCCATGGAGATGGCTGCCGAGCGACCCGTGGTGTGATATGCAAGGCTGTTCTCGCGTTCCACGACGAGAACCCGGCCACGCTTTGCCAGTTCCGCGCCTGCCGATACACCGGCCATGCCGCCGCCGACTACGACGAAATCGAATTGATTTGTTTGCATTGCCTGTCTTGTGTTCTGGTTCAGATCTTGTTCAAGGCCGGAGCGCCGGTTGTGCGGGTTTTCCAGGTCCGGTGCAGGATTGCGTATGCGGCACCGCCAACGACCAGTCCCCAGAATGCGGATCCAAGGCCAAGGAACGTCATGCCCGATGCGGTGACGAGGAAAGTGATGATGCTCGCGTCGCGGTGTTTTTCGTCGTGAACGATGCCGGTCATTCCGGTTGTGATCGCGCCGATGAGCGCCAGCCCCGCGAGGGCGGCGATCAGCTCCGCTGGCAATGCCCGGAAGAGCAGGGCGAGCGTTCCCCCGAAGATCCCGATGACGATGTAGATCACGCCGCATGCGATACCTGCGATGTACCGGCGGTCAGCATTTTCGTGGGCTTCCTTGCCTGTACAGATTGCCGCCGTGATCGCCGCGAGCGTGACGCCGTGCGATCCGAATGGCGCGAGCAGGAGCGACAGAATACCGGTGGTGCTGATGATTCCACCGGCGGGAACCTGATAGCCGGACACACGCAGGACGGCCATGCCCGGCACGTACTGCCCGGTAAGCGCGACGAGCGCGAGAGGAACGCCCAGACCCAGCAGCGTGTGCCAGTTCCATGCCGGCGCGATGAACACCGGGTGTACTAACGCGAACTTCAACTGCGACAGGTGCGTTGTGCCTTGCGCAATGGCGACGGCGATGCCGATCATCATGACCGAGGCGATTGCGTACCTGGGCCAGACACGCTTGATGACGAGAAAGGTGAGGGTCATGACGAGCACGAGGACCGGGCTCGCGCTGATCGATGCAAATACCTGGGTGCCGAAATGCAGCAGAATCCCGGCCAGCATGGCGGCCGCGATTCCCTTGGGGATTCGTTCGATAAATCGGTCGAACAGGCCGGACAGCCCGACTGCCGTCACGATGACAGCACTGAGCAGGTACGCGCCGATCGCTTCCGGAAGCGGTATGCCGGGGAGCATGCCGACAAGCAGCGCAGCGCCGGGGGTCGACCAGGCGGTGATGACCGGCGTACGCAATTTCCAGCTAAGAGTCAGCCCGGAAAGCCCGGCGGCAATGGAAATGGCCCAGATCCACGAGGATGTCACTTCAGTGGACAGATGGGCCTGATTGGCGGCCTGAAAAACGATGACGAGCGGGCCCGCGTAAGAGATCAGGACGGCGAGGAAGCCGGAAACCAGTGCGGAAAGGGAGGCGTCTGCGCGCCATTGGCGTAATGTGCGATTCACGGTTACCTCAGCTGTAGACGGGAAAGCGGTTGCAGAGTGTGCGAACCTGGGCGAGCACGGCGGCGCGGGTTTCGGGGTTGCGTGGGGCGTGGAGGATGTCGGCGGCAAGCCCCGCGATATGCCGGGATTCTTCGATGCCGAATCCGCGCGTGGTCATCGCTGGCGTACCGAACCGAACGCCACTGGTGACTGTGGGCTTTTGCGGATCGTTCGGGATGGCGTTCTTGTTGCATGTGATGCACACCTCGCCAAGCATCTGTTCGGCATCCCGACCGGTGATGTTCAGCGAGCGCAAGTCGAGGAGCATCATGTGGCTCTCCGTTCGACCGGAAACGATGCGTATCCCGCGCGACTGGAGTACGTCCGCCATCGCCTGGGCGTTCCCGAGTACCTGACGCTGATACAGGCGGAATGCCGAGGTCGCGGCCAGTTTGAAGGCAACGGCCTTGCCTGCGATGACGTGGACCAGGGGCCCGCCCTGCGTGCCGGGGAAAATGGCGGAGTTGACGCTTTTTTCGTGCTCCGCCTTCATGAGGATGACCCCACCCCTGGGGCCCCGCAGGCCCTTGTGGGTTGTCGTTGTCACAAAGTCAGCATGCGGCACGGGGTTAGGGTAGACGCCGCCAGCGATCAGCCCGGAGTAGTGCGCCATGTCGACCATGAAGTACGCGCCGACCTCGCGCGCTACGCGGGCGAAACGCTCGAAATCAATCCGCAAAGCGTAGGCGGAGGCACCCGCGATGATCAGCTTTGGCCTGATCTCACGCGCTTTGCGTTCCATCCCGTCGTAGTCGATTTCCTCGCGATTGTTCAATCCGTAGCTGGCGACCTTGAACCATTTGCCGCTGATGTTCAGCGGCATGCCATGCGTCAGATGGCCGCCTTCCGCCAGACTCATACCGAGAATCGTGTCCCCGGGTTGCAGCGCGGCAAAAAAGACGGCCTGATTGGCCTGCGACCCGGAGTGAGGCTGCACGTTGGCCGCCTCGGCACCGAATAGCGCCTTCACCCGCTCGATTGCCAGCCGTTCGGCTTCGTCGATCACCTCACATCCGCCGTAGTAGCGCTTGCCTGGATAGCCTTCGGCGTATTTGTTGGTCAGTTGGGAACCCACCGCGGCCAGAACCGCAGGCGAGGTGTAGTTCTCGGACGCGATGAGTTCAACGTGCTCCTCCTGCCTGCGGTTTTCACGGCAGATCACATTCCAGATATCAGGATCTACACATTCAAGAGCGTCTTCTCGGGCATCAAACATGCTTTCTCCACGTAGCCTATCGAGTCAATATGAGTCGGTGTAATTCTGTGGATTGGTAAACTAATTGAATCGATGTAATGTGTCAACTGCCTTGTGAGACAGTCAGCGTGCATCGATGCGAAACCCACAGGGCACAAATCGGGAATCGCTGGTTGGACGAAGTATTCCGATTGGATTACACTATTCATATTTGATCTATTACATCGAACCAAGGATATCTGCCCCCATGTGGGAACCGGACCTGAAGCAATACGATGGGGCGATCTATGAAAAGATCGCTGCGGCACTGGAAAGCGATATCCAGGCAGGGCGTCTGCAGCCGGGTACCCGGTTGCCGACGCTCAAGGAACTCGCTGCCCAACTCGGGGTTACACCGGGTACGGTGAACAGGGCGTACGAACTCGCGCAGCGAAGAGGGCTGGTCGAGGGGGAAGTGGGGCGGGGTACTTTCGTGCTGAACCGGGACGGGCGTAAGGAAACGGGACGATCTGCCGTGTTGCCGTCAGCGCCAGACACGACTCCTGACGTCATCGATCTGTCGATCGTCAAACCCAATTTGCAGATCCAGGAACCCTATATGCGCGCGGCCCTGTCCGACCTTGCGCAATCGGGCTCCCTGCTGGACATGCTGGATTACACCCCCGATGGCGGACATCCGCTTCACCGTCAGGCAGGGGCAGCGTGGATGCAGGCAGGAGGATTTCCCGCGAGCCCAGAGCAGGTCTTGCTGACAGCAGGCGCGCAGCACGGGCTATGGGTAGCGGTCAATGCGCTGACCCGGCCTGGCGATCTCGTGTATTGCGAATCGCTTTGCTATCCTGGTGTGGCCTCGGTGGTGTTGAGCCTTGGCCGGCGTATCCGGGGTGTGCGAATGGACGAGGAGGGGATGGAGCCGAACAATCTGCAGGATCTGTGTCGTCATGAACGCCCTGCAATGGTGATCTGCATTGCGACTTGCCAGAATCCAACGACGGCAGTCATGTCTCCTCAGCGGCGCAGCGACATTGCCCGGATTGCGCGAGACTTCGATTGCATCCTGCTTGACGATGACCTGTACGGCTTTCTCGCACCGACGTCCGTTCCACCACTGGCAACCTTCGCGCCCGAGCGCTCCGTCTATCTGACAAGTCTTTCGAAGTCCGTTGCGTCGACGATCCGGCTGGGTTACATCCATTGTCCGCCGGAATGGTTACCCCGAATGACGGCGAGCGTGCGTACCAGTATCTGGATGGTCTCTCCCCTGGCTGCGCAGATTGCGACCCATCTGATTACCAGTGGACAAGCAGCCGAGATGGCAAACAACCAGTCTCGGGAGGCCCGTGTCCGGCAGGACATGGTGAAAGAGTTGCTGGGGCGATATGAGTATCGGGCTCAACCAACCTCGTTTCACATCTGGCTCAAACTTCCTGCCCGGTGGTCGAGCGGGGATCATTTCGCGGTGCTTGCCCGTGGACATCAACTGATGATCTCGGGGGGCGATGCGTTTTCCGTTAATCGGGACGAGGAAGGAAGGCAAAGCGTCCGGATTTCGATTATGGCGTCGACCCGGGATCGCATGCGCTTTGTTCTGACGAAGCTGACTGGATTGATCAATACACCTGACTCTGCCTGGCTTTAGGCTTCCAATCCATCCGCCCTTCAAAGGTTCCAGGCTGTTCCTCACCCTTCCCTGGATGCTCCGCAACTCCATGATTTTGCGTGGATTTGTGGGTAATGACGTGCTTGCGGCGTCCGACCGCGTCCCACACAATATCCGCACGAAACATGGGTAGCGACATGGGTTTTGTGGGTAGGAATGGAGGGCAACATGGCAGGACGACATTTGCATCGACTCAGCGCTCTGCGGGTCGCAAAGACAGTGACGCCCGGTCACTATGCCGATGGCGGTGGGCTGTATCTGCAGATCGCGGGCAGTGGCGCGCGCTCGTGGGTGTTCCGGTTTACGCTTGATGGCCGCGTGCGCGAGATGGGACTCGGGCCGTTGTCGCGGGTCTCGCTTGCCGAGGCACGGAAGCAGGCCGCGGATTACCGCGAGAGGGTCCGGGAGCGCATCGATCCCATCCATGCACGGCGGGAGCAGCAGCGCCGGGAGTTGCTCGAAATCTCGATGGACGCCAACGTCACGTTTCGTGAGGCTGCCGAAGCGTTCATCCGGGTGCGCGAACCCGAGTGGCGAAACCACAAGCACGTTCAGCAATGGGGTAACACGCTTAAAAGGTACGCGTATCCGGTGATGGGTGACGTTCGGGTGCGTGACATCGATGCCGCGATGGTCGTGCGGATTCTCCAACCGATCTGGACGAAAAAAGCGGAGACGGCGCGCCGGGTGCGTGGCCGTATCAAGGCCATCCTCGACGCAGAGACGGTGCTGGGCCACCGCGCCGGCAGCAACCCCGCCCGGTACGCCGATCACCTGGAACTTGTATTGCCGCGGTCGAAGAAACGCTCGCAGATCCAGCACCATCCCGCGCTGCCGTGGGAGGCACTGCCGGAGTTCATTCGGGAACTGGAGCGACGTCCGCGACGTGCGGCACGGCTTCTCCATCTGCTTATCCTGACGGCGACCCGTACGAACGAAGTGCGCCTCGCGCGACCAGAAGAATTCGACCTGGATAACCGTGTCTGGTCCATTCCCGGTGAACGTACGAAGAGCGGCCGACCGCTTCGTATTCCGCTGTGTGACCGTGCGGTTGAGATCGTGCGGAGTGTATTACCTCGTGCGAAATACGGCTACCTGTTCCCGGGCTGCAAGGAAGGACGTCCGCTATCCAACATGGCGATGTTGCTCCTTCTGAGACGCATGTCGCGAGACGACATCACCGTACATGGTTTCCGGTCGACGTTTCGCGATTGGGTGGCCGAATGCACGGAGTACCCGGACTCATTGGCCGAAGAGGCGCTGGCTCACGTCATCGCGTCACCGACAGTGGCAGCCTACCGGCGTCGAGACCAACTTGAGCGTCGGCGCCGGATGATGGACGATTGGGGGCGATACTGCGGCGGCGAGCGGGGGGCCGTCGAGTCAACGGTGTCGGATGTACCACAACCATTTTCAGCCTAGCAATTGGCAGAGAGGGAAAGCCATACCGTTCGACAAGTCGCTGATAATCTCTTACGGACCATCGGCGTGGGCGCGCATTCACACAGGAACTTCACACGCGTCTGGAGTGAGGTCCTTGCGTGAGAGTTGATGCACTGGATTCAAATTTTCTTGTTTAACCAGCATAGCAAGGATGCGGACGGCTGGACGTTCAACAGGAAACGCTACTGGACGAGCAGGGACATCGTGTTGCCGGAGGTGACGACGTCCGCGCATCTCGGGGCTGAGTCATCAGCGGTCGAAGCGGTGGCGGCTGCTCACGAATGCGTATTGCATAACAGCACGATGTGTGACGGTGCGCAGTACTTCTGCATTCAGAGGACAGGCGCGTTCTGGATGACATCCGGTAATACCGTTTGAGCGTGCACCTCACGTGTGATCACGTTCGCCGCTCGTTGTTTGTGCCGATGTAATTCGTTGTTATGGAATTGACCCGGATGTCGATATAGTCTGACGTTTCCAGTGATCAAGGGGACTCCATGATTCCTGGCGTGTGCAAGCCCGTGGTCCTTCGGTGATCGCGGGCTTTTTTTTGATCGCGACGAATTGATATGCAATGCGAATAACCGATGTCGATTATTCGGAACGATCGGTATATGCAATGATCCGTAAGCGCCTCGCGACGGCCGTCCGCCGTGCGACTGCCGCGTGAGGCATGATCGGGTATCGGACTACCTGGCTGTCACTGGCTGGCAATCAATCAGTAGACGCCGATGGGTCAGCCTGCCGAGGCAGCTTGCTGGCCACGTTCCAGGGCAACAGCTCGTCGACGCGGTTAATCGGATGGTCAGCGATGTGGGTCAGGACGTATTCGAGGTAGGCGCGCGGGTTGATCCCGTTGAGCTTGCACGTCCCGATCAGACCGTACATCGCGGCAGCCCGCTCGCCGCCGCTATCGGAGCCGGCGAACAGGAAGTTCTTGCGCCCCAAACTTACACAGCGCAGCGCGTTTTCGGCCAGGGCGTTGCTGATCTCGGCACGGCCTTCTTCGCAGTACAGCACGAGCGCATCCCACTGGTTGAGCGAGTAACCGATCGCTTTGGCCAGATCGGATTTCTTCGACAGTGTGGCGAGCTTGTCCGTCATCCACGTCTTGATGGTCGCGAGCAGCGGCACGCTTTTCTCTTGCCGCACGCGCAGCCGTTCTGCAACTGGTTTGCCGCGGATGTCGGCCTCGATGCCGTAGAGCTCACCGATCAATTCGAGCACCTGTCGAGTCGCTTCGGTAGGCGTGCGGTCGTGAACTTCGTAGACGTAACGCCGGGCATGATCCCAGCATGCAGCTTCACGGATCTTTCCGCTCTCGTACAGTTCGTTGAAGCCACTGTAGGCGTCGGCCTGCAGGATGCCCTCGAATCCGGCGAGATGGGTCTGGGGATGGATACCTTTGCGGTCGGGCGAGTAGGCAAACCACACCGCAGCCGGTTCCGTCGAACCCGAACGGCTGTCGTCGCGCACGTACACCCAGAGCCGTCCGGTCTTCGTCTTCTTGTTACCCGGCGCAAGCACCGGGATCGGCGTGTCGTCCGCGTGCAGCTTCGACGGTGCCACCGTGTAGCGGCGCAGCGCCTCGGTCAGCGGCTCGCAAAGCGCTTCGCACTGGCCGACCCAGCGGCCCATGCTGGCCGGGTCGAGCTTCACGCCGTCGCGCGCGGCAATCTGCGACTGCCGGTACAACGGCGTGTGGTCAGCGTATTTCGAAACGAGGATATCGGCCAGCAGGCTCGGATGGGCGATGCTGCGCGTGATCGGCAAGCCGGGCATGGACGGCTGTGAGACGTGGTGACCGCACGGACAGACCGTCTTGCGCCGGATTGTGCGAATCACCTTGAACATTGCTGCGACGCGGGCGAGCTGCCCGGACACGTCTTCTCCGAGCGGCTGCATGGCGCTACCGCACCTGGGGCAGATCGCGTCAGCGTCGAGCACGCGTTCTTCGCGTGGCAGATGCGGCGGCAGCGCTTCCTTCGGCGACGCGTCGCCGGCCGACGTGTTCGCGCTCGATTGGCGGGCGCGTCGCACATCGGCGACGCCACGCTCACCCGTCAGTCAGATCCTCGAGCGCGGTTTCGAGCCGCGCGACCTCCCGGTCCAACTGCTCGGACTTGCGTCCGAACTGCATGCGCTTGAGCTTGTCGATCTGCGCCTTGAGCTGCTCAATCTCAAGATCGCGCTCGGCAAGCTGGGCACGGGCCTCGACCAGCAAGGCCCGCAGGGTCTCAACATCGTCAGGAAGTTCAGCGCCGTTCGACATGCGACGCAGTTTACGAGCCTTCCTCGCGGTTTACAACATCGACAGTGCAGCGGTACGACGCGGCTGCCGCCAATCGATGCCTTCGAGCAACATCGACAGTTGCGCCGCCGTCAGATGCACCTTGCCGCCATCGGCCTGCGGCCAGACGAAGCGGCCACGCTCAAGCCGCCTGGCAAGAAGCCACAGCCCGTCCTCGGTCGCCCACAGGAGTTTCACGAGGTCGCCGCGGCGTCCCCGGAAGATGTACACATTGCCGCCCAGCGGATTCTCCTCAAGCGCCGTCTGTACCTTCGCCGCCAGTCCCTGGAACCCGCAGCGCATGTCGGTGACGCCTGCCACAAGCCAGACGCGTGTACCCGCGGGCAGAGCAATCACGATCGCACGCTCGCCAGTACTACCCGTAGCGTATCGGCATCGACGACGCCGTCGACCTTGACGACCACGCCGCCGATCCGGATCTCGATCGTCCCGGCCCGCGGCGTCGGATGGACGACGTTCGGCGCGTCCGGCGACATCGCCACGCGCTCCGGCAGCGTCTCACGGACCACAGCTACTGGAATCAGCGACGTCGTTTCGGCCTGCAATTGCTCGCGATACCGACGCCGCCATGTGAACAGCATGTTTGCATTGATTCCACTCTCCCGTGCCAGCTTCGCGACCGACACACCAGGCTCACATGCGGCGGCTGCAAGTCGGCGTCGAAATTCTGGATCATGGTTCGGGCGTCCCTTGCGGCTATCCGGCTTGGCTTCCGACTCTGTCACAGTGATGTCCATCAAATCCAAAATGATGGGCACCACTTTGAGGTCGCTCCTCATCGCCGTCTACGACGGCCGTCGTGAGGTGCTTACAATGATCCCGCCGCGCCGCGCATTTCTCCTGCTGGCTGCCTGATTGCCCGAACGCGGGGCGCTCGCGTGCGCGCGGTGCGCACTTCGCAAACGTGTCGGTGCGGTACGTCCGGTGGCCGAGCCGGCCGCGACGGTTCCCGGATATCTTCCGGATTTGCGACTGATGGCGATCGCCACGACTCGCCCTTCACCGGAATCGAGCACCCGCGTGCGCGCAACGGAGCGGATGCACACCTGTCGATTGTCCGGCACGATGCGCGAAGGGACGCGCAGCGGGGTTCTCCCGTCTGCGGGGGGCCGATTTTCCCCGAGTCGCGGCGGGGCTGCAAACTGGAGCGTATAACCGGTTTCGGGTATGCAGGCGGTCACGTCATTGTCGAAGCGTCTGTCGGGCGCAGCCATTCGCGGCAGGCCGTTGCACGGGCGGCTGGCTCGCGCGGTAATGGCCGCGATATCCCTGCTCGATTGCCACCGACGATCGTTATAATTTGGCACGCTACACAGAAACCGCACTACACAGGCTCCGAAACGACAACAAGGAGAACCGCCGTGCCTCGTTCTGACCGCGTCAACGATCGACCTTTTAATGCCGGACGCCGGCAGTTTCTCGGTTTCACCGGCGCCGGAATGCTTGCGACGCTGCTGCCGGGTTGCGACAGCGATGAAGTCCAGCGCGTCACATACGAGGGGACGATTGCGATGGGTCGGCAGGCGATCCAGCAGGCGATCAGTGATCCGGCGCAACCCGTGGCGGCGATTTCGGTGGCGATGCTCAAGGGCAATAGCGTGGTCTGGCAGCAGGCGTTCGGCATGTCGTCGGTGCCGGACCAGATCGGTGCCACGCCCCAGACCCGCTTTAACATCGGCTCGGTCAGCAAGGTGATAGCAGCGCTCGCCGCCATTGTCCTTCAGGACCGTGGACTGATCTCGCTTGATACGCCGATCGTCCGCTACCTGCCGGCATTCACGATGCTGTCCCCCGAGTTTGCGCAGATCACGACGCGTCAGCTGCTGTCGCACTCGTCGGGTTTGCCCGGTACCAATTCACGCAACCTCTTCACGTTCGCCCCGGTTGCCGGCTATGCGGCGGATACGCAAGCCGAACTGGCGAACACGCATCTGAAGCACCTGCCGGGCGAACTGGCCGTGTATTGCAACGACGGGTTCACCATGATCGAGCAGATCGTGCTTGCGATGACCGGGCAGAGCTACGCGAGCTTCGTCGAAACGAACCTCCTTGCGCCGCTGGACATGACGAACTCCAGCTATCTCACGGGTGTGCCGACTGCGGGCTCATTCGCGTATCCGTACGTCAACGGCACGCAGTATCAGGAATTCGTCAATGCGTATGCAACCGGCGGGCTGAGTTCGACGCCGGGCGACATGATGAATCTCGCACAACTGTTTCTCGGCGGCGGCGTGTTTCGCGGTCGGCGGATGGTGTCCGCCGCCGGCGTCGCCGAAATGGGCGCGGACCAGACGACAGGGTTACTGATCAATCCCGCGCCGGAATGGCGCTGGGGGTTGGGGTGGGATTCTGTCCAGCAACCGGCGCTGGCGGCGGCCGGCGTGTCCGGATGGGAAAAGGACGGCGGCACCGCATTCTTCTCGAGCGAATTCTTCGTCGTACCGGGCGCGCAGTTTGCGTTGATGATCACCGGCAACTCGGGCTACGACGCGCGCAAGCTGGCGGAGTCGATCGTGCTGTCCGCGCTGAAGGAGGACGGCACGATCGCATCGCTGCCGCCCACGGTCGGCGGCACGGTTCCCCCGGTCGCCTCGGGCCCTGCCGTGGCCAGCGCCGCCGGCATCTACGGCAACTGCAACGCGCCGCTACAGGTGATCGCTGCGACGGACGGCAGTCTGCAACTGAACCAGTGGGAGAGTGCTACGCGCGCGTGGTCGCCGGTTGGCGCAGGGACCTACCAGTACCGCAGTGACGGATGGTGGTGGAGCGACAGCGATGCGGCATCGTATCGTTTTGCGCTCGCCTCCGGAACCGACGAAGACGGCAACGCGTACAGCTATCGCTATCTGATGAAGCGGGTCGTGCCCGGCGCGGGCTATGCATTTCTCACGCTCGCGATCGGTCAGCAGCTTGGCGCGCTCGCGCCGCTCGATAGCGCGTGGCAGCAGCGCCTCGGCACACAATGGCGCTTGACCAACGATTCGCCGACCGCAGTGCCGATCGTCATTGGTGGAAATGAGCCGGCCATCCTCACCGCGTTGCCCGAATTGCCCGGCTATGTGCTGTACGGGAACGACGACCTGCGCTATCAGCTCTTCGTGCCGCTCGCAGACGACCGGGGAGGCATGTCGGTAAAAGTACCGGGAAATTTCGGTCGCGATCTCTACGAGATCCGCTTCGCGTCCGCGAACAACGCCACCACGCTGACATTGGGCAGTTCGATATACGCGCCGGTCTGACATTGTGACGAGATCATGCGGAGATGCGTGGGCAGCGTTTCTCAGCGTCACCTTGCCCGGCGTTTGGGGGCGCGCTGGCCGGCGGATTTGTGGCTACGTCATGGCGGCTACATCAGCACGAATCGTACCGTTCCACTTTAGATGACTTGAGCCTTATCTGATAAGGGTTTCGGTCTTTCGTCTTGACAGGGAAACGATGCTAGCTACAAATTTGGGCGACAGTCAGGGATGGCGGGTCCTGGTAGCTCCGAGCGGGGGTACCGTGTCGATCGCGTCCGCAAAGATGTGGGTTATCGGGCGATGGTCAGGCGCAAATGGTTGATGTTGGGTGCAAGTGGTAAGAAGGGGGCATTCACGGCACTGGTGGGCACCTGGAGACCTTCTAACACCCTCTCCTTTTTAATCAGATCGTTCGCCTTCTTGAGGATGTCGCGCTCGATTTCCAGCCTCCGGACGTCGCGTCCGAGCGATTCGGCCTGCGGTTCCCGCTCTGCACGCTCAAGGTTCGGTGCTGGCTTCTTCTGGCGTCTCGTGGATGCTGGAACCTCCTGTCCGAGTAGCTGCCGCTTCCAGTTGTACAGCAGAGGCCTGCTCACGCCCGCTCTCTGGGCAACGACGCTCGCGCTTTCCTCTCTGGTGCACAGTTCAATGACGGGCGCCTGCCTGGCTTCGTGCGATTTCGGAACGCTGCCAGCGACCGTGCCGACGATACGCTTTCCGATCCCGGGGCACAATTCTTGGCTCCATTTGGCAAACGTCCCGCGACTCGGATAACCCAAAGCCTTCAAGGTCGCAGCGGCGCATCGGTCATGGCTCAGAAAGTGATCGACGGCAATCTGTTTCTGTTCGGCCGGATACGTTGGCGCAACACGAACATAGCCGGCTCGCAAATCATGGCACCGGTCGTACTCGCGATGCCAGCACTTCAACGAATTCTTTGTCGGTTAACCCAGCTGCCCGGCGGTCGCCCTGACGCGCTTGCCCAACTTCAGATAACGCTGAACTGCTCGAACGCGGTCTTCGTACGAGTACACGGACTACCTCCAGGTATTCCAGGAGTTTAGCCGCACCCCCGTGTACAGAGCCTGCTGTTGACGCGTCGAGCCTGCGGCGTCGAGCCGTATGACTACCTGCTACACGCACTCTGCGAATTGCCGAGGCGTGTACCGGCCGCAGATGTAACCGACCTTCTACCGTTCAATTACGCCCGGCAGCAGCAAGAGGAAGAGTCCGGCTGACGAACTGAATGCGCGTCGGCGTGCTGGCCCACGTGGAGGCTCATTACCTCGACGCGGACATTGCCGGTTGCCCCCGACCATTGCGATACGGCTACGTTCGACCATCGGTCGCAAACGATTCTTTATTCGGTGTGCTGAAGTCACCGCTTTCGATTCGCTAGCCCGAAGACGCACCGGGCCTGGTATGTTTACCAGGTGCCAGCCATCGTTATCGGGTGGCGATATCCTGCGCGATTATGTAGTTGGCGTGAGACGCGGCTGAAGCGAAAAAAGCGGATACCCCCGGTCCTCGTTTACAACACAACCCTCCGCATGCGCATGATTGTCTAGACAATATCAATTGCGATATTGGCGAGCGCGTCGTCGCGCGCGCCGGCTCGAACGTCGTCCCGCCGCAGCCGTGCCTTTTTGCATCGATCATTACAACCGCTCGACAGGCCGGCTGCGTGGGAGTTGCCGGAAATCCGGAGCTGTCGGAGCGGCACCTCCGGGAATACCCTCGGGATTCAATTTATTTTGCGATTTTCACTTGCGGGGAGATTTTGGCTCATGCATGCTTGTATAGACAAGATGGCAGTGGCAGTCCAGGTTCGCAAGCAAACGTCTCTTCAAACAACAGGAGTCTCGACATGGGAATCAAGCGGGCCACGCTCGTCAGGGCGTGCATGGGTGCAGTACTGGGCGCGGCGGTCCTCGCTTCGGCGAACGCACAGGCGAAAGAGGTCATCATCGCCACGGAGGGCGACTACGCGCCCTGGAACCTGACGCAGCCGAACGGCAAGCTGAGCGGTTTCGAGCCTGAACTGATCGCGAATCTGTGCACGCGTGCGCAACTTCAGTGCAAGCTCGTCACGCAGGACTGGGACGGCATGATTCCCGGCCTGATGGCAGGCAAGTTCGACGTATTGATGGACGCGATCTCGATCACGCCGGAACGCGAGAAGATCATCGGATTTTCGAATGCCTATGCGGCGACACCTGCAACGTTCGCCGTCACTGACACGAAGCTTCTGCCGAAGACGTCGGCCACCCCGATGGTCGTGAAGCTGGGGAGCGACGCACGGGTCGATCAGCCTGCCATCGACGCGCTGCGCAAGGCGCTCAAAGGCAAGACGATCGGTATCCAGTCGGGCACCGTCTATACGAAGTTCATCGAAAACAACTTCAGGGACGTCGCGACGATCCGCGAGTACAAGACTGCGCCGGAGCGCGACCTCGATCTGGCGAATGGCCGTATCGACGCGTCGTTCGACGATGTGACCTATTTTACGTCGGGTGCGAACAAGACAGCGTCGATCGTGATCGCAGGTCCGGAAATCGCCGGCCCGATCTGGGGACCCGGTGAAGGACTG
The DNA here is from genome assembly GCF_057748135.1 of Paraburkholderia sp. PAMB 6770. Lineage (NCBI taxonomy): Bacteria > Pseudomonadati > Pseudomonadota > Betaproteobacteria > Burkholderiales > Burkholderiaceae > Paraburkholderia > Paraburkholderia sp. PAMB 6770. The sequence continues at coordinate 275,591 of NZ_CM173239.1, forward strand.
GCGTTTCGCAAGCAGGACGACAGTCTGAAGGCGAAGTTCGACGTCGCCATCGCGTCGGCGATTGCGGATGGCACAGTGAGCCGGCTGTCCGAGAAGTGGTTCAAGACCAACGTCGCGCCCTGAGCGGCGTACGCGCTGTCACGTTCATCGCGGGAGGGGAGAGCGGCAATGGCTTTTTTCGACATCTTTGGTTTCGGCGCGGACGGCTGGGGCGGCATGATGCTGCTGGGCGCCGTGATGACGGTGTTGCTCACGCTCGCCGCGCTTGCCATCGGCGCGGTCGCCGGCTCGCTGGTTGCCGCCGCGAAGCTCTCGCGCCTGCGCATCCTGCGCGTGGTCGGCGATTGCTACACGACGGTCTTTCGCGGGGTGCCCGAATTGCTGGTCATCTACCTGTTCTACTTCGGTGGCTCGTCGTTCGTGTCAAGCGTCGGGCAGTGGTTCGGGGCGAGCGGCTTTGTCAGCGTGCCGCCGTTCGCGATCGGCGCGCTCGCGGTCGGGCTCATCTCCGGCGCGTACCAGGCCGAGGTGTATCGCGGCGCGGTACTGGCGGTCGCGCGCGGCGAACTGGAGGCCGCGCATGCGGTGGGGATGCCCCGGCTGATGGTGGCGCGCCGGATCCTGATTCCGCAGGTGGTACGCTTCGCGCTGCCCGGAATCGGCAACGTGTGGCAGATGAGTCTAAAGGACTCCGCACTGATTTCGGTAACCGGCCTTGCCGAGCTGATGCGCACCAGTCAGGTGGCGGCCGGATCCACGCACCAGTATTTCGCGTTCTTCGTCTTCGGTGGCGTGCTGTATCTCGTGATCACGAGTATCTCGAACCGCGTCTTCGGTCGCGCGGAGGCCGTGGTCGGACGCTCGTTCAAGCGCAATTTCGCACGCAACTGATTCCACGAGAAGAGATTGATCATGCCCGACTTCGGCTTTCTTTTCGACACGATGCGCCAGCTGCTCGCCGCCGTGCCGACGACGCTGGCCCTGTTCTTCGCTTCGCTCGCGCTCGGCGGCTTGCTGTCGCTCGCGATCGTCGCGATGCGCGTGTCGCCGCACTGGCTGCCGAACCGCTTCGCGCGCGTGTACATCCTCGTGTTTCGCGGCTCGCCGCTGCTCATCCAGATGTTCCTCGTCTATTACGGGCTCGGCCAGTTCGGCGTGATCCGCGAAAGCTTCATGTGGCCGCTGCTGCGCGAGCCGTATGTCTGCGCGGTGCTGTCGCTCGCACTGTGCACCGCGGGGTACACCGCCGAAATCATTCGCGGCGGCCTGATGGCCGTGCCGGTCGGGCAGATCGAGGCCGGCTATGCGATCGGGCTGTCCGGGTTTGCGCTGCTGCGCCGCGTGATCGCACCGATCGCGCTGCGCCAGTGCCTGCCGGCCTACTCGACGGAGGCGGTGCTGCTCGTCAAGTCGACCGCACTCGCGAGCCTCGTCACGGTCTGGGACGTGACCGCCGTCGCTCAGGAGATCATCCACGAGACCTATCGTACGACCGAGGTGTTCGCGTGCGCGGCGGTGATCTACCTGGGCCTGAATTTCCTGATCGTACGCGCGCTCGGACTCGTCGAAGTGCGGCTGTCGCGTCACCTGCGCCCTCCGCCCGCGGCGGCCGCGCCCGCCGTCACCTCGCCCGATCCCCGCCGCGCCGTGTCCTGAGCGGCCGCGCACTGAAGGAGAATCTCCATGAATGCTGCTGCACCCGTTGCCCTGTCCGTCAAGGACATCCAGAAGTCGTTCGGCCATCATCAGGTGCTCAAAGGCATTTCGCTCGATGCGCACGAAGGCGATGTGATTTCGATTCTCGGCGCGAGCGGCTCCGGAAAGAGCACCCTGCTGCGCTGTCTGAACCTGCTGGAGACGCCGGACGCTGGCTCGGTCTCACTCGCCGGCGAGGAACTGAAGATGAAGCGCCGCAGCGACGGCACACTGCAGCCGGCAGACCGTCGCCAGGTGGATCGCATCCGCTCGCAGCTCGGCATGGTGTTCCAGAACTTCAACCTGTGGTCACACATGACGGTGCTGGACAACCTGATAGAAGGGCCCATGCGCGTGCTCGGGCGCAAGCGCGCCGAAGCGACCGAGGAAGCCGAGGCGCTACTGGCCAAGGTAGGGCTTGCCGAAAAGCGTGCGCACTATCCGGCGCATCTGTCGGGCGGCCAGCAACAGCGGGTTGCCATCGCGCGTGCGCTGGCGATGCACCCGAAGGTGATGCTGTTCGACGAACCGACCTCCGCGCTCGATCCCGAACTGGTTGGCGAAGTGCTGCGCGTGATGCGCGCGCTTGCCGACGAAGGCCGCACGATGCTGGTCGTCACGCACGAGATGGGCTTTGCCCGCCATGTGTCGAATCGCGTGATGTTTCTCCACGAAGGCCGTGTGGATCTCGACGGTACGCCGCAGGAAGCGTTCGGCGAGTGCAGGTCCGAACGCTTCCGCCAGTTCGTTTCGAGCCATCAGGACCGGGCCGTACATTGACGCCGGATCGCACCCGTTACCGTGAATATCTCCATGACCATCACCCGTTCCGAACGGCCGCTCGACTGGTGCGAGATTGCCGCGGTCGCCGCGGGCGCGCCGCTTGAACTGTCCGAGCACGCGCGCGTGCGCATCGAGGCCGCGCACGCGCTGGTCGCGCAGATCGTGGCGCGCGGCATCCGCGCGTACGGTGTCAATACCGGTGTCGGCGCGCTGTGCGACGTTATCGTGTCGCCAGCCGAGCAGCACGACCTGTCGCACAACATCCTGATGAGCCATGCGGTGGGCGTCGGTGCGCCACTCGCGCGTGAGGAAACCCGCGCGATCATCGCCGCTGCGATCAACAATCATGCGCACGGTCATTCGGGTGTGCGACCCGAGGTCGTGCAGCAGCTCGCCGCGTTGCTCAATGCCGATTGTCTGCCGGAAGTGCCGGCGTTCGGCTCGGTCGGCTACCTGAGCCATATGGCGCACATCGCACTGGTGTGCGTCGGCGCTGGGCGCGTCCATTGGCGTGGAACCATGATGAGCGGCGCCGACGCGCTGCGCGAACTCGGTCTCTACCCGCTGTCGCTCGAGGCGAAGGAGGGCTTGAGCCTTGTGAACGGCACGCCGTGCGTGACGGGGCTAGCCGCGCTCGCGCTCTCGCGCGCGCGGCGGCTGCTCGACTGGGCTGACGCGGTGGCGGCGATGAGCTTCGAGAACCTGCGCGGACAGATCGACGCGTTTGACGCGCAGTCGCTCGCATATCGTCAATCGCCGGGTCTTGCGTACGTCGGTGCCCGCCTGCGCGCGGCGCTCGCTGGCAGCGGCATTCTCGCAGCGGCGGTGGGCCGGCGCACCCAGGATCCGCTCAGTCTGCGTACGGTGCCGCAGGTGCACGGCGCCGCGCGCGACGTGCTGGGCAATGCGGGAGAGATTGTGAACCGCGAACTGGCGTCGATTACCGACAACCCGGTGGTGGCCGGCACGCTGGACGAGCCGCGCGTCTATTCGCAGGCGCATGCAGTGGGTGCGTCAATCGCGCTCGCGATGGACAGCGTGGCCGTCGCGGTCGCGCAGGTGGCGGCGATGGCTGAGCGCCGCATCGACCGGCTCGTGAACCCGCTCGTGAGCGGATTGCCGGCCTTTCTGGCCGTCGAGGGCGGCACACGTTCGGGCTTCATGATTGCGCAATACACGGCGGTGTCGCTGGTGGCGCAGAACCGGCGCGAAGCGGCGCCGGCGAGTCTCGACGGCGGCATCACATCCGGCCTGCAGGAGGACCACCTGTGCCACGCGACGCCGGCGGCGCTCAAGGTGCTGAACATCATCGAGAACAGCACGCGTATCGTCGCCATCGAATTGCTGGCCGCCGTGCAGGCCTACGATCTGCAGCCGGCCGACCTGCCGCGCGCGTACTACACTGAAGGGTTGCGTGCGCAGGTGCGCAGCGTATTGCCCACGTATCGCGACGACCGGCCGCTTGCCGACGACATGGCCTTCGCATTCCGCATGCTGGCTACTGACGCGCCCACGTTGCCTGACGCCGCGCTGGCGATTCCGGTTTCGCAGGCGGACGTTCAGACGTCGAAGGCCGCTGCGTCCGCCGTGCTGACCGGGGCGTTCGGCCACTGATGACCACGCCGCCGGGCTATCCCGGGGCGTACAGGATGAGTATGGATGCACGACACGACGCAACGGAAGGGACGTGTGACGCGCGGACACCCCAGAAGGTATTGCCGGCTTACGAGCAGATCAAACAATACGTAATCGGGCGCATCACGGGCGGGACGTGGAAGCCTGGTGACCTGATTCCGTCGGAGACCGAACTCGTGAAAGAGTTCGGTGTGGCGCGCATGACCGTGTCGCGCGCGCTGCGCGAGCTGACGGCGGAGCGCGTGCTGACGCGCGTGCAGGGTCTGGGGACGTTCGTCGAGTCGCGTCATTACGAGTCGACCGTGCTGGAGATCCGCAATATCGCCGACGAAATCACGTCGCGTGGACACCGGCATTCGGCCCGCGTGCTGACGCTCGATGCGAGCAACGACCCCCAGGCCGTGGCCGCAGTCGGTCTGGCAAGCGGCTCCGTGTTCCATTCCCGTATCGTCCACAGCGAAAACGGCGAGCCGATCCAGTACGAGGATCGCTATGTGAACCCGCTGGTGTTTCCCGATTATCTGAAGCAGGACTTTACGGTCGAAACGCCCAATCACTACATGGTGCGGCTCGCGCCGATCCAGCGCGCCGATTTCCGCATTTACGCGCAGAAGCCCGATGCGCGCGTGCGCGCTCAACTGAAGATGGAAATCGGCGAACCGTGCCTGCTGATGTGGCGCCGTACGTGGGTCGGCGAGCGGGTCGCGACGTCGGTACAACTCTGGTATCCAGCTTCCCGTTTTCATCTGACCGGGAGCGCGTGATCACAATTCATGCGCCGGCTTGTTGCCGCAGCGCCGCTGAATCCCGCTTCCTGATGCGTTTAGCTCTCCAGAGCCAAGCACGCAAATTTGGACAACCGGAAAAATGGGGCGTTCAGAGCCTGATCGGCGATAATGCCGGCAAAGGACCTGGAAGATGACGAAGAGAGTCCGACGTGCGCACTCCTCAGCGTTAAAAGAGAAAGTTGCGATAGCGGCGGTCGGGGGTGAGCGGACGCGGGCCGGGCTGGTGCAGCAGTTCCACGTGCACGCCAGGCAGATCACGGAATGGAAGCGGTAGATGCAGGAACGTGCCGCAGACGTGTTCGGTGCGGGCGGCACGGCGTCGAGCGAGTCGCTGGTCGATCTGAAGGAGCTATACGCGAAGATCGGCACGCTCACGCCGGAGAGCGCTTTTTTAAGAGGCTCCCTCAACAAACCGGGATTGCTGGGCGCAAAGCAATGACGGATCGTACCCACACGTTTCCTGGCTCACAACAGACGCGACTCTTGCGTCGCGAGGGACACGGGATTGACCATCGGCGTGTGCGTACGCTGATGAAGCGCAGGGGTATCGATGCGCTGTACTGCTGGCGGTACTTGAGCCGGCGCAATACGCAGCACAAGATCCGGTCGTATCTGCTGCGTGGCACGAAGATCGAGCGGCCCAACCAGGCGTGGGCACGCGACATGGCGCACATTCCATTGGCGTGTGGATTCGTGTCGCGCAAAGGAGACTTCCTTCGGGGCGTTTCTGACGGCGGCGGTGGACTGGGCGAGTTGCAAGGTACTGGTGCACCGGGTAGCCATCAGGCTGGAAGCCGTGCACGTCATCGAAGCGCAAGAAGAAGCGTTTGCCTGTTACGGGCAACTGGACATGGTGAACACCTTTCGGCTCGCATCGGGAAGCCTCGCGACAAGGCACAGGCGTGTTTGGCCGCCTACCTTTTGGCGGGTAGCAATATCCTGCGCGATTATGTAGTTGACGTGGGACCCGGCGGAAGCGAAAAACGGATACACCCGGTCCACCATCACGACATAACCGGTCCGGTAAGCCTCGCGCATTTGACGTGAATTCAATCGAGGTACAGCACTGTTTCTGGTTCGGTGGTGGACCCGGTATTGACAGTTCGGACGCTTGACGGTGCATGCGGGCACCACGTTTAAGGTGAGGCACGCCATGGAGCACGGTGACGGTGTATCGCAACCAGACGACAGGAAAGACCGCTCTGCGTGTATGCGCGATTGCGCAGCGTTGCAAAGTCGGCTGCAGCGCGCGGAAGCGGAAGTCTGCCGGCTCAGGAGATGTCTTCACCTGAAAGAACAGAAGCTCTGCGAGCTCAGAAAGGTACTGGCGAATTCGGCAGCCGCGCATTATTGTGTGGAAGACCGCCTGCAACGCGAGCTTGATGCGATGAGGATCGGTATGCCTGCCGGAGCGGAGGAGAAGTCCCTCGACCTGGCCGATGGTGATGGGGTAGCGGGTGGTGTGCTCGTCCGCCTGCCTTACGTGACGACGGTACTGTCCGTCCTGTTCGACGCCATGCACGCGTTCTGGGCGGATGGTGACCACCGTCACTCTCCGAAGTCTTCGACTGTCGCACGTGCCATCGATGAACGCCTCGGACTGAGCGCGCAGGCAAATGGCGAGGCGTCACGCAGCGGCCAGGCGTATGCGTCTGCCATCAGGCCGGATTGGGTGAAGGATGCGGACAACCGGCATCATCATCGTCACGCGGCAACGGTGCGGGGATCGCCGTGGCCGGGGTGAGTCCGGTAGCGCTGCACACTCCCGGTGTGCCCCCTCTTTCGAGGCTCGCACTTGTGCGTGTCACCGGGTTTTGCGGAGACATTCCGGATGTGGCGGGCCGCCGGAGAACGCGAGGCTCTGTTTCCTCCGCGGAAGAAGCCGGCGACGCGCGGAACCCATACCACGTCACCGAATCCAGAAGATCGTGCAGATTGCGTCCGAGGTTGGTGAACGTTGAAGGCGTGAGATCAATCGCACAGACCAGGAAGGGAAATGCGGAGGTCTCCAGGTCCGGCATGATCTCACGGAGGTCGAGACCATAGCGGCGGTACAGGCGAGCGACGGCGCGGGTTACTACGCCGATTATGCAGGTTGCCCCGAGGGAAACGGCAATAGCCAGCGCATAGGGAAACAGTTCCATGCCCAATCCGGCATCCGCCGGGTGGCCGGTTGTCCGGGATCCGGCGAACCGTGAAAGCTCCCATACCGTTGACGACGACGGAAGAGCGAGAGACGACGGACAAGGGAGCAGGTCGGGGAGCAGGTACGGGCCCGTGGTTGGCATCAACCTGGCGCAACCGCAGAGTTGCCGCTCAGGCGTAAGCGCGACAATCTGAACTGCATTCTCCCCGTCAAAGCGGTCCCATTCGGCAGTGGCGCCTTCGGTAACATCGGGCAGTGACCAGCCCAGACGCCGCACGAATACATCGTGCCGGAAGGTTCCCAGATCGTGACGCATATCGGGGGGCAGGTCATTCCGCCTGCCTGCAGCGATGTAGGACATGGACTTTTCCTCCTGTGTTAACGGACGCCACGCTATCAACGCGGGATCACGAGAGGAACTAGTCAGTCAGGGAGGCCGGCCCGGTAGCACACACAGACGGATGCGGGACTGCCATGCGCAAGATGTGGATCGGAATGCGCGCGCTGGCTGGGCGGGCGTTCCGGTTCAAGATGCGGGATAGTTGATCCGCCCGGACCGGGCGGACTGGCGATAACGAAAGCCGTCTGAAATTGCTGGAGGAACGCAGGGTCGTGGTCCCGACGGTGATCAGTGCTGGATCAGTCCGTAAACGGTGGCGTACACGGCCGCCGTTGTTCTGCTATTGACGTTGAGCATCCTCATGGCTTCGCTAACGTGATAAATAACCGTGTGATGGGATATCCCGAGGATCGTGCCGATTTCCCACGAGGTTTTTCCGCGTGCGACCCAGAGCAGGCACTCGCGCTGGCGGGGGGACAGTTGCAGCGTCGGGCCGGGGTGCTGGCTCCGTGTAAGGCGTTCCAGTTCCTGGTGAAACAGCGTACTGATCAGGCTGGCCAGTTGGAGGCTGACGATGGCACGGGCGTTGACCGGCTGGCCGGACAGGCTGATGAGCAGAACGGCGCCACCGGGCTCATGAATGGGGATGCTGAGTCCGTGGGCCAGTCCGGCATCGCGCGCTTCGCCGAGTACGCGTCGCTCGACATGATTAAGGTCGGGAATGTCGACCCAGTGAAAAGGAACGGGGCGAGTGAATGCTGCCCGATGCACGGGATCGATAGGTCCGTAGTCGCGTTGCAGGTAGTGCTGTACCCAGTTATCGGGATAATGGGCGAAAATGGTTTCCACATTTATCCGGGGGTGGGATCGGGAGCGGGTTCTCGAGATCCGGCTGACCGCATAGCGTGGAAAACCGAGGGAATGCGCAGCATGACCAAACAGGCGATCAAGTGAAAAAATGTCGCTGGATGTATGAAAGGTTGCCAATATCGGCGCCATTCGATTGACCAGGTCGATACTCCATGGCCGTGGTCTGGATGCCATTCCGCGTGGGCGATGTCGAATAACGGATTTCATGACTGTCACCTCGCTTCTGCCCGGTGGTATTCAAGGAAGTGATGCGGCGGGAACGCCAGCTATCCGATCGTTTCCGGAAGCCCAGCCGATTGCGTCAGGCAGCTTGTGCCCTGGCAGTGATTAAGTCGCGCATCAGCCCTGCTCGCCCGGATATTGAAGTGATCCTGAAAGTGTTTGTCCGCGCGGAGTGGGGATTTATTTTAATACCGGTATCCGCAACATCGCCAGATGGATTGCCTTATTTCGGATAAGGATGACGGACCAGAAATTAATGCTTTCAATTGCACGACGCCGTTTGTTGCAATCATGGTGGCTTCGGTTGATGAATCAGACCCGATTGCCTCAGACCCGATCGGGCTGGCGCGCCTAGCGTATGAGCAGAGCGGCTGCAGAAAATCCACCCACCCCTTGCGCATACAGCAGAAGAGGCTTGCCCGGAATCAGCCCATCGCAGTCGGCGAGATTGATGAAGGGGTCGCTCACTGTCACATGGGCGGTGCGCGCAAAGTTGCGGGTGAACAGACATGACGCTGGCAGTCCGAGCGTGGCAACGATTCTGCGCCACGCCGGCAGATCGAGATGAGGCGGCAGGATGCGCTGAATCTCGGTCAACGGTATGTGGGCGTCGTCGGCGACCTGCAGGATGAGCCGTCGCGCCGTAAAAAAATAATGGGCCGCGAAGCGCCGCTCATGCCCTTCCAGCATGCCACGCCATCCGTTTCCGCTCGCGTGACTCGCCAGCGCGAGCAGGCGGTTGATCCTGGCGTTGCGCTCGACGAGCACGGCGCACGCGCCGTCGCTGAGGAGTCCGGACGCCTCGATCAGTCTGTCGGCAGCATGCGGCATGGTGTCAGCCCCCACCAGCAATACGCGATTCATGGTCGGGCGAGCGATGAACATCGCGCGGATAATCCGCAGCGCGCCGAGCGACGATGCGCAATGTTGCTGGGCGAATGAAAATGCGTTTGCGTTCGAGAAGCCGAACCGTTCGCACAGCAGGCGCGGCAGGGAAAGGGGCGGCGGTGCGACGCTGCCTTGCAGCGTGTGGACGTAGACGAGACAGTCGACGGTGTCGGGTGCGAGCGCGGCCGTATCCAGCAGCGACTCGATTGCATGTGCCGCAAGCGTGATGGCCGTTCGTCTCCCTGCGTCGTGGAAGCGGTGGACGCCCGCCAGTCTCAGGCGGGTGATGGTGGCATCCGGTTGCCCGGTTCTCAGGCCCCACCTGCGGACATCCTCGATACGCCCGGGTAGCGAGTAGGCGACGTGCGGGATGCCAATGACCACCTTCACGATGGACCGTGCCCGTGGCTGTCACCGTGGAGAGACGGTGTCCCGTGTGATGCAAACAGCGCACAGCCGACGAAGCCACCGAGTCCGATGCCCCACATGAGGACCTGACCTTGCCAGGGCGGCGCGCGGGTGGCGAGCATGTCGGCCAGTCGCACGATCGGACCAGCCGAGCCGAGGTCGGCGAAGCGGGCGCCACTGCTCGCGTGGCAACCGAGATGCTGGTGCACGAGATCGCCCAGCTGCGAGCCGGTTTCCTGTCCGACCACGGTGGCGAGTTCGTGTGCGCGGACGCGGTGCCGTGCCAATAGCGCATCGACCGTCAGGAGCAAGGCCGGCGCCCAGACGCGCTGGATACCGGCGCGCGAGAGCGGGGGGCGAGCCGATATCCGGTGCAAGGGACGCGTGGATGCGTCGATCAGGCGGAGTCCGCGCGTCGTGATCGAGGACCGCTCGACCAGCATGGCGCCGGCCGCGTCGCCTTGCACGATCTCGCGGCCGGACCGTCGCGAAAACGGTGGGTACCACTTTTCTGCGGCGACGATCAGGATGGTGTGCACGTGGGATTCGGCAATGAACAGGTCCTGCGTCAGTTGTAGCGCGGTGAACACCGACGCGCCCTGCTGCTGGGAGACGGAGAACGGGAAGCATGGCGTGCCGACGACGGTACACAGGCGCCCGGCAACAGTGGTTGAGACATGCTCGGCGAGGCTGGTATGGCAGAACATCACGATGTCGATGGGGGCGGCATCGGGATGCCGCGCCGCGCAGATCGTTTGCGTGACGCTGGCGGCGAGGCCCGACAGATCCGTTTCGCACTCGACAGGCACCTGGGCGGTGCGGGAACCTTTTGCCTTGACGGCAACAGGCTTGTGGAAATCGGTCTTCGCCGTTTCCACAAAGGTGCCGCATTCCCTGCGCCATGACGTGACCCAGGCATCCCAGCCGGACCGCGTGGTGTTGCGCTGCCTTGCCCCGATCGCTTGTTCCCGGTCCGGTGGGACCGCGTGCGGCACATGTATCGCGAGTGCCGTAATCATGGGCCCGTTCATGATGGCGCGGACGGAGTGCCGAGCTCCTCCGGGAGCAGGTCGTAGAGCAGCCGGCCGACCCGCTCGTCACCGACGAGGTGGCAGTCGCGTTGCAATCCGATCAGTCGGAAGCCGAGCCGGGCCAGCAGGTGCTGCGAGGGGACGTTGGATTGCGCTGCCCACGCAGTGATGCAGTGCAGCCCGTCGCAGTCGAACGCTTCGTGAAGGAGGGATCGTGCGGCGTCGTAGGTCATGTTCGCGCAGGCGGGCCGCCGTCTGTCCCGGAGGACCCAGAAGGAGCCCGTGGCGAAGCGATGGGTGATGTCGCTCGCAGCGACCAGCCCGCTCGGGGCGCGATACCCGGGAGGACCGAACACGCGTATGCGGTGCCGGCCGCATCGCAGCATCGCGTGTACGGCGAGTGCCGGCAGCGTCTGCCGGCCAAGTCCGAAATCAAACCAGTGTCCGATGGCGGGTTGCGCGAGCCAGCAGGCAATGTCGCGGACATCGTCACGGTCAGGTTCACGCAACCAGCAGCCAGAGAATGGAATATCGGCCTGAGGCTCCCGGACCGTGGAGCCGGGAGAGGTGGACCCGGGGGGATGTCCGGTCATGCGTGCACCTCTTCCGTGTTTCCCGTATGCGTGGGTGACGTGAATTGCCCGAGCGCCGCATCGATTTGCATGAGCAGCATTGCGAACCAGTGGCCTGTCTGGAAGCGTGCTGCCGGCGGCAGTCCTTCGACGTAGCCGTGACCGCCGCAGAGCTGGACCAGTTCGCAACCGACGTCGACGGATTCGGCTGCGACATGGCGAATCAGCTGTCGGGCGAGCGATGCAGGCACACATGGTCCGGCGGCCGCCACGGAGCGCAGAAAGAGGTGAGTCCCGTGGGTGACGATCAGCATGTCGGCCAGCCGTGTGGCGACAAGCTGATGGATTGCCAGAGGCTTTCTGAAGGCCTGCCGCGACGTTGCGTAGTCGAGTGCGAACGTGACGCTGTGCTGCATCGCACCGGTCAGCAGTGCGGCCAGATAAAACCCCGCTTCCGTGAGCCAGGTCTGCGCGGGGAAAATGCCTTCCGCGTTGGGCTGCCCGATCATGGCGAGCGGTGGTGCCGGACTGGCCTCGCCGAGATCCACATGCTCGAGGGTGAGCGTGCCGAGCGTGGCGACGTGTCTGGCGTGTGGTGCCTGGAGCGCAGGCGCCTGCCCGGTGAGAACGACGCCGCGGCGTGTGGTATCGACATGCATCGTGAGTCCCGGCGCAACTGATTCACGGAGACGCCACTGGCCGGCGGTTCCGGTATCCGGCACCGTGAGGGCGATGGATGCAGTGGCGTCGAAATAGTCGCCGACCGGGCGCGCAGACAGTGGGGCGAGCGCGTCGTGTGCGCGCAGCGTCATGAGTGCAGGGGCGCTCAGGGTCAGTGCGGCGGCCCGCTCGAGCGGGCCGGCGGCGAGCGCCCCGATGACGAGCGACAGGTCGTCGTGGTTGATGGCCATCCCACCCAGGGACTCGGGCAGGATCATCGTGCCCAGATCCTGCGCCGCGGCGAGCCCGACGGTCTCCTCCCACACGACCGCCGAGGGGGCCTGAGCCAGCAAGGATTCGAGTCGCTCGCTGGCGAAGCGTTCACTGGCTGCGCGCAGGCTGCGCTGATCGTCGGTCAGTGCCCAGGAGGTGGGCACCGGGGCCGACAGAAAGGATTGCGTGGCACGCATCGCGTCCTCCTCTGTTGTCACTGGGTTCAGACAAGCATCTCGACGGCGGCGGGATGACCGAGAAAGTTGCCTGGGCTCGCCGACTGCCCGTAGGCGCCTGATTGCAGGACGACCACAAGATCTCCGATGCGGGCCTCCGGGAGCAGGACGTCGTCCGCGATCCGGTCGAGTGGCGTGCACAGGCACCCGACGATGTGGCAGCGTTCCCAGGGTACGTCGTCGACGCGATTGCCGAGAACGACCGGGAAGTTGCGACGCAGGACCTGTCCAAAATTCCCGGAGGCGGCCAGATGGTGGTGCAGGCCGCCGTCGGTAACCAGGAACGTCCTGCCACGGGATATCTTGCGGTCGATGACGCGGCACACGTAGATGCCCGCTTCGCCAACCAGGTATCGTCCCAGTTCCAGGACGACGCGCGTGTCCGGCAGTTCACTCCGGAATCCGGGCAACCAGCCGTGCATGGCGTCTGCGACGGCCCGCAGATCCAGCGGGGTGTCATCCGCGAAGTACGGGATGCCGAAGCCACCGCCCAGATTCACGTATCGCGGCGCGCGTGCCAGGCCGTCTGCCAGTCCCATGACGAGTGCGGCGCTTTTCTGCTGGGCCTCGATGACGGTCGGGGCGTGCAGGCACTGTGATCCCCAGAAGACGTGAAAGCCGGCCAGTGCCAGTTCGCACGCATCGAGCTCGCGCAGCAGGGCCGGCACCTGTTCCACATCGACGCCGAACTGTACTGCCCCGCCGCCCATGCGCATGCCACTGTGCCCGACGTGAAAGTCGGGGTTGATGCGAAGGGCGATGCTGGGTCGCACGCCGAGTTCCCAGCCGATTGCCGTGACGAGGTGCAACTGGGTGGCTGATTCGAGATGAATGTTGATGCCACTCGCGACTGCACGACGCAGCTCATCACGCTCCTTGCCCGGTCCGGCAAAGCCGATTTCGGTGGCGGCCATGCCGGTATTCAGGGCGAGCGCCATCTCCGTCGCGGATGCGACGTCGAAACCGTCGACCTGCGTCGCGAGGTGGTGCACGATGGCGGGCATCGGATTGGCCTTGATCGAATAGTGCAATCCGATTCCGGCCGGCAGTGTGTCGCGCAGCATGCGCACGCGGCCATCGATTGCCGTCCGGTCATACGCGAAAAAAGGCGTGCGCCCCGCACGATCGGCCAGGCGCCCCGCCTCGATGCCGCCGATGGTCAGGATACCGTTTTGCGATCTGAACGGGTGGTTCACGATGGTCTCCCTTCGAGCCCGCCTGCAGTGCCGGTGAATGCGGCGCGCAACGCGGTCCGATCGAATTTTCCGTTCGGGTTGCGCGGGATACCGGGTCGGACGACGATCCGGTGCGGCACCATGTATCGCGGCAGGCGCTCTGTGCACCAGGCCCGAAGGGTCTGGGGATCGAACAGGCCGGTTGCCGGCACGACCAGCAGTACGATCGTTTCGCCGAGTTCGTCATCAGGGATGCCGAGGGCGACGGCTTCCGTCACGAGGCCGCTGGCGTGCACGGTCTCCTCAAGCTCTTCGGGGCTGATCCGGTACCCGGAGCTCTTGATCTGGGCGTCGCTGCGTGCGACGAAGTAGAGAAACCCGTCAGCATCGCGCCGCACGAGGTCTCCTGACCAGACGGCGGTGTCGCGCACGGCGCGGCCAGGCTTGATCTCCGGAGATGGCCGGTAGCGCTGGGTTGTCCGGGCCGGGTCGTTCCAGTAGCCCAGCGTGACGCAGGCACCGGTGTGAACCAGTTCGCCGACTTCCTCCGGCCCGCACGAGGTGCCGTCTTCGCGGACCACGAGGATCCGGGCATTCGGCACCGCCTTGCCGATTGAATCGGGACAGCGATCCACCTCGGCAGGGTCGAGGAACGTCGAGCGGAACGCTTCAGTCAGGCCGTACATCAGGTACGGTGTTGCCTCGGGAAACAGCGAGCGCAGTTGCTGCAGGACCGGTACCGGTAGCCGGCCACCCGTATTGGCGAAATAGCGCAACGTGCGGCGTGCCGTGTCCGGCCAGGCGGCGCGGGCCAGTTGCATCCACAACGGTGGCACGCCGGTGATTGCCGTGATGCGTTCGCGTTCGCACGCATCGATGATGTCTTGCGGCGTCAGGTAGTTGATCAGCACGGCGCTGGCGCCTGCGGACCATGCCGATGTGAGCTGGCTGAGACCCGCGTCGAAGCTGAGCGACAGGGCGGCAAGGATGCGATCGGATGGCGTGTGGTGAAGGTAGTGCGCGACGCTCCATGCCCCTTCGAGCAGGTTGCGATGACTGAGCATCACGCCTTTGGGCAGCCCCGTGGAGCCGGAGGTGTAGAGGATAGCGGCCAGGTCCGTGTCGATGCCCGACGCGGTTCCCGGGCGTGATACATGCGGACCACCGTCGTCGATGGACTCCACGCCCGCGTGTCCGGGCCAGCCCTGAATATGTGTATTCGTGCGCAGATGTGGGCTCACGACACCGGGATCGTCCACGATGATCGTATGCGGGACGCCCGCCAGACCATTTTCGTCGAGCACGCATGCGCGCAGGGCGGTGGTGATCAGGCAGTCGGCGCCGCAGTCGCGCAGGATGTGTGCAACCTGATGGGGTTTGAGCAGGGGATTGACGGGCACGAACACGCGTTCCGTCGCTGCGATGCCGAGCATCGACACGACGGTTTCGATGCGCTTGTCGAGCAGGATGGCGATGCGCGCACCGTGGGGGATTCCCAGTGCGTCGAGCGCCTGTCCGATGAGAAGCGCGTGATGGAGCAGATCGCGATAGGTCGTCCGGGTCGAACCACAGACCAGGGCCTCCGCGTCGGGCGTGCGGTTCGCTGCCGCGTGGATGAGGTCGATGAGATTTCTCATGGTGATGTCAGGGCGACGATAAATAGGTGGGGAAATCCGCTGGACAGTCAGTGACGAATGACCGTCGCACCGAAACAGCCAGCGAGACCGCAGGAGAACAGCAGGGACCACTCTCCGGGCTCCAGATCCAGGCAGGTCTGGAGGTTGATGAACGGGTCCGCACCGAAGACGTGGCCGATGCGCCCGAAATTTGCGCTGGCGAGCCGCTCCTGCGGGATGGAGAGCATCGTCATCAACCTGGCCCAGCCTGGCAGGTTGGCGTGATGGGGCAGTACGTGCGTGATGTCGCAGGGCGCGATGCCTGCCTGCCGGATCGCGGCGCGCATGGTCGCGAACGCGGACCAGTAGTAGCGATCGTCGGGCACTGGTTGCAGATCGTCGTCCGTGCCGCGGAATGAGCGTGCGTCCGTGTACAGATGCAGACCGGCAATCACGTTGCGCTGACCGTGCCGCTCGAGCAGCACGGCGCAGGCGCCGTCGCTGTGCAGGGCGAGATCGTGAATGGCGCGCAGCCGGTCGCATTCCGAACCGATCACGTCGGCACATACGACGATCGCGCGTTCCAGCGAAGGGTGCCGTGCGGCGAGCGCGAGAAGCACGCGGATGGCGGCCATCGGCGAAACGCAATGCTGCTGTGTGACAGAAAACGCGAGGGCGCGAGTCAGGCCTGTGCAGGACTGGATATGCCGGGCGGTACCCGAGGGCGGTGCAAGGACGCTGGTCTGGATCGTGTGCGTGTACACGAGGGCGTCGATAGCAGTGGGTGCCGTGTCCGAGTCGTGCAACAGCGCGGAGACTGCCTGGACAGCCAGCGCCACAGGCGACTCACCGGCCGCGTCATGAAACCGGATAGCGCCGTTGACGAGCAGCGCACGGGCGCGCGCGACCGGCAGGCCGCAGCGTGTCGCCCAGTCGTGTGCATCGACGGTCTTTCCAGGCAGGCTGGACGCAATGCCGGACACAGAGAGTGACGGGGTGTGTGCCGGGGTCGTCATGTGTCGCTCCCGTGGAATTCGATCACAGCGCAGGCGGCCTGTCCCTGGAAGCCCGCGGACCAGACGAGCACGCGTTGTCCATCGAACGGACTGATCGAGCGCAGCAACGTATCGAGTTGCGCGGGCGTATCAGCGGTGCACAGATGACCGGGAGTGTTTCCGTCGTTACGCCAGATCCGTCCGGCGCGCAGCCCGCAGCGTGTGCTGACCTCCTGTATCAGCCAGGCGTCGATGGTTGCGGGCACGATCCAGTCGATTTCCGCTGGGCCCAGCCCGGCGCACGCGCATGTTTCATCGATGATCTCGGCAAGTGTTGCGATGTCGATGAATTCCGTTGCTGCCGGCGAGCATGAGCCGGCTCCCGGTGTCCGGACCGTGAGGCTGCGTACCTGCCAGCCGGAGACAGGCGTTTGCGCGACCAGTACCGCGGCGGCCCCGTCGCCCAGGACCGCCACGGACCCGGTCCGGCGCGGGAAGGGCGCGCGCCAGCGCTCTGCCGCGACGATCAGCACCGTATGCAGCCGGGTGTCGGCAGCCATCATCGCAGCGGCGACGTCCAGAGCCATGATGAACGCGGCACCCTGAAGCTGTCCGATCGCGAACGGCGCGCGGCTCGATCCGAGTTCGCTGTGCAGACGACACGCGCAGGACAGTGCCAGGTCATGTTCAAGGCTGGTCGTGCACACGATGATCTGGTCTGGCGCACGCAGACCGGCCCGGGGCGAAGTCCGGAGAAGTGTCCGCGCAACATGCAGGGCCATGTCCGAGAGCGTCAGGCACCGTTCGATGGCGATCCGATCGCTGGCCGGCAGACTGCACTGGTGGGGCTGACGGCTATCTGCCCTGAATGGCGTAGCCCTGTCGCGCCATCGCAGCGTATCGGCATAGACGGCGCGCATGACGGCTTCTTTCACGGTGGCGCCAGAGCGCCGGAAAGGTTCAGCACGTGTATCCGGCGAGACGCGGGGAGATGGAATGTAGCTTGCCGTGGCGACGATGCGAGCCTCGACATCAGCGTGTTCAGTCGGAGGACACATGGGACTCGACGAACGCAACCAGATTGCCGAAGCGGAGGAACAGGTCGGCAGACAGATCCTCTGGCGCCAGCGTGAAGCCGAAGCGCTGTTCGAGCTGCAGCAGCAACTCGGTCATGTTCATCGAATCGACGCCGATGTCGAAGAGATTCGTGTCGTCGGCGACAAGCTCGGCGCTCAGGTTGCTGCCGAGAACGGACAGCAGGCAGTCTTTCACGGTCGCGGGGATGTCATCGGGTCGGGTTGAGACGCGGGGGGGTGCCATGAGCGGTCTCCGGTGCGAGGTGTGTGGGGCCTCAGGATGCGAGTGCGTGTGCGGGATTCGACGATGTCGACGAATGAATCTCCCAGGGCAGGGAGGTCGCGCGGTGCGCGGCGCGGGCGATCATGAGCCGTTGCAGGTCGCCGGTGCCTTCCATGATGTCGAATGCCTTGGCGTCGCGATAAGCCTGTTCGATCGACGGGCAGGCTGCGATGCCGTCGAGGCCGGCGAGTTCAAGCGCGGTGCGCGTGACTCGCGCGGCTACGCGCGAAGCGTGAGCCTTCGCCATCGACGCATCCATCGAGGTCGCGATGCCTTGGTCGGTTTTCCACGCCGCGTGATGGCACAGCAGATGCGCTGAGGTGATCTGCCGGTCGAGGTCGAGCAGACTCGCTTCCACATCGACGACGCGATGGTGCTTGCCGACCGGGTGTCCGCCCGCTCCGAAATAGGCAGCCAGATCG
This sequence comes from Paraburkholderia sp. PAMB 6770, assembly GCF_057748135.1. Taxonomy (NCBI): domain Bacteria; kingdom Pseudomonadati; phylum Pseudomonadota; class Betaproteobacteria; order Burkholderiales; family Burkholderiaceae; genus Paraburkholderia; species Paraburkholderia sp. PAMB 6770. The sequence continues at coordinate 293,705 of NZ_CM173239.1, forward strand.
TCGCGTACCCGCCGGCAGACGCCGACCATGACAGCGGAGAGCAGGGGCCGGAAATAGTCCCACGCCTGCTGGGCACCCGAGAATGCGTCATCGAGCGGCGTTTCATCGCCTCGTCTGAGGCATGCGTCATCGGGCACTTCGCAGTCGGTGTAGGAGAGCACGGCAAGCTGGCTGGCACGCAGGCCCGACATGCGCTCGATGCGTGCGACCGAGAAGCCCGGTGTAGTGCAATCGACCCGGAACGCGCGGACGCCGAAGCGGCCTGATTTCTGGTTGACTGTGGCGAACGTGATGACACAGTCGGCGCGCGCGCCATTGGTAATGAAGCATTTGGTGCCATTCAGCACCCAGCCCTGGCTGGTCTTGCGCGCTGTGGTCCGCATAGCGGTGGCGTCGGAACCGCAGTCGGGCTCGGTGATGGCGAATGCGCCCCAGCGCGGCGTCGTGCCGTGAAAGCGTTCGAAGAAGCGGGCCTGCTGCGGGCCGCTAGCGAGCGCGAGGACGGGGGGCATGGCAAGGCCCGGACCGGGCAGGGCGAGGGCCAGGCCGGCGTCGGCATAACCCAGGTATTCCATCACCATCACGCGTGACGCGAGCGACTGAACGTGTGGGCACCCGCCATAGGCGAGAGGGACCAGATGCAGATTCAGTGTGGGGACGTCCCCGGGTTCCCATACTGCGTCGGGAATCTGTCCGGTCCGGTCGGCTTCCGGGCCGTGGGCACGCATGCATGCCGCGAGCCGGTCAAGCGGCAATCCGCAGGCTTCGAGACTTGCCGCCAGTGCGGCCAGCGTGCCGCGTTCCGGTGACGGTTGCAGATACTCGAACATCGGCGGGTTCCTCCAGCACCGCGAGCGCGCGGCGGATTATCGGCATGCACGGAACGTAAGGGCGGTTTGTGCGCTTGCTGTCCGGACTGGAGCGTAGGTGCTCGCTGGTGCTCGCGCTACCTCCACACAATGGGAGGGTGCAGCCAGTCAGGTTTCGGATGCTGGCCGGGCGTGCTGCGGATACCCGATAATGGCGGCGGAATGAAGCGATGAATGGCCAACGACGGGCGTGACCGATATGGCAGGACGAAAACCGACAACCGAAAAGAAGATGCCGCCGGTGCAGCCGGACAGACGGGGATCGCGCGCGGTCAAGCGGGGCGATCAGGTGGCCGAGCTGATCAAGCGCTGGATCAACGATGGGCGGGCGCGGCCGGGAAACCGTCTCAACAAGGAGGCCGAACTGCAGCAGATGTTCAACGTCAGCCGGGGCTCGATGCGCGATGCGCTCAAGGCGCTGGAAGTGCAGGGGCTGGTGAGTCTGAGCACGGGACCGGACGGCGGAGCGACCATTACGCGGGTACCGCTCGCGCGGGCCTTTCAATCGCTACAGAACTATCTGTTTTTCGAGAACATCACGCTCGAGGACATTTACGCCGTGCGTCGCACGCTTGAACCAATGGTGGCGGCCGGTGCCGTGGCCTGGCTGACCGAGGCAGACTTCGAGGCGCTCGAGCGTAGCGTTTCGGTGTGCGAGCCGTTCGAGGTACACCCGGAGGGAGCGCTTGATCAGCGCCACGAGGACATCCACTTCCATGACGTGCTGGCGGCGGCTCATCCTAACGCGTTCCTGCGCTGCCTGTGCCAGATCATCAACCAGATGCTTCACACGCTGGTGATTGTCGCGGGAAATGTGACGCAGCAGGACTACCAGGCGTTCGGCCGGCAGACCGTTGCGGCGCACCGGGCGATCCTTGCTGCCGCGCGGCGCCGGGATGCCGGTGCTGTTGCCCGGCTCATGGCCGGGCACATGGACGATGCCGAAGCCCAACTGCGCAAGGTTCACGCGGCGCTGCAGCAGAAGCTTGTGCTGGACTCCGATCTGGACCTGCGCGCAGACCGCGGTGCATCCTGACGCCGTCGGTTTTTTGCGTGGGATAACCGGCAAATTTCCGTACGGAGCTTGTTTGACCCGGCAAATTTCCGTACAATTGATGCTAGGAGGTGATTTTCCATGGCTATGACGACCAGATTCGAGGCCCGGATGGAGCCGGATGTGCATGCGACGATCCGGCGCGCGGCGGAAATCCAGGGGCGCACGATGACGGATTTCGTCATTTCTGCTGCGCGCGAGGCCGCTCAGCGGGCGATTGCCGAGGCGGAGGTCATCCGGCTTTCGCTGGAGGATTCCCAGCGGTTTGCTGATGCGATCATTTCGCCGCCGGAGCCGGTGGATGCGCTCAGGCGCGCGATCGCCAGTCACGACCGGTTGCTGCGTAACGAATGAATGGCGTCCCGCTTGTTGTCTGCGCGCTTGCCTCGATGCATGACCGGACCCAGTTTGAGAGTGGTTCATCCGCACTGGACCGGTATTTCCGGGAATACGCCACGCAGGACGTCCGCCGTCGCGTCGCGGCGTGTTTCGTCATGCTGGATAACGACGTCGTGGTCGGCTACTACACGCTGTCAAACGCGAGTATCGCGCTCGCTGACCTCCCCCGGGAGGTCGCACGAAAGCTTCCGCGCTACCCGGCCGTTCCGGCCATACGCATGGGGCGACTGGCCGTCGACCTGAAGTATCGCGGCCGGGGGCTGGGGGCCGCGCTGCTTGTCAATGCATTGCGCCGGGCTGCGCAATCGGAGATTCCCGCTGTCGCGCTGGCTGTCGATGCGAAGGACGAAGAGGCTGCCGGGTTTTACCGGCATTTCGGGTTCAGCCCGTTCGGTGGTGACGCGCTGTCACTGTTCCTTCCGCTTGCAGGCATCCGGTAGCTTCCGTGGTGGCCGCGAGGGGGCAATCACAGCCATCCCTTGTCAGGCGGGTGCCGTGCCCGCAACGGACGCCGCCAGAGCGCACGTCATGTCTGCGAACGGAGCGCGTCCGAATGCGAGTTCGAGCACGTGACTGGCCCACAGGACCAGCGCATCCGCGTGGCGGCCGCCGACGATCTGGATGCCAATCGGCAGGCCCGCTGCAGTCATCCCGGCGTAGAGGCTCGCAGCCGGCAGTCCAAGCTGGTTGCACCACGCTGTGAAATGGGGAAACAGCTCGTCGCCCGACGTCGGTTCTGCGAGCGGCATCGCGACGCGTGTATAGACCGGGCAGATGACAAGGTCGTGCTGCCCGAAAAACGTATTGACCCCGGCACCCCGCTCTCCCCGTTCGATCAGTGCACCGAGCAAGGCCTCCCTGGAGATCGCGCTGCCGGCTTCAGCGTACGCCTGCAGCGACGGATCGAGTTCGGCCCATTGATCGGTCATGCCGCCTGTGAGCTGGTGGCAGCAGGCACGCCAGAGCGTGGTGTGAATCGCATTGCAGCGGGCGATGCCCGGTGGATCGGAGAACTGGATACGCGCGCCCAGCTCGCGGAAGGTCGATGCAGCGCGTGTCACCGCGTCATGGATGGGCGTTTCGACGGTGAGTGGTAGTCCGAGCGCCGGGCTGCAGGCTATGCGGATGCCGCCGGGGACCGGCTGGCATTGCAGTCCACGCGCGTAATCCGCACCATCGAACGGCAAGGCGTACCAGTCGCGGCTGTCCGGCCGGCTGATTGCCGTCAGGGTATGCGCCGCATCCTCGACGCAACGCGTCATCGGGCCGGCGTGACTGAGCAGGGCAAACGGACCGCGCGGGGCATGCGGGACGCGTCCGAAACTCGGCTTGAAGCCGAAAGTGCCGGTGAATGCCGCCGGGATGCGGATCGAGCCACCGCCGTCCGTACCGATGGCGATCGGGCCCATTCCGAGCGCGACCGCCGCCGCTGCGCCGCCGCTGCTTCCCCCCGGGGTGCGCGAACGGTCCCAGGGGTTGCGCGTGATGCCGGTGAGCGGGCTGTCGGTGACGATCTTGTGCGCGAAGTCGGGGAGCGTTGTCTTGCCGAAGCAGATCGCGCCCGTCTCGCGCAGCCGGGCGACGCACGGACTGTCCTGCGATGCCGCCTCGCGAGAGGTCGCACGCGAGCCGTAACGCGTGGCGAGGCCCGCGATCGAGACGTTGTCCTTGATGCTGACCGGCACGCCGTCGAGCATGCCAAGCGGGGTGCCGTGTTGCCATCGCACTTCGGATGCGCGCGCCAGGTCGAGCGCATCGCTGGCGATCTGGCAGAACGCGTTGATCGCAGGATCGAGTGACTGGATGCGCTCCAGCACCGCATGCATGACCTCGACCGGCGAGGCGTCGCCCGCTGCGTAGAGCGCGCCGAGCTCGCGCGCCGTCCGGTTGCAAAGGTCGCCGTGCATACCGCCTCCTATTGATTATAATAAATTGACGATAGGCACAATCATGGCGATTGTCAAGATGGCGTGGTGTACACGATTGCTGCGTAAATTCAGGGTAAACGTGGAAAATGGCAACGTTGACACCCGATTTCCTTGGGCGTAGATTTGATTGCAATAAATTCGTCTGGTGCAGGAACGATGACGACGCGTGACCATATCCCGCGGTCGCTTCTGAAAACGAGGCGCGGTTGGTATGAATGCCGTTGGGACGTGTCAGGTTGTGCGTGGGCCAGACGCTCAAGCGGCCAGATATCGAAGCTTCGCGCCGCCAGGGCGACATCGCCCCGCTGAAGTGTGGAGCTGGAACGAACCGTGTCAGCGACGGCCGATGCGATCCTCGACGCCTTTGATGATGTGCGAGAGGGGCGCGTCAAGCGCGCCGGCCAGAACAAGCAATGCGTCAAGTCCGGCGACTGTTTCAGCGCGCTCGATGAGCGAGACCGTATTGGGATGAACCTTGGCGCGGAAGGCGAGGCCAACCTGAGTCAGCTTTTTCCGTTTGCGGCGTGCGCGGATCTCGGCACCGAGCGCCTTGATGAATGCTTCTGTTTCTGTGGTCATGCGGACTCGATTTGACTGGCCCCGTCGAGTATCGGGGAGCGTTCATCCAGAAATTCACAATACATTGTGAATCTAGTTTGAATTTGCCCTGTGACTAACAATATATTGTGAGTGTCCGGATGACTGATTGCCGGTTGGGGAAGCCACAAGACGTAGCGGCAGAAGTCGAGGCGCGGATGCCGGCAAGAGTCGTCTCGGATGGGCTTTGAGAGGCAGGTCCATGGAACCCCCGGATGCTAGTGATTCCTGGAGAATATATGGTAGTTATCCTGAATATATTGAGCGACGTTAGCATCCTGGCACTGATCGCGCTTGGTCTCGCGATCATCTTCGGCCTGATGGACATCGTGAACCTCGCACATGCCGAGTGGGTCACGATCGGAGCCTACACGCTGGCGGTAGTCCAATCGGCCGACGGGCCTCACGCATTCTGGCTCGCGCTGTTCGCCGCACCTGCGGTCGGTGCGGTGCTCGGGTGGTGTCTGGAGCGTCTCGTGATCCGACTGCTCTATGAGCGACCACTCGACACACTGCTTGCGACCTATGCCGTCGGTCTGATCGTCCGGAAAGCTCTTGAGCTGATCTTCGGCACACAGCCGATGCTCGTATATGCCCCGTTCACCGGCGCGATCGCCGTGCCCGGCGGCAGCTATCCGGCGTACCGGGTGTTCGTGATCGGTGTGGCCCTCGCCGTGACGGCCGGCTGCTGGTTGCTCTTCGCCCGTACGCGCTTCGGCACACAGCTGCGTGCCGTGATCCAGCGCCCGGAGATGGCCGAGGCAGCCGGCATCGATACCCGTCGCCTGAACCGGCTGGCCTTCTGCGGTGGCGCCGCGCTCGCCTCGCTGGCCGGGGCGCTCGTCGCGCCCATGGTCTCGGTGGATGCTCACCTCGGTGTTGCCTACCTGGCCAGGGCGTTTTTCGTGATCGTGCTGGGGGGCATCGGTTCGATCGCCGGGAGCCTGCTGGGGAGCACCGTCGTCGGTACCGCGGAGACGCTGCTCAGCTATCACGTGGATCCGTCGCTCGCTTCAGCGCTCGTGCTGGTCCTGTCCATCGTGCTGGTCCGCTTCCGGCCACAGGGGCTCATTCCCGGGTTCAGCGCCGCTCATCAACTTCTCGGTAAAGGTTAACCGATGTCTCAGGCCCTCCTTGCTCGCACGCGCCTCTGGCTGTCGCAGCCCGGGATGACCCGGGACGACCTGTCGCCCCTGGCGACGGGTATCGCGATCGTCGCCGCCGCGCTGATCCTGCCATTCTGTCTGGGGCCCTATCTGCTGTCGATCGTGCGCGATGCGCTGATCATGGGGATACTCGCGCTTAGCTACGATCTGCTGTGGGGACGGGCGGGCGTCCTGACACTCGGACACACGACCTTCTTCGGGCTTGGCGCGTACGGTTTCGCGGTCGCCACCGTGCGGTTCGGACAGACGCCCGTGCTCGGGCTGGTCACCGGGCTCACGTGTTCAATGGCGGTGGCAGCCGTCCTCGGCTACTTCCTCCTGTATGCCGGCGTGAGGCTGCACTTCTTCGCCATTATCAGCATGGCCGTGCTGATCGTCGTCCAGCAACTGGCGACGAGCTGGCAGTCGGTCACGGGTGGGGATACGGGCCTCCTGGGTATTCCGGGGCTGTGCTTTCATCTGGCCGGACATACGCTCGATCTGAGCGGCCCGCGCGGATCCTGGTATGCCGTGACGGCGGCTCTTCTCCTCTTCCTTGGTCTGACATGGCTCACGTGCCGCAGCCGCTACGGCAAGGTGCTGGCTGCGATCGCCACCAACGAGTGGCGGGCGAAGGCCTGCGGTTACCACACGCCCTGGCACCTGCTGCTGGTGTTCGTGGTGTCAGCGGGGCTCGCCGCGATCGCGGGTTCCCTGATGGCCGCGTGCTCAGGTGTGGTGGCGCCGGATGTGTTCTCGCCGATGCTGGCCACCGAAGTCATTCTCTGGGTAGCGGTCGGCGGCCGGGGCACACTCGGCGGTCCGGTACTCGCGGCGATCGTGCTGACGCTCCTGAAGCAGACGGTCTCAAGCCTGAGTACCGACGGGTGGCCCCTGCTGCTCGGCGCCCTGTTCGTCTGCTGCATCCTGTTCCTGCCCAACGGTGTACGGCTGCACGGCCTGACGGCGGCCCTGCGCCGCATCGCGCACGCGCGCCGGGGGCGACGAACTGCGATGCCCCACCGCGAACACGCGGAAGGAGGGCGCTGATGGACGCGCCGTTGATGGAGGGCACTGGATTGCAGCGCGCGTTCGGCGGGATCCAGGCGGTTGCCAGCGTCGACGTCACGATCGGTCCGCGCGATCTGCTGTGCGTGATCGGCCCGAACGGAGCCGGCAAGAGCACGCTGGTCGGCCTGCTGTCGGGCGCGATCGCGCCGGGGAGAGGAGAACTGTTCCTTGCCGGCGAGCGGGTGACCGGCCGGCCCATGCACCAGTTCTGCCGGCGCGGTGTGGTGCGCAAGTTCCAGGGCACCAATACGTTTCTGGCGATGCAGGTGCGCGACAACCTGATTGTTGCGGGACTGGGCGTCGCCGCCCACCGGGCCACCCCGATGCCCGACCCCGACGCGGTGCTCGACGAAATCGGCCTGACGGCTGAGGCGAACGAGCTGGCGATGCACCTGCCGCACGGGGCGCGGCAGTGGCTCGAGATCGGCATGGCGATGATGTGCCAGCCCTCGCTGCTGCTGCTCGACGAACCGGCTGCGGGACTGTCTGCCAGCGACGCGCAGCGGCTCGTACGGCTCATTCACCGGTTGCGGGAGCGCTGTGCGGTGCTGGCCATCGAGCACGACCTGGGCTTTGTTGAGGCGATGCAGTGCGAGACCTGGGTCATGCACCGCGGCCAGATCGTGCGGCAGGGAACCTATGCCGATATTGCGTGCGATGAGGAAATCCGGCGCATCTATCTTGGTCAGGGGGCGGCTCGTGCTGCACATTGAAAATCTGTCCGCTGGCTATGGCGATGTGGACGTACTGCACCAGATTGGTTTCGACGTGGGACCGAACGAGGTCGTTGGCGTGCTCGGCTGCAACGGTGCGGGCAAGACGACGCTGGTCAAGGCGATCATGGGGCTGCTGCCGCGCGCGAGCGGGGACGTGCGCTTTCTCGGACGTGGCATCCGTGGCCTGCCCACGCACCAGATCGCGCGCCGGGGCATCGGACTGGTGCCGCAGGGACGCTGGATTTTTCCGAAGCTGACCGTGCGCGAGAACCTTCTCATGGGTACACAGGCGGCGGGCGGCGGGGCGATTCTCGACGAGGTGTTCGACTATTTTCCTGTGCTGAAGACCCGTCTTGCGCAACACGGCGGCACGCTGTCGGGCGGCGAGCAGCAGGTGCTCGCGATTGCCCGCGCCCTGTGCGGCCGGCCGAAGCTGCTGCTGCTCGACGAACCGTCCGATGGCGTGCAGCCGAATCTCGTCGAGCTGATCGGTGAAGTCATCCCGATGCTTTGCCGGCGATCGCAGCTTGCCGTGCTCCTTGTCGAGCAGAACCTCGATCTCGTGTTGCGCAGCGCGCAACGCTGCATCGTGCTTGCGAACGGGCGACTGGTTCATGCGGGCGCGATCGGGCCCAGCCACGGCGCAGCCAGCGGCCATTCGCTGGCGCACTTCCTGTCGCCAGCAGCTGGCTCCAGCATGCCCTCGATGCACCCGACACCTTCCGACCTGCAACCGACCCGATGAGGATACCGATGAATCGCCGCGACTTCAGCCGAACTGCACTATTCAGCGCCGCTGGCGCGCTCGCCGCGTCCGCGGTCCCTTCGCTGGTGCATGCTGCCGGACCGCTGAAGATCGGCCTCCTGGCTCCGCTGAGCGGGCCGCTGACCCGTGTCGGCGAGACAAACCGCAACTGCGCCGAGCTGGCCGTCGCCGAGATCAATGCCGCTGGCGGCCTGCTCGGCCGTCCGCTCCAGTTGCGGGTCGAAGACACGCAGATGTCCACGGCCGTTACGCTCGAAAAGGCCCGGCTGCTCCTGATGCGCGACGAGGTGGCCCTGCTCACCGGTATGGTGCTGCCGTCGGAGCGCGAAGCTGCGCTGCAGGCCGCCAGATCTTCGGGTCGCCTCGTCGCGTACCCGAACTTCGACGAGGGGCGGTGCGACCCACATCTGCTTACCACGGGACTGGCGGTCAACCAGCGCGTCGACCCGCTGATTGCCTGGCTGATGCGCCACGGGGGACGCTCCGTCTGTGCGGTTGTGTCGGACATCGGCAGCAATCGCAAGGTGCTCGTGCCTGAGTTGAGGGCCGCGGTAAAACGTCATGGTGGCGCCTTCCTCGGCGTGTACTGGCTGCCGTTCGGCACCCGCGATTACGGGGCGGTGCTGCAGCAGGTAGCCGGTCAGCATCCACAGATTGTCTGGCACAGCATCGGCGACGACCCGGTGACCTTCGTCAAGCAGTACCGCTCTTTCGGCATGAAGCCGCAACTCGTGACCGACATCGCGCACGAGTCACTGTCGATAGCGACGACCGGCGCGTCGACGGGAATCATCGGCGTGTCGTCGTACTACATGAGTATCGACAATCCACAGAACCGGGATTTCCTGACGCGCTATACCGCGCACTATGCCGATGCGCACAATCCCCGCCTGGGGCCGTACGCGGTAGTGCTGCCGCATGGCGAGTGCACGTATGCGGGTATCCGCCTGTTTGCGCAGGCGGCCACGGCGGCCGGCAGTGTCGATGTGGCTCAGGTGAAAGCCCGGTTACCGGGTGTGTCGCTGGACCTGCCGCGCGGCAGGACGGGGGTGAGCCCGGACGGCGATCACGTGCTGTGCCTGACGCGCATCGGCCGGGCGCTTGCCGACGACAGTTTCGAGATTCTGGACTCGGTCGGACCGATCCCGCCAGGGTGCGAGGGATAAGGGGATCAATTCACCGGGAAATCCATTTGAAAATTATTAAGGATTACATATGAATGACGTACTCAGGATGAGTGCCCGCCAACTGATCAATGGTTACCGGCGCCGCACGCTGTCACCGGTCGAGGTCATGTGTGCGGTGCTGGACCGGGTCACGCGCTTCGATCCGCTCGTCAATGGCGTGTGCAGTATCGACGAGGACGGCGCACTGGCGGCTGCACACGCGTCGGAGCGTCGCTGGATGCGCGACGAGCCTTGCGGGCTGCTGGATGGTGTGCCGCTCTCGGTCAAGGACCTCGTGGCGGTCCGGGGATTGCCGACGCGGCAGGGATCTCTCACGTCTCCGGTCACACCAGAGCACGAGGACGCCCCGGCCGTCGCCCGGCTGCGGCGCGCCGGCGCAGTGCTGTTCGGCAAGACAACAACCTCGGAATTTGGCCACAAGATCGTCACGGACAGCCCGCTCACGGGTGTTACCCGTAATCCCTGGGACCGGCGAGTCACACCGGGCGGTAGCAGCGGCGGATCGGCCGTCGCTGTCGCGCTCGGCATGGGTCCGCTATCACTGGCGACCGACGGTGGAGGATCGATTCGCATCCCGGCTTGCTGGAGCGGCCTGGTGGGGATGAAACCCTCGTTCGGTCGGGTGCCGGCGGGCGCCGCGGGCAACTGGACGGGGCTGTCGGCGCTCGGGCCGATGGCCCGTACCGCGGGCGATGCCGCCCTCATGCTGGGTGTCCTCACCCAGGTGGAGCGCAACGAAGGGCTCGCCACCGGGAACAATCCGGACGCCTGTGCCGGACTGGACGATGGTATCGCCGGGTTGCGCATTGCGTATTGCCATGCCCCCGCTGGCGTGCGCGTCGAGCCCGGCATAGCAGACAGCGTGCGTCAGGCCGTCGGCTGCCTCGACGCACTGGGCGCGCAGGTCGAGGAAACCGGCGTGAAGCCGCTGGCGGGGTATGTCGAAAGTCATATGCACGCGATCCAGTGGGCCGTGTATTTCTCACAGCGGGTCCAGCAACTCCCCGAGTCCGCGCGGGCCCAGCTCGATGCGGATGTGCAGGAACTGGCGCGGACCGGGGCACGGGTGATCACCTCGGCCTTTGCCGATGCACTGCAGGCGCGACATGCACTCACGGTCGCGATGACGGCCCTTTTCGAGGAAGTCGACCTGCTGGTGACTCCGACATTTCACTGCGGACCGCCACCCGTACCCGGTTTGCCTGGGGAACTGCGCAACGCGCCGCCGCTGACGTCCTGGTGCAACCAGACCGGGCTGCCGGCTGCGAGTGTGCCTTGCGGTTTGCCAGGCGGTTTGCCGACGGGACTGCAGATCATCGGTCCGCCGGGTGGGGATGCGCTGGTGCTGCGTGCAGCGTGCGCGTACGAATCCGCACGAGGCCCTTTTCCCGAGCCGGCGCAGGCATGGCAGGACCCGGTGACCGAAGCGGTGGGGCGGCCATGAACGTACCGGTCGTGAAGATCGTCGTTCACCTTGTCGAGCGGTGCGCGGAGTTGGAGGTCGCGGTCGACCCGCCGCACCGGCAGGGCATCGCCGCGGCCGTTTTGACGCTTGACGGCTGGCGCGCGGATGTCCCCCTCGCGTCGCTCGAGTGCCTCTACGCGGTGGGCGCCGGGCTCGGCACGCTGTTGACCGAACGCGCGCGCCGGGCACTGGATATCGAGCCGTCTGCGATCCAGGCCTACGGAAAGGCGGCACTGGTCGGCACCGCCGTGCCACTCGAGTGTGCAGCAGCGCTCCTGCATCCACGGATGGGCCAGGCGATGCGTGCCTGCCTGCCCGGAGCGACCTCGCTTATCCCGTCAGTGACCAAGCGTGGGGCGCCCGGTACGTGCATCGACATTCCGTTGCACGGAAGCGTGGATATGTGGCGTTTCGACTACTTCGACACGGTGTCGCTGATGCTGGCTGACGTGCCCGCGCCTGACGAGATCGTCGTGGCGGTTGCGCTGGCCGACCGTGGACGCCCGCTCGCGCGGATACGCCCGGACTGAACGCGACCTCGTGCGCGGGTTCGGCGATGCGGGCCAACATGCACAACAAGGAAGGAGACACCATGCAGGTCAGGTTTCAGGCAAGGGCAGGGCAGTGGACGGTGGCGCTGGCGATGTGCGCATCTGCCGGTATGGCCCACGCACAGTCGTCCGTTTCGCTGTACGGGCTTGCCGATGCATTCGTCGGCGAGTTTCGTCCCGCGGGCGCGGCCGGCAACGCGTGGCAGGCGGGGTCTGGCGGAATGACGACGTCGTACTGGGGGATGTCCGGTTCGGAGGATCTGGGGGATGGCCTGAAGGCTGTCTTCACGCTGGAGAGCTTTTATCGTGTCAACTCCGGGCAGGCCGGCTCATTCACCGGTCAGTCGTTCTTCGGGCGCAATGCATTTGTCGGCCTGAGCGGACACTTTGGCGAGCTCACCATCGGGCGCAACACCACGCCGCTGTTCGTGTCGACGATACTTTTCAATCCGTTCGGCAACTCCTTCGTTTTTTCTCCGATCGTGATTCACAGCTATCTCGGTTCCGCGATGGGGGCGGCGTCGTTGCAGAGTGATACGGCTATCGACGATTCGGTCACATATCAGACGCCGGAGATCGATGGCCTGTCGGGCAGCCTGCTTTACAGCAACGCGGGCGTCGCAGGACACGCGGGACAGGCGAACTACAGTGCGAACGTCCTGTATTTCGCGGGACCGTTCTCGGCCACGGTTGCCGTGCAGACCTTGCACACCGCCTCGCTGTTTCTGAACGGTGCGACCGCTCAGACCGCGTGGCTTGCCGGGAGCGCATACCAGTTCCAGGCATTCAAGGTGGATGTGCAGGTCGAGAGGGTGACGGACAACAACGCGCTGACGGACGATACGGCACAGGTAGGGGCGAGCGCCCGTATCGGGAGAGGCAGCGTGCTGCTGTCGTGGGCCGGGACGCAGCGGCATCCGGTGGTCGGGTCCGATATCCGCTGGTCCACGGTGGCGCTGGGTTACGACTATCCGCTCTCGACGCGGACTGACGTCTACGCGGGCTGGCGGTATGACACGATCACGAGCCTGTCGTCGGGCAACAGTGTGGGCGCCGGGATACGAATGAAGTTCTGAGCCATGCGGGCGCGCTGGCAAGGGACTGGCGATGAACGGACACCTGCTGGTCAGGCGCGACCCGCATCTTGCCGGGATCGGATGACATCAATCCATGGCACGCTCGCGATCAGTGGTAACGCCACATGATCGTGGCGAACATTCGATTCTCTCGACCACACCACCGGTCGGGTCGCTGTCACAGAAACAGGGAGGCTGCCGCAACCCTGAAGGGGAGAACCCGTGAAGTCGCGGTGGCTAGCAGGTGATCGCCAGAGTCGGCGCGGTCCATGTGCGTGGCATCGAGACTGCATTGTGCCGGGTGTCATCCGCTGATCGAATGGGGGCGAACGTATTCCCGCGAAGTGAGCCCTGGCCGGCGATCTTCCTCAACCTATGGGTCGGACGTACGGACAGTGAGATCGACACGGGAGGCGAGCGCCTTTATCGCCGTGATCGCCTCTTTCACCCGATCTCCCTTCCGCGCAACGGCTGGTTGATTGTGAAGCAGAACCCGACGGGACATCCCGTCGACACGACGGGTTTGGCTGACCGCCTCGACGACTGCTTGAATGCCTTCATGTTCCGGCCATGTTCGCGCCGGATAACTGGTCGGAGGGCAAATCATGTTCGTCGAAGAGAGTGGTGCGCTTGCGATCCTGCGTCGTCCGCAGGTCGAGGCGAGAACGGGGCTGTCGCGTTCGACGATCTACAAGCGTATGCAGGACGGTACATTTCCACCGGCAATTCCTCTGGGTGGTCGCATGGTGGGCTGGCGTGCCGCCGACATCGACCAGTTTCTCAGGAACCCGGCACACTACAGGGCACACGTTACATCCGCAAACGTTGATCGGGGCGGCACGTTGTGAGTCGCGACCTCAGCAGCGATACGCCCGAGCATCGCCTGGAGAACTGGGGCAACGCGGGGCGGGGGGCCTATGATCCGGTTGACGCGGGGCGGGTGACACAGGCCTGGCGGACGCTGAGCCCCAGGCATCAGGAACTGCTTCGAATGGTGTATCTGTGGCGTGCGCATCGCGAGGTCGTCTGCCGGCGACTGGGTATTCCGCGCCGTCCACCCGACCGGTTCGATCTCGAACTCGCGTGGGCACAGTCCGCGCTGGCGCGGGCGTTGGCCGATGTGGCGAACGCGGGTAGTGGGGCGCGTTGATCGGGCACGATGTGGGGCGACAGAAAAAGTGCGAGATCACGGGCTGACAGGCACATACTGGATGAATTAGCCGGGACTCGATCTGAAAGGTGGTCGGTCCGATAGAGAGAGAACGATCAATGGGCGGAAGGGGTTTCTCCCCTGGCGAGTTTCAGTGAATTGAGAAGGGTGTACATTGGCATCGTGCCGCAATACCACCGCCCCCTGATGCTCCTGTTCATTGTTGTACCGGTCGAGCGACGCATCAAGATCCGTCTGCAAGGTGGCGATCGATTCGAAGATCCCTTTGCGGAAGGCGACGCGGTAGAACCGTTGAGCAAGGTTTTGTGCAATCGCCCGACAATCCCATTGGCTTGCGGCGACCTGGCCGTTGTTTGCGGATGGTCAATGTCATCCGGGCACCGCGCCACGTCGCATACGCTCAGCCGAACACTGCCAGTGCGGCTCTATGACTTCGGTCCAGCCCAGCCTGTCCTGCGTGAAGAATCGATAAGCCTCAGCCGGCTCGGCCCAACCCTCGCACGCCTGCGTAATGCTCGCCACCAGATTAACCGACAGTTGTCCGAACGGCACGATCACCTGCCAGTTCAGCCACCTGTCGCCCAGATTCGATACCCTTGAAATCCATTGCCGCCCAGCTCCCCGTTGCTTCTGCCATTCGTGCATCGCGCAAGAAGCAAGAGAAAACGGCAAGCCGCGGAAGCTTACAGATCGGTCACGCCAACCGGTGCCTATTGGAATGCGTACTACCAGCCGTAAAAGCGCGACCAGGTTTCCACGCTGCCGTCCGCTGCAATCGCCTGATAGACGGGATGCTGTGCGCCGGTTGCACAGGCATGATTGGGCAAAATGCGCAGACGCGTACCGATTGGAAAGCGTGTCTCGATGTCGTGATCCGGTGTGGCCATGTGAGAAATGATGCCGTGCTCCTGGTTTGCGCTGCTCATCACGTAATCGCCCACGACCTCGCCGCCTTCCAGGCAGACGAGCCCATAGCCGAAGTCTTGCCTCTGGCGCTGCGTGCCCCGGTCGCGACTCATTGCCATCCAGCCTGCATCGACAATAGCCCAGCCTTTCTCGCGCTGATGGCCGATCACCGTGGTCAACACGCTCAGCGCGATTTCCGCGATTTGGTTGACGCCCACGTTGTGCATCACGAGGTCGAACATCACATAGACACCTGCGCGAACTTCGGTCACGCCGTCCAGATGCGTGGCGGCTAGCGCGGTCGGCGTCGAGCCGATACTCACGACGTCACACGGCATACCTGCCTCCCGGATGCGTTGCGCCGCGCGTACGGCGCGCGAGCGCTCCTGTTCCGCGATGCGAACCAGATCTGCATGCGTATCGTAGTCGTAGCTGGAGCCCGCATGGGCGACGACGCCGCCTAGTTGCATGCCGCCCTCGACGAGCGTGGTGGCAACTCTGAGGAGCAAATCGTCTTCCGGTTCGATACCCGAGCGATGGCCGTCCACGTCGATCTCGATCCACACGTCGAATTTTTCCTGATGCTTCCGTCCAAACGCGACGATGGCCTGTGCGCAGACGATACTGTCCGCGACGATTTTCAGCGAGCAGCCTTGCCGACGCAGCGCCAGGGCCTGCAGAAGTTTGGTGGGTGCCATGCCGACGGCATAGACGATATCGCGCACGCCGATTGCAAAGAACTGCGCGGCTTCCTTCAGTGTGGACACCGTGATGCCTTGCGCGCCCGCATCGATCTGAGCTTTCACCACCTGCTCGCATTTGGTGGTTTTCACGTGCGGCCGAAAATTTACTCCGAGCGCATTCAGGCGATGTTGCATCCTCTCGATGTTGCGCGTCATGCGTTCGACATCGATCAATGCGGCGGGGGTATCCAGCGACGATAATTCCATCTGCTGCTCCTTACAATTCCATGCGCGAGTAGGGCCAGGGCATCGGGATGACGCCGTGCGGAACGAGTCGCCAATATAAGATTCGCATTCAGGCGTGTGTTTAACGAACGATAAATTGAGCATTAATCCACATCGAATACTGCTTCGATCGTTGGGGCGAATGGTGCGTCGAATTGCGTCGAAGCCCGCATCAACTGCGCCACGGGACGGGATCGAACGCGCGCTTCGCGGCCTCGATGAATACCCGCTGACGGGTCGTCAGACCATGACGTGTGGGCATCAGCGCCATCACCGGCGCGGATTCGAGGCGCCACGCAGGCAATACGCGTTTGAGTTTTCCCGTTGCAATCAGACGCGCTGCATCCCATTCGGAGCGCTCAATGATGCCGAGGCCATCAACAGCCCAGTCGCTGACGACGGTACCGTCGTTGGACGACAGCGCGCCGTCGAGCCGGACGGTGACCGTTTTGGTACTGCGCTTTCCTGCTCCGTCGGCCTGGGTAAAACGCAGGCGCGTCACATCATCGTCGTTTTCGCGCAATGTCAGCCAGGGGTACTGCGTGAGCTCCGATGGATGCGCGAGCTTCGATAGGCGGCGTGCGAGGCCCGGGCTTGCACACAGAATGCGATCGTTGGGCGCGAGATAGTGACCGATCCACGATGCCCCCTTGACCTTGCCGATGGAGACCACCGCGTCGGCGCCCTGAGCAGCGGTGAGCGGGCTGTCGGACAGAATCAGCGAAATTGCGAGATTTGGATGCGAGCGATGCAGATCGCGTACCAGCGGCGCGACATGCGCACGGCCAAAGCCGAAGGGGGCGACAACCCGCAAATGCCCGCTGACGCCGCCCAACTCGCCGGAGACGCGCGCAGGAATCGACTCGATCCGCTCCATGATCTCGACAGCTTCCTGAACCAGTCGCTCGCCTTCCGTGGTGAGCGAGATACCGCGCGCTGCACGCGTGGCGAGACGTATGCCCATGCGCTTCTCGATGCGCTGAAGACGAACCGTCACGGCGGGCGGGGTGAGGTTCAGCAGCCGCGCGGCGGCGGCAAGTGATTGCGAGACGCCGAGCGCGCGAAACAGGCGCATGTCTTCCATATCGATCATTAAGCGACCTTTAACGATAGATTCACTGGATATTAAACATGATAAAGAGATTTTTTTCTATAGTGCGTCGTACGAGCCCGGCAACGGCAGTGTGTCTCCGAAGGCGTGGGCGAACCTTATTCAACGAGGAGCGACCTTTATGGACCAACCCAAACACGCGGCCCACGTTCCACAGACGATGAACCCGGCCGGACTCGCGACACCCGGCGGTCACTACAGTCACGTTTCGATCGCAAACGGACTGGTCTTCGTGTCCGGTCAACTGCCCATCGACACGCACGGCACGAAGCTCACGGAAAGCGCATTCGAGGCCCAGGCAGCACAGGTGCTGGCCAATCTGGGCGCGGCGTTGAGCGGTGCGGGCAGCGATGTCTCGAAGCTGATACAGGTGCGTGTCTATATCGTCGATGTCGAGTACTGGGCGAGTTTTAACGCTATCTATGCGCGCTGGGCCGGCGAAGCGAGACCCGCTCGCGCTGTGGTGCCAGTTCCAGCCGTGCACTTCGGGCTGAAGATTGAAATCGAAGCGGTGGCGACGCTTTAGCGTCATCCCGGACCTCATCCCGACACTGGCGTCCACAAGGCAAAGCGAATCAGACAGCACACTATGATGAACGCACCATCCACGACAAACCTTCACTATCGAGTCTTTACCTCCTCCGATATCCCGATGGCGCATGCCTTATCGATGGCTGTCGGTTGGCCGCATCGCCCGGAGGACTGGCGGTTTGCCGCCGCGCAAGGCACCGGTTTTGCGGCTGAAGAAGACGGTGTCGTGATCGGCACCGGACTGTGCTGGAAATTCGGCCCGGATCGAGCCTCGCTTGGTCTCGTGATCGTATCGTCAGAGCAGCAGGGGCGCGGTATAGGCCGCAGGCTGATGGAACTGCTGCTTGAAGAACTGGGCCCGCGTGTCACGTTTCTGCACGCCACGCCTGCCGGCAGGCCACTCTACGAAAAGCTCGGCTTTGCGGTCTGCGATACGCTTGACCAGCATCAAGGCCATGTGGGTGACGTGTCGCCGGTGGGATTGCCCAATGGGGAACAACTGCGCGCTGCGACCGTCGATGATTTTCCCGCGCTCATCGAACTCGCGACGCGCGCCTATGGTCTCGAACGTAAGGTGATGTATTCGGAACTGCTGGCGACAGGCGAGAACGCGGTGCTCGAACGTCAAGGTGAGATTGTTGGGTTTTCAGTGCTGCGCCGCTTCGGTCGGGGTCTTGTGCTCGGTCCGGTCGTTGCGATGCCTTCGCAGGACGATTTGCATGCCAAAGCGTTGATTGGTCATTGGCTGACCGGTCGAGAAGGCGAGTTCGTTCGTATCGACGTCCCTTCGGGCGCGACCCTGACCGACTGGTTGATTGTGCGAGGCCTGAAGCGCGTGGATACCACGGTGAAGATGGTTCGCAATGCGCCCGTCGATGCGCATCGCGGCCCACCCGATCCGGTCTTCCGACCGTACGGGCTTGTCAGTCAGGCCATGCTCTAAAGCCGCGCTGCGTACGAACGCCTGGAAATGAGCTGCCCGATGCTGCTTTGTATGCAGGCATGAGCCTCCCAGGCAGATATTCGGTTCGTTTAGACCAGTCCATTCGATATTTTCTGCTGCGAGACGTCTGTAATATCAATTGCAGGCGTCCGGCAGAAGCCATGCATGGCTCCCGATGCCTGAGTGAGGAAGGAGTTTTCCCAGATGCGCGTACCATTGACCCGTATTGTTACCAGTCCGACGCTGCCGGATAGCGCTGATGTCGTCGTGATAGGCGCCGGCATCGTCGGCGTATTCACCGCGTGGTTTCTGGCGAAGCGCGGAGTGAGGGTCGCGCTGATCGAAAAGGGCATGGTTGGCGGCGAGCAATCCAGCAGGAACTGGGGCTGGTGCCGGCAACAGAATCGTGATGCACGCGAGTTGCCGATCGCAATCGAAAGCTTGCGACTGTGGGAACAGTTCGAAGCCGCGTCCGGTGAAACCGCCGGCTTTCGCCGCAGCGGCCTGCTGTATCTGAGCAACGACGACAGCGAACTCGCTGGCTGGGCGAACTGGTGCAACTTCGCGCGCACGGCGGGCGTGAAGACGGAAGCGCTCGGTGGCAAAGCCGCGACTGCGCGCGCGGCTGTGACCGGAAAACACTGGAAGGGTGGTGTGTTTGCGCCGACCGATGGCACCGCGGACCCCGGCGCTGCCGCGCCCGCCGTGGCGCACAGCATCATGAAGCTCGGCGGGACCGTGCATCAGAACTGCGCGGCGCGCGGAATCGAAATAGAAGGCGGTCGTGTCAGCGGCGTGGTGACAGAGCACGGTATGATCCGCACGAAGATCGCGGTGCTCTCAGGCGGTGCATGGGCGTCGGCGTTCTGTCGGCAACTCGGTATCCGGTTGCCACAGGCCACGATCCGCTCGTCGGTCATGTCGGTCTCGCTGCCACGCGGTACGCTGCCCGATGCGCTGCATACGAAGGCCATCACGATCACGCGACGCGGTGACCAAACGTATTCGCTGGCGATTAGCGGCCTCGCGAAAATGGATTTCACGCTGCAAAAGTTCCGCTATGCCAAAGATTTCCTGCCGATGTTTACGCGTCGCTGGCGCAGCCTGAGTCCCGGAAATCTCGAAGGCGTACGCTCTGGCCACGAGAACATCGGGCGCTGGCAACTCGACCAGCCAACACCGATGGAGAGAATGCGCGTCCTCGATCCGTGCGTCGATCAGGCCACGCTCAAGGAGATTTACCGGCGTGCCATCGAAATGTGCCCGGCGATTCGCGCGGCACCGGTTGCGGCGTCCTGGGCTGGTTATATCGATATGACGCCGGACGGCGTGCCAGCAATCGGCGAGGTGAATAACCTGCCCGGCTTCTTCCTGGCCGCGGGCCTGAGTGGTCACGGTTTCGGCATCGGTCCGGGGTGTGGCCATCTGGTCGCGGACCTCGTGATGGGCCTGAAGCCGATAGTCGATCCCGACCCCTACCGCCCGGAGCGATTCGAGGAACCGGTTTGGGGGAAGGTCGCCGAGTTTTAACAATCGCCGTACCGACTGGCAAGCCGATCGCAAACTACCGTTTCCGCCCTCGAAGGGTGCATGGTCAAGACTCCAGGACATGCCGCAATGAATTCACCCGTTCTTCACCTGAAGCATGCGGCCCGGCTGGACCGGTTCTTTATTGACGGCGAATGGACGCTGCCCGCGTCCATTTCAGGCACAGCGTGCGCTGCGGTAACCTGCCCGTCAACGGAAGAAACGTTGTGCGAGATTTCGCTAGGTGATGCGAGCGATGTCGACCGTGCCGTGCTAGCGGCGCGTAGGGCGTTCCCGCAATGGTCCGCGACGTCTCCGCAGGAACGCGCGGCGATGCTGGATCGCGTACATAGCTTGATGATTGAGCGCGCCGAACTATTCGCCCGGGCGCTGACCCTGGAAATGGGCGCGCCGATCAACTATGCACGCGTTGCGCATGTGCCGCTCGCGATTGCCCATCTCCGCGTCGCGCGCGACAACCTGGTGCGATACCCGTTTCTTGCCCTGCGCGGCACCACGGCGATTGCGCGCGAACCGATCGGCGTGTGCGCGCTCATCACGCCGTGGAACTGGCCGATCTACCAGATCACGGCGAAGGTCGGTCCGGCGCTGGGGGCAGGTTGCACCGTGGTCCTGAAACCCAGCGAACTATCGCCGCTAAGCGGGTTGCTGTTTGCAGATGTGATGGCTGATGCGGGCATTCCGGCGGGCGTGTTCAATCTGGTGAGTGGCACGGGTCCGGAAGTGGGCGCGGCGCTCGCATCGCACCCTCAGGTCGATATGGTGTCGATCACAGGATCGACACGTGCGGGCGTACTGGTCGCGCAGGCGGCCGCGCCAACTGTCAAGCGCGTGGCTCAGGAGCTTGGTGGCAAGTCGCCCAACATCGTGCTGCCAGATGCCAATCTGCCGCGTGCCGTGTCGCTTGGCGTCGCAGCGGCCTTCCGCAACATGGGCCAGTCGTGCAGTGCACCGACCCGAATGATCGTTCCGCGCAGCGTGATGGCCGAAGTCGAGGCGTTCGCCGTGGCCGCTACAGAGCAGATGTGTGTCGGCGATCCGTTCGCGGAAGCGACGACCCACGGACCGCTCGCCAATCGGGCGCAGTTCGGCCGGGTGCAGCAGATGATCGAGACCTTCATCGACGAGGGAACGAAACTGGTTACGGGTGGGGCTGGAAGACCCGAAGGATTCGGCAAAGGCTTCTATGCACGTCCGACGATCTTCTCGGACGTGCGGACCGGAATGAGCGTGGCGCAGCAGGAGATTTTCGGACCGGTTCTGGCTATCCTGCCGTACGACACGGTGGACGAAGCAATCGCCATCGCGAACGACACCATCTATGGGCTCGGTGCGCATGTGCAAGGCACGGACAAGGCGCTAATGCGTTCGGTAGCAGGGCGTATCCAGTCCGGCCAGGTGCATCTGAACTATCCGGAGTGGGACCCGCAGGCACCGTTCGGCGGCTACAAGCAATCCGGCAATGGTCGCGAGTATGGTGTTGAAGGCATGGAAGAGTACATGGAAATCAAGTCGATCCTCGGGTACGAGGATTGAGTTGGTGCCGAGGTTCGCGTCGTGCGCTGAAACTGTTCGTTTTCGAAAGGTGTTGATTTGGATACCGCTGCTATTGTCGAGTCATCGCTGGTCGCGTATCACCCGCATTGGGAGAAGTTGCGACGCGATCTGCACGCCCATCCCGAACTTCGATTCGAGGAGCACCGCACGGCGGGCGTCGTCGCCCGCGAGTTGACGGTACTGGGGTACGAGGTGTCGCGAGGACTCGGCGGAACGGGCGTGGTCGCGAGCCTGCCCGGTGAGAATCCGGCTTGGGGAATCGTGCTGCGCGCGGATCTCGACGCGCTACCAATCCACGAAGCCAACGACTTCACGCACGCATCGTGCGCACATGGCGTTATGCACGCCTGCGGCCATGACGGACATACGGTGATGTTGCTGGGCGCCGCGCGCATCCTGAAAGCATTGCCGCAGTTGCCCGGCAGCGTGCACTTTGTCTTTCAGCCCGGCGAAGAAGGCGGAGCGGGCGCGCAAAAGATGATCGACGACGGGCTGTTCGCGCATTGTCCCACTGAGGCCGTATTTGGTATGCACAACTGGCCCGGTTTGCCCGCTGGACATTTCGGCTTGCGCTACGGCCCGATTATGGCGGCGGGTTCGCGCTTCCAGATTACGGTGACGGGCAAGGGTGCACACGCAGCGCAACCGCATCTGGGCCTCGATCCGATCCCGCTGGCTTGCTCGATGGTGTTGCAATGCCAGACCATCGCGGCGCGACACAAAGACCCGGCGGACCCTGCGGTAATCTCCGTTTGCATGATGCACGCGGGCGACACCGATAACGTGATCGCCGATAGCGCCGAGTTACGCGGCACAATCCGCACGCTGTCGGCGGTGATGCAGCAGAAGTTGCAGCGCGATATCCAGTTGGTGTGCGAAGGGCTGGCAGGCGCGTACGGCGCACAAGTCGAGGTTAAATTCTTCCAGTACTATCCGGCCACCATCAACACCCCTTCCGAGACCGCACTGTGTGAAACGGTGATTCGGGAGACCTTCGGCGATGAACGCGTGCGGCCCGACGTGCCGGTCAATATGACGTCGGAAGACTTCGGCTTCATGCTGGAGCAACGACCCGGCACCTATGTACTGATTGGCAACGCAGGCACCGTGTCGGCGGGTTTGCACAACCCGAAATATGACTTCAATGACGACATTATCCCGACTGGCGTCCGGTACTGGGTCGCGCTGGCGCAACATTACTTCCGCACGCGGCGGCAGAACCTGTGAGCCGTGCGTGGTGGCGCGGCGGCACCTCGAGCCGGCGCCTGGAGCGTTTTGGCGCTCAAATCACGGCTGCGCTTGAATTGCTTGCCTTCCGTCTCGGCCTCCTCCATATCACGCTGGCGCTCCGCAAGCCGTACTAAAGCTTGATGGCTGTGCGTTGCGCGTTGTCTCTGAGAGACGGCGAGGCATCATCGAAGCGTCGCTTGAGTCACCGCGTAACGGTGAAGGCGAACGGCTCCCATTGGCCAAGGCTTTGTGAGAACTCGCCCGGAACGCGCTAGAGCGTGTTAGAAGGTGTTATGAACTTTCGGCCAGACCTGGTACCCTGGCGGGATGAAAAGACGCAGACCCTACCCAACGGATGTATCGGACGAAGAGTGGTACTTCGCCGCTCCGTACCTGACCTTGATGAACAAGGACGCGCCTGAGCGTCGCTACGAATTGCGCGAGATGTTCAACGCTTTGCGCTGGATTGTCCGTGCGGGTGCACCGTGGCGTCTGCTGCCCAATGATTTTCCGCCGTGGGAGACGGTCTACCAGCAGACGCAGCGCTGGATTCAGGCGGGCTGTTTCGAGGCCATGGTCAATGACCTGCGTTCGATTATCCGGGTGGCGCAGGATCGCCGAGGTCAGCCCAGTGCAGTCATCCTCGATGGCCGTACGCTGCAGTCGACGTGCGAGAGCGGTCCACGCGCAGGCTACGACGGGTACAAACGCAAGAAAGGCAGCAAAGTGCACATGGCGGTGGACACATTGGGGCAACTGCTTGCGGTGCATGTGACGCCGGCCAACGAACAGGAGCGCGCGCAGGTCGGAGAACTGGCACGTCAGGTTCAGCAGGCCACGGGCCAGACGGTCAAGGTGGCGTTCGCCGATCAGGGATATACCGGCGAGGAGCCTGCGCAGGCAGCACTCGACGAAGGAATCGAGCTTCAGGTAATCAAACTGGCGGAGGCGAAAAAGGGGTTCGTGCTGTTGCCGCGCCGCTGGGTGGTGGAGCGCAGCTTCGGCTGGCTTAACCGCTTCCGCCGTCTGGCCAGAGACTACGAGCGATTGCCCGAAACCTTGGCTGGCTTGCATTTCGTCGTATTCTCCGTGCTTATGCTCGTCCACTTTGCAGCCCTTAACAAAAGTGCATAACACCTTCTAGGTACTTTCGGTCAAACCTGGTAACCTGGCGGAATGCCAGAACGCAAGCCATATCCCACGGACGTTTCGGACGAGGAATGGAGCTTCGCCGCTCCCTACCTGGTCTTGATGAACGAAGGCGCGCCGCAGCGCCGATACGAACTGCGCGAAATGTTCAACGCGCTGCGCTGGATGGCGCGCGCCGGTGCGTCGTGGCGCATGCTGCCGACTAATTTTCCGCCGTGGGAGATGGTCTACCAGCAAACGCAACGCTGGCTTAACGCGGGTTGCTTCGAGGCGATGGTCAACGATTTGCGCTCGGTGCTGCGCGTGGCACAGGAGCGGCAGGGCCAGCCCAGTGCGGTTATCCTGGATGGCCGCACGTTGCAGTCCACGTGTGAGAGCGGTCCGCGCGCGGGCTATGACGGTCACAAACGCAAGCGGGGCAGCAAGGTTCATATGGCCGTCGACACCCTGGGCCTGCTGCTCGCGGTACACATTACGCCGGCCAACGAGCAGGAGCGTGCGCAGGTGGGCGAGCTGGCGCGCCAGGTTCAGCACGTCACCGGCCAGACAGTGAAACTCGCCTTTGCAGACCAGGGCTATACGGGTGACACGGCGGCACAGGCCGCTCGTGACGAAGGTATGGAATTGCAGGTCATCAAGTTGCCCGAGGCGAAAAAGGGCTTCGTGCTGCTGCCGCGTCGCTGGGTGGTCGAGCGCAGCTTCGGATGGCTCAACCGCTTCCGGCGGCTGGCACGCGACTATGAGCGCTTGCCTGAAACCCTGGCGGGCCTGCACTTTGTCGTCTTTGCCATGCTCATGCTCGTCCATGCTGTGCCCATTATCCAAAGTGCCTAACACGCTCTAGCTAACGAACTCGGCTCGCCGGATCGCGGTGTACAGGCTTGGAAGTGGTTTGCGAGGGATAGCCGCTCATGCCCAACAGGCTCCTGTCGACGAGATCGTTGGAACATGCGAAGCCAGCGATGGCAGCGTAAGGCTCGACATGTACAAGGCAGTTGCACCTACTGGAACGAACGGCGTCTGACCAGAAAGAATTCCTTGCGACAGCCGAGCCATGAAAATTTTTTGGGGAACCGGTGAGACCGGCACGGTAGTCCAGGGAACGACGACTCATTGTGTTCCGCTTTTGACGCCTTGCATATGCATGAGTACTGGCCTAGATTGAAACCAACAATCTGATCCGGTCAACGTGCGGCGCACGACCGAGTACGCGTTAGCGGTCCCGATGTATCGACGTCAGTACAACCGGTCAGTATGTTGAGTCGTTCCCGAAGAAGCCTGCGTTCGCAGGCTTTTTTGTTTCCGGACATATCTTCGTTATTCCCCCCGGTTCACCTGTCGATACCCGGTACCCTGCTCCGAGGACGACAGTCATGAAACCGATTCTGGTGGCATTTCCCCAACCTGGCCGGGGTATTGCCTTGCGCATATTCCTCGTCGTGTGTTATCCGCATCGAGCGCGCTGCGCCCATACGTTCATGATGTGCCGGCGCCGTATCGTGGTCTGCGCAACGGTGGCTGGACTCGCAACGGCATGGTCCAATGTCGCCCGTGCGGATAACTGGGGCTGCCAGGTCATCCTGTACCTTCCCGGTCCCGCTGAAACGCAGCAGTACGGCGGGCGCTTGCCGCCGATGGAGCGGTTATGGCGCGCGCTGCGTTACGACGATTCACTCCCGACCTGCGATTTCGGCGGCTGTCGCGCGCGAGGCGCGTTCGCAACCGATACGTTCGCGAGCGGCGGCTATTGCCGCGAAGATCCCGTGTATTGGGGCGGCCCTGAACGGGGCATCTTGCGTTGCCGTGCCTCCGGCGCAATTAACGTCGATGGCCAGCCCTATGCCCGTGTCTGGTGGGGCGTCGACCGACCAGGTCCGACGAACACCGGGTTCTATCGTGTCGGTAGCACGCAGCGGCCTGCCGACCGGACACGGTCGGCCAGGCCTTTCCCGAAGGAAAGGATCGGGCAGGACGGCCGATCGGCGGGAGGGCGCTGATCATGCCGCTTCACTTTCTGATGCTTGCGCGGCAGTGCGCCCCGCAGATCTCACCGGTCACGTTGGCAGCGGTGGTGCGCGCCGAATCGGACTTCAATCCGTATGCGATCGGCGTGGTACGTGGGCGGCTCGTGCGGCAACCGACCACCGCGGCGCAAGCCATGGTGACGGCACGCGCGCTTGAGGCGAACGGCTGGCGCTTCAGCGCAGGGCTCGCTCAGGTCAACCGTGTGAACTGGCCGCGGTATGGGCTTACCGGGCGGACCGCGTTCGACCCATGCCGCAACCTCGCGGTAGGCGCGGCGATTCTCCAGAACTGCTTCATGGCGGCGCGCCACATTTATGCCAACCCGCAGATAGCGCTCCGGGCGGGCCTCTCGTGCTATGCGAGCGGTAATTTTTCGACCGGCTACCGCATCGGCTACGTGCAACACATCGCAAGCAGCGCGCTGCCGCCCCGTCCGGTATCCCCCGTCCTCGTTCCAGCCATCGCACCGATTCCGGTCGAGCCGGTGACGTCCGATGTGGCCAGCGGCCACGTTCGGTCCAGACGTGCGATCGATTCGCCGCGGCGAGCGGAACAAGGGCTGCCGCCGCCCGTAGATCCGGGCGGCGAGCGGGTCTGGAGCGCGGTGGTGTTCTGAAGCGTAGGCGGAGGGTGCGGAAGGACAGGCACGGCATTCGATTTTGCAGGCGAACAGGAGCGACGCATGAAATCGGAAACACAAGACCGTACAGGCACCAGGCAGGAGAGAGTCCGGTGGCCCGGTGTCGAAGAACGGTGGGCGCGAGGGGTCCCGTTGGCGATATCGATGTGGCTCATCGCCACGCCCGCCTGGGCGCAGCTGTCACAGGTCAATACGCTGCTGGACACGATCCAGACGACCCTGCTGGGTGTGGGCGGCGTGATCTGCTCGATTTCGATCATCTGGGCAGGCTTCCGGATGATGTTCCAGCACGCGCGGTTCGGCGACATCGCGAACGTGTTCATTGGCGGTCTTTTTGTCGGCTGTGCGACGGTGATCGCCGGCATGCTGATTCCGACGAGTTGATCCGGAGCCGGCAACCATGAACCCGATCACGAACTCGCCTGTTAATCCGCTCAGGGATGCGGTCTTCAAGGGGTGCACGCGGCCCGCGATGCTCTGGGGTGTGCCGCTCGTGCCAGTCCTCATGGTCGGTGGCGGCATGCTGATCCCGTCTATCTGGGCGTTGCTTGCCAGCCCGCCGATCGGTGTCGGGCTCCTGTTCCTGATGATTCCGGTGTTCGTCGCCATGCGCGTCGTCACACGCCGCGACGATCAGCGCCTTGCGCAGTACGTACTGCGCCTGCGCATGGTCGTCCGGCAGGGCAATCGCTGGTTCTGGGGGGCGCGTGCCTACACGCCGGTTCGCCTGAAGAGGAGGGGATGACATGCACGCTGATCCGGCACACGGCACCGTTGCCAGCCGCGAGGTGGCGCTTGCTGACTACATCCCTTACTCGACGCACGTCACCGATCAGGTGATCAGGACGCGCGAGGGCGATTACCTGCGGATCTGGAGGGTTGCGGGTATCGCATTCGAGGCGGCCGATCCGGCCGACATCCTGGTGCGTCACGAAGGATTCAACCAGCTTGTACGCGCACTGCCTGGTGGTCACATCGCGCTCTGGTCACACCGGCTGCGCCGGCGTGTATCGGACCACTTTGCCACGCCGTATGGCAACCGCTTCTGCCAGGAACTGGCTACCCGCTATTACGCGAGCTTCGAGGGCTACCGGATGATGGCCAACGAGCTGTATCTGACGCTCGTCTATCGGCCCACCCGCACGAAGCTCGGGCGCGTCGTCAGCCGTGCGGCGCGCCGTACCCGCGAGGACATCAGGCGCGACCAGCAGGACGCGCTGAAAGTGATGGACGAACTCGGCGCCCAGATCGAGTCGGGGTTGAAACCCTACGACCCGGTGGCGCTCGGGGTCTATCGCAGGTCGAGTCCGTTCACGATGCAAGCGCAACGGTTCTCATCGGCGCTCGAACTGCTTGGCTATCTCGTCAACACGGTGTGGGAACCTGGGCCGGTTCCCTCAGGAGCGATCCGTGAGGCGCTGCCAACCGCGCGCCTGTTCGTAGGCGTCGAGAAGATCGAGATCCGCATGCCGTCCGCGACGCGATACGCTGCACTGCTCGACCTGAAGGACTATCCCGAGGAAACCGAGCCGGGCATGCTCAATGGCCTCCTGTATGGCGACTTCGAGTATATCGAGACGCAGAGCTTCACGATCCTCGATAAGCCTGGTGCGAAGGAAGCGCTGGAGCGTCAGCGCAACCAGCTGATCGCCGGCGAGGATGTGGCCGTCTCCCAGGTCGAGGCGATGGACCAGGCGCTCAACGACCTGATCAACGGCAACTTCGTGCTGGGCGAATATCACTATTCGCTCGCGGTGCTGGCCGATACGCCCGCGGCAGTCTCGAAGCATGTCGCGAAGGCCCGCACGCAGCTTGCCGAAGCAGGTTTCCAGACTGCGCTGATCGACCTCGTGGCGGATGCCGCATGGTTCGCTCAGTTGCCCGGCAACTGGCGCTACCGGCCGCGCGAAGCGAAGCTGACGTCTCGCAATTTCTGTGGTCTCGCCAGTCTGCACAATTTCGCGACCGGCAAGCGCGACGGCAATCCATGGGGCGAGGCGATCACGATCGTCAAGACGCCGAGCGGCCAGCCGCTGTACCTGAATTTCCACGCGACGCCCGAGAAGCAGGATTCGGCCGACGAGAAAGCGCTCGCCAATACCCAGATCATCGGCCAGGCCGGTGCGGGCAAGACGGTGCTTGAACTGTTTTTGCTCGCAATGGCGACGAAGTTTGGGGTGACTGCGGTGCTGTACGACAAGGATCGCGGCACCGAGATCGCGATCCGTGCGATGGGCGGCATTTATACCGTGTTCCGCCGCGGCGAGGCGACCGGGCTCAACCCTTTCCAGATGACGCCGGACGAGTCCGTGCTCGACTTCTGGGAGCGGCTGGTGCGCAAGCTCGTCGATACAGGTTTGCCGTTGTCCGCCAAAGACGAACTCGACCTCTCGCGCGCGGTGCGCGAGGTCGCCCGCATGGAGCGGCCACTGCGTCGCCTGTCGATGGTGCGGCAACTGCTGCCGAACGTGGGCGAGAACAGCCTGCATGCGCGTCTCGCCAGATGGTGTGCCGGTGGGCGTCTCGGCTGGGTGCTCGACAATCCGACCGACACCGTGGACCTCACACGCGCGAATCTCTTCGGCTTCGACGACACCGAACTGCTCGATGACGCGGAAATCTCGACGCCTGTGACGATGTACCTGCTGCATCTGACGGAAAGCCTGATCGACGGCCGGCGCTTCCTCTACGTGATGACCGAATTCTGGAAGCGGCTGGGTGATCCGGTCTTCACGGACTTTGCGAAGAACAAGCAGAAGACGATCCGCAAGCAGAACGGGCTGGGCGTTTTCGACACCCAGTCACCAGCGGATGTGCTGCGCAGCGATATCGCACGGGCACTGATCGAGCAGAGCGCGACCTTTTTCTTTCTGCCGAACCCGCGGGCCGACTACGACGACTACGTGCATGGTTTCAAGCTGACCGAAGCCGAATTCAGTATCGTGCGCAATCTTGGCGAGAACAGCCGGATGTTCCTGGTCAAGCAGGGGCACCGGTCCGCGATCGGGAAGCTCGATCTCGCGGGGCTTGGCGACGTGCTCGATGTCCTGTCAGGTACGACCGACAACGTCGAACTCCTCGACACGATTCGCGCCCAGGTGGGTGAGGATCCCGACGTCTGGCTGCCGGTCTTTCACGCGCAGTTGGCGAAGCGCCGGGCGACCCAGGTACCACGTGCAGGAGGTGCGCGATGAGCGGCCTCTTTACCGCAATCGGCGGTACGCTCGAAAACGGCATGTCGACTTACGTCACGAACGTCTCGTCGGCGCTGTCGGGCGCGCTGTTTCCCGTCGTGACGACGGCTGTGACGATCTGGATCATCGCCTATGGCCTTGCGATCGTACGGGGGGAGGCGCACGAGGCCGTACCCGCGTTCGCGTGGCGAGGATTGAAAGTGGCCGTCATCCTCGCGTTCGCACTGGGCAGCGGCCTCTACCAGCAGCAGGTTGTGGCGGCCATCAGCGGTGCGACGTCGGGCCTCGCCCAGACGATCCAGAGCGCTGTCAGCACCACGGGCGGCGGCAACCCGGGATGCGGCCCGGTCAGCGGCAGCAGCGTGACGGGCGGCAGCGCCACCACGATCTACGAGACGCTCGACTGCTACGACCAGCAGGTCGATCTGGTGCTCGATGCCTATGCCGTGAAGGCAGCCCATGAGGGATTGAGCTTCACCGGCATCGTAGCGGGCATCGGCGACGTCGTGTGCGGGTTCGTCGCCGCACTGGGCGGGTCGATTTTCCTCATCGTGCTCGCCTTCGAGGTCGTGATGGCAAGGATGCTGCTCGATCTGGTGCTGGGTATCGGGCCGATCTTTATCGCGTGCGCCGCATTTACTCCGACGGCGCGCTTTTTCGAGGCGTGGACCGCGAAGGTTGCGAACTATGCCCTGCTGCAGATCCTGGTGGCAGCCTTTCTGGGGATGGCACTGACGGCATTTTCGACCGAGCTTGCGCCATTCCGGGTGACGGTATCACCACCGACCACAGACAGCGCTGCGCTTGTCGCGGCGGGGCAGGCAGCCCTCGAAGCCTCGGCGCCGTGGGGCGCGGCGCTCGGCATGTTCGCGACTGCGATTTTTCTCGCGATGGTCGGCTGGCAGCTCCCGTCGGTCGCCTCGGGCCTCTCCGGCGGCGCCACATTGTCCGGGTTCGGTGCGTTCGCGGCGGGGATGGCATCGCGCCGCATCGTTGCCCTGATGGGACGCACGCTCGCCGGTGGCGGGAACGGCCCGCGCCCCGGTGGCACGATTCGCGGGCAGGCTGGCCCGGGCGGCGGTCGTGGGGGTGGATCCGGAAATTCAGGAGGTGGGGGGCTGCCAGCCTATCAGCGGGTAGCCCGCGCCCATCTCGGGCAGCAGGGCAGTGGACGGTGAGGAGGTCATCATGACAGGACGATTCAGGGTGGCAGGCATCGTGTCGTTATGGGCACTACTGGCCTCGGCAGGCTACGCGCAGGGGATCCCGGTCTACGACGCGCAGAACGTGATCCAGGCCATTGCGACCGTCGGGCAACTGAAGAATGAGGTCCAGCAGGAAATCCAGATCTATCGGTCGACGGTGGGTACGCGAGGGTTTGGCGCATTGCTGGGCAATCCCGTGATTGCCAGCTCATTGCCGCCGAACTGGCAGAGCATCTATACGGCGGTACAGAACGGCGGTTACGCGGGCCTTACCGGAAGCGCGCAGACGCTGCGTTCAGCGAGCGAAATCTACAACTGCGAAGACCAGAGCGGCATCGACCGGCAGGTTTGCCAGCGGGCGCTGAACAAGCCGTTCCAGGACAAGGCGTTTGGCCAGCAGGCCTACCAGACAGAACTGCAGGAACTGAACCAGATCCAGAGCCTGATGCAGCAGATCGATGTCACGCAGGACCCAAAAGGCATCGCGGAACTGCAGGCGCGTATCCAGGCGGAAAGCGCGGCGGTCGGCAGCGAAATGACGAAGCTGCAGCTTTTCAGGATGCTGGCCCGGACGGAAGACAAGCTTGTCACCGAGCAGCAGAGCGAACTGGTATTGAGCCGGGCACGCAACACCGCCCGGTTGCAGGACCAGATGGTACCAGCGTCGTTCGGGAACTGAGGAGACTGTCATGCACAGATTCATGGGCAAATTTCTTTTCATAAATTTCGTTGTCCTGATCAGTGGATGCGATTCCGTACCCCCGAAGCCGGTTCTGCCGGACGGTCTGCATCGTGTACCCATCAATCGCGTGCCACCGGTACCGGTATCGGTGCCGTCTGTGCCGTCTGTATTGTCTCGCACGCCGACCGCGGGAGGCGGGCGATGAGCGCTTCCGGGGACTACGAGCGTGTGCTCGACATCGAGGCGTCGCTGACACACCTGCAGGAGTGCTCCGAACGCCGGGCGTGGCATGTCGCGTATGGGGCGGTTGCCGTGGCCGTGCTGAGTGTCATGGCGCTGGCCGTCATGGTGCCGTTCTATCGGGTCGTGCCGCTTCCGATCGAGGTGGATCGCCTGACGGGGGAGGCCCAGGTGATCGACGTGCTCGACGCGCGGCACATCCCGGTGAAGAACATCGAGGACAAGCACTGGGTCGAGGCGTACGTGCGTGAGCGCGAACGCTATGACTGGGGCCTGCTGCAGATGGATTACGACAATGTGCTCGCGATGAGCAACGACGGAGTCGCGCGCGATTACCGCGCGATCTACATCGGCCCGGATGCGCTCGACCGGCAACTGGGTCCGAACGCTGAGCTTCGTGTGCGGATTCTTTCGACAACGCTTCCCTCTGATGAGCCGGGGCACGCCGTCGTCCACATCGAGCGGACGACCTACAGGGATGGCCAGCCTGATGCCGCGCCGCCCCAGCGTTTCGTCATCACGCTCGCCTATACCTATCGGCCATCCGTCTTTACCCGGGAAAGCGTTGCCGTCGCCAATCCGTTCGGTTTCAAGGTCACGGCATACAGCCGCGATCCGGAATATACGCCACCGCCTTCGCCGGCAGTGGCCGGAGAGACGCGATGAAACGGCTTCCACTGAAGGTAATAGGGTTCGCGTGCCTGCTGGTGATGAGCCCGGTTGTGCGGGCCTATACCGTGCCGGGATGGTCTGACGATCCACGGGTGCGGCAGGTTGTTTACGGCCCCGACGCGGTGGTGCGTATTCAGGCGCAACGCGGCTTTGCCACGCACATCGCACTCGACCCACATGAGCACATCGAGGTGGTGGCGCCGGGCGACCGGGACGGATGGCAGATCGTGGCGAACAAGGGTGACCATGACGTGTACCTGAAGCCCGATCTGGCCGCACACGACTCGAACCTGGAGATCCGCACTGACAGGCGCAGCTACAGCTTCGATCTGGTGGTGCTGCCACTGACGGCGAAATTCGGAAATGACGAGGAGATGTACCGCGTGACCTTCATCTACCCGGGTGAGGAGGCGGTTCAGGCTCGTGTGCGAGCGTCTGCGGCACTTGTCGCGCAGCGTCTTGCCGCACCGCCCGTAGTGCGCAACACGCGGTATTCGATGCAGATCATGCCCCACTCGGACGACATCGCGCCGACGGCAGCATGGGACGACGGACGGTTCACCTATATCCGCATCCCGGCCAACCGGCGTATCCCGGCGATCTTCCGGGTTGCCGGTGACGGTAGCGAGAGCACGGTCAACCGGCACATGGACGGCAACACAATCGTGATCCACGAAGTGGCCAGACGCTTCGTGCTACGTCTGGGCAGCGAGGTCGTGGGGATCTGGAATGACGCCTACGACGTGAATGGCGTACCGCCCCATGACGGCACGACGGTCCCTGGCGTCAGGCGGATCCTGCGGAGTCACAGTGATGAATGACCCACTGAACGGGCGTGGGCCTCGCAACATGATCGACCCCGATGAGTCGCCTGACCGGGGACGGCGCGGGCGCGACCCGGACTCCGATAGCGTGACCGGAGAGGTCGCGGATCGCGGCATGCCGGTGCTCGGCCAGTACCGGAGCGCCCGTCCACGCGCCTGGTGGCTGACACCGCTGGTGGTCGTCCTCGTGGCGGGTGCGGGGGCGGTCTGGACAGTTCATGCATTTGTTGCGCGTCACGATGCACAGGAAAAAGCGCGTCGGGACGCGATTGCGGAGGCCCCACGCGATGGGCGCGTCTTCCGGGATGACCACGCGTTGCCGGCGAGGGCGGCATCAGTGCCTTCCGTGGTCAGGGCGGCATCGTTGACCGCCGTCAGCCATTCGCCGGTCGTACCTGCTGCCGTTCGACCTGCATCCAGCTACTACGATGCGCCGCTGCTGGTGACGGGCGCCATATCCCCGGCGGATAACCAGGCCACCATCGCTGCCCCGACGGTGGTGGTGCCGGGTCGTACGACCGGTATGCGCGGCCAGGACGGGACGGGTGCGCTCGCCCGGGCGCTTACGCCGACCGTCACGCCGCGGGTACGCGCCGGCTTCCTCGGCAATCGCAGCCTGATACTCGCACAGGGCGCCAAGATCGACTGCGCAGGCGACACCGCGTTCGATTCGACCGAAGCGGGGATATCCACCTGCACGGTGACGAAGAACGTGTATTCGGACGACGGGAAGGTGGTACTGATCGAGCGTGGTTCACAGATCAATAGTGAATATCGCTCGAACCTGTCGCCAGGGCAGAAGCGCGCCTTCATCCTCGCCGCGCGTATCAGGACACCCAATGGGGTGACGGTCGAGATCGATTCGCCGGTCGCCGACGCGCTCGGGCGCATGGGGGTTGACGGCTACATCGATAACCACTGGGGCCAGCGAATTGGCGCCGCCATGCTGCTGGGCGTGACCGAGGACGCCATCGGCTATCTGGCTACGCGTGGCGGCAACAGCAACGGCTCTGTGGTCTACGAGAACACCGAGCAGCAGGGCAACGATATGGCTACGCGGGTGCTCGACAGCACGATCAACATTCCGCCGACGCTGACACAGAACCAGGGGGCCGAATTCACGATCGTCGTTGCGCGCGATCTGGATTTCGGATCTGTCTACGCACTGGAGCCGGAGGAATCGCGATGAGCGCTCATTCCGACATACCGGACCGGTCTCGCGAAACCATTCTCGCGCGGCTTCCCGACGACGCATCGGTTCGCGAACTGATGCGACCATTCGCGCCACTGCTCGACGATGCCAATGTGACTGAACTGGTCATCAACCGGCCACAGCGTGTGCTGACCGAAACGCATCTCGGCTGGCACGGTCACGACTACGCTGATCTTGACTATGAACGCCTGATGTCGTTCGCGGTCGCGGTTGCGACGCTGACGAACCAGGAGGTGTCGGCCCAGCATCCGGTGCTCTCCGCGCTGCTGCCGGGTGACGCGCGCATCCAGATCGTGGTGCCGCCTGTCGTGCCACCGCGCACCGTCTCAGTGACGATCCGTCGGCCTTCCGCGCGCGAAAAGAGCCTTGACGCATATCGCGACGAAGGGCTGTTCGACGGCACCGTCTGGCACCGCCCGGATGGGCTCGATGCCGTGCTGCCGACGCTACGCCCGACAGACCAGAAGCTCGTGCAGTGCCTCGAAGAGCGGGACTGGTGTGCCTTCTTCGAGCGGGCCGTCACCGGGCGCCTGAACATCGTGGTCGTCGGCAATACCGGCTCGGGCAAGACCAGTTTCATGAAGACGCTCTGCCGGTCGATCCCTTCGACCGAGCGGATCGTGACGATCGAGGATGTCCGCGAACTCTTCATCCGGCATATCGAGAACTGCGTCCATCTGCTGTATAGCAAGGGCGGTCATGGTCAGGCACGCGTGACGCCGGCCGACCTGATCGCGAGCACGATGCGCATGCGACCGGATCGCGTGCTGCTCGCTGAACTGCGCGGCGCTGAAGCCCATGACTTCCTGAAACTGCTGACGACCGGCCACGCCGGCTCGATCACTAGTTATCACGCGTCAAGCGCCACGGTTGCGATCGAGCGCTTTGCGCTGATGGCGAAGGAGCACCCCGAAGCCGCAGCCTATGACGATACGGCGCTCAAGCGCCTGCTCACCCTGACGATCGACGTGGTCACGCACATGGAGGCGTATCCGCTCTACGACGAGGCGGGCGAACAGACCGGCAAGCGCTGGGGCATGACGGAAGTCTGGTTCGATCCGGTGCGCAAGGCGCGCACGACTTTCTCTTGAGGCCGGCATGGATACGAACCGTCGTCGCTCAACTCCTTCCGACACCGCTGGTCCGGTAGCACATCATGCGCGTACCGCCCTGGTGACGGTCGCGGTTCTTGCGACTCTTGCGGGAGCTCTGCTGGCATCGCTGTGGGTTGCATCATTTTTCCTGTACGCGAGCCTGCGGCTGAACCCGTTCCATGCGGGACTATGGGGCTGGCCCAATGCACTGCTGGCCTGGCATGACGGCCTGATGCCGCACGGAGGTCGGCGTCTCGCAGGCTCGGCCTTGCTCGGCGTGCTGGTCGCTGTGGGTAGCCCGGCGATGGCGTTGTATTCGATCTGGGAGCGGACTGGACGGCGGCGTCTCTATGGCAGTGCGCGGTTTGCCAGCGAAACAGAAATCCGTGCGGCGGGGTTGCTATGAATGCGCGGACGCTGATCGATGCACCGCCCATTGTCGTCGGGACTTGGCGAGGGCGCTATCTGCGCTTTGCCGGACAGCAGTTCGTGCTGCTCGCGGCACCCGCCCGGTCAGGTAAGGGCGTCAGCATCGTGATCCCGAACCTGTTGAGTTATACCGGTTCGGTTGTGGTGCTCGACATCAAGCGCGAGAACTATGCGATCACGGCAGGATTCCGGCGCGCACACGGGCAGGAGGTCTATCTCTTCGACCCGTTCGCGGAAGATGGCCGCACGCACCGGTTCAACCCGCTGTCGGCCATTTCGGATGGCCTGTTCCGCGTCGGCGACATTCTGGCGATCGGCTACGCCCTGTATCCGCTCGGTGGCCACGATGACTTCTGGAAAGACCAGGCGCGCAACCTGTTTCTCGGCATCGTCCTGCTGCTCAGTGAGTGGCGTGACGCGCGGCGCACGGGGAAGGGCGAATCCATTCCCGACTACCCCGTCACGATGGGCGAGGTG
Organism: Paraburkholderia sp. PAMB 6770; assembly: GCF_057748135.1. Lineage (NCBI taxonomy): Bacteria > Pseudomonadati > Pseudomonadota > Betaproteobacteria > Burkholderiales > Burkholderiaceae > Paraburkholderia > Paraburkholderia sp. PAMB 6770. Next base: position 330,338 of record NZ_CM173239.1, read on the forward strand.
CTGCGGCAGTCGTCCGGCCACGGCATGCCGGTCAAGGCATACCTGCAGCGTGCACTCGTGCAGCATCGAACTTTGCTGACGGGCGCGTGCGTCGATGCCCTGAACCGCTTTCTGTCCAACGACGACAAGGTGTTGGCGAGTATTCTCGCGACATTCCACGCGCCGCTCACAATCTGGGCGAACCCCATCGTCGACGCGGCAACGAGCGCCAACGATTTTGACCTGCGCGACGTGCGTCGGCGTCCCATGTCGGTCTATATCGGAATCACGCCGGATCACCTGTCCGAGGCTGCGCTGCTCGTGAATCTGGTGTTCTCGCAGCTCGTCAACCTGAACACGAAACAGTTGCCGGAGGCGGATCCGGCCTTGCGGTTCCAGTGCCTGTTGCTGCTCGACGAGATGACCGCGATCGGCAAGATCCATATCATCGCGCGCGCCGTGGCCTACATGGCGGGCTACAACCTGCGTCTGCTCTCCGTCGTGCAGTCGATTGCGCAGCTCGAATCGGTCTACGGCCGGGCCGACGCCCGTACGTTCCTCACGAACCACGCGATGCAGATTCTCTATGCGCCGCGTGAGCAGAAAGATGCGAACGACTATTCCGAGATGCTCGGCACCTTGACCGATCAGTCGCGCAGCATCAGCCGACCGAACTCAATGTTCGGCGGCCGCGGTGGATCGAGCGAAAGCATGTCCGAGCAGCGTCGCCCGCTGCTGTTGCCGCAGGAACTCAAGGAACTGGGGCGCGACAAGGAAATCATCGTGTTGGAGAACACGAAGCCGATCCTTGCCGACCGGATCTGCTACTGGTGCGACCCGGTTTTCGCTTCACGGGTCTCGGGTGCACCATCGGTGCCGGCCATGGACCTGGCCCGCTTCACTGCTCAGATCGAACGACGTGTGCGCGAAGTCGCGTCTGACGAGATCGATCCGGACGGTGCGGGTCTCCTTCATCTGTCGGCCGAGTATCTGGAGGTGCTGCAGGCCTGGGATCCGCGCGACCTGCCACCGCGGCTCGCCGACCTCAGCGAGGACGAGGTCACGACCTACGTCGAACGGCACTTCATGCTGCTGGGCGTTCCGGCGAAGCGTATCGGGCAGGCGACGCGCCGGTTGTCGGTTGCGGACCTCGACGTCGCGGAGCTGGTGCCGCCAAAGTCCGCGCGAGCGAGGCGTGATCCGGTGACACGTGCCGGGACGAACACGGCATCGATTGAGGGAGCCCGGCGATGAGTACGCCCCATGTGGACGAAACCGCCCGTGTACGCGCCGCCCTTGCCGTGATTCCGGCGGAGGACTACGGCACGTGGGTCGATATGGCGTTTGCACTGAAGCACGGTCTGGGAGACGCGGGCTTCGAGATCTGGGACGAATGGAGTCGCACAGCCGGCAACTATGACGAGCGGGCGGCCCGCACGACCTGGCGCTCGGTGAAGGAGTCGGGCGGCAAGACGCTCGCGTCGCTCTTCTGGCTCGCGCGACAACACGGCTTTGACCTGAGACGCGGGTACTACCCGGACCAGATGGCGACGGCGCTCGCGCCGGGTCCCGATGTGCTGGAACGCCGCGCCCGGGAAGCGGCACGCCGGCAGGCCCGGCATGCCGCGGCAGCCCTGGAGGCGCAGGAAATCTGGCAATGGGCGCGACCCGTTGGTCCAAAGCACCCCTATCTCGTGCGCAAGGGCCTCGATCCCGTGCCGGCACTGCGCGAACTGGAAGCGCCGGAACTGCGTGCGTTGCTGGGGTATGCCCCGGCGAGCGAGGCACGGCCGCTTTCCGGGCGCGTGCTGGTTGTGCCAGTCTGGATCGGTCCTGCCGTTTCCACACTGGAGCTGATCGACGAAGCGGGCAACAAGTCGTCACTGGCCGGGGGCGTCAAGAAGGGCGGGTACTGGATTGCCGGGCCTGCGCCCACAACACGCGGGCAGGCAGTGCCGATCCTGATCGGCGAGGGCATGGCCACCATGCTCTCTGTACATCGCGCAACGGGATGGGTGGCGCTGGCTGCGCTCTCGAGCGGCAACCTGCCGCCCGTCGCTGAATCCGTGCGCGAACAGTTCCCGGACGCGGACATTGTCGTGCTGGGTGAGCTGGGGCCCGGTGAGGCCAAAGCCCGACAGGCCGCAGACGCATCCCGCGCACGCGTGGTCTCACCCGTATTTGCCGCCGACGCGCGAATTGACGACAAGGCTCCAACCGATTTCAACGACATGGCGGTGCTGTCCGGGTTCGATCGTGTGGGCGAACGTCTGCGCGAAGTCGTGGGCCGCGATGACGCGCGGGTGGTCGATGGCATTGGGTCGCTGGCGGGCACAGCAAACGGCAGGAAGCTGGACGAACCGATGGAGGACATGATGGGCAACGTGAAGGAAAAACTCGTCAATGCCGGGGACGACACTCCACGTCGTCGCACATCGAAGCGCAGCGCACCGAAGCCGGATACTCCCTCGGAAGCACCTGCGCCGGTGACGGCATCGGCGGAGGCACAACCGGCAGGTGAGCGGTCTACGGCTGTGCCTGCGGGTCATACGCCGGCCGCCGAGCCGAGGCGCTTCGCACCAACGCGTCCACCAGTTGGCGAACCATTGTTCGCCGTAGCGGATGTGCCTAACGAGGTCAGGGCACTGGCCGAACATCGGTTCGGCTTCCCGCTCCGGATGGGCACGCCGCGCGAGAACGGCGGACCTTACCGCGGCGAGGTCTTCAACACCGAGCACTACCTGATCCAGGAAGTGGCGACGCGCAGCGTCGTCTTCCATCCGAAGACACAGATGGAGTTCGTCTCGGAGCGGCTGCGATGGATGGACGAGAATGCCCGGCTCAATGGATCGGAACTGCAGGTCGGATACGACGGCGATCGGCCTAAGGTTTATCCGTGGGACCGCGCGCGTGACCTGCTCGACCGCACGGTCGGTTCGCTCAAGAAATCCGCCCGGGAGCTGAATTTCAGTCCGAATCTCGAGGGGATGCTCGATCAGTTACAGGCACGCTCGTGGGCCCGGATACGCGAAGCGCGTACAGCAGCGCTCGAGCAGTCGAAGGAGCGGTCGCCATCGCAGGATCCGCCTGGACCGGATCGCTAGACCATTTGACGTACCACCAGGAAGTATGACCGATCAGAAAGGAGCCCCACCATGTCTGAAGCCCTGTCGCCTGCCGAGCCGGTCATCAATCTGATCGAGCAGGATGTTTCCGGGCGTTCGCCAGCAATTGAACCCCCGAAAAGTGATGGCGATACCAGTCGTCTCGACGCTGCCGCTCTGGATGCGGTGTCAGCCCGGCGCCGGCGCGAGTTCGACGCGGCGCGGGCGCGTCTGCGTGATCAGACCACACGGGACGATGCCGGTGCGGTCCGTCAGTCTGCCTCCCGCCCAGCCGGCGACGCTCCAGTGGAACGAGAAGATGCCGGTGCCATTCGCGCGCCGCTAGACCAGCCGCCGGAACGCGTGCGCAAACGCTACCTTCGCGCGGGAAACCAGTATTTTCTGAAGGATGCGCCCTATCAGCTCGCGTTCGAGGATATCGGACCGTACCTCGTCACCGAACACAACCGGCCGGATGTGGTGGAGTCAATGGTCGACATGGTGGCGGCGAAATCGTGGCGTCGTATTCGCGTGTCCGGTCATGAGGTGTTCCGCAGCGAAGTGTGGCTGCAGGGATCGCTACTGGGCATCGAGGTCAGCGGGTATGAGCCAAAGGCCGCTGATCTGGCGCGTCTGGCCGATGTGCGGAAGGTTCGTCTGAACAACCGGATCGAGGCGGATGCGTCGCCGCGCGCTGCGGGTTTGCCGATAGACGTGGCAGAGCGCAGTCGTGCACCGTCTGCCCCCGCACCAGCCGCCGGGCCGCCGAATGTGGCGGACGGTGCCGCATCTGCAGCCCTGCGACGTGATGCTCAGCGGGGAGAGCCTCTTGACGCGAAGCGACAGCCGGCGACGGGCGACGAATCCGACACCCCGAGGCGATATACCGGCGAGCTGCGCGAGCACGGCGGTGCGCCGTACCAGAATAATCCGGCGCGCAGTGAGTCGTACTACGTCGTGTTCCGCGATGCGACGGGTGCAGATTACGTGGTCTGGGGCGTGGATCTCGAGCGTGCAGTGCGGGAATCGGGCGCGCAGCCCGGGCAGCAGGTCGCACTTGAAAACCTGGGGCGACGGCTCGTCACCGTCAAGGTACCGATCCTGGACGAGCACGGTGTGGTGATCGGCGAAGACGAGCGCGATGTGCACCGGAACACCTGGCAGATAGATGTGATGCGACGAGAGCGTACGGCGGAGCAATCTGTGTCGGAACCCGAACGCGCAGCGGGAGCAGACGCGGCATCTGTGGTGACGAACGCGCGCGAAAGCGGCCACGAATCACGACGCCCGAGCGTTTCCGAGCAAGATAAGGTGCTGCACCTGGCTGTGCTCGTCGGCGCGATGCGGGAGCAGGGATTCAGCGCGCGCTCGATCGAGCGTGTGCAACGACGTGCGGAAGCGCTGCTCGATGCGTTTGGTCGCGAGGGAATTCCCGTGCCGCGGCCGAAGGTCTTCGATCCGAAAGCGCCGTCGGAACGGGATCGCCGGACACGCACTGCGGTCGGACGTACGCCTGCGCGGGATATCGAGCTGGAGCTGGTGCACACGCCCGTCGAACCTTCGCCTGCGCGCTAGGAGCTGTCATGCGTGTGCGTGAACGTGAGCGCCTGTGTGTCGAGCTTGGTGGCATGAGACGGGATTGGGATCGCTGGTGCTTTCGCCGGGGCTTGACCGCTGGTGAGGGGGCCCGGCAACTGGTTGCCGCCGCGTTGCGTGCTGACGCTGGCAATGGTGATCCAGGGATAGAAGCGGATATCCGCTGGACTGCTGTCGATGATCCTCGTACCCGGATCGAACTCAGGCTGACGCCGGCCGAACTTGAGGCGGTTGGGTTGCGCGCGGAGGCATCAGGCCTGACCGCGAATCGCTGGATCGTTGCGCTGATCCGTGCGCAGTTGACGCACGAACCCCAGCTCGGCGCGCGGGAAATGCGGCTGCTGTCGGATTCGAATTTGCAGCTCGCTTCGATCAGCCGGTGGCTCGGACAACTTGTCCGCGGCGGCCACATACGACCTACCGCACAGGATAGGAACGGGGATATCGAGGCCATCCGTGGAGCGATCGATGCGCATCTGCGGGTCGTGTCGGTCGTGATACGTGCGAACCTGGATCGATGGAGCCGGTGAGATGCCCTATCCGAAGGTCTACATCGATGCGATGCTTCTGAACTGGGGTGACCGGCTGTTTCAGGAGCCGTTCAGGCACGCACGGGCACAGCGGCTTTCGCATGCGAGCCTGCGCGACGAGGCTGCGCGTATGCGCGAGCAGCTGGCGCGTACGCTCAGGCACACGCCGGAGGTGATGATCAAGATCACGAACAAGGCATCGGGCGCGCAGGGTATCGGCGCGGTGCGCCGGCACCTTCGATATATTTCCCGGAACGGTCAGGTTGAGCTGGAAGACCAGAACGGGGACCGGATCGCAGGCGCCGATGCTGTACGTGATCTTGTACTGACCTGGCAATTCGGTGGATGGGGGATACCGGAAACGAGTGCCCGTCGCGAGGTATTCAACATCCTGCTGTCGATGCGCCCGGGTACGAACCGTCAGGCTGTGAAGGACGCGGCGCGGGATTTTGCGGCCGTCGAATTTGGGGATGGGCGTGCCTATGTGTTTGCTGCGCATGACGACGAGGCACACCCGCATGTTCACCTGAGCGTGCAGGTGCGTGGGCCGGATGGCCGGCGCCTGAATCCGCGAAAGCAGGATCTGCGGCGCTGGCGCGAGCGGTTCGCCGAGCAGCTCCGCGCGAACGGGGTGGATGCCAATGCGACGCCGCGACGGGTGCGTGGCGAGACGCGACGGTATCCCGTTCAGGGTGTCAGGCATATGGTGGAGCGTGGCGAAACACCGAAGTACTGGCGCGCCGTGGCGAACGAAAAGCAACGCCAGGCTGGGTGGCAGGCTCACGACATGGCATTTGCCGTGTGGCGGGAAGTGGCGCGGACAGTGGCTGCGTCCCCAGCCGGTGCCGATCGCGCGATGGCCGTCGGCATCGTCGAGTTTGTGCGTGCGATGCCGGTCCAGCGGGACGCCGTTGTCCCCGAGCTAAGGCACGATCCTGCACCAGTGCGCGAGCTTCGGACCGCGCCGGAGCGCGATAGTCAGCCTGACGGTCCTGATCCAGACATCGAACGCTAGGACCTTCTTCCCGAGGTATGATCGCAGACACGCAGTTCTCTCAGATTCCAGCTTGACCCTCGGATAGCTGGAACTTCTTCACGCCGGCTATTGCCGGCGTTTTTTTATGTTGACCACGCGACGGGCACTCTGTCAGCCCGTACGGAGATACCGTTGTGGATCGCCTCACATGATCTGACACTGGTGGGTGATCCATACCGCTATCCGGTCTGGCTGCTCGCGAAATGACCCCTCGCTGCGACCTCTGACGACGCGGAGTCCTTCCAGTTCGTCCCCGGCTGGACGCGACGTCCGGCGCTCGAGGTCGAAAGGCGAATGTGTCGACCGGACTGGTTTCAATGCGAGTGTGCCCTCGTGGCCACGGAGATACGCGGCCATCGGTGCCCGCCGAGAAAGGTTGCGCCGGCAACCACCGCCGGACGCGTGGCCGCGAACGCGGCGGCCTACCGGCACGATAACGGACGGGCGCCAGGCGCGTTCAGGCAGGCATCGGTCGCGCCCGTCGGGTTGCCGCCCGCTCATGCACAATGCGATGATAAACGTCCCTAAACCATTTCCTGACGGTTCATCGCGCCATCATGTTACTCACACAAGGGGAAGCCCGTAGCCACGACATCGACCGCAACCTCGCGTGCACCCTGGCAGCGGTGGCGGGTGCGCTCAACACGGCCGCTTTTCACGCGGTCGGGTTCTTTTCGGCCAACATGACCGGTAACGTTTCGTCGTTGTCCGACCATGCCGCGGATGGCGAGTGGTGGACGGGACTGTTCTATCTGGGCATCGTGCTGGTCTTCATCGGCGGCGCGTCTGCGTCGACGCTGCTGATCAGCGCTGGCCGGCGCCGCGACATCGACGGTATCTACGCGATCGGCATCCTGGCCGAAGCGGTGCTCATGGGGCTGCTCGGGCTGTTCGAATGGCTTGTGCCGTCGCATGAGCATGGGCCGGTGCTGATCCTGGGGCTCAGCTTTCTGATGGGGATCCAGAATGCGGTCGTCACGCGCATTTCCGACGCGCGGGTTCGCACGACACACGTATCGGGGATGTCGACGGACATCGGCATTGAACTCGGCGTGCTGTTCGATATGCTGCGCGGCCGGGAAAGCCGGGGAGCAGCTGCGGAATACGGCGCGAAGCTGCGGCTGCACGCATTCACGGTCCTGTCGTTCCTGGTCGGCGGGGTGGCGGGCGTGCTGATTTACCGGGAAATTGGCACCCTGCTGCTTCTTGTTGCCGCTGCGATGCTGTTTGCGCTGTCGTCCCGGGCGCTGCTTCGCGCGAGGACGTGGACCGGGCGTCCGCCCGTCAAACCGTGAATCGGTGCGTGCCGAGCCGGTTCCCGTCGGACGGTCGACGGACGCAGGCCGATGTCGCGCACGTAGCGCACAAGGTCGATCAAGCAGGAGACCGGTTCCTGATGGCCTAGCCAAACGTCCGCATGGGTGATGACCTGAGGCAACGCCGCAGCGGCGGCGATCCTTCCGGGCATCGGCAGGTCGAGGACATGGTAGCGGTTGCCCCTGGCAGTTTTGACAATCACCGATGCCCCTTCTTCGAGGCAGGTCATCCCTTTGGGGTGAAGGGCGTGGATAGCGGGCAGGTGTGACAGGCGTCGCGTGACGCGCCTGATGCTGCCGGGACTCTGCGAGGGTCTGCGCGAGCGGATGCTCCGCTTGCCCGCGCGGGCGGTTGCTCATCGGTTGGTGCAGGGATGGGGCAAGGAGCGCCGCGCCGATCCCGCGATCGGTCGCACTCAGGCCTACGATGATCCAGATACCCGTATAAGCAAGGTGGATGCATATCCTCCCGGACGGTTGCGGCTGCAACAGGCGGCTGGCCGTCGACGCGTTCGTCTGGCGTCATGTCGTCGGGCTCACAGTTCAGTATGCTCGACAGGATGAGACGCAGGATGACACACCCGACGAGATGACGTTGGACAGTGCGGACATTACGCGGCGCTCGCGATCCGCATCTCGAGGCCAGCGTCAAGCAGGTCGATAGCCAACCCGTGAATGAGCCGGCGATGGCCGAACAAACAGGACAGAGGCGGGTGCGTCCAGGCTGTGCTCGCCCGGGCGAGGAGGGCCTGATTGCTTTGCCGCCAGGAAATGGCTTCGCGCCAGTTGAAATCCGATGCTGACGGTGCCGGCCATCAGGTCTGCCGGGTCCGGAAGTTGCGGCGCTCCGGAAGCATGACTGGTCGACGTCGACATTGACGGCGTGTGTTGAGGGGGCGCTGGTTCCGTGCGAAGCGTTGATGTACCGTCCGCACTTGTAAGCCAGATGACGTGGGCGTAGACTGACTGTGGGAGATGGCATTCCTCCAGATAACCGCCCCACTGGGCTAATGATGCCTACAGGCTCGGGAAGAGACACTGTAGGCGTGCGCGCGAAGCGTGCTACCCCCTCTGTATCCATGCCGTGATTGCGGCGCTTTCCGGTTCTCCAGCAACGCTCTGGCCACTTCAGTCAGCCCGGGTTGACCATGCACGTGTCAGCCAGGCCAGCGAGCAAGGAACAGGGGGTACAAGATGGAATTCCACAGCATCCTCTTCGAGGCACCAGAAGATGGGCCGCCATCCCGGGACGGCGCGCAACCAGCGTTCTTTGGCGACCTGAATCTCGATCAGTTCGTGAGCGAAGTCACGCGTGGATTCGATGAATACGACCTTGCTCCATTTTTTCGTACGGAGTTGATCCGGCAGAGTGCGGTGGTATATCGGCACGAAGTCATGCGGGACTTCGACAGCCAGGATGTTCTGCTTGCCATCCAGGCTTTTTCTCTCGCAATGCGGAAAATGCGTGCATGTCTGACGGATGTGCAGAAGCTCTATTATCCGCGGCAGAAACAGTGGTGGTTCGTTGAAGGGGCGTCACGTTATTGCAAGGGTATCCAGTCGTTTTGCGAAGCGTTGCGCACGGCCGGCCCCCAGTCGAGGGGGTTGACCGCTTTCAGTTCGTGGCTCGCGCGATACCTGCAGTCCGCACCCTTTGTGAAGCTGTGTAACGACGTACAGGAAGTGCAGGACGCTCTGGCCGCCGTGCGGTATTGCATCCACCTCAACGGAAGCACCGTCACGGTCTTGAACTATCATGAAGAAGAGGACTACAGCACTTACGTGTTGAATATTTTTGACCGCTTCAAGCAGGGTTCGGTCAAGGATCATAGCGTTGAACTGAAAGACTGGCCCGAGATGAATCATGTCGAGGCGCAAATACTGGATTGTGTGGCGGAACTCGATCCGCAGCCGTTTATGCTCCTCAATCGCTTCTGGTCCAATCATAGCGATTTCGTCGATTCGACGATTGCGGCGTTCGACCGGGAGATAGAGTTTTACGTGGCTTATCGCAGCTACATCCAGCTCTGTCGCGAAGCCGGCCTCCCGTTCAGTTATCCAGTCGTCTCGCGCGCGACCAAAGCGGTGCGGTGCGACGGCACGTTCGACCTTGTATTGGCCCACAAGCTTTGCAGGGACAAGGTTGCGGTTGTCTGTAATGACCTGTATCTCGAAGGACAGGAACGAATATTTGTGGTGTCCGGGCCCAACAACGGGGGCAAGACGACCTTTGCCAGGACGTTTGGGCAACTCCATTTTCTCGGCCGGCTGGGGTGCCCGGTGCCAGGGCGAAATGCCCATCTTTTTCTCTACGATCGTCTCTTCGCACACTTCGAGCGGGAAGAAAACACGCTGGATCTGCGCGGCAAACTTCAGGACGACCTGATGCGAATGCATGAGATCCTGCGGGCGTCCACGCCCAACAGCATCATCCTGATGAATGAGATTTTCAGTTCGACGACGCTTGCCGACGCACTGTTCCTCTGTCGCAAGATTATCGGCGAGATCATGGAACGGGATGTGCTGTGCGTATGTGTGACGTTTATCGAGGAACTGGCCCGGCTGGGGCCTCAAACTGTGAGTATGGTGAGCGAGATCAACCCGGAGAATCTTTCTGTCCGAACGTTTCGGGTCCGCAGGCGTCCAGCGGACGGGCATGCTTACGCGCTTTCCGTTGCCGAGCAATACGGTCTCACCTATGAACGTATCAAGGAGCGCCTCGCATCATGAAAGCCTATCTGCTCCATGACGCGCGCGATTTTCCCTGGCATCGCGATGAATTCTGGAATGAACGGACGCTGAACCAGGACCTGGAGCTGGAGACGCTTTACCGGACAATGGCCGCAGGCGACGAATACCTGTATGACACGGTGAAGAAGGTCGTTCCTGTTAGCCTGAGTGACCTCGTCGCGATACTTTATCGTCAGGCAATCCTGAATGACTGTATCGAAAATGAAGAAACGGTGAGGCAGCTGTATGCCATTGCCGTGGAAGCGCTGGACGTTGAAAAAAAGAGCTTTTACTGGAGTATCAGTGCGTCGCCGGGCAGCGTGCTGCATAGCGCACGGGACCTTGTTCAGGCTTTGCTCGGCGTTCTCGGAAAGCTGCGTCGCGTGGCCGACGACAATATCGAACGGTTCCGATCACCCGGTTTCCGTCGTTTCTACGACATGATCCAGTCGGAACTGACCGACGATTATTTCGTAACCATCACGCGATGCCTGAAGGACCTGAAGTTCAGCGGCGGGGTGTTGATCAGCGCCAGACCCGGTCGCGGAAACAAGGGGGAACAATACATTCTGAGGAAGCCGCACGAGAAAGATCCGAATCTTCTCAGGCGGCTGTTTACAAAAGGTCCGCCATCTCGCACATTTCGTATCCCGGATCGGGACGAAAATGGCGCGCGGGCACTAAGCGATCTTGAGGCACGCGGCATCAACCATGTGGCTAATGCACTGGCACAGTCGGCCGACCACATGAAAAGCTTCTTTTTCATGCTTCGCGCAGAGCTTGGCTTCTATATGGGATGCCTGAATTTGCGCAGCGAACTGCAGCGGCGGGGACTGCCGGTCTGCTTTCCTGTGCCGTGCGCGGCGGCTGAGCGCAGGCATCGCTACCGGCAGCTCTACGATGTGAGCCTTGCCTTACGCCTGGATCAGGCGCCTGTGGCAAACGATGCAGACGCAACCGACAAGAATCTCATTGTGGTGACCGGTGCGAACCAGGGCGGAAAGTCAACCTTCCTGCGCAGCGTCGGTATTGCGCAGATTCTCCTGCAGGCCGGAATGTTCCTCGGCGCCAGTGAATTCGAAGCGAATGTGGCGAAGGCGATATTTACACATTACAAGCGGGAGGAAGATGCGACGATGCGAAGCGGCAAATTCGACGAAGAGCTTAAGCGCATGCGAGAAATTGTCGATCATCTGGTCGAGCACGGCCTGTTTTTGTCGAACGAATCGTTCGCATCAACGAACGAGCGTGAAGGTTCGCAGATAGGTCGGCAAATCGTGGATGCATTGCTCGATCGTCATGTGAAGGTGGTGCTCGTAACACACCTTTTTACCCTCGCACATGGCCTCCATGAGGCGGGCTCTTACCCGACCCTGTTCCTGCGTGCTGAAAGGCGGGGCGACGGGGTGCGGACGTTCAGACTTGTTGAAGCGGAGCCGCTGCAGACCAGTTTCGGACAGGATCTGTACCGGCAGATCTTTCGCGACGCACCACGCCCGGACGAAGAAGCGGGAGGCGAAAACGGCGTGCTGTCCGGGATGGGCGAGACCTGAAGTCCGGGAACGTCGGCAGAGCGCGTACGAGGCCGGAGCTTGCTGAAGCAGGTGGTCTGGCACAACTGTGGTTCGCGAGCACGCCGGTGAAGTGATGGTGGGTCACGGCTCGCTAGGCAGGCGGACGTCATGCCGGAAATCATTCAACCGGCTGGCCGCGGGTTATGCCGCGACGCGCAGATTGAACCCGTCTCACGGACCGGCTTCGCTTCCTGACCAGTCGCTCAGCTCTGCAGAGCGAAGACGCGCAATGTCGTCCCGCAAACGTTGAAACGCCGCCTGCGCGCCAGGCTCATGGGTGCCGCGGGTGCCTTGAAGCCGCTCGATATGTTCCGTGAGTGTCCTCGCCAGCGCAGATAGCACCTGGTGTTTCCAGGCTTCCAGCAGTTCCAGATACGCGCAGAGCGATCGTCCGACCAACTGCATGGAAGGGCAACCTTGCAAGGCGCGGCGAGCGCTCAGATAAAAACCCCACCGTCCCAGCACCCATCCTAACGAGGGTGGCAATATCGTTGCAGGCAACCCATCGTGGAGGACAAACGCGGGTACGACAGGCAAGTCAGGCAGCGGTGGTATCAGTCGCGGTGCGTCGAGTGTGTCAGCCAGATGATGCAACGTGATGTTCGCTCTTGCGTTCAGCGTTTCAACGGCGCGCGTGCATGTGCCGCAAAAGGCAAGAGCCCGGGCATTCGCGGCGAGCTCGACAAGCCGGGTGACGTCGAAGGACCGGTCATGCGTCTCCGACCAGAGTGCCGCCGCGTTGTGGGCGATTTCGTTTACGAGTCCGTCCATCGCCCGCGTGACCTGTGCAACGGGATCGGCCGGTGAGCGGATCGCCGCGTCGACGGCCTCACGGTCTGCAGTCGTACGCTGAAGCGCCTGGTCCAACTGTTCCCCTGGACGGGGTTGCGGTTCATGCCACAGCAGGCGGATCTGGAGCGCGTCAAGCACGTCCCGACGCAGCATCGCGAGCTGGCGCTGACGCATGTCGGTTCGCTGTTTGCGGCACTCTGCAAGCATGTCGGCAAAGGGGCCATCGATCCAGGCACGGCACCACGGCGGAACATTCTCCTGTGTACTGACAAGATAGACCGGAACCTCGATATGGGTACTTTTCCACAGGCCGCGCACGACGTGCTCATAGATTCTCCAGCGGTCATCGGCCCCTGCGAGGTCGATTTTCGTGACCAGAGCGGCGACCCGTGCGCCGCGGTTGCAGAGTTGACGTACGAAAGCCGCTTCACGTAGCGTTAGCGGGGCCGCAGCGGAGATGAGCACGACCGCGATATCGCACCAGGGCGCGGATGAAGAGCTTCCCTGTGCAATGTCGGGCCTTTCCCAGTCGATGCCGGGTGTGTCGATGAGCGTAATTCCGTCTGTGAGTAGCGGCGCGGGCGTGTCGAACGTCATCCGCGTCACCCCTTTGATGTTCCGGGGATTGGAGTGCTCATCGGCAAACTCGGCGATCCGCGCACGGTCGATGAGTTCGGTCTTCGCTGCGACACATTCCACCACGCCTCTTTCGACTTTTCCGTAGCGGATTTCCACCGGCACGGCGGTGGTGGGCAACGCGGCCACGGGAAGAAGCGGGCTACCCAGCAGACTGTTGATCAGTGACGATTTTCCTGCCCCGACTGCGCCAAACAGTCCGACGACAATGTCGGCGGATCCGTAATGGCGCTCGAAATCGATGCTTCTGCGATGAAGATCACCGAGTCCGTACGACGCGCTAATGCGCTCAAGCTCGCCTGTCAACGGATGAACGGGAGCGTGGTCGGCAGTGTCTTGCGCATTGGCGTGGGAGGGTGGGCGAACGGTGTCTCCGGTATGCGCGTCAACGTGGCGCGATAACGACGCCTGCAGTGCATTGAGCAACGTCATCAGGTGACCGACGAAGCGACTGGCGTCCTCGGCTGCACCCTCGGTCATGTTCTCGTTGCTCGTCTTGCAGTTGGGCGTTGCTGTGCGCGGGTCGAGCTCCGACAGGACGAGCATGGCTTCGCTGATTCGCAGTTTGCAGGATTCGAGGGCGCTGGCGCTGGGAGTCGGGAGGGAAATCCGGTGCCGGGCGGAAATTCTCTGCATGGCGGCGCGGATCAGCTCGAGCTCGTTCAGAATCAGTGTGTGTTGTACCGGGACCGCATCTGCGATTCGCGAAGCGAAGGGGGACTGCTGCACGACGGGATCGAGGTAATGGAGTACGTCTGTCAGGCAGCTATCGATGCGGACGAACGCTTCTCCAACCCGGCGCGAGTAGGCCGGAGGGAACGGGAGGCGCCTGTTGTTTCGCGTCATGTCGTTCTCCTGATCGGCTCGGCATCCAGGGTCTGCAAGACTTCGCTCCAGCCGCTGCACCAGCCGATGGACGCGATCAGCGCACCGCGGTCCTCCGTCGAGTCTGTCCCACGACTATCCCAACGGAAGGCGTGTTCGAAGCGGGCGAGATGCTCCGCGATGCTGGATGCGGTCGCACGATGACGCCGCAAGGTCGGTGTTGCCTCGCGCGTCATGGATTCAATGAGATGCGGCCGGCAAAGGACGTCGCTCCCATTGCCGGCGCATATGCCGCAGACGTGCCGCAGCCATCCGTCGCGGTTTTCGCGCGCGAAGGCAAGGGCATTGGCAAGGTCGCGGCCTTGCGTGAGCCGCTCCGGTGGCGCGTTCCCGGGGGACCCGGGCCCATAGCCCAGGTTGCACATATGGCAGGGTCCTGACGCACGCAACCGATGGCGTGCCATCCCGACGGGTGCAAGACCGTACAGGCCATGCTCGTCGAGCAGGTGCGAAGCGCGGCGCATCAGCTCGTTATATAGGATCGTGCTGCCATGGATCAGGTGAGGGCGAAACGCGGCTTCAACACAGAAGAAGCCTAATGCATGTCGCGGGCACATCCCCCAATGGGCGTAGAGGCGCGCTCTGACAGCGGCGTCCATGATGCTGCCCTGGATAAACCACCAGAGAAAGTCGACCTCACCATCGGACAGGGCCAATGCGTTGGGGGCGGGTGGAACTCTACATGATGGGGAAGGCACGGTACGCTGTCCGGTAGGCTAAAAAACGAGCACAAAATCTGGACAGGGGCATCAACATGACCCGACAGCTCCTGGCCAGGAACCGTAGGCATCATCAGCCGCGGGCCTTCAGCGGCGGTTTGGGAGGTATGCCATCTCCACAAGCGCAGATTCATTCTAATGATGCAGGCGGGAATTGGCAACGGATCACCTGAGCGGTTCTTCGCGTCGTTCTACGCTGTGGCTAAAGCATGCCGAGGTGAGGGTAAAAAGCGGGAGAATCGGGGCCATCGGACATCACCAGGCACGCGCTGCGCGGACACTGCTTGCCTTTTCTGGAATTCTCCGGCCAGGGGCGCTGGATCTGCAGCGTGGGCTGAGGCAGCGACATTCGCGTCGCTTATTTCCATCGATTGGGCGGCTGAAAGCGGGTCGATTCCGGGCGGCTTTTCCGGAAAGTTCCATGAGAGGGTGAATCAGGTGGCCGTTCAATTGGGGGAAATCTGGACCGGAAGCCGATGGATGCCATGCGTGCGTTGACTGGCACGCCCTAGTTCGTCGGTATCGCGCCCGGGCAGTTGCCGCCTTAGCGCCTGCCACGCTTTTCAGCACCCGATGCCAGATTCAGAGCGGACGACGCGGAGTTCCGTGAAAAATCCGCGTCTGACTCGATGGCGTCCAGAGTATGCCGCTCGACCCAAATGCGGGTGCGTTATCACCCTGGGGAGCGAGTTGCGGACTCACGGTAGGCGGCGATCGACTGAAGCAATTCGCTTGCGGCGTCGTTGACAGATCCCCAGTGCTCGAAGCGTGACCATTTTGCATGCTCGAGAACCTTGTAGTTGACGAAGAAATGCCGGAATTCATGCAGGAGCAGCTTGGGCAGGTCATCCAGCAACCGGAGGTCGGTACTCGAGGCACAGACCCTGTCGACCGGAACGGCGATGATTTTTACGTCGGGCCCACGCTCGTCGGTCAGATGCATGGTTCCGAGCGCCCGAGCCTCCACGATTGCGCCAGGTACGATGGGAAATGGGGTGACCACCAGCACATCCTGTGGCCTGCCGTCCGGCGCAAGCGTATCCGGCACGAACCCGTAATTGGCGGGATACCGCATGCTCGTCATCATGAAGGTCTCGACACGCAGCCGGCCGGACCGGGGATCGGCCTCGTACTTTACAGGTTCGCCAAAAGCAGACATTTCGATGATCGCATTAAACGATGCCGGAACGTTGCTGCCCGCGCCGATGTTGTCGTAGTTCATCCCGGTTTCTCCATCCAGTTAGCTTCGTAGTGTTGCGATCAGCCGCTTTGGACGCAGCAGCAGTTCCAGGCCGTCTACTGCGTGGCGCACGACAATATCGGCGACCTTCAGGGCGTCGGTTGCCAGCCCTTCGGTGCCGAGCACCACGATGCCCAGTGCCGCCTGTTCGAGCATGAGCGCGTCGTTGCGCCCGTTGCCGATCGCGGCAACCCCGGGACCAAGGCGCCGGACGTATTCACGCTTGGCGAGCGCCTGTCCCTCGGCTGGCAGGCAGACGACTTCCATCGGGCACCGACGCAGATGATCGCGCGCGTCTCCGTAGGTGTTGCCCGTCACCGCATGAATGTCGAGTTCCAGGGCGAGCGCAGCGAGGCGTGACTCGACACCCTCGAGCAGCCGGCCATCGATTGCGAGCGTTCCGTTGAAGTCGAGGACGAGATGCACCAGGTTCAGCGTACAAAACCCCGGGATGTCTATCGCAATCATCTTGCTCTCCTTGCGCGCCGTACGACAAACGGGCCGCCGCGGCGCAATCCGGCAAAAGTGCGCGTCGTCCAGGCAGGCAGGAGCAGGATGCGCAACAGCGCGGCCCGATGTCCGGACGGCTGCAGGCATCATTAGCCGGATGGAACCGGCGGTTGGCGGAGAATGCCATCTCCGTAGATCCGTGTTTTCACTCTAGTCAATGCCGGGGAGCTGCGCAATCGGTTTTGAGGCGATCGAACGACGAACCGGGTACGTCGGTGATGACAGTCCGTGTGATCCGCCGGTGGCAGGCGTGAGCGGTGTTCATCGTCCTTTCCAGACGGCGAGCGCATGCCTTCCCGAGCGGATTGCCGCCTTTGTCACGATCCGGTCTTTCATTCGGGCAGTCTTCTGCTCACGCAGCGGTGTGCACCGCGGTGCGCGCCTGTGATTTCTCGACATGGCCGTTTGCTCCCGCGCGAGGCGGGATTCCGGAAGAGGGCGGGCTATCCGTGCGTATCGGAGCCATCGAGTCAGACAGGTGACCGTGGTCGAATGGCTGCGTGATAAAACTGGACAGGCCGGAATCGTTGGCGTGGTGTTTGCCGGAATCGCAGAAAAAGGGGGTGACGCCAAGGGGAAGATCATGATGCCGCGCGATTTTCCGGACTTGCAGGTCAGCCTGCCGGGGTGCCGCTGAGGCTGATGATGCAAGGATCGATGCCCTCGTGCGCGGCTGCGAAACACAGGTACCCGCCTGCTTTACACGCGGGCGCCGGTCGAATTCGACACCTTTGGAACAAAGCGCGGTCAGGGATGGACTTCGACGCCATTCCTGTCGACGCCGTCATCGAAATGCTGGCTCGGAGCCGGCCGCTTTTCCCAAATCCTCATGGTGGTGCGCACGCGTACGTTTCGCTGCGTTGCAGCAAGTGATTGGGCTGTTTTCATACGCTAGAATCACTTGAGGGCTCCCGGAGCCGCCATTCTCATGACGGTGTCCTGGTGTCGTTTGAAGGAGGCAGACATGAACGGCTACCAGCTTACGTTCTATACCGAACAGAATCGCCACCACGGCCACCATACGGTCATTGAATGGCTGCTTCACGAAGCAAAGCACCAGGGCATTCACGGTGCAACGGTCATCAATTGCGCGGAGGGAACCGGGCATGCGGGAACTCACCACGCAGCGCACATGCTCAGACTCGACGACCAGCCAGTGCAGATCATCCTCGCTGTCACGGAAGACGAGGCTGACCGTATGCTTGACGCTGTGAAAACGGAGCATGTTCACGTTTTCTATACACGTTCGCCAGTGGAATTCGGTTTGCTTGGTGACGACGGGCGTGATCCTGCCGGGACTCACTCTTCTCTTTTTCACAGGGGGAGGCACTAGTGGAGGGCTACGGCCCGCGTGTGCCGGCCAGCCTCAGTATTTGATACGGAACCTGTGAAGACTTCATCCCTCCGGTGCTGCCGCGGCTTTGCCGTGACGCCTGCCCGCTTGCGGAAGCCGGGGCCGGTGGACCACAAGGATTGTCTGGCGTGTGTCCGATGCTTCACTTCCGATCTGGCTTCTACGACAGCCAATGGGATGTCGGGAGCGTCGGTATCAAGCGTATCCGGTCGTGCCCATTTCGTGCGGTGCGTTCATTTCGGAAGTGAGATCATTGCCTTGTGGGTAGTGGGCGGCAGCTCTGGTAGCAGGGCCGCGCCTCGGTACTTCCCCGCAGCCTGGATGGTCGCGTGAGCGGGATATTGCACCGGCAAGTGTGGCTTCCCGAGACAGATGCTGTGAGGTTCCCTCGGTTTGCTGCCCTTCGGCGGCATCAGGCTGGTCTGGAGTCGTCGTGGTTCAGGGCGGGGTATTCATTGCGCCGCCCTGTTAATCTGGAATGCGAAAGATATGGAATACAGGGCGTTGCCCCCAGCGATGTTTTGTCGCCCGGACAGCGTGCGCTTTCTGCGAGCGTGAGCCACCTTACGGAAGAGGGTGCGCCGCTCTGGCGGAAGCTGCAGGACGACGGATAAACGCTTGCGATTCCCGATACGCAGCGGTATCCTTTCTCACAGGAGATGGCATTCTCCTTAACTGCCGGGTTTGCTGGCTGATGATGCCTACTGTTTGTGCATGCGAGATTCATCTGATCCCACACGACAACAGTAGGTTCGCCATGAAAAAATCCCTCCGTTACTGCCTCGATCGGCTGTTCCGATGTGCAGTATTCGTTTTGCCCCCCTCTCGAACGATGGTTGCACGTACGGTACCGGTTCATCGCGGAAGCAGAAGCGATTGCTACCTACCTCGGGCTGCCGAACGCGATTTCCGTCATCACTGAACGGCTTGTCCGCTGGACAACACGGTGATTGACCCGTGCGTTTGCCCGCGTATGTGCACCATTCCTTTATAACGGGGTGTCAGGATGCAGGTCGAATTGAGCGAAGACCAATATAAGGGCATGCCTGTGCCTCGCCTGTCGAAATCCGCTGCCAATGCAGGGCGTGACAGTAGCACGGTGAAGATTCTCTTGGGCGATATGACCGATACATCAAACCGCGCCGGGCGCGAGAATGCGCCGGAATCCTGGGAGTCTGCATTGCGCCAGCTGGGGCACGTAAGCATTTTCGCGTTCGCAACGGGGGAATTCATGCTGATAGGGCCGGGGGGAGAGCGTGTGCGGGGCGATTCTCTTGCCGGTGCGCTGGAGGAAATGCTGTGTCGTCTGGGCTTCAGGGCTGGAGGCGTGGACGAGACGCGCTGATATCAGCCGATGCGGGCTGCCTGATTCAAAGAACGTCCCGGACTGCCGGATACTTTGGGCGCACGTCCGCACGTTCTCGCAGTTGCCCGATCGTCTGACCGGGCACACGGTCCTGTGAGCGGCGGGAAGTGCGCGCCGGGCAAACGCAGCGCTTGCCTGATCCGGCCACCGGATCAGGGCACGCCCTGTTCTGCGTGCCGCGGTCGCGCGGCATGAAATGATGGTCGGCCGTCTCGCCAGGGCGCGGGGTTGCATGCCGGGCATCGCCGGTGCGTAACACCTTCGGAGGCACCGTGGCGAAACGTCCGGTGACCGCGGCCAAACCTGGCAGTCCAGCTACTGCCGGATCTGACTCAACGTGTGCAGCACGCCCCCCAGGTCCTCAATCGTATCCACGGCAATTGCCGCGGTGAAACGCGGCCCAACTGCGGATGCCCAGAAGCCTTTGATAGTTACATCATTATCAGCGAGGCGCCGTATGATCAGTGCAGTCAGATTTTGCCGCTCGGGACCCTCGATCCTGACCACATGCAATCGGTGATCAGGATCGAATCCAGCATCACGGGCTGCATTTTTTGCTCTGTTGTCGGTCCCGGGGGCAATGAGGACACTTCCATGTGCGCGATCCAGTGTATCGAAGCGTGCGAGCACCAGCGTGAGGTCTGCGCCGGCGCGCCCAAGCGCTTCGAGTTTGTTGGCCAGTATGGATGGCTGCACACCGATTTCGGCGCGCCAGGCGTCGAGCGTTTCGACCGTGAACTCCATGTCTGTCTCCCACGCGCGCGACCGCTCGCTTTAACGACTGGACGGCTATGCCGTCAATATACAGTCGATGAGCGACCAGGCCGGGCCGCACGATCCCGTTAAAACGAGCTCGCTTCGCACGATCCTTTCCGGATTAAGGCCGGAGCTCAGCTCGTGCTCCGCCCCGTTTCCAGACATGCTGGCGAGCAGGCATCATCAGCCCGGACGGGCGATTGGGAGAATGCCATCTCCATACGGTCAGTGTAGTGCCCCGGATAACCTATGGCAACGCGACGCCCGGTTGGGTAGATCGGGCGGAGGCGGCGGCCGATCATGGGGAAAGAACAGGAACCATCCCCCGACCTGGTAATCGCAGTGAAAGGCCTTGTATCAATCCACGGCCGCCATCGTCGTACACGCACATGCGAGATCGTGCTTCCCACTGTTCTCCCGATTTGACCGACGGTTGCCCACTGTCGTCTCTACCGGGGCGCGCTTTCCGCCTGGCGCTAACTGCCTGCGTCGTATGCTCGTCTGCGACGATTCTCCGGTCGCAGAGCGCATCTGATTTGCGTGGCGTTCGCTACGTGTTGCGCCTGTATTGCGGTGATGTTTGCGTTCTGCACGAAGGACGTCCTGTGCCGGCGCGCGCGGCCAGCGACGGGCGCGAGATGGTTGAAGTCCAGTGCGGGAAAGCTGAGACTTCGACCGTTATCGTTCATTTCTGCTCGCCCCCTGGCCACCGGCACAACCGTTGTGATGCCATCCGGCATCGCATGTGTGCCTTCGGAGCGACTCGGGGAGACGACGCAACAGCGCTGAGGCATTCGGGCGGGCATCATCGGTCGGTGGAGCCGACGGGTCGCACGGAATGCCGCCCCCGGGAGCGCCCGCTGTCACGATGGAAAAACCGCTCAAGCTGCGCAATCGGTTTTCCGTTCGGCTGGACGGCGCGCACACAGGTGCAACTGCCGCGGCAATCCGTTTGCGCGGGTGGTGGCGAGCGTAAATCCCGCGTGCTACACTGCGCGCAGGAGATGGCATTCCTCCTTCAACCGCCGGTTCGATCAGTTTCGATCCGTTCATCCGGCTAATGATGCCTACGGGTTCCTGGGTCAGGAGGTCGTGGGCATTGCCAAGGCGTCCTGCTGCCCGGATTTGTCAATCTGCAAATCTGGCTCTCCATGCAATCTATCCTTGTTCTGCTGGCGGTCGCGCGTGGCGCGCCGGCCTGTCGTCGTGTCGCGATGGCGAAGCCGGTCGCGGCCGCGAGGAGGCTTCCATGAAGGGAAGCCAACTGTCCGTTTATGCGGCGAATCAGAGTCATCGCATCAAGCACATGTCGGTGGTCGACTGGATGCTCGACGAATCGAAGCGGGCCGGGATTCTGGGTGCCACCGTTGTCGAAGTGGCCGAGGGGATCGACGCGCAGGGCAGGTACCATGCGGCACGCTTCTTCGAGCTGGACGACCAGCCGGTGTGCGTCACCGTGACCGCCGCCGACCCGCAGATCGACGCGCTGCTCGCGCAACTGCGCGGCGGCGGTATCCACCTGTTCTACACGCGCGGACCCATCGAGTACGACACGCTTGGCTCCGACGGGGACCCGCGATGAACTTCAACGACATCCCCGCCGGCGGGAACGTTCCGCTCGACGTCAACGCGATCATCGAAATCCCGGCGCAAAGCGTGCCGGTGAAATACGAGGCCGACAAACAATACGGACTGCTCAGGGTTGACCGGATCATGGGCGCCGGCATGCGCTATCCGCAGAATTACGGCTTCATTCCGCGTACGCTGGCGCGCGATGGCGATCCGCTCGACATCATCGTGATTGCGCCGTTCGCGCTCGAACCGCTCGCGCTCGTCCCGTGCCGCCCGGTCGGCCTGCTGAACATGACCGACCAGGCGGGACCCGACGAGAAGGTGATCGCCGTACCGGTCGACAGCGTGTGCGCGGACACGCGCGCGATCCGGGAACTGTCCGATGTCGCCGCGCATACGCTGGACCAGATCCAGTTCTTCTTCGAGCACTACAAGAAGCTGGAGCCGGGGAAGTGGGTCCGCTTCGAGGGCTGGGCCGACATCGATGCCGCGCACGAGGCGATCCGGCGAGCCAGCGCCGCCTTCGCCGCAGCACACGCCTGACGGGCCGGCCACAACGGCCGCATATGCCTGGGCGTTTCGCGTTTCCGAGGCCGCGCCCGGGTCCAGCAAAGGAGCGATGATGAGCACATCTGCAGTGATCGAGCACCTGGTGGGAGACGAAATTCTGGACTCCAGGGGCAACCCGACGGTGGCGGTGACCGTGACGTTGTCGAACGGCGTCATCGCGACCGCCACGGTTCCGTCGGGCGCGTCGACCGGCGAGTTCGAGGCCGTGGAGTTGCGCGACCACGATGCGCGACGCTTTGGCGGGAAGGGGGTGCTCGAGGCGGTCGGACATGTCGACAAGGAAATCGCATGGGTGCTGAACGGGATGCGAATCGACGATCAGCGGGCCATCGACGACAGGCTGATCGAGGTGGATGGCACGGAGTTCAAGAGCCGGCTCGGCGCCAACGCGATCCTGGGCGCGTCGCTTGCGTGCGCGAAGGCGGGGGCGCTGGAAAGCGGGTTGCCGCTATTCCGCTATCTGGGCGGCAGCAACGCGCACCTGCTCCCGGTCCCGATGTTCAACGTGCTCAATGGCGGCAAACACGGACACGATGGGCCGGACATCCAGGAGTTCAAGCTTGTGCCCCTGGGGGCTCCGACGTTTCGCGAAGCGCTGCGCTACGGCGCCGAAACGTATCATGCGCTGGGTACCGTGCTGGCGGAAGCGGGCGCGTCGACCAACGTGGGGGACGAAGGCGGCTACGTGCCGCACCTGTCGTCGAACGCGGCGGCCATGGACGTCATCATGCTGGCCATCGAGCGGGCCGGATACCATCCCGGCGAAGACATCGCGATCGGGCTCGATCCTGCTGCGACTTCGTTCTACGAAGGCGGCCGGTATCACCTGAGCCGCGATGGCCTCACGCTCACCTCGCACGAACTGGGCGCTTACTGGACCGACTGGCTCGACCGCTATCCGCTGGTATCGCTGGAGGATCCGCTCGCGGATACCGACTGGTCGGGCTTCGCGGCGTTGACCGGAGCGCTCGGCAAGCGCGTGCAGATCGTCGGCGATGACCTGTTCGTGACGAACCGCCGGTTTGTGCAGCGTGGCATCGACGAGGGGTGCTGCAATAGCGTTCTGATCAAGCTGAACCAGATCGGCACGGTGACCGAAACGCTCGACACGGCCCGACTTGCGCTGTCCGCCGGCTATACGTGCCTGGTTTCCCACCGCTCCGGCGAGACCGAAGACAGCAGCATCGCCGATCTGGCCGTCGCGCTCGGCTGCGGCCAGATCAAGTCTGGGGCGCCGGCGCGCGGCGAGCGGGTCGCGAAGTACAACCGGCTGCTAGCCATCGAGCGAATGCTGGGAACCGACGCGCGCTATGCGGGACGCGCGGCGTTCCGTCAGTGACGCCGCACAGGCGTAACGCGGCCTGGCATGGCCTGAATACTGGAACAGCAAAGATGACATCGGTGTCGATCGCACACGTGACAGGCGAGGAAGTGCTTGACTCGCGCGGCAATCCCACGGTTCGGGTGACGGTGACCCTCGATGACGGGTCGTCTGCAAGCGCATCCGTGCCTTCTGGCGCATCGACCGGCCAATTCGAGGCCGTCGAGCTGCGCGACGGCGATGCACGCCGGTATGGTGGAAAAGGGGTACTGCAGGCGGTGGCACATGTCAACGAACTGATTGCGCCTGCGCTAGCCGGCGTGGCGGCCGACGACCAGTGGCGGATCGACGCAATACTGATCGAGCTGGACGATACGGAGTACAAAAGCCATCTTGGTGCGAACGCGACGTTGGGCGTGTCGATTGCTTGTGCCCGTGTCGCGGCCCAGGTGTGCCGTCTGCCGCTCTTCCGCTATCTGGGCGGGGATGGCGCGAACGTACTGCCGGTGCCCATGCTCAACGTGCTGAATGGCGGACGCCACGGGGACGGCGGTCCCGATCTGCAGGAATTCATGATCGTTCCGGTTGGAGCACCGACTTTCCGCGAAGCGCTGCGTCAGGGCACAGAGACCTATCATGCCTTGCGGACGCTTCTGATCGAACGGCGACTGTGCGTGAACGTCGGCGACGAGGGCGGTTATGTGCCGGCGTTGCCCTCGAACGAGGCCGCACTGGAATTGCTGGTGCGTGCAATAGAGTTTGCGGGCTACCGGCCGGGCGAAGACATCGCATTGGCGATCGATTTTGCTGCTTCGAGCCTGTGGCGCGACGGTCAGTACTGTCTGGAGAGCGAACGCAGGACGCTACCGACAGATACGATGATCGCGCTGTGTCGCTCGTGGGCGGAGCAATATCCGCTGGTTTCCTACGAAGACCCGCTCGTTGATAGCGACTGGGATGGCTATGCAAGGCTGACACGCGAGCTAGGGTGTCGTGTGCAGATAACCGGGGACGATCTGTTCGCCAGCAATCGCGCATTCCTGGTACGTGGAGTCGCGCAGCAATGCTGCAATGCAGTGGTCATCAAGCCCAACCAGGTCGGAACCATCACCGAAACCCTCAACACTGCCCGAATGGCGCTAGCTGCAGGATACGGGTGTACGGTGGCACCCCGATCGGGGGAGACGGAAGATACCAGCATCGCCGATATGGCCGTCGCGCTGAACTGCGGCCAGATCAAGGCAGGAGCGCCAGCGCGCGGTGAGCGTGTGGCGAAATACAACCGTTTGCTGACGATCGAGCGGATGCTGGGTGAGCGGGCCCGATACGCAGGTTCGGCGGCGTTCCGTCGGTACAGGTGAGTTTCGCCACGGCGGAACAGATAACGGCAAGGCGAATACCTGCGCGCGACATGGACGGAGGGATGGCATGGGACCCGACCGGAAACGAAGCGGGACGGGGCAACTCATACTCGCGGCTTACGCACTGATCGGTACTGAGGTGCTGTCATGGGTGCTCTCGCTGATCCTCAATGCGCTGCACCTTGACGTATCTCCATTGTGGTTCGTCCTGTTCGGTGCACTGACGATGCCGATGATCATGTCCTGGCTGGCGCAGGATTCAGCGCGTGCCTATGCGATGGCCGTATCCCGGCGATTCCTTGGCTTCGAGGGTGAGCCACCGCGCATCGTGTCGGTTTCGAGTGAATGTCCGAAGCGCTGGCTGGTTTTGCTGTATATCCGCATGCATCCGGAACTGCTACGGAAAAAGACGTGAATCGACCTCGGGGAGGGACTCAATCGTGAGGATCCTTTCTGGCTACCTCGCCGCGCGCCAGGCAATGCGCTTCGTTTTGCTGGTCGGTGTACTCAGTTTTTTCGCCGATTTTACCTACGAGGGTGCACGGAGTGTCCTTGGGCCATGGCTTGGACTGATGGGGGCCTCGGCGACCGTCATCGGCGTCGTTGTGGGATTCGGAGAACTGCTCGGCTACGGGCTACGTGTCGTTTCCGGGCGACTCGCGGATACGACGCGTCGCTTCTGGCCGATCACGATCTTCGGGTATGTCGTCCAGATGACGGCCGTTCCGTTGCTTGCCCTCGTGCATAGCTGGCATAGCGCCGCGTGCCTTATCGTATGCGAGCGCATCGGCAAGGCGATCCGAAATCCGCCGAGGGACGTCATGCTCGCTGGCGCCGGAAAGTCGATCGGCGGGTATGGCTGGGCTTTCGGCATTCATGAGGCACTCGACCAACTTGGAGCGATGGTCGGCCCACTCGTCGTTGCCGGGGTGATCGCAATCCGTGGAAACTATCGCCTTGCTTTTGCCGTACTCGCGATCCCGGCCATCATCAACCTGGGTCTCGTCGTGCTGGCGAGCGTGTCATTTCCCCAGCCGCAGGGCCTGGATACAACAGCAGACGAGCCGCTTTCCGCAGGCGGGTGGACACGCAGCTACTGGATGTATCTCGCGGGTGCCGGACTCGTCGCGGCAGGATTTGCCGATTATCCGTTGATTGCGTACCACTGGTCTCGTTACCACGTCGTCCCTGTCGACGCAGTACCGATGCTGTATGCGGGAGCGATGGCCGTCAGCGGCGGAGCTTCGCTTGTGCTTGGCCGGTTGTTCGACCGCTTCGGCTTTCGCGTGATTACGTTGCTGACCGTGGTATCCGCTGTGTTTGCCCCCTTGGTGTTTCTCAGTCACCGGATCGAGCTCGCGGCACTTGGCGCAGCACTATGGGGCATGGGAATGGGAGTCCACGAGTCGATTATTCCCGCGGCCGTCATCCCCATGGTCGGGAAAGCGCGCAGGGCGTCCGCGTTCGGGACGTTCACGGCCGTTTACGGTGCATGCTGGTTCGCTGGAAGTGCGGTGACCGGCTGGCTGTATGACCATTCGGTGGTGGCGGCCATGACGTTTTGCGTTGCAGCGCAGTGGTTGGCCGTCCCCGTGTTTATCTGGGTAGGAAGGCGTCAGCGTGTCAGCTAGCGCAGATCAGGCCTGTTTATCGGACGTGGCCTCGGGAGGCGTGTTATGGCCTCTCGTGTATGCCGCGCTGGTGCCGTGTGGACGAAGACTCCTGTGTAGCGCCTGTATGAAACTCGCTTCGGTCTGCGGACTGGATGCGTGGATGAGCGCCTCTGCAAGATGTTTCAGGCAAAGGTCTGCGGTTGTCGAACGGATAGCCTCGCGCGGCACGCGCGCAATCTTGCCAACGAGGGCGGCCAGTGCTTTGCGCGCAGCGATGTCTTCGGCGTGACAGCCGGGGCAGGGAGGGTTCTTCGGAATTTCGTTCGCGCGTACGTCTGACGCCTCCAGCCCGGGCGCGCCTGCATGCGTATCGAACCAGCGTATTTTGCTGCGCTTCCGGTGCTGGGGCGGCGTCGCGTTGGCCGATGCGCGTACCCGGCTCGCGGGAAGCACAGCGTGCAGATAATGCGAAAACGCAGCGTCCTGCAGGCGAGTATCCGGGTGAGCGATGCATAGCAGCAGATGTCTGCGACAGGTGGGTAAGGCAATCCAGCCGGGTTGTTCAAGCCTTACGTTGTCGGCCGCCGCATTCAGCCAACGGTCTCTGGCCGTTGCAGTTGCATTGCAAACCGGACAGGCTGGAATGGCCGTTCGTACCGGTTTGCTCACGGATTCGAGGGGATAAAGCAGGCGGCATACTGCGCGGTTGCGTGTGTCAGGATCTGCTGTCGCGGATGCGCGAAGTACCTCGGATGTCGCACGGGCCTTTGTTCGCAGCAGTCTTAGCAGGCGTCCGCGCAATGGCGGCTCGGTGCGATTGACCAGTGCGTGCAAATGGAAAAGACACAGGGCGGGGACATGACGGGCAGACTTCGCATGTCCGAGATTGCCGAGCACACGGGCAAGCACTTTCCCTTCGATTCTGTGAAAGTATCCACATGCGGGACATCGGGTACGCGCGCCAAACAGGATGTCCTGGATCAATTCGTCCTGCAGGCTGGTGCGTCCGAATAGCGTACGAAGCTGCTCTCGAGCCTCGAGAAGGCGCTTTTCGACGATCTCCGATGCATGACTGCCGAGTGACGTGACGAATTCACGATGGGTTTCGCAGAAGCCCATGCTTGTTGCAATACTTCCGACCTGGGCGCGTCGTGCACGGGTATCGCGCATGAGGCGGTCGAAATAGCGGGCGTCGACGTCTTCAACCTGCCGGCAAATCAAACAGTCCGGCGGGATGGAGTCGATCCGATGCCGGGTACTGGCACACGCACGGGTTTCCAGGGCGGCAACGCATTCAGAGGGCGGGGGATTGGATTGCATTGGCGTCGGATTCGAAGGATTGATCGAACTGGACGCGGATGTCGGCGACACAGCCTACGCCCGTTCCAGGGTTCGTAGGCACCATCAGCCGTAGGGGCGGTTTGAGGAGGGATGCCATCTCCTGTACGTAGTCTATCGCCCCCGATCTCGTCGCACAACAAGTGCGTTCTGGTGCAACGGGTCGAGGGCAACGGCCGCCTGTGCACATTGCTGCGCTCATCGCGGAGCGATACACTGATTGGGCATGGCCCGAGACGGCATTGTCCTGTATTGCCCATTGGGGCTGACCAGACCCGCTGACCTGTGCTCAGCGGCTTCGACGCGAGCACAGTTGTTCCCTCGCCCGGACACGCAGGCCGTTCGGTGGCGCGAGCCGTCATGTGACCGGGCCAGCCGTATCGCCTGCATGTCGATGCGGGTGCATGTACGAATGCACCCGTCCCGTGGCGGTTGCCGAGGAGGGAAAGTGGACCTGCGGGAATACGAGAACGCGAAGTTTCATCTCGCCGGCATACTGCGCCCGCTCCTTGATGAAACAAAATCGTTGCCGGACAAGACCGGCGATCAGATCCGGGCGTGCTTTGTCGGTCTGGCGGAAGATCGCTTCAATCTGGCGGTCGTGGGCCGCTTCGGACGCGGAAAGAGTTCGCTGATGAATGCGATCATCGGAACGGAGCGGCTGCCGACCGGGATATTGCCGCTGACATCCGTCATCACGACAGTGATGTATGGCAGTAGCGAGAAGGTGATTCTTCGGTATGACGGGCGGCACCTGCCAACGGAAATCGCCGTTGATGAACTGCCCGACTACATCACGCAACAGAAGAATCCGGGTAATGTCCGAAACGTCCGGACAGCCGAAGTGCATCTACCGGCAGAAATCCTGCGACGGGGATTTCACTTCATTGATACGCCGGGCCTGGGGTCGGCGGTTGAGGCAAACACGCGCACGACGGAATCGTTTCTCCCGGAAGCCGATGCATTGGTAATCGTCACAAGCTACGATAGTCCGTTGTCGGAGGAAGAGTTTGCCATTCTGCAGATGGCTGCGCGGTATGGTCGACGGGTCTTCATGGTGCTCAACAAGCAGGACACCGTGACGGAGGCGCAACGGAGAGAGGGGCTGCAGTATGTGAATGAGCAACTGCTCCGTGTTCTTGGGCCGCATGCCGGTTCTGCATTTTCCGTGTCGGCGCGTGATGGGCTTGCCGCGAAGCTGGGTGACAACCCACACGAATTGGAGTCGAGCGGCTTAAGCTATCTCGAGGATGAGCTGCTACGTTTTCTGGTCAACGAAAAGCTTCGTGCGTTCCTGGCGAGCTTCTGCGAACGGATTCTGGATCTCACGCGCCTGCATCCCGAGTCCACGGCATTTTCTTCCGCGGCGTCGGAGATCCAGCAGTTCAAGAGCAGGCTTGCGCCGGAAGGGGGACACGCCGGTCGTACGCCATTATCGAAGGGAGCGAATACGGCGACCGGGACCGGCTCACTGGATGGGCTCGCGCCGTGTGAGATCTGCGAGCGTATTCAGTCGGTCAGCTTCGATTTCCTGTGCCGATATCAATACGAGTTAAGTGTCAGCGCCGAGGCACAGATCCGCCACGCAAAGGCACGCGGGTTGTGTGTTACGCATGCACGCCAGCTCGCGGCATTATCTGTGCCGAGAGGTGTCGCGGTCGGATACCCCACGCTTCTGGATCAGCTATCGGAAACGCTCAGGCGTTCCGCCTCGGGCGCGCGTTTCGGAGCAACGCTTGTTCACCGCGACGTGCTTCCCTGTCGCGCCGACTGCGCGTTGTGCGTACTGTGCGAACAGACCCTGGCCGGCGTCGTTACGGAGATTGCCAGCCGGTTGCATGAGGATCCCCAGCATGCCGTCGACCTGCTATCGGGAATCTGCATGCTGCATCTGCCCGCTCTGGTCGCTGCGCTGTCCGACCCGGCTCTGGTCGAACGGGTATTGACGAGAGAGTCGACAATCCTGCTGCGTCTGGCAGAGGATCTGCGGCGCTATGCCACGAAGCATGATGCGATCCGCAGGCAACTCGCCAGTCATGAAGAGAACGAGGCGGTTGACCGGTCGTTGAAAATGATCGCGGGTCTGGACAACGTGCATGTCCATGAAGGTGGCGATTGACGCTTGCGGATCGATCACGCAAATGCCGGGCGCTCGTTCTGCCCGGATCACGTTGCAGGTCATTTCGTCGAGCGAGTTATAACGCCGTACGGGACGGCGCTCATCGGAGGCCGAGCGAGTGCGGTGCCGGGCGCTGGTATCCGCCTGGAACGCCATTCTTTGAGAAGACCCATTGCCATAACTGTGCCTCCCTCGCGCGAAACAGGCCCGCGCAGGAAAGGAGATAGTAGCGCCACATCCGATAGAATCGCGCGCCTAGTCGGGTTTCGAATCTGGGCCATGCAGCTTCGAAGTTCTGGTGCCACGCCATCAGTGTCCGATCATAATCGGCACCGAAATTGTGCAGATCCTCCGTGATGAAAAGGCTGTCAGCGGCTTCGCCGATCTGGTCGAGGCTGGGTAGTTCCCCGTTGGGGAAGATGTAGCGGTCGATCCAGGGATCGGGCGCCGCCTGACGACGATTCTTCCCGATTGTATGCAGCAGGAACAGGCCATCGTCGGAAAGGCATCGATGCGCGACTTCCATGTAGGTGCGGTAATTTTTCATACCTACGTGCTCGAACATACCAACGCTGGCGATCCGGTCAAAGCGCTCGTCAAGCGTGCGATAGTCCTGAAGGCGGAACTCGAGCGGCAACCCCCGGTAACGCTGCGTTGCCCACTGTACCTGCTCCCGTGAGATCGTCACGCCAACGCATTTCACGCCGTAGTATTCGGCGGCAAAGCCCATCAGGCTGCCCCAGCCGCACCCTATGTCGAGAAGACGCATGCCTGGGCGAAGTTGCAGTTTCCGGCAGATCAGATCCAGTTTGTCTTCCTGGGCGCTATCAAGCGTCTGTGCGCCGTTTGACCAGAAGGCGCAGGTATAGGTCATGCGACGATCCAGCATTCCGGCATAGAAGTCGTTGCCTATGTCGTAGTGCCGCTCTCCCACCTGCCAGGCGCGTCTTGCCGATTGCCTGTTCGTCAGTCTTGCGCGCAGCGCATGAAGAATCAGGGTACCAGGTCGCACCTCATTTTCGAGTCGAGCACGCATGATCCGGGAGAAGAACTGATCGAGGTGATCACATTCCCAGCGTCCATCGACATACGCTTCTCCAAGCCCAAGGCTGCCTCGCGCCAATACGTGCTGTGGGACCCGCCGATCTTTCAGGTGAATGTCCCACGGCCGGGTTCCGCCTATCATCACGTCGGCGCGAGCAAGTAATTCCTCGGCAAACCTGTAAGCGGCCTTGTGGTACCTGATGGATTTCTCTGTCTGGTCCGTGGCATCTGTCGTTGGCATTCGCTGCTCCGTGTTTCGTCGTCGTGCTCTACAGGATTCAGGCTCCGGCAAATATCCACGGGAAATGGCTACGCCGGGGATGGGGCATGCCTTGTGGTACGAGGCAACGCCATAACGGTTCGTGCGCGCGATTTCGCCGGATAGTGCCCGTCAGGTGGATCGATTGAAGCCGAAGTACCCACGCTGGATGAGCGTGTGGGAGGTGGTGATGTGGTAGAACCGTTGCGGTAGTCGAACCGGTGCCGGGCGATCGCGCGCCGCTACTCCGCCTCAGGCGAACGCCATTCGCGCGACGGTGTTGACCGTCGCGATTCCGAGAATGGTCATGATCACCGAAGCGGACACGTGAATGAGAATTTCACCCGCAGCCCAGCCGAACCGCCCCTGCTGCAGGTCGGCGACCACTTCCGCGGAGAATGTCGAAAAAGTCGACAAACCACCCATGAGTCCCGTGATCACAAACAGACGCCATTCACCGGGAATCTCAGGCAGTCGCGAAAAGAATGCGACGGCAACGCCGATGATATAGCCGGCGATGATGTTGGCAGCGAGTGTGCCGAGGGGAAGATCGGGGAAAAGGCCGTTGAGACGAAGGCCGAGAACCCAGCGGAACAAGGACCCGAGTGCGCCCCCGATGGCAACCGCAAGAACCGATAGATACATACTGAATGCCCCGATAGCAAAAGACGGGATCGACAGAGTACGGGCTGTCATCTCGACAACCCTCACAAGGCCAATCAGTTTTTTGTAGGCATCATCGGCTCGGATCGAGCGGTTAAAGGGGGAATGCCATCCCCGGACGAGATTTTATCATCTGTCTTTTTGTCGTCAAGCAGTCGTCCACCGCTGCCTTGATGGATGAGTGCGCCGGGCTTCCCGGTGGCCTGATCATCTTCTTCCTCTCAGGGATGAGTCTGTAAATGAATGTCGTGTGATGGGCTGACAGGTGCAGGTGTTGACTTTGCACGATTACGCGTTGTGACTCGTCATTGAAATCCGCCCTTGTGGAAGCGAGAACACTACCTGCTATTTCAATCGGGCGACGCTGCACATCATCGCCGTATTACGTCCCGGAAGGGGTTCTCCCGATGCACCGGGGAGATGTCGGTGAACGCAAGGCCCCTGAGCTTGAAAAGGCGGGCGTATCGCAAGGAGCACGGATCATATCGGGGACGTCCTGCACCGACTCGCGCCAACCGGGACGAGACCGCCCCACCTTACTCGTCTGTCCGGGCGTGTGACCATGCGATGACGCCGTTCGAGAGTCGCGCCGCATAGCATCGTGACCGACACAGCGACGGCCTGCCGCAACTTCCAATACACCTCTCAGGCAGGGAAAATTCGAGGTTCGGGTCTCGGGCGCATCATAAAATGCGACAGTTCGGCTAGTGCCATCCGGCAAACGTCGCGCTTGAACTCGAC
The DNA here is from genome assembly GCF_057748135.1 of Paraburkholderia sp. PAMB 6770. Lineage (NCBI taxonomy): Bacteria > Pseudomonadati > Pseudomonadota > Betaproteobacteria > Burkholderiales > Burkholderiaceae > Paraburkholderia > Paraburkholderia sp. PAMB 6770. The sequence continues at coordinate 363,062 of NZ_CM173239.1, forward strand.
AACATACTCCACCGACGCCCAGTAGTGCGTCCAGTTCCAGCCGTCAAACTCTGCATGATCCGTTGCATGCAGGCAGATGTCGCAGTCCTGACCGATCAGTCTCAGCAGGAACCAGATCTGCTTCTGTCCACGGAAGTGTCCCCTGTTGGCACGGCGGAGAAACTGCTCCGGAACGTCGTAGCGCAGCCAGTTCCGGGTCCGTCCCATTACCTGGACGTGCCGGGGACGTAGGCCTATTTCCTCGTGCAGTTCCCTGTACATGGCCTGAAGAGGGGTTTCCCCCCGATCGATACCACCCTGCGGAAATTGCCAATGGTGATCGCGAACACGTTGCCCCAGGAGAACCTCATTGCGGCTGTTGACGAGCACGATGCCGATGTTTGGACGATAACCTTCCCGGTCGACCATACGAATACCCGGATGCCTTGCAGTGGCCCGAAAACCCTGACGGAAAGGCGAGCACGAGCCGGGCAGTTTCGCCATTAAAACAACACCTGCCCGTGGTGCAGTCGTACAGGCGTCGTGACGCCTTGCGTTATCCGTCCGGCGGGGAACGGGCTTGAAGAACTCAAACCTTGGCTACGGGAAGGCTTTGGCACACGCGCCCGCTTTTTTCGCTGTAGCAAGGGCTGGTAGGCATCATCAGCGGCTTACGCCAGCGGTTAGCGGAGGCATGCCATCTCCGTGTATGCAGTGTAAATCAGGGGCCGGGGACTGGCAATCCGGTCGTGACCGTGCCCGTCCCGAAGCAGGAGAGGCCGACAAATTTCCTGTTATGTGCTTTCAGACGTCGCGATGGCTCGCAATTCCGCGTCTTATCCGGTCAGGCAGTCGCGAACCAATTTGCTATCCTTTATGTGGATCGATTTGATTGGCCGGCCGTGTGAATCTCAAACCGGCCTTGGACGCAGAAATTCTGACGCGCCCTGTCATACGGTACCCGACCCGCGGATGCCAGCGTGATTCCCCGTCAGTCTTTTACGCTACGCCGCCCTCAGGAAATGCCGGCGCCTATGGATGAATCGACGACCTGACATCGCGATTGACGCGGAAAGTCATATCGGTGGACACGATACTCTCAAGCGGCTTCGCGAAACTCAAAACGGATGGCTGGCCACTTACACCTCAACGATGAGTTCCGCGTCGCCGTCTCGTCCATCACCGCCGTGCGGTCGTTTAATACGCCATCTGCAACCCAATGCTTCACGTGCGGGTAAAGCCGGTACACCCGCACGCCGCCAATGGCAGGTTGTTGCGCCCGTGGCAGTCGAGAAATTGCCGGGGCTGCGTCTGGGTTCCGCTGCCGGCCATAGTAGTGCAGGTGTGGCAAGTCTAGGATCCGTCGGCCCGGAGATCGTCGAGGGCGGCAAGAATGTTGGCGACCTCGGTGCGGGCGGTGTAGTCGGGTTGGACGTCGATGAAGCGCACGGTTCGCCCCTGGTCGACGATCAGCACGGTAGGCCGGGGTAGATAAGTAGCCCCTTCGGCGTTGATCTGGGCCAGATCGAGGCCAAGCTGGCGTTGCGCGGAAAGGACGTCGTCAGCCTGCTGGAAGGCAATGCCGATGCTGCGAGCCACCCGGCTGCCCGGGTCCGACAGGACGGTGAAAGCCAGCCCGGCCTTCTCCGCCGTCGAGAGCGACTGGTCGGGGGATTGCGGGCTGATGGCGACCAGCCTGACACCGGATGCGTCGAGTTCGGCGAGCAGTTCCCGCTGGTAGGTACGCAAAGCAATGTTGCAATAAGGGCACCAGCCACCGCGGTAGAACACGATGACCGCAGGTCCTGCCTCGACGATCTGGTCGAGGCTGACCGGGTGGCCAGCGGCGTCGTCAAGGGTGAAGGTGGCCAGATGGTCGCCGACCTTGATCGCCGCGGCCGGGACGCCCTCAGCGAGAAAAGCCTCGACGCTGCGGTCGAATACCTTGCGGACTTCGGCTGGCAGGCGTGTCGCGGCCGTTGCTTTGATCTGATCGGATTGTTCACGGATGGTAGCAGGCATGGGTTTTCCAGATTCGGGGAGGCGTGCGTAGTGGACTGGATAGTCCACTGTATTGAAGCAGGCAGCTACTGGACTGTCAAGTCCAGTGGTTGGCATAATGAGCACATGGGAGCACAACCGACCACCGAGCGGGGACGTCAGACCCGCATGCGCATTGTGAACGCCGCTGCCCAGGTCGTGGCCGAGAAGGGAGCATTGGCTGCGAGCCTGGACGACGTCGGGGCCCGCGCCATGGCTTCGCGTAGCCAGCTGTACCATTACTTCGACGATAAGGTCGACTTGCTGCGCGCGGTGGCCGAGGCGACCAACGATGCGGTGCTCGGCGCCCAGGCTGACCTTTTTGCGGCCCTCGATACCTGGGACGGACTGGTGTCGTGGGCTCATGCCATCGTTGGCATTCAGGAACAAGGGGGGGGGCCAAGAGGCTGTCCCATCGCAAATCTCCTCGGCCAACTCGGCGAACGAGACGACGGAATCCGTGCCGTCCTCGCAGACGGCTTTGATCGATGGGAAGCACACATCCGGTCAGGCCTCGCTGCGATGGTCGCCTCGGGTGAACTTCGGGCCGGGGCCGATCCGGCATGGTTGGCCACCTCTACTCTTGCCAGTCTCCAGGGCGGGCTCATCCTCGCCCAGGCGCGCCGGAATCCCCGGCCACTTCGCGAAGCGTTAGATGGCGCGCTCGCTCTCATCGCTACCTACCGCACGCGAATTGACTGAAAGCAGGTTCACAACGGTCTACGGACATACGCTCGCCCCGGCCATGCAGCGCTTGAGCGCCGCGTTGTTCGACCTGGCGTACGGTTCCACGACCGATCAAGCCTTGAAACCCTTGCACGTGAGATGCCTACAAGGGGATAACTTTTATCCCGTTTGAGATTGGCATGCCTGCTTTGCTGCATCGTTCCGGTTGACGAGAGGAACGTGGCGGAACGACAAATATCGTGTGCAACGTTGTGGAGACGGACGTGCCGTGGCACCCAAAACCGGCGCAAGCCAATCCTGCCATCCCTTGTTTTCGGTGCAGTTTTTGTGGTCCAGAGTAAACGCCGTGCGCAGAGGTTTCTGGCCGAGATGGACGCGCAGCCGGTAGCGCGAGAACAGCGCCACGGCCTCCTCGGGCGAAGCGACCTCGCCCGAGTCCAAGGCCATCTTGGCCAGCCGGTGCATGGAATCGGCGTTGAAATCGGTCATTGAAAAACTCCAGCATCGGTAAGTCGCAGGAGGCGGCTGACATCGGAACCCGAGTGCGACAGCCACTGGTGGTTGCCTTGGTAGACGTACAGTCCGAGGTCGCGCGGGCGCGGGTTGCCCTTGGCGAACCGTGGCACGATGAGGGCGATGTGCCCCTTCAGGGCGACCATCGGATTCGCGCGGTCAGAACGGCTCTGGCCAGGGCCGAAGGGGTGCGTGTGCACGTCGGCCACGACAGTCATGCCTTGAGTGCGACAGACCTCCCAGAGCTTGGCGAAGCTGTCGGCCTTCAGGGACACGTAGTCGTTGCTGAATGCGTCGGGTTGCAGTTGCTCGTAGGGCACGAACTGCTTCACCACCCGGCCGGCGTCGGTCTTGTGCCCAAGGAGGAAGGCGCCGCTTTCGCGAACGCCGCCGCCTTGCGCGCGCAGGTGCGCCATCGCCTCCGCCCAGAGCGTGGCCGGCACCTCAAGCAGGGGCGCAGGCGTAGTCGCGGCTTTGAAGAAGGTCATGGACCACCTCCAGGTAGTGGCTGATGCCTTTGGCGGGCTTCCAGATGAGCTGCGGGTACTGGGCGAACCAGCAGTCGTGACCGACGATGCTTTCTCGGTCGCAGGGGATGTAGAGCGCATCCCCGAACTTCCAGTTGGGCTTGAAGGCCAGTTGCAGGCGCTCGCCGCCTTGGGGCCACCTGGCGAACGACAGCTTGCTGTTCGTCGACAGGTCCCAAAACGTGCCCGTGGGAGGCGTCGTCGGGAAGCCGCTGCAGTTCAGACGCAGCGTGTATTCGCGCTGGTCGCGGGCGATGACGTTGATGTAGACGAAGGGCCACTCCAGCTTCTTGAATTGCCAGCGGTTGCGGTCTTCGCCCGAGAGAAAGCGTGCCGACGCGAGGTCGGCACGCAGAGATTGCTCATCCGGTGCCATACCTCGCCCCTTAGCCGTTGATACGGTGCGCGGGCACCAGGTCGAAGGTCACCGCGCACTGCGGGCACTTGGTCAGCGTGCCGATGTGGACGTCGACGTCGGGCTGCTCGGTCGTGCCGGCAATCTGCAGGACGTGCTCGGCGATGTCGCCGGGCGCCATGCCCAGCTTTTCGCCGGCCCACAGGCGCACGCGGCCGACGGTGGTCGCCGGGCGGAACTTGTGGTGCACGACCTCGGTGCCGAAGCGGACCTGCACTTCCACTTGCTTGCAGCGGTGGAGGTGGATGCGCACGCCGTGCTCCTTCTTCAGATGCTTGACGTGGGTGTCGCGGCCGGGGGCGTCGTCGTCATCGTCCTCGACCGACAGAGTCAGGTCGGACGCGTCGGTGCCGGTCGGCAGCAGCGCCAGGACGGCGTGCTTCAGCTCGGCGACGGTGGCCTCGTCGTTGATCTCGACGAACTTGATGTCAGAGAAGAACTCCGACTGGATGTAAACACGGGTGGACATTTGTGCTTCCTTTTCCAGCTAGGTGAGCTGCGCGGGATGCGCTGCTCATGCTGGGTAAGTCGCAGGAAGCCCTGGAAATCGGAAGTGCGTGGACCAGCTCGACCTAGGCGGGGCAGTGCAGGAAATGCCTGCACTTCGGGCACTCCCAAGGATTCGGTTTGGCCTCAAAATTGCCAACCATCAGCGCTTGGGCAACCGACACGAGGAAAAAGTCGTCCGGTAGTCGGCCGTACGGGGAAACGGACTCCTCGGTGCCTGTGCTCAGCACGAAGATGCTGCCCTGGAAAGAGTACCGTGGGTATTCGTGGTGTCTGGGCCCAACAATGGCGGAAAGACGACTTTCGCAAGAATGTTCGGACAACTTCATTTCCTTGGTCGGCTCGGATGCCCCGTTCCGGGGAGAAACGCCCGTCTCTATCTCTACGATCGTCTATTCGCGCATTTCGAACGGGAAGAAAACACCCTGGATCTGCGCGGCAAGCTTCAGGACGATCTGATGCGGATGCACGCCATCCTGCAGGCCTGCACGTCCAATAGCATCATCCTGATGAACGAAATTTTCAGCTCGACGACGTTATCTGACGCGCTGTTTCTCTGCCGCAGGATCATCGACGAGATCATGGAGCGCGATGCACTGTGCGTTTGCGTGACGTTCATCGAAGAGCTTTCCCGGTTGGGGACGCAAACCGTGAGCATGGTGAGCGAGATCAATCCCCATAGTCCTTCGGTTCGCACCTTCCGGGTCCTCAGGCATCCCGCGGATGGACGTGCATACGCACTATCCGTTGCCGAGCAATACGGCCTCACGTATGAGCGTATCAGGGAGCGCCTCGCATCATGAAAGCCTATCTTCTTTATGACGCAAAGGATTTTCCGTGGAACCGCAGCGAATTCTGGAACGAACGGACGCTGAACGAGGACCTGGAGATCGACACGCTATACGAGGCGATGGCCGCGGGGGACAAGTATCTGTACGACACGGTGAAGACAGTGGTCCCGCTTGGCCTGAGTGATCCTGGCGACATACTTTATCGGCAGGCGGTTCTCGAGGATTGCATCGACCATGAGGCCGTCGTGAGGCACGTGTATGCGATCGCTGTGGAAGCGCTGGAGGTCGAAAGAAAAAGTTTCTACTGGAGTCTTACGGGTTCGCCAGGCAGCGTGTTGCATGGTGCGAGAGATATGGTTCAGAATTATTTAGGCATGCTTGGCAAATTGCGGAGCGTGGCCGACGACAGCATCGAACACTTTCAGTCGGCCGGCTTCACACGCTTTTACACAATGATCCGCGATGAACTGGACGATCACTATTTTGTCACTATCACGCGTTGTCTGAAGGAACTGAAGTTTAGCGACGGCGTGCTGATCAGCGCCAGGCCGGGATGCGGAAACAAGGGTGAACAGTACGTTCTGCGCAAGCCACACGAGAAGGATCCGAATTTCTTCAGGCGCCTGTTCGCAAAAGGGGCGCCTTCCCGGACATTCCATATCCCGGACAGGGACGAAAATGGGGCGCGGGCGCTAAGCGAACTCGAGGCCCGCGGCATCAATCATGTTGCTAATGCGCTGGCGCAGTCCGCCGACCATATCAAGAGCTTCTTTTTCATGCTTCGGGCGGAACTGGGCTTTTACATCGGATGCCTGAATATGCGCAATGAACTGCTGCGCCGGGGAATGCCGGTCTGCTTTCCCGTGCCTCGCGTAGCATGGGAGCGCAGGCATCGCTATCAGCAGCTCTACGATGTCAGCCTCGCCTTGCGGCTGGATCGGCCCCCGGTGGGCAACGATGCGGACGCAGATGCCAAAGAACTCATCGTGGTAACAGGCGCGAACCAGGGGGGGAAGTCGACTTTTCTGCGCAGTATCGGCCTTGCCCAGATTCTCCTCCAGGCTGGCATGTTCGTCGGCGCGGACGAATTCGAAGCGAATGTGGCAATGGCGATTTTTACGCATTACAAGCGCGAGGAGGACTCGACGATGCGAGGCGGCAAGTTCGACGAAGAACTGAAGCGGATGAGCGAGATCGTCGATCACCTGGTCGAGAATGGCCTTTTTCTATCGAACGAGTCGTTTGCGTCGACGAACGAACGGGAAGGTTCGCAGGTCGGCAGGCAAATCGTGGACGCGTTGCTCGATCACCGCGTCAAGGTCATTCTCGTGACGCACCTTTTCACGCTAGCGAACGGTTTGCACGAGGCGGGCGGACACGCGAAAACGTTCCTGCGTGCCGAAAGGCGCGACGACGGCGTGCGGACGTTCAGGCTCGTGGAAGCGGAGCCGCTGCAGACCAGTTTCGGGCTCGATTTGTACCGGGAGATCTTTCGCGAGGCGCCACGCGCCGACCATGAGACCGTAAAACAAGATGTGCTGTCCGGGGTCGGCGAGACCTGAGATCCGTGCGCGATTGCACCCCGCGATACGGCGGGATGTTTCGACACGCGGCCGCCCGGACCGTGGGTCCGCCTCACACCTGACGGGTTCGGCGAGAGCGGACATTGCGATGATCACGTCAAACGAGGCGGGAACGTCGTTGCCCGCGCCAATGCCGTTATAGTCGGTTGCGGTTTCTCCCGTTAGCTTCGCAGCGTTGCAACCAGTCGTTTGGGATGCTGCAGAAGTCCCAGCCCATCCACTGCATGACGCACGACGACATCGGCTGCCTTGAGGGCCTCGGTCGCTAGTCCTTCGGTGCCGAGCACCGCGATGCCCAGTGCTGCCTGGTCGAGCATCAACGCGTCGTTGCGTCCATTGCCGATCGCGGCGACCCGGTCGGGGCCCAGGCGCCGGATGTATTCCCCTTTTGCTCGTGCTTGCCCAGCTGCCGGCAGGCAGACGACGTCCACGGGGCAGTTGCGCAGATGATCGTGCACGTCGCCGTAGGTGTTACCTGTCACTACATGAACGTCGAGCCTGGTCGCGAGCACGGCGAGGCGTGACTCGACGCCATCGAGCAGGCGACCATCGACGGCGAGCGTTCCGTTGAAATCGAGGACGACATGCGCGAGGTTCAGGGTACGAAACCCCGGAATATCTATCACGATCATCCGTGTCTCCTTGTGCGCCACGCGGCAAATGGGCCAGCATGGCGGGCTGGCGACGGCACATGTCATCGGAGCAGGGGAAGCGAAATGCGCAACGGCGCAGCCCGATCTCCGGACGGCTGCAGGCGTCATCAGCCGGGGGAGCGGCAGTTGAAGGAGGAATGCCATCTCCAGAATGCTCGCTTTCACTGTAGGCAAATGACGAAAGCAGCGCAATCGGTTTTCGGGCGAATCCGATGAGATGTGCGCGTGCGCTCATGTGCTGCTTCCCGCTTCCCGCTTCCGCATGCAGTGGCGCGCGCAAATCCAGCGTGCTACACTGAAAACAGGAGATGGCATTCCTCCTTCAACCGCCGGTTCGATCCGGCTAATGATGCCTACGAGTTCCTGGGTCAGGAGGTCGTGGGCATTGCCAAAGCGTCCTGCTGCCCAGATTTGTCAATCTGCAAATCTGGATTTCCATGCGATTCATTCCTTATCCGCCGGCGTCGGTTCGCGACACGTCGGCTCGTCCGCGTTTTGTGACCGGAAGACCCGTAGCCGTGGCGCGGAGGCTGCCATGAAGGGGAGCCAGCTTACTGTTTACGCGGCGAACCACAGCCAGCGCGTCAGGCATATGTCGGTGGTCGACTGGATCCTTGACGAATCGAAGCGGGCCGGGATTCAGGGTGCGACGGTCGTCGAGATTGCCGAGGGGATCGACGCGAGAGGCAAGTACCACGCGGCGCGCTTCTTCGAACTGGACGACCAGCCAGTCTGCGTGACCGTCATTGCCGAGGATGCACGGATCGATGTGCTCCTCCAGCAGCTTCGCGGTGGCGGTATTCGTCTGTTCTACACACGAGGCGCCATCGAGTACGACACGTTAGGCGCTGAGGGAGGCACGTGATGAACTTCAACGACATTCCCGCCGGCGAGAACGCGCCGCTCGACGTCAACGCGATCATTGAAATTCCTGCCCAAAGCGAACCGGTGAAGTACGAGGCGGACAAAAAATATGGATTGCTAAGGGTTGACCGGATCATGGGGGCCGGGATGCGCTACCCGCAGAACTATGGCTTCATTCCGGGAACGCTTGCGCGCGACGGCGATCCGCTCGACATCATCGTGATCACGCCGTTTCCGCTGTCATCCCTCGCGCTGATTCAATGCCGCCCGGTCGGTTTGCTGAACATGACCGACCAGGCAGGGCCTGACGAGAAGGTGATTGCAGTGCCTGTCGATTGCGTGTGTGCCGAGACCCGCCATATCCGCGAATTGTCCGACGTCACGGCGCACACGCTGGACCAGATTCAGTTCTTCTTTGAAAACTACAAGAAGCTCGAGGCCGGGAAGTGGGTCCGGTTCGAGGGCTGGGCCAATACCGACGCGGCCCACGACGCGATCCGGCGCGCTAGCAATGCATTTTCCGAAGCGCATGTGTGAGACGGGCCCCCGCTGGCCGTCACTATTGCAACACGCCTGACCGTTTCGCGTTCCGGGCGCGACGGCCAGGTGCACCGGGAGAACGACGATGGGTACATCCGCATTGATTGAAAGCGTTGTTGGCGACGAGATTCTGGATTCCAGGGGCAACCCGACGGTGGCGGTGACCGTGACGTTGTCGAACGGCGTGGCCGCGACGGCAGCGGTCCCGTCGGGCGCGTCGACCGGGGAGTTCGAGGCCGTCGAATTGCGCGATCACGATCCGCACCGCTTCGGGGGAAAAGGGGTGCTGAAGGCAGTCGAACACGTCGACAAGGACATCGCGTGGGTGCTGAGCGGGATGCGCGTTGACGACCAGCGTGCGATCGACGAAAAGCTGATCGAAGCTGACGGCACCGAGTTCAAGAGCCGGCTCGGCGCCAATGCGATCCTGGGAGCATCACTCGCGTGCGCGAAGGCTGGGGCGCGGAATAGCGGACTTCCGCTGTTTCGCTATCTCGGTGGAAGCAACGTCCACGTGCTCCCCGTCCCGATGTTCAACGTGCTCAACGGCGGCAAGCACGGGCACGACGGGCCCGATATCCAGGAGTTCAAGCTCGTGCCGCTGGGTGCGCCCACGTTTCGCGAAGCGTTGCGCTATGGTGCCGAAACGTACCACGCGCTGGGCGCCGTCCTCGCGGAGGCCGGAGCGTCGACCAACGTGGGCGACGAGGGCGGCTACGTCCCTCGATTGCCGTCAAACGCCGCGGCGATGGAAGTCATCATGCGAGCGATCGAGCGGGCGGGCTACCGCCCCGGCGAGGACATCGCGATCGGGCTCGATCCGGCAGCGAGTTCTTTCTACGAAGGCGGCCGGTATCACCTGAGCCGCGACGGTCTCGCGCTTACCTCGCAGGAGATGATCGCTTACTGGAGCGATTGGCTCGACCGCTATCCGCTGGTGTCGCTGGAAGATCCGCTTGCCGACACGGACTGGTCGGGATTTGCCGCATTGACCGATGCACTGGGCAAGCGGGTGCAGGTCGTCGGCGATGACCTGTTCGTGACCAACCGCAGGTTTCTGCAGCGCGGTATCGACGAGGGCTGCTGCAACAGCATTCTGATCAAGCTGAACCAGATCGGGACAGTGACGGAAACGCTCGATACCGCCCAGCTTGCGCTGTCGGCCCGCTACACGTGCCTCGTTTCGCACCGTTCGGGCGAGACCGAAGACACCAGTATCGCGGATCTCGCGGTCGCGCTCGGGTGCGGACAGATCAAATCCGGCGCACCGGCACGCGGCGAGCGCGTGGCGAAATACAACCGGCTGCTGGCGATCGAGAGACTACTGGGCGAACGGGCCCGGTACGCCGGTTCGGCGGTGTTCCAGCGATACGGGTAACCCGCACGGCGCCTGCTCCGCGCATTCCTTTCATGGACTAGAATAGTTTTGCGGGCGGGGCGTCCGCGGAACGGTTACGTTTGTAGCCTTGTTCTGGTGTCGTTTGACGGAGGATGAAATGAACGGCTACCAGCTTACTTTTTACACCGGGCAGAATCGCCGCCAAGGCCATCAGACCGTCTGCGAATGGCTGCTGCACGAGGCAAAGCAACTGGGCATCCACGGTGCCACGGTGATCACGTGCGCAGAGGGGACGGGGCATGCGGGCGCACATCACGCGGCCCACATGCTCAGTCTCTCGGACCAGCCCGTCCAGATCATCCTCGCGGTGACGGATGAGGAGGCGGAGCGGATGCTCGATCTCGTGAGGTCCGGACACGTTCACGTGTTCTATACGCGCTCGCCGATTGAATTCGGACTCATTGGCGTGGATGAGCAGACTGAGCGGACGAAACATTTTCCGCTCTTTGGACGACGATCGCATTAGGAGGCATATTTCGCGGCTGCATGCGACCTTGCATGTATTGGCGCGTTTCCTATACTCGTAGTCAAATTTGTGGAGATGGCATTCTCCCTGAACCGCCGCGTGTTCTCCTGCGGCTGATGATGCCTACCAGTCCCCGGGCGCCGGGGCCGGTAGGTATTATTGGCCGGCTCGCCTTCACGAGCATCCCGGGCATTGTGTGCCTGAAAATGTGAATAACATGGGATGCAACGGCGAGTGGCCATGGCATAACTTCATCCGTCCTGTGCTTCGGTGCACCGCTGGTTGCGCCGTGCCGCGCGCGCCGGCGTTCGGGCGGGCGCGTGCCGGAGTCCGGCGATGACCGCGCGCGCCATCGTGCTGCAGATCGCGCAGGTGATGAGTGTTCTTGCGCTCGCCCCGCTGCTGCAGGGGGTGATCCTGCAATGGGAGGAGCGCGTTCAGCGCTGCCGGGGACCGGGCATCCTGCAACCCTATCGGGATTTGCGCAAGCTGTTTTGCAAGCAGCTTGTGGTGCCGCATTCGGCGTCGTGGATCTACTGGTGTGCACCGGTTGTCGCGTTCACCTGCATGATGACGGTGCCGATCCTGATCCCGGTTCTGACTGATTTTCCGCTGCCATTATCGGATATGGGCGACATCCTCGGCGGCGGTCTGATCCTGACGCTCGGGTCGTTTGCGATCATGCTCGCCGGGCTCGATTCGGGCAGCGCGTATGGCGGCATGGGTTCGAGCCGGTCCGTGATGCTCGGCATCCTTGCCGAGCCGACACTGATTCTCGTTCTGGTGGGCATTACACTGCTCGCCAAATCGATGCTGCCTTTCGTCGTCAACCATCTGCTGGTGCAGCAGCCGTCGCTCTACTGGAGTCCGGCACACCTGTTTCTCGTCTTCGCGTTCTTCGTGCTGCTGCTGGTCGAGACGGACCGCCTGCCGATCCATTCGAGTACGCACATCGAGATCTACATGATCGAGGAGGCACGGATACTCGAGTACTCGGGGCCGCTGCTCGCGCTATTGAAGTGGGCGTCGATGATGAAGCAGTTCATCCTCTACACGATTTTCTGCAACGTGCTGACGTTGCCATGGGGGCTTTCCCGGCACGGTACGGCACTCGGCGCGGCCGCCGCGGCCGCGGGCCTGCTCGCGCGGATGCTGGTCGTCGCACTCGTCGTCGTGCTGGTCGAAACGGGGCAGTCGCGGCTGCGATTCTTCCGTTACCAGGAGCCGCTTGCGGCGTCATTCATGCTCGCCGTGCTCGCGATCGCGGCCAACCAGCTCCGGTGAACCCATGCTGCTCGCTCATCTCAGTCCGCTCGCCGCATCGCTCTTCAGCCTTCTGGCGATCGGCAGCCTGCTGCTTGCGTTCGTGATGCTCGGCTCACGCTGGCTCAGGGACTATCTGATCGCCTTCACCGTCGAGTCATGGCTGATTGCCGCGCTGTCAGGCGCGGTCGGTTACTACGGGCACTATCACGAACTCTACCTGGTCGCGGCATTGACGGTTCTGTTTCGCGGCATGGTACTGCCGTACCTGATCTGGCGCATCATCGCGCGTCTTGCGGTCGAGCGCGAACTGCACGTGATCCTGCAGCCGGGTTCCAGTCTCGTGCTCGGTGCGCTACTCGTGCTGTTCGCGTTCGTCGTGTCGAACCGCCTCGGCGACGCACTGGGACTGGGCGGAACGGTAGTCGTGCTGGCGCTGACCGTGATGCTGTCGATGAAACTGATCGGCTTTCTGATGCTGGCGGTGCGCCAGGAGGCAATCAGCCAGGTACTCGGGCTGCTGATTCTCGAAAACGGCATCTTTCTCGGTTCGCAGATTCTCGTGCCGGGCATGCCGCTGCTGATCGAACTGGTGCTGCTGTTCGATCTGCTGGTGATCGTCGTGAGCTTCGGTGTCCTCGTGCGTTATCTGGTCGCGCACGTCGGCAGTACAAGCAGCCGTGAACTGCGGCGTCTCGTGGGGTGAACATGATGGAATGCGGGCTGGTTGTCATGCTCGGCGCCCCGCTCGTCGCCGCGGCCGTTTCGGCAGCGTGCCGGCGTCGCCGGATCGCGGAGTTCGCGAACCTTGCCGCGGCCCTGGCGTGCGTCGCGGCGGCGCTCTGGCTGGCCGCGCATGCCGGCGTGACACGGACCTTCGTGCAGGGTTACGTGGTGTTCGACGCGCTCGGTGCGTGGATGCTGGTTTGCACGTGCGTTGTCTATCTGCTTGCCTCGATCTACGCGGTGGGATACATGCGCCTGCTCACCGACGAGGAGGCCCGCCTGCCGCGTTTCTATACGCTGTTCGCGCTGTTTGCCGCCACGATGATCTACGCCCCGCTAATGAACAATATCGGCGTGTACTGGATCGCGATCGAACTCACCACGCTCGTCAGCACTTTCCTCGTCGGATTCGAGCGCGGCGAAGAGTCGATCGAGGCGGCGTGGAAATACATCATCGTGGTGTCCGCCGGCATCAGTCTCGCCCTGCTCGGAACCGTACTGTTCTACTGGGCCGGCAGCCTCGTTCTCGGTCCGACGTACGACATGACATGGGCGACGCTGCGCGCGGCCGCGCCGCACATGAATCCGGCGCTTACCCAGACCGCGTTCCTGCTGTTACTGGTCGGCTATGGCACCAAGGCCGGCCTCGCGCCGATGCATACGTGGCTGCCCGACGCGCACAGCGAAGGCCCGGCATCGGTGTCCGCAATGCTCTCCGGCGCGCTGCTGAATACGGCGATGCTCGGCATAGCCCGTTTCCTGACTATCACGGACGCCGTCAACCACTCGTTGTTGGCGCGCACCGTACTGGTTGCGTTCGGCGCATTCTCGCTGCTGGTCGCAGCGCTTTTTATTGTCCGGCAGGAGGGGATCAAGCGCCTGATGGCCTATTCGAGCATCGAGCACATGGGCGTGCTCGCGCTCGGGTTCGGGTTTGGCGGCCCGCTGGCGATTGCGGCGACGCTCTATCACATGCTCAATCACTCGCTGAACAAATCGCTGATGTTTTTCGGCGCAGGCAACGTGATGCGGGTGTACGGCACCAAGGATATCGGCGCAATCCGCGCGGTGTGGTCCCGGTTTCCCGTGACGGGCGCGCTCTGGCTGGCAGGCGCGGTCGCGATCACCGGTGCGCCACCCTTCGGACTCTTCCTGAGCGAGGTAACGCTGATGCGCGCCGGTTTCGCGACCCCCAATGCATGGGCGGTGATCGTGTTGCTCGTGCTGCTGATCGTGATCTTCGTCGGCTTTCTGAATCACTTCCGCACGATGTATCTGGCGACGCCACCGGCGACGCCCGCTTCAGTGCCCGGCGAAACGCGCCGCGCGGCGAGTGTCTGGATGACCTTGCCGATGTGGCTTGCGCTCGTACCGGTTTTCGTGTTCGGGATCTGGTGGCCGCAGGGTCTGTGGCATTTCTTCTCGAACGTGGCGGCTGATCTCGGTGGAGGGGCCCGGTGAGGAACTGCGAATACGAAACCGTCCGGCGCGACGAGCTGCCGTCGCGCGCGCGGCAACTGCTGGCCATGGGGGGCCGGATGCAGGCCGTCTATGCGTGGTATCCGACGTCTTCGCACGCGCAGTTGCGCTACGTCGCCACGCTGCCGGGCAAGCGGCGATTCACGGGCTGGTCGGTCGACGTCGGCGGGGAGGCGGTGCCGAGTCTGGCGGCAATCTGCCCGTTGCTGGGCTGGCACGAACGTGAGGTGATGGAGATGAGCGGGGTGATGTTCTCCGGGCATCCCGAATCCGAGCGGCTGGTGACCGCTTTTTTGCCACACGCGCCGAGGGGGCCGCTCGAACCGTCCGCCCAGGCGGGCGAAAGCAGGGCAGCGAGGCTGCCCGCCCCTGTCTTGCCGAGCGTCTCCGGCAAGCACGTCCAGCTGCTTCCCTTTGGCCCCGTGCGGGCCGACGTGGTCGAGTCCGCGCAGTTCATCTTCTACTACATGGGCGAGGGCATTCTTTACTACCACCCGAACCTCTTTCTCAAACATCGCGGGATGGAAAAGCAGTTCGAGGAGATGGCCACCGGTTCGGGGACGCTGCTCGCGGAGCGGGTCGCCGGCACCGGCAGCGTGGCGCATGCACTCGCTTTCGCGCAGGCGCTGGAGGACGCAGCGGGCTGCGACATATCCCGCAGCGCGCGCTGGTACCGGGTGATTGCGGCGGAGCTCGAACGGATCTACAACCATCTGCACTATCTCGGGCACCTGTGCCACACGACCACACTGAAGGTCGGCGAGACGCAAGGCAAGCTGCTCGAAGAACTGGCCAGGCAGATGAACGCGCGCGCGAGCGGCAGCCGTTTTCTGCGCGGTGTCATCTGGCCGGGCGGCGTTCGCCGGGCGCTCGATATGGATGCAGTGGCAGAGGGGATCGCGTCGCTCAAGCCGCAGATCGAACAGTACGTCGACCTGCTCGAACGCACGTCCAGTCACCTCGACCGGTTGATCTCGACGGGCGTGCTCAGCCAGCAGCTCGCCTTCGATCAGGGGGCAACCGGGCCGGTGGAGCGAGCGTCCGGGATCGATCGCGATCTGCGCCGCGATCACGCATACGCCGCTTACCACGTCCTGAAGCCGGCTGTGGCGATCGCGCACGAAGGCGACGCGTGCGCGCGCATGCGGGTCCGGGTCGCGGAACTGCGCGCGAGTATCGGCCTGCTGGAGGAGGCGATCGGGCAGGGTGCCCCCGATGATGGCGCGCTGCACGTCGCGTGCGTGCCCGGTGCTGGCGCTGAAGGGCTGGGCTGGGCCGAATCGCCGCGCGGCACGCTGCTGTACGCCGTTCATCTGGACGCTGCCGGCAGGCTTGCGCGCGTCAAGATCAAGTCGCCGTCCTTCTCGAACTGGCGGGTGTTTCCGTCGACGGTGCACGACAGCAACATGATGGACTACGCAATCAACGAAGCGAGCTTCGGCCTGACGGTTTCGGGCTGTGCACGCTAGCGTGCGAGCCGCGCGAAAGGGAGAACGACCGATGTCACTATGGACCTGGTTCGGTTTGCGGGAGGGCGCCGCCAGCACTGACTGGCCATTGGCTGGTGATGCGCACGGCCAGCAAGGGGTGCTGGGCATGCCCCGTTACGACCCCACGCGATGTATTCCCGATTGCGATGCGTGCGCGCAGGCATGCGTCACGCACGCAATCAGTTTTCCGAGCGAAGGGGCGACGTCGGGGCGGGCGCAGGTGGACTGGGGGCGCTGTATCGTTTGCCAGCGCTGCACGCAGGTGTGCCCGACGGGCGCGTTCACGGAATCAGCGGATTGGGCCATGGGCGTAAGCGAGCGCGCCGACCTGATCTGGGATGACGCGCCGGGTAGGCGCGCGGTCCGCGGGACCGTCGCGCGAGAGCGCCGGCCATTCCGCCGCAGCCTTCATATTCGTCACGTCGACGCTGGCTCGTGCAACGGCTGCGAATCGGAACTGCAAGCGCTGAATAACCCGTTCTATAACCTGCATCGTCTCGGCATTTTTTTCACGCCGTCTCCCCGTTTTGCCGATGTGCTGCTCGTCACGGGCACGGTTTCGAAGGCAATGCGAGGGCCGCTGCTGGAAACCTGGGAGGCGATGCCGGCCCCCCGCTGGGTCGTCGCTACCGGCACCTGTGCCGTCTCGGGCGGCGTGACAGCCGGCAACTACGCATCCGGTAACGGCCTCGACGGCGTGCTGCCCGTCGATATTTATCTGCCCGGCTGCCCGCCGAATCCGGCCGCATTGATCCATGCGCTGCTGATGATTGTCGGGCGCGTGCCTCAACGGGTGCGGGGAGGGATCATTGAGCGCTAATCTTCTGTTGGGGATCGCGGCATTCTCGTGGGCCTTCGCGGCCGTTCTCGCGATGGTGCGCCCGTTGCAGGGCGTCGCCCGGGCGTTGCTTGTGGCTGGCTGCGTCCTCGCGATGCTCGCATGCGTTGTCGTATTGCCGGACAGTACTACGCCCGTGGTTCTGCCGGTGGCGATTGCCGGGCAGCCGGTGAGTTTCGCGCTCGAACCGGCGGGTCTCTGGCTGATGGGATTCGGGCTTTTGCCGGCTGCCTGCGCATGCTGGCTAGGTTCGCCCGTGGCGAGCCGCCCGGGTCGCTGGCGTGCGGGGGCGGCGCTGAGCCTGCTCGGCGCGCTCGGCGTATTCGGCCTGCAGGATGGCGTCTCGTTGCTGGTCGCATGGGAGGCAATGAGCCTCGGCGGTGCGCTCATGCTGATGGGCGAGTTCGGCGACCAGACCGAGGGGAGGCCGATATTGCTGATGCTTGCGCTGCTCGAAGTGGGCGCAGTCGCACTCGTGTTTGCGATCCTGCTGCTCGGCCGTGCCGCCGGACAAACCGGCTTCGCCGGTTTTGTCGGGCATGCCACGAGCTCGGGCGGATGGGTGTCCTGGCTTGGAGGACTCGCGCTGTTGATCGGCTTTGGTGCCAAGCTCGGACTGATCCCTTTCTACGAATGGTTTCCCCGTGCATATTCGAGTGGCAGCGGTGCGAGCGGCGCGCTGTTCTCGGGTGTCGTGCTGAATGCGGCGTATTGTGCGCTCAGCCGCGGCTGGAACAGCTGGTTTGACCTGTCCGTGAACGGGAACACGGCGTTTGGGCTCGGCGTCATCGCGATTGCGATCGGCGTGACGAGCGCGGTGCTCGCGGTGCTCTTCGCGTTCCAGCAGGACGACTGGCGTGCGCTGCTCGCTTATTCGTCCGCTGAAAATGCTTCCGTGGCGGTGGCCATGCTCGGGGTCACGCAACTGTTTCGCGCCGATCACCTCGCCAGCCTGGCCGGATTGGCCTGGACGGTTGCGCTGTTGCATCTCGCAGGACACGCACTCGCGAAAGGCGCGCTGTTCCTGAGCGCCGATGGTGTGTTCGCGGTATCGCGCAACTACGACATCGTGCAGCGCGGGTGGCTGCGTCACAGCGGCTTCCTTCTGGGGCTGGGGGCCGTGCTGGCGGTCATGAGCCTGGCATCGATTCCGCCTCAGGCGGGTTTCGTCAGCGAGTGGTATGTGTTCCAGACGGTGTTTCAGGGGTTCCATCTTGCGTCTTTCGCCGGGCGACTCGTGCTGGTTCTGGCCGGCGCGGGCCTGGCCCTTGCAGCCGCCGTTGCGCTCGCGACGTTCGTGAAGCTGTGCGGTCTGGGGCTGCTGGGCTTGCCGGAGCGGGACGTTGTGCCGCCGCTTCCACGCGCGAATGCGATCGTGGTCGGCGTGCTGGGCCTGTGCGGCCTCGCCGTGGCGGTGGGGGCGCCGCTCTGGCTCAACGCGCTCGCGAGCGGCGCGCAAGCCCTGTTCCATGCCAACAGTCCGCAGGCGATGGTCGACGGCTGGGTGCTCGTTCCGCTGACCAACACGTTTGCATTCATCTCGCCGTCGAAGCTGGTCATCGTGATGCCGCTTCTCGCACTCCTGCCGATCGGGCTGCTGTGGCTGACGAAGCGCCGCCCGATCCGCCGGGTGCCGGTCTGGTTCGGCGGCATGACGGCCGACGAGCACAACGCGACGACGACTGCGCTCACTTTTTCGAACGCGATGCGTACGTTCTACAGCTTCATCTATCAACCGACCGTGAGCACGACACGCGAACACGAACAGCGCGAGTACTTCATCAAGCGTCTGGTGTTCTCCGCGGGCGTGACCGATCTGTTCGAGCGGCACCTGTTCGGCCCGGCGGTGCGCGTGGTAAACCGCTGCGCAGAAAAACTGCGTGCGCTGCAATCGGGTAACCTGAATTTCTACCTTGCGTTGATCGGCGGACTGCTGGTCGCCATTCTGTTCCTGACACTGCTGTAGCGGGCCGGCGCTTCGGGACCACCGGTCTTTCGTGTCGGCCGCGCGCGGCGTGAACGGGGACGACGTCGTGCAAGGCCGGCACGTCCTGTTCGGGGCTTCAATGGTTCATCAGGACGTCCCCTGCTTGTGCGCGCCGACCCTCGAACCCTCTTCAGGACCGCCGATTTCTCTCCCGCACCGCACCGCACCGCACCGCGCCGCGCGGCAGCGGCCTCAGCGCTGCGGCGTCGGAAAATACACGCCTGCGCGCTGCGCCGCATTGACGATGTGTGCTTCGATCGCCCGGCCTGCGGCCGTTGAATCGCGCTGGCGCAGCGCATCCAGAATCTCGCTGTGTTCGCGCCAGGTGGACAGCACGCGTTCGCGTTGGTAGAACGGCATGCGCTGGCTTTCTTTCATGATGTCCGCGCTGCTGCGCAAGATCGATTCGATCGCCGCATTGCCGGCGATGCCGACGATGCGCATGTGGAAATCGAAATCGAGCTGCGCGGCTTCGTCGAGCTCGTTGCATGACAGCGCCGCCTGTAGCGCCGCAAGGTTCTGCTCGAACCAGTCGATATCCGCATCGCCGATCGCGAGCGCGGCCATGCGTGCGGCGAACCCTTCGAGCGCGAAGCGCATCTGGTACGTGTCCGGCAGCGACGACTGGTCGGCAAAGCGCCACGTTTGCGTCACTGCCGCCTGCGCGCGTTCCACATACACGCCCTTGCCGGGGCGAATCTTCAGCAAGCCGAGTGTTTCCAGCGTGGTGAGCGCTTCGCGCAGCGACGCGCGGCTGATTTCCAGTTCTTCCGAGAGCTGGCGCTGCGCGGGTAGCAGGCTGCCTACCGGATACACGCCGGCTTCGATCCGGTCGCGAATGGTCGCGATCGCAGCATCGGTGACGGTATGAGGAACGCTTCTCATCGCCCTTGGATTCTCCAGTCTGGTCTGACCTCATTGTAATCCGCTGATCTTTCCTGCGCACGCACGGGTGTGTCAGACAACCGTCCGCGGGCTCTGGGGGAAGGAAAATCTGCGGGTAAACACCGGCTTTTGATTCCTTGACCTCAGCATATCGGTTTTCTAATATCCGCCATAACATCACTGGTCGGACCAGTATGAACAGTTGGATCAACCGGGAGAAAGCTGTGGTGAAGTTCTTCAATTCGTTGTTCGGACGGGTCGTGGTTGCGCTGGTCGCAGGGATCGTGGTCGGCGCGGTGTTTCCGCATTTTGCGCAGTCGTTGCGGCCGCTCGGCGACGGCTTTCTGAAGCTGATCAAGATGGTGATCGGGCCGATCGTGTTTTGCGTCGTCGTGAGCGGCATCGCGCATGCGGGCGATCTGAAGAAGGTCGGACGGGTGGGGCTGAAAGCGGTGGTGTACTTCGAGGCGATGACCACGATCGCGCTGGTGATCGGCGCGGTGCTCGCCTACGCCACGCGGCCGGGCGCGGGCATGAACGTCGACCTGCATACGCTCGACGCGGCATCGCTGGCCAGTTACACGGCGCACGCGAAGAATCTGAAAGACACCGCCGCCTTTCTGCTGAAGATCATCCCCGACACCGCGATCAATGCCTTCGCGACCGGCGACGTGCTGCAGATCCTCGTGTTCTCGGTGCTATTCGGCGCGGCGCTGTCGCTGCTCGGCGACAAGGCGCAGCGCGTGAACAGCCTGATCGACGAGATGGCGCAGGTCTTCTTCAAGGTGATGAGCTTCATCATCAAGCTCGCGCCGCTTGGTGTGCTGGGCGCGATCGCTTTCACGACCGGCACCTACGGCGTCGCGTCGCTCAAGCAGCTCGGCCTGCTGGTGATCGTCTTCTATGCGAGCTGCGCCGTGTTCGTCGCGGTGGTGCTCGGCATCGTGATGCGGCTTGCCGGCTTCAGCGTCTTCAAGCTGATCCGCTATCTGCGCGAAGAGCTGTCGATCGTGCTGGGCACGGCGTCCTCCGATGCGGTGCTGCCGCAGGTGATGCGCAAGCTCGAATGGATGGGCGTCAAGGATTCGACGGTCGGCCTCGTGATCCCGACGGGCTACTCGTTCAACCTCGACGGCTTCTCGATCTACCTGACGCTGGCCGTGATTTTCATCGCGCAGGCGACCAACACGCCGCTCTCCATGCACGACCTGATCGTCGTGGTGCTGGTGTCGCTCGTGACGTCGAAGGGGGCGCACGGCATTCCCGGTTCGGCCATCGTGATCCTCGCGGCAACGCTCTCCGCGATTCCGGCGATTCCGGTGCTTGGCCTCGTGCTGATCCTGCCGGTCGACTGGTTCGTCGGCATCGCGCGTGCGTTGACGAACCTGGTCGGCAACTGCGTGGCGACGGTGATCGTCGCGGTGTGGGAGAACGACATCGACAAGGCGCGCGCGCGCCGCGTGCTGAATCTCGATCCCGCGCTGCGCTATCAGCCGGCCGAGGACGCGGCGGGCGGCGTCGGCGGCGCGGGTGCGCTGGCAGGCCAGCACGCTGCCGCGCACTGAAACAGGGCTGCGGCGGCGAGTCCGACCCGATACCCGGATGCCGTCGCAAGCCGCCCATACCGGCACCTGATTCCATCGGCGGGCGCGCGATCGCTCGCTCCGCCATCATCACGTTCAACACGAGAGACTGACTTCCCGACATGGCCCTTCCGACGCTCGATCCCAACGCCCCCGCCTTCACGCGCCGCTACATGAACCTCGCCGATCCGCGGCTCGGCGCGAAGGCGCTGCACGCCAGCGACGAGTTTTTCGCGCCGAAGGAGCGCATGCTCGACCCGCAGGCCGCCGTCTTCATTCCAGGCAAGTACGACGATCACGGCAAATGGATGGACGGCTGGGAGACCCGCCGCAAGCGCACCACGGGCCACGATTTCTGCGTGGTCCGGCTTGCGCGGCCCGGCGTGATCCATGGTGTCGACCTGGACACCAGCCATTTCACCGGCAACTTCCCGCCGGCCGCGTCGATCGAAGGCTGCCGCTGCGACGGCGACACGCCGCCCGACGATACGGCATGGCAGACAGTTGTGCCGGCCACGACCCTGCAAGGCAACCAGCATCATTACGTCGAGGTGCTCGCCCGCGATACCTTCACGCATCTGCGCGTGAACCTGTACCCGGACGGCGGCCTCGCGCGGCTGCGCGTGTATGGGCAGCCGGCGCGCGACTGGACGCGCGTGGAACGCGGTGCGCCTGTCGACCTCGCGGCCATCGAGAACGGTGCCTACCTCGTCGCGGCGAACAACCAGCATTTCGGCCCTGCGTCGCAGATGCTGATGCCGGGCCGCGGCGTGAACATGGGCGACGGCTGGGAAACGCGCCGCCGCCGCGAGCCGGGCAACGACTGGGCAATCGTCGCGCTTGCGCAGCCTGGCGTGATCCGTCGCGTCGAAGTCGATACCGCGCACTTCAAGGGCAATTTCCCGGACCGCTGTTCGCTGCAGGCGGCGAGCGTGGCGGGCGGCACGGACGATTCGCTGATCACGCAGGCGATGTTCTGGCCGGTGCTGCTCGGCGAGCAGAAGCTGCAGATGGATCACGTGCACACGTTCGAGGCGGACCTCGCCGCGCTCGGGCCGGTGACGCACGTGCGGTTCAATATCTTCCCCGACGGCGGCGTATCGCGCTTGCGCCTGTGGGGCGAGCTCGCGTAGGCGCACGCCGATGAACACGCTTGCAATCGAACCGCTCACGCGCGCCGCGTTCGCGCCGTTCGGCGACGTGATCGAACTGGCGGGGGCGCGCCATTTCCCGATCAACGGCGGCACGACCGAGCGCTATCACGATCTGGCGAGCGTCGACGTGAGCGATGGGGGCGGCCGCCCGCTGATCAGCCTGTTCCGTGCGCAGCCCTGTCGCGAGCCGGTCGGGATCGTGCTGATGGAACGGCATCCGCTGGGCAGTCAGGCGTTCCTGCCGCTTGGCGGCGCACGCTATCTGGTCGTCGTCGCTCCCGCGGGCGAGTTCGATCCGACGCGGATGCGCGCGTTTGCGAGCGAAGGCTGGCAGGGCGTGAATTACGCGAAAGGGGTATGGCACCATCCGCTGCTGGCGCTCGACCGCGTCAGCGATTTCATTGTCGTCGACCGGGGCGGCGAAGGGGTGAATTGCGAAGAAATCGCGCTCGACATACCGTGGCAATTCGATACGGACTGCGAAATTAAGCATCGTCTGATTCAACCGGCACCGGCCTGTTGAGACCGCGCTTGCGGGAAGCCGGATGAGGCCGCTGGGATGCTGCGTTCCAGCGGCCGCGGCTTCCGTCGACTCCGCCTCATGCTTCGCCTGCGGCCCGACGGCGTTCAGCGAAGCCGCGTCTGCGTCGGTCAGCATCGGATGCGGACCGAGACGTGCGTCAGATGAGCGGCGCCGGACCCCTCGGCTACGCGGGCCAGAGCCGGGCAGTCTGGTTGAAAGCGAGAACGCGGCGCAGGGTGAGCTCAGGTCGCGACTGCAGCGAGCTTCCCCTTGCGTCGTGATTCGACCGCGTCGATTTCGCCCAGCGCGGTTTCGCTGTCCGAGAGGCGAAACAATCGCATTGCGCCGCTGAGTTCCTCCGCTTGCTCGTTCAGCGACTCCGCGGTGGCGGCGAGTTCTTCCACCATTGCGGCGTTCTGCTGCGTCATCGTGTCCATCTGGGTGACGGCGACGCCAATCTGGGACACCCCGCTACGCTGCTCGTCCGCCGCGACGCCGATTTCTTCGAGCACCTTATCGACTTTCCTGACCGCGGACAGCACGTCCTTCATGCGTTCGCGCGCGTCCGTCGTGCGATCCCGTCCTAACGCGACACGCTGGGCCGAATCGTCCAGGACCCGCTTGATTTCCTGGGTGGCGACAGAGGTGCGTTGCGCCAGCGCGCGCACTTCCGACGCGACCACGGCGAAGCCCCGCCCGGCGCTACCGGCACGGGCGGCTTCCACTGCGGCGTTGAGTGCGAGGATGTTGGTCTGGAAGGCGATACCCTCGATCAGATGCGCGATGTCGTTGATATGGTGGGCCGAATCCGCGATGCTTTCCATCGTGTCAGCCACGGCCTGAACGGCATCGTTGCCTTGCAGGGTGACCTCCGACGTCTCGCGCGCCAGGTGCGCGCCGCGCTCGGCTGCGTCCGCGCTCTGCTTCACGGTGCCAGTGATCTGTTCCATTGACGATGCGGTTTCTTCGAGGCTGACCGCCTGGGATTGGGTTCGTGCGGACAGGTCGCTGTTCCCGGCGGCAATTTCGCGGGTCGCGACGCGCAACTGGTTGACCTCGCTTCGCACGTCGCCGATGACGGCGCGCAAATTGACCGAGATCTGCCGCAGCGCGAGCTGGAGCAGGCCGACCACGCCGCTTGCGCCAGTGGTCACAGGGTGTACCAGATCGCCGGCGGCTAGCCGGTTCGCGTCGCCGACCAGGTCTTGCAGCGGCTTGACGGTAATCGAGCGTGTCCACCAGAACGCTGTGGCGAAGGCAAGCGCCGCCGCAGCTAGCGTGACCGGTAACGGCAATCGCAGAATGGCGGGCGTAACCGTCGCGCATGCCGCGGCGAGCTGGACCACGAGAAGCTTCGTCTGGGTTGAGGATCTGATGAGCTGCTGAAGACGGCCGAGCCATTTTCCGCGCACCACCTCGCCCTCGCGCAACAGGTGCCGCTTTTTGCCCGTGCGGGCCTCCTCGCGCATCACGGCGTAGAGACGTTCCGCCGCCGCGATAGCCTGGCGCGTCGGGACGCCGCGCACGGACATATAGCCCGTAATGCGGCCGCCGTCCATCATCGGCGTAGCATTCGCCTGGACCCAGTAGTGATCCCCGTTCTTGCAGCGGTTCTTGACGACGCCACTCCACGGCAACCCTTTCTGGAGGGTATTCCACATGTCACGGAAGGCTTCTTCCGGCATGTCCGGGTGGCGCACGATGTTGTGAGGCTGTCCCAGCAGTTCGCACCGGGAGAAACCGCTGATCTCGATGAACGTCTGGTTGCAGAAGATGATACGGCCCTTGGGGTCGGTGACGGAAACGAGGGTCTGGTGCCCCGCAATCGGGTGCTCGCGTTCGGTGACGGGTTGGTTATCACGCATTGGGGAATTTCATTCGAGTGAGGTCGGACCCCCGTTCCAGCGCGCGGTGTGCGGGGGGCAACGATTTCGTGAATGGAGCGACGCCATGACGAAAGTATCGGGAGCGACGGCAACGCGCGTCGTTGAGCATGCCTTGCGCCGTTGGATGAACGTTCGTCATTGCTTCGATGACCTTGCACACGTCTCAGGTCGCAGTGGATGCCGTTGAACGAGGCTTCGTCTGTCCACCGTCGCTCACGACCGCAGGCCAGTCGAGCTCGATCGCCAGCAAGGCAAAACTGCCCTCGATCCCGAACGCCACGGACACGAAGACACTCGAACGCCTTCCCAGCGGCGACAGCATGGGTCCTGTGATGCTCGCTTCGCCGGGGCGCGCCATCGCGCGCCAGAAGAACGAACAATGATCCCATCTGCTGTCAGCCGGTATGGCGGAATCGAATGCATGGGAGGCGATCGGCTTGCCTTTTTCGTCGAGCACGAAGCAATGTCTGCAAAATCCGTCTTGCCGCAGGCCGGCGAGTGCGCTGTCATGCGCAGTACCGTCCAGTATCGCGCGCGTGGCCGCGAGTGCGGCCTGAACGTAGGGTCGAACCAGCAGTTCGAATTGATCGACACGCAAGGCGCGCGTCGCGGCCACCACGTCGAACGCATGATCGATCCGCTGTCGGGCGCGCTCATCCCGCTTGATGTGTTCGGCCGGCCGGCCGAGGAGATAGCCCTGAACAAAATCGGCCTTGGCCTCGACTGCCAGCAGCAATTCCTCCGTGGTTTCGACGCCTTCCACGATGACGAGCATGTCTGCGTCGTGCAGCATGGCGACAAGGCCTGGCAGTAACGGTTGACCGGATGCCCGGTTGCGTGCACCGATCAGCTCGCCATCGAGCTTCACGAAATCCGGCTGGATTCGCAATAAGCGGTCGAGATTCGAATAACCGGCTCCAAAATCGTCTACGGCAATAAGGAAGCCACAGTCGCGGTATCGTTGCGCGGTGAGTGACAGCACGTCGAGGTCGATGTTATCCGATTCGAGTACTTCGAGAACGATCTTTCGTGGATCGCCGCCCGCGTCGACGATACGGCGCGCAAGCTCGATTTCGTAGCCCTCGACGACGAATGTGGCGGGGGAAATATTGATAAAGAATTGCGTGCCGCGATCGAAATAACGTGCCGCGTGATGCAAGTGGGATTGATGAGCGTACCTATCCAGCTCTGTAACAACCGAATCCACCAGATTCGCAAAAAGGCGGACGGGCGGCACGAGCGCATCCTGCTCATCCACGCCGCGCAACAGCGCTTCGTATCCGATAATTTTCTGCTGCGAGAGACACCAGATTGGCTGGAAGTGAGATAGCAGCGTGAATTCACGCCAACGCACTGCCTGACTGGATGTCCCGAGCGATGCCGATGGGGCGGAGCGCGCCGGGGGCCATGCCGCGGTGTTCCGCACGGCAATGGTCTGGTCAGGGCGCTCAAACGCCACCTGATTGCGCCCCGCATGACGCGCCCGCAAGCGCGCTTCGTCGGCGCGGTCGAAAAGCGATTGCACCGTGTCTTCGCTTCTCAGGATTGCCACACCCATGCAGGCGGTCAGATGATCGCCGCCGCGACTGACTGATGCGACGGCGGTGCGTAACTGTTCCAGGCAGGCCGTCAGATCCGACCCAGACCCAAACGGGGCAAGCAATACAAATTCTCCGCCGTCGATCCGTCCGACAAGCGCGCTGGGAGGCGCGGCCGACGTCAGCCTGGTCGCGACCTCGGACAGGGCGGCTTCTCCGCTTGCGCGGCCAAATTGTTCGGTGAGGGAGCGGAAGCGGTCGAGGTGAATGAACAGTGCCGCGGTCGTCTGTCCGGATTGCGCCCGTCGCGCGATGGTGAGCGCGGCCGCCTCGAAGAACGCGCGGCGATTGCGTAGTCCGGTGAGCGAATCCGCGCCGGCTTGATCAATGAGCTTTTCTTCGAGCAGAAAATGTTCGAAGCGGAACCGGCGGAAGCCGATATGCAGCACGATCGCGGTAGTGAAGCTGATCGCAACCCACATCGAGAAAATCGCTGTTGCCCCATTGCCTTCAGGCAGGCCGGCGGCGAACGGCAAGACGAGCGTGTAATGGACGATGGAGCCGGCGATGAAATGGCGGGAGGTGAGCCACAGCGGAGCAGCGCACAGTGCAATCGCGACGACGGCGGGCGTCATCCAGGCTAACGGATTGTCGACCCCTTCGACAAGGAGGTTGGCCGTTACCTGAAGGACTGCGATATATCCCATGCCGACGAGTCCGAACGTGGTAACGGACATGGCTCGCCGAACCGCGTGGACGAGCATGACCAGCACGATTCCCGAGAAGAGGCAGAGGGAGAAGGGCACGCGCGCCGCAGCAAGATTGGCGCGCGCCGCGACAAACAGCCCATATGCGGCGATTGAAAGCGCCATGGTCGCGCAGGACAGCGTGCGCTGGTGGCGGAGTGAATGGATATGAAACCGGTTGCGGGTCTCCGGTTCCATTGCAGGGAAAAGGTGGTGCAGGCGCATAGCAGTGTGTGTCGATAGACGGGCCAACGGCCTGACGCGTCGCCAGCTCGGAAAACTATACTCACTCGCATCGAAAAAAATACATCCAGCGTGCGGGTCGGCGATACGGCGCTGCTCGCTGCTCAAATTCGAAGGCGACCCGCTGTCCCCGCGTGGACAAACCGCGAACTGGCGCGCGGAGGTACTTGAGTCGCCCGCCGGTTCCTGCGGTCCATCGGTCTGTCGTCGCGCGTCAACCTCGCCGGTGCGCGAAGGCGCTCCGGCTGCGATGACGACGATCGGCGCGCTGCGATGGCCCGCTACAGGCGGGTCTGTTCGCTCGCGTGGATGTCGATGCGGAAAATCGCCACGGCTTCGCGGAGACTCTGTGCCTGATCGGCCATCGCTTGTGCCGCCGCGCTCGCCTGTTCGACCAATGCGGCGTTCTGCTGGGTCACTTCGTCCATCTGGCTCACGGCGACGTTCACCTGCTCGATCCCGGTACTCTGTTCCCCCGACGCGGCGGCGATCTCGCCCATCACGTGCGTGACCCGTTTGACCGATCCCACGACCTCGTTCATCGTCTGACCCGCGTTCTGGACGAGCGTCGAGCCCGTCGCGACCTGCTCGACCGAGGTGCTGATCAGATCCTTGATCTCCTTTGCTGCGATCGCGCTGCGCTGCGCAAGTGTCCGCACTTCGCCCGCAACGACCGCGAACCCTCGCCCTTGCTCGCCCGCCCGCGCGGCCTCCACGGCTGCATTGAGCGCCAGAATATTTGTCTGAAAAGAAATGCCTTCGATAACCGTGATGATCTCGGCCACTTTGGACGAGCTGGCGGAGATTTCCTGCATCGTTGCCACGACGCTCGCCACGACATCGCCGCCGGCAACCGCGGTCTGTGCCGCCGAATTCGCCAGCGAGTTGCACTGTCGCGCGTTTTCGGTATTCTGTCGAACCGTCGACGTCAGCTCTTCCATGCTCGCTGCGGTTTCTTCAAGCGAAGCCGCCTGTTCTTCGGTACGTTGCGACAGGTCGACGTTCCCCTGCGCGATCTCTCCGGCGGCGACGGAAATGGATTCGGCTGAAGCCTTGATGTCGGCAACGATCCCGCTCAACCGCGTGCGCATTGTCTCAAGCGAGGCCATCAGGCTGCTTGAGTCGCTAGCGGCGATTTGCACCTTGTGCATCAGGTTGCCGAGCGCGATCTGACGAGCCAGTTCCTGGGCCTGCGCAGGCTCGCCGCCCAGTTGCTTCAGGATGCCGCGCACAATATAAAACGCGATGGACACGCCGGAAACGAGCGAAAGCGCAACGATCAGCAACGTGATGATCCGAACCGACTGATAGGCGGTGTCGGCGTCCGCGGCGGCGCGCACGTTCAGTGTGTTCTCGAAGTCGGCAAGCTGGCCGAGATGCTCCAGCCAGATGTGCTGTTTGGGTTCGACGGACTGAGTCAGCAATCGTGTCGCGTCCGCGAGATTATTGGCTTGACCCAACGCTTCCGCCTTTGCCATGAGCGGCGCCGCTATCGTCTGGTCCTGCTCGATCTGCGCATAAAGCGCGTGCTCGCGTTCCGTTGTGGTCGGGTCTGTTGCGAACATGTCGCCCAGCGCCTTGTCCGCCTCGGCGTAGAGGGTCCGCTGTTTCGCCAGTCGGTCCGATTCCTCGGCCATCGCGGCTGCGTCGGTCAGCAGCACTACATTGCGAATCGCGATAGCCTGGTCGGCAACGGACTCCTTCATCTTGTTGGCTAATGTTGCTTCAGCGTTGTTTACCTGAGTAATCTCGTCGAGATGCGCATGGAGCGTGGATAGTCCGTAGAAGCTTATTGCCACCACGACCAGCAATAACGCCAACATGGCGCCGAAGCCCATCGCGAGGCGTGTTGAAACCTTGAAATTGGTCATTGTCGTTTCTGTTTTTCACGTTGATGCTTCTCCGGTCCTGAGCGCCGGAGGTTCCCGTTTGCGCAGCCGTCGTCATCGTCTGTGAGGCCCCAGCGTGCTTCGGCGAGCGTTGGGTCGACAGGTCGGCGTCAATGAGCGAAGGACGACGACCGAGGCCATAAGCGCACATGTCCCGATCAGGTCCACGACGGCTTGCCGATACGGTATGCCATCGCTTCATCGATCCACGAGTCGAGGTAGGCGGCGACGCGTACACACGATGCCCGGCTAGCCGTCGTCGTTGTGAGTCGGCATGTGGCGCATATTCTGGTTTTTTTGCGGGTTGGCAAATGGCCTGGGACGCGAGCAGGGCGCGCAAGACGAACGCGCGCTTGCGTGCCGTCCGTCAGCACGGGCGGGTAGATGCCCGGCACAGTTGAAGAGAAGGTGTACCGGCACGGCAGCGCGCAGGAGTGCACGGGACGCAAGCGTCCTTGCGTGCCAGGCGCGAAAGCCGGTTGGTTGCGTGCGATCGCGCAAGCCGAGCTTCGAACGACGGCAATACATTCGCAATGTCCGGGATGGAGAGCGCTGCAGCCGGGGCGTTCTTGCGACCGACCTGGGCGGCAACGCCCGACACTCCCGGATTTTCCCCGGTGGCCTGTTCGATTTGTTCATGCCTTCATTCTATGCCGGCAGAAAGTCGTTATGATGAAAACGCGGGCTGCGACCGATAGCCGCGCATGGTCATCGCGCGGGTCCGCATGAATGCGTGGTGAAATCGTTGCGTACGCAACCATAAAATCATGCTAGCAGATAGCACCCAGTTTGCACTAGCGGAAAAACAAAGCGCGCCGTTATCCGGCGCGCCGTACAAGATCGGGATGTGCCTTACAGCGCCTTTTTATGTTGTGCCTGCAACCATTCGGATGCGGGCAATCCCCATTTCTTTTCCAGATCGATCAGTTCGCCGCTCTTGTGCCACGACGCGACCGTGTTCGAGAGGAACGTGCTCAGCGGGGTGTTCGCGTTATCCTCGGCGACCGCCAGACCCCACGGTTGCAGATGGTCCGGGGGGAGCGGTTCGTCGAAGCCCTGCAGCTTGCCATCGTGGAGCAACTGTGCGGTTACTGTGCTGTCTTCGACGAACCCGACACAGGAATTGTTGAACAACGCGTTAATCGCCTGCGTGAGGTCTGCAAATGCCGCGATGTTCACGCCATACCGCTCGCTGACGTCCCGGTTGTAGTACGTGCCTTGCACGCCGCACACGGTCTTGCCGCGCAGATCGGACCATTGTTTGAAACCGGAGCCCTTGCGTGCGATGAAACCGGTACCGCCGGCATAGTAGAACGGCTGGATAAAGTCGACCACCTTGGCGCGCTCCTCGTTATAGGTGAGGCTCGCGAGGATGACGTCGATACGGCCCTGCTGAAGAAACTGGATGCGGTTGGCGGGTTGGACCGGAACCATCTCGACCTTCACGCCCAGTCGCTTGCCGATATCATGCGCGAGATCGGGTTCGAATCCGACAATCTGCCCCGTCTGGTCTCGCATGCCAAACGGACGGTAGTCCGTATTCACACCAATCTTGATGACCCCCGCGCTTTTGATCTGATTCAATGAATCCGCGCCCGCATGCGCCTGCATGCTGAATGCCGCTACACAGAGCGACAGGACAACTCCAAACAGCGATTTCACGATGGACTCCTCCAGAGTTCAGGCTCGCGCCCGTTTTGTATGACCCGTTTCACCAGACCGCGATAGGGATCCCGGCACCCGAAGCCTACGCATCCCCATATCCGTTTTCAAATAGTTGCGGTCTGCTATTAGCAAAGCTGCGCACTAACATTAGCGTGGCTGATAGTGTTGACGTAACATTTGATTATCTACTGGGTGACGCTTAGTCTGCTTCCGAGGGATCACTTATGCCCGCCGTCAAATTCATGGATATGCAAACCCTTCAGATCTTCGTAACGACCGCGGAGGAGCGGAACATGTCGAGCGCCGCGAGGCGGCTCGGCCTGACCCAGTCCGCGGTCTCGCAAAGCATCCGGCAACTCGAAGATCAGTTCGGTGTCGTGCTGTTCAACCGTGAGCGCCGTCCACTGACACTCACCGCGGCGGGTCTGGCGCTGCGCAATCGCGGCGTCACGCTGCTGGAGGATATGAATCGTCTGAAGGCTCACGTCATTGATGCGAGCAAGGGCATCAAGCCGGATGTGCGTGTGGGGCTGGTCGACTCATTCGCGGGAACATGTGGGCCAGCGTTCATCAAGGCGATGCTCAATGAGTCGACCACGCTCTCGGTTCGCACCGGCCTCGCGCCCTATCACAGCGAAGCGCTCGTCGGGCGCGACCTCGACATCGTCGTATCGACCGATCCGCTGGCGGATCTCGATGGGATCGAGCGTCGCCGGCTGCTGTCCGAACAGTTCGTGGTGATCACACCCCGGCAGCACAAGGCGAGCGTGCGAACCCCGGCGGATCTGAGCGAACTGGGCGAGACGTTGCCCATCGTTCGCTTTAATCGCCAGTCTCATATCGGTGCGCAAATCGAGCGCTTTCTGCGCCGTATCGATGTCCGGATCCCGCGTCGTCTGGAAGTGGACACAGCCGACACGTTGACGTCGATTGTCGCGGGCGACATCGGATGGGCGATCACGACGCCAATGTGCCTGTTGCAGGCCGGTGAATACGCAAGAAAGGTGAAGCTGCATGTGCTCGGCGCATCGACTGCGGGCCGCTCGCTTTATCTTCTCGCGCGCCGCGACGAATACAGCAGCCTGTTCGAAGAAGTTTACGCGATCGCCCATTCGATCGTATCGGACTCGCTGTTAAAGCGACTTGCGGAAATCCATCCCGAGCTTCCGAAGCTCATTGAAATTGAAACGGAGACAGAACATGAGCGGTAACACCGAGACGTCGACCCGGGTCGAAAGCGATTACTGGGGAGAGGTCAGTATTCCTGATCATCAACTATATGGCGTGAATTCCGTGCGCGGCGTGGAGAATCTGCGCGTATCGAAGCGGACCATTGGAGATGTGCC
Organism: Paraburkholderia sp. PAMB 6770; assembly: GCF_057748135.1. Taxonomy (NCBI): domain Bacteria; kingdom Pseudomonadati; phylum Pseudomonadota; class Betaproteobacteria; order Burkholderiales; family Burkholderiaceae; genus Paraburkholderia; species Paraburkholderia sp. PAMB 6770. The sequence continues at coordinate 395,267 of NZ_CM173239.1, forward strand.
GGAATTCGTCAAGGCATTTGCGCACTGCAAATGGGCAGCGGCGCTGGCCAATTTCGACCTCGGCGTGCTGACGCGCGAACAGTGTGATGCGATCGTCGGCGCCTGTCGCGAAATCGTCGAGGGCCAGCATGCTGCGTCGCTCGTCGTCGACCTGCTGGAGGGGTCGGGCGGTACGTCGACCAACATGAACTTCAACGAAGTGATTGCCAATCGTGCGCAACAGTTGCTCGGCGGTGTCTCCGGACAGTATGACCTCGTGCATCCGAACAATCATGTCAATCGCTCGCAATCGACGAACGATGTTTACCCTGCGGCGATGAAAATGGCAGTCTACGGACTGCTTGCGCCGCTCGTTGCCGAGCTGTCGCAGCTCGCACTGGCCTTCGAGGCCAAGTCCCTCGAATTCGCCGATGTGCTCCACCTCGGCAGAACCTGTCTGCAGGACGCGCAGCCGATGCGGCTCGGCCAGGTGTTCGGCGGCTATGCTGCGCTGGCAAAGCGACTCGTCGACGAATTGCAGACTGTGCGGGACAAATTGCTCGTCCTGCCGCTGGGCGGCACGGCCATCGGTACCGGTTTTGGCGCGCCGGCCGGCTACCGCAGCACGGTACTGGCTCACCTCGGCAAGCTCGCCGGCGCGCCCTATTGCGCGCCGGACGACTCGTTCGATGCAATGCAGAACCTCGATGTGTTCTCGCGCATCTCGGCCGAACTGCGCGTATGCGGCACGTCGCTCGCCAAGATCGCGTCAGACCTGATCCTGCTTTCGTCGGGGCCCGTCGGCGGGCTTGCGGAACTCATGTTGCCGGCGGTGCAGGCCGGCTCGTCGATCATGCCCGGCAAAGTCAATCCGGTTGTGCCGATGGCGATCGTACAGCTCGGTTTTGCGGTCGTCGGCAACGATAACTGTGTTGCACAGGCCGTGCAGTACGGTCAGCTGGAGATCAATCACTTTGAGCCCGTGGTGGCCGACCGGGTGTTCGAATCGCTGGAGTTGTTGACAAACGGCGTACGCCTGTTCCGCGAAAAATGCGTGAGGGGAATCCGGGCAAACGTCGAGGTCAACGAGCGGCACCTGTTCGAATCGATGGCCGTGGCGACGGCGCTGGTGCCGACGCTCGGCTACGCAAAGGTGAGCGAGCTTGCCCGGCAGTCCGTCCATCAGGGGCAACCGCTGATCCGGATTCTCGAGGAGACCGGTGTGCTCGGTGCGGGGCAGGCGCGTCGCCACATCGAAGAGTCGACCCGTCCCGCCTTTTGACGTTTTGCCCAATGAATAGAGGAGGAGACCGGAGGCAGGCTGGCGTTGCGCCCGATGCGAGCCATCGGGCCATGCCTTCGGAAGGAGCAATGACATGAATGGTATCGCGGGGTTCTTTCAGTGGTTGAGCGTCCACGCGGGCGTCAACTTTTCCGTGTTCTACGATGCGTTCGAATGGCACATGTTCGTGCATGGCATCGCGATGACGTTCATGCTCTCGGCGGCGTCCATCGTCGGGAGCGTGATCCTCGGAGTGATCGGTGCGTTCTTCCAGCGTTCGCCGTCACGGGCGCTGCGCATCTGCGCCGACGCCTATGTATGGCTGTTCCGGAACACGCCACCGCTCGTACAGCTGTATTTCTTCTATTTCGCGCTGAGCCCGTTCCTGACGCATCTGGCCGGCGCCTCCACCCCCGTGCTGGGCAATATCGGCTGGGCGGTCGTCTCGCTGATCCTGTTTGCCGGGGCATTCAATGTGGAAATTTTCCGGTCCGGTATCGAGGCGGTGCCGCATTCGATGCTCGAAGCCGCGTCGTCGCTCGGGATGAGCCATCTTCAAACCTTCCGGAAAGTTGTGATGCCCCTCGCGGTACGCATCAGTTTGCCGGCGCTGGTGAATAACCTGATCAACCTGATCAAGACGACCACCAATGCCTATGCGATCGCCGTCCCCGAACTGCTCTACGTGTCGTCCCAGATCTGGGCTCAGGATCTGAACACGCTGGAGATGATGATCGTTCTGCTGGTCTTCTATCTGGGGGTCATCGGCGCTTTCGCGATGCTGATGACGATGCTGGAAAAGTCGGTTGCCGTACCGGGCTGGGGGAAACAATGAACATGCGCTATCGCTTTCTGTCGTCGCAACCGTTGCGGATCGGGGGCACAGCGGCGCTTGCGCTGGCGTGTCCCGGACTGGCTGTCGCACAGACATCCGGTGCGAGCGGACATGGCATTCCCTGGGCGGTGTTGCTGCCCTGGCTTCCGGTGATTCTCAAAGGCTTTGCGTTCGACGTCCTGATCAGCTTTGTCGCGATGATCATCGGGACGGTCCTCGGCACCGCGGTCGGCATAGGCCAGGTATCGAGCCACAAGGGCGTGCGCGTGGCGAACCGGTGGGTGACCCAGTTCTTCCGGAACGCGCCCTGGCTCGTCATCTTGTTTTTCTGCATTTATTTGCTGCCCTATCAGATCAGCCTGTTCGGGGTGTCCGTGCCGTTCCCGGCATGGGTGAAGGGCATCGTGGGCCTCTCGTTTCCGGTCATGGGCAACGTATCCGAAGTGGTGCGCGGCGGCATTCTCTCGTTGCCGTCCGGTCAATGGGAGGCTGCTGCCGCACTCGGGCTGACGCGCAGACAAACGCTCAGGCTCTGCATCCTGCCGCAGGCCGTCAAGCGTATGGCCGCGCCGTGGATGAATACCTATGCAATCCTGATGATGTCGACGCCGCTCGTTTCGATTGTGGGCGTCGACGACAGCGTCAGCATGGCGAGCTCGGTGTTGTCCGCACTCGCGAGTCCGGCGCTGATGATGCCTGTGTATGGCCTCATTCTCGTGCTGTTCTTCGTGTATTGCGCGCCGATTGCAATGTTTACCCGACAACTCGAACGGCGCTACCGGTAAGCGGACGAGCGTCAATCCGATATAGCGAAAATGTGGAGACACCTATGACAGCCACCCAGCGAATCGACGTCGCCCCGCCCTGCGCGGCAGATCCCATCGTATCGGTGCGAAACGTGAAGAAGGCCTTTGGCGCCCACCAGGTACTGCGCGGCATGTCGCTCGAAATACGGAAAGGGACAGCGGCCGCATTGATCGGGCCATCGGGGTCGGGAAAATCGACGCTCCTGCGTTGCATTAACGGACTGGTCGACATCGACGAAGGGGAGGTCTTCGCCGCCGGGCATACTGTTCACACACTGCGCGGCGACAAGGAACGTATCGCGCTGCGCAAGGACGTGTCGATGGTATTTCAGCAATACAACCTTTTTCCGCACATGACGGTGCTGGAAAACGTCATGCTTGCGCCGGTTCATGTCCTTCATCAGCCGAAAGACGAGGTCGAGGCGCGCGCGGTCGAACTGCTTGCCAAAGTCCGGCTGTCGGGCAAGGAGAAGGCGTTCCCGGGGCAGCTATCAGGCGGGCAGCAACAGCGCGTGGCGATTGCGCGGTCGCTGGCCATGCGCCCGGACGTCATGCTCTTTGACGAAGTGACGGCCGCGCTCGACCCGGAAACCGTCAAGGAGGTCCTGAGCACGATACGGGATCTGGTGGCGGAAGGCATGACCAGCATCCTCGTGACGCACGAAATGCGCTTTGCGCGCGAAGTCGCGCACCAGGTGTTTTTCACGGATAAAGGGCTGATCGTCGAGTCCGGATCGCCGGCGGCGTTTTTCGACGCGCCCCAGGATCCCCGCACGCGGGAGTTTCTCGGCCATGTCCTGTGATCGCGTGATGCCCATGGCGGGCAGGCAGGAATTGCTCGCGTTTCTTGACGGGCACGCGATTGCGTACGAGCAGGCCGATCATCCGCCCGTGACCTCGATGCAGGCGTCCGGTCGGCTTGAACTGGAGATCGAGGGCATACGCTGCAAGAATCTCCTGATGCGGGACAAAAAGAAGCGGCGCGTGTTGCTGGTCGTCGTGCGGGCAGACCAGCTGGTCGATGCCGCATCGCTCGGACGCAAGCTCGGGTGCGGGCGATTGTCCCTGTGCTCCGCGGACGTACTGTACGACATTCTTGGCGTAACGCCAGGCGCGTTGTCCCCGCTCGCGCTTGTCAACGATGCAGGTAAGGCAGTTGAGCTGGTGATCGACGATCGGTTGCGGGATGTGCCCCGGATGCTGTTTCATCCGCTTGTCAACACGTCGACTCTCGCGCTCGCGCACGCCGATTGGTGCCGTTTCCTGAGCGCCGTGGAACGCGAGCCGACGTACGTGGAGATGGCGGATTCGTGATGCCGGTTGCCTCGCGGCTTCTTTGCCGTTTGGGCGAGCGTGACGAGCAGCGCCCGCCGCTACGCTCATCGGCTGGCCCGGCAGTCGTGTCCTGTCCAGGGGGCGCCCTCGGGTCCGGTTCAATCACCGCGCCAAGGCGCCCTGCTCGACGGTGGCGCGGCTCATTTCTCGATCGACACTCGGGCCCCCGGCACATCAGGGCAGCGATCGTGCAGCCGTCCGGTTGCATGAGGAGCACGACGGGCACACCGCACCGCGTCGCCCCTGGCCCCCGCCGGGAAACAGGCATCTCGCGCACCACCGGATAGCCGCCGCGGGCGGCGCGAGATCCGGCCGCTTCGCGACGCCATATCCTGCCTGCTACCTTGTGGACGATGCCCGGGCCCCGCTGCGCCTTGGCACCGTGTTCTCCGCGGCAAATTTGCCCGACTTGTACACTTCATGCGGTGTGATCGCCAGATGCTCGCGCAGGAATGCCGCCGCCACTTCCGGGTCGCGGTCGAGCACAGTCCGCATCAGTTTTTCGTGCTGTTCGACGAAGCCTTCGATATGCGGCGCATCCGCCAGAAACACCTGCCGGTAACGGCTCGCCTGGTCATAGAACGTCGACTGCAACTCCTTCAGCCGCTGCGAGCGGCAAGCGCCGAGCAGCGCCGCATGAAAGCGCTTGTGCGCCTGTTCGATCGTGCGGCGGGCGTCGGATGGCGCATCGTACTGACGCGTCGCCGCAAACGAAAGCTGCGCAAACGTGCCGGCAATCTCCATTTCCCACGCCGCGTCGCCGGTCTCGATCGCTTCGCGCAACGCCTCCGTCTCGATCAGCTGGCGCATGCGCGTCAGGTCCCGCAAATCCGCTTCGGTCAGCGGCGCGACCCGGAAGCCGCGCCGCGTTTCGTTCGTCACGAAACCGAGCGACGTGAGCTTCGATAGCGCTTCGCGCAGCGGCGACGCGCCGATGTCGTACAGCTCCTTGAGCTGCTCGATGCGCAGGTTCTGGCCCGGCGCGAGTGCGCCCGACACGATGTCTTCGACCAGACGTTCGAGAATCGCTTCAGTCAGCGTTTCCTTGACCTGAGTGTCCATGTTGACGGCGGAGGGAGGGGAGGATTCGATCCTGCCTACCCTCGTCAATTTTGTCAATAACTAGCTAATTTGTCGATGTAGTGGATTTTACCGATAAAATTGCGCGGTGACATGGCCCATCATTCGCCTCACTGGAGGAGTTTCATGGACACTGCGCGTTTGCGTTTTATCGACCTGTCGGTGACGTTGGAGAACGATGTTCCCGCCGATCCGCCGCCATTGCGGCCACACATCCGCTATACGGATCACCGGCACGGAGCCGGGCAGCTTGCGGCGATGTTCCCGGGGCTGTCGCCCGACGCGTTGCCGGATGGCGAGGGCTGGGCGGTGGAGGATCTCGTCCTGCACACCCATAGCGGTACGCATATGGACGCGCCGTGGCACTACGCGTCGACGATGAACCGCGGTGAACGGGCGATCGGCATCGACGAACTGCCGCTCGAATGGTGTTTCGCACCCGGTGTGAAGCTCGACTTCCGCGCGCTGGCCGACGGGCACGTGGTGAGCGCCGCCGAGGTCGAGGCCGAGCTGGTCCGGATCGGGCATCGGCTCGCACCGCGCGAGATCGTGCTGGTCAACACGTCTGCGGCGGCACAATACGGCTCCGACGCGTACGTCGACAGCGGATGCGGGATGGGCCGCGAAGCGACGCTTTACCTGCTTGAGCGCGGCGTGCGTGTGGTCGGAACCGACGCATGGAGCTGGGATGCCCCGTTTGCCCACACGCGCGAGGCCTATCTGCGCAGCGGCGACGCATCGCTCGTCTGGGAGGGCCACAAGGCCGGTCGCGAGATCGGCTATGGGCAACTGGAGAAGCTCGCGAATCTCGATCTGCTGCCGCCGTCGGGATTTACCGTCTGCTGTTTTCCCTACAAGATCAAGGGGGCGTCCGCGGGGTTCACGCGCGCGGTGGCGATCCTCGACATGGAGGAGCCGTCGTGATCCTCGCCACGTTTGTCGAAGCCGACGGGGTCGCACGGGTCGGCGCGGTACGGCCGGGTACGCGCCACGTCATCGATCTGTTCGCCGCTCACCTGATGCTGCACGGCTCGCGCGAACCCGCGTTTCTCGACATGCTGTCATTGATGCGCGGCGGCGCGCGCGCGCTCGACACCGCACGCGCGCTGCTCGGGAAGACCTCGCACGACGCGCCGTTCATTCATGCCTTCGACGCGATCCGCTTCCTCGCCCCCGTTCCGACGCCCGAGCAGATCCGCGATTTTTCAACCTTCGATCTGCACATGCGCCAGGCGGGCGCCGCGATCGGCCGCATGCGCGCGAGCCGGCACGGCGTCGACCCCGGGACGGTGCCGTGTCCCGACGACATCGCGCTGCCGCCCGTGTACCTTGCTCAGCCGATCTACTACAAGGCGAACCGCTTCAACGTGGTGGGGCACGAGCATGAGATTCGCTGGCCGCGCGCCGCACATCGTATGGACTACGAAGCGGAGTTCGGCGTCTACATCGGACGCGCAGGCCGGGACATCGGTGCGGACAAGGCGCGCGACCATATTTTCGGCTACACGATCTTCAATGATTTCACGGCGCGCGATCTTCAGGAGCAGGAAATGGAGGGGCCGTTCGGACCGGCCAAAGGCAAGGACTTCGATACCGGCAACGCAATGGGCCCGTGGATCGTCACGCCCGATGAAATCCCGGATCCGCGTGAACTCGACGTAATCGTGCGGGTGAACGGCGAGGAGTGGTCGCGCGGCTCGACCCGCGACATGCGGCACAGCTTCGAGCGGATCATCGAGCATGTGTCGCGCGACGAGACGCTGCACGTCGGCGAGTTTCTCGGCTCGGGCACGATCGGCGGCGGCTGCGGACTGGAGATCGACCGCTGGCTCAGCGACGGTGACGTGGTCGAAATCGAGTTCGAGCGGATCGGCGTGCTGCGGAATCGTCTCGTCAGACAGACGGGGTAGCCCGGCGTCGATCTCACGAAATATCGCGCTGCTTCAGACATAGACAGGACTACAAATTTTATGGAGACGGAGATGGGAAACAGATGGTTGGCATTGCTGGTCTTGTGCCTGAGCGTGTTTCAGTTCACGTTGAACTGGTTTTGCGTTGTTCCCGGGTTTCCCGCGATCGCACGCGAACTCGGGTTGTCGATTCCACAGGTTGCCGGTCTGATCGCGGCGTTCGTCGGCGGCTACGGTCTGTTTCATCTGCCCGGCGGGTGGCTGTCCGCCCGCATCGGGATGCGCGCGACGCTGCTGATCGGCATTGCCGTGGAGGCGGCCGCGTCGGCGGCCACGGCTGCCTTGCCGTCGTATCCGGCGATGCTCGTTGCGCGCCTCGTGGCCGGCGCCGGTGGCGCGTGCTGCCTCGGCGCTTCGGTGGGGCTCGTCAGTGTCTGGTTCAGGGACCGCGAGTTGTCGCTGGCCATGGGCCTCACGACAGGCGTGGCATTCGCACTCGGCGCGGCCAGCGGCCTGTTCATCTGGTCGCTGATTGTCGCGGCCGTGGGCTGGCGTGCCGCGCTGGTCCTCTCGGGAGGCATGGGCGCCCTCGTGCTGTTCGCGGCGTGGTTTGCACCGCTGGCTCCGCGCGGCGAAGGACAGTCCGTGTCAGGCGGGCACCTGAACCTGCAGGCCGTCCGGCGGGTCCTGATGCACAAGGCGCTGTGGTGGTGGGGGCTCAGTATTGTCGGATCGTATGGCGCGTTCTTCACAGCCGCCCAGTTCCTGCCCATCTATGCGGAGCGGTTTCTCGGACTCGATGCGATCGCGGCCGGCAAGGTCAGTGCCGCGCTGCTGCTGAGCGGCATTCCTGCGGCGCTGCTGGGCGGCTGGGTCGTGGATCATTTCGGGCGCGTGCGCTGGCTGATTTGCGGCGCGTTCGTCGTCAGCGGCGGCGTGATGCTCGCGCTGCCGGCATTCGATGCAACCACGATCCTGCTCGCGGCGCTCGCGATTGGCCTGGTGACGATGATCGGGCTGACCCCCTGGTTCAGCGTCCCCGCGATGTATCCCGACTCGATCCCCGCGCACGACGTGCCGGCGGCTTCCGGGCTGATGCTGACACTGGCGGCGATCGGCGGGTTTGCGGTTCCGATCTGCTTTGGCCGCATTGTCGCGTTCGCCGGATTTCATGGCGGATGGATCTTTCTGGGCGGCGTGTCGATCGCGTTCACGCTGTTCGGTCTGGTGGCACCCGAACCGCAGTCGCACACGAAAGCGCATCTTGCCGTCGGTGCCGAAACGCTCTGATTTTTCCGGCGCAAGCTGATCGAACCTGCCCTGATCGTTTGATGTCGTTTTAGCGGTTTAACCATTTAGTTATGCAAAATAATGGAGGAGACAAGATGATGCGAGTATCGATCCAGAGCGCGAAGCGGATTGTCGCGCTGGCTGGCATGCTGTCGGCGGTTCACGCGTTTGCGCAATCGAGCGTGACGCTCTACGGCCAGACGGACGTGTTTGCCGGCATGTCGAAGAGTCCCGGCGGGCATAACGCGTGGGAGGAAGGCAGCGGCGGCATGTCGACGCCCTACTGGGGGCTGAAAGGATCGGAGGATCTCGGCGACGGACTGAAGGCCGTGTTCGCGCTCGAAAGCTTCTTTCAGCCGCAGAACGGGGCGGTGGGGCGTTATCCGGGCGATGCTTTCTTCGCGCGTAATGCGTATGCCGGCATTGAATCCCCGTATGGAACGTTCACGGCCGGGCGGCAGACAACCGACCTGTTCGTCGCGACGATCCTGTTCAACCCGTTCGTCGATTCGTTCACGTTTTCGCCCGTCGTGCTGCAAACGTATCTGGGCCTGGGCGGCCAGGGCGTTGCAGGGGATACCGCCTGGAACAATGCGATAGGCTACCACTCGCCGATCTATGGCGGACTGACCGGCGGCGCGATGTACGCGTTCGGCAATGCAGCGGGCGAAGCCGGGCTGCACAAGTGGGGGGCGAGCCTCCTGTACTTCCACGGGCCGTTCGCGGCCGCGGCCGATTACCAGTACGTCAACTACGACGAAGCGGCCGGCGATATCGGCGACGCGCTCGCGGGCGTGCCGGGACTGACCAGCCAGGGAGCGGAGGAAGTCGCCGCGTCGTACGACTTCAAGCTCGTCAAGCTCTACGCACAATATCTGCACGTGCAGGATCAGGCCACCACCGGGAACTTCGGCGTCAGCACGGGGCAAGTCGGCGCGAGCATACCGGTTGGACCGGGTTCGGTGCTGGCGTCTTATGCATGGTCGAAAAGCAGCGCGTCGGCGGGAGGAGGCGTGACCCGCAACACGTGGGCGATCGGCTACGACTATCCGTTGTCGAAGCGCACGGACGTCTACGCAGCCTATCTGTCGGATCACCTGAGCGGGCAGTCGACCGGCGACACGCTCGGCGCCGGCATCCGCGTGAAGTTCTGACGATAAACGAGCCGACGACCTCGGGCGCCGCGGCCCATGCCGGGTGCGCGGCGCCGGAACTGGACAGACCGATGCTCACGCGTTTCTTCCTGTACACGCTGGCTCCCGGCATGGCGCTGATGCTGCGGGTGCGGCTGCTGCCCAAGCTCGTCTTCGTCACGCTGCCGCTGGTGTGCGGCAATGCCGTGCTGATGCTGTCGCCCGGCGGCGATCACGCGTCATCGGCGCGGATCGTCGCTGCCGGATGCACGTTGGGCTCGGCGTATCTCGCGCTGTGCTGCGCTTTCAGCCTGCAGCGTGCGATCCGCGTACTTCGCGAAATGCTCGATGCAATGGCCGCGGGTGACCTGACCCGGGTGCGCGCATCGCAGGGCAACGACGAACTGTCGCGCGTCGGCCGCACTGCGGAAGCCGTCATGCGTCAGTTTTCGCACCTGGTGTCGAGTATCCGCAGCGAAGCGCAGCTTGTGGCCATGGCGGGCGACGAACTCCTTGCGAGCGCAACCGAACTCGCGGCGCGCACGCAGGAACAGGCGAGCAGTCTCGCACAAACGTCCGGCAAGGTCGTGGAGCTGGTCGGGGTCGTGGAAACGAACGCGGGCGACGCGCGGCAGGCCGATGCATTGACCGCGCGCGTGCGGCGCACCGCCGGAAACGGCGCCGCGAAAGTGGATGCCGCGGTTCGTGCGATACGGGGACTGGAAGCGCGATCGGGCCGGATGAACGACATCATGACCGTGATCAACGACATCGCGTTTCAGACCAACCTGCTGGCGATCAACGCGGCCGTCGAGGCGGCGCGCGCGGGGGAGGCCGGGCGCGGTTTCGGTGTCGTGGCAGCGGAAGTCCGTCAACTGGCCCAGCGGAGCGCGAAAGCGGCGGCCGAGGTGAAGACGCTGATCGAGGGCTCGTTTGCCGAGGTGAAAGCCAGCGTGAGCGGGATACGCGAGGTGAGCGACGCGCTGGCCGCGATCGGCGCCCACCTCGACGACGTCGCGATCAAGGCGCGCGTGATCGTCTCTTCGAGTGCCGCGCAGCTCGACGGTTTTGTGGAGATCGGGCGCGCGGTTCAAGGACTGGACCAGATCACGCACAGCAATGCGCACAGGGTCGAGCGTGCGGCCCGGTCCGCCGGACGGCTGCGCGAGCAGGCGAGTCAGCTGTGTGCGGCGGTGATCCACGTGAAGCTGCGCCAGGGATGTGCGGACGAAGCCCGCGCGCTGGTCGAGAAAGCGGTGGAGGTGCTTGCCCGCGACGGCCTGGAGGCCGCGAAAGCGCGCTTTCATCGGCGCGACGGCGAATTTGTCGACCGCGACCTGTTCGTGATCGTGCTCGACCGGCGGGGCTATTTCCGCGCGTTCGGGGCCGATCCGCGCAAGGTGGACCAGCCCGCGGTCGCCGCGCCCGGTGTGGATATCGACGAGCTGAATCGCAAGACGCTGGCGTGTGCGGACCGCGGCGGCGGCTGGATCGAGTTCAGCGGTCTCCATCCGGTGACGCGCGTGCCCGTGGACAAGATGGCGTACATCATGCCGGCCGCGGATTCGCTCATCGTGATGTGCGGCGTCAACAAGACCGATGGCGGCGCCCCCGTTGCGCAATGAGGCGTGCAGCGTGCAGCGGGACCGGCGTTCGGCCACGCCATGATGACTGCGCTTACGCTGTAGCGAGCGTGATCTCCCGCTTTTCCCGGATCGATTGATAGCCCGCGGTGCTCACTTCCTGCACGAGGACATTCAGATCGAGGCTGCATAGCGGGTCCACTTCGCTTTCGCCGCGAATCACGCTGACAAAGTGCTCGGCCCCATCCTTGAAGCGAACCGGCACGGTGCTGCAGTCAATGTGCTTGCCGGACGGACACGCATCGTTCACCAGCACGACGTAGCCCTTGCTGCTGGTGCGAAGCACGCCTTGCGTTCCGTAGACGATCAACCCGCGATTGGTCGGATCGACCTCCACCGCACCTTCGTCCCATTGCGTCCAGCTCCCTTCGGCCTGACCCAGCGCGCCGTCCCACTTCATTGTCACGACCGCGTTGTCCTCCATCTCCGCGGGGATCTGTTCCTTCACGAAGTGGCCGGCCATCGCGGAGACGCTTTGCGGACGCCCGAAGAGGTGGCAGAGGTAGCTGATGCCGTAGTAGCAGTAATTGATCAGGATGCCGCCGCCGTTCTTCTCCATGTCCCAGAGCCAGTCGGTGAAGAAGTGCGATACGCCGGGCGCTTTCTCCGTCCCCGCATTCGCATTGCGCCATTTGGCCCAGAACGGCCGACCGATCGCACCTTCGTTGATGAGTTCGAAGCCCTTGCGCAGCGGCGCTTTCCAGATCGACAGCGAATTGACCACCAGATGCACCCCGGTCTCCTGCACGATCCGCTGCATCTCGCGCGCATCGTCCATCGTCGTGCACAACGGCTTGTCCATCAGGATGTGCAGACCCTTGCGCGCGGCAGCGCGGACCGGACCGATCTTCGCATTGCTCGGCAAGCCGATCAGCACCGCGTCGAGCGATTCCTTTTCGAGCATGTCCTCGTAGTCGGTATAGATGCGCTCGATGCCGAGTTCGGTGCGCAGCCGCGTCTGCAATTCCGGGTGGTGCTCGCTGGCCGCGACCAGCGTCACGCCGGGATGATCGCGAAACTCGTGGAAGACGCCTTTGCCCCAGACGGGCCAGAAGTGATCGTGCACGGCGCCGATGATGCCGATGCGGACAGCCTTTCCTGCGTTCATCGCCTGTCTCCTTCGAAGCGTGTCAATTCGGGTCCGACGCGTAGCGGCTCGCCGGCGCCAGCTGGAATCCGCCGGCAACGAAGAGCGTCTCGCCGGTGACGAAACCGGCCTCGTCGGACGCGAAATACGCGACGGCGCCCGCGATATCCTCGCGCGTGGCGAGGCGCTGGATGGGCGTGCGCGAGATCGCGAGCCGGTTGCTCGCAAGCTGCTGCTCGGGGGTGCGATTCAGGATGTCGAGGCCAGGGGTGACCTTGATCGAACCGGGGGCCACTGCGTTGGCGGTGATGTTCCAGTCCCCGAGTTCGCGCGCCCAGGCCACCGTGAGGGCATCGAGCCCCGCCTTGCTGGCCGCGTAGGCCGGCATGCCGCCGGACAGCTTGTTGCGCGACGTGATCGCGACGAGCCGGCCGTAGCGCTGCTGCTTCATCGCCGGGATGACCGCGCGCGTGACGATAAAGGGGCCTTTGAGATTGACGCGGACGATGCGGTCAAAGGTTTCCTCGTCCATCGATGCATGATCGTCCTTGACGAGGATGCCGGCATTGTTGACGAGGATGTCGATACGCCCGCACCGGTCGAGCACGCGGGCCACCGCGGCCTCGACCGAAGCCGTCGAGGTGACGTCCATCCCGACGCCGAACGTGTCGCCGCCGAGCGCCGCCGCGGCCTCGTCGCACGCGCCGGCATTGATGTCCGCGAGCACGATCCGGTGCCCGTCCTTTTGCAGCCGCGCTGCGATGCCACGGCCCAGCGCGCCTGCGCCGCCCGTGACGAGTGCTACCCGTGTCACATCCATTGCTGTCTCCACCCTGTCTGGATCGAATGCGATGAATGATGCCGCGATGCGGCGAACGGCATAAGATGAATGGCTTCATACAAGCTGTGAAGGCGCGGATCAGATGGTCGGGGTAAACGAGGGGCTCCGGTGTCGCGCGCCGGGTCCGCCGCGCAAATGGCGCGGCCCGGCGCGTCCGTGCCTGGTGGATCGCGCCGCAAAACGCTTGTACACTCGCGCTACCTGTGACGCTGTGGCATGAATGAGGCACCGGACGCGATGAGTGCGGATCGTTTTCGCGAGTTTGAGACGTTTGTTTGCGTGGTCGATTGCGGCAGTTTCTCCGCGGCGTCGCGCAGGCTCGACTGCACGCCCTCCGCGGTGAGCAAGCTCATCGACCGGATGGAGAACCGGCTGGGCGTGCGGCTGTTGCGCCGCACGTCGCGTACGCTCGCGCTGACCCAGGAGGGGCGCAGTTTCCATCAGGCGGCGGTGCGGGCCCTGGAGGCGATCACGGAAGCGGAAGCATCGCTGCTGCACACGGATGCGCCGGTGAGCGGACTGCTTCGCGTGCACACGACCCTTAACTTTGCCCAGCAGCAACTGGCGTTCTTGCTGCCGGAGTTTCTGGCAAAACATCCGCAACTGCGGCTCGAATTCATTCTGCACAGCGACGCGGTCGATCTGATTGCCGCGGACATCGATCTCTCGCTGCAGGTGGGACCGGTCACGAATCCCTCGCTGGTCGCGAGGCGTATTGCGACGACGCGGTGGCTGCTGTGCGCGTCGCCGGAGTATCTTCGACGCGCCGGCACACCGCGCACGCCGGCCGATCTCGCGCGCCACAATTGTCTGAATTTTCTCCCGCAGACCTATCGCAGCGTGTGGCCGATGTGCACGCCGGACGAAGAAGGCGCGCGCAGCGCGACGATCACCCGCTTCGAGCTGACGGGAAGCGTCGCGAGCAACTCGGACAATTTCCTGCGCGTGCTGGCCTGCCAGGGGATGGGCATCGCGCGTCTGGCGGCGTTTCATATCGCGCCGGATCTGCGCGCGGGGACGCTGCGCACCATTCTCGCCGACTGGCTGCCGGAGGAACGCGAGCCGGTTTTCGCGGTATTCCAGAGCCGGCGGGACATCAATCTGCGCGTCAAGGTCTTCGTGAAATTTCTCGAAGAGCGGCTGGCACAGGCCGCGGACTGGGGGCTCGACGGGGCGGGTGCGCCGTCGCCGGCAGCGCGGTGATCCGCCGCGTTTTCTTCCTTGTTTTCCTCCTTGTTTTTCTCCTGAAGACCCGCCGGTTCGGGGCGGTCTTCCACCGCGCGTCGGTGACGCGCATTCATTGAATCCGCTTCATCGAATGCGGTCGACGCTGCGCGACGGCGGCCCTGTTGCCTCGCCAACTGTGCCTTGCGTTCACAGCTGCTATGAGGATCAGGGGCTGTTTCCAGGACTTTCGGGTCGGCATGATGCGATCACTGCGCCGGACACTCGCTGCCGTAAACATGCGCAGAACCATCGACGAATAAAACCATTGGAGACAGCAATGCGACGAATTGCAATTCCGGCAGCCGCGGCGGGTATCGCCGCCGGCATGCTCGCCAGCCAGAGCGCTTTGGCCCAGTCCTCGGTCACGCTCTACGGCGTACTGGACGACAGCCTGCTCTACGTATCCAACGCGGGCGGGCACCCCGATGTCGAGGCATCGAGCGGCGGACGCGGAAGCTCCAAGTGGGGCATGCTCGGCAACGAGGAACTGGGCGGCGGAACACAGGCCTTTTTCCGCATCGAAAGCGGGTTCGATACCAATAGCGGGAAGCTGGGGCAGAACGGGGCACTGTTCGGGCGCTATGCGATCGTGGGCCTGTCGTCGAAACAGTATGGCTCGGTGCAACTTGGACGGCAGTACGAACTGCTTCCGCTGTATCTGAATCCGAACGCCGCGAGCATCACGTTCGGCGGCGGTCTTGCCGCGCACGCGGGCGATGCCGATAACGTCTACGGCACATACCAGCTCAACAACGTCATCCGGTACGAGTCGCCGACGATCGCGGGCGCCACGTTCAGCGCGCTGTTGTCGCTTGGTGGCGTGGCGGGATCCTTCTCGACGGGCCGTGCATACGAGTTCGGGCTCAAGGGCGCGGCCGACGGCCTGTCGTATGCCGCCGTCTATTCGAACATCAACGATCCCGCGACGTCGCTCTGGTACGCAAGCACCGAAGCGCAGGCCGGCAAGTCGTTCGCCAATCCGCTCACGAATACGGTCTACTCGGGTTATGCGTCGGCGCAGAACTACCAGGTGGCGGGTGGCGCGCTCGCCTATACGTTCGGCAAGTCGATGGTCTCGACGATCCTGACCAGCACGCGATATGGCGATGTGATCCAGACCGCGTCCACCCCGTTCGCCGGCACGCATTTTCTGCGCAACGTCGAACTGAGCTACACGTATCAGATCACACCCGCGGTGATGATCGGCATTGGCGGCGACTACACGAAGGGCGACCTTGCGCACTACTGGCAGGGCAACGCGGGGATCTCCTACCTGCTCTCCAAGCGCACCTACGTCTACGCCGTCGCGGTGGCCGCGCACGCAAGCGGGATCGGCTCGACCGGAGCGCCCGCCGGGCCCGATCTGCTCGGTCAGGCCGGCTCGTCCTCGCCCAGCGAAGTCGCGGCGCGCATCGGCTTGCGCCACCTGTTCTGACAGGGGCGCTCCGGGCACGGAACCGGAAGGTTCGCCCGGACATGAGCCGGCGGAACACGGAATATCGACACGGTACGGGCACCGCCGGGCTGACAGTCGCATCGCGCGACGGTATCGTGTCGTTGGCAGGAGACAGGTTTCATGGAACGATCATTGCGGGCCATCCGGCTGGGCGCCGTCGACGTGACGGACGTCATCGACCGTGCGTCGATGAATGCGATTGCGTGGCGTGTGCTGGCGCTGTGCCTGATGGCGATGCTGGTCGACGGCTTCGACATCCAGGTCATCACGTACGTTGCGCCGGTTCTCACGCATAGCCTCGGCGTGGAGCGCGCGCTGCTCGGCCCGGTTTTTTCGAGCGGGCTGGTCGGGACGACGCTCGGCGCGTTCATCTTCGGTTCGCTGGGCGACCGGCTGGGTCGCCGGCGCGTGCTGTGCGCGTGCATGCTGCTGTTCGCAATCTGCTCGCTGGGGACCACGACGGTCTCGGGCATCGCCAGTCTGATGGCCTGGCGTTTTGTCGCCGGACTCGGTCTCGGGGGGCTGACGCCGCTTACCGTGGCCTACGTGGCCGAGTTCTGTCCGGGACGCTTCAAGGTGCCCGCGGCGATGGTGACGACCTCCGGCTACGCGATCGGCGCCGCCGGGGGCGGGCTGCTTGCGTCGTTCATGATTCCGGCGCTCGGTTGGCGCTCGGTGTTCGTGCTGGGCGGGCTGACGCCGTTGTTCATCGTGGCCGCAATCGTGTTCCTGATGCCGCAGTCGATCGTCGATCTGGCGCGTGAAGGGCGGGCCGACCGGATTGCACGGACGCTGGCGCGCATCGCACCGGCAGTGCGGGTCGATCCGCGGGCGCCGTTGAGCGTCGGCGAAAGGGCAAGCGGGTTTCCGGTCGGCCGCCTGTTTACCGGGGGACGGACATCGCGCACGATCCTGCTCTGGCTGATGTTCTTCGCCAACATCCTGTCGCTGTATTTCATGGTGTCGTGGCTACCGACCATTGCGCACGTGTCCGGCATCGATCTTCCCGCGGCGGTGCGTGCGGCTGCGCTGATGCAGGTCGGCAGCGTGCTGGGCACGTTTGCGCTTGCCGGGCTGGTGCGCAGGATCGACACCTTCGCGATGATCGCGATCGGCTTCGGTGCCGGTGCGGTCTCGCTCGTGCTGCTCGCTTTCGCAGGCGGCTCCGTGAGCGCTTTTACCGCGGTGGCCTTCTTCGCGGGGTTCTTCGTGATCGGCACGCAAACGGGGGCGAACGCGGTGAGCGCGTTTGCCTATCCGCCCAGTCTGCGCGCGACGGGGGCCGGCTGGGCGCTCGGGATCGGCCGCACCGGCGCGATCCTCGGACCGACGCTGGGCGGCGCACTGATGGCGCTCGGCTGGCCCACGCGCGATCTGCTGCTCATCGCTGCCGGACCGGCGCTGTTTGCCGCGCTGTGCGCGCTGGTGATTTCACGTCTGCTCAGGCGTGCACCCGAGCAGGGCGAGGCCGTGGCGTCGCCGACCGCGGGCTGAGAGCGCCGTTGAGCGGGTCTGGCATCTCGTGGGATCGACTCTCCCGGATGCGGCAGCGGTATGGGGGGCGCACGGATATCGCCGCGCCGGGCGCTCACGAACCGCGTGCCGGAACGCCGCGCGGCGTCTGTCAAATCAACTCGACTTCATACTCGGCTTCCAGTTCGATGGCCTCCAGCGAAGCCTGGTCTGCCCCGGTCATCATCGGACGCGGATCGAACCGCGCGTCGAGATAGAGGGGCGCATCGGCGCGCAATGGCAGAACCGTCAGCATGAGCGGCGCATCGGGATCGATGGCGACATGGCGCATCCCGATGCGCCACGGCAGCCCCGTATAGAAGTGATCGTCGATCAGCGTCGTGCCGCAGAACAGCCGGCCGATATCGCCCGTATAGCGAATCGACACGTAGACGTTGCTCACGCCCGGCGCCTCGCATGCGCGCAATGGCAGGCCGATGCGCCAGGCCGCCGCTTTCGCGAACGTCTCCGGTGTCGGCAGGACCGCTGCCTCGGCGACGCCGCCGGTTGCAACCGGCGGAACGGGCTGCGCCGCGCGCACGGGCGTCACCTGTAGCGCGTCGAACTCAAGCGGCTCGACCTGCACCGCAAGGCGCTGGAACAATCCATGCGGCGTCCGTTCGACGATCGTGCGCTGCGTGCGCGGTATCCGTGCGAGCGGCGGATAGACGGCAAGCTCGAAGGCGGCCGTATCCGTCGAGCGCAGCACGAGCTTCGCATCGCGTTCGAACACCTGTGCGGCACTCAGCACGAGGCGGGATTGTCCGTCGAACGATACGACCGCAAGCCGCTCGATTTCCGCGGCGGCGAGCACGAGGATCGTCACGCGTTCGCCTCCCGCGCAGGTCAACGTCAACGCATCGCCGGGCGCGGGCTCGACGATGAGCGCGCCATCCCTTTCGCGCGTGGAGCATGGCGCATCGCCGTCCGCGCGCGAAATCGTCCGCACGCTGGCGGCTTCGAACGCGAACTCGGGCGCGATGCCCGGCGTCGCGCCGAACACATAGGTGTCGCCGCCGGCGGTCGGGACGCGCGTGACGGGCTGCGCCGACGCGTGACGCAGATGCGCCCCGCCGAGCCGCAATCCGAACGGCCAGATGAACGACACCCCCTGCGCTACGTCGACGGGCGTGTCCGGCCACGTCACGGTGCGAGCCGGCAGCGTCACCGCGAAGCGGAGCGCGCGGTGCGCGGGCATCGGATGCTGGCGCACGTGATTGCTGAAGAACAGGAAGCCGCGCTCGCCGTCCGTGCGCACCGAGAAGCGCGGAGTGAGCAGATCGTCGCTCGCGTGGGGTACGACCTCGGGACGACAGACCGCGCAGGGCGCCAGCGTGCCCCCCCACTCGCGCAGGAAGTAGTGCAACGGCCGCAGCTTGCCGAGGACGGGGCGTGCCTCGCCGTTGCCGTCGAACGGCGCCTGGAAGTCGTAGTTGACGATGGGCAGATCGTTGTAGCCGCCCGTTGCCGTGGACTCGTGACTGGACGGATCGTCGGGCGGATTGCGTCCGCCGTACAGCATGTAATAGCCGTACAGGTTAACGCCGGAGCCGAGCTGGACGGGCAGCATCGCGGCGATGTCGTCGGCATCGAGCACCGGGCGGCGGCGATACATGGTCGGCACGCCGCCGCCATACTCGGCACCGAGAAACGGCGTCGTGTCCGCGACGGCCGGGGCATCGCCGACGACCGGATTGTGCGACTGCGCGCCAAGGTCGCCGCCGACACGGCTCGTGAAGCGGAACGCGTAGACCTCGTTGGGCGGCGACATCGCCGGCGAACGTCCCCACGGAACGTCGGGATAGCCGCCGAAGACCGGCGTGACGAGACGATGCGGAAACACCGCGTTGTCCCAGCCCGTCACGGTATAGAGCGGCACGTCGAGGCCGGCGTCGCGCGCGAGCCGCCGCAGTGTCGCGATGTGCGGTGCGCCCTGGTGGGGACCCGTCAGGTTGTATTCGTTTTCGAGCTGTACGCCGATCACGGGGCCGCCGTCCTTCCAGAGCAGGCCCTGAAGCTGCGCGGCGATCTGCGCATAGAAACGCGCGACGAACGACAGATAGAGCGGATCGTCGCAACGCGACGGCATCTGGTCGACGATCCACTCGGGCATGCCGCCGTAACGCACCTCGGCATGCACCCACGGGCCGATGCGCACGACCATCCCGAGTCCCTGACGCGCGCTGGCCTGCACGAAGCGGCGCAGGTCGCGCCGCGCACGCCAGTCGAACTGGCCCGCGATCCGCTCGTGATGACGCCAGATCACATACGACGCGACAATATCGACACCGGCCGCGCGCACATGTGCAAGCGCATCGTCCCATTGCGACTCCGGCACGCGCGAGTAGTGCAGCTCGCCCATCACCGGAAGCCACGGCTTGCCGTCGACTGACAGGTAGCGGCTGTTCGCGCCGATCGTGCGACCGTCGGGCGTTGCGTGCGCGCCGAGTTCCAGCGTGCCTTCGCGGGGCGCGGCGGCCGTGACGCGGGCATCGGCGCGGAGCGTCGTGACGCCGCGGCCGGTGTCGGCCGCGGGCGTCGTCCCGGCGACCTCGGTTGCCGCCGTCATGCGTCGACCCACGCGCACACCTGCGCTGTTGCCAGCGCACGTTCGCCCAGGACGAAACGCGCCTCGGCCGGCGCGGGCACGTCGACGGCGCCGGCGCCGAAATTGAACGCGAAGGTCACATCGCCGCGCCGGCGCAGACGCAAACCGTCGGGCAGGCGCGCGACGCTCAGCCCCGCGCGGCGCGCGGCGCCTTCGAGCAGCGCGCGGTGCAGCGCGGCGTCGAACCACGCGGCCGCATAGCAGACATGGCCGTGCGCGACGACGGCGGGCCAGTGGTCGTCAAAGCGCGCCAGTATGCGGGCGTGCTCGTGCACGTCGAGATGCTCGCGCCAGTGCACGGCGACGCCTTCCGTACCGTCGAGCGACGTCGACGGCCTGAGCGTCGGACGCAGCGATTCCACTTCGCGCACCTTCACCGGCAGGACTTCGCGCAGCGCGCCGGGCGGCAGCATCGCGGGGATCGTGAAGTCCGACGTCTTCGATCCGCTGCGCGGCCCGATCACCCACTGTGCCGGCGATTCCGCTATCCGCTGCACGAAGCCTTCGGGCAACGCGGCAAGCGACGGCACGACGACGAGCCGATAGCCTTGCAGATCGGCATTGGCCGGCACGATGTCGACGTCGAGCGACAGCGCGCGCAGCGTCTGGTAATACTCGAACGCGAGCATCTGATAGTCGAAGGTCTTCGCGTGGCGCTGGATCTCGAACATCCACTGCGTTTCGTAATCGAATACGAGTGCGACGCGCGCGCGCGCGGGCGTGTTGCGCTTCGCAAGCGCGGCGAGCACGTCGGATGCCGCGATCTCGCGCGCGGTCTGCGCCACTTCTTCCCCGCCGGGCGAGAGCGTGTTGTCGGGCAGGTTCAGCCCCGAATGCAACTGTTCCTGGGCGAACGGCGCCTGCCGCCAGCGAAAGTAGGACACCAGCTCCGCACCGTGCGCAAACGCCTCGTAGGCCCAGAGCCGCACCATGCCGGGCGCCGGCACCGGATTCCACGGCGCCCAGTTCACCGGGCCGGCCTCCTGCTCCATCACCCAGAAGCGGCCGCGGCCGATCCCGCGATAGCGGTCGTGATCGAAAGCGGAGACATCGGGGTGGCCGGTGCGTGCGTAACGCGCCTTGTCGGCCTCGTCGATCGCGATCGCCTCGGTGCGCGCGATCGGATAGCTGTCCCATGCGGCGACGTCGATGCTGCCGTCCGCCGCGAAGCGGTAATGATCGAAGGCCGTGAAAAAGCCCATGAAGTTGTGCAGCATGTCTGCGTGCGGCGCATGACGCCGCAACACGTCGACCTGCTCGCGGTGAAAGCTCGCGACTTCATCCGATATGAAGCGGCGGAATTCGAGCAGATGGATCGGATTCGCGTCGGTCGGCGTGAGGTTCGGCAGGCCGATCGACTCGAATGACGGATAGTCCATGCTCCAGAACACATTGGCCCAGCGCGCATTCAGATCCGCGATGTGTTCGTATCGGCGCGCGAGCCACTGCTGGAAGCGGCTGCGCGCGGCAGCCGAATAGCTCGGCACCGTATCGTGGCAGGCGAGTTCGTTGTCGGTCTGCCATGCGACGACGGCCGGGTGCGCGCCGTAGCGCTGCGCCATTGCCTCGACGATGGTCAGGCAGGCGCGCCGGTAGGCCGCGCTCGAGATGTCGTAGTGACGGCGCGAGCCGTATTGCCACGTCGTCCCGTCGGCGCGCACGGGCAGGATCTCCGGCATTGCGTCCACGAGCCAGCGCGGCGGCGACGCAGTGGGCGTGCCGAGCACGATCTTCAGGTTGCGGGCCGCGAGCGTTTCGACGGCGCGGTCGAGCCACCCCCAGTCGTAGACGCCCGCGCGCGGCTCCATGCGGCTCCACGCGAATTCGCCGATCCGCACGTGGGTGATGCCGAGCGCCGCCATGCGACGCGCGTCGTCTGCCCAGAGGGTTTCAGGCCAGTGTTCGGGGTAGTAGCAGACACCGATTTGCATGAGTGAGAATCCGGTTGATACAGCCAGAATGGCGGGAACGGAAAGACGGCTTGACGCTCAGCCCTTGCTGGCGCCGAAGGTCAGGCCCGCGACGAAGTGCTTTTGCATGGCGAAGAACATCAGCACGGACGGCAGCGCCGCGAGTACGGAGCCCGCCGCCACCAGGTTCCATGCGGTCGTCCATTGCCCCTTCAGCGCGACGACGCCGACGGTGATCGGCGCGGCCGCGTCGCCCTGCGTGAGACAGAGCGCCCAGAAGTAGTCGTTCCAGACGAACGTGAACACGAGGATCGCGAGCGCCGCGAGCGCCGGGCGGATCAGCGGCACGACGATGCGCGCGTAGATCGTCCATTCGCTCGCGCCTTCGACACGCGCGGCCTCGATCAGCTCGAACGGCAACTGCTTGATGAAGTTGCGCAGAAAGAGCGTGCAAAAGCCGGTCTGAAACGCAATATGAAAGATGATGAGGGCCCAGATCGTGTTGAAGAGGCCGACCTTCAGCGCCATCGTCCGCACCGGAATCATCAGGATCTGGACCGGCACGAAGTTGCCCGCGACGAAGGTGAACAGCACCGCGGTGTTGCCGGGAAACCGGTAGGTCGCGAGGGCGAAGCCCGCCATCGACGCGAGCAGGATCGCGCCGCACACCGAAGGCACCGTGATCAGCACGCTGTTGGCGAAGTAATGCAGCATCGGCGTCTGGGTGAGCGCGGTGCCGTAGTTATGAAGGAGTGCAAAGTGATGAGGCCACGTCCAGTAGTCGCCTTGCGCGAGTTCGTCGGACGAGCGGATCGACGTAAGCAGCACGGCGAGCATCGGCAACAGCCAGATGAACAGCGCGAGCGGCAGCGACGCCTTGTAGAGCGCGCGATTCCACGGCTTCCAGTGCTCGATGGGCAGCGGATACATGATGGTTCTCCCTGAACGTGCGCGTTCAGCGCTCTTCGCGCAGCATGCGGCGCAGATGGAATACGATGTAGACGAGCATGATCGCGAACAGCACGACGGCGATCGAGGCCGAGTAGCCTTCCCGGTAGTACTTGATCGCCTGGTCGTACATGTAATAGGCGAGCACTGTCGAGCTGTCGAAGGGGCCGCCGCCGCTCATTACCGCGATCAGGTCGAAGCTGCGCAGCGCGCCGATCACGGTCAGCACGACCGCCATGAACGTCGCCGGCCGCAGTTGCGGCAGGATCACGTGCCAGAGCAGCCGCCAGCCTTTCGCCCCTTCCATGCGCGCGGCTTCGACCACCTCGGGATTGATGGCCGTGAGGCCCGTCAGATAGAGCACCATGCAGTAGGGCGTCTGCGGCCACAGCGCGGCGAACACGATGCCGAAGGTCGCGGTGTGCGGGTCGCCGAGCACCGGAATGCCATGGCCGACCAGCACCTTCAGAAGGCCGAACATCGGGTCGTAGAACCAGCTGAAAACGAGTCCCACCACGACGCCGGACAGGACGAACGGTGCAAAGAACAGCGACTTCACGATGCGCATGCCGCGCACCCGCTGGTTCAGATAGAGCGCGAAGACGAGGCCGAGCGGCGGCGCGAGCAGAAACAGCACGAGCCAGATCAGGTTGTTCTTCAGCGCGACGTAGAACGTGGCGGAGTGAACGAGCTCGATGTAGTTGGCGAGGCCGACGAAGGTCTTCGCGGTCATGCCGTCCCAGCTATAGAAGCTCAGCGTGATGCTGCTGAAGATCGGGTAGATCACGCAGAGCGCGAACAGCGCAAAGCCGGGCAGCAGAAACAGGCATGCCGCGCGATGATGGCCGCGCCGTGCAGCGGACGCGGTGCGCGCGTGCCGCGCGCGCGGCGGGGCGAGAGAGGTGGACATGGCGGGGACCTCGTTCGGGCTGCCCGCGCGCAGGCGGGCAGCAGGCTATGCGCGGCGGCGACGTGCAGCCGCGCCGGGTATCACTTGTGATAGATGCGCTTGCGCGTGGCTTCGAGGTGAGCCAGCAGCGAATCGAGCTGGGTCGGGTCGTCGTAGAACTGCTGCATCGCCTTCATGCCCTCGTCCGCCATTTCCTTCGTCATGTCGCGGTCGTAGAACTGCGCGATGCCGCCCGGCGTCGTGGCGAGAATATGAAAGCCGATCTTCGAGATCGGATCGTCGGGCTCGGCGGCCTGGCTGTTCGACGGCAACTGGCCCCAGCCCTGGGCGAGCTCCGCGTTGATCCGCGGTGTTTCCATGAACGCGAGCAGACGTCGCGCGTCGGCCTTGTCCTTCGCTTTCGCGGGAATCAGCAGCACGTTCACCGGGCCGTCCTCGGCGCGCGCGACCTTCGGATCGATCGTCGGGAACGGCATGAAGCCGATCTGCGGCTTCACGCTCGCCGGAATGCCCGCGGAGTAGAAGGTGCCCATCAGCATCATCCCCGCCTTGCCGTTGTTGAGAAATGGTCCGATCGAGTCGAGGTCGAAGGAGAGCGCGTTGTCGATGAAATCGTGGCCGTCGATCAGCGTCTTCCACGTCGTATAGACCTTTTTCACACGCGGATCCGTGTAGGGCACGTCGCCGGCCATCAGTTGCTGATGAAACGCGTAGCCGTTGATGCGCAGATCGAGGTAATCGAACCACGCTGCCAGGGTCCAGCTATCGCGTGCGGCGACGGCGATCGGCGGCACGCCGATCGCCTTGAGCTTCTTGCACGCGGCGAGGAATTCGTCCCACGTCTTCGGCTCGTGGGTGATGCCGGCCTTCGCGAACAGGTCCTTGCGATAGAAGAAGCCATAGGCGTCGTAGCCGAGCGGCGCGGCGTACTGCTTGCCGTCATAGGTGGACGCCCCCTTCACCGACGCGTATTGCTGGCTCCAGCCGTTCTTGTTCCAGTCGGACGAGATGTCTTCGAGCAGACCGCGTTTCGCGTAGTAGGCCATGCGCTCGCCGGCGTTCCAGGAGACGACGTCGGGCGGATCGGTCGCGAGCCAGCCGCCGATCTGCACCTTGTAGGCTTCCTCGGTGATGTAGGTCACCTTCAGGTCGATGTCCGGATTGGCCTTCTGGAACTGGTCGAAGGCCGCCTGCCAGGTGGCGCGCTGGTTGCCGCGCGCGGACACATTGACCGTCAGTGGCCGGGTATCGGCGTGTGCGGCGAGGCCCGGGAGGAGCAGGGTCGAGGCGGCCAGCACGGCGGCCAGCAGGCGCCGCCGGGGACGGGAGCCGGCAACGGAAGCGGTGCAAGCCGTGGAAGCGGGGGAGGGCGAGCCGGCGAAGCGGCTCAGGCGGTCTGCGGTCATCGTCGTTGTCTCCTTGTACTGCGTTGTCTGTCGCCGCACGCGGGCGGTCGACGCTTCTGGACTTCGCCCCCGGAACGTGACCCGGGCACGAAGAGGGCAAACGGAGGCGCGCGGCGGCGGCCCCGGGCGGAATCTCAGGCGAAATGCAGGGCCGGCTGCGCCACGCCGGCCGCGACGGTGCGCGGCAGCGCGACGCCGTCGGCGTCGAACAGATGGCATGCGTCGGGCGGCAGGCGCAGCGCGAAGCGCGTGCCGCGCCGCACGGCGACATCGCCGGGCGCCTTGGCGACGAGCGTGCCGCCCGCGTACTCGACATGCACGTAGCTGTGTTCGCCGAGCTGCTCGGTGAGGAGCGCGTTCACCGCAAGCGACTGCGCCTCGCCGCCGAGTTGCACGTGCTCGGGCCGCACGCCGAGGCTCACCGGCGCGCCCGGCGCGAGCCGCGCACCGTCGACCTGGACGCGCAGTACTCCTTGGGCCGTATCGACGCCGTCGACGCGCACGCGTACGCCGTCGGCGCCGGACGATTCGACCGTGCCGGCAAGAAAATTCATCCGCGGCGAGCCGATGAAGCTCGCGACAAAGCGCGAACGCGGATGATGGTAGAGATCGAGCGGCGCGCCGACCTGTGCGATGCTGCCGTGGCGCTGCGTGTCGGCGCCCGCGTGCAGCAGCACGATCTTGTCGGCGAGCGTCATCGCTTCGATCTGGTCGTGCGTCACGTAGACGACGCTCGCCTGGGTGAAGCGCTGGTGCAGACGCGCGATTTCGACACGCGTCTGGCCGCGCAGCGCGGCGTCGAGATTCGACAGCGGTTCGTCGAACAGGAACACGCCCGGTTCGCGCACGATCGCGCGGCCGATCGCCACGCGCTGGCGCTGGCCGCCGGAGAGCTCGCGCGGCCTGCGTTCGAGGAGCGCGTCGAGCTGCAGCACGCGCGCGGCTTCGCCGACCTTGCGGCGAATCTCGTCCTTCGGGGTCTTCGCGAGCTTCAGCCCGAACGCCATGTTTTCGAACACGCTCATGTGCGGAAACAGCGCGTAGCTCTGGAACACCATCGCCACGCCGCGATCGGCCGCGGGCACGCCGTTCATCGACCGTCCGCCGATCGATACGTCGCCGTCCGTCTGCGTCTCCAGGCCCGCGACGATGCGCAGCAACGTCGACTTGCCGCAGCCCGAGGGGCCGAGAAACACGCAGAATTCGTGCATCCCGATGTCGAGATCCAGATCCCGGATGACCGGCGCGTGGCCGCCGGAGAAGGTCTTCTGGATGCCGCTCAAAGAAATCGTCGCCATGGCTTCGCTCCCGGATTTAAGCGCTTAAATCTTGCTGGAAATAAAAGCGGTGCGACTTGCGCATCGGCGATTTAAGCGGTTAAATTCGATGGCGGGAAAGAAGAGGGTCATAGTCTGTCTCCGGATATTTGCCATGAAACTTAGCAAAGCCTGCCCATGTTGGGCAACATTTGAATCGTTGTCCCCGAATCTGGGATTTTCCGTTGCACAGGAGCGACGCGCATGGTGACGCTCAGCGACGTGGCGCGCCGTGCCGGCGTGACGGCGGCCACGGTTTCCAACGTGCTGCGCCAACCGGCGAAGGTCCGCCCCGAGACGGCGAACCGTGTGCTGCACGCGATTCGCGAACTCGGCTACCGGCCGAACCTGAACGCGCGCGCGCTCGCGGAGGGGCGCTCGCCGATGCTCGCGCTGACGCTTTCGAGCATCGTCAACCCGTTTTACCCGCAGTTCGTGCTGGCGGCCGAGCGCGCGGCGCGGCGCGCCGGCTATTTCCTGATGGTCTGCAACACCGACAACGACGCGGAGATCAGTCGCGCGTACCTGACGCAGATCGCCGGCACGCTCGCCGAAGGGGTGCTCGTGCTCAACACGCACCTGGCGATCCGCGAACTGTGCGAGCGCGCGACGGTGGGCGCGCCGATCGTGCTGAGCTTGTGGGAGCACCCGGAGCGGCTGCCGGCGCTGCCGTGCGTGACGGTCGATTTCGCGTATGCAGGCGAGCTGGCGGCGCGGCACCTGCTGGAGCTCGGGCATCGCAGCGTCGGCATGCTGATCGGCGATGGTTGCGGCGGCCCGCAGGATGCGCGCGCGACGGGCTTTCGCGAGGTGATGCGCGAGGCCGGCGCCGAGCCGGATGCCGCTGCCGTTCTCGAAGCCGAGGATACGATCGACGGCGGCTACGATGCGTGCATGGCGCTGATGCAGCGCCGGCCCGATCTGAGCGCGCTCTTCGCGACCAACGACCTGCTGGCGATCGGCGCGTTGCAGGCGCTCGCGGCGCTCGGCCGCAAGGTGCCCGATGAGGTGTCGGTGATCGGCATCACGGATATCCAGCTTGCGCGCCAGGTCCGGCCGTCGTTGACGTCGGTGGCGATCAATACCGAGGACATCGCGCAGGCATCGATCGATCTGCTGCTGCAACTGATTCACGAGCCGCACAAGGGCGATTCGCCACCCGCCGTGACAGTGCCGAAGCCGTATCTCGTGCGCCGGCAGTCGACGGGGGAATGGCGGGGCGGATAGCCTGCTGGCCGATCGGGTCGGACCGGCTGCCGGACCGCCGCAGCACGCCGACGACCGCGAAGATTGCGGCCGTGGCGGTGTGCGCGAGGAGCCATTCGTTGGCGTCCAGCCGGTACGTCATGGTGGGCGTGGCGCTGGTCCAGAGGGGGGGCGTGCTTGCCGTCCCCGAAACGTACGATGTCGGCGGCGATCCAGGCGGCGGGCCTGCCGTTGCC
Source organism: Paraburkholderia sp. PAMB 6770 (assembly GCF_057748135.1). NCBI lineage: Bacteria > Pseudomonadati > Pseudomonadota > Betaproteobacteria > Burkholderiales > Burkholderiaceae > Paraburkholderia > Paraburkholderia sp. PAMB 6770. The sequence goes on from NZ_CM173239.1 coordinate 423,223, forward strand.
GGACAAAACGGCCATGCGCGATGACCTGATCGGGGACGCGCGGCTACGTTTCCGTTCCAGCGTGGTCAACGAATCAACGGGAATCGGACCCGTGGACGACATGTCCGCGATTTTTATCGCCGGTTCGATGGCATGGTTATTTGTACGCGACGTAACGATGAACCGCCCGATCCCGATTTAACCCGGATGCGCAAAATGCCTGGCGAAAGGGAAGTCGGTAAATAACAGATAAATCATCAAATATTGTCGGGTTGACATTAATTAAGACTTATCCGATGGCGATTTACAGATCGGCCTGTTAATCTCGCCGGCCACGCTCAAAGGGAATCGAAATGCGGCGCCTATGGGTCGTCGTTTTCTTGTGTCGTCCATTGACTGGGAGGCGCCTCGCATCGGGCGGGCTGTATTCAGCGTTACGGGTATAAGCATGAATAAAAACTGTTACCGGCTTGTTTTCAGCACGCTCCGGGGTATGCTCGTCGCGGTCGCGGAGACCGCAACCGGACATGCGACAGGTCAAGGCGAAACCGGGCCGTCGCGCGCGCTTCGCCCGATTACGCTTTTCGCCCTGCGTCACGCGGCCTTTGCCGCACTGGCACTTTTCGGGCTTGCCCCCGCCCTCGTAGATGCGCAGATCGTACCGTCGGGCGCGCACGCGCCGGGCGCCATCACTACGGCAAATGGCCTACCTCAAGTGAACGTGAACAAGCCCTCGGGGGCTGGCGTATCACTAAATACATATTCGCAATTTGATGTAAGCCAAAGCGGCGCGATATTGAACAATTCGCCCGTCAATGTGAATACGCAACTCGGGGGCATGATATCCGGCAACCCGAATTACGGCGCGAACGACGCCGCAAAGATTATCGTCAACCAGGTCAATAGCAACAATCCGAGCCAGTTACGCGGTTATGTCGAGGTCGCGGGCCAGAAAGCGGCTGTTGTCATCGCGAACGGTTCGGGCATCGTGGTCGACGGCGGCGGTTTTATCAATACGTCCCGCGGGATCCTCACGACGGGCAATCCGCTGATCGACGGTAACGGGAATCTGACCGGTTTTAACGTAACCGGCGGGACAATTACTGTCCAGGGCGCGGGGCTCAATGCTTCAAATATCGATGAGGTTGATCTTCTGGCGCGCGCCGTACAGGTCAATGCAGCGATTTATGCCAATGCCCTGAACTTTACGACCGGTTCTAACAATATCGACTATGCGAGCCTGACGCCGACACCGGTCGCAGGTAGCGGAGCGCCCCCCGCCGTCTCCATCGACGTCTCGCAGCTCGGCGGAATGTATGCGAATCGCATCGTTCTGACGAGCAACGAGAACGGTGTCGGGGTCGCGAACGCCGGCACCCTCTCTGCGCAGGCGGGCGATCTGATCCTCACGGCTTCGGGCCAGCTCGTCCAGGCGGGCACAATGACCGCGAGCGGCAACGTCGCCATCAACGCGGCGAGCCTCGCCAATACGGGGACCATCTACGGGCAGCAGAATACCGCCATCGTCTCGGCGGGCGCGCTCACGAATAGCGGCACCGTTGCGGCCCAACAGGGCACGACCATCGATGCCGGATCGCTCGACTCGACCGGTATTCTCGGCGCGGGCGTGAACAACGACGGCTCACTCGGCAATTCGGGAAATCTCAACGTCTCGACGAGCGGGCAGCTCAATGCGACCGGAGAAAATGTCGCTGGCGGTAGCGCAACGCTGACGGGTAGCGGCGTGAATCTCGCAGGGAGCGAGACGGCGGCGAACGGTAACGTCTCGCTGACAGCGAACGCGGGCGACCTCGACCTCGCGGGCGCAACGACGAGCGCAGGCGGCTCGGTCGCGGCGAGTGCGGCGGGCACGCTCGACAACGACAACGGTTCGCTGGCGGCGGGCCGTAGCGCAACGCTGACCGCGGGCAACCTCTCGAACCAGAACGGCGATATCTCGTCGCAAGGGCCGCTCGTCGCGCAGGCAGCCGGCCAGATCGACAATCAGGCCGGTTCGATGGTCTCGCAAGGCGCGATGCAGGTTCAGGGCGGCGCCATCGCGAACAGCGCCGGGACCATGCAGAGCGCGGCGGGCATGGCGGTATCCGGGTCCTCCGTTGACAATACCGCCGGCCGCATCACGTCGCTCAACGGCGACGGCCTCTCGGTCACGGCGACGGGCACAATCACGAACGCGGCAGGGACGACCGCAACCGGCGCACAGGGCGGCCTCATCGGCGGCAATGGCGCGGTCGCGCTGCAAGGCGGGACCATTGCCAACCACGGGACGGTATCGGCACAGACGAACCTCCAGGTAACCGGGGTTCAATCGGTCGACAATAGCCGTGGTTTGCTCGGCGCGTCAGGCAATACGACGGTGAACGCCGGTTCGAAGCTGACCAATGGCGGCGGCTCGATTACGGCGGGCCAGACGGTGAGCGAGCGCGCGACGACGCTCGACAACAGCTCGGGCACGACCCAGGCCGCGCAGGTCTCGCTCAACGCGACGGACCTCGTCAATCACGCGGGCACGATCACGCAAACGGGAAGCGGCCCGATGACGGTCGCGGTATCGTCCACCCTCGACAATTCGGCTGGCGGCACGATCCAGACGAACAGTACGGATCTCTCGCTGACGCCCGCTACCCTCGACAACGACGGCGGCTCCCTTGTTCACGCAGGAACCGGAACGCTCACGCTCGACGCGGGCAGCGGCGCGGGGACGATCTCGAACGCGAACGGGACCATCGAGAGCAACGGAACGGTCGTCGCCGGGGCCAGCGCGTTCGACAATACGGCAGGCCTCGTGCTCGGCCAGACGGGTGTAACCGCAACCGTTGGCGGCGCGCTGGACAATACAAACGGCAAACTGCTCTCGAATGCCGGTCTGAGCCTCGCGAGCGGGTCGCTCAGCAACAACGGCGGCGAGGTCGGCGCGGCCTCGAACGGGACGGTCCAGAGCGGATCGATGACCAATAGCGGCGGCTCGATCGTCGCGCCGGATCTCACGCTCTCGATCGGCTCCACGCTCGACAATTCGAACGGCGATATCGAGGCGAACCAGCTCGCGCTCGGCGCGACGGATCTCCTCAACCACGGCGGGACGATCACGCAGTACGGCGCCTCGCCGATGAGCGTCAACGTCGGCAATACGCTCGACAACTCGGCGGGCGGCACGATCCAGACGAACAGTACGGACCTGACACTTTCGCCCGGCACACTCATCAACGACGGCGGTACGATTCTCGACGCCGGAACGGGTACGCTGACGATCACGCCGGGCAACGGCTCGGGCTCCCTCTCGAACGTCGGCGGCAAGATTATCACCGCCGGCCAGATCGCGGCGCAAGCCGGCAGCTTCGACAACGCGGGCGGCGTATTCGCTGCGCAGGGCAACATCGCGGCGAACGTCGCGGGCAATATCGACAACGCGCAGGGCGCGGTACGCTCGCTCGGGTCCCTTTCGCTCGCCAGCGGCGGCGCGTTGACGAACACGAACGGACAGATCCAGTCGGGTACCGGCGAGCCGGGCGATGCGAGCACGCTCAACGTTCAGGCCGCGTCCGTCGACAATACGGGCGGTCTCGTTAGCGGCCTCGGGACGGGCAATACGACCATCCAGGGCGCTAGCCAGATGATCAATACGGGCGGCGTCGTGACGGGCAACGGCAACGTCGCCGTCGATACCGCGGCGCTCTCTAACACGCAGGGCGGCCAGGTGAGCGGCGGTAGCGTCGGTATCCAGGCGAATACCGTCGACAACAGCAACGGCGAAATCGGCAGTTTCGCGGGTTCGACCGGCGACGTCGCGATCACGACGACCGGCGCGATGACGAATACGAACGGGCAGATCGGCGCGACCCATAACCTGAGCGTCGACGCGGCGACGCTGAACGGGGGCGGTGCCTATAGCGCGGCGAACGACGTCGCAATCAACATGCAGGGCGACTTTGCGCCGACCGCCGCTTTCTCGTTCAACGCCGGTCACGACCTTGCCTTTACGCTACCCGGCACGTTCGCGAATGGCGGCGCGCTGGAGGCGACAGATAACCTCGACATTCACGCGAGCGATATCCAGAACAGCGGCGCGATGATGGCGGGCGGCACGCTGACGACGCACTCGGCCACGCTGGAGAATACGGGCGCGATGGTCGGCGGTAGCGTCTCGCTCAATGCTACGCAGTCCGTAACAAACGTCGGGCCGACCGCGCTGATCGGCGCGACCGACAGTAACGGCCTGCTCGAAATCCTCGCGCCCGATATCGGGAACCGCGACGATACGACGATGACCGACACGCAGGCGACGACCGCGATTTACGGTCTCGGCGCCATCGTGCTGGCGGGCGGCAAGGATGCGAACGGCAACTATACGAACGCGAACCTGATCCGCAACCAGTCGGCGCTGATCCAGTCGGCGGGCGACATGACGCTCGACGCGAACCAGGTCACGAATACGCGCACGACGATGACGACGACCGGCCTGAACCAGGCGGTCGATCCGAACCTGCTCACGCAGCTTGGCATCAGCCTGTCGGGTACGACGGGCCAGGTCGGAACGCCTTGCCCGACCTGTATCGGCGGCGTCTATACCGATCCGCCCCACGGCGGGCAGTGGAACTCGACGTATCAGTACACGACCTATACGGGCGTTGCGGTCGCGAACCTCATCGCGTCGATCAGCCCGCAGGCGCAGATTATCGCCGGGGGCAATCTTGACCTGTCGAACGTTGGCCTGTTCCAGAACGACTGGAGCGCGGTCGCGGCGGTCGGCAATATCGCGATGCCCGCAACGCTTGATGCGAATAGCTGGCAGGGGCAGCTCGCGCCCGAGGTCCAGGTGACGTACTCGGGCTACTACCATTACAACAACTACGACAACTCGGAATACAACTGGCAGTTGCCGTTTGGCGACCCGACGCCTTTGTTCCCGACCGGCCATCCGGGCGGCTATACGCAGGCCGCGCCCGCCGATGTCCGTACCTATGGACTGCCCGACTACGAATCCACCTGGACGGCTGGCGGCACGATTACCGGTACGGGCGTGAACATCGACAACACGGCGGGCAATGCGGGGATTCCGTCGCTCGGTCTTGTTCCGGGCCAGTCGCCCGGGGGCGTGAGCGTCGGCGGCGTCGCGGGCAACGCGGGCGGCTCGAAAGGCGCAGCCGCTTCGGTCAACGGCGGCCCGGGGCTCGTGAATGCCGTCATCGCGAGCGCGACGGCGGTCAATGTCCTGAGCAACCTGACGATTCCCCAGGGCGGCCTGTTCAGGCCCGATACCGCGCCCAATGCGCCGTACCTGATCGAGACGAACCCGGCCTTCACGAGCGCGGCCTCGTTCATTTCGAGCAACTACTATCTCCAGCAGCTCGGACTGAATCCGCAGAACGTCGAAAAGCGCCTCGGCGACGGTTTGTACGAGGCACAGCTCGTCCAGAACCAGCTGACCTCGCTGACCGGCAAGGCCGTTCTCGGCCCCTATACCGACGTCCAGTCGATGTACGAGGCGCTCATGGCGGCGGGCGCGTCGCTCGCCGAGTCGCTGAACCTGCCGCTCGGCATGGCCCTCACGCCGGACCAGGTCGCGGCGCTGACGACGAACGTCGTTATCATGCAGACCGAGATCGTCGACGGGCAGTCCGTGCTCGTCCCGGTCGTCTATCTCGCGAAGGCGAGCCAGCAGGACATGAACGGGCCGCTTATCGGCGCGACCAGTATCGATCTGCAGAACGCGCAAACCTTCAATAATTCCGGGACCGTAGAGGCGAGCAATACGCTCTCCATTCAGGGCCAGCAGATCAACAACGCGTTCGGTACGCTGCAAAGCGGCGGCCTCATGTCGCTGGCGACGACGGGCAATATCGACTTCACCTCGGCGAACGTGAACGCGGGAAGCCTCGCGCTGAACGCGGGCGGCAACCTGATCCTCAATACGGCGGCGAATACCGTCAACCAGGTCAGCGCGACGGGCGCGACGCGCACCACGACGACACTCGGCCCTATTGCGAACCTCAATGTGGCGGGCGACGCTGCGATCGTGACCGGCAGTAACGTCGAGCAGAACGCGGGCAACCTGAATGTCGGCGGCAATCTCGGTATGAGCGTCGGCGGCAACTGGGATATCGGTACGGTCCAGACCGGCGAGCAGAAGGTCGTGGCGCGCGCGAACGGCGTATCGGATACGAACATCAACCAGGCGACCGGGAGCAACGTCAATGTTGGTGGCGTGTCGGCAATCGGCGTGGGCGGCAACCTGACCGCGACCGGCGCGAACATCAGTCTCGGCGGCGGCGGGACAATTGCGGCGAAGGGCGATGTGACGCTCCAGGCCGCTACCACGACGTCGACGGTGGACAGCAACAGCGCGACCAGCGATCACAACGGCAAGTACAGCGATTCGCTGCATACGTCCACCGACACGCTGACAGCAACGACGCTGAATTCCGGCCATTCGCTGACCGTTGCTTCCGGCCACGATATCAACATCACGGGCAGCACGCTCAACCTCGACCAGGGGGCGGCAACGCTCGCGGCGACGAACAACGTCAACATCGGCGCAGCCACGGCAACCTATGTCGATAACTCGACACAGACGGGCACCCACAGCCATGTGGTGAGCAGCAAGGAGGTATCGAGTACCCGCAACACAACGACAACTGTCAGTCAGGGCAGCACGGTTTCCGCCGATGCCGTATCGATCTCCAGCGGCAACGATATCCATGTCGCGGGCAGCACGATTGTCGGCACGAACGATGTCGCCCTGAGCGCCGGTCACGATGTGAACATCACCACGACGCAGGACACCATGCAGTCGTCGGGCACGTATCAGGAAAAGCATTCGGGCCTGGGTACGAGTGGCCTGAGCGTCACCGTCGGTACCAGCAGGCTGGCCACGACCGACCAGGCGTCGAGCGTTACGAACAACGGTAGCGTCGTCGGTTCTCTGAACGGGAACCTCTCGATTCAGGCGGGCAATACCCTGCATGTCACCGGCAGCGACCTCGTCGCGGCGCAGAACGTGACGGGTACGGCGGCGAACGTCATCATCGATTCGGCGACCGATACGAGCCATACGAGCCAGACCCAGCAGACGAGCAGCAGCGGCGTAACCATCGGCCTCTCGGGCAGCGTTGGCGATGCGATCAACGGCGCGTACCAGCAGAGCCAGACGCTCGCGAGCGGCAATAGCAACGGTCGCGCCGATGCGCTGCATGCGATCGCGGCGGGCGGCGACGCGGCGATTGTGGGGTACGGTGCGTACAGTCTGGCAAAGAACGGTATCTCGGATGCCGCCAACGCACCAAGCATTGGCGTACAGGTGAGCGTTGGTTCGAGTCATAGCCAGAGCCAGTCGTCGGAGGATCAGGCGACCCAGGTCGGCTCGAACGTTCAGGCAGGCGGTACCGCTGCATTCGTGGCAACGGGTAATGGTACGGAGGGTAGCGGCAACCTGACCATCGCCGGTTCGAACGTCAGCGCGAACGACGTCGTCCTCGCGGCAAGGAATCAGGTGAACATCGTCAATACGACGAATACCGATGTGACGCAAAGCTCGAATTCGTCGTCGGGTTCGAGCGTGGGCGTGTCGATCGGGACGAACGGCGTCGGCGTTTCAGCATCCATGCAGAACGCGCACGGCGACGGCAACAGTAGCGCGGCGATCCAGAACGCCTCGAACATCAACGGCGCGAACAGCGTGACCGTCGTTTCGGGCGGCGACACGAATATCATCGGCTCGCAGGTCAATGGCGGCCAGGTCGCCGCAAGCGTTGGCGGCAACCTGAACATCCAGAGTGTTCAGGATACGACCGTGAGCGCCGCGCATCAGAGCAGTTCCAGCGGTGGCGTCAGCATCAGTCAGGGAGGCGGAAGCGCGAGCTTCAGCACGCAGAGCGGCAATGCAAGCGGCAACTATGCAGCGGTCAACGAACAGGCAGGCATCCAGCCTGGTAACGGCGGGTTTGATGTCAACGTCAAGGGCAATACGAACCTGACCGGCGCGTATATCGCGAGCACCGCCGACGCGTCGAAGAACAGCCTGACGACCGGCACCCTGACCGTCAGCGATATTCAGGACCATTCCGATTACAGCGCGTCGAGCAGCGGGATTGGCGCGGGTGTCGGCGTCGGCAGCACAGGCAAGGCAGTCGGCCCAGGCTCGGTCAGTGGTGGTGGCGGTGTAACCCCGATGCTCGGCCAGAACCAGAGCGGCAACGAGAGCGCCACGACGCGCAGCGGCATCAGCGCGGGCACGATCACGATTACCGATGCGGCCAACCAGACGCAGGATGTGGCGTCGATCAATCGTGACACCTCGAACCTGAATGGCAGCGTTTCAAAGACGCCGGATGTCAATGCCATCCTGTCGCAGCAGTCCGACGCGATGGGGGCAGCGAGCGCCGCAGGCCAGGCGATGGCTCAGGGCGTAGACGTGCTCTCGAACGCATTGAGCACGTCGAAGGACGACGCATGGGCCGAAGGCGGCACGGACCGCGTACTGCTGCATACGGCGGCAGGCGCGCTGGTCGCGGGCCTGGGTGGGGGTAGCGCGCTCGGTGGTGCGGCTGGCGCGGCAGTGTCTTCAGCCTTCGCTGGCAAGCTGAACAGTCTCGCTGACACGATTGGCGGCGACACCGGTTCGATGACGCTTGGCAACGTGGTCGGGAACATTCTGGCCGGTGCGGGCGGCGCGCTCGTTGGTGGAAGCTCGGGCGCATTCGCTGCGTCAAATGCGGACCTGTACAACGCGCAGACGGGCAACTCGAACGGCCAGGGTGGGACGGGCAGTGAATTCTGGGGCCGTCTGGGCAATGCTGTGGTGCAGACGGTAACCCATCCGCTAGATTCCGTGAATTACGCGCTGAACAGCATTATTCCGGCACCATCAAGCCAGAATCCGCCTACTGATCCGAACCCGCTCGTACAGGCCAATGACGGCGGGAATACGCCGTCTGGCACGGCGGGCGCGGTTGTGACACCTCCTGCTGTGCTTTGTACGCCTAATGCAGGCTGTGTGGTGACGCCTGCTATTGCAACGCCGGGGACACCGGGTTACGTTCCAAACAATGCGACCTTGGCGAACGGTGGTAATGGCGATTCAGAAGTACCATCGTCGATCTTAGGGCCTGACGGAAAGTTGCCGAATGGCGTTGGCGGGCTAGGTACGCCGATCCCGATGGAGCCGTCAAGCAATCCCAGCGCAACAGCAGAGCAATTTGCTACTGCGGCCTTTAACGGTCAAACTCCCGTCAAGGTTATTAACAACATCACTGGGGAAGGTAGCTGGGTAGCAATCATGCCCGATGGCACAGCGATTACCTATCGACCTGCAGGTCAAGCATCGGCGGCGACGGCAGAGACAACAGCGACTGTCGAGATTAATAGTGCCGCCGTAAAGAGCATAAACAATGGAAATGTTGCAAAATTCAAATTTCCGAGTGAGTGAGAAAGCTATGTTTTCATTCCCAGTAGGCGATTATCAGCGGCAACTCATAGTGGCAAGTCTGGATGACTTTACGCCTAATGCTGTGCTGCCGAATTTTCTAGGCGGTCAATTTGGCTCGACCCCTGAAAATTGGAAGCAGGAAGTGATCGCATTCCTTTGTGCAAATATTGAGTGTGGACTTATTGAGGCGACGCATAGACCTGAAATCGCGGCGCATCGTGACATACAGGCTCTCAGATTGTTGTTGACGGAAGGGGATGCTGAGAATCATATTCCAGTCGATATTCTCTGGAATGTTTTGTATTTCAACGGAACCGATAAGCTCAAGGCAATGCTCGAAGCGATCAATATGCGGAGTTGGGAAGCGGCCTCATTTGCTCCGAATTCGATTCTAATTGCTAATTTGTCAAATCTTTATAAAGACTGCGTTCGTCAATAGAAGACTACAGGGTGTGACTTCCCCGTTGCACCCTGCCATTGCCAATACATTCATGAAAATCCGCAAGAGGCTGAAGGCCTTGCGGCTCACAGCCTCGACTACATTTTGCGTCTGCAGAACAGCCGTGATCGCGCAATTTTTCATCGCATCGGGAACACGATTCTCTCCGTTTCGCACTGCAATTTCGGCGTGCAGCGAAACTTGGTCAATAGCTGCGCCGTCATATAAAAGGAATTGAATCTGATGTCTACCAAAACTCTTCTGGTCTCGGCATTCGTTGTCGTCGCAATGGCAGGATGCGCAAGCCAGGGTGTGCAGCAACTGAAAGAAGAAAATACGACTACCGTTGGCTCAAAAATTACCAAGGGCACGAGTACGAAGGAGGATGTCCGCAAGGCTTTCGGCGATCCAACCGAGACTTCGTTTACGGATAGCGGCAACGAACTGTGGCGATACAAGTACTCACACTCGACGGCAAAGGCTCAAAATTTCATTCCGCTAGTCAACTTGTTCGCCTCTGGCGCGGATGTTGACAAAAAGGAGCTTGTCGTTTTCTTCGACGACAAGGGTATCGTCAAGAACTATTCCATGCAGTCCAGCAAGGAAGAAGTCAAGAGCGGTATCTTGCCGCAGTAATGTTCGAGCGGGGCCGCCCATGTCGGCTGTCCCGCGTCGCTAGGCAACGCTCAAAACAGCGCCTTACGCCATCTATACGAAAACCCGGATTAGAGCAGTCGATGAACTACGCAAAGAGGCTTGCGGTCCTGCTGCTCACAGCCCTGGTGACTCTCGCCCATTCGCAGACTCCGCCTGATGTAGCGGCGGCCGCACGCACGAATGCCCAGCAGCAACAGCAGGTCGAGCAGCGCCGCGACGCGCAGCAGCGCGAGGCAACTGTTGCCGCGCCTGTGGTGCGCTCCGCAGCACCTGCAGCGGGAGAATGGCTGGTGCTGCCGGTCGAGACACCGTGTTTCCGCATCGATACGTTCTCGGTCGAAGTCCCCGACACACTGCCCGAGGTGGACCGCGTAAAAGGCGCATCTGCCCTGCCGATGGACCCGTTTGCATTCCTGCATGACTGGCTAAGGCGCTACGAGGGGCAATGCGTCGGCAAGCGGGGTATCGACATGCTGACGAAGGGCCTGCAAGGTGTGATCCTGAGCCGGGGCTACATCACGACGCGCGTTCTGCTACCGGCACAGGACCTGTCGAAAGGGTCGATGAAATTCGCCCTCATTCCTGGCACTATCCGTCATCTGAAGTTCGCCGACGAGAAAACGCGTGGCACCTGGAAATCGGCGTTTCCGGCACGCGATGGTGACGTGCTTCAGTTGCGCGACCTTGAGCAAGGTCTGGAGCAAATGAAACGCGTACCGAATCAGGATGCGAACATGGAGATTGTGCACGGTACGCTGCCAGGTGAAAGCGATGTGGTGATTACCGCCAAGCGCAGCAAGCCGTAGTCGCTCGTGGTCTCCGCAGACAACTCGGGCACGGATGAGACAGGCCGCTATATCGGTAACGCATCGCTCGCGCTCTACAACCTCCTCGGCCTGAATGACGTCCTCTCCGGCGGCTTCAATCAGGATCTCCAGTTCGGCAATCACGACCTCGGTACGCATGGCTGGAATGCCTCGTATGCGGTCCCCTGGGGCGACTGGACCGGTACGCTCTATGGCTATACGAACACGTACTACCAGCAGGTTGCGCAGGCCAGCCAGATTTTCGTCGCGAGCGGCAACGCGGAGACGGCGGGCCTCAAGCTGGAGCGGGTCATGTACCGTAGCCGGAGCGACGTATCGGGCGTCGAGTTCCAGCTCATCAAGCGCTGGGGCGAGAGCTTCATCGCGGATACCTCCATACCCCAGCAGTACCGCGACAATACGTTTATCGAGGCGGGCCTGACCAATCGCCATTACTTCGGCGCGGCGCAGTTCGACGGTACGCTCGCCTGGCGCCAGGGGATCGGTGCGCTCGGCGCGATGCCGGATACGTCCGGTGGCCCGACGTACTACTTTCACATGACGACGCTCGACGCGAACCTCTCGGTCCCGTTCGCGGTTGCCGGTCAGTCGCTTCGCTATGTCGGTACGTTGCACGGCCAGTTCACCAACGACGAGCTGAACTATCTCGACGACCTGAGTATCGGGAGCCGCTATACGGTGCGTGGTTTTAGCGGCCAGACGATGCTCGCGGCAGAGAAGGGTTTCTACTGGCGCAACGAACTCCAGTATCCGCTCGGGCAGTCGGGGCAGGTTCTCTATGCGGGTATCGACTACGGCCATCTGTGGGGACCGTCCGCCGCTTACCTCGCCGGTACGCAGCTCGCGGGCGCGGCTATCGGCGTAAAGGGTTCGGTACCGTCGCGTCTCGGTACCTATAGCTACGACGTGTTCGCGGGTACGCCGATCTACGCGCCGTCAGGCTTTCCCGCGCCGAGCGTCACGCTCGGTTTCCAGGTAACGGCGCAATTCTGATGTGCAATCCATTGAGCGCAAGGAAAACAATATGACGGCAAGCAGAAAAACCTTGAGCAGTCTGATTGGCTTGACCGTACTGCTTGGCGAAGAACGGCATCTCGGATGCCGCCAACGCACCGCGCATCGGCGTACAGGTGAGCGTTGGTTCGAGTCATAGCCAGAGCCAGTCGTCGGAGGATCAGGCGACTGAGCTTGCCCCCGAAAAACGAATCCCTTGCTGAGCGTTTAAACTCAAGCAAGGAGAGTCAAGAAGATGATCAAGACGACGCGGGCGCGCTACACGCTCGAATTCAAGCTGGAAGCGGTTCGGCTGGTCAAAGCCGGTCCGAGCGTTGCGGCGGTGGCCGCGACGCTGGACGTACCAGCGCAGTCGATTTCCAACTGGGTCAAGGCTGAGCAGGAAGGCAAGCTTGGTGGAGCGGGCACGAAGCCGGTAAGCCCGGAGCAGATGGATGACAATGGCGATGTCGCTGATCGCTTTCACCAGAGGGGTTGCGCTGCTGCCTGCCTATGCCGAGACACTGCTGCCCTGGTCGGTGACGAGCCGGCCGCTCCGGGGCGAACCGCCGAGGATCGAACGGGTGGTCGGATATAACCGGAACAATCGTTCACCGATTGGCGAGCTCTTTCTCTCGCGGGTCGCGCAGAGCGGGACGTGATCCCGGGAGCGGGGCGTTCGGGCTGCCGTGGAAGTCGCCATCCTGCGCAGGCGGCTTGCCGACTTGAAGATCATTCCCGTCCCCCACCTGTAACCCACCCCCCCCCACCGTCCGAACTAACGTCCGAATCAGCACGCCGTTCGCATCGGCAACGCCGCGTCGCGCAGACAACGCGGCCGACGTCTGCATTCACCATTTGCCTTTTCACTCTCAAGGACGCTCACTATGGATACGCTCAAACTCACGGCCGCCGCTCTCGTCTTCGCATCACTCGCCGCCGGCACGAATGCTCAGGCGGCGACGGCCGGCGCCGTCGAGAAGTGCTACGGCGTGGCGCTCGCCGGCCACAACGATTGCAAGGCGGGAGCAGGCACGACGTGCGCGGGCTCGCAGACGATCGACTACGACGGTGCGCACTGGAAGAACGTTCCGGCGGGCACCTGCATGTCGATCAAAACGCCATCGGGTCACGGTTCGCTGACGCCGTTCTGATCCTGACGCTCGCGGCGGACGGTCACCAGCGCAGAAAACGCGGCGCCGCCGCCGCGCCGAGCGCGGTCGTCATCGCGATCGCGAGCGCGTACCAGATGCCCCAGAACGGCACCGCCATCTCCGAGCAATACAGCGAATACACCAGCAGCCCCTGGCCGCCGGCCAGCAGACCGGCGCTCGCCCCGGCGAGGACAAGGCGTGTCGGCGCGAGTCCTTTCATCGCGCGCATCATGATCGCGAGCGAAGGCAGCGACACGAGGACGATGTTCGCGGCCGTCATGTGCCACGTCGTGCCGAGCATCAACCGGAGCCGGTAGCCGGGCGGCGTGGCGGCGAGAATCGCGCCGGCGGCGGCCAGCATCGTCGCGACCGGCAACGTCACCGCGATCCATGCGAGCCCGAACGGCGCGCCCGGTCGCCCGAGCCGTTGCGCAAGCTGCATCGACGTCGCGACGATGGTCAGCGGAAACGCGAGGCGCGCCCAGAACATCGTCGTGAGGATCAGCGCCGGCATGGTGCTGTGAATGCCGTACAGCACGACCAGCACCGTCGTGTCGGCCGCGAGGCCGCGCAGCAGCGCGCGGTTGAGCCGCTTCGACACTGCGTCGCGCTCGACCGGCGCCATGTTGCTCGACAGCCGTACGACCAGGTCGCGCGTTTTCATGCCCGGCTCGTGCGGTCTCCGAGCACGTAGTCGAGCGAGACCGGACCCGGCCCCCACGCCGCAATGCCGAGCGCCATCGCGGCCCACGTGATGTGGATGGGCCAGCCATCCGGGATGGTCAGCTCGATGATGCACGTCATCAGCAGCAGGCCCGCCGCGGCGAACCGCGTGCCGAGGCCGAGCACGAGCAGCACGGGAAACGTCACCTCGCCGCATGCGGACAGAAACGCGAATACGGCAGGCGCCGGAAACGGATAAGGGCCGCCGGGCAGATGGAGCTGGAATTCGTCGGTGAACAGATCGATAGCCGTATCGTTGAGTTGCAGGAAACCGTGCCATTTGAGAATGCCCGATTTCCAGAACGGAACGGCCAGTGCGATCCGCAGCACGAGCTGCACGAGCCAGGGCTGCGCGAGTCTCTCGACGCCGCGCTGCGCGCGGCCAATCCCGCTTGCGATGCGGCCGGGTAAGGACGGCTTGGGTTCGGGTGGGGTCGACATCATCGTTCATGCTCCAGGTTGAATGGCGGTCAGTACGCCGGCTGAAATGATTCCGGCCAGATTGGCCGCGAGGTCGAACGTTGCGCTCGCATCGAAACCGGCGTCGAGCGCCGCGCCGAGCGTCGCGCCCGCCAGCAGCGCGCCGACGCATTCGGCGCCGCCGGCCGGCAGGCGCGACACGATCACGTCATGGTCCGGCCGCGTGATGAGCGCGTCCTCCGCGTCGCTCGAGCAGAGCGGGGAGACTGGACCTTGCTGGCGGTTCATCGCGAAGATCGCAACGGCCGGATAGTTCGACCGGACGATGCGCGCGGCCGGATGCGTAACGAAGCGAAGCTGCGCGAGGGCCTCGGGCCCGACGCCCGCGAGTGCCTCCGGGGCAAGCGTGGGCGTATCCGCCGCGTGATAGGCATCGAGCCACGCGCGCTCGATGCGGGCGGTATCCGCGAGCCACGGCATCTGCCGCGCGTAGACATACGATTCAATGAAGGCAGGGAAATCGCGCCCGTATTCGGACAGCAGGGGCGACACGGGCGGTGTTGCGCGGACGTGAAAGCGCGCCATCGCGCGGAAGAACGCCACGCCCGTGATGCGCTGGACGGCGGGATAGATCGCGGCCAGCGCATCGATGAGGCTCACCGTCACGTTGTTGCGATAGACGTTGTATCGCCTGATCACGCCTTTGCCTGACGCGGCGATGACGTCTTCAGGCGCCGCGCTCGCCGGATTCGTCAGGCCGGGGGCGAACGCGGCCGCATAGCGGCTGGCCAGCGGTTCACGCGGCATGGCTCGCGCCCTCGTGCGATACCGCTGTCTGCGCCAGCGCGATTGTTCGGGCCGCGAGCGCTTCGGCGCGCAGCCGCGGCCACGCGGGCAGTTTGCTGTCCCATTCGACCAGCGTCGGAACGGGGCCGGTCCGTGCGATCACGTACCGGTAGAGATCCCAGACGGGTTCGGCGACCGCGTCGTCGTGGCTGTCGATGAGCAGCGGTGCGTCTTCGTCGTCGCGCTGTTCGCTGTGTCCGGCCAGATGAATTTCACCGACGCGTTCGAGCGGCAGCGCCGCCAGATAGGCACGGGCCGAGTAGCCGTGATTGACCGCGCTGACGAACGCATTGTTCACGTCCAGCAGCAGGCCGCAACCGGTGCGCTGCGCGAGCGCGCGAATGAAATCAGGCTCGCTCATCGTCGACGACGCGAACGCGACATACGTGGACGGATTTTCGAGCAGAATCGGCCGCGCGAGCGCTTCCTGTACCTGGTCGATGTGCGCGCACACCGTATCCAGCGTCTGCTTCGTGTACGGTACCGGCAGCAGATCATTGAAGAACGTGCCTCCGTGCGAGGACCAGGCCAGATGTTCGGAGACGAGCGCGGGCTCGTAACGCTTCACCACGTCGCGAAAGCGCGCGAGGTGGGCGAGATCGAGCGGGTCCGTGCCGCCGATCGACAGGCACACGCCGTGCAGCGACAGCGGGTAGCGTGCCCGGAGGGCAGCAAGGGCGCGATGGGGCGGCCCACCCGCGCCCATGTAGTTTTCCGCGTGCACTTCGAAGAAGCCGTGTTCGAGCCCGTCTTCGAGAATGGCCGCGAGGTGTTCGGGCTTGAAGCTGGTGCCGGCGAGCATGCGCTCGCCGGGCATCGCTTCGCGGGGGCGGCGGGGCGCGCAGGCCGCCGTCGATGTCGTGGAGGAATCGCGCATCGCCGTCCCGCTCCTCGTGTCGTCGTTATGTTCAGGACTTGATCGGCGTCAGCGAACCGTGGCCGCCGCCGGGAACCTCAATGCTCGTACACGTGCCGGCCCGCACGAATTTCCACGAGTTGCCCTGGAAGTCGACGGTCGACGTCCCCTGGCAGGTCGTACCCGGACCTGCGGCGCAATCGTTTTGCCCTTTCAGCGCGACGCCGAAGCATTTTTCCTTGTGCGCGGCGAGCGCGGCATGCATTTCGGCCTTCGTGAGCGGCGCCGCGTGGGCGCTCGACGCGAGCAGGCCGGCAACGGCACTGGCGAGCAGCGCGGAACTGACAGAGGATCTGGCGGACATGGCATTTCTCCGGAGGTAGGGATCGAGGGTATCCGTCACGGATACCTGCGCTAGTTCGCGCGATATCGGCGTCGGGTTACACCGCACGACACCCGGGCTGCCCGCATGCACCGGCGACCGAAACAGGGTGCCCGGTGTAACCTGCGAGTGCGCTCGCACGAACTGGCAGTCCATACCGCGATATTCCGGGGCGTCTGGCGCGACCCGCGGCCCGTTGCCGCGCACGTCGGCCAACAGGATCTGGCGGCTAACAGGACTTTGCTGCAATGGACGACGTCATTCATTTTTCCTGCGTGCAGTGCGGGCAGTGCTGTCACGATCTGAGGTTGCCACTGGGCGTCGACGAGGCGATCGGCTGGCTGCGCGACGGCGGCCGTGTGCAGGCATTCTGCGAGGCGATTCCGTGGCCCGAGGAACCGCCGCCCGGCAACCTGCAGGCCGATCACAAGCGGCGCCGGTCGTTCGCGGCCTTCAGCGGCACGTTGCCGGTGCGCGTCGTCGTCACGCTGGTCGCTGCGTTTGCGGGCCCGTGCCCGAACCTGCAGGCGGACATGCGCTGCGGCATCTATGCGACGCGGCCGCGCGTGTGCCGGATCTATCCGGCGGAGGTCAATCCGTTCATCCGGCTGGTGCCGGCGGGCAAGGCGTGTCCGCCGCAGGCGTGGAGCACGGAACACCCTGTGCTGATGAATGGAGCGGGTATTGCCGATGCGGCGCTTCGCCGGAGCATCGAAGCGGCGCGCGAGGCGGATCGCGAGGATGTCCGCGCGAAGGCAGCGTTGTGCCGGCAGCTTGGTATCGCGACTACCGCGCTGTCCAATGAGGGTTTCGTGATTTATTCGCTCGACCGCGACGCCGCGCTCGACGCGCTGAGCGCGGCACGCGCCGCGACGGCGGCCGGCGACGCGCCGCGCGACGACGACATGCCGCCATGGCGCTTCGTGACCCGGCGCGCCGCGACCCGCACGGCGCTCGACGAGGTCGGCGCGTGCGTCGTGGCGGACGGGGCCGCGCTGCCCGAACACATCGCGTTCCTCGCGTTCGATGCCGCCGGCTGAACGCATGCGGGGTCCGGCCCTGGCGCGGCGCCAGGCGGCCGGCTCGCCCGCTCATCCATCGGGGAGTGGTCCATGCTGGCCAGACTGAAAATCCGTGCGGGTCTGTTATCGCTGCTGGCCGTGTTCGCGCTGGCCCTCGGGTGGGCGACCGCGCAGTCGTGGATCGACGCGCGGCGTGCCGCGCACGCGGTCGCGGAAATCAACCGCTTGTCCGACGCGCAGATCGAGCCGCTGCACGAAACACAGCGCCTGCTGCTGGCGACGCTGCTCGAAATGGACAACGCGTATATCGACCTGCAACGCGGCAACCAGGTGGAGGCGACCGACTATACGCGGCAGGCCACCGCGCTGCGGGTGCAGGCGACGCGCGCATTCGGCATGTGGCGCAGCGCCGCCGCGGCCGATCCCGGCGCGCGGGGCGCATTGCAGCGCATCAGCCTCGCGTTCGACCGCTACGCAAAGGTGCTCGACGCGCGCGAAGAGGCGCTGTATGACGTGTCGCTCGACGAGTATGTCGCCGCGACGAAAGATGCCGAGCAGGCCGATGCGACCTTCGAAGCCGCGCTGCGGCAAGCCGTCGGCGCATCGCAGCGCAGACGCGAGCAGATGAGGGTGCAGGCGCAGGCGCGTGCGCGCCTCGCGGGCCGCGCGGCGCTCGGGTTTCTCGTCCTTTCCGCGCTTCTGATCGCGGCCTACTGGCGCTTCCTCGATTCGATCCTGCTGCGTCCCCTCAAAGACGTATCGGCACACCTCGAACGGATCGCGGGCGGCGATCTCGACGGCGCGCCCACCCGTTGCGCGGACAACGAAATCGGCGTGCTGCGCCTCGCGCTGGAGCGGATGCGCGCCGACCTGGCGAGGACGGTCGCGGCTATCCGGCAAGGGACCGACGCGGTGAGCGGCGGCATCGACGGCATCGCGACGGACAATGCCGAGCTGTCCGCCCGCACCGTGCAGCAGGCGGCGGCGCTGGAGCAGACGGCGGCCACGCTCGAGCAGCTTGCCGCAGCGGTCCGGCAAAATGCGGACAGCACGCGCGAGGCCGATGCCCTCGCGCGCGCAGCGAAGGGCGATGCACAGCGCGGGCATGGGATCGTCGCGCAGGTGTCCGGGACGATGCAGGCGGTGTCGGCGAGTGCCGCGCGCATTTCGGAGATCGTGGGCGTGATCGACAGCATTGCGTTCCAGACGAACATCCTTGCGCTGAACGCATCGGTGGAAGCGGCGCGGGCGCGCGAACACGGTCGCGGGTTCGCGGTGGTGGCCTCCGAGGTGCGCAGTCTCGCCTTGCGCAGCGCGCAGGCGGCGAAGGAAGTGAGAGCGCTGATCGACGAATCGAACCGGCGCGTGCAGACCGGCGCGGCGCAAGCGAGCGAGGCGAGCGAAGCCATGACGCAGATCGTCGGCTCGGTCGAACGCGTGACCGTCACCATGCAGGACATCGCTATTGCGACGTCGGAGCAGTCGGATGCGATCGACCAGGTGAGCCGCGCGGTGGTCGAACTCGATCAGGCGACGCAGAAGAATGCGGCGCTGGTCGAGCGCACGTCGAGCGCGACGGGCCACCTGCGCACCGATGCGCAGGGGCTTGTCGCGGCGGTGAGCGTATTCCGGACCGGTGCGGATGCGTCGTCCGTTCCCGATGAAGCGGCGCTGTCCCGCGCACCCGAATCGCTCGCGCAGCCCATGCCGCGATGGGGCGAAGCGTAAAGACACGATGGCGCAGCCGCACGCGGCGGCCGCGCGCTTGCGCGTGTGGCCCTCGCGCGAGCGGCTACCAGCGCAGCAGCCTGGGACCGAGCAGCGCCCCCGCCGCAGCGGGCAGCAGCATGCCGAGCACGTACCAGATACTCCAGAATGCCGGGCTCATTTCCGGGCAGTGAAGGCAGTAGAGCGCCGTGGCGCTCGAACTCGCGAGCAGCCCGGTGGCGGCGCCCGCAAGCCTGAGCCGGGTCGGAGCGAGGCCGCGCACGGCCCAGAACAGCGCCACGAAACCCGGCACGGAAAGCAGTGTGATGTTGAACGGACACACGCGCCACGACTGTCCGAGCAGTACCGGCAGACGGTCGTGCGGTGCGGCGGCGGCGACGGCCACGATGCCCGCGAGCCACACCAGCAACACGGGGGCGGCCATGAGCGGCCATCCCGGCCCGACGCGCGCGCCCGGCCGCGCGAGCCGCATGGTGGCGACCAGCGCGCCCGCCGCGATGCACAGCGCGAACGCGAGCTTGCCCCAGAACAGCGCCGTGCGCATCGCGGCGGCGAGATCGGGGCGCAGGCCCAACAGGCTTGTCATCAGCAGCGCGGCGCCGAGCACCGCGAGCGGCAGTGCGCAGGCAAACCGGCGCGCCGCCGCCGCGCGCGGGACCGCGGTCACGCCGGTCGAGAGCAGTTCGACGAGTTCGTCGGTTCTCATGCAACCCCCCGCACGCGCGCGGCGAGCGCCTTGAGTCCACGGTGGATGCTCACCTTGACGGCGGACTCCGTGAGTCCGGTCAGGCGCGCGGCTTCGGCAACCGAGAGCCCCTGCAGCTTCACGTGCAGGATCGAGAGCCGCTGCTTGTCCGGCAAATGGTCGAGCAAGGTGCCGATATCGCGGCGCGCATCGACCGGCTCGTCATCGGACTCGGCGAAAATCGCCTCGTGGTCGTCCAGCGGTTCGTGCAGCGACTCCCGCCTCGCGTGCGTTCTGAAGAAATCCATCAGCTTGTAACGGGCTATCGCATGAACCCATGCGGTCAACGGCTCATCCTGCCGGAACGTATGACGCGCATTATGGACCGCCAGCAGGATTTCCTGCACGAGATCCTCGACGTCCTCGTGGAAGTGAGGAATCCGCTTGCGCAGATAACCGCGCACATGCCCGGTCAGTTCCGCGAGGAACACGCGATAGTCGGCCGCGTGACCCGCGAGACCGCTGACAAACAGCGCCTTGAGGCGTGCCTCGGACGAGTACAAGATCGTGTCTCCGGCGTTACGGCGTGCAGGGGGGGCGTGCTGCCTGCGCGAGCGCGGCTTTCATGCCGGCGCATCGCCGGGCGGCGGCAAGACCGATGCCGCCCGCGCCGGCGGCGATCCCGACCTGCCTGTTTCCCGCTTTCATTGCGACCGGTCCGTGCGGCGCTGCGCGGGATGCCGTTCGCCCGTTTTGGTGCCGACGAGCCGCAGCGCGCACGGCAGACGCGGTTCTTCGGGCAGCGGCGCGCCCTTCGCGGCGGGGTGGAAAGAGAAATGGATCATGATGTGCCGGTCTGTTTGTCTGCGAGGACATGCACGCAATCGCCCCTGCCTTTGACGGCAGGCAGCATGTGCGCATTATTTTAGATCGTTTGTTTTAGAATATCGTAACGTCCGTGACGTTGCAATGACGGATCGTTCTGGCTGGAGGGAAGATGGCCCGACCTCGGGAATTTGATGAAGCGGCCGCGCTCGAAGCGGCCGTGCAGCGGTTCTGGCGATATGGCTACGAAGCCACGTCGGTGCGCGACCTTGCCCAGGACATGGGCATCACGGGCGCGAGCCTGTATAACGCGTTCGGCGACAAGCGCACGCTGTTCCAGCGCGCGTTGAGCTACTACGTGGACAACAGCTTCGGCGAGCGCGTGTCGCGGCTCGAACGCGATCTGTCGCCGCGCGCGGCGATCGAGGCGTTCTTCGCGGAGATCGTCGATCGGTCGGTGCGCGATGCGCAACGCAAGGGGTGCCTGCTCGTCAACTCGGCGCTCGAAGTCGCGCCGCACGACCCGGAGTTCCGGACGATCGTTGCGCAAGTGCTGGCCAGGGTCGAGGCATTCTTCCGGCGCTGCATCGTCGAAGGCCAGCGCAGCGGCGAGATTCCCGCTGCGCAGCCGGCCGACGATCTCGCGCAGCTCTTGCTCGGTCTGCACCTCGGAATACGCGTGCTCGCGCGCACGCGGCCGCAACGCGCCTTGCTCGAAGGTGCGCTGCGGCCAGCACTGGCGCTGTTGCAGCCCTCGCCCGCCTGACACGGCGCGGGCCGCGCGGGCGGTGACGCGCGGCACCGCTCAGGCGCGCGCGAGCGGTTCGAGCACGCGGTCGATCAACGCCTCGTCCGGTTGCGGCGCGAGATCCTGCGCGGTGGGCCGGGCCTCGGTGCGCGCGAGCGGGCGACCCGGTCCCTCGAACCGGTAGCCCGTCGTGCAGGCGGGGCAGAAGACCTGCGCACCGGCCGCCGTGCCGCGTCGGGTGACGATGGTCGGGCCGCATGTGATGCATTGCTGCAGCGGGATCCCGTCGTCGCTATGTCCGACGATGTGCTGCACGTCAGCGGTGTCGCCGAGCGCGAGAAACAGCTCGCCGTAATGCCGGTGAAACTGGCCGCCGAGGTTTTCGCGGAGCACCGAGAGCGCCGTCTCGACGGGCATCGGCTTGCGGTACGGGCGCGCGCTGGTCATTGCGTCGAACGCGTCGCAGATGCCGACGATCGCCGGCGCAGCCGGAATCTGATCGCCTGTGAGGCCCAGCGGGTAGCCTTTGCCGTCCGGACGTTCGTGGTGCGCGTAGATGGCGTCGATCACGCTGCCGCCGAACGGGTGCCGCGCGACGAGACTGCGGCCGACCTCCGGATGCGTCTTGACGGTTTCGTACTCGCTGTCCGTCAGCCGGTCGGTCTTGCGCAGGATCGCGTCCGGGATCGCGATCTTGCCCAGGTCGTGCAGGAATCCGCCCACCGTCACTCGCGCGATGTCGGCTGCCGGGAGGCACGCGCGCTCCGCGAGCAGACCCGCGTAGCGCGATACGCGCCACAGATGGCCGCCTGTATAGGGGTCGCGCGCCTCCACGACCCACGCGAGGCCGAGCAGACCGTGAAGCGATGCGTCGCCGAAGCCGGACGGCCGATGCGCGCCCGGCAGGACGCGAGGCAGCAGATTCAGGAATTTCATGGACAAGGATGGGCGCAGGGATGACGGGTAATTCGGTTGACGCGGGCACCGGGTTACACCGGGGACACATTATTTTCGCCGCGCCCGCGCCCGTGCCCGCCGCCGTGCGCCGCGCGGGCTGCCGTCAGGCGCTGCCCTGATGCCGGGGCACGTAGCGTTCGGACAACGCCTCGTAGAGCGGCGGGGCGAAGAAGCGGGAGACGCGGCTTGCAATCAGCGCGGTCGCCATCAGCGAAATCACGAGGGCGTGTCCGTTGATCATCTCGATCACGATGACGAAAGCCGTAATCGGGCTTTGCGTCACCGCAGCGAGGTAGCCGACCATCCCCAGCGCAATCAGCATCGGCAGGCCCATCTGCGAGAACACCATGTGCAGCGCATTGCCGATTCCCGCGCCGATCGCCAGCGACGGCGCGAACAATCCACCCGGCGCGCCGGGCAGATAGGAGCCGACCATCGTGATCATCTTGAATGCCGGATAGAGCGCGGTGACATGGCCGTGCCCCTCCAGCATCGAGCGTGCTTCGGCGTAGCCGCTGCCGAAGGTATGCCCCGAACTGGCAATGCCGATGACCGCGATCAGCAAGCCGCACGCGGCGCCGAAGACGACCGGACGGTGCGCGCGCAAGCGCAGGACGGCCGGCGGCATCCAGCGCTGCGTATTGAGAAGCAGCCAGCAGAAGATGCCTCCGGCGATACCGGCGAGCAGTCCGACCAGAGGGACTGCGGCAACGAGCAGATCGGGAAGTCGCGGGCCGATGTCGATCGTGCCGAAATACACGTAGTTGCCCTGGAGGCCGAGCGAGACGACGCCCGCGAAGATGATGGCGGTGATGAGCACCCCGCTCGTGCGGGCCTCGAAACTGCGCGTGAGTTCCTCGATGGCGAACACGACGCCCGCCAGCGGTGCGTTGAACGCCGCCGACAGTCCCGCTGCCGCGCCCGCGAGGGCGAGCTGGCGTTCGAGCGAGGCGCCTCGGATGGCACGAAAGCGCTTCGGGTAGAAGTGTCGAAGGCTGAACATCAGCGACGCGCTGACGTGGATCGTGGGTCCTTCGCGGCCGATCGTGAGTCCGCCGAGGATCGCGAGGAACGAGACGAAAATCTTGCCCAGCAGGATCGGAATCGTCAGCAGGCGCTCGCCCAGTTCCCGTGGGCCATGCAGGGCCGCGATCACCTGCGGGATGCCGCTGCCCTCCGCGCCGTCGAAGAAGCGTCGCGTGATCCAGACGCAGGCGGCGCTGATCACAGGCGTCACGAGCAAGGGCAGCCATCGGTTGTGCGCGACGTGATCGAGGAACAGGTTGTATCCGAAATCGATCAGGCGTGCGTACAGCACCGCGACCAATCCCGCGACGATGGCGCCGATCCAGAATACCCCGTAGTGCAGCCACAATCGGTAAGTGCGCTGGAAGGACCATTTATCGGTCGGAACCCGGATTTTCATGGCACGAGATTTTGCGTGAAAGAGGAAGTGTACCGGCCAGGCTTCGGGTTTTGCCATCCGGTGTCCGGGTCCGGCGTCCGAAGCGGGGTTTTCCCTGGCCGCATCGTCGTGCCGGTACGAGGCCATTCGTTCGTGTGCGACCCTGCGGTACCAGGGGGGCATTGCCGCCGCTTCGGGGTGTCTCGTTACTTTTCTGAAAGACCGGAATGCTACTCTGAGCTATTTGCCGAACGGCGTCAAACGAATGGACGGGGTCGTGAAAATGGGCCGGTACGGATAAGTGGGTATACGTGCGGACACGCGCACGCGTTAGTATCGACCAGCGGGCCGGCGCCGTTGCCGCGCCGCGCCGCGTGAGCCGTGACCCGTGGCATGGGCGCAATGGCGGATTGTCGCGATCCGGCCAGTCATGGGCATGCTCTTACGGTGAAGACACTTATGCATACGAAGGCAAAATGCAGCCGCTTTTCACGAGGCTAACCCGACTCGCCGTGGTGATCGTCACCGCGTTCTGCGGCAGCGTGAACGCGACCGCACCCGATCGCATGCTGGACGAAGCCGTTCAGTTGAACCCCTCCGAGTCCCCCGTTGCGATGAAATCGGAGCGGCGCTCGACGGTGATGACGCGCCGTGTGGTTGCGGCGACGCATCGTCAGCGTGGGGAGCGGGCGGATGTCCAGCGGGCAGCGGCGGTCGTCGCGGACGAGAGCGAGGAATTGCCGGGCTTCATCGGTCATGAGGCGATGCCGCGCACGCTATTCGGTGCGGGAAGCATGGCGCTGAGTGCGCTGGGCAGCGGCGCGTCTGTTCCGTTCGCGCGTTCCTGATGAGCGGGTGACATGACGCGACGCGACTTGACATGACGGACCGGTCGTAGCGCATCGGGCCGGCGTACTGCGTTCCTCCCGGCAAACATCTCGACCCATGCTCACCCCGTTCGGACCGGATCTCTATTTTGCCGATGGGCCGACGGTCTCGTTCTACGGTTTTCCGTATCCCACCCGTATGGCGGTCGTGCGGCTCTCTTCAGGCAACACGTGGATATGGTCGCCTGTCGGGCTGACGGAAGGCCTGGCTCAGGCGGTGGAGGCCGTCGGGCCGGTGGCCTGCATCGTGTCGCCGAACAAGCTGCATCACCTCGCGCTGCCGGCCTGGCATGCCCGCTGGCCCGATGCGAGGCTGTATGCGCCCCCGGGGCTTGCACGGAAGCGGAGAGCGCTTCGCTTCGATGGCGAGCTTGGCGACCGCCCGGACCCGCAATGGTCGGCGGACATCGACCAGGTCGTGTTTCGCGGATCGTTTGCGATGGAAGAAGTGGTGTTCTTGCATCGCGCGTCGCGCACGGCGATCTTTGGCGACCTGATCCAGCGCTTTCCCGATGCGACTGCCGTCGGGTGGAAAGGGATGCTGATGCGGCTCGATCAACTCGTCGGGCCGCACGGCAGTACCCCGCGCGAGTGGCGACTGAGTTTTCTCTCGCGCGATGCCGCGCGCTCCGCCCGTCAAAAGGTGCTCGACTGGAAGCCCGAGCGGCTCCTGATCGCGCATGGCGAATGCGTGTGCAGTGAGGCGACGCCTGTGATCGCCGAAGCGTTGCGCTGGATCTGATGCGCCGGAAGGCGGGCCGCCAGCGATCGCGATCGCGATCGCCCGCCTGCGCCTGACCTGCCGATACCGCACGGCACGTCACGCGGCCCCAACGGGCGTGACCGCGTCATTCTGCGGAGCGCGATCCGCGTCTGCCCCATACCGTTCGCGCCGCACGGCCGCATTTCGCGCCGCGTGGCTGCCGCTCGTCGCACGCCGCTCGCGGCGCGCGGGTCCACACGGGCATCATCGCCGGCATCGATTCCGACGGGAGGACGCCATGTTCGCCGCTATTCTTCATCACACGCCGCTGTGGGTCTACGCGATTCTCGCGTATGTCGTCAAACTCGGCGTGCGCCAGTC
The DNA here is from genome assembly GCF_057748135.1 of Paraburkholderia sp. PAMB 6770. Taxonomy (NCBI): domain Bacteria; kingdom Pseudomonadati; phylum Pseudomonadota; class Betaproteobacteria; order Burkholderiales; family Burkholderiaceae; genus Paraburkholderia; species Paraburkholderia sp. PAMB 6770. Next base: position 449,285 of record NZ_CM173239.1, read on the forward strand.
CACCGACCATCTGCGCGCGCCGCGGCGCGCGGTGCTCATGCCGCTCGCGATGGCCGTGCTGTCGCTGACGGGTCTGCAAACCTCGTTTGCGCACGAGCCGATCGCGCTCGCCGCCTGGGTGCTCGGCCTCGTCGTCGCGCTTGTACTTGCGCGCACGGTCGGCGCGTGGCGCGGCGTGCGCTGGCTGCCCGGCGAACGGATGCTGTTCGTGCCCGGCAACTGGACGCCGCTGCTCTTGATGCTCGGCGTGTTCGTCGTCAAATTCGGCGTCAATGTGATGCTGGCGATGCATCCGTCGCTTGCATCCGCGCAGCCCTTTGTCGCGGTGACCGGTCTCGTCTACGGCGGCTTCAGCGGCGCCTTCGTGTCGCGCGGCATGGCGATGGGGCTGGCCGTGCGCGCGGACTGGCGCTCCACGCTCGCGTGAGCACATCCGCGGCGGCCGCTGCGATCGTGCGAACCGGCTGGACCGCGCCGCTGCGGCGCCTGGGTCGCGCGGGCGTTCTGCTACCATGGATTGGGCCTCGCGTCAGGCCTTGCGTTGAGCCGCGCGTTGGGCCTTGCGTTGGGCCTTGCGTTAGGCCTCGCGTTGGGCCTCGCGTTAGGCCTTGCGTTGTGCCGCGCCGTGCACCCGCTGTGTCCGTTGTGGATCAAGCGCGCCGTGCGCCGCTCGCCGAACGCATGACATGGGCCGGCGGCATCGCGGGGCCGCCTCCTCGTCAATCTGACCGGCACCGGGCGCCGTTTCGCGCCGCGCGGCCGCCAGCCCGCAGCCAGCCCGAACCCTTGTGCCGAGGCTCGTCTTGAATCAGACCCTGCCCATGCCGAGCCATACTGTCGCGTTCCGCTGGGTGATCCGCGAACTGCGCGTCGCCGCGGGCATTACGCTTGCAATGACGGTGTTCACCACCGTCGCGTATGCCGAGCCGTTCTGGCACAGCCTGCTTTACACGGCCTGCACGGCGTTGCCGATCCAGGCGCTGATCGAAGCCGGCCGCTACGGCTTTGCCGCACTGCTGAGGCGGCGCTTTCCCGGCAGCGTGCGGGCGCAGCGGCCCTGGCCCGGCTGGGGCCTGATGGTGCCGTGGGTGATCGTGTCGGGCATCGTCGGCTATGCGGTGGGCGATGGACTCGCCGACCGGCTGGCGGGCCATCGCGGGGCACCGACCGTGATCGTTCACGATGCGCGCACACTGATGCTGAGCGCGCTTGAGATCCTGCTGCCTGCTATCGGCATCACGTACTTTTTCGAGGCGCGCGGCCGGTTGGCTGAAATGACGGCGCGCGGCGAGGCGGCGATGCGCGCCGCCGCCGAAAACAGGCTGAAGCTGCTCGAATCGCAACTGGAGCCGCATATGCTGTTCAACACGCTGGCCAACCTGCGCGTGCTGATCGGCACCGACCCGCCGCGCGCGCAGCAGATGCTGGACCGGCTGATCGACTTCCTGCGCGCGACGCTCGATGCGTCCCGGCGCGGTACCTGTCCGCTGTCCGCCGAATTCGCGCGCATCGACGACTATCTGCAGCTGATGCAGATCCGCATGGGCGCGCGGCTGCACTATCGCCTCGATCTGCCGCCCCAGCTTGCCGCGCTGCCGGTGCCGCCGCTGTTGCTGCAGCCGCTCGTCGAAAACGCGATCCGTCACGGGCTCGAACCGAAACTCGGCGGCGGCAGGCTCGACGTGTCGGCGACGCGGGAAGGCGCTATGCTGACGCTCTGCGTGCGCGACACCGGCGTCGGACTGGGCGCGCCGGATGTCGGTGAAAGGGCGGCAGGGGGCGCGTTCGGCGCGTCGTCAGGAGGCCCGTTTGCGGCATCCCCCGGCGCGCCGGAACGCACGTCGTTCGGCACGCAGCAGGTGCGCGCGCGGCTCAGCGGGCTGTATGGGGCGGCCGGTTCGCTCGACCTCGCGAATGCGACGGATCGCGACGGCGGCACGCTCGCCACGGTGCGCCTGCCGGCCGGCTGAGCACTGCCTGCGCGCCGCCGCGAAGCGCTGTTGCGAAGCGCCGTTGCCTCTTTTGCGCTGCTGTTCTGCTCACGATCCATCATGAACGCCACTGCCTTGATCGCCGAAGACGAACCGCTGCTTGCCGCCGACCTGCAGGCGTCGCTCGCGCGGTTATGGCCCGCGCTGCGCGTGGTCGCGACGGTCGGGGACGGCGCGAGCGCCGTCACGCAAAGCCTTGCGCTGCGGCCGGACGTGCTGTTTCTCGATATCCGGATGCCCGGCATGAGCGGGCTCGAAGCCGCCGAAGCGCTTGCCGACGCGTGGCCGCAGCACGACGCCGGCTTCCCGCTGATCGTGTTCGTGACGGCCTACGACCAGTACGCGCTCGCCGCATTCGAGCGCGCGGCGGCGGATTATGTGCTGAAGCCTGTTCAACCGGAACGCCTCGCGCGGACCTGCGCGCGGCTCGAAGCCCAGCTTGCGCAGCGCGCGTCGGCATGTCGGCACGCGGATGAAGACGCACCGCCGGCACCCCAGGCGCGGGCGGCGAATCATCCCGATCTGGACGCCGCGCTCGACCGGCTGCGCGCGCTGGTTCAGGCGGCCGTACCCGTCGACGAGCGCGCCGATGCGAGTGCGCCACTGCGGATGATCCAGGCGAGCGCGGGCAATACGATCGCGATGGTGCCGGTGGACGAGGTGCTGTTCTTCGAAGCCGCGGACAAATACGTGCGCGTCGTCACCGCGGCGCGCGAACACCTGATCCGCACGCCGTTGCGCGAGCTGCAGCGGCAACTCGATCCCCAGCGGTTCTGGCAGGTGCATCGCGGCATCATCGTGCGTTGCGACGCGATCGACAGCGCGCAGCGCGACGAAAGCGGCCGGTTGACCCTCGTGTTACGCGGTTATGCGGGGCGCCTCGGCGTGAGCCGTCTCTACGCGGACCGGTTCAAGGGGATGTAGGCGCATTGCTCGACGTCGTGCCGCGCGCAGCTTAACCGTTCGCTCAAGCCGGGAGAAAATTTTCTCAACAGATCGGCGGCGACATGCTGGCAGAATTTTCCGTGCATTAAAAGAACAAGACCGGCGGAAACGATCCCGCGCAACGGATGCTTCACGACTTGAGACATGAAACTAGTCCATCAACTTTTGCTGGCGCTAGGCGGCACGCTGCTGGTCGCGTCGGGGGCGGGGCTATTCGGCGTGTTCGAGATCAACGACGCCGCAAACACGTACAGGCGCATCGTCGACGTCGACGATGCGCAAGCCCGCGCAATCGACGCTGCGCTTGTCGCGTTCAAGAACCAGGTGCAGAACGGCAAGGATATTCTGGTGCGTGGTAAGGATCCCGAATTATTCGACAAGTACTGGCTTGCCTTTCGGAAAGACGAGGCGGCGGCGCAGTCGACGACAGAGCGGCTCGCACGGGAACTGCCGCCCGGCGAGGCACGTGCGAAGGTAGAGCAGTTCAACACGCTGCACCGGGCAATGGGCGTGGCGTTCCGCACCGCGCTCAGACAGTTCGAGGCCTCGGGCTTCGACATCGCCGTGGGCGATCACGCGATCAACGGCATCGACCGCGCCTCGGCAATCGTTTTGCGCGAATCGGGTGCCGTTATCGTCAGGCAGGCAAGCGCTGCTGCCGTGCGTGCGAACGCACGGCAAACGCGCGCGATGCTCACGAGCATCGGCGTAATGGCGCTCGTCGCACTCGCCGGCGTGGCGAGCGCACTGGGCTTTGCGCGCGCGGTGACGCACAAGCTCGGCGGGGAGCCCCATGACGCGCGCGACGCGGCGCACCGGATTGCGACGGGCGATCTTCATGTCGCGCTCGCCTTGCGGCCCGGCGATACCGGGAGCCTGATGGCCGCGATGCAGCAGATGACGACCGCCCTGAAAGGCATCGTCGGGCAGGTCCGCGCGAGCAGCGATGCGATTGCGACGGGCTCGGCGCAAATCGCGTCGGGCAACGCGTATCTGAGCCAACGCACCGAGGAGCAGGCGAGCGCGCTTCAGCAGACGGCCGCGTCGATGGAGCAGTTCAGCGCGATCGTGAAGCAGAACGCCCAGAACGCGTTCGAGGCGAGCGAACTGGCGAACGGGGCGGCGTCGATCGCCGTGCAGGGCGCCACGGCCGTGGGCGCCGTTGTCGAGACGATGAAGGGGATCAACGAGAGCGCGCGCAGGATCGGCGACATCATCGGCATCATCAACGAGATCGCGGCGCAAACCAATATTCTCGCGCTCAACGCGGCCGTGGAGGCCGCGCGCGCGGGCGAGCAAGGGCGGGGTTTCGCGGTCGTCGCGGCGGAAGTGCGCGGTCTTGCGCAGCGCAGTGCGCAGGCGGCGTGCGAAATACGAACGCTGGTGACAGCCAGTGTCGGGCGCGTCGAAAGTGGCGGCGCGTTCGTTGACGAAGCCGGGGCCATGATGACGCAGGTCGTCGGCGCGATTCAGCGCCTCAGCGTCATCGTGGGCGAAATCAGCGAGGCTTGCGCGGAACAAAGCGCAGGCGTCGGGCAGGTCGGGGCGGCGGTCAGCCGGATGGATCAAACCACGCAGCAGAACGCGGCGCTGGTCGAGCAAAGCGCCGCCGCGGCGGAGAGCCTGAGTCAGCAGGCGGCGCAGCTGGTTGGCTGCGTCGCGCGGTTTCGATTTTGAGCGAGCCGCTTATTTCCAGTGACCGGTGCCGCCGCCTGTTCCGCCGACGGTGCTCACGCCTCCCGACATGAAGTTGCCGAGGAATGTGCTCCCGTTGCCGAAGAAATTCACGTTCATCATGACCGGGCTGGAGTTGAACTGGAAGCTTTTGGTCTCGGCGTAGAGCCGTTCGATATCTTTCGTGAATACCGTGCCGAACAGCGCGCCGCCACCGGGGCTCGAAATACCGCCTGCATTCCCTTCGAAGCGCTTGATCACCTTGTCGTACTTTCTGTCCGTAGTGGTTTCGATGTTGAAGCGCAGATAGAAAATTGCGCTGATGATCGTGGCCTTGGCCGGGATCTGCTGGGTGTCGCCGAATGCCCGTAATTGTGCGGTAACGCCGGCTATATCGTCGGGTGACAGCACGGCTTTCATCGATTCGGCAAAAATCCTCGCGGCCTCGTCGTGGTCAAACCTGATCAGTTCAGGTTCCATTTGAATGTCTCCTTGCGGGGTCGTGCGTGAACGAAAATGCGCGCGCAAAAGGTATCCGGACGCGCTCATTCAAGTTATGTCGCGACGAGCCGGAATAACATACCTGGAACCTGGTAATCTTCCGGTTAATGGTGAATTTGCATGATGTGCGCATTATCGGCAGCCTGTGACAAGCGCATGATATTCATGCGAGATGCATTGATTGAGCCGATTTCGCGGCGGGTAACGCGTGAAAAATGGGCGCACGAGATTTTTTTGAATTCGCTGCATTTATTTTTGATCAGGAATACTGATGATAAATGAATTCACCTGTTCGCATGTCGACGACGTCGCGAATGCGATGGTGCGCCCGCTGAAACCCAATACACACCGCGGGTCCGTTGCGTCCATACTGTCGAAGAAGTAGCGGCGGGCACAAAGCATGCGGCGGTCGATCCGCCTTACGGCCCGCACGCGTGTCAAACACGCACGGGAGCGCGTTCATGTCGCACAAGATCAGCAACCTTCGTTGGAAAATCGTCGCTTTCCTCATCGCACCCATCACGTTCGTGATGACCCTCGACCGCGCGGCGATGACCGTCGCCGCGCCCACGATCCAGACAGAACTCGGGCTGTCGATCGTGCAGATGTCGATGATCCTGACCGTGTATTTCTGGACCTACGCGATCGGGCAGATGCCGGCTGGCCGTCTCGCCGAGCGCATCGGCTCGCGCAAGGTGCTGGCCGGCACGAGCGCGCTCTGGTCGCTGATGATGATCGCCACGCCGTTCGGCGCGACCTTCGCATGGCTGTTCGGTTGCCGGCTCGTGCTCGGCGGCGCGCAGTCGGGCGACTGGTCGAGCGGCATTGTCGCGATCAAGCGCTGGTTCCCGCGCTCCGAACGCGCGAAAGGCAATTCGGCACTGCTCGCGGGGCTTTACCTCGGGCCGATCGTATCGGCACCGCTCACGGCCTGGACGATCATCCACTTCGGCTGGCACGCGGTGTTCTACGGCTTCGGGGTGCTCGGCCTCGTGCTCGGCCTGATCTGGTGGATCGGCTATCGCGACACGCCGGCGCTTCATCCGCTCATCACGCGGCACGAAGCCGAATTCATCGCGGCGGGGCAGCCGCCGGAAAACCCGCCGGTCAAAGGCGCGTTTCTGCGTTGCTTCAGGCAGCCGCGCTTCTGGGTGTTCGGCATCCAGTACTTCCTGCTCGTGCTGATCCAGAGCTTTTACACGACCTGGCTGCCGACCTATCTGATGCGCGCGCGCGGACTGTCGCTGAAGGCGATGGGCATGTATGCGTCGCTGCCGTGGGTTGCCGTGTTCATTGCGGTGTTCGTGGCCGGCTATCTCTGCGACCGCATCCTGAAGAAGACGGGGTCGATCTACTGGGCGCGCACGCCGGTCGCGATGATCGGCTTCGTGGCGAGCGCGCTTGCGCTGATCGCTGCGTCGCGCGCGGCCAGCATGCCGTCCGTGATCGGGCTGCTGTGCCTGTCGTTCGCGGCGGTGGGCTTCGTGCAGGTGGTGGTGTGGTCCGCCACGCAGGACCTCGGGCGCGCGTTCACCGGCGTGATGTCCGGCTGGACGAACGTATGGGGTGCGCTGTCGAACGTGGCGGGTCCCGTCACCGTGGCCTTCGTCGTCAAGGTGACGGGCAGCTGGGAGAGCGGGCTGATCGTGATCGGCGTGGCCGCCGCGTGCGGCGCCGTGCTGTGGATTTTCCTGCATCCCGAGCGGCCCCTGCAGGGCCATGCGGACGCCGTACCGCATGGGCCGAACGCGGCTGGCGCGCCGGCCGAGCGGGTTCCGCTTTCGGGGCAGGAAGGCTGACCGGCGCGCGGGCGGCGGCGGACGCACCGTCTGTGCGTGAGGTCATGCATTCGCCACGGCAATCGCGTCATAATGGTCTGCGCGCGCCACGCGGCGCCGCGCACCAGCGAATCGATTGCGGGAAGAGTCTATGAAGACGACGGTGTTATCGGGCTGGAACCAGTTCATGGATTTGACGTCGACGCTCGACGGGTGGGCTTTTCGCGGTCAGCAGAACGCACGCTGGCTGCTCGAGAGTTCGCTGTCGCGCTACATGCGGGCCTACGTGCTCGACCACGGCGAATGGCGTAACCGCGAAGAGCGCGCGATTCGCGTGTTCCGGCGCAAGGCGCACAACTTTCTCGTGCATCCGGAACTGCTTTCGAACGACCTGCGCTGTCTCGCGCTGATGCAGCACCACGGCGCGCCGACGCGGCTGCTCGATTTCACGAAGAGTCCATTCGTTGCAGCGTTTTTCGCGCTCGAACGCGCGGTCGACGACGCGGCGATCTTCGCGCTGAACACGCCGGCGCTCTGGAACAACCGGGCGCTGCCGAAGGCTTCGCCCGGTCTCACGCGCGACGTCATCGATCCGCGTGTCGAGGGTCACTTCGACCAGTACTTCTTCAGCAACCGCTATGAGGTGGTGTGGTTCGGCGAGCCGTCCGAGATGGACGACCGGCTGATCGCGCAGTCCGGCACGTTCGTCGTGCCGGGCGTCATCGACAAGCCGCTGCAGGAGATCCTCGACGGGTACGACGCAAGCGAGGAACTGCTGCACAAGATCGTGTTGCCCGCGAGCGTGCGGGTGGACGCGATGAAATGGCTCTACCGGATGAACATCACGAATGCCTCGCTGTTTCCCGGCCTCGACGGCCTTGCGCGTTCGATTGCCCTGGAACTCGAAATCGTCTGGTCCGGCATGCTGCCGTCGCGCTGACGGGTCGCCGACGGCGCGCGACGGCCGCAGGCGTTCGGCTCATCGGGCAAACGGTCCCGTTCGCGCGGCGCGTGACGGAGCGTTACGGCACGCTGAATCCCGGCGAGCGTGTGGTGCTGCGGTTTCTGTTGCGCAAGAGGGTGGAAACGGACGACGAATAGCGCATCCCTCAGCCCGCACGCTGCATGTTCACACGGCTAGCGTGTCGTGCTGCGCCGGCGCGCGCAGCAGGAGGCCCGCGTCGCGCAGGCCGGCGCGTACCGTCTCGGGCGTGAACGGCGGTGCGGTGAAGCGCACGCCGGTCGCATCGAAAAGCGCGTTGGCAAGGGCGGCGGGTCCGGGCACGGAGGCGGATTCGCCGGAACCGAGCGGCGGCTCGCCCTGACGCGGCATCAGCACGACGTCGATCTCGGGCAACTCGGGAAACGTGAGGATCGGGTAGCTGCCCCACTCGCGGCTCGCGACCTTGCCGTCGACGAAGCGCACGCGTTCCTTTAGCGTGCGGCTTAGCACCTGGATCACGTTGCCGTGGATCTGGTGGCGCACGCCATCGGGGTTGATCGTCGTGCCGGTGTCCTGGCCGACCGTCACCCGTTCGACGCGCACCTCGCCCGTCACGCGGTCGACCGCGAGATCCACGATCCACGCGGACCACGCGGCGCCGAAGCCGGGAAAGCGGCTGTGCACGTAACGCGCGTAGCCGATGCCGCGGCCACGCACGATACGCGCAGCGCCGCCGCCAGGGCGTCGCGGACGGGGCGTCCAGTTCGCGCGGATCGCCACGGCCGCGAGCAGGTCGGCCGCGCGCGCATCCGGCAGGTGCCGCAGCCGGAAGTCGAGCGGATCGGCGCCGGTGAGCGCGGCCAGTTCGTCCACGAATGCATCGTGTGCGAACGAGTTCGGCAGTGCGGAGACGCCGCGCAGCCACGACGCGCGCACGAGCGGCGCAAGGTCGTCGCAGACGAAGCGGCGGTTCGGGCTGGCGTAAGGCGACACCGCGGTACGGTCGCCCATTTCGAACACGCTGCCTGTGCTGGCCGGCAGCACGCCGGTCAGCAGCGAGGCGAGCAGCGGCGCGTCGTTGGACGGATAGCGGGTGGCGAAATCGTAGCCGAGCATCTGGCCATCGGCGCCGACCGTGCCGGTCACGCTCACTACCTGGCCCGCGCCTTTGGGTTCCCACAGGTGTTCGTCCGCGCGCGACAGTTGCACGCGCACCGGTTGGCCGACTGCGCGGGAGAGCAGTAGTGCGTCGCCGCAGACGTCGTCCGCACAGTTGCGGCCGTAGCAGCCCGAGGCTTCCATGCGGACGATGTCGATGTCTGCCTCGTCGCGCGCCACGAGTGTCGCGAGGTCGTAGCGCAGCGATACGGGATTTTGCGTGCCGGACCACACCGTGATGCGTCCGAGGCCCTGTTCGCGATAATCGGCGAGCGCGCACGACGGGCCGATCGAGCCGTGCATCTGGTACGGCCAGACGTAGGTGCGCGACAGCGTGTGCGCGCCCGGCGCGGCGCGCGCGGCTTCGACATCGCTTTCGTCGAGCAGCACGCGACGCCTCGCGGGTGCGGCGGCGATGGCCGCGCCCGGGTCGTCCATCGACGCAAGCGTGGGCAGCGGCTTCCAGACGACGCGCAACTCGCGCGCCGCGCGCATGGCCTGTTCTTCGCGCTCGGCCACCACGCCGACGAAATCGCCCAGCACGACGACGGCGCGCAGCCCCGGAAGATGTGCCACGGAGTCGCGCTCGACGCGGTCGAGCAGCGTGCCCACGAACGCGCCTGCGTCGAGGCCGGCATAGGGCGGCCGCACGACCCGTCCGTGCAGCATGCCGGGCACGCGCATGTCGTGCACGAATGTCAGCTCGCCCGTCGCTTTGGCGGGCAAATCGACGCGCGGCGCCGAGCGGCCGATGACGCGATAGGTCGACGGATCTTTCACCGGCGTGTCGAGGTTCAACGCGAGCGCGATGCGGCGTCCCGCCACCAGTCGTGCGAACGGGAGCCGCGCGGCATGGGGGGCATCGCGGCGAAACACCTCCGCATGGTCGGTATCGAGCTGCGCGGCCGGTGTGCCGAGTTCGGCGGCGGCCAGTTCCAGCAGTGCCGCGCGTGCCTGAGCGGCGGCGCAGCGCAGCGGCGTGGCGGAGATCTGGATGGTTGCGCTCGCAATGGTCGGCCCCTGGTTGGGCGTGGCCGCGGTATCGCCGAGCAGCACGGCAACGTGCGCTGCCGGCACATCGAGCTCCTCGGCAACGATCTGCGCGAGCGAGGTCCGGATGCCCGTTCCGAGGTCGACGTGACCGTTGAACGCGAGGATGCGGCCGTCGTCGAGAATCGCGACGAATACCTCGGGGACGTCCGGCACGAACGTCGACATCGTGCCCGGCTGACCGGCGGCGGGGCGCACGGGCTGGGCGGGTTGCCGGACGATGGCGAGGCAGCCGTCGCGGGCGAGCAGTTCGGTACGGTTCACGGGCGATCCATCCTGACAGGCTGAGAAAGCGGCGAGCGTCGAAGCGGATTCCTCCGGCCACAGGGTACGGCGCGGAAAATACGGGGTCAACTGCTGCGTGCGGGCGGTTCGGCGCACCGGTGAGCCGCTTGCTTCGATTGCGGCGCGCGCGGCGTCGAGCGGCATGGCGGCGGCGTGCTTCTGCTGCGTGTCGAACAGGTTTGCTGCATGCGGGGCGATCGCGCTGTATGGCGGGCGTTTCCACACGCACGCCGCTGGTCTTCACGGCGCTGACGATCGGAATCGTTCTGCTCGCGCGGTTGCTGAGGCTGCTGCGGTTGCGCTGTTGCGCTGTTGCGCGGCGCGAGGGCGGAACGCGCAGCCGCGGGAACGGCCGGCCGCTAGCGCCGCAGACCGGGCAGCGTCGCCTGCGCGAGAATCATGTCGTAGAGCACGCGCGCCGCGGGCGACAACTGGGCGGCGCGGCGCGTGACGAGCACCAGCGTGCGCGATACCTCCGGTTCGGCGAGGTCGATCGTGCGGACCATCGGATAAGCGTTCTTCTGGATCGCAAGCTTCGGTACGACGGCCGCGCCGAGGCCTTCGGCGACAAGACCGAGCGCGGTCGAACTGCGCTGGACTTCGTAGAACGAGTGCAGCGTCAGGCCATGGGTCTTCAGTGCGCCTTCGAGCAAGCCGCGGTTGCCGCTCACTTCGCCGGCAAAGATCAGCGGATGCGCGCGCAACGTTTCCCAGCGCACGCGCCGCCGCCTCGCGAGCGGATGATCGTCGCGGCAGACCAGCACATAGGGATCGACCGCGAGCGGTACGCTGACCAGTTCGGGATGCTGGTCGCCCGCGATGCTGATGCCGAACTCCGCTTCGCGTCGCAGCACCGCCTGCAGCACCGACGCCGACGCGTGGTCGAGAATCTTCACGCGGTCGTGCGGACGGCGCGCGGAAAACGCCCGCAGGATACGCGGCAGATACTGGACCCCGACGGTCGGCACACACGCAATGGACACGTCGCCGCGCAGGCTGAGCCCCGTCTCGCGGATTTCCGTCAACGCGTCCGACAGTTCGTTCAGCAGACGGCGGGCCTGCGGCAGGAAGCGCTGCCCGATCTCGGTGAGCGTCGTGCGGCGCGTCGTGCGCTCGATCAGCGCGACGCCAAGATAGGTTTCCAGCTTGCGCAGCCGCTGCGTGATCGCCGTCTGCGTGACGTGCAGCGTATCGGCAGCCTGTCTGAAGCTGCCGCCGTCCGCGATCGCGACGAATGCCTGTACGCCCAGCGTGTCGATTTTCATAAGGAAAGTGAATCAATATCGATGTTAAATTCATTTTACTGAACTCGACGAGACGCGCACACTCCGGCTCATCGACAACCCGACCACCGAGGTGCATCGTGACCGATTCACGGGATCCCTACGCAACACAGTACGTGCAGTTCGAGGACGAACGCACGCGGCCCGTCAGGGATCTGCTGGCCGCCGTGCCGCAGACGCCGATCCGGCAGGCGATCGACATCGGCTGCGGGCCCGGCAATTCCACCGAGGCGCTGATGGCGCGCGCACCGGTCGCCGCCGTGCGCGGACTCGACGCGTCGCCTGACATGATTGCAGCGGCGCGCAAGCGTTTGCCGGGTCTGCGCTTCGACATGGCGGACATCGCGACGTGGGACGAGCCGGGCGCATACGATCTGATTCTGGCGAATGCCGTGCTGCAATGGTTGCCCGCGCACGAAACGCTGTTTCCGAGGCTGATCGGCAAACTGGCGGCGGGCGGGCATCTTGCCGTGCAGATGCCGGACAACCTCGACGAGCCGGCGCACCGGCTGATGCGCGAAGTCGCCGCCGCGGGACCGTGGGCGGCGAGGCTGAAAGGGGTGGAGCGGACCGAGCGGTTCAGCGCGCGCCGTTACCATGCGCTGCTGTCGCCGCTCTGTTCACGGGTGGACGTGTGGCGCACCACGTACTACCACCCGCTGAAGGGCGGTGCGGATGCGGTGGTCGAATGGTTCAAGGGGAGTGCGCTGAGGCCGTTTCTCGCGGCGCTGGACGACAGCGAGCGCGAGGCGTTCGTCGCGCGCTATCGCGACGCGGTGGCGCTCGGCTATCCGGCGCTCGACGACGGTACGGTGCTGCTGCCGTTTCCACGGTTGTTCATGGTGGCTACGCGCAGGTGATCAGGCACGTCGGTTGACGCGCCCGATCAGGAAATCGATGAATGCCCGCGCGCGTGCCGACTGATTGCGCGGGTTCGGGTCGTAGACGAACAGGTCCGCCGACGGCTGGACGCACTCCGGCAGCACGACGCGCAGCCGCCCGCTTTCGAGGTACTTCGCGAGATCCCATTCGGAACACAGCAGGATGCCGTGGCCGTCGAGCGCCCAACTGAGCACGATGTCCCGGTCGTTGCTCGACAGCATGCTCGTTCACGTCGGGGAGAATCCGCGTCGTGTAGTGCAGAAATATCTCGCCTTCGGCGGTCAGGCTGACGCGTCAGTCGGCCAGCCATCGACGCGCCCACGCGGTGACGGGCGCCGCGCCCGCCCGGTCGCCTGACGCGGTGACGCAAAGCGAAGCGCGCGCACACAGGTTCAGCACGGCGCGACCGACGCGCCGACGATCCGGTGCCGCGCGAGTGCATCGGCGATGAAGCCCGACAACTTCATCGCCTCGACGAACGCGTCCAACGCCGCCGCTGCGGCCGCGCCGCGGCTTCGGGGCGTGCCCATGGCCTGCCGGATCACCATGAACCGCTCGTCGAGCAGCCGCAATCCGGCATGCCTGCGCGCGTCGGCTTCGAGTTGTTGCTTCACGCCGGCCGCCACGTCGAGGCCCTCGTCGAGGAACATCGGCACGACGCCCGGCGAGCTTGGCGCGCGGACGATCTGGGCGGCTTTCAGTGCGCGCGTCAGAAAGAGGTCGTACGCGCTGCCCTTGCCCACGGCGACCCGGTTGTGCGGCTGGTCGACGTCGTCGTTCGTGACGACCGGCGAGTCGTCGCGCACCAGATAGAAGCCTTCGATCAGCACATACGGCGCGGTAAAAGCGATCTTCTCGCCGCGCAACGGGTCGATGGCGAAGAAGCCGATATCGGCGTGCTCGTCGCCGACCGCCTCGACCGACTTGCCGGCTGTATCGAAGACCGCCAGTTCGAGCGCGACGCCCAGCTGCGCGGCGAATGCACGTGCAAGATCGACCGAGACGCCGGCCGGCTCGCCGGTATCGGGAAGCGTGCCGGCGAGAATCGGGTTGCCGAGATTGATCGATGCCCGCAGGCGGCCGGTGGGCGCCAGCGCGTTGATGACAGAGGGGTCGAGGGTCATGGTGTCGTTCGTGGCGACCGCGCGCCGGGCGCGATCTCAGGGTTCGGCAGGCGTGCCGGGGGCTGTCTGCGAGCTTGGCGTGGCTAACAAAACCATGTCATCCGAAATCCTAGGGTATACGTCTGAAAGTGAATGACAAGAAGACGAATCAGTGAATCATGGTGGGAAACGCCCGAATCGTTGCTGCCAGAACGACGCGACGCTCTTCATCCAGGACAGCCCACCGCGCGTCGATGACCGTGCTGCGTTGAATGATAGTCTGTCCGTGCTGTTCACAGGCATCCCATGAGAAGCCCTTCTGCAAGAGACGGGTTCCGGTAGCGGAATGACCTGCTGGTGCCGCTACGCGAATGGCAGGACAGCGACGTATGGATTCGGTTGCATGCGGTGATGTTGTCACGCTTTCACGGATACGATGCGATTAATTGGGGCCGCGTGAGCATCGACAGTGCGAGCGTGGCCCGCCCCTGGGGCGAACAGGCCGACCCAAATCCAACTGACTGGGGCAAACCCGGCAGCACACAGCACATCGTGGTAAACAGTCAGAGCATTCCAAACTCTCGCTGTTGGGCTGGGAAGTGGCTGGGTCGTTGCCAGCGACGATTGAGCTACGGCGGTTTCTCGCATGCGAGAAGCGCGGAAGTGCGCATCAGCCTGATACTGCTGGGGTACTGCCCTGCGTGTCCGCAAAGCTTTTTCGATTCAATTCACATATTCTGATCCGGCAGGGGAATATCCCAAAAAATAGTTGTGCTGGCAACGTCTTATGATTGCACTTGCCAATGCGAAAAACCGGAACAGGAATAGAGGAATGCCAGGTGCCAATGACAGTATGCGAATGAGCGAGGCCGGATACACAGCTTTGCGATTCAATGAAGGTGTGGTAATGCATTATTACAACGATGCACCGGTGCACGGCAATTGCACGTGGGGTATCGGTACACTCGCTCACCTTGGACCATGCACGCCAGAAGAACTGAGGCGAACTGTTCTTCCGGAACAGGTCAACGCAATACTGCAATCTCGCGTGCACGATGCAGAGCGCCAGGTCAGGGCTATTGTGACGGAGCGGCAGTTGACGCAGGCGCAATTCGATGCAGCCGTATCGTTCGCGTACAACTCGAGCAACGTCAACACCCGACAAGCGCTTTCGCCGGCAAACGGTGGGGATATGGCGGTTGTGGTTTCACAGATGATGAGCAACGTGATGATTACCCCGCGTAGGCCTAATGGCGGTGCGGCGGGGCCCGGGAGGCGCAGCCGGGGACTTGAGCATCGGCGCATGCGCGAATCGGCGCCTTTCCGGCAGTCTGCGAAATGAGCACGCGGCAGTTGTGTGCAGCCGTTGCACTGCTCCTCGCGACCGGACAGTCTAATGCCCAAGAGGGTGCGTCGGCGGCGAAACTATTAGCGGCTGAATTTTCGGGAAAATGGGTAGTCACGGATGTTGTGTCGTACGCAACCATCTCGGCGGGTATCCCGGAAGCAAAGCGAATTCTCGGCAAGGTCCTGACGATCTCACCGACGCGTATTGAATTCAGCAATCAGAACTGCACGCCTCATGGTGGTTTCGTCGTCAGTGAGGTGGACAGCGCTACGAAATTGAAGGAGCTTTACGACGTGTATCCGCCAGATGTCGGCTTGCCTGCGCGCACTATGCTCCTGGACAGCGCAAACTGTACGGCCATCTTTCGCATGACCGATAACCGTGTCGTGTTTGGGTGGAACGGGGTGATGGTGCGCGCTATCCGCGAAAAGTGATCGGGGTCTGGGGGTGAGCTTCCCCTGAATTTTCGCCTTCCAGCAGGTCGTGTATAAACTCGACCCAAAGGAAGGAAAGAAGAAATGTTCAAGGTACCGCACCAGGTGTACACGGCAGAGTTCAAGGAAGCTGCCGTGCAACGAGTCAAGGACGGGCAAGGCGTGAGCGCCGTGGCCCGCGAATTGGGTATGTCGACGCAGACGCTGCGCAACTGGCTCAAGGCGTCCGAAGCCGGCAAGCTGAACGGCGCCGGGGCGAAGGTCGTCACGGCAGAACAGATGGAGCTCTCGCGCCTTCGAGCGGAGAACAAGCGCTTGCAGATGGAGCTGGAAATCGCAAAAAAAGCGGCGGCGTTCTTCGCGAAGGACCTCCTGTGAAGTACGCCTGGATTGACACGCAGTGCCGGCACTATCCGCTGTCGGCGTTGTGCGAGGTCCTTGATGTCAGCGTGAACGGCTATCGCGCCTGGAAGCGCGGCGGCACGCCCGAGCGTCAGCGGCTGACCGATGCGCAGTTGCTCACGTTGATTCGGACGATTCACGCTCAGTACAAGGGCGCCTACGGCTCGCCGCGCATGACTGAGGAGGTTCGCGCTCGCGGCTTTCCAGCCAGCAAAGCACGGGTGGAGCGGCTGATGAGCAACAACGGTATTCGAGCCCGCCACAAGCGCCGTTATCGGGTGACAACCGATTCTCGACACAAACTGCCGGTCGCGCCGAACGTGTTGAACCGCAACTTCACGCCGGCCGAGCCCAATCAGGTGTTCACGTCGGACATCACGTACATCTGGACGGACGAAGGCTGGCTGTATTTGGCCGTCACGCTGGACCTGTTCAACCGGGAAGTCGTGGGCTGGTCCGTCAAGCCGCGCATGACGGCGGACCTTGTGACCGATGCACTGACGATGGCATGGTTCCGCCGCCGGCCCGCGCCCGGCGTGCTGCATCACTCGGACAGAGGCAGTCAATACGCGAGTCAAGAATTCCAGCGCAAGCTGAACTCGTACGGCATGCGCTGCTCGATGAGCCGCAAAGGCAGTTGCTGGGATAACGCGCCGACAGAAAGCTTCTTCAACAGCCTGAAGAACGAGCGGGTACACGGCACGAGGTATCGCACGCATCGCGAAGCCGTGGCGGACTTGTTCGAATACATTGAAGTGTTTTATAACCGCAGTCGTCGTCATTCATCACTCGGCTTCGTGTCGCCAACCCAGTTCATGCAAAACTGGCTTGCGGCTCAGCGAACAAAGGAAACGGCTGCATAACCCGGGGCCTCTGGAAGGCGAAAAACCGAGGGAACCTCAGGGGGGCGTGCTTGCCCACCATGACCGTCACATCGGGGGCGCGCAATTCTTCGTAACAGCAGGCTACCCATCGTTATATGAATCATTGCTTCGGACCCGTCGGTTCGTTGTTCGTAGTCGCGGAATTCCATATGGGCCAGCAAGCCGGCCAGCCTGCATCAACGGGCCGAACATAAGCGTGCCGCCTTAACCTGTACACCAAAGTGCAAACCTTGCTTGCTATCCGTGCGGCTTTCGCATAAGCCGCTCTTATCGCCGCGCGCCGGGCATTCTGTTCATGCTCTAGAATGAATCGTGAACGCGCGGACCCGCGCGTGTGCCGGCCCGCGTTGCGCGGGTATCGTTTGACGGAGGCCGACATGAACGGCTGCCAGCTGACCTTCTACACCGAACAGAACCGCCGGCACGGTCATCAGACCGTCTGCGAATGGCTGCTGCACGAAGCCATGCAACTAGAGCGTGTTAGGCACTTTGGATAATGGGCACAGCATGGACGAGCATGAGCATGGCAAAGACGACAAAGTGCAGGCCCGCCAGGGTTTCAGGCAAGCGCTCATAGTCGCGTGCCAGCCGCCGGAAGCGGTTGAGCCATCCGAAGCTGCGCTCGACCACCCAGCGACGCGGCAGCAGCACGAAGCCCTTTTTCGCCTCGGGCAACTTGATGACCTGCAATTCCATACCTTCGTCACGAGCGGCCTGTGCCGCCGTGTCACCCGTATAGCCCTGGTCTGCAAAGGCGAGTTTCACTGTCTGGCCGGTGACGTGCTGAACCTGGCGCGCCAGCTCGCCCACCTGCGCACGCTCCTGCTCGTTGGCCGGCGTAATGTGTACCGCGAGCAGCAGGCCCAGGGTGTCGACGGCCATATGAACCTTGCTGCCCCGCTTGCGTTTGTGACCGTCATAGCCCGCGCGCGGACCGCTCTCACACGTGGACTGCAACGTGCGGCCATCCAGGATAACCGCACTGGGCTGGCCCTGCCGCTCCTGTGCCACGCGCAGCACCGAGCGCAAATCGTTGACCATCGCCTCGAAGCAACCCGCGTTAAGCCAGCGTTGCGTTTGCTGGTAGACCATCTCCCACGGCGGAAAATTAGTCGGCAGCATGCGCCACGACGCACCGGCGCGCGCCATCCAGCGCAGCGCGTTGAACATTTCGCGCAGTTCGTATCGGCGCTGCGGCGCGCCTTCGTTCATCAAGACCAGGTAGGGAGCGGCGAAGCTCCATTCCTCGTCCGAAACGTCCGTGGGATATGGCTTGCGTTCTGGCATTCCGCCAGGTTACCAGGTTTGACCGAAAGTACCTAACACGCTCTAGGCATCCACGGCGCCACGGTGATCAGCTGCGCGGAGGGAACCGGCCACGCGGGCGCGCGCCACGCCGCCCACATGCTGCGGCTGTCGGATCAGCCTGTCCAGATCATCCTCGCCGCCACCGACGACGAAGCCGCACGGCTGCTCGATCTCGTGCGCGCCCAGCAGGTGCACGTGTTCTATACCCGCTTCCCGATCGAGTTCGGGATGATCGGCGCCGATGAGGCACCCGCCACAGGCCGGCATTTTTCGCTATTCGGGCGGCGGGCGCGCTGACGGCATCGCTGACGGCATTGGCGCGGCATCGATGCGGCGACGGGGTGCGATGCCTCGCTCGCAAGTCGCCATCTATCCAGATTTGCAAACCGATACGATAAAAAACTTTAACTTTTATTAATGGATCGGCATAGGCACTATCGTTTCCATCACTCGCCTGATCATCGATTCGACCATGCTGTAGCGCTTCCTTCTTCGAAGTTTGAAGCGAACCCACCGGGCAGCGGCGCGGGCGCCGAGTAATCGCTTCACGAGACGAGGAGACCATCGTGGCTCAACCCGATGAACTGATCGAACGGCACGTTCGCGAAGGGCGCTCGCTCATCGCGGTGTTGCACGCCCTCCAGGACGACGTAGGCTACATACCTGCGGAGACGGTGGAGCCGCTGTCGCGGGCGCTGAACCTGTCGCGCGCGGAGGTGCACGGCGTGCTGACGTTCTACCACCACTTTCGCACCGCGCCGCCGGCGGCGGTGACGGTGCAGCTGTGCCGCGCCGAGGCCTGCCGCAGCATGGGCACCGAGGCGCTCGCGCAGCACATCGAGGCGCGCACCGGCTGCCGCTTCGACGCGCCGCACGCGGCGGGCGCCGCGACGGCGCTCGAATCGGCGTACTGCCTGGGGCAGTGCGCGCTGTCGCCGGCGATGACGCTCAACGGCACGCTGCACGCGAAGGTGAATCCGCAGGGATTCGACGCGCTGTGGGCGGCCGCCCGCGACGCCCAGGAGGCTGACGCATGACCCGCATCTACGTTCCCCGTGATTCGTCCGCGCTCGCGCTGGGCGCCGATGCGCTCGCCGCGGCGATCGAGGCCGAGGCGCAGCGCCGCGGCGTGGCCATCGAGCTGGTGCGCAACGGCTCGCGCGGCCTGCTGTGGCTCGAACCGCTCGTCGAGGTGGCCACGCCGCAGGGGCGCATCGGCTACGCGAACGTCGGGTGCGCGGAGGTCGGCGCGCTGTTCGATGCGGGCTTCACGCAAGGCGGCGCGCACCCGCGCTGCGTCGGCCCGGTCGACGCGATTCCGTACCTGCAGAAGCAGCAGCGGCTGACGTTCGCGCGCATCGGCGTGACCGATCCGCTGTCGGTGGAGGACTATGTGGCGCACGGCGGGCTGGCGGGGCTGAAGGCGGCGCTGGCGATGGACGGCGAGGCGGCCTGCGAGGCGCTGATCGAATCGGGGCTGCGCGGGCGGGGCGGCGCGGCGTTTCCGGCGGGCATCAAGTGGCGCACGGTGCGCGGCGCGCGCGCGGCGCAGAAGTACATCGTGTGCAACGCGGACGAGGGCGACTCGGGCACCTTCTCGGACCGGCTCCTCATGGAGAGCGACCCGTATGCGCTGATCGAGGGGATGATCATCGCGGGGGTGGTGACCGGCGCGAGCCGCGGCTACATCTACGTGCGCAGCGAGTACCCGCATGCGATCGCGGCGCTGGAGGCGGCGCTGGTGCGGGCGCGCGAGGCGGGCTGGCTGGGCGCGGGCGTGCTGGGCACGGCGCATGCGTTCGGGCTGGAGGTGGCCCGAGGCGCGGGCTCGTACGTGTGCGGCGAGGAGACGGCGCTGCTCGAATCGCTGGAGGGCAAGCGCGGGGTGGTGCGCGCCAAGCCGCCGGTGCCGGCGCTCGCGGGGCTGTACGGACAGCCGACGGTGATCAACAACGTGATCACGCTGGCGACGGTGCCGGTGATCTTCGCGCGCGGCGCGGCGTTCTACCGCGACTTCGGGATGGGCCGCTCGCGCGGCACGCTGCCGTTCCAGCTGGCGGGCAACGTGCGCCAGGGCGGGCTGGTGGAGCTCGCGTTCGGGGTGACGCTGCGCGAGCTGGTGTACGACTACGGCGCGGGCAGCGCGAGCGGGCGGCCGGTGCGCGCGGTGCAGGTGGGCGGGCCGCTGGGCACGTACCTGCCGCAGAGCCAGTGGGACATTCCGCTGGACTACGAGGCGTACGCGGCGGTGGGCGCGGTGGTGGGCCACGGCGGGCTGGTGGTGCACGACGACACGTCGAACCTGGCGGAGCTTGCGCAGTACGCGATGCACTTCTGCGCGCTGGAGTCGTGCGGCAAGTGCACGCCGTGCCGGATCGGCTCGACGCGGGGGGTGGAGGTAATCCAGCGCATCCGCGACGGCGACCGCTCGCCGCGCCAGGTGCAGCTGCTGCGCGAGCTGTGCGACACGATGGTGTCGGGCTCGCTGTGCGCGATGGGCGGCATGACGCCCTACCCGGTGATGTCCGCCCTCGATCATTTTCCCGAAGACTTCGGTCTTGACGCCATGCCGCGCGAAGCGGCGGCCTGACGATGGAGCCCCTCATGTCCGATGTACAGAATAGCCGCGCCGGCGGTTGCGGTTCCGGCAACTGCGCGTGCCAGTCGCAGGCGCGCGCGATGCACACGCCCCATGACCAGACCGATTACGGCACGCCGCAGCGGCACGCGGACGTGGACGTGACGCTGGAGATCGACGGCTGCGCGGTGACGGTGCCGGCGGGCACCTCGGTGATGCGCGCGGCGATCGGGGCGGGCATCAACGTGCCGAAGCTGTGCGCGACCGATTCGCTGGAGCCGTTCGGCTCGTGCCGGCTGTGCCTGGTGGAGATCGAGGGGCGGCGCGGCTACCCGGCCTCGTGCACGACGCCGGTGGAGGCGGGCATGAAGGTGCGCACGCAGAGCGGGCGGCTGCAGACGCTGCGGCGCAACGTGATGGAGCTGTACATCTCGGATCACCCGCTGGACTGCCTGACGTGCCCGGCCAACGGCGACTGCGAGCTGCAGGACATGGCGGGCGTGACGGGGCTGCGCGAGGTGCGCTACGGGTACGCGGGACAGAACCACCTGCAGGAGCAGAAGGACGAGTCGAACCCGTACTTCACGTACGACCCGTCCAAGTGCATCGTGTGCAACCGCTGCGTGCGCGCGTGCGAGGAGACCCAGGGTACGTTCGCGCTGACGATCGCCGGGCGCGGGTTCGACTCGCGCGTGGCGGCGAGCGAGAGCCAGCCGTTCATGGACTCGGAGTGCGTGTCGTGCGGGGCGTGCGTGGCGGCGTGTCCGACCGCGACGCTGCAGGAGAAGAGCGTGGTGATGCTCGGCCAGGCGGAGCACGCGGTGGTGACGACGTGCGCGTACTGCGGGGTGGGCTGCTCGCTGCGCGCGGAGATGAAGGGCAACGAGGTGGTGCGCATGGTGCCGCAGCGCGACGGCGAGGCGAACGCGGGACACGCGTGCGTGAAGGGGCGCTTCGCGTGGGGGTATGCGACGCACCGCGACCGGATCACGAAGCCGATGATCCGCGCGAAGATCACGGACCCGTGGCGCGAGGTGAGCTGGGACGAGGCGATCCGCTACGCGGCCTCGGAGTTCCGGCGCATCCAGGAGAAGTACGGTCGCGACTCGATCGGGGGCATCACGTCCTCGCGGTGCACGAACGAGGAGACGTACCTGGTGCAGAAGCTGGTGCGCGCGGCGTTCGGCAACAACAACGTGGACACGTGCGCGCGGGTGTGCCACTCGCCCACGGGGTACGGTCTGAAGACGACGCTGGGCGAGTCGGCGGGCACGCAGACCTTCGCGTCGGTGGGCAAGGCGGACGTGATCATGGTGATCGGGGCGAACCCGACGGACGGCCATCCGGTGTTCGGCTCGCGGCTGAAGCGGCGCCTGCGCGAGGGGGCGAAGCTGATCGTGGTGGATCCGCGGCGCATCGACATCGTGGACGGGCCGCACGTGCGGGCCGCGCATCACCTGCAGCTGCGCCCGGGCACGAACGTGGCGCTGGTCAATGCGCTGGCGCACGTGATCGTGACCGAGGGGCTGCTGGACGAGACGTTCATCGCGGCGCGCTGCGAGGCGCGGGCGTTCGGGCAGTGGCGCGCGTTCGTCGCGCAGCCGGAGAACGCGCCGGAGGCCACCGGGGAAGTGACGGGGGTGGCGGCCGACGCGGTGCGCGCGGCCGCGCGGCTGTACGCGACGGGGGGCAACGCGGCGATCTACTACGGGCTGGGGGTGACCGAGCACGCGCAGGGCTCGACGACGGTGATGGGCATCGCGAACCTGGCGATGGCCACGGGCAACATCGGGCGCGAGGGGGTGGGGGTCAATCCGCTGCGCGGGCAGAACAACGTGCAGGGCTCGTGCGACATGGGGTCGTTTCCGCACGAGCTGCCGGGCTACCGGCACGTGGGGGATGCGGCGACGCGCGCGCTGTTCGAGCAGGCGTGGCAGGTGGCGCTGCAGGCGGAGCCGGGGCTGCGGATTCCGAACATGTTCGATGCGGCGCTGGACGGCAGCTTCCGGGGGCTGTACTGCCAGGGGGAGGACATCGTGCAGTCGGACCCGAACACGCATCACGTGAGCGCGGCGCTCTCGGCGATGGAGTGCATCGTGGTGCAGGACATCTTCCTGAACGAGACGGCGAAGTACGCGCACGTGCTGCTGCCGGGCGCGACGTTCCTGGAGAAGGACGGCACGTTCACGAACGCGGAGCGGCGCATCTCGCGGGTGCGGCGGGTGATGCCGCCGCTGGCGGGGTACGCGGACTGGGAGGTGACGATCCTGCTGGCGCGGGCGCTGGGCTACGAGATGGCGTACACGCATCCGTCGCAGATCATGGACGAGATCGCGCGGCTCACGCCGAGCTTCGAGGGGGTGTCGTACGCGAAGCTCGATGCGCTGGGCAGCATCCAGTGGCCGTGCAATGCGCAGGCGCCCGGGGGCACGCCGACGATGCACGTGGACGAGTTCGTGCGGGGGCTGGGGCACTTCGTGATCACGAAGTTCGTGGCGTCGCCGGAGAAGGTGACGCGGCGCTACCCGCTGATCCTGACGACGGGGCGGATCCTGTCGCAGTACAACGTGGGGGCGCAGACGCGGCGTACGGAGAATTCGCGCTGGCATGACGAGGACCGGCTGGAGATCCATCCGCACGATGCGCAGGAGCGGGGCATCCGCACGGGGGACTGGGTGGGGATCGAGTCGCGGGCGGGGCAGACGGTGCTGCGCGCGAAGGTGACGCAGCGCATGCAGCCCGGGGTGGTGTACACGACGTTCCACTTCCCGGAGTCGGGGGCGAACGTGATCACGACAGAGAGCTCGGACTGGGCGACGAACTGCCCGGAGTACAAGGTGACGGCGGTGCAGGTGATGCCGGTGGAGCAGCCGTCGCAGTGGCAGCGCGAGTACACGCGCTTTAACGCGCAGCAGCTGGAGCTGCTGGAGCGGCGCGAGGCGGCGCCGGAAACGGCGGGCAAGTGAGGGGGCCGCGATGGACGTTCACAACCTGATCGACATGGCCAACCGGATCGGCGAGTTCTTCGAGTCGATGCCCGATCACGACGAAGCGCTCGACGGCATCGCCATGCACATCCGCCGCTTCTGGGAGCCTCGCATGCGGCGCGCCATTCTTGCCGCGCTCGATACGCAGCCGAAGCACGCCTTTCGCGACATCGTCTATGACGCGCTCGTCGCCTCGCGCGCCGAGCTCACGCCCGCGCATACCTGAACGCAGCACGCGGCATGCGGCGCCGCCGACGCACCGCATGCCGCGCCGCTTCCCGCCGCATCGCGCGGCGTGCCCGACCAACAGATCAGCATGGGAGACCGTCACGGGTCTGCCATGACCGCATTCGTCACATCAACAGGAGACAGTCCATGAAAATCTGTGTGTATGGCGCCGGGGCCATCGGCGCCTATATGGGAGCGAAGCTGGCGCTCGCGGGCGCCGAGGTCAGCTTCGTCGCACGCGGTCCCCATCTGGCGGCGATGCAGAAGCAGGGCGTACGGCTGCAAAGCGACGGCGTCGAGCGTGTCGTGAACGTGCGCTGCACGTCCACGCCCGCCGAACTCGGTCCGCAGGACTACGTGATCATCGCGCTGAAGGCGCACTCGGTGCCGGGCATCGTCGAGGCGGTCCAGCCGCTGATCGGCCCGGATACCGCGATCGTGACGGCCGTCAACGGAATTCCGTACTGGTACTTCTATCAGCACGGCGGAATCTTCGCGGGCACGAGGCTCGACAGCGTCGATCCGGGCGGCACGCAGTGGAACCGGCTCGGGCCGGAGCGCGCGATCGGCTGCGTGCTGTATCCGGCGGCCGAGATCGTCGAGCCCGGCGTGATCCGCCACGTCTACGGCAAGAAGTTTCCGATCGGCGAGCCGGGCGGCGAGCGCACCGAGCGCATCGTCAAGCTGCACGAGATCATGACGGCCGCTGGTTTCGACGCGCCGATCCGCGAGGATATCCGCGACGAAATCTGGCTGAAGCTGTGGGGCAACCTGTGCTTCAACCCGATCAGCGCGCTCACGCATGCGACGCTCGACGTGATCACGCGCGACGCGGGCACCCGCGCCGTGTCGAAGACGATGATGCTGGAGGCCAAGGCGATCGCGGATCGCTTCGACGTGCACTTTCGCGTCGACGTCGAGCGGCGCATCGACGGCGCGGGGGCGGTCGGTGCGCACAAGACCTCGATGCTGCAGGATCTCGAATGCGGCCGGCCGATGGAAATCGATCCGCTGCTGACGGTCGTGCAGGAGATGGGCCGCCTCGCCGGACAGCCGACGCCGACGATCGACACGGTGCTCGCGCTGATCAAGCTGCGCGAGCAGATCGCGCAGTCGGAGCGTACGCCGGCTGTCCCGGCGAGCGTCGCGGCGCAGCCGCCGCGCGAGACGGTCGGCACCGTCTGATCCCGCCTTCGTCGACCGCCGTTCTGGCGGTCGGCACGCATGCTTCCGCGACCGGCATCGCGCCGGCGCCTCCTCTCCCTTTTCCGTCGCCTCCCGCTGCCGGGCGCGCTTTCGCAGCACGCCTGCGCGATCTGCTCCGATCCCGCTTCCCTGTGGCGCCCTGTTCCGGCGCAGGCGCCATGCTCGCGCGCGAGCCGCCCGGAAGCGCTGCGTCAAGCCGTCATTTGCGGCAAAGCAACAATTTCGTGATATACCAAATACAAAATATTGACTTTTGGTGCAATGCGGAAGATCATAGAGCCTGTTGACTGTTTCAACTCTTGGAGCCTGACATGGAACTCTTGCCGATCGCTTTGCTTGCCACCGCACTCGTCTTGATGGGTGCGGCTGTGACCTACCTGCTGACTCGTCTGGTCGACGAGCCGGCGCTGAACCTTGCGGCGCAGCATGGCCGCTTCGCCGGCCTCGGTGAAGCCGAGCGTCCCGCCGCACCGCGCGCACCGCGTCTGCGTCATACGCCGGCTGGGGTGCGGCATGCCGTGGGTAGCGCGCAGTAACGCGCGTGGCAGGCTGAACGAACGACTAGCTGAACGCGCGAGCGGGGGACATCAGCTCGCCGACGTGGGTGATGTGCTCGATCTGCGTCGAGCCTTCGTCGAGCAGAAACCGCTTGAATGCCTCCGCGACTGGCGGCAGACGCTTGTTCTTGCGGTGCACGACGTACCAGTTGAGCATGGCGGGAAAGCCCTCGACGTTGAGCACCGCGAGGTTGCCGACCTGCAGTTCGAGGCTGATCGTGTGCGCGGACAGGAACGCGATGCCCATCCCTGCGATCACCGCCTGCTTGATGGTCTCGGTGCTCTGGATTTCCATCGCGATCTTCGGATTGTCGAGTCGACCGGCGAACGCTTCCTGCATTGAATTCCACGTGTCGGAGCCGCGCTCGCGCACGATGAAAGGCATGTCCGCGAGTTGCGCCATCGTCACATGGCGACGGCGTGCGAGCGGATGGCTGGGCGCCGCGACGATCACGTAAGGGTGCGGCGCGAACGCTTCTGTCGTCACGTCCATGTCGACCGGCGGGCGGACCATGATCGCAAGGTCCGTCTGGTTGGTCGTGAGCCGATGCAGCAGTTCTTCCCGGTTGCGCACGCCGAGGTTCAGCTCGACACCCGCGTGGCGGCGCGTGAATTCGGCGAGCAGTCGCGGAAAGAAGTAGTCGCCCGCGCTGATCACCGACACGTTGAGCCGGCCACCCGAGATTCCCTTCAACTGGTTCATCTTCTCGTCCTCCTGCTGGAACAGCTGGAGGACGAGGCGGCTGAACAGCAGAATCTCGTTGCCCGCCGGCGTCAGATAGATCTTCTTGCCGAGCTGCTCGAACAGCGGCAGGCCCGCGTGTTCCTCGAGTTGAGCGACCTGGGTGGAGACGGCCGGCTGCGTCAGATGCAGTTCTTCCGCCGCTCGCGAGAAGCTGAGCAGGCGCGCGACGGTCTCGAAGACTTTCAACTGCCGCAGCGTCGCGTTCCTGATTGTCATGGTTGATGTATAACCAAAGTCATATCGACATGCTAACAAAAATCAGCTTTTATTAACTCAGCATTGACCCTGACTTCATCGGGATTGACCCTGATGCGGGCCCGCCAGGGTGCCGCTTTCGCACGCCGGCAGCGCATGCCCGGCACGCTTTGCGCCACGCGCTCGCCACGCCTCGACGCGGCGCCGCAATCGCCCGCTGCACAGCGTATTTCAGCCACTCGGCATGGCCAGAATGCGCAAAATTCAAGCCGTTTTGCGTGTGCGGGACAGCGCATGCATAAGTAAAAAGTAATCGAAACGGTAACAAACTTTGATTATTCGCGATTCCCTTTAACTTTTAGCATCCGCTGCATGGTTGAGGGATCGGCGGCACCCGGGTCCCATCTGGAATCTGCCGAACGCCGTCAGGCGACCCCGCGCAGCGACGCTTCGTCTCCCTTCTCGCCAGGCCGGACACCCGGTGCATGTCGCAGCCGCGTCATGACGGCTGCGCCGCTTTCCGACATTCGAATACAAGGAGACACAGCGGTGTACAGACCGATTCGACCGACCTCCGCACCGTGGAGCAATCGCTGGTGTCAGCTCCTGATCGGCATGGCGTGCATGGCGCTCGTCGCGAACATGCAGTACGCGTGGACGCTGTTCGTCGCGCCGATGCATCTGCAGCGCCATTGGGACGAGGCGTCGATCCAGTTCGCGTTCGCGATCTTCGTGCTGACCGAAACGTGGCTCGTGCCCGTCGAGGGCTGGCTCGTCGACCGCTTTGGCCCGCGTCCCGTCGTGGCGGCCGGCGCGCTGTGCGCGGGGCTTGCCTGGATACTCGATGCGCACGCAACTACTTTGCCGGCGCTGTACGTGGCGGCGTTCATCGGCGGGATTGGCGCGGGCTGCGTCTATGGCACCTGCGTCGGCAACGCGCTCAAGTGGTTTCCCGACCGGCGCGGACTCGCGGCGGGGTTGACCGCGGCGGGCTTCGGCGCGGGCGCCGCGCTCAGCGTCATTCCGATTGCACACATGATCGCGCGCTCGGGTTACCAGCATGCGTTCCTTTTCTTCGGCGTGCTGCAAGGCGGCTGCATTCTCGCGCTTGCGCTGCTGCTCGTGAAGCCCACGCTGCTGCATGCGGCGGCACGCCGGCCGTCGCTTGCGCTCACGCGTGTCGAGCATTCGCCGTCGCGCGTCGTGCGCGCACCGGTGTTCTGGATCATGTATGCGGTGTTCGTCGCGGTCGCCTCGGGGGGGCTGATGGCCACCGCGCAGCTGGGTCCGATTGCGCATGACCGCGGCTTCGCGGGCATGCCGCTGACGCTGTTCGGCATGACGCTGCCGCTGCTCACCGCGACACTCTCTATCGACAACGTCTGCAACGGCTTCACGCGTCCGCTGTGCGGCCTGCTGTCCGACCGGATCGGCCGGGAAAACACGATGTTCATCGTGTTCCTCGGCGAAGGCCTCGCGCTGCTCGGCATGATGCTGTTCGGCACGAACCCGTATGCGTTCCTCGTGTGCGCCGCACTGATCTTCGTGTTCTGGGGCGAGATCTTCTCGATCTTCCCCGCACTGTGCGCCGACACCTTCGGCAGCCAGTTCGCGGCCGCGAATGCGGGCATGCTCTACACCGCGAAGGGCACCGCGTCGCTGCTGGTGCCGATCGCATCGGTGCTCGCGGCAACGGGCGGATGGGACACGGTATTTCTCGCGTCCGCCGTCCTCACGATCACAGCGGCGGTCGCGGCGAAGTTCGTGCTGGCCCCGATGCGCGCACGCTGGGTGCAAGGGCACCGGATCAGCGATCTGCAGGCAGCGGGACTCGCGCAGCCTGCCAGTCCGACGCACGCCACCCGCTAGGCGGTCGCGTCCGGCTGGCCGCGGCGCAACGCATCTTGCCCGCGCCCGCGGGTCGGCCCCATCCGTTCGCCATCCTGACCGGCCGCGCATGCGGCCGGTTTTGCATCGGACGGCCGCCGCGCGGCGCTCAGGCGCCGGCGAGCGCGGGCAGTCCGAATTCGCCCGCATCGTCGTCGTGAGCGCGCCGGGCAGCGGCGCGCGCCCGCACGGCGGGCCGGTTCGTCTGCACGGCGACCGGCTCGCGCAGTGCCGGCGCGTCGGGCTGCAGCGTGCGCTTTCTCGCGAGGATCGCTTCACTCAGGAATTCGGAGCTGTACGCCGTGAGCAGATGCGGATGATGCATCTCGATGTACGCCGCGATCCGCGCGGCTTCGTCGTCGATCGACCGGAGCGACGCGAGCGTGTGCGCGTCCCAGCGAAAGCGCAAACCCAGTTCGGCGAATGCCATGTTGTAGGCGCAGACGTGCGCATGGAGCTCGCTGTCGTGCGCGCGAGCCGAGGCGTCGAGTGCTTGGTCCATGATCTCCTCCTCTTCCGTTTGGAAAGCCTGACGCCCAGCATAGTGCGGTCAATGAATACGTGATAGTTAAAGTTTTATTTGAAAACGATTGTGTTTTGTTTATGGATTGACGGCCTCGCCGCCGGTCCCTGCCGGGTGGGTCACAGGGGTGGGCAATCGATCATTGAATCTCTTCTGATATGTGATATACAGTATAAACAATCCAAAGGAGGAGCACATGTCAACGGAGATACTGGGCGAGCGCGGAGGCGGCTCGGTCACCCTGGCGCTCGCGCCGATCGGCGCGGCCGCGTCGCTGCGCGACCAGGCGTACGCGCGCCTGAAGCGCGCCATCGCCGAGACGGACATCTACCGGACACGCGAGGACATCCGGCTCGATGAAAAGGAGCTGGCCGAAGCGCTGGGCGTCAGCCGCACGCCGGTGCGCGAGGCGATGACGCTGCTCGAACAGGAGGGTTTTCTGCGCACCGTTCCGCGGCGCGGCGTCTACATCCTGCGCAAGAGCCGGCGCGAGATCGTCGACATCATCTGCATGTGGGCGGCGCTCGAGAGCATGGCCGCGCGTCTCGCGACGACGCGCGCATCGGATGAAGACATCGCCGGGCTGCGGCACATCTTCGACGAATTCGGCGAAGCCGCGCCGGTCGAGCACATCGAGGAGTATTCCGGCGCGAACATCACGTTCCACCAGACGATCGTCGCGCTGTCGAAGTCGCCCGTGCTGGTCGCGACGATCGAAAACGTCTTCATGCACGTGCGGGCGATCCGGCGGATGACGATTGCGCAGAGCGATCGCGCGGCGCGTTCGATCTCGGACCACATGCACATCATCGAGGCGCTCGTCGCGCGCGACGCCGACCGCGCGGAGCAACTCGTGCGGCAGCATTCGCTCGATCTTGCGGCCTACGTCGAAGCTCACTGCGACTTTCTGGACTGATCCGGCGGCGCCGGATGCCGCGGTGCAGCATCGAAATACCGGCATTTATTTCGGATTGCTTACAGTAATTTGCCGTCTCAGGACCCTACCGTGCACCGGTTAAAAAACGCTTGACCAATACTGTATGTGGTATATGATATATCACAAAGGACACTATCCTTCGCCCCCAGGAGACATGACATGGCAGAAGTAGTTGGGACCGAACGGCCGGAAACCCACCCGGCCGAAGCAGCAACGCCGATGACCGATGGCTTCCATCTGGTCATCGACGCACTGAAGTTGAACGGCATCGAGACGATCTACGGCTTGCCCGGCATTCCCATCACGGACCTCGCGCGGCTCGCGCAGGCCGAGGGCATGCGGGTTTTCAGCTTCCGCCATGAGCAGAACGCGGGGCACGCCGCGGCCGCGGCCGGCTATATCACGCAGAAGCCCGGCGTGTGCCTGACGGTGTCCGCCCCCGGCTTCCTGAATGGTCTCACCGCGCTTGCCAACGCGACGACCAACTGCTTTCCGATGATCCTCATCAGCGGTTCGAGCGAGCGCGAAATCGTCGACCTGCAGCAGGGCGACTACGAGGAAATGGATCAGTTGAACATCGCAAAGCCGCATGCGAAGGCTGCGTTCCGCGTGCTGCACGCGGAGGATATCGGCATCGGCATCGCACGGGCGATCCGCGCCGCGCTGTCGGGCCGTCCCGGCGGCGTGTATCTGGACCTGCCGGCGAAGCTGCTGTCGCAGGCGATCGAAGCAGAAAAGGCGCGCCGCTCGCTGGTGCGCGTGGTCGACGCGGCGCCGCGCCAGCTGCCGTCGCCCGACTCGGTCGAGCGCGCGCTGGAGGTGCTGAAGCACGCGAAGCGGCCGCTGATCCTGCTCGGCAAGGGCGCTGCCTATTCGCAGGCCGACGGCGAGATCCGCGCGCTCGTCGAGCGCACTGGCATTCCGTATCTGCCGATGTCGATGGCCAAGGGCCTGCTGCCCGACACGCATGCGCAATCGGCCTCGGCCGCACGCTCGTTCGTGCTCGCCGAATGCGACGCGGTGCTGCTGGTAGGGGCGCGTCTGAACTGGCTGCTGTCGCACGGCAAGGGCAAAACCTGGGGTGGCGCGCCGAAACAGATCGTCCAGATCGACATCGCGCCGACCGAAATGGACAGCAACGTCGCCATCTCCGCACCGGTCGTCGGCGACATCCGTTCGTGCGTGCAGGCGATTCTCGAGCGCATCGGCAACGACTTCCAGAAGCCGCCGGCGGACTGGCTCGCGGCCATCGCGGAACGCAAGAACCGCAATCTCGCGAAGATGGCCGAGACGCTCGCGAAGAATCCGTCGCCGATGAATTTCCACAGCGCGCTGCGCGTGCTGCGCGACATCGTGAAGGCCAATCCGTCGATGACGGTCGTCAACGAAGGCGCGAACACCCTCGACTACGGCCGCGCGGTAATCGACATGTACGAGCCGCGCAAGCGTCTCGACTGCGGTACGTGGGGCATCATGGGGATCGGCATGGGCTTCGCGGTCGCGGCGGCCGTCGAGACCGGCAAGCCGGTGCTCGCCATCGAAGGCGACAGCGCATTCGGCTTCTGCGGCATGGAGATCGAGACGATCTGCCGCTACAACCTGCCGGTGTGCACGGTCATCTTCAACAACAACGGCGTGTATCGCGGCACCGACGTCAATCCGACGGGCGGCCCGGACGTCGCGCCGACGGTGTTCGTCAAGGGAGCGCGCTACGACAAGATGATGGAGGCGTTCGGTGGAGTAGGTCATCTTGTCAGGACACCTGATGAACTGGAGAAGGCGGTCAACGAAGCGATCCGTTCGGGCAAGCCGACGCTCGTGAACGCCGTGATCGACGAGTCGGCGGGCACCGAAAGCGGCCGTCTGACCAATCTCAATCCCCAAAGCGCGGCAACCAAAAAGTAATCAACCTGGGCAACCCATCAGGAGAACAGACGTGAGCAAACCCCTCGACGGAATCAAGATTATCGACTTCACGCACGTGCAGGCAGGGCCGGCGTGTACGCAGCTTCTCGCCTGGTTCGGCGCCGACGTGATCAAGGTCGAGCGTCCGGGCTCGGGCGACGTGACGCGCAACCAGTTGCGCGACATTCCGGAAGCGGATGCGCTGTATTTCACGATGCTCAACAGCAACAAGCGTTCGCTGACGCTGAACACGAAGACCCAGGAAGGCAAGGAAGTGCTGGAGAAGCTGATCCGCGAATCGGACGTGCTGGTCGAGAACTTCGGCCCGGGCGCGCTCGACCGGATGGGCTTCACGTGGGAGCGCATCAACGAGCTGAACCCGAAGATGATCGTCGCGTCGGTGAAGGGCTTCAGCGACGGGCACCACTATTCGGACCTGAAGGTCTACGAAAACGTCGCGCAGTGCGCGGGCGGCGCGGCCTCGACGACCGGCTTCTGGGACGGCCCCCCGACCGTGAGCGCGGCGGCACTCGGCGACAGCAACACCGGCATGCACCTCGCCATCGGCATCCTGACCGCGCTGATCGGCCGCGACAAGACCGGCAAGGGCCAGAAGGTCGCGGTGTCGATGCAGGACGCGGTGCTGAACCTGTGCCGGGTGAAGCTGCGCGACCAGCAGCGTCTCGACCGGGTCGGCTACCTCGAGGAATATCCGCAGTATCCGCACGGCACGTTCTCCGACGCCGTGCCGCGCGGCGGCAACGCGGGCGGCGGCGGACAGCCGGGCTGGGTGCTCAAGTGCAAGGGCTGGGAAAACGACCCGAACGCGTATATCTACTTCACGGTGCAGGATCACGCGTGGGAGCCGATTTGCCGCGCGATCGGCAAGCCGGAGTGGATCGACGATCCGGCCTACAATAGCCCGCGTGCCCGTCAGCCGCACATCTTCGACATCTTCGGGACGATCGAGGCGTGGCTGGCCGACAAGACCAAGTACGAGGCAGTCGACATCCTGCGCAAGTTCGACATTCCGTGTTCGCCGGTGCTCAGCATGAAGGAACTCGCCGCGGACGAATCGATGCGCAAGACGGGCTCGATCGTCGAAGTCGATCACCCGGTGCGCGGCAAGTACCTGACGGTCGGCAGCCCGATCAAGTTCTCGGACCTGAAGCCGGAAATCAAGGCCTCGCCGCTGCTCGGCCAGCACACGGACGAGATCCTGAGGGACCTCGGCTACAGCGCCGAGCAGATCGTCCAGATGCGCGAGACGAAGTCGGTCTGAGCGCGCGCCCCGCGCCGGCATCCCGCGACGGGATGCCGGCGCGGCGACGAACGGTATGACGGCGGCCCGGCGGCGGTTTCGCACCGGGTCATCATGGGATGAGCCGCGGCGGGCTGCGGCAGGGAGGGCATCTTGGAAGGCGCACAGATAGACTTCGAGCAGCTCGTTTCCGCCATTGGCGAAGCGGTCGTCGTCTCGGATCCGGAGGGCAGCATCACGCTGTGGAACCGGGCCGCGGAGCGCATGTTCGGATTTGCCGCGCACGAGGCGCTCGGCCAGTCGCTCGACATCATCATTCCGCAACGGCTGCAGGCGCGTCACTGGGAAGGGTATCGCAAGACGATGCATACCGGCGAGACGCGCTACGGCAACGACGTCCTGCGCGTGCCCGCAGTCGACAAGGACGGGCGTGCGATGTCGATTGCGTTCACCGTTGCGCTGCTGCGCGGCGCGGGGGGCGAAGTCACTGGCATCGTCGCCGTGATCCGCGACGAAACGAGCCGCTTCGAGGAGGATCGCCGGTTGCGCAAGCGGCTCGCGGAACTGGAGGCGCGCACCGGCGCCTGACGCATGCAAGACCGGGAGGACGCGATGCATAGGCAGGTAGAGGTGATGGGACAGTACCGCGTGGAGCTGTCCGCGATGCAACTGATCGAGAATGGCGGCTGGACGGCGTATGCGGCGGTGCGCCCGGTCGAGGAAGAAGCAGGCATGGCGGCCGACGTGATTCCGTCGGGCCGGCTGCTCGACGAAGCCGTATTCGAAAGCGAGAAGGCAGCGCTCGCCGCCGCGCGCCGCGTTGCGATCGCATTGCTGAAAGCAGGAAACGGCGTGGTGTGATGCGAAGCAGGATAATTCGCCGCATGGTGTAACGCAGTTCGTCGCCGCGAATGAAGAATAAGCTGAAAAGTTAGTTATCCTGCAAATATGGAATGAAAAGGTGCGTGTGCGATCGGGATCTCGATCGGCGGGGCGCCAACAGGGAGACGGGAAGTGAGCAAGGCATTGAAAGGCGTACGCATTCTGGATTTCACGCACGTGCAGTCAGGGCCGACCTGCACGCAACTGCTCGCGTGGTTCGGCGCCGACGTGATCAAGATCGAGCGGGCCGGCGCGGGCGACGTCACGCGCGACCAGCTGCGCGACATTCCCGGCGCGGACAGTCTGTACTTCACGATGCTCAACCACAACAAGCGCTCGGTGACGATCGACGTGAAGAACCCGCTCGGCAAGAGCGTGCTCGAAAAGATGATCCGCGAGTGCGACGTGCTCGTTGAAAATTTCGCGCCGGGCGCGCTCGAACGCATGGGGCTCGGCTGGGAGCGCGTGCAGGAACTGAACCCGCGGATGATTCTCGCGTCGATCAAGGGATTCGGGCCGGGCCCGTACCAGGACTGCAAGGTCTATGAGAACGTCGCGCAATGCGCGGGCGGCGCGGCGTCGACCACCGGCTTCGCGGATGGTCCGCCGGTCGTGACCGGTGCGCAGATCGGCGACAGCGGCACCGGGCTGCATCTCGCACTTGGCATCGTCACGGCGCTCTTCCAGCGCACGATGACGGGACGCGGCCAGCACGTGCTCGCCGCGATGCAGGACAGCGTGCTGAACCTGTGCCGCGTGAAGCTGCGCGACCAGCAGCGGCTCGAACGCACGGGCGAACTGCGCGAGTATCCGCAGTACCCGGACGGCACGTTCGGCCCTGCGGTGCCGCGCGCCGGCAATGCGTCGGGCGGCGGGCAGCCGGGCTGGATCCTGCGCTGCAAAAACTGGGAGTCCGACTACAACGCGTACATCTATTTCATTGCGCAGGCGCCGGTCTGGGACCGCATCTGCAAGGTGATCGGCCGGGAAGAGTGGATCACGGATCCCGACTACGCGACACCGGCGGCGCGTCTGCCGAGGCTCACGCAGATCTTTGCCGACATCGAACGCTGGACGATGCGGCTCACGAAGTTCGAGGCGATGACGATCCTCAACAAGTACGACATTCCGTGCGGACCGGTGCTGTCGATGAAGGAGATCGCCGAGGACGAGTCGCTGCGCGAGAGCGGTGCGATCGTCGAGGTCGATCATCCGGTGCGCGGCGCGTATCTGAGCGTCGGCAATCCGATCCGCCTGTCGGACAGTCCGACCGTCGTCACACGCTCGCCGCTGCTCGGCGAGCACACCGACGAAGTGATGACCGAGTTCGGCTACGGCGCCGACGAGATCGCGCAGCTGCGCACGGCCGGCGCGATCTGATCCGCGCGGCGTTCCCCGCGCGACACGACATCCTGCGAGGTGCAACACGGGCGACGGCGCATGCGCCGCCGCCCGTGCCGCCCTCGCGTCAGAAGAATTTCAATTGAAGCAGGAGACATCCCGATGAACTCGTGGATACGGTTTCGGCTGAACGATGGCGGCATCGGTTTCGGCACACTCGAAAACGGCCGGGTCGTGCCCCACGCGGGCGACATGTTCGAGCGCCCGCAGCCGGCAGGCGAGGCGCTCGCGCTCGGCGAGGTGACGCTGTTGAGCCCGTGCGTGCCGGGCAAGATCGTCGCGCTGTGGAACAACTTTCATGCGCTGTCCGAGAAGCTCGGCAAGGCGGCGCCCGTGCATCCGCTCTATCTGATCAAGCCGCCGATGTCGGTGGTCGGGCCGTCCGAGCCGATCCGCCGTCCCGCGAGCTATCGCGGCAAGATCGCGTATGAGGGCGAGCTCGGCATCGTGATCGGCAAGCGCTGCAGCGACGTCACGGTCGAGGAGGCCGAGTCCTGCATCTTCGGCTACACCTGCGTGAACGACGTGACCGCGATCGAGATTCTCAACGAGGATCCGAACTTCGCGCAGTGGTGCCGCGCGAAGGGCTTCGATACGTTCACCTGTCTCGGGCCCGCGATCCGCCGCGATCTCGACTGGCGCAACGCGCACGTGATCACGCAGCTCGACGGCGTCGAGCGTCAGCACTATCCGCTTGCCGACATGATTTTCTCGCCCGCCGAACAGGTCAGCCTCATCTCGCACGACATGACGCTGATGCCCGGCGACGTGATTGCGTGCGGAACGTCGGTCGGCGTCGGCTCCATCAAGGACGGCTCGACGGTCGACATCACGATCGATGGCATCGGCGTGCTGTCCAACATGCTTGGCGGGAGGGCCTGACATGGCGATGACCCTTGCAGTGCCGCGCGAAATTCATCCGGGCGAGCGACGCGTCGCGGCGACGCCCGATACGGTCCGGCAGATCGTGAAGCTCGGCTATGCGGTCGACGTGGAAGCGGGCGCCGGCGCGGGCGCCGCGTTCGACGACAACGCGTATCGCGAGGCCGGTGCGCGCATCGTCAGCGATCCGCGCACGCTGCTCGGCGCGGCGGATGTCGTCGCGAAGGTGCGTCCGCCGGCGTTCAACGCGGCGCTCGGCGTGGACGAGGCGACGCTGATGAAACCGGGTGCGACGCTGATCAGCTTCGTCTGGCCCGCGCAGAACCGGGCGTTGCTCGACGCGCTCACGGCGCGCGGCGTCAACACGCTCGCGATGGATTGCGTGCCGCGCACGTCGCGCGCCCAGAAGCTCGACGCGCTCAGCTCGATGGCCAACATGGCGGGCTATCGCGCGGTGATCGAGGCCGCTCATCATTTCGGCCGTCCGTTCACCGGCCAGATCACCGCGGCAGGCAAGATCGCGCCGGCGAAGGTGATGATCATCGGCGCCGGTGTCGCGGGGCTCGCGGCGATCGGCGTCGCGCGCAGCCTCGGTGCGATCGTGCGCGCGTTCGATACGCGTCCGGCCGTCGGGCAGCAGGTCGAAAGCCTCGGCGCCGAATTCCTGAAGCTCGACGTCGAAGAGGACGGCGGCGGCACCGGCGGCTACGCGAAGGAGATGAGCCCGCAGTACATCGAGGCCGAGATGGCGCTCTTCGCGGCGCAGGCGCGCGAGGTGGACATCATCGTCACGACCGCGCTGATTCCGGGCAAGCCCGCGCCGAAGCTGATCACCGCGGCGATGGTCGAGTCGATGCGCCCGGGCAGCGTGATCGTCGACATGGCGGCCGAGCAGGGCGGCAACTGCGAACTGACGTGTCCGGGCGAGGCCGTTCAGGCGAGCGGCGTGACGATCATCGGCTACACCGACCTGCCGAGCCGGATGGCGACCCAGTCGAGCCAGCTTTACGGCACCAACATCCGCCATCTGCTGACCGACCTGACGCCCGCCGCGGACGGCGAACTGAAGATCGACATGGAGGACGACGTGATGCGCGGCGCAACCGTCGTGTACGACGGCGCGATCACGTGGCCGCCGCCTGCGCCGAAGCATCCGCTCGCGCCCGCGCAGCCGGCGCCGAAGGCCGCGCCGGCGGCACAGGCTGCGCACGGCGCGGGCGCGGGCACGGGCGAGGAGGTCGTGCGAGCGTCCGGCACGAGCCGGCTCGTGTTGCTCGCGCTCGCCGCGCTGGCGCTGTGCGCACTCGGCGCCGTCGCGCCGCCGGCGTTCGAAACGCACCTGACGGTGTTCGTGCTCGCCGTATTCGTCGGCTATCAGGTGATCTGGGACGTGACGCCCGCGCTGCATACGCCGCTCATGAGCGTGACGAACGCGATCAGCGGGATCATCCTGATCGGCGCATTGCTGCAGCTCGGCTCGCCGCATCTGCTCGTCGTGGTGCTGGGCGCGATCGCGCTGTTCGTCGCGACGATCAACGTCGCCGGGGGCTTCCTCGTGACGAAGCGCATGTTGAAAATGTTCCAGGGTTGATAGGAAACCTAAATGTCTAACGGAATCGGAAACATTGCCTATCTCGGCTCGAGCATCCTCTTCATCCTGAGTCTGCGCGGACTCAGTCATCCGCTGACGGCGCGCCGCGGCAACCTGTACGGGATGATCGGCATGCTCGCCGCCGTCGCGGCGACGCTCTTTCTCACGCGCGGTGCGGGGCTTGCCGTCGCGCTCGTCGCCGCGCTGGCAGGCGCGGCGATCGGCACGCAACTCGCGCGGCGCGTCGAGATGACGCAGATGCCGCAGCTCGTCGCGATCCTGCACAGCTTTGTCGGCGCGGCGGCCGCGCTGATCGGCATCAACAGCTACCTTGCGGGCGGTCCGTCGGCGGACGCGGCCGGCTGGGCGATCCACGGGTGCGAGATCTATCTCGGCGTCTTCATCGGCGCAGTGACGTTTGCGGGTTCGATCATCGCGTTCC
The DNA here is from genome assembly GCF_057748135.1 of Paraburkholderia sp. PAMB 6770. Taxonomy (NCBI): domain Bacteria; kingdom Pseudomonadati; phylum Pseudomonadota; class Betaproteobacteria; order Burkholderiales; family Burkholderiaceae; genus Paraburkholderia; species Paraburkholderia sp. PAMB 6770. The sequence goes on from NZ_CM173239.1 coordinate 487,461, forward strand.
TGAAGCTGCAGGGGACGGTGAGTGGCAAGGCGCTCGTGCTGCGCGGCCGGCATGCGTTCAACATCGCCGTGGTGGCCGTCTGCCTGCTGCTCGGCTACGAGTTCCTCATGGCGCCGACGCTGGACGGCGGGATGACGGCGCTGCTCGCGATGACGGTTCTCGCCGCGGTGCTCGGCGTGCATCTCGTGATGGCGATCGGCGGCGCGGACATGCCGGTCGTCGTGTCGATGCTCAACAGCTACTCGGGGTGGGCCGCCGCCGCGACGGGCTTCGTGCTCGACAACGATCTGCTGATCACGACCGGCGCGCTGGTCGGTTCGAGCGGCGCGATCCTCAGCTACATCATGTGCCGGGCGATGAACCGCAGCTTCGTCTCGGTGATTCTGGGCGGCTTCGGCACCGCGACGAGCAGCGCACAGGCGGCGCCCGCCGGCGACGTGGTGCCCACGACGATCGACGAGGTCGGCGCGCTGCTCAAGGACGCGGAGGAAGTCGTGATCGTGCCGGGCTACGGGATGGCGGTAGCGCAGGCGCAGGCGACGATCAGCGAGATCACGCGCACGCTGCGCGACAGGGGCGTGAAGGTGCGCTTCGGAATCCACCCGGTGGCGGGCCGTCTGCCTGGGCACATGAACGTGCTGCTCGCCGAGGCGAAGGTGCCGTATGACATCGTGCTCGAAATGGACGAAATCAACGACGACTTCGAGCAGACCGACGTCGTGCTCGTGATCGGCGCGAACGACATCGTCAATCCGGGGGCGCTCGAAGATCCGGGCAGCCCGATTGCCGGCATGCCGGTGCTCGAAGTCTGGAAGGCGCGGACCGTGATCGTGTCCAAGCGGTCGATGGCCTCGGGCTACGCGGGCGTCGACAATCCGCTCTTCTACAAGGAGAACACGCGGATGCTGTTCGGCGACGCGAAGGCGAGCGTCGACGGACTGCTGCGCAGTCTCGCCGCCTGAGCGAGGGTGACGGGGGCCGGCCCGCGCGGGTTGGCCTGCGGCCTGACTTGTCTGTGACGGCGCAGAGCTTCAAAAGCCCCGGCACACGCAATCGTGCGTGTGCCGGGGCTTTTTTTCTTGCGCGCGGTCTGTGAAGGGCGGCGGCGTGCCTCGCGCGAGGCGTTATGCCTCGCGCTGCGCGGCGGCCCGGGGCCGCTCGATGCGGGACGCGCGTGCGCGCCGCTGACTGGTCGCATCGTCGTCGAAAGCGGCCGAGCGCGACATGAACGCGCGCGGGCTTTCGCCGAACGCGCGGCCGAACATCGCGGTGAACGCGCTCTGGCTGTTATAGCCGAGTTCGCGCGCGACCTGGGCGAGCGAGCGCTTCTGATTGAGCAGCGGGATCGCACGGGCGAGCCCTGCCTGCCGGCGCCATTGCGAAAAGCTCATGCCGAGTTCGGCGCGAAACAGCCGGGACACCGTGCGCGCGCTGATGCCGCTCTGCGCTGCCCACTCGCCGAGCGAACCCGCGTTGGCCGGCGCGCCGAGCAGCGCCTCGCACAGCGCGCGCAGACGCGGGTCGCGCGGCAGCGGCACGGCGAGCGGCAACGGCGCGGCGCGGGCGAGTTCGTCGAGCGTGAGTTCGCCCAGCAGCCGCTCGCGGGCCGGCGTGCAGGACACGCCGTCGCTGGCTGCGATCGCCTCGCGCATCAGGCCGGACACTTCGACGACGCGGCAACGCGCAAGCGCGTGCGGCACGATCGACGCATCGATGTGCAGCACGCGCAGGCACGCGCCTTCGATCGCGACGATCTCGTGCGCCAGATGCGCGGGAATCCAGACCGCGCGCGACGGCGGCACGATCCACGAACAGCCGCCGGCGCTCATGCGCAGCACGCCGCGCGTCGCATACGCGAGCTGCGCCCACGGGTGCTGCTGCCACGCGATCCGCTCGCCGGTCACGATCGAGCGTGCGCACGCACGAACGGGCCGCTCCGGCGTCGGAACATGCGCGTATGGGATATCGGTGTAAGCCAGGGAAGAAGGCGGCGGGGAGAGCGGCCCCCCGATCGGCAACGTCGAAATGTCATGCATGTGATGCGCTCCTGCTGCGCTGAACCACGCCGGTAGGGGCGGTGCTCGCGGCGGGACGGCGCGGCGCGCATGCTGTGTCGCGCGTCACGTGGCGCGGGACGTCCGGGCAGCGGCGCGCAGCGCGTGCTGCCCACCGGGGACGCGGCAAGCGTCCGGCACGGCACGGCAAGCGCGCCGCGGAGAACCTGAATGTGCCGGCCTGCGCGTCGACGCGGACCGGCATGTCGGTACGACAGTACGAAGGTGCGACGGAGGCGCGGGCAGGGTCGCCCGCACCGCGCGTCATCGCACGAACCGTGCGTGGCGCCGGGTGCGGGCGAGGCCTGCGCCTAGCGAGCCTCCTGAAGCCCGTTGCCGGCCGCGTCGGCGGCTTCCTCCATCTCGCGCGCGTCCGCAAACCAGCGCGTACGCATCGGCGAGAGGATCAGCTTGGCGCCGACGCCCGCCACGATCGAGACGATCGCCGCGAGCATCAGCACGCGGTCCCACGATCCGCCTGCCGCGACCACCGATGCGAGCGGCACGAGCAGCGAAGCCGTGCCTTTGGCGGTGTAGAGCGTGCCGGCGTTGGCCGCCGCATACTTGCTGCCGAACGTGTCCGCGCAGGTTGCCGGGAAGATCGAGAAAATCTCGCCCCAGAACAGGAAGATCAGCGGTGCGAAGACGAGGAACGCATAGGGGTTGTGTCCGAACGCCTTCATGCCGAGCAGCGCCAGCCCTTCGCCGACGAACACGAGCAGCATCGTGTTTTCACGGCCGATCTTGTCCGACAGGAAGCCGCAGATCGGCCGGGTCAGACCGTTGAGCAGATTGTCGACCGACAGCGCGAGCGTGAGCAGCGGCAGCGTGAAGCCGAGCACCGCGACGGGCATCTTCGCGAAGCCGAAGCCCTTTGCGATCGGGCCGAGTTGTGCGGTTGCGATGAGACCGCCCGCGGCAACGAGCACGAACAGCAGATAGATCATCCAGAACACCGGCGTCTTGATCATCTGCCGCGGCGTGTAGTCGATCTTGCTCGTCACGATGCGCGCGATGGCCTTGACGCCCACGGGAGGCTGCGGACGCACGAGCAGGATGCCGAGCACGAAGATCGCGATACCCTGGATCAGGCCGAACGAGAAGAACGTGTGCTGATAGCCGCTCGCGTGGATCATGTGGGCGATCGGAATCACCGTCAGCGCGGAGCCGGCGCCGAAGCCCGCGGCCGTGAGGCCGGCCGCGAGGCCGCGCCGGTCCGGGAACCACTTCAGCGCGTTGCCGACGCAGGTGCCGTACACGCATCCCGCCCCGATCCCCGCCACGACGGCGCCGACGTAGAGCATCGATAGCGATGTCGCGAACGAGTACATGACCCAGCTCAGGCCGACGAACACTGCGCCGCCCATGATGACGGGGCGCGGGCCGAAGCGGTCGACGAGCCAGCCCTCGACCGGGACGAGCCAGGTTTCGACGAGCACGAAGATCGAAAACGCGGTTTGCACTTCCACGCCGCTCCAGTGGTTTTGCGTTTCCATCGGAATGACGAACAGCGTCCACGCATACTGCAGGTTGGCGACGAGCGCCATACAGGCGACGCCGATGACCAGCTGGAGCCAGCGGTTGGGCGGCGTTGACGGGCTGACGGACGAGTCTGCGAATGCCATGACTCTCTCTCCTCAAACAGTTGGCGGATGCAGCGCCGCTAAGGGCACATCCGCCGGGTCTCAAGAAAACTGCGGATCGGGCGGTACCGGCGGTCGGGATGCGACAGGCTCACGGTACGAAATAAGGAGTCCTGTACATGTGAAATAACCACGGTGCCGATGGTCAATCGCGCGGGAACGGAGCGGATACGGGAGGCCGCGACGAGGACGCGGAAATCCGCGAATCCGGTGTCGACGGTCGCGCCGCTGCCGAACGGTACGCGACAGGGTGCGGAATGGGCGGTGACCCGCGGGCTTGCGCGTCGCACCTGCCGGCGCTTGCCGCGCAGGTGCGGGCATGGCGCGCGCGAGTACGCGCCGGCCGCAACGCCGGATATCTGAAGTGCCTCACGTCTTCTCCTTGATCTGGAATGCCACTATTTGATTAATAATTAAAAGTACTAAATATCGTCCTCGTCTTTGCCAGTGAAAACCGGATGTCGCGCCTGGATCGGTTGCTGAGACGCCTGGATTGGAAAGACGGCGAGCCGGGGGCGGGAAGCGGAACGCCGCACGCTTTGCTATAGCTTCAATTTGAAGGTGTCACTGAATTAAGGATAGTTGAATAATTTTATATTTACGGTAAATGAAAGATTATGGATGTAGCCGGGCAGTAATGATCGAGGTCGTGTGGACACAGCTGAAAACGGGGGGCCGTGGCGTGCGCTCCGGGCCCGGTGCCGGCGGCCGCTGTCGATTGCCGCGTAAAGGCCCGTGACACGGGACACGCGATCCGCCCGGTTCGCAAAACCGCTCAATTGGGCGCGCGCGGATTTCCATCGGGCGTTGTGAAAATGTAATAATCTGGCGCGGCTTTTCCGGCGGACCGATGACGAACAACGATGGCGGGTTACGGGAAATTACTGAGACTTTGTCGCGAGGCGAATCGGGGTTGCGCGAGCGCGCTGATTGCGCAGACCACCGGCCTGGACGGATCGTCGATGCCTGAATCGAATCGGATGCCATTCCGCCATGCCTCTTCGATATCCCCGAAATATCCCCAAATGGCGCGATTACGCGGGCCGATGCGCCGGTTGTCTTTCGCCGGCGCCCACCGACGAATTCCGCGAACTCATCAAACCTGCCCGATTGGGTCAAATCATGATATACTACATACGCAATATTGGTTTTATGGCGATGCAGCATGGCATTGAGTGATATATTTTCTTAATTCCCATTGCGTGCATGGCGTATGTTTTAGGCGCGCTTTTCGTTGCTGTCGCGGCCGCTCCGGATACGGACGTCGCCGTGCCTGTCCGTCAAGAGCCGATGCATGCCGTTGGATCTTCAAACTGAGGCGAAGGAACCGCCCGTGGCCACCCCTCTAACGCTTACGTTGCAACCCATCAATGCGAGCGCCAGTCTGCGCGATCAGGCCTACGCGATGTTGCGTCAGGCGATTGCCGACGCGGACATCTACGAATCGCACGAGGAAATCCGCCTCGACGAACGCGAACTGAGCGAAAAGCTCGGCGTGAGCCGCACTCCGGTGCGCGAGGCGATGACGCTGCTCGAACAGGAAGGCTTCCTGCGCATGGTGCCGCGTCGCGGCATCTACATCGTGCGCAAGAGCAAACGCGAGATCGTCGAGATGATCCAGATGTGGGCCGCGCTCGAAAGCATGGCGGCGCGTCTCGCAACGCAGAACGCGAGCGATGCCGAAATCGCGAAGCTGCGCCATATGTTCGACAACTTTCGCGACAGCACGCCGGCCGAGCATATCGCGGAGTACTCGGATGCGAACATCGCGTTCCATCAGGCGATTGTCGAGCTGTCGAAATCGCAGCTGATTCTCGACACGATCAAGAACATCTTCATCCACGTGCGCGCGATCCGGCGCATGACGATTTCGCAAAGCGACCGCGCGTCGCGCTCGATCGTCGACCATCTGCGCATCATCGAGGCGCTCGAAAAGCGCGACACCGAACTCGCCGAGCGGCTCGTGCGCCAGCATTCGCTCGATCTCGCCGACTACGTCGAGGCGCACTGCGACTTTCTCGACTGAGCGCGGCGGCGCGCGGCACGCTACCTTGTCCGCACCGCGCACCGCACACCGCACACCGCACACCGCACACCGCACACCGCACACCGCACACCGCACACCGCACACCGCGCACCGCGCACCGCGCACCGCGCACCGCACGCCGCACGCCGCACACCGCGCTAGCGCGCGTTGAGCGCCGCGACCATCGTTTCGCCGAGCGCCGCAGGCGACGGCGCGACGTGTACGCCCGCCGCGCGCATTGCCTCGATCTTCGCGCCGGCCGTGCCGGTGCCGCCTGAAATGATCGCGCCCGCGTGACCCATGCGCCTTCCCGGCGGCGCGCTCATGCCCGCGATGAACCCCACCACCGGCTTGCGCGTGTGCGCGTCGCGCAGGAAGTGCGCGGCTTCCTCCTCGGCGCTGCCGCCGATCTCGCCGATCATGATGATCCCTTCGGTGTCGTCATCCGCGAGGAACATTTCGAGGCAGTCGATGAAGTTCGTGCCGTTCACAGGATCGCCGCCGATGCCGATGCAGGTGCTCTGCCCGAGTCCGGCCGCCGACGTCTGCGCGACCGCTTCATAGGTCAGCGTACCCGAGCGCGACACCACGCCGATGCGGCCCGGCCGGTGAATCGCGCCGGGCATGATGCCGATCTTGCATTGACCGGGAGTGATCACGCCCGGGCAGTTCGGCCCGACAAGGCGGGTCGGCGAGCCGGCCAGCGCGCGCTTTACGCGAACCATGTCGAGCACGGGAATGCCCTCCGTGATGCAGACGACGAGCGGCACGCGCGCGTCGATCGCTTCGAGAATCGCGTCGGCTGCGACCGGCGGCGGCACGTAGATCACCGACGCATCCGCACCGGTGCGCTCGACCGCCTCAGCCACGGTGTCGAACACCGGCAGGCCGAGGTGCGTCGTGCCGCCCTTGCCGGGCGTCACGCCGCCCGCCATCCGCGTGCCGTAGGCGAGCGCCTGCTCCGAATGAAACGTGCCCTGCGCGCCGGTGAAGCCCTGGCAGATCACTTTGGTGTTGCTGTTGACGAGAACGGCCATGTCAGTGCGCTCCTTGAGCGGCCTTGACCGCCAGCGCGGCGGCGTCGGCAAGGTGGTCGGCGGACAGCACGGGCAGCCCGGAATCGCGCAGGATCTGCTTGCCGCGCTCGACGTTGGTGCCGGCGAGGCGCACGACGAGCGGCACGCGCAAATCCACCTCGCGGGCCGCCGCGACGACGCCCTCGGCGATCACGTCGCAGCGCATGATGCCGCCGAAGATATTGACGAGAATGGCCGCGAGCGTCGGCGCGCGCATGATCAGCCGGAACGCGGCAGTGACGCGCTCCTTCGTCGCGCCGCCACCGACGTCGAGGAAGTTCGCCGGCTCGCCGCCGTAGAGCTTGATGATGTCGAGCGTGGCCATCGCGAGACCGGCGCCGTTCACCATGCAGCCGATGTTGCCGTCGAGCGTCACGTAGTTCAGTTCGTGCCGCGCGGCTTCGCGCTCCGCCGGATCCTCTTCGGCCTCGTCGCGCAGCGATGCGATCTCCGGGTGGCGGAACAGCGCGTTGTCGTCGAAATTCATCTTCGCGTCGAGCGCAAGCAGGCTGCCGTCTTCCGTGACGACGAGCGGATTGATCTCGACGACCGACGCATCGGTTTCGATAAACGCGCGCCACATCGCGAACAGGAACGCGCTTGCCGCGCGGCTTTGCGTGCCGCTCAGGCCGAGCGCGGAGGCGATCCGCCGCGTGTGGTGCGGCTGCATGCCGGTGGCGGGATCGATCGCGAGCTTGACGATCTTGTGCGGCTCGCGCGCGGCCACTTCCTCGATCTCCATGCCGCCTTCGGTGGATGCGACGATCATCACGCGCGCGGTACCCCGGTCGATCAGCATGCCGAGATAAAGCTCGCGCGCGATCGCGCAGCCCTGTTCGACATAGACCCGTTTTACCTCGCGTCCGGCCGGGCCGGTCTGCTTCGTGACGAGCGTCGCCGCCAGCATCTGGCTGGCGTGGCGGCTTACCTCTTCGGGCGAGCGCACGACGCGCACGCCGCCTTTGCCGTCCGGGTCATGGACGAAGCGGCCCGCGCCGCGCCCGCCCGCGTGGATCTGCGCCTTCACGACCCATGCGGAGCCGCCGAGCGCTTCGGCGGCCGCACCGGCGTCGCCCGCGCTGAACGCCACGCGCCCGTCGGGGACGGGCACGCCGTAGTGGCGCAGCAACGCCTTGGCCTGATATTCGTGGATGTTCACCGTCTCCTCACTCGCTTTTCGTTGGTTTTGTGAAATGTGGTATGTAATATATCACATGACATCGGGCCGCCATGAAGCCGGGTTTTCCCGCAGGCGAGGGGCGAAAGCGATCCGGCTGGACGGAGACGAGGATGGGGACGGGGACGTGTGCGCGAGTGCCGCGCAGCATCGGGAAACCGATGAAGCAGCGACCTTGCCGGTTCAACCGCAGGGGTTCGGCGCGGGGCGCCAACCGACAGACGGCGCACGGAGATACAGAAACGGGGTCGCTGAAAGGCGCGTGGGGCAACGGCAACGGCGTGATGGCCGGTCGATCGCCGGCCCTCATGCGCCGCGCTCATAAAAGAACGTGGATCAATACGATAACAAACTTTGATTATGACTCGCCCCGCAATGACCTTAGCATGGGTCTGCGAGCCCGTTGTGCCCGCAACGGTTTGCGCCCGGCGCCCCGGCGGCTGCCGCACACCCCGGCGCGCAACGCCACAAGGTTGCGCGCGCAACCTGTGTCGGCTGCGCGCATGAGCCGGTGCGGGCGCGGTGCGGCGCCTGTGCGGCACGACACCGGCGCCACGAATACTCTATCGGAGACAACACCTATGGCCAGAATCCATCAGCACACGGGCAATCCGGCATGGATCGCAGGCGGTGCGAACGGAGGCGCCCCGCGATGAACGTGTCGCTACATCAACTGAAGGTGTTCGTGGCCGTGGCGCGCACTCGCAGCTTCACGGGGGCGGCGCGCGAATTCGGCCTCACGCAGTCGGCCGTGAGCCGCTGTATCCGCGAACTCGAGGAGGCGATCGACCTGCGCCTGTTCGATCGCACGACGCGTCAGGTCGCGCTGACTTCCGCGGGCGCGGCGTTCGAGCGCCGCATCGGCCGTCTGCTCGATGAAATCGAACTCGCGCTGACCGAAGGGCGCGCGTTGTTCAACGATCAATCCGGTGTGGTCGTGCTCGGCAGCAATCCCGTGCTGTCCGCCGGCTGGCTGCCCGCGGGACTCGCGCAGTGCGCTACCGCGTTTCCGGCGCTGACCGTGGAAATTCGCGACCTGCCGCAGACCTCGGTGATGTCGGCCGTCGAGCAGGGCGAGGTGGATTTCGCGATCGTGTCCGATGCGCTGCCGTCCGCCAGCAGTGCGCTCGAAACCCGGCTGCTGTTCGCGACGCCGCTGTGCGCGGTGCTGCCCGCGCAGCATCCGCTCGCGCAACGCGACACGCTGGCGTGGTCCGATCTGGACGAGGCGAGGCTGGTGACGCTCAATGCGGATGCCGGCGGTCATGGCGCGATTGCGCGCCTCGTCGCGACGCGCGCGGCGTATGCCGCGCCGGTGCAGACGCTGGGGCACATTGCGGGCGTCGTGCGCATGGTCGAACTGGGGCTGGGCATCGGCCTGTTGCCTGTCGATCCGCGTTGGCCCGCGCTGCCGTCGACGCTCGCGGTGCGCATGCTGCAGCCGGCCGCGGTGCTCTCCACGATGCTGGTCCGACGCAGGAACCGTTCGCTGCGCCCGAATGCGGAAGCGGTGTGGGCGCAACTTGTCGCGTATGCGAGCGACGCATCCGGCGGAGCCGCGCATGGCGACGCAAACGGTGCGGCGCGGCGCAGCTCCGCCGCGTCCGATGCGCAGTCCTGCGCGGACGCACCCGATGGCACCGCGTCTCAGCGCATCGCGCCTATGCGCGCGCGTAGCAGCGAACACGGTGTCGCCGCGATCGGCATGCTCTGAGTTGGCGCCTGGTGTGTGGGGACGCGTCCGATGTGCTTCGTCGAGCGCGGGCGAGGCGGGGGGCGCACCTGTGCGCTCGCGCGGCCTCGCGAACAGGGGGGCCGTGCCCACGCGACACGTGCCCGGCGGGGGTGTCTGCCTTGTGCCGGGTCTCGCGCGAGGAGCGCGCCCGTGAGGCGCATACCAGCGCGGACGAACCGGGACGCGGCGACTTACGGATACATGAGTTCGATCGTGGCGGAGCCGTCGAGCTCGACATGGCCCGACAGGGGCAATTCGTCGGCCTTGTTGAGAGCCCCCCTGATCCTGAGCGTACTCGTCAGGGTCTGAAACGCCATGGGTGTGGAGCCGGTCGTCGCCCAGGAATAGTACTCACCGGGGTTTTTATACAACACGCCTGCAAGTGAAAGTGGATCAACGACCGCCCATTTCGAGCCGCCATCCTTGCTGCGCAACAGCAACGCGGGAGCGCCGTCCATGGTGTGCGTCTCTCGTTGCAGGGTCATGGCGTACCCTCCAATCTTCGCACCATCCGAAGTACCAAGGCCAAAGTTGGTGTCGTCTGTCCAGCCGGGGCTGTGGACCTTTGTGATAATGCCAGGGATCACACTGTCATGCCGGTTGTCGACCGGCTTCACTGCGACGCGGGTCTGATCGGTACAAACAATCGTCAGGACAAGATCTTTATCCTCTAATTTCGTGTATTCGGTTTTGCTGAGCCTCGACGCCGCGATCGTCCCGTAGTCAGCCACCCCGCTGTTACTCAGCGATGGCGAGCAACTCGGCGGCGTCACGGTGCCCGTGACGCGGATGTCAACCGACTGTGCATGGGCGCCGGTGGCGAATGCCGCGGCGCACAGCGCGAGCGCGGGTACGAGCAGTCTGAACGGGCGGGGCATAAATACTCCATGAAGGGTCCGGCAGCAGCCGTTCGGCCAGGCCTGCCGGTCTGCCCCCCGCTTTTGCCCAAAGCGGGGTGCGAAGGCGCGGCCTGTTGCCTGATGCATGACGGCCTGGGCGAGCCGGTAACGTGCGACTTACAGATACACGAGTTCGATCGTGGCGGAGCCGTCGAGATCGACATTGGACGACAGGGGCAGCGCGCTGCCGTGGTTCAGGACCGCTTCGACCTGGAGGGTGCCGGCGAGATTCTGGAACGCATTCGGCGCGCCGCCCTCGGTCTTCGACCAGGAATAGTAAGCGCCCGTGCCGTGGGTCAGGTTGCCGCCGCTGTGGCTTCCCCATGACGAGCCGGTATCCGGGCTGGTCACCGTGTGCACGGGCTCGCCGTCGCCGGTGAAGGAGCCCTGAACCATCCGCATCATGTAGCCGCCGACGTTCGCTTCGCCCGCGGTGCCCAGGCCGTGGTTGTGGGCGTCGGACGCGTTGGGATCGATGACGCTGAGAATGCCCGGGATCATGCTGGAGGCGCGGTTATCCATGATTTTCACGGCCACGTTGGCGGGCTGGTTGCAGGTGATCACAAACTCCAGATCCCGGGGCTCCAGCCGGTTATGGGCGGTCATGTTGAGCTTTTCGGCCGCGATGGTCCCGTAGTCGAACACGCCGCTGCTGCCGATCGTCGGCGTGCAGGCCGGGGGCGTCACGGTGCCGATGACGCGCAGATCGATCGATTGCGCGTGGGCGCCGGTGGCGAAGGCGGAAGCACACAGCAGGGCGGCGAGCAGAAGGGATTTGCGGGTCGACATAAACACTCCAGTAACGATTGGGCGAGGGGTTTGAAGATCATCCTGAAGCGAGCCGTTCCTCGTACCCAGCGCGCTATCGATGACATGAAGTATCGTTCACGCCCCGGGCCCTCACCATCGGACCAGGATGAGAGTCGCCCGATGGTCTCGGCCATGCGCGGCCCACGCACCGCCCACGCACCGCCGGCGTGCCGGGTCGCGGGCGGAGTGGGCGGAGTGGGCGGAGTGGGCGGCGTGGGCGGCGTGGGCGGCGTGGGTGCAATGGTCAGGATCGCCAGGAAACCCGGTCAGAACGAACTCACCCTCGATGTGCCGGCTCCGATCAGGCGTTCTGTTCCGCCAACGCCTGTATCCGGTCTTGCGGGGTGCGTGGCCAAAGGGATCGTCCCGCGTAGTCGGTCCTCTGCCGTTACCTGGCGTGGGCACGCCATCCGGCGGCGTCACGGTGCCCGTGACACGGATGTCGGCCGCGACTGTGCGTGGGTGCCGGCAGCGAACGCAGCGGCGCACGGCGCGAGCGCAGGGAAGCGCAGGAAAGCGCAGTCTGAATCGGGGCGCTCGATCCTTCATGGAGGGTTCGGCAGGGGCGGCCCAGCCGGGCGCACTGATCTGCCAACCTGCTTTTGCCCAAAGCCGGTTGCGAATGCCGGGCCTGTTGCCTGACGCAGGCTGGCCCCGGCGAGCCGGTACGCTGCGATTTACAGATACATGAGTTCGATCGTGACGGAGCCGTCGAGCTCGACATCGCCCGACAGGGGCAATTCGTTTGCCTTGTTGAGAACCGCCCTCACCCTAAGCGTACCCGTCAGGTTTTGAAACGCGGTCGGCGCGCCGCCGGCGGTCGTCGACCAGGAGTAGTACCGCCTTTCCCAGTTGGACATTGCGCCGCTCGAAGTCAGCCATGTCGAGCCGGCGTTCTCGCTGCGCACGTTAGACACAGCGTTGCCGTCCATGGTGTATGTCCCTGTCACCAGGACGATGCCGTACCCTCCGACCTTGACCCCCCCCGACGTGCCAAGACCGAAGTTGTACTCGTCGCTCCAGCCGGTGCCGAGACCGTTGACAATGCCCGGAATCAGGCTTGAAGACCGGTTGTCGATCGCTCGCACTGCGACGTGAGTCCGATCGGTACATAGAATCGACAGGACAAGATTTTTATCCGGTAATTTCGTGTATTCGGTTTTGTTGAGCGTGGCCGCTGCGATCGTCTCGTAGTCAACCACCCCGCCGTTACTCAGCGATGGCACGCAACTCGGCGGCGTCACGGTGCCCGTGACGCGGATGTCAACCGACTGTGCATGGGCGCCGGTGGCGAATGCCGCGGCGCACAGCGCGAGCGCGGGTACGGGCAGTCTGAACGGGCGGGGCATAAATACTCCATGCAGGGTCCAGCAGCAGCCGTTCGGCCAGGCCTGCCTGTCTGCAACCCGCTTTTGCCCGAAGCGGGTTGCGAAGGCGCGGCCTGTTGCCTGATGCATGACGGCCTGGGCGAGCCGGTAACGTGCGACTTACAGATACATGAGTTCGATCGTGGCGGAGCCGTCGAGCTCGACATTGCCCGACAGGGGCAATTCGTCAGCCTTGTTGAGAACCGTCCTGAGCTTAAGCGTACCCGTCAGGCTCTGAAACGCGGTCGGCGCGCTGTCGTCGGTCGTGGACCAGGAGTAGTAGGTATTGTTCAGACTCATCGCGCCTACACCGCCATGATTGCCCCATGACGAGCCGCCATTGGTGCTGCGTACCACAGACGCGGAAGCGCCGTCTGTGGTGTACGTATCTCGTTCCAGGCTGAGACTGTATCCTCCCACCTTTGCACTTCCCGAGGTGCCAAGACCGAAATTGTACGCGTTGCTCCAGCCGGTGCCGAGACCCTCAAGAATGCCGGGTATCATGCTTGAAGACCGGTTGTCGATCGCTCGCACCGCGACGCGGGTCAGATCGGTACAAACAATCGTCAGACGAAGATCTATTTGCGGCAACGTCGTGTACTTGGTTTTGCTGAGCCTCGACGCCGCGATCGTCTTGTGGTCAAACACCCCGCTGTTACTCAGCGATGGCGAGCAACTCGGCGGTGTCACGGTGCCCGTGACGCGGATGTCAACCGACTGTGCATGGGCGCCGGTGGCGAATGCCGCGGCGCACAGCGCGAGCGCGGGTACGAGCAGTCTGAACGGGCGGGGCATAAATACTCCATGAAGGGTCCGGCAGCAGCCGTTCGGCCAGGCCTGCCGGTCTGCCCCCCGCTTTTGCCCAAAGCGGGGTGCGAAGGCGCGGCCTGTTGCCTGATGCATGACGGCCTGGGCGAGCCGGTAACGTGCGACTTACAGATACACGAGTTCGATCGTGGCGGAGCCGTCGAGATCGACATTGGACGACAGGGGCAGCGCGCTGCCGTGGTTCAGGACCGCTTCGACCTGGAGGGTGCCGGCGAGATTCTGGAACGCATTCGGCGCGCCGCCCTCGGTCTTCGACCAGGAATAGTAAGCGCCCGTGCCGTGGGTCAGGTTGCCGCCGCTGTGGCTTCCCCATGACGAGCCGGTATCCGGGCTGGTCACCGTGTGCACGGGCTCGCCGTCGCCGGTGAAGGAGCCCTGAACCATCCGCATCATGTAGCCGCCGACGTTCGCTTCGCCCGCGGTGCCCAGGCCGTGGTTGTGGGCGTCGGACGCGTTGGGATCGATGACGCTGAGAATGCCCGGGATCATGCTGGAGGCGCGGTTATCCATGATTTTCACGGCCACGTTGGCGGGCTGGTTGCAGGTGATCACAAACTCCAGATCCCGGGGCTCCAGCCGGTTATGGGCGGTCATGTTGAGCGTTTCGGCCGCGATGGTCTTGTAGTCGAACACGCCGCTGCCGCCGATCGTCGGCGTGCAGGCCGGGGGCGTCACGGTGCCGATGACGCGCAGATCGATCGATTGCGCGTGGGCGCCGGTGGCGAAGGCGGAAGCACACAGCAGGGCGGCGAGCAGAAGGGATTTGCGGGTCGACATAAACACTCCAGTAACGATTGGGCGAGGGGTTTGAAGATCATCCTGAAGCGAGCCGTTCCTCGTACCCAGCGCGCTATCGATGACATGAAGTATCGTTCACGCTCCGGGCCCTCACCATCGGACCAGGATGAGAGTCGCCCGATGGTCTCGGCCATGCGCCGCCCACGCACCGCCCACGCACCGCCCGCGTGCCGGGTCGCGGGCGGAGTGGGCAGAGTGGGCGGCGTGGGCGGAGTGGGTGCAATGGTCAGGATCGCCAGGAAGCCCGGTCAGAACGAACTCACCCTCAATGTGCCAGCTCCGATCAGCGTCGTGATGTCGCGCACACGCGTGGTCGCATCGACGACGAACGTCTCTATTTCCAGCTGAACCATCAGCGACTTCCCCGAAACGCGTCCGTTTCGCCCGACGACGCTCACGCTCGAATGGGGAACCAGCGCGACGCTTTCGACCCCCGCACTGGTGAGCTGCCGGTCATTGGCCGTCTGCGCGAGCAGGGCCGGCGCGCCGTCGACGCTGGCCTGCGTCAGCTCGATCGTGAAGTGGCCGCCGCGCGCGAACCGGAAGGCGCCCGGGCCTGCCGGCTCCGCATCGAATCGCAGGGCAAACGTCTGCGCCTCGCGGCACTGCACGCGCAGGGTGAGCTGCCGCTTTCCGAGCGACACGGGCGCCGACGTCACCGGGAGATCCCCACGAACGATGGGCCCGTAATCGATGTCCGCATTGCCCACCTGGATGTCGCAGCCGCTCGCCCATGCCATGCCGGGTCCAAGCAGGACGCCCGCGAGCAGCACGCGTGCAAGGCACGGATTAACGCCGGCAGGTCGCCGACGCCGTGTCGTAAAACGAATCATGGTCAGTTTTCTCGGGGAAATTGATTTCGAGCCTGCACGTTCCGGCGTCCGGCAGCGAGACCCGCAGGTCCGACTCGGGCCCCACGTCGGACAGGAACATCGTTCCGTCGTCCAGCACGGTGGTGAGGAAGTTGCCGGCGCCGTCGAGCACCAGTGCGCCCTTGGGCAGCGGCTGCCCGTTTTCGTCGACGGCCGTGATCAGGAAGCGGTTCGCCCGGATCACGTCGAACGAAACGAAATTGACCGAGCCGCGTCCGGCGCCGACGGTCTGGAAACCGTTTCTGAGGTCGACCCGGCGCGGCAGCGTCCGGGTCTGCACTTCGATGCGGCTGTCCCGGTAGGCGCTGAACATCGGCACCACCGCCTGCCCCGTAAAATCCGTCCACACGGGCCCATACGGCGTCGTGAGCTTGACCCCGGAGAGGCCCGGAACATCGACGATTCCAAAGGTGTCCTGCACTTCGTAAGGCGAGAACGTGACGCCGCCCCGATGCGCGACCACGCCGCCCGAGATCCGGCCGCTCAGCGCGCGCGTGGCGTTGCTCTGCGCGTAGCCAAGATCGACGGCGGTGTAGCGCGGCAGCAGCGACACGTTGCCGGACGCGTGGGTGGCGCCCGTGCTGTTGTTCCGCTCGGCGGACACGCGATAGCTCACCTGGTCGCTGACGACCTCGGACAGGGCCACGCCCGTGGTCAAGCGGTCGCCGCGCTGGCGCGCGTACGTCTGTACCGACCGCTTGCCGAGCGGGATGCTCACGTTCACGTAGGCGGCGCGCTCGCTGCGCTGTGCCGTGTCGCGCCCGCCGAGGCTGGTCTCGACACTCGCATTGACCGTGGCGTGCCTGAACGTGCGGCCCCACGACGCGACGACACGATTGCTCGATCGCCCGTCAAAAAACCGGTTGGCCGAGTACGTCATGTTGACGCCGCCGATCACCGGGTGTGACCAGTTCAGGGATGCCGTGTATTGCCCCTTGAGGTGCGACAGATACGCGTCGCCATTGCCGGAAGACAGCGTCTCGGCGAATTCGCGATAACCGGCGGTCTGCTGCGTCGCGGACACGCTGACGGCCGCGCTGTACGGCAGCGGAACGGACATCGACGCGCTGATCTTCGTGCCCTTGACGCCCTCGTCGAGCGCGTTCGAAAAGGTGTTGCGCACGCTCACGGCGGCGTCGTTGAAGATCCGCGTGTCGGCGCCCCAGCCTGCCGACTGGTAGCGCGGCGATACCATCGCGCCGGCCGACGCGGTGGTGTCGCGTCCCACGTTCCACGTCGCTGTCCCGGTTGCGACCATGGGCTGCGCGATGCCGGCGTCTGCCACGTCGCGCACCTTGCCGAGCGCGAAGGTGTACCCGGGCGGCGCAGGCACCGACGTCCGGAACGACGCCGCCGGCACCACGAACTGCCGCTCGTTGCCGTTCGCTTCGCGCACGGTCACCGCCAGATCGGTATTCGCGTTGAGCAGCGGGATATCCGTGATCGCAAACTGCCCTTCGGGCACCATCGTGGTGTAGACGAGGACCCCGGCCTGGCGGATTTCCACGGTGGCCTGGCTGGGCGCGATGCCTTCGACGAGCGCGCCGGAGTGCCGCGTTTCATTGAGCGCGAGTTCCGGCAAGACCTGCACGCCGTTGATCGGCGCGCCCGGGAAAAGCGGACTGTTGATGTTGATCTGCCCCGCCTGGAGCACCGCCTTCTGGTCGGCGAAGGTCCGCTGCGCGTAGGTGTAGAGATGGTCGAATCGCGAGCGGCCGCCTTCCGAGACGTAAATCTGGCGGCTGCGGACGATCCAGTCGCCGAGGTTGAAGCCCAGCTGGGTCGACGCGGACAGGTACTGATGCGAGCCCCCGCCGGAAGTGCTGGAGCGCAGCGCCATCACATCGTAGTTCGCGATCGCGGCGAATCCGCCCTGGCTGAAATCGGATGCCTGCGGGGCGTCGCCGATCAGCGTGTCCTGCGAAACGACAATCGCGACCTCTTCCCGGTTGGGACGCAGCGTGACTTCGGTTTGCGGATAGGCTGCAACGAAGTCGTAACAGCGCGCGCCGGGTGCGCTCGCCTCGTCCAGCAGGTATTTGTCGCTGGGCGTGTGAAACCGTGCCCTGGCGATCAGGACATCGTCGAAACACAGGTCCCCTTGCGCATCGAAGCGCGCATCGACCTTGCCGACCTTGACGCCGTTGACGAGCAGCGTCACGACGTGCACCCCTTGCGTGAACCGCGGCACGTCCTTGAAATACGCGGCGAGCGCCGGATCGATGCCGCGCGCCTTGAGCGTGTCCATGTCGAACTCCGCGGAAGCCGTTTCGCCCTCGCTGCGCTCGGCTTTGGCCTCGGGTGCGGCGAACAGGGCAATCAGGCCGGATACCGCGCAGGCGAGCGAGGTCATGATCGGCGAGCCCTTTCGCTCGCGCGGCGCGGGCGCGGGCGCCGGCGCGGGTGCGAACGAGGCGGGGCCGACGCAGGCGGCTGACGTGGGCTTTTTCATCGCATCGAGGCGCGTGCGGCGTGAACTCACGCCGCTGCGCAAGGGCGCGGCTATTGCGGCGCGCTCGTGATCGCGGCCTCGTACCGGTCAACCGAGTAGCCGTAGACCGTGGCGGGGACGATCGTGACCGAACTCGCCGCAACCGGCGCATCGGCGTGCGCGACGATCGTCTCGCCCGGAAGCACGTAGCTGCGCGGCAAGATGGCCGTCGCCCTGGACGGCTGCATGATGACGGTCGGGTCGAGGCGCACGACATAGGCACTGTCGTTGACCGCCACCAGTTTCCCGTCCCTGATCTCCCACTTGAGCAGCGTCCACGGTGCGCGATTGGGCGCCAAGCCCTTCGGATTCACGATCAGCGGCAGGTTCTGGCGCACGGTGACGCCCACCGTGGCGTGTCCGGCCATCGCGGCGCGTTGCGGAATGCCTTCGAAGATCACGCGCTTGAGACGCTGTACCTTGATCGGTTCGCCGGACTTGAGGATAAAACGGACGAGCTGCGTTTCACCCGGCTCGACCCGTGCCACGGGCGGGGTCAGCAGCACCAGCGCTTCCTGGTCCTCCGGCGTGTTCTCGATTTTCGAGTAAAGGAGTGAAACGGTGTCGTCGGTATTCTTGACGTTGATACTCGTCTCGCCATCCGCCTCGTTCAGGATGATGACCGACGTCTCCGGCTCCATGCCCGAGGCCATTGCCTGCACGCCAGCCGTGGCCAGCATGGCGCCCATCAGAAATCCAAGTACGCGCTTTTTTGTCATGGGGGATCGCATGTGTGCACCTCGCTGGTTAGCCGGCATCGCTCCACTGTTTCGATGGCCGCTGTTAGAAATCATAGGTTCGATTATCGAGTTGGCAAGGTTTAGGACATATCGGACCAGGACTAAACGCCTAGGACTAGCGAACAATTGAATCGGAAGTGTCTCGGTTCGCACTCCTGTGCTATTTTGCTGGCGCGTCGCCTCATGCAGCCGGGCAGCGTGCGACAGCGGGCGTGCCGAGGGACGCCGAGGCATGCCGAGGCATGCTGACGCCCGGCATCCGGCCCAGCCGGGTTCGCCCGGTCAAACGCGGGACATGCGAATGGGGAGTGAATTGCCCGGCGTAGGGCGCGGGCGGGTTCGCTTCGGCCAGCCGCGCGCGGGTGCGCATGCCGGCCTGCGACGCATCGCCGCGGCAGCGGGGAATCGCCGCTTTGCCGTTGGCGGGCCGGCGAGCGCGCGAAGACTGTTCAGGTCCATCCCGCGGGATGGGGCGCGCTCAGCGCGGGAATCGACGCGCGAAGCTGGCTGCCGTGAAGGGCGCGCCGCCAGCGCGTTGTCGTCGAGGCGCTGGCCTGTCGCCATGATCGATGCGTGCGGTCTTTCGGAGCGTCCGCACGCGGGACGGCCGCCGTTGGCGGTCAGCCGTGCGCGTTCATTTCGGTTCTGAACACGGAGACGGCGTCCTGGAGTCGATGCGACTGCTCGTCGAGCGACTGCGCGGCCGCCGCGGCCTGTTCGACGAGCGCGGCGTTTTGCTGGGTCACGTCGTCCATCTGCGAGACCGCGGTGTTGATCTGCTCAAGCCCCTTGCTCTGATCTTCCGCCGCGCTGGCGATCTCCTGCACGATCTGCGTGAGCCGGCTGATCGCATGCTGCGCCTCGCCGATCGTCGAGCCGGCGGCTTCGACGAGTTCGGCGCCGGAGCCGACGCGCTCGACGGCGCTGCCGATCAGGTCGCGAATCTCCTTCGCCGCGCTCGCGCTGCGTTGCGCGAGCATCCGCACCTCGCCCGCGACGACCGCGAAGCCGCGTCCTTCCTCGCCGGCACGCGCGGCCTCGACCGCCGCATTCAGCGCGAGGATGTTGGTCTGGAACGCGATGCCTTCGATCACCGCGATAATGTCGACCATCTTGCGCGATTCGTCGCGAATCGCCTGCATCGTGGCGACGGCCTGGGTGGCCATGTCGCCGCCGCGATCGGTGATCTGCGCGGCGTTGCTCGCGAGATCGCTGGCGGCACGCGCGTTTTCGGCCGTGCTGCGCACCATCGACGTCATCTGCTGCATGCTCGACGCCGCTTCCTGCAGCGCCGCGGCCTGGCTTTCGGTGCGCGCGGACAGATCCATGTTGCCGTTCGCGATCTCGCCCGCCGCGGTGGCGACGTTGTCCGCGCTCATGCGGATCTGCGCAACCGTATCGGCGAGCGCGTTGCGCATCTGGCTGATGGCGAACATCAGGCTGCTGCGGTCGTTCTCGCGGGTCGCCACCGGCGTGGCGAGATCGCCCGCCGCGATCGTGCCGGCCATCCGTGCGGCGACATGCGGATCGCCGCCGATCGTGCGCTCGATGCTGCGGTTCGTATAGGCGACGATCACCGCGAGCAGTGCGGACAGCAGCACGAACACGCCGATCGATACGTATAGCGACTGCGCGAAGGCCGCTTCGATGTCGTCGATGTAGGCGCCCGTCGAAATGATCCAGTCCCACGGCGCGTAGCGGATCACGTAGCCGAGCTTGTCGACCGCCTTGTGCGCATGCGGATGGGGAAACACGTAATCCACGAAGCCGCCCTGCGGCGACTGCGCGACGGCGGCGAACGTCATGTAGTGATGGCGGCCGTCCGCGTCGACGACATGCGTCAGGTCCTTGCCGACCATGCCCGGCTTCATCGGATGCATCACCATCCGCGGCGTCGAATCGATCACGATGAAGTAGCCGTCCGTGCCGTAGCGCACGTCCTGGAGCCGCGCGAGCGCTTCCTTGCGCGCCTGCGCTTCGGTCAGCGCGCCGCTTTGCGCGAGCGCCGCATATTCCTTCACGATGCTGAGCCCGACGTGGGCGATATTCGTCAGATCATTGCGGCGTTCCTCGATGCGGGTTCGATACGAAAGCCAGGCTGAACTGAGCGAGACCAGCAGCAGGGCGATCAGGCTGATCACCAGGGGCAGCCAGAGTTTCTTCCGGAAGCTGAGCGTAGGCATCGGACTCGTCCTGATAGAAAGCGTAAGCGGTACGGGTATGAGGAATGGGAGGACTCATCCGTGTTAACGGCAGATCGACGCGCGGATGTGTAGTGTCTAACCCGTACAGCGCAATGCATCGCGCACATCAGTGCGGTTCGTTCATGCGCGTCGGGGAGGGGCTGCGTCGCATGTCGCGTGTTGCGCCGGCGGCATCGCGGGCGAAACCGGTCATGTCGCGCGCACGGGCATTGATATCTTTTGCGACTTTGTTGGGCCGGAAAAATATATTGGACGTCTTGCCGGCGCTCTTGCACTATGCGTGCACTTCGCGGACCGTGGCGCGCCGCCCGGCCCGCACGCAATCCCCGTTCAACGACAGCCCCACCCGAGGACAACAATGCCTGAATACCGCTCCCGAACTTCGACGCATGGTCGCAACATGGCCGGCGCCCGCGCGCTGTGGCGCGCCACCGGCATGAAAGACGGCGATTTCGGCAAGCCCATCATCGCCGTCGTGAACTCGTTCACGCAGTTCGTGCCCGGCCACGTGCACCTGCGCGATCTCGGCGCGCTGGTCGCAAAGGAAATCGAAGCCGCAGGCGGCGTCGCCAAGGAGTTCAACACGATCGCCGTCGACGACGGCATTGCAATGGGCCACGGCGGGATGCTGTATTCGCTGCCGTCGCGCGAGCTGATTGCCGATTCGGTCGAATACATGGTGAACGCGCACTGCGCGGACGCGATGGTGTGCATCTCGAACTGCGACAAGATCACCCCAGGGATGCTGATGGCCGCGATGCGGCTGAACATTCCGGTCGTGTTCGTGTCGGGCGGTCCGATGGAAGCGGGCAAGGTCAAGTCGCCGACCGACGGCCAGGTGATCGCGAAGATCGACCTGATCGACGCGATGATCAAGGCCGCCGATCCGAAGATCAGCGACGCCGAAGTGGCCGAGATCGAGCGCAGCGCGTGCCCGACGTGCGGCTCCTGCTCGGGCATGTTCACCGCGAACTCGATGAACTGCCTGACCGAGGCGATCGGCCTCGCGCTGCCCGGCAACGGCACGATCGTCGCGACGCACGCATGGCGCAAGGGCCTGTTCGAGCAGGCCGGCCGCCTGGTTGTCGAGCTGTGCCGCCGCTACTATCAGGAGGACGATGCATCGGTGCTGCCGCGCAACATCGCGACGAAGCAGGCGTTCGAGAACGCCATGTCGCTCGACGTCGCCATGGGCGGCTCGACCAATACCGTGCTGCATCTGCTGGCCGCGGCGCAGGAAGCCGGCGTCGATTTCACGATGTCGGACATCGACCGCATTTCGCGCAAGGTGCCCTGCCTGTGCAAGGTCGCGCCGTCGACCGACAAGTACCACATCGAAGACGTGCATCGCGCCGGCGGCATCATCGGCATCCTCGGCGAGCTGGCGCGCGCGGACCTGCTGGATCTGTCGTGCGGCAACGTGCATAGCGGCTCGCTCGGCGAAGCCATTGCACGGTGGGACGTGAAGGGCGGCGCGGGCGACGCCGCGCAGACGTTCTTCCGCGCGGCGCCGGGCGGCATTCCGACCACGGTCGCGTTCAGCCAGGAAGCGACCTATGCGTCGCTCGACGCGGATCGCGAGAAGGGCTGCATCCGCAGCAAGACGCACGCGTATTCGAAGGACGGCGGCCTCGCGGTGCTGTACGGCAACCTCGCGGAGAAGGGCTGCATCGTGAAGACCGCGGGCGTGGATGAATCGCAGTGGATCTTCTCCGGGCGCGCGCGCGTGTTCGAAAGCCAGGAAGCCGCGGTCGACGCGATTCTAGGCGACCAGGTGGTGGCCGGCGACGTCGTCGTGATCCGCTATGAAGGTCCGAAGGGCGGACCGGGCATGCAGGAAATGCTGTACCCGACCTCGTATCTGAAGTCGAAAGGGCTCGGCAAGACCTGCGCGCTGTTCACCGACGGCCGTTTCTCGGGCGGCTCGTCGGGCCTCGTGATCGGTCATGCGTCGCCGGAGGCGGCCGAGGGCGGCACGATCGGCCTCGTCGAAGAAGGCGATGTGATCGAGATCGACATCCCGCAGCGCAAGATGCACCTCGCGGTGTCCGACGACGAACTCGCGCGCCGGCGCGCGGCGATGGACGCGCGCGGCAACGCCGCGTGGCAGCCGGCAGGGCGCGAGCGCGTCGTGTCGCAGGCGCTGCAGGCGTATGCGGCGCTCGCGACGTCGGCCGATCGCGGCGCGGTGCGCGACGTCTCGCAACTCAAGCGCAAGTAAGCCGTCCCGGCCCCCGCGCATCGGCATGCCGGCGCGCGGGGGCCCGTGTCAGCCGGTGGTTCAGCGAATTGCCGTCGCTCGCTTTTCTTCCCGCGCCGGCATGCGGCCGGCGGAGGATGCGTCGCCCGGCGGCGCCTCGCCGCGCGGTGAATCCTGCTTGAACTGCGCAGTTGCCCCCGTGCAATTGAACCCTCGCAGCCAGCCGGTCAGGCACGCGCGCTTGCGCGTATCGCGACGTCCCCCGTCAAGGCAGATTTTCGCGCAGCACGATGTTGATGTGCGCGGGCTCGACCCCGTTGAGCGGCGAGCGCCCGTCGCGCAGGTTCGCAAACACGCGGATCGCGTTGAGCACGAGCGTCTGCGGGAAGATGTTGATTACCGCGTCCATCGTTCCGTCGATCAGCAGCGCGCGGGTTTCCGGCGTGAGCCCGTGACCGATGAACACCATGTCGTGCGCACGCTGGCATTCGACGAGCGCCTGCGCGATGCCCTCGGACGCGCCGCCCACGTTGTAGATGCCGGCCAGATCGTGATGCTCCTGCAACAGGCTGCGCGCGAGCACGAGGTTGCTGCTCGCGTCGTCGAAGCCTTCCCGCAGACCGACGATCTTCGCGTTCGGCTGGTTCTCGCGCAGGTAGTGGCGAAACCCCATTTCGCGCTCTTCATGACCCCGGTAAGCGAGCGACCCGGCGAACAGCGCGATGTTGCAGGGCCGCTCGTCGCGCACGCGCATGAAGCGGCTCAGCAGCAAGCCCGCGGTGCGGCCGGCGGCGCGGTTGTCCATGCCGATGAAGGCCGCGCGGTTCGAATGCGCGAGGTCCGAAATCAGCGTGACGACCGGCACGCCCTTCTGCGCGATCGCATGGGTAGCCTCGCGCACCACCGGATGTTCGAGCGGCATGAACGCAATGCCGTCGCTTTGCTGCGCGAGCCGCGTGAGCTTGTCCGCGAGCGCGTGCGGATCGAACCCTTCGGTCGTATAGCAGCGGCACTTGATGTTGTAGGGAACCGTCGTGTCGGTGACGCGATTGATCGAGTCGGCCAACATGTGCAGGTAGCGGTTCGTGCCCGACGGCAGCACGAACGACAGACGCATCGGCTGCCTCTCCGGAGCCGGCAGGTGCTCGTCCTCGGGGACGTAGCGCAGTTCGCGCGCCGCGCTCATCACGCGTTCGGCGGTCATGCTGCGTACGCCGCCGCGGCGGTTCAGCACGCGGTCGACAGTGGCCGTCGACACGCCGGCGAGCCGCGCCACGTCCTCGATCAGCGGGCGCGCGTTGCGGGGGCCCGGCTCGGGGGCGGGGGTGTCGTCGGATATCGGGGCCGAATTCATGGTGCCACGCATAAATCAAAAAGCATCAGATTGATTGTTTGACGATCATTGTCGATCATTATAACTTCTCCGTCATCTGGAATCCGAACGGAGACGTGGAATGAGCGAAGCAGGGACGGGCAAGCTGGCGGGCCGGGTGGCCATCGTGTTTGGCGCCGGATCGGTCGGCGACGGCTGGGGTAACGGCAAGGCGGCGGCGGTCGCGTATGCGCGGGCCGGCGCGCGCGTCGTGTGCGTGGACCGCAGCGCGCAGGCCGCGCAAGTGAGCGCGGACATCATTGTCGGCGAAGGCGGCGCCGCGCTCGGCGTGGCCGCCGACGTCACCGTGCTCGCCGACGTGCAGCGCGCGGTGGATGCCGCGCTCGCCGCGTTCGGAACCGTCGACATCCTGCACAACAACGTCGGCATCACGTCGCAGGGCGGGCCGGTGGAGACCAGCGAGGACGTCTGGGACCGCGTGATGACGGTCAACGTGAAGAGCATGTTTCTCACCAGCAAGTGCGTGCTGCCGGTGATGGAGGCGCAACGGCGCGGCGCGATCGTCAACATCGGCGCGCTCGGCGGCGTGCGCTGGACCGGCTACGCGTACTGCGCGTATGCGGCCTCCAAGGGCGCGGTCAACAGCTTCACGCAGAGCGTCGCGCTGCAGTACGCGGCGCGCGGCATCCGCGCCAACTGCATCCTGCCGGGCGTGATGGACACGCCGCACATCTATCAGCAGATCTCCGGCTTCTATGCGAGCACGGACGAGATGGTCGCCGCGCGCAACCGCCTGTCGCCGACCGGGCGCATGGGCGACGGCTGGGACGTCGCGAACGCCGCGGTGTTTCTGGCGTCGGACGACGCGCGCTACATCAACGGAGTCGAACTGCTCGTCGATGGCGGCATGCATGCCCGCTGCAACTGATGTTTCAATCAAAAACAATCATCATTGTAGTTTGACCATGGACGGCGGGCCGTATAGCGTTTTCGGTACGCGGTAGCCGTTACAAGCGCGTCCACGCGCACAGATCGATAGGAGACACGTCATGCTCGCACCGAAGAAGAACCGCCCCAACCTCAAGCGCCGCACGCTGCTGCGGACGATGGCCGCCGCCCCGGTGGCCGTCGGCGCCGCCGGACTGATGGTGCCGGGGGTGGCCCGCGCCGCCGGGTTCACGCTGAAGTACGGCAACAACCTGCCGGTGTCGCATCCGCTGAATATCCGCGCGCAGCAGGCCGCCGCGCGCGTCGCGAAGGAAAGCAACGGGCGCGTCGTCATCCAGATCTTCCCGAACAACCAGCTGGGCGGCGACACCGACATGCTCGCCCAGGTGCGCAGCGGCGGCATCGACATGTTCACGCCGGGCACGATGGTGATTGCGCCGATCGCGCCGATCAGCGCGATTACCGCGCTCGGCTTCGTGTTCACGAGCTATGACCAGGTCTGGGCCGCGGTGGACGGCAAGCTCGGCGACCATATCCGCGCTGCCTTCGCAAAGGTCGGGCTGCACACGTTCGAAAAGATGTGGGACAACGGCTTCCGCCAGATCACCACCAGCAACCGGCCGGTGCACGTCGCCGCCGACCTGCGGGACATGAAGATCCGCGTGCCGGTGAGCGCGATGGGTATCTCGCTGTTCAAGTCGCTGTCGGCTGCGCCGACGAGCCTGCAGTTCAGCGAGGTGTATTCGGCGCTGCAGACGAAGGTGGTCGACGCGCAGGAGAATCCGCTTGCGATCGTCGAGACCGCCAAGCTCTACGAGGTGCAGAAGTACTGCTCGATCACCAACCATAGCTGGGACGGCTATCACTTCGTCTTCAACGGCCAGTCGTGGGCGCGCCTGCCTGCCGACCTGAAGACGATCATCGCGCGGGCCTTCAACGAAGCAGGGCTGCAGCAGCGCGAGGACCTGCGCAAGCTCAACGTGACGCTGCAGGCGAACCTGAGCGCGAAGGGGCTCGCGTTCAACTCGGCCGATCCCACGTCGTTTCGCGACACGCTGCGCAAAGCCGGCTTCTACGCGCACTGGAAAGGCACGTTCGGCGACGAGGCGTGGTCGCTGCTCGAATCCACCACCGGCAAGGTCGCGTGATGAATGCCGAACCTCTCGCCGCGGCGAGCCCGCCGGGCGTTCCGATGCAAGGCTGGCGCCGCGGGCTCGAACGCTGCGAGGCGGCGGTCGGCCTGGTCGCGCAGGCCGCGGCGGCGGTGCTTGTCGTCGTCGAGGTGGTGGTGCTGTTCTGGGGCATCGTCGCGCGCTACGTGCTGAACGATCCGCTCGTCTGGTCCGACGAAGTCACCGGGATGTGCTTCCTGTGGCTCGCGATGCTCGGCTCGGTGGTGGCGCTGCGGCGCGGCGAGCACATGCGCATGACTGCGTTCGTGTCGCGGCTCTCGCCGTCCGGGCGCGCGTTTGCGGACGCGCTCGCGCTCGCCGCGTCGCTCGCCTTTCTCGTGCTCGTGCTGCATCCGGCGTTCGATTACGCAAGCGAGGAGGTGATCGTCACGACGCCCGCGCTGCAGATCAGCGATGCATGGCAGGCGAGCGCGCTGCCGGTCGGCATCGCGCTGATGCTGGCCGTGAGCGTGATGCGGCTCGTCCGGGTGTGCCGGCTGCGCGATGCGGCCGTCGCGCTGCTGCTGATGGGCGGCGTGGTCGCGCTGTTCTGGTGGCTCGGGCCGCTGCTGATGCCGCTCGGCAAGCTGAACCTGCTGATCTTCTTCGTCGGCGTGGTCAGCGCGTGCGTGTTCGGCGGCGTGCCCATTGCGTTTTCGTTCGCGCTCGCGACCTTCGGATTCATGGCGCTCACGACGTACACGCCGATGGTCGTGATCGTCGGGCGCATCGACGAAGGGATGTCGCATCTGATCCTGCTCGCGGTGCCGCTGTTCGTGTTCCTCGGGCTGCTGATCGAGATGACCGGGATGGCGCGCGCGATGGTGCAGTTTCTCGCGAGCCTGCTCGGTCACGTGCGCGGCGGCCTGTCGTATGTGCTGATCGGCGCGATGTATCTGGTGTCCGGCATCTCGGGGTCGAAGGCGGCGGACATGGCCGCCATCGCGCCGGTGCTGTTCCCGGAGATGAAGGCGCGCGGTCTGCCGCCGGGCGACCTGGTCGCGCTGCTGTCGACCGCCGGCGCGCAGACGGAAACGATCCCGCCGTCGATCGTGCTGATCACGATCGGCTCGGTGACCGGCGTGTCGATCGCCGCGCTGTTCGCCGGCGGTCTGCTGCCGGGGGCAGTGCTTGGCGTGGGGCTTTGCGCGGTCGTGTGGTGGCGTCACCGCCGCGAGGATCTGAGCGCGGTCACGCGCAGCACGCGCCGCGAGATCGGCAAGGCGTTCGTCTATGCGCTGCCGGCCCTCGTGCTGCCGTTCGTGATCCGCGCGGCCGTGGTCGAAGGGGTGGCGACGGCGACCGAGGTGTCGACCATCGGCATCGTGTATTCGGTGGTCGTCGGGCTGCTGGTGTACCGGCGCTTCGACTGGCGGCGCCTGCCGGGCATCCTCGTCGAAACGGCGGCGCTGTCCGGCGCGATCATCTTCATCATCGGCGCGGCCACCGCGATGGCGTGGGCGCTGACGCAATCGGGCTTCGCACAGGACCTCGCGCATGCGATCGCGGCGCTGCCGGGCGGCAAGGCGAGCTTCATCGTCGTATCGATTGCGGCGTTCATCGTGCTCGGCAGCGTGCTCGAAGGGATTCCCGCGATCGTGCTGTTCGGGCCGCTGATGTTTCCGATTGCGCGCGCGGCGGGCGTCAACGAAGTGCATTACGCGATCGTCGTGGTGCTGTCGATGGGCGTGGGCCTGTTTTCGCCGCCGTTCGGCGTCGGCTACTACACGGCTTGCGCCATCGGCCGCGTCGATCCGAAGGACGGCGTCGCGCACATCGGGCCGTACCTCGCGGCGCTGTTTGCCGGGCTGGTTGTCGTGGCCGCGATCCCGTGGATCTCGGTCGGATTCGTTCATTGATTGAAGGGAGTGCGGCGCATCATGAGTCGCTTTTTTGGCGAAATTCGCCAGGTCGCCTATCTGGTCGACGATATCGAGGCCGCGATGGACTACTGGGCCAACACGCTGGGCGTCGGCCCGTGGTTTTATAACCCGAAGGTGCCGATTCGCCATTATCGCTACGCGGGCCAGCATTACGAGCCGCACAATTCGGTTGCGCTCGCCAATGCCGGCGGCTTGCAAATCGAGCTGCTGCAGGTGCGCAACGACGTGCCGTCGATGTATCGCGACTTTCGGGAGGCCGGGCATGCGGGCGCGCAGCACGTCGCCTACTGGACCGAGCATTTCGACGACGACCTCGCGCGCGCGCAGGCAGCCGGCTTCGATGTGCTGATGAGCGGCGAGGTCGGCGAAAACGGCCGCTTCGTGTATTTCGCGCAGCGCGGTCCGCACCCGGGCATTCACCCGGGCACCGTCATCGAATTGTCGGAGGTGGCGGGCCCGAAGGGCCGCCTGTTCGACCTGATCCGCGACGCTGCGCGCGACTGGGACGGCAGCGATCCCGTGCGCCCCTTTCCCGACCTGAACACGCTATGAGCCTGATTCGCGCACGTTATCTGATCGAAACCCCGCTCGACGTCGCCCGCGTGGCCGAGGTCCTGGCGGGCGAGCAAAGCAGCGGCACGTTCGTGCGCGTGGCCGGCGAAAGCGACGCGCTGCGCGCGCGCAGCCGTGCAACGGTGCACGCAATCGAGCCGGTCGCGCAGTTGCCGGCGCCGAGTCTTGCAAGTGCGTGGCTCGCCCGCCAGCAGGTGGCGGGACCGTGGCAGCAGGCGCGCGTGAGCGTCGATTTTCCGGTGGCCAATATCGGCGACAACCTGCCGACGCTCGCCGCGACGCTCGCCGGCAATCTGTACGACCTCGGCGAAACCACGGGCGTGCGGCTCGAACACGTGACGCTGCCCGCCGACGTGCGCGCGCGCTTCGCGCGGCCGAAGCACGGGGTTGCGGGGACGCGGCGCCTTGCGGGCGTGGAGCGGGGGCCGCTGTTCGGCACCATCATCAAGCCGAATGTCGGGTTGCATGCGGATGAAACGGCGGCGCTCGTCGCGCAGCTGTGCGAGGCAGGCATCGACTTTATCAAGGATGACGAAGTATCGGCGAACCCCGAGCACGCACCGCTGAACCTGCGCGTGCCGGCGGTGATGGCGGCCGTGCGCCGCTGGCGCGAGCGCACCGGCAAGGCGGTGATGGTCGCGTTCAACATCACCGATGCGCACGACGCGATGCTGCGCCACGCCGAACTGATCGCGCGCGAGGAGGGGGCCTGCGCGATGGTGAGCCTGAACTGGTGCGGCTTTTCGTCGGTGCAGGCGCTGCAGCGCGAAACCGGTCTCGCCATTCACGGACATCGCAACGGCTTCGGCATGTTCTCGCGCCATCCGGCGCTCGGCATGGACTTCCAGCCGTACCAGACATTGTGGCGGCTCGCGGGCATCGATCATCTGCATGTGCACGGACTGCAGGGCAAGTTCTCGCAGCCTGACGACGAAGTCGTGTCGTCCGCGCGCGATTGCCTGACGCCGCTCGCCGATGCGCAGGATCAGGACGATCGCGTGATGCCGGCGTTCTCGTCCGGGCAATGGGCCGGCACGTTGCCGCCCACCGCCGGGGTGGTGCCGTCGGGCGATTTCCTGTTCATGTGCGGCGGCGGCATTCTCGCGCATCCGGCGGGGCCGGCGGCTGGGGTGCGCAGCTTGCGCGACGCGTGGGCAGCCTGCGAGGCGGGACGGTCGCTCGATGCGCATGCGCGCGAAGCGCCCGCGCTGGCCCAGGCACTCGCGTTCTTCGGGCGGGTGCATGGCTGAGTCTGCGATGGCGTTGCCGCCGGCTCCGCGCATGGCCTGGTACGGCGACGACTTCACCGGTGCAAGCGATACGCTCGCGACGCTCGCCGAAGGCGGGCAGCGCGCGCTGCTGTTCCTCGGCGTACCGTCGGCCGCGCGGCTCGCGCGCTGCGGTCCGCTCGACGCGGTGGGGATCGCGGGGGCGGCGCGCTCGATGACCGTTGACGCGATGCGGGCGGAACTCGCTCCCGTCGCGCGTTTTTTCGCTTCGCTGCGCGTGGCGCTGGTGCAGTACAAGTGCTGCTCGACGTTCGATAGCGCGCCCGCAGTCGGCAATCTTTCGGTTGCAGTCGATACGTTGTGCGAACCATTCGGCGAGGTGTTCGTCGGCGTGGTCGGCGGTCAGCCGAGCCTCGGGCGCTACTGCGTGTTCGGTCAACTGTTCGCCTCGGCGGGCGGGCACGAGGTGTTCCGTATCGACCGGCATCCGACCATGCATCGGCATCCCGTTACGCCGATGCTCGAAGCCGATTTGCGCGTGCATCTGTGCGCGCAGGGGATGCGCGACCTCGCGCTCGTCGATTACCGGCACTATGCGGCGGACGCCGCTGCGGCGCTGCCGGGCCCGCGCGTGTTGTTCGACGTGACCGAGGCAGCGCAGTTGCCCGTCATCGGGCGTCTGCTGTGGCAGCAGGCCACGCGCGTGCCGGGGCGCCCGGCGGTGATCCTCGGCGCGAGCAGCGTGTCCGAAGCGTTGCTTGCGCACTGGCGCGAGCAGCCGGACGGACGCGCGGGCGCGCCCGCTGCGGCCCGCATGCCCGACGTGACGCCGGCTTCGGGCCCGGTGCTCGTGCTATGCGGTAGCCAGTCGCCGGTGACGGCGCGGCAGGTGGCGGCGAGCGGCGACGTGTTCGCGCAGCTGTCGTTCGATCCGGGCCGGGACGCGAGCGATGTGCTTGCCGCGGCGGCCGCCCGTCTGCGCGACGGGCGGCATCTGCTGCTCCGTACGACCGCGCCCGCACCGGGCGGCGCGAGTCCGCGGCAGGCCGCCGAGGCGAGCGCCGCGCTGCTCGCGCGGCTGTTGCACGACGTGCCCGCGATCCGGCGCGTCGGCATCGCGGGCGGCGATACGTCGAGCCTCGCGGTTCAGGCGCTCGATGTCTGGGCGCTGGAGTACGCCGGCCGTCTCGCGCCGGGCGTGTCGCTCGTGCGGGCGCGCTCGGACGTGGCGCGCTTCGACGGCCTCGAACTGATGCTCAAAGGCGGTCAGATGGGCGACGACGCACTGTTCGCGCGGCTGCCCGGCTGATCCGCGAGCAGCGCGGCGCGCGCGTCGCGGCGCGCTTCAGAGCGTCTGCGGCGGCCGGTGCGCATCCGTGTCGACGCAGCATACGAGCACCTGCGCGTCCTTCGCGCCGGTGCTCAGGTAGACGTGACCGACCGCACTGTCGAAATACAGGCTGTCGCCACGCGACAGCCTGAACACCTTGCCGTTCTCGAAGCGCAATTCCAGCTCGCCTTCGAGCACGAACAGGAATTCCTCGCCGCTGTGCCGGATGTAATCGGCGAACGCGTCGAGGGTGCGCGCGCGGATCCGCCCGCGCATCGGGACCATCCGCTTGCCGGTCAGATCGTTGGCGATCATCCCGTACTCGTACTGCGGCGTGTCGTAGATCATCTGTTTGCCCGCGCGCGTGAGGGAGGGCTGCAGCGGACCGGCTGCCTTGCGTTTCGCGCGTCCGAACAGGGCGTCGAATTCGACGTTCAGCGCATGGGCGAGCGCGGCGAACTTGTCATAGGTGAGCGCGATGTCGCCGCGTTCGGCCTTCGAGATCGTCGACACCGCAATGCCCGACAGCGCGGACAATTCCATCAGCGTGAGATCGTGCGCCTTGCGCGCGTCGCGCAGGCGCGCGCCCACCGCGCGGTGGGCGAGCTGGGTCGCGGCGTCGTCGCCGGTTGCCGGCTGCGTGCGTGCTGCTGCGGATTTCGCCATGAAAGGAGCGGGCCTTCGTTAAGGGTTTTGTCGTATACGAGAATTATTTTTTTCTCGTATAGGATAACCGCATCCCGTCTCCGTCCTGAAGGAGTTGCGTCGTGGCATCCCTCGCTCTCGAGAAAGCAGGCCTCTCCACAGGCCAGGTCATCGCCGCGACCACGCTCGGCACGGCGCTCGAATACTACGATTTCGCGATCTACAGCTTCTTCGCGATCCCGATCGGCAAGCTGTTCTTCCCGTCCGCGTCTCCGGTCAACCAGTTCCTGCTGTCGATTGCGGTGTTCGGCGTGGGCTTCGTCGTGCGGCCGCTCGGCGGCATCGTGATCGGCGCATACGCGGACCGCTCGGGCCGCAAGAAGGCGATGGTGCTCACGATCATGCTGATGGCGCTCAGTTGCGCGCTGATCGCATGCGCGCCGCCGTATGCGGTGGCGGGCATGGCCGCGCCGCTCGTCGTGCTGGTCGCGCGGCTGATTCAGGGCTTTGCGGCCGGCGGCGAGTTCGGACCGGGCACGACGCTGCTCGTCGAGTACGCGCGCGAAAACACGCGCGCCTTCTTCGCGAGCTGGAATTTCGCGGCCACCGCGCTCGGTCTCGCGCTGGGCGCGCTGGTGGCGACGCTCGTGCATGTCGCGTTGCCGAAGGAGGCCGTGAACAGCTGGGGCTGGCGCATTCCGTTTCTGCTCGGCATCGTCGCGGCACCGGTCGGCGCACTGATTCGCCGCCGGCTCGAAGAGACGCTGCAGGCCGCGCCGGCGCAGTCCGCGCGGCCGGTCGGCGCGTTGAAAGCCGCGCTCACCACGCATCTGCGCCTGACGGTGCTCGGTACGTTCGCCGAACTGGGCGGCTCGGTGTCGATCTACATCACGGCGTTTTTCCTGCCGAATCATGCGGTGCGCACGCTGCATCTGTCGCCGACTGCCGCGGTGACCTCGGGCGTGATCAGCTCGCTCGTGCTGTTCGCGCTCGCGCCGCTTGCCGGCAGGCTCGCGGACCGCTTCACCCGCAAGCGCGTGCTCGTGATCTCGCGTGTCGCGATGCTGCTCGCCGTGTACCCGGCTTTCGCCTGGTTGTCCGCGCAACCTTCCATGCCGCTGCTGTGCGCGGTGTCCGCCTGCCTCGCGGTGTTCGTCGCCGGTCAGATCGTGCCGGTGCTCGTGATGATCCCCGAGCTCTTTCCGCGCGAGGTCCGCGCGACCGGGATCGCGCTCACGTATGTGGTGAGCGCGTCGTTCTTCGGCGGTTTTTCGCCGCTCGTCGCGAGCTGGCTCGTGGCGCGC
Organism: Paraburkholderia sp. PAMB 6770; assembly: GCF_057748135.1. Taxonomy (NCBI): domain Bacteria; kingdom Pseudomonadati; phylum Pseudomonadota; class Betaproteobacteria; order Burkholderiales; family Burkholderiaceae; genus Paraburkholderia; species Paraburkholderia sp. PAMB 6770. The sequence goes on from NZ_CM173239.1 coordinate 520,798, forward strand.
ACCGGCGATCCGCTCGCGCCGGCATGGTATGTTGCAGGGGCCTGTGCCGTTTCGCTGGTTCCGCTGATCTGGCTGCGCGATCGCACCGGTGAAGCCATCGGCTGATCTCCACACTCATGGGATACTCGAAGATGTCCGACCCTGCCGAACTGGTCAGTCTGTCCGCCGTCGAACTGCGCCGGCTGATCGGCGCGAAGGCGATCTCCCCGGTCGAGCTGCTCGACGCGTGCATCGGGCGCATCGAAGCGGTGAATCCGGCCGTCAACGCGATCACGGCCACCTGTTTCGACGCGGCCCGCGACGCCGCGAAGGCGGCCGAGCAGGCGGTCATGGAGGGCCGGCCGCTCGGTCTGCTGCATGGCTTGCCGCTCGGCGTGAAGGATCTCGAAGATACCGCAGGGCTGCTGACGACCTACGGCTCGCCGATGTCGCGCGGCCACGTGCCGTCGCGCGACGTGACGCTGGTCGAGCGCCTGCGTGCGGCCGGCGCGATTCTCGTCGCGAAGACGAACGTGCCGGAACTCGGCGCGGGTGCGAATACGCGCAACCCGGTGTGGGGCGCGACGGGCAACCCGTTCAATCCGGCGCTGAACGCGGGCGGCTCGTCGGGCGGCTCGGCGGTCGCGCTCGCGTGCGACATGCTGCCGGTGTGCACCGGCTCCGACACGGGCGGTTCGCTGCGCATTCCCGCCGCGAAATGCGGCGTGGTCGGCTTTCGTCCGTCGCCGGGGCTTGTGCCCAACGCACGCCGCGTGCTCGGATGGACGCCGATCTCGGTGGTGGGTCCGATGGGCCGCGACGTCGCGGAGACTGCGCTGCAGCTTGCGGCGAGCGCGGGCGAATCGGCGAGCGATCCGCTCAGCTATGCGGTGGATCCGCTTGCGTTCGTCGCACCCGGCGGCATCGATCCGGCGACGCTGCGCATCGGCTATACCGAAGACTTCGGCTGCTGCGACGTCGACGCCTCCATCCGCGCGGTGTTCCGCGCGCGCATCGCGGAACTTGCGCGGATCGTGCATACCTGCGAGCCGGTTGCGTTCGATTTCGGCGATGCGCACCGCTGCTTCGACGTGATTCGAGCGGAGAGCTTCGTGGCGGGCCTGCAGTCGATCTATGCGCGCGACCCCGGCGCACTCGGTCCGAATACGCGCGCCAACTACGAGATGGGCGCGAAGATGACGCTCGCCGACAGTGCGTGGGCGCAAGCCGAGCAAACGCGTATCTTCCAGCGTTTCCAGCGCGCGTTCGAGCGCTACGACGTGATCGTTTCGCCGACCACGCCGGTCTCGCCGTTTCCGTGGACCGAGCTGTACGCGGCCGAGGTCGATGGCCGGCGGCAGGAGAACTACTATCGCTGGCTCGCGCTCACGTATGTGGTCACGCTGACCACGCATCCCGCGCTCGCGCTGCCGTGCGGCGTGGACCATGCGGGCATGCCGTTCGGCTTGCAGATTGTCGGGCCGTTCCGTGGCGATCTGAAAACGCTCGCGGTGTCGCGCGCACTCGAAACCGCGTTCGCCGCGTCGCCGATGCTGCGCCGCCCGCGCCCCGACCTCGCGCGCCTTGCGCAACCCGATCCGGCGCTGACGTCGATCGTCACGGCGCCGCCTCTCGATCACGCGGCGGGCGCGCACGCCGGCAGTCTTCCGACGGTATGACGACGCGTACCGCAGCGATGGGCGGGCAGGCACGCCGCTTCGAGGAGAGGACCCGATGAAAGTCGACGCGATCGTGCTGGGCGGCGGCATTGTCGGCACCTGCGTGGCGCTGCAACTGCAGCGGCGCGGCCTCGCGGTCGCGCTCGTCGATCGCAAGGCACCGGGCAACGAAACGTCGTTCGGCAATGCCGGGCTGATCCAGCGCGAGGGCGTGTACCCGTATGCGTTTCCGCGCGATCTGGCCTCGCTCGTGCGCTACGCGCGCAATCGCGAGACGGATGTGCGCTATCACCCGGCGGCGCTGCCGAAGCTGCTGCCGTTTCTTTACCGCTACTGGCACCATTCGCGCGCCGACCGGCATGCGACGATCGCGCGCGCGTACGCGACGCTGATCGAGCATTGCGTGACCGAGCATCGTGTGCTGGTGGACGCGGCCGGCGCGCGCGCGTTGCTGCGCACCGGCGGCTGGATCAAGGTGTTCCGCACGCCCGCGAGGATGCAGGCGGCGCTCGCGGATGCGCGGCGCTGGCAGACGGAGTACGGCGTCGCATACGAAGCGCTCGACGGCGCCGCGCTGGCTGCCGCCGAGCCCGCGCTGAGCCGCGCGCTGGCGGGCGCGGTGCGCTTCACGCAGTCCGATTCGGTCAGCGACCCGAACGGCCTCGTGACCGCGTACGCGAAACTGTTCGAGCAACTCGGCGGCCGCGTGCTGCGCGGCGACGCCCTCACGCTTGCGCCCTCCTGGCGCGTGATGACGGAGGCCGGCGAGGTCGAGGCGGACCATGCGGTGATTGCGCTCGGACCGTGGTCCGGCGAACTGGCGGCCCGCTTCGGCTACGCGCTGCCGCTCGCCGCGAAGCGCGGCTATCACATGCATTACGCAGCACGAGACGGCGCGCGGCTGAACCAGCCGGTGCTCGATGCCGAAGCGGGTTATCTGATTACGCCGATGGTGCGGGGCATCCGGCTCACGACCGGCGTCGAGCTCGGATTGCGCGACACCGGCAAGACCCCGGTGCAGCTCGATGCGGTCGAGCCGCTTGCGCGCGCGCTGTTTCCGCTCGGCGAGCGTGTCGATGCGCAGCCCTGGCTCGGCAGCCGGCCGTGCACCCCGGACATGCTGCCCATCATCGGCGCGGCGCCCCGGCATGACACGCTCTGGTTCGCGTTCGGCCATGCGCATCATGGCCTCACGCTGGGGCCGGTGACGGGCCGGCTGATCGCGGACATGATGACGGGTGCCCCGGCGTTCATCGATCCGCTGCCGTTTCGGGCGGACCGGTTCTAGCGGCGCGGCCGCGCGCGGCGTCAGGTCAGCTTGCGGCGCGCCATCACGCGTTCGAGCGAGACCTTCAGATGCCGCTGCATCGCGGCCTGCGCCTGGATCGCGTCGTGGGCTTCGAGCGCTTCGAGGATGTCGCGATGTTCGCCGAGCGCGGCGAGCCACGTGGTCTCGCTTTCGAAGTGATCGCGCAGCTTCGACGACAGCGGCGCATGGCGCTTGTCGAACAGCGCGCCGACGGTCTGCACGAGGATCTCGTTGCCCGTCATCTGTGCAATCGCGACGTGGAACGCGCGGTCGACCGCATCCGGAATGTGCCCGGCCCGGACTTCGCGCTCCATCGTCTGATAGATCGCGCGTAACGCCTTCAGCGCTTTCGGCGTGCAGAACGCCGCGACGTGTGCGGCGATCGCGCCTTCGAGCACCGCGCGCGCATTCATGATGTCGACGAGGCTGTCGCCCAGTTCCGCCTCGGGCGGCGCGCCGTGCGGCGTGGCGCCTGCGGCGGCACACACGTAGACGCCGGAACCCATCCGGATCTCGACACGCCCTTCCAGTTCCAGCACGACGAGCGCCTCGCGCACCGAGGGCCGCGAGACGCCGAGCCGCTCGGCGAGCGCGCGCTCGGACGGCAGGCGTCCGTTGCACGTGAAGTCCGGCGTGTCGATCAACGCGCGCAGCTTGTCGGCGATCTGCAGATACAGGCGGCGGGGTTCGGCGGGTTTGGCGACCAAGGGGGTTCCTGTGGATGCGGGTAGCGCTCGGGCGGGTGCGGCCCGCGTGCGCGGCGTGGCGATTGTAAATCGAAACGCGGCGGCCGCCGGCTCGCGCGCGCCTCTCAGCCGCGCGGTGCGCCCGGGACCGGCAGGTCGAGTCCTGGCGCGAGCCGGCTGGCTGTGAATTCGGTGACGGTGTAGCGCGCGAGGCCTTCGACCGCGAACGGATCGGTGGCGAGGATGGCGTCGAGCTGGGCGCGATCGACGCCGTGCGCGAGCAGGACGCCGCCTTCGCGCGGCACCTTGGGACCGGACGCGATCAGCACGCCTGCGTCGAAATGACGGGCGAGGAACGCGCGATGTGCGTCGAGCGACGCGTCGATGCGTTCGAGCGGGACGAGATAGGTCAGATCGACGATGAACATGGGGCGGGCCTCAGCAGTGAATGCCACGCGCCGCCGCGGCCGGTGGCGGGGCGGTGCGGGATGGTGTGTTGCGGGATGGGAGCGCACGAAGGATGTCAGGCGGGCGCTGTGCGGGCCGGGCGGAGGCCCGCATTACGCGGTGAGCGCGTCGGACTGCGCCACCCGGTTGCGGCCGCGCGTCTTCGCGTCGTATAGCGCCTCGTCCGCCGCGCGGATCACGGTGGTCACGTCGGCGTCCTGGCCGGGTTCCCAGGTGGCCGCACCGATGCTCGCGGTCACGCGCCGGAACTCGCTGCCGGCATGTTCGATCGCGAGTTCGTTGATCGCCGTGCGGATTTTCTCCGCGACGCCGGCCGCTCCGTCCGCGGCGGTATTCGGCAGAACGACGACGAACTCCTCGCCGCCATAGCGGGCCGCGCTATCGCCGGGACGGCGGATATTCTCGCCGATGCACCGGGCGACCGCGGCCAGCGTCTCATCGCCCGCCTGATGACCGTATGTGTCGTTGTACGCCTTGAACCAGTCGATGTCGACGAACAGCAGCGAAAACACGCTGCGCGTGCGCTTCGCCCGGCGCCACTCCTGATCGAGAATCTCGCCGAGCGTGCGGCGGTTGTTCAAGCCGGTCAGGCCGTCGGTGCGGGCGAGCAGCTGCAGTTCGGATTCCGCGCGCATCCGCTTTCTCAGCTGCACGCCGAGCATCAGCGTGAGGATGACGAACGCGGCGCCGAACACGATCATCAGCGAGCCGATCGTCAGCGCGCGCTTTCGCCATGCCGCGTAGACGTCCTGCGTCGCCTCGGCGACCATGATGATCAGCGGGAGGTGAGGAAATTTTCTGAAGTAGTACAGCCGCCGCACACCGTCGATGGACGAGGTGTCGAAGAAATTGCCGTCCGGAGCCGTCAGGAAATGCTGGAACGTTGTGGCCGCACCGATATTGCGCCCCGGAATCCGGGGGTCGTAGGGCTGGCGCATCAGCATGACGCCGTCCGTGCCGATCAGCGCGACCGACCCGTGCGGACCCAGCGACAGGCCCGCGAACAGATGATGAAAGTACGCAAGGTTGACCGCCACCATCACGATGCCGGCAAACGACCCGTCCCGATTCACGAGCCGCCGGCTGAGCGCAATGCTCGGTGCGCCGCCGCGCAGCCGCGAGCGGTACGGGTCGCTCACGTACAGCCCGATATCCGGGTGATCGCGCTGGATCGTGAAGTACCGGCGGTCCGAGAAGTTGGCCTTCCTCGGCACGTCGTTGCCGGCATCCATGACGATATTTCCGTGTGCGTCCAGCACGAGGATCGACCCGAGGTATTGGGCCGTGGCCGCGCGGTCGAACAGGACTTCACGGCGCAGGTTCGGCGGCAGCGCCATCACGTCGGCGCGTTGTAAGCCATCGACCACCGCCTGTAGCGACAGCGCGTACAGCTCGAAGTTGCGTTCGATGTCGCGCTCGGCGATCAGCGCGACGTTGCGCGAGGCATCGGTCGCGCGTTCGAGCGCATCGAGGCGGCTCTGGTAAAGCACCGTCGCGCACAAGCCGATCATGGCAAGCGCGACGGCGATTCCAGCGGCGACGGCAACGTGAGCGCCCGTCAGTTCGAGTTGCATCGCCGTCAGGAGGCGATGGATCCGATTCTCTTTCTTGTGCAATTCGCTTCACCTGCGGCGGCACGTAGCCGGCTTTGAGAATCCCTCCAAGGGGGCTATTCAATCACGCGTCACCACAACCGCCCGATTCGGATCACATGACTTCAGTCGACTGAGATCGCCTGCTTCGCATCTGCCGGGGCCAATCCCAAGCGTCCTGCCGTCGAACCGCGTGCCTACGATACCGGGATATCCGGCGCGTGTCATACGGAATCCGCAGGCTTGCCGGAGCGGGGCTTCCTGCAACGCCTTTCCGCAAGCCGTTCGTTAAGCGCTTCATCAAGGGATGGCCGGCCCGAGCGCCTATGATAATCCGCCCGGATGACCGTCCCGCGGCCCGTCATCCCGATGTGGCATGCCGCCCGCGCCGCTTCCCAACCTGTGAGAAGCGGGGCCATGCGGCCCGGGCGGCGCGATGACGGCGGCCGCCGGCCCCGTCGCCGGCGCCGACGCCCTGAATGGCGCGGCGATTACATGCGATGTAATTGGCGCGCGGCGCGGGCGCCTCTACGCTTTGCCTGTCGCGTCGCCATTCCGGTGGCGCTCATCGCCGGGGAGTTACCATGTTCACCTATCCTGTCCACACGATCGACTCCGCGCCTGCGCAATCGAAACCCGTGCTCCAGCAACTGCACCAGGCGTTTGGCCTGATCCCGAACATCGCCGCGAAGATGGCTGCGTCGCCGACGCTGATCAACGGATTCATCGGCCTGTTTCAGCGCGTGCATGCGAGCAGCCTGACCGAGCCGCAGATTCAGACGCTGTTGCTGACCAACGCGGTCACGAATGCGTGCGAGTGGGCCGTCGCGTTTCACACGGCGCTCGCGTTGCACGAGGGCGTGCCGCAGGCCGACGTCGAGGCGATCCGGCACGGCGCGCTGCCGCGCGATGCCGGCCTGGCCGCTCTGTCGGCGCTCGCGCGCACGCTGATCGAAAAGCGCGGGCGTCTCGACGCAGCGGACCAGCAGCGCTTCCTCGACGCAGGGTTCAGCGCCGAGCAGGCCCTCGAAGTGATCGCGGTGGTTGCGGCCTCAACCATTACGAACTATACCGGCAGCGTGACCCGGCCGGCGCTCGAAGCGCAGTTCGAGGCGTTCGCGTGGGAAGCGCCCGCGCGCTGACCCTGCGCGGTTCGTCAAACCCGATAAAGGAGATCCGATGAACGCCACCGTCAGCGATCCGAAAGCGCGGCCGGGCGAACTGGGCGATCTGCTGCGGTACTGGCGCGGTGTGCGTGGCGTGAGCCAGCTCGATCTGTCGCTGGAGGCAGGCATTTCGCAGCGGCAGGTCAGCTTCATCGAAAGCGGGCGCAGCGTGCCGGGCCGCGACACGCTGCTCGCGCTCGCGCAGACACTCGACGTGCCGCTGCGCGAGCGCAACGCGTTGCTGCTCGCCGCCGGCTATGCGCCCGTGTATTCAGAGGGGCCGTGGAACGCGCAGGAGATGCACAGCGTGATTCGCGCGCTCGAACGGGTCGTTCGCCAGCATGAGCCGTTTCCGGCGATCGTGATGGACCGCTACTGGGATGTGCTGATGACCAATGACGCGGCGCCGCGCTTTTTCAGCTGCTTCACCGACATGAGCGCGCGCGACGGCCCGCGCAACATGCTCCACCTGATCTTCGATCCGCGCCGGATGCGCCCGTTCGTGGCGGATTGGGACACCGTCTCGCGAAGCCTGCTGCAGCGGGTACATCGTGAATCGGTCGGCCACGTGGTCGATGACCGCACGCGGCATCTGCTCGACGAACTGCTCGCGTACCCGGATGTGCCGCGCGACTGGAAGACGCCGCGCGCGTCGTCTGCGGCGACGTCCCTGCCGGTCATTCCGCTCGCTTTCGTCCGCGAAGGTGTCGTGCTGCGCTATTTCTCGATGGTGACGACCGTTGGCGCGCCGCAGAACGTGGCCGCGCAGGAGCTGCGCCTCGAATGCATGTTTCCCGCCGACGACGAAACCGAAGCGCGCCACATGCAGTTGCTCGCGGCTCATGCAACGCAGCGCTGAGCTGCCTTGTCGGGTCGGGTCGGGTCGGGCGGCGCGGCCCCATTGCGGTCGACGCGACGGTCGGTGTTGGCGCGCGAGCCTCGCGTGACGGCGTCCTGTGCCGGGGCTTCCGGCGTGGCCCGAACCCCCGGCGCGCGCGACGATCGCCGCGTGTAAACTGACATGACGGCAGATTCGCAGGCGCACGCGCGCGGCCTGCGCGGAGCGTCGAATATCGGACGGGCGGCAGACTGGAAAAAAGGAGCGTCATGGCAGGCAATGAAATCGTCTGGGGGATCCTCGGCACCGCGAAGATCAACGACAAGGTAGTCGTGCCGATGCGCGATGCGGCCAGGTGCCGGGTCAAGGGCATCGCGTCGCGGTCGCTGGAGAAGGCGCGGGACGCGGCGTCGCGCTATGGGCTGGCCGTCGCGTATGACGGTTATGAGCGGCTCCTCGCGGATCCGGACATCGACGCGGTCTATATTTCGTTGCCCAATCACCTTCACGTGGAATGGACGATCAAGGCTGTCGAGGCGGGCAAGCACGTGCTGTGCGAGAAGCCGGTCGGGCTCGATGCCCGCCAGGTCGAACGGCTCATCGCGGCACGCGACAGCAGCGGCCGCTCCATCCAGGAAGCGTTCATGGTGCGCACGCATCCGCAATGGCTGACAGTGCGCAGCCTGATCGACGAAGGCACGATTGGCGCATTGCGCGCGGTGACCGGCGGCTTCACGTACTACAACACGAACCCGCACGATATCCGCAACCAGAGCGAACTGGGCGGCGGCGGGCTGCTCGATATCGGCTGCTATCCGGTCACGCTGTCGCGCTTCGTGACGCGGTGCGAGCCGAAGCGGGTCGTGGCGCTGATGGAGCAGGATCCGGTGTTCGAGGTGGACCGGCTCGGCTCCGTGCTGATGGACTTCGACGGCGTGCAGGCCAGCTTTTTCTATTCCACCCAGATCCATCCCTACCAGCGGATGCAGTTTCATGGGACGAACGGGAGCATCGAAGTCGAGATTCCATTCAATGCGCCGAACGACCGGCCGACCGGTTTGCTGGTGAGCGGGCACACGCCTGATGGCGTCGCGACGCAGCGCCGGGTCGAGCTGCCCGTGTGCGACCAGTATGGCGTCGCCGCGGCGGTGTTCGCGGAAGCGATCCTGAACGGCGAGCCGCAGGCGATTCCGCTGGAAGATGCGCTGGCCAATCTGCACGTGCTCGATGCCGTTTTCGAGTCGGCGCGCACCGGCGCGTGGACGACGGTCCGCGCAAGCTGACGCGCTGCGGCGAAGCGTCGACATGCCTCCTGTTCCCCCCACGCTTACCCTGGACGCGCTGTTGCGCGAGATTCGCGCCTGCACGATCTGCGCGCCGTTTCTCGCGCATGGGCCCCGGCCGGTGCTCGCGGCGTCCGCGCATGCGAGGATCCTGATCGTCGGCCAGGCGCCCGGCGCGCGGGTGCATGCGTCAGGCGTGCCGTGGAGCGACGCGAGCGGCGCGCGCCTGCGGCGCTGGCTTGGCGTCGACGACGCCACCTTTTACGACGCCGCGCAATGTGCGCTCGTGCCGATGGGGTTCTGCTTTCCAGGCCGTGGCGCAAGCGGCGACCTGCCGCCACGGCCCGAATGCGCGGCCCGCTGGCACCGCGATCTGCTCGCGCAGATGCGCGCGGTCCGGCTCACGGTGCTGGTCGGACAGTACGCACAGCGGTTCGGACTCGGTGCCGCGTATGGTCCGACGTTGACCGATACGCTGCGGCGCTGGCGCGACTTCGGCCCGCAGGTGATGCCGCTGCCGCACCCGTCGCCGCGCAATGTCGCCTGGTTCAAACGCAATCCGTGGTTCGAGGCCGATGTGCTGCCGACGCTGCGCGAGCGGGTCGCGCAAGCGCTCGGCTGAACGGCGCCGGGTTGGTTCGCCGCCCTTCTTACCCAAACGTGAACGAATAGGCATTCACCCCCGGATCGAGGAACTCGATCGAAAACGTCCGGTTCGCGATCGTGCCGTCCTGGCGGATCAACTGGTACAGACGCTGTCCGGTCACGGTGCCGTAGCCTTGCGCGTCGGTATCGGTGCCGTGCGCGGCGCCGGGGGCCGCGCCGTCGAGCATCACGCGAAAGCGCACGGGCTTGCCGTCCGCGCCCGGGCCGAGCACGAGATGCAGGTCGCGCGCATGGAAGCGGTAGACAATCCGGCCGCCCGGCGCATCGAGCGTCGCCTGCTGCGCGCCGACCTTCCACGCGCCGGCGAGTCCCCAGTCGTTCAGCGCGAGGCGCGGCGGCGCGGCGTAGCGATGCGTCGCGTTCTGCACCTCGCCGCCGGGCGACACGAAATCGTCCGCGCGCGCGTAGCCGATGTAGGTCTCCGGCGACAGCATGTCGGCGTCGTCGGCCGCGGCTTCGACGCCCGTCGCATGCGTGCCGTCCAGCCCGAGCGGCACGCTGGCCGCCTGCGGATGGCCCGCCGCGACGAGCAGCGCCTGGATCACCTTCTCCGATTGCGCGTAGTCGCCCTCGCCGAAATGGTGGTCGCGGATCCGGCCTTGCGCGTCGATGAAGTAGTGCGCGGGCCAGTATTCGTTGCCGAACGCGCGCCAGATCGCGTAGCGGTTGTCGATCGCGACCGGATAGTCGATGCCGAGGTCGTGCACCGCCTTGCGCACGTTCGGGATGTCGCGCTCGAACGGAAACTCCGGTGCATGCACGCCGATCACCACCAGCCCGAGATCCTTGTACTTGCGGGCCCAGGCGTTCACGTAGGGCAGCGTGCGCAGACAGTTGATGCACGAGTAGGTCCAGAAATCGACGAGCACGACCTTGCCGCGCAGGCCGGCCGCCGTCAGCGGCGGCGAGTTCAGCCACTGCACCGCGCCGTCGAGCGACGGCAGCACGCCCTCGACCGGCAGCGCCGCGGCCGTCGCGAGGCGCGCCTGCACGAGCGCCTGCGCACGCGGGTCGTTTGCCGTGGGCAGCGCGCTTGCCGGGGGCGCGTTCATCGGCGTCGCGCCGGCTGCGCTCGTTGCGCTGGTGTCGTTCATGCCACCGGCGCCGTTCATCGCACCGGCGCCGTTCATCGCGGGGCCGTCGGCGCCGTGCGTGCCGGCGGCCATCGTCATGGCGGCCTGCGGCGTGCCGTTCTGGCCGGACGACCCGGCGCCGCTGCGGTCGGCAACCGGCATCGACGCCGATTGCGCATGCGGCGCGAGGCGGTCGATCAGATGCGTTTCGAGGCCCCCCGTCGCCACCGTCGACACCTGGGCGAGCACGCCGGTATCGAGGCCGAGCGCGATGGCGGCGACGCCGGCGAGCATCGTCGCACCGATGCCGCGCCGGATCCATTCGCCCGCGCCGAGCGAGCGCTTCATCGCGGCGAACACCTTGCCGCCGATCAGCAGCGCGACGGCGAGCGAGGTCGCCGCGCCGGCCGCATACGCGACGAGCAGCAGCGTCGTGCCGATGCTCGCGCCGCGCAGCGCGGCGCCCGTCAGCACGAGGCCGAGGATCGGGCCCGCGCACGGCGCCCACAGCAACCCGGTGGCGATGCCGAGCACGAACGACGACAGCGGTCCGGCCGGCCGCCCGTCGCGCTGCGCAAGGCCGGTGAGCCGGTTGCCGAGCGCGACGAGCGGGCGCGTCAGATGCTCGGCGAGGCGCGGCATCAGCAGCGTGATGCCGAAAACCACGAGCAGCGCGATGGCGGCCCAGCGGCCGGCCTCGTTGGCCTGCGCGACCCAGCCGCCGCCGACCGCGGCGAGCGTCGCGACGGCCGCGAACGTGAGCCCCATGCCGAGCAGCAGCGGCAGGCCGGTGCGCGCGAACGGCTGGTCGGCGCGCGCGAACACGAACGGCAGCACGGGCAGGATGCATGGGCTCAGGATCGTGAGCACGCCGCCGAGATAGGCGAGAACGACGAGTAGCATGGATCGCTCCAGACGTGGCGCGGCGCCTCAGGCGGCCGACGGGTGAAACACGAGCGCGAGGCCGTTCATGCAGTAGCGCAGGCCGGTGGGACGCGGGCCGTCGTCGAACACGTGGCCGAGGTGGCCGCCGCAGCGGCTGCAGTGCACCTCGCTGCGCACCATCCCGAACGACGTGTCCATCCGGGTCTCGACCGCGTGGTCGAGCGGCGCCCAGAAGCTTGGCCAGCCGGTGTGGCTGTCGAACTTCGTGCGCGAAGAAAAGAGCGGCTGCGCGCAGCCCGCGCAGGCGAACACGCCGGTGCGGTGTTCGTCGAGCAGCGGGCTGCTGAACGGCCGCTCGGTACCGGCTTCGCGCAGGATCTCGTATTGCGCGGGCGTCAGAAGCCGCCGCCATTCGGCGGCGCTGTGCGTGACGGCGAAGTGTTCGGCCGGCGCGGCGGACGGCTGGGCGGCGAACGCGCCGCCGACCAGCGCGCGGCGGCCGGCGGTGCCGAACGCGGCGAGTGCGGCGAGGCTGGCGCCGCCGGCGAACAGGAAGCGTCTGCGGTTCTGCATGGTGGACTCCTGAAAACGGTTCGGGGAACGCGTATGACGCAGCGTAGAGCGGCCGCGATACCGAAGTCCTCACGGAAAGTTAAACGAATTGTGATGGTTCCCGGTGTGTTCTGCCGAGGTGCGAGGGAATCCGTCCAGGTCACAGCCCACAAGGGTTCGGGGGGAATTGATGATCCGGGGACATCTGCCGGAATCCGGTGCGAGCCGCGGCTTTCCGGTGTCTTTTTAGCGATCGCGGCGTTGACGACGCCCGCCACACCCACGCCCGCCGCAACCTGCCACGCAAACGTGGCCAGCACCGTGCGGAACGGGCGGCTGGCCTTGTGACTGCGCAGGCGCTGGAATTCCGCAGACTCTTCGAGCGATGTGCGCAGCCAGTACGAGAGCAGCCCGATCACTCCGCCAAACACGAACGCGATGCGCCAGCCATACGTCATGACGTCGGAGGCGTCGAGCGTCGCGTGCAGTGCAAGGCTCATCAGCGTTGCCGTAAGTACACCTGAATTGATGCAGAACACGACGAGGCCGCCGACAAGGCTCGCGCGCTGCGGCATCTCTTCGACGACGTACGTGATCGAGCACGGCAATTCGCCCGCGAGAAAGAAGCCTTGCGCGAGGCGCAGCAACACGAGCAGCGCGGGTGCGAATACGCCGATGCGCGCGTAGCCGGGAACGAGGCCGATGCCGGCCGCACTCCAGCCGACGGGCTCGGATGGACACCGGCTTTGAGCGCCACAAACGGCTGTGAGCGACAGGGGCGATACGGGGCGCGTCGATCGCGGCATGAGGGCCTGGGAACGGCCAGGATTCGTCTCCACAAAACGAGAACTTATTGCGTAATCCTCATGCCGGAGTCTATTAAATGTTTCCTTTCAGGACCGCGTCCGCACGGTGTTGCTCGTCGCTCTCCTCGATAGCTGCCCCAACCGGTTCCCATTTGATCAGGAGCGCGGCGACCAGTCCGAGCGCGGGGGCGAGCATCAGAAAGCCGATCATGTTGTAGAAGCCCACTGATGCGACGAGCAGAGGAAAGAAGTAGAACCCCGTGATGCTGCCCACGCGGACCATGCCTTGTCCCCAGCCCGTACCGACTCCCCGGATACGTGTAGGGTAGGACAGCGCAGCCATGGTCATCCCCTGGGCGCCGGGTCCAAACGCGTGACCGAAGATCATCAGACCGACAAGCAGGCCCATGTATCCACTGGGCAGCGTGTCGTGCAGCCTGAACAGGGCAAGCAAGGAGAGCAGCACAAGCATATAGCCCGCAATTGCCATCTTCCTTGCGCCCATTCTCTTCGTCACTGCAACACCTAGCAGTGCACCCGCAATCCCGAACGCGTTGAATGCGATTGCGCCGAGGATGGCGTTGATGAACTCCCTGCCGAACAGTGCCTGGGAAATCGACGGGAGGTTGAATCCAATCGCGAAATACTCAAGGCTCTGCGTTGCGCAAATCACGGATACGAGGAGGGTGCGCTTGATGAACCGGGACGTGAAGATCTCACCGAAGGTTGCCGGATCGCGCGTCTTTGGGGCGCGCCGGGGGGCGTCCAGCATGACACGCGTCTTGATCTTGTAGGTGGCCTCGAGAATGCGGGCTGCCTCGGCGAGCCCCAGATTCTGCGCTGCCCACGGCGCACTCTCTTTGACATACTTGAAGCGCAGAATCAGGATGATCAGGGCAGGCAGCGCACCGAAACCGACTGCGACTCGCCATAGGTCGTTGCCAAAGCCGCCAAGATAGAAAGGAACGATGATCAATCCGGTGCACGATGCGGCAACGTACCACATCAACTGCCACAGATTGACACCGGCACCGCGCTTGCGCTTGTTGACAAACTCGGCGATGAAGCTCAGTGCCACCGGGAAGTCGAGACCCACGCCAAGGCCGAGGAGAAATCTGAAAACGAGCAGCATTGGCAGGTTGACGGAAAGCGCAGCACCGAGCGCGGCCACAACGAGCAGAATCAGGTCAACCAGAAACATCTTGTACCGACCGACCTTGTCCGTTGCCTTGCCTCCCCAGATGGCGCCCACGAAAGCACCAATTGCCATCATGCCCGTGACGCTCCCTACCTCGATCGGGCTGAGCCCGAAGGTCTTCGTGAGCGCCGGAACACCGATACCCAGGCTAGTGAAGTCGTAGGCGTCGACGAAAACGCCGCCGAGGGCAATCATGACGATCAGGAGGGTCGAGCGGCCTCCGGGGTGCTCATCGACAAAGTCCGAAACGTCCTTTGCGCTTCGGATGATCAACTCTTGTTTCATGCTGTCTCCTCATGGCTTTCGATTGGCAAGGGGCCGGGAGCCCGCTGCCCCTTTAAGGCGCTTAAGCGCTTTCGAATAGACGGGTCAAGACAAACTCCCTATGGCCAAGCGTCTCGGCCGCAGTCCAGCGTCCGTTGATCGTCGCGAGCATCGACTCCAGCAGTCCGTCGCCCGCGTGATCAAGATTCTGTTCGCGCTGCAGCAGCCCCGACACGTCGACGTCGATGTGCTCGCTCATCGTGCGCACTGTGCGCGGGTTCGCGCAGATCTTGATCACCGGCACGATCGGGTTGCCGATCACGTTGCCTTGTCCTGTCGGGAAGAAATGCACCGCGAAGCCCGAAGCCGCACACAGCGTGACCATCTCGGCGGCCGCCGACGACGAGTCCATGAACCACAGGCCCGGCCCCGTCGGCGCCTCGGCCTTGTCGAGCACGCCGTCGACGCGGCACTTCTTGCCAATCTTCTGGATGTTGCCCAGCGCCTTCTCTTCGATCGTCGTCAATCCGCCCGCGATGTTGCCCTTGGTCGGCTGAGACTCCGAGAGGTCGTCCGTTTTCCAGCGGTTGATCATGTCCTGATAGCGGTCGAACATGAACTGGAAGCGCTCGCGCACCTGTTCGTTCGCGCAGCGGGCCGCGACGATCTGCTCGCCGCCCGTCAGCTCCGAGGTCTCGCCGAAGACGAGGGTCGTGCCAAGCCCATAGAGCTTGTCGAAGGCGTTGCCGACAGTGGGGTTTGCTCCGCATCCCGAGGTCGTATCCGACTCTCCGCACTTCGTCGAGACCCACAGGTCGGCGATCGGGCAATCCTCGCGCTCAAGCGAGGTGGCGTACTGCACCATTTCCCTGGCGGCTTTCGAGGCGCGCAAGATTGTGTCATGGTCGCCGTGCAGCTCGATGCCGAAGCCGATCACGGGCTTGCCCGACTTCGCGATGCCGTCGACGACGCGCTTCGTCCAGCCTTCCTCGATACCGATCACGACGACGGCTGCGACGTTGGGGTTGCAACCAGCCCCGATCAGCGTGCGGAAATGGAGGTCGAGGTCCGCGCCGAACTGCAGGCGGCCGTACGGATGGGGCACGGCCATGGTCCCCTTGATACTGTTCTCGACGGCCTGCGCCGCGGCATTCGACAGATCGTCCACCGGCAGGATGATGACGTGGTTGCGCACGCCGGCGCGTCCGTTGTTGCGGCGGTAGCCGCGAAAAGTCGTGTTCTGGTCGATGACGCTCATGATGTCTCCCGGTTTGGCTGTTGTCGATAATGCGCGCTGATGTGCCGGACGGGCCGCTTCACCAGCGTTTCGTCTTGATGTTGTGAACGTGCGCGTGTTCGCCGGCGGTAATTGGCGCCACCACGCGGCCGATGTCGACGCCATACTTGAAAACCGTGTCGCCCACGGCCATGTCCTTCAGCGCGATCTTGTGGCCGATCGGAATGTCCTGTTTCGCGACGACGGTGATGATTTCGTCGTCGTCCATGATCCACGCCCTCAGCCGCTCGCCGGCCTTGATGCCTTCGACGACTGCGACACCAACGGTATCCTTTGCTTCGTGCAGAACGATATGGATCGTCGGCGCCGATGCCTGCGACTTTGAATCGCGCGCTGCTGCAGCGGGTTTGCTCATTTGCTGTCTCCCGTTCCTGTGTGTGGGGCTGGATTCCATGCCCCCCGGGGGCGTCATGCCCCTGGGGTCAAGATGACCTTGCTGGCCGCAATACGGCCCTTGTCGAGTTCGTTGAACACCTGGCCTCCTTCGTCCAGCGGGCGGATGTCGAGCCATTCGAATGAGCCGAAGGCGCCCTCGTGCAACGCGGCCACGGTCGCCCGAAGATCGGACATCGAATACGTATAGCTGCCGAGCAACGTGATTTCGGCGAGGGTCAGCTTGCGCATGTCGATTTCGCTCGCCCAGTCCTGCAGGCCAATATGCATGACGACGCCGCCCGGCTTGATGGCCGCCAGCGCCAGGGTGCGGGTCGGCTTCGCGCCGACGGCGTCGATGACGAAGTCGAACCGGTTGTCGGGCACCGCGGTGTCGAGGGGATTGAATGCATGGCAGCCGGCGTATCGGGCAGCTGATGCCCTTCTCAAAGAATTGACCTCCGCCAGCTCTATTGCGCGGCAACCATACGAGCGCAGCAGCAGTGCCGAAAGCATGCCGATCGCGCCGCCGCCGATGACCAGCGTGCGGGTTTCCGGCAGCGGCCTCGTCAAGACGCGCATCGACAGGTTCAGCGCGTGCAAGGCCGTCGCAGCCGGTTCGGTGACGGCCGCATGGGCCGCCGGCATGTCCGGTGGTATCTCGATGATGCTCGTAGCCGGAATCGACATGTATTCCGCGAACGCCCCAGGCCGCGTCATGCCGACCATGGTGCGATTCACGCAGAGATTGTCGCGCCCCTGCTCGCAGTACTCGCAGCGCCCGCACGTGATCAACGGATTGCCGGTGACGCGCATGCCGCGCCGCAGGTCTCGTGCGCGTGTATCGGCAATCGTTCCCGAGAACTCGTGACCCAGCACGAGCCCCGGATTGCGTCGCGGATCATGGCCATGGAACGCATGCATGTCCGAGCCGCAAATGCCGACTGCGTCGATCTTGACGATGACTTCTTCATCGCCGATCTCCGGATACGGGCGTTCGAGCAGTTGGATCTCGTTGGGCTGCGTATAAACAAGCGCTTTCATTTACGTTCTCCGTCACTGTGTTCAACGCGCCGTATAGCCGCCGTCGACCATGAGGGTTTGCCCGGTGATATAGGCCGATGCCTCGCTGGCAAGGAAGACGGCCGCGCCGTAGAGGTCTTCGAGGCGACCGTTGCGGCCGATGCAGGTCTGCCGTGCGTGATGGTCGGCGAGACCTGGCTCGTCGAATACCGGTGCGGTCAGCGCTGTCGGAAAGAACCCTGGACCGAGGGCATTGCAAGTGATGCCGTGCACCGACCATGCCTGCGCGATTGCGCGCGTCAGCTGCACGATGCCCCCCTTCGCGGCGCCATACGGCGCGCTATTGCCGAAGGCGCGATACGACTGCAGCGACGCGATATTGATGATGCGGCCGTAGCCGCTCGTTTTCATCTGCGGCGCCAGCGCCTGCGTCAGAAAGAACGGCGTGCCCAGGTGAATCGCGAGCTGCTGCTGCCAGGTATCCGGCGTGACTTCCTCGAACGGTTGACGCAGGTTGATGCCGGCCGCGTTGACGAGAATGTCGATTGCTCCATACCGGTCTGCCGCGTCGAGCGCGCATGCACGCGCGGCGGCCAGGTCACTCAGGTCGCATGCGCTCGTGTACGCCTCGATGCCTTCCGCCTGCAGCGCACTCGCGGTGGCGTCGAGCGCCGTGCGCCGTCGCGCCACGAGCACGACGCGCGCGCCCGCATACCCTAGCGCTTTCGCCAGTGCGGCTCCAATCCCGGCATTGCCGCCCGTGACGAGCGCGGTGCGGCCGTGCAGGTCGAACATACGGTTCATGTTCAAGTCGAGCTCCTTGGGACCGATGGCAGCGAGGCGTCAAACCTGAACCGGTTCGCCGCGCAGGAACTGTTCGTCCGGAAAGTACTTGCGCAACCGGTCGTCTGCGGTGCGCGCGTGCGCTTCCATGCCTTCGAGCCGGGAGATGCGCGCGGTCACTTCGCCGATCTGCCTGGCCGCATCGCGTGTCATGCGCTGCCATGTCAGCGTCTTGATGAACTTGTGGACCGACAGGCCACCCGAGTAGCGCGCGGCGCCCTTGGTGGGCAGCACGTGATTGGGCCCGCTCGTTTTGTCGCCGAACGCGACCGTGGTCTCCTCGCCGAGAAAGAGCGAGCCATAGCAAGTCAGGTGCTTGAGCCACCAGTCGAGATCCGCAGCCTGCACCTCCAGATGCTCGGCGGCGTAGCGGTCCGATACCTCCACGACCTCTTCGCGCGTGTCGCAAAACACGACTTCGCCATAGTCCCGCCATGCGGCTCCCGCTGCTTCTCGCGCGGTCGGAGGAAGGTCGGCGATCAGCTCGGGCACGAGCCGCATCACGGTGTCGGCGAGCGCCCGGGACGTCGTGAAGAGCCACGCCGGTGATTCGTGGCCATGCTCGGCCTGGCCGACCAGGTCGCTCGCAACGATCTGCGCGTCCGCCGTGTCGTCGGCAATGACGGCGATCTCGGACGGGCCGGCAAACACGTCGATGCCCACCTTGCCGAACAGCGTCCGCTTTGCTTCCGCGACGAACTTGTTGCCGGGCCCGACGATGACGTCGGCCTGCTTGCCGGTGAAGAGACCCAGCGCCATCGATGCAATCGCCTGGACGCCGCCGAGCGTCATCACGATGTCGGCGCCCGCGGCCTTGAAGGCATAGAGCACGTAGGGGTGGATGCCGCCGCCGCGAAACGGGCTGGAGCACGCGATCACGGTCTTGACGCCGGCCGCCTTGGCGGTCGCGACGGTCATGTAGGCGGAGGCAATGTGCGCGTAGCGTCCGGCCGGCGCATAGCACCCGACCACGTTGACAGGCACGATCTTCTGGCCGGCGGTGACACCGGGGTGAAGCTCCACGGCGAAGTCTTCGATCGAACGGCGCTGGGCGACTGCGAAATCGAATACCTGACGCGCGGCGAATTCGATGTCGGCCCGCACGTGCGCGGGCACTTCCGACGCGCGCCGTTCGATCTCCCCGGCAGATACGATGATCGAGCCTTCCCATTGATCGAGTTGCCTGGCGTAGGCTCGCACGACGTCTTCGCCACCGCTCTCGATGCGTGCAAGCATCTCCTGGACGACCTGCTGCGCAGTCGCGGTTTCGCTCTCGGGCGTCTTGGTCGCTTTCTTCAGGTAGACAACACTCATTGCCTTCTCCTCATTGATCTGCAAGAAATGCAAGCGCTTGTATCGGCCGGATTTTTTAAGGGCCATGAAGGCCCTTGTGCCGGTTTCGTTTTGCGCTATTTCGTGGCGATGCTGCATGAAATGCAACCGCTTGCATTTAAATATAAGCTCATTTCGCAAGGGTTCTATCCGTGTTTTCACCAATCTGATGCGCGTTGCCTGTCATACGTTTGCACGTGCGGTTTAAAATCGCGGCAACTGAACGAGTCTTGCACTGCACGTCATGAGCACCATGTCCCGAGCCCGCATTAGCGATGTCGCCGCTTTAGCTGGCGTATCGACGTCGACGGTCTCGCGCGCGCTGTCCAATCCGGAGGTCGTGAAAGCCGACACCCGGGCTCGCATCCAGGACGCGATCACCGCGCTTGGCTACGTGCCGGACGGCTCCGCGCGGGCGCTCGCGCTCGGGCGGGGGCGTCTGGTCGGCGTGATAGTGCCGACGCTCGACAACGCGATCTTCGCGCGCGCGGTGCAAGGGCTGCAGTCCACGCTGTCGAGTTCCGGCTATCAACTGCTCATTTCCGCACACGAATACAACCCGGCGGCCGAAATCGAGGTGGTCCGTGCGTTGCTGGAGCGTTCGGTCGACGCCGTCGTCCTGGTCGGCATCGACCACGCGCCGCAGACCTTCGAACTGATTCGGGCGAGCCGCGTGGCGTTGCTGCTGATGTGGACGTACCCGGGGCGAGCACGGGATCGCGAGGAAATCCTTGCGCCGGTAATCGGCTTCGATAATCGCGAGATCGGCCGCCTTGCTGCACAGCATCTGCTCGAACTGGGACATCGCCGCTTCGGCGTGATATCAGGATTCACGCGGCAAAACGATCGCGCGCGGCAGCGTGTCGAAGGTTTCAGACAAACGCTTGCAGAGCACGGCATCAGGCTGCCTGAAGCGAATGTCGTCGAGCACCCGTTCGGCTACGAGGGGGGGCGCGCCGGTCTGAAGCTGCTGATGCAATTGCGGCCGGCGCCGACCGCGGTCTTTTGCGGAAACGATGTACTGGCGATGGGGTGCCTGTTCGAAGCGCAAAGCAGCGGCATTGACGTACCTCGCCAGTTGTCGATTGTCGGCTGCGACGATCTGCCGATTGCCTCGCAAATCACACCTTCGCTAACCACGGTTCTGCTGCCGACGTATGAACTCGGCGTGCACGCGGCACGCGCCCTGTTGCATTGGATGAAGGAGGAGTCGACGCCGGAGTCCGAATGCCTGCCGATTGAACTTGTCGTGAGAGGAACGAGCGGACCGCCCGCCGTATGACGCGGTGACGAACCGCCGTATCTGTTCGCGCTTCGTTGACGACTTGTGCTAGCGGCGCCTGGTGTTCGGGCGGGATTCGTAAAATTCCGCTTTGGGCTCGATCGGAAAGCGTTATCCGAATGGGCTTGAAGCACAGGCACAAGCCAAAGTTAAACGAATTGTGACCACTGGCGGCGCGGAAATTCTGCACAATGACACGAGGGCGGCATCGGCCGTCATCCGACCTGACGGGCCGCGCCGCGGCCGACATCCGACGGACCCGCGATGGACCACGCGAAACGCATCCTGATCGTCGAGGACGACGCCGACATCGCCGACGTGCTGAGCCTGCACCTGCGCGACGAGCGCTACGAGGTCGTGCACAGCGCGGACGGCGCCGAGGGCCTGCGGCTGCTCGAACAGGGCGGCTGGGACGCGCTGATTCTCGACCTGATGCTGCCGGGCGTCGACGGCCTCGAAATCTGCCGGCGCGCCCGCGCGATGGCGCGCTACACGCCGATCATCATCACGAGCGCGCGCTCGAGCGAAGTGCACCGGATCCTCGGCCTTGAACTCGGCGCCGACGACTATCTCGCGAAGCCGTTTTCGGTGCTCGAACTCGTCGCGCGCGTGAAGGCGCTGCTGCGCCGCGTCGACGCGCTCGCGCGCGATTCGCGCCTCGACGCGGGCACGCTCGACATCGCGGGCCTGACGATCGACCCGATCGCGCGCGAGGCGGCGGTCGACGGCGCGCGCATCGAGCTCACGCCGCGCGAGTTCGACCTGCTGTACTTCTTCGCGCGGCATCCCGGGAAAGTGTTTTCGCGGATCGACCTGCTCAATGCGGTGTGGGGCTACTCGCACGACGGCTACGAGCACACGGTCAACACGCACATCAACCGGCTGCGCGCGAAGATCGAGGTCGATCCGGCACAGCCCGCGCGGATCCTCACCGTGTGGGGACTCGGCTACAAGCTGGCCGCGCCCGGCGGCGCCGCGCCGGCGCGGGGAACGTCATGAGGTTTTCGCTCACGCAACGGCTGTCGCTCGTGTTCTCGGTGCTGCTGCTCGCGTGCTCCGGGATGTCGGCGTGGCTGCAGATCCGCGCGAACGACATGCGCGAGATGGAGGTCGTGCAGCGGCTGTCGCGCGATCTCGCGAGCAACATCGCGCACAGCACGCCGCTGATGGATGCGAACGGCTTGCGGCCCGATGCGGTGCGGCGTCTGTTCGGCCAGCTGATGGGCGTGAATCCGAGCGTCGAGGTGTACCTGCTCGACAACCAGGGGCGCATCGAGGGCGACGACGCGCCGCCGGGCCGCGTGAAGCTCGCGCGCGTCGATCTCGCGCCGGTGCGGCGCTTCCTCGCGGGCGAGCCGCTGCCGATCCTCGGCGACGACCCGCGCAATCCCGGCATGCACAACGTGTTCAGCGTCGCGCCGCTGCAGCGCGCGGGACAGCCGCCGTCGGGCTACATCTACGTCGTGCTGCTCGGCGAGGCGCATGACCGGCTGGCAGCCCGCGTCGCGGCGAGCACGGTGCTCAGCACGACGCTCGGTTCGATGGCCGTCGTCGCGCTGCTCGGCTTGCTGGCCGGGCTGATGGCGTTCAGCTTCATCACGCGGCCGCTGCGCCGGCTGACCGACGCGATGCGCCGTTTCGACGCGAACGGCGAGCCCGACACGCAGCCGCGCGTGCCGCGCTCGTCGTCCGGCGACGAGATCGCGGTGCTCGAACGCACGTTCGCGCAGATGGCGGACCGCATCGGCGAGCAGTGGCGCGCGCTCACGCGCCAGGACCAGCAGCGGCGCGAGCTCATCGCGAACATCTCGCACGACCTGCGCACGCCGCTTACGTCGCTGCACGGCTATCTGGAGACGCTCGCGCTGAAGTCCGGCACGCTCGGCGAGGCCGAGCGCAAGCGCTACCTGGCGGTGGCGCTCGCGCAAAGCGCCAAGGTTGGACGGCTCGCACAGGCGCTGTTCGAACTCGCGCGGCTGGAATCGGGCAGCGTGCAGCCGGCGCTCGAAGCGTGCTCGCTGGTCGATCTCGTGCAGGACGTGTTCCAGAAGTTCGAACTGGCCGCGAACGCGCGTCATATCGCGCTCGTCGCGCAGATTCCGCCGCGCGTGCCGGCGGTCGTGGCCGACCTCGGGATGATCGAGCGCGTGCTGACCAATCTGCTCGACAACGCGCTGCGGCATACCCCCGAGCACGGCCGCGTCGAGGTCGAGCTGGCGCTGCGCGACGCGAAGGTGCGCGTGACGGTCTCGGATACCGGCCCCGGCATTCCGGCCGAGCGCCGCGACGGGCTGTTCCAGCGCTCGTTCAGCGCGGGCGGCGCGCATCGCGGCGGCGGCCTCGGGCTGCTGATCGTGCAGCGGATGCTGATGCTGCATCGGAGCAGCATCCGGCTCGTCGACCGCGAGGGACGCGGCGCGGTGTTCGAGTTCGACCTGCCGGTCGCGGCGGGTGCCGGCGAGGCCGCGCGGCTCGCGGACGCGGCGCGCTGAGGGCGGCGCGCCGGTGGCAGGTGCCGCCGGTGGCGGGCGTTGCCGGCGCCTCGGGCCCGAATTGGCTTGACCAGTTTGTCATGGGGCTGTATTTTTGAGACTGGTCAGGCCAGATAGGCCGGCGCGTCCCATGTCCCCGGTGCGCGTTTTTCTCGCGCGCAGCGCATCGATCGATGAAAACCGTCATTTGCGAACAACCCGGCCGGCTGGCGCTCGCCGAGCGGCCTCAACCCGCGGCCGGGCCCGGCGACGTGCTGATCCGCGTGAAGCGGATCGGCGTTTGCGGCACCGATCTGCACATCTTCACCGGCAACCAGCCGTATCTGTCGTATCCGCGCGTGATGGGCCACGAACTGTCCGGCATCGTCGAATCGGCGCCGCCGGGCGCGCGGGTGAGAGCGGGCGACGCGGTCTACGTGATGCCTTATCTGTCGTGCGGACACTGCATCGCGTGTCGCGCCGGCAAGACCAATTGCTGCACGAACATCCGCGTGCTCGGCGTGCATGCGGACGGCGGCATGGCCGAGTATCTCGCGGTGCCGCACGAATTCGTGTTCGACGCGAGCGGCGTGTCGCTGGATCAGGCCGCGATGATCGAATTCCTCGCGATCGGCGCGCACGCGGTCGCGCGCGCCCGTGTCGCGGCGGGCGCGCGCGTGCTGGTGGTCGGCGCCGGGCCGATCGGCATGGCGGCCATCATCTTCGCGAAGCTGCGCGGCGCGCGGGTCGCGGTGCTCGATTCGCGCGCGGACCGCCTGGCCGTCTGCGCCCGCTCGCTCGGCGCCGATTGCACCGTCGCGCTCGATACCAGCGGCAGCGACGCCGACGCCGGGTCGCTGCGCGCATGGACCGACGGCGAGTGCTTCGACGTCGTGTTCGACGCGACCGGCAACCCGCGCGCGATGGAGCGCGGCCTCGAATTCGTCGCGCACGGCGGCACCTATGTGCTGATCTCGATCGTCAGCGCGCGCATCGGCTTTTCCGATCCCGAGTTCCACAAGCGCGAGACGACGCTGCTCGCGAGCCGCAACGCGACGCCCGCCGACTTCGAGACGGTGCTCGACGCGATGCGCGCGGGGAAGATTCCGACCGACGTGCTGAATACCCACCGTCTCGCGCTCGACACGCTGCCGCAGACTTTCCCGACGCTGCTCGAACCCGAGGCGGGCGTGATCAAGGCGCTCGTCGTCTGCTGAGCGCGCGCGCACGATGAGTCCACCGATTCTCCAGTTCGGCACGAGCCGTTTCCTGCAGGCGCACGTCGACCTGTTCGTCTCCGATGCGCTGCGCGCGGGGCGTGCGCTCGGGCACATCACGGTCGTGCAGACCACGTCGAACGCCGCGAGCCGCGCGCGTATCGACGCGCTGCGCGCACACGGCCGCTACCCGGTGCGCGTGCGCGGGATGCAGCACGGCGTGACGATCGACGAGACCCGCGAAGGCGACGCGATAGCCGAAGCGCTCGATGCGAACGTCGACTGGCCCACTGTGCGCGCGCGCTTCGCGCATGATGCGCGCGTCGTGATCTCGAACACCGGCGACAGCGGCTACGCGCTCTTTGCCGAGGACCGCGCCGCGCTGCTCGACGACGCTGCGCGGGTGCCGCGCGGCTTCGTCGCGAAGCTCGCGGTGCTGCTGAAAGCCCGCTACGACGCCGGCGCGCGGCCGCTTACGCTGTATCCGTGCGAACTCGTCGCGCGCAACGGCGACACGCTGCGCGCGCTTGTCGCCGCGATCGCGCGCGACTGGGGCGCGGCGCCGGACTGCGTCGACTACATCGAGCACGGATGCGTGTGGGTGAACGCACTCGTCGACCGGATCGTGTCGGAGCCGATCGAGCCGGTCGGCGCGATTGCCGAGCCGTATGCGCTATGGGCGATCGAGCGGCAGGAGCGGATGGTGCTGCCCTGCGAGCACGAGGCGATCGTCGTCACCGACGATCTCGATCACTACGTGCGCCTGAAGCTGCTGTTGCTGAACCTGGGACACACGTATCTCGCCGAATGCTGGCTGGCCGGGCGCCGGCCGGCCGACGAGAACACGCTTGCCGCCATGCGCGACCCCGCATTGCGCGCCGGGCTCGACGCGCTGTGGCGCGACGAGGTGGTGCCGGTATTCGATGCGCTCGGCCAGGGCGATGCGGCGCGCGCGTACCTCGACGAGGTGCGCGAGCGGTTCGGCAATCCGTTCCTCGATCACCGGCTCGCCGACATCGCGCGCAATCACGAAGAGAAGAAGCGGCGGCGCTTTGCGCCGGTCATCGCGCTCGCGCGCGAGCTTGGTCTGGATCTGCCGCAAGCGCGGCTGCATGCGGCGCTCGCGTCGCGCGCCGCGGCCTGACGAACGACGGGCGCTGGCCCGCCTCGCGTCGCGATTTCGCCCATAGAGCGGAACGCGGCGTGCCCATCGGAGGCGCGCCCGGACGGCATCCCGGCGCACCGGTGCAATCCGTTCGACGATGCCGCCTGGAGGAGACAGATTCATGAGGAAGATGCGTTGGGTTGTCGTGTTGCTGAGCTTTCTGGCGATTGCGGTCAACTACATCGACCGCGCGAACCTCGCGGTCGCCGCGCCGCAGATCGAGAAGACGCTCGGCATCGGTCCGGCCGAGATGGGGCTGCTGCTGAGCGGGTTCTTCTGGACCTACGCGATCATGCAGATGCCGTTCGGCTGGTTCGTCGATCGCGTCGGCGCGCGCATCGCGCTGCCGATCGCGGTGGGCTGGTGGTCGGTGTTCACCGCGGCGACGGCGCTGGTGTCGGGTGCCGCGGCAATGTTCGGCTGCCGGCTGCTGCTCGGGGTCGGCGAGGCGGGGGCGTACCCGTCGTGTGCGAAGCTCGTGAGCCAGTGGTTCCGCCGCGACGAGCGCGCGCTCGCGACGAGCATCTACGACAGCGGCTCGCGCGTGGGCTCGGCCCTGTCGATTCCGGTCGTCGCGCTGATCGTCGGCACGCTCGGCTGGCGCGCGGCCTTCGTGATGACCGGCCTGCTCGGCCTGCTGTGGATCGTCGGCTGGGTCGCCCTCTACCGCGAGCCCGCCGGCGATCTGACCGGCGAGCGTGCGGCGAGCGCCGTGTCCCCGGCGCGCGCCGGCAACGGCGGCGTGCCGTGGGCGTCGCTGTTTCGCTATCGCACGCTGTGGGGCATGATGCTCGGCTTCTTCTGCCTGAACTTCGTCATCTACTTCTTCATCACGTGGTTTCCGAGCTATCTCGTGCAGACGCGCGGTTTTTCGCTGAAGTCGCTCGGCTCGCTCGGGGTGATTCCGGCGCTGATCGCGATTCCGGGCGGCTGGCTCGGCGGCTGGGTGTCCGATGCGCTCGTGAAGCGCGGCTGGAGCCTGACCGCCTCGCGCAAGACCTGCATGGTCGGCGGCATGCTCGCGTCCTCGGCGATCACGTTGTCCGCGTTCACGTCGAACACGTGGGCGATGCTCGCGTGCTTCGGCATTTCATACGGCAGCCTCGCCTTCGCGGCCGCGAGCATCTGGGCGCTGCCCGCCGATGTCGCGCCGACGCCGAATCACGTGGCGTCGATCGGCGGCATCCAGAACTTCGCGTCGAATCTCGCCGGCATCGTCATCACGACGTTCACCGGCGCGATGGTCGCGCTGACGAAGGGTTCGTTCACGATTCCGCTGGTCGTCGCGGGCGGCTTCTGCGTGCTCGGCGCATTCAGCTATCTGGTGATCGTCGGGCGGATCGAGCCGCTGCCTGCGGAGTCCGCGTCGCACGCGTTGCCGGATGCGGTCCGGCCGTCCGTCTGAGCGGCCGGTTTTCACTCGTCGAAGAGACTGTCTCATGTCAAACGAAGCATCTGCTGAAGGCTCGCTCGCCCCCGCGGCGATCCGTCTGCATCCGAACGACGACGTCGTGATCGCGACACGCCAGTTGCTGCCCGGCGCGCGCATCGACGCCGAGGCGCTCGTCGTCGCGGGGCTCGTGCCGGCCGGCCACAAGATCGCGACGCGCGCGATCGCGCCGGGCGAGCCGGTCCGGCGCTACGACCAGATCATCGGCGTCGCGCGCGCGGCGATCGCGCGCGGTCAGCACGTGCACGTGCACAATCTGCGGATGGCCGAGTTCGAGCGCGTCCACACGTTCGGCGCGGCCGCGCGGCCGACCGTCTACGTGGATTCGCCCGCGACCTTCATGGGCATCCGGCGGCCGGACGGGCGCGTGGCGACGCGCAATTACATCGGTATCCTGACGAGTGTGAACTGCTCGGCGACCGTTGCGCGCGCCATAGCCGATCACTTCCGGCGCGACGTGCATCCGGAGGCGCTCGCGCCGTATCCGCACGTCGACGGCGTGATCGCGCTCACGCACGGGCTCGGCTGCGGAATCGACGCGCACGGCGAGGGCATCGCGATCCTGCGGCGCACGCTGGCTGGCTACGCGCAGCATCCGAACTTCGCGGCGGTGCTGTTCGTCGGGCTCGGCTGCGAGACGAACCAGATCGACGGCGTGCTCGCGAGCGGCGCGCAGGCGGCCGCGCAGCGCAGCTTCACGATTCAGGACAGCGGCGGCACGCGCAAGACCGTCGAGCGCGGCATGGCAATGGTGCGCGAACTGCTCGCGGACGCGAACCGCGTGCGCCGCGAGCCGGTGGCCGCATCGCACCTGACGGTCGGTCTGCAATGCGGCGGCTCGGACGGCTATTCGGGCATCTCCGCGAACCCGGCGCTCGGCGCCGCGGTGGACCGGCTCGTCGTGCACGGCGGCACCGCGATCCTGTCGGAGACGCCGGAGATCTACGGCGCCGAGCATCTGCTCACGCGCCGCGCGGCGACGCCCGAGGTGGGCGAGCGGCTGCTCGCGCGCATCGCCTGGTGGCGCGATCATTGCGCGCGCAACGGTGCGGCGCTCGACAACAATCCGTCGGCCGGCAACAAGGCCGGCGGCCTCACGACGATCCTCGAAAAATCGCTCGGGGCGGTGGCGAAGGGCGGCACGACGAATCTCGTCGACGTCTACGAATACGCGCAGCCGGTCAGCGCGCGCGGCCTCGTGTTCATGGACTCGCCCGGCTACGATCCGGTTTCGGCGACCGGCCAGGTCGCGTCCGGCGCAAACCTGATCTGCTTCACGACCGGGCGCGGTTCCGCGTATGGCTGCGCGCCGTCGCCGTCGCTGAAGCTCGCGACGAACCACGCGCTGTGGGCGCGCCAGGAAGACGACATGGACATCAACTGCGGCGGCGTCATCGACGGGACGGCGACGATCGGCGAACTGGGCGAGACGATCTTTCGCGCGATGCTCGACTGCGCGTCGGGCACGCGCTCGAAGAGCGAACTGCAGGGCTACGGACAGAACGAGTTCGTGCCGTGGCAGGTCGGGGTGATCACGTGAGCGGCGCGCCGCGCGGCCGGACCGTATCGATGAAGGAGCGAACGTGAAGATGACCTTGCGCTGGTATGGCGACGCCGATCCCGTGCCGCTCGCGTATATCCGGCAGATTCCGGGCGTGACCGGGATCGTGTCGGCGATCTACGATGTGCCGGTGGGCGAGGCATGGCCGCTCGAACGGATTCGCACGCTCAAGGCGCGCGCCGCCGCACACGGCCTTGCGCTCGAAGTGATCGAAAGCGTGCCGGTGCACGAGGACATCAAGCTCGGCAAGCCGTCGCGCGATGCGCTGATCGCGAACTATTGCGAGACGCTGCGCCATCTGGGCGCATGCGGGGTGAAGGTGGTCTGCTACAACTTCATGCCGGTTTTCGACTGGACCCGCACGACGCTCGACATGCGGCTGCCCGACGGGTCGACGACGCTCGCGTTCGACGCGCAGGCGATCGCGCAACTCGACCCCGGCGAGGGCATCCGGCTGCCCGGCTGGGACACGAGCTATGCGCCCGCCGCGCTGAAGGCGCTGCTGCGCGAGTACGAAGCGCTCGACGAGGCCGCGCTGTGGGCGCATCTCGCGTATTTCCTGCGCGCCGTCGTGCCGGCCGCGCGCGAGGCGGGCGTGAAGCTCGCGATCCATCCGGACGATCCGCCGCGGCCGATCTTCGGGCTGCCGCGCATCGTGAAGAACCGCGACGATCTCGCGCGTGTGCTCGCGCTCGTCGATGACGCGGCCAACGGCCTCACGCTGTGCTCGGGCTCGCTTGGCGCGGACCCCGGCAACGATATCCCGGCGCTCGTGCGCGAGTTCGGCGCGCGCGGGCGCATTCACTTCGCTCACCTGCGTAACGTGCGGCACGATGCGCATGGCGGCTTTCACGAGACCTCGCATCGCTCGGCCGACGGCTCGCTCGACATGGCGGAAATCGTGCGCGCGTATCGCGAGGTCGGCTTCGACGGCTATGCGCGGCCCGACCACGGCCGGATGATCTGGGGCGAAACCGGCCGGCCCGGCTACGGGCTCTACGACCGCGCGCTGGGCGCGGTCTATCTGAACGGGTTATGGGAAGGCCTGGCGAAGGGTGCGGGCGAGCGCGCCGCGCTTGAGTCGTAGCAGCAGCCCAGGCAGCCCAGGCAGCCCAGGCAGCCCAAGCAGCCCAAGCAGCCGCAACCGCAACCGCAACCGCAACCGCAACCGCAACCGCAACCGCAACCGCAACCGCAACCGCAACCGCAACCGCAACCGCCGCAACCGCCGCAACCGCCGCAACCGCCGCAACCGCCGCAACCGCCGCAACCGCCGCCGCCGCCGCCGCCGCGCGCGGGCTGCCGCGCTACGCGTGCGACGTCAGCAAGCGGATGCCGGCAATGCCGAAGACGAAGGCGAGGCACCCTTCCATGGCGCGGCGCGAGCGCGCATAGAACCGGCGGGTTGCGTCCATCGAAAACAGGAGCGCGTACCCGCCGAACACCATGCAGCCGATCGCCACGCAGCCCGGGATGACCGCGCCGTGCGGCGATCCGCTGCGACCCGACGACAGCGCGACGATCGACACCCACACGAGCACCGCTTTCGGATTGGTGAGGTGCAGCAATGCGCCGCGCGCATAGAAGCGCGCCGGCGTGCGCGCGAGCGGCGCGTGCACGGAGGACGCGACGTTGGCCGCGATGGCGGCGCGCGCCGACCTGAACGCGAGCCACAGGAGATACAGTCCGCCCGCTATCCTGATCGCGACAATGAACTGGGACCATGCAAGAAGGGCGGCCGACACGCCCAGCGTGGCGACCGTCGCCCAGAACATCGACCCCGAGATGACCCCGGCCGCGAATGCGAGCACCGGTTTGCGTCCGTGATTGGCCGCGATCGACATGATCGCGAGATTGCTCGGCCCCGGACTCGCGGTGCCGATGAAATAGGCCGTGTAGGCGAGCAGCAGGTTCGCTGAAAAGAGGGCATGTCCCGTCACGTCGGACCTCCGGATAGGCAATGCGCCGATTATCGGAGCGGACGCGGCGCCGATCCATGAACAGTTGATCCGTGTGCGGTTGGGACAGTTACCCGTCGGGGGCGGCGCGGATGGGCCGCTGTGTGGCATTCGCTTAATGTTGTTTGACAAAAATGCGAACCTCCTCGCATGTGTCTGGCGAAAGCGACGTCATCGGATAGGTAAACCCTTGGTAAGACTTTCGTTACAGCAGTAATACGCATATAAAACAGTGCTTTAGGTGAAAATAAGCGGGTGCGCGGCTTGTCTGTGCACCGTTTAGTTGCTTGACATCATTCTGTCGCTTTCGGTATGTTCGTGCATCCGTCGGCTTGGGGCGGTAACCGGGCATTCCCAGATAGTCGGACGGAATGGGCTGGAACCGGTGCCGGACGGCTCAGTTGTCAGTCAAATTTGAGGCGGAGCCGAAACCGAATTCGTAGCCAGACCCAAAGCCGAAGCCGGATTGGGCGCGCGGACATGGTGGCAGGCGCCCCCGCGCGCGTGAACAGACGCGCGGGATCTACCCGGTTTACGTAGTCATGCTAATTAATGAATGTTGACCGGTAATGCGTGACCGGTCGGGTCATCGGGTAGTCGGGCAGTGGCCGGCGTTCGCCGGCATGCCCCGTGTGTATCGAAAGTGCCGCGAAGGCAGCGGAGATGTCGCGTCGGGAAGTGGGCCCGCGCGGCATCGACAAGGAGGCAACGTGAAGAAAAAGCCGGTTCCCGCACACGGTTCGCAGGCGGACGCCGCCGCGTCGCAGACGTCAACGGCCCCTGCCGTCAAGGGGCATTTCGTTGCGCCGGCGGCGACGCCGACCCAGCACGGCCCGCAGGGCATCCGCTTCGACTTCAACGACGGCTGCCGCATCACGCTGCCCGAAGGCGACTGGCACGTGCGGCTGTCCGACGCCGAGACGAACAACACGGTGTTCGAGACCCGGCTTGCCGCCGGCGTGGTCGCGAGCAGCAAGAAGTATTTCGTGCCGTTCGAGATCGAGGTGCGCTCGGGCGATCGCGAGGTGCTGCGGCATCGGTTCGACTGCACCGGCCGTGACGTGCTGATCCAGTTCCCGGTCGGCACGCTCGGCGATCTGATTGCGTGGTTCCCGTATGCGGCGAGGTTCGGCGAGCAGCACCGCTGCCGTCTCACCTGCTCGATGGGCGCGGCGCTGATCGGGCTGTTCCGCGAGCGTTATCCGTCGATCGCGTTCGTGACGCCGGACGCAGTGCGTCCCGAGCAGTTCTACGCGACCTACAACATCGGCCTGTACTTCGACGACGAGCAGAACGTGCGCCAGCCGTGCGACTTCCGGCTGGTCGGGCTGCATCGCACGGCCGGCTACATCCTCGGCGTGGACCCGCAGGAGCAGGCCCCGGACATCGATCTGCCGGACGACACGCGCCCCATCGCGGAGCGCTATGTGTGCGTGGCCGCGCAGAGCACCACGCAGTGCAAGTACTGGAACAACCCGCATGGCTGGCGCGAACTCGTGCAGTTCCTGAAAGACCACGGCTACCGCGTGATCTGCATCGACCAGAAGGCGACGCACGGCACGGGTATGGTCTGGAATCACATTCCATACGGCGCCGAAGACCAGACCGGCGACCGGCCGCTCGCCGAGCGCGCGCGCTGGCTGCGGCACGCGGCGTTCTTCATCGGCCTGAGCAGCGGCCTGTCCTGGCTCGCGTGGGCGATGGGCACGCCGGTCGTGATGATCAGCGGGTTCACGCATCCGACCAACGAATTCCAGACGCCGTATCGCGTCATCAACTATCACACCTGCAACAGCTGCTGGAACGACGTGCGGGTCACGTTCGATCACGGCGATTTCCTGTGGTGTCCCCGCCATGCGGGCACGCCGCGCCAGTTCGAGTGCACCCGGCTGATCACGACCGAGCACGTGAAGAACGTGATCCGGCGCATTCCGGCGTTTGCGGCCCGGCACGGGACCGAAGCCTGCACCGAAGGCGCGTGACAGGAAGCTAGAACGAATTCATTAGGGGAGACATTCGGGATGAAGTTCGGGATGAAGGGGCTGGCTTTCAGAAGAAAATACGGAGTCCATATTTTCGGCAGGCGCCGCCTGCCGGTGCCGCGCCTGCTGCGCCTGATGCTCGGCATCGGCGCATGGCATCTGCTGGCGGCGCCGGCGTACGCGCAGACGTCGGTGACGTCGGGCGTGACGTCGACCGGCGTGACGGTCACGGCCGGCGACAACCAGACGGTCGACGGCGGCGGTCTCGCGATCAGCACCGTCGTGTCGTCGGGGGGCACGCAGATTGTGTCGTCCGGCGGCGTCGCGAGCGGCTCGCTGCTGTCCTCGGGCGGCACACAGTTCGTCTCGTCGGGCGGCGTTGCGTACGGCGCCACGCTGCTGGCGGTGTCGGCCAACCAGACCGTGTCGGCCGGCGGCGTCGCGAGCAACACCGTGGTGTCGGGCGGCAAGCAGGCGGTGTCGAGCGGCGGCGTTGCCTACGGCACGCTGGTCAGCTCCGGCGGCTCGCTCTACGTCAGCTCGGGCGGCACCGCGGTCGCGGCGGATGTGTACGGCGGCGGCAAGGTCGTCGTCGGCAGCACGTCCGGCGGCGGCCTGACGCTCGACACGACGGTGCAGTCGGGCGGCCAGGAAGTGTTGTCCTCGGGCGGCGTCGCGTCGGCGACGAGCGTCATGTCGGGCGGCCAGCTCGCGATGTCGGGCGCGGCGTCCACGTATGCGGCGACGGTGTTCGCCGGCGGCACGCAGAAGGTCGCGAGCGGCGGCACGTCATTCGGCACGGTGCTGAGCGGCGGCACGCTCGGCGTCGTGCAGTCGGGTGTGGCGAGCGGCACGGTGGTCGAGGGCGGCACCAACTCGGGCGGCACCGCATTCGTCGGGCAGCTCAACGTGTCGGCTTCGGGCGGCGCGGTCGGCTCGGCGCTCGCGACGACCGTCGACAGCGGCGGCAGCGTGCAGGTGGTGTCGGGCGGCTACCTGAGCGGCACGACGATCAACAGCGGCGGCAGCGTGTCGCTGCAGTGGGGTGTCGCAAGCGGCACGACCGTCAACAGCGGCGGCATCCAGACGGTGTGGGACCAGACCGCGCCGGCCTCGGCCGGCACGGCCTTCGGCACGGTCGTCGACAGCGGCGGCAGCGAGGTCGTGTCCTCGGGCGGGACGGCGACCGGCAGCCAGATCAGCGGCGGCACGCAGTCGGTGAGCCTCGCCGGGGTCGCGTCCGGCGCGACCGTCGCCGGCGGCGGCGTGCAGTCGGTGTCGAACGGCGGCACGTCGGTGGATACCGCGGTCAACAGCGGCGGCAACGAAACCGTCGCGGCGGCGGGCGTCGCGAGCGGCACGACGGTCAACGGCGGCGGTCTGCAGGACGTGCAGTCGGGCGGCGCCGCGAGCGCAAGCGTCGTGTCGAGCGGCGGCACGCTCGACGTCGAGGCGGGCGGCAGCGCCACGGGCGTCGTGCAGGACGCGGGCGCCGCGCTCGACGCGAACACGTCGGGCACGCTGTCGGGCACCTATGTGTCGTCGGGGTCGTCGCAGGCGTTCTCGATTGCGAACAACACGGCGACGAACCTTGTCGTCGAGGACGGCGGCACGCTGGGCGTGCTGTCCGGCGGCACGTCGCTCGATACGCTCGTGAACAGCGCGGGGACGGAAGCGGTGTCGGCGGGCGGTCTGGCGAGCGCGACGGTCATCGGCGCGGGCGGCACGCAGCAGGTGCTCGCGGGCGGCTCGGCGCTCGGTGCGACGGTGGACGGCGGCGGCGTGCAAAGCGTGACGAGCGGCGGCTCGGCGCTTGCCACGACCGTCAATAGCGGCGGCACGCAAGCCGTCGTCACGGGCGGGGCGGCAAGCGGCACGCTACTCGGCAGCGGCGGCACGCTGAACCTGCAGGGCGGCACGGCCACCGGCGTCGTGCAGGACGCGGGCGCCGCGCTCGACGCCGATACGTCGGCGACGCTCGCGGGTACCTACGTGTCGGGCGCGACGTCGGCGTCGTTCTCGATTGCGAACAACACGGCGACGAACCTCGTCGTCGAGGACGGCGGCAGCTTCGGCGTGCTGTCGGGCGGCACGTCGCTGCAGACCACGGTGAACGGCGCGGGCGCCGAGAACGTGTCGGCGGGCGGCCTCGCGAGCGGCACGACGATCAACGCCGGCGGCACGCAGACCGTGCTCGCCGGCGGCCTCGCGGTCAGCGCGACGGTCAACAGCGGCGGCGTGCAAAGCGTCGCGAACGGCGCGGTTGCGAGCGCGACGGCGATCAACGACGGCGGCGTGCAGAACGTGAGTTCGGGCGGTTCGGCCGTCGGCGGCGACATCAACGACGGCGGCGTGCAGAACGTCGCGAGCGGCGGCTCGGCGATCGCCACCGCGGTCAACAGCGGCGGCACGCAGAATGTGGCGAGCGGCGGCGCGGTCGTGAGCGGCATCGTGAACAGCGGCGGCGTGCAGAACGTGACGTCCGGCGCGACGGTCAGCGACATCGTGCTCGACGGCACGCAGAACAACCTGAGCGCGCCGGTGATCCTGCCGGGCGGCTCGGGCGGCGCGATCCAGAACGTGACCAGCGGCAGCCGCGTCGACGGCACGGTGATCAACAGCGGCGGCACCCAGATCGTGCTGTCCGGCGGCGCCGCGAGCGGCACGCAACTGAACGGCGGCGGCACGCTCGACGTGCAGGCGGGCGGCAGCGCGACCGGCATCACGCAAAGCGCGGGCGGCGCGCTCGCGGCCAACACCGCGGACCTCGTGTCGGGCAGCTACGTGCCGGCCTCGGGTTCGGCGAGCACGTTCTCGATTGCGAACAACGTGGCGTCGGCGATCGTCGCCGAGGATGGCGGCAGCCTCGACGTGCTGTCGGGCGGCACGTCGCTCGCGACGACCGTCAACAGCGCGGGCAGCGAGACGGTGTCGGCGGGCGGCGTCGCGAGCGGCACCACCGTCAACGGCGGCGGCGCGCAGATCGTGCTCGCCGGCGGCCTTGCCACCGGCGCGACGCTCAACGGCGGCACGCAGACGCTGTCGGGCGGCATGGCGAGCGCGACGACGCTCGACGGCGGCCAGCAGGACGTGCTGTCCGGCGGCTCGGCGATCCGCACCAACGTCGCGAGCGGCGTGCAGTCGGTGGCCGGCGGCGCGGTGTCGATCAGCGCGACGCTCGGCGGCGCCGGCAGCGAAGTGGTGTCGTCGGGCGGCGTCGCGAGCGCGACGGTCGTCAACAGCGGCGGCTCGCAGAGCATTCTGGCGGGCGGCGCGGCGATCAGCGCGACGGTGAACAACGGCGGCACGCAGAGCGTGGCGAGCGGCGGCACCGCGCTCGATACGCTCGTGAACAGCGGCGGCACGCAGAACGTGGTGTCGGGCGCGCTCGTCAGCGGCACGCTGGTCGAGACGGGCGGCTTCCAGAACGTTCAGTCGGCCAGCGTGAGCGGCTCGCTCGTCACGAGCGGCGGCACCCAGAACGTCGCGAGCGGCGGCACCGCGACCGGCAGCATCGTGTCGGGCGGCGGCAGCCAG
Organism: Paraburkholderia sp. PAMB 6770; assembly: GCF_057748135.1. Taxonomy (NCBI): domain Bacteria; kingdom Pseudomonadati; phylum Pseudomonadota; class Betaproteobacteria; order Burkholderiales; family Burkholderiaceae; genus Paraburkholderia; species Paraburkholderia sp. PAMB 6770. The sequence continues at coordinate 556,732 of NZ_CM173239.1, forward strand.
GGGGTTGCGGCGGGCGGGGTCGCGAGCGGTGCGACGATTGGCGCGAACGGCGTGCAGACCGTCACGAGCGGCGGCGAGGCCAACGGCACCACGATCGACAGCGCAGGCAGCCAGCTCGTGTCGTCGGGCGGCGTGGCGAACGCGACGACCGTCAACGGCGGCGGCACGCAGACCGTGCTCGGCGGCGGCACGGCGAGCGGCAGCGTGATCAACGGCGGCGGCAGCCAGGTGGTGTCGTCGGGCGGCGTGGCGAGCGCGGCGACACTCAACAGCGGCGGCAGCCAGAGCGTGACGTCGGGCGGCACCGCGAACCAGACCACCATCGCGAGCGGCGGCTCGCAGTTCGTGCTCGCCGGCGGCGTGTCCAACGACGCGCGGGTCGACAACGGCGGATACCAGTACATCGACGGCGCGGTCGAAGGGTACGCGTACAGCGCGACCGTCAGCAGCGGCGGCTTGCAGGAAGTCGCGTCCGGCGGCTCGGCGCTGTCCACGGTCGTGGCGGGCGGCACGCAGCAGGTGGACTCGGGCGGTTCGGCGACCGGCACGACGGTGTCGGGCGGCGGCGTGCAGGACATCCTCGCGGGCGGCTACGCGGCGTCGACGACGGTCGCCTCCGGCACGGTGATCGTCGACGGCACGGCGGCCAATCTGACGGTCGGCGCGGGCGCCACCGTGAGCGGCACCGGCACCGTGATGCCCGGACTCACGATGACGAGCGGCAGCACGCTGCTGCAGGGCACGGTCGGCGCGGGCCTGCACGTGAGCGGCACGCTGAGTCTGGAGAGCGGCTCCGTCTACAACGTCGCGATCAGCCCGGGCGGCGGCAGCGCGGCGGCCAGCGTGACCGGCAACCTGACGATCGGCTCGGGCGCCGCGCTCGCGCTGAGCTCGTCGAGCGGCACGTATTCGGTCGGCGCCCGCTACACGGTGCTGACCTACACGGGGCTGCAGACCGGCTCGTTCGGCACGGTGACGTCGAACTTCGCGTATCTGCTGCCGACGCTCAGCTACGCGAGCGACGTCGTGACCGTCACGCTCGACGCGCCTGCGACGACCGGCAACGGCACGACGACAGGGGCGTCCGGCAGCGGCGGCGCATTCAGCTTCGCGCTGCCCGCCGATTCGTTCAATCAGAACCAGGTGGCGCACGCGCTGACCGCGCTGTACGACAGCGGCGGCAATGCGCTCACGCAGGCCCTGGTGGTGACGACGACCGCCCAGGCCTACAGCGCGCTCGCGCAACTGGCGGGTGCCGACGCGGTGCCGCTGCGGCAGATTGCCGAGGACCGCACGGCCGACGCGCAGAGCACCGTGGCGCAACACCTCGCGGGCCTCGATCCGGCCACTGCGCATGGCCTGTGGGTGACCGCGGGTTTCCAGCAGACGAGCGTCGGCGGCGACAGCGCGACGGGCAGCAACCGCTACGACGACGAATCGGCCGCGCTGACGCTCGGCTACGACCAGCGGGTGAGCCCGAGCGTGCGGGTGGGCGCCGCGCTGACCGTCAACAACGACAACGTCGACTTCGCGAACAGCGAGTCGCGCGTGCGCACCGACGGCGCGCAGGCGCAACTGTACGGCGCCTGGCGCGCGGCGGGCGGGGCGCTGTATGCGGCCGGCTCGCTCGACTTCGGCTACTGGAACAACCGGCTGTCGCGGCAAGTCACGGTCGGCGCGCTGTCGAACGTCGACACCGCGTCGCCGGGCACCGCCAGCGAGGCGCTGTATGGCGAAACCGGCCTGAACCTGGCGACCACTGCCGGCATGCTGCAGCCGTATGTCGGGCTGTCGGTTGTGCATGACTCGCAGCAGTCGGCGACCGAGACGGGCGGACCCACCGCGCTCGCCTATGCGCCGGCCAGCACGAACGCCGTGTCGAGCCTGCTCGGCCTGCGCCTGTTGAAGCAGGGCGTGTGGTTTTTCGGCCACCCGCTCGACCTGCAGGCGTCGCTTGCGTGGGCACACCGGCTGACGGGCACGGATACCTCGCTCACCGCCGCGTTCGCCAGCGCGCCGGCGCAGGCCTGGCAGGTGTCCGGCACGCCGCTCGACCGCGACGCGGGCACGCTGACGTTCGGCGCCGCGTGGCAGATCGGTGCGCGCACAACGATGTTCGCGAAGCTCGGCGGCGAATACGGCACGCATACGCAAGACGTGGGCGGCCTGTTCGGCGCGCAGTGGAAATGGTGAAGCCGTGCCGGGCAGGCGAGCCGGGGGGCCCGGTTCGCCGCCGCGACGCAACGCATATTGCAGAATGGAGACGGATGTGATCAGGTTTTCGAAGACGTTATGCATCGCAGGCCTCGCGGGCCTGTTGCTTGCCGGCTGCGGCGGAGGCGGTTCGTCGGGCTCGACGGGCAGCACGCAGGCCGCGTATCCGCAATCGGGCACCTCGTCGGGGCCGACGTCGGGCAGTTCATCGACGGGGAGCGCGGCGGCCTATCAGGTCGGCACCGCGACGAGCGATCCGAACCTGCCGGCCGCGCCGGTCATGCCGACGCTGCCGCCCGCGAATCCCGCGTGCCAGCTCAGTGCGAACTACGCGGCACAGAGCAACGGCCTGCTGCCGTCGAACATCGAGGTGAGCGCGGGGTCCACTGCGCCCGATACCGCGCGCATTCAGGCGGCGCTGTATGCATGTGCGAATGCGGCCAACGCGTACACGCCGACCAATACGATCGCGACCAACGGCGTGGTCGAGCTGAGTGCGGGCGGTGCGAACAACGCGTTTCTGAGCGGGCCGCTGTCGATGCCCGGCGGCGTGACGCTGGTGATCGACGCGGGTGTCACGCTGTTCGCGTCGCGCGACCCGACCCAGTACGAAAGCGGCACGACCGGCGCGTCGACCGCGGATCTGCCGGGCACGCCCGATGCCGCGTCGAGCGGCGCGACGTCGAGCGGCATCGCGGGCAACGGGACGTATTACTGCGGCCAGATCTATCCGAACGACGACGGCTGCAAGCCGCTCATCAGCAACGTGGTCTACAGCGGATCGTCGAAGATCTACACGAGCAACAATGCGATCATGGGCCCCGGCACGATCGACGGCCAGGGCGGCCAGCCGCTCTATACCACCGCGGCGAACCTGTCCGCGGCCGGCGCGCCGCCGCTGCTCACGCGGCCCGACGGCTCGAACATGAGCTGGTGGGACATCGGCTGGGAGGGCAACGAGGCGCTGACGGGCGAGGACGAGAACAACCCGCGTCTGATCGAGCCGCTGTACGGCTACAATTTCACGCTGTATGACCTGACGCTGCAGAATGCGCCGAAATTCCACGTCACGCCGACGGGCATCAACGGCTTCACCGCGTGGAACGTGAAGATCTTCACGCCGACCGAGGTCTACCAGTCGATGGACAACTACTGGGGTGCGCCGTACAGTTACGCGTCAGTGAAGAACACCGACGGCATCGACCCGGGCAGCAAGAGTCCGTCGACCTCGGCCACGCCGGCTTCGCCGGCGCTGCCGGGCGGCTACAGCGGCTCGGCCGGCAGTTTCAGCGGCGACATCAGCAATGTGCTCGTTGCGTACTCATACATCAGCGACAGCGACGACGACATGGCGATCAAGGGCGAGTCGAACATTGCCGATGGCCGCGTGTACAACATCACCGTTGCGCACAATCACTTCTATTACGGGCACGGCATGTCGATCGGCAGCCAGACTTCGGGGCTCGACGGCAATCCGGCCGATCTGGCGAGCGCGGACCCGGCGGTGGTGGCCAACACCGCGCCCCTCACCGTACAGGGTCAGCTGGTCTATCCGAGCGTGTCGAACGTGAACGTGTACGATCTGTCGCTGAACTACACGGACAACGGCGTGCGCATCAAGACCAACTGGAGCGAAGGCGGCCTCGTGTCGAACGCGAACTATACGAACCTGTGTCTGCAGGCCGATCCGAATCCGAGTCCGCTCGATTCGGCGCCGCAGTCGGCGATCATCATCACGCCCTACTACACGGCGACCGGCAATGCGGGGCTGTACCCGAGCTTCCAGAACATCACGATCAACGGCATGCACGAGCTGAGCGCGGCCGACTGGACGCTGCAGGGCTTCAACAGTGCGAGTCCGTCGCTGCAGGGCTGGCCGTCGGGCAGCGTGCCGGTGCCGGGTACGCCGATCGTGAATCCGCTCGGCGTCACGCTGAACAACGTGGTGGCGGACGCCGCGCCGCTGGCGCTCACGTCGAGCGACGCGGCCATCACGGTCGGCTCGAACGTGAACCTGCCGCTCGCAACGGCGAGCGCGAGCAACGTGACGGTGACGTCGAACACCGCGATCGGCGCGGCGCCCACGGTCGATTGCAGCAAGGCGTTTGTCCCGTTCCCCGGCCAGACCTTCCCATGATGGATGACGCACGATGCTGACGCGTACCGACGCGACACGCGACACGGACGCCGGCGGCCCGGCGGTCGCGGCCGCCGGCGATACGCTGCCGTTCGTGCGTCTCGGCGCCCCGCTGTTCGAAGGGGCGCCGGGCGTGCGCTACGACTTCAATCATGGTTGCCGCGTGCAGGTGTCGGGCGCGGGCTGGCGCGTGCGTCTGATCGATCGCGAGGCCGACGTCGTGCTGTACGACGAGACGGTGAGCGACGCCATCGTGTGCAGCGCGAAGCGCTACTACGTCCGTTTTCGCATCGAGGTCTGGCGCGGCGACACGCTCGTGTTCGAGCACGATCAGGACCTGCGCGGCAAGAAGGTGTTCGCGCGCTTGCCGCTCTCGACGATTGGCGACGTGATCGCGTGGTTTCCATACGTCGACGAATTTCGCCGGCAGCACCAGTGCGAGATGTACGTGTCGATGGGCGAGGGGCTGTGGCCGCTCTTCGAGGAAGCCTATCCGGAGCTGCATTACGTGAAGCCGGACGATGAAGATGCGGCGGCCTGCGGTTTCTACGCAAGCTACTTTCTCGGCATCTTCTATCCGGCCAGCGACCGCACGCACCAGCCGACCGACTATCGGGTGAGCGGTCTGCAGCGAACGATTCCGTGGCTGCTCGGCCTGCCCGCGCGCGAATGCCGTCCGCGTATCGGCATCCGCGACACGCACCGGCGGATCGCCGAGCCGTACGTCTGCATCGCGGCCCAGGCCTCGTCGCAATGCAAGTACTGGAACCATCCGTCCGGCTGGCGTGAAACCGTGCGCTATCTGAAGGCGCAAGGCTACCGTGTGCTCTGCATCGATCGCGATGCCGTGTCCGGGCAAGGGCTCGTGTGGAATCACATTCCGCACGGCGCGGAGGACTTCACCGGCAATCTGCCGCTGCAGGAGCGGGCGAGCCTGCTGCTGCATGCGGAATTCTTCGTGGGGCTGTCGAGCGGGCTCTCATGGCTCGCGTGGGCGATCGGCATACCGGTCGTGATGATCAGCGGCTTCACGCATCCGCAGAACGAATTCGATACGCCGTATCGCGTGATCAATTTTCACGCCTGCAACAGCTGCTGGAACGACACCGGCATCGAGTTCGACAACAAGGACTTTTTCTGGTGCCCGCGCCATGCGGGCACCGAACGTCAGTTCGAGTGCTCGCGTCTGATTGCCCCCGGCCAGGTGATCCGCACGATCGAACGGCTCATCGACGACCGGCGGCGCGCCGCGGAGGCGTCGACCTGAGGCGGCTTCAGCGCTGCAGCGCCGGCGAGTCGACGTGCAGTCCAAGCACCTGCCAGCCGTTGCCGTGGCGCCGCACGACGATCTGCATGCGCGCGGGACCCGACGCGAACCGCGCGTTCATCACATAGTCGGCGACGGCGCCGTCGCGCGGGATCGCGGTGCGCTCCCCGCCCGGGCCGGCGGCGGGCGCCTGCAGCGATTCGAGGTCGCCGAGCGTATGCGCGAGCCGCGCGTACGCGTGCGGTAGCGCTTCGCGCACGAACGGCATCAGGATCTCCGGCGCGGCCCGTTCGAGCATCGCGTCGGGGTTCCACGATCCGGCAATCGCGCGCACGCTGGCTTCGGCGTATGCGCGGCCGCTTTGCGATCGCGCGCTCGCCCGCGTAACGGATCGGGCCGCGCCGAGACCGATGCCGGCCGCCGCCAGCATGACGATAAGGATAGCTAATTGTTTGGAGCGGCGATTCATCTGGATGATGGATTGCAGGGGGATTGCAGGAGGATTTCGGGGTGCGGTAGCGAAGTGATGCGCCGTCAGTCGTCAGAACAGGTCTGACATGGTCACAAATTTTGACGTTGTTGTCAGTTGTCGTTGTCACCTGTTGCGTGGGGCGGCGCCATGTGCTTTCGGAGCGCACCACAGGCGCCGTCCATCATGAATAAACTAAGGAATGCAAATTGAGCGAAAATGCACATCAGGCAGTTGCCGGAACCCTCCGCGGGCAGGCTGGATGAACGTCCGCGCCGGCTTTGGGCGCATACTGGCTGCTGGCATCAGGGACTCGACCCTCTCAGAGGACGCGCCATGCAAAGGTCGCACACAAAAGGCCTTCCCGCCCGGGACGCCGCGCCGGACAGCAGCAACGATCCGGACGTGCTGCAGCGCTACCGGAAACTCACGCTCTGGGCTGCCATCATCATTTCGGCGGTGCCGGTCGTCGTTTGCGCGCTGACGCTGACGCTGTTCGTGAAGGAGTTCATTGCCGAGCAATATGCAGAATTCATCGGGCAGGCGGCCAAAATGCAACTGGCGTTCACGCGTCGCGAAACTTGGGTGCGCATCAGCGTGATGTACGAGCAAAGCGTTGCGCCGCGGATCGCGCCGGATCAGGCGTTGCTCGCGCAACTGCAGCAGGGGCACGGCGTGCTCAGCATCACGCATGGGACAAACCCGATTCAGATGGACGTCTACGCGGACCTGTCCGATCCGGCCGACACGACTCGCTACGCGTCCTGGCTGGCGCTCGCCGACGACTACCTCGACCGCGGCGGCGCCTATCTGAAATGGCTGGGCACGCGCCTGAGCTTCACCGGCTACATGTTCAGCCCGGACCGCAAGTTCATCGTCATCATGCGGGCGCCGCAGGCGCCGAACGGGCCGCGCTCCAGCTCGTATGCGCAGGCCTATGCGAAATTGCAGAAGGCCGTGCCGCCGGGCCTCGCGGGCGGCGACCTGCACTGGCTGCCGCCGCGCCCGGATCCGCTCACGGGCGAACCGTCGATCGAGGCGGTGCAGGCGGTATCGATGGGCGGCGCGCCGTTTCTGATCATCGGCAGCACGCTGCCGCTGGCGGAACTCGAAGCGGTCGTCGGCAAGGCGCGGCCCGGCGAGGTCGCCGGGCTTGCGATCCCGGGTGCCGACCGGCTGTTCGGCGCCGAACCGCGCGGCGGCGATCATCTGGCGCTGCCGGCCGCGCTGCGCGCGCTGCCGCCGCTCGATGCGCGGCTCGGCAAGCCCGAGCTCCAGCGCGTCGGGGCGCACGTGCTCGTGAGGTCGTATCTCGATGGCCCGGGCTGGACCTTCCTCCGCTATTTCTCGTTCGCGACGCTGCTGAGCGAACTGTCGTCGAGCGTACTGCTCAACGTCCTCGCGACTGCCTTCGTCGTCCTGCTGACCTGGATCACGTGGCTGTGGCTGGAGCGCAAGGTGTTCGCGCCCGGCCGGCAGCAGTCGCGGCTGATCTACGAGAGCGAGCAGCTCAACCGCGCGATCGTGAGCCTCGCGCCGGCGGGGATCGCACTGCTCGACCGCCCGTCGGGCACGGTGCTGCTGCAGAACGACGCGGCGGCGGCTTATGCGGCGCGGGCACAGGCGGCGCAGATTCCGTTGCTGCAGCGGGCCGCCGCCGGCTTCGGCGCGCAGCCGTCGCCGGAGGGGACGGCGCCGTCGCAGACCCACGCGCTGACCTTCGAGGACGGCCGCGGCACGCTCGATCTGCAGGTGACCGTCGTGCCGGCGCGCTATCACGGCGCCGACGCGCTGCTGTGCAGCTTTACCGATATCACCGCGCAAAAGGACGTCGAGCGCGCGCTCGCGCAGGCTCGCGACGCAGCCGATGCCGCGAACCGCGCGAAATCCGCATTCTTCGCCGCGACGAGCCACGAGATCCGCACACCGCTGAACGTGATCCTCGGCAACCTGGAACTGCTGAACCGCTCGCGGCTGTCGGCGTTTCAGACGCAGCGGCTGCAGGCCGTCACGTCGGCTACGTCGCTGCTGCTGGGCATCATCAACGACATCCTGGATTTTTCGAAAATGGAGACGGGCCAGCTCGAACTCGAGGCGATTCCGTTCGATCTGGCCGGCCTCGCGCGCCAGATCGCGGCCGCGTTTGCGCCGATGGCCGCGGCGAAAGGGCTGCGGTTCGAGGGGTCGATCGATCCGTCGCTCGCCCCCCGCTATATCGGCGATCCGACGCGGATTCGCCAGATGATCTTCAATCTCGTCAGCAATGCGATCAAGTTCACCGAGCATGGCGAGGTCGCGCTGGAGGTCTATCCGCGTGGCGACGCGCCGGATTCGCCGGTGGGCATCGCGGTCACGGACACGGGCATCGGGATCGCGCCCGAACATCAGGCGCAGCTGTTCCGGCCGTTCACGCAGGCGGATCCGTCGATCTCGCGACGATACGGCGGCACGGGGCTCGGGCTCGCCATCTGCGCGCGTCTCGTGCAGTTGATGAACGGGAGCGTTTCGCTCGACAGCGCCCCGGGCGTCGGCAGCGCGTTCACGCTCGAACTCCCGCTGCGTGCGGCGCCGCCCGCCGATCCGGACGCCGGCGAGCGCGAGGCCGGCACGCCGGCGAATCCGCTCAGGCTGCACCTGCTCGTGGTGGACGACAACGCGGCGAACCGGGAACTTATCCGTCTGCAATTGCACGAACTCGGCCATGAGGTCGAACTGGCGGTGAACGGCCTCGACGCGCTGCAGCGCTTCAGCGGCCATCCATTCGATCTGGTGCTGACCGACGTCAGCATGCCCGTGATGGACGGCCCCGAATTCGCGCGCCGGCTGCGTGCGCAAGGGGTGGACGTTCCGCTCATCGCGGTCACCGCGCACGTCGACCCTGCCGAGCACGAGCGCTGCCGGGCGTGCGGCATCAATGCGGTGCTGGTGAGACCGTTGCTGATCGACGAACTCGACCGGCTGATCCGCCAGTTGATGCGCGCCGGCGGGTTCGACGCGGGCGCGCGGGCGGCGCGCGTCGACTTGACGCGCGGGGTGCTGCCGGCGTCGGTGTTTACGGCGTTGCGCGACACGTTCACGCACCACGCGGCGCAGATCCGCGAGGCCGCGACGAACGCGGAGCGCGATCGCTTGCTGCGCGAGCTTCACACGGTCAAAGGCGCATTTGCGATGATTCACGAGCATGCGTTCGTCAGACGTTGCGAAGATCTCGAGCATCTTGCGCGCGAGGGCGCGCTCGACGCCGTGCGCGACGCGCTCGACGCGTGGGAGCGCGGCGGCGCCGACGTATTGATGCGCCGTTCGGGCACGCAATAGCGGGGGGTGCCCGGTCATCGCGTCGCGCAGTGAGGGCGCCGTTCGCCGCCTGCGCGACAAATAGGAAAAGTCCTACCCGGTAGTGGGATCCTCCCGGATTCGCGTCCTACCGCCGGTCTCAGGACATCCCTAAAGTAAGCGATGTATATCCGGGCGCCAATGGCTGCGATCTGGCCTGGATTTTCCCTGTGTCCTGATGCATGATGCGACGCCTGAAGAGGCGGCAATGATGCGGTCTGCCGGCTGTGCGCCTTTCCCTGCGGGGGCGGCGCACGCCGTCAAGCTGCGAGAGGAGTTTTTTGATGGAAAAGTATGGTATCCGGGTCGTCATTGCAGACGATCATCCTTCGATTCTGCTCGGTGTGCGGCATGTGCTGTCCGCGAGCATCGGCATCCATGTCGTCGGCGAGGCGTCGAATCCGAGCGAACTGATCCAGACGATTCAATCCACGAGCTGCGACGTTCTCGTGACCGACTACGCAATGCCCGGCGGGCGTTCCGTCGACGGCATCGGACTCTTTCAGCATCTGCGGAGCCGCCACCCCGGGATCAGGATCGTGGTGCTGACGATGATCGAGTCCATGGCCGTGCTGCAGAAGTTGTCGCAGCTGGGCGTTCTCTGCATCGTCAACAAGGCGGACCGGCTCGAGCACATGGTCACCGCGGTGCACGCCGCGTACGTGGGCGGCGAGTATTATTCGCCCGCGATGCACCGGCTGCTGAGCGAAGCGAACAGCGAGGGCGGCGGCCTCGATGGCGGCGCCGCGCTGAGCCCGCGCGAGTTCGAGGTGCTGCGGTTCATTCTCGGCGGACATTCGATCACCGAAATCGCGAACATCTTTCACCGCAGCAAGAAGACGATCAGCACGCAGAAGGCTGCGGTGATGAGAAAGCTGGGCGTGACGAGCGACGTCGATCTGTTCCGCTATGGGCTCGAGATGGGACTGGTGCCGTTCAGCCGCAGCGAAGGCGGGGATGCGAGACGCCCGGCCTGCCAGGCAGGCAACGCCGCGCTCGGGTGCGATACGCACTGAAGGAAACGGCCGTCCGTCGAGGCGCTTGCCGTCTTTCGGACGCACCCCGGTGTCAGCGGACTTCGGAGGCGCGCGCCCCCGCGACGAAACCCTGATCCCGCGCATAGAGCAGAAGTTCAGTGTCGCTCTTGAAGCCCAGTTTGGCCATCGCGTTGGTTTTGTGCGTACTGATCGTCTTCTTGCTGCGTTTTAGTTGTTCGGCGATCTGGTTGATCGTCATTCCGGACGCATACAGCCGGACCACCTCGGTTTCGCGCTGGCTCAGCGTCGTCGTGAGCGATGCGCGATGCGCCTGCAGTTCCTGCGTGACCTGGCTGATCGTCGGAGAGACATAGCGGCCGCCGGTAAAGGCGGCGTGAATCGCCGGCACGATGTGGGCGATGGCATCGGATTTGCTGACGAGGCACGAGATGCCGAATTCGAGCATGCCCCGCACCGCCGACGGGCTGTCGAGCATAGTCAGCACGACCAGCCTGATGCCGGGGTAGCGGCGCGACAGCAGGCCAAACAGGGAGAGCCCGTCGCCGAAGCGCTCGTCCGGCATCATATAGTCGGACACCACCACGTCGTACGCGGTGGTGTCGAGCAGGGCCATCAGTTCGGTCGAACTGTGCGCGACCCCCACCACCTTGATTCCCATGACGTTCGACAGGCTGTGCTCGATCCCGGCCAGCATGCCGGGATGGTCGTCTACGAGCACGACGCGGATCATGAAGGATTCCATTTTATTCATCCTTGCGCGTTGGCATGCTTGGGTCGACGGGCAGACTGCTGCGCGTGCCGTAAGCCATCATAACCTGGCGTAGCGGCGCGGGGCATGTGCGACGCGGTCGTCGTCGATTGAAACGAACTTGTCCCGCCTGTCCTGCCAGCGACAGACAAGAGGCGGGCTCTGCGGCATCACGCCATCCATGAAAATGTTACGGATTACAAAATTGTAATCCACCCCCTTGTTGCTGTCAGAATTTGCGATTAGATTGATTGCGAGATATCTGAGTTTTGCCGTTTCATCCATCTGTTGTGTCGTATGTATCTGACGGTGCATGCGGTTCTCGATGAGGGAGGGCGTCATGATGTCTGGCTATCGGTGGGTTCGGAAGGCAGCAGGAATCGTCGCGTTCGGCACGTTGACCCTGGCGGGCGCATCGTCGGCGGCATGGGGCGCGACCCAGGCCCTGGTGCGGTTCTCGGGGTCGATCGTCGCGCCGCCGCTCCAGTTCGCCACGCCTGTCCCGCAGGCGCCGACGACCGGATCGCTGTCGGCGAGCGCGACAGCGGCCACCGTGACGTTCGCCCCCAGGCCCGGCTACGAGTTCGGCGCCTACGTTTCCGTGACGGCCGCCGGCGAGGCCGGCCCCGACGTATCGACCTACCTGACGTCGCATTTCACCGACGGCGCCGGTCACGGACTCGCACAAGGCGAGTCCGGACGTTTCCGCGTCGGCGCGAGCGGCGGCACCCTCTCGCTCGCTTTCAGGAAGGGGAGCCGCGTACCGGACGGTACGCATGTGATCGTCGTCGTCTCCTATCATTAATTAAGTAACGGGGCAGTGAGCGGGTTCGATGAGCCTCGTCAATAAGCCTGGATAATGAGCCGGTTCATTGAGCCGGTTCGCCGTGCTGCTGCATTGCGCCCGACGGGACGGTGCATGCCGATAGTCTCGCCCCGGGACGCCGCATGGTTCGACGTCGTTGGCTCTATCCCGCTGGCTCTGCCGGACGGGAGCGGGGCGATGCCCCGATCTCCTTGTCCGATCCGATCTTTAGGCCGCGTCTGATAGGGATTCCGGCCCAGTTCATCGATACTGCATGATTCGATCCACACGGCATACGTCGTGCCGCGGCATGTGCCCGCGTGATGGTCTTGTGCGGGAGCCCTCCAGATAAAAATGATCCGTGTGCGCATGCCGGCGAAATGACGCAATACGCATCGGCAGCGCGCGCGTTCACGCCCGACTTGGTGGTCACGTGCAAAATCTGACAAAAGCAGGTGTGTTGCGGCCTATTTTTCAGACTATGTCAGATGTTGAAATGTGCTGAGACCCATTAACATCAGGCAGGGTTCGCGAGCCGGTCGACAATAGGTTGACCAGGTTCTCATGCGGTCTCGAATGGACGTGTCGGGCGTGTCTAACACGCCGGCATACTTAAAGTTAGGATAGGAGTACGAAAAATTGAATAAGATCATCAATCGCGCTGCGCTGGCTGTGTTCGGTTTCGCCGTTGCGTCGTCGGCGTTTGCACAGTCCACCCAGACGAACGTCAACTTCACGGGCGAACTGACCGGCAACACCTGCTCGATCGCGACGGGCAGTCTCGATCAGACGGTCACGCTGCCGACGATCTCGACCACGACGCTGGCCGCTGCCGGCGACATCGCGGGTTCCACGCCGTTCAATCTTCAGGTGATCAACTGCTCGCCGGGCGTGAGCCAGGTTGCAGCGCACTTCGAGATGTTGAACATGGATCCGGTGGCCATCAACGGCATTTACTCGCTGCAGAACACGGCGACCGGGGCTACCGCAGCGACGAACGTGGACGTCCAGCTGGTGGATGCCAACGGTTCGCCGGTCAGCCTGGGCCAGAACGGTGCGTTCTTCAATGTGGCTAGCGACGGCACGGCGAACCTCGTGTACGGCGGTCAATACATCGCGACCGGCCAGACCACGCCGGGTACGGTGGAGTCGGTCGCGAGCCTGACGCTCGCGTATCAGTAAAGCGCGCAGCCCCGGGAAGCGGCAAGGGTTCCCGGGGCGGTGTTTATTTGAAGGAGGTTGCGCGTGCGATCGTGGAAAGTGGCTGTTGCCCTGTTGGCAATGATTTGCGGGTTGCTGCCGTTGCCGAGCTGGTCGGCCATCATCATCACGGGTACGCGGGTCATTTACCCGGAATCGAGCCGTGAAGTCAATGTTCGTCTGACCAACGTGTCGGATGCTCCTGTACTGGTTCAGTCGTGGATTGACGACGGTCACGAAAACGCAAGTCCGGACAAGATCAAGGTTCCGTTCATTCTGCTGCCGCCCGTCGTTCGGGTAGATCCGAAGAAGGGGCAGACGCTGCGCCTGATGTACAACGGCGACCCGTTGCCGAAAGACCGTGAATCGGTCTTCTGGCTGAACGTGCTTGAAATTCCGCCGGCGCCCATCGCCCCGGAGGGCAAAAATTTGATGCAGCTGGCGTTTCGTACGCGTATCAAATTGTTCTTTCGTCCTGACGCACTGGCTGATGTCCCCCTCAATCTCGATCAGAAGCTGACGTGGTCGCTTGCTGCTGACAGTGCGGGTCATCCCATGCTGCGCGTCGACAATCCGACCGCCTACTACTTTTCATTCAACCCGATCAAGGTGACGGCTGGCGGGCGTGAACTCACGTTCGACCCGGGCATGGTCGCACCGTTTGCGCAACACGACTTTGCCAGCAAGGATCCCATGCCTGCAGCGACCGGGCCTGCGCAGATCGCGTACAAATGGCTCAATGACTTCGGTGCGGAGGTCGCTGGGACTGCTACAACCGCTGGCAAGAACGGCAAGGGTGAGTAAGTGGTGCGTGCGGCAGGGCAGAGCGCGCGTGGCGCGAGGCGCGGAATCGGTCTGCGCGTCCACCAGTATCGTCAGGTGGTTAGTGCGGTGCTCATGCTGTTTGGCGCGAGCGCGCTCGGTACCCGGTCGTACGCTGCAACGGACGTGAGCGGTTCAGGCGGCGACGCGTCGGGCGTGCCGAGCGTTCAGGCTTCCTCAGGGAGCGCAGGCAAGGCGGCGGGGGCAGCCGTTCAGGTCGCGTCCCTCGATTCGCCGGATCCGATGAAGGTGTCGTTCAACTCGCGGCTCTTCATGGGTGCCCCGGTTGATTTGTCCCGCTATGAAAAGGGAAATCCGGTCGATCCGGGTGTTTATCCCGTGCTGCTGACGCTGAACGGCGAACGGCGCGGCAACTTCGACGTCGAATTTCGTGCGGTCGACGGCAGTGACGTGGCCGAGCCGTGCTTCGCCGTTGCGACGCTTGAGCAACTCGGTGTGAATACCGAGTTGCTCAAGCGCAAGCCGGTGCCGCATGGTGGCGATGCGGCGCCGACCGGCACGGGCGCGCCCGCTGCGTTCGACATCGCGGGTGAAGCCTCCGCGGCGCAGGCGCTGTTGCCGTCCTCTGATGCCGAGGCGAGTGGGCCGGCCCAGCGCTGCATCCTGTTTCGCGATACGTTGCCGGAAGCCACCTATACGTTCAACAGCTCCGACCTCAAGCTCGATCTGACGATCCCGCAGGCCGACCTGCGTTCGGTCGCGAGGGGGTATGTGGATCCGTCGCGCTGGGATGACGGCATCGACGCCGGTGTTCTCAAATATAACCTGAGCACGTATTCCAGCCGGAACAACTTCGGCGGGAATTCGAACAGCATTTACGCGGGGCTGGAGACGGGCGTCAACATCGGGCCATGGAGTCTGCGTCAGCGTTCAACGCTCAACTGGGCGAACGGTACGAGCGGCATGCAGTGGAAAAACATTGCCACGTACGCGCAGCGGGACCTGACGTCGCTACGCAGTCGGCTGACGCTCGGCGACAGCTACACCACCGGTGATCTGTTCGATGCGTTCGACCTGCGCGGTGTGCAGATTTCCAGCGACGATCGCATGTTGCCATCGTCGATGCAGGCCTATGCGCCGGTCATTCGCGGTATCGCCGACACGAATGCGCGCGTTCAGGTGCGCCAGCGCGGCAGCGTCATTTACGAGGCGAATGTTCCCCCCGGGCCTTTTGAGTTCGACGATCTGCCGCCTATCGGCTATGGCGGGGATCTGCTGGTTGTCATCACGGAATCGGATGGCCGGGTGAAACAGTTTACTGTCCCGTTCTCGTCGGTTCCGCAATTGCTGCGTCCGGGCATGCAGCGATTCAACGTGAGCGTCGGCCAGTATCGCGATTCATGGTGGGATGCCGACCCCCTCGTCGCGCAGGCAACGTACCAGCGAGGCATCACAAACCTCATTACGGGATATACCGGTGTGCTGGCGTCGGCCGGCTACGGTTCCGTGCTGTTCGGTGTCGCGTTGAACACACCGGTTGGCGCGGTTGCGTTTGATGCAACCGCCGCGCGCACCGACCTGGCGGGTAGCGGCGCGCATACCGGAACGAGCCTGCGCCTGAGCTACGCGAAAATGGTGAGCGCGACGGGCACGAACTTCAGTGTTGCCGCTTACCGCTACTCAACTTCGGGGTTCTACGGGCTCGCCGACGCGATCAACACGCGCTACGCGCCGGCCGGCAACACGACAGACCAGGACTACCGTGCCCGCTCCCGCTTGCAACTGAACGCCAGCCAGGCCATCGGCGAGCGGAGTTCCGCCTATGTATCGGGCAGCGTGCAGGATTATTGGGCCAATACGCACGCACCTGACGTGCAGTTTCAGGTCGGGTTCTCGAGCATGTTCAAGAACATCTCGTACATGGTCTACGCGCAGCGTGTCATCACGAGCGGCAATGCGCCCGACACTCAGGTGGGTGTGAATCTGACGATTCCGCTCGGCCGCACATCCTCGCCAGCCAATAGTCTGTTCAGCTCCATGACGACTTCGCTAGCGGGTGGGACGAATGACGACAACCTCGTGCAGACCAGCGTGTTCGGCAACAAACAGGGTGCGCTTCCGGTCGACTACGGGTTCAACGCATCCCGTACGGCCAACGGTGCTGGCAGCAATCTCGCTTCCGTGGGCGCATACGGGACGGTTCGCGCACCGTTCGGGACGTACAACACGAACCTGTCGCTGACCAACCAGGGGCAGCAGGCGGCGTTCGGCGCGAACGGCGCGGTCGTCGTCCACAGCGGCGGCGTCACGCTCACGCCGCCGCTCGGCAGCGCGTCTGCACTGATCAAGGCCGAAGGTGCCGAGGGCGGTCGCGTCATCAACGGCCAGGGCGCGGCGATCGACCATGAGGGTTATGCGGTGATTCCGTCGCTGACGCCGTATCGCGTGAACACGGTTGCACTCGATCCGTCCGGCCTGTCAGACGACGTCGAACTCAGTAGTACGAGCGAGGATGTGGTGCCACGTCAGAACGCGATCGTGCTGGTGAAGATGGCGACGGTACGCGGTCGCCCGATCTTCGCGAAGGCGGACAAGGCAGACGGCACGCCGGTTCCGATGGGGAGCGAACTGGTGGATTCGAGCGGCAAGGCTGTCGGGAGCGTCGGCCAGGGCGGCATGGCGTTCATTCGCGGCATCACCGGATCCGGCACGCTGACCGCGCGTTGGGGCGCGCACGCATCCGATCAATGCGCGATGCCCTATACCGTTCCGGCGGAAGATCCCAAGCCGACGAAGCATCGGCCGGCCGTGCGCATCCAGTTGCGCTGCGAAGAGTGAACAGGACGACGACGATGAATGTGCGCATGCTTTTGAAGCGTATCGCGGCGCGAAGCGCAGCCGGCACCGTGGCGACCGCGCTCGCGCTCGCGGCAGGCGACGTCATGGCCCAGTCCCCCACCGTGACGATCAACTTCACCGGGTATTACAACTCGGTGAGTTGCACGGTTCAGGGGGGAGACCTGAATGTCACGCTGCCGACTATTTCGACCACCGCGCTGTCCTCGGCCGGCGCAACCGCTGGCGCGACGGAGTTCAATATCCCGGTTCTGTGCGAATCCGACGTCAGCAGTCTGGTCGCCTATTTCCAGCAGGGGCCTACCACTGACGCCGACGGCAACCTCAACGTCGAGAATCCGACAGATCCGCAAAGCGCGACACAGGTGCAAGTCCAGCTCACCAATGGCGATGGTTCGCCGATCCGGGTAGGCGACGTGTCGACGGTCAAGCCGGTGTCCGTGACGGGATCGGCGGTGACCAATATCCCGTTCTTCGCGCGTTACTACGCGACCGGCCAGGCGACCGCCGGGACCGTGAATACCTACGTCACGTTCGTCCTGGAGATGCTTTGAGCGCGTTACGCCCGTTATTGCAGGAAACCGCTGTCCATGCCTCGCTGCTGGAGGAAGGGGCGCACCTGCCCGCGCTGCATGACTGGCAGGCGCGCTGCACGGGTCTTGTCGAACGCCTCAAGCAGGCGATGGACGATCACGGATACGCACCGGATGTGGTCGAAGAGGTCAGTCTCCTGCAATGCGTGTTGCTCGACGCGTTGACGCTGCGCAGACTGTCGGGGGAGCAGCATTCCGCGTGGGCGAAAAGCAGCCTCCAGGTCATTTTTCACGCGCGGCAGGACGGCGCCGCACTCGTCCGCAAGCGGCTCGACGCGCTGCTGTCCTCGCACGTCGGCAGCTCACCGTTGTGGGAGGCCTATGTGCTGTTCTGCGCGCTGGGTTTGCCGGTTTCCGACCAGTCCCGTCATAAGCTGAACACGGCTGTGGACGCCGGTGCGCTCGCGCTGGGGGAAAACGTGCGCCCGGACGTGGCGTTCTCGCATGACGCGGACGTGCGGCGGCCGGTGCGAGTCCGCGCGAATCCGTGGCTTTGGGCACTCGGAGCGTCTGGAGTCGCGCTCGCGGCGCTATGGGGAGGCATGCACGACTATCTGGGCAATGCGGTGAGTCGTTTGCCTGTCATCCAGTCCACCGACGTCGGCGGACATCAGCGATGACCGCAATGAAACCCGCTTTCACGTGGCGCCGGTGGATCGCATGGGCCGCCCTACCCGCATCGATTGCGTTATGCCTGTGCATGCCCGCAGCCTTGCAGCCGGGATGGCTCATCGCGGCCGGGCTGGCGTGCGTGATCGCGTGCGGCGTCATCGCGATTCACCGCGGCGTGGAGCCGGACGTCCGCGCTCGAACGCGGCCGATGGCTCCGGATGGGACGTTGCCCGTCATTGTCGTGGTGGGGCCGCACTCGGCACATTTTTTCCGCGGCCTCCGGCAGGGCGACGTCCTGCGGCGCGAACAGGAAGCGGTCTGGCTGCATGCGGGTACGCCGACGCAACTCGCCGATGTCGTTGCACAGATCAAGGCGTCGCGCGGTCGAGGGCCCGATGCGGCCCTGTTGCCCATCGTACCCGATGCGGATGACGACGTTGTGTTGCGACGCGAGTTCAGCAATTGGCGTCATGTGCTGCAGAGCCTGATATGTCATCCCGAATCGGTCTTGCCGACTTGGCTCGCGGTCTATGCGTGTCTGTCCCGTGGCCCCGGCGAGTCGCCCGAGCCGCAGTGGTACGGGGCGCCCATCGATCTCGGCGAAGGTGCGCCTTCCGCCGGCGCGAGACTCACGCAATGCGTGAGCGAATTGCGCGAGCGTCTGATGTCTCCGGTGCAGGCGCGCGTCGCGGACACTGCGCGCAGTCGCGTGCTGGGCGGCGCCCTGCTGGACTGGCTCGGGGACGTCGGCGTGCTGCCTGCGCTTTCGTCGCTCGCCAACACGCCGCCGTTCGCGCTGCGCGGCGTGCTGCTTGGCGATATCCGGCGCGATCCGGTTCGGCCCGGGGCGTGGGCGCGCTGGCTCACGGCGCGAACGGGCCTGCGGGCTGTCGCGGCCAATCCGACTCGCGATGCACTGCCCGTGCCGCCCGTCGTCACGCCGACATCGCAGCGCTCGCGGCTGCGGCTCGAAGCCGTCGCGCGACGCGGTCCTGTCATCCCGGAGCTGCTGTTGTCTGCTGTGCTGGCGATCGGCCTCGCGGTGCTTGTTTCGGGTGCGTCGAACCGGCGTCTGATCGCTCAGGTGGGGAGCGATCTCGAGACCTTCCTTCAAACACCGGATGACACGATCGACGCGAAGCGGCGCGCCTATGACCAGCTGATGCGCGACCGCTTGCACATCGAACGGACGATGCAGGAAGGCGTTCCGGCGCGTCTTGGCTGGGGACTTTACCAGGGGGCGGCGCTGAACACGACACTCCGCGATGTTCTGACGCGCTATCGTCCCCCCTCGCTGACCCAGCAGATCGATTCACTCGCGCTGTTCGCGAGCGGTTCGGCCAGGTTCTCGCCAAATGCGAACCAGCAGGAACTGCGGCGCGTGCTGCGGTGGATCAATGCAAATCCGGGCTATCGCGTGCTGATTACGGGACATGCCGACAGCGAGGGGTCGCCGCAAGCCAATATCCGTCTGTCCGAGGCCCGCGCGCGGGCAATTCGCGACTGGCTGGTCGCGCAAGGTGGCCTGCCGGTCACGCGCATTGCCGTGCAGGGTGAGGGCGATACCCACCCGATTGCCGACAACGACAGTGCGTCGGGCAGAGCGCGGAACCGCCGGGTTGAGATTTCGCTGCTCCCGGATGACCCCGCGCTGCACAGCGGGTCGAAGTTCGAAGACGAATGGGGACGATGAGCCCCATAAATCGCGCGCAATTTTCGAACTCGTCCGATTCAGATTATTTGACGGCTATCGGAGAATGCCAGCCTGGACACGCTCGTGAAGCGGGTTGTGTCTATGAGAGCAGTGCCGATGGCGCGGTAATGGATCGGGTCGGACGGGTAATGCGTCGGCAGGCTGTCACTCGCCGGCGGTCCACTTCCTTTGAGCGTCACAAACCGATACCTCCCTGGAGAATCTATGGCCACATCCAACAGTTCGCAGAAATTCATTGCGCGCAATCGCGCACCGCGTGTGCAAATCGAGTACGACGTCGAGATCTATGGTTCGGAAAAGAAGGTCGAACTGCCATTCGTGATGGGCGTTCTGGCCGATCTGTCCGGCTCCCCGCTCGAACCGCTGCCTGCGGTTTCGGATCGCAAGTTCTTCAACATCGACATCGACAACTTCGACGAGCGGATGAAGGCGATCAAGCCGCGCGTCGCATTCGCGGTGCCCAACACGCTGACCGGCGAAGGGCAGTTGATGGTCGACATCACGTTCGAAGGGATGGACGATTTTTCTCCGGCTGCTATTGCGAAAAAAGTGGATGCGCTGTCCCAGCTGCTCGACGCCCGGACGCAACTCGCCAATCTGCAGACCTATATGGATGGCAAGTCGGGTGCCGAAAACCTCGTGAGCAAGGTGCTCAAGGATCCGGCACTGCTGAGCGCGCTCGCACGCGCGCCGAAGCCGACGCCCGCGCCTGCTTCGTCGGGTACGAACGAGCAAACGGACGAGCAGTAATTCGGTGAACCGGAAATCATCCCCAGGAGAAAAAATGGCCGTACGAGAATCGCAGGCGAAAGCTGTCGAAGCGCAGCTTACTGCGCAATCGGACTTCAACGCATTGTTGTCGCGTGAGTTCAAGCCGAAGACCGATCAGGCGCGCGACGCCGTGGAAAGCGCTGTCAAGACGCTCGCCGAGCAGGCGCTGATCAATTCCGTCTCGCTGTCGGACGACGCATACAAGAGCGTCGAATCCATCATTGGCGAGATCGACCGCAAGCTTTCCGAGCAGATCAATCTGATCCTGCATCACGAGAACTTCCAGAAGCTCGAAAGTGCATGGCGCGGGTTGCATCACCTCGTCACGAATACCGAGACGGACGAGAAGCTGAAGATCCGCTTCATGGATATCTCGAAGGACGATCTGCGTCGCACGATGAAGCGCTACAAGGGCGTTGCGTGGGACCAGAGCCCGTTCTTCAAGCAGATTTACGAAGAAGAGTATGGCCAGCTCGGCGGCGAGCCTTATGGCTGCCTCGTGGCCGACTACTACTTCGACCATACGCCGCCCGACGTGGACCTCCTTGCGTCGATCGCGAAGGTGGCGGCGGCGGCACACGCGCCGTTCATCACGGGCGCATCGCCGTCGGTGCTGCAGATGGATTCGTGGCAGGAACTCGCCAACCCGCGCGATCTCACGAAGATTTTCACGCAAAACCTCGAATATGCGTCGTGGAATTCGCTGCGCAATTCCGAGGACGCACGCTACATCGGTCTTGCGATGCCGCGCTTTCTCTCGCGTCTGCCGTACGGCGCGACGACGAACCCGGTCGACGAGTTTGGCTTCGAAGAAGCAACCGACGGCGCGGATCACCGCAAATACGTGTGGTCGAACGCGGCCTACGCAATGGCGGTCAACATCAACCGTTCGTTCAAGAACTACGGCTGGTGCACGCTGATCCGCGGTGTGGAGAGCGGCGGCGTCGTGGAAAACCTGCCGTGCCATTCGTTCCCGACGGACGATGGCGGCGTCGACATGAAGTGTCCGACCGAAATCGCGATTTCCGATCGCCGGGAGGCCGAACTGTCGAAGAACGGCTTCATTCCGCTGATCCATCGCAAGAATACCGATTACGCGGCGTTTATCGGCGCGCAATCGCTGCAAAAGCCGGCGGAGTACTACGATCCGGACGCCACGGCCAATGCGAACCTGTCGGCGCGCCTGCCTTATCTGTTCGCCTGCTCGCGTTTCGCGCATTACCTGAAGTGCATTGTTCGAGACAAGATCGGCGCGTTCAAAGAGCGCGACGAGATGCAGCAATGGCTGAACGAGTGGGTGATGAATTACGTGGATGCCGATCCGGCCAATTCGTCCCAGGAGACCAAGGCGCGCCGTCCGCTCGCGGCAGCCGAGGTCGTGGTGGAGGAAGTCGAGGGCAACCCCGGCTACTACCAGGCGAAGTTCTTCCTGCGTCCGCACTTCCAGCTCGAAGGCCTGACGGTTTCGCTGCGTCTCGTGGCCAAGCTGCCGTCGGTGAAAGAAGCGAGCTGACGACAGGCCGGCATACCGGTGACAGGGTGGTAAGCGAAGCTGGATGCGGCACGAAAAGGCACAAAAAGGCACGAAGCGTGCCTTCGCTCCGGATGAAGGAGTGGCTTCTGGCAACGTGTGGGCAAGTCGGGCGGCGTCCTGCAGGATGGGGGCTGCCCGCGAGAGCGATCGGCGGGCGCTCGTTAAATCTTCCCTGACCATAAGTAGTACTGAAACTTAACGACGTGATAAGGAGTGAATCTCGATGTCGCAAGACATTTTCCTCAAGATTGACGGTATCGATGGCGAAGCGGAAGACGCAGCTCACAAAGGGGAAATCCAGGTCATGAGCTGGTCGTGGAAGGTGAGCCAGCAATCGAACATGCATCAGGGTTCGGGCGGCGGCGCAGGCAAGGCCTCGGTCGACGACCTGGAGTTCGAACATTTCATCGACCGCGCAAGCCCGAATCTGATTCAGTACTGCCTGTTGGGCAAGCACATCAACGAAGCGAAGCTCGTCGTGCGCAAGGCGGGTGGCAATCCGCTCGAGTACATCAAGCTGACGATGAACGATGTGCTGGTGACCGAAGTCCGCCCGTCGGGACTCTCGGACAGCGAAACGCGTCCGCGCGAAGTCGTCCGCCTGTCGTTCAGCCGCCTCAAGCAGGAGTACGTGGTCCAGAACGCACAAGGTGGTAGCGGCGGTGCGATCACGGCAACGTTCGATATCAAGAAGAACGCAGCGTAAGCCTGAATGCCGGCTTGCCGGCACGAACCTCGCCGCTTGCGGCGAGGTTCTCAGGCGGTTGCCCCTAGTCCGCCTTGCGTTCTGGCAATGGACTCGACACATCAAGGCCCTATGGCCAACCGCTTTACCGGTACGACAGGACTATCCCGATGTTTTATCCATGGTTTCGCCGTCTGTGCGTTCAGGCTCGCTCCGCGAAGTGGGGCGCGGCAGCCTGTGCGCTGCTGTGGCTTGCCGCGTGCTCGGATGCGCCGCCGCGCAGGGAGATGGCCAACCTCCAGATCAAGGTGTCGGCCAGCGACCGCGCCAATCCGGACGAGCAGGGGCGGGCGGCACCGGTGATGGTCCGCATCTTCGAGTTGAAGTCGACCCATGCGTTCGAGAATGCCGACTTCTTCACATTGCAGGCCGACCGCAAGAGCGTGCTGGGCGACGATGCACTGGTGACGGACGAGTTCATTCTGCGTCCTGGGGACGTCCGGACGTTGCGTCGCCTTTCGAATCCGGCGACGACCGCCGTCGGCGTGCTGGTCGGATATCGCGATCTCGGCAAGTCGGTATGGCGCACCGTCTACCGGCTTGCGCCCTTACCCGAAGCCTCGTGGTACCGATCGATGATGCCGCGCCCCAAAGTCATATTGAACGTCATGGTGGGTCCCCGAGCCGTGTCGGTAACTGAAGTGAATGGATCGCAATGAGTTTCCATAATAAGGTTGTGTGGAACGAAGGACTATTCCTTGTTCCGCAGTTGTTCCAGCAGCAGGAGCGCTACCTGGAGTACTTCGCGCACCGGCGTGCGGCCGTGCTGAGTCCTTTTTTCTGGGGGTTCAGCGGCTACGAGATCGATCAGGAAGCCCTGACGTTCGGCAAGCTCGTGCTGCGCAGCGGCTCGGGCGTGTTTCCCGACGGTACGCCGTTCGAGGTGCCGGGTCATACGCCGCCGCCGCCGCCGCTGACGGTCGCACCGGAGCACCAGGATCAACTGATCTACCTGGCGGTACCCCTGCGCCTGCCGAATACTGAAGAAACCGCGTTTTCGGAACAACGGGGTTCGCTCGCACGCTATTCCGCCTTTGACACCGAACTGCGCGACAGCAACGCAATCGGGCAGGGTCCGCGGCAAGTCCAGCTCGCGAACCTGCGTTTGCGGCTCTTGCCGGAGAAGGAGCTGACCCGCTCGTGGATCGGCATCGCGCTGACCCGTGTGAAATCGCTACATGCGGACGGTTCGGTTGCACTGCACGACTCGGACTACATCCCGCCCGTCAGCCAGTATGGCGCGAATGCCTTGCTGCGCGAATGGGCGACGCAACTCCATGGGCTCTCGAAGCTGCGCGCCGACGCGTTGGCCGCGCGCCTCTCGGGCAGCGACGGCCGCGCGGGTGCGGCCGCCGAGGTCGCCGACTATCTGCTGCTGCAGGTCCTGAATCGCTACGAGCCGATGCTCGAGCATCTATGTCGCCTGCGCGAGACTGCCCCCGTGGAGCTGTATCGCGAACTGGCCATGTTCGCGGGCGAGCTTTCGACGTTCGTGCGTCCGCAAACGCGTCGTCCGTTGCCGGCGCCCGGCTACGATCACGCGCGCCTGTACGAGAGCATTCGTCCTTTGGTCGGCGAGGTGCATTTCCTGCTCAACCAGGTGCTGATTCGTGGCGCGCAGCCCATCCCGATTACCGAGCAGGCGCACGGCATCCGCACGGCAACCATGCTGCCCACGGAACTCGCCGGTTTCGCGAACCTTGTGCTGGCCGTCGGGGCGCAGATGTCGCCGGAAGTGTTGAAGCAGCAGTTCGCGGCCCAGACCAAGATCAGCCAGCCGCAACGTCTGCCCGAGCTCATCCGTTCGCATCTGCCGGGCTTGTCGCTGATTCCGCTGCCGGTGCCGCCGCGGCAGATTCCGTTCAATTCGAGCTACATCTATTACGAGCTGTCGCGCAGCGGCCCATTCTGGGAACAAATTGCCGAGCAGGGCGGATTGGCGATGCACATCGCCGGTCAGTTCCCTGAGTTGAAGCTCGAACTCTGGGGAGTGCGTCATCAATGAGCGGGTACAGTCATGACGACGCGTTCGACTTCCTGAGCGGTGGACGCGGCGGCCCCGACATGCCGCCCGCACGTCGTCAGCCGCCCCCTCCCGGCATGCATGAAGAGGTCGAGCGTATCGATATCGACCGGCGTCTGGCGGATATCCGCAAGGCACCCAACGCACTGCTTGAAGCGGCGAGTCCCTTGTTGCGTTTTCTCGCCGACATGCCCGCATCGCTGGAGACGGCGGAAGCCGTCGAGAGTCTGCACGCATTGCTCGAGCAGGAAGTGGGGCTGTTTCAGCGGCTATGCGAGAAAGCGGATCTGCCGTGGAAGCACATGGCCGTGGTGCGCTATTGCCTGTGCACGGCGCTCGACGAAGCGGCGAGCCGCACGCGTTGGGGCGCGGGTGGCGTCTGGGCGTCGCGCAGCCTGCTCGTCAAGTTCGAAGGCGAACGTGAGGGCGGGGAGAAGTTTTTCCTGTTGATCGGTCGGATGGCGACCGATCCTCAAGAGTATGTCGACATTCTCGAAATCATCTACCGGGTGCTGAGCCTTGGATTCGAGGGGCGTTACAGCGTCGTCACGGATGGTCACCGGCATCTCGAGCAGATTCGCCAGCGTCTCTGGACGCTCATCACCGGCGCACGCGATTCGATCCACTCGGACCTGTCGTCGAACTGGCGTGGTGCGCAGCCCGGCAAGCTGCCGTTGCTGCGCGGGGTGCCGGTCTGGGCGAGCGCGGCGATGGTGGCGCTGATTCTCGGCGGTCTGTACGTGTCGTACGAATACCGCCTGCTCGCGCAGCGCAACGCGCTCGAACGGCAAATCCGCGCGATCGGCAACGAAGCGCCCGCGCAACCGCAACCGCAAGCGGCACCGCAGCGCTTGCGGCTGTCGACGCTGCTCGCCAATGAGATCGCGCGCGGTCTCGTGACGGTCGTGGAGGACGACCGCCACAGTGTCGTCACGTTCAAGGGCGATGCGATGTTCGAGTCGGGCCAGAGCCGCGTGCTGCCGGATATGGACCCCGTGCTCGAAAAGGTCGCCCACGAGGTCGCGCGTGTGGGCGGCAACGTCAGCGTGGTCGGCTATACCGACAACCAGCCCATCCGCACGGCCGAGTTTCCCAGCAATCTGGTCTTGTCCGAGAAGCGCGCAGCGTATGTCGCCAGCATTCTGGAACAGTATGGAACGCCGGCCGACCGGATTCGCTGGCAAGGCAAAGGCGATGCGCAACCGCTTGCCGACAATGCGACGGCAGCCGGCCGGTCCCGCAATCGCCGTGTCGAAATCACGGTCACGCTGTAACGCTGGAGTTCGGCATGTCATTCTTCAAACGGTTAACACAATTTATCTTTTCCGCGCGCACGCTCGTGTTCGTCGCGGTGTTGCTTGCCGCCGCGGCCGTGTGGCTGATCGGGCCGTTGCTGGCGTTCGGCGATCTGCATCCGTTCGCGAGCGCGGCGGTGCGCATCGTGATCATCGCGCTGCTCGTCGCGATGCTGCTGTTTTCGCTGCTGGGCTGGCCTGTCAGCCTCGTCGGGGTGGCGGCGCTTTGCCTGCTGTTCTGGTACACCGGACCGGCATTCGGCGTGAGCGGCCATCACCCGTTCGAGCCCGTGTGGATACGCGTGCTGGTGATCTCGGTCGCCGCGTTCTGCTACCTCGTGTGGGGGCTGTATCGCATCTGGCAGGCGATGCGGACCAACGAGGCGCTGGTTCGCCGCATCCTCAATCCGACCGATGCGAAACCGGACGAGATCGGGCGTGCGGAAGTTCGCGCGGTGAGTGTCGTCGTGTCGAAGGCGATTGCACAGCTCAGACGTCTGCGCGGCGGTACGCCCGGCTGGGGGCGTGTCCTCGAGAGCGGCCGCTATCTGTACGAACTGCCCTGGTATCTGATGATCGGCGGCGAGGGGTCGGGCAAGACTTCTGCGATCCTGAATTCGGGTCTTCAATTTCCGCTTCCCGAGCAGATGAGCGCCACGGCCGGGCACGAGCTCGCCGGTACGTCGAATTGCGAGTGGTGGTTCGCCAATGAGGCGGTGCTGATCGATACGGCAGGACGATATGTCGAGCAGGACGTGCCGGGCGATGACGCGGCGAGCGCCGTCAATGCGGCGGAATGGAGCGGCTTCCTCGGACTGCTGCGCAAGCATCGCCCGCGTGCGCCGCTGAACGGCGCGATCCTGACAATCAGCGTGGCCGACCTCGTCGACAAGCCGGAGGCGGCGCGTACCGCGCACGCGGCGCGACTGCGCGCGCGTCTCGCGGAGTTGCGCGAGACGCTCGGGGTGCGTTTCCCGGTCTACGTGTTCGTGACGAAGCTCGACCTGCTGCCGGGCTTTCCGGAGTATTTCCAGTCGCTGACGGCCGAGGGGCGCACGCAGGTATGGGGCTTTACGCTGCCTCACGACGTGAATGCGCCTTTGCAGGCAAGCGTGCCGGATCTGCGGACGTACTGCGCGGATCAGCTCGCCCAGCTCGAAGCACGCATCGACGCAGGCCTCAACAATCGCCTGCTCGAAGAATACGAAACCGACCGGCGCAAGAAGTTGTACGCATTGCCGCAGGAATTCCGCAGCATTGTCAGTGCGCTTACGGAGATGCTCGGACTGGTGTTTCTGGACTCGCGCTATGACGAGGCACAGCTGCAAGGGTCGCTGCGTGGCGTGTATTTTACGAGCGCGCAACAAACCGGAACGGTGAAGCCCGCGGACAGCGACACGGTGCTGCAGCGGCTGGTTCGCCGGATAGCGCGCGGCCGCAAGGCGGAGATCGAAGCCGCGCCCGCGGGAAGCGACATGGCGGCGATCGGGCATCGCGGCTATTTCCTGCGCAACGTGTTCCAGCGCGTGATCGTGCCCGAGGCGCACCTTGTCCGGCCGAACCGCATCTGGGAGATACGCTTCAGGCTGCTGCGCTGGGGAGCACACGCGGTCAGTATCGCGCTGCTGATCTGGCTTGCGGGTGCGATGACCGTGAGTTACGGCAATAACCGGGCTTATCTGGCGACGATCGCCGGGAAAACGACCGCGCTTGCCGAGCGCGTCAACGCACAGTATCTCGCCCCGAAGCTGTCGGCTATTCCGGCGCTGCTCGGTGCGGCGCACGATCTGCCGCAGTATCGGAACGTGGACCTCGATGCGCCGGGCGGCGCGTTTCGCTACGGGCTCTATGCCGCGCCCGGCGTGATCGATGCGTCGGACCTGACGTACCACGACCTGCTGCGCCAGAACCTGCTGCCGCAGATCGAGCGGCGCATGGAAACGGTGCTCAATGCGCAGGTCGACGCGAAGAATCCGGACGAGGTCTATCGCACGCTGACGGCTTATCTGATGCTCTTCGATCAGTCGCATTTCGACGCAAACACGGTCAAGAACTGGGTGCTGCGCGATTGGGAGCGCTCCGACAGTGCTGCGCCGATGGGTGGACGGAATGCGTTGTCGGCGCACCTCGACGCGTTGTTTGCGGATGGCCGTCCGCCCGCATCCGGCATGTCGCCCAATGCCGCGGTCGTGCAGCGCGCGCGCCAGTTGCTGGGAGCGAACCCCGCTCCCGCGCGCCTTTACGAGCGCGCGCTGGGGGAGATGGAAAAAGACGCGCCCGAGAACTTCACGATTGCCCGCGCGATCGGCACGCAGGCCGCCGCCAATTTCACGCTCGTGGAAGGCAGCCGGTTTGCGGCCGGCGTGCCGGGACTGTACACCTACGAGGGTTTTCACGACGTATTCAACAAGCGTTTGCCCGAATTCCTCGCGCGCGCGCAGGCGGACGACGGGTGGGTGATGGGGCGCCAGCAGGGGCCGGGCGGAACATCGGGTGTGCAGGACAGCGCGAGCGCGCTCGCGGGCATGGCGAAAGTCGCCGAAGAGGTACGCCGTCAATATTTGACCGACTACGGCAACTATTGGCAGCAGTATCTAAACGATATCCGCTCGACAGCGTCGACCGGTACGGACGGTGGCGGTACGCTGGCCTTCGACATGACGACGCTGCGCACGTTCGCGGCGCCCGATTCGCCGCTCGTGAGGCTCGCGCGCGCGGCGGTCCATCAGACGTCGCTGACGCTGGCCGACCCCTCCGATGGTTCGCTCGCGAATGCCGCACTCGCGGCAACCGGCGGCAAGTCCAATGCGGCGAGCCCGTTGAAGAAGGTCGTGGCGTCGCTGCCGGAACTGCGGCTTGAAAAGTCGCTCGTGGATAACCGCTTCACGGCGCTGCGCGAGGTGGTCACGGGGCAGGCCGATACCGGTGTCGGGCCTGCCTTTACCGAAGTCGGGATGGCGGCCGGGGGCAAGCCGCTGCAACTCGACGCGCTGATCACGCTGATCAACGAGCAATACACGCGACTCGTGGTGGCCGACAACGCGCTGTCCAACGGCAGCGTGCCGCCCGCGCTCGACATTGGCACGGCTCTTCAGGTCGAGGCGGACAAGCTGCCGGCGCCGCTCCGGCTCGTGCTGGGGGGCATTGCATGGCAGACCGCCGACAAGGTGAGCGGGCAGGTGGGCGCGCTGCTTGCCACGCAGATCGATTCGAGTGTCGGGCAAAGCTGCCGGGCGATGATCGCAGGCAAATATCCGTTCGCAAACAGCAACCAGGAAGTCGACATCGACGACTTCAACCAGCTTTTTGCCGAAGGCGGCATCTTTGACGGGTTCTTCCAGAAAGCGCTGGCGAGCTACGTCGATACGAACACGAAGCCCTGGCGCTACAAGGCGCTCAGTCCCGGCATGCCGCCTATTCATGGGCCGGATCTTCAGGCCTTCGAACGCGCGGCGGACATTCGCGAGGTGTTCTTCCGTGATCCAGGCGCGAGGCGCATGGCATGGAAAGTGAACATGAAGTTTGTGTCGGTCGATCCCGATATTACCGAGTTGCTGCTCGATATCGACGGCCAGGCGTTGCGCTATGCACATGGTCCGGTCGTCCCGCTCTCCGTCAACTGGCCCGGTCCGCGTGGCGGCGCGATGGCGCAGATCACCGCCATGCCGCGGGTCAGTCCCGACACGTCGACGGTGCTGACGACCGGACCCTGGGCGCTGTTCCGGCTGATCGATCGCGGCCGGCTGACGGGCACTGCGTCGGCGGGGCGCATGACGCTGGATTACAACTTCGACGGTCGACACGCGGAGATCGAGTTGATGTCAGGGGGGCAGCTGAATCCGTTTGCGAGCCAGCTGCTGAAGAATTTCCGTTGTCCGGGAAGCGCAACGTGACCATGAACCCACCCTATGCCGATACCTATGCGTTCGATCGCCTCGTGAGCTGCCATGAGGAGAGCACGCAAGCGCTGGAGCGCGCGGTGGCATCGAATTGTCCGACGCTGCGCAACCGGCTTCGGGAGTACCGCGAAATCGTGGCGTTCCGGCGCAGCGCGGCGTCGACGCGTCTTCAGCAGGCGCTGAGGCTCGCGGCGCATCAGTTGTCCGATGGCGGGCCCGTCCAGGCCGCAGCATTGTATTCACCGGACAACCTGGGAACGATCGCGCACACCGTACACGGCTGGATCGACGCGGACGTGGCATTGCTCGGCGCGGCCGTCAGCATCGAACCAGCGGGCTCGGGCATCGCGCCCACGCCGCGCGAGGCGAGCTACGGCCTGCGGCGCATCGTGGATTTCGCGCGGCAAGTCGTCAATGCACGCGACGCGTCGGATCTGGACGTGGCCGCGAGCTACCTCGTCGACGCGGCGCGCGAACTGGGCGCCGGGCTTTTGATCGAGGTTTTGCTGGGACAGGCCGCCGTTCGTCCGGCGCAGGGGTAGGTAGAACAATCGCCGCGCAAGCGCCATCCATTCGCTGTGGCCGGTGGCTTCCCTCCGAGGCCCGGGGCGCATTGTGCACACATCGAACAGCACATCTGTCGTGATGAGTGGGAGAGAATTTAGCTACATGTCGCAAGCAACTTCTAACTGGCTGGAATCGCAAGATCGCACGGTCGTGATCCGCAGCGATGCGATGCCGCAACTGCTCGGGCAGCCGGCGCTCGAGTTCATGGCGCTGCGTGGCGAAGAGCATCTGGGCAGGCTCTATCAATACACGCTAGATTTACGCACCCCCGACGATTTCACCGTCCCGCTGGCGACGAGCGCCAATCTCGATCTGAAGGCGATGATTGGCACGGAGATGACGGTCAGCGTCCAGCTGGAGGGCATCGGCAGCGGCGTGCTGCAAAACGTCGGGGCCGGTACGCGGGAGATCAGCGGCCTTGTGACAAAAGCGGGGTTCTTGCGCACGAATGGCCGCTTCAATATCTACCGGATCGAACTGAGGCCGTGGCTGTGGCTCGCCATGCTGACGAGCGACTACAAGATCTTTCAGGACAAGTCCGTGATCGACATTATCGACGCGGTACTGAAGGACTATCCGTACCCCGTCGAAAAGCGTCTCGATGTCGACAAATACGCGGTGCAGGGCGAGAGTCAGCGTAACGAACCGCGTGCGTTCCAGGTGCAGTACGGCGAGACCGACTTCGATTTCATCCAGCGCCTGATGGAAGAGTGGGGAATCTACTGGTTCTTCGAGCATTCCGACGGCAAGCACCGGCTGGTCCTGTGCGATCACATCGGCAGTCACCGCAAGTCGCCGAGCGAAGCCTATCATCAGATCGAATACCATCCGAACGGCGGCAAGATCGACATCGAGTATCTCGACACATTGTCGACCGACGAGGCGTTGCGGCCCGGCCGCGTGGTCGTGGACGATTTCGACTTCACGCGTCCGCTCGCGAGTCTCGTCAGCGCCAATAACCAGCCGCGCGAAACGAACTGGAACGAGGGCGAGCTGTACGAGTGGCCGGGCGATTACACCGACAGCAAGCATGGCGAACTGATCAGCCGCGTGCGAATGGAAGAACGGCGTGCGCCCGGAACGCTCGCGCGCGCCAAGGGCAATGTCCGGGGGCTGGCCCCCGGCGAGACGTTCGTTCTGACCCAGCACAAGCATAGCGACGCCAACCGTGAGTATCTTGTCGTCGCTTCGGTACTGGAGTTGTCGGAAGCTGCCGACGAAGCGGGTGGCGGCTTCCTCTATGAATGCACGAACAATCTGATGCTGCAGCCGACGAACGAAGTGTTCCGGATGCCGCGCGTCACGCCGAAGCCGATTACCAGCGGCCCGCAGTCGGCGATCGTCGTGGGACCGTCGGGCCACGAAGTCTGGACGGACGAATTTGGCCGCGTGAAGGTGCGCTTCCTGTGGGACCGCTACGCGCGCAACGACGCAACCGATTCGTGCTGGGTGCGCGTGAGCCAGGCGTGGGCCGGGTCCAACTTCGGCGGGATCTATATTCCGCGTATCGGCCAGGAAGTGATCGTCGGGTTTCTGAACGGAGACCCGGACCGGCCGCTGATTCTGGGCAGCCTGTACAACACCGTCACCCCGCCGCCGTGGGATTTGCCGGCCGAGGCGACCAAGAGCGGCTTCAAGAGCAAGTCGATCGCGGGCGGCCGGGAGAACTACAGCGGCGTGCGCTTCGAGGATGCGCAAGGGGCCGAGGAGTTTCACATGCAGGCGGAAAAGGACATGAACCGCCTGACGAAAAACAACGAATCGCATACGGTGGGCGCCAATCTTTCGATCGGCGTCGGTCTTGCCTGTACGCAAATGATCGGCGGACTGTTTAGCAGCGTCGTCGGCGGTGCGGCCAGCTACGCGGTGGGGCTCGGCGAGTCGACGACCGTGGGCGGCGCCTACGCGTTGAACGTGGTGGGCGCACACGCGGTTTCGGTCGGCGGCGCGTCGTCGACGTCGGTCGGCGGCGCGATGGCAACGAACGTCGGCGGCGCCTATATGATCAGCGTCGGCGGAGATCTGTCGATCGTGGTGGGTGACTCCAGCTTGAATCTGGGCGCCGACGGAACGATCACGCTGAAGGGCAGCAAAATCCGCATCGTGGGTGACGATGAAGTCATCGTTCAGGGCGATCCGCTGCAACTGAACCCGTGCTGCGACGATTGTGACGACGACGATGACGACGGAGGCGGCGGTTTCGGCTTCGGCTTCGCCCTCCCGCCGATTCCGTTGCCGGCGTTGGCGCTGGGTATTTCGCTGCCGATCTTGCCGCCGCTGCCACCGCCGCCCACCGAGGTACCGCCGACAACCGAACCGCCGCCATCGACGGAGCCGCCACCGTCGAGCGAACCGCCGCCGTCGACGGAACCGCCGCCATCGACGGAACCGCCTCCCACGAGTCTGCCGCCCGAGGTGTCGGAACTCTAGTGCAGGGTTTGGCTGCGCGCGGCGCCACGTCGATGTGTCGCGCGCAGATTTGTCCGTTGTCCGATCAGTTACGAGCAAGAGTATTCAAGCATGACAAGTCCTGCAGCAAGAGTGGGCGATCTCACCTGTACCGGAGGCGTCATCACGTGTGGCTCCGGGGACGTATTTGTGAACGGCAGCCCCGCGTCCATCGCAGCCGGGAGCGTCGCAACCTGTCCGCTACACCTGTCCGCGCAACTGCTGGCCACCGGTTCGGGGTCGGTTTTCATCAATGGCTTTCCCGCGGCATTCGCCGGTTCCGTGACGTCGTGCGGGGACGCAGTCGTTTCGGGTTCAGGTGACGTGCTCATCGGACCTTAACAGAGGCTGTCATGACTGGAATCGCAGGTTTGGGCGGAGCGTTGACCGCGCTGGAAGGGACGTTGCTCGAGTCGCTGGACGTCGCGCCGCGGGTAGACCGTTTTCGCGACCAGCCCGGCGACCTTGCCGGGCGCCACGGCGCAACGCGTGCGCTGTCCGCGTTGTTACGCCGCGATGTGGAGATGACATCGGGGCACAAGGTTTGTCTTGCCGCGAACGAGTCGGACTTCGTCCTGCCCGGGCGGCTGCCGATTGCGTGGGGACGCTTCTATTCGAGCGGCCTCGCTCAGGCCGGACTGCTCGGCCGCGGCTGGCGCAGCAGCTGGGAAGTGACGCTGCAGCGTCGCGACGATGAACTCGTGTACACGGACGAGCAGGGGCGTGCGCTGATTCTGCCGATGCCGAAGCGCGGTGCCCAGGTGATCGTGTCGTCCGAGCAATTGCACGTTGCGCATCTGGCCGATGGAACGTTGCTGGTAGCGGATCTGGCGCCGCGCTTTCGCGTCTTTGGCGAATTCGACACGCAGGGTCTCGCACGCCTCCGATACGTGGAGAATCTCGACCAGCAACGGATCGGGTGCATCTGGGACGAGGCGGGTCGCCTGCGGCGCATGCGCGGCACCTGCGGTCAGGAGTTGATGTTGCATTACGACAGCGCCGACGGCCTGCGGCTGACCGGCATCGAACGCGTGGATGGCGGTCCGCGAGGGTTCCTGGTGCGCTATCGCTATGACGACAACGGTCAACTGGCGGAGGTGCACAATCGCGCCGGCGACGTGGTGCGACGCTTCACATACGACGCCGGCCTGATGACCGAAGAAGCCGGTGCGCTCGGGCAGACCTCGCGTTACGAGTGGGCGCTGATCGGCGGTGTGGCGCGCGTCGTGCAGCGCACGACTTGCCGTGGCGCGCGCGAACGTATCGAGTACGATCTGGACGCACGCGTCAGCCGTGCGACCGACGCATTCGGACATGTCGCGCGCTGGCAAGCCGATGCGCACGGGCGCGTGACCGAACACGCCGATTTCGACGGTTCGCGCTACGCATTTTCCTATGGTCGGGCCGGCTGGCCGACCCGCCTCGTGTTGCCGGGCGAGCGGGTCGTGCAGGCAGAATACGACACGCTCGGCCGGGTGACGCGCGACACGGATCCGGCCGGCACCGAGCGGACGTCCGTCTATGCGTTTGCCACCGGCGAGCCCGTCACCGTGCGGCTCGGCGACGGCCGCACGTGGACGTGGCGGCGCGACGAGTCGTTGCGTCCAGTGGAATGCCAGGCGCCGTCGGAGGGCGTGACGCAGTTTGCATACGAGGTGCGCGAAGATCGCGAGGTTCATACGCTTTCGTCGGCGTTGGGTCGAGTCTCCACGTTCGAGTACGATCGCCGCGGCCAGTTGATCCGGCACCTCGATGCGTCAGGGGCAGCGACCGAATATCGCCGCAACGATGAAGGTCATCTGACGGAGATCGTCGACGCGGCGGCCGCCGTCACCACGATCGAACCCGACGCGTTCGGGCGGCCGCTTGTCGTGACGTTTCCAAACGGTCAGAGCGAGCGCCATGTCTGGAACGCCGCGGGGCAGCTCACTGCAACGACAGGCTTTGATGGTCAGATCCGGCATTGGCATCGGGATCAATACGGGCGCATCGTCCAGGCTGTCGACGAAGAGGCCAATGTCACGGCGCACGAGTACGACGCTCATGGGCGCAGAGTGCGCACCGTGAGCGGCAACGGTGCAATTCAGACACTGGAGTGGAATCCGGCTGGGCGGCTTGCGTCGGTCGTCGATGCGGACGGCGTGAAGCGGACCTTCGACTATACGGCAGCCGGCAATCTCCAGCAGATTCTCACG
Source organism: Paraburkholderia sp. PAMB 6770 (assembly GCF_057748135.1). NCBI lineage: Bacteria > Pseudomonadati > Pseudomonadota > Betaproteobacteria > Burkholderiales > Burkholderiaceae > Paraburkholderia > Paraburkholderia sp. PAMB 6770. The sequence goes on from NZ_CM173239.1 coordinate 591,938, forward strand.
GCTGCGGAGGGCCGGACGCGCCGCGAGACCTTTTCATACGACTTGGCCGGTCACTGCATCGCGCGCGAGACACAACATGCGCAGTACCGGTACACGTATACCGCTGACGGTCGTCTCGAATCGGTCGCGTGTCTGCCGACCGACGAAGGGGCGGCGCTCGGCGTGGAAGCCGACACGATTCGCCTGGAGTACGGTGCGTCCGGACGCCTCGTGGCGGAGCACGGTGCAAGCGGTACGGTGCGCTATGACGTGGATGCGGCGGGCCGAACAAACGGCGTCATGCTGCCCGACCGCCATGTGCTGAAGGTCGAGCGCGACGACGCGGGCCACGTGTCGCTCGTCGGCATCGCACACGAGCAGGACAGGCTCGGCATCGCCGCGTTCCGCCACGACGCAGTGGGCCGCGAAATGCTGCGCTCGCAGGGATCGCTCTACATGCGCACGGTGTATACGTCGCTGTCGCAGATCCAGCGCTGGTTCGCCATGACCGTGACGCGCGGTCCCAACGACGAGATGGCGGCCGGAGACGTCGAATACTGGCGCGAGTTCCAGTACAGTCCGGCCGGCAATCTTGCCCGGGTCGACGACCGCTACGATGGGCGGACCTACTTCGATCTCGATCGTCGCGGATGCCTGTTGCGCAGCGTGTCGGACGAGCTCGGAATCGAACGCTTCATGTGGGATGCGGCGGGCAATCTGCTCGAAGTCCCGCGTGTGGGCTGGGAACCCCCGATTTATCCCGATCATCGCTTGCGCGAATACTACGGCTACCGCTACGAGTACGACGTGTGGGGGCAGGTGACGGCCAGGCGCGGTGTCGCCGGGGATCTTACGTTCAGCTGGGATGCGGACGGCAAACTGATGGCGGTGAGCAGCCGGCGCGAACAGGTGCGCTACGGCTATGACGCACTCGGCCGGCGGATTCGGAAGCAGGTCGAGCGGCAGCACGCCGACGGCGCGCTGTCGGAGACGAAAGCCGAGGTCACGCATTTCATCTGGCAGGGCAATCGCCTGCTACAGGAGACCTGGGACGAGGGTGTGCGCATCTACTTTTATCGGCCTGCCCGCGATGGCTGGATCAGCCACGTCCCGTTTGCACGGGTAGACCGGAAGCGCCGCGAAAATGGATCGCTCGCGCCCATGCAGGTGTACCACTATCAAACCGACATCGCCGGCACCGTGGTGGCCATGACCGACGAAACGGGCGCGCTCGTGTGGAGCGGCCGATACAAGGCGTGGGGCCGGCTTGTGCCGTCGAAAACGATGCTGACGCCGATCGCACAGCCGCTGCGCTTCGCGGGCCATCATGTGGACGAGGAAACGGGCCTGCATCTGAACGGCCAACGCGTCTACGATCCCGATACCGGCCGCTATCTGAGCCCGGATCGTGCGGCGCCTGCGGGCACCAGTCCGTATCGCTACGTGTCGAACCCGCTCGCCACCGCGAATCCCACCGGAGGTGCCGTGTCGCTTGCCCGCCCGGGTGCGGACGTGCGACAGGGCGTATGTCTAGATCGACCGTTTGATTTCGACCAGCCGCTCACCGGAAGCGTCGAAGAGTTCGATCACATAGTATGCCGGCCGCTCTTCCAGACCTGATGTGAAGACAAGGCGGTAATCAAACCAGTCACTGGGAATATGCCGGCGAAACACGCCGGCTTCCAGTGTTGCGCGGTGCAGTGCGGTGTCTTGCGAGTCGTACGCCGTGATGCGGCAGGTGTGCACACGCGAAAGCACGGACTCGAAGCGGCTGCGGTGCGCCCACACGCGCGCGTCATGTGCGCGCCTCAAGGTCGCTTTCCAACCCGGCTCGGAGTCGGAGGTGCACGTAGGTGTTCCCGGAATGGGCGTGGCGTGCTCCAGCAGCGCGGGCTGTACGCCGCGGCAGGCGAAGCTCAGGCCCGCGTAGCGCTCGTACTGGGCAAGCGAACGTTCTGTGCCAAGGCCATATCGGCCGAAATCCATGTCGGGATCGTGCTCGCCGTCCACGCCCAGCAGGACGCGGTTGCGAGTGTGCGAGCGTTCGTCGCGTTCGCCCCAATGCTCGGTGACGGCGCCGGTTGCTTTCGCATCGGCCGTATGGTCGTTCCAGATCTTGACGCGATCCTTGCGGGTGTATTCGTGCCACGCGACGACGCGGTGCGGGTGGTAAAGATCGTAGCCGTGCGTGAACGCGCGCACCGAGATCGAGATCTCCTCGCCATGAAAGAAGAACGCCGGGTCATGCTGGACGGTGCTCGCGAAGTGACCGTCTGCGAATGCGAAATGGCCGCTATAGAAGCGTGCGGGAACAGGCAGCGCGAGATTTTCCCAGCCGGCGATCGGGGCTGGACGAAACAGTACGACGCCCTCCGGCGTGAAGCGCAGCAGGTACATCGCCAGCGGCTCCCAGGAGAACGTGTCGCGCGTGCTGTCCGGTGCATACCCCGGAAGATAGGCGGTCAGGACGGGCTTTGCGCTGAACGGCCGCAGCGATTCCAGCATGGCGATCAATGCCGTGTCCCATTCATCCACGAAGCGATGGTGCGAGTCGAGTTGCAGCGTGTACCGTTCGCCGCGATAGTGCTGCTGGATCAGGTTGCGCGCCCAGCAGGCTCCTTCCGAGCGCTGATGCGGCACCTCGATCAGCTCGACCGTGGCGCCGCGGTAGGTCAGCGTGCAAACGGGAAACGCCCCTTGCGTATCGACGAAGCGCTGCGAAAAACCGCGTACGAAGAAACTGCCGACGCTCTCCGTGAGCGCGTGCTGACGGCACACGACGATACGCAGCGCTTCAGGGCACGCTGCGCGTTCGATCAGGTCGAGCAGCGTCGGCACGAGTTCGGGGTCGCGGTAGCTGGCCATTTGCACAAAGATGGCGTTCTGCATGGGGCGATGCGATCGATACGACACGGGGTGTGAACCGTCTTACTGGATCGTTAGCGTGACGACAGCGGTGGCGTCGATCGTGCCTGCGGTGGGTGTCGCCGATCCGACCCGCAGCACCGTGGCTTCGAGGTTGAACGCCGATTGCGTCGCGCCGTTCGGCAAATGCACAAGCGTGCTGTTGGCGTTGTTGGGCTGAAGGATCGTGCCGCTGGACGGTTCTTCTAGCCGGATGGCGAGATTTTGCGCGCCGGTATTCTGGATCAGGCTCGGATTGGTCGTATCGGGCGGCGCGCCGAGCGTCGCGGTGATCGAGGCGGGAGGGGTGGGCCCGGTGCAGACCACCGTGAAACTGACGGGCTGCGTGGGGCCCGACGTAGTCGATACATCTTGCGGCCCGAACTGGCCAAAGTCGACGTTCAGCGTGCTGCTGTTGACCTGGCATTTCGGCAGGATCTGGATGGTCACATTGCCGGCGAAGATGTCCGTGACCGTGATGCCGTCGGCGTCGCCGAAGCCACGCCCGATCTGGCCGAGCGTGACCGTCGAGAGACTCGGAATATCGTTGCTGGTCTTGATGAGTTCGACCTGGAAGAGCGCGCCCGCACCGTAGGTGATGCCTGCCGACTGGCCGGCGACCTGCGGCGTCCAGCTGTTCACGTAGGGCACGACGGACGTGCTGCCGCTCGCGCGCACATAGCTCAGACGGTAGCCGACGCCCGGCACGTTGGTGTTGTAGATGTTGTTGCCGAGCGAAGACAGCACCGGCGCCGACGTAAAGGCATAGCTGATCGTGCCGGACGGCGGATCGCAATAGATGAAGAACAACCCCGGTGCCGGCACGGTGGCGCTTTGCGCCGTCGTGATGGTGCCGCCGATCGGAAAATCGGGATCGAGGTCGATCGTCTGCTCAGGGAACACGGCAGTGAATGTCGTGTGCGTCTGGGCAGGGGTGCCATTGGTCGCCTCCAGTTCGGCAGCCTGCTGCGCGGTCATCTGATGGCAGCCCGCCCAGGTGGGAGAGGACGCGACGAGCAGGAAGCCCATCATCAGGAAAGCAAGGAGTTGTCTCATCAGTTGAATATCGCGGAGATAGGTTGAACGAGGACGGGAAGGGGCTGCGTGGGGCTGCGCGGGACCGCATACGGCCGCGGCCGCGTTTGCGCGCCGGTCTACAGGTCGATCGCATCCCATTGCGCGAGCAACTCGGGCGGGATCGCGTTGACCACTTCGGAAAATCGTTTGCCGACGAGCCGCTCGGACTGGCGAAGCAGCACGATCACCGGGCTGCTCGGCTCATTGCGTTCGAACCAGAGACGGGTCGCGCGGATCGACTCCAACGCGCTCCAGCGATCCATCGCCTGTGGAAGGGCGGCGGCAGCCATGGCGACGGGGCTCGCTGCGGCGGTGCCGGTGCTCGCTGCTGTCGCTTCGGGCACATCGGCCGGCTGCGGCGGCGCAGCGGACAGAACGTTCGCTGCGCGCGCGTCGGCCGATTCCAGCGTGGCCTGGGCAAACGGTTGCAGCAGCTTTTCGAGGTGCTGGAGCGACGGCGCTTCGTCCCCCAGCGCGTCGCGCACGCGCTGGCTCAGGTCCGCGACCAGGTGCTGCGCGTTCACCAGCGAGACGACGGTCGGATCCTGCCGGACCCAGAGTTCCTTGAGCAGACGGCTGGCGGCGTCGGGGGTGAGAGCTTCCTTCACGCGCGGGACGATGAACGCTTTTTCGATATCGCGTACCTGCAATTGCAGTCCGCCTGCTTTCGGCAGCGCGATATCGCGCACGTCGCCAAGCGCGCCGGACGCGTCGGCGAGCGCCGCGATCGCGTTGGCGTACATGACCGGGTCGCGTTCGCCGTCGAAGACCTGAGCCGGATGGACGGCCTCGCCGAATCGCTCGATGGTATGCAACAGCAGCGCCAGTCCGTCGCACAGTCCCGCTGCACCGCTTTGACGGATCCGGCAGCGCGCAAAAACGACGAGCAGGCGGATGTCGCGCGTTCGCGCGAGCAGCGCTCGGCAATCGCGCTCCACTTCGGCCCAGTTGACCGGTTGCGGCGAGTCGACAAAATCGCCGTACTGCGCGTCGGTTTTGGGTGCAATGGCGGCCTGCAGCAGGACGAACGCCTGGTCATACTCGAGGTCGGGGCCGCATGGCGCGTCGGCCGAGACTGGTTCGAGCAGATCGGCATAGCGCGACAGGAGGTCCGTGGAGGGAGTCGTCATACGTAAGGGCGCTCTGGTTCAGGCAAAGTAGGTTTCGGGCTCGAACACCATCCCGACGACGGGCGTATCGGCGGCGGCCTCGCCAAGCCAGGTCGAATAACCCAGCCGGTGTGTGGTGTCGGCCCGCGCACCGGGTGCTTCCCGCGGCTTGACGAGCAGCTTGATCTCCCAGTCGTATTCGTAACCGGTGAATGCGCGCACCCAGTCGGTCAGCGTGGGCAGGTCTTCGCCATGCGGCGTGAGACGCAGATACTGGTCGAGATCCAGCGGCCCGATGACGATACGGAACTTGTGCTGGCAGTCGAAAATTGCGTCGCCGAGCATGGCGCCCTCGCCGATGATCGACGACAGGGACGGCGCGCTCAGCACCGAGCGCTCGGCGGGCGAGACGCGGATCCAGTGCGCCGCGTATTCTTCGACGGCAACCGGCACGCCGAAGTAATGCGCAAGCGTTGCCGCGACGCCATCGGGATTGCGCGCCTCGCGCACCAGATGCGCGCTCGCTGCATAGCGGGCATGCGTGGGCGGATGCGTGAGCGCCGCCTCGGCGACGTCGGTGCCCATCAGACTCGCGACGTAGAAGGAGAATGACTCGTCATCTCTCCTGTCAAGCGACACGGTGGGTTGCGAAGCGGCCCATGCGCGATAGAACTGCGTCAGCGCACGATGATGGAACAGGTTGGCAAACGCAGTGAGCGTGTGGTCCTGGTCACTCTCGGCGCGGGTGTAGGCGAGCTCGGTCAGATGCAGCGGCAGGGGGCCCTGCGGTCCCCACAGGCCGAGCGAGAAAAGCTGGATATCGAGCCGTCCGTCGCGGACTTCGAGCGACGCGATTTCACGCGGTGCGAAGGCCATTGTCGGCCGCTGCCCGATGCGAAACGGCTCCTGCGCGGGCAAGCTGGCGGTGCCGGGCGCCGGCAGTTGCGGCGCGCGTGCAGCGATGGCGCGCAGCAGGCTGAGGAAACCGGCTTGCCACGGTGCTTCGGGGTCGAACCACGCGTGCAGCGCATCGGGATGCAGCGGCGAGCGCGCGTCGATGGCGGGAAGGTCCTGACGGGGCCCGCTCATACGGCGCTGCGCCCGCCCATGCGGGGCGCCCATCGGGTGACGAGGCCACGCTGCATCGAGCGAAGTTCCGTCTCGGTGAATACGTTGATCGACACGTGGCGCGCGAGATATTGTTCGAGCACGAGGCCAAACAGGTAGGGGCTGATGCCGGAGAAGCCGGACTCGTCCACCGTCAGTTCGCATTTGACGCCGCGCCCGTAGACCAGCGGGCCATGACCGGGCAGGCGCCGTACGACCGGCTCGATATGCGTGCCGACAAGCGCTTCGATTTGCGCGGTCTGTTCGCGCTCGCCGGTGCGCACGAACAGCCGCAACATGTTGCGCAGCGCCTGGCCGCCGTCGCGGTGATCGAGCCCGGCGAGCGGCATATAGTTGAAGCTCAGCTGACGAATCAGCCGCCACGCGGTCTCGCCGCGCGCATACGGTTCGCGCGGGGCGCTCGGGGGGTGGACGAGGCTAACGCCTTCGACCGGCACCGAATCCTGCATCCGCAGGTCGCGCACGCCGCTGCGCGGCATCAGGCGCGGCAGATCGCGGTTGGTGACCCATGCGTCGACGGACAGATAGCGGATGTCGTCGTCATAGGGGGCCTCGGCCTGGTCGACCAGCGACAGATAGACTTCGGTGCCGATGTACGGGGTGCGCGTGCCGTATTTGCGGGCGTTGGCCGACAGCGCCCGCGCCTCGCGGAGAATCGAGAAATAGCGGCCGTAGTTGCCGATGTCGCTGTGCAACGTCTGATAGAGCGGATTGAACACGACTTCCGTCGAACTCTCCGCCTTCTGGCCGTGCACGCGGGAGACCGAGAACACCTCGTAGTCGAGCGGGCGCGTGCGGTCGGGCACGAGGTGAAACGCGGTTCGCGCGCGGTCGATCTCGATGCGGTCGGTGCGCTTCGGAAAGAGATTGATGATCGGCGTGCAGAATAGCTGGAAACGCGATGCGTCGACGTGCGAAATCAGCTCGTCCGGCAGCCGGTCGAGCAGCAGCACGACTTCCGCCTCCTTGCCGTCGATCTGCGACAGACCGGCCCGCAGTTGCGTGAGCGTGAAGAAGTAAAAGCGCTGCCGGCAGGTGAAGTATTCCTGCAGCAGGTTGTGCCCGTGGAATGTGTTCCACTGCGAGGGCAGCAGGCTTTGATCCGGCCGCAGCCCTTCGAAGTCGACCGCCTGGCGCGCGACGACGGCTCCCTCGCCGCGGGCGGCACCCGGGGCGCGCACCACGGACGCGACGCTGCCTGCGTGAATCAGTTCGAACAGGTGGGATGCGATCCGCTCGTCGCCGCCGAGGTACACCGGCAGGCGGTCGAGGCCGGCGATCTGCGAGAAGCGGACTTCGCCCACCGTGCGCAGGCGCAGCCGCAGCGCGCCGCGCAGCCGCATGTGCGGCAGCAGGCTGCGCTCGAGTGCGGGCAGGTCGGGCGGCACGGCGGTGAGCTGGGCCTCGGTGATCTCGATGGGCCACAGCGTGACTTCGTGTGCGGTGCGGAACTCGCACGCGGTCTGTTCACCCGGCGGAACCGGCGAGCGCATCATGCTTTGGCGCGGCACGGTAAAGCCCTTGCTGAAGTCGCCTTCGCGCAGGCTCGGGTGGATGCGCGCGAGCGCCATCGACGGGGTCGGGGCGACGTAGTTCGGATAGACGACCTCGAGCAGCCGCTGCGTAAAGCGGGGAAATTCCGCTTCGAGCTTCAACTGCGTGCGTGCCGACATGAAGCAGAACGCTTCGATCAGCCGCTCGACATAAGGGTCGGCGACGTCGATGCCCTGCATGCCGAGCCGCCGGGCGATCTTCGGATGGTGCGCGGCGAACTCGGCGGCGTGTTCCCGCATGTAGGTGAGTTCGCGGTTGTAGTAGTCGAGAAACTGAGGATCCATATCAGTTGTCGCCCCGTGTGGACCGGTCGAACGTGACCTTGTTCAATTCGAGGTCGTAGGTGCTCTGGATGCGGAATTCCAGCGGATAGGGCGACCATTGCACAAGCCCGCTGATCTCGAACACGAGCTTGTTGTAGCTGGCTGGGCGGATTTCCGCGAGCGGCCGGACAGCGACCGAGTCGCCGATCAGGCGCGGTTCGAAATGGAGGATCGCGTTGCGCACCGCGGTTTCGATCGCATCCCAGTTGCGGTCGTCGAGGTAATGGCCCGAGAGCGGCGGCAGCCCGTAGTTGACCACCGACGACGGCACCTGCGAGTAGTCGCTCATGTCGACTTCGGCTTCCAGGTTGCTGGTGTTCAGCAGCAGGCCGAGATCGCGCTGGATGATCCGGCGCATCGCGTCGGCGTTCGGCGCGTAGGCGTCCGGATGCTCGCTGCGCGCGTGAGGCGCGTCGTCCTTCAGCCGGTCGAGCAGCGACGGCAGGTAGACGAGCCGGTGCCGGGCCTCAGGATGCCGCATCGTTGTCCTGTCGGTTCGCGAACGTGCACTGGCTGAGCTGCATCAGCCCCCAGTCGCCCCGATCGGTCGTCCACGTTTTCTGGCCGTGCGCGATCACGTTCGTGTCGCCCACGTCGGCCCAGCAGGTTTCGGCGGCGAGCCGGATTTCGGCCGGACCGCTCTGCGAGCCGGGATAGCGTGTCGGCACATAACCGCGCAGCACGGTGGCGTCGCTCAGGACGACGGTCGCCTGACGCCAGACGAGGTCGCCGGGCGTGGCCGCCGGCGTGAACGCGAGCGAGCGCATCTGTGCAAACGGAATCCAGCGGTAGCCGCCCGCCACCGCCAGTTCGCAGACCGGTCCGAGGCGCGTATCGCTGTCGGCGATCCACGCGAATTCGCCCAGTTCGGCGCCGCTTCCGCTCGCGGTCTGCGATGCGTCGAATGCTGCCCGGCGCAACTGGTCGGCCGCCTTGACTTCGCCGAGGCCCAGTTGCGCGTTCGCCTGCAGTAGCGTTTCGACCCAGTCCGGCGGCGTATCGATGAAGCCCGGCCGGCGAATGCCCGCAAACACTTCGGTGCGGAACATCTCGCTTGCAATGAGGCCGCGATACAGCTGCGCGCGCGGTTCGCCGGACGGATCGAGGGTTGCCCAGGTGGCGATCTGGCGGAGCGCGCGCTCCCAGTCGCCTTCGATGCACAGCAGCTGGCAAAGCAGCCAGCGCTCGCGCGCATCCGACGGGCGCGCGCGCACGGCGTCCATTGTCTGCGCTTTCAGTTCGTCGAGCGACTGCGTGCGCAACACCTGGGCGAGCGTCATGCCGTCCGCGCTGCGGCCGGATGGGGTAGGGTCGGAGAGAGGGCTCACGTTATGCGGATTCCTGGGTCGTGTCGGTGACGGCGGTCAGCATCGGGAAATGGCTGTCCGCGCTGATGACGTGATGCTCCTGGCGAGCGAGCGGCGCGGTTCGCGCAAACGGCTGCGGCGCGGTTCCGTGCGGCGCCAGCAGATGCAGCACGTTGTGCGATGGCTCGCGTCTGAAGAGATCGTCCGAAAAAAACGGATTCATCTCGTCCAGGACGTTTTTGATGCTTGACCGTCCCGCCAGCAGGTCGCCGAGCAGCGAGCCGTCGCGGTACCGTCCCGCGGGATCGGTGAACGGGTCGTCGGGGACCGGCGTGCTGACTTTCGGCTGCTCGATGGCCTTCAGTTCGTACGGGTGCACGTGCCCGCCTTCGTGCTGAATCAGCGCGTGCTGGTATTCGTCGAGCAGGCCCGCGAGCGGATCGTTGCTTTCCGCTGCATCGAGCGCCGGCCGTGGCCGGTACACCAGCGTATTGCCGAGCAGTGAATACGGATCGTTCTGGCTACCCCGTGTCCGGGCGTCCGGCGACGCCGCCGGCTGCGCTTCGGCCAGCAGCGCGAGATCGCCGAAATGGGCGGCCTCGGTGCGCGGCAATGCGTTGCCGACGGCGATCAGGTCGGTGGGTTGCGGCTCGTCGCGCCAGCTCGACAGCCGGGACGGTGCGTGGTCGATTTTCAGTGCTGTTGCGCCGACCGTGACCACGTCGCCGCGTGCAAGCGCGCGGCGCGTGCCGGGATCAACGGGGGTTCCGTTGACACAGCAGATGATGCCGGCCGCGCGATGTTCGACCCAGATGCCGGACGACCGGTCTTGATGGAACAGGATGCCTGACCGCGGCGTGGCCGCGCCCGGCGGTTGCGCGGCGAACGCATCGTTGGCCGGCGTGTAGACGTAGAGCGTGTCGCCGGGCGCGTCCGGCGCGGGCACGGCCAGCGGCTCGCCGTTGCTCCGCATGATGGTCAATGCGGGAGCGGGCGATCCGCTTTCGACGGGTGACGGCACGCCCGGCGCTTGCCGGGTATCCGTGGGGAACGTGTAGAACGTGTTGTTCTGCATGACGAAAGATAGCGTGGATGTCGTGCCGCCCGGAGGGGGTGAAGCAGGCGTTCGCGAGTCGAATCCCGAATGCCGCGCGACCGGTCTGATTGCACAGGATGCAGTGGGGCGATGGTAGCGTGCATCGATGCGGACCGATATCGGAAATGTCAGAAAACGGGTGGCAAATTGCGGCCGGTCCGAAGCAACGTTCAATAATGATGAGCGGCGACGTTGCTGTCCAGTAGCGCGCAGCCAATTTAAGACTTGTCTGTGTTTGGGTGTCCGTCGAATAAGGAGTTGTCCTATTGGATGAGCGCGGCGGGGAGATTAAGGTCTTGTATTCTCTCTGGCGGGCCCTATTGGGTCGTCGCCCGGCGCGCGCCGGCGTCGAGCGTTGTCCGTGTCGCGGTTTCCCGTCACGGCTTCGTGTTGCGCAGCGTTCCGTCCTTCATCTGACACTCCAACGGAGATCCAGAGTCATCGCTATGACAGTTTCACGGCAGGCTTTATTCGGCAAGCTCGGCAGCTCGCTCTTTCGTAGCATCGAGTCGGCAACGACCTTCTGCAAGCTGCGCGGCAATCCCTACGTCGAGCTGGTGCACTGGGTGCATCAGATCATGCAGGCGACCGACGGCGATCTTCAGCGCATTCTGCGTCACGTCGAGATCGACCGCGACGCCCTCGAGCGCGACGTCACGCGCGCGCTCGGCGCGCTGCCGGCCGGTGCGAGCTCGATCAGCGATTTTTCGCACCATATAGAGATGGCGATCGAACGCGCATGGGTGGTGGCGACCCTGGAGTTCGGCGACGGCCGGATTCGCGGCGCGTGGCTGTTTGCCGCGCTGCTGCGCACGCCGGAATTGAGGCGTGTGCTGCTGGCGATCTCGCCGCTGTTTGGCCGGATCGCGGTCGAGGATCTGCATGCCATGTTGCCGGCGTGGGTCGACGGGTCGCCCGAAACCTCGGACGTGCCGTACGACCACAGCGACTTCGGCGAGGCCGCGCCGGGCGACGCCTCCGCCGCGCTGGCGCCGCAGCGCGGCGGGTCGCCGCTCGAACAGTACTGCGTCGATCTGACGGCGCGCGCGCGCGCCGGCGAGATCGATCCGGTGGTGGGGCGCGAAGCGGAAATTCGCACGATGATCGACGTGCTGCTGCGGCGCCGTCAGAACAATCCTCTGCTGACCGGCGAAGCGGGGGTCGGCAAAACTGCGGTGGTCGAGGGGATCGCATGCGCGATCGCAAACGGCGACGTTCCGCCGAAGCTCGCCGATGTCCGGCTGCTGAGCCTCGACGTCGGCGCGCTTCTCGCCGGCGCCAGCATGAAGGGCGAGTTCGAGGCGCGTCTGAAGGGGGTGCTCGAGGCCGCGCACAAGTCGGGCAGTCCGGTCGTCCTGTTCGTCGACGAAATTCACACGCTGGTGGGCGCGGGCGGCCAGGCCGGGACCGGCGACGCCGCGAACCTGCTGAAGCCGGCGCTCGCGCGCGGAACGCTGCGCACGATCGGCGCCACTACGTGGGCCGAATACAAACGGCACATCGAGAAAGATCCGGCGCTCACCCGGCGTTTTCAGGTTCTGCAGGTGCACGAGCCTTCGGAGGCGGCGGCGATCGACATGGTGCGCGGCCTCGCGCGGGCGTTTTCGCAGCATCACGGCGTGGTGGTCCTCGACGAGGCGATCCGCGCGGCCGTTGCGTTGTCGCATCGCTACATCCCGTCTCGCCAGTTGCCCGACAAGGCGATCAGTCTGCTCGATACCGCCTGTGCAAGCGTCGCGCTGTCGCAGCATGCGCCGCCGCGCGAGGTGCGCGACGTGGAGCAGCGTTTGCAGGCGGCGCGCGTCGAACTGGCGTTGCTCGATAACGAGCGGCGTCTCGGGCTCGGCGATAGCAATGCGCTGACCCGCGCGCAGGTGCGCATCGCAGAACTGGAAGCGGCGCAGCGCGACATCGACGCGCGCTGGCGGGCCCAGCTCGACGCGGCCCAGGCGCTGATCAGCGCGCGCGCCGGCTCGCACGATGCGCAGGACGTGGAAATCGCCGCGCTTCGAGGGCTGGAGCGGACGCTGGCCGATCTGCAGGGCGATGCGCCGCTGGTCTTTCCCGAGGTCGGCGAGGCAATGGTCGCGCGTATTGTGTCGGACTGGACCGGCATCCCCGCAGGGCGGATGCTGACCGACGCGATCGACGCGGTACAGGCGTTGCCGCGCACGCTTTCCGAGCGCGTGATCGGCCAGCCGGAAGCGCTCGCGCAGATTGCCAGCCGTGTGCAGACCGCGCGCGCCGGGCTGACCGATCCCAGGAAGCCGCTGGGGGTGTTTTTGCTCGCGGGGCCGTCGGGCGTCGGCAAGACCGAGACCGCGCTGTCGCTGGCCGAGGCGCTCTACGGCGGCGAGCAGAACCTGATCACGATCAACATGAGCGAGTACCAGGAAGCGCATACCGTCTCCGGGCTCAAGGGGGCGCCTCCGGGGTATGTCGGCTACGGCGAGGGCGGTGTGTTGACCGAGGCGGTTCGCCGCCGGCCCTATTCGGTGGTGCTGCTCGACGAAATCGAGAAGGCGCACCGCGACGTGCACGAAATGTTCTTCCAGGTGTTCGATAAAGGCTACATGGAGGACGGCGACGGTCGCTATATCGATTTCCGCAATACGACAATCCTGCTCACCAGCAATGCCGGCTCCGAACTGATTGCGAGCCTGTGCGCGGACGAATCGCTCGCGCCCGGCACCGACGCGCTGGGCGCGGCACTGGGTCAGGAACTGCTCAAGACGTTTCCGGCGGCATTCCTCGGCCGGGTGACCTTGGTACCGTACCGGCCGCTTGTGCAGGCGTCGCTCGCCCATATCGTCGCGCTGCACCTCGATCGCGTGGTTGCCCGGATGATGGCCAACAGTCACGCGATTCAGTTGTCCTATACGCAGGACGTCGTCCAGTACATCGTGGGACGGTGCCTGGTCCAGGAGACCGGGGCGCGTCTGCTGATCGGGTTTATCGAGCAGCACGTACTGCCGCGGCTCGCCAGCATCTGGCTGGAAGCGTTTTCGTCTCGCCGTGCGCTCGAACGCATCGAACTCGCGATCGGGGATGCGGCGGCGTCACCCGGCGACGCCTTCGTCGTTCAGGGCTTTTATGGTGAGCAGGTGAAATAACGGGCTGGGCGGGCGGCTTGCGGGCGCCGCGCGCCCGGCATGCCAGATCGCACGTCGGGCGTCCGCCCGTCAGGCGTCGTGCTGGCCGCTCTTGGTTTGCGGCTCGGCTTTCTTGTGCGGTCGCTTCGCGTCATGACGCTCTGCGCCGCGCGCTTCCCGGTATTGAGTCGAATTCGAGGTTTCGATGATGCCAGTTTCGTACGCGAACTGGTAAAGATCGGCTTCACGACAGATTCCCAGTTTGCGCATCGCATTGGTTTTTTGCGCGCTGATCGTCTGCTTCGTACGGTTCAGTTCGGTAGCAATCTGCTGGATCGACGCGCCCGAGACATAGAGCCTCAAGACTTCGGACTCGCGTCGGGTCAGATTTGCGATCTTTTGATGCGCAATTACCTGCGGAACCGGAGGTTTTTCCTGTATGCCAACGGGGGAAAAGTACATGACTCCGGCGTGCACTGCGTGGATCCCGGAAATCAGGTAGCCGACGTCGTCGACCTTGTTTAGCACGGAGTTGACGCCGAGTTTCTGGATACCGCTCAGGATCGCGGGGTTGTTGATGGACGTGAACACGATAATTTTAAGCTGCGGATAGTGCCTGCGCAGCAGCGACAGAAGCGTCATGCCGTCGCCATACGCGCCGCCCGGCATGACATAGTCGGTCACCAGCACGTCGCAATGAACCTGGGCCAGCAGATCGATCAGTTCTGTCGTGGTGAAGGCCGTGCCGACCACGTCGATCGTATGGATGCCCGAGAGTTCATGGAGGATACCGGCGATCAGTACCGGGTGGTCGTCCGCCAAGATGACCTTGATTTTCATACTGCGTGGTGTTTTGAATGATGCGGTCGGAAGAGTTTATCTGATCGTGGAGAGATTTATCGGAATTTCTGAGCGAGCGCGGCGAAATTGAGATTTGTCCTGGCGGTATCCGGGTATGACGGATGGCGTGGCCTATTTTCGTGCGACAGCATTGCTGCGAGCCTCGAAATAAATGTCGAATTTAGGAATCATCTTATTGAAAATTCAATTTACTTATTTCATAAGTGGGTGCCGGAGAATGGTTTATGAAATTCATGGGAAATGACTGGCATTGCTGAAAAATGTCAACGCGTTTTCTATTTTTAATCAATCGCTATCGTCGGTCGCTGCCGATTGTTTTGCCAGTTTCGCCGTTTAACGAAAGAATATGATCTGACATGAATCTCCCTCTTCTTCCCGCTCGAAGTCCCAATGTCATTTGATCGGGAATGCCAGGCACTGTCGAAGCTCGGCCGATATAAGCGAATTCTGATTTACGTGAGCGGAATCACGATGAGCAGTCTGATGCTGCTCGTGTGTGTGCTCGCAAACCTGTCGGTGGTGCGGGAATATCTGGCGCAAACGCGCCAGAACTTCGTCGTCAATCGCGGCTTTGTCGTACAGGAACTCGCGGACAGGGAGCAGGCGCCGCACGCGGCGCGGGTCGGCGCGGAACGGGCGTGGCGGGGAGACGCGCGGGTCGATGCCGCGCTGGCGCGACGATCGGCCCACGGGCCGTCCAGCGTGCGGTTGCCCGCGTCATCCGGCGCCGGAACGCAATGGGTGTTTAGCGCAGCCGACGCGCGGCTTACCGGCGACGAAGCGCGCCGCTATCCGCACTTCGCGATGCAACTTGGCGAGGCGGGTACGGTCGACCTGCCCGACCGGGATCGATCGACGACCGCCTATTTTGTCGGATTGCGACATCCGGTGGCGGGTGTTCTGTCGGTCTCGCCGCAGCGCGATCAAGGCCCGTCCGAACCGGACGTGTCGGACGACGGAACACGGCTCGCGAGCGTCCCGCCCGCCGAGGGCGACTCCGGCGAATCGGACCGGGCGGCCCCGCGCGGGCCGTCAGGCGATACGTGGGCGAAGCGCGGCGGCGACGATGCATTCGCGTTGGCCGAGCCGCTCGGCGACAGCGGGTTGACGCTCGCGTCTGTCCTCCGGCTACGCGAACTGGCGGCGGCGATCGGCATGCCGATCGCCGCCAACGTCCTGCTGACGCTCGGCGCGCTGGTGGCGATCTGGACCTGCCTGCTCGTTTTCACGCGGCATTATCTCGGGCGTGCGCTGGAGCAGTCGCGCAAGGTGTTCGAGAGCGAGCACCTGAGCCGTACCGTGATCGAAACGGCGTCGGTCGGACTGGGGCTGATCTCGGCCGACAGCGGGCGGCTCCTGCTGGCCAATCCATGCCTGCTCGATACGGGGCGGCGCGTCGCGACGCGAGGGTTCGAGATCGGGCAGGAACTGATGCGACGTCATCGGGCGCGCGGTCCCGAGGCAGACGAAGCGGGTGTGCATCATGAGCGGCTGACGTTGCCCACGACGGACGGCGACGATGTCGTCCTGTCGGTCTCGACGGCGCGTGCGCGCTACCGCGGGGAAGCGGTGCTGGTGGCCGCGCTGCGCGACATGACGGTGGAGAGCCGGCTCGAATGCCAGTTGCGCGAAGCGAGGCGGGCTGCGGAGGCGGCCAACGCGGCGAAATCCGTCTTTCTCGCCACGATGACGCACGAAATCCGTACGCCGTTGAACGCGATTCTCGGCAACCTTGAACTATTGCGGCACGCGAACCTCGATGCGTGGCAGCGCGACCGACTGCACACGATCCACTCGTCGTCGGAGAGTCTGTCAGCGATTGTCGACGATGTTCTGGATCTGTCGAAGGTCGAAGCGGGCGAAATGCATTTCGAGCGCATCGAGTTTGATGCGCTTGACGTCATTTCGCGCGCATTGACGCTATTCGAGCCGCTCGCGCGCAAGAAAGGCATCCGGTTGCGCGGCGTCCCGTGCCTCGACACGACGCTGCCCATGCGCGGCGATCCGGCCCGGCTTGGGCAGATGATCAACAATCTGCTGTCGAATGCGCTCAACTTCACGGAAGCGGGCGAGGTCACGCTGCGCGTGGCGGTGCGGCGCGACGCCGGCGTCGCGGCGGTGCTGGATATCGAGGTGGCGGATACGGGGATCGGCATCCCGGACGAACAGCAAGCATGGTTGTTCCGTCCGTTTAGCCAGGTTGACACATCGATCGGGCGCCGCTTCGGCGGGACGGGACTCGGTCTCGCGCTGTGCGCGCGCCTCGCCGAAGCAATGGGCGGCGCCATCGCGGTACGCAGCCGTCCCGGCGACGGGCGTGGCTTCTCGGTGCGTCTACCGGTCGGTACGCCGCAGGCGGAGCCGGACAGACCGCGGTTCGCCGGCGAGCGCGTGGTCTTCCTCGCGGCGGACGACGCGGAGCATGCCGACGTGGTCCCCGTGCTGCGGGCGTGGGGCCTCACGGTCCGGGCATTACGGCATCCGGCGCAGGTCGGCGCCGCTACGATCCGCGCGGCCGCCGCGCTGATCCTGTGCGGTCCGCGCGGAACCTGGCATGCTCAGGAGGAGCGGGGCCTCGTCGATCAGGCCGCTAGTGTGATCGACATCGGCACCGGGAAGCCGGACGCTCCGGTGCGCACGGAGCGCGTCATCAGCGTTTCAAGCTACTCGCCAAAGGGTTGGGCGAGTGCGCTGCGACATGCGCTGTACCGGGCGCCCCTGAAGGGCGACGCGCAAACGCGCGTGCGGCCGGCGCTGCCCCGCCGGCTGAAGGTGCTGGTCGCCGACGACCACGCGGTCAACCGGTGGCTCCTTGCGGAACAACTCGCACTGCTCGGCTGCGACGCGCATGGGGTCGGCGATGGCGAGCAGGCGTTGACGTGCCTTGCGGGCACGCACTACGACGTGCTGCTCACCGATCTGCAGATGCCCGGCATGGATGGGCTCGCGCTGATTCGCCGGGTGCGCGCGCAGTGGCCCTGGATGCCGGCGATCGTCGTCACGGCCGATCTCTCGCCGCCGCGACGCGTCGCCTGCGAGGCGGCGGGCGCGTTGGGCACGGTCGGCAAGCCGCTGTCGCTCGATGCGCTGGCCAGCGTGCTGGCGCGCTGCTGCGACGCGCCGGACGACGCGCACGACGACGCGTACGACGACGCGTACGACGCGTACGACGACGGCTGGCTGGGCGGGAAGGCGCTGCCCGAGTCGATCTGGGCGACGTTTCTCGCATCGTATGAGGCTTCGTGCGCGGAGATACATGCCGCGTGGGCATGCGGCGATACAGGTCGTGTGCTGGCGCAATTGCATGCGTTGCGCGGCGCAGCGGGCGTGTTCAGATTGAAGTCGCTCGCGGCGCGCTGCAGCGCACTTGAAGCGCGTATTGACACAGAGGGTCTTGGCGCAATTGCCGAGGCGGACATCGCGCTGCCGCTCGACGATGTGCCGACGCTTCGGTAGGGCGGGCATCCGCATTGACGGCACGCGCCCAACGTTTAGGACCGGTCCTAGCCGATTTCGGGGCCGATGTCCGAGTGCCCGATAGTGGGCGCTCCGGTTAAAACCGATACTTTCACTCATGTTGAGCAGCACGGCCAGACGGGAAATCAGGAGCACTCCTGATCTTCCGACGAAGCTTGCGATACGGGACTTCGTCCTGCCGTCGCCGACGCCCCCGGCGCTGCCTGTCAAACCGGATTCGAGAACATTCCCTGGAGATTGCAATGCGAAAACTGAACCCCCTGATGCTGTCGCTGATCGCCGGCGTGACCGGTCTGGGCACGCTCTGCGGACAGGCGATGGCCTCCGCGGTGCTGCCGAGCACGTCGGTGCTGATCATCAACGAGGCGGACAAGGAAGGTTCGATCGGCGTGAAGAATACCGAGAAAGAGCCGGTGCTGCTGTACACGAAGATCGTCCGCCTCGACGACGAGAATCTGGACGCGGCGTTGATCCCGACGCCCGCGGCGGTGGTCGTGCAGCCGGGCGAGACGCAGGTCGTGCGCGTGCTCTATCGCAGCGACAAGGCGCTCGACAGGGAGCATCTGGCACGCGTGCTGTTCATGGGCATTCCGCCCAAGGACGACAAGCCCGGGCGCATCAGCATGATGCTCGGCCAGGATCTGCCGGTGGTGATCCGGCCGAAGGGCTACAAGCCCGTGGACAACAAGTGGGAATACCTGAAGTGGCACTTCAGGGGCGATCAGCTGTGCGTGTCCAACGACACGAAGTACGCGGTGCGCTTTGTCAATAACGTCAGGCTGGTGCCGGACAACACGCCGGTGACGATGCCGAAACCCTATGCGCTGCCGGACTCGAACAACTGCGCCCCGCTGCCGGCCGGCTACACGCCGCCGGCGGGCACCCAGGTCGAGTTCTCCGCGGTGTCCGACTACAACTACATCCTCGACGGGCGGCATGCGCCGGTCGAGCGTGTGGCGAACGACGCGCCGGCAGCACCGCAGGCCGCTGCGCCGGGCGCGCACGACGCCGCGCCGCCGGCCGATGTGTCCGGTGACAAGGCCGCTCCGCAGGCCGCATCGGGCGGTTGAGCGGGTAGCGCGGACTGAGCCTGTCGGGCCAGCAGACCGGAACACGCGGGCCTTGCGCCTGCGTGCAAGCAACACCGAAGCCGTGACGGTCCTATCACGGCAAACGCGACGGACATCCATTCTCCTTTCAGAAATGGCGTGAGTCGCACCCATGGGCGGCGCTCCCTGCGTGAGAGGCCGCCAGTACGAATCCATCTGATCTGAACGGAGATTGAACACATGCGCATTTCTCAACTGATCGCCCGCAGCGCTGCGCTGTGTGCATTCGCGGCGGCCGGTGCGGTCCACGCACAATCGATGAGCGTGAACGTAACGGGCACGATCGTTCCGCCTGCATGCTCGGCACAGATTGTCGGCGGGGGCAACCTCGACTGGGGGCAGATTTCGCACAACTCGCTGAGCGCCAGCGATTTCACGGTCCTGCAGAAGCAGCAGGTCTCCTTGCAGGTGCAGTGCGACGCGGGGCTCACGACACATATAGCGTTCTGGGCGGTCGACACGAACCCGAGTTCCGCGCTGCCGGGGAAACGGGTGGCGGGGTCGCAGTGGCCGAACGGCGATGCGCAGGATCGCATTTTCGGCCTCGGCATGGACCCGATCACCGGCCAGAAGCTCGGTAATTTCACGATGCTCCCGATCAGCTCGGCCGCGGATGGCTCCGTTCGGACGGATACGTACGGCTTCGTGACAACCTCCACGCACACGGAGACGACATTCGGCACAGCCTCATTCGGAGGATCGGGACTCCTGACGACTGCGGATTATACGATTTACAGCGCCTCCGGCACAAAGCCGGCGCAAGCCAACACCTTCACCTTCACGATGGATGTCTATCCGCAGCTGAATAAGTCGGGGGCGATCACGAACGCTCAGGAAGTGCAGTTCGGCGGGACCGCACAGTTTTACGTGCGTTATTTTTAATGACCTTTTAATAAGGAATATTGACTATGAAAATTCGCAATATCGTCACCCGGAGTGCGGTGCTGTGTGCGCTTGCTGCGGCCGGTGCCGCCCACGCTCAATCGGCAAACGTGAACGTAACGGGGACGATCGTGCCGCCGGCGTGCTCGGCGCAGTTCGTGGGCGGCGCGGATCTCGACTGGGGTGAGATTTCGCACAACGAGCTGAACGCGACCACGATGACGGTTTTGCAGTCGAAGCCGGTCACGCTGCAGACGCAGTGCGATGACGGTTTGACGACGCACATGGCCTTCTGGGCGGTCGATTCCAACGCGTCCAGTGCGATCGCCGGGGTAAGCGTCAACGGTCAGCCGAACGGCGATCAGGCGAGCCGCATTTTCGGCATCGGCACGGACCCGATCACGAACCAGCCGCTCGGCAACTTCACGATGATTCCGACGAGTTCGTCGTATGACGGCACAACCAATTCGGCCAGCCACGGCTGGATCGCGACGAGCACACACACCGAGACGAGCTTCAACTCGTCGCCTTTCAACGGTACCGGGTATCAGATCGGCAGTGACTTCACCGTGTTCGACGAGACCAATAGTCCGGCCGAAGCGAACACGTTCACGGTATCGCTCAACGTGTACCCGCAGCTGAATAAATCAGGTGCGATTACGAACGCGCAGGAAGTGCCGTTCAGTGGTACAGCGCAGTTTTATGTGCGCTACTTTTAACGTAATTTAACTCAACTTGGGAGTATTTCCATGAGTCTTTCGAAACTCATTACGCGCAGTGCCGTTCTGTGTGCGTTTGCAGCGGCCGGCGCGGCCCACGCACAATCGGCAAACGTGAACGTGACCGGCGTGATCGTGCCGCCCGCATGCTCGGCGCAGTTCGCCGGCGGTGCGGATCTCGACTGGGGCGAAGTGTCGCATAACGAGCTCAGCACGACGGCCTACACCACGCTGACGGCTAAGACTGCGACGTTGCAGGTCAGCTGCGATGACGGGCTGACGACGCACATGGCGTTCTGGGCGACCGATCCGAACGCCAGCTCGGCGATGGTCGGTACCACGATCCCGGGCACGAGCCAGTCTAACGCAGGCGATCCGAACCGGATCTTCGGCCTTGGCATGGACCCGGTCACGAACCAGAAGATCGGCAATTTCTCGCTGGTGTCGACCGGATCGTCGTTCGACGGCACGGACAATCCGGGCACGTTCGGTTACGTCGGCGATGCCACGCACACCTCGACGAGCTTCGGCTCGTGGAGCATGGGTGAGGGTTACAGCACGCAGGAAGACTGGACGGTGCTCGATCCGTCGACCAGTGCTCCGGCCGTGGCCAACACCTTCACCTTCAGCTTCGACGTCTATCCGCAGCTGAACACGGCGAACAACATCACGAACGCACAGCAGGTTCCGTTCAGCGGCACCGCGCAGTTCTACGTGCGTTATTTCTAAGCGCCGCTGATTCCAGCAGTCTGGAATCCGAAAGCCATGCCTGTCACAGGGCATGGCTTTTTTCATGGGCGGTGCGCTTTCCATGCCCAGCCGCTGAGCGAGTGATGGGGCACTCCTCCATGCCCGGTCGAGCACCGGGGGCATGCCGTTTGATAGAAGATGCGGTCACGCGGCATGGTGAACAGTGAGTCGCGGCGGCTTCTGGCGAGAGCCATGTACGCCGGGCCGCGGCGCTTGCCCTGAGGAATCCTGCGAACGTTGTCGTCCCTTGAGATCGGGTACCGCGGCGCGGCACGGCACGGGCGGAGAGGAAAAGCGTCGTTTCGGGCACCGGATGGCCCGGTCTGGACCGGCGTTCGCCGCGCATGGACGAGCCTGGGCGTCGTGTTACGGGTCACCCGCCACCCGTGCAAGGCCGGCGTGCGCGGCGAGGTGCACGGCGAGGTGCACGGCGAGGTGCACGGCAAGGTGTACGGCAAGGTGCACGGCAAGGCGCGCGACAAGGCGTGCGGCTGAAGCAAAGGCTTGATGAGCGACTTCCGTGAAGCGTCTGGCCGCGGTCCCGACGCCGCCTTCCCGGCATGCGGGTCAGGACCGGCCAAAGAGGGTGAGCCTGGCATTGCGCCGCAGTGGCGACTTTGCCGCGCGGCTTGTGCGACGCGGCGAGCCGTCGAGCTGGACGCAGCATGACGACGATCGCGGCCTGGATGCCGGGCGCGACCATCGCCTGCGCACTGCACGCCGGCCAGTCATGTTACGGGAGGCCTCGCCGTCCGGCGTTCCGTTTCTCGTGGTGCGTGCCCGTTCGACCGGGGACCTGGCGTATGTCGCTCACCAGTCCCTGCGTACGCGGCGGCCGGGAGCGCAGTCTGCCGCCCGCGCCGCCAGCAGGTTTGCCGCTCGGGGAACCGCGTATGAAATCCGGATCAGGCTCGCTTGAGCAGCGCGCCAAAAACGCCTGCGCAAACGACAGGCGTTCGGCAGGCGTTCAGCGTGAAGGAAAGCATCGAATGGCTGGTGGACGGCGAGCGAGCGGCCGTGCTCATGGGGTATTGCCGTGGGGCACGCGCATCGTCGGCATCGGCGATCGCCTGGGCGACGTCGACGAGGACATTCGCCAGGATTGAAAAGACCGGAAGATATCAGGCAGGCAGGTCGCGAGCGACACGGGGGGAGGCCGCCGCACTTGCGTGCGGCGAGCTTGCTGCGCGTGCATCCGTCAATTTGCGCACTGGACCTTGACCTCGACCAGGTTGCTGGCCGCTGCCGGGTCGATCTTCTGCTTGTCGATACGGCAGGAGGGGCCGCCGTTGGCAGACAGCCGGCCGCCGTCCTGCTCGATCATGTCCATCCCATGCTGGTCGAGCGAGAGGATGTTCTCGTCAACGAGATAACCGATCGATTCTGCCTTGTCGTTGCGCACTTCCGTGCCCATCGGGAACTTCATGTTGTCCGCGCTGAGCTTCACCAGGTACTGGCGCGCCTGGTCCGATGCATAGCTGATCCGGCCGACGGCGCCGCGCTTGACGTCGATCTCCTCGCGCGGGTTCTTCACATACGCGCCATCCGGCAACGTCTTCGTGACAATGTTGACCACATTTGACTTGCCCTCGAACAGTTGCGGCGCAACAGTCTTGCCGTCGTGGTTCGTGATCATGCGGGCGGTCGGCGTGTCGATGCCGACGAAGCCCTTGATGCCCGTATCGATGATGGCAAACGTGTCGCGAACCTGATCGGGTGCCATGACGAAGTCGCTGCCCGTGGCGACGACCGAGCCGCTCAGGTTTGCGCTGTAGTTCTGTCCGCTGTTGTTCGTGCCGGAGTAGTACAGGCTCGCGTTTGTGTACGGCGTGCGCCAGAACGCTTGTGCGAACTGACGGGTGTTGTTGCTACCCGAGCCGCTTTGCGTCACTTCGGCACCCGCACCGACCCGCAGGTTGTCCGTCAGGGTCTGATCGAAGCGCGTACCGTAACGCGTCGCATCGCCATAGCGATTGACGTACGAAGTCGACGAACCCGGCTTGCCGCCCAGCGTGAACGGGATGCGCAAGTTGACGAAGGTGGACCACATCTTGCTGCCGGGCTGGCTCGGACTGGTTTGCGTCCAGCCGTAGTTGACGCTGCCGCTCAGCGTGAATCGGGCGGACGCGTAGGTCGCCGACGCGGACAGCGAATTGTTGGTCTGCTGGCCGTAATACGTGTTGCTCGATACCGCGATCGCCGCGCTCAGGCGGTCGGTCAGCGGCCGGCTCACGCCCGCGTTGAAGCTGTAGCGGGGCGTGGACGAATAGATGTCCTGGAGGTTCCAGCCGTTCTGGGCAGCGAGGATATCCTGCTGGCTCAGTCCGAGGTCGCGATACAGGCGGCTTTGCCAGCTGAACGAGACGTACGGGTTCATCACACCGACCTCGGCGGACAGGTTGGTGCTGAATTTCGCGCCCAGGTCGCCCTTATGGCCGCTGCGGGACACGGTGGCGTTCGCATTGCCGCGCGTATTGAACGGAATCACATTAAAGTCGGTGCCCGAACCGAGGCCGATGTAGTTCCTGGCAAGCAGCGTGCCGACGAACGGCTGCACGTACTCGGTGAACGGCATCCGGTATTCGGCGCCTGCCACCGGGCCCGTGCCGAGGCCGCGCTGCGCATCCATCGTTCCCGCAAACGCCGTGACGCGCGACGCCATCTGGCTGCTCACCGAGAATGCGGCCTTGGGAATGACGAAGCGTTGTTCGGCACCCGACGTTTCGCGCACGACGACCTCGGCATCCGCGTAAGCCGTATGCAGGGCGACAGCCTCGAACAGGAATGCGCCGGCCGGTACAGGCCGGCTGAAGATCAGCCGGCCTTGCTGGAACACTTCGACCTGCGCGTAGTCGGAGGCGGTGCCGCTGACGCTGACAGTCGAGTCGCCGCTGAACTGGCCGGCATTGTTGTCGACCTGGACGCCGTAGATCTGGCCCGCCCCGAACAGCGTATTCCCGACGCTGAGGTAACCCGCCCGCACGCGGTACGTGTCGGCAAAGTCTCTTTCCACGTAGGCATTGTTCAGACTAGTCGTGTTGTAACTCAGACCGGACGAAGAACTGAAGCTGCCGTAGGAAAAGTCGGTGCGAAAGAGATAGTTGTCGATGTTCGCGCCCCACGTCATCAGGGCGGTGACCGTATTCGCGTTTGCCGAACCGCCCATGCTCTGGCCGAGATTGACGTTGTAGTTGAGGAACGTGCCGAAGCCGCCGGACTGGAGGTTCTTGAATCCGGAATCCTTGTCCAGAAAATAATCGGGGAAATTCACATACAGCGAGTTCGCGGTGCGCTCGTAGCGAATTTCGAGTTGCGAAACGCTTTTGATGTCGACGCAGCCGCTTTCCTGGTTGATGGTCAGCAGCTCTTTTTTAATCGAAAAGGCATTCAGAAACGTGTCGTCGAGGCACGGATTGCCGTCCTTGTCGAAGTTGACTTCCTGGACACCGCTATATCTGCCGTTGAAATGCACGCCGACATCCATCCGGCCCACCGGTTTGCGGGTTTGCGCGAGGATGGTGTCGATCTGGTCGGCGTCAATGCCGACGGCCTTCAGCGCGTTGGCGTCGAAGCGCAGGGTGTCGTCCGCGCACCAGCCGATCTGGGGCGCAATGGCGAGCGTGACGGCGAGTGCGAGGAGCCTCGGTCGCAGCACGCTGGCTTCATTGGCTGTATTTCGGTGACGCATTTTCATCGACGAACCCTTTTTACGGTGAAGTAGCCTCTCATTCCAGCCGGTGGGTCTGCCGGAAACAGAAACCGGGTGATTACAGATGAGGCTTGAAAATAACGGACCTGATTCGAGCGCTTCCCTGAATGACCTGGAGATCTGTCTCGAAATGGTTGTGAATTTTCAATTCAAGCGGTGAAGCGTAAGCAGCGTTTAAATCTGCTTCCGTTTCGTTCTGGTGGAAGTATCGGATTTCCGGAAGTGCCTCACCATCGGCTTTGGAGCGATCCCAGCCCGGAATGATTAAGACCAGTCCTAAACGGAGCGTCCTCCGAACACCGAACCCTGTCAGCAAATCCTGTCGGCGCCGCGCGGGCATACAGCGGCGCGATGGCCGAAATACTGGGGTGCGAACCCCTGCGTACGACGCTGCGGCGCAAACCGGCGAGCGCGGCCAGCGGCGGGCGGCGCCGCGTCGTGCGAGCCGGTCGCGGGCATGATCGAGGGGATGAACGCGGGCATGCGCGGCGCTTTCTTCGGGATGACCGGCCGGCGCTATGCAGAATCGGTCAGAAAATTTAATAGTCCGAACGGACAGTTTTGTCACAGCCGCAACAAAAATTTCATTTTCGAACTTGTCAGATAGGAATCGAGGCCGGACTCGTTCACCATCTCCTTCGCTTCAACAGGCTCGATGCGGTCTAACCGTCGGGATTAAAAATAAGTTTTCCTGAGAGATAAAGTGGTGAGAGATATTCAGATACAGACACCTTGTCGGCTTCAGATGAAGGGCACCGCGCTGGCTGCCCTGTTGCTGGTGGCGAACGCCGTGCATGCGCAGAGCGTGTCGGTGACCGACGGCTCGCTCAGTTCGGTCACCAACCTCAACTTTTCAACGACAGCGAATTTCTTTCCTGGCTACGGCTTTTACGTCACGCAAGGCAGCACGCTGGTCTCCACGGGGACCAGCGTCACGACCACGGGCAGCTCCGCGCAAGGCGTGTACGTGTCGAACGGCGGCACCGTCCAGATGAGCGGCGGCTCGGTCACGACCGGCGGGGCCCAGTCGGTCGGCATCTACGGCTTTTCCGGCAGCGCCGCGGCCGGCACCGCAACGATCAGCGCCGAGAACGTCACGGTCCAGACTTCCGGCAGCCAGGCGCCGGGCGTCGAGGCGAACAGCTACAGCAATGTCACCTTGCAGGACGGCGAGGTGGACACCAGCGGCCAGTATGCGCACGGACTGTACAACATCGGCACGAGCGCGAATCTGTCGGCGAGCGGCACCTCGGTATTCACGACCGGGGATTCGAGCAATGCCGCCTTCAACCAGCAAGGCGGCGTGATGACGCTCGACAACGTGTCGCTGCAGACGTCGGGCGATAACTCTAGTGGCGTACAGATCGGCGTACAGGGCGTGGTCGGCAACGGTTCGACGCAAAACGTCACCAACATCTCGAACAGCACGGTACTCACGAGCGGCACGAGCGCATACGGCATCCTGGCGTCGGACAACGCCACGCTGAATGCAACGAACGTGCGCACGTACACGAATGGCGCCACCAGCCCCGGCGCGGCTGCGCAGTTCGGGGCGCAGGTGCAGTACGCCGGCGGGGTGATTTCCACCACGGGCAATGCCTCCCCTGCGATTCTGGTCGCCGGCATGCCGCAGACCTCCGGCGACCCCGGCACGACGCCGCCGTCGCTCGCTGCATCCGGTCTGACCATCAATACGTCGGGGCAAGGCTCGCCCGCGGTGCAGGTTGCGTCCGGCGCCAACGTTTCGGTGTCCGACAGTGCGCTGATCACGCGGGGTGCCGGCTCGGACGCGGTGCTGGGCTGGACGTACGACGTCACGACGCCCGCGTCCGCCACTTTCACGAACAGCACGCTGAATTCGATGAAGGCGAACGGAATCCATGCGAACGGCGGGGTGCTGGATGTCACGCTGAACAGCTCGTCGGTGAACGCCCCCGCAGGCTATCTGATGGACGCCGACACCAGCGCGTCATCGAACCTCGGCTCCGTGCTCAATGTGGTCGCCGACGCGTCGAATCTGACGGGCACGTCATACGCTGACTCGAATTCGACGCTGAATGCGACATTGCAGAACAGTTCGGTCTGGCAGCTTACCGGTGATTCGAACCTCACATCCCTGACGTTCGACAACGGCACGCTGCGTTACATGTCGGCAGCGCAGCTGAATCTGGATGCGGTCACGCTGGCCGCCGGCGGCGCAACGGTCGACACCAATGGCTTCGACGTGAGTCTCGGCGCGCCGATCGGTGGGGCCGGCGCGCTGTCGAAGGTGGGCGACGGGATCCTCACGCTTGTCGGCGCGAACACGTATTCGGGCGATACGACGGTGGCGGCGGGCACGTTGCAGGCTGGCGCGGCCGCCGCGTTCAGCGCGGCATCGAACTTCACGGTGGCCGGCGGCGCGGTGCTCGACCTGAACGGCTTCAACCAGACCGTCGCGGGCCTGAACAACGGCGGCACGGTGCACTTCGGCACGGCGCCGGGCACGGTGCTGACGGTGGCAGGCGACTACGCCGGCAACGGCGGCCTGCTGGTCATGAACACGGCGCTCGGCGACTCGTCGTCGGCGACCGATCTGCTCCATGTGCAGGGGGCGACCTCGGGCGGCACGAACGTGCAGGTGGTCAATGCACAGGGGCTCGGCGCGCAGACCACCGGTGACGGCATCAAGCTGGTACAGGTCGACGGCGCGTCGAACGGCACCTTCAGCCAGACCGGCGCGATCCAGGCCGGCGCCTATCAGTACACGCTCTACAAGGGCGGGGTGGACACCGATGCATCCAACGGCAACTGGTACCTGCGCTCGACGCTGGAGACCCCGGTGTCCAACGAAAGCGGCGGTCAGGGCGTGGCGGACAGCAGCGCGCAGCCCGCGTCTGCGGCACCGCTCGCATACCGCCCGGGCGTGGTCGGCTACGTGATGGCGCCGCACCTGAACCTCGATGAGGGCTTCTCGATGCTGGGCACGCTGCATCGGCGCGTGGGCGACGTGCCCGGCGCGGTGCGCGCGGAGGATGCAAATCGCGACGGCGTGTGGGGCCGTATCGACGGCGAAAATCAGCGGGACAGCACAATGGACCGGTTCTCGTCCGACAGCCGCACCTTCTTCGCGCAGTTCGGCAAGGACTGGACGCTGTCGACGCCCGCGCAGGGCGGCAGCACGCATGCGGGCGTCACGGTGACGCTCGGCAGCGCATCGGCGGATTTCTCCGACGATGCGCGCAGCATGGCGGGCCTGGCTAATGCAACCGGTTCGGTGCAGACGCAGATGCAAGGCGTCGGCGGCTACTGGACGCGCTACCTCGGCGACGGCACCTACGCGGACAGCGTTGCTCAGATCACGCACTATCGTAATCACTACAGCGACGTCGGCGGCAACAGCCCGGTTCAGAACGGCTACGGTTTCGCGGTCTCGCAGGAGTTCGGCAAGCCGTTTCAGGTGGGACATCTGCCGCTCGCGTTCGAGCCGCAGGTGCAGCTTGCGTACCAGTATCTGAACCTGGGCGGTTTCGACGACAACGTATCGTCGGTGTCCGCTACCACGACGAACGCATTGCGCGGCCGTCTCGGGTTCCGTCTGTTCCGGCCCGATATGTATACCGAAACGCGCACGGGAGCGGCGACACCGTACTTCACGGCGAACCTGCTGCATGACTTCCTGCCGTCCGGGCAGACCGTGGTCGGCGGCACGTCGTTCAATCCGGGCTACGCGCGGACATGGTTCGACGTCGGGGTGGGCCTGAGCGTGGCATACGGCAAGCGCGGCGAACTCTACGCAAGCGTTGGCTATGCGAAGAACCTGGGCGGTCAGACGACCGAAGGCGTGCGGGGCAACCTCGGCTATCGCTATAGCTGGTAACGCGTCATCGCGGAAACGACGGGCGCCTGCGGGCGCCCGTTTTGTCCCGGTCACACCGTCTCGACGGGAACCCGCTGCGCCAGCGCGCACATCAATGCGTAGCC
This sequence comes from Paraburkholderia sp. PAMB 6770, assembly GCF_057748135.1. Lineage (NCBI taxonomy): Bacteria > Pseudomonadati > Pseudomonadota > Betaproteobacteria > Burkholderiales > Burkholderiaceae > Paraburkholderia > Paraburkholderia sp. PAMB 6770. The sequence continues at coordinate 620,977 of NZ_CM173239.1, forward strand.
GATTGTCCCCGAGGGCTGCGCAACGTCGTCGATGCGCACCTGCTCCCCCCATAGCTCGACGCGCGAACCGACGTCTGCCGCCGGGCACGGCGACAGATCGACCGTCAGCATGTCCATCGACACGCGGCCGACGACGCGCGTCATCACCCCGTCCACGGCCACCGGGGTTCCGGTGGGGGCATGCCGTGGATACCCGTCCGCGTAGCCACACGCCACAATACCGATGCGCATGCTGTCGTCAGCGGTAAAACGCCGCCCGTATCCCACCGTTTCGCCCGCCGACAGGATTTGCGTACCGATGATCGTGCTCGCGAGCGTCATGGAAGCCCGCAGGCCCACGTCCGCGATATCGCGCGCACGGCCGCTCGGCGAGCCGCCGTACAGGACGATGCCTGGGCGTACCCAGTCCCGATGCGTGCGCGGATGCCACAGCACACCCGCCGAGTTCGCGAGACTGCGCGCGCCGGGGATGTCGCGCGTGGCCGCATCGAAGCGTTCCCGTTGCCAGTCGAGATCGTCCGCGTCGGCGTTCGCGAAATGCGTCATCAGCGTGATGTCGCCAATCGAGCCGGTCGCGCGCGCGCGTTCCCATGCGGCGCGAAATGCCTGCGGCTGAAAGCCGAGGCGATTCATGCCCGAGTTCATCTTCAGCTGGATCGCGATCGGGCGCGAGACCTGGGCCGCCGCGATCAGCGCGAGCTGGTCGTCGCCATGCACGGTGACCGTCAGTTGCAGCGCATCCACGAGCGCGAGATCGGCCGCGTTGAAGATGCCTTCGAGCAGCAGAACCGGCTTTTTCCAGCCCAGCGCGCGGATGCGCACGGCTTCGTCCAGATCGAGCAGCGCGATGCCGTCGGCTGCGGCGAGCGCCGGATAAACGCGCTCGATGCCGTGACCGTACGCATTCGCCTTGACGACCGCCCAGACGCGCGCGCCGCGCGCGGTGCGGCGAATCACATCGAGGTTATGGCGGATGGCGTCCGGATGAACTTGAGCGATGATCGGGCGTGGCATGGTCGGCGTCGAAGGAAAACAGGCGTGACAAGGACACATCGTCTTGCGATGCGTGCGCAATTCAATTCGGACAACGAAGTGCTGGCGTGACGATTCGCCGGCAATCGAAGCCGCGCTCGCGGTTCGGGCAACACGCTCAACCCCGGTTCGAGCGTTCATGACCGGTCGCTGAGGCAGGCCGCTGAGGCATGACGGAGCAGCTGAGGCTGTCGGAAATGCCTTGAGGCAGATTCGGCAGCTATGTTATCGGTCGATATGCAGTTTTTGTTATCGTATTTTTAACAAATTTCAGTATTTCATCCTGTTTTGTTTCATCATGTCCGGGTGTGCCGGCGAGTACCGGATGAATCGTGCCGAACCGTGTGCCGACCCGCCCGATCCGCAGCCGCGAGCGATGCCGTAACATGACGGCTTTGCCGGACCCGGCGCGTGCCGCGTGCCGCGTGCCGCCGCCCTATCTACGCCGCGCGTTTCGCTTGCCGCCCGGCAACACGATTTCACCACGCGACCCGCCCACGCCTCTCGACGGAGCTTTGTTTGACGGCAGACCCGATTCCCGCAGGCCTGATGCTCGTCCACGGCAACCAGCCGGAGCGCCTGCGCGACCTGATGGTTCACTGGATCCGGCAACACCCGCTCGCGCCGCTGGAGAAAGAGGTGATCCTCGTTCACAGCAATGGCATCGCGCAGTGGCTGAAGCTGGCGCTCGCCGCCGACCCGCGCGACGGCGGCTGCGGCATCTCGGCCGCGCTCGACATGCTGTTGCCGGCGAGCTTCCAGTGGCAGGCGTATCGGGCGGTGCTCGGCGAGGACGCGGTGCCGGCCGTTTCGCCGTTCGACAAGTCGCGCCTCGTCTGGCGGCTCACGCGGCTGCTGCCGACGCTGCTCGATGCGCCCGGCTATGCGCCGCTCAAGCGCTTCATGGCGCACGATAGCGATCGGCGCAAGCGCTTTCAGCTTGCGCAGCGCGTGGCCGACCTGTTCGACCCGTATCAGGTCTACCGTGCCGACTGGCTGGCCGCATGGGCGGCGGGCGAGGACGTGCTGATCGACGCGCGCGGCAACCGTTCGCCGCTCGCCGACGACGACCGCTGGCAGGCGGCCCTCTGGCGTGCGCTGCTCGACGACGTCCGCGCGCACGGGCCGGCGGATGCCGGCGTGTCGCACGGGGGACGCGCCGCCGTGCATGAAGCGTTCATGCGCGCCGCCGCGCAGCGTGCTGAAGGCGATCGTCCGCGGCACCTGCCGCGCCGGGTGACGATTTTCGGCATCTCCAGCCTGCCGCGTCAGGCGGTCGAGGTGCTGGCGGCGCTGTCGCGCTGGACCCAGGTGCTGATGTGCGTGCATAACCCGTGCGCGCACTACTGGGCCGACATCGTCGCCGATCAGGACCTGTTGCGCGCGCAACGTTCGCGGCAGCGGCGGCGCGTGGGCGCGCCGGCCGCGCCCGCCGCCGACTCGCTCCATCTGCACGCACAGCCGTTGCTCGCGGCATGGGGCAAGCAGGGACGCGATTTCATCGGGCTGCTCGACGAGTACGACAGCGCCGAGGCGCGCGAGCGCTACGCGCAGCGCTTTACCGGTATCGGCGAGCGGATCGACCTGTTCGACGGCGAGGACGCGGTGACGCTGCTGCAGCAACTGCAGGACGACATCCGCGACTTGCGTCCGCTGCACGAGACCCGGGAACAGTGGCCCGAAGTCGATCCGCAGACCGACCGGTCGATCCGCTTTCACGTCGCGCACGGCGCGCAGCGCGAGGTCGAGATCCTGCACGACCAGTTGCTTGCCGCGTTCGCAGCCGACCCGACGCTTCGGCCCCGCGACGTGATCGTCATGGTGCCGGATATCGAGGTCTACACGCCGCACATCCAGGCCGTGTTCGGTCTGCTCGATCATGACGATCCGCGCTTCATCCCGTTTAGCGTCGCGGATCGCGGGCAGCGCGCGATCGATCCGCTGATCGGCGCGCTCGAAATGCTGCTGGCGCTGCCGCAGTCGCGCGTGACCGCCGGCGACGTATTCGATCTGCTCGAAGTGCCCGCCGTGCGCGCGCGTTTTGGCATCGCCAGCGAGGATCTGCCGAAGCTGCATACGTGGATCAGCGGCGCGAACATCCGCTGGGGGCTGCACGCCGCGCAGCGCGCGAGTCTCGGACTGCCGCCCGGCGACGGCGCGCACGCGCCGAACAGCTGGGCGTTCGGCCTGCGCCGGATGCTGCTCGGCTACGCAAGCGGCGAGCGGGCCGGCGCCTGGCGCGACATCGAGCCGTATGCGGAGATCGGCGGCCTCGACGCGGCGCTGCTCGGCCCGCTCGCGCGCCTCGTCGACGCGCTCGAATGGGCATGGCAGATGCTGCGCACGCCGGCGACCGTCGAGACCTGGTGCGCGCGGCTGCGCGAACTGAAAGCGGCATTCTTCGCGGCCGAGGACAGCGAGGATGCCTATACGATCGAGCGGCTGGACGTCGCACTCGAGGCCTGGCGCGACGCCTGCGACGAAGCCGCGCTCACCGACGCGCTGCCGCTGTCGATCGTCGGCGACTACTGGCTCGCGCAGTTCGAGGGCGGCGGCTTGTCGCAGCGCTTTTTCGCCGGCGCGGTCACGTTTGCGACGCTGATGCCGATGCGCGCGATCCCGTTTCGCTTCGTTGGCCTGCTGGGCATGAACGACGGCGACTATCCGCGCAGCCGGATGCCGCTCGACTTCGATCTGATGCGCCGGGACTACCGGCCCGGCGACCGCTCGCGGCGCGAGGACGACCGCTATCTGTTTCTCGAAGCGCTGCTGTCCGCGCGCGAGCATCTGCACATCTCGTGGGTCGGGCGCAGCGTCCACGACAATACGCCGCGTCCGCCGTCCGTGCTGGTTGGACAGTTGCGCGATCATCTGAAAGCCGGCTGGCGGCTCGCGGGCGCTGCCGGCGCTGACAGCGGCGCGCTGCTTGCGGCGCTGACCGTCGAGCACCGGCTGCAACCGTTCAGCCCGGCGTACTTTCCCGCCGATCCGCGCGCGTCCGCGCTGTTCACCTATGCGAGCGAATGGGGCGACGCGCCGCCGCGCGACGCGGCGCAGAGCGCGGCCGCGCTGGCGCCGGCGGTTCGCGACGAGCCTTTGTCGCTGCGCGATCTCGCGGCCTTTCTGCGCGATCCGGTCAAGGCGTTTTTCCAGCAGCGCCTGCGCGTCGCGTTCACGCCCGACGACGCGGCGAGCGACGATCATGAGCCATTCGAAGTCGATGCGCTCGAAGCGTGGCAATTGCAGAGCGAGCTGATTCGCGCCCAGGCGGAAGCGCTCGCGCGCGGCGACGACGATCTGCAGCCCGCCGCGCGGCAGCGCCTTGCGCGCATGCATCGGAGCGGCAGCCTCGCGGGCGGGGGCTTCGGCGAGGTGATCGGGGCCGAACTGCTCGCGCCGATGGCCGATCTGTTCGCCCGCTATCGCGCCGAACTCGCGCGCTGGCCGCAGCCGCTCGACGCGCAGTACGCGTTGCGCGTGGACGGCGGTCCGCGCGGTCTGGGCGTCGAGGACTGGATCGGCGAGCTGCGCGGCGGGGACGGCGGCGCGCGCGCGCGGGTGTTCCTCGATCCGGGCGCGCTGATCAAGGACCGCAAGTATCGCGGCGAGCCGCTGATCGGCTACTGGGTCGGGCATCTCGCGGCGCAGGTTGCGCCCGGCGTGGTGACGACGGTGATCGTCGGCAAGGTGGGCAGCGTCGAGTTTGCTCCGCTTGCCGTGGAAGCGGCGCGTGCGCATCTGCTGACGCTGATGAACGCCTGGGACGACGGGATGCGCCGGCCGTTGCCGCTCGCGGTCAAGTCGGCCTTCGCGTGGCTGCGCAGGCGTCCGGACGCGGCCGACGTGCCGCCCGGCGCCGGTGCCGCGCAATGCGCCGATGCGTACGAGGCGGCGCGCGCCGTCTACGACGGCGCGCCGCTTCAGCCGGGCGAGCGCGACACCAATCTGTATCTTCAGCGTGTGTTCCCTGAGTTTGCGGCGCTCGCCGCAAGCGGCGAATTCGATGCGCTCGCATGCGCGCTGCTGTTGCCGCTGCAGCGCGCGATACCGGTCTCGCCGGCGCGCGGCCGCGGCGCAGCGGACGAGGCCGCCGCCGCCGGCGCGGAACCGGGAGCGCGGCCATGACGGGGGGACCGGTTCCAGCCCGCGCGGCCGCCGAGGTCCTCGACCCGCTGCGCTTTGCGCTGCACGGCAGCAGCCTGATCGAGGCGAGCGCCGGCACCGGCAAGACCTTCACGATCGCGATGCTGTACGTGCGCCTGGTGCTTGGGCATCGCGGCGCGGACGAACCGTCGCAGCCGCTGACGCCGCCGGACATCCTCGTCGTGACCTTCACGGATGCGGCGACCCAGGAGCTGCGCGAGCGGATCCGCGCGCGCCTGACCGAGGCCGCCGGCTACTTCCGCGCGGACCCCGACGACGTCGCGCCGCGCGGCGCCGGCGAGGATCTGCTGCACGATCTGCGCGCGGACTATGCGCCGCAGCAGTGGCCGGCCTGCGCGCGCCGCCTGCAACTGGCGGCGGAATGGATGGACGAAGCCGCGGTATCGACGATCCATAGCTGGTGCAACCGGATGCTGAGCGAGCATGCATTCGATAGCGACAGCCTGTTCTCGCAGACCCTCGAAACCGACCAGAGCGAACTGCGCGCCGAAGTCGTGCGCGACTACTGGCGCACGTTTCTCGCGCCGCTCGACGCGGAGGCCGCCGCCGAGGTGCGGCAATGGTTTGCCGGTCCGTCCGCGCTGCAGGCGGCGATCCGCGGTCTCGTCGGGCATGCGGCGCAATTGCCCGACGCGCCCGCGCCCCGCGACGCGCTGCAACAGGCGCGCGCGCAGCAGCGCGCCCATCTCGACGCGTTGAAAGCCGACTGGCCGCGCTGGTGCGACGAAATCGAGGCGCTCCTCGACGACGCGCGCGCCCACAAGCGGTTCAAGGCCACCAGTCTGAACGCGCCGAACAGCAAGAAGTGGATCGGCAAGCTGCGCGACTGGGCGCGCGACCCCGCGCTGCAGCGGCCCGATTTCGACGACAGCGCCGCGGTGTGGACGCGCCTGACCCCCGACGGCCTTGCGCAGATCTGGCTGGACGGCGAGCCGCCCGCGCATCCGGCGTTCGTCGCGCTGGCGTCGCTGCGCGCGCGCCTCGCGGCGTCCCCGAGCGCTTACCGGGACCTGCTGTGTCACGCGGCGCGCTGGGCCGAGCAGCGTTTTGCCGAGGAGGAAGCGCGGCGCTCGCAGATGGGCTTCGACGATCTGCTCACGCGCCTGAACGCGGCGCTGCACGCGCCCAACGGCGCGCGGCTCGCCGAACTGATCCGGCAGCAGTACCCGGTCGCGCTGATCGACGAGTTCCAGGACACCGATCCGGTTCAGTACGCGATCTTCGATGCGGTCTACCGGATCGAGCGCAACGACCCGCAGACCGCGGTCGTGCTGATCGGCGATCCGAAGCAGGCGATCTATGCATTCCGCGGCGCGGACATCTATACGTACCTGAAGGCGCGTCGCGCCTGCGAGGGGCGCCTGTTCACGCTGCAGACGAACTTCCGCTCGACGCGCGAGATGGTGGCCGCGGTCAACCGCTGCTTCGAGGCGGCGGAGGCTCGGGAGGGCGGCGAGGGTGCGTTCCTGTTTCGCGGCGCGGACCGCGAGGATGGCGCACACGGCGCACACGGCACACACAATCCGCTGCCGTTCATCCCGGCTGACGCCTACGGGCGTGACGACGCGCTGCAGGTGCGCGGCGCCGCCGTGCCCGCGCTGACCGCCTGGTGGCTGCGCGGCGGCGAGGACGGCCGGCCGCTCACCCGCGACGCGTATCTGCGCGGCATGGCGGCCGCCTGTGCGACCGAGATGGTGCGGCTGCTGAACCTGGGCGAAGCCGGCGAAGCGGGGTTCGCCGGTGCGCGGGGCATCGCGCCGCTGCGCCCCGCCGATCTCGCGGTGCTGGTCAACAACGGCAACGAGGCGCGCGCGATTCGCGCCGCGCTGGCGGAGCGCGGCGTGCGCAGCGTCTATCTGTCGGACCGCGATTCGGTGTACCGGACAGAGGAGGCGGCCGAGTTGCGGCGCTGGCTCGCGGCCTGCGCGGATCCCGATGACGGCCGGCTCGTGCGCACCGCGCTCGCAGGCGCGACACTGGGGCTCGACTGGGCCGCGCTCGACACGCTGAACCACGACGAACTCGCATGGGAGCAACGCGTGCTGCAGTTCAGGTCGTATCGCGACTGCTGGCGCAGCAAGGGCGTGCTGCCGATGCTGCGTCGTTTGCTGAGCGACTTTCGGGTGCCGCAGCGCCTGCTCGGGCAGCACGCGGGAGCGGCCGTCGGCGGCGAGCGCGCGCTGACCAACCTGCTGCATCTGGCGGAACTGCTGCAGCAGGCGAGCACGCAGCTCGACGGCGAGCACGCGCTGCTGCGCTATCTCGACGAGCAATGCGGCGCCGAGAGCGGCGGTGTGGGCGGCGATGCGCGTCAATTGCGTCTCGAAAGCGATGCGGGGCTCGTGCAGATCGTCACCGTGCACAAGTCCAAAGGGCTCGAATATCCGCTTGTGTTCCTGCCGTTCGCGTGCGCGTTCCGGCCCGCGAAAGTCTCGGACATGCCGCTGAAATGGCATGATGCCGACGGCGCGCTGCATATCGCGATCGGCGACGCCGACGTGTTGCCCCGTGTGGATCGCGAGCGGCTCGGCGAGGATCTGCGCAAGCTGTACGTGGCGCTCACGCGCGCGCGCTACGCCACATGGGTCGGCATCGCGCCGATTCAGGCGATCGAGCTAAGCGCGTTCGGCTATCTGCTGGGCGGCGGTCAGCCGGTCGCGGCCGATGCGCTGCCCGGACAGCTCGCGGCCTGGCGGGGCGACTGCACGCAAATCGACGTCGTGGAGGCGCCGCTTGCGAGCGCCGATCCGTACGTGCCGCGTGACGCACGGCAGGCGCGCGGCGCGGCGCGCACGCTGACGCGTGCCGTGCGCGAGCACTGGTGGATCGCGAGCTATTCGAGCTTGCGCACGGCGTCCGGTCCGCATGCGGACGACGCCAGCCGTTCGGCTGCGTTGCCGCCTACGCCAACGCTTACGTCAACGCCAACGCCAACGCCAACGCCTACGCCAACGCTTGCCTTGCCGCTCGCGCCACTGCTCGCGTCATCCGCCTCGAACCCCGCGCGAAGCGCACCCGACACGCGCAGCGAAGACGTCTTTCACGAACTGCGCGAGGCCGAGATACGCGATGCGGTCGACGCCGCACGCGAGGCGCCTGCGCGCGGCGTCGGCCTGCACGCGTTCGTGCGGGGCGCCGATGCCGGCAGCTTCCTGCACGAGCTGATGGAGTGGGCGGCCAACGAAGGCTTCGCGAAGGCTGCCGCGCATCCGCAACGGGTGCGCGATACGGTGGCGCGGCGCTGTCATCTGCGCGGCTGGGCGCGCTGGATCGAACCGCTGACCGGCTGGCTGCTGCACCTGCTCGGGACGCCGCTCGCGCTCCCCGCGATCGACGGCGGCGCGGTGGCGCCCGTGACGCTCGCCGCGCTCGGCGCGTATCTGCCCGAAATGGAGTTCTGGCTGTCCGCACACCATGTCGACACGCTCGCGCTCGATGCCGAGGTCACCCGCCGCACGCTCGGCGGCGCCGCCCGTCCGGCGCTCGAACCCACCCGGCTGAACGGCATGCTGAAAGGCTTTATCGATCTGGTTTTCGAGCACGACGGCCGCTACTACGTGGCCGACTACAAGTCGAACTGGCTCGGACCCGACGACGACGCGTACACGCCCGCCCGGATGCGCGCGCAGATTCTCGCATCGCGCTACGAACTGCAGTACGTGCTGTATCTGTTCGCGCTGCATCGGCTGCTGAAAGTGCGCCTGCCCGATTACGACTACGACCGCCATGTCGGCGGCGCGGTGTATCTGTTCCTGCGCGGCGGCGCGGCGCCCGGCCAGGGGCTGCATGTCGAGCGTCCGCCGCGCGCGCTGATCGACGCGCTGGACGACCTGTTCGAGGGAGGCGGCAGCGCCGCCACGGCGCCCGGGGAAGCCGCATGACGACACGCCCGACCGAAACCGTCCGCGCGGCGCAGCGCGACACGTCGCGCATGCTCGACGTGCTCGACCAGTGGGTCGCGCGCGGCTGGCTGCGCCCGCTCGACACGAGCCTCGCGCGCTTCCTGTGGCGCGAAGCGCCGCAGGCGACGCCGCTGCTGGTGCTGGCCGCCGCGCTGGCGAGCCACCAGCTCGGACGCGGCCACGCGTGCCTCGATCTGCAGGCGACGCTGGACGACCCCGCGTTTGCGCTGTCGCTGCCGCCCGACGGGCCGCTCGATGCAGACGACCTCGAAGCGCAGCCGCTGCCCGCGGATGTCCTGCACGGCGTGACGCTCGCCGCCTGGCTCGATGCGCTGGACGCAGCGGACCTGGTCGGCGCCGGCGCCGGCAACACGCCGCTGGTGCGCGCCGGCACGCGCCTCTATCTGCGCCGTTACTGGCAGTACGAACAGGACGTGCGCGCGGCGATCGGGCGACGGCTCGCGGCGTCCGCGCAGACGGAAGCGTCGCTGCAGACCGATGCGGTGCGCGCCGCGCTCGACGTCCTGTTTGCGCCGCGCAGCGGCGAGGCGCCCGGCGCCGACTGGCAGAAGCTCGCGTGCGCGCTCGCGGCGCGCAGCGCGTTCAGCATCGTCACGGGCGGGCCGGGTACCGGCAAGACGACCACGGTCGTGCGGCTGCTCGCGCTGTTGCAGACCCTCGCGCTCGGGCAGCCCGCCGACGCGGGCCGCCCCGCGCGGCCGCTGCGGATCCGGCTGGCGGCGCCCACCGGCAAGGCGGCGGCCCGGCTGAACGCGTCGGTCGCGGGGGCGGTCGCGCAGTTGCCGGTCGACGCGCTGCCGCACGGCGCGGCCGTGCGCGCGGCGATCCCGACCGTCGTCGCGACGCTGCACCGGGTGCTCGGCACGCGTCCCGACAGCCGGCGCTTTCGCCACGATGCGGGCAATCCGCTGCCGGTCGATGTGCTCGTGATCGACGAGGCGTCGATGGTCGACCTCGAAATGATGGCCGCCGTGCTCGACGCATTGCCGTCCTCGGCGCGCCTGATCCTGCTCGGCGACAAGGACCAGCTTGCCTCCGTCGAGGCGGGCGCGGTGCTCGGCGAGCTTTGCGCGCGTGCCGCGCAGGGCCACTACACGCCCGCGACGCGCGCCTGGCTGGAGGCGGCCACCGGCGAGCGGATCGACGAGACGATGCTCGATGCGCACGGCACCGCGCTCGACCAGGCGGTCGCGATGCTGCGCGAGAGCCATCGCTTCTCGGCGCACAGCGGCATTGGCCAGCTCGCCGCGCTCGTCAACGCAGGGGATGCCGCGCGGGTCGCGCGTATCTGGTCGCACGGGCACGCGGATCTGGCGCTGCTCGTCTGCCCTGCCGGCGACGACGCGGCGTTCAAGGCGCTCGTGATCGACGGCGACAACGGCGCGGCCCCGTCCGCGCAGCTGTTCGACGCGAATGGCGACCTCGCGCGTCCGCGTCATGGCTACCGCCACTACCTCGAAACGATGCGCCGCGGCGCGCCGCCGCGCAACGCCGAACCGGCCGCATTCGACGCATGGGCGGCCGAGGTGCTGAAAGCACACGGCGAGTTCCAGCTGCTGTGCGCGCTGCGGCGCGGGCCATGGGGCGTGGACGGACTGAATCGCCGCGTGGCGCGTCTGCTGCAGGAAGCCGGGCTGATCGCGCCGCGCGGCGAGTGGTATCCGGGGCGGCCGGTGCTCGTGACCCGCAACGACTACGAGCTGGGTCTGATGAACGGCGATATCGGCATCACGCTCGAACTGCCCGGCGGCGCGCAGCAGGGCACGGTGCTGCGCGTCGCGTTCGCGGCAAGCGACGGCTCCGGCAGCATCAAGTGGGTGCTGCCGAGCCGCTTGCAGGCGGTCGAGACGGTGCTGGCGCTGACCGTTCACAAGTCGCAGGGCTCCGAGTTTGCCCACGCGGCGCTCGCGCTGCCCGACACCTTCAGCCCGATCCTGACGCGCGAGCTCGTGTACACCGGCATCACGCGCGCGCGCGCGTTCCTGACGCTGGTGCTGCCGCAAGGGCGCCCGGTGCTCGACCGGGCCGTGGCGGCGCGCGTGCAGCGCGCGAGCGGCTTGCTGGCCGGGTGGGATGGCGCAGAGGAAGCGCGCTGACCGGCGCGCGCGCGTGGGGCTGATGCAGCGCAACCGCTGCGCGCATTCCCGGTGTTCGCGCGCGCGGCGCGCGAGTACGATCTGCCGATGGGCGGCGATGCACGATGACGGATGCCCGAAGGCCGGCCGCGTCATCCGCGCGACGGCCGGGCGCGGTACGCCGGCAAGGCCGAAAACGAGAGGGGGCCGGGCGCTCCCGGGGAGACGATGCGATGGTGCCGATGTTCGAAGACGGGCTGGGCCGCCGGGAAGCCAACTACGTGCCGCTCACGCCGATCGATTTCATTGCCCGCGCGGCGGAGGTCTATGGCGAGCGGCCCGCTGTCGTTCATGGCGCGATCCGCCGGACCTGGAGCGAAACCTACGCGCGCTGCCGGCGCCTCGCGAGCGCGCTGGTGCAAGCCGGCGTCGGACGCGGCGACACGGTCGCGGTGCTGCTGCCGAATATCCCGGCGATGATCGACGCGCATTTCGGCGTGCCGATGGCGGGCGCGGTGCTCAATACGCTGAACACGCGGCTCGACGCGGCGTCGCTGCTGTTCATGCTGCGGCATGGCGATGCGAAGGCGCTGATCGTCGATACCGAGTTTGCGTCGTTCGCGCGCCGCGTGTCGCTGGAATCGCCCGCGCTGAAAATAATCAGCGTCGCCGATGCGATGCCGGCGGACCCACGCGATTTTCCGCGCGCGGTGGACTATGAAGCGTTCCTTGCCGGCGGCGATCCGCAATTCGCCTGGCAGCCGCCCGCCGACGAATGGGATGCGATCGCGCTGAACTACACGTCCGGCACGACCGGCGATCCGAAGGGGGTGGTCTACCATCACCGGGGCGCCTACCTGAACGCGCTCAGCAATATCCTCGAATGGGACATGCCGAAGCACGCGGTGTATCTGTGGACGTTGCCGATGTTTCATTGCAACGGCTGGTGCTTTCCGTGGACGGTCGCGGCGCGCGCCGGCGTCAACGTCTGCCTGCGCCGCTTCGATCCGCAGACCGTGTTCGAGCTGATCCGTAGCGAGCGGGTCACGCATTACTGCGGCGCGCCGATCGTGCAGGGCGCGCTCGCCAATGCACCGGCCGCGTGGCGCGAGGGGATCGCCCATCGCGTCGCGACGATGGTGGCCGGCGCCGCGCCCGCGCCGGCGGTGATCGCGAAGATGAAGGAAATCGGCTTCGACCTCACGCACGTCTACGGACTGACCGAGGTCTACGGACCGGCTTCGGTCTGCGCGAAGCAGGCCGATTGGGAGGCGCTCGGCGACGACGAGCGCGCGCGGCTCAACGCGCGCCAGGGCGTGCGGTATCACCTGCAGGCGGCGGTCACGGTGCGCGACCCGGAGACGCTCGAGGCCGTCCCGCGCGACGGCGAGACGCTCGGCGAGATCATGTTCCGCGGCAACATCTGTATGAAGGGCTATCTGAAGAACCCGCGCGCAACCGACGACGCATTTCGCGGCGGCTGGTTCCATACCGGCGACCTCGGCGTGACGATGCCCGACGGCTACATCCGCATTCGCGATCGCAGCAAGGACATCATCATTTCCGGCGGCGAAAACATTTCGAGCATCGAGATCGAGGACGCGCTGTACCGTCACCCGGCGGTCGCGGTTGCCGCCGTGGTGGCGATGCCCGATCCGAAGTGGGGCGAGGTGCCGTGCGCGTTCGTCGAACTGAAGGACGGATGCAGCGCGAGCGAGGACGAGATCCTCGCGCATTGCCGGCAGTTTCTCGCCGGCTTCAAGCTGCCGAAGGCGGTGCGCTTCGGCGAGTTGCCGAAGACTTCGACCGGCAAGATCCAGAAGTTCGAACTGCGCGCCCGCGTGAAGTCGGGCAGCGCGATCGATCTCGCGGGCGAGGCGGGCGACGCGGCACAGCCCGGATCCTGAGCGGCGCGGGCGCAGCGAGCGCCGCGCGCTCGATGTCAGAGGCCGCTGCGGTGTGCGGCGACGATCAGGCGCAGGCCGAGTGCGGTGATGGCGCCGGCGGCGGCGCGGTCGACCCACGCTTTCGCGCGCAGATACCATTCGCGCGGCGCGCGGCTCGAGAAGCACAACGCAACGATCGTGTACCAGCCGGCCTCGATCGCGAAGATCGCCGGCGGCAGCGCAAAGTAGCACCAGTGCGGCGGATGCTGAGGCAGCAGCGCCGCGAAGATGCTGCCGTAGTACACCGCGGTTTTCGGGTTGCTCAACTGCGTGCTCAGGCCGATCCAGAACGATTTGCTCGGGCGGCCGCGCGGCGCGCCGGCGGCGGCCATGTCGACCGTGAGCGGGGTGGCCGCGCCACGCCAGATTTTCGACGCGAGCCAGATCAGGTACAGGCCGCCCGCGATCTTCAGCGTGACATACAGCCACGTGACGGCCGCCAGCAACGTGTAGAGCCCGAGCAACGCAATGGCGCTGAAGCAGACGCCGCCGATGCCCATGCCAAGCGCGGTCGCGAGTCCATCACGACGTGATAGACCGATCGCGGTACGCGCGACGATGACGAAGCTCGGCCCGGGGCTCATCGCGCCGAGCATCAGTGCGGCAAGGATCGCCACAATGGCGGTATTGGCTGACATCGGAATGCTCCGGTGGGGGATGAAAAGACGCGATGAGCCGCTAAAATAGCACGATAAATCGGGGGATTGCGCCGGTGCGCGCGCGTGCTTGCCAGCGTGTGCCGTGCGATCCGGAAAATGGATGCTAAAATCAATGCATAAACGCTAAAACGGTCGCCGCAAAGCGAAGACCGAACCGGCAAAAGTTCGTGCCGCTCAGCGAGCGGACATCGTGTTCGACCCACATTGCGCCGTGCACCACGGCCGGCGGCGTGCCCTCAATGCGTGCGCGGCATCCGGCTTTCGCGAATCTTTTATCGGTTACGGGTTTCCCCGCGAAACGTTTTATTTTCCTCAAGCGCGCAGAATCAGCCGCGACATCGGTACGTTATGAAAGAGCGAGAAGAACAACGCGTGTTCGAACTCGATGGAAACGCGCGTGAGCGCCTCGTCGTGTGGATACGGCGCAGGATGGACGAATACGGCATTACGCTGGACGCACTGGCGGCGGCAATGGCCGCGGACGCGGCCGCGACGAAGGCCATCCGGTACCGTGACGCGTACGGCAACACGTGGGACGGCGAGGGCGACAAGCCCGACTGGCTCGCGCGCGCGATCCATGCCGGCCAGAGTATCGATCACTTTCGCTGCTGACGCGATGCGCTGACGTTCTGGCGCACGTCGCGCCGCGTGTGAATGCGCCGCTGCTGCTGCCACCGCCACCGCCTGTCCTCCCACCTGTTTCATTCCGCTGCCCCGCGCCAGCCGGCGCGGCCCGCCTGCGCTCGCGCCCGCGATTGGCAACGTCATCTGCTTGAGCGACAATCGCCGCGATTCGTCACATCCCCTCTCAAGGAGCTGGCCATGCGGTTGCTGATTGTCGGGTTGGTGGTGTTCCTGGGTCTTCATTCGGTTCGCATCTTCGCGGAATCCTGGCGCAACAGACAGATTGAGCAACTCGGCGCCCGGCGCTGGCGGGCGCTTTATTCGCTCGTGTCCATCATCGGACTCGTGCTGGTGATCTGGGGCTATGCGCTCGCGCGCCGCGAACCGGCGGTGGTGCTGTGGGCGCGTCCGGTCTGGGCGCCGCATCTGACGGCGCTGTTCACGCTGATTGCGTTCATCCTGTTTCCGGCTGCGCACATTCCGGGCAATCACTTCAAGGCATGGCTCCGGCACCCGATGGTGACCGGGGTCGGGCTGTGGGCATTCGGGCATCTGCTGGCCAACGGAACGCTGGACGACGTCATTCTGTTCGGCGCGTTCTTCGTCTGGGCGGTGGTCGATTACGCGGCGGCGCGCCGCCGCGACCGCCTGCTCGGCACGACCTATCCGCCGGGGACGCTGCGCAAGGATCTGATGGCGGTGGTGAGCGGCGCCATTGTGTGGGCGATCTTTGCGTTCTGGCTGCACGGACTGTTGATCGGCGTGCAGCCGCTCGCGTGAAGCGCGGCTGAATCCGCGCGGTCTCAGAGGTCGAAGAATACGGTTTCGCCGTCGCCCTGCATGCGGATATCGAAACGGTAAACCGGCCGGTTCGTGCCGGGCACGCGGCGGGCGAGGAGCGTATGGCGGCGCTCGGCGGGGACGGCGGCGAGGACCGGGTCCGCTTCGTTGGCGGCGGCTTCGTCTTCGAAATAGATGCGGGTGAACGTGTGCAGCAGCATGCCGCGCATCGTCACGACCACATTCAGATGCGGTGCGTCGCCCGGGCTCGCGCGGCCCGGCTTTACCGTGTCGACGACGAAGCGCTGGTGCGGATCCGTGCCGGTCCCGACGCGCGCGAAGCCGCGAAAGCCGCTCGCCCTTGCCTGCGCCGTGGACGCCGGATAGCGGCCTTCGCTATCGACCTGCGACATTTCGAGCATCGCGTCGCCGACCACGTTGCCGTCGCCGTCGAATACCTGGCCGACGATCGTGATCGGCTCGCCGGCCGCGTCATGGTCGGCGATCGCCGGCGTGAACAGGCTCTTCAGGTCGAAATGGTATTGCTCGGGGCACAGGCCGTACGCGAAGTACGGGCCGACCGTTTGCGAAGGCGTTTGTTTCAGGGCTGTCATGGCTTAGCGCTCCATCGGGGTTTCGTTCGGGCCGCGCAGCACGATGTCGAACGTGTAGCCGAGCGCGTACGCTTCCTCGGTCGTGTCGAGCGAGAAGCGCGAGATCAGGCGCTCGCGTGCTGTTTCGGGCGTGCCCTGGAAGATCGGGTCGTGGGCGAGCAGCGGGTCGCCGGGGAAATACATCTGCGTGACGAGGCGCGAGCCGAAATACTCGCCGAACAGCGAAAAGTGGATGTGGTTCGGGCGCCACGCGTTCGGATGATTGCCCCACGGATACGCGCCCGGCTTGATCGTCAGAAAGCGGTAGCGGCCCTCGTTGTCGGTCAGGCAGCGGCCCGCGCCGAGAAAGTTCGGATCGAGCGGTGCGTCGTGCTGGTCGGCCTTGTGCACATAGCGGCCCGCCGCGTTGGCTTGCCAGATCTCGACCAGCGTGTTGCGCAGCGGCCGCCCGCCTTCGTCGAGCACCCGGCCGGTGACGATGATGCGCTCGCCGAGCGGTTCGCCATTGCGCACGGCGTTGCGCGTCAGGTCGTGGTCGAGCGGGCCGAGGTCTTCGGCGCCATAGACCGGCACGCGCTGGTCGCGCAGCTTTTCCTTCAGCGGAATCAGCGGGCGCGTCGGGCCGCGTTTCACGGACGAGCGGTAGGCGGGATGAAGGTACGCGGGATGGGACGCGAAGTCCCGCGGGGTGAGCGTCGGCTCGTCCATGCGGTGTCTCCTGGGGATCGGATTGATACGGGTATGAGCGGACTTTATCTAATCCAGGAAGTTATGCAAAATGATGTTTTATTGCTATTCGTATAACAGTCTGTTATGCAAAGAAGTCTTGCGGATAGCCGCGTCAAGTTCCGTCACCTGCAGTGCTTTCTCGCGGTCGCGCAGTTCGGCGGCGTGCAGAAGGCGGCGGCCAGCCTGTCGATCACGCAGCCGGCCGTGTCGAAAACGGTGGCCGAGCTGGAGGCGATCCTCGGTGTGCGGCTGTTCGAGCGCGGCCGGCATGGCGCGGTGCCGACCCGCGAAGGTCAGTTGTTCATGCCGCACGCCAACGCCTGTGTCAGCGCGCTGCGCGAGGGGGTGGACCTGCTCGCGCAGGTGGAGGGCGCGGCGTCGGCCACGCTGTCGATCGGCGTGCTGCCGACCGTCGCCGGCGCGCTGATTCCGCCGGTGCTCAGGCGTTTCGCGCAGCAGTGGCCGCGTGTCAGCGTGCGTCTGGCGACCGGAGCGAACGCGGAATTGCTGGAGCGGCTGAAGGCCGGCGAGATCGAGTTTGCGGTCGGGCGGCTGGCCGATCCGGAACGCACGGTCGGTCTCAGTTTCGAGCAGCTGTTCAGCGAGCCGTTGATCGCGGTCGTGCGGGCCGGGCATCCGCTCGCGTCGGACGGCGCGTCCCCGGCGGCAAGGCTCGACGGCTTTACCGTGGTCGTCCCGCCGTTCGGCACGCTGATCCGGCAATCCGCGGACAGCCTGCTGGCCGCGTGGGGCGTTCTGCCCTTGCCGGCTTTTGTCGAGGTGCTGTCAGTGTCGACGGGGCGCGCGCTCGCGCTCGAGAACGACGCACTCTGGCTCGTGCCGCAAAGCGCAGTGGAATACGAACTGGCTCACCGGCTGCTCGTGCGCGTGCCGCTGCCGGTTGCGGGGACCGACGAGCCGGTCGGACTGATTCGCCGTTCCGACACGCAGCCTTCGCCGGTCGGGCGGGCGCTGATCGAGGCGCTGCGCGCGGTCGCGCGCGAGCGGATGGCGCAGCATGCGGACAGTCACGAGCCGAAGCGGCGCGGCAGACCGCGCTGATCCGCGGGCGGCCGCGGGGGCTCCAATGTGAACTATCTGGTACAAAATTCGGTTGCGCGCGGCGCCCCACCCGGTGTACAAACACGGTGCGCAAGCCATGCGCCGCGCGTACCGGTGTGCGAGCGCAGCGCACATGCGACATGGTTGGCGGCGACGAACGTACCTGAAAGGAGATAGCCATGCCCAGCGACCTGCCTTCTCGGAGCGACGCCCTGAAGGCCGCGGCGGATCCGCTGCACAATCCGCTCGGTACGGCGGGACTGGAGTTCGTCGAGTTTGCCGCGCGCGATCCGCAGGCGCTTGCGCGCATGTTCGGGCAGCTCGGTTTCAAGCCGATCGCACGCCACGTCAGCAAGGACGTCACGCTGTATCGTCAGGGCGAGATGAATTTCCTCCTGAACGCGGAGCCGGACTCGTTCGCCGCGCGTTACGCGCAGGAGTATGGCGCCGGCATTTGCGCGCTGGGCTTGCGCGTGGCGGATGCGCAGGCGGCGTACGAGCGCGCGATCGGGCTGGGCGCGTGGTCGTTCGAAGGCGAGCGCGTGGGCAAGGGCGAACTGGTGATTCCGTCGATCCAGGGCATCGGCGATTCGCACATGTACTTCGTGGACCGCTGGCGGGGGCGCGGCGGGCTGCGCGGCGGCGTCGGCGACATCTCGATCTTCGACATCGATTTCCGCCCGATCGAGATCGACACCGCTCAGGCGGACCTGAGCCACGTGGGCACGGGCCTGATCGCGGTCGATCACCTGACGCAGACGGTGGGCGCGGGCCGCATGCAGGAATGGCTCGATTTCTATCACGATCTGCTGAATTTCCGCGAAATCCGCGAGCTGCACGCGAACTGGCACATCAGCGCCGATTCGCGCGTGATGGTGTCGCCGTGCGGCGCGATCCGCATCCCGCTGTACGAGGAGGGCACGCGCCGCACCGACCTGATGCATGCGTATCTGCCCGATCATCCGGGCGAGGGTGTCCAGCACATCGCGCTCGCGACCGCGGATATCGTCGCGTGCGTCGAGCGGCTCGCGGCCAATGGCGTCGAGATGGTCGAGCCGCCCGCGCGCTATTACGAACAGATCGATGCGCGTCTGCCGGGGCACGGCCTCGATCTCGCGCGGCTCCAGCGCGGCCGCATTCTGGTGGATGGCGAGATGGGCGCCGACGGCGTGCCGCTGCTGTTCTTTCAGACGTTCGTGCGTCGCGGCCCGGGCGAGATTTTCTTCGAGATCGTGCAGCGCAAAGGGCATCACGGGTTCGGCGAAGGCAATCTCGCCGCGCTCGCGCAGGCGCGCGATGCCTGAAGCCGGGCCGCCGGACGCCGGCGCTGCGCGGATGCAGCCGATCTAGGTGCGCGGCGGCTCGGGCGGCGGCAGCGGGACGTCCGCACGGGTGGCCATCCACAGGACCTCGGCGTCTTCTTCGCTGGTCGAGATGGCGGCGTGACCGGTGCGGCTGTCGAAATAGATGCTGTCGCCCGCGTTCAGATGCGTGGGGGCGTAAAGCTCGGAATACAGGCACACGCTGCCGCTGATCACGTAGAGAAATTCCTCGCCCTCGTGGCGTCCCCAGTCGTCGAACGCGTCGAGCGTATGCGCGGAAATGCGGATGCGAAACGGCAACATCGCCTTGTGCGCGAGGTCGGTGGCGAGCAGCTCCATCTGGTAGCCGCGATACGCGTGACGCTGGCCGGCGCCCTTGCGGGTCAGCGCGCGCCGGCCGCCGGCGCTGGCAATCGGCGCCGAGCCGAACAGCTCGCCGATTTCGATCTTCAGACCGAGCACGATCTTCTGCAAGACGTCGAACGTGGGAGACATCAGCCCGTTTTCCACTTTCGAGAGGGTCGAGCGCGAAACGCCGCATAGCCTGCTCGCCGTTTCGAGCGTCAGGTCCTGCGCCTGGCGCGCAGCCCTCACGCGCCGGCCCAGATCCGGGGTCGACGGTTCGGCGGGTTTTGTGAGGTGAGTGTCCATGGACGTGAAGCAGGGAAAAGCGCCTGCCGGCGCGCGGTGTTTCCGATCATAACACCCCGTTCGCGCGACTCGCCGCCGAGGGCGGGCTTTGTGCGCGGCCGATGTGGGATCGGGAGGGGCCAGGACCGGCCGCGGTTTTTCGGATCGGAAACGGGCGCAGCCGCGCCCGCTCATTCGGCTATTCGCCCTGGGCCTGCTGCAGATAGTCAGCGAGCGTCCTGATCCGCGCCTCGGTCAGGTTCGACAGGCATTGCGAATGATTCACCTGTGCCCATTGCGGCGCGCCGCTCGCGAGGCTGATGCGGAACTGGCATTCCGCGTTGCGGTAGGCGAGCCACGCGCGGTGAGCGGCGGTCAGGTCTTCGCGCGGATGGGTATGCAGACGCGGATCGTCGCGCAGCGTGGCGAGCAGTTTGTTGTAGAGGCCGTCGAGCTGCTGGTCGTCCCGAATGCGCACCTGTTCGGCGCATTGAAAGCTCGCCTGCGCACTCGACATGCCGGGTCCGCCTGACGGATGGCTGCAATCGGCAGCGTGGGCCGCGAGCGGCATCACGACGAGGGGCAGCAGGGCGGCGACGCTATGCAGGAACTTCACGGGCAATCCTTTGATGTATAGGACGGTGGGCGCGGGCGCCTGCTCCAGGGCAAATGCGCGGCGCGCCCGGCCGGTGCGCGTCAGCGGTCGAGGAACGAGCGCAGGCGGTCTGCGCGGCTCGGATGCATCAGCTTGCGCATTGCCTTGCTTTCGATCTGGCGAATCCGCTCGCGCGTCACGTCGAACTGCTTGCCGACTTCTTCGAGCGTGTGGTCGGACTTGGTGTCGAGACCATAGCGCATGCGCAGCACCTTTGCTTCGCGCGGCGACAGCGAGTCGAGCGCGTCGTCGATCGCGAGCCGCAGATTCGCCTGCACCGCGGCATCCGCGGGCGAGGTGACGCCGGTGTCCTCGATCATGTCGCCGAGCGTCGCATCGCCGTCCTCGCCCATCGGCGTTTCCATCGAGACCGGCTGGCGCGCGATCTTCAGGATGCTGCGCACTTTCTCCTCGGTCAGGTCCATGCGCTCGGCGAGCACCGACGGATGCGGTTCGAGGCCGGTCTGCTGGGTGATCTCGCGGGAGATCCGGTTCAGCTTGTTGATCGTCTCGATCATGTGCACCGGCACGCGAATCGTGCGCGCCTGATCGGCGAGCGAACGCGTGACGGCCTGCCGGACCCACCACGTCGCATACGTCGAGAACTTCCAGCCGCGCCGGTATTCGAACTTGTCGACGGCCTTCATCAGGCCGATGTTGCCTTCCTGGATCAGATCGAGGAACTGCATGCCGCGGTTCACGTACTTCTTGGCGATCGAGATCACGAGGCGCAGGTTCGCCTCGATCATTTCGCTCTTCGCCTTGCGCATCTTCGCCTCGGCGGCGACCATCTTGCGATTGATTTCCTTGAGCCGCTGCAGCGGCAGCGAGACCACGTCCTCGATCGCGATCAGCTTTTGCTGCTCGGCCTGGATCGCGGGCAGGTGGCGCTCGAGCGCGGGGCCGAAGTCTTTCGACTTCTTCGCCATGCGCATCGTCCAGTCCAGATCGGTTTCGTGGCCGGGGAACGTGTCGATGAAGAGCTCGCGCGGCATGCCGCTGCGCTCCAGCACGATCTGCTGGATGCGCCGTTCGATGGCACGCACTTCCGTCACCCGGTTATGCACGTTGCCGCACAGGCGGTCGATGGTGCGCGCGGTGAAGCGTAGTGCGGCGAGTTCCTGCTGGATGTCGGTGCAGGCGCGCCGGTAGGCGGCCGACGACGTGTCGCCCTTCGCCTGCAGCGCGGTGACGTCGGCAAAGCGCGCGCGCACGCGCGCGAAAATGTCGAGGCAGTCCGCGGTGAGCTTCTTCAGACGCGCTTCGTCCATGCCGCTGGAGTCGGCGGAGATGTCGTCGTCATCATCGCTGCTGTCGTCGTCGCTGGCTTCGGCTTCGAGTTCGGCGGGCGGGTCGGCGCTTTCGTCCTCGACCTGCGCTTCGTCGCCGCTGTCGTTCAGACCGTCGATCAGTTCGTCGATGCGCAACTCGCCGGCCGCGATCTGCTCGGCGCTCGCGAGAATGGCCGCGACCGCCGACGGGCACGCGGCGATGGCCTGCACCATCTCGTTCAGACCGTCTTCGATACGTTTGGCGATGGCGATTTCACCCGCGCGCGTGAGCAGTTCGGTGGCGCCCATTTCCCGCATGTACATGCGCACCGGGTCCGTGGTGCGCCCGAATTCGGAGTCGACGGTCGACAGCGCGACTTCGGCTTCCTCATCGGCCTGATCGTCCGAGTCGATCGGCGAGTTGGCGTTCAGCAGCAGCGCTTCTGCGTCGGGCTCGGTTTCGTAGACGGCCACGCCCATGTCGTTGAAGGTCGCGACGATGGTTTCCATCGCAGCCGTCTGGGCGAAGTTGTCGGGCAGGTGATCGTTGATCTGCGCGTGCGTCAGATAGCCGCGCTCCTTGCCCAGCTGGATGAGGGCGCGCATCTGGCGCTGCTGTTCCTCGACCGGCTGGGGAGCGGCGTCGGCTGCGGCCGGGAGCGCCTTGCCTGCATTCTTGCCCTTGGCGTTGCGTCCGGCCGGAACCTTGATGTTGAATCCGGCCGTGCTGTCTGCGGAATCGTCCCGATCGAATGGGTTCAATATCTTCTCCTCGAAGGCTTCGCAATGAGGCGCGGGTCGCGACGCTCACGCGCAGGGGCAAGGCTGCAACGGTCACGGCCGTGACTGTTGCAGCCGGAAAGTTTGTCAGTGCTCGGATAGGGAGCGAAAAGATTGGCCCGCTCGCAGCGGGCCGATGGAAGCGCGCGAATTTCGCGCGGCGAGCGATTATATCCGAACTCGACGTCCTGCTTGTTTCGTGTTTGAGAATTGTTGCGGATGAGTCAAGTGGTGCGCGCCCTGATGGACGGAACCGGTGTCGACAAGGTCAGGTTCACGGTCTGACTATCCGCGTGGTCCAGTGTTCGCTGTGGCTGCAAATTTTTTCGCAGGTGGAGTTGACGGGGGGGAGGAGGTTCTGCATAATCTCGTTTCTCTGCTGCAGACGCAGCAACGCAGCGAAGCAGCGCCGGAGTGAACAGGGCAGTAGCGGGGCGCAGCACGCAGCGAATGTTCTTTAAAAACATACAGCCGATAAGTGTGGGCACTTGATGCAGGGCGCGCAGCGCGGGGTTCGCAAGAGCCGCGCGCAGGGCAAAAGTATCAAAGTGTCTCACACAGTATTGAAAGGAAGGTCAGGGCTGCTTCGTCAAGGGGCAGGGCCTGGCCACAACGTCAGTACGTTGAGTGAGCGACCGGTTTAGCGGGAGACCGCGGAACCGAAAACAGTAACAGGTTTGAACTGAAGAGTTTGATCCTGGCTCAGATTGAACGCTGGCGGCATGCCTTACACATGCAAGTCGGACGGCAGCGCGGGCTTCGGCCTGGCGGCGAGTGGCGAACGGGTGAGTAATACATCGGAACGTGTCCAGTAGTGGGGGATAGCCCGGCGAAAGCCGGATTAATACCGCATACGATCTGTGGATGAAAGCGGGGGACCTTCGGGCCTCGCGCTACAGGGGCGGCCGATGGCAGATTAGCTAGTTGGTGGGGTAAAGGCCTACCAAGGCGACGATCTGTAGCTGGTCTGAGAGGACGACCAGCCACACTGGGACTGAGACACGGCCCAGACTCCTACGGGAGGCAGCAGTGGGGAATTTTGGACAATGGGGGCAACCCTGATCCAGCAATGCCGCGTGTGTGAAGAAGGCCTTCGGGTTGTAAAGCACTTTTGTCCGGAAAGAAAACCTTTGAGCTAATACCTCGTGGGGATGACGGTACCGGAAGAATAAGCACCGGCTAACTACGTGCCAGCAGCCGCGGTAATACGTAGGGTGCGAGCGTTAATCGGAATTACTGGGCGTAAAGCGTGCGCAGGCGGTGCTGTAAGACCGATGTGAAATCCCCGGGCTTAACCTGGGAACTGCATTGGTGACTGCAGCGCTGGAGTATGGCAGAGGGGGGTGGAATTCCACGTGTAGCAGTGAAATGCGTAGAGATGTGGAGGAACACCGATGGCGAAGGCAGCCCCCTGGGCCAATACTGACGCTCATGCACGAAAGCGTGGGGAGCAAACAGGATTAGATACCCTGGTAGTCCACGCCCTAAACGATGTCAACTGGTTGTCGGGCCTTCATTGGCTTGGTAACGTAGCTAACGCGTGAAGTTGACCGCCTGGGGAGTACGGTCGCAAGATTAAAACTCAAAGGAATTGACGGGGACCCGCACAAGCGGTGGATGATGTGGATTAATTCGATGCAACGCGAAAAACCTTACCTACCCTTGACATGGATGGAACCCCGCTGAGAGGTGGGGGTGCCCGAAAGGGAGCCGTCACACAGGTGCTGCATGGCTGTCGTCAGCTCGTGTCGTGAGATGTTGGGTTAAGTCCCGCAACGAGCGCAACCCTTGTCCCTAGTTGCTACGCAAGAGCACTCCAGGGAGACTGCCGGTGACAAACCGGAGGAAGGTGGGGATGACGTCAAGTCCTCATGGCCCTTATGGGTAGGGCTTCACACGTCATACAATGGTCGGAACAGAGGGTAGCCAAGCCGCGAGGTGGAGCCAATCCCAGAAAACCGGTCGTAGTCCGGATCGCACTCTGCAACTCGAGTGCGTGAAGCTGGAATCGCTAGTAATCGCGGATCAGCATGCCGCGGTGAATACGTTCCCGGGTCTTGTACACACCGCCCGTCACACCATGGGAGTGGGTTTTGCCAGAAGTGGCTAGTCTAACCGCAAGGAGGACGGTCACCACGGCAGGATTCATGACTGGGGTGAAGTCGTAACAAGGTAGCCGTATCGGAAGGTGCGGCTGGATCACCTCCTTTCCAGAGCCTGCGCCATGGCGCAAGTGCTCACGCTTATCGGCTGTAGGCATGACAGACTCAGGGGTCTGTAGCTCAGTTGGTTAGAGCACCGTCTTGATAAGGCGGGGGTCGCTGGTTCGAATCCAGCCAGACCCACCAATCTGTCGGAGGCGGGCCCCTGGGGGAAGACATGGGGGGCATAGCTCAGCTGGGAGAGCACCTGCTTTGCAAGCAGGGGGTCGTCGGTTCGATCCCGTCTGCCTCCACCAGTCCTCAATGCACGAAGCGCCTGCGGTGGCAGGGCCTGCGTGCATTGGCGATTGAGCCAGTCATGGCGGCGCGCACAGGGTGTGCGCCGGCTGTCGTTCTTTAACAATCAGGAAGAAGTAGTAAAGAGATTGGCCGAAAGCATCTCGAGATGGATGCGAGTAGGTGAATCAGGGTTGTGATTGTATCGATGTATCTCAGGGCCCTCGGAAGAGGGCAGTGGAATACGGCACAACGCGAAAACTCAACCTGTAGCGGGAAGGTGTCGGAAGAGACACACCTGTTATAGGGTCAAGCGAACAAGTGCATGTGGTGGATGCCTTGGCGATCACAGGCGATGAAGGACGCGGTAGCCTGCGAAAAGCTGCGGGGAGCTGGCAAACGAGCTTTGATCCGCAGATGTCCGAATGGGGAAACCCACTCCGAATGGAGTATCCGTGGCTGAATACATAGGCCATGCGAAGCGAACGCGGCGAACTGAAACATCTAAGTAGTCGCAGGAAAAGAAATCAACCGAGATTCCCAGAGTAGTGGCGAGCGAAATGGGAGCAGCCTGTACTCTTTATCTGCATTGTCAGCTGAACGCTCTGGAAAGTGCGGCCATAGTGGGTGATAGCCCCGTAGGCGAAGGCAGTGTGGAAGAACTGGGTGTACGACAAGTAGGGCGGGACACGTGAAATCCTGTCTGAAGATGGGGGGACCATCCTCCAAGGCTAAATACTCGTGATCGACCGATAGTGAACCAGTACCGTGAGGGAAAGGCGAAAAGAACCCCGGGAGGGGAGTGAAAGAGATCCTGAAACCGCATGCATACAAACAGTCGGAGCCTCGCAAGGGGTGACGGCGTACCTTTTGTATAATGGGTCAGCGACTTACATTCAGTGGCGAGCTTAACCGAATAGGGCAGGCGTAGCGAAAGCGAGTCCGAACAGGGCGTCCAGTCGCTGGGTGTAGACCCGAAACCAGGTGATCTATCCATGGCCAGGCTGAAGGCACGGTAACACGTGCTGGAGGGCCGAACCCACTAACGTTGAAAAGTTAGGGGATGAGCTGTGGATAGGGGTGAAAGGCTAAACAAACCTGGAAATAGCTGGTTCTCTCCGAAAACTATTTAGGTAGTGCCTCGTGTATCACCTTCGGGGGTAGAGCACTGTCATGGTTGAGGGGTCCATTGCGGATTACCTCGCCATAGCAAACTCCGAATACCGAAGAGTGCAATCACGGGAGACAGACATCGGGTGCTAACGTCCGGTGTCAAGAGGGAAACAACCCAGACCGCCAGCTAAGGTCCCGAAATATGGCTAAGTGGGAAACGAAGTGGGAAGGCTAAAACAGTCAGGAGGTTGGCTTAGAAGCAGCCACCCTTTAAAGAAAGCGTAATAGCTCACTGATCGAGTCGTCCTGCGCGGAAGATGTAACGGGGCTAAGCCATATACCGAAGCTGCGGATGCACAGCAATGTGCATGGTAGGAGAGCGTTCCGTAAGCCTGCGAAGGTGCACCGGAAGGTGTGCTGGAGGTATCGGAAGTGCGAATGCTGACATGAGTAGCGATAAAGGGGGTGAAAGGCCCCCTCGCCGTAAGCCCAAGGTTTCCTACGCAACGTTCATCGGCGTAGGGTGAGTCGGCCCCTAAGGCGAGGCAGAAATGCGTAGCTGATGGGAAGCAGGTCAATATTCCTGCACCAGTGTGAAATGCGATGGGGGGACGGATCGCGGAAGGTTGTCCGGGTGTTGGAAGTCCCGGTCGCTGCGTTGGAGAAGGTGCTCTGGCAAATCCGGGCACGGGATTCAAGGGCGTGGCGCGAGCTTCTCCGGAAGCGAAGCAACTGGAAGGGGTTCCAGGAAAAGCCTCTAAGCTTCAGTTTCACATTGACCGTACCGCAAACCGACACAGGTGGGCGAGATGAGTATTCCAAGGCGCTTGAGAGAACTCGGGAGAAGGAACTCGGCAAACTGGTACCGTAACTTCGGGATAAGGTACGCCCTTGTAGCTTGACAGGCCTGCGCCTGGAGGGTGAAAGGGTTGCAATAAACTGGTGGCTGCGACTGTTTAATAAAAACACAGCACTCTGCAAACACGAAAGTGGACGTATAGGGTGTGACGCCTGCCCGGTGCCGGAAGATTAAATGATGGGGTGCAAGCTCTTGATTGAAGTCCCGGTAAACGGCGGCCGTAACTATAACGGTCCTAAGGTAGCGAAATTCCTTGTCGGGTAAGTTCCGACCTGCACGAATGGCGTAACGATGGCCACACTGTCTCCTCCCGAGACTCAGCGAAGTTGAAGTGTTTGTGATGATGCAATCTCCCCGCGGCTAGACGGAAAGACCCCATGAACCTTTACTGCAGCTTTGCATTGGACTTTGAACCGGCCTGTGTAGGATAGGTGGGAGGCTGTGAAGCGTGAACGCCAGTTTGCGTGGAGCCGTCCTTGAAATACCACCCTGGCTTGTTTGAGGTTCTAACCTTGGGCCCTGAAGCGGGTCTGGGGACAGTGCATGGCAGGCAGTTTGACTGGGGCGGTCTCCTCCCAAAGTGTAACGGAGGAGTACGAAGGTACGCTAGGTACGGTCGGAAATCGTGCTGATAGTGCAATGGCATAAGCGTGCTTGACTGTGAGACTGACAAGTCGAACAGGTGCGAAAGCAGGTCATAGTGATCCGGTGGTTCTGTATGGAAGGGCCATCGCTCAACGGATAAAAGGTACTCTGGGGATAACAGGCTGATACCGCCCAAGAGTTCATATCGACGGCGGTGTTTGGCACCTCGATGTCGGCTCATCTCATCCTGGGGCTGTAGCCGGTCCCAAGGGTATGGCTGTTCGCCATTTAAAGAGGTACGTGAGCTGGGTTTAAAACGTCGTGAGACAGTTTGGTCCCTATCTGCCGTGGGCGCTGGAAGTTTGAGGGGGCCTGCTCCTAGTACGAGAGGACCGGAGTGGACGAACCTCTGGTGTACCGGTTGTCACGCCAGTGGCATCGCCGGGTAGCTATGTTCGGAAGAGATAACCGCTGAAAGCATCTAAGCGGGAAACTCGCCTCAAGATGAGACTTCCCCGGGGCTTCGAGCCCCTTGAAGGGTCGTTCAAGACCAGGACGTTGATAGGTCAGGTGTGGAAGCGCAGTAATGCGTTAAGCTAACTGATACTAATTGCCCGTAAGGCTTGATCCTATAACCGGTGTGTTTCGCCGCCCCCGAACCGGGATGCGCGGCAGACCACCCGGGTTGAGATCGCGTGTTGTGCCTGAAACAACGCAACCCCGCTTCAGCATCCCTCTTTACGCTTCTTCCCGATTGGCTGCGGCGCCGTGCCGGCGACGCAGCAACCCGTCATGCCTGATGACCATAGCGAGTCGGTCCCACCCCTTCCCATCCCGAACAGGACCGTGAAACGACTCCACGCCGATGATAGTGCGGATTCCCGTGTGAAAGTAGGTAATCGTCAGGCTCCTCATGCCCTCGCTCCGAACCCCGTCCACCTCCGTGGCGGGGTTCGGCCGTTTACGGAAAGACTATAATTTTGTCGTTCCGGTATTTGAGATCGATTTTTTGACCGGCGGCACAGGCGGAGACTATTGGTCGAATAAAGCGCGTCTTGTAAGAAATCTGAATGGTTGATGGCGAAAAGCTTTCTTTTTGTAATAAGCTTTGTCGGCCTGATTTCAGATACTCCCACCTCTCACGCTACGGCTTTCGTGCATTGAAACGGGTCGTCAGATCGTTGCAAAACATCGGGTTTTGCACAGGCATCCGTCTCACTCCAGAAAGCTAGACCATTGATTCCAATGAAGTTTACCGCCTGTTGTCTACATGGCCAGCAGGTGCATGTGGCGCTGCAAAAATATTGTTTTTGGGTTATGCTGGTTAACCCTCGGCGGAAGTGCGCCTTTTCGACGCACTGACCTGGCGCTGAAACTTACTTCAGCGCCGCCCGAATGAAGGTTAAATGTAATTTTCATTGCAATGCTTTCGGCAGCAAAGCGTTGTGTCGGACGGTTTTCTGCCTCAGACCTTGAAGATCAAATGCAATCCCCTCCGCTCTTAAGCCTTCTGATCTGGGTCCCCATCGTGGCGGGGATCATTGTTCTGCGGGCGGGCGCCAGTTCGCCGGTCCGCGCGCGCTGGCTCGCTCTTGTCGGCGCACTCGCAGGGGCCGCGCCGGTCGTTCCGCTGGTCGCCGGCTTTCAGAATGGCGCGCCGGGAATGCAGTTCGTCGAGAACGCCAAGTGGCTGCCCACGTTCGACATCGCGTGGCATCTCGGCGTGGACGGAATTTCGCTGTGGCTGATCGTGCTCACCGCATTGACCACATTGATCATCGTCGTCGCGGGCTGGCGGTCTATCACGCTGCGCAGCGCGCAATATTTCGGCTCCTTCCTGATGCTGTCGGGTTTCATGCAAGGCGTGTTCAGCTCGCTCGACGGCATGCTGTTCTTCATCTTCTTCGAAGCGACGCTGATTCCGCTCTATCTGCTGATCGGTACCTGGGGCCACAAGAACCGTCGGCACGCCGCGGTCAAATTCTTCTTCTTCTCGCTGGTCGGCTCGCTGATGATGCTGATCGCGATGCTGTATCTGTACGCGCAAACGCAGAGCTTCGATCTCGCGCGCTGGCAGTCCGCGCAGCTCGGGTTCGTGCCGCAGGCGCTTGTCTTCCTCGGGTTCCTGGCCGCCTTCGCGGTGAAAGTGCCGATGTGGCCGGTGCATAGCTGGCTTCCGGACGTGCACCTCGACGGTCCGACCGGCGCGGCCGTCCTGATCGGCATGCTGAAGATCGGCGGCTATGGCCTGCTGCGTTTCGCGTTGCCGATCACGCCGCAGGCGTGTCATTTCTTCGCCCCGGCCATGATCACGCTGGCGCTCGTCGCGGTGATCTACTCAAGCCTGCTCGCGCTCGTGCAAACCGACATGCGCAAGCTGCTCGCGTACTCGTCGGTTTCTCACATGGGCCTCGTGACGCTCGGCCTGTTCATCTTCAACCCGCTCGGCCAGTCGGGCGCGGTCATGCAGATGGTCTCGTACGGCATCATCTCCGGCGCGATGCTGTTGTGCACCGGCATGCTCCACGATCGCACGCAGAGCTGCGCGATCGACGCGTATGGCGGGGTCGTCAATACGATGCCGAAGTTCGCCGTGTTCACGATGCTCTTCGCAATGGCCAACGTCGGGCTGCCGGGCACCGCCGGGTTTGTCGGCGAGTTCATGGTGCTGATGGGCGCCGTCGGCTTCAACTTCTGGATCGGCGCGCTCGCGGCGTCCACCCTGATTCTGAGCGCGGCTTACACCTTGTGGATGTACAAGCGCGTGATCTTCGGCGCGGTAAAGAACACGCGCGTCGCGAACCTGCGCGACATCGGCCGGCGCGAATTCCTGCTGCTCGGTGCGATGGCGGTCATGGTGCTGGGCATCGGCATCTATCCGAAACCTTTCACCGATGCAATCAGTGCGACCTCGCAAACGCTGCTCGCACAAGCGGACCGTTCGGCGCAGCCCGCCTCGCTTGCCAACGCCGACAGCCAGCAGGCAGCACGTACGGTTGCCAATGTCAATCCGACCCATGCGCCGGGTTGATCGAACCATCGTTTTTGTGTCGCCAGGTATCATTTTTGTGCCGTTGCGCGACTGAACAGTTGCGATGTGCGGCCCAATGCTTCATCATGCGCGCGCAGCCTTCTGGTTGCGCGCGCAGTTTTGCAAGTGGTCCGGCGTTACGCCAGCCGTTTGATCGACCTGTATCGAACGGCCCCGGTTTTTCGTCCCCGCGTCGCTGCGACAACGTGTCACACGGTCCAGTCCCGCAACACATCGTTGCAAAATTCGCTGTTTTTATTCGGCAGACGGGGCTTTACCATGCGTCCGCTTTCACTGGA
This sequence comes from Paraburkholderia sp. PAMB 6770, assembly GCF_057748135.1. NCBI lineage: Bacteria > Pseudomonadati > Pseudomonadota > Betaproteobacteria > Burkholderiales > Burkholderiaceae > Paraburkholderia > Paraburkholderia sp. PAMB 6770. The sequence continues at coordinate 651,568 of NZ_CM173239.1, forward strand.
GGCGGTCGGATGATATTCGTCAAAGACGTAAAGAGCAGGCAATCGATATGAAAGAAAAGACTCTAAGAGGATCGATGAGTTTCGTGGCCATCGGTCTGGCATCGCTGCTCTCGGGCTGCAGCAATCTCGATCTGTTGAACCCCAAAGGCAGTGTGGGCGTCGCGGAGCGAGACCTGATCGCCACGTCCACGTGGGCGATGCTGATCGTCGTGATCCCGGTGATCCTGATGACGCTGTTCTTTGCGTGGCGTTACCGTGCATCGAACACGAGCGCTGACTATCGTCCGAACTGGTCGCACTCGACCGCCATCGAAGTGGTGGTGTGGGTGGTGCCGACGCTGATCATCGTGTTCCTTGGCGTGTTGACGTGGAAAAGCACGCACGAGCTCGATCCGTACCGTCCGCTCGAATCCCAGGTGAAGCCGATCAACGTCGAGGTCGTGTCGCTCGACTGGAAATGGCTCTTCATTTATCCCGATCTGGGCATTGCGACCGTCAACCAGGTCGCGTTCCCGGTAGGTACGCCGGTCAACTTCAATATCACGTCCGACTCGGTGATGAACTCGTTCTTCATCCCGCAGCTGGGCAGCCAGATCTATGCAATGGCGGGCATGCAGACGCGTCTGCACCTGATCGCCGACGATGCAGGCAACTATGCGGGCCTGTCGGCCAACTTCAGCGGCAACGGTTTCTCGGACATGAAGTTCCGCGCGCTCGCGGAATCGCCGGCCGATTTCGACAAGTGGGTTGCCCAGGTGCGCGCGTCGACGGATCACCTCGACATGAACCGGTACAACACGCTGACGCAGCCGGGCGGGAAGGTACCGGTGACGTACTTCTCGTCGGTTGATCCGAAGCTGTTTGAAAACATTGTTGCAAAGTACAACAACGGCCACTTCGTCGATTTCGGTGCGTCGTGTGGTTCGAAGGGGTAAATATGTTCGGTAAGCTCACATTAGACGCGATTCCCTACCACGAGCCCATTATCGTGGTGGCGGGCGGCGGCATGATTCTGGCCGCGCTCGCGGTGCTCGGCGCAATTACGTATCTCGGCAAGTGGAAGTATCTGTGGACCGAGTGGCTCACGTCCGTCGACCACAAGCGGCTCGGCGTGATGTACATCTTCGTCGCGCTGATCATGCTGCTGCGCGGCTTCGCCGACGCGATCATGATGCGCACCCAGCTTGCGATCGCGTATCACAACCCCGGTTATCTGCCGCCGCATCACTACGACCAGATCTTCTCGGCACACGGCGTCATCATGATCTTCTTCATGGCGATGACGTTCATGATCGGCCTGATGAACCTCGTCGTGCCGCTGCAGATCGGCGCGCGCGACGTCGCGTTCCCGTTCCTGAACTCGGTGTCGTTCTGGCTGACCGCGGTGAGCGTGATCCTGATCAACATCTCGCTCGTGGTCGGCGAATTCGCGAAGACGGGCTGGCTGGCGTATCCGCCGCTGTCGGAGCTGCAGTTCAGCCCGGGCGTGGGGGTCGACTACTACATCTGGAGTCTCCAGCTTTCGGGTATCGGCACACTGCTGACAGGCGTCAACTTCTTCGTGACGATCGTGAAGATGCGCGCGCCGGGCATGACCTACATGAAGATGCCCGTGTTCACGTGGACCGCGCTGTGCACGAACGTGCTGATCATGGCTGCGTTCCCGATCCTGACGGTTACGCTGGCGCTGCTCGGCCTCGACCGCTACATCGGCACGCACTTCTTCACGAATGACGGCGGCGGCAACGCCATGCTGTACCTGAACCTGATCTGGGCATGGGGTCACCCCGAGGTGTACATCCTGATCCTGCCGGCGTTCGGTATCTTCTCGGAAGTGATCGCGACGTACGCACGCAAGCCGCTGTTCGGCTACAAGACGATGGTCTATGCGACCTGCGCGATCATGGTGCTGTCGTTCGTCGTGTGGCTGCATCACTTCTTCACGATGGGCTCCGGCGCCGACGTCAACGCGTTCTTCGGCATCGCGACGATGATCATTGCGATTCCGACGGGCGTGAAGATCTTCAACTGGCTGTTCACGATCTACAAGGGGCGTCTCGAGTTCTCGACCCCGGTGCTGTGGACGCTCGGCTTCATGATCACCTTCACGATCGGCGGCATGACCGGCGTGATGATGGCGATCCCGGGCGCGGACTTCGTGCTGCACAACAGCCTGTTCCTGATCGCGCACTTCCACAACGTGATTATCGGCGGCGTGCTGTTCGGTTATCTGGCCGGGTTCAACTACTGGTTCCCGAAGGCGTTTGGCTTCAAGCTGAACGAAAAGCTCGGCAAGCGTGCGTTCTGGTTCTGGCAGATCGGTTTCTGGGTCGCGTTTGGACCGCTCTACGTGCTGGGCTTCATGGGCATGACGCGTCGTCTGAACCACTATGACAACCCGGCATGGCATCCGTGGCTGCTGGCCGCGGAAGTCGGCGCCATCCTCGTCGCCATTGGCATCGCGCATCAGGTCGCGCAGCTGTACGTGAGCATCCGTGACCGCAACCTGCCGGAAAACCGCGACCTGACCGGCGATCCGTGGAATGCCCGCACGCTCGAATGGGCGACGACCTCGCCGCCCCCGATCTACAACTTTGCGATCCTGCCGACCGTGCACGAACTCGACGAACTCGCCTATCAGAAGGCGAACGCGAAGAAGGTGCAGGAAAAGCCGGTGTACCGCGACATCCATATGCCGTCCAACACGGGTGCAGGCGTCTTCATCGGCGTATTCGCCCTCGTGCTCGGCTTCGCGGCGATCTGGCACATCTGGTGGCTCGCGATTATCGGCTTCGCCGGTGCGATCGGCACGGTGATCGCGCGCAGCTTCGCAACCGATGTCGATTACTACATCCCTGCCGAGACGGTCCGAATGATCGAAGAACGGCGTTCTGGTTCCGGCGCCGGCGCGGCGACCGAGTTGGTGGAGGCTGACTGACCATGCAGAATATTTCTCTCGCACATCCGTCGCATTCGGCGCACGACGCGCACGATGCCGACCACGTGCCGTCGCAATCGGTATTCGGGTTCTGGCTGTACCTGATGACCGACTGCATTCTGTTCGCTTCGCTGTTCGCGGTATTCGCGGTGATGAGCGACCAGTTCGCGGGCGGCCCGACCGGCAAGGACCTGTTCGAGATCCCCGGTGTCGCGCTCGAAACCGCGGCGCTGCTGCTGAGCTCGATTACGTATGGCTTCGCGATGCTCGGCGCGTACAAGGGCAAGAAGGGCGCGGTGCTCGGCTGGCTGGCCGTCACGTTCCTGCTGGGCGTGTCGTTCCTCGTGCTGGAACTGCGCGAGTTCGCGCACCTGATCGAAGTGGGCGCAGGCCCGAGCCGCAGCGCATTCTGGTCGTCGTTCTTCACGCTGGTGAGCACCCACGGTCTGCACGTGACCTTCGGTCTGCTGTGGATGGTGGTGCTGTCCGTGCAGGTGATCCGCGCGCCGGAACTGACCGAGCGCGAACTGCGCCGCCTCACGTGCCTGAGCCTGTTCTGGCACTTTCTGGACATCGTCTGGATCGGCGTGTTTACCTTCGTTTATCTTGCGAGTGTGATTTAAATGGACCATAGCCATACCACTCACGCGGGTGAAGGCCACGGCAGCTTCGGCACCTACGCGGTCGGCTTCATCCTCTCCGTTGTACTGACCGCGGCGGCATTCGGCCTGGTGCTGAGCGGCGCGGTGTCGCCGCACGCGGCGCTGCTGGGCATTGCCGGCCTCGCGTTCGTGCAGATCGTCGTTCACCTCGTGTGCTTCCTGCACATGAACTCGTCGTCGGCGCAGCGCTGGAACATCACGGCGTTTGCCTTCACGGTGCTGACCGCGGTGATCCTGATCATCGGTTCGCTGTGGATCATGCATAACGTCGGCTTGAACATGATGTCGCGTTAAGCACTTCGCGCTTCACACCTGACAAGCGGCCCCTTCTGAAGGGGCCGTTTTGTTTTGAGCGCCGTTCTGACGCGCGTCCCGATGCGCGGCTCGCGCGATGGCCGGCGCTAAAACTGGCCGATTGGCGAGACCGCTAACACGATTCAGCGACCTTTGGCATACTGCCGGTTAGCCGCGCGCCACGCGTATCCGGTATCTGGGATGCCGTGTCGCGCCCCCGCCGACCGTCCTCAGCGGGGCCCGCAAGGGCCGATTTCCAGGCGGTTCGCCTCTTCCACGCAGCATCGTCGATGAACCTGTCCAGGCTCGCCAGTCTCGCGCGCATTCCTCACTTCGTGCCCCTTGCTAGCGCCACGCTGATGCTGGGGATTGCGATGTCGTTCACCGCGCCGTATCTGTCCTTGTTCGGCGTCGAGCAGGCGGCGATGACGCCCCTGCGACTCGGCCTGTTCATGACGGTGATCGCCGCCAGCGGCGTCGGCGCGAGCGCATGGGCGGGCAAATGGTCGGACCGTCACGGTCATCATCGAACGCTGCTGCTCGCCGCGCTCGCGGCGGCGGCATTCGGCTTTTTGCTGCTTTGTTTCGTGCGCAACTATCACGCGCTGCTGGTCATCGGGATTGCGTTTCTCGGGGCGGGCGGCTCGGCGCTGTCGCTGGTGTTCTCGTTCGGGCGCGTCGCACTGCCGGTCGCCGGCGAAGCGGAGCGCACGTTCGCCACCGCGACGTTGCGCACCGTGCTGTCGGGGGCATGGGTATTCGGCCCGTCGGTGGGTGCGCTCGTGCTGGCGGGCACCGGCTTCTACGGCCTCTTCCTGTTCGCCGCGGCATGCTTTGCGGCCTGTGCCGCGATCGTCTGGCGCATGCGCGAGGTGCCGCACGCGCTCGCGCCTGCCCCGCAACCGGAACACGTCGCGGGGGATCCGGCTTCGTCGCTGGAGGTGACCGCGGTCGAGCCGGAGAATCCGATCGAGCCGGATTTCGTGCATCCGCTCGCACCGCCTCGCGTGATCTGGCGCGCGGTGCTGGCGTTGACGCTGATCGGTCTTGCCGCGAACGCGACGATGATCGTGCTGCCGTTGTACGTCGTGCACGGACTGCACGGCACGCGCATCGACGTATCGATCATGCTCGGCCTTGGCGCATTCCTCGAAATCCCGATGATGCTCGCGCTCGGCGCGCGCGGAGAGCGGCTCAACAAGGCGCGCTGGCTGGCTGCGTGTGCGGGCGTGCATACGCTGTACTTCGTCTGCGTGGCGGGGGCGGCGTCGATTCCCTTCCTGATCCCGATGCAGGGGCTGAACGCGTTCGTGGTCGCGGTGACGTCCTGCCTCGGCCTGACATACGTTCAGGATCTGATGCCGCGCACACCGGGCGAGGCGACCGCGCTGTTCTTCAATTCGGCGCGGGTCGGGTCGATCCTGTCGGGGGTGCTGTCGGGACTGATGGTCGCCGCGCTCGGCTATCGCGGCACGTTCTTGTGCTGTGGCTGCCTCGCGCTCGGTGCGCTGATCCTGTTCGCAGATCCGCCGTGGCGTCGCATCGCCGCTCGCATGCAGGCGTACTGGCCACGCCGGGACGGTATGTGAGCGGGTGCGTGAGCGACACGTGAGCAGTGTGCGGGCTGTGCGTGGGCGGGAAACAAGCGGGCCCTGAGCGGCAAACAAGCGGCAAACAAGCGGCCTCGCGCTCAGGGCTCGGGCGGCGCATCCGTCGGCGTGCGCGTGCTCTGTCGAGCCGCTGACGCGGACAGCGCGCGACAGCGTCGCGCGAGCGGCCGCCGGGGCGACCCGTCGCCGGCCTTGTGACCGCATGCGCGCGCTGCCGTTCATCACGGCGTGCCGGGCTTCCTGCTGGCGATCCATGCCGCGGTGCGGCTCGCAATGTAGTGCGCATACTCGGCACGGGTGTGCAGCGGGGGCATCGTGTGATGCGTGCCGCCCTGCGCATCCGGCACCGGCAACCGCGCGACCAGTTCCGCGTGGATCTGTTGCAGATGCGACGGCGCGTCCTGTGCCGGCGCCGCTCCGTTCGAAATCGGCACGACGACGCCTGCGAGCGGATCGTCGGTGCGCGCGAGCGCGAGCGTCAGCGCGTCGCCGACGTCCTGCGCGGCGGCGTCTCGCGCAGTCAGCGACGGCAGGTTCCAGCGCGTTTCGACGGTCTTCAGGATCGACGTGTGATCGAGCGGCGTCGTGCCGTCCGCCACGCGGAACACGCTGCCGGGTTCGATCAGCGGCGACACGAGCACGGTCGGCACGCGCACGCCGAAGCGCCGGAAGTCGAAGCCGTATTCGCCGACCGAGCCGTCCGGCGGCACGGCGTCGAGCGGCGGCGCCACATGGTCGTAACAGCCGCCGTGCTCGTCGTACGTGACGATCAGCAAGGTGCGCTGCCATTGCGCGTCGTTGCTGCGCAAAGCGTAGTAGACGTCGTGGATGAATTGTTCGCCGAGCGCGACGTCGTAGTTCGGATGCTGGCTGTTGCCCGCCGCGTCCCAGCTGGGTTCGAGAAACGTATAGGCGGGCAGCGTGCCCGCCTGCGCGGCGCGCTGAAAATCCGCGAAGAGCCCGAAATGGCTGTCCGGCGCGGCGGACGTATCCGGGAAGTTCAGGCGCGTGAGCGGCTGCTGGTCGTAGCCGTAGATAGCCCAGCTGACGCCGTGCTGCGTCAGCAGACCGAAGATGCTCGGCGCAGTGAAGGACTTCGTCGTGTCGTCCATGTGGCCCTGGCTCGTCGCCGCGCACACGAAGGCGCGGTTCGGCAGCGTTTCCGTGGGCACGGAACTGAACCACTGGTCGCAAACGGCGTAGCCGCGCGCGAGCCCCGACAGCACCGGCAGCATCGACGGCGTGAACATGCCCATGATGTCGGTCGCGACGGTGCCGGGCAGCACCGACCAGCTGGGCTTCTTCGATTCCCAGCCGAGCGTGTACGCGTAGTCGGTCACGAAGCCGCGGTTGCCCGCCGCGGGCGGCGACGGAGGATGAATGCTGCCGAACAGCTGCGCGTTGGTCGCGGAGTAGCCTTCGCCCGGGTCGGCGCCTGGCTGGAAGTACGCGTTTTCGTCGTCGGCTCTGATCGGATAGACGCGCACGGGCTCGCCGTCGACACCCGGATTCGATTCGGCGCCCGTGAGGCCGTCGAACGGTTGGCCCGACGCCGACCGGTTCTGCTGGTCCGTGTAGAGAAAACCCAGCATGTGGTCGAATGACCGGTTTTCGAGCATCAGCACGACGATATGCTCGATCGCATCGAGGCGATTGGCCATGCTTGCCTCCAGATTGCCGCGCAGGGCGTCAGGGGTGGTCGGTGGTCCGCGAGGCGCCCGCGCACGGGGCCTTCGGCGCACTACTCTGCACTTCTACGCCGGTGCTGCGTCGCCAGCGTGACAGCGTGACAGCGTGACAGCGTCGTCCCGGCGCGGCCGTCGTCGTGCCCGCGCGGTCAGGCGAACGCGGTGCGCTGCAAGCCGGCATCCTGTTCCCACTGATGCTTTTCGTGTGCGCCGGCCGCATGGGCTTCGGCTTCCGAGCCGAACTGCGCGTCGCTATAGGCGACCACCTTCTTGCCGATGCCGTGCGGCCGGGGAAGCGTCAGCGCCCAATGCCAGCTGCCGTCCTGTTCGAAAACGTGAAGCGTGATCTCGGGTGAGCTACGCGGATTTGTCATCTTTACCTCCGCTCGTCGTAAGCTGCGGGGCATCGACGCCCCCCTGCTGGCGTTTGACCGGCGCCGGGGTGGAATGTTGCGACGCAACATCAAAAATGATGCAAAAACGGCCTGAATATCCCGCGATATGAAAGGCAGTTTAAAGCTTGCCCGAAGCTTCGTTAAATCATCGGCAAAGCCATACCGGATCATCGTTTCGCGCGCGCGGTTCCGACCCCGTCTATTCGGTGGCCCGGACGCCGGGTTTGCTTAAAAGTTGAGCACAAACGTGTTACGATGCGAATCTTGGGCGTTGCTTTGTGGCGGCGCACAAAGCTAACCATGTCGTCAGTCTGGAGGGTAGTGTGGCATTCGAACATCGTGGTTTTCGTGTAAATGTCGATGTGACGCCGGATGAACTGGGCGTCCAGTGGCTTTGTCGCGCCGTGATCGAGCGCGTCGATGGCGATACCAGCAAGGGCGTGCCGGAAAGTCCCGAACTGGCGATTCCCCGCCTGAAGATCGATCCGTTGATGGCCATGAGCACGCTTGAGCATCGCGCCAAAGTGCTGATCGACGAATTCTGCGACCGCGAGCACGTTTAATCGCAGGAAGGCGCGCGGCGCGCCACGTTGTCGCGGCGCCGGAGCAACGTGCCGGAATCGTGCCGCATCAATGACATCGCGTGCTTGCCCCACGGTTGTCCACAGGCTTGCGAACAGAATCTGTGGGTAACTGCCTTGATGAACTGCCGCGGCGTCCTGTGCGCGTGCCGGGTGGGGCGACGCCGAACCGGCAGGCGCCTGCCCGCTGCGCGGGGCGCTGAATCGCCAGTCGCTGTGTAGCCGGTCGCTGTGTAGCCAGTCGCTGTATGGCCTGTCCTTGTATAACCGGTCGCCGTATAACCGTTTTTGCGCGAGGATAATCATTCGGACTGCAGAGCATAAGGCGCTCGACTTCCGCACCCGTCTACCCCCCGTATATCCCACTCTGCCGCGCTTGTCCCGGCAACGGCGCACGCATGGCACGCACGGTGCTCAACGCGAGCCGGATCAACCACTTGCGCGACGTGTCCGCAGGATATCCACAGGCTTGCCGACAGTTTCTGTGGAGAACGCTCACACGCCGCGCCCACTTGCCGCGCTTACTCCGGTAGCACCGCGACCGACGCTTCGCTCGTCTGCATCAGAAAGGTCAGCGATTCTTGCAGATACAGCCGGACCACGTCGTCACTGTGGCTCAGGTAGCCGATCGACAGGTCCTGGCCGACGTGCAGGTCGAAGTCGCCGCCGCGCGTGGACAGCACGCAGCCGCCGTCGATGGCCGGCGCCCAGATGATCTCGCCGTTGACGAGCCGCTTGATGTGTTCGAGCACCGGATAGCCCTGATCGCTGGCTTCGCTGAGCGCGGTGTACGCATCGGCGCCGAGCAGCACCGAATAGGGGCCGTCGACGCCGGCAAGGCGCGGTTGCGCGAGCGCCCTGGCGATCACCGCCGGATAGTCCCGCACGTTCGCGGGCAGCGTCAGTGCGGGATTCGACGAACCCTCGCGGATACCGACGATGTGCGCCGCCTTGTAGCCGTCGAAGAGCGTGCGGTCTTCCGCGTAGGCAAGCTGTTGCGCGGCGTCCTTCGCCGGTTGCCAGTCGGAGTCGCGCGCGCCGCGCTCGACGTCGTCGATCGCGCTGCGCTGCAATTCGAACGGCACGCGCAATTCGACGAGCGCCTTCACTTCGCGCCGACGCGCGCCGATGCCCGGCTGCGGCGGCTCGATCGCGCTCTGGTGGCCGGTCCCGACGGCCGCGAGACCGGCGCCGGCCGGACCGTGCAGGTCGACCACCCGGCGGCCGGCCAGCGAGCGCCGGAAGGTGCGCGCGACTTCCTCCTCGATTTCCGACCACGCGGCTGCGGAGATCGGGGCGAGTTCGCGGTGCAGATTATTCATGGCGTGGAGCTCCTTTGAGCGAGCCGATGTTCAGCGAGCCGTCGCTGGAACCGGCGGACGAGGGGGATTCGGGGACCGGCGCCGCACCGGCTGGACTGCGGGCGGCGAGCGCGTCGAGCAGCGGCCCGGCGGGGGCGAAGAACAGTCCGCCGGTGACGGCGCGGCTGAAATCGAGCAGCCGGTCGTAGTTGCCGGGCGGACGGCCGACGAACATGTTTTCGAGCATCTGTTCGATGGGCGCGGGCGAGCGCGCATAGCCGATGAAATAGGTGCCGAACTCGCCCGAGCCGGGGCGGCCGAACGGCATATTGTCGCGCAGGATCTTGATCTCTTCGCCGTTCTCTTCGAGCACGGTCAGCGCATTGTGCGCGTTGGCCGGTTTCTCGGAGTCGTCGAGTTCGATGTCCGAGAGTTTCGTGCGTCCGATGATGCGCTCCTGCGCCTCGACCGTGAGCGCGTTCCAGCCCGTCATGTCGTGCAGGTATTTTTGCACCAGCACGTAGCTGCCGCCCGCGAACGCCGGATCCTCGTCGCCGATCACCGTGAAGCGGACCGCTTCGCTGCCTTCCGGATTCTCGGTGCCGTCGACGAAGCCGACGATGCTGCGCTGGTCGAAATAGCGAAAGCCGTGCACTTCGTCGACGGTGCTCACCGCGCCGCCGAGCGGCGCAAGCAACTGGGTTGCCAGTTCGAAGCACAGGTCCATCTGGTCGGCGCGGATGTGCAGCAGGATATCGCCGGGCGTCGCGATCGCGCGCCGGCCGGGCGGCCCGAATTCGCGAAACGGATGCAGCGCCACGGGACGCGGCGCGCCGAACAGCGTATCCCACGCGTTCGCGCCGAACGCGCACACGCACGACAGCGCCGCTGCCGGCACGCGCTTGCCGACCGAGCGAACGCGCGCGGCGATGTCCGCGCACCACGCGCGCACGGTGTCGTGATGCACCGGATCCGGGCCGAGCGCGAGGACCAGAAAGATCGCGCTGCGTGTCACCGGAGCGGCGATCGCCTGAGGTTCGGGAACAGGCGAAGTGGACGGGTTGGGCATCGGGGGCTCGGCGGGTGAGAGGGCTCGGCAACAGCATAGCTCAGCGGGTGGCAAAGCGCGGAATTGATGCGGTCGCAACGGCTTGCGAGAGGGGCAATTCGCGGGATTGCCCCGGCCCCGGTTGGGATTTCACAACGGTATTGCGTTGCGTCACATCCGTTGCTGGACGCCCGATGGGCAGGCATGCAAGCATCCGGTCCGGCGTCGCACGAACGCTCATCGAAACCGGACCGGCGCATGCGTTATCGCCGGCCGGCGGATTTAAAACAAGCTGTTTCGATTCGAGACACTGGAGATTTCATGAAAAAGCACCTCATCGCGTTGGCCGTTTCGGCCGCAGCGGCTGCCCCGGCATTCGCGCAAAGCAGCGTGACCCTGTATGGCGTGATCGACGAAGGAATCGACTACACCAACAACGTCGGCGGCGGCCATGTCTACGAACTCGCGAGCGGCTACGCGCAAGGCAGCCGCTGGGGCCTGAAGGGCGCCGAAGATCTGGGCGGCGGCCTGAAGGCGATCTTCCAGCTGGAAAACGGCTTCAACGTGAATTCGGGCGGCCTCGGCCAGGGCGGCCGCATGTTCGGCCGGCAAGCGTTCGTCGGTCTGGCGAGCAACACGTACGGCACGGTGACGCTCGGCCGCCAGTACGACTCGGTGGTCGACTATCTCGCGCAGACGACCGCGAACGGCAACTGGGCGGGCTACCTGTTCGCGCATCCGTACGACAACGACAACACCGACAACTCGTTCCGCCTCGATAACGCGGTCAAGTATGCGAGCCCGGACTTCAACGGCTTCCAGTTCGGCGGCGCGTACGCGTTCAGCAACGATACGAACTTTGCGAACAACCGCGCGTACAGCCTCGGTGCGCAGTACGCGAACGGCGGCCTGCTGCTCGCGGCCGCCTACCTGCAGGCGGACAACGTCGGCAGCGGCTCGACCGGCGCGGTCACCGCGAACGACGCCAGCTTCATCGCCGCGCGCATGCGCGTGTTCGGCGCGGGCATCAACTACACGTTCGGTCCGGCGACGCTGGGCTTTGCCTACACGAACACGAACTACAGGAACCCGACCGGCAACGGCTACCTCGGCACGCCGGGTGCGATCGTCGCGGCCGGCTCCACGCTGAACACGCTGAAGTACCAGAACTTCGAAGTGAACGGCAAGTACCAGATCACGCCGGCCTTCTTCGTCGGCGCCGAGTATGTGTACACGATGGAGAACTATGACGCGTCGACCGGCTCGACCCAGCCGAAGATCCATCAGGTCGGCCTGATGGCGGACTACAACCTGTCGAAGCGCACCGACTTCTACGTGCAGGGCGTCTACCAGAAGGTCGCGGGCGACAAGACCGGCTCGATCCTCGACGACGCATTCATCACCGGCACCGATGCGCCGTCGTCGACGTCGGACCAGGTGGTCGTGCGCGTCGCGCTGCGTCACAAGTTCTAACCACCACGCGGCATCACACGACGTGATGCCCTTTGCGGCTCATCGCGCGGCATCTCCGCGCGATGAGTCTTTTTGCCGCGTTCCTCAATCGTGCGGAGCGCCCTTGCCGAGCACCGCGCACACGTGGCGGGCGATCATCAGATCCTCGTCGGTCGGTATCACCCAGACGGATACCCGGCTGTGCGGCGCGCTGATGCGCGGGCCGTGCGCCAGGTTGGCGGCTGCGTCGAGCGCGATGCCGAGCCACGCACTCGCTTCGCAGACCCCGCGCCGGATCGCGCCGGCATGCTCGCCGATGCCGGCCGTGAACACCAGTGCGTCGATGCCGCCGAGCGCGGCGGCGAGCGAGCCCAGTTCCCGCACGATCCGGTAGACAAAGAGCGCGACGGCTTCGCGCGCGGTCGCTGCGTCGCTCGCGAGCAGCACGCGCATGTCGTCGCTCAGGCCCGACACGCCGAACAGCCCCGAGTCGTGATAGAGCAGGTGGCCGATCGCATCCGCGCTCATCCCTTTGGCCTGCATCAGATAGAGCACCACGCCAGGATCGAGATTGCCGCAGCGGCGGCTCATCGGCAGCCCGTCGAGCGCGGTGAAGCCCATCGTCGTCGCGACGCTGCGGCGCTCGCGCAGCGCGCACATGCTCGCGCCGCTGCCGAGGTGCGCGACCACCACGCGCCCGTGGGCCGCCGCCGCGCCGAGGTATTCCGGCAACGCACCGGCAATGTACTCGTACGACAGGCCATGAAAGCCGTAGCGGCGCACGCCCTCGTCATTCAATGCGCGCGGCAGCGCGAAGGTGGTCGCGACGGGCGGCTGCGTGTGATGGAACGCGGTATCGAAGCAGGCGACCTGCGGCAGCGCGGGATGCAACGCGGACAGTGCGTCGATCGCCGCCAGATGATGCGGCTGGTGCAGCGGCGCAAGCGGGATGAGGCGCCGCAGCGCCGCGACGACCTCGGGCCCGATCCGCACCGGTTCGACATAGTGCGCGCCGCCGTGGACGACGCGATGCCCGGCCGCGCTCACGCGTTGGCGCGGATAGTGCTGCGCGAGCCAGTGCAGCAGCGCGGCCAGCGCGTCTTCATGCGTCGCGCCGGGCGGCTGCATGTCGGCGACGGCGCGGCCGCCGCGCTCGACGATGCGCAGACGCAGCCGCGCGCCGATGCCCTCGCACTCGCCTTCGCAGATCAGATGCGCGCGCTCGGGCCGCTGGTGTGCGGGGAACAGCGAAAACTTGACGCTCGACGATCCGGCGTTGAGGACGAGAATCGTGTCCGTCGTGGACGGGGTCATCCGCGGGCCCCGTCATGGTGTCGCGCGAGCAGCAGCGCGATCGCACAGGAAGCAAGCCGCGCGAGCGCATGATCGGCGCGGCTCGTCAGGATGATCGGCACGCGCGCGCCCAGCACGATGCCGGCGATGTGCGCGCCGGCGAGGTATTCGAGCTGCTTTGCGAGCATGTTGCCCGCTTCGAGGTCCGGCACGACGAACACATCGGCCCGCCCCGCGACCGGCGAATGGATGCCCTTGGTGCGCGCCGCTTCTTCCGATACGGCGTTGTCGAACGCGAGCGGCCCGTCGAGGAGGCCGCCGGTGATCTGGCCGCGCTCGGCCATTTTGCACAGCGCGGCGGCGTCGAGCGTCGAGCGCAGTTTCTCGGTGACGGTCTCGACCGCCGACAGGATCGCGACGCGCGGCTGCACGATCCCGAGCGCGTGGGCCAGATCGATCGCGTTCTGGATGATGTCGCGCTTGTCTTCGAGCGTCGGCGCGACGTTGATCGCGGCGTCGGTGACGAGGAGCGGCCGCGGATAGCCCGGTGCGTCGATCGCGAACACGTGGCTGATGCGGCGCGCGGTGCGCAGCCCCGCTGCGGCATCGACGACCGCGTGCATCAGTTCGTCGGTATGCAGCGCGCCTTTCATCAGCGCCTCCACGCGGCCGTCGCGCGCCATCGCGACGGCTTCGGCGGCCGCGGCTTCGCCGTGCGCGGCCGCAACGATCGCATACGGCGACACGTCGATCGCAGCCTGCTCGGCGGCCGCGCGAATCCCGGCTTCCGGGCCGACGAGCACCGGCACGATCAGGCCTTCGCGGGCCGCCTCGATCGCACCGCCCAGCGACACGCTGTCGACCGGGTTGACGACCGCCGTGCGTATCGGTTCGAGTCCGCGCGTCATCGCGATCAGACGCTGGTAGCGCTGCCCGGTATCCTGCAGCCCGGTCTGCGCGAGCGCGCTGCGCGGCCGCGCAATCTTGCGGGTCGGCGCGACGACCCGCACGGTGCCGTCGATCACGCATTCGCCGCGCTGGTTGAACGCGGTGCAGGCAAGCGTGACGCATTGCGCGGCGTCGTCCTTGTCCGTCACGCGCACGGACGCGCTCAGCGTATCGCCGGGCGCGATCGCGGCCGCGAAGCGCAGCGACTGATCGACCCAGCCGGTGCCGGCGCCGGGAAGCCGCGCGCCGATCAGCGTCGACAGCAGCAGGCTGCCCCACAGGCCCGCATCGACGTTCGCGCGCGGCGACGCGCAAGCGTCCGCGTCCGCGTCCGCGCTCGCGTCGAGCGATGCGTCGCCGTCCGTGAGCTGGCCGAGCAGCGCACGGTCGCGGCGACCGAAGGTGCGCGTGAGCGTCGCGGCATCGCCGACGCGCAGTTCCGCATACGTGTGATTCTCGATCTGTTCCATCTTCGCGCCCCGCTGGCGGCTACCGGCGCGCAATCGCACCGCTGCACCGCCGCAACCCGGGCACTATCGGCGATCGACGTCGTGCGCATGTTGATCGACGTCAAACGCATGCGGCCGCGGCGTCGTCGCGCGGCGGCGCGGTCCGCTCAGGCAGCCGCCACGACCTCGATGCGCAGCGCGGGCGCGCCCGCCGCGATCGCGAGCAGGCGGTCGACGTTCGGATGCGCGCCGGGCCGGCTGCGTGCGTTGGCCGTATGGTCGGCGAACACCGCGAGACCGTGCCCGGCGGCTTGCGCATCCAGCGTGCCGAAGGTTTCGCGCAGAAAGTGATAGACCGCGAGCGAGCCCTGCTTGCCCGGTGTGTTCCCGATGCTGGCGACGACGGCGCCGCTGCCGTCGAGCAGATCGAGACGCGCGATCGTGTCGATCGCCGGCAGTTGCGCGAGGTTGTCCTTGAATACGTGGCCCGGTTGAATCATCGAACGTGCTCCGCCGGTTGTGTGCGGGAAAGGCGGGCCGTACCCCGGCCGATCGCCCGTCAGTCCTGCCCGCTCGCGCCGCCGCGCGCGGGCCGGCGCACGACCCGCACCTTGCCGCTGTTGCCGCCGCCGCAGTAGAACAGCGCATCGCCGTCGGATTCGAGCCCGGACACGCCGGTATCGGGCGGCATCTGCAGGCTGTCTAGCACGGCGCCGGTGCGTGGATCGATGCGCCGCAACTCGCTTTCGCCGGCCTCCCAGGTGCCGTGCCACAGCTCGGCGTCGACCCAGGTGACGCCGGTCACGAAGCGGTTCGACTCGATCGTGCGCAGGATCGCCCCGGTCTGCGGATCGATCTGATGGATCTTGCGTTCCCGGTACTGCCCGACCCACAGCGAGCCTTCGGCCCATGCGAGCCCCGAGTCGGCGCCGCCGCCCGGTGCGGGGATCGTCGCGAGCACGCGGCCGCTGTCGGGATCGATGCGCTGGATCCGGTCCTCGGCGATCTGGTACAGATGCCGGCCGTCGAAGGCGGTTCCCGCGTGTCCCGCGACGTCGAGCGTGCGCACGCTCGCGCCGCTCGCCGGATCGAGCGCGGTGAGGCGGTCGCCGGATGCGAACCAGATCCGGTGGCCGTCATACGTGACGCCCCCGATCTGCTCGACGCCCGCAAACGGGCCGTATTCGCGGACGATTTCTGCAGGTGAGCGTTTCATGGCGGTTTCCTCGTCGACGGATCAAAAGGGATGCGTCGATGCTACCCGTCCGGCAGCGGCACCGCGAGTAACAACGGCGTCGCGAATCCGGGCAGCGGCGGCATCGTCCAGCGGCGCGCCCGCGCGCGGCCGAGCGGCTGCACCTTGCCCGCCTGCGCGAGCGCGTCGAGCGCGCGCTGCACGCTGCGCTGGCTCGTGCCGAGCGCGAGCGCGAGCGCCGAGCTCGACCATGCCTCGCCGTCCGCGAGCAGCGCGAGCAGGCCCGCATGCGTTTCGTCGACGGGCCGCTCCAGCACGATGACGTCGCGCGCGGCATGCGGCGCGAGCACGAAGCCGCGCGCGGTCGCGTTCACGTCCGCAAGCGCGCGCAGCATCGCGCGCAGCCGTCCCATCTCGACGCGCAGGCGCGCGCGATGCGATTCGTCCGCGAGCCGCAGGCGAAAGGCGCGCGCGACCAGTTCGTCGCGCGGCACGTCGCGCGGCCACGCTTCGGCAAGCGCGCGCACGAGCGCGAACAGCACCGGACGGCGCGCGAGCACGACGGAGGTCCGCGGATCACGCACCACGTGACGGCAGGCATCGACGACGAACGCGGGCGACGCGAACAGCGCCTGCATGTCGTCGAGCGTGAGCAGGCGCGGTGCGCCGCCTGCGACGAGCCGCGCCGCCGGCGCATCGAGCAGCCGCGCGGCGTGCTCGATCTCGGCGCGCAGCGCGGGAATGCGGGACGCGTGTGCGGCGGCGTTCGCATCGGCCAGCGCGGCGCGCGCGCGATCCGCGTGGATCCGCCGCATCGCGATGCCCGCTTCGATCAGCGCGTGCGTTGCGCGGGCGGCAGGCGGCAGGTGCGCGATGTCGAGCGCGGCGAGCTGGCGGTGCGCGTCGTCGAGCTGGCCGACGAGCAGCAGACGGCGGATCTCGACGTACCGCGCATGCGTCGCGTTGAGCCGGTCGCCGTGCGCTTCGAGCGTCGCGCGCGCGGCGGCGAGCGCCTTGCCGGGCCCGTTGAGCTCGCGCGCCGCCAGGGCGATCTCGGCCTCGGCGACGACGCAGCGGGCGCGCGCGAGCGCCTCGCGCGGGCCGAATGCGCGCGCCGCGCGGCGCACGAGCGCGCGGGCGCGCGTCAGGTCGCCGAGCTGTGCCATCGCGATGCCGCGCAGCGCGAGCGCAGGCGGGTCGTCGCGCAACGCGATGCGGTTCAGCGCGCCGAGCGGATCGCCCGCGGCGAGCGCAGACGCAGCCGCTGTAACGAGCGAGTCCATCATGCGGCGACTCCCCCCATGAATCCCGCCATTTTTGTCACTCCCACCGTTGGCAAGCCGGCGCCTAATCTAGCACACGTGTTTCGTCGTTTTGGCCGCGCGGGCCGGCTGCCGGCGCGGCGCGATAACCTGTTTCCCAAGGAGGCTGCCATCATGACGACCCATTCCGTGACCACGCGCGCAGCGTGGCTGAAAGCCCGGCTCGATCTGCTCGAGGCGGAGAAGGCGCTCACCCGCCAGAGCGACGCGCTGGCGCAGCAGCGCGCGGCGCTGCCCTGGGTGCGCGTCGAGCGGCCCTACCGGTTCGACACCGCAGATGGTGGCGCGTCGCTTGCCGATCTGTTCGGCGGCCGTTCGCAACTGCTGGTGTATCACTTCATGTTCGGCCCGGATTACGCGGCGGGCTGTCCGTCGTGCTCGGCGATCGCCGATGGGTTCGATGGCCTCGTCGTGCATCTCGCGCATCACGACGTCACGCTGATGGCCGTTTCGCGCGCGCCGCTCGCGAAGCTGCTTGCGTACCGCGATCGGATGGGCTGGACGTTTCCGTGGGCGTCGTCGCAGGACAGCGACTTCAATTTCGACTTCAACGTGGCATTCACCGAAGCGCAGCAGCGCGACGGCGAGGTCGAGTATAACTATGCGCGCGGGCGTCATCCGATGGACGCGACGCCGGCTCCCGCGCCCGTCGCGCAGTTCGCGGCGACCTGCGGCACCGACCCGGCCACGTACGCGCGCGACCGGCCGGGCATGAGCGCGTTCGTGTGCGAGGAGGGCGTCGTCTATCACACGTACTCGACCTACGCGCGCGGTCTCGATGCGCTGTGGGGCATGTACCCGTGGCTCGACCGCGCACCGCGCGGGCGCAACGAGACGGGCATCTGGTGGCGTCGTCACGACGAGTATGCGCGGCCATGAACGGACGCCGGCGGGTGCTGTTCGCGCATGTCTCGACGCGCGCGGGCGCGCAGGCGTCAACGAACGCGCATGATGCTCGCGCGGAGCGCGCCGGGCATGGGCGACCTTGCGGCCTCTATGTGCTCTATGCGTTTGCCGCGCTGTCATGCGCGGGTTGCGCGGTGCTGACGGTGCGCGCCAGCGCCGCAATGGCCGCGATGGGCGCGCTGCCGATGCCGGGCGGCTGGATGCTGTCGACGCTCTGGGTGCCGGGTTGCGGGCAAACCGGGTGGGCGATGGCGAGGTCGTTCGCCGGCATGTGGTCGACGATGATGGGCGCGATGATGGTGCCGCTCCTCGCGCCGATGCTCGGCCGCGAGGAGGCCGCGCTCGCCCGCGTCGGCATCGGCGCCGCGCGCCGCGCGGGGTGGCTCGCGCAAGCGGCGGCCGGCTATGGGCTGGTCTGGAGCGCGCTCGGCCCGGCGATATGGCTGGCCGGCGCGGCCTGCGCCGCGCTCGCGCTGCGCGGGCCGCTGCTGGCCCGCGCGGCGCCGTGGGCCACGGGGATCGCGCTGATCGGCGCGGGTCTGTTCCAGTTCAGCGCATGCAAGGCGCGCGCGCTCGCGTGCTGCCGCGCCGGGCTGGCGCACGGCGGTTGCGATGCGCGGCGCGCGCCGCGCACTGGCACTGGCACTGGCACTGGCACTGGCACGGGCACTGGCACGGGCACGGGCACGGGCACGGCGTGGCGGCATGGTCTGCGTGCCGGCCTTCACTGCAGCGTCTGCTGCGCGGGTTTGACGCTCGCGCTCGTCGTGACCGGCATGATGGATCTGCGCACGATGACAGGCATGACCATCGCGCTCGCGGCCGAGCGTTTCGCCCCGCGCGGTGCGCGCGTTGCCCGCGCGATCGGCGTCGCGCTCGGCGGGGCCGGCGCCTGGCAGATCGCGCGCGCGGCGGGCTTCATCTGAGCGGGTACGCCCGCGCGGGATCGGCGACGCGTGGGCGGGGCGCCCCGGCCGAAATTTTCCGATCAGAAACACGGCGGGGCGGACGGGTAGCGTCGCGCAGCGCCAGTCCGTGCGCCCGACGGCGGCCCGCGCGCGGCCATTTTCACCAGATCTGCGCTGTGGCAGCGCCAGGTCCCGGGCCGGCCGTGCTTGCCGCCCTGTTCCCCCACGTGTATAGTTTCCGAACTTACTTTTGTTTCGTATTGGAAATTCAAAGGGGCCGCCATGAACGCTTCGACCATCCTTGCCGAACTCGGTATTGCGGACGCGGCACAAGCCGGCGACATCGCGGTTCACTCGCCGATCAACGGCGAACTGATCGGGCGCGTTGCCTCTCAACCCGCCGCACGGGTCGATGCGGCGCTGGCCGCGGCGAAGCAGGCGGCCAGCGTGTGGCGCGACGTGCCCGCGCCGCGCCGCGGCGAGCTCGTGCGGCTGCTCGGCAGCCGTCTGCGCGAGAAGAAGCAGGCGCTCGGCAGCATGATCACGCTCGAAACGGGCAAGATCCTGCAGGAGGGGCTCGGCGAAGTGCAGGAAATGATCGACATCTGCGACTTCGCGGTCGGGCTGTCGCGCCAGTTGTACGGGCTGACCATCGCTTCCGAGCGTCCGGGCCACCGGATGGCCGAAAGCTGGCATCCGCTGGGCACCTGCGTGGTGATTTCCGCGTTCAACTTTCCGGCGGCCGTCTGGTCGTGGAATGCCGCACTCGCGCTGGTGTGCGGCAACGCGGTGATCTGGAAGCCTTCGGAGAAGACGCCGCTGACCGCGCTCGCCGTCACCCGCCTTCTCGAAGAGGCGCTCGCGGCGTTCGGCGACGCGCCCGCCGGGCTGACCGCGCTGATCCAGGGCGGCCGCGAGGTCGGCGCGCAACTGGTGGCGGATCCGCGCGCGTCGATCGTGAGCGCGACTGGCAGCACCGAAATGGGCCGCGCGGTCGGCGTCGAAGTGGCGAAGCGCTTTGGCCGCTCGCTGCTGGAACTGGGCGGCAACAACGCCGGCATCGTGACCGGCAGCGCCGACCCGGCGCTCGCCTTGCGCGGCATCGTGTTTTCCGCGGTGGGTACGGCCGGCCAGCGCTGCACGACGCTGCGGCGCCTGTTCGTGCACGAGAGCGTGTACGAGCAGACCGTGGCGCATCTGAAGCAGCTGTACGCGAAGGTGCCGATCGGCAACCCGCTCGAAAAAGGCACGCTGATGGGTCCGCTGATCGACCAGCGGGCATTCGCGCGCATGCAGGACGCGCTGCAGCGGGCGGCGGCCGAGGGCGGCCGCGTGAGCGGCGGCGAGCGCGTCGACGTGCCGGGGCACGACGGCGGCTACTACGTGCGTCCCGCGCTCGTCGAGATGCCGTCGCAGACGCCGGTGATGCTCAAGGAGACGTTCGCGCCGATCCTGTACGTGCTGCGCTACCGCGACTTCGGCGCGGCGATCGAGGCGAACAATGCCGCCGCGCACGGGCTGTCGTCGTGCGTGTTCACCACCGACCTGCGCGAGGCCGAGCGCTTCCTGTCCGCGTCGGGCAGCGACTGCGGCATTGCGAACGTGAACATCGGGCCGAGCGGTGCGGAAATCGGCGGCGCGTTCGGCGGCGAAAAGGAAACCGGCGGCGGCCGCGAGTCGGGGTCGGACGCGTGGAAGGCGTACATGCGCCGCGCGACCAACACGGTGAATTACTCGTCCGCGCTGCCGCTCGCGCAGGGCATCGACTTCAATCTCGGCTGAGCGCCGCGCGCGGGCCCCGTCGTCGAGGAGTGCGTCGTGACTGCGAAAGTCGTCATCGTCGGCGGAGGCGTGATCGGCAGCGCGATCGCGTATTTTCTGCGCGCCGCAGACCTGCAAGTCGAGGTGGTCGTGATCGAGCGCGATCCGACCTATGCGCGGTCGTCGTCGGCGCTGTCGGCCGCGTCGATCCGGCAGCAGTTCTCGACGCCGCTTTCGATCCAGATGTCGCTGTACGGCATTGCGTTCCTGCGCTCGCTCGGCGAGCGCCTGGCGGTGGACGGGGTGCAACCGTCGATTGACCTGCACGAAGGCGGCTATCTGTTTCTCGCGACAGCGGAGGGCGCGTCGACGCTGCGCGAGAATCATGCGCTGCAGCGGCGTCTGGGCGCCGACATCAGCTTGCTCGACGCGGCTGCCCTGCAGGTGCGTTTCCCGTGGCTGAACACGGCCGATCTGGCCGCCGGCGCTTTCGGCGAGAGCGGCGAGGGCTGGTTCGACGGCTACGGTCTCGTGCAGGCGCTGCGCAAGAAGGCGCAGGCGCTCGGCGCGCGCTACGCGGCCGACGAGGTCGTCGACCTGCGCCGCGATGGCCGGCGCGTGACGGAGGTGGTCACCGCGCGCGGCGGGCATCACGCATGCGACGTCGTCGTCAATGCCGCAGGGGCGTGGTCGCGCCGGATCGCGCAGATGCTCGGCATCGACCTGCCGGTGTACGCGCGCCGCCGCAGC
Organism: Paraburkholderia sp. PAMB 6770; assembly: GCF_057748135.1. Taxonomy (NCBI): domain Bacteria; kingdom Pseudomonadati; phylum Pseudomonadota; class Betaproteobacteria; order Burkholderiales; family Burkholderiaceae; genus Paraburkholderia; species Paraburkholderia sp. PAMB 6770. The sequence continues at coordinate 673,069 of NZ_CM173239.1, forward strand.
ATCTTCAATGTCAGTTCCCCGGCGCGGCTCGAACCGTGCCCGCTGCTGATCGACCCGAGCGGCGTCTACTTCCGTCCGGAGGGGCGCACGTACCTCTGCGGGACGTCGCCGCACGCGGACCACGACCCGGACGACCTGCCGCTCGACGAAGTCGATCATGCGCTGTTCGACGCGGTGATCTGGCCGGTGCTCGCGCACCGCGTGCCGCAGTTCGAGGCGCTGCGCGTCGAGCGTTGCTGGTCCGGCTACTACGAGTACAACGTGCTGGATCAGAACGCGGTCATCGGCCCGCATCCGGACATCGACAACTGCATTTTCGCGAATGGCTTCAGCGGCCACGGCCTGCAGCAGGGCCCGGCCACCGGGCGCGGCGTCAGCGAGCTGATCCTGCACGGCCGTTACACGACGCTCGACCTGTCGGCGCTGGGCTTCGCGCGCGTGCTGGAGAACCGGCCGATCGTCGAGAAGAACGTCGTCTGAGCGGGACGACCGCGGATCGCGGGCAGCGTGGCGATTCGCCGTGCGTTCAGGGACTTGCCGGATGCGTGCGCAGGATGTCCACAGGGTTTTGAACAGAAACTGACTTATACCCTAACGATACATAGTTCCTGGGTAAGTAGCGAGGAATTCAGGTTAGAGTTGGGTTTTAAGGAGCAGAGCCTTGCGATGTATAAATACATCGTAATACACGGAAACTTCCAAGCGCCAGCGATAACGCGGGCGCTTTGACTATCGCGTAGTTCGTACATCAGGGGGCTTGGTGGTGTGCCCTTTGAGCCTGCTATTCCTCCGGCGCCGCCTCCCACTCCTTGCCATCACCAAGGATAGGATGGGTATCACTCACCACAACCAGAGGCTTACCACGATGGGCCAGCGCAAATCGCGATATCGCGCCGGCTTGCCCGTCCGGCATTGCTTGGCAGTTCGAACCTAGTGCCCCGACCCACACATACTGCCTGGATTCAATGCAGGCAAGGTAGTAAGCCACACTCATGTTGTTCCCCTTTAATTTTTGCTTTGCCTAAACAAGCACTTTTCGAATTGCCCGCGCAAATCCCACCTCAAATACCGTCCGTCCGCGCGCGTCGACAATCTCGCCATGGCTACCTTCGCGCAGGCCGCGCGCTTCGAGGAAGTCGGCCGAAACCGCTTTCTGTATCGCCTCAAGCTCGGACGGCGTGAACTGTGCGGTCATAGCGAGCACGTTCACAGGTTGCGAGACGGGTAGTGGGCGCCGGTCCACCGTCACTTGCGCATTGGCTTTCAGCACATTGAGCTGCGCCTTGAGCTTGTCGCGCTCGGCGATGATGGCCTGCATGATGGAGCGGATGGCCGGGTCCTCGATGCGCATTAGGTATTCGTGGCTTGCAAGCGTCTTCGGTGGCTTGGGTGCGGGCGGGCCTGCGTAGGCGGCCCACGCTTCGATGAGCGCCCGGTAGTCGGCCGACTGGGCGTTGTAAAGCGCACGCCCCTTCATGATGCCTGACGCTTCTGCCAGGCGTCCTACGGCCGGCAGCGAGAAGTCGCGCGAGCCCACTTCGTGCTGCCTGCGGCAGAGCTCGTGCATCTTTGCCAGATTTGCACGCCGGTTCGAGCGTCCGCCTTTGGCGAGCAGCGACTCGAGCACAGCGTCCGGGTGGATGTCCGTCGCACCATTCATGCTTTGTCTCCCGTGAGAGCTTGGAGCCGAATTACCGGGAGCGGATTGGTCGTGGGCAGCAGCGCGGTCAGGTCTATATCGAAGTGCTGGCTGAGGCTCATGCCTGCGTCCATCAAGTGAATCACTCGACGCTGGCCGAGCGCGGGATTCGTGGGGTCCACCTGCTGGGCAAGGCGGCGCATGAAGGCGTTGCCTGCAAGCAGTTGCTCCTGTTCGCTCATAAGCATAAACACGGGCGGTAGGTCGTCGCGATAGAGCGCGGCGTCAAGTAGCTGGCTGCGACGGAACACCGCCTTGCCCGGTTCCAAGTCAGGGTAGACCTCGACGTTTTCGCACACGCCGGCGAGCTGGAACAATTCCGATTCCGTCTCCTCGAACGCGAGACGCACGTCACCCACTGTGCCGGCGGAGACCAACTGGGTTCCATCGCCCTGCAGCGCATCGAGGGCCGCCTTGCAGCGTTCGATTAAACGCCAGCAGGCCACCAGGTCTTCGGCGAGGTCGCTGAAGCGCTTCATGGAACTCTCCCACACACGCTCGGCCTGCCGGTGGGCGTCCAGTCGGGTGAACGGCTGGCCTGCGTATTCCGCATCGGCTTTCTGCTTCTTCAGGTCCAGCAACGCGTTTTCACGAGTGAGACAGTCATTGCGCGCCTCATCAAAGTGGTAGGCGAGCGTATTGAAGTGAGCGGTCAGCGCCGGCAGGTGATGCGGCTCGGTCACGAACCAGCGACAACGCACGCAGTTGCGGCTGCCACCGGGCACGGGGCCATACTTCTTTAAGGTTGCGGGGCCAATCTGCGGTCCGCCGTTATAACAGCCACCGACCGCACCGTTGTCCTCAACCTCGCTAGTGTTGCCGCCGACCAGGCACAGGCCGTGGTGCATGGGCATCCAGCCCGCCGGGTTGCGCGCGGCCGGGTGCTGAGGGATGGCTGCGGCGAGGCTGGGCACGCTGTTGCAGATGGCCTTGTGCAACAGTTCGTCGTGCGAGGTGTCGAGCAGGAAATTCTGAATGCTCAGTTCTTTGCCATTTTCGAGCCGCTCCGCCGCGCCCAGCAGCACGTCGTGGATGTATGTCGCGCCCGGTTTGGTGTAGTACATCGTCATCAGCAACCGACTGTGGCCGACGAGCTTTTGAAGAATTGGAAACGGCACCTGCCCTTCCAAGGCCAGTGCGGTGATGAGGGAGACGCGCAGACTATGCAGAGGAAAGAGAGTTGTCGGATTGCCTGTGCGTTCTTCAATCGGAGGGAGGAATTTAATCGGCGAGCCATTGCGATGGGTCTCGCCCCGTGCTGCAAGCCGTATTTCCATCTCTTTGAGCATCGCAAACCAGCAGGTGTCCAACACGGCCACCCTACCAGGCAGATGACGCTCTGCATTACCGGCTTCAGGCATCCTGAACAGAAAGCAAGTGTCGGAGTAGCTTGCCAATTGAACCTCGCTCTTGGCTCCGATATGGCGGCCGTCCAATTCCGTCCAGGCCGTGCGCTGCGAGATGGGGTTGTACTTTTCCTGCCAGTTGCGCAACTTCTCCATCCAGAAGAAGACATCCTGGTGCACTGGGCCGCCACAGAACCAGGGCAACACATAGCCCTTCTCAGGCCCGGACTTGGCGATGTCGGCGGTTTTGTTGGTATTGATGTAAAGCACGGCTGGGACGGCTTCGCCATCGGCGAGCGGGCTGTTGCGGCGAAACACTCCTTGCTGCAGGGGGCGGCGTTCGTTGCCCTGAGCAAGCCGGCCTGCGTTCAGCATCCAGTTGCCATTTTCGAAGCGCCAAGTATCTGCTTCGCCAGAGTCGAGCATGCGGACCTGGAAGGTGCGTAGCGGCACGATAAGCTTCACGAGCAGAGCGACCCAACGTACTGGGGACCACATTTCTAGCACCTGCCGCTCATCGCGATGGTCCTGGCTCACTTTGCGGAGTCGCCACACGCAGTCCGGGTCGTTCCGGTCAATCTGGTCTTCAGTCACCTCGAACCAGTCAGGCGCGTAGTTGAGCCGATAGCTGACGCCCGGACTCAAGGCGTTCTGCGCAAAGTGCCAGTCCCGGAACTGCGGTCCTGCTGCGAGCATTTGGCGCAGTTCGTCGATGTAGCCGTAGGGCAGCGGCGAATGCACGCTCTCGTCCCGTCTGGGCTGGCCGCCAAAGGACAACCGCGGAAGAGGGTTTCGGAAGGCTGGCGAGACCACTGGCTTCCCGTTGTCGTCAGTTTCGCTGAACTCGCGGAGCAGTACAAATTGTAGGAAGGCGTTGATGTAATTGTTGTATTTGATGCCTTCATACGAATCCGGGCAGGCTGTACGGTAGAAGTCAGGCAGTACCGTGCTTCGGTTTAGAAGCACCGCCGGTTCGAGTGGCAAGCCCTGCCTAACGAGGTAACGCTCGAAGAAAGCCACCAAGGCGCCGAGCTTTGGCTTAATTGCGCTCACTTCCCCTTTGAGCCAATCAACCCCGAAGACGCGCCAGGCAGCCAATTGAGGATATTCCCGCTCCACCCAACCCAAATCCGCATCCGTACTTCGCTGTACACCTAATTTGCGGGCAGCGGCAGCGGTAGACGGCGCGGTCGCTGTCTTCCGTTTTTTCATATGGAATCCTTGTCGTTGAGGGCAATGTCCGGTAGCAACTGGCCCAGTACGAATGGCGTGCCGCCGTGTTTGTCCCGCAGTCGCTGCGCGGCCGCTTCAAGCGCCGCCAGGACCTCGCGGGTGCTCGCCTGCGTGTAGACCTCCTGACTCTGTTCGGAGGCGTGATGCATGAAGCGCCGAATTAGATGCTTGTCGACCCCGGCATTCCGCAGGCGCCGGCCGTAGGCGTGACGGTGGCCGTGCGGTGTCGTGCCCAGTGCCTTGCCGACGTCGAGGCCAATGCGTTTGCAAGCGGCGGCATGCGCCTTGTTGTACTGGGTGAGCGTGTACACCGCGCCCACGGGCTCGCGACTCAAGTTTATGAAGGCGAAGGGGTGGTCGCGCTCGACACGTACGACCTGTTCGAGGTAGCGGTGCCACAATTGCAGGAACCACTCACCATACTCCGGCGTGAACCAGTACGCCTGCTTGTAGTAGGCTCCATCGTGCATGCCACCCTTCCAGCCGGCGTGACGCCGGTCCAGGACCTCGGTGCGGGGCACGAGGCCGAACTGCTGGGCGAGGTATTCCGCTCGGTTGCCTTTGCGCGGCTTGCTTCTTTCATCGCGCCAATCCGCCGGCGCGGCGCCGTGGCTCGGATGATGGATGAGCACCTTGGCTTGTCGCGGGTTGGCCGGGTCCGGGAATACGTCCGAAACGTAGAGATGCAAGGGCTCCGATTCGCGGAAGCCCGCGCCATGGAGCAGCAGCGTGATGAGCATGCCGCGATAATCCGGGCGTCCGGCTGCGCTGAATCCCTTGGCAAGCAGTTCCTCGAAGCGCTCTTCCGGGAAGGCCGGCGGCTCGTCTTTTTCAACCTTTGGCAGGCGCTGGCCACGGACACGGTGCCCGGTTTCGGCGGGGGATGCGTTCGCTGCCCAGGTGTGCCCGAGGAAGGCCTTGCTTCGCCGGAACTGGTAGGCGACCTCGTCGGTCTGCCGGTCGAAGGCGCCGCCCGCATAGCGCGGGTTCACCTGTGCCGCTTCGGGGCGCATTTCGCAGAGCCAGTCGAAGAAGTCGGTCAGGTGGGTGACAATGTGCGAGGCGTCCTGGGGTGAGCGCGGCGCCCAGCACAGGCCGCTGGGGTCGAGACCGGTCGTACGGTCGAAGGTGCCGGTGTAGAGCCGCTGGGCGAAGTTCTGGAACAGGCGGTAGGTGTCGCACTCGGCGGGGTTGGATTGCAGGTATTCGAGGAACATCCGCACTGAGCGGGTCACTTTAGACATCCAGGCCAGGCTGCGGTCGTGGCTGCGGTACAGGTAGTAGTCGAGCAAAGGCTCCAGTACCCCAACTGGGGTCAGGAGTCCTGGCAGTTCGGTATAGACGCCTGTGGCGTCTGTGTAGACCTTAGCTTTAACAGTCACGAACATGGGGACCTAAACAGAGAGACGACGCAACAGGTCCGCCGCACCTTTGAAGTCGAGATGGTGCAAATGCATGACCAAATCCAACGCCCCCCCTCCGCCGCGCTTGAGCCGGATGTCGAAGAACTTTGGGCCGCGAAGAAGCAATTCGAAATCTCGTCCTTCAGCATTGACGTGATAGCGCAGAGTGCCCTGTGCCCTTATGGGCTCGAAAGTGTCATCGGCCTTCGCATAGCACCCCAGCTTATCCAACACCAGGATGGCATCGAGCGCCCGCCAGCGCTCCAGCGTCAAGTTATCCACAGACCGTCGTCCCATACGCTCCTCCCCCGGCCCCCCACCTGCTACTCGTCTTTCAAAGAAAGACTGCTACTCGAAACCCAAAGACATCGCGACATCCTTCGGGCGGAATCTACATGCGATGCATAATTATGGAATAAGTTTGCCAACCATCAATCAAAAAAAACCCCCAACTAGAGGGGTTTTGCGGGCTACTGTGAGCTGAATCAGCCTAGCTATGTATCTATGTTTGGGGGGAATAAAGAATCTGTGGGTAACTCCGGCTTCGGCTTCGCGTCGCGCACCTCGTCGCGCCCCGGACGCGTCTAACCCATTCCCGCCAGCCGGTGCCATCCCGCCAGCGACAGGCGCGGCAGCCACATATGGCTCGCAACCCATCCCGCCGCCAGCCACGAGGCGCCGACGACCAGCAGGTCGCAGCGCCCGCTCGTCCACCAGTTCAGCGAATGACGGGTCGCGATCCACGGCACCCCCAGCGGATTCGGCCAGTCCGCGAGCAGGTGCATGATGCCGCCGCAGGCGAACCCGAACGCGAGCGCCGCACACGGGTGCGCGGGGCCGAGCGAGCGATACGACACGACGAGCAGCGCAGCCCATGCGACGCCCCAATGCGTGAGCGTGCGGTGCGTGATCCACAGCCGCCGCCTGCGCGACCACCAGGCGATTTCGAGCCAGTCGGGCGCCGTGCTGCCCGCGACTGCACTGATGAAGCCAGGCAACGCCATCAGGCCGAACGGCCCGCCCGCGCCGGCGCGCACGATAAAAACTGCAGCGATCACGCCGGCCGCGAAGCCGGTCGCATGATGGGCATGACGTGAAGCCATCGGAATTGCACGGCGCGCGACACGCCGATCGGAAACGAAGGGCGGCTATGTTCGCAGAAGCGTGCAAAAAATGACAGCGGCGCGTGCGCGGCCGCTGTGCGGATCAGGTCGTGCAGCGGGCGATGTCGAAGCGCAGCTCGGGCTCGGGCGGATCGTCCGATGCGTGCGCCGGGCGCATCACCTTGACGACCGCGCCATCGGCGAGCGGCGTCAGCGTGACGAAGTACGCGGTATCGGAGTCGGAGCCGACCGCGAGTTCGGTCTCGTTGCCGACGATCGTCGCACGCACGCGCGCCAGCCGGCTTTCGAGGCACGCGCTGATCGAGGACGCGCTGCGCGCCGAGCGCAGATAGACGAGCGGCTGCGAGGCATCGCGCGACGGTCCCCCGGGACTGCCGCAGGCGGCGAGCGCGAGCACGGCGGGAACGATGGCGAGGAGTCTTTTCATGGTGGAGTCGTAGAGATCGGGACGCCGCGACGCGCGGCGCGCAGGGCGATATCCACGAGTATAGCGGCGCACGCTGCACGCGTGGCCGCACCCCGCGCGCCGCGTGCGCAAATCGACGCGCAAAAAGAAAACGCGCGCGTGACCGGTTCACGCGCGCGCGGGCGGGGCGACCGGTTCCGCAGAACCGGTCCGCTGCTTCGATCAGAAGCGGTGACGCAGACCCACTGCGGCCGCGACCTGGTTGCCGTTGGTCGACGGCGCGAGCGTGTTGATCATCGCTACGTTTGCCTGGCCGTTGGCCATCTCGCCCGATGCGTGCTGGTACACGCCTTCGAGGTACACGTCGGTGCGCTTGCTGAGCGAATAGTCCGCCTGCAGCGACACGGTCTGCCACTTCGGATCGCCTTCGGTCACGCCGCCGGTCGACTTGCCGTCCGTGAACGTGTAGGCCGCGTTCAGGTTCAGCGCCGGCGTCAGTGCGTACTTGCCGTTGAGTTCAAAGTTGTCGAGGCGCAGGTTCGTATCGGTCGGGATGGCAAAGGCCGTACCGCCCTGTGCGCCCGCGAGCAGATCTTCGTCCTGCGTGTGGGTCCACACGAAGCCAACGGTGGCCGGGCCATACGAGTAGTTCACGCCGGCGCCGAACGTGCGCTGCAGCGCCGCGGTCAGGTTCGCGTTGTTGCCGTCGCCGGCCGACACCGCGCCGCCTGCGTCATTCGACAGGTCAGGCGAGTTGTTCGTCTGCAGGTAGGCGGCGGCGAAGTTCAGCGGGCCGTTCGTGTAAGTGGCGCCCGCGCTCCATGCACGGTTGTTCGAGAACTCGCCGGCCGCGTTGCTGAAGCCGTACAGGCCGCCGAAACGCAGACCCTGGTAGTTCGCGCTCTGGTACTTGATCGCGTTCTTGATCGAGAACGATTCGTCGAGGTTATCGTTGTCGAACGGGTGGGCGGCGAGGTTGTTGCCGAAGTCCGCGCCCGCTTCCGACAGCGGCGACAGGTAGTCGACCATCGAGTCGTACTGGCGGCCCAGCGTGACCGTGCCGTACTGGTCGCTCTGCAGACCGACGTACGCCTGACGGTTGAACAGCGTGTTGCTTTCGGTGAACTGGCCGGTGTTCACGTTAAAACCGCTTTCCAGATCGAAGATGCCGTGCAGTCCGCCGCCGAGGTCTTCGCTGCCGCGCAGACCGAAGTACGTGTCGGACACGGAACCGCTGCGTTCCTGCCAGTTGCTGTGGCCGGTCTGGTTGTTCGAGTAGACGAGGCCCGCGTCGAGCGTGCCGTACAGCGTGACACTGCTTTGTGCATGAGCGCTGATCGCAAATGCGCTCATGATGCCCGCGACAATAAGGGTTTTTTTCATGCTTTTATACTCCGAAACAGTCCATAGGGAATCGGCTTGCGGGCGGTCCGTCAAATAGACGTTTACCCGACGATTCGAAGCGAAGTGTATTCCTGCAGATGAATTGATTAAGGTTGATCGACACAATAATCCTTTCCTGAATCAGGAATGGTGATGTCGATTCGGGTAAGTGCGGATAAACAAAGCATTTTTGTGATTATCCGGGCGGCGCGGGACGGGCTGTCAAGCCTTTTGGGCTGTTGTGCCGATGCGACGGGCAACGCGTATTGCCGCGGCGCGCGAATAGGCACGCGATTAGTGCGGGTTTATATTGATTCGATATCTGAAATTCACTATTCCAGTTTAGTCGCGGGCCGGCCTGGTTTGACGGGTTTAAAATCGAAGGCACCCCTTGACCGGGGGTGTCTTTTCATCTGTTTTAACGCGGCCCGCGGGCCGCGTTTTTTTATGCGTGAATGAAATGGCAGATTTGAACGGATATCAGGTTCCGCGAAAGCCGGAAAAATATCGTTCTTGATCGGGAAATAATGGCGTCGCGTCCGCGGAAGGCGCGCCGCCGCGCGCTAGCTGCGCTTGCAGAAGATCGCCGTGATGTGCGGCGCGACGTGATGAACGATCGCCGTGCTGCCGGCCTGGGTCACCGCGGCCTGCACGCTGGAGTCGCTGCCGAACACGACGGCGCCATACGCGGAGTTCGCGATCGGCGCGCCGTCGCCGGTGCGGAAGATCGGATCGTTTTTCTCGTAGCCCACCACCGCGAATACATGAAAGCCGAACGCGCTGAGGTCCGCCCCTCGCGCCGGACTGAACGCGTTGATCGAATTGCTTTCGACGCGCGTGGGTGTCGGATCGATCAGCTGCGCGCGCGCGAGGTCGGCGATGAACTGGTGAGCGGATTCGTTGCACGTGAGCGGCGTGTCCAGCGCGGCCGCCTGACAGGCGGTGGACAGGGCGATGCCGGCGGCGGCGAGAACGGCAGGCAAAACGTGCTTCATGTGCGGCGGGGCAGGTTGAAAATACAGTGGCGGCCGCGGCGGAAACCGCCGGCAACCGAGTTCGCACTTTACCAATCTTCCCCGGGTTCTGCTGGTTTTCTGTGCAGTTCGCGCATCCTGGCAGCGAATGCGCGCAACAATGAAAGACATTCGCAAGCTTGCCGGCGCTGCACTGCGCTGCGCACGCGCGGCGAGCCGGATGGCGTTGCGAGCGCCGCCGCGTCATCTGGTTGCGTGCTCAACGATCGCGGCGGTGCCGCAGATTCTGCTGTGGCAACGGGGATCGTCGACAACAAATGTTGCGCGACGATGCGATAATCGGGCCTTTCCGCCCATCGATCCGCCGATGCCTCTTGCCCTGGGTGCCTTCATCGTGCCGCTGATCGTCGCGTGCGCGATGTTCATGGAGAACGTCGACGGCACGGTCATCGTGACGTCCCTGCCGGCGCTGGCACGCGACTTCGGCCATAGCCCGATCACGCTGAAACTGGCGCTGATCAGCTACGTGATCGGCCTCGGCGTGTTCATTCCGATCTGCGGCTGGGTGGCCGACCGCTTCGGTTCGCGCACCGTGTTTCGCGCCGCGATCGGCATCTTCATGGCCGGCTCGCTGATCTGCGCGGCATCCACGTCGCTCGGCATGTTCGTCGGCGCGCGCTTCATCCAGGGCATCGGCGGCGCGCTGATGGTGCCGGTCGGGCGGATCATCATCTTTCGGGCGCTGCCCAAGTCGCAGTTCATCCGGGCCGTCAACTACCTGACCGTGCCCGCGCTGCTCGGCCCGGTCGTCGGGCCGCCGCTCGGCGGCTTCATCACCACCTATCTGCACTGGCGGCTGATTTTCTTCATCAACATCCCGATCGGCGTGCTCGGCATCTGGCTGGCGAACCGGCATATCGCGAACGTGCGCGAAGCGCATCCCGGGCGGCTCGACTGGGCCGGCTTCGTGCTGTCCGCCGGCGGCGCGACGCTGTTCATGCTGGGCCTGTCGCTCGTCGGCGGCGAACTGATCCCAACCGGCCGCGCGTTCGTGATGCTCGCCTGCGGCGTCGCGCTGCTGCTCGCATACGGGGGGTACGCGAACCGGGCCGCCTTGCCGGTACTCGATCTGCGTCTCTTGCGCATTCCGAGCTTCCAGGCCAGTGTGCTCGGCGGTTCGCTGTTTCGCATCGGTCTCGGCGCGGTGCCGTTTCTGCTGCCGCTCGCGTTGCAGGAAGGGCTCGGCATGACGGCCTTCATGTCCGGTGCGATCACGTGCGCCTCGGCGTTCGGCTCGATCTTCATGAAGACGGTGGCCGCGCGCGTGCTCGCGCGCTTCGGGTTCCGGCGCGTGCTGATGGTCAACGCGGTGCTCGCCGGGCTCGCGATCGCAGTCTACGGGTGCTTTCATCCAGGCATGTCGCGCGGGCTGATCTGGTGCATCGTGCTCGTCGGCGGTATTTTTCCGTCGCTGCAGTTCACGTCGCTGAACACGCTGGCCTATGCGGACATTCCGGCGCGCGACGTGGGGCGGGCGACCAGCGTCGCGAGCGTGATCCAGCAGATGTCGCTTGGCCTCGGCGTCACGGTGGGCGGCCTCGTGCTGCAGATTTCGCACCGCCTGCAAGGGCATCCGGCCATCGTGTGGTCGGATTTCTGGCCGGCGTTCGTCGCGATCGGGCTGTTCTCGCTCTGCTCGATTCCTGTCACCGCGCGCATGCCGCAAGGCAGCGGCGACGAAGTGGCGCGCGGCGGACGTGGGCGCGCGTAAGCCGGGCACGCGGCGTGCTGCGCAAGCGGGCGGCTGCGGGACATCGGCGCAGCGAGCACTGCGACCGGTCCATAAGGACAACTGAAGGTAGCCGGGGCAGCCGAAGTCAACCGAAGTCAGCCGAAGTCAACCGAAGGAGACATTCCATGTCATGGCTTGAAACAGCGCGGTTCGCGCGCCCGCTTGCGGTCGGGGCGCTCGCCGTCGTGTCGGCGGGCTTCGTCGACGGGTCGCCGGCCTGTGCGAAGGACGCCGCGCAAACGGAGCCGGTTGTCCTGGATGCGTCGGCAGTCGCGGTTGCCGACCGCTACGGCGCCGACACGGCCACGCGGATTTTCAAGGAGGGCGGCAATGCGGTGGATGCCGCGGTGGCGATCGCGTTCACGCTGGCCGTCACGTACCCGGAGGCCGGCAACCTCGGCGGCGGCGGCTTCATGACGCTGTACGTGCACGGCAAGCCGTATTTCCTCGACTATCGCGAGAAAGCGCCGCTCGCCGCGACGCGCACGATGTATCAGGACAGCGCCGGCCACGTGATCAGGGACATGAGCCGGCACGGCTATCGCGCGGTGGGCGTGCCGGGCACCGTCGAGGGCATGTGGGACGCGCAGCGCCGCTTCGGACGGTTGACATGGAAACAGGTGCTCGCGCCCGCGATCCATTACGCCAGCGCGGGCTTCGTGGTAAGCCCTGCGTTGCAGGCACGTCGCGATGCGGCCGCGACAGCATTCGGCGGCAAGACGAACTTCGACGCGTGGTTCGGCCGCCTGAACACGGGCACCCGCTTCACGCAGCCGCAGCTTGCGGCGGTACTCACGCGCATCGCCAACGACGGCGCGACCGACTTCTATGACGGCAAGACGGCCGATCTGATTGTCGCGTCGATGCGCGCCGGTCACGGGCTCATCACGAAGCGCGATCTGCGCGCGTACCGCGCGGTGTGGCGGCAGCCGGTCGAGGCCGACTGGAACGGCTACCGCGTGATCACCGCGCCGCCGCCGAGCTCGGGCGGCATCGGCCTCGTGCAGTTGCTGAAGATGAAAGCCGATCTCGCGCCCGCATTCAACGGCGTGCCGCTCAACTCCGCGCAGTACATCCATCTGGTCGCGGAGATCGAGAAGCGCGTGTTTGCCGATCGCGCGCAGTATCTCGGCGATCCGGACTTCTACAAGGTGCCGGTTGCGCAGCTGACCGACGACGCGTATCTCGCGAAACGGGCGGCGGAAGTCAACCCGGCTGCGCCGTCGGACACGCAGCGCGTGCAGCCCGGACTCGGCACGTCGATGCCGGAGCGCGCGGAAACGACGCACTTCTCGGTGATCGACCGGTGGGGCAACGCGGTGTCGAACACGTACACGCTGAACGGCTATTTCGGTTCGGGCGAGGTCGTCGACGGCGCCGGCATCGTGCTGAACGACGAGATGGACGATTTCTCCGCGAAGCCGGGCGCGCCGAACATGTTCGGCGTGGTGGGCGGCGAGGCGAACGCGATCGAGCCGGGCAAGCGCCCGCTGTCGTCGATGACGCCGACGATTCTCACGAAGGACGGCAAGGTCGCGCTCGTGATCGGCACGCCGGGCGGCTCGCGCATCTTTACGTCGATCTTCCAGGTGATCACCGACCTGTACGACTTCCATCTGCCGCTACCGCAGGCCGTGGCGGCGATGCGCTTTCACCATCAGTTGCTGCCGCCCGATACGATCTACTGGGAGCCGTATGCGCCGATCACCGGCACGCTTGCGCAGCAGCTCCAGGCGATGGGTTACGTGCTGAAGGGGCAGCACTTTAACGGCGACATCCAGGCGATCCTGGTCCAGGGCGACACGCCGCAGCCGGCATCCGATCCGCGCGGCCGCGGGGTCGCGCGCGTGATCCGCTGATGCCGCCTCGACGCGTCAACCGCGCTGCTCGACCGGCGTCACGCCCAGGTCGAGCCGTTGCGCGCCGCGCAGCACGGTGACGTTCACGGCGCGCGCGATGCGCGACGCGTCGAGGATCTGCTGCAGGCTGTCGACGCCGTCGACCGGCAGCGCGTCGATCGCGACGATCGTGTCGCCGGTGCGCAGTCCGGCCGTCGCCGCCGGACTGCCCTTGACGATTTCGAGCACCCGGACGCCGCTTTCCTGCGCGAGCCCGAAGTAGCGCTGCACGCGCCGCGACAACGGCATCGTCGTTCCGGCCACGCCGATATAGGCGCGCCGCACGCGGCCGTGCGCGAAGATCTGCATGATCACCCACTTCGCGGTGTCGATCGCGGTCGCGAAGCAGATCGACTGCGCGCCCGGAATGATGGCCGTGTTCACGCCGATCACCTCGCCTGCCGAGTTGATCAGCGGCCCGCCGGAGTTGCCCGGGTTCAGTGCCGCGTCGGTCTGGATCACGTCGTGGATCAGGCGCCCGGAGGTCGAGCGCAGCGAACGGCCGAGCGCGGAGACCACGCCGGCGGTGACCGTCTGCGCGAGTCCGAGCGGATTGCCCACCGCGATCGCGATCTGGCCGACCTGCAGCGCGCCGGAGTGGCCGAGCGTCGCGTGAGGCAGCGGCTCCGGCGAACCGATTCGCAGCACCGCGAGGTCGCTGTCGGGATCGTCGCCGACCCGATCGGCGTCGTACCGGCTGCCGTCCGCGAGCGTCGCGTGGAGGCGCGTCGCGCCATGCACGACGTGGCTATTGGTCAGCAGATAGCCGTCCGGCGTGAACAGGAAGCCGGAGCCGGAGCCGCCGCGCGCGCGGCGTGCGCCGGCTTCGCCGGACCCACGGCGCTCGACGTCGATGAACGCGACCGCCTGCTGCACCCGCGCGAGCGCGCCGATGACGGTGCGCGAGTACGCGTCGAGCAGCGCGCCGTCGTCCGGCGCGTCCCGTGCGCCCGGCGACGGGCGGCCGGAGGCGGCGGCGTGCCCGGACGGCAGGTCGTCGATGAAGCGGGGACGGCTTCCCATGATGCAGGTCCTCGGAGACGGGTCCGTAATTGCGGGGCGGCGCAGCGGCTTTCAAGGGGGCGCCGGCGCGGCCCGTCGACCGTTTCCGACATACCGCTGAAACGTGGCGCTGCGATAATCAGGCGTTCGGCGCCGCGTGCCGGCGCCATCCCGCCCAGAGGAGAGCCGCAATGAAAGAACAGGATCCGCAAGCCGTCGCCGCGCTGGCCGAGCGGCAGCGCCGCTTCGAAGAAGACCTGATCGACGCGTACGACGAAGAGCTCGAAATGGAGCGGGACGACGACGTCCTCGACGGCGAGGGCGTGTTCTCGGCAGAGCAGCGCGAATTGCGCAAGACCTACTTCCGCGAACTGTTCCGGCTGCAGGGCGAGCTGGTCAAGCTGCAGGACTGGATCGTCGCGACCGGTCACCGGCTGGTGGTGATCTTCGAGGGGCGCGACGCCGCGGGCAAGGGCGGCGCGATCAAGCGCATCACGCAGCGCCTGAATCCGCGCGTGTGCCGGGTCGCGGCGCTGCCGGCGCCGAGCAACCGCGAGCGCACGCAATGGTATTTCCAGCGCTACGTGCCGCACCTGCCCGCCGGCGGCGAAATGGTGCTGTTCGATCGCAGCTGGTACAACCGCGCCGGCGTCGAGCGCGTGATGAACTTCTGCACCGACGCGGAGTACGAGGAGTTCTTCCGCTCGGTGCCGGAGTTCGAGAAGATGCTGGTGCGCAGCGGCATCCAGATTCTCAAATACTGGTTCTCGATCACCGACGAGGAGCAGGAAATCCGCTTCCGGAGCCGTATTCACGACCCGCTGAAGCAGTGGAAGCTGAGCCCGATGGACCTCGAAAGCCGGCGCCGCTGGGAGGCCTACACGCAGGCGAAAGAGGTGATGCTGCAGCGCTCGCATATCCAGGAGGCGCCGTGGTGGGTCGTGCAGGCGGTCGACAAGAAGCGCGCACGGCTGAACTGCATCCACCATCTGCTCGGCCAGGTGCCCTATCACGAGGTCGAGCATCCGGCCGTCACGCTGCCGGAACGCGTCTACAACGCCGAGTACATCCGTCAGCCGGTGCCGGCGGACATGATCGTGCCCGATATCTATTGAGGGCGGTCCCGCAGCCCCGGCGGGGTGGCCGGCGGCGGGGGCCGGGGCGCGCGGGCGAGCGCGTAGAATGGCGCTCCGGACCGCCGCCTTCCCGCCGAGACGCCCTTGAAACGAAAGATGCCCGCGCTGAACGCGCTCAAAGCCTTTGAAGTGGCCGGCCGCACCGGCAGCTTCACCCGCGCTGCCGAACTGCTGAACGTCACGCAGAGCGCGGTGAGCCGCCAGGTCCGGCAACTCGAGGAACAACTGGGCGAGCCGCTGCTGCAGCGCCGCCATCATCATCTGGAGCTGTCGGCGGCGGGCCGTCTGCTGCTGCAGGCGCTGCAGCAGTCGTTTGACAAGATCGAGCTGACCGTGCGCAGCATTCAGGAGAAGACGCACCTGAACCGCCTGCGTCTGAACGCTCCCCCGACCTTCGCGAGCCGCTGGCTGATGCCGCGCCTCGGACGCCTGCGCGACGCGCACCCGGAGCTGGACGTGAGCCTGTCGACGCGCATCGACGACCGGCTCGCCGAGTCCGGCGTGCTCGACTGCGCGATCCGCTTCGGCGACGGCGAGTGGGAGGGTTTCGACAACCGGCTTCTGATGACCGAGCGTCACGTCGCGGTGTGCGCGCCGGCGCTGCTGGCGCGTCATGCCGGACAGGCGGGCATCGACCTGAACCGCTTCACGCTGCTGCACGTGCTCGCGAGCGCCGATCAGCGCTATCTGACCTGGCAGCACTGGCTGAAAGCGGCCGGCATCGACGGCGTGGATACGCACGGCGGCTACGAGTTCGATCTGCTCGATCTCGCGATACAGGCGGCCATCGACGGGCTCGGCATCACGATCGCGGATCGCCACATGATCGCGCGCGAACTGGCCGCCGGCGAGCTCGCGCAGGTGCTGAACGTGCACGTCGACGGGCACCAGTCCTACTGGCTCGTCACGCGCCCCGGCCAGGCGGATCTGCCGCAACTGGCGGCGTTTCGCGACTGGCTGCTGCAGGAGGTCTGGCTGACCGGGCGCGGCTTCGATCCGTCGGCCGCGCCGCAGCCGTAAGCGCGCTCGCGCGAACGAGAGGGCGGCCGGACCATCGCCTGGTTGTGCGAATCAATGAGGCGGCAAGATGGCCTGGGCCAGCCGTGGTCCGCCGCGTTTGCCGCGCGCAACCGGTGTTCCTGCGGCCATAAACGACGATGGCCCGCTTGCGCGGGCCATCCTGGCATGCGCGGACGACGCGCAGCGGTATTACATCGGCGTGATCTTGGCCGCCTGCTTGCCCTTCGGGCCTTGCTTCACTTCGAAGCTGACCTTCTGGTTTTCCTGCAGCGACTTGAAGCCGTTCGACTGGATTTCGGAGAAATGCGCGAACAGATCCTCGCCGCCGTCGTCCGGCGTGATGAAACCAAAGCCCTTTGCATCATTGAACCACTTCACGGTACCTGTTGCCATTTTCCTGAACCTTCCCAAAAGACGTTATCTATGAAGCCGCGCGGCGCATTGCATGCGCTCAAGCGCGACGACGCGTTTTACCACAGTCTTGTGGCAAACCACAATCGCGTATTGCACGGGGCCGCCGCGGCGAACCTGCCGAGGCGGCTCACGGACGCCCGCGCACGCGCTGTCCGGGGGCGATTGCGCGCAGCGTGACCGCGTCGCCGCCGCCGGCCGCCGCCGGCCCTCGGGCGGGCGCGGCGGGCACGGCGTCGAGCGGGTAGCCGCGGCTCGTCCATGCATCGAGGCCGCCCTTCAGCGCCCGGATGCGCCGGAATCCCTGACGACGCAGCAAGTGTGCCAGATGCCTCGCGCAAGCCTCGTCCTGGCACACGCAATAGACGACGCGGCCCTGCGCCGGCAGAGCGGCGACGAAGCGGGCCGGCGCGTTTGCGTCGACCGGCACGGCGCCGGCGTGGCGCGGCGCGTCCGCGCGAGCGGCGGCGGGCGGACGCGCGTCCAGGATCACAGGCGGCAATGCACTGCGCATAGCCGCGTCGAGCTGCTCCGGCGTCAACTGCACGCGCGCGAGCCAGCGGCGAAAGTGCCAGCGTTGCACGCCGCGCACCACGACGAACAGGAGCGAGCCGCCGAGCACCAGATCGATCATCGTTGCACCGTGTGCGCGCACGATGGCCGCCGCCAGCGCGAGCTGCGGCTCGAACAGCGCGCCGCCGAGCAGCCAGAAGCCTGCCCAGATGGCCGCGCCGGCGGTGTCCCACGCGACGAAGATGCGCGGATCGACGCCGGTGCAGCCCATCAGCGGCGGCGTGGCGATCGCGAGTCCCGGAATGAATTTGGATACCGACACGAGCGGGATGCCATGTCGTTCGAACAGCGTGCGCGCGCGACGCACGTGCGTGCCGAGCGACGCTGAGCGGCGCGCCAACGCGGCGATCAGCCGCGGGCCGACGATGCGCCCGGCCGCGAACCAGACGCTGTCGCCAAGCAGCGCGCCCGCTATCGCGGCGGGCAGCACGCTGCCCAGCGACAGCGCGCCGCGGGCGATCGCCGAGCCCGCGAACAGCAGGACCGGGGCGGCCGGAACCGGTACGCCGAGGCGCGTGAGCAGCACATTCACGAACACGAGGGTGCTTCCCCAAGCCAGCATCTGCGATTGCGATAGCGCGATCAACGGCGGCACTCCTGAGTGCGGCGGGCCGCGGCCCGGCGGCCCGCGCGGTCATTCTACGTTCGAATCGATCAGCATGACGGGCACGCCCTGGCATCCGCTGCGGCGCGACACGTCGAGCGCGCGCCATGCGTCGGCTTGTCCCGGCGCGGCGATCAGCGGATCGATCCGGCGATCCGGGCGCAGCACGTTGAACGGCCACGATGGCCGCACGATGCGCTCGTGCACCAGCGAGCCGAGCCAGACCGGCGCGCCGGGCGCGCCGTGCGGACGCCGCAGCGCGTACTGCGTGGGCCAGAAGCGCAGCACGTCGCGCTCGCCGCGCGCCGTGCGCTCCCGCATGAACACCAGCACCGACGGGGTGCCGTTGTCGAGCCGCGGCAGCACCGGCAGCGCGGTCGCGGCCGGATTCGGCGCAACCAGCGACAGCAGCGAGCGCACCGATAGCAGCGGCCCCTCGATCCAGCCGCGCGCGCGCAACTGCGCCTCGATCTGGGCGCGGCTTGCCGACCACTGCACCGTGATCGGCTCGCGGCGCTCGCCGGCCATGTCCGAGCGGTAGCAGGCGAAGGTGCGCCAGACCGTATCGGTCCATTGCGCCTTGCTGATGAGCGTCGGCGGGCGGCCGGGCGGCCCGGCTGTCGGGGTGGGCGCGAACATCCATTGCGCGGACGCGCTGGCGCCGAGCACGCCCAGCACGATCGCCGGCATGAACGCGCGCCGCGGCGGCGGCTGCGGATGGCGCCACACCGCGACGAGCGCGACGACGGCGATCCAGATGGCCGCAAACGCCACGCCACCGAGCGCATCGGAGAACGCGAAGCGCCCGAAGTACAGTCCGGCGAGCGCCACCGCCGCGACGATCGCGGTGCCGAACGTCGCCACCGCAATGCCTTGCAGCGTGCCGACGCGGCGCACCAGCAGGAACGCGAGAAAGCCGTAGACGATCGCGCTCGCGGCCACGTCGTTGCTCGGAAACGCGAAGACCGCCGCGCCGGCCGACACCGGCGGCGCGTGACGCACCGTCAGCTGGATCGCGAGGATCAGGAACTGCGAGAACACCACGGCGGCGAGCCAGTACGCGACGGTCTGCCAGCGGCGCTCGTAGGTCATCCACAGCACGACCGTGGCGATCAGCGCGGCGAGCGTCGGGCCGCTGCCGAGCGCCGCGAGGCTCGCGAAGAGGGCGTCGGCCCACGGCGAGCGGACCGACTGCAGGAACCGGTAGACCGACAGGTCGATCTGCACGACCGGCTCGCCGTTCGCCACGCCTTCGAAGACGCTGAAGAAGAGCCACGCGGACAGCAGCACGAGCACCGAGATGAGGACGATGGCGCCGGCTGCCGGATGCGCGGGATCGAGCGCGTGGGCGACGAGCGTCGCGGGGCGCCCGCGATGACGCCGGGCCCACGACAGCAACCGCCGGTGCGACACGACGGCCCACGCGTGGGCGCGCGCGAGCAGCGCATGCATCAGCCGGTAGCTCAGCCAGCCTAGCGCGGCGAGTATCGCGATCACCGCGACGAGCCGGAACGACACCGCACCGGCAAGCTGCAGCGACGCGCCGAACACGATGCCCGGCAGGATGTGCGCGGGCGCCCACAACAGCGCCGACAGCACGTTCATTACATAGAAGCGCGCCGGGCGCATGCCCACCATGCCGGCGACCACCGGGACGATGGCGCGCACCGGCGCGATGAAGCGCGCGAACACGACGCTGCGCGCGCCGTGGCGCGCAAAGAACTGCTGCCCGGCCGCGAGGATCTGCGGATGCCGGCGCAACGGCCAGCGGTTCGCCATGGCGAAGCGGTAGCGATGGCCGAGCCAGTAACTCAGGCCGTCTCCGCCGACCGCGCCGGCGAGCGCGCATGCAAGGAGCCAGCCGAGATTCAGCGAGCCGGTGCCGACCAGCGCGCCGGCGAGGAACATCGCCGTGCTGCCGGGCACGACGGTGCCGATCACCGCGACCGATTCGAGGAACGCCGCGGCAAAGACCACTGCGAGCGTCCATTGCGCATGGGCGCCGAGCAGGTGCAGCAGGTGAACGTACGCGTGCTCCATCCGTTTTCCGACCCGGCGAACAGGGGGCTGGCCCGCGGACGATGCGGCTGGCGCGCACGGCGCGGGCGCGGCGGCAGCCGGCGGCGCGCCTCGACGCACTATACCCGAGCCGGCCCGAGCCGGCCCTTCAGGGCGGCCAGCCGTTGCGCGTCGTTGATCTGCGCGCCGCGTGACCTATAACGAAGGTGCGGCGCGCACGCGACGCGCGCGCAGGCAATCCGATGCAAGGAGTCTCACGATGAAATGGATGAACGTATGGCCGATGCTCGCGGTATCGGGCCTGTTGCTGTCGGCCGGCGCGGCGTGCGCGCAGGGTATCGGCATGGACATGCAACCGGCCGGCCGCGCGGCGATGGAGTGGAACGCCGACGAGTCCGCACAGGACGCGACCGACATGTACTACGGCCCGGTCGCGGCGCCAGGCGCGCAGCGCGCGTCGCACGCGTCGCACGCGATGGCGAACGCGTCGTATGGCGGCACCGAAGACACGCACGGCGAGGCCGGCGCACCGTGCATGCCGGCGGCGCCGTGCGGCGATTATCGCGGCCACTGACGGCCCGCGCCGGACAATGCCGGTTCCCGGCGGGGGCGATGCGCGATGCGCCCGCCGGCACTCACCCCGTGCCAATAAAAAAGGTAATTCGTTTTACCTTGATAACAAAAACGTGACGGGTTCTTCATCTTGATGCGGCGTCGTGTTCATTCACGCGGCGATAAGATGCCGAAACTGTGAGCAGGCTGGAGAAGCCTTATTTAATGATATGCGGTGCTCAATGGCCATTGCACTGATGCGCAATATGCCGCAGTTCATATATTGGATTGCTGGTGGATCGAATTTGATTTGAAATGTCGCACGCAGCATTCCGGAGATTTGAATGTGGATGTCTTATGTAAGCTCCGGCATGCCGATTGTAATGCATCAGATCATTTTATGTGCGCTTGAAATCGTGCAGCCATGGCTTGCTGAATGGCTGCCGCATCGCGACCCCGGCAGTGGGTTGACCGACAGGCCGTGGGCCTGTGCCCGATTCCGACCCTCAACCCATCGACAGACGAGGAGCCGATGACCGTGTCCGCTCTCGAATTCGGCAAGGCCCGTGCACGCATGCGTTCCCCGCAGACCCCGGAGATGTCTTTCACGCGACGTCCGGTCCAGCAATGGCAGACCACGACATTCCGCTGGCTGTCCGCCTATGCGGCGATTTTCTCGCTGTGCTTCGCGGTGCTGCTCGGTTTTCTCGAATACTCGGTCGGCCGCGCGATGGAGCGCGAGGCGGACAGCGGCATCCGCTGGCAACTGCGCTATTTCGACTCGAAGCCGGACGACCAGCTTGCCCCTGTGATCGGCCGCCGGCTCGAGCGCGAGAACCGGCACACCAGCTACTACGGCCTGTTCACGCCCGACGGCCGCAAGCTCGTCGGCGACATCGACGCGATTCCGCACGGTCTCACGTTCGAGCATGCCGGCGAACCGCATCGCTCGACGGTGGGCCGCACGCTGCTGCTCGACCACAACCCGCTGCAGCCCACCGTGCGGCTGATGGGCGAGACGCGCGACGACGGCAATCTGCTGATCATCGGCCGCAGCCTCGAAGACGTGCGGCACGTGCGCGCGGAACTGACCCGCGCGCTGGTGGGCGGCGGCGTGCTGTGCATCGTCGCGAGCCTGGCCGCCGGCCTGCTGCTGAGCCTGCGCCAGGTGCGGCGCGTCGCGGACATGCGGCGCGTGACGACGCGTATCGCCAATGGCGATCTCGGGCAGCGTCTGCCAGTCGGCGGCCACGACGAGCTCGACATGCTGTGCCACCTCGTCAATCACATGCTCGACGAAGTGGAGCGTCTGATGACCGAGGTCAAGGGCGCATGCGACGGCATCGCACACGATCTGCGCACGCCGCTGGTGCGCCTGCGCCTGCAGTTGTCGAGTCTCGCCGAGCGCATCCAGCAGCATGACGACGAGACGGCCGCGCGCCTGCTGGCCGGCGCGCGCAGCGAGGCGGACGCGATCCTCGAACGTTTCAGCGCGATGCTGCGCATCTCGGAGATCGGCGCGCTGCAGCGGCGCGGCGGGTTCGCCAGCGTATCGGTGCGTACGCTCGTCGACGAGCTGTGCGATCTGTACCAGCCGCTCGCCGAAGAGAAGTCGATCAGTCTGGACGTGCACACGGACCCGGTCGAGGCGATTCATGCCGATCGCGCACTGCTGTTCGAAGCGTTCAGCAACCTGCTCGACAACGCGATCAAGTTCGCGCCCGAAGGCGGCAAGGTGAGCGTCGGACTGTATGCGACGCGCCTCGGCCCGCAATTCGTCGTGACCGACAACGGTCCGGGCATTCCGGTCGGCGAGCGCAATGCGGTGCTCAACCGCTTCTACCGCGTCGAGCAGACGCGCCATGTGCCGGGAACCGGGCTCGGACTCGGCATCGTGTCGGCGATCGTACGTCTGCATGACTTCTCGATGCGCATCGGCGGCGAGGGGCGCGGCGCTGTCATCACGATCGATTGCTGGCCACACAACCTTCAGTAGGACAAAGAACTTCCGATGAGAATCCTGCTGGTTTCGCCTTCCGAGGCGGAGACCGTCTACCTGCACAAGGCTTTCCGGGAAAGCGCCCACAGCGTGCAGACAGCGGATAACCTGCGGTACGCGCTGTATCTCGCGTCGCACGAGCCGTTCGATGCGGTGGTGATCGCCACGGTCGGCCTCGTGCAGCGCAGCGAGCTGCTCGAAACGCTTCCGGAGCTGGCGGCGCTGCCGCACGCGCCGGCGCTGATCGTTGCGCTCGCAACCGGTACCGCGCTGGACCGCGCCCAGGTGCTGCGCGCCGGCGCCGACGCGTGCTTCGTGCAGCCCTATTCGTTTCTGGAAATGCAGGAGCGCATGCTTGCGCTGCAGCGCGCGGCGTCCGCGCGCTCGACGCCGGCGCCGTCCGGCGGCGCGGTGCCGATCCGGCTGGATCCGCTCACGCGCGATCTCGTCGAGGGCGAGCGGCGCGTGCTGATGACCAAGCGCGAGTTCCTGCTGATCGAGTGCCTGCTACGTCAGGCGAACGCGCCGGTCGCGCGCGAGCAGTTGATCCGCTACGCGTGGCCGGACAAGGAGGATGTCGATCCGGCGAGCGTCAATCTGGTGGTGTCGCGCCTGCGCCGCAAGCTCGACACGCATGGCTTCGATGCGAAGGTGGAGACGATCAGCCGCTATGGGTATCAGCTGAGCACCGGCTGACCGTCTCGCGCCGCCCGTGCGGGCGGCCCGTGCGGCGGCGTCAGGCGCCGAAGAACGGTGTGCAGTAGTCGGGCGGGCCGACACAGCCGTTCGGCCCGTTGGGGCCGGCTTGCAGCGATGCGCAACTGCACAGCGTGGCGCACGCAAGCGCGGCGCAGGCGGCGAAGGCGAGCCGCAGCCACGAAGGGCGACAGGGCTTCTTGTCCATGAGAGGCGGGCATCCGGTGAGGTCGGTGCGGGGGCGGCACCGCGGGCCGGGGCGGCGCGGCGCGGTCCATCGCACGTCGCGGTTACGGGTGAGCGTAGACCGTGCTGTTCAGATACGCGAGCTGGCCATCCTGCTCGGCCTGCACGAGTTCGTTGTAGACCTGCGCGCGGGTTTTCTGCGCCACGGGCTGACCGTACGGCGGCACCCATGCGCCTGTCTGCGCGGCGTCCGCCGTGGCGACAGCGCTCGGGCACGGCGCCGTCGCGCCGGCCGCCGGCGCGGCGCTCTGCGCGAATGCCGAACCGGTGGCGAGCAGACCGAGCAAGGCGACGATCGGGAGGGGTTTCATGACTGACTGCTCCTTCTGGCTTTTCAAAGATGGACGGTTCCGGGCCGTACCGCGTGACACAGTGCATTCCCGGTGAGGAGCAGAATAGAGAGGCGGGGCTATCGCGCCGCGAGCATCGGCGTGAAGAGATTTTTAATCGTTGCGATGCGCGCGATCGCGTGCGGATGCGGGTTGCCGCCGCGTCGCGAACATATCGTGAAGCGTGTTTCATCGGCGTTTGCGTGCGCATGCATTCGTACGTGCATGCGTTCGTGCATTCGTACGCACTGGCATGCACGTGTGCGTCCGTTTCGTTTTGCTGTGTTTCGCTGGCTGCGCTTTGCGCGCGGCGCGCCGGCGATCCGGACCCCGGCGGTGTATCCCCGCGACCGGCACGCCTGACGTGCGGCCTCGCTGCGGTCCTGTCGCCGCCCGTGCCCCCCGATTTGTGTCAGACTAGCCGGATGCCGAACGCCCGGCCGGGCAATCCGCTCGCGGCGCCCGCACCGGCGCCCGCGTCACGCGCGGTGTGCATTGCGCACGCCGCTCCTGTTCCCCGTAGATCCGACACAGCATGCGTTTCAAGTTCACGAAGTGGTTGTTCATTGTCTGCCTGCTTGGCAGCGGCATGATTTATTCGGCACTCATCCTGTTGCTCTTTCCATTCGTCGGGCGCGCGGGCCGCTACTGGCTCGCGGCGCAATGGTGTCGCGCGATGGTCGCGTGGATGCGCTGGCTGCCCGGCGTGTCCTGCTCGCTCGAAGGCTTCGCGCAGTTGCCGCCGGGGCCGTCGATCGTGCTGTGCCGTCACGAGTCGACATGGGAAACGCTGGCGTTTCTCGCACTCTTTCCCCGTCGCATCAGCTTCGTGTTCAAGGAGGATCTGTTGCGCGTGCCGTTCTTCGGCTGGGTGCTGCGCGGTCTCGACATGGTGAGCCTGAACCGGGGCTCGCTGCGCCAGGCGCATCAGGCCGTCACGCAGGAATGCGCGGAGCGGCTCGCGAAGGGCGACGTGGTCGTGATCTTCCCCGAGGGCACACGCGTCGCGCGCAATGCGCCGCTGCGGCTGACCTCGGGCGGCATCCGCCTCGCCTGCGCGACCGGCGCGCCCATCGTGCCGGTCGTACACAACGCCGGCGCGGTGTGGCCGGCGAAGGGCTGGCCCGACCGGCCGGGGCATATCCGCGTCGTCGCGGGGCCCGTATTTTCGCCGCAGGACCGCTCGCCGCAGGCGCTGAGCCATGACGTGCACGCGTGGATGGAGCACGCGCTTGAGCAATTGTGACGGCCGGGTGCGCCGCGCCTGTCCGCGCGGCGCGTTCGCGGTACACTGCCGCGCGGCGGCGCATGGAGCGCGCGCCCGCAACCGCATCGACGTATGAGCCAGTCTGCCTTTATTCCCCGTGTCCCCGCCCGGTCCGAAGCCGATTTCGACGTGTTTGCCGACGCGCGTCTCGCGGGTTACCGGCGCTTTTTCGGCGTGTTGCGCGTGATCCGCAAGACGGATGGCCGGCAACTGTTCCCGTTCGACGGCGCGCCCGCACTGGGCCCGCATCCGACCCGCAACGAAGCGCTGGCGGCGGCACAGGTGTTCGGCGAGCACATCGTCGCAGCCGATCTCGCGCGTCCCGAGCTGTAGCGCGACAACCGCGGCGCAGGCGCGCTGGACTGCCGGCGACCCCGGCAACCCCGGCGACCCCGGCGACCCCGGCGACCCCGGCGACCCCGGCGACCCCGGCGACCCCGGCGACCCCGGCGACCCCGGCGACCCCGGCGACCCCGGCGACCCCGGCGACCCCGGCGACCCCGGCGACCCCGGCGACCCCGGCGACCCCGGCGACCCCGGCGACCCCGGCGACCCCGCGCAATAACGTCGTCCCCGTTTACTAGACGACCGGTCTACTTTCAAGCAGAATGGGCCCCGTCATGAGAGCCAGCCATCCGCAGATTCGCCGCCACATCCTCGACGCCGGGCACGCGCTGGTCGTGCGGCGCGGCTTCGTCGCCGTCGGCCTCAGCGAGATCCTGAAGGCCGCGCAGGTGCCCAAGGGCTCGTTCTATCACTACTTCGGCTCGAAGGAGCAGTACGGACGCGCGCTGCTCGAACGCTACGTGTCCGACTACGGCGCGCGCCTCGATGCGCTGTTCCGCGACGACGGCACTTGCGCCCGCGAGCGTCTGCTGCGCTACTGGCATGCATGGCAGACGGAGCAGCTCGACGACGAGAACGGCCAGGGGTGCCTCGTCGTCAAGCTCGGCGCCGAGGTGGCCGACCTGTCCGACGAGATGCGCGTCGTGCTGCGCGACGGCGTCGAGCGGCTCGTCGCGCGCATTGCGGCGATGCTCGAAGCAGGGGTCCATGACGGTTCGCTGCTGCCCGTGCCCGACGCCCGCGGGCTTGCGCAGACGCTGTATCAGCTGTGGCTCGGCGCGGCGCTCGTCGCGAAGCTGCGCCGCGACCCGAGCCCGTTCGCCCACGCGATGGACGTGACCCGGCAGATGCTGCGCACGCCCTGAGGGGCGTGCCGCCGCCGCGTCCGCGCACTGCCGCATAACTGCTTTGTCCGAAGGAGGATGCACATGAAGATCCTGATGGTGTTGACTTCGCACGATCGCCTCGGCGATACCGGCAAGAAGACCGGTTTCTGGCTCGAGGAATTCGCCGCGCCCTATTACACGTTTGTCGATGCGGGCGCAACGGTCGTGCTCGCGTCGCCCGCGGGCGGTCAGCCGCCGCTCGACCCGAAGAGCGACGCGCCGGATGCGCAAACGCCCGCAACGGAGCGCTTTCGGCGCGACGCGCAGGCGCAGGCCGCGCTGGCGCATACCACGGCGCTTGCCGCGGTGCGTGCCGACGATTTCGATGCCGTGTTCTACCCGGGCGGCCACGGTCCGCTCTGGGATCTCGCGAACAGCCCGGAATCGATCGCGCTGATCGGCGCATTCAGCCGCGCGGACAAGCCGACCGGCTTCGTCTGCCATGCGCCCGGCGTGCTGCGCAACGTGAAGGCCGGGGACGGCCGCCCGTTCGTGCAGGGCCGCCAGGTCACGGGATTCTCGAACAGCGAGGAAGCCGCGGTGCAACTGACCGAGGTGGTGCCGTTCCTGATCGAAGACGAATTCGCGCGGCTCGGCGCGCATTACAGCAAGGGCGCGGACTGGCAGGCGCACGTCGTGACCGACGGCCTGCTGGTCACGGGGCAGAATCCGGCGTCGTCGGACGAAGCGGCGCGCGCGCTGCTGCACCTGCTGGGCGCGCGGCACTAGGCGCGCGCCTTCATTCCGTTCATCCGTTTCCGGAGGTGACGCTTGCGTAGTGCGATCCATACCACATTCGGCCCGCCCGCCGAGGTCATGACGATGGCCGAGACACCGCTGCCGGTTCCCGGTCCCGGGCAGGTGCGCATCAGAACCGTGCTCGCGCCGATTCACAACCACGATCTGTCGACGATACGCGGCCAGTACGGCTACAAGCCGACGTTGCCCGCGATCGCGGGCAGCGAGCTTGCGGGCGTGATCGATGCGCTCGGCGAAGGCGTCGCGAATCTGCAGCCCGGCCAGCGCGTGGCCGTGGTCGGCGTGCGCGGCGCATGGGCGGCGTATGCGCTTGCGCCGGCGGCATCGGTGGTGCCGCTGCCCGATGCGATCAGCGACGAAACCGGCTGCCAGCTGCTCGCGATGCCGTTGAGCGCGATCATGCTGCTCGATTTCCTCAACCTGAAGCCGGGGCAGTGGTTCATCCAGAACGCCGCGAACGGCGCGGTCGGCAAGATGGTCGCGACGTTGGCGCAAGCGCGCGGCCTGCACGCGATCAACGTGGTGCGGCGCGACGAAGGCGTCGCGGAACTGGCCGCGCTGGGCATGGCGAACGCCGTGTCGAGTGCGGCGCGCGGCTGGAAGGACCGCGTGCGCGCGCTGCATGGCGAGGCGCCGCTGGTCGCGGCGGTCGACTCGATCGGCGGCGATGCGAGCGGCGATCTGTTCGGTCTGCTTGGCGACGACGGCGTGCTCGTGTCGTTCGGCGCGATGTCCGGCGAACCGATGCGGCTGAGCTCGGGCGATGCGATCTTCCGGCACGCCACCGTCAAGGGCTTCTGGGCCAACCGGGTGGCGGCGCAGATGTCCGCGGCCGAGCGCGCGCGCATGACCGGCGAATTGCTGCGGCTCGTCACGTCGGGCGCGCTGCGGCTGCCGGTCGACGCGGTATTCGACGTGAGCGAGGTCGCGCAGGCCGTTGCCGCGAGCGACAAGCCCGGTCGTCAGGGCAAGATCCTGCTGCGCTTCTGAGACCGCTGCCGCTGCATGTGCGCGCGTGGGGGTGTGTGCGTGTGCGCGCCTCGCGCGCGTGCGGCGGCCTCGCCCCACGTCATGTCTGACGAATCGCCGTCGCTGTTGTGCCGATGAGCGCCGCCGTGCCTCGCGCGCGTGCGGTGCATCGAGCCTCAATTTCACCGGGTTCATGCCGTAAACGCGGGTACGGAAGTGGATCGCGGCCTGTTGCCGCGATCGCTGCTTCGCTTTGCGCGGATGCGTCGCCAACACGCCTGATCAACCCGGCATGCCATTGAAAACGTCACGCGTACCCCGTCCGCCTCGTGAACGCGGCACTCCGCGCAACCAGGCGTTTCTCGCCGATTTTGTCGCGTGGTATCGCGGCCATCAGCGCCTCTCGCCCGTCTGCGCACTGGTGGCGCTGCTCGCCGGCCTCGGCGCGGCGTCGCTGTGCGCGCTGGCGGTGCGCGCGCTCGCCGGCGCTCCGCGTAGCGTCGCCGGGCTGGGCGCAGCCGCCGTGGCCGGCGCCCTGTGCGCCGCACTGGTCTATCGCCGCGCGCTTGCCGCCCGGGCGGGTTGCGCGGCGGCGACCGCGCTTGCCAGCGCGCTGCTCGACACGAATCGCGAGTGCATGAAGCTGATCGGCATCAACGGACGGATGCTGCATGTCTCGGAGTACGGCGCGCATCTGATGGAGGCGCGCACGCCCGCCGAGCTCGCCGACGCGGACTGGCTCGGCTTCTGGCAGGGCGAGCACGCGCAGGCCGCGCAGCGCGCGTTCGCCGCCGCGCTTGCGGGCGCGCGCGGCGCGTTTCGCGGCGTCGCACCGTCCATGCGCGGTTGCCCGAAATGGTGGGACACGCGGCTTGCGCCGCTGACCGACGCAACGGGGCGCGTCATTGCGGTGCTGGGCGCGTCGCGCGACGTCACGCAGCACGCGGACCTGCTCGCACAGCTGCAGAAGAAGAGCGAGCTGATGTCGGAGATGGAAGCGCACATGCCGCTCGTGTTTTATGCATACAGCGCGAACTTCGAATTCTTCCATTACGTAAGCGCGAGCTTTTCGAAGGTATTCGGCTTCGACGTGCGGGAACTGAAAGACAACCCGGACGCATGGCTCGAACTGGTGCTCGACGAGGACGTCGGCGCACTGCGCGACGAGATGGCGCGGATCGTGCGCGAATCGACCGAAGGGCGGGCGCAATACCGGATCAGAAAGCGTGACGGCTCGATCCGCTGGCTGCGCAGCACCGGCTACCCGGTGCGCGACGACGCGGGCCGGGTGATCCGGATCATCGGGACAACTGAGGATGTTACGGCCGAGCAGGAGCGCCTCGCGACACTCGACCGGCTTGCGTTCACCGACTCGCTGACCGGCCTCGCGAACCGCGCCGCGCTGTTTCGCGAGATCGAGGCGCGCTGCGCGGCGCGTGCGCCGTTCGGCCTGATGTTCGTCGATCTCGACCGCTTCAAGGTGCTCAACGATACGCTCGGGCACGTCGCCGCCGACCACCTGCTGCGCGACGTGGCCGACGTGATCCGTGGCGCGCTGCCGTCCGATGCGTATATCGCGCGGCTGGGCGGCGACGAGTTCGCGGCGCTGATCGACGGCGACGCGCTGCGCCAGCGGCTCGAACTCTTCGCGCAGCGGCTGCTCGCGCAGCTCGCGCGCTGCGGCCGCGCGGAACGGGTGGGGGCCTTCGTCACCGCGTCGATCGGCATCTCGCTGTCGCCGGAGCATGGCACGAACCACGAGGCGCTGCTCACCAGTGCGGACGTCGCGATGTACGCGGCGAAGAAAGCCGGCCGCAACGGCTACATGTTCGCCGGCAAGGAGGCGGCGGCGACGATCGGCGACTTCGAGCTGGAGCGCGATGTGCCGCGGGCGCTCGCGACCGGGCAGTTCCTGCTGCATTACCAGACGATCCACGAGCCGCGCACGCTGTCGGTCCATCGCGCGGAGGCGCTGGTGCGCTGGAACCATCCGCGGCGCGGCCTGATCGCGCCGGGCGCGTTCGTGCCGATCCTCGAAGAGACCGGCTTCATTGCCGAAGTCGGGGCGTGGGTGCTGAACAGCGCGCTCGCGCAGCTTGCCGAATGGCGCCGCGGCGGTGCGTTGCAACTGGGCATCTCGGTCAACGTGTCGGCGCGCCAGTTGCGCGGCGACTCGATCGTGCGCGAGGTCGAGCGTGCGCTTGCCGCATTCGGCGTGCCGGCGGCCCGGCTCGAAATCGAGCTGACCGAGACCGCGTTGATGGAGAATCCGTCGCACGCGCAAAAGGTGATTGCGGCGCTGAAGGCGCTCGGCGTGCGCATCGCAATCGACGACTTCGGCACCGGTCATTCCACGCTGAAGTACCTCGCGGATTTCGCGCCGGACACGCTGAAGATCGACCGTTCGTTCACCGCGAAGCTGACCAGCGACAAGGCGAC
Organism: Paraburkholderia sp. PAMB 6770; assembly: GCF_057748135.1. Taxonomy (NCBI): domain Bacteria; kingdom Pseudomonadati; phylum Pseudomonadota; class Betaproteobacteria; order Burkholderiales; family Burkholderiaceae; genus Paraburkholderia; species Paraburkholderia sp. PAMB 6770. Next base: position 703,580 of record NZ_CM173239.1, read on the forward strand.
GCAGACGATCGTCGAAGGGGTCATCGACCTCGCGCGGCGGCTCGGCATCGAAGTGGTGGCGGAAGGCGTCGAGGAGGCGCGCGAGCTCGATATCCTGCGCGGCGTGAAATGCGACTTCGTGCAGGGCTTCTTCCTGTGCCGGCCGCAGCCGCCGGCGATGCTGCAGCATGCGCTCGGCGAGCGCGTGCCGGGGTATGCGGGCGTCTGAGCGCGCCGGGGGCCCGGTAAGCGTCCTGTAGGCAGGCGCCGGACGCTAACGTCGTGTTACCGATCTCGCAGTTCCGTTTCACCTGTCACCGGATGCGCTCCGTAGACTCCGGCCACCGGCGGTGCAATGCAGCCTGCGTTGCGCCGCGCGTCGGGCTTACGGATTGCAGGAGAGTACGATGCAGCACACGCGACATCCGGTCGTCACCGCCCGCCTGGAGGGGACGGCGATCAGCGCCGACTATTGCCCGCAGACCGGCCGGCTGCGTATTCTGCACGGCGAAAACACGGTTCGCGAGTGGTTTCCGCCCAACTCGTGGATCGCGATTGCGAGCGTGGCCGGCGCGCGCAACTGGGGCACGCGTCCCGACGCGCGCGAGCTTCGCGCACTGCTCGAAAGCGAGCGGTCGCTGTGGCCCGGCGGCTGATCCATACGAAGTCCGAAGACGCGCACGGGTGCTGCGGTAGTATGGAGACCTGTTGATTCCCGGTGAAGGCTCGCTGCCGCCGCGTCGTTCATGTCCGCTCCCACTTCGTCCGGTTTGCCGGATTTCCCTTTTCCCGCCTTTGTCGCGATGTTGCAGCGCGCGCTCGATGCGCAGCACGCCGGCCGCGACGAAGTCCGGCAACTCTGGCTCGAAGCGGCCGCGCTTCTGCAGCGCGTGGACGAAACGTCGCTGGGCGACCTGATCTTCGCGCTCGTCGCGCAGGGGCGCGCGAACGATGCGCTCGCGCTCGCCGGGCTCGCCCACGCGCTATGGCCGGATTCGCTGCGGCTGCTCTTTTGCAGCGGCTACGCGCTGCAGATGGCCGGCCGTCACGCCGAGGCCATCGGACCGTACCGGCGCATGCTGGCGTGCGCGCCCTCGTGGCCGTCGCTGAAGAACAACCTCGCCGTCGCGTTGCGGCTCGCGGGCGGCGATCCGGACGAGGAGCACGCGCTGTTCGAAGCCGCATCGCTCGACGATCCGGACGACGTCCAGCCGTGGATCAACCTGGTCGTGTCGCATCTGCGCCGCAAGCATCTCGACGGTGCGCTGCGGGCCGCCGCGCACGCGCTGTCGCTCGCGCCCGACAATCTGCTGGCGCTGAACAATGCGGCATCGGCGTTCAAGGAAGCGCAGCGCTGGGACGATGCGCGCCAATGTCTCGCGCGCGCGTGCGCGCTCGCTCCCGAGGCGCCCTCGTACCGCTTCAATGCCGCGCTGCTCGATCTGCTCGGTGGCGATCTCGCGGCCGGCTGGCCGGGCTACGAAGCGCGCTGGGGCGGCTCGACCGAGTTGCGCGACGCGTGGCCCGCGCTGCCGTGCCCGCGCTGGCAGGGCGAGCCGCTCGCGGGCAAGACGCTGCTGCTGTGGGGCGAGCAGGGGATGGGCGATCTGCTGCAGTTTTGCCGCTACGTGCCGGCGCTGGCTGGGCGCGTGCATCGCGAAGGCGGGCGTCTCGTCTGGAACAGCTTTCCGCAAATGGGGGCGCTGCTGTCGCGCAGTCTCGGGATGCATGTGGACGAATACAGCGTGGGCGGCGGTGTCGAAACACTGCCCGCGGCGGATTACGCGCTTCCGTTGATGAGCATTCCATTGCAGCTCGGCAGCGGCGACGCGACGCTGTCCGAGACCGTCCCGTACCTGCACGCCGACACCGCGGCGCGCGAAGCATGGCGCGCGCGCCTCGCCGCGCACGACGGCAACGCGCGCCCGCTGCGGGTCGGGCTCGTGTGGACGGGGAGCGCCTCCCATCAGCGCAACCCGTTTCGCAGCGTCGGGCTCGCGCGCTATGCAGCCGCGTTGCGCGATATTCCCGGTGTCGTGTTCCACTCGCTGCAGCCGGGCGCGGGGGACGACGTCGCCGCTGCGCGCGCGGGCGGCTTCGAGATGGTGGATCTGACGCGCGAACTGCACACGTTCGACGACACGGCTGCGCTGATCGGCGCGCTCGATCTGGTCATCAGCGTGTGCACGTCCGCCGCGCATCTGAGCGGCGCGCTCGGGCAGCGCACATGGGTGCTGCTCGACGTGAATCCGCACTGGCCCTGGCACCTCGGTTCGACCGATAGCCGCTGGTATCCCGACGTGACGCTGTACCGGCAGACCCGCTTCGCCGAGTGGGATCCGGTGATGGCCGCGCTCGCGCACGACCTGCGCGCGCTCGCGCACCGCCGCGCCCAGACGCGCGTTTGATCTCCGTCAAGCGTGCGCGGCCGCGCGCGCGTCACAGTAACGGCGCACGCGCCTTCATCGGGGCGCGGCACGACCGGCCACGGCCGCGAGGAGAGGCGTCATGTACCAGAGAATTCTGGCTGCCGTCGACGGCAGCCGCTGCGCGCGGCTCGCGCTCGACGAAGCGATGAAGCTTGCGCAGGCGTCGGGCGGCAGCGTGGTGGCCGTTTGCGTGATCGAAGGGCCGGCGCAGCACGTGGACGTCGGCACCGTGTTCGGCGAGGACGTGCGGCCGACCGCCGCTGCCGAAGCGGCCAACGCGGCGCTCGAGGAGGCACAGCAGCTGTTCCGCGACCGCCATGTGGCGGGCAGCGTGCGCGCGCTCGACGCCTATGGCGAGAGCGTCGGCGAGGTGCTGATGCGCGCGGCCGTCGAGACCGAGGCGGAGGTGATCGTGATGGGCACCCACGGGCGGCGCGGCCTGCGTCGCGCGCTGCTCGGCAGCGTCGCGGAATCGGTGCTGCGCGTCGCCGACCGGCCGGTGCTGCTGGTGCGCTACGCGCCGGACGAACCGGGCGCGCCGGCCTGAACGCATTCCGGGGCTGTGCGCGCCGCCATTCTTCCACCGATCACCCGAACCCCCGACCATGCGCCCGACGTCTTCTTCCGCGCTGCGCGACAGCGCAGCCGCGTCTTCGCGGGCCGCGAACCCGCCGCCGACGGCGCCCCGTCCGCGATCCGCCGCGCGCTCCGCCACTGCCTCCGCCGCACCGGACAACTGCGGGCCGGCCGGGGCGGCGCAGGGCAATGCGCTCGACCGCGCCGCCCATGCGGCATGGGCGGCGCTGACGGGCGGCCTGTCGCCTGCGTCGATGACGCTCGCCGGCCTCGACTGGTGCGCGCATCTCGCGGTCGCGCCCGGCAAGTGCCTCGATCTCGCGCGGCAAGCATGGCTTGGCGCCGCAGGCGGTGCGCTGCCGGCTGCCGGCGTGCCGCCTGCGCAGGCGCTCGCCGACGATCCGCGCTTCAGCGCGCCGCAGTGGGCCCAGTGGCCGTACCGGCTCTACCGTGATGCGTTCTTGCGCAGCGAAGCCTGGTGGCGCGACGCGACCACCGGGGTGCCCGGCGTCGATCCCCACCATGAGGCGCTCGCCGGCTTCGTCGCACGGCAATGGATCGACGCGTGCTCGCCGGGCAATTTCATCGCGACCAATCCGCTCGTCATCGAAGCGGCCTGGCGCAGCGGCGGCCTGAACTTCGTCGCGGGCCTGCAGCACTGGGCCGACGACCTGCTCGACGCCGGTGCGCGTCTGCGCGGCGGGCGCCCGCCGCGCGGGACGCGATGGCGCCCGGGGCGCGACGTCGCGATCACGCCCGGCAAGGTGGTCTGGCGCAACGCCTTGTGCGAGCTGCTGCAATACGCGCCCGCCACCCCGCAGGTCGCGCGCGAACCGGTGCTGATCGTGCCGTCGTGGATCATGAAGTACTACATTCTCGATCTGCAGCCGCACGACTCGCTGATCCGCTATCTGGTCGACGCCGGCTTCACGGTGTTTGCGATCTCGTGGCACAATCCGGGCGCGGACGAACGCGACCTGGGGCTCGACGATTATCTGCGGCAGGGCTTTTTCGAGCCGCTCGCCCAGGTGCGCGCGCGCTGCGACGCGCCGGTGCATGCGGTCGGCTATTGCCTCGGCGGGACGCTGCTCGCCATCGGCGCCGCGGCGCTCGCGCGCGATGGCCGCGCGTCCGGGCTGCGCACGCTGAGCCTGCTGGCGGCGCAGACCGACTTCAGCGAGCCCGGCGAGCTCGGGCTGTTCATCGACGCGAGCGAGCTCTCCGCGCTCGACGCGCTGATGTGGCGCCAGGGCTATCTCGACGGCGCGCAGATGGCCGCCGCGTTCCAGTTGCTGAACGCGCGCGACCTGATCTGGTCGCGGATGATGAGCGAATACCTGCTCGGACGGCGCTCGAAGCCGAGCGACCTGATGGCCTGGAACGCCGACACGACACGCATGCCGTACCGGATGCACAGCGAGTACCTGACGCGGCTGTTCCTGCACAACGACCTCGCCGAGGGGCGCTACTGCGTCGACGGCCGGCCTGTCGCGCTCGGCGACATCGCTATGCCGGCGTTCGTGGTGGGCACCGAGCGCGATCACGTGTCGCCGTGGCGCTCCGTCTACAAGCTGCATCTGTTCACGCACAATCCGCTGACGTTCGTGCTGACGTCGGGCGGCCATAATGCCGGGATCGTCTCGGAGCCCGGTCACGCGGGACGCCATTATCGCTGTGCGACGCGGGAACAGGACGAATCCTATCGTAGTCCTGATGAATTTTCCGGGCGCGCGGCCGTCACCGACGGATCGTGGTGGCCCTGCTGGAGCACATGGTTGCACGCGCATTCGTCGGCGCAGCAGGCCGCGCGCGTGCCCGGCGAGGCGCTCGCCGATGCGCCGGGCGACTACGTGCTGGAGCCGTGAGCCGCGCCGTGCGCTATCGCGCGCTGTCGCCGACGAGGTGCGCGAGCGGCAGCTCGATCTCGATGTGAAAGCCGTGCCCGGGCAGGCTGTCGACCCGCAGCATGCCGTTCAGCTGCCGCGCGCGCTCGCGCATGCCGACGAGCCCGAGCGTGCCGCTCGCGCGCTGAGCCTGCGATGCCGCGCCCCGCCCGTTGTCGTCGATATGGATGCGGCAGGCGGCGCCGTCGAGCGTCATGCGCAGGCTCACCCGGGTCGCTTGCGCATGGCGCACGACGTTGGTCAGCGCTTCCTGCACCATCCGGAAGATCGCGGTGGCCGCACCGGGCTCGAATATCAGCCCGTGCGTGTCGAAATGCGCACGGATGTCGAGTCCATAGCGGCTGCGATACGCGTCGGCCAGCCCTTCGAGCGCGGCTTCGAGGCCGAGGTCGTCGAGCATCGGCGGCCGCAGGTCGGCGGCGATGCGCCGCAGCGCGTCCATCATGCTGTCGATCTGCTGCTGCAGGCTGCGCGTGTGGGCAAGCCCCTGCGCCGGGTCGCCGGCGGGGTCGGCAAGGCCGGTGGCGAGTCGCGACACCTCCATCTTCATCGCGCTCAGCTGCTGCCCCAGATCGTCGTGAAGCTCGCGCGCAATGCGCTTTTGCTCGCTCTCGCGCGCGTGCTGGATACGCAGCGCCACCTCGTCGGCGTGCTGCAGTTCGTTCAGGCGCTCGCGCTCGGTCATGTCGCGCGTGACCTTCAGGTAGCCGCGCAGGGTGCCCGCGACGTCGCGTACCGCGGTGATCGTCACGTTTGCCCAGAATCGCGTGCCGTCGCTGCGCAGGCGCCAGCCTTCGTCCTCGAAGCGGCCCTGCGCGGCGGCGCGCGCGAGCGCGCGCGCCGGCTTGCCGGTGGCCCGATCCGCAGGCGTGTAGAACACCGAGAAGTGCCGGCCGATGATGTCGTCCGCCGCGTAGCCCTTGATGCGCTGCGCACCGGCGTTCCACGTCGCGACGCGTTCGTCCGGTTCGAGCATGAAGATCGCGTAGTCGCGGATCGCCTCGATCGCGTCGAGCAGCAGCCGATAGCGCGCTTGCGGCGCGAATGCCGCGATCGGGCCATGCAGGCCGTCGTCGTCGTTGTCCTGACTCACGATGGAATCTCGAGGGGGCGGCACCGCGCAGTGTCGCGTGGCCGGCGCGCACACCCCGCGCACGCCTCAACGCCGATGATACGCCTCTGCCCGCGCGTCGCGCCGCTGTGTCCGTGCGCAGCACGTTGAGACAGATCAACGGACATGCGCGGCAGCCCCCGACAATGGGGCATGACGGTGTCGGGCAGCGAATCGGCGTCGCGTGCGGTGCGTGTGATGACGCGGCCGTCGCCGTCTTTATCCTGCGTCGCGAGGAACCCCACGATGAACGCGAAAGCGCGTGCCGGCACGCGAATCCTGAGCGCGCTGGCCGCTCTTGGACTCGCCGGCTGCATGCTCGAACCGGGGCCGGCCGAGTTCCGGCGCAGCGAGACGCAGCTGGAAGCGGCGCGCGAACAGGCGGCCGTGCACTGCGTCGATGCGGACACCTGCGCGCTGGTCTGGAACCGTGCGCGGCTTTATGTCGAGCTGCATTCGCCGACCGCGATCCGCCGCATGAACGCGCACAGCATCGAGACCGGCATGCCGCATCGCTACGGCGTCGCGTGGTTCTGGGCGGAGCGCAGCACCACGCCGGACGGCGTGACGACGATCCGCCTGAAAGGGATGTGCCGCGGCATGTACGACACGGACGGCGAGGCAGGCTGGATCTATACGGCCTGCGCGGCGCAGATCCGCCGCGCGGAGCGCGCGTTTCGCGACGCAGTGCGCGATCCGGGCTAGCGCGGCGAGCAATCCATGCTGGCCCGGTGAGCAATCCGCGCGGGCGCGGTCGCGATCGGCGATGCGTTTGATCAGGATCAGCGGATCGCGGGCGCGCGCCGCTATCCTCGGCGGAATGAATCCCGTTTGCGCCTCTTCCGGAATGTCGCGTGCCGTTGCCGCCGCACCCGCGGATGCGGGTGGCGGGCGCGTGTGCGCGGTGCGCGGCGCGGTGGTCGACGTCGCGTTCGCCGCGCCGCCGCTGCCGGCGCTCAACGAGGCGTTGCTGGTGCGCCCGGACGCGGAGGCGCCGATCGTCGTCGAGGTGCAGGCACACCTCGACGCGACGCGCGTGCGCGGCATCGCGCTGCAATCGACCGCCGGCCTCGCGCGCGGCGAACCGGTGCGGGCGAGCGGTGCACCGGTCGCGGTGCCGGTGGGCGATGCGGTGCTCGGCCGTCTGCTCGACGTGCTGGGCGCGATGCGCGACGGCGGCGCGCCGTTGCCGGCCGGCACGCCGCGCCGGCCGATCCATCGCGCGGCGCCGCCGCTCGCGAGCCAGGCCGGCGCGACGCGGCTGTTCTCGACCGGCATCAAGGCGATCGATCTGCTCGCGCCGCTGGCGCAGGGCGGCAAAGCGGCGATGTTCGGCGGCGCGGGCGTCGGCAAGACGGTGCTCGTGATGGAGCTGATTCATGCGATGGTCGAGCGCTATCGCGGGATCGCGGTTTTCGCCGGTGTCGGCGAGCGTTCGCGCGAAGGGCACGAGATGCTCGTCGATATGCGCGATTCCGGCGTGCTCGCGAAGACCGTGCTGGTGTACGGGCAGATGAACGAGCCGCCGGGGGCGCGCTGGCGCGTGCCGCTCACCGCGCTCACGGTGGCCGAGCACTTTCGCGACGAACGCGGCCAGAACGTGCTGCTGCTGATGGACAACATCTTTCGCTTCGTGCAGGCGGGCGCCGAAGTATCGGGCTCGCTCGGCCGCATGCCGTCGCGCGTCGGCTATCAGCCGACGCTCGCGAGCGAGGTGGCCGCATTGCAGGAGCGCATCGCGTCGCTCGGCGACGTGTCGGTGACTGCGATCGAAGCGGTCTACGTGCCGGCCGACGATTTCACCGATCCCGCGGTCACGACGATTGCCGCGCACGTCGACAGCATGGTCGTGCTGTCGCGCGCGATGGCCGCCGAAGGCATGTATCCGGCGATCGATCCGATCGCGTCGACGTCGGTGCTGCTCGACGCGGCGATCGTCGGCGACGCGCATGCGGCGATTGCGAACGAAGTGCGGCGGCTGATCGCGCATCGCCGCGCGCTGCAGGACGTGATCGCGCTGCTCGGCATCGAGGAGCTCGGCGCCGAGGATCGCACGCAGGTGCTGCGCGCGCGCCGTCTCGAGCGCTTTCTCACGCAGCCGTTCGCGGTGACCGAGGCGTTTTCCGGCCAGCCGGGACGCTCGGTGAGCATCGACGACACGCTCGCCGGCTGCCGCGCGATTCTCGCGGGCGAGTGCGATACGTGGCAGGAAAGCGCGCTCTACATGGTAGGCACGCTGGACGAAGCACGCGCAAAAGAAGCCGCGACGCGCGACGCCGCGACGCGCGCGGTGCCCGCGCGTGCGTGACCGGAGGCGCGCGCGATGACGAACCGCCCCGCGCTCGCGCTGACGATCGCCACGCCGCTGCAGGTGTGCGTGGACGAGCGCGCGATTGCGTCGTTGCGCGCGGAGGACGAAAGCGGCGGGTTCGGGATCCGCGCCGGTCATGCGGACTTCGTGACGCTGCTCGCGCCGTCCGTGGTGCGCTGGGTGCGCGCCGATGCCACGCCGGGCTACTGCGCAGTCGACGGCGGCGTGCTGATGGTCACCCACGGCACGACGGTATCGCTCGCATGCGGCGAAGCGATTGTCGGCGCGTCGCTGGCCGCGCTCGAAGCCGAGGTCGAGCGGGTGCGCGCGCTGCAACAGGACGCGCGGCGTCGCGCGCGGGTCGACCAGGTGCGGCTGCATGCGCATGCCGTGCGCGAAATGATTCGCTATCTGCGCGCGTCGTCGCGCGCGGACGGCCCCGGCGCGGCGCCGCCGGGGGGCGCCGCGCCATGACCGTGCCCGCGCCGCGCGAATCGCCGCCGTCCGCAGCCGCGCCGGCCGATGGGGCGGCGCGGATGCCGGCAGCGGCACAGGCAGCGGCAGCGGCACAGGCAGCACCCGCATCGCAGCCGCAGCCGCCGCAAGCGGGCGCACCAGGCACGCGGCCCGCGCCCGGCATGGCGCCGAATCCGCTGGCCGAGGCGGCGCGCCGCGCGGCGCAGCGCGACGCGCTCGGCCGCGCGCAGCCGGAACCGTCGCTCGCGGCTCGGCTCGGGCAGATCGGGGTGCTCGGCTGGACCATCGTGCTGCCGACGCTGCTCGGCCTCGTGATCGGGCGGGGACTCGACCGGCTGTTCGGCACGCGGGTGTTCTTCTCCGCGCCGCTGCTGATGCTCGGCGCAGCGGCGGGATTGTGGGGCGCATGGAAATGGATGCATCGACAGGAGCGGCGACACGATGACTGACCCTCTCTTCTGGCTGCGGGCAGGCGCGGGCTTTGCGCTGGGTCTCGGCGCGGGCGCGGCGTGGTTCGCGACGCTGCGCGCGAACGCGCGGCTCTTCGCCGAGGGCCGCGTGGCCGCGGCTGGCGCGCTGCAGGCGCTGCGGCTCGCGGCGGCGGGCGCGCTGTTCTACGCGCTCGCGCATCACGGCGCGGCCGCGCTCGTGGCCGCGCTCGCGGCGTTCCTGCTGGCGCGCACGGTCGCGCTGCGGCGCGCCGCGCACGCGGTGACGCAACCGCCGCTCGCACGATGATGCGCTCGCCGCTCGCCACCGCGCCGCTGCTGCACGTCGGCCCGCTCGCGATCACGTCGCCGGTGGTCGTCACGTGGGGGCTGATGGTGCTGCTCGTCGCGCTGTCCGCGCTGCTCACGCGGCGGCTGTCGCTCGCGCCGTCGAAAACGCAGACGGCGCTCGAACTGCTCGTCACGACGCTCGACCAGCAGATCCGCGACACGATGTCGTGCGCGGACCCGGCGCCGTACCGGCCTTTGATCGGCACGCTGTTCGTGTTCGTGCTGTGCGCGAACGGGTCGTCGCTCGTGCCCGGCATCGAGCCGCCGACCGCGCACCTCGAAACCGATGCCGCGCTCGCGCTGATCGTGCTCGCCGCAACCGTCTACTACGGCGTGCGCACGCGCGGCGTCGCGGGCTACCTCGCGACGTTCGCCGAACCGACGTGGCTGATGATCCCGCTGAACGTCGTCGAGCAGCTGACGCGCACGTTTTCGCTGGTCGTGCGGCTGTTCGGCAACGTGATGAGCGGCGTCTTCGTGGTCGGCATCGTGCTGTCGCTCGCCGGTCTGCTGGTGCCGATCCCGCTGATGGCGCTCGATCTGCTCACCGGCACGGTGCAGGCCTATATCTTCGCGGTGCTCGCGATGGTGTTCGTCGGCGCCGCCGTCGGCGACGCGCGCGCGCCGGCTATCCCTCGACACGGAAAACACTCATGAACGCAATCGAACTCGTCAGTCTCGCGGCCGCTGCGCTGGCCGTATCGTTCGGCGCAATCGGGCCGGCGCTCGCGGAAGGGCGCGCGGTAGCCGCCGCGATGGATGCGATCGCGCGGCAGCCGGACGCGGCCGGCACGGTCTCGCGCACGCTGTTCGTCGGCCTCGCGATGATCGAGACGATGGCGATCTATTGCCTCGTCGTCGCGCTGTTGCTGCTGTTCGCGAACCCGTTCGTCAGGTGAGGCGCGCCATGCACATCGACTGGTCGACGCTGCTGCTGCAGACCGTCAACGCAGGGGTGCTGCTCTGGCTGCTCGCGCGCTTCCTGTTCCGGCCGGTGGCGCAGATCGTCGCGCAGCGCCAGAGCGCGGCGGCGGCGCTGCTCGCCGACGCGGGCGCGGCGAAGCGCGCCGCCGAGGCCGAGCGCGACGCCGCGCAGCGCGAAACCGCACGGCTCGACGGCGAGCGGGCCGCCGCGTTCGAGCGGGTCGAGCGCGAGGCCGACGCGCACCGCGCCGAACTGATCGCCGCCGCGCAGGCGCAGGCCGGGCAGCTTCGCGCGCGGGCCGTCGAGCAGGCCGATGCCGCGCGCGCGGCGCTCGTGCACGAGGCCGAGGCGCAGGCCGCGCGGCTCGCGGTCGAGATCGCCGCACGGCTGCTCGCGCGGCTGCCGCCGCAGGCGCGCGTCGACGGTTTCATCGACGACGCGGTCGCGGCGTTCGCGGGCTTGCCGGAGCGCGTGCGCAGCGAGGCCGGCACGCCGGCCGATCCGCTGCGCGTGAGCACGCCGCGCGCGGCCAGCGCGGACGAGCGCGCGCATTGCCAGCGCGCGCTCGATGCGCTGCTGCAGCGGCCCGCGCAGTTCGTGTTCGCCGTCGATCCGGCGCTGATCGCGGGCATCGAACTGGCGAGCGCGCAGGGCGTGGTCCGCAATCATTTGCGCGGCGATCTCGACGAGATCGCCGCCGCACTGGCCGATGCGGCCGACACGCATGCGCACGCCGTCTGACGCCGGCGCGCACGCCTGGTTCGCGCGCGAAGAGCAGGTGCTGGGCGCGCTTGCGCTCGGCGCGCGCGCGGCGACGCTCGGGCGCGTCGAGCGTGTCGGCGACGGCATCGCGTTCGTCTCCGGCCTGCCCGATGTCGCGCTCGACGAACGCGTGCACTTCGCGAGCGGCGCGACGGGTTTCATCCATGCACTCGACGCGGATGTCGCCAGCGTCGTGTTGCTCGACGACGACGCGCGCGTGCAGGCCGGCGAGCGCGTGGCGCGCAGCGGCGCGGTCGTGCAGGTGCCGGTGGGCGACGGGCTGCTCGGCCGCATCGTCGATCCGCTCGGGCGCCCGCTCGATCGCGACGAACCGGTGGCGGCCGCCGGCTATCTGCCGGTGGAGCGGCCCGCGCCGGAGATCGTCGAGCGCGATCCGGTCAGCGAGCCGCTCGAAACCGGCATGCTGATCGTCGACGCGCTGTTCGCGATCGGCCGCGGACAGCGCGAGCTGATCATCGGCGATCGCGCGACCGGCAAGACCTCGCTTGCCGTCGATGCCATCGTCAACCAGAAGGACAGCGATGTGCTGTGCGTGTACGTCGCGATCGGTCAGCGCGCGACCGCGGTGCAACGCGTCGTCGATGCGGTGCGCGAGCACGGCGCGGCGGCGCGCTGCGTATTCGTGGTGGCCACCGCGGCGGCCGCGCCGGGGCTGCAATGGATCGCGCCGTTCGCCGGCTTTTCGATTGCCGAGTATTTCCGCGATCGCGGCCAGCACGCGCTGATCGTGATCGACGACCTGACGCAGCATGCCGCGACCCATCGCGAGCTTGCCTTGCTCACGCGCGAGCCGCCGGGGCGCGAAGCGTACCCCGGCGACATCTTCTACGTGCATGCGCGGCTGCTCGAACGCGCGGCGAAACTGTGCGCGGCGCGCGGCGGCGGATCGCTGACCGCGCTGCCGATCGCCGGAACCGATGCGGGCAATCTGTCTGCCTATATCCCGACGAACCTGATCTCGATCACCGACGGCCAGCTCGTGCTCGATGCGCAACTGTTCGCGGCGAACCAGCGTCCGGCGGTCAACGTGGGGCTGAGCGTGAGCCGGGTCGGCGGCAAGGCGCAGCGCGCGGCGCTGCGCGAGGTCGCGGGCCGGATGCGGCTCGACTACGCGCAGTTTCTCGAACTGGAAGTGTTTACGCGCTTCGGCGGCATGACCGATGCGCGGGTCAACGCGCAGATCGAGCGCGGCCGGCGGATTCGCGCGCTGCTTGCGCAGCCGCGCTTCAGTGCGCTCGCGACGGCCGACCAGATTGCGCTGCTCCGTGCACTGGGCGAAGGCGTATTCGATGGGCTGCCGCCCGCGCTGCTCGCTCAGGTGCAGGCGCACGTCGCACAGCAGGCGCGGGCGCGCGGCGGCGTGCCTGCCGGGGGCGGCGGGCAACGTGGGCAAGGTGCGCAACGCGGGCAAGGTGCGCAACGTGGGCAAGGTGCGCAACGTGGGCAAGATGCGCAACCCGGGCAAGATGCGCAACCCGGGCAAGGTGCGCAACCCGGGCAAGGTGCGCACGATGCGCACGATGCGCAGCCCCCGGACCGCGAGTTCGAGGCAGATGATCTTGCGCGGCGCGTCGCCGCATTGCGCGCGTTCGTTGCGCATCGGCAGGCATCCGCAGCCGGCTCGCACGCGTGCGGCGGAGATCCGGCATGAGCGGCAAGCTGGGCGAAATCGAGGCGCATCTCGCGAGCGCACATCAGCTCGGCGCGGTCATTGGCGCGATGCGCGGCATCGCAGCGTCGCGCGCACACGAAGCGCGTGGCCGGCTTGCGGGCATACGCGCGTCGGCGGCGACGGTGGGCCGCGCGATCGGCGCGGTGCTGCCGGCCGCGCCGCCCCAGCCGCGCGATGCGCCGGCGCGCGCGCAGCCGGCGCATCGCGCGCATCTGAAGATCGTGTTCGGCTCCGAACAGGGCTTCGTCGGCGCGTTCAACGAGCGTCTGCTCGATCACGCGAGCCGCGCGGCCGATGCCGCGCCGCGCGAGTACATCGTGATCGGCTCGCGGGCGCTCGGCGCCGCGCAGGAGCGTGGGCTGCAACCGGTCTGGAGCGCGCCGATGGCATCGCATACGGATCACATCGTCGCGCTCGCGGCCGACGTGACGCAGGCGCTTTACGAGCGGATCGAGCGCGCGTCGGTGACGCGCGTCACGCTCGTGCATGCAGGCGCGGCGCCGGACGGGCACACGCAGATCGTCGAGCGCACGCTGGTGCCGTTCGATTTCGCGCGTTTCGCCGTCGCGCCGCGCGCGTTGCCGCCGCTCGTCACGCTGGCGCCGTCGCGGCTGCTTGCGGGGCTCGCGGAAACCTATGTGTCGGTCGAGCTTTGCGAGGCGGCGATGCTGTCGTTCGCGGCGGAAAACGAGGCGCGCATGCAGGCGATGATGGTGGCCGGCGAGCACATGAAGGACAAGCTCGCCGAACTGGTGCAGCACTATCGTCGGGTGCGGCAGGACGAGATCACCGCGGAGATCGTCGAGCTGGCCGCCGCGCCGCCGCCGGCCGAGCGGGAGAACCGCGCGCATGCGGACGGGGGCGCGGCGTGAGGCGTGAGGCGGACGACGTGATGACGTGACGGGCACACACGGCAGCGCGTTCGGCGCGCGCCGCGGCGCGCGTTGCGCGTGCAAGTGTGCAAGTGTGTGGCGTGCGCGCGGTGTGTAGCACGCAGCACGCGGCATGCAGCACGAGGCAAGCAGCAAGCAGCAAGCAGCACGCTGCATACCCCACGCAGCCCCCGTCGTGGCTATCCGTTCCGTCGGGCGCCAGAACGCGCGTGTTCGCCGAGCAGACGCGCGAGCACGCGCGGGGTGCACGCGTCGACGATCGTGAAGCGCGGCAGCGCAAAGCACTGCGCATCGCGTTCGAGTTTGCCCGGCTCGTAGGTAAGGCCGGCGCGGTAGCCGGCATCGATGGCGGCTGCGTCGAATACGCGTTCGCCGGATCCGAACGGCCACGCGATCAGGTCGACCGGCGCGCCGGTTTCCTGTTCGATGCGCACGCGGGCATCCGCGAACTGGGCGCGCGCGCAAGCGTGAAACGCGCTCGGCGAGGCGTGGCGGTGCGCGGCGATCCAGTCGGGATGCCAGTACGTTTGCGCCTGCACGTCGAACCATCCGCTCGCGCGCAGCATCCGCAGGTGCGCCCAGCCGAGCGTATCGCGTGTGTGCGCAACCGTCTGCGGATGCACGAACAGCGTTACCGGCGTGTGCTCGCGCGCGGCGATCGGCGCCAGCAGGTCGAGGATGCTGCGGCTGCCGCCGTCGACGGTCAATGCGATCGCGCGGGCCGGCAGCGCGGTGAGCGGGTCGCGCAGCGCATCGACCAGTTCGCGCAACGGCACGATCGCATAGCCGAGCGCGCGCAGCGCGTGCACGTGCGCAACGAAAGTGGCGGCACGCACGGCGTCCGGCTCGTCGTCACCGGTGCCGAAGCGCGGATAGACGAAAATCGACGCGTTGTAGGCGAGCGTCCGTTTGTGCCGCATGCCGCGCGGCCGCGCGCCTTCTGCGGCGCGGTCGGCTTGCGCGGCAGCGGCGCGGGGCGCGGCTGCAATTCTCGTTGTCATGGTGTGGCGTGAGGTGAAGGATGGACAAGCTCGCCGTATCGCGACGTTGCTGCTATTCGACGCGCGCGGCGCGTGCAGACGGTTGATTTCGATCAACGGGGGCGCGGATGTGCGGCGGCGTGCCGGTTTGCCGCGCCGTCACGGGTTCAGGCTCGCGTCCGCTATTGCTAATATGCAGGTTCACGTGCGGCGAGGATGCGCGCACGCCTGATTTCGACGCGTCATTTTTGTCGTTTCGGTCCTGCCCGGTGCGCAGCCATCGTGCGGCCGGAATGCGAGACCCTCCAGCATGAACGAAGCCTACGAATATCGCGCCAGTCCCACGCACCCCCGGCAGTTCGACGTGTTCAACGGCGACGCGGACGGCATTTTCGCGCTGCATCAACTGCGCCTCGCGATGCCACTCGACGGCACGCTCGTCACCGGCACCAAGCGCGACATTGCGCTGCTCGCGCGGGTCCCCGCGCAGGCGAACGATCGCGTCACGGTGCTCGACATCTCGCTCGATTCGAATCGCGATGCGCTGGATCGGCTTTTATCGCGCGGCGTGTTCGTCGACTATTTCGATCACCATTTCGCGGGCCGCGTGCCGACGAGCCCGTGGCTTGCCGCGCATCTCGATGCGGCGCCGGACGTCTGCACGAGCCTGCTGGTCGACCGCCATCTCGGCGGTGCGTACCGGCGCTGGGCGATCGCCGCGGCGTTCGGCGACGGCCTCGGCCGCCGCGCAGGCGAGCTCGCGCGCGAAGCCGCGCTCGGCGACGATGCGCAGCGGCAACTGCGCGCGCTGGGCGAGGCGGTCAATTACAACGCGTACGGCGATTCGGTAGCGGACCTGATTGTGGCGCCCGAAGCGATGGTGGCGGCGTTGCGCCCATACGCGGATCCGTTCGAATTCATCGCGGCGACGCCGTGGCTGTGCGAACTCGACGCGGCGCGCAACGACGATCTCGCGCGGGCGATGCAGCAGCGTCCCTGGTATGAATGGGCGGGCGGCAGCGTGTACCTGCTGCCCGATGCCGCGTGGTCGCGCCGCGTGCGCGGGGTGTTCGGCAACGCGCTGGCCGAGTCGCACCCGCAGCGCACGCATGCGGTGCTGACGCCGTGCGGCGGGGGCTGCTATGTCGCAAGCGTGCGTGCGCCGCTCGCCGCGCCGCGCGGCGCGGATGCGCTGTGCCGCGGTTTTGGCGGCAACGGCCGGGCCGGCGCGGCCGGCATCGACGCGTTGCCGGCCGCGCAGACCGACGCGTTTATCGCGGCGCTCGCGCGCGCGTTCGCCGCGCCGTGACGCGTGATGACGCGTGATGACGCGTGATGACGCGCGCCGCGCGTGCAGGAGGAGGACAACCGATGGACACGCTGTTTCGCGATCGCGCCGATGCCGGCCGCCAGCTGGGCGCCGCGCTGCATGCGTATGCGCGCGAGCCGGATCTGCTCGTGCTCGCGCTGCCGCGCGGCGGCGTGCCGGTTGCCTATGAGGTGGCGAAGGCGCTGCATGCGCCGCTCGACGTGCTGGTGGTGCGCAAGCTCGGTGCGCCGCACGAACCGGAATTTGCCATGGGCGCCGTCGCGAGCGGCGGTGTGCTTCATGTGGACGACGACATCGTCCGCGCGCTGGCGGTGAGCGAGGCGGCGCTCGCCGCGACCATCGCGCGCGAACGCGCGGAACTCGCGCGGCGCGAGGCGGCGTATCGCGGCGCGCGTGCGCCGTTGCCGGTGGAAGGCCGGAGCGTGATCGTCGTCGACGACGGCATCGCCACCGGCGCGTCGATGCACGCGGCGCTTGCGGCGTTGCGCGCGCACGGGCCGGCACGGGTGATCGTCGCGGCGCCGGTCTGCGCGCACGACGCGCGCGCCGGATTCGCGCGCGAGGCCGACGCGCTCGTCAGCGTGATCGAGCCGCGCGGATTCATGGGAATCGGCCAGTTCTACGCCGACTTCACCCAGACGAGCGACGACACGGTGCGGGCCTGTCTCGATGCGCGCCGCGACGAATGCGCACGCGGGGCATCCGCTGCCGCTGCCGCTGCGGCGCCGGATGACGGCGACCCGTCCGCGTAACGGCGTGAGGCGTGAGGCGTGAGGCGTGAGGCGTGCGGCGCGTGCGCCTCGCCCGCGCGGCACGCGGATTGCTGCACGTGTAGCGCGGTCGTGCGCCGCTTGATTTGCGTCATCGCAGGCGGCGCGGCACGTCCTATGCTGTCGGGTATCGAACACATTCTTGTCGTCGAGGTCGCCGTGACATCGGGCCCGAAGATTCTCGTCGTCTATTACTCCCGCACGGGCCATACCGAACGGATGGCCCGGACGCTTGCCGCGGCGCTGCACGCGCGTTGCGAGCCGATCGCCGAGCGCGGCGGCGTCGCGATGCGGCGCGGGCTGTGGGGCTATCTGCGCTCGCTGGCCGACGCACTGCTGAACCGTTCCGTGCGCATCCTGCCGGACGGTCACGATCTTCTTGCCTACGATCTGGTGGCGATCGGCACGCCGGTCTGGGCGGGCCGCGCGGCGGCGCCGGTGGGGAGCTGGCTTCGCCTCCACGCCGGACAGCTGCCGCCGGTCGCGTTCTTTTGCAGCATGGGCGGACGCGGCAGCGAATCCGCGTTCGCGACGATGCAGGCGGCGAGCGGCAAGGCGCCGCTCGTCACGTGCGCGGTGTCCGCGCGCGCGATCCGGCACGACGCGCACCGCGAACTGCTCGGCCTGTTCGCGAAGCGGATCGGCGGGGTGCTCGCCACGCCGGCGGGCGCGACGGTGCGCGACAGCGCATTGCCCGATGCACGCGCGGCGCGCGCGGATTGAGGTCATCGAGGAGACGTCCGTGAGAATCACGCTTCATCTGGACACGTTCAACCGCACGATTCCGTGTCCCTATGCGGTCCTCTGGCTCGATCCGGGCACGCTCACCTGGCAGCGCGAAGGGTACGTCGGGCTCGATCTGCCGGAATGCGGCACGCTGCAGTGCGAGGGTGACGACGTGCTCGTGTGCGGCGCCGGCGAACCGCTCACGTACTGCGTACTCGAAGCGCTGGCGCGCGCATGGAGCGCACCGCCGCCGGACCATCGCACCGGGATTGCGCAATGGTGCGGCAGCGGCGGACTGTCGCCGGGCACCGGTCACTGGCATATCCAGCACGCCGAACTCGACGATGCCCAGGCGGCGAGCGAGTGCGCGACGCCGCCGGCAGCGTGAGGCGATGTGTGCCGGCGTGAGCCGTTGCGAGTCGCTCGCTGCGAGCCGGCGCGGGCGGGCCACGCCGGCAGCGGGCGTGGTGGGCGTCGTCGATTTCGACGGGCCCGCGAGACGGAGGCATTCGTGGCATCCGCCTGGCGCTTGCGCGCGGCAATACGGCGCACGGCAATACGGCGCACGGCACGTGCCGCATGCGGCATGCCGCCGCGGCGCCGTCTAGTTCGACGCGGCGTGAACCTCGCCGGCCGGGGCGGTCGAAGCGGGTGTCCGCTGCGTCGCGCGCAGCGGCACGAGCAATACCGGACACGGCGCGCAACGCAACGTCTGCTCGGCGACGCTGCCGAGCATCATCCGGCGCACGCCGCGGCGTCCGTGCGTGCCCATCACGATCAGTGTGGCACCGGAGTCCAGCGCAGCCTGGCGGATGCAGTGCGCGACGTCCACGCCGCCGTCGAGCGTGGCTTCGATCACGCGCGCGGTGCCCGCCACGCCCGCGCGTTTCATCCGTTCAAGCGCGTCGGCGATCACCTGCTCGCTTTCGGTCACGTAGGCATCGCGCAGCAGCGACGGGTCGAAGCCGGGCGCGTCGAATGCGAGCGACGGCGTGTCGATCACGTAGAGGGGCTGGAGAAGGGCGTGCGTCTCGCGCGCCATCCGCAGCGCGCTATCGAGCGCATACGACGACGTGTCGCTGCCGTCGAGCGCGACCAGGATGCGGTCGAACATGATGAGTCCCCCGGGAGTGATGACGGGCGATGGCGCGCGGGCGCGATGGTCCGCGATGATCCTATCTTCGTCCGCCCCCTTCCTGCGCGCGCTGATCCAGATCAAGCGGCGCCGCTTGCGCCTGCGCCGGTGATGCGCGGGCGGCGAACGCGTCGGGTCAGTCGAGGGCGTCCGGCGTCGCGCGGCGCGGCTTGGCGTCCGCCCGTCTGCGTCGCCTGCGCGGCACCGGCACCGGCACCGGCAGCGCGGGCGCCGGGGGGGACGCCGGCGGGGCAGCGCGATCGGCGGCGCAGCGCTGCGCGAGGCGTTCGAGCCGCTTGCGCAGCGCATGGGCGAGCTGGGCTTCGGTGGGCGGCAGCGGCCCCAGTGCGATCAGCGCGTCGAGCCGTTCGAGCCAGTACAGCGGATGCATGACGACGTTGCCGTTCGATGCAGCCTCGACAGGCGAAATCTTTTCGAGCATCCCGACCATCGTCGCGATGTGGGCGAACTCGATCTCGCGAACGCGAAACGGACCCATGGCCGGCGGCGGGATGTCACGTGAAGCCGATGTCCGGCAGGCGTGCGCGGGTGCTGTCGCGGCTACGCGCGTCGCGGTGCGCGCCGGCTGGGGGCGCGTGCCGTGTCGGTCCTGCGGCCCATGACGATTCCCCGGAAGTGGCGATGCGCCCAGTATGGCGGCGCGGTCGCGCACTGTGTTGACGAGGATCAAATGGCGCTGTGACGGGGCGCGGCGCGCCGTCACAGCGCATCGAACGAGGGCGCGTCGACCGGTTGCGGGAGCCGCCAGCCGAGCGGCGCGAACACGCCGCCGCCGCCGCACTGGACGATCTCGACGAAACGCTCCAGCGTCGTCCCCCCCATGATCGCGAGCGGCGCGCTGTGCTCGTACTGTTCGGAGCGCAGCCACGGGGCCTTGCCGCGGTTGATGTCGTTCACGCTCAGCGGCGGCGCGTGCGGATCGTCCTGGGGCGCGACGAACGGGCCGTCGAACGCAAGCCGCACGAGCGTGCCGGGTGCGTCGTCATAGGGCGGTCCGGCTTCGCGCTGGTACGGCGCGCGTTCCCAGCCGTCGCCCCACTGATGCGAGAGCGGCAGACACGTGAACCATGCCCACGGTGCCCGCACATAACAGAGCCGGTAGGTTTCGCTCACCGGTTCGAGGTTCGCTGTCAACGGCATATCGTTCTCCGGCGGTTGCGCGATCAAGGAAATGGCGCAATGCGGTGATTGTTCGGGAACCGGCGCGACGGGCGTTGATCGAGGTCAAGCGCGCCCGCGCTGCCCGCCGTGCGCGGGACGGGCGGCGGTACGCGCGGCCGCGCGCGTGCGCGCCGCTTGACCTGCGTCAACGGGCGCAACGGCGGGGGCGTCTACTGTGTGACGAACCGGCGGTTAGGC
Source organism: Paraburkholderia sp. PAMB 6770 (assembly GCF_057748135.1). Taxonomy (NCBI): domain Bacteria; kingdom Pseudomonadati; phylum Pseudomonadota; class Betaproteobacteria; order Burkholderiales; family Burkholderiaceae; genus Paraburkholderia; species Paraburkholderia sp. PAMB 6770. The sequence continues at coordinate 723,740 of NZ_CM173239.1, forward strand.
CGCATGCAGGTGTCGTCATGCAGATCATGTTTTCGTCTGATGAGCCGCGTTACTGCGGCCGCGATCTCGCGTTGTCGTTTACCGCGCGGGTCAATGGCGCGCCGGTGCAATGCGCGATCACGGCCGAGGCGCTGGAGGATCACTTCGGCGCGGCGTCGTCGCGCGCGGAAGACCTGCTGCGTGCATTCGGCGCGCACCGCGGCGCAATCGAGCGTGCCGCGCGCGAAATGCTCGCACAGGTCGACGGGCATCCGATCGTGCTGCACAGCGGCGTGTTCCGGTTCATGGGCAACGATGTGCACTCCGCCCGGCGGGCGGATGACGGTCAGCCGGGGGGCTGACGGCGAGGCGAACCGGGGGCGGGGCAACGCATGGGGGCATTGCCTTGCAGCAGGACGGGCGGACTGCCGCGGCGCCATCGCGCCGCAGGGATCGCGCGACCCGGTGCCGGACCGCTTGACGGAGCGTTCCTCATGAGCGAAGCGGCCATCACACGGCATGCGGAGCGCAGAGGCGCTCCATTTTTTTTCGCTGCGTCCGGTGCGGCGAACGGCCAATGCACGATGAGCGAACGCGATGCCCCCTCGCTGAATCGACCCGACTGGCCGGCCCAGCCGATGCGCAGCGTGCGCACGTTGCGCGTCACGCGGGGCCGCCGTGACGCGCGGCCGGTGTGTTGCCGGCTGCTCTCGCGGGGCTGCGCCGGTGGCGATCGACCGTCGTGCGCAGGTAGTCGCCGGGAAAGTCGACGAACGTGCGCAGCTATCGCGGATAGCCTGTTGCGCTCCGGACAGATCGCGTGAATATCGGCGTTCGGCAGCGCCCATTCGGCGAGCAGCGGCACGAGCTTGCCGCGTTCGACAGGGCTTGCCGATCTCCCACTGCGAACGCATGACGATGCCGCGCCCGTCGAGCGCCCACTGCAGCACCGTGCCGCCGTCATTGCTCGACAATGCGCCGTCCACTTTCACCGTTTCCGCGCGCTTGCCCCGCGCCCCCGCCACGGCATCACAGCACGGCGTTCGCTTCGACGATGGGCACACGCGGGGCCAGCGCGTTGAGCGCGATCCGGTGGATCATCTCGTCGACCGTGGTGCAACAATCGCCGAGCACCTTGACCGAGTAACGTTCAGCGTGCTTCGAGAGCGCCGTGTGCGTGACGCAGTTCTGCGTCATCATCCCGCATAGCAGCAGTTCTTCAATGCCCCACGGCGCGAGCGTCGGTTCCAGCAAGGTCTGATGAAAGCTGTCGGCAAACGCCTTGGTGACGACCGGCGCATCGGGCGCGGCGGCAACGATGCGCGGATGGATCATGACACCCGGCGTGCCCGCGTTGAAAAACGGCGCGATGCCCTTCGACGCGTCGGCGACGTGCTGCACGTGCACCACGGGGACCTGCTTCGCGCGGGCCTTCAGGATGGCCGCTTCGACGTTCGCGAGCGTCGCCTCGGTGTGCCACAGCGGAAATTGGCCGCCGGGAAAATAATCATTCTGCAGATCGATGACGATCAGGGCCTGGTTCGGCATGGCGCGCTCCGGATGCGATGAGGAAAGCGTCATTGTTCGCGCGTGCCGCACGGGCGAAAAGTGGCCGTGGCGACAATGTCCGGTAAGATCGGGTCATCTTCGGTTTGCACCCGTCTGCGCCATGTCCCGACCCGTTATCGCCGTTGTGGCGTTCGATCGCATCAGCCCGTTTCACCTGTCCGTGCCGTGCGTGGTGTTCGGCAACCCGCATCCCGGGGTGCCGCGCTTCACGTTCAAGGTGTGCGCGGGCGAAAAGGGGCCGCTCAGGACCACCGCCGGCTTTTCGCTTGAAGTCGCTCACGGGCTGTCCGCGCTCAGGACGGCGGACACCATCATCGTGCCCACGTGGCGCGATCCGCACGAACGTCCCCCGGCGGCGCTGCTCAACGCGCTGGCGGCGGCGCAGCGGCGCGGCGCGCGCATCGTCGGGCTGTGTCTCGGCGCGTATGTGCTTGCCGAGGCGGGACTGCTCGACGGCCGTCGCGCGACCACGCACTGGGCGTATGCGCAAGACTTCGCAGCCCGCTATCCGCTGGTCGGCGTGGATGCCGACGCGCTCTACATCGAAGACGGCAACGTGCTGACCTCGGCGGGAACGGCGGCGGGCATCGACTGCTGCCTGCACATGATCCGGCAGCGCCATGGGGCCGAGTCCGCCAATCGCATCGCGCGGCGTCTCGTCGTGCCGCCGCACCGGCACGGCGGCCAGACGCAATACATCGAGCACCCGGTGCCGGGCACCGCGAGCGAGTCGCGGCTATCCGGGCTGATCGGGACGCTGCCCGGCCGCCTCGACGAGGCGCATACGCTCGACAGCCTCGCGGCCGAGGCGCTGATGAGCCGGCGGACCTTCACGCGGCAGTTCCGGCAACTGACCGGCATGACTCCCGGCGCGTGGCTGCTGAACGCGCGTCTTGCACGCGCGCAGCGGTTGCTCGAAAGCAGCGAGCACGCGATCGATACCGTGGCGGCGCTGGCCGGCTTCGGCTCGCCCGAATCGTTGCGGCTGCATTTTCGCCGCGCGTTTGGCGTGTCGCCGGGCGCGTGGCGCCGATCGTTCAGGGGTACCGCGTCATGACGCGGCGCGCGTGCCGTCAGGCGCCGGACGCCGCGTCTTCGCACGACCAGATGCCGGCGGGATCGCCCTGCGCGGTATTGCGGTGCAAGCGGCAACCGCAGACCGTGCAGCGATACCGCTCATAGCGCCGCACCGGATGCAGGGCCGTGCCGGCCACGCCGGCGCCCGCTTCCTGCAGGTCGCCGTGCGGCGGTACGGCGGCCGGCTGGCCGATCAGGTGTTGGCAGGCTTCGCAGCGTGGCATGAGCATGTCCCTCGTGAGCGGTTCATCGTCGCGCCGGATCGAAGATCGCGCGGGCAAGCGGGGGGAGCGTCGCGTTCCGGGACCGGGCAGCCGGCGTCCCGTCCCCGGCTGCGCGCATCCCCGTGTGCGCGTCGTCGGGCGGCCCGGCAAGCCGGCGTGCCACATGGTTGCGCGCGCAACCTGCGCGTTGCGCCGCAGCCGCGCGATCGTCTGCCTGCCGGCGCTGTCCCTGGCCACGCCTTCCTGGCCTGCTGCAACCGGGGTCGCCCGCATCCACAGAGCGCGACGCTCCCGCGCAAGCATGCACGCGCGAACGCCGTCGGCGTTGACCTGGGTCAACGAAGCCCGGGCCGCGGCGCATCGTCGCGCGTGCGCGCGTGTGGGCCTGTCACGAAGGCCTCGATCGCATCGTCGAGCGCCGCGGGATTATCGCGGTGCGGCGAATGTCCGCCGTGCGCAAGACGCAGGGTGAGCGCATGCGGGACGGCCTGTGCGATCGCGTCGATCTGCGCCATCGTGCCGTAGTGGTCGTCTTCGGCCTGGATCGCGAGCAGGCGGCACCGGATGCGCGCGAGGGCCTGGGTGATCGTCCAGTCGCGAAACGCCGGGGCGAGCCAGATGTCGTTCCAGCCGTAAAACGCCGAATCGACGTCGTCGTGATAGCGGGCGAGGCGTGCGCGCAGACCCTGCGATTCGTAGGCGTTTTTCGCTTCGGCGATGCTCGCGACGGAGAGCGCTTCGACGAACACGTGCGGCGCGATCGCGATCGCCCCCTGCAACGCGTCGGGAAACGCGCTGGCGTAGAGCAGCGCGATCGAGCCGCCGTCGCTGTGGCCGACGAGCCACATGCGCGCCCGCGCGGCCGCGTCGATCCGCAGCGCGTCGAGCAGCGCGGGCAGCACGTCGCATGCTTCGCGCGTCATGAAGTCGGCCGGCCATCTGAGCGCGTGCGGGCGCGGCGTCGAGCGGCCGTAACCGGCGCGCGAATAGACGAGCCCGCGCAGGCCGAGCCGCGCGCAGAGTGTCCGCGGCCAGTCTTTCCACATCGCCACCGAGCCGAGCCCTTCGTGCAGGAATACCGCAAGCGGGGCCTCGCGTCGGCCGGGATCGATCCAGCGGTATTCGATGCGCAGCGGCGCGCCGGCGCCGGGCGCAATCTCGACGAAGCAGCTGCCCGGGGCCTCGGACGCGGCGGGTGCCGCGGGCGCGGACGGCGTGGCGGGCGTGTTCATGCGGGGGAGCGGGCCTGTTCGCGCAGCCGGAACCGCTGGATCTTGCCGGTCGCGGTTTTCGGCAGGTCGTCGACGAAGTGGATCTCGCGCGGATACTTGTGCGGTGCGAGGCGGGCCTTCACGAACGCCTCCGCGTCGTCGCGGTGCGGGGAGCAAGCGAACATGAATGCGTGTGAATTCATCGAAATCCTGACCGCTTCGCGTCACTCAGGCGGCGAAGTCGGTCGATGCCGACAGGTCCTTCCACGTTTGCATTTCCTGCGTCACGTAGGCGTTTTTCGCGGCGATCGCAGCCAGGGTGTCCGCGCCAAGCGGAAGGCGCAACGGCGGGTTCGGCGCGTCGACCAGCGCGATCATCGCGGCCGCGAGCTTCGTCGGGTCGCCGGGCTGGTTGTGATTCATCTGCACGGCCCTGCGGCGAACCGCACCGGAGGTTTCGTCGTAGTCGTCGATCACGTCCGGTGCAACGACGAGCGAGGACGCGTCCAGAAAGTCCGTGCGGAAATAGCCCGGTTCGACAACGGTCGCATGAACGCCGAGCGGTTTCAGCTCGGCATGCAATGCTTCCGTAATGCCTTCGACGGCGAACTTCGTTGACGAGTACGCGCCGAACCCCGCGGCGGCCCGATAGCCGCCGATGGATGAAATATTGATCACGTGGCCCGAGCGGTTCGCACGCATTGTCGGCAACACCGCGCGCGTAACGTTCAGCAAGCCAAATACGTTCGTGTCGTACATGCGGCGCACGTCCTTGTCGGCCGACTCTTCCACCGCGCCCAGCAGACCGAAGCCGGCGTTGTTGACCAGCACGTCGATGCGGCCGAATTTTTCCACTGCCGACTGCACGGCTGCTTTTGCCTGCGCTTCATCGGTTACGTCCAGCGCGACCGGCAGCAACGCAGTCGCGGTACCGAGACGCTCGACGATCGCCGCGACATGCCGTCCGGCGGCCACGACCGCGTTGCCGTCCGCGAGCGCCGCCTCGGCGATCAACGCGCCGATGCCGCGCGACGCGCCGGTGATGAACCATACGCGCTTGATGCCACCTTGTGGGACGCTGGCCATGACGTTTCTCCTGTGTGTGATTGTGACGAGGTGGGCGATGTGCCGGACGCTGTTCCGTTGCATGTTACCCGGTCGTCAACGGTACGCCCGCGCCGCTTTCGGTTCACCGTCCATTGCGCGTCTGGCGATGTCGCGATGAACTAAGTGTTTCGGCTTCGCCGCCTGAACCTTCGATCAGCGCGGTATCCCAACGACCCGCGCGTATCGCTTCGAGCAACATGCCCAAGGTCAGCGGGGGGGGGCTGTCATCCCGTACGCGTGGGCGCCCGAGCACGAAGCGAAACCATGCAGCAATCAGCACCGGTACGATGAGCAGTGGAACAGCGGCGCTGCCCTCAGGACCGAAGTACCGATGGACAGGGAAGTCTTCCACGTTAGCGACGTGAAACGTTGCGAAGAACTTCTCCATGAATTCAACCGCGTCGTCTCCGTCGATGCGAAGGTCATGAAGAATACGCGTTGCCGCGGTGAGCGGTTCCCGCTTTCCGGCCCACGGGATTTCTTCGCGGGTCAATGCAACAAGGGCCTCCCACTGCGGATCATGCTCCAAGCCTGTCCTCCGGTTTGACCATAGCGTTATACCGCTTCACGGTACGGTACATGATGCACGTCGCGTCGTAGCCCATGAACACAACGTCTACGACCGGCACCGACCGGCCAATGAACGCGCCAAGGCTCTTTGTATAAAGGAACTTCCCGCTTCTCAGCGTCATAAGAGTCACGGTGGGAAGTCTCATCGGCGCTCGTTTCTTCACCACTGCTCGAAAGAAGAGAGACATTACCGATGTTCCTTCTGTCGCGGTCTTCATTTTTCCCGACAACGGGACGTCGTTCACACTAAGAAGCCATGTTGCGACGGCGGCAAGGTCCGCGAAGCCTAGCTGCTTTTTCGTCTGATCGAGTGCAATCCAGAAAAACAATTCAACGGGGGGAAGGTCGCGATGTTCATTGAACTGGTAAACGTTAGCAGTCATTCGCGCGCCTATCGTGAGACGTTTGCTTTGACATCAATAAGTGCGGTCACGGTTCCAGCATTACCTCCCGCCACATTTTGAAGAATATATTCCTTCTTCATTCTCGAAAATGAAAGCCGGACTGCTTCGATGCAGCCATTCATATCTGAAAACGGTTCGACGTGCGTGACGATCGCATTAAAAAGTGTAATGCGCATGAATTCATGAGGGATGCCACCAGCCTTTCGCATGGTTAGTTTCACTTCAGGAATATGCTTTCCCATGAAGCAATACCGCGAAAGATTTGGGCTCGCGCGGTCCAACTGATGTGTAAATTCGAGATCGCCAACTGATGCTTTAGCGGCGCCGCCGCCGGATCCGGACATCATGCCGGATTGCTGTGTAATCTTCCAGGTCCAGTCAATTACGTCAATTTCGTCAAGATGCGTCGCATCTTGCGATTCACCGGCGATTCCCTGAATCTTGATAAATATATCCAGTGCCATTGCGCATTCCGGGTTTGTTAAAGATCGTGAAATAGAAATGGAAAAATTCAATCTGAAAAATACTACTGCCTAAGTAGTGTGATGAGCAAGGAAACGATTTATCTCATAAAAGCGATATTTACTGGATCTGCTCGGCCATGCCTGATGCATGATTAGTGCGGGTGACTCACAATGAAAGAATGCTTCACTCACGGTTCATCTGCTGTCGCGCCCTCCGACCCTGTCACAGACTTGACATCGATCAATTTCTAGAATCTCTCCACAAGCCCCCTGCGCGCGTCGCTGCCGGTCGCGGTGCGGCATCGGGTTTTCCCCGATGCCGCCGGCATGCGCCCCGGTGGCGCCGGTTCCAGCGCGATTCCGTGCCCCCCGGCCGGATCGCGAAGCAGACCCGCAACGCGCGTTCCGATCACAGAGGAATCCCTGACATGGCGGATCAGACGGCGACCCTTCTCGCCGCGTCGCAGGCCGGCGCGAAATCGGTGCAGGAATATATCGACGAATGCCCGGTCTGGCCCGACGGCACCCGCCTGATGTCCACGCCCATGACGGCAATGCAATGGCGCATCTGGGCGCTCGCCGCGGCCGGCAAGTTCTTCGAGGGCTTCGTCGTGTTCATGACCGGCGTCGCGTTGCCGCTGATCTCGCGCGAGTTCGGCATCGGCGCCGCGCAGAACGGCCTCGTGTCGGCTGCGAGCCTGATCGGCATCCTGGTCGGCGCGCTCGGCCTCGGCGGCATGTCCGACTACTTCGGCCGCAAGCGGATGTTCATCGTCGAGATGGTGTTGTTCTGCTGCTTTCTCGTGCTGCTCACCGTCTGCGGCAACTACACCTCGCTCGTGGTCAGCCTGTTCGGGCTCGGCGTCGCGCTCGGCTGCGACTACCCGACCGCGCACATGATCATCTCCGAAAGCATTCCGAGCGCGAGCCGCGGCAAGCTGGTGCTCGCGGCCTTCGGCTTCCAGGCGCTCGGCGCGCTCGGCGGCACCGGGATCGGCTATCTGGTGCTGTCGTTCATGCCGCAGCTCGAAGCGTGGCGCTGGATGTACGCGATCGCGATCATCCCGGCGGTGCTCGTCACGGTGGGGCGCTTCTTCATCACCGAAAGCCCGAGCTGGCTGCACGTGCGCGGCAAGGTCGACAAGGCGCAGGAAGCCACGCGCCGGCTGCTTCATCGCAGCCCGCGCTATCCCGCCGACATCGCCCTCCAGCACGCGGCCGGGGCCGGCGAGCGCCACGGCGGCGCGAAGCTGTTTCTCCAGCTGTTCGGCCGGAAGAATCTGCGCGCGACGATTTTCGCGTCGGTGCCCTGGTTCCTGCAGGATCTCGGCACCTACGGCATCGGCATCTTCACGCCGACGATTCTCGCGGTCGCGCTCGGCAGCAAGCCCGATCACGTGCGCAGCGTGAGCGACCTGATCCTGAACGACATTCTCGCGGCCAAGGGCGCCGCGCTGACCACGTCGCTGCTGATCGTCGGGATTCTGTTCGCGGTACTGCTCGCGGACCGCGCCGGGCGCGTGAAGCTGCAGGTGATCGGCTTCCTCGGCTGCGCAGTGGGCCTGTTCGTCGCAGCGCTGTCGGGCAGCGTCGACGGCAGCGCGAAGACGACGCTGATCTTCGCGGGCTTCATGCTCTTCAATTTCATGACGAACGTCGGCCCGAATGCGCAGACCTATCTGCTCGCGGGCGAGGTGTTCCCGACGGCGATCCGCGGCGCGGGCGCCGGCTTCGCGGCGGCGGTCGGCAAGATCGGCGCGATCATGACCGCATTCCTGTTTCCGATCCTGCTCGTCACGCTGGGCACGAGCATGCTGCTGTATGCGCTCGTCGTCACGTCCGTGCTCGGGTCCGTCGTCACCTGGCTGTTCCGGATCGAGACGACCGGCGTGCGCCTCGACCAGATCGGCAAGTAAGGCAGTTCGGGCAAGCCCGCTTTACACCGGCCACATCGGGCGCCGCCCGACACGCAACAAGGGACATGATGACCGCCACACGACGACAATCATTCATCGCGCGCGCGCTCGTGGCGCTCGCGGCGCTGTCCGGCGCGCACGCCTACGCGCAGCAGGTGACGCTGACCGAAACCGGCTCGACCCTGCTCGCCCCGCTGTTCAGGACATGGCGCGATGCGTATGCGAAGGCGCATCCCGACGTGCGCATCGCGGTCGGTGCGACCGGTTCGCAGGCCGGGATCGATCAGGCGATCGCAGGCCACGTGAACATCGGTGCTTCTGATGCATTTCTTTCGGATGCCGAAGCAATCAGGCATCCGTGGATCCTCAGCGTGCCGCTCGCCATCGCCGCGCAGACGATCAACTACAACGTGCCGGGGCTGAACGACCTTCATCTCAAGCTCGACGGACCGACCCTCGCCGGCATTTACACCGGCGCGATCCGCGCATGGAACGCGCCGCAGATCGCCGCACTGAACCCGGGTGTGCCGCTGCCGCATCATGTCATCGTGCCGGTGCGCCGCAGCGAGGGCTCGGGCGATACGTTCGTGTTCACGCAGTTCCTGTCGTTCTCCACGCAGTCGTGGGAAGACACGCTCGGCTACGGCACCACGGTTGCGTGGCCTGCCGTGCCCGGTGCGCTCGCGGCGACCGGCAATGCGGGCATGGTGAATGTGCTGAAAGCGACGCCCTACGCGCTCGGCTATGTCGGCGTGAGCTATGCGAAGGACATTGCCGCGGCGCAACTCGGCACCGCCGCGCTGAAGAACGGCGCGGGCGAGTTCGTGCTGCCGACCCGCGCGACGATCACCGCCGGCGCCGCGTCGCTCGGTGCGCGCACGCCGCCGGACGAACGTCTGAGTCTCGTGTTCGCGCCCGCCTCCGGCACCTATCCGCTCGTGAACTACGAATACGCGATCGTGTCGACGCGCCAGCCGAACCCGGCGCTTGCCGCGCAGATCCGCACATTCCTCAAATGGACGATCCTGCCGTCGGATGAAAATGCCGCGTATCTGGCGGCCGTGCACTTCATTCCGCTTCCGCCGCACACGTGGGAACTGAGCACCAACCAGATCGACTCCATCCGATGAGCGGTGCGCGCCGCACGGACGCTGCACCGCCCGGCGCGCCTGACTAGCGCATCCCGCCGCTCGCGACGATATGCTCGCCCGTCAGCCACTTCGCGTCGTCCGACGCGAGGAACACCACGGCCGACGCGATGTCGTCCGGCTGGCCCACGCGGCCGAGCGGCGTCTGGCTGACCGCGACCGCTTCGAAATCGGAGCCGATCACCCCCGCGCTGTGCGCGCCCTCGGTTGCGACCACACCGGGATTGATCGCGTTCACGCGGATCTTCCGCGGTCCGAGTTCGCGGGCAAGCACGCCGGTGATCGCGTCCACCGCGCCCTTCGTGCCGCTATAGACGGCGGTCGCCGCAGGCGTGACGGTCGTGACGACCGAACTCACGTTGATGATGCTCGCGCCCTCGCCGAGATGGGCGACGGCGGCCTGCGTCGTGAGCAGCACGCCGAGCACGTTAATGTCGAACTGCCTGCGATATTGCGCTTCCGTGATCGCTTCGATGGGCGCGAACTCGTAGACGCCCGAGTTGTTCACGAGAATGTCGAGGCGGCCATACGTTTCGACGGCCGTATCGACGATACGTTTTGCGTCGGCCGCCTTCGAGACGTCGCCGTCCGCGGTCACCGCCTTGCCGCCGGCGGCCGTGATGGCCGACACGACCGCGTCGGCGCCGGCCTTGCTGCTCGCATAGTTGACGACCACCGCGGCCCCTTCGGCCGCGAGTGCCTTCGCGATACCCGCGCCGATCCCTTTCGACGCGCCCGTGACCACCGCTACCTTCCCTGCCAGCCTGCCCATGATGTATCCCTCAGCGTAAGTTGCACCCTCGACCGGAACCGGCGTCATGCATCGCGCGAAGCGATCTGCCGGTACTGAGCGTGAATGTAGGGTCTTGCGCGGCCGGGATAAAGCGGCCCGATACGAATTGACTGGCGGGATCAGCCGAACAATCGGAGCGGATACCAGGCGGATAGCAGGCAGATAGTGGGCGGAGACGCCGCACACGCCGCTCGCGGCGTGCCGGACCGCTCGTGCGGGCCGAAACGGCAGACCGGGGTCTCGCGATGCGTTCTCCGCGTGCGGCGGCACGGGTCAGGATGCGGAGGTCATCGCCTTCGGATTGTGGTCCATAAAAATAAGAGACAAAAAGTTCCGTATTTCGTATATCTTCCAGTGAATAATGAATTAAATAAAAAATAGTCGACTAAAGGTTCCGTATTTTGTGCCGATAAGCGGGTGAGACCGAGGCGAGGCGTTCCGCCCGGCTCCGGCATTCCACCGGCCCCCGGGCGGTTGAATCAATGGCCGTAAGAGCCGCCGGCAATCTGCTGCCCGGATAGCCCGACAGGACCCCGACGCGTCCCGACACCGGTTCGCCATCGAGATCGACAATGGAAAAGAAGATGTCAACCCAGACCCGTTTCATCCTGATTGGTTGTGCGGTATTCGCCGCACTGGTGCTCGCCACGTTCGGCGTGATCCACTGGTTCGTCGCGCCGGATCTGACCGCGCTCGAAAGCAAGGTGGTCGCCAACGAAGTCGACCAGATCGGCGTGCGCATCAGCGAGCAACTGCTGCAGGTGGAGGCGCAGGCGCGCAGCATCACGCAGGCTGCCGCCGCCGGCGACCCGGTCCAGGTCGACGCGCTGCTGGGTCCGCTGGTCGACCAGTATGGCGACCCGAGCGTCATCGGCGGCGGCATCTGGCCGCTGCCCGGCAAGCGCGAGGCCGGCCGCGACAAGTTCAGTACCTTCGTGGTGCGCGGCTCCGACGGCAAGCTCGCGGCGGATACGTTCTGGAACAGCAGCGCCGCGCCGGACTACTGGGAGCAGCCGTGGTACAAGAACGCGGAGAACGCGCCCAGGGGCCATTGCATCTGGGCGAAGGCCTATAACAACGCGGCAAGCCCGATCCCGCGCACCAACTGCGACATGGGCATTTACCGGGACGGTCAGCTGTACGGCGCGGTGACCGTGAACGTGACGCTGGGCTTCTTCAGCGAGCTGGTCGCCGAAATGGAGCAGCAGATCCACGGCCAGATCCTGATTGTGGAGGCCGACGGCAAGATCGTCAGCAACAGCAGTCGCATCCGTTCGAACATCCTGCTGAAGAACGTGTCCGATCTCGCGTCCACGGTACCGATGGCCGCGGAAATCGGGCGCCGGCTGGCGGCGCTGAACGGTCATGAGATCACCGGCGAGTTCGAGGCGGGCGGCGAGTCTCAGACCTTGTTCCTGAAGCCGATTCCCGGCAGCCCGTGGCTGATCGCGGCGAGCGTGCCGACCGCGAGCCTGTCGGCCAACACGCATCGCATTCTGACGCACCTGGCGAGCGTGCAGATTCCGATGATCGCCGCGCTGTTTGCGTTCATGGTGTGGGGCATGCGCGCGCTGATGCGCCGCCTCGACGCACTGCGCGAGCGCATCGATGCGCTTTCTTCCGGCGAGGCGGACCTGACGCGCCGTTTGCCGGAGACGGGGGGCACGGAATTCGCCGCGGTCGCGGCGAGCTTCAACCGCTTCGTCGCGCGGCTGCAGGACGTCGTGCCGAAGGTGATGGCGAGCACCCGCTCGGTGGCGAGCGCGTCCAGTGAAATTGCGAGCGGCAATCTCGACCTGTCGTCGCGCACCGAGGAGCAGGCCGCGTCGTTGCAGGAAACCGCCGCGAGCATGACGCAACTGACGGAGGCGGTCAAACAGAACGCCGAGCATACGCGTCGCGCGGATACGCTCGCCGGCGAGGCGACCGGCATCGCGAGCCGGGGCAATACGGCAATGGGCGAGATGGTCGAGACGATCGGCCTCATCAGCGCGAGTTCGACGCGCATCTCGGAGATCACGGGCCTCATTGAAGGCATCGCGTTCCAGACCAACATCCTCGCGCTGAACGCCGCGGTCGAGGCGGCCCGTGCCGGCGATCAGGGGCGCGGCTTCGCCGTGGTGGCGAGCGAGGTGCGCACGCTGGCGCAGCGCTCGGCGTCGGCGGCCAAGGAGATCAAGGCGCTGGTCGATTCGTCGGCGGCGGTAATCCAGACCGGCGAGCAGCAGGGTGCGCAGGTGCGCGAGACGATCGGCCAGGTTCAGCAGGCGATCAGCAAGGTGTCGCAGATCATCGGCGAGATCGCGGTGGCGTCCGACGAACAGAGTCGCGGCATCGAGCAGGTCAATCGCGCGGTCGCGCAGATGGACGAGGTCACGCAACACAACGCGGCGCTGGTCGAGCAGGCTGTCGCGTCCGCGCAATCGCTCGACGAGCAGGCGGCGCTGCTGAGCAGCACGATGTCCGAGTTCAGGCTATAGCCGCGCCGGCGCAGGGTTCCGCTGTTGCTTGCTGCCGCTCTACGCTGCCTACTGCCTACTGCCTACTGCCTATCGCCTATCGCCCACCGCCCACCGCCCACCGCCCACCGCCCACCGCCCACCGTCCGCCACAGCATCCGAGGCGCGCGGGGCGCGGTTCAGACGCCCGGCAGCGCGTCGATCGCGGCGCGAAGCGCGGCGACGACCGCGCGCCAGTCGCCCTGCGCGGGTTGCCGAAAGAGCCGCGCCTGCGGATACCACGGACTGTCGCTGCGATCGAGCTGCCATCGCCAGTCCGGCATGAAGGGCAGCGCGATCCATACGGCCTTTCCGAGCGCGCCGGCCAGATGCGCCACCGCGGTATCGACGCTGATGACGAGGTCGACGCGCGCGATCAGCGCGGCGGTCTCGGCGAACGTCGTGAGGCGCGCCGACACGTCGCGCAGCACGCCGCGCTGATCGAGCCCGGCGAGGGCCGCGCGATCGTGTTCGCGCACGTCCGGTTGCAGCGAGAAGAAATCGGCGTCGGCGTCGAGCAGCGGCATCAGGTGCGCGAGCGACATGGAACGCTCGCGATCGTTCGGATGCGTGCGGCTGCCCGACCACACGATCCCGATCTTCCACTGCCGGCTCGCGTGTGCGAACAGATCGTCCCACTGGCGGACACGCGCCGGGTCCGCGCGCAGATAGTGCCCGGGCGCCGCGAGCGCGTCGGCCTGCAGCTTGAGCGCAAAGGGCAGGCTGAGCAGCGGAATGTGGTAGTCGAAACGCGGTACCTCCGCGGTTTCGCCCACGACTTCAGCCGCGCCGGGATACGCGTCGAGCAGCGGCAGCAGCGCATCCTGAACCCGCACGACGACACGCGCGCCAGCCGCACTGAGCCGGTCGACGAAACGCAGGAACTGCAGCGTGTCGCCGAACCCTTGCTCGTGGTGAACGAAGACGGTCTTGCCGGCGACCGGCTCGGCGCCCGTCCATTGACGCTCCGGCGGAAAGCCGTGGCTTTGTGCGCCATCGCGCCAGCGCCATTCGTATTCGCGCCAGCCGTGCTCGAACTGTGCGAGCAGCAGATTGGTCTGCGCGCGATTGGTGCGGGCGCCGGCGTCGTTCGGATCGAGCGCCAGCGCTTTCCTGAACTGAGCCAGCGCCTCGTCGAAGCGCCGCAGATCGCGCAATGCGACACCGAGGTTGACGTGGGCGCGCACGAAACGCGGATGGATGGCGATTGCCCGCCGGTAAGCCTCCAATTCCTCGTGATGACGCCCCATCGTGCCGAGCAGCGTCCCCAGGTTGTATTGCGCTTCGGCGGATTGCGGCTGGATCCTGCATAGACGAACCAGCATCTCCAGCGCGCGCTCCCGTTCGCCAAGCTGCGCCAGCGACATGGCCATACCGTGCATCGAGGCGGCATGGCCGGGCGAGCGGGCGAGGCCTTGCTCGAACAGCACGACCGCGTCTGCGTGGCGCTGCGCCGACTGACAGACCTGCGCGGCGAAGTGCAACTGCCCGGCGGACATCGACAGATGCGCCGATGCCCGTATCAGGTATTCGGCCGCGCGCGCGTGATCGCCCTGCCGCGCGGCAATGTAGCCGAGGCCTTCGAGCGCTTCGCCGTGATCGGGCACGCTCGCCAGAATGTCGCACAGCAGGCGCGACGCTTCGTCGAATTGCCCGGCCTTGAAGTGCTGCTGGGCCGCTGCGAAAGCGTGTTGAACATCGTGATTCATGGCGAAAAAGAGCGTGCTGAAACGCACGCGGCCGACAGATGACAAGCGCGTCATTGTACGGGATCGCGCCGCGCCGCTCGCCGGCACGCCGCGTAATGCACATCCGTGCGCCGCTCGTTTCGCCGCGCCGGGTCGCTTGACCCAGGTCAAACGCCCCCGCGCGCGCCGCGTCTAGAGTGACCCGGTAGAGGGGACACCCGTCCCCGCATGGGAGGCACTCCGATGAAAGCGCTTGTCTATCACGGCCCCGGCAAGAAGTCGCTTGAAGAACGTCCGGTTCCGCAACTCGTCGAACCGACCGACGCCATTGTCCGCGTCACCCGCACGACCATTTGCGGCACCGATCTGCATATTCTGAAAGGCGACGTTCCCACCTGCGAGCCGGGGCGCATTCTCGGCCACGAGGGCGTCGGCGTCGTCGAGCAGGTGGGGGCGGCGGTGGCGTCGTTCAAACCGGGCGATCACGTGCTGATTTCGTGCATATCGTCGTGCGGCAAGTGCAGTTATTGCCGGCGCGGCATGTACTCGCATTGCACGACCGGGGGCTGGATACTCGGTAACCGGATCGACGGCGTGCAGGCCGAGTATGTGCGCATTCCGCACGCCGGGACGAGCCTGTATCCCGTTCCGGCGGGCGCCGACGAGGAGGCGCTCGTGATGCTGTCCGATATCCTGCCGACCGGATTCGAGTGCGGGGTGCTGAACGGCAAGGTCGAGCCCGGCAGCACCGTGGCGATCGTCGGGTCGGGGCCGATCGGGCTCGCGTCGCTGCTCACCGCGCAGTTTTACGCGCCCGCGCAGATCGTGATGATCGATCGCGACGCGCATCGCCTCGAAGTCGCCCGGCGCTTCGGGGCCACCACCTGCATCAACTTTGCGCAGACCGATCCCGTCGCGGCGGTCATGCAGCTGACCGCGAACACCGGCGTCGACTGCGCGATCGAGGCGGTGGGGGTGCCGGCATCGTTCGAGTTGTGCGAGCAGCTTGTCGCGCCCGGCGGCGTGATCGCCAACATCGGCGTGCACGGCGTGAAAGCAGACCTGCATCTGGAGAAGCTGTGGGACCGCAACATCGCGATCACGACGCGGCTTGTCGACACCGTCAGCACGCCGATGCTGCTGAAAACCGTGGGCGCGGGCCGCCTCGATCCCGCGAAGCTGATCACGCACCGGTTCCGTCTCGACGACATCGCGGATGCGTATGACACGTTCGGCCATGCCGCCGACACGCATGCGCTGAAGGTGATCATCGAGGTGGCGTAGGCGCGCGTCCGGCAGCGCGCCGCACCCCGCGCGCACGGCTGGCCGCGCAGTATGGCGCGCGCGCGGTCTCCCCGCGCGGGCGTCGGGGAGCGCAATGAGCGCTGATCATGGATCCTGGCAGTCCTGTCGAATTCACCTGAGCGACCACGAACGCACCGCATGCCGTCGAATGTTGTTATGAGATGGGCGGCGCGCTATTCTCTCGCGGCTGTACGGACAGCTGCTGATCGCACGTGCGTCTCACCCGGTCAACAGCGATACAACGTTTGCCCGGATGGGTCCTCGCTCGATGCCGCTACCTCACCGCTTTGGGATCAGTGTTTCTCTGCCGCACCATGCAACGGCAATACCCGGTACGTCGCTCCGGCACGACGCAACGGCGGACGAGCAATGAGGCTGGGGTGGACGGGGCTGGCCACCCTTGTGCTGACGGTCCCGGTGTTCCTGTCGCTGAGGCAGATCGCCGCGATTCCTGAGTGGCTATACAGCGAAAACGGCTATACGCTGCTGCGCCCGTTGTTCGTGATGCTCGGCGCATTCGGCGTCGAGGGCTATGACGACGTGGTCGCCGGCGTGCTGTTCGCCGGCAGCCTCGTGCTCGCGCTGGCAATCGTCGTGGTCATGCAAGGTCTTTGGCGGGCGGGGCGCGGCATCGATCGCTAGGCGCCTGCACGGCGCATCCTGCGCAGTCGTCCTGCACGGCGCATCGTATGCGCTCGTCCGGCGCAGTTGCCCTGATCCGTCGTCCCGCGCCGTCGTCCCGCGCCGTCATCCCGCCCTTCGCCCCCAGCCGCCGCGCGCCGCCACGGACGGGCTGGCGCGCCGCCCGCGCGTCTAGCCGCCCGGCGTGGCTTCCGCCGCCTGCGCCGCCACCCCGTCCGGCTGGCGTCCCCGGTAAGCCACGAAGTAGACCGAGCTCAGGATGCCGAGGAACGGCAGCCCGAAGATCAGCGTCATACGGAACGCGGGCGTGAACAGCGTCGTCACCGTCACGGCGAACGTGAGGCTCGCGCCGAGCAGCGTGAGCAGCGGAAAGCCGCGCATCCTGAAGCGCGGCGCGGGCCTGCCGCTCGCGTCCCAGCGGCGGCGGAAAAAGTAGTGGGTGACGAAGATCATCGTCCACGTGAAGAGCGCGCCGAACATCGAAATGGCCATCATGATCGTGAACGACGTGTCCGGGCACAGCACGCTCAACGCGGTCGCGAGCGCGACGCCGCTGGTCGACAGCAGCAGCGCGCCGAGCGGCACGCCGCGCCGGTCCACGCTGCCGAGCCAGCGCGGCGCATGGCCGGCGCGCGACAGGCTGAACATCATGCGCGTCGTGATGTAGAGCTGGCTGTTCATCGCGGACAGCGCGGCGACGAGCACCACGAAGTTGATCACGCCGGCGGCCCCCGGAATGTGCAGCGCCTTCATCACTTCGACGAACGGGCTGCCGTTGCGGCCCGCTTCGCGCCACGGGACGATCGCGAGCATCAGCGCGAGCGTGACCAGATAGAACAGCACGAGGCGCACGACCGTCGAGCGGAATGCGCGGCCGATCGCCTGCTCCGGGTCCTGCGCTTCGCCCGCGGCCACCGCGATCATCTCGATGCTCAGATAGCTGAAGATCGCGACGATCACGGCCACCCACGTGCCCCACCATCCTTTCGGGAAGAAGCCGCCGTCGGCGACGTAGTGATGGAAGCCGGCGGGCGTCGCCGCCGCGCCGGGACGCGCGCTGCCGACGAGCGTCGGATCGACGAACACGACGTAGGCGCCGAGCGCGATGAACGCGACGATGGCCGCGATCTTGATCACCGAGAACACATATTCGACCGAGCCGAAGACATGCACGCTGCGCGCATTGACCAGCACGAGCGCGGCCGAGAAGCCGACGATCCACAGCCAGCCCGGCACGGCCGGGAACCAGTACTTCATGTAGAGCGCGATCGCCGTCACCTCGGTGCCGACCGCGAGGACGATGCACGCCCAGTACGCATAGCGGACCAGAAAGCCGGCCCACGGGCTCACATAATGCTCGGCGTACGCGCCGAACGATCCCGCGGTCGGGTGCGCGACGGTCATCTCCGCGAGGCAGCCCATCAGCAGCAGCGAAATCAGCGCGCCGATCGCGTAGCTGATCAGCACGCTCGGGCCGGCAAAGCCGATCGCGAACGCGCTGCCGAGAAAGAGGCCGGTGCCGATCGCGCCGCCGATGGCGATCATCGACATTTGCGCGGCGCTCAGGCTGCGGCGCAGCCCCTGTTCGCGGTGGACGATTTTTTCAAAGGGATCGTTGTGTCTCATCTCATGTTCTCCTGATTGTTCTACGCGCCCTGCGACCCGCGCGCGGCGGACTAGAAAATGTGGCGCAGGCCCACGGCGACACCGGTCTGGTTGCTGCCCGGCAACTCGGTGATCGCGCCGCCGGACACCGCGTTGTAATCGACGGTGCCGTACAGCTGCGTGGCCTTCGACAGCGCATACTCCGCCTCGACGACACCCGTGTAGCGTTTGCCGCTGTTGCCGCCGACGCCGTTCACGTTGCGGATGCTGTCGTAGTAGAGCGCGCCGGTCACGCTGACGGCGGGGTCGACCTGCCACGTTGCACCGGTGAAACCGATCGCGTCCTTGCGCGGATGCGCGGCGAACGAGCCATAGGTGACGCTGCGGCTGATGTCGTTCAGGAAGTCCTCGTCGACGATGCCGGTGGCGTCGCTGCCGCCGAGATAGCCGGCGAACAGCGTGGCCGGGCCGATCGCGTAGCGGCCGGCCGCGCCCCACATCTGCTGCGCGCGGCCGTTGCTGTCGCGCGTGTTCTGATAGACGCCGCCCACTTCGAGCGGGCCGCGCGCGTACGAGGTCCGCACGCCCCAGTACGAATCGGCGCTCAGGTCGCCGGGCTGTCCGCCGAAGCCGTAGCTTGCGCCGAGCGTGAAGCCCGACGCGCTGCCCTCATAGCTGACGACGTTGTTCGCGCGCGCCTGGGTGAGGAAATACGGCCACATGTTGGCGGTGTAGTTGCCGACCGTCAGCGGGTCGAGATCGCCGAACAGGTTGAAGCCCTCGGTCGACTGGCGGCCGAGCTTCAGCGTGCCGAAGCCGCCGCGCAGGCCGACGTAGGCATAGCGGCCGAACAGCAGCCCCTGATCCATCGCGCCGTTCTGCGGCTCGAAGCCGTTTTCGAGCCGGAAGATCGCGCTGAGGCCGCCGCCGAGATCCTCGGTGCCGCGCAGCCCCCAGCGGCTGTTCGTGATGGCGCCGTTCGCGAGTTGCACGCTGCCGTCGCCCGCGGCATCCGCGTGCGTCGTGTAGCGAATGCTCTGATCGACGATGCCATACAGCGTGACCGAGCTTTGTGCATGTGCGCCGGCAGCGAGTGCGAGCCCGACGGCGGCCGGCAGGGTGAAACGGACGGATTGCTTCAAGGGTGTCTCCAGAGGTGGGGCATGCGGCGCCTGCCGGCGCACGCATGCGGAGGCGGGCCCGGTCCCGCCGCGCAGCGCGATGCGTTTCGCGGCGGCCCGTGGCCTCTTTTTCGGATGAGCGGAGGGCGGCGCCGGGCGCGCCGCTCAGGCGCGCGCCGCGGGCGCCGGCAGCGCGACGTAGGCCGCGAGCTCGATGCGCATGCGCGGATGTGCGAAGCCGGCCACCGCGACGCTCGTGCGGTTCGGATAGGGCGCGCGGAACACCTTGCGGTACTCGGCGTCGATGGCCGGCATGTCGGCGGCATCCGCCATGTACAGCAGCACCTGGGCGACGTCGTCGAGCCGGGCGCCGGCGGCAGCGACGGCGGTCGCGAGGTTCGCGAAGGTGAGGCGCGCCTGCCCGGCGATGTCGTCGCCGGCGATCGCGCCGGTTTCGTCGACGGGGCCGTGCGCGGTGAACATCAGGCCGCCTGCGCGGGTGGCCCAGGAAAACGGCTGCGCCGGTTCGGGCAGACCGGTCGGGATCGGATCGGGCATCGTGCGCGCTCCTTCAGGCGTGCGCCGGCGCGGCGCGGCGGGCGGCCAGCACGCGCGCGATCGCGTCGGCGACCGGGTCGAGGTTCGTCTCGTTGAGCCCCGCGACGCACAGGCGGCCGGAGCGCAGCAGATAGACGCCGTGGCGGGTGCGCAGCGCATCGACTTCGTCGGGCTGGAGGCCGGTGTAGCTGAACATCCCGCGTTGCGCGACGAGCGCGTCGAAGCGGTGCGCCGGCAGCGCGGCGGCAAGCCGCTCGCGCAGGCCCGCGCGCATCCGCCGGATGCGCTCGCGCATCGCGGCGACGTCGTCGTGCCACTGCGCGGCGAGCGCCGGATCGCCGAGGATCGTCGAGACCAGCCGGGCGCCGTGCAGCGGCGGGCTCGAATAGGTCCGCCGCACGCCCGCCTGCAACTGGCTCAGCACGCGCGCGGCTTCGTCCGCATGCTGGCAGACGAACGACAGCGCGCCGCAGCGTTCGCCATACAGCGCGAAATTCTTCGAGTACGAGTTGCTGACGAGCAGCGGCAACCCCGCTTCGCACATCGCGCGGATCGGCCACGCGTCCTTGGCGACGCCGTCGCCGAAACCCTGGTACGCGATATCGACGAACGGAATCAGTTCGCGCTGCGCGAGCACGGCGATCAGCGCCTGCCATTGCGCGCGGCTCGGATCGATGCCGGTGGGGTTGTGGCAGCTCGGCTGCAGCAGCACGACGCTGCGCGGCGGCAGCGCGTCGAGCGTGGCGAGCATTGCGTCGAAGCGCAGCCCGTGGGTGGCGGGGTCGTAGTACGGGTACATGTGCACGTCGAGTCCCGCGCCGCTGAACAGCACCCGGTGGTTGTCCCACGTCGGGTCGCCAAGCCAGATCGCGCTGTCCGGGAAATAGCGCCGGATGAACTCCGCGCCGAGGCGCAGCGCGCCCGAGCCGCCGAGCGTCTGGAGCGTCGCGATGCGCTGCGCGCGCCGCGCGGCGCAGTCGTCGCCGAACACCAGCCGCTGGGTTGCGTCGCGCAGCGCCGCGGTGCCTTCCATCGGCAGGTAGGTGTACGGGCCGCCCTGTTGCGCGACGCGCGCGGCCGCGGCGCGCACGCTGGCGGGCACGGGAATCGCGCCGTGCCCGTCGTAGTACAGGCCGATGCTCAGGTTGACCTTGCCGGCGCGCGGGTCGCGCTGGAAATCCTGAAAGAGCGACAGGATCGGGTCGCCCGGATAGGGCGCGACGTGCTGGAACATGATGCCTCCGGTAAACATGGGTTTGCATGTTATCGGCAATGGCGTCGAATTTGCTTCGTTTTCGTGTGCACTATGGATGATCTCTGGTAGAGTCTGCGAAATTCTATTCTGGAATATGGAGTTTCTGCGAAATGGACATGGACCGGACGGATAGGCGCATCCTGCGCGCCCTCGAAAAGGACGGGCGCATCAGCAACCAGGATCTGGCGAACGCGGTATCGCTGTCGCCGTCGGCGTGCCTGCGGCGCGTGAAGATGCTCGAACAGGACGGCGTGATCGCCGGCTACCGGTGCGTGATCGCGCCGCGGCGCGTGGGCGTCGAGTTCGAGGCGCTCGTGCACGTATCGATGCGGCCCGAAGTCGACCAGTGGCACGAGAAGTTCATCGAGGCGCTCCAGAGGTGGCCCGAGGTGATCGGCGCGCAGATCGTCACGGGCATGTCGAACTACGTGCTGACGGTGCGCGCGCGCGACCTCGACCACTACTCGGACTTCGTGATCAATCGCCTGCACCGCCAGCCGGGCGTGCTGTCGATCAACTCGAACATCGTGCTCGCGACGCTCAAGCGCGACGGGTCGGTGCTGGACCTGGTCGACGGCCCGGCTTGAGCGGCCGCGGTCAACGCGTGGCGTCGATCGCCATCGACAGCGCAACGCCGGCGCTCAGCCCGGGCAAGGTGAGCGTTGCGCCGCTGCGCAGGCGTCGGAGCACGGTTGCGCCGAGGTCGCTCGACATCCCCAGGCCGGCAAAGGCGAAGAGAGAGCGTTGCCACGCATCGGGAGTCGTGTCGGTCGGAACGCCTGGGTGATGACAGGGGCGGGGACGGGCGGCATGCAGGGTGTCATGCGCATCGCATTACATCGCATTGCGACGGGGCGGGGGCGGCGAGCCAGGGCGAGACGGTGACGGCGGCGCGCGCGGCGCGTGCGGATCGTGCGGCGTGTATGGCGGGTACGGCGTGTACGGCGTGTACGGCGTGTACGGCGTGTACGGCGTGTACGGCGTGTACGGCGTGTACGGCGTGTATGGCGTGTATGGCGTGTATGGCGGGTACGGCTCGTATGGCTCGTACGGCACGCGCAGCCCGTACGGCCCGTGCGGATCGCGCGCCTGAACGCCGGCCTGGCGGCTGGCCGCCGCGCCGGGCTTTGCCTCGGACCGAGGCGTGCTGGCACGAGTTCGCCCGAAAGGTTCGCGATACTGATGAATAGCCGAAGAATCGGCAAAGTCGTATGCGGGGCGCTCGGGTCGCCGATTCTCCCGGTGCCCACGCGAATGGCACAAGTCCGTGCGTGCCGATGGACAGGCACGGGCCGGCAGCCGCGCCGTGCGGATGGGCAAGCCGCGCGATTCCCTCTAGTATGGGGAGTGTGAGCCGCCTCATCCGTTTTGCGCATGGCCCGCGCGCCGGTTCCGTTCAAACGAGGAGTCACCGATGTCCGCATCCCGCCGCCGCGACAACAGCACACCCGTCTATCGTCTCAACTGCGCGTGCCAGAGCGGACTCGCGCGGCGTGTCAGCGAGCGGCTCGACGCCGGGATGTCGCGCCGCGACGCGCTCAGGACCATCGCCGCCTGCGTGGCGACGGCCTCGCTCGGTCTCGCCTGGCCGGCCTTCGGGCAAACCGGCGCGCGTCCTGTCGTGCTGCGCGGCGCGCGCATCTTCGATGGCGAGCAGGCGAGCCTGATCGACGGCCGCGACGTGCTGGTGCGCGGCAACCTGATCGAAGCGCTGATCCCGGCCGGCCAGCCGGTCGCCGATGCGCGCGAGATCGCGTGCGGCGGCCGGGTCGTGATGCCGGGGCTCATCGACGCGCACTGGCATTCGGTGCTCGCCGCCGTGCCGCTGAACGTCGCGATGCAGGGCGACGTCAGCTACGTCTATCTGATCGCCGCACAGGAAGCCGAGCGCACCGTGATGCGCGGCTTCACGACCGTGCGCGACGTCGGCGGTCCGTCGTTCGCGCTGAAGCGCGCCATCGACGAGAACCGCATTGCCGGTCCGCGCATCTATCCGAGCGGCGCGATGATCTCGCAGACCTCCGGCCACGGCGACTTCCGCAATCCGAACCAGTTGTCGATTCCGGCGTTGTGCGCGCTCAGCAGCGCCGAGGTGGCGGGCGTCGCGGCGATCGCGGACGGCGTGCCGGAAGTGTTGCGCAAGACGCGCGCGCAACTGATGCTCGGCGCGAGCCAGATCAAGATCATGGCGGGCGGCGGCGTGTCGTCGATGTTCGATCCGATCGATTCGCTCCAGTACACGCCGCCGGAGATGCGCGCCGCGGTCGATGCCGCGCGCGACTGGGGCACCTACGTCTGCGCGCATGTCTACACGTCGGCCGGGATCCAGCGCGCGCTGGCCTGCGGCGTGCGTTCGATCGAGCACGGCCAGCTTGCGGACGAGGACACGGTGCGCAAGATGGTCGACGCGAACGCGTGGTGGAGCATCCAGCCCTTTCTCGACGACGAGGACGCGAACCGCCAGCCGAGCGCCGAGCAGCAGCGCCAGCAGCGGGAGATCGCGCAAGGCACGCTGCGTTCGTTCGAACTGGGCCGCAAGCACAACGCGAACATGGCCTGGGGCACGGACATCCTGTTCAATCCGGCCGGCGGCGCGACGCAGGGCAAGCAGCTTGCGAAGCTCGTGCGCTGGTTCGCGCCGGCCGACGTGCTGCGGCTCGGCACGAGCCGCAATGCACAGCTGCTCGCGCTATCCGGGCCGCGCAATCCGTATCCGGGCGCGCTCGGCGTGGTGCGCGCGGGCGCGCTGGCGGACCTGCTCGTCGTCGACGGCGACCCGCTCGAAACCATCGCGCTGATCGCCGATCCGGACACGAACCTGCGGCTCATCATGAAGGACGGCCGGCTCTACAAGAACACGCTCGCGTAGCGCGCGACACGGCTATCCCGCAAGCAGTTCGCGGTATTTCGCGGTGGTGCGCTCCGACGGCGCGACGCCCAGCACCACCGACAGGATGTGACGGCAACGGCGATACGTCTCCAGCGCACCGGAGACGTCGCCGTTGTGTTGCTGGGCGTCCATCAGGCGGCGGTACAGGTCTTCGGACAGGTTGTCGACCTCGATGCCGCGCCGGTAGAGGGCGATCACGTCGGACCAGCGCTGCGCGTGTTCGAGCAGCGCGCCGAAGCGGTGAATGAAGCGGAAAAACCGGCTCCTGATGCGGTCCGCGGCCGGCGCGATCCATGCCGATTCTTCTTCGAGGCCGAGAAAGTCGTCCTTGTACAGCTGGAAGAGGCGGTTCACGCGCCGCCTGACGAGTGCGCTGTCGATGTCGAGCGCGGCGAGTTCGATGTCGTCGAGCATCCGGCCCGAGAGCTGGTTGAACTCGAACACGTCGACCCACACGAGTTCGCGGTTCAGCGACACCGCGCGGTTGGTCTGGATCACCGCATCCTCCGACAGCAGCTTGCGCAGCCGGTGCAGCGCGGAATCGAACGATTTCTGCGCGAGGTCGCCCGGCGAATCGGGCCACAGGTCGCCGATGATGATGTTCAGGTCGACCGCCGCGCCGCCGTGCGCGATGATGGCCTTGAGCAGATCCAGCGGCCGGCGCTGCGCCTTGCCGATGGTCTTCAGCGGCGTGTCGCGCTGAACCACGAGGAAGGTGCCGAGCGTATAGACCCGGAACGCCCAGGGCCACGCTTCGTGGATCCGCTCGACATCGGGCGCGAGCTGGCGCTCTTCGACGACGGCGACCACGTGCTCGCGGGGCACGTCGTGTTCGAGCGCGGCGGTGCACCACTGCGCGATCTCGCGGCGCGGCAGGAACAGGCTGGGAAACGCGCCCATCGCGCAGGCGAGCGCGAAGCTCGCGCGCAGCGGCGCGCCGGGCGCGTCGGGGGCGCCTTGCATCGCGGCGCGCAGCGCGGCCAGCAGATGCGCGTGAAACGCGTAATAGCGGCCAAGCTGTTGCGCATACCCGTCGAGGCGCGCCATGCTCTGCTCGAACGCGGTGAAGTCGCCGGTGTGCAACTGCACGTGGGCGTGGCCGAGCAGCGCGTCCGCGCGGACCGTGAGCGGCACGCCGTCCTGTTCGGCGGCAAGCGATGCCGTCCGGATCGCTTCGCAGGCCGAAGCAATGCGCTGCGTCTGAAGCGCGAGCGCGCAGAGCGAGACGCTCGCCGATACCATGTCGGCCGGCGTCGAGCGGGCGAGCGCGAGCACTTCGGGCGCGGCGGCCAGCGCGCTCGCGCGCGGATCGAAGCGCTCCACGCAGCGCCGCAGCCGCCGCACCTGCGAGGCGCCGTGCAGGCGGGCGAGCGCGGGATGCTCGCGGGCGGCGGCGGCGGTCTCGTCGAGCAGCGCGACGGCGTCTTCGTGCTGACGCAGGGTCGCGAAGTAGTCGGCGAGCGAGAGCTGCCAGCGCAGCCGCAGCGGCAGCGATACCGCCGTGCCCGACAGCATCGCGCGCGTGTGCGACACGATGCGGCCGAGCGCATCGGACTCGCCGGCGTGCACGTAGTAATCGGTGAGCGCGATCGCGCGCAGCAACCGGGTCTCGGCGCCGGATTGCGCAAACAGCGTGGCGGCGAGTTCGTTGGCGAGCGCATGCGCTTCGTCGGCAAGCGCCGGGTCGCTGGCGAAACCGTGCAGCAGCGTGGTGGCGAGCAGCATCACGGACTGGCTGTCGAATTTGTGGCGCTGCGAGCGGTACAGGGCGTGCAACGCCGCGAACAGCGGCGGCAGCGCGGCGTCGTGCCCCGGCGACATGTCGCAGGCGAACGCGAACCACAGCGCGCACTGGAAATACAGCCGCGGGTGGTGATGGGGCGTGGTGCGCTCGAGCGCATGCTGAAAGCGCGTGCGCGCCGCCGCCGGATCCGCCGGCATCAGGCTGCGGCCGAGCCAGTAGAGCAGCGTCGGATCGCATGCGCCGAGCGTCTCGGGCATGGCGTCGATCATCCCGCGCAGGCTTGCCGCCATGCCGTCGGCGAGCAGCGCCTCGGCGCTTTGCTCGATCAGCTGGGTCGCCGCGCTCCAGTCTTCCGTCTCGGCGTAGATGCAGAACGTGGAGTACGCGGCCGCGACGCCGCTGCGCGGCGGCCCAGCTTCCTTGCGCAATGCGCCGAGGTGCGCATGCGCGAAGGTCGAGCGGCATTCGTTGAGCAGAAAGCGCCGGAACAGCGGGCCCCATGCGAAGGTCTGGCTGCTGTCGTCGAGCGGGTCGAGGTAGGGGAAGCGGTTGCGAAAGAACTCGATGAACGTCAACGGGTTGCGCCGGCCGCCGATCCGGCCGAGCGCCGCCGGCGTGATCTCGGCGAGATAGGCGGTGCGCAGGCACAGGTCCCACAGGTCGTGCCGGCACGCCGCGGCCTTCGCGCGCTGGTAGAGCCTCGGCAGCATCGGCACGAGCGTCGCATGACGCGCGCCCAGCACACCGCGCGGGTCTTTTCGCAGCCACTCGCAGAGGATCAGCACGTGCCGCAGCAGTCCGTGCGACAGCGCATGCAATTCGCGCGCGACGTCGCGATCCGGCCCGAGGCCGGCCGCGAGGGCGACCTGATCCGGCGCGAGCCGCAGCGCAGGCCAGCCGAGCACAAGCGCCGCGGCGCCGGGCGGCGCCGCGTGGCTGACCGCGATGCAATTCAACCGCGTTGCTTGCGATACGACATGGTGAAAAACGTGTTGTCGAATTGCATGGTAATCCGCGCTATCGTGCGTGAGATCGAGCACGAGCGTGCGGCGCCGGCCGGCATCCTCGTGCCCGGCCCATGCGCTCAGGGCAGCCGGCGTAAGCGCGTCGAGCGGCAGCGCGGCGGGCGCGCGGGCGGAGGCCAGCGGACGCGTGAACAGGTAGGGCGTCGACGTTCCCCGATGCGGCACGTTCGCGACGCTGCAATAAAGCGGCTCCGTGTCGCCGAGCGCGAGTGCCGCATCGATCAGCACGAATTTGCCGGCGCCTGGCGGCGCATGAATCCATGTCGATTCGGATCGATGTATCTGTTCGGCGAGTTCGCGAAACACAGCCGACGAGTGCGGATGATCTGCCGGCGCCTGGGTTTCGGCACGGTCGTGTCGCTGCGTCGAACGAGGGTCAGTCGCGGGGCCGGGGCATTCGGAGGGAAGCATGGGCGTGAGCGGGCGAGAGTGTGGGACGGTGGGTGCGCACATGACACTGGATTGACACGTATCGGAGGGGCAGTCGCCGATTGAAATTCAAGTGTCCTGATATTTTCGATATAGAAACAGGTCAGACGAGTATGGGCTTGTATCGGTCTTATGCTTGAAATCGGTAAAACTGCATTGTCTCGTTAATACTACTGAGTGCTTTCCGTAATAAGTGCTATCGTGAATTCATTATAGCGATGCACGGATAAGTTTGGCGTGCGACCACAAGCAATCTGACGCGCAATACGAACTCGGTTGTTTCGTTTTTGTATCTGGGTCAGAGCGGGTGAGCCGGTGATTCCGCAGACGTGCGGCGGTTCACGTCGGGACGGGCCGGCTCGGCACGATTCATCGCGATGCGAGCGCAGAGATCGGGTTCGCACCGCCGCCATGGATGCGTCGATCGCAATCCGTAGGTGAACGGTCGGGGGAGTGATGGGTAGCATCAAAACGTCACCGGCGTATCTCGCGCTACCCGGTGCGGCACACGTCCCGATGTTCTGAACGGGCGTGCGACTCCAACCGACGCGGCAGGGTGCAGGGAGGCGTCATGGCGACGGCATTGATCGACTGGCCGGAACGCGAAGCGCTCGAAGGGCTGATGGCCGGCGAACCTCGCGGATGCGGGCAGTGGCTGCTCGAAATCCGCATCGACAGTCTCGACAAGATGCGGGCGCTTGCCGGCGACGACGCGACAGGCGTGCTGGTCGACGAGGTGCATGGCCATATTCGCGCGGCAATGGACGCGGGCGGCACGGTCGCGCGCATCGCCGAAGGCGCGTTCGCGGTCCTGTTCGGCGCGGCGGGCGACGCGCTCGCGCTGGCTGCCGCGCGCGCAGTCGGCGGGAGTCTGCGCGCGCGCAACTGGTCGCATTGCGCATTTCCAGGCGAGGTTGGATTTAGCGCGGGACTGGTCCGCGTCGCGCGTCGCGCGCAGCCGCGCGAGTTGCTGCGGGCCGTGCACGTCGCGTGCTGCATCGCGCGGCGCGAGCGGGTCGACTGTGTGGCGCTCGACGGCCCATACGACTGCCGGGTAACGTCGTTTCGCGACGAGATGATGAGTCTGCATGCGTTGCGCCGCGCGCTGCGCGACGAGCGCGTCGAACTGTATTACCAGCCTATCGTCCCGCTGGGCGCCGATGCGGCTGCGGACGGAGCGCGCGGCTACCGGCTGGAGCTGCTGTGCCGTCTGCTTGACGATGGCGGCGAACTCGTCGCACCGGCGGATTTCATTCCGCTCGCCGAGCGCGACGGCCTGATGCCGACGCTCGATCGCGCCGTGCTGAGAAAGGCCTTCGCGACCTTGCCGCAGCTCTTCGCCGATCCGGATCGCGATGCGGATCACGATGCGGCCGCCCCTGCACTGCAATCGGTTTCGATCAATCTGTCCGCGGCGTCGATCCAGGACGAGTCGATGCTGGCCTTTATCGAAGACGCATTCCACAGCGGCACGCTGCAGCCGCACCAGGTGTGCTTCGAATTGACCGAATCGCTGGCGGTGTCGAACTTTGCGCGCGCGCGCACGTTCATCGCGGCACTGCGTCTGCGCGGCTGCACGTTCGCGCTCGACGATTTCGGCAACGGAAACGCATCATTTGCCACGCTGTTGCAGGTGGGCGCGCTGGATTACCTGAAGATCGACGGCGTGCTGATCCAGCAACTCGACCGTAGCGGGACCGCCATCAAGATGGTGCGCTCGTGCGTCGCGATCGCGCGCAGCCTGGGCATGCGAACCATTGCGGAGTACGTCGACCGGCCGGAACTGGTCGTGCTGGCGCGCACGCTCGGGGTGGACTACGTGCAGGGCAATCTGATCGGGCGTGCGGAACCGCTGCGCGCGTGGGCGCGCGACGTTTGCCGCAGCGCACTGCATGGCTGAGTTCGTTGCGCGGGGGATCGGCGCTGCGTCAATTGTCTTATAAGTAGGTATTCGGTAAGGAAACGGCTTCTACGATGGGGTGTGAAGCCGGGCAGTGCCGCCGGGCGGAGGGCGGAGGCGCAAACGCCAGGATGCACGGACGGTACTGCGTCGATTCGAGTGGGGTTATGTTCAATTTACTTAGGTATGCAGAAGAAGTGATGAAAGGACGATTGCATTTCATGGGAAGCGCTTAAGACGCTGTTCGTATCGGCGGCCATGAAAGCAATGCACTGAATCGCAGTTCATCTCAAGTGAGCCGTGAAATGAACAAGAATTACCGGAGCATCTATAACGAAGCGCTGGGCGCGTGGGTCGCCGCCAGCGAGATCGACAAGGCGCGGGGTGCGCGAAGCGGGGGCAGGGTGGTTGCGGCGTCGCTGTGCCGGCTCGCGCCGGCCGTGGGCGCGGGTGTGCTGCTGTACGCGTCGCTGGTGCCGCCCAGCATGGGTGCATTTCTCACCGGCAACGGCGCGAACGAGGCTGTCGACGGATTGGCCAGCTACACCTACCAGAATACGGTCTCGGCGGGCTTCAACGGTGTCGCGCTGACGGGGGCGATCGATTGCGGGATGCTCAGTCCGGCCGGATCGGATACCGTGTCCAGCATGATCTATGGCACGGGGGCGAGCTATACCGGGGGGCTATACGGATTCGGGGCACAGACGACCGCCCAGAGCTGGGGGTCCATCGTGCAAACCGGCGCGGGCCAGACCGGCGGGATCAACAACTGGACGACCGCGCAGACGCTCGGCAACGTGGCGGTATCGAGCGGGCAGGCGCCGACGGCCGGCGGAGTCGGCAACACATCCGCGTTCGGGATGAACTCGCTCGCAACCGGCTGCGGATCGCAGGCGACAGGAATGGGATCGAGCGCGCTCGGCTGGGGGGCGATCGCCTCCGGGACGTCCGCGGTCGCGCTCGGGATCAATTCGACGGCGTCCGGGGCGGGGTCGCTGGCGTTTGGCGTGTACGCGACCGCGAGCGCCACGGACTCGTTTGCGCTCGGTACGCAGTCGACGGCCGCCGCGCAGGACGGCATCGCGTTCGGTTCCCAGGCGGTGGTCGCGTCGGGCGCGACGGGCGGGCTGGCGCTGGGTCAGGGGGCGACGGTGAGCGGCGCCTACGGCATTGCGGAGGGCGTGAGTTCGAAGTCGGGTTCGACCGGTCAGAATGTCGCGATCGGCTCCGCGGCCACCAATGCGAACGCTGGCACGGCGGCCGGCGGCGCGGTCGCGATCGGCCGGGCGCAGACGGCGACCGGCGACGGCGCGGTGGCGGTGGGCAGTGCGAACGTCGCGAACGGTGCGGGCGCGCTGGCGCTCGGCGAAACGTCGACGGCGGCGGCGGCCGGCACGATCGCGCTGGGTCAGGGCGCGACCACGCAGTCGGCCAACGGAATCGCGATCGGCACGGGCGCAAGCGCGCAATATGCCGGCAGCGTGGCGATCGGCTCCGGCAGCCAGACCGGGACGGCCGCGCCGACCGGCAACGGTTACATCACCAATACCGCGCCGCCGACGTCCGAGGTGGCGGTGGGCAGCACGTCCTCGCTGCGGCGGATTACCAACGTCGCGGACGGCTCCGCGCCCCAGGATGCGGTGACGGTCGCGCAGCTGAGCACCAGCAATTCGAGCCTGTCGACGGCGATCAGTACGACGAACAGCAAGGTGACGAGCCTGTCCACGTCGACCTCGACAAGCGAAGCGTCGCTGTCGACGGGTCTGTCGACGACGAACAGCGCGGTGACCAGCCTGTCGACGTCGGCCTCGACCGGGCTGAGTACGCTGTCGTCGTCGACGGCTTCGAGCGTGGCGTCGCTGTCCACTGGGGTGAGCACGGCGAATAGTTCGGTTGCGAGCCTGTCGACCTCCAGTTCGACCGGGCTGAGCACGCTGTCGTCGTCGACGGCTTCGAGCGTGACGTCGCTGTCCACCGGGGTCAGCACGGCGAATAGCAAGGTGACCAGCCTGTCGACATCGGCCTCGACAAGCGAAGCATCGCTGTCGACGGGGCTGTCGACGACGAACAGCGCAGTGACGAGCCTGTCGACGTCGGCCTCGACCGGGCTGAGTACGCTGTCGTCGTCGACGGCTTCGAGCGTGACGTCGCTCTCCACCGGGGTGAGTACGGCAAGCAGTTCGGTTGCGAGCTTGTCGACTTCGGCGTCCACCGGGCTGAGCACGGCGAACAGTTCAATCGGGAGTCTGTCGACCGGGGTGAGTACGCTGTCGTCGTCAACGGCGTCGAGCGTGACGTCGCTTTCCACTGGGGTGAGTACGGCGAATAGTTCGGTGGCGAGCTTGTCGACCTCCAGTTCGACCGGGCTGAGCACGTTGTCGTCGTCGACGGCTTCGAGCGTGACGTCGCTCTCCACCGGGGTGAGCACGGCGAACAGTTCGGTTGCGAGCTTGTCGACCTCCAGTTCGACCGGGCTGAGCACGCTGTCGTCGTCAACGGCTTCGAGCGTGACGTCGCTCTCCACCGGGGTGAGCGCGGCGAATAGTTCGGTCGGGAGTTTGTCGACCGGGGTGAGCACGTTGTCGTCGTCAACGGCGTCGAGCGTGACGTCGCTCTCCACCGGGGTCAGTACGGCAAGCAGTTCGGTTGCAAGCCTGTCTACTTCGGCGTCTACCGGGCTGAGCACGGCGAACAGTTCAATCGGGAGTCTGTCGACCGGGGTAAGTACGCTGTCGTCGTCAACGGCTTCGAGCGTGACGTCGCTCTCCACTGGGGTCAGTACGGCGAACAGTTCGGTGGCGAGCTTGTCGACCTCCAGTTCGACCGGGCTGAGCACGTTGTCGTCGTCGACGGCGTCGAGTGTGACGTCGCTTTCCACCGGGGTGAGCACGGCGAACAGTTCGGTCGGGAGTCTGTCGACTGGGGTGAGTACGTTGTCGTCGTCAACGGCTTCGAGCGTGACGTCGCTCTCGACCGGAATCAGCACGACCGACAGCACGGTCGCGAGCCTCTCGACATCCAGTTCGACCGGCGTGTCCTCGCTGTCCACTGCGCTGTCGTCCACGAATTCGAACGTAGACAGCCTGTCCACAGGCCTGTCGACGACCGACAGCACAGTCACAAGCCTGTCGACTTCGGCCTCGACCGGCCTGAGCACGTTGTCGTCGTCAACCACATCGAGCGTGACCTCGCTTTCGACCGGGATTAGCACGACCGACAGCACGGTCGCGAGCCTCTCGACATCCAGTTCGACCGGCGTGTCCTCGCTGTCCACTGCGCTGTCGTCCACGAATTCGAACGTAGACAGCCTGTCCACAGGCCTGTCGACGACCGACAGCACAGTCACAAGCCTGTCGACTTCGGCCTCGACCGGCCTGAGCACACTGTCGTCGTCAACCACATCGAGCGTGACCTCGCTCTCGACCGGAATCAGCACGACCGACAGCACGGTCGCGAGCCTCTCGACATCCAGTTCGACCGGCGTGTCCTCGCTGTCGACCGCGCTCTCATCCACGAACTCGAACGTAGACAGCCTGTCGACTTCGGCCTCGACCGGCTTGAGCACACTGTCGTCGTCAACCACATCGAGCGTGGCGTCGCTCTCGACCGGAATCAGCACGACCGACAGCACCGTCGCGAGCCTCTCGACATCCAGTTCGACCGGCGTCTCCTCGCTGTCCACTGCGCTCTCGTCCACGAACTCGAACGTGGACAGCCTGTCCACGGGCCTGTCGACGACCGACAGCACAGTCACAAGCCTGTCGACTTCGGCCTCGACCGGCTTGAGCACACTGTCGTCGTCAACCACGTCGAGCGTGGCGTCACTCTCGACTGGAATCAGCACGACCGACAGCACGGTCGCGAGCCTCTCGACATCCAGCTCGACCGGCGTGTCCTCGCTGTCCACTGCGCTCTCATCCACGAACTCAAACGTAGACAGCCTGTCGACTTCGGCCTCGACCGGCCTGAGCACACTGTCGTCGTCAACCACATCGAGCGTGGCATCGCTCTCGACCGGAATCAGCACGACCGACAGCACCGTCGCGAGCCTCTCGACGTCCAGTTCGACCGGTGTTTCCTCACTGTCCACCGCGCTCTCGTCCACGAACTCGAACGTGGATAGCCTGTCGACCTCGGCCTCGACCGGCTTGAGCACACTGTCATCGTCAACCACGTCGAGTGTGGCGTCGCTCTCGACCGGAATCAGCACGACCGACAGCACCGTCGCGAGCCTCTCGACATCCAGTTCGACCGGCGTCTCCTCGCTGTCCACCGCGCTCTCGTCCACGAACTCGAACGTGGATAGCCTGTCGACCTCGGCCTCGACCGGCCTGAGCACACTGTCGTCGTCAACCGCATCGAGCGTCGCCTCGCTGTCCACCGGCGTCAGCACGACGGCCAGCACGGTCACGAGCCTGTCGACCTCCACTTCGAGCGGTCTTGCGTCTCTGTCCACCGGCCTCAGCACGACGGACAGCAACGTGTCGAGCCTGTCGACCGGGCTGTCGAGCACTGACAGCAATGTCGCGAGTCTTTCGTCTTCCACCTCCACCGGCCTCGATTCGCTCTCGACGAGTCTGTCGGGCACGGACAGCTCGCTCGCTTCGCTGTCGGGCTCGACGTCGAGCGGTCTCGCGACGGTCAACAGCAACCTCGCGAGCCTGTCACTCTCGACCTCGAACGATTACAGCACGCTGGACAACGGCATCCTGTCGTTGTCGACCGGGTTCCTGACGTTGTCGAGCTCGGTGCTCGTGCTGTCGACGTCGGTCTCGACCGGACTCTCGTCCCTGTCCACCGGCCTGTCGGGCACCAACAGCACGATCACGAGCCTGTCGAGCTCCACCTCGACCGTCGAGGCTTCGCTGTCCAGCGGACTGTCGACTACGGTGGACAGCGTCGCCAGCCTGTCGACCTCCAGTTCGACCAGCGTCGCGTCGCTGTCGACCTCCGTGTCGAGCGGGCTGTCGACCACGCAGAGCAATGTCGCCTCGCTGTCCTCGTCGACTTCGAGCGGCATCAATTCGCTCTCGACGTCGATCTCGAACACGAACAGCGGTCTCGGCAGCCTGTCCACCTCGCTCGCGAGCACCAGCAGCAGCGTGAACAGCCTGTCGAGCGCGCTGTCGACGACCAACAGCACCGTCGGCAGCCTGTCCACGTCGACCTCGACCGGCCTTTCGTCGCTGTCGACCGGTCTGTCGAGCACCAACAGTTCGGTCGCGAGCCTGTCCTCGTCCACGTCGACCGGTATCGGTTCGCTGTCCACCGGGTTGTCCACCGCCAACAGTTCGCTCGGCAGCCTGTCGAGCGGCGTGAGTTCGGCCAATTCCACCGTGCAGTCGCTGTCGCTGTCCACGTCGAGCGGCTTCGCTTCGCTGTCGAGCGTCGCGTCGACCTCGCTGTCGAGCGCCGCGGGTTCGCTGTCGACGAGCCTTGCCGGGACGGCCGCGACACTCGCGTCGGTGTCGACGATCGCGAATTCGGTCGCGCGCATGGTGACGTCCGCCAACGACCAGGGTAACGCGTTCATCGGCACGCTCGTGGGCGGGATGAACAACAACGGCTCGGTGCAGACAACCGGCGAGTCGGGCACGACGATCGAGAACGTCAATCCGCTCACCTGCTCGTCGGTTTCGGGCGTCGACGCGACGGGCACGGGTCTGTGTGCGAAGGCAAGCGGTGCCGGCGCGACCGCGTTCGGCTCCAACGCCCAGGCGAACGGCGAGCAGACCACCGCGGTCGGCTTCCGCTCGGTCGCGTACTACGCCGGCTCGGTCGCGCTCGGCTA
Organism: Paraburkholderia sp. PAMB 6770; assembly: GCF_057748135.1. Lineage (NCBI taxonomy): Bacteria > Pseudomonadati > Pseudomonadota > Betaproteobacteria > Burkholderiales > Burkholderiaceae > Paraburkholderia > Paraburkholderia sp. PAMB 6770. The sequence goes on from NZ_CM173239.1 coordinate 758,653, forward strand.
CAACGCGCAGGCCATTGCGGACCCGACTGTCGCGATCGGCGCGGACGCGCTCGCGTCCGGCAACAACGCGGTCGCGGTCGGTGCGGGGGCGAGTGCGACCGCAACGAACAGCGTCGCGATGGGGGCCAACGCGGTGGCGAGCGGCAGCAATTCGGTGGCGCTTGGCGCCGGCTCGGTCGCGACGGCGGACAACACGGTATCGGTGGGCTCGCCGGGCAACGAACGCCGCATCACCAACGTGGCGCCCGGCATCGACCCCACCGACGCAGTCAACGTGAACCAGCTGGACAACGCGATCGGCAGCGTTCAGTCGCAGATCGGCCAGTACGCGCGCGCGGCTTACTCGGGCGTGGCGGCGGCGACGGCGCTCACGATGATCCCCGAGGTCGATCCGGGCAAGAACTTCGCGATCGGTCTCGGCGCCGGCAGCTACGGCGGCTATCAGGCGATGGCGGTCGGCGCGTCGATCCGTCTCGCGGAGAGCTTCAAGATGAAGATGGGCATTGGCTTCACGAGCGGCAACACCGACATCGGGATCGGTGCGTCCTATCAATGGTAAGGATGCGCGCATCGGCGCGGCGCCGGTGCGCGTATCGGCAGCAGCATGAGAAAGGCAAGTCCATGATCAACCTGATGCAGGAAATCCGCCCATGCGTATCGGCATCTCCATATTGAGTCGCGAGGGGCAAAGCGTCTGGCAGAACGGCCTCAGCCAGAACGTGGTGTTCCTCGCGCAACTGTTCCAGCGGCTGCCGTTCGTCGAGACCGTGGCGCTGATCGACGTCGGCCAGCAACTCGGTCTCGCGCCGGAGGTGGCTGCGCAATGCGGCAACGCGCGCGTGCTGACGCTGCAGCACGCGACCGACGAAGTCGACGTGATCGTCGAGATGGAAGGCGCGCTCGACAACCGCTGGCTCGACCTGATGCGCAGCCGCGGCTGCAAGGTGGTCTACTGCTGTTGCGGCCAGCCTTACGTGGGACTCGTCGAGCCGTCGATGTTCGGGCGGCCGGTCCACGCGGCGCGCCCCGACCGCTGCGACGAGGTGTGGCTGATGCCGAAAGATCGCCTGAGCATCCCGCTGATGCGCACGATGTGCCGGTGCCCCGTCCACGAGGTGCCGTTCATCTGGCGCCCCGTGTTCGTCGAGCAGCGCATCGCCGAGGTGGCCCGGCACGGCGTGCGCTTCGGCTATACGGCGAACCGCGAACGGGACCGCGGTCTGCGCGTCGCGATCTTCGAGCCGAACATCTCGGTCGTCAAGACGTCGAGCATCCCGATGCTGATCTGCGACGAGGCGTATCGTCTCGACCGCGACAGCGTGTCGTTCATGCACGTGCTCAACACGCTGCACATGAAGGATCATCCGACCATGCTGCATCTGGCGAACTCGCTCGACATCGTGCGCGAGCATCATGCGTGCTTCCACGGCCGGCACGACGTGGTGGGCTTCATGGGCCAGAACGCGGACGCGGTGGTCGCCCATCAGTGGGGCAACGACCAGAACTACAGCTATCTCGACGCGCTGTATGGCGATTACCCGCTGATTCACAATTCGCCATGGCTGGGGTCGGCCGGCTACTACTACCCGGGCTTCGACGCGCAGGCGGGCGCCGCGGCGCTGATGAAGGCGGTGCGCGAGCACGATGCGACGCTCGACGCGTACCGGGCGCGCACCCGCGCGTTGCTCGATCAGGTCGATCCGTTTTGCGAGGCCAATCTGGCGAGTTACGCGCAGCGTCTGAAAGCGCTGGCGGGCGAAGCCGGATTCGGGAGGCACTGATGGCCGGGCCGACAAAAACCTCCGCACAAGCCTTGCGCGTCGGCGTATCGCTGTTCGTGCGCAAGGGCGAGCAGTCGCTGTGGGAAAACGGCATTTTCCAGAACTGCCTGTTTCTCGCGATGCTGCTGCGGCGCGTGCCCGCCGTCGCCGAAGTGTCGCTGGTGGTGTGCGGCGGCGACGGCGGCATCGACGACGCGAGCCGCTTCATCGGCGCGTCGCCGGTGCCGTTGATCGATCTCGAACAGGCATCCGCGCAACTGGACGTGATGATCGAGATGAGCGCGCAACTGGCCCGCGACTGGATCGTCGCGTTTCGCGAGCGCGGCGGCAAGGTCGTGTCGATGCGGGTCGGCAACGACTACGTGATCGACATCGAGCGCATGATCTTCGACCGCCCGAACGCATTGCTGATCAGCGGCGCGCCTTACGACGAGATCTGGACCCTGCCCGAGTACGCGCACAGTTGCGCGTCGTACTTCCGCGCGGCGATGCGCGCACCGGTACGGATCGTGCCGCACCTGTGGTGCCCGGACGTGCTCGAACGCGCGATCAGCCGGGATGGACGCGGCGAGCCGTTCGGCTATCGGCCGGGGCGGCGCCGCTGGCGGGTGGGCATCTTCGAGCCGAACATCTGCATGGTCAAGGCGAGCCACATTCCGATGCTGTGCTGCGAAACCGCGCACCGGCAGCGGCCCGCCCTGCTGGAGCACGTGTGGGTCTACAACACGCTGCACATGAAGGAGCACCTCGGTTTCGCGGGCTTTGCGAACAGTCTTGACATCGTCAGGCACGGGCTCGCTTCGTTCGAGGGGCGCTACCCGTTCTATCAGGTGATGAATGCGCAGGTCGACGCGGTCGTCACGCATCAGTGGGAGAACGCGCAAAACTATCTGTACTACGAAGCGCTGCACGGCGGCTATCCGCTGATTCATAACTCGGCGCTGATCGGCGGCTGCGGCTACCGCTACCACGAATTCGACTGCGAGGAGGGCGGCCGGGCGCTGCTGGAGGCGTTCCGGCGGCATGACGACGATCTTCCCGCGTATCGCGACGCGGCCCGGTCGTTCCTGAGTACGCTGCATCCGGCCTATGCGCCCAATGTGCGCAGCTACGGCGACGCGCTCGACGCGCTGTATGCGAGGGGGAACATGCGATGAGGCGAGGACGCTCTGGCTTTCTCCGTGCCGCGCTTGCCGCGGCATGCGTGCTGCTCGCCGGCGGTGTCGTGCCGCGCAGCGGTCTCGCGCAGCAGATCCTCGAAGCGCCGGCTGCGGCGCCGCCGCCCAATCCGTTCGTCGCGGCGGTGCGCTCGCTCGGCGTGCGGCGCTGTCTGCCGGCGCTGGCGGAACTGTCGGCGATCGGCGAACGCAATACGGTGCACAGCGACGGCATGATCGACTGGGATCGCGGCAGTCCCGATACCGGGCCGGTGTTCGCGCTGCTCGGCATGCAGACGCCGCAGGCGAACGCCGCGATGCTGCTGAGCGCCGTGCCGCAAACGGGCGGCGCCTGCTCGATCGCCGCCGAGCGGATCGCGTTCGAGCACGACGACTGCGCGCACGTCGCCGCGCGCGAACTGGGCGGTCTGCACGGCACGCCGCTGGTGCCGCACCTGAGCGTCTACACGTCCGCGCAAGACCGCGGTTCGAGCGTGACGCTGATCGATGCCGCGCCCGGCTGCGTCGTGATCCGCCGCTACGTGAAGATCGCCACCGCGTCGGCGGGCAAGGAGGCGCCATGAACCGCTGGCGAATCGGCATCACGATCGGGCTCAGCCAGCCCGACGAGACGCTCTGGAACAACGGCATCAAGCAGAACGCGGTGTTTCTCGCCGAAACGCTGCGCCACTGCCCGGGCGTCGCGCGCGTGACGCTCGTCAATACGACCAGTGTGCCGGTCACGGCGGCGCTGCCGTGGGATCAGGCGCGCTGGCCGAGCGCGTCGTTCGACGACGTGAAAGAGCAGCTCGACCTCGTCATCGAACTCGGCGGCCAGCTCGACGCAGCCCGCACCGCGTGGCTGAAGGCGCGCAACGTGCGGCTCGTGTCCTACTGCTGCGGCTTCGAGTACCTGCATGCGGCCGAGGCCATGCTCTTCCAGCGGCCGCTGTGGCGCGGCGGGCTGTTCGTCAATGCGCACTACGACGACCTGTGGTTCATCCCGCAGGTGGCGGGCAACACGCAAACGTACCTCGAAGTGATGCGGCGCATTCCGGGCAAGGTCGTGCCGTTCGTCTGGAGCCCAGTGTTCGTCGAGCAGGCCGCGCGGCATCTGCCGGGCGAGGGCGTCTATCAGCCGCGCGACGGCCCGCGCCGGCTGAGCGTCATGGAGCCGAACATCAACGTGGTCAAGTTCTGCCTGTACCCGGTGCTGATCGCGGAGCTCGTGTACCGGTCGCGGCCGCAGGACATCGAGCGGCTGCAGGTCACCAACGCGCTGACGCTCGCGCAGGAGAACGCGGACTTCATCGCACTGATGAACCAGCTGGACATCGTGCGGGGGCACAAGGCCGTGTTCGCCGGACGCTACGAGACGCCGGCTTTTCTCGCGGAGCATACGGACATCGTGATTTCGCATCAGCTGAACAATCCGCTGAACTACATGTATCTCGAAGTGTGCTGGCAGGGGTATCCGCTCGTCCATAACGCGTCGCTCTGCCCGGAGCTCGGCTACTACTACGCGGATAACGATGCGCATGCCGGCGCGCGCCGCCTGAGCGACGCGATCGATACCCACGACAGCGACGCGCACGCGTATCGCGCGCGGCAGCGGCAGCACATCGGGCGCTTTCTGCCCGATCATCCGGGCGTGGTGTCGACCTACCAGACGCTGCTCGACGACGTGATGAGCCGGCCGGTGCGCTAACCGGCGCGGCCCGATGCCGGTGTCACGGGAGCAGACGAACGACGGATCAGCAGGAAGGGCCGCCATATGATGAAGACGAGTCATCCCGCGCCGCGTTGCCGTCTGCCGCGCGCGCGGCACGCGGTGACGCGGCGGACGCGGCGCTGCCGGCAGGGCGCCTCGATCTCGCACGCAAGCGGCTCGACCGGCTGGCCCGCCGACCCCGCTCCGATGTGCCGGCACTGTGCCGTCGCGGTCTGCTGCTCGCGGACGAGGGCGACGCGCGGGCGGCGCAGGCCGCGTACCAGGAGGCGATCGCGCTGACGCCAAACGTCTTCGAAGCGCATTTCAACCCTGCGGTGCGGCTGCGTCGTGGCGGCCATGCCCGGTTTCGGGTCCGTCGGCTGGAACAACGGCCGCGCCGCCGCCGTGTTCTATCGCCTGTTCGGTCCGCTTGCCGGCAAGCGGACCGCGCCAGCCGGTCGACGGCATGGTGGCGGGCTGGGCATGGCGGGCGGCGCACGGGCTCGGCGTGCATCACGCGGTCGAGGCGTTCCCGCTGCGGCTGCGTCACGCTACCGCCCTATGGCGCCCTATGGCGCCCTATGGCGCGCTGTGGCGGGCGAGGCGTGGGGACCGTCTGTCTGGGCGACCTGGCGGGCGCGCCGGCACTGGCGCAACAGCACCGCGAGCCAGCGGACCACGCGCAGCCGCCGACCGCGCCGCGCGGCGCGACAGGGGCGGGTGTGCATTCTCTTGACGTCGATCAGGCAAAACGGGCTCATGACGGGTTCCTTCGTGGCAGGGGCGGGGTCGGGATCTGCTGCCCATCGTAGCGATCCGGGGCGTCCACGGGCATCGGACCCGGGCGAATCGCCGCGCCTGCAGGGTCGGACCGGAGCGGGGTTCTCCGTCCCGGGCGGCGTCCGCTGCCTGCGCAAGACGGCGGATATCGGGGAAAGGCGCGGTATCGATCGGTACCGGTCCGCAGGGGCCGGTTTCTAGCGGTTTCTGCCGGGTTCTGCCGGGTTCTGCCCGTAGCAACCGATCGAGGCCGATGGAAACGGGTAGCAATCGGTAACACGCGGCAGGCGCGAGGCCGGTTTATCTGATGCGCGGCCCCTTAAGCTTTGACGCGAACCGCCGTTATCGCATCTGTCATACGTTTGTTTTACGCTCATGGCCAGTCCCGCTTTGTTCTCCCGTCACGCTCAGGCAGCGCGCGCCCACGCCGCCAAGTCCATGCTGTTGCCTCTGCCGCGCAGCGTGGCCGACGACCTGGCGCTGCAGATGTATCTCGCGCTCGACGCGCTGCGCCGTCGCGCGGGCAGCGACAGCGACGCGCAGAAGCTGACCCAGGCGATGCTGCTGAGCGCGTTCCTGGTCGAATCCGGCTATGGCGAGATGACGAACGAGGCGCTGCGCACTGCCGACGCGCTGATTGCCGAATGCTTCGCGCACGGGCGCGCCTCCGGTGTCTGGCGCCTCGACGAAACCGCTTATTGCGCGTTCGCGGCGATCGTCGGCGGCTACGATCGCCAGTTGCAGAAAGCGCCGCTCTGGGCGCTCACCGATGCAAGCGAGCGCCTGCAGCGTTTGACTGCCGGCGAGCCGTTGCCGGCCGCGGCCCGCCGGCACGCGTAAGCGCGCAATTGTGTCGGAATCCTGAATAGTGTGGCGGGATGCAGGCGGCCGCCCGCGGCGGGGCGGTTACACGCCGGCGTCGCCCTGGTCCGGTTCGATGTCGAGCCGGTAGCCCACCCCGTAGATCGAGCGGATCATGTCCTGCCCGGGGCGTATCGCCTGCAGCTTGCGGCGCAGGTTTTTCACGTGGGTGTCGACGGTGCGGTCGGTGACGACGCGGTGATCGTCATAAAGCTGGCGCAGCAGATGGTCGCGCCGGTAAATGCGCCCCGGCGTCGATTGCAGCAGCGCGAGCAGCCGCAGTTCGATGGGCGTGAGCTGCAGGTCGGCGCCGTCCAGGTGCGCGACGTGCTGCTCCACGTCGACGCGCAGCGGCGAGCGCGGCGGGCTCTCCTGCGGCACCGGCGACGGCAGGCGGCCGCTGCGGCGCAGGATCGCCTTCACGCGCGCGATCACTTCGCGCGGGCTGAACGGCTTGCATACGTAGTCGTCCGCGCCGAGTTCGAGGCCGAGCAGACGGTCGATTTCGTCGACGCGCGCGGTCAGGATGATGACCGGCACCGCCGAGAACGTGCGCAGCTCGCGGCAGATTTCGAGCCCGTTGCGCCCCGGCAGCATCAGGTCGAGCAGGATCAGCGCGGGGGGATCGGCGCGCACGTGCGCAATCACCTGCAGGCCGTCGGCGAGCGCGGCCGGCGCATAGCCCTCCGCTTGCAGGTAGTCGGCGAGCAGCGCGGCGAGCTTCGGTTCGTCTTCGACGATCAGGATCGGCAGCGGGGCGGGCATGTCAGTCATGATGGCGCTCCAGCGGAAGGCGCAGCCGGATCCACACGCCGCCGAGCGGCGAGCGGACGGCGTCGATGGTGCCATGATGCGCTTCGGCGATGTGGCGGCACAGCGCGAGCCCGAGCCCCGCGCCGCCGCTGCGCCGGCTGCGCGACACGTCGACGCGGAACAGCCGCTCGAACAGATGCGGCAGCAGCGGATCGGGCACGCCGGGGTAGGAATCCTGCACGTCGATATGCAGTAGTTGCGCGTGCAACGACACGCTCACGCGTACCTTGCCGCCCGCATCGGTGTAGCGCAGCGCGTTTTCCAGCAGATTCTTCAGCAACTGCGTGAGCCGGTGCGGATCGGCGAGCACGATCGCCGGCGTATCGGCGAGGTCTTTTTCGAGCGTCAGCCCGCGTGCGTTCAGGCGTTCTTCGAATGCGTCGGCGGCGGATTCGACAAGACCGGCGGCATCGACCGGCACCTTCTCGAACGACAGTGCGCCGATATCGGCGAGCGACAGCTCGTACAGATCGTCGATCAGCTGGCTCAGCATCGCCACCTCGTTTTGCAGCGACCCGAGCGACGCGCGATCCAGATGACGCACACCGTCCTCGATCGCTTCGAGTTCGCCGCGCAGCACCGCAAGCGGCGTGCGCAACTCGTGCGAGATGTCGGCGATGAAATTGCGCCGGGTGCGCTCGGCCCGTTCGAGCGACGCGGCGAGCCGGTTGAAGTCCTGCGCGAGCCGCTCCAGTTCGTCGCCGCTGCCCTCCGGCACGCGGGTCGTGTAGTCGCCGCTCGCGAGCCGGTGCGTTGCGTCGACGAGCCGGCGGACCGGCGAGAGGAACACACGCGCGAGCACCATCGCGACCGCGGCGGCGAGCAGCGCCGCGAGCGCGACGATGATCCACGTCGCGCGCAACTGCCGGACCTGGAACTGGCGGTCGGCGGTATAGAACAGGTCCACCGGCGAAGGCATGCCGAGCCAGCCGACCGTGCGTCCGGCCACGCTCAGCGGCCAGAGCCGCGCATCCGGCGGCGGCAGCGGGCCGGTGCCGGCGATCGGGCGCTTCTGCGCGTCGTACAGCGTGAACGGCGGCAGCCGGCCGGACCGGTCCGGTCGTGCGCCGGCCGGGCGCGCATCGGGCCCCTGCGGCGGCATCGGCTGCGGTGCCTGCGGCGGCAAGTTCTGCAGTGCCTGTTGCGAGGCCTGCTGCGGTGCCTGCTGCGGTGCCTGCTGCGGCGCTGGTTGCGGGGCCTGTTGTGGTGCTGGTTGCGGCGCTGGTTGCGGCAAGTTCAGCGGTGCCTGCTGGGACGCATCCGGGGGCAGCGCGCGCGGCGCATCCTGGGGCGGCGGAGCGCCCGCGTCGGGCGGGGAAGGCGGCCACGGCTGGCCGGGCGGCCCCGGCGGCCCCGCAGGCGCGCCGGGTGGTCCGCCGGGCCCCGCATCCCACGGCGGGGGCGGCATCATGCTGATGTGCGCGTGGGCGATGAAGCGCTGCCATGCGTCGCGATCGTCCGTCACGAACGTCCAGTTGCCGTGCTTCGCGTAGGCATCCTGCAGCGCGCTGGCGAGCTGCCGCACGCTTTCCCTATGACGCTCGCCCAGATAATCGATGAAGCCGCTCTCGAAACTCCAGCGCACGGCGACCCCCATCGCCACCGCAATGGCGATGCACGACGTCGAGATCGCGAGAAAGAGCTTGGATTTGATGCCTAATTTCATAGGGAGTCCCCGCCTCGCCGCAGCGGCGCGGCAGTGTGCGCGGGCGTGGCGCGCGGTGGCGCCTCCGCAGGCGTGCGCGCGCCGGGCCGCGCCGGGCCGTATAGTGCCCGAATTTCGCCCGCGCGTGCGGCCCGCGAGGGCCGCGGCGCGCGTTCTTCACACTTTCTCCTCGATTTCCCCATTCTGGCTGCGCATTCGCTCCCTAGTATGGCGGTTGAGCGTGCCGCGTCGATGCGTGCATGCCGGATCGTTTCCGCTGCCGTCTGGAGTGTCATCCCGTGATCAATATGCGGCTTCTGGTGGTCGAGCCCGACCCGTCCGTGCGCGACGCGCTGCGCACGCATTTTCAGCGCGAGCAGATCGACATGTCGGTGCTGTACGGCGCGGCCTCGCTCGTGCATCGCGTCGAGCAGGAACTGCCGTCGGCGATCGTGCTGCGCGCGCAGCCGCCGCAGTGCGACGCGCAGGCCGCGCTGCGCCGCCTGCGCGCCGCCGGCTATGACGTGCCGGTGATCCTCGTCAGCCGCTGCGCCGATGTGATCGACAAGATCATCGCATTCGAACTCGGCGCCGACGACCATCTCGTCGAGCCGTTCGATCTGCGCGAACTGAGCGCGCGCCTGCGCAACGTGCTGCGGCGACGCACGACGGTGGTCTGCGCGGCGCCGGAGATACGCGAGCGCTATGCGTTCGGCGACTGGCAGGTCGACTTTGCGAAACGGCGCCTGATCCGCGATGGCAGGAACGTGGCGCTGCGTTCGAGCGAATTCGCACTGCTGAAGATTTTCGCGGGCCATCCGCTGAAGGTGATGTCGCGCGCGAGCATCATCGCGCTGCTCGGCAAGCGCGACAGCGGGCATACGGAACGCGGGCTCGACGTGCTGGTATTCCGGCTGCGCGCGGTGATCGAACCGGACCCCGCCAGGCCGCAGTTCGTCCAGACGCTGCGCGGTCGGGGCTATATCTTCGTGCCGTGCGGCGAGGCGGGCGACGACGCCCCGCGGCCCGATGCGGCGGCGCTGCCCGCGCCCGTCGGGGAGGCGGAGGCGGCAGAGGCTGCTGCCGTGCCGCGCAGGCGAGGCCGCGCCGCGCGCGGCCTCGCGCGAGAAGTGTGGGCGTGAGCGCCGCAGCGCGTTTCGCCCACGCCGCCCACGCCGCCCACGCCGCCCACACCGCCCACACCGCCCACACCGCCCACACCGCCCACACCGCCCACACCGCCCACACCGCCCACACCAAACCGTTTTCTCCATACGGCTACTGTGCGCGGCCCGTCTCGCGCGTCATGTGAGCAACATCTGGTAAGTACCTCGCACGCAGCCGCTCTGTTCCTGCGATGCGCGCGCACGTGCGCTGGCTAGACTGCGACAGGCTCGCATCCCGCGAGGCCCATGGCCGGCTCACGTACAAGGAACGCAGATGGTCTGTCGTCGTCAATCCCGGAACGCGGCGCGCACGACGGCGCGCCGCCTTGTGTTGATCGGTGCGCTCGCGGCGCTGTGCAGCCTGCAAGGATGCGCGACGTCGCTCGAAACCTTCGGTCTCGGCGCCGGCCTCGGCGCGGCGGGTGCGCTCGGCGCGCTGATCTGCGCGGTCGGCTGCCATTGACCGGTGCGCACCGGGTCCTGCCGGTTCGTGCCGGTTCACACCGGTTCGTGCCGGTTCGCACACTCACCCCTCGCGACCGGCGACGGCCGCCGCGCCGCTTGCACGCGTAGGGCGTCCCCCCGATAATGCCCGGCGCGCCCGGCATCGGCCGAGGCAACGCACCAGGTAACGCACGAGCGGAAGGGAGCAGGGATGAGGACATTCGGGTGGCGGCACGCGATATGCGCGAGCCTGCGGACGAGGCCGGCAGGCGCCGCGACGGCCGCCGGTCTTGACGGCTTGCAGGCACATGGCCGCGTCGACCATCCGGGTGGCGGCGACAGGGCGGCCGACGCGCCGCGCGCCGCGCCCCGCGCTGCAGCAGGTCCGGCCGGCGATCCGGGCCGTCCGTCGCAATCCGGCCAGCGGGCGGCATTCATGAATCACCTTGCCATCCTCGCCCGCGGCCGCGCGATGCGGCGCGTCCTGCTCTGCGGCGCCGCGCTGCTCGTTCATGCGGGTACGGCGCGGAGTGCGTCATTCGATTGCGCAAAGGCCGCATCCGGCGTCGAGCAGGCCATCTGCGCCGACGCGTCGCTCAGCGAACTCGATACGCAACTGGGCGATCTCTACACGGATACGCTGAACACGCTGCCGGCGAACCAGCTTCCGGCGCTGCGCACCGATCAGCGCAACTGGCTCGCCGCGCGCAATGCCTGCCGCGCGCAGTCCGCGCACGAAAACGCCTGTCTGCGCGACAGCATGAAGCAGCGCCTGCAGACGCTGACCGCGCTCGACCGGCGCGCGGCCGCCGCGCTCGATCAGGCGATCGCGGCGATTCCCGCGCATCCCGCCGATGCCGCGGCGCAGCTGCGCGCGTATCAGAACGGGCTGGCGTCGGCCTGGCTCGTCTATCTGCATCAGTTCGAGCCGGCCAGCGGCGTGAGCGCGGCCGAGGCACAGGCGCGCGAACGCGTGGCGTTCGCCGCGCTGACGGACGACCCGTTCGGGCAGTCGGTGCTGCAGGACGTGATGAAGGATCCGAAGGCGAGTCCCGGCAAGCGGGTGCTCACGCTGCTGCGCATGCAGATCGAGCGTGCCGGCTACGACGTCTCGGGCGACCGCCCGTATGTGCACTGCTTCGTGTTCGCGCGCCAGGGCCAGGCGGCGTACGACACGATGGCGGGCTTCTACGGTTCGAGCCGCGACGGCGCCGCACCGGTGTGCGCGCCGACCGGCAAGCTGTTCGAACTGCCCGCGTGGCAACAGCTTTCAGCCGCGTTCGATCCGCTGATGGACTTCGTCGACAACGCGGCCGGCACGCTGCGCTTTGGCGCGTATGCGGACTGGGCGGCGCTCGAACTGCGCGCGACGCTCTCGCCGCGCGACTTCCTGCAGCCTGCCTTGCGCAAGGCGGCGCCCGACCCGGACAGCAGTCTGCGCGACTGGCCTGACGAGAAGGCATGGCCGCGCGCGCGGCGCGAGGCGGCGCTGAACGCGCTGCCGGCGACGATCGCCGCGACCGCGCGCTGGCTGCACGACAATCGCGGGCTGAGCGACGCGGACGCCCAGGCGGCCGCACATACCATCGTCTTCACGTGGATCGACGAGCGCCTCGCGCTCGCGAACCAGGCGCTCGGCGACGATTGAGCGATGCGCTAGCCGCGCGTGTGGTCGGCCATCCAGCTTGCGGCTGCGGCGGCCAGCAGCCGGATCGCGGCGGGCGTGAGCGGCGCCAGCGGCGCGCAGAGTGCGTCGAGGCCGTCCTCGGCGCAGGCCGCTTCGCTGGCTTCCGCGCATCCGAGCAGTTGTCCCAGCTCGCCGCGCCGCGTCTGGATCGCGTCGCGCACGGGCGCGGCCAGATGCAGTTCGTCGAATAGCTGTGCCGGGTTGCGAGCGAGCACCGCCGGCAGCAACGAGGTCATCCCGGTCATGAACGCGTTGTCGTGGAATTCGCTGTCGTGCGGGCGCAGACGGCGCGCCGCCAGCTCCATCAGGCGCGCGCGCGTGCCGACCAGCTGCACGAGCGCATCCGATGCGAGCGTGCGTGCCTGGCCGTCGGTGTACAGCGCGAGCAGCGTCCAGCGGCGCAGCCATCCGGTGCCGACGATGCGCAGCGCGTCGCCGATCCGCAATTGCCGCTGCGGCAGCGGATGGTCCGCGGCGCTCGCGACGCGCAGCACCTGCATCGCGAGCACCGGATTGCGCTTTACCTCGTCCTCGACGCTCGGCAGATCGGGTTCCGCCGCCAGCAGCACCAGCAGCTTCACGAGCGCGTGGCGCAGCGGCGGGATGCGGCGCACCGCGAGCAGGTGCGGATGTGCGAAATAGTAGCCCTGGAACAGGTCGCAGCCGGCTTCGCGCGCCCATTGGTAGACCTCGGGCGTTTCGACCTTCGCGGCCACCACCTGCTTGCCGGCGCGGTGCATCGCGGCGACGAAGGGCGCGAGCGCGCGCGCCCGCCAGTGCGCCGCGTCGAGCTTGACGACGCTCGCGGCGTCGAAGATCGCGCCGTGCGCGTCGGCGCTCTCGCGCAGGTCGTCGAGCGCGAAGCGGTAGCCGGCCTGCGAGAGTTGCGCGATACGCTGCGCGACGCGCGCGTCGTCCTGCACGCCGCGCCCGATCTCGATCACGAAATGCGCGGCCGGCAGCAGCGTCAGCATCTCGTTCATCAGCCAGTCGCGTGCGGCATTGACGTAGCCGGTCGCGCCGCCGAGCACGCTGTCGAGCCCGAGTTCGCCGAGCGTCTCGACCAGGATGTCGGCGGTCGCGCGCGTCGTGTCGAGCGGCGCGTCGTCGTCCGGTGCCGCGCGGTCCGAGCCGGACGGCCGGAACAGCAGCTCGTACGCGACGAGCCGGTTCTCGCGGTCGAGCATGGGCTGCCGGCCGAGGTACGACGTCATCGCGATCAGCGACAGGGCGGCAGCGTCTTGCATCGTGTCAGTCATGCCTGTTACAGGTAATGATGGGGTCGCCGGGCGGCTGGGGCGCGCGCCGCACGGGCAGGGACCGTCTCCTGACCGTACTAACGGCCGCGGCGCCGAAATATTGATGGCGGGGGGCGCCCGGAGAAACCCGCGGCCGGGCCGCGGCGTTGTTCGGCCTGGGCGGGTTCGGACCCGCTCAGGCGGGCTCGGGCGGGCTCGGGCCGACCCGCCCGGGCTCAGGCGGCATCAGGCAGGCTCCAGGGCGCTTTGGCTGGCGAGTGCGATCGCGGTGCGCGCGGGCGAGACGTCGATGTGGGTGTCGGTCTGCACGAGCGCGGCGAGGATCGCGTGGTCGCCGATGCGGGAATCGCACAGCAACTGGTCGCTCGCGGCGAGCCGCACCGTCTGCGCCAGCGTGAAGCCGGCCAGCAGATCGGCGCTGCGCGCGCTCAGCCCGAGCCGGAACATGCCGGTCAGCCGGTCTTCGCGAAGCAGTCGTTGCGCGAGCATCAGATAGGCGAGATTCATTTCCCGGATCATGCCCTGCGTCTGCTCGTCGCCCATCGTTGTATCCCCGCGCGGTTGCGATTGGTGGTGTGCCCCGCGCGGTTGCCCGATGCGCCGCGCTGGAATTGAAACAAAAGTTACATTTAGATACGTTTTGGCGCAAGTCTATTCTGTACGGCGGGCGCGAACAATTGCCGGGAAATGCATGGAAAGGGGACGGCGCCGCCGTGCCTTACCGCATCTTGTGCGGCGCGGTGTGCGGTGCGCCGCGCGCGGGCGTGGCACCGCATCGCACATGCTGTATGTCGCACGCGAAGCCCTGTCCGACACTGATCGAAAATCGATCAGGATAACCAGGTATTTCCATCCACCCGGCGCAGCGAGGCGCCGTTGGCCGACCGGGTGCGCGCGCCGCACGTCCGCGTCGCGCGATGCAGCGTGAATGGCGGGCGTCCCGGATCGCAGGGCGATGCGCTTTCTCATCCAGACAAACCCTGATTGCTGCGGCGATTTGCGCGCTGATATCGTGCGCTGGTCGTGTGGAAGCGCTTCCACTTTTCCGCATCCGACCTTCCAGCCGGCTTTCGCGCAACCCGGCGCCCTCCCCCTCGCAGGAGTATCCGTGGCACTCGACGCATCTGTGTTGTCCCCTGAACTCGCCGATGCGCGCTTCGCTCCGCCCGTGGGGTCGGCGCTGTGGCGCAGGGATTTTCTGTTCGGCGCCGCGACCGCCGCGTATCAGATCGAGGGCGCGGCCACCGAGGACGGCCGCCTGCCGTCGATCTGGGACACCTTTTCGGCGACGCCGGGCAAGGTGCTCGCGGGCGACACCGGTGCGGTGGCGTGCGATCACTATCACCGCTGGGAAGCGGATGTCGAGCTGCTTGCCGCGCTGAATTTCGAGGCGTACCGGCTGTCGATTGCCTGGCCGCGCGTGATGGACGAAGCGGGCCGGCCGAACCGCAAGGGGCTCGACTTCTACCGGCGTCTGCTCGGCCGGCTGAACGACAAGGGCATCCGCCCGTTCGTCACGCTGTATCACTGGGATCTGCCGCAGTATCTGGAGGATCGCGGCGGCTGGCTGAACCGCGATATCGTCTATCGCTTCGCGGACTATGCGGACCTCGTGAGCCGCGAGTTCGCGGGGCAGATCGACGCGTGGGCGACGCTGAACGAGCCGTGGTGCTCGGCGTTTCTCGGCTACGGCAACGGGCATCATGCGCCCGGCCGCGCCGACACGCGCCATGCGACCCAGGCGATGCATCATCTGCTGCTTGCGCATGGCCACGCGGTCGGCGTGCTGCGGGCCAACGATCCGGCGTCGGCCAAGGGGATCGTCGCGAACGTCGGCCGCGGCACGCCGAACAGCGACAGCGCGGCCGACGTGCGCGCCGCGCGGCTGTTCGAGGTGCAGCACAACGCGTGGGTTCTCGATCCGCTCTTCAAGGGCCGGTATCCGGCCGAGCTGTTCGAGCTGTGGCCCGGCACCGAGCCGCTCGTGCTCGACGGCGACATGGAACGGATCGCGACGCCGCTCGATTTTCTCGGCATCAACTACTACTTTCGCACCAATGTGCGCAGCGACGGCGCGCATGGCTTCACCGAGGTGCCGCTGCCCGGCGTCGAGCGCACGCAGATGGGATGGGAGGTCCATCCGGACGGCCTGCGCGATCTGCTGATCGGCTTCGACCGCACGTATGCGCGGCTGCCGCCGGTCTACATCACCGAAAACGGCATGGCGTCGAACGACGCGGTCATCGACGGCCGCGTCGACGATCCGCAGCGTATCTCGTTTCTGAAGCGCCATCTGGCCGCCGTCGACAGCGCGATCCAGGCCGGCGTCGACGTGCGCGGCTATTTCGTGTGGTCGCTGCTCGATAACTTCGAGTGGGCGTTCGGCTACGAGCGGCGCTTCGGCATCGTGCATGTCGACTACGACACGCAGAAGCGCACGGTCAAGCGCAGCGGCGAGCTGATCGCGGCGTTCATCGACGAGCGGCGCAGGCGCGCGTGACGCGCGCCCCATTCATTCGAATCGCAGTCCGAAACAAAGGCGCGAAGCCTGGAGGAGACGGAATGAAGAGCAGGAAGCTGGGCCTGTGCGGCGCGCTGGTGGCGCTCGCGCTCGGCAGTGCGGTCGCGCACGCCGATCCGCTGAAAGCCACTGTGATCCACTGGTGGACCTCGGGCGGGGAGTCGGCGGCGGTCCGCCAGTTTGCGCAGGCGTACGACAAGGCCGGCGGCCTGTGGGTGGACAACGCGATCGCCGGCGCCGACCAGGCGCGCGCGACGACGATCAACCGCATCGTCGGCGGCGATCCGCCGACGGCCGCGCAATTCAACACGTCGAAGCAGTTCCACGACCTGATCGACCAGGGCATGCTCAACAACGTCGACGCGGTCGCGGCAAAAGAGCACTGGGACGCGATCTTCCCGCCGTCGATCCTGAACGCGATCAAGGCGAACGGGCACTTCTACGCGGCGCCGGTCGACATTCACATGCAGGACTGGTTCTTCTACTCGAAGCCGGCTTTCGCGAAGGCCGGCATCACCGGCGAGCCGCAGACGTTCGACGCGCTGTTCGCCGACCTCGACAAGCTGAAGGCCGCGGGCCTGATTCCGCTCGCGCTCGGCGGCCAGCCGTGGCAGGAGAAGATCACGTTCGACGCGGTGTTCGCGGACGTCGGCGGCACGGACCTGTACATGAAGGTCTATCGCGACCGCGACCCGAACGCGGTGAATTCGCCTGCCTTCCTGCACGTGCTGGAGACGTTCAAGCGGCTGCACCGCTACGTCGATCCGGGTTCGCCCGGCCGCAACTGGAACGATGCGACCGCGCTCGTGATTTCGGGCAAGGCCGGCATGCAGATCATGGGCGACTGGGCGAAGGGCGAGTTCTCGGCCGCGCACCAGGTGGCCGGCAAGGACTTCGGCTGCTTCCCGGGGTTCGGTCCGCATTCGCCGTACATGGTCGCGGGCGACGTCTTCGTGTTTCCGAAGACCGACAATCCGCGGGCGATCAAGGCGCAGCAACTGCTCGCCACCGTGATGACCTCGCGCGACGCGCAGGTCGCGTTCAGCCTGCGCAAGGGCTCGATTCCGATCCGGCCGGACGTCGATACGTCGCAGTTCGACATCTGCGCGAAGGAGGGCATGGCGATCATGAAGGACAAGTCGCGCCAGTTGCCCAATCCGGAGATGCTGATTTCGCCTGACGTGCAGGGCGCGTTGCAGGACGTGATCACGAAGTTCTGGAACACGGACGAATCGGCCAGCGACGCGCAGAAGGCTTTTGCCCGCGCGCTGACGAGTTGAGCAGCCCGATGCGCGCGATCGGCCTGCCTACCCCCGCCACGCGGCATGCCGCCCGCCGCGCCGCGCGGCGGCGGCGCTGGCCGCTCGCCGCGTGGCTCGCGCTTGTGCCGATGGCGGCCACCGTGGTGTTCGCGTACCTCGGCACGATGCTGTGGACCGCGCGCGTCTCGTTCACGCTGTCGCGCAGCCTGCCGACCGACCGCTACGCGGGCCTCGCGCAATACGTGCGGCTGTTCGAAAACGACCGCTGGCAGGTGTCGCTGCAGCACCTCGTGATCTACGGGGTCTGCTTCATTGCCGCGTGCATGGTGGTGGGCCTGCTGCTCGCGATCTTCATCGACCAGCAGGTCGTGGGCGAGGGCATGCTGCGCACGGTGTTCCTGTATCCGTATGCGATGTCGTTCGTCGCGACCGGGCTCGTCTGGCAGTGGATCCTGAACCCGGAACTCGGCGTGCAGCAGGTGCTGCGCCATCTCGGCTTCGCGCACGCGCGCTTCGACTGGATCGTCGATCAGGACGGCGCGATCTACACGATCGTGATCGCCACGGTGTGGCAGGCATCCGGCCTCGTGATGGCGCTGCTGCTCGCCGGTCTGCGCGGGATCGACGACGAGATCTGGAAGGCCGCGCGCGTCGACGGCATTCCGCGCTGGCGCGTGTACGCAAGCATCGTCGTGCCGATGCTGCGCGGCTCGATGTCGACCGCGTTCGTGCTGCTGTTCGTGATGGTCGTGAAGCTCTACGACGCGGTCGTCGCGATGACCCAGGGCGGCCCGGGCACGGCCAGCGAAGTGCCCGCCAAATTCATCATGGACTACCTGTTCAACCGCGCGGACATCGGTCTCGCCTCGGCCGCTTCGATCGTGATGCTGGCGACCGTGCTGGCGATTCTCGCACCGTTTCTCTACCTGCGACATCGCGCCGGCGCGCGCGGGGCGGCACGATGAGCGCGCCCGCTTCCGCCGCCGCGCTCGCCCCGCGCCGCCGGCGACGCGCGACGTGGACGCCGGCCCGCCTCGGCATCTATGCGTTCCTGCTCGGCGCGGCGCTGTTTTTCCTGCTGCCGCTTTACGTGATGCTCGTCACGTCGGTCAAGCCGATGAGCGAGATCCGGCTCGGCAACCTGTTTGCGCTGCCGTCGCACGTGACGTTCGCCCCGTGGCGCGACGCGTGGGCGCACGCGTGCACCGGGCTCGACTGCACCGGCATCCGGGTCGGCTTCTGGAACTCGGTGCGCATCGTCGTGCCGAGCACGCTCGTGTCGATCGCGATCGGCGCGGTGAACGGCTACGCGCTGTCGTTCTGGCGGCCGCGCGGGGCGGGCGCGCTGTTCGCCGTGCTGCTGATGGGCGCGTTCATCCCCGCGCAGGTGATGGTCTATCCGCTCGTGCGCATCCTCGCGAGCGTGCACCTGTTCAGCTCGCTGCCGGGCATCGTCGTGATCCATACGATCTTCGGGATGCCGATCATGACGCTGCTGTTCCGCAACTACTATGCGGGCATTCCGCTCGAACTGTTCAAGGCGGCGCGCATCGACGGCGGGGGCTTCTGGCGCATCTTCGCGCAGCTGATGCTGCCGATGTCGGTGCCGATCATCGTCGTCGCGATGATCATGCAGGTCACCGGCATCTGGAACGACTACCTGCTCGGCCTCGTGTTCGCCGGCCCGAACAACCTGCCGATGACGGTGCAACTGAACAACATCATCAACACGACGACCGGCGAGCGCCTGTATGACGTGAACATGGCCGCGACCATTCTGACGTCGCTGGTGCCGCTCGCGATCTACTTCGTTTCGGGCCGCTGGTTCGTGCGCGGCATTGCTTCCGGCGCAATCAAGGGATAAGGGATGGCAAGCATCGCAGAAGTGGCGAAGGGCGCGGCGAATGGGACAGCGGCGGCGGCCGGGTTCGCGCAGGCCGAAGCGCCGGTGTCGACGGCCGGCGCGGCCGGCACGGCGAGCGTGTCGATCCGCGGCCTGCGCATCGCGCTCGGGGCGAACACGATCATCGAATCGCTCGATCTCGACGTGCAGGCGGGCGAGTTCATCGTGCTGCTCGGGCCGTCGGGCTGCGGCAAGTCGACGCTGCTGCACAGCATCGCGGGGCTCGTCGACGTCGCCGACGGACAGATCGAAATCGGCGGCGAGGACATGACGTGGGCCGATCCGAAGGATCGCCGCATCGTGCTCGTGTTCCAGTCGTACGCGCTCTATCCGACGATGTCGGTCGAGCGCAACCTGTCGTTCGCGCTGCGCATCAACGGGACGCCGAAAGCGGAAATCGCGCGGCGCGTCGCGCGCGCGGCCGACATGCTGCAGCTCGGGCCGCTGCTCGCGCGCAAGCCGGCCCAGCTTTCCGGCGGCCAGCGCCAGCGCGTGGCGATCGGCCGCGCGATCGTGCGCGAAGCGGACGTGTTCCTGTTCGACGAGCCGCTGTCGAATCTCGACGCGAAGCTGCGCACCGAGCTGCGGCGCGAGCTGAAGCAGCTGCATCAGCGGCTCGGCGCGACGATGATCTACGTGACGCACGACCAGGTCGAGGCGATGACGCTCGCGACCCGCATGGCCGTGATGCGCGGCGGCGCGATCCAGCAGATCGGCACGCCGGCCGAGGTGTACGAGCGGCCGGAGAACCTGTTCGTCGCAACCTTCCTCGGCTCGCCGTCGATGAACCTGCTGCACGGGCAGCTCGAGGCACGCGCCGACGCGCGGCATTTCCGGGCGCCGCAGATTGCGCTCGACGTCTCGGGCTATGCATGGCGACGCGGATCGTATGCACCGCAAGCAACGCAAGCACCGCAAGCACCGCAAGCACCGCAAGCACCGCAAGCACCGCAAGCGAGCCGCGCGTGCGTGCTCGGCGTGCGCCCGGAGGACGTGCGCATCGGCGCGGCGGCCGCGGGCGGCGGCGCCTTGGCTCTGCGCGTCGCGCTGGTCGAACCGATGGGCAACCATCGCGTCGTCTGGCTCGATTATGATGGCGGCCAGATCGCATCGATCGATCAGGACAAGCAGCCCATCGCGGTGGGCGATCTTTGCCCCGTGTCGTTCGATTGCGCCCATGTTTCGCTGTTCGACGAGGCAGGCGGCGAACGCCTCTGAGCGGCACGGTTTGACGGAGCGGATGTGGCAACCCTGAAGGACGTAGCGCAGCTTGCCGGAGTCGGCCTGTCGACGGCCTCGCGCGTCATCTCGGGCAAGGGGCCCGTGTCGGCGGATGCGGCGCGGCGTGTGCGCGCCGCGATCGACGCGCTGAATTTCAGGCCCTCGTCGATCGGCCGCGCGATGGCCACGCAGTCGATGGGCATGATCGGCCTGTTCGTGCCGACGTTCTTCGGCTCCTACTACGGCACGATCCTGAAGCAGACCGATACGGAACTGCGCGCGGTGCACCGTCACGTGGTGGTCGCGACCGGCTGCGGCGAGGCATCGCCGCGCGAGCAGGCGCTCGAAGCGGTGCAGTTCCTGATTGGCCGCGATTGCGACGGCGTCGTCGTGATCAGCCACGACCTGCATGACGAAGACCTGATCCGGCTGCACCAGATGCATCCGAAGATGGTGTTCGTCAATCGCACGTTCGCGCAGTGGCCGCAGGCCTCGTTCTGCGCGGACCATTTTCGCGGCGGCGAGCTGGCCGCGCGCACGCTCGTCGAGCACGGGCATCGCGCGATCGCGGTGATCGCCGGGCCGTTCGCCGCGTCCGACAACCGCGAGCGCCTCGCGGGCTTTTTTGCGGAGCTGGGCCGCCACGGAATCGCGCGCGACGCCGTGACGATGATCGAATCGGACTTCTCGCACGAAGGCGGCTACGCGGCGACCGAGGCGCTGCTCGCCGCGGGCGCGCGCTTCACCGGGCTGTTCTGCGCGAACGATGCGATGGCGGTCAGCGCGCTCGCGCGCCTGCAGCAAGCCGGGCTCGCGGTGCCGCGCGACGTCTCGGTGATCGGCTACGACGACGACTACTCGGCGGCCTACGCGGCGCCCGCGCTCAGCTCCGTCCATATCCCGACCGCCGACCTCACGCAGAGCGCGGTGCGCTGGCTGATCAACCAGTGCTATGGCACCGCGTTGCCGGTCTTGCGCGCCTTTCCGGTGACGGTGACGATGCGCGCATCGGTCGGCGCGGCGCCGCCGGTGCCGCAGGCGCCGCGCGCGCAACGTCGGCGCGGCGCGGTCGGCGCAGCGCGGCCGCGCAAGCCGGCCGGCCCGGGCACGCGGGCATAGCGCGCATCGCGGCACGGCGTCAGTTGCGCGCGGCGGCCGCGAAAAGCCCGAAGAACCCGGGGAACCCCCCGGGGTTTCCCTGCTACGCCCCTATGCTGCGGGCTTTCCCCGATTTAAAAGCACGATCGATTCATTAGACTCGTTGAAACATTTTGTTACTGGGTGTGGCATGTTGGAAATTATTCTGATCGCTTGCCCGTTTGCCATTGCGGCGCTGTTTGGATTTGCGCGTCACGTGGATCCGCTGACGGGGCAACTGAAACGGTAGACGCCCACCGGCGTCCCGCCGTGGCGCAGCGCCTGCGCTGCGCCGTCGCCGCGGCGGCCTGGCCGCTTTCTCCTTCTCTTTGCGGCGGCCCCCCAGCGGCCGTGCGGCAGCGGGGCCGACGAGGATCGCCCCCTGCTTCGCTCAGCGCGCGAAGCCCTGCCTGCCGGCCGCCCGCGCTTTTCGCGCTTGCGTTCAGCCGTCCGCTCGCGGCACGATGCGGCTTTACCGTTGACACCGGCCCCGAGCGCCGCCCCGCATGCGAGACCTTCCCGACTCACTGACTGCCCGTTTCAGCCTGCTCAAAGGCGTGTTGCCGTTCACGCGCGCCGGCGCGTTGCGCGATGCGCTCGCCGGCGTGTCGCTCGCGTCGATGGATATCCCGCAGGTGCTCGGCTACGCGCGCATCGCGGGGATGCCCGCGGTGACCGGGCTCTATACGGCGTTCCTGCCGCTCGTCGCGTTTGCGCTGTTCGGCGCGTCGCGGCACCTCGTGGTGGCGGCCGATTCCGCGACCGCGACGATCTTTGCGAGCCGGCTCTCGGCGATGGCGCCGGTCTCCAGCGCCCAGTATGTCGCGCTGGCCGGCATGACTGCGCTGCTGACCGCGGCGCTGCTGCTCGTGGCCCGCGTGTTCCGGCTCGGCTTTCTCGCCGACTTCCTGTCGCGCACCGTGCTGGTCGGCTTTCTGGCGGGCGTCGGCGTGCAGGTCGGGATCGCGATGCTCGGCGACATGCTCGGCCTGAACATCGCGTCGCACCGCAGCACCGACCAGTTGCTGCAGGTCGCGACGCATCTGCGGGCCGCGCACCTGCCGACGCTCGCGTTATCGGCCGCGGTGGTCGCGGCGATCCTGCTCGCGAAGCGGTTCGTGCCGCGCTGGCCGGTATCGCTCGTCGCGGTGATCGGCGCGATCGTCGCGAGCGACCTGGGTGATTTTGCGGCGCACGGCATCGCGGTGCTCGGCCCGGTCGCGGGCGGCCTGCCGTCGCTGCGGCTGCCGTCGGTCGGCTGGCGCGAGACGCTCGAACTGCTGCCGACCGCGGCGTCGTGCTTCGTGATGATCGTCGCGCAGAGCGCGGCGGCCGGGCGGGTGTTCGCACAGCGCTATCACGAGCCGGTCGACCTGAACGCGGACATCCTCGGCCTTGCGGCCGCGAATGCGGCGGCTGCGATGAGCGGCGCGTTCGTCGTCAACGGCAGCCCGACCCAGACCGCGATGGCCGATCGCGCCGGCACCCGCAGCCAGCTCGGACAGCTCGCGTTCGCCGCCGTCGTGATCGTCGTGCTGCTGTATTTCAGCCGTTTTCTGCAGTATCTGCCGCACTGCGTGCTGGCCGGCGTGGTGTTCACGATCGCCGTGGGTCTCGTGAACGTGCAAGGGCTGTTGTCGATTCGCCGCGAGAGCCCCGGCGAATTCACGCTGGCCGTCGTGACGGCGCTGGCGGTGGTCGTGATCGGCGTCGAGCAGGGGATCCTGCTCGCGGTCGCGCTGTCGCTGCTGCGGCACGTGCGCCACAGCTATCACCCGTACACGATGATCCTCGCACCCGGCCCGGACGGGCGCTGGCAGCCGCGCGCCGCGCGCCCGGGCGTGCTGACGGCGCCGGGGCTGATCGTCTACCGGTTCGGCGCGGACCTGTTCTACGCGAACGACCATTTTTTCGTCGAGGAAGTGCGCCGGCTGCTGGAGCACGCGCCGGGCAAGGTGAACTGGTTCATCGTCGACGCCAGCGCGATCACCGATCTGGACTATTCGGCCGCGCGCTCGCTCGGCGAGCTGTTCGAGGAGCTGAAAGGCGGCGCCCCGAAGGTGCTGTTCGCGCGCGTGAACCCCTATCTGCGCGCCGACATGGACCGGCACGGGCTCACGGAGATCATCCGCGCGTCGTGCATCTTCGCCACGCTGCACGAGGCGCTTGCCGCGGCCGGCGTGCCCGGCGACGTGCCCGCGCACGAGGCGTCGTAGCGCGCAGCGGCCCGGCCGGCGAGGCGCGGCGGCGGCGGCGGCCATGCTTACAGCCGGCTTCCTGACAGTTTTGCCATTTTGGCGCCATGCAGATGTTGGTGCATGCGCACTAGCATACGGGTCGTCCGGTGCAGGCCGGCGGTGCGGCGCGCGTGCGCGCACGTACCGCGCACCGCGTGGCGCACCTCGCCGTCCTGCGCCGCCCGATCCACACGCGCCAGCGCCGATGCGCGCGTGCGCGCGAGGGGGCGGCTTCACGTTCAATCCTGTTTTTCATCGGGCGCGTTTCAATGTGGATTGTCAATCTGGCGCTTAAGCGGCCGTACACGTTCATCGTGATGGCGATCATGATCGTGCTGGCGACGCCTTATGTGTTGCTGAGCACGCCGGTCGACGTGCTGCCGGACATCGACATTCCGGTCGTCAGCATCATCTGGTCGTTTACCGGCATGTCCGCGCAGGAGATGGCCGATCGCGTCACCTCCGTGAACGAGCGCAGCCTCACGACGACGGTCAACAACATCCAGCACATCGAGTCGGAGTCGCGCGCCGGCATCACGGTGATCAAGCTGTTCCTGCAGCCCGACGCGAGCATCCAGACCGCGATCGCGCAGACCGTCGCGGTCGAGCAGGCGCAGCTCAAGCAGATGCCGCCGGGGGCGACGCCGCCGCTCGTGATCAGCTATTCGGCGTCGAGCATCCCGGTGATCCAGCTCGGCCTGTCGAGCCCGCGCATGTCCGAGCAGCAGCTCAACGACCTCGCGCTGAACTTCCTGCGCCCGCAGATCGTGACGATTCCGGGCGCGGCGGTGCCCTATCCGTATGGCGGCAAGACGCGCGTGATCTCGGTCGATCTGGATACGCACGCGCTGCTCGCGAAGGGGCTCACGCCCGCCGACGTGGTCAACGCGATCAACGCGCAGAACCTGATCCTGCCGAGCGGCACCGTGAAGATCGGCGCGAAGGAGTACACCGTCAACATGAACGGTTCGCCCACGACGATCGCGGGGCTGAACGACATTCCGGTGCGCACGCTGAACGGAGAAACCACCTATCTGCGCGAGGTCGCGCACGTGCGCGACGGTTTCTCGCCGCAGACCAACGTGGTGCGGCAGAACGGCCATCGCGGCGTGCTGCTGTCGATCATGAAGACCGGCAATGCGTCGACGCTGTCGATCGTGCATGCGCTGCGCGACCTGCTGCCGGCCGCGCGCGCGGCGCTGCCGCCCGATCTGACGATCTCCGCGCTGTTCGACCAGTCGGTGTTCGTGAAGGCCGCGGTGCAGGGCGTGGTGCGCGAGGCGCTGATCGCCGCGGCGCTCACCGCGGCGATGATCCTGCTCTTTCTCGGCAACTGGCGCAGCACCTGCATCATCGCGGTGTCGATCCCGCTGTCGATCCTCACGTCGCTGATCGCGCTGCACGCGCTCGGCCAGACCATCAACATCATGACGCTCGGCGGGCTCGCGCTCGCGGTCGGCATTCTGGTGGACGACGCGACGGTGACGATCGAGAACATCGAGCGCCATCTGCACATGGGCACGCCGCTGCACGAGGCGATCCTCGACGGGGCCGGCGAAATCGCGGTGCCCGCGCTCGTCTCGACGCTGTGCATCTGCATCGTGTTCGTGCCGATGTTCTTTCTGACCGGCGTCGCGCGCTACCTGTTCGTGCCGCTCGCCGAAGCGGTGGTGTTCGCGATGCTCGCGTCGTACATACTGTCGCGCACGCTCGTGCCGACCCTCGCAATGCTGCTGATGGGCCATGCGCACAAGCCGAAGTCCGGCGCGCGGCCGAACCCGCTGATGCGCGTCTATCACCGCTTCGACCAGGCGTTCGAGCGCATGCGCGCGGGCTACATCGTGGTGTTGAGCCACGTGCTGGTGCACCGGCGCACCTTCGGCTCGCTCTTTCTCGGCTTCTGCGTGGCCTCGCTCGGGCTCGTGTTCGTGCTCGGCGAAGACTTCTTCCCGAGCGTCGACGCGGGCGACATCCGGCTGCACATGCGCGCGCCGACCGGCACGCGGATCGAGGAAACCGCGCGGCTCGCCGACGAGGTCGAGCGGGTGATCCGCGAGGTCGTGCCGCAGGACGAACTCGCGACGATTCTCGACAACCTCGGGCTACCGTACAGCGGCATCAACTTGTCGTACAGCAACGCGGGCACGATCGGCACGCTCGACGGCGAGATCCAGGTCGCGCTCAGGCCCGATCACCGGCCGACCCAGGGCTATATCGACACGCTGCGCGCGATCCTGCCGCAGCGCTTTCCGGGCGTCGAGTTCTTCTTCCAGCCGGCCGACATCGTCACGCAGATCCTGAACTTCGGCCTGCCCGCGGCGATCGACGTGCAGGTCGTCGGCAAGGACCAGTTCGCGAACTTCGACGTGGCGCGCAAGCTGTACAAGCAGATCCGGATGATTCCGGGCACCGTGGACACGCACATCCAGCAGCGCATCGACGAGCCGGTGATCAACCTGCAGATGGACCGCACGCGGCTGCAGCAGCTGAACCTGTCGGCGAGCAACGTCGCGCAGAACACGCTGGTGTCGCTCGCCGGCAGCTTCCAGACGGCGCCGGCGTTCTGGTTCGATCCGCGCAACGGCGTCGAGTACCAGATCGCCGTGCAGACGCCGCAATACGACGTGTCGTCGATGGACCAGCTGATGCGCACGCCCGTGTCCGCGTCGCTCAGCGGTCCCACGCAACTGCTCGGCAACCTCGTGCAGGTCTCGGCGCGCCAGCAGTTCGCGATCGTCTCGCACTACAACATCCGGCCGGTGATCGATGTGTTCGTGAGCGTCGAGGGGCGCGACCTCGGCAGCGTCGCACGCCAGGTGTACCGGATCGTCGACCACGCGCGCGCGTCGCTGCCGCGCGGCAGCTCGATCGTCGTGCGCGGCCAGGTGCAGACGATGCGCTCGTCGTACTTCGGGCTCGGCATCGGCGTCGCGATGGCGATCGTGCTCGTGTATCTGCTGATCGTCGTGAACTTCCAGTCGTGGGTCGATCCGCTCATCATCGTGAGCGCGCTGCCCGCGGCGCTCGCCGGGATCGTCTGGATGCTGTTCCTGACGCGCACGCATCTGAGCGTGCCGGCGCTGACCGGCGCGATCATGACGATGGGGGTCGCGACCGCGAACAGCATCCTGGTGGTCGCGTTCGCCCGCCAGCGGCTCGCGGGCGGCGCGCCGCCGCTCACCGCGGCGCTCGAAGCCGGCGCGAGCCGGATCCGGCCGGTGCTGATGACCGCCTGTGCGATGATCATCGGCATGGTTCCGATGGCGCTGGGTCTCGGCGAAGGCGCCGAACAGAACGCGCCGCTCGGCCGCGCGGTGATCGGCGGCCTGATGTTCGCCACGGTCTCGACGCTGTTCTTCGTGCCGCTCGTGTTTGCGGCGATTCATTTGCGGCTCGCGAGGCGCGCCGGCGCGCACGCGGGCGCCGGCGACGCATCGGGCACGGACGGCGGCGACGCCGGTCCGCACGCGTAACGTTTGATGACGGCTGATTGAAATGACTGAAAAGAAACATGCATCGCTCGCGATTAGCGCGCTCGAATCCGAGGACGGTCACGCGCTGCCGCCGCGCGGGCGCGAGTGGAAGCGCGCGAAGATCGTCATGTGGGTGGTGCTCGCGCTGCTCGCGCTCGGCGCGCTGCGCACCGTGGTGTCCGACGTCGCGCAAAACCGCGCGGTCGAGGCGACGACGCGGCAGAACGCGGTGGCGTACGTGAACGTCGTGACGCCGACGCGCAGCGACGCGGCCGGCGTCACGACGCTGCCCGGCACGCTGCGCGGCTACGTCGAGTCGCCGATCTATGCGCGCGCAACCGGTTATCTGCTGCACTGGTATGTCGATATCGGCGCGCACGTGAAGAAAGGCCAGTTGCTCGCCGATCTCGACACGCCGGAGATCGACCAGGAGCTGTCGCAGGCGATCGCGCAGCGTCAGCAGGCCATCGCGACGCTCGGGCTCGCGAAGACCACCTACGATCGCGCAGTGAAGCTGCGCCAGCGCGACGCGGTCTCGCAGCAGGAGCTCGACGACCGCGAGGGCGCGTACAACGAGGATGTCGCCAATCTGGATGCGGCCAATGCGAACGTCAAGCGGCTCGAACAGCTCGAGGTGTTCAAGCACATCGTCGCGCCGTTCGACGGCGTGATCACGCAGCGCAACGTCGATGTCGGCGACCTGATCGATGCGGGCAGCGGCACGAGCCGCGCGCTGTTCGCCCTTGCGCAGACCGATCCGCTGCGCGTCTACGTGCAGTTGCCGCAGGCATATGCGCAGAACGTGCAGGTCGGCCAGCAGGTCGTCGTGACGCAGCCCGAACTGCCGGGCCGCCAGTTCACCGCGACGATCACCCATATCGCCGGGGCGATCGACGTGGCGACGCGCTCGCTGCAGATCGAGGCGCGCCTGCCGAATCCGGACGGCGTGCTGCGCCCGGGCGCCTACGTGCAGGTCGCGGTGCCGGCGAAGGCGCTCGCGAACGTGCGGGTGCCCGGCAACGCGCTGCTGTTCCGCGCGGAGGGGCCGCGTCTCGCGGTGGTGGACGATCACGGCATCGTGCATCTGCACAAGGTCGTGATTGCGCAGGATCTGGGGCAGACGCTCGAGATCGAGAGCGGCGTCACGACGCACGACAAGGTCATCATCAACCCGAGCGATTCGATCGCGGACGGCGATCACGTGCAGATCGAGCCGGCGGCCGAGAGCAGCAAGGGGGCGTCGTGAAGCGCGCCCGTGCCCTTGTGCGGGCGGCGCGCCGTACGGCGCTGTGCGGCGGCGCGGCGCTGCTCGCCGCCTGCACGGTCGGCCCGGACTATCGCGCGCCGCACGTCGCGGCGCCGCCCGCGTGGCGCACGGACTCGTACTGGCGCGTCGCCGCGCCGTCGCATGCGCCGCTCGATCCGCACTGGTGGGCGAGCTTCGGCGACCCGCAACTCGATACGCTCGAGCAGCAGGCGCTCGCGCAGAACCCGACCCTCGCGTCGGCGCTCGCACACTACGATCAGGCGAAGGCGACCCTCGCCGGGACCGCCGCGCAGCAGCTTCCCGAGGTGGATCTCGGCGCGCAGGCCGAGCGCCTGAAGATTTCCGCAGACCGGCCGCTGACGAATTACGGCGTGCTCAACCAGTCGACCGTGCAGAACGCGCTGACGGTCGGCCCGGCGATCAACTACGACACCGACCTGTTCGGCCGCATCCGCCGCGAAGTCGAGGGCGCGCAGGCCTCCGCCGACCAGGCGCGCGACGATCTCGCCAATGCGCGGCTCGTACTGGGCACGAGTCTCGCCACCGACTACTATGCGATGCGCGAACTCGATGCCGAAATCGACGTGCTGAACCAGTCGGTCGTGCTGCAGCAAAAGGCGCTCGACTTCGTGCAGACCGAGCATGAGCTCGGCTCGGTGTCGGGACTCGACGTGGCGCAACAGCGTTCCGAACTCGATGCAACGCGCGTGCAGGCGCAACTGCTGCAGGTGCAGCGCGCACAGTACGAGCATGCGATCGCGGCGCTGATCGGCGTGCCGGCGCCGCAGTTCTCGCTTGCACCGAAGGTGATCGCGATGCAGGTGCCGGCGATTCCGCTCGGCGTGCCAAGCGACGTGCTGCAGCGGCGTCCCGACGTCGCGTCGGCCGAACGCGCGATGGCCGCGGCGAACGCGCAGATCGGCGTCGCGCGCGCGGCGTTCTTTCCGAGCCTCACGCTGTCGCCGGGTATCGGCTGGGAAAGCACCAGCCTCGCGAGCCTGTTCTCCGCGCCCGCGCTGATGTGGACGGTGGGCGCGACGCTCGGCCAGGTCGTGTTCGACGGCGGGCGTCGCGAGGCCGGCGTGAAGTACGCGAGCGCCGGCTACCGGATGGCCGAGGCGAACTACCGGCAGACCGTGCTCGACGCGTTCCAGCAGGTGCAGGACGGCATCAGCGGATTGTCGGTGCTCGATCGCGCGTCGCAGCAGTCGCATGCCGCGGTGGCCGATGCACAGCGCCTGCTGTCGCTCGCGAACGACCGCTATTCCGGCGGCCTCGTTGCCTACCTCGACGTGATCAGCGCGCAGCAGTCGCTGCTCACGAGCGAGCGCACCGACGTGCAGATTCACGGCCAGCAGATGGCGCTGGCGGTCTCGCTCGTGAAGGCGCTCGGCGGCGGCTGGCAGCCGCAGGCCGACGCCGCCGCTGCTGCTGCCGCCGCGGCCACTGCGGCCACTGCGGCAGGCACTGCGGCACCCGGCGCGCCGCGCGCGAACTGAGGGCGAACTGAGGGCGAACCGGGCGCCACCCGGGCGCCACCCGGGCGCGACTTGAGCGCAAACCGGGCGCCGGCGCGCCGCGCCTCGTAGGCTGGCTGCGCGGCGCCGGGCAGCGAGGGCGCGGCGACGCGTTTCCTATAATGGTGAGGAGGGGAGGGCGCACATGAAACTGCTCATCGTCGAAGACGAACTGAAGGTCGTCGATTACCTGCGCTCGGGGCTCACGGAACAGGGCTGGGTGGTCGACGTCGCGCTCGACGGCGAGGAGGGCATGCATCTGGCCACCGAATTCGACTACGACGTGATCGTGCTCGACGTGATGCTGCCGAGGCGCGACGGCTTCAGCGTGCTGCGCGCGCTGCGTCAGCGCAAGTCGACTCCGGTGATCATGCTGACCGCGCGCGATCATGTGAACGACCGCGTGCGCGGTCTGCGCGAAGGCGCGGACGATTATCTGACGAAGCCGTTCTCGTTCCTCGAACTCGTCGAGCGCCTGCATGCGCTCGCGCGGCGCACGCGCGCGCAGGAGTCGACGCTCATTTCGGTCGGCGACCTGTTCGTCGACCTGATCGGCCGGCGCGCGACACGCGAGGGCGTGCGCCTCGACCTCACCGCAAAGGAGTTCCAGCTGCTGAGCGTGCTGGCGCGCCGCCAGGGCGACATCCTGTCGAAGACTGCGATTACCGAGCTCGTCTGGGACGTCAATTTCGACAGCCATACGAATGTCGTCGAAACCGCGATCAAGCGGCTGCGCGCGAAGCTCGACGGACCGTTTCGCACCAAGCTGCTGCACACGGTGCGCGGCATGGGCTACGTGCTCGAAGTGCGCGACGACGGGGAGGCGTGATGAACCGCTCGATTGCCCGGCGCCTCGCGCTGATGTTCGCGCTCGTTGCGCTGTCGGTGTTCACGCTGGTCGGCACGGGCCTCTTTCTCGTGCTGCGCACGCAGCTCGAACACCATCTGCGCGAGTCGCTCGACGACCGTACGGAGATCGCGAAGATCATCGTCTATCACGCGGTTACGCTGGACAAATGGCACATCGCGCGCGAGAAGCTCGCCGACATGACGCCGCGCGACGGCTCGACGCGCTACGCGGTGTCGAGCGGCGAGCCGACGTTCAATTACGGCGCGCCGGTGCAGGGCGCGGTGCGCGCGCAATGGGCGGGCGGCTATCAGCGGATCCACCCGCGCACGGGCGGCTTCGACATGCTCACGAACACGCTGCAGATTCCCGCGAGCGGCGTGCGCCCGACCGTGCAGCTGCAGGTGGCGGCAAGCTGCCAGCCGAACGTGCGCACGATGCGCGCGTTCGGCGCGGCGCTGGCGGCGCTGTCGGCGCTCGGCAGCCTCGCGGTGCTGCTGCTCAGCTATTCGGTCACGCGGATCGGTCTTGCGCCGCTGCGTCAACTGAGCCGCGAGGCGTCCGAGGTCAGCGCGAACAACCGCTCGCAGCGGCTGAATACGGAATCGCTGCCGCTCGAACTCAACGACCTCGCGCACTCGTTCAACGGCGCGCTCGAACGTCTCGACGCCGCTTACGGACGGCTCGAATCGTTCAACGCGGATGTCGCGCACGAACTGCGCACGCCGGTGACGATCCTGATCGGCCAGACCGAGGTCGCGCTGACGCGCAATCGCTCGGTGGACGACCTGCGCCACACGCTGCAGTCGAATCTCGAAGAGTTCGAGCGCATGCGCGGAATCATCAACGACATGCTGTTCCTTGCGCGCGCGGATCAGGGCGAGCGCGCGACCGGCCTCGTCGAGGTGTCGCTCGCGGCGGAGGTCGCGCGCACGCTCGATTATCTGGAGATTCCGTTCGAGGAGGCGCGTGTGAGCGTCGAATCGCGCGGCGACGCGAGCGCGCCGGTGAACCGGTCGCTGTTCGGACGCGCGTGCACGAACCTGCTGATGAACGCGATCCAGCACTGCCTGCCGGGCGACACCGTGAGCGTGACGATCGCACGCGAAGCGGAGCGGGTGCGCATTGCGGTGGCCAATCCCGGTGCGCCGATCGACCCGTCGACGCTCGATCACCTGTTCGACCGTTTCTATCGCGCCGAGGCGTCGCGTACCAACAGCCGCGAGAATCATGGCCTCGGGCTCGCGATCGTCAAGGCGATCGCCGAAATGCATCGCGGTGGCGTATCGGTAAGCAGTGCGAACGGTATCAATACGTTCGCGTTCTGGATCGATGCGGCGCCGCTCGCGAGCCAGGGCGCGCGCGACGCGGCGATGCCCGCGGCCGGCGACGGGGTGGCGGCGGCGCGCGCGCGCCGTGCCGGGATCGAGGCGGGCGCGCGCGGTTAGCGGCGGCGCGCCGCGCGGGCGCGGTCGATGCGGCGCCGGCGCGCCGTCCGGTGGCCGCTCAGGGATCCCCCGGTCGCGCTCACCCGCCGCGGCGCTGCCGCGCGGCCGCCGCGAGCGTCGCGAGGACCGGCTCGGTCTGCGCCCAGCCCAGGCAGGCGTCGGTGATCGAGACGCCGCGCCGCAGCGGCACGCCCGGTTTCAGATCCTGGCGGCCTTCCTCGAGATGACTCTCGATCATCACGCCGACGATGCGCCGCTCGCCCGCCGCCAGTTGCGCGGCGATATCGTTCGCGACGTCGATCTGGCGCTGATGCGACTTGTTCGAGTTCGCATGCGAGCAGTCGATCATCACCTGCTCGCGCAGGCCGGCCGCGCGCAGCACCGCGCAGCTATGCTCGACCGCGGCGCGATCGTAGTTCGGTCCCTGCTTGCCGCCGCGCAGGATCACGTGGGCGTCGTCGTTGCCGCGGGTCTCGAAGATCGCCGCCATGCCCATCTTCGTCATTCCCATGAACGCGTGGCTGGCGCGCGCGGCGACGATCGCGTCCGCGGCGATCTGCACGCCGCCGTCGGTGCCGTTCTTGAAGCCGATCGGGCAGCTCAGCCCGGACGCGAGCTGGCGATGGCTCTGGCTCTCGGTCGTGCGCGCGCCGATCGCGCCCCATGCGACGAGGTCGGCGATGTATTGCGGGCTCAGCAGATCGAGGAATTCGGTGGCGGTCGGCAGGCCGAGGCCGCTGATGTCGAGCAGCAGCTGGCGCGCGCGCCGCAGCCCCTCGTTGATGCGGAAGCTGCCGTCGAGGCGCGGGTCGTTGATGTAGCCCTTCCAGCCGACCGTGGTGCGCGGCTTCTCGAAGTAGACGCGCATGACGATCAGCAGGTCCTCGCGCAGCGCGTCGGCGGCCTGCTTCAGGCGGCGCGCGTAATCGAGCGCCTGGTCGTGATCGTGGATCGAGCAGGGGCCGACCACCAGCACGAGGCGCTCGTCGCGGCCGTGCAGCACGTCGGCAATCGCCGCGCGGCTGGTCTCGACGAGCGTTTGCACGGCGGGCGGCACCGGCAGTTCGTCCTGCAGCAGCGCGGGCGAGATCAACGGACGGACTGCGCCGATGCGCACGTCGTCGATGCGGGTGGTGTCCTGGGTCGCATCGGCGACGCCGACCTCGCGGTCGTGGGAAGGATTGTCGAGCGTGTTCAAAGCGGGCTCCTTGGGGTAGGGCGGCCGCGCCCGCTGCCGGATGCGCGCGGCGCACGGGCCCACCCCAGGGGCGGCCCGTGCGGCGCGCGAGTGCGTATCGGCGGCGCGGGTGCGGCGCCCGGTTCGCGCGGGCGCGGACCGGGCAGGTTCGAAAGCGGCGGGATCCGTGCGCAGCGCGCGGTGCCCGGTCCGGGCCGGAACCGATGAATTCCTGCCGGAAACGGCGGCGGGCGCGCCCGCTGGCGGATGCCAGGCCGACATCGTAACCGAATGGCGGCGCGCGCGGACGCGGACGGCTTCGTGACGCGGCGCGTCGCGGCCTGCCCGTGTCTGCGTGCTCCAGTGCTCCAGTGCTCCAGTGCTCCAGTGCTCCAGTGCCCCAGTGCCCCAGTGCCCCAGTGCTCCAGTGCTCCAGTGCTCCCATGCCCCAGTGCCCCCGTGCCCCCGTGCCCCCGTGTCTCCGCGAGCACACGCCCCTGCGCCCCCGCATGCGTGCCGCGCGCGGGCAGCCAGAAAGCGCCGCGCGCGGTCAGCCGATACAATGGCACGGCGGCCTGGGAGCGGCTTGCGCGTCGCGCCCCGCCTGCATGGAACCGGATCGCCCGGCGCGACACCGCGCCGGGCCGCAGGAAGAGGGCATGGAAGAGTATTTCGTCACGCGATCGAGTGCTGTCGCGTGGGTCGTGGCCGAGCGGCAGGGCCTCGTCGCCCGCGCGGACGAGCCCGCCCACGGCGCGGCCGATCCTCTGCACACGCGGCTCGAAGAGCTGACCCAGTTGCTGTTCGACGTCCGCGCGGGCCGCGTGGCGAGCTTTCTGCTGCCGACCGCGCGCGGCACGGTCCGCATCCACGCGACGGCCGACTGACGCCGCGCGGGCGCATGTTCCCCGCGGCCCGGGGCCGGCGAGCGCGCGGGCACGTGGGCATACAATGCAGGCGTTGCCGCCACGCGGGCGTGCAGTGCCCCATTGCCCGCGCGGCGCATCGTCCAGGGGAAAGGCGAGTCCGGTATGCGCGTATTACTTGTTGAAGACGACGACCTGATCGGCAGCGGTGTCGAGGCGGCGCTCAGGCAGTCCGGGATGGCCGTCGACTGGGCCGTCGACGGCAACGCGGCGAGGCTCGCGCTCGTGACGACCGCCTACGACCTCGTCATTCTCGATCTGGGGCTGCCCGGTCTCCCCGGAACAGCGGTATTGCAAGGGTTGCGCCAGGCCGGCAACGACACGCCGGTGCTCGTGCTGACCGCGCGCGATACGGTCAGCGAGCGCGTCGAGGGGCTCGAAGCCGGCGCGGACGACTACCTCGGCAAACCGTTCGAGCTGTCGGAGCTGATCGCGCGCTCCCGTGCCCTGCTGCGGCGCTCGCAGGGCCGCAGCGTCGAGCTGATCCGCCACGGCGAACTGACCGTGAACCCCGCCGCGTGCACGGTCATGCGCAACGACACGCGGGTGCCCGTCACCGGGCGCGAGTGCGCGCTGCTGATCCGTCTGCTGGCCAACCAGGGCGTGCCGCAATCGCGCGCGCGGCTCGAAGAGGGCCTGTATGGCTGGCAGGAGGAAGTGGAGAGCAACGCGGTCGAGGTGCATATCTCCAACCTGCGCAAGAAGCTCGGGGCGGAGCTGATCAGGACGGTGCGCGGCATCGGCTATGTGATCGAGAAGCCATGACGGCCCTGTCGATACGCACTCGCCTGCTGCTGCTGACGCTGGCGGGCATTACCGTGGTCTGGAGCGTCGCGCTGGCGTTGAGCTACGCGCGCGCGGCCGACGAGGTCGGCGAGTGGGACGACGCGCGGCTCGTGCAGCTCGCCACGATGCTCGCGAAGCTCGATGCCGCCGATCTCGCGACGCTCGCGAAAGACGGCGTGGAAACCCGCACCGAATATCCGCGCCGCGGCACAACCGACGACGCCACGGACACGGACAAGCAGCCGCGCCGGGCCTGGTTTGTCGTCGAGGATCGTCACGGGGCGATCGTGGCGAGCCCGCCGTTCGCGGTGTCCGGCATCGGCATCGGCGCTGGCGATTCCGGCGCGCGCGCGGCGCCCCATCCGGTGACGATCGGCGGCGCGCCGTGGCGCGCCTACGCATTTCACGACGCGGCGAGCGGCCGCACCGTGAACGTGTTCGAGCCGGCAAACGAGCGCAGCGACCTGGTGTCTGGCGTCGCCTGGCGCATTGCGCGACCGGTCCTGCTGTCGCTGCCCGTGATCGCGCTGCTGCTCGGGATCAGCGTGAGCCGCAGCCTCGCGCCGATCAGCGCGCTGTCCGCGGCGGTCAGCATGCGCGATGCGAACCGGCTCGAACCGATCGACGCACGCCGCGCGCCGCAGGAGGTGCGCCCGCTGGTGGAGGCGATCAATCATCTGCTCGGGCGCCTGCATCGTTCGCTGCAGCGCGAGCGCGCGTTCACCGCCGACGCCGCCCACGAACTCAAGACGCCGCTTGCCGCGATCAAGGTGCAGGCGCAGGTGGCGCTCGCCGCCGACGACGTCGCGCTGCAGCGCATCGCGATGCAGCGGGTCGTGCACGGCGTCGATCGCAGCACCCATCTCGCGAAGCAACTGCTGGTGCTCGCGCGTCTGGACGAAAGCGACGCGTTGTCGGTGCAGCGCATGTCGCTCGCGCGCGCGGTGCGGGCTGCGCTCGACGCGCACCGGGACGGCGCGGCGGCGAAGGGCATCGGTCTTGCGCTGATCGGCGAGGCGGCGCCGGAGATTCTCGCCGAGCCGACGCTCGTGTCCGTGCTGCTCGCGAACCTGATCGACAACGCGATCAAGTATGGCCGCAGCGGCGGAACCGTCGAACTGGTGCTGGAGGGGGACGCGCGGCGCGCGGCGCTGACCGTGCGCGACGACGGGCCCGGCGTGTCCGGCGAGGATCGCAGCCGGCTCACCGACCGGTTCTTCCGCGTGTCCGGCAGCCGCGCGAGCGGCAGCGGGCTCGGCCTGTCGATCGTCGCACGGATCGCGCAGCGCTTTGACGGGCAGCTGAGTTTCGGCCCCGGCATCGACGGGCGCGGGCTTGCCGTGCGTGTCGTCTTTCCCGGCCTTGGGGCGGCACCGGCGCGCGCGGACGGGTAATCGTCGCGCGGCGCCCCAGCCGGCCGCGCGCGGTGGCCGGCGGTGTGCAAGGGTGTGAAAGCCATGGGCCGCGCGGTACTTAAGATTTTCTTCAGGGTCGCGCGGTAAGATCCGCCTCCAGTTCATCTGGAGCCGGGGTGCCTGTCTTGCTGCCGTCCGATCGTCACCTCGATATCGACGCCGGGTCCGACCTCTGGTCCGACTGGCTGCTGCATCGCCGGCATGGAGACGACGCGGCGCACGCGCACGAGGTGCGCGCCGAGATCACGCGCTATGCCGACCGCGTGCTGGACGGCGCGTGCCTGCAGCCGAACATGACGCTCGCCGACATCGGTACTGGCGATGGTCTTGTCGCATTGCGCGCGATCGAGCGGATCGGGCCGTCGCTGCGCGTCGTGATGACGGATGTGTCCGCGCCGCTGGTGCGGCATGCGCAGGCACAGGCGGCGCAGCGCGGTGTCGGCAGTCAGTGTGCGTTCGTGCATGCGCCGGCCGAGCGGCTCGCCGGCATCGGCGACGCGAGCGTCGATGCGGTCACGTTGCGTGCAGTGCTCGCGTACGTGCCCGACAAGCTGGCCGCGTTGCGCGAGTGCGCGCGCATTCTGAAGCCGGGCGGCCGGCTGTCGATGGCCGAGCCGGTCCTGCGCGACGAGGCGCTTGAAGTCTGCGCATTGAAAAAGCTGGTCGATGCGCGCGCGCCCGGCGACGGCGACCCGTTCTTTCCGCTGCTGCTGCGCTGGCGCGCCGCGCAATATCCCGATACCGAGGAGAAGGTCCGGCAGCTTCCGATCACGAATTACGGCGAGCGGGATCTCGTGCGTTTCGCGATCGATACCGGCTTCGTCGACATTCACCTCGAACTGCACATCGACGTGCGCGCCGAAGGTGCGATGTCGTGGAGCACCTTTGTCAGGACGTCGCCGCATCCGTGGGCGCCGCCGCTTTCGGCGATTCTCGCGGAGCGGTTTTCCGCCGACGAGCGGCACTTCTTCGAGGCGAGGCTGCGGCCCCTCGTCGAGAGCGGCCGTCAGTTCGGCGCGCTGCGTATCGCGTATCTGACCGCGCGCAAGCCGGACGCGGCGTGACGGCGGGGTGTGACGGCGAGGCGTAACGGCGGGGTGTGACGGCGGGGTGTGACGGCGAGGTGTGACGGCGGGGTGTGACGGTGAGGTGTAACTGCGGGGTGTGACGGCGGGGTGTAACTGCGGGGTGTGACGGTGAGGTGTAACTGCGGGGTGTAACTGCGGGGTGTAACGGCGAGGCGTAACGGCGAGGCGTAACGGCGAGGCGTAACTGCAGGGTGTGACGGCCATGCATGACTGCGGAGCATAACTGCGGGGCGCGCCGGTCGGTCCGGCGCGCGGCTGCCGCTCACGGCGCGCGGTGCGGCGGGATGGGCGGCGTGCCAGGCGCGGCCGGGGCCAGCCCGCCGACCGATGCGCTCAGGCCGGGGCCCGGCGTGTTGTTGCGCAGCGTCATGCTCAAGCGGTGCCGCTGCACGATGCGGGTGGCGATCGACAGCCCGAGACCGCTGCCGGTGCCTTGCGCGTGGCTGCCGCGATAGAAGCGGTCGAGCACCCGTTCGAGTTCGGCCTCCGGGATGCCCGGGCCGGTGTCGCATACCTCGAAGCCGAAGTGCTCGCCGTTGCGCGTGAGCACGAGGTCGATCTGGCCGCCCACCGGCGTGTGGCGGATCGCGTTGTCGATCAGATTGTTCAGCAGCGTCGTCAGCGCGTGCGCGTCGCCCACGACGTCGCACGGATCGTCCGGCGCGACCGGCGGCCGCGATTCGAGGCCGAGATCGATGCCCTTGCGCTCCGCGAGCAGCGAAAAGTCGCTGACCGATTGTTCGCCGAGCCGCCGCAGGCTCACGCGCGCGACGTCGAGCGTGGGGCGCGCATCTTCGCGCGCGAGCGTCAGCAACTGCTGAACGAGGCGGATGATGCGGTTCAGCCGCGTTTCGATGCGTTCGAGCGTGTGCGGCTCGCCGGCCAGCGTGCCGTCCTGCAGCGCGGCCTGAAGCTGCAGCTTGAGCGCGGTGAGCGGCGAGCGCAATTCGTGCGCGGCGTCGGCAATGAACGTGCGCTGCGCCTGCGACGCGACGTTCAGCCGCTCCAGCAGATCGTTCAGCGCATCGACGAGCGGGCTCAGCTCGACTGGCATCGTGCCGCCAAGACGCAGCGGTTCGAGCGAGTTCAGCGAGCGCGTCGCGAGCGCGCGCGATAGCGCCTTGACCGGCGCGAGTCCGCGCGCCACGACGAGCAGCACGATCAGGATGGCGACCGGCAGCAGCAGCGCGAGCGGCCACAGCGTATGCAGCGCGAGCTTGAGCGCGAGCGTGTTGCGCACCGAGACGGGCTGTGCGACCTGCACGTAGCGGCCCGGCTGGCGCGCGCCGAACACGCGCCAGTGATTGTCTTCGTGGCCGATCGTGCGCAGGCCGTCCTGAAAGCGCGGCAGCGTCGGGCGCGCGCGAGAGTGATAGATGAGCTGCCCGTTGTCGTCCCAGATCTCGATCAGGATGCGGTCGTCGGCGATTCCCTCGAAACCCGGCTGCGGCTGTTCGACGGTGCGCGCGGTCTGCAGGTTCACCGGCATCGACAGCGCGACGGTGCGCAGCTCGTAGTCGAACAGTTCGCTGGCTTCTTCGCGGGCGGTGTGGAAAATGCCGAGCCCGGCGGCGGCCGACGCGGCGGCGAACCCGCAGATCAGCCAGCCGAGCAACTGGCGGCGAATCGACGTCATGCGTCGCGCTTCAGGCGATAGCCGACGCCGCGCACCGTGACGATCTGCTCGGCGCCGATCTTGCGGCGCAGGCTGTGCACGTGCACTTCGATGGTGTTGCTGCCGACTTCCTCGCCCCAGCCGTACAGACGCTCTTCGAGTTCGGCCTTCGTGAACACGCGTGCGGGCTCCTCGATCAGCACGCGCAGCAGCGCGAATTCGCGCGGCACGAGCGCGACTGCTGCGCCGTCTTTCGTGACTTCGTGCGCGGCCGGATCGAGCGCGAGCGCGCCGTGCGTGTAGATCGGCTGCTTCTTGCCCGTGCGGCGGCGCAGCAGCGCGCGCGAGCGCGCCGCCAGTTCGTTCAGGTCGAACGGCTTGACGAGGTAGTCGTCGGCGCCGGCGTCGAGTCCGCCGATGCGCTCGCTGATCGCGTCGCGCGCGGTGAGGATGATGACCGGCGCGTCGCCGCCGCGGCGACGATAGCGATCGAGCACCGCGATGCCGTCTTTGCGCGGCAGGCCGAGATCGAGCAGCACGAGGTCGTAGACGCCGTTGTCGAGCGACAGCTCGGCTTCGCGGCCGTCGCGCGCCCAGTCGATCGCGTAGCCTTCGCGGCGCATCGAATCGAGCACCGTTTCGGCGATCATCTCGTCATCTTCTGCCAGCAGCAGTCGCATGGCGGCCTCCGCACATCAGGGTAGTCCATTGTGCCGCACTGTACCTTAAGACGGCCTGAAGCGGCGGGCGGCGGTCGTGTGCCTCGGCAGTGTGCCTCGGTGGCGTGCCTCAGTGGCGTGCCTCAGTGATGCGCGAATATCCCGTGCGGGTCCCAGTCGGACAGCGAGCGCGTCGTGCGCGATCCGTGCATCGACGATGCGTCCGATACGCTGCCGGGCTGGGCGCCGTAGCCCGATCCGTCGGCGCCCGACGTGGCGCTGCGTGACGGTGCGTTTTGCTGCCATGCGGGCGCGGTGCCGGCTTGCGGTTCGCCCGGCGTTGGCTGGCTTTGCGCGAAGGCCGCGGCAGGCAGCGCGAGGGCGAGGGCGACGGCGAGAAAGGAGAGGGTCAGGGCAGGCTTCATGATGCGGGACTCCTTCGTGACATAGTGATAAGTCATCCTGACTAAATTGCATGGTGTGTCGAGGATGCCGTTGCGCGTCGTGCGGATTGCCCGACGTTATCGTGCAGATTACACAGCCAACCTTAGCGGGAGCTTATGGCGCGCCATGCGAGCGTCGCGTTGCGTCGTCGCGACGGGAATACGGTTCCGGGACCGCTCGCGGGGGATCGAACGTGAAGCCGTGCTGAGCTGGGCGGCGGCGCGGCTGCCCCATGCGCAGATCGTCGCCGGCCTTGAGGAACGGTCCCCTTTTTCATGCGCGTTTCCTTGAACGTGACCCGGCCGCAACGCGTGCCGGGGCCGGATCGCGGATGCGCGCATGCGTGCATCCGCGGCTTCCGGACGGTCACGCGCCCGTCCGCGCGGGGGCGCGACGCACAGGCGGATGGAGGGCGAGGGAACATCGGGCGTGAGCGCCGTGCGCGACGTGGCGCGGCACTCTAGTGCAGGTCGGCCGGCCCGAGCCGCCCGAGCTTCGCGGCGAGATCGACCCGCGCATTGTCCCAGTCTGCCAGCGCCTCGATGCGGCGCTGCTTTGCGTTTGCCAGCGCGGCCTGCGTGTTTAGCAGTTCGAGGATGTTGCCCACGCCCGCATCGTAGCGGTGCTGGGCCGCCTTCCATGCGCGTTGCGCGGTATCCAGCAGCTTTTCGCTGGTCTGTGCGTTCTGCGTCGCAGCGCTCAGTGTCTGATAGCTGGTCCAAACGTCGAGGGCGACCTGGCGCCTGGCGTCGTCGACGGCATCCTGCTGCCGCTCGGCTTGCGCGCGTGCCTGGTCGATCTGGTAATGCCGCCCGAACCCCTCGAACAGCGGGATGCTGACCTGCACGCCGATGTACGCGTCGTGGCCGGTCGCGGGGTAGGTGGGCAGGCCGAGTCCCATGCTCTCGGGCTGGTTGTCGCGGCTGTACTTGCCGACCAGGCTGATCGAGGGCAGCCCCTGTGCACGCGTCTGCGAAATTTTCGCGAGCGCTGCCTCGTACTGTGCCTGCGCGGCGCGCACCGATGGATGCGTCGCCTGGCAGGCCCATCCGTAGAAATCGGGCGGGCAGAGGCAAGCGCGACACCAGCCGGATAAGAGAAAAATATGATAAGTAATCCGAATCACACAAATCTTGACGATCCACACGAAAGCGGCGCTGCGACTGTAGCACAGCGTGGTCCGATGAAAGGTCTCAAAAATTGCGCCACTGCCCAGACACATCCGCACCGGGTGGCCCACTCGCATCGCGGTACACCGTATGCGCGCGGCGTCGCGGCCGGCTCTGAAATCGCAACCCCTCTGGCCGGCATCGACGCCGCCCACGCGGCAATCGACGTGCTGACCGACGTCGTTCATTCAGCGCAGGCGCAGCCGATCCGGTAGCCGACGCGGCCCGCCGTATGCGTCATGCGCTCACGTCGGCGGCGCCAGCGCCGCGTCGCCGAGCAGGCGCATCAGCGTGCGCGCGTTGCGCTGCCCCTGATCCTCGAAGCAGTTGTTGAAAATCACATGGGTGCGGGCGCTGCGCGCGGCAATCGCCCGGATCGGCCCGCTCAGCGCGTCGAGCTCCGCGTCGCTGTAGTCGTAGTCGAAGCGCCCGGATGCGGCCGCGCCGCTGTTGTCCCACGTCGCGGCGTTGCGGCCGTGCAGCCGCACCAGCGCGAGCGACGCGGACGTGACGTCCCACACGGTGTGCGCCCGGTTGCGCACGCCGGAGGGCGCGTCGACGATTACATGCACGAGCCCGCGTTCGCGCAGAAAGGCGAGCGTCGTGCCGGCATGCGCGTCGTCGAGCCAGGACGGATGCCGGAACTCGACGGCGAGCGTGTGGCCGCCCATGCGTGCCGCACAGTCGTCGATATGACGCGCGCTCGCCGCGCTGCGCGCGACCCACGGCGCGAACTGGAACAGCACCGCGCCGAGGCGGCCGGCTTGCCGCAGCGGTTCGAGCGCGTCGCGGTAGCGGCGCCACATTTCGTCGCGGATTTCGTCGGGCAGGTCACGGTAATACAGCGTGCGGCGCGCGGCCGCCTGCGCCGTCCGCGACGGCAGCGCGAGCGTGATGTCGCGCGGCAGCGCGTCGGGCGCGCGCGGGTGGCCGGTAAAGAGGCGGAACGCCTTGACGTTGAACGTGAAGCCATCCGGCGTGCGCGCCGCCCACTGCTGCGCATTCGTCACCGACGGCATGGCATAGTAGGCCGAATCGACCTCCACCAGCGGAAACTGCGTGGCGTAGTAGCGCAGCCGCGCCTCCGCACTGCTGCAGCCGCGCGGATAGAAGCGCCGGCACGCGATCAGCGACCGGTCGGTCCAGCCGGCGGTACCGCATGCGATGCTCATGCGTGACTCCTTCGCGATCCGCGGCGCGGCTTGTCTGGCCTCCCGGGGCGACGCGCGCCCTTTACTCCGACAGCGACAGATACGGCGACCTGAGCGGCGTGGGCGGGAACGGCATCAACCCGGTCTGCTTCGTAAAGCTGTAGCGCACGTACACCGCGGCCAGCCACTCGCGGTAGTCATAGGCATTGCCGAGCGACGCCGTGGCGCCCACCGCGAGCTGCGGCCCGAGCTGATATTCGCCGGTCGCGCTGAACGCATAGCTCAGGCCGGTCTTGCTCAGGCCCGGGTAGACCGCGCCGCTGTCGACGTTCACGCCGCTCGCGTTCACCGCCGCTGCGTAGCCGGCCGCGTTGGACTGCTGCGCGCCGCCGAGCGGGAAGTAGTTCGACGGATCCTCGCGGAAGTACTGGACCCCCAGCGAGCCCTTCACGTCGTAGACGAACGCGTCGTAACGGCCGGCGAATTCGACCGGCAGGTTCAGGATCACATAGGTCTGCGGGCTGAAATAGCCGCCCTGGCCATACGTGAAGTACGACAGGTTCTTGTTGTAACCCATCATGGTCGCGTTGACGCCGACCGTCAGTGTCTGGTCGGTGTTTTTCACGACGCGCGAGTAGACGCCGCCGCCGCCCTTGATCGACTGGTTGTTCGGCACGTTGTCGCCGGTGTAGTACTGGTACGACGCGTTGACATAAGCGCCGTTCGTGCCGTCGTCCCACGAGAGACTGCCGAGCCCCCCGTTCGACGTAATGCCGCCCCACTTGAGGTTCGAGCCCTGGTCGCGCGCGCCGGCATACGACAGCAGGCTGTCGGTCACCGCGCGGCGCGCGACTTCGAGCGAGTACGACACCTTGTCCGTGATCGCGCCGCTGTACTGCGCGCCGCCGACAATGCTGGTCTCCGGGAAGCCGAGCGGCGTCACGCCGACATCGCCCTTCAGGCTCGCGGTTTCGTAGCCGAGCGACAGGCCGACGCCGCTCGAGTTCTGCGCGCCGTACGCATTGACGCCATTCTTCGCGTTCAGGTACGACTGATAGGACGACAGCCCGGAGCCGAAGCGCGCGAGCGTCGACGTGCTGGTCGAAGCGGTGCCGGCATCGAGCGTGACCGGCGTCGCGGTGATCACGACGTGGCCGTCGCCGGCCTTGATGCGGCCTTCGACGGGCGCCTCGATGTCGGTGAGACCGGACAGCCCGGCTTCGCCCGCACGGTTGCGGAACACGAGGCCGCTGCTCACGGTGCTGGTCTGCTCCCGGTTGATCTGCGCGAGTTCCGCGGCGACGCCGAGCGTCTGCGAGTTCGCGGTGCTGTCCTGCGCCGGCTGGCCTCCGGCCTGCGCGGCATAAGGTTGCGCATAGGGTTGCGCATAAGCGGCGGGCGGCTGCGGCACGTAGGGCTGCGGCGCATAGCCCTGCTGGCCGTAAGGCTGCGGCACATAAGGTTGCGACTGCGCGTAGCGGGCGGCGCCGGCAGGCGGTTGCGGCACGTAAGGGGGCGGGGCGTAGCCCTGCTGCTGCGCGGGGTAGGCGGGCGGCGCATAGCCCTGCTGCTGCGCGTAGGCCGGCGCGCCGTAGTACGGCTGCTGCGCATAGCCTTGCGCTGCGTAGGGGGCGGGCGCGTAGCCTTGCGCTGCGTAGGGAGGGAGGGCGTAGCCTTGCGGCGCGTAGGGCGCCGCGGCATAGCCCGGCGCGTACGCGGGCGCCGGACGCGGCGCGGCGCGCGCTTCGTTGCGGCGCTGCGCCGCGCTTGCCTGCTTGCGCGTGGCCCGATGCGGCGCGGGTGCCGCCGTGCGCCGCGCGGCCGAGTCGCGCTGTTGCGTCACCTGCGCTTCGGCTTCGCGCGCGGCGGGCGACATCGGCCACGGCGTGCTTTGATAGGGCGCGGGCGTGCCATAAGGCGCGGACTGCTGCGCATAAGGCGCGGACTGCTGTGCATAGGGCGCGTAAGGCTGCGCATAGGGCGCGGCGCCATAGGGGGACGCGGCGGGCGGCATGGCAGGCGGCACTGCGGCCGGCGTGCTCGCGTACGGCTGCAGCGGTGCGCCATACGCCGGCGCACCGGACTCGCTCGTGCCGTAGCCGTCGGCGCCGTAGCCGCCGGAAGCGGCGCCCGGCGGGGCCGCGGGAGCGGGCTGGGCGCCGGGCGCAAGCGGCGCGGGGGCAGGCGCCACGTAGGGCGCAGGATAGGGCGCAGGATAGGGCGCGGGCGGCAGGTAGGTCGGCACGGTCTGCGTCGGATAGAGAGGCGGCGGATACGGGGACGCCGGCGTCGCGTTCGCGCCGAAGCCGTTGCCGGCGGGGAGCGCGACGGCGTCCGCCGGACTGACGATGGCGGTCTTGCCCTCGAACGGATTGGTGCCGG
This sequence comes from Paraburkholderia sp. PAMB 6770, assembly GCF_057748135.1. Taxonomy (NCBI): domain Bacteria; kingdom Pseudomonadati; phylum Pseudomonadota; class Betaproteobacteria; order Burkholderiales; family Burkholderiaceae; genus Paraburkholderia; species Paraburkholderia sp. PAMB 6770. The sequence continues at coordinate 803,602 of NZ_CM173239.1, forward strand.
GCAGCGGCGTCGCGCCGATGCGGCGCATCGCGATCGCCCAGTCGCGCGGCACGTTGCCCGCGCTGCCGCCGGCCGCGAGCGGCCCCGGCGGCGTGCTGGCGGCGACCAGCGAGCGCTGCAGGTAAGTGGCGGCAAGCGAGAGCTTGCCTTCGGCGCGGTACATCCGGCCCACGGCGGCCAGCACGTCGGGATCGTTCGGCGCGGCGGCGAGCGCCTGCTGCGCGAGCGATTCCGCCGTGCCGAACGCCTTCGCGCCGACCGCCGCGTAAAGCGCGCCGAGTATCAGCGCGGGGTCCGACGGACGGCGCCGGAGCGCGACGCGATAGCTCGCGAGCGCGTGGCCGTCGTCGCCGGCCGAGGCGTACATCCGCGCGAGCGCGGCCTGCAGGTCGGGATCGTCGGGCATCGCGGCGAGCCACGGCGCGATTACCGTGTAGGCGGCCGCGAGGTCGCCGCGCTGGCGCACCGCGTCGGCGTCGCGCACGATGATCGCGACGTTCAGCTGGTCGAAGTTGCCGCGCTGCTGCGGCGTGAGCGGGGTCGCCGCGAGGCGCCGCATCACGTCGCCCAGTTCGGCGTCCTGATGGGCGGCGAGCAGGATGCCCGCGTACTGCAGCAGCAGATCCGCGTCGCCGGGTGCGGCGGCGAGCGCACCGCGCATCATCCACAGCGCGCGGGACGGATCGCCGCATTGCTGGTACGCGGCGGCGAGCGCGCCGACCAGCTCGGGCGCGTTGCCGGCCACCGGTTCCGCGGCGCGCAGCGTCGCGAACGCCTGCTGGGCCCGGCCGCTCTTTGCCAGCTGGATCGCGACGCCCGCCTGCTGATGGACCCACAGCCGGTGCTGCAGCGCGGTCATCGCATCGGTGCGCTGCGCGGGCGCGATCCTGTCCAGTTCCGCGAGCCCGGTGGACCAGTCCTGCATGTCGGCGGCAAGCAGCGCGCTCGCGTACAGTGCGTCGGTCATCTCCGGGTGGGCGGCGACGAGTCCCTGCATCATGCTGCGCGCAGTGCCAAGCGCGCCTTCGCGCACGTAGATGCGCGCGAGATCGAGGCGCAGCCACGGATCGTCAGGACGGCCAAGCAATGCATCCTCGAACAGGCTGCGCGCCGCGCCGAGATCGCCGCGCGCCTCGGCGTCGCGCGCTTCGGCCGCTTCGGCGTCGCCGCGCAGCCGGTCGATGCCGCCCGCCTTCGCCTGCTCTTCGGTCGTGAGCGCCTCGGCGAACTGCAGCGCTTCCTTGCCGCGGCCCTGGGCGGCGAGCGCGCCGACCAGGCCGCGGATCGCATCCGGATTGTCGGCCTGGCGACGCAGCGCCATCCGGTATGCCTGTTCGGCGCCCGCGTAGTCGCGGCTCGCCATCAGCATGTCGGCGAGCTGCACCTGGGCGGTCACGTCCGACGGATTGACTTCGATCGCGCGCTCGAACAGCGTTTTTGCCTTCGCCAGCTCGCCGTTGCTGCGCGCGCCGAGCGCCTCGCTCGTGTAGGTCCAGTAGGTGGCGCTCAGCAGCGCATTGCGCCAGCGGGCCGCGTCGCCATTGTGCGAGGCCCGTTCGAGATAGTCGCGCGCCTGCGGGAACTGCTCCTGCTTGAGCGCGGCGATGCCCATGCCGCCGAGCGCGTCGCTGTCGTTCGGGTGCGTCGCGAGCACTGACTGGAAGCGCGCGCGCGCCGTCGCGATGTCGCCGCGATCGAGCGCGGCGAAGCCGTCGGCGATCGCGCGGCCGCGCGCGCTCGCGAGCGCGCCCTGCTCGGCGCGTGCGCGCGCCGCGGCATCCTGCTGCACCATCGAGTCGAAGCGCGCCTTGACCGCCGCGTCGTCCGGCACGCGCTTCAGGTACGCCTGAAACAGCGGTGCGTCCGAGGCGCGCGCGTCGAGCCACAGCAGCGCCTGGCGCCAGCTCTTGAGGGCCGCGGCGCCGACCGTGCCGTCGCTCGCGAGCGTTTCGAGACGCGCGATGCCGTCGCGGCGCGTGACGTCGCGATAGGTCAGATGCTGCGCATACGCGAGCGCGTATTTCGGGTCGTCAGGATGCGCCTGCGCGAGCGCCTGCAGTCCGCGGCGCGCCTCGTCCCAGCCCTGCGGCGTCGACGCGAGCGCCTGGTAGTACTCGAGCTGCAGTTCGGGCGTGGCCGGCTTGCCGGCGAGCGCACGCTGATACTCGGCGAGCGCGCCGGCGGTCTGCCCGCTCTGTTCCAGGCGGCGCGCGTCGTTGACGGTCTGGTCGCGCAGGCTGGTTTCGCCGAGCCGGCGGCCGAGTTCGTCGATCTCCGGATAGTTCGGCGCGACCGCGCGCAGGCGCGCGAGGTATTGCTGCGCGCCGCTGCCGTCCTTGCGGTCCGCGAGCACCATGCCCATGCCGAACAGCGCGTCGGGCTGCTTCGGATCGATGCGCAGTACCTTCTGCCATGCCTGCTCCGCGAGGTCGCCGCGATGGTGGGCCTGCCAGTATTTGCCCTGATCGATCAGCACGGTCAGCGGATTGACCGCTGCCGGCGTGGCCGCGCACGCGCGATGCGGCGGCGCGAGCGCGCAGAGGCCGGCGACGCTCAGGACCAGGGCGAGCGCGTTCAGTCGCATGCGGGCCTCCAGGCGGGCACGAGCGCGCCGTTCGCGTCGAAGTGAAAGCGCTCGCCGACGAAGCCGGCGCCGAACAGGCCCAGCACCCAGTCGTAGTAGCGCGGCCCCTGCGCGGTGGGCGGCGCGTCGAGCGCGGCCAGCTGCGCGCGCGCGAGGCCGAGCGCGCGCGTATCGCCGAGCGCGGCGAAGTAGGGCGCGAGCGCGCCCCAGTAGCTGAGGGGTCCTTCGCCGCTGACCGCGCCGGTCGTGACGGCGACTTTCTCCGGCGGATAGCCGAGCTGCGCGACCTCGGCGCGCATCCCGCCGAGCGCGGCGAGCCAGCGGGCGGCGAGCGGGTCGGCGGGCGCGCTCATGCCGGCCCACAGGTACACGCGGATCGCGTCGTAGCTGCCGAGGTCGCCGCTCTTCGGATCGACGACGAACTGCCCCGCGCGCCACGCCGCCCAGTCCGGCGCGAAGCCGCGCGGCGCGGTCGCCTTGACGAGCTGGTACGCGCTGCCTGTGAGCGCGCGCCAGGGGCCGTCGGGCTGCGCGACGGCGAGCGCGCGCAGCACCGGCAGCGGCAGGTAGCTCGGATTGAGCCGCGTCACGCCGCCGCTCTGGAAGCCTTGCGGCCCGGGCAGCAGCATCGGTCCGAGACCGGGCAGCGCGACCACCTCGCGGCGCGCGATCTGCGCCGCGAGCGCGCTGCCGAGCCGCGTGTACGCGGGGTCGCGCCACAGCCGGCCGGCTTGCAGCAGATCGTAGGCGATCCACAGGTCCGCGTCCGACGCGGCGTTCGGATCGAGCACGCCGTACGCGCCGTCCGGGCGGCGGCCCCACTGCCACGCGGGCAGGCGCACGTGCGACGCGTCGAACTGGCCGTCCGCCAGATTCGCGCGGGTCCAGCCGAGCAGCCGCTCGAAGGTCGCGCGGTCGTTCGCGACGAGCGCGAAGAACATGGCATACGACTGGCCTTCGGAGGTGGTCTGCTGGGCGGGAGTCGAGTAGTCGATCACGCGGCCGTCGTCCTGCACGAAATGCGTGACGAAGTTGCGGTACGCGGGCCAGTCGCAGGACGGCGCGGGCGCGGCGCCGGCCGCGCGGTTCGCGCCCGCCGCGACGACGGCCGCGCAGGCGGCGAGCGAGGCCATCCGGGCGAGTTTCATTCGGACCGGCATGTCAATCCTTCAGTCGGCGCGCGGCGATTGCACGCAGCGCCCGGTAGAACAACGCGGCGATGATCAGCGCGGCGAGCACGCCGGCGAGCAGCAGCAGCAGCGGATGCGAGGACAGCGCCCAGCGCAGGTATTCCTGCGGCGACAGATGGCCGATGTAGTATGCGTTGCCGTTCGACGTCACGGTGACGTCGCGGCCGTGGATCACGTCCATCGCGCCCTGGATCAGCGGCAGCATGTCGGCGTCGAGCAGCGCGCTGCTCAGGTCGGCGTCGGACTGGCCGGCCGCGCTGATCATCGCGACCGCGCTGCGGCCCTTGCGCAGCGGCGACTCGAAGCCGGTCAGCAGCGCCGAGCCGCCGGTGCTCACGAGCGACAGGTCCGCGCGCGCCGGCGTGCGCTCGACGCCGTTGTCGCCGTGCCACCAGTCCTCCAGCCTGAACACGATGTCCGAGAGCAGGAAGGTGCGCGCGTCGCCGTCGACCGAGAACGGCATCGACGCGGCCCAGCGCTGCAGCAGCGGCTGGCGGCCCGGCGCGCCGAGGATCAGCAGGTCCTTGTCGGCGAACTGGTCGACCTGGTCGGCGGTGCCGACTGTCACGCCGGTGACCGGGTAGCCGGTCGAGGCGCCCATGCGGCCCATCGCGAGCAGGTACATGCTGTAGTCGCTGGAATCGGCGTCGTTCGGCAGGATCACGGCGGTCTGCGACAGGTCGGCCATCCGCGTGAACGGGAAGCCGCTGTTCGCGAACGCGGCCAGATCCGGCAGCGCCATGTAGTGCGGGAACGAGGACAGGTCGATCGTCGAGTTCGGATCGATCGCGCCCGCGACGTTTTCGAGCAGCCGCCCCGCGCATTCGCCGGTATTCGGAATGTCGTAGAAGAAGTGCAGCCGCAACTGCGCGCGCGGCGTCATCAGCAGCGGCGGAATGTACACGGTGCGGCGCGCCTCGGCGGTGTGATCCGGCTGGAGCCGGCTGAAATAGCGGCTCGGATCGAAGATCGACGTGGAGCGCGCCGGGATCGGCAGCGATTCGACGAACGCGTCGTTGATGCTGATGTTCAGCGACGAGCGGTCCACCTTCGGGCGCACCGTGTAGCGATACAGCAGGTTGATCGGCGCGCCCTTGGTGTGCCACATGAACAGGTCGGGCGGCACGCGCAGGTTGATGCGCACCGCGTCCGCGTCGTAGCCGCGCACGCTCAGGTCGCGCGGATCGGCCAGCTCGCCGAAGCGCACCGGCCGGTGGGTCGGCAGCCAGTTCGGCGCGTCGTACGGCGCGCGCGGCGCGAGCTCGCTGAAATGCGTGATCGTCGCGCTCGCGCCGGACAGCGCGCTGCTGCCGATGCCGAGCGCCTCGGCGGCGATCTTCAGCTCCGCGTCGTTGCGGCCGAGCACGAGCAGCAGCTTGCCGCGCGCCGGCGCGGCGCGCTCGACCACCGCGAGCGTCGGCCCGGCGATCGGCGGGATCGGCACGCCGGCGGGGCGGGCGTCGTCGGTCGCGAAGACCACCGCGTTGCCCGACAGCGGCGCTTCGTCGAGCTGCGCCGGGAACAGCGCGCCGCGATAGCCGGCGAGCGCGCCGAACCACGACGCGACGATGCCGGCCGCTTCGAGGGTCGGCGCATCCGGCCGGCTCGGCAGCACGAACGGCAGTTCGAGGCGGCGCACGTCGCGGCGGTCGAAGAACGGCTGCGGCAGCGCGGCGAGGTCGGGCGGGCTCGCGAGCGACGCGTACGTGAGGTCGAGCGCGCTCGCGTTGCTGACCGTCGCCCACAGCGCCGAGCTGGCCGGATCCTCGCAGTGCTGCGTGTAGTGACCGATCAGCTCGATGTTCAGGTGGTTGAATTCGGTGATGAAGCGCGGGTCGATCGAGATGTCGCGCGCGACCAGCATGCCGGCCTGCTCGCGCGGCACCGGCAGCGTCGCGGCCACTTCGCCGTTGACCAGCACCTTCAGTTGCGAGATCGACGGCAGCAGCGCGGGCGAGTAGCTGTAGATCAGATGCAGCACCGCGGCGGTCACGACCTCGTCGTTGCGCACCGAGAACGCGATGCCGTTCTGGCCGTCCGTGCCGCGCAGCTGCAGCGGGTCGCGCGCGCCGTAATCGGCGAACGTGAGCGTCTGGCGGCGTCCGCCGGGCACGAGGATGCCCGGGTCGCTGGTGGTCGGCGTATGGATGCCGAGACCGAGCGCTTTCAGCGCCTGCGGCGTCGGTACCGGTGACGGCTCGGCGAGCGGCGGCTGCACGATCGCGTCCCGCTCGAACGGGGTGGCCGGGCCGGGCGGCGGCACGTCGCCGACGCCGGTCGCGACAGGCGTGCCGGGGGGCGCGGCGGTGCGGCCCGCGCTGCCTGCGCGACCGGTATTGCCCAAGGTGCCGGCGCTGTCCGTTGCGTTGTGCGGGCTGTCGAGGCGGGCGGCCGGGCGGGTCGCGCCGCCCGCGCCGGACAGGTCGGCTGCCGCGGCGGCGAGCGGCGCGCCGAGCGCGGTCTGCATCACGAGCCAGCCGGCGAGCCAGCGGCGCATGCGCGGCCAATGCGGCCAATGCGGTGAATGCGGCCGATGCGGCGTGCGCGCGGACGCGCTGCCGCACCGTTGCACGTGCTGTGGATCGGGGTTCCGTGTCTGCGCAATCCCTTTGCCCATAGATCAGTCTTGTCTCTTTTTCAGCTTGTCGGTGCCGGCCGGGCGTTGCCCCGACCAGCTGCGCAGATCCGCGTACAGATGTTCGAACAGCCGCGCGATGCCGCGCAGGCCCACCCGCAGCACATGCGCGAGGCCGTGCAGCGGCGTGTCCTCGCGGCGTCCTTCGGACCAGCCGGTCCACGCGTCGGCGCGCGAGAAGGTCGACTGGACGAACGCGTACTCCTGCTCGCGGGTGAGTTCGCCAAAGCGCAGGCCGACGCGGCCCGGCTCGGAAAAGCTCACCGTGGCCGGAAACGTGTACTCCTCGTTGCCGCGGAACAGCGACACCCAGACGCGCTCGTGCAGCGGCACCGCGATACCGTTCGGCAGCGCGACGCCGACCCCGCCCTCCGAGTAGTCGATCGTCTCGCACGCGAGCGTGCGGCCGGTCGAAAACTTCAGCATCACCGGCATCTTCATCGCGACCCGGTGCACCGCGCGGATCTGCCGGCGCTCGTTGGCGGCGGCTACGCTCGCGCCGAGGATCAGCATGTTGTAGCCGGTCCACGCGAGGTTGAGCACGGTGGTCTGCACCTCGCTGTGCACGTGCTGGTTCAGGTAGATGTGCACGAGGCCCGTGACGAAGCCGACCAGGTTCAGCAGCAGCAGGAGCAGGTAGGGGCGCGAGATCGCCCAGTCGAAGTAGTTCTTCTCGATCTGGCCGCCCTTCGCGGTGACGTTGAACTTGCCGAGCTTCGGGTTGATCAGCGCGAGCAGCGTCGGCGCCGTGATGTACGACGCGAGCACCGACTCGTACACTTCGGCCCAGAACGAATGGCGGAACTGCCGCTGCATCCGCGAGTTCGTGACGCTCGCATGCATCATGTGCGGCAGCGCGTAGATCGCGATGGTGCCGGCGGCGGCTTCGATCACGTGCGCGCCGAAGAACAGGAACGACAGCGGCGCGGTCAGGAACACGAGGCGCGGGATGCCGTAGAAGAAGTGCAGCATCGCGTTCAGGTAGCACAGCCGCTGGCCGGGGTTCAGCCCGCGCCCGGCGAGCGGATTGTCGATGCGGAAGATCTGTGTCATGCCGCGCGCCCAGCGGATCCGCTGGCCGATATGGCCCGACAGGCTCTCGGTCGCGAGCCCGGCGGCCTGCGCGATCGCGAGGTACGCGGTGGTGTAGCCGAGACGGTGCAGCTTGAGCGCGGTATGCGCGTCTTCGGTGACCGTCTCGACCGCGATGCCGCCGATCTCCTCGACCATCGAGCGGCGCAGGATCGCACACGAGCCGCAGAAGAACGTCGCGTTCCACAGGTCGTTGCCGTCCTGCACGAGGCCGTAGAAGAGCTCGCCCTCGTTCGGCACCTTGCGGAACGTGCCGAGGTTGCGCTCGAACGGATCGGCCGAGAAGAAATGGTGCGGCGTCTGCAGCATCGACAGCTTGCGGTCGCGCAGGAACCAGCCGAGGCCGATCTGCAGGAACGAGCGGGTCGGAATGTGATCGCAGTCGAAGATCGCCAGGTATTCGCCATGGGTGATCTTCAGCGCCTCGTTGATGTTGCCGGCCTTCGCGTGGCGGTTGTGCGTGCGGATCGTCCAGTGCACGCCGACTTCCTCGCAGAACGCCTTGAACTCGGGGCGGCGGCCGTCGTCGAGCACGTGGATCGCGAGCTTGTCCGGCGGATAGTCGAGCGCGAGCGCCGCGTAGATCGTCGGTTTGACCACCGACAGCGGCTCGTTGTACGTCGGGATGAACACGTCGACGCTCGGCCACGCGCTGCGGTCCGCGGGCAGCGGCAGCGGCTCGCGTTTGAGCGGCCAGGCGGTCTGGAAATAGCCGAGCAGCAGCACGAGCGTCGCGTACAGTTCGGCGGACACCAGCAGCAGGCCCCAGGCGGCGTCGAGCGGGCGCTCCCAGTAGGTCGTCGCGGTGAGCCGCCAGTACATGTAGCGGCCCGATGCGATCACCGACAGCATGATCATCACGAGCGTCACGTAGCGGCCTTCGAGACGCCGGAACAGCAGCGCGCACACGAAGCAGCAGGTGGCGAACGTGAGCTGCGGGTAGAACGCGAGCGGCACCGTGAAGACGAAGTACAGCACGACGAGCGCGAACACGGTCAGGCAGACGACGACCGGCTTGCTGCCCAAGAGGCGCGCATCGGCGAAGCGTTCGAGCCGCGACGCCGCGGCGGTGTCGTGCGGCGTGCTCATGCGACGCTCCCGGGCGAGATGGACGATGCAGCCAACACGGCCGATGCAGCCGACGCAGCCGATGCGTCCACGCGCGCGAGCAGCCACTGTGCGCACGCGCGGAAATCGGCGGCGGCCTGGCAGAGCGGATCGTAGTGGATCAGCGTCGTGTCGCAGGCGAGCGACTCACCCACGCCCTCGTCCTCGTGGATCACGCCGTCGAAAAGCCGCTCGCCCAGCATCTGGCGCAGCACCTTCAGCACGTCGCGGGTCAGCGCGCGCGTCTGGTCGACCTGGTTGATCACGTAGCCGACGCCGCCGAATTCGGGCCGCGGCGCCGCGTATGCTTCGACCATCCGGTCCATCTGCGGAATCGACGCATACGACGCGGCGTCGGCGAGCACGACGTTCAGCGCGCAGGTCGCCGCGCCGAGCGCCGCGCAGGTGTAGACCGACGCGCCGGGCGGCGTGTCGATCACGACGATGTCGGCCGCTTCGAGCCCGAGCGTGGCCAGCGCGCGCGCGAGCCACAGCGGGTCGCGGTCGATCAGCGCTTCGAGGCGGCGCCGGTCGGCTTCGGTGAGCGCGCCGTAGGGCAGCACCGTGACGCCGTCGACGCCGTCGAACATCACGGATTTCCACGCGTCGCCGGCGAGCGTCGCGCGCGACAGGCCGTCGATGCTGTCGAGCGGCGCGCCGAAGTGCAGGCGCAGCGTGTTCTGCGGATCGAGGTCGACCGCGAGCACGCGCCGCCCGCTCGCGGCGAGCACGGAGGCCAGATTGGCGGCGAGGGTGGTCTTGCCGACGCCACCCTTCGCGGAGACGACCGCAATGATTTTCATGATCGGCGCGGGCCGTTGGTCAGCCACGAGTGAGGGGACGCAGCCTGTGCCGTCTGCGGGGCGCCGCCCCGGCGCAGCCGCTCGAAGAGGGACGCGAGCGCGGTGGGCGGGGCGTTCGCGACCGGTGCGGCGGCCGGCGCGCCCGCAAACAGCCGGCCGAGGATCGGCGCGGCGGCGGGTGCGATGGACGCGGGTTGGCCGGATGCCGGTGTGCCGAACGCTTGCGCACCGAACGCTGGTGCGCCGGATGGCGGTTGGCCGAACGCCGGTGTGCCGGATGGCGGTGTGCCGAACCCGGGTGCGCCGGATGGCGGTTGGCCGAACGCCGATGCGCCCGATGGCGGTGCGCCGAACACTTGCGGGCGCGAGACGGGATCGTCCGGCGCCTCGGCGGCGTGCGTGCTGCCTGCCGCCGTCGCGCGTGCGGACAGCGGGGGGGCGGCGCCGAACGCCGGCGCGGGCGCGACGGCAACGTGCAGCGGTGCGGCGGGCAGCGTGGGCACGCTTGAGGGCGACGCGCCTGCCCGGCTGGCGTCCGGCGCGGGCGCCGCGCGCAGTCGCGCGAATGCCGTCGGATTCCACTCGGCGCCCGCATCCGGGTGGACGGACGCGGAGCCTGCCACGGCGGGCGCTGTCAGCGAGGGGCGGATGCCGGCAACATCGGCAGTATCGGCGGCGGGCGGCGGCGGTTCGCGCAGCGCGCTCGCGGCGCTTTGCGCGGCTGCGTCGACGACCGGCGGCGGTGCAAAGCGTTCGCCGCCGCGCGGCGTATCGGCGGTCGGGCCGGCGGCAACCGGCGGAATCGAATGGCGGTGCGCGCGCGTGAAGATCGACCCCTTGAGCGGCTTCGGCGGCGTCGTGGCCGCGGCGCTGCCCGGCTCATTGGACGCGGCCGCGCCTGCCGTGCCGGCCGCGCCCGGGTCCACGGCCGGCACGGCGGCTTGCGGCGGTGCCGCCTCCGGCGTGCGGCGCGGCACGATGGCCGGAATCGACGGCTGTTTCAGGTCGAGCGTCACGAGCAGCGGCCAGCGCGTGCGCGCCGACCCCGCTTCGTTTTCACGGCCGATTTCCTGATAGCCGCTCGCCTTGCCGCCGAAGTGATCGAAAAGGGTTTCAATGTCGCTCGAAGGGCTCATGACGCCTCTGTCTCCTGATGTCTTGCCGGTCCGCGCGGCGGACGCCCGGTGCGTCGCGGACATTCATCCCGGATAACGGCCCAGCCGGAACTCGAGCGCAGTCTGATCGTCGGACGGGCCCGCCTGGGTGACGGTCAGTCCATCGGCGCCGAGCGCGGCGAGCCAGGTCTGATAGGCGCCTTCGAGAAAGGCTGGCGTCCAGCCGAGCGCAGCGGTGCCGAATGCGCGCAGCGGCGCGCAATGGTGAACCATGCGCAGGTACCCGGGCTCGTCGGACAGCGTCACGTACCCCCAGTCCGCCTCATGCCAGCGCGCGTTGAGCGCGGCGCCCAGCTCGGCGGTGGAGCCGCACGGCGGCAGCGGATGCGCGGCGGCGAAGCGGCACCCGACCCGGTGCATCAGCTGGCGCAATTCGGCCGGCCGCAGTTGCGCGGCGAACTCCTCCGCGAGCGCCGTGAGCGGACCGCGCCATTGCGGGGAAATCTGCTGCTCGAGAAGATAGTCGAGTACGGGAGTCATGTCTTCGTGAGGGGCGATGACGGACCGCCGATGCGCGCCTTGCGCCTGCATCGCACGGAGCGTGGTTTTGCACCGCGCAGTCTAATTAATACTTCAGTACTGTGCCACAGGACAATTAGATGCACGTCGGTCTGTTTGCGCACATTTGCGGCGATCGCGGGTCGATGCCTCATGCATGTCCGGCCTCGCGGCGGCGGGACACGACGGTACGCAAGCGTGCGCGGACGTCTGCAAGCGGTTACGGGCAGGTACTGGCGGTTACGGGCGGGGGGCAGGCACGCCGTGTGCCGCGCGAAGGCGCGGATCGCACGGTCGTGCGCAAGCCGGGGCGTCGGCGCGGCCGCCGTGAGGGCCGACTGTTGTAAGGCCGCATCAGCGCCGTGCGCGGCGCTGCGCCGCGCGGCCGACGCGCGCGGCGTGCTTATTGGTATGCGTTATGCTGCCGCAATTCGCGCATATGAGTTCAAATATAGCCTTGTCCTCTTGCGGACCGGTCCCGGTTTGCCCGCTCAACGCATGCTCAATCCATTCAGTATTCTTGTGGTCACGGTGCTGGCGAGCCTGATGGCTGTCGCCATGCTCGGCTCGCTGCGGCCGGCCGCGATCGCCGGGCTGGGCGTCTGGATCGCCGCGAGTCTCGTCTCGCTCGCCGCGTTGCCGCTGTTCGCGCTCCAGGGGCATGCGCCGCGGCTGTTGACGATCGTCGCGGCAAACGTGCTGCTGGCGTTCGGACTGCTGCTCGTGCTCGACGGCTGCTATCGCTTCTTCGGGATCGGCCGGCGGCCGTGGGCGGGCTACGCGGGGCTGCTGCTCGTCGCGGCCGGCATCGTCTGGTGGACCTACGCCGCGCCGGACTTCGACGCACGGGTCGCGCTGGTCTCGGCCTTTCATGCGGGACTGTACCTGTGGATCGCGGCATTGACGCTGCGCTGCCGTCCGCAGGCGCGGGCGCTCTACAGCTACTACTTCGTTGCGATCGCGGCGCTGCTGCTATGCGCGGGACATCTCGCGCGCGGCCTGATGTACGGGCTCGGCATCGTCGAGCAGGGGGATCTGCTGCAGGTCGACGCGGTCAACATCGCGTTCATGGGACTCGGCGTGCTGGCGCCGCCGGCGGTCTCGACCGGCCTTGTGATGCTGGCGCACGACCGGCTCGCGCAACGCCTGGAGCGTCTTGCGAACATCGACGACCTGACCGGCGCGCTTGCGCGGCGGGCGTTCCTGCACAAGGCGCAGACGCTGCTCGACGCCGCCGCGCGCGCCCGCGCGCCGGCCGCGTTCGCGGTGATCGACATCGACCGCTTCAAGCTGATCAACGACGCGTACGGCCACGCGGCCGGCGACGCGGTGCTCGTGCGGTTTGCGGCGTTCGTCGCGCGCAACCTGCGGGCGGGCGACGTGTTCGGGCGGCTCGGCGGCGAGGAGTTCGGCGTGCTGTGTCCGGATACGCCCGCCGCGGGCGCGGCCGCGCTGCTCGAACGTCTGCGCGTAGCGCTTGCGTCGGCCGGCGGGGCTGCTGCGGCTGCGGCGGCCACGGGCGAGGCCGGGTGGGGTGCCGGCGCTGACGCGGCTGACATGGCTGACATGGCGGGCTTGGTGGCTGAGGCTGAGGCTGAGGCCGAGGCGGCGGGTGCGATCAATGGGGCTGACGACCAGCGGGCTGAGCGTGAGGCGGCTGACGACGAGGCGGCCGAGCGCGCCGCGAGTCCGCGCCGCTATACGTTCAGCGTCGGGGTGGACGAGTACCGGCACGGCGAGCCGCTTTCCGCGTTGATGGCGCGCGCCGACCGCGCGCTATATGCGGCGAAGGCGGCGGGGCGCAACCGGGTGATCCGCGCGACCTGAGGCGGATCCCTTTAGTGCGCCTTCTGCGCGCGCGGCAGATAAGGCAGCACAGGCAAGCCAGCACAGGCAAAGCCAGCACAGGCAAAGCCAGCACAGGCAAAGCCAGCACAGGCAAGCGATCCGGGCGCTTTTTGTATCGCCGCATGCCGGGGCATAAATATTTGTCGGAGGGTTGCCGTTATACAAAGGCAGAGTGACGAAACTGGCCTGGTGGCAATCACAATGATTTCCCTCCCCATGCAATTGACGACCGAAGCCCATCTGCGTCACCGCTTTCACCGGCGCTCGCTCGATCAGCAGCGTCCGCTCCTGACCTTCACGATGACCTTCACGGTAATCGCGAGCCTGCTGTTCGTGCTCGCACGCGATCTCGTGGCGGGACCGGCCGTCGCGCTGCCGTACCGGCTCGCCTGTGTCGCGTGTCTTGGGCTGATCGCGTCGGCGGTGCGCTACACGCGCAGCACGTGGCTGTTCGGCGCGCTCGGCGTCGCGTACACGCTGGTGCTGCTGATCGGCATCGCGCTGAACGTTGCCGGGGTGGCGCATCCGCTGCTGTGGGAGCTGCCCGCGCTGATGGTGATCCCGATCTGCTCCGCGCCGCTGTGGCTCACGCCGACGCATTTCGCCGCCGGCACCGCGGTCTGCTATGCGATCGGCTTGCCGCTGCTGTTTCGCCAGCCGCACGCGCACGACGTGAACGTGGTCGCGTGGCTGTGGGTGGCGATCGGCCTGCCGACCTCGGCGGTGTTCCACTTCGGTTTCTACTGGTTCCGGCGCGACCATTTCCTGCTCGAAAACCGCCTCGCGCAACTCGCCGCGACCGATCCACTCACCGGCCTGCAGAACCGCCGCGCGTTTCTCGAACAGGCCGAGCGGCGGCTGAAGGCGTCCGGCGCGGACGCGCAGGCGAGCGCGATCTACCTCGACATCGACAACTTCAAGTCGCTGAACGACCAGTTCGGCCACGCAATCGGCGACCAGGCGCTGTCCGCGGTCGCGCGCGTGCTGATGGATCACGTCACGGTGCATGACAGCGTGAGCCGGATCGGCGGCGAGGAGTTCGTGCTGTTGCGGCGCGACGGCCTCGCGGGCGCGATCGGGCTGGCGCAGACACTGCGCGCCGCGATCGGGCGCATCGCGCGTCCGGACGGCCTGCTGAGCGCGAGCTTCGGCGTAGCCGAATACCGGCGCGGCGAAACCGTCCTCGCGCTGCTCGACCGCGCCGACGAGGCGCTGCTGCGCGCGAAGCAGACCGGGCGCAACCGCGTCTGCGCGGAACGCGCGGCGCCGCTCGACGCGACCGCGCTGCTGCGCGGCGGCTCGCTCGCGCAAACGGGCCGGCCGCGCTGGGACAACTACACGCTCACGTCGCATTTCCAGCCGCTCTACAGCCTGTCGCATCAGAAGCAGGTCGGCTTCGAGGCGCTGCTGCGCGGCGAGGACGCCGATGGTTCGCTGGTGCCGCCCGTCGTGCTGTTCGCGCCGCGCCCGCTCGGCGACGAAGGCGCGCTCGACCGCGCGAGCCATGCGGTCCATCTCGCCCATGCGCGGCGCCGCGTCGGCGACGACACGTGGCTCTTCCTGAACATCCTGCCGGAGACTTTCGTCGCGCGCGGCTACGCGGACCAGCTCGCGATCCTCGCGCGCGAGGCGGGACTCGCGCCGGCGCGCATCGTGCTGGAGATTCTCGAATCGCATGGCGGCAGCATCGACGAGATGTCGCGTGCGGCCGCGTGCTATCGCGAGCACGGCTTCCTGATCGCCGTCGACGATTTCGGCGCGGGCCAGTCGAATCTCGACCGGCTGTTCCGGATTCACCCGAACTTCGTGAAGCTCGACGGCGAACTGATCCGCGCGACGATGCCCGGCACCCAGCAGTCGATCCTGCCGAGGCTCGTGTCGCTGCTGCATCAGGCCGGGATGCTGGTGGTCGTCGAGGGCGTCGAGACCACCGAGGAACTGATTCTCGCGATCGAGTCGAACGTCGACTTCGCGCAGGGCTATCTGCTCGGCCGTCCTTCGCCCGAGGTCGCGGCGCCCGAAGAGACGAACCGCATGATCGATCATGCGTTCGACGTGATCGCACAAGGCCGCGCGCACCAGCACGCGCTGTTCGAGACCCGCATCGAGCCTTACCGGATCACGCTGTGCGGCGCGGCCGATGCTCTGCTCGCCGGCTTGCCGATGCGCGAGGCGTGCGCGGAGCTGACGCAATTGCAGTTGTGCATCAGCTGCTTTCTTCTCGATGAACGCGGCCGCCAGATCGGCCCGGAAGTGACCGGCGTGGCGGGCGCAAGCCTCAGCGATACGCTGCAGCCGGTCGCCGATCCGCGCGATGCGCGATGGGATCACCGGCCGTACTTCCGCAACGCGGTGTTGCAGCCCGGTGTGCCGGTAGCAAGCAGTCCTTATCTTTCGCTGGCGAGCGGCCGGCCGTGCATCGCGGTCACGATGGCGGTCCAGGCGCCGCAAAGCCGCCTCGTGATCGGCACCGAACTCGACTGGTCGGCGCCATATCTGCCGTGGCCGGCGCTGGAGTGATCCGCGGCGGGACGCGCGGGCAACGGACGTGAATGGGACGTGGACGCGAACGTAATGTGGACGTGAACGTGAACGTGGACGTGAACGTGGCGCGTGCGGCCTATGTGTGGCTCACGTGAGGCGAGCGTGTCGTTCTGGCGCGGCTCAGGCGTCCGCTGCGCCCTCGCCGAGCGGGATCGGTTCGATCGCCCAGTGCCGCGCGTCGCGGCGCGCCGGGCCCGGCACCGCGCAGGCGACGCGTCCGGTGTAATCGCGCGCGAGCCGGCGCTCGTCGATGCCCCAGCCGCGCGCTTCGAGCGCGCGCACCTGCTGGCGAAACGCGATCTGCAGCGCGTCGGCGCGCACCGACACTTCCTGCTGCCAGTCACCCGGCACGCGTTCGGGCCGCACCTTCGCGAGCACCGCGTGATCCTCCGCGAAGACTCGCAGGTTGCGCCGGATCGTCATGCCGTCGAAGAGCGGCGAGCGCAGGAACGTGCGGCCCATCATCCACCACGTGCGTGTCCGGTTGGCCTCCACCGGCACGTGGGCGGAGACGAGATGGACGCGCCAGCCGTCGCGCGGCGCGAGTTCGAGCGTCGCGCACGGTCCGCTCAGATGAAAGCCCGGCGTCGTGCGCACGTCGACGTGCGCGCCGGTCGGCGTGCGGCGCAGCCAGCCGCGCCGGACCGGGCGGCGCATCGTCATCACCGCGCGGCCGCTCCATGCGTCGGTCTCGACGTCGAACGCCGCCATCTCCGGATGCGCCGGATCGCCGAAAGTCGAGCCGTGGACGAATGGCGCGTGCGCGAAATCGAGGCCGTTCTCGATCACGCGGTCCCAGCTGGCCTGCCAGTCGAAATGCCCGCGCACGACGCGCACGGCCGGATCGTCGACCCAGCCGAGATCGGGCAGCGGCGCGCGTTCGGCCTCGGGCAGATCGCCGAGGAAGGCCCAGATCCAGCCGTAGCGTTCGCAGGTCGGGTAGGCGTCGACGCGCGCCTTGGCCGGAATGCGCGCGGCGGGCTGCGCGGGGATGTGCGTGCAGCGGCCCGCGCCGTCGAAGCGCCAGCCGTGATACGGACATTGCACGGTCGATTCGTGCCTGATGCCGGCCGACAGCGACCCGCCACGATGCACGCAGATGTCGGAGAGCAGCCGCGGCTCGCCCTGCTCGTCGCGAAACGCGACAAAGCGCTGGCCGAGCAGCCGCACGGGCAGCACGTCCGTGCCCAGGTGCGCGGACGGCGCGACGACATACCAGAGATTCGTCAGCATGGTGAGCCTGTTCGGTGAAATCCGATAGTGGTACTGAGGATAGGAAGTCCCGCGGCCCGGACTGGGCGGACGGGCTGCGCGGTCCGGGATGCCTGCGATGCCCAAGATGCCCGCGTCGAGCCGGTTGCCGGATCGTACCCGATTCCGGTGCGGCGTTCGCGCGACGCGGGCAGGGCGGGCGGCAGCGCGCAAGCGATGCGCGCCATCGGCCGCGGCCGCCGCATCCTGCTAGCGCCCGCCCGCCGGCACGGCCTGCGTCGATGCCCGCACGACGAGACGCGGCGGCGAGGTCACGCACACGCGCGGCGCGCTTGCCGCGCCGCGCGGCGCCGCTTCGATCAGCTCGCGCAGTAGCGCGACCGCGAGCCCCGCCGCCTCGACGGTCGGCACGGCCACCGTGGTCAGCGCCGGCCGCGCTTCGCGCGCCAGCTGGATGTCGGTGATGCCGATCACCGACAGGTCGCGCGGCACGTCGCGTCCGAGATCGGCCGCCGCGTGCAGCGCGCCGAGCGCGGGCAGGTCGTTGGTCACAAGGAGCGCGGTAAGCTCAGGATGCGCTTCGAGCAGTTCGCGCGCGGCCTGATAGCCGCCCTCGGCGGTGTCGCGCGCATGGCGCACCGGGATGTCGCGCAGGGCGACGCCGGCCGCGCGCAGCGCGTCGTCGAAGCCGTCGTGCCGCGCCACGTGGATGCCCGACGCCTTGCTGCCGGCGATCACGCCGATGCGGCGATGGCCGAGTTCGAGCAGATGCCGGCCGGCCAGCTCGCCGGCAAGCCGGAAGTCCACCGCCACGCACGGCAGGCCCGGCGGGTCGAGGGGCCGCTCCCACATGCACAGCACGACCGGCGCGCCGCGCGCCTCGGTCTTGTGCAGATCGGCGAAGTCGAGATTCGCGTTCATCACGAGCACGCCCTCGGACAGCGTGCCGGCAATCTGTTCGAGGTAGGCGCGGCCCGTCAAGGGATCCTCGTTCGTGTTGCAGATGATGAGGAAATGACCGCTCGTGCGCGCCGCCTGCTCGACCGCTAGCGCGAACTCCGGATAGAACGGGTTCGCAATGCTCGATACCATCAGCGCGATGGTCGGCGCGCGCCCTTCGGCGAGCGCGCGCGCGGCGAGGTGCGGCCGGTAGTTGAGGGCCGCGACCGCCTCGAGCACCCGCTGGCGGGTCTGTTCGCCCACGCGGCCGCGGTTGCGCAGCACGTTCGACACCGTGGCGGGCGTGCAGCCGGCGCGGCGCGCCACTTCGCTGAGGGTGGTCATGGTGTGATCACTATGTGGGAGTGCTACCCAAAGTTTGCATTCCCGCGCGAGGCGCGGCACTATCGAACCTACACGACACGATATCGGAGACGCTGCAGGGCCCTGATCGCACGCGATCATTTTTTTAGGCCCTGTAGATTAAGCGCTTAATCTCCGTTTCGGATCGGATTAAATCACGGAGACGGCGCAATGGCGAGCATTTCCTTAAGAGGCGTCCAGAAATCGTACGGCGAGGGCGTCCCGGTCATCCGCAACGTCGATCTGGAGATCGGCGAGAACGAGTTCTGCGTGTTCCTCGGGCCCTCCGGCTGCGGCAAGTCGACGCTGCTGCGGATGATCGCCGGCCTGGAAGACGTGACCGACGGCGACCTGTCGATCGGCGAGCGGCTCGTGAACGACGTGCCGTCCGCGCAGCGCGGCGTCGCAATGGTGTTCCAGAGCTACGCGCTGTTCCCGCACATGACCGTCTACGAGAACATGGCCTTTGGTCTGAAGCTCGCCAAACTCCCCAAACACGAGATCGATCGCAAGGTTCGCGAGGCCGCCCGCATCCTGCAGCTCGAAGCGCTGCTTGAACGGCGTCCGAAGGCGCTCTCCGGCGGCCAGCGCCAGCGCGTCGCGATCGGCCGCGCGATCGTGCGCGAGCCGGGCGTGTTCCTGTTCGACGAACCGCTGTCGAATCTCGACGCCACGCTGCGCGGCCAGACGCGCGTCGAAATCGCGCGCCTGCACCGGCAGTTCGCGAAGGCGAGCGTCGTCTACGTGACGCACGACCAGATCGAAGCGATGACGCTCGCCGACAAGATCGTGCTGCTGCACGCGGGCGCCGACACCCAGCGCTACGGCAGCATCGCGCAGATCGGCGCGCCGCTCGACCTGTATCACCGGCCGGCGAGCCGCTTCGTCGCGGGCTTCATCGGCTCGCCGCGCATGAATTTCCTCGCCGCGCGCGTCTCGGCGTGCGACGCGCTCGGCGTGACCGCGACGCTCGACGACGGCGAGACCGTGCGCGCATGCGTCGACGGCGCGGCGCTCACGGTCGGCCAGCCCGTCACGTTCGGCGTGCGTCCAGAGCACCTGGAACTCGTCGCCGATGGGGCCAACGCCGGCGACGGCGTGCTCACGCGCGGCGTCGTGCTCGTCGAGCAGCTCGGCGAGCACAGCTACGTGCATCTGGACGACCCGCACGGCGCGGTGCTGATCGCGAAGGCGCCGGGCACCGCGCACCTGCAGCCCGGCGCGCGCGTGAGCCTGCGCGCGGAGGCTGCCGCCTGCCATCTGTTTACCGAGGACGGCTTCGCCGTTCCGTTGCTCGAATCCGTCGCACACCACGTTTAAAGGACAATCGGATGCGCCTTGGAGTCTGTTATTACCCGGAACACTGGCCCGAATCGCTCTGGGAAGACGATGCCCGCCGGATGAAAGCGCTCGGCATCGAGCAGGTGCGGATCGCGGAGTTCGCATGGAGCCGCATCGAGCCGACGCCCGGCGAGTACGACTGGGGCTGGCTCGACCGCGCGATCGACGTGCTCGGCGCGGCCGGCCTGCAGGTCGTGATGTGCACGCCGACCGCGACGCCGCCGAAGTGGCTCGTCGACCGTCATCCGGACATCCTGCCGGTCGGCCCCGATGGCCGCGTCCGCGCGTTCGGCTCGCGGCGTCACTACGATTTCTCGTCTCCTTCGTACTACGAAGCATCGCGGCGCATCTGCACCGCGGTGGCCGAGCGCTACGGCCGGCATCCGGCAGTCGCGTTCTGGCAGACCGACAACGAGTTCGGCTGCCACCACACGGTCGTCAGCTACTCGCCGGCCGCGCTCGCGCGTTTTCGCGAATGGCTGAAGGCGCGCTACCGGAGCGTCGACGCACTGAACCGCGCGTGGGGCACCGTGTTCTGGAGCATGGAATACCGCAGCTTCGACGAGATCGACGCGCCGGTCGGCACCGTGACCGAGGCGCATCCGTCGCACCGGCTCGACTACCGGCGCTTCGCGTCCGACGAGGTGGCGCGCTACAACCGGATGCAGGTCGAGATCATCCGCGCGCATTCGCCGGACCGCCCGGTCGCGCATAACTTCATGCAGCTCTTCACGGAGTTCGACCACTACAAGGTCGCGGCCGACCTCGACGTGGCCGCCTGGGACAGCTACCCGCTCGGCGCGCTCGAAGAGCAGTGGTTCGAGCCCGAGCTGAAGGCGAAGTGGCTGCGCACCGGGCACCCGGATTTCGCGGCGTTCAATCACGACGTCTATCGCGGCATGTCGAAGCTGCCGTTCTGGGTGATGGAGCAGCAGCCGGGACCGGTGAACTGGGCGCAGTGGAACCCCGCCCCGCTGCCGGGCATGGTGCGGCTGTGGAGCTGGGAAGCGTTCGCGCACGGCGCGGGCTGCGTGTCGTACTTCCGCTGGCGCCAGGCGCCGTTTGCGCAGGAGCAGATGCACGCGGGGCTGAACACGCCGGACAACCGGCTCGACGTGGGCGGCAGCGAAGCCGGCCAGGTCGCCGCCGAGATCGGCGCGGTGCTCGCCGCGGCGCCCGATGCGAATGCCGCGGTGCGCGCGCCGGTCGCGCTCGTCTACGACTACGAGGCGAAGTGGCTGTGCGAGGTTCATCCGCAGGGCGCGGACTTCCACTATCCGCGCTTCGCGTTCGAGTACTACTCGGCGCTGCGCAGCCTCGGGCTCGACGTCGACGTGGTGCCGGCGAGCGCGCCGCTCGACGGCTACCGGATGATCGTCGTGCCGCCGCTGCCGGTGCTGCCGGAAGGCTTCGCCGGACGCCTCGCGCGCTCGGGCGCGCAGGTCGTGATCGGACCGCGCACCGGCTCGAAGACGGCCGACCTGCAGATTCCCGCGCAACTGCCGCCGGGGCCGCTCGCCGAGCTGCTGCCGGTGCGCGTGTGGCGCGTCGAATCGCTGCGGCCGAACGTCACCGAGCCGGTGATGCTGGCCGGCAGCGCGGCCGGCGACGGGCGCGCGCGCCACTGGCGCGACCTGATCGATACCGGCGCGGCGCCCCAGGCCGAGATCGGCGCGCGCTTCGCCGACGGGCACCCGGCGTGGGTGCGGCACGGCACGCTGCATTACTTCGCGAGCCTGTTCGACGACGCGCTGAGCGCGCGCCTGTTCGCGTCGATCGCGCGCGCCGCGGGCCTCGCGGTCGAGCCGTGCGCGGACGGCGTGCGCGTGAGCCGGCGCGGCGGGCTCACGTATGTGTTCAACTACGGCGATACCGCGCACCGGCTTGCCGGGGTCGCCGACGACGCCTTCGTGCTCGGCGCGCGCGAGATCGCGCCGCAGGGCGTCGCGGTTTACCGGTCCGCATGACGCGGTCCGCCTGCTTGACGGCGCGGCTCGTCCGCGCCCCTGTTGATGAACGCAGTACCCGGCAGCACGCACAACGACGTACAACCAAGGAGACAGGTATGACTTTCAGACTTCGCAAGGCAATGGGCGCTGTCGCACTGGGCGCGGCTGCCGCGGCGGCCTCGATGGCCGGCACCGCGCAGGCGGACACGCTCGCGATCAACATCGCGTTCAAGGGCGCGAGCCAGCGCGCGGTGTGGCAGCAGGTGATCGACGAGTACAAGCAGGCGCATCCGGGCACGACGGTGAACGTGTCGTTCATCGACGAGGAAGCGTACAAGGTGCAACTGCCGGGCTGGCTCACGACGGTCGCGCCGGACATCGTCACGTGGCACGACGGCGAGCGCATGGCCTATTACGCGAAGCGCGGCCTGTTCGAGGACCTGAGCGCCGACTGGACGAAGAACGGCTGGGACCAGATGTACGCGTCGACGAAGGAAGCGTCCTCGTATGACGGCAAGCAGTACGCGGCGCCGACCGTCTACTACGCGTGGGGGATGTTCTACCGGAAGGACCTGTTCAGCAAGGTCGGCATCGGCGCGGAGCCGAAGACCTGGGACGACTTTCTCGCCGACTGCAAGAAGCTGAAGGCCGCCGGCATCACGCCGATCGCCGTGGCCGGGCGCGACGCGTGGACGCTCGCCGGCTGGTTCGACTATCTGGACCTGCGCCTGAACGGCAACGCGTTCCACCAGAAGCTGATGGCGGGCGAGGTGCCCTATACCGATCCGCGCGTGAAGAAGGTCTACCTGACGTGGAAGCAGCTGATCGACGACGGCTACTTCATCGACAACTCGCTGTCGTACAACCTCGATGCGGCGCAGCCGTTCCTGTTCCAGGGCAAGGCCGCGATGATGCTGATGGGCACCTTCATCTCCGGCGGCTTCCCGGCGAGCGTGAAGCCGGAGATGGGCTTCTTCCGCTTCCCGATCATCGATCCGAAGGTGCCGACTGCCGAAGACGGTCCGGTCGAGTCGCTGCACATTCCGTCGAATGCGAAGGACAAGGCCGCGGCGCATGCGTTCCTGAAGTTCGTCGAGACGCCGAAGATCGGCGCGCAACTGGCCGACGGGCTCGGCTCGCTGTCGGCGAACAGCCAGTCGCCGCTGCCGGATGACCCGATCGCGCGAATCGGCTTCCACATCCTGTCGACGACGCGCGGCGGCATCGCGCAGTTCTACGACCGCGACATGACGAAGGAAATGGCCGACGAAGGGATGAAGGGCATGCAGGAGTTCGTGTCCGATCCGACGAAGCTCGACCAGATCCTCGCGCAGCTGGAGCAGGACCGCCTGCGGATCTACAAGAAGTGACGCAGTGCGCGGGCGCGGCGGCACCGTGCCGCCGCGCCCGCACGACGTTCGTTCAGGAGAGTGGCCGTGATTGATTCCGTCAGCCGTCGATCGATACCCGCCGGCGGCGCCCCCGACCCCACGGGCAGCGCCGCGCAGCCCGGCGTGCCGCCGCGCGCGCGGCGCACGCGCGGGCCGTCGCCCACCGCGCGCCGGCAGCGCCGCGCAGCGATTCTGTTTCTCGCGCCCGCGTGCGTGATGGTCGCGATCTACGTGATCTGGCCGATCCTGTCGACGCTGCGCATCAGCTTCTATCACTGGGACGGCATGACGCCGCCGAGCTTCGTCGGTCTCGCGAACTACGTCGAGCTGTTCCAGTCGCCGACCTTCTACACGGCGTTGAAGAACAACCTGATCTGGCTCGTGCTGTTCCTGCTCGCGCCGCCGATGGGGCTCGCGCTGGCGCTGTACCTGAACCAGGCCGTGGCGGGCATCCGCATCGTGAAGTCGCTGTTTTTCGCGCCGTTCGTGCTGTCGGGCGTCGTGGTCGGGCTGATCTTCTCGTGGTTCTACGACCCGACCTTCGGCCTGCTCGCGCTGATTCTCGGCCACGGCGTGCCGGTGCTCGGCGATCCGCGCTACGCGACGCTCGGCATTGTGTTCGCGGCGCTGTGGCCGCAGACCGCGTACTGCATGATCCTGTATCTGACCGGGCTGACGGCGCTGAACGCGGAGCAGGTCGAGGCCGCGCGCATGGAAGGCGCGCGCGGCTGGGCGATGCTGTGGCACGTGATCCTGCCGCAACTGCGGCCCACCACGTTCATGGCGATCGTCGTGACGGTGATCGGCGCGCTGCGCAGCTTCGACCTGATTTCGGTGATGACGGGCGGCGGTCCGTTCGAAAGCTCGACCGTGCTCGCGTATTACATGTACGACCAGGCGATCAAGTACTACCGGATCGGTTACTCGGCGGCGATCGCGGCCGTGCTGTTCGGCATCATGCTGATCTACATCGTCTACCATCTGCGCCGGATGCTGCGCGCCGAGCAATAAGGAGCCCGATATGTATCCGCTGCCGATCGACAAATGGAAGCCGGTCTCGCGCCGCCTCTACAAGCTGTCGCTGCCCGTCGCGCTGGTGATCTGGCTGCTGCCGCTACTGGCGGTGCTGCTCACCTCGGTGCGCTCGTCCGAGGAACTCGCCGAGGGCAACTACTGGGGCTGGCCGAAGCACTTCGCGCTGATCGAGAACTACCGCGACGCGCTGATCACCTCGCCGATGCTGCATTACTTCTGGAACAGCGTGCTGATCACGCTGCCGGCGGTGGCGGGCTCGATCGCGCTCGCCTCGATGGCGGGCTTCGCGCTCGCGATCTACCGCTTTCGCGGCAACACGTCGCTGTTCGCGACGTTCGTCGCCGGCAACTTCGTGCCGATCCAGGTGCTGATGATCCCGGTGCGCGACCTGTCGCTGAAGCTGGGCCTGTACAACACGGTGGGCGCGCTGATCCTGTTTCACGTGTCGTTCCAGACCGGCTTTTGCACGCTGTTCCTGCGCAACTTCATCAAGCAGTTGCCGTTCGAACTGGTCGAGGCGGCGCGCATCGAAGGCGCGAACGAGTGGACCGTGTTCTTTCGCATCGTGCTGCCGCTGATTCGCCCCGCGCTCGCGGCGCTCGCGATTCTCGTATTCACGTTCGTCTGGAACGACTACTTCTGGGCGCTGTGTCTCACGCAGGGCGATGCCGCCGCGCCGATCACCGTCGGGGTGGCCGCGCTGCAGGGGCAGTGGACGACCGCCTGGAATCTCGTGTCGGCGGGCTCGATCCTCGCGGCGTTGCCGTCGGTGCTGATGTTCTTCGCGATGCAGAAGCACTTCGTCGCCGGCCTCACGTTCGGCGCGACCAAAGGTTGAATGCAGCGCACGCGCGCGGTTGTGCGCGTGCGCCGCATGTCCGGTGCGGGAGGTTGTGATCTCTACCGGGAAGGTTGCCCGCTTCGCGCGGGCTTTTTTGCGTGCGCGGGGCTCAGCGGAGGGTCAGGTATTCGCCCGCGCAGACGAGCACGAACAGCGTCTTCAGCACGCATTCGACCAGCGCGATCGCGAACAGCGGGGGCGATACGTGATAGACGAACGGCAGCGTCGACGACACCGCGAGCGCGCCGGCGCCGCAGACGAACGCAAACAGCGCCCGCGCATAGCGCAGCCCGACGAATGCCGCGCCGCCGATGCCGACGAGCAGGCACTTCGCGACGAGCAGCGCGGCGAATTGCGCGGCGCCGTCCGGCGGGCTCCATTCGAACGGAATCTCGACGAGCGACCACACGCACACGAGCGCCAGCACCGCGCGCCCCGCGCGCGATGTGCGCGGCGGCCGGGACGCCGCGGCCTGCTGCTCAGGCGGCGCGCGCCACTCGCCGGCGGCGGCGTCGGCGGGGCGGCGCGGCTGGCCTTGCCACGCGTTGTCGATCGTCATAGCGGCCTCCGTGGTCGCACTGTGTTATGCGGCCAGTCTGCGCGTGCTTCTGCGACAACCAAAGTAAATTTTTGTGAATTCTCGGGTTTGCAACGGATAAATCGATTCCAGTCCTGATGCTGCGCACGACAGCGTTTCAAGCGCATGACCGCACCGATCGACATTGCGCCAGAAATCGTCCGTGAGCGCACGGGCGGCGCGCGCGTTCGCGGGCGACGCGATGCCGCGCGCGGGCATCGGGGGCGACACTCAGGCGGGCATCTTGCGGAAGGCGATCGCGATGCGGTTCCAGCCGTTGATGGCGTTGACGAGCAGCGTCAGGTCGACGATCTCCTCGTCGCTGAAATGCGGGCGAACGGTGTCCCACAGCGCGTCCGGAACGTGCTGTTGCGCGATCAGCGTGAGCGCTTCGGTCCACGCGAGCGCGGCACGCTCGCGCGCGGTGAAGAACGGCGTCTCGCGCCACGCGACGACCGTCGCGAGCCGGCGCTCGGTTTCGCCGCCCTTGCGTGCGTCGCGCGTGTGCATGTCCACGCAGAACGCACAGCCGTTGATCTGCGAAGCGCGCAGACGCACCAGTTCCGCCAGCGACGTTTCGAGCGACGACGCCGCAATGCGCTCTTCGAGCGCGCGCATCGCCTTGATCGCGAGCGGGCTGGCCTGGTAGAAGTCGAGACGCGGTTCCATCGTGTTTTTCCTCGGGTGTGGTGGGGGTTCGGACAGTCGATGGGCACAGCTTAGCCGCCGCAGCGGCTGTCTGAAATAACCGGTTTTGAGGAATTTAAGGTAACCAGTTGCGGGCGGCGTCCGGGTCGCGCCGCCCGTCGCGGCGCGCTTATTCGAGCGCCGCCGCCGGGCCGAAGAACTCGTAGCGGCTCTGCGACGCCGGCACGCCCACGGCCTTCAGATGTTGCCGGATCGCCTTCATGAAGCCGAGCGGTCCGAGGTAGTACGCGTCGACGTCGCGCGTGGGGGGCAGCCAGCGTTCGAGCAGCGTCGCATCGAGCCGGCCGATCGCATCCGCTGTCGGGTCGCCTGCGCGACGCTCTTCGTAGCAGTAGAAGCGCTTCATCTGCGGATAGCGCGCGGCCAGCGCGTCGATGGCCGCGCGAAACGCATGCACGCCGGCATGACGCGCCGCGTGAATGAAGTGCACCGGCCGTCCGGTATCGAGCGCGGATTGCAGCATCGCGAGCGTCGGCGTGATGCCGACCCCGCCGCTGATCAGCACGAGCGGCTTGTCGCCTGCTTCCAGCGTGAACTCGCCCGACGGCGCGTAGAGGTCGAGCGTGTCGCCCTCGTTGACGCGCGCATGCAGGTACTGCGACACCTTGCCGTGCGGCTCGCGCTTCACGCTGATGCGGTAGTCGCGCCCGTTGTGCGCGGCCGACAGCGAGTAGTTGCGGCGCACTTCTTCGCCGTCGATCGCGAGATTCAGCCCGATGTACTGGCCGGGCCGGAACGCGAGCAGCGCGCCGCCGTCGGCGGGTTCCAGATAGAACGACGTGATCTCGTCGCTCTCGGGCGTCTTGCGCGCGACGCGAAAGCGCCGCGTGCCGCGCCAGCCGCCCGGCTCGGCCGCGCGCCCGGCGTAGATCCGTTCTTCGAGGCCGATCAGCAGGTCGGCGAGCTGCTGGTAGGCGGCGGCCCATGCGTCGATCACCGCGTCGGTGGCGATCTCCGCGCCGAGCACTTCGCGGATCGCCCGCAGCAGGCATTGGCCGACGATCGGGTAATGCTCGGGCAGCACGTTCAGCGCGACGTGCTTGTTGATGATCTGCGCAACGAGGCCGCCTAGCTGATCGAGTTCGTCGATATGGCGCGCGTACATCAGCACACCCTGCGCGAGCGCGCGCGGCTGGGCGCCGCTCGCTTGGTGCGCCTGGTTGAACAGCGGTCTGACCTGCGGAAAGTCGTTCAGCATCCGCTGATAGAAGTGGGTGGTCAGCGCTTCGCCGCCGCTTTCCAGCAGCGGCACGGTGGCTTTGACAATCGCGCGATGTTCGGCGGAGAGCATGATGCAGGTTCCTCTTGTGACGGGATGGAGAAGGCGCAGCCGGAGCCGGCCGCACGCTGCTTTATCCATGATTCATGCCAGGTGTTATATTCAAATAAATCATTGGGTTAAATTTAAATGCAGTTGATATGACACGGGTCAATATGACTTCTGAGAGAGTCGAAATGACTGCGGGCACGCTGCTCGACGCGCTCACGCCGCTGATGCAGGACCTGTCGCGCGACCTGCCCGAAAGCGAGCGCTATCGCCGGCTGCTCGGCACGCTGCGCGCGCTGTTTCCGGGCGACGCGGCCGCGCTGCTGCGGCTCGAAGGCG
The DNA here is from genome assembly GCF_057748135.1 of Paraburkholderia sp. PAMB 6770. Lineage (NCBI taxonomy): Bacteria > Pseudomonadati > Pseudomonadota > Betaproteobacteria > Burkholderiales > Burkholderiaceae > Paraburkholderia > Paraburkholderia sp. PAMB 6770. Next base: position 831,040 of record NZ_CM173239.1, read on the forward strand.
ACACGCTGGTGCCGCTCGCGATCGACGGTCTTGCCAGCGACACGCTCGGGCGGCGCTTTCGCGTCGACGAGCATCCGCGCTTCGCGCGTCTGCTCGCGCGCGCCGAGCCGACCCGTTTCGCGGCCGACGCCGGCCTGCCGGATCCCTACGACGGCCTCGTGCTGGGCGCGGGCGCGCAACTCGAAGTGCACGATTGTCTCGGCTGCCCGCTGCTGATCGGCGGCCGCCCGTGGGGGCTGCTCACGCTCGATGCGCTCGATCCGGCAACCTTCGACCGCCTCGACATCGGGTCGCTGCAGGCATTCGTCAGTCTCGCCGCGGCGACGGTCAGCGTGGTCGAACGCCTCGACGCGCTCGCGCGCATGAGCGAGGAGGAGCGCAGCCGCGCCGAAGCGTACCGCCAGGCGAGCGGGCAGGGGCGTCGCGAGATGATCGGCAGCAGCGCGCCGCACCGGCACTTGCTCGAAGAGGTCGCGCTCGTCGCCGGCAGCGATCTGACCGTGCTGATCACCGGCGAGACCGGCGTCGGCAAGGAGCTGGTCGCGAACGCGATTCACGCGCAGTCGGCGCGCGCGCTCAAGCCGCTGATCAGCCTGAACTGCGCGGCGCTGCCGGAGACGCTCGTCGAGAGCGAGCTGTTCGGGCACGTGCGCGGCGCGTTCTCGGGGGCGGCGGCGGACCGGCGCGGCAAGTTCGAGCTGGCCGACGGCGGCACGATCTTCCTCGACGAGGTCGGCGAGCTGCCGCTCGCGGTGCAGGCGAAGCTGCTGCGCGTGCTGCAGAACGGCCAGTTGCAGCGAATCGGCTCGGACCGCGAGCACAAGGTGGACGTGCGGCTGATCGCCGCGACCAACCGCGATCTCGCGGAAGAGGTGCGGGCCGGGCGGTTTCGCGCGGATCTGTATCACCGGCTGAGCGTCTACCCGCTGCGCGTGCCGCCGCTGCGCGAACGCGGCCGCGACGTACTGCTGCTCGCCGGCTACTTTCTCGAAGAGAACCGCTCGCGGCTCGGGCTGCTGAGCATCCGGCTATCCGCCGATGCACAGGCCGCGCTGCTGCACTACCGGTGGCCCGGCAACGTCCGGGAACTCGAACATCTGATCGGCCGCAGCGCGCTGAAGGCGCTGGCGGCAAACCGCGAGCGTCGCCGGATCCTGACGCTCGGCGAGCCGGACCTCGCGCTCGGCGCGCGCGCGGACGCGGCGCGCGGCAAGCGCGCGGGCCTCGACGAGGCGGCGGGCGAGGGCAGGCAGGAAGGCCGAAGCGAGGGCAAAGGCGAGGGCGAGGGCATGGCCGGAGAACCTGTGCCGGATTTGCGCAGCGCCGTGACCGCGCTGGAACGGACGATGGTGGGCGACGCGCTCGCCCGTCATGCGCAGAACTGGGCGGCGGCGGCGCGCGAACTCGGTCTCGATCGCGCGAACCTGAACCGCCTCGCGAAGCGTCTCGGGCTGAAATGACGCGCCGCGGCAGCGGGCGCTGCGCGTCGTTTTGCTGAATGCCGTTTCGCTGAAGTTCACTGAAGTTCGTTGCGTTTGCAACGATGTGGCGTTTGTCCGCGGCGCGCGGCGAATACGCGGATACGCCGCCAGCGGGCCGAGACGATTGCCTCAGATTGCCGCCAGCGGCCGGCGGCGAGCGCCTCAGATCCGCCGCCAGTGGGCTGCGACGATTGCCTCAGCTCGCCGCCAGCGGCCGGCGGCAAGCGCCTCAGATCCGCCGCTAGTGGGCTGCGACGATTGCCTCAGATTGCCGCCAGCGGCCGGCGGCAAGCGCCTCAGATCCGCCGCCAGCGGGCCGCGACGAAGCGCCAGAGGCCGCCCGCGACCAGCGAGCCGACGCCGAGCACCACGCCGAGCAGGATGATCGTGCTCATGTGATCGCGCACGAGCGGCACGTTGCCGAACAGATAGCCCGCGCTCACGAGCGTGACGACCCACAGGGCGGCGCCGGCGCTCACGCACGTGATGAAGCGCGCGAAGGTCATGCGCGATACGCCGGCGACGAACGGCGCGAATGTGCGCACGACCGCGAGGCACGGCGACAGCAGGAACGTGAGCGCGCCGCGCGCCTCGTAGAACGCGTGAGCGCGCCGCAGCGCGCGTTTGTCGAGCCAGCGGTAGTTGGCGCTGTAGACCTGGTCGCCGACCACGCGTCCGCACAGGTAGCTCACGACACTGCCGGCGACGGTCGCCGCGAACAGCACCGGCATCACGAGCCAGACGTTCAGCGCGCCGGTTGCGGCGAAACCGCCGCACAGGAAGATCAGGGGATCGCCGGGGAGAAAGAACAGCGGCAGAATGCCGATCTCGACGAAGACGACGGTGAACAGCATTGCGTAGACGGCATTGCCGTACTGCGCGATCAGGCTGCCGAGATGGTGGTCGAAGTGCAGTGCGACATGCAGGAGGTGCATCAGGTCCATGGCGGGCGGACGGGTTATGGTGCTGAGAGTGTAGCCCCGCGCGCCGCGATGTGCGAATCCTTTGTGCACGGGACTGGCCTGCGCGCGGGGACGATGCCACTATGGACGATGCGCGCGGCCGTGCGCCGCGCCGGTTTTCGCCGCGCGCAGACTGCGCGCGGCGGCTTCGTGCGATGCCGCCGTACAGGGGACTTTTCGTTCATGTCCGACGTTTTGCCGCTCAGCTATCGCCTCGCGCGTCCGGACGACGTGCAGGCGATTCGCGCGATCGAATATGATGCGGCGCAACGCTTCGCGACGATCGGCCTGACCGGCATCGCCGCCGCACAGCCGATGGACGCGGCCTTCGTGCGCCGCAAGATCGCGGCGACGGAAATCGTCGTGGCCGTGCATGCGGGCACGCGCTGCGTGGGCTTCGCGATGTTCGCGCCGCTCGGCGCGCGCTATTACATCGAGGAACTGGATGTGGCGATGGCGTGGGCCGGACAGCGCATCGGCGCCGCGCTGATCGCGCGCGTTGCCGCGCTTGCGGGCCGGGCCGGCGCGCGGCAACTGGTGCTGTCGACGTTTCGCGAGGTGCCGTGGAATGCGCCGTATTACCGGCGGCTGGGCTTTCGCGTGATGGACGAGGCGCAGCTCGATGCGCCGTTGCGCGCGATTCGCGCGGCACACGTCGCGCGCGGCATCGACGAGACGCGGCGGGTGTTCATGTGCCGCGACGTCGAGCCGGCTTCGGGCTGAGTCGGCGCGCGGACCGCTCGCGTCGCGCTGCCCGCCGCGAGGCGGGCAGCGGCGGGCAGCGCGTGGCGCGTGGCGGGGTCAGGCGACGGCTTCGAGCGCCGGGTAGTCGATGTAGCCGGTTTCGCCGTCGCCGTAGTAGGTGGCCGGGTTCGGCGCGTTCAGCGGCGCGTCGAGCGCGAAGCGGCGCGGCAGGTCCGGATTCGCGATGAAAAGCTGGCCCCACGCGACCGCATCCGCTTCGCCTGCATCGAGCACCTGCTGGGCCGTCTCTTTCGTGAACTTCTCGTTCGCGATGTACGGACCGCCGAAGGCGGCCTTCAGTTGCGGTCCCAGGCGGTTTTCGCCGAGCGATTCGCGCGCCGCGATGAAGGCGATCTTGCGCTTGCCGAGTTCGCGTGCGACATAGCCAAACGTGGCGGCCGGGTTCGAGTCGCCCATCGTGTGTGCGTCGCCGCGCGGCGCGAGATGCACGCCGACGCGCGGCGCGCCCCACACCGCGATGCACGCGTCGGTGACTTCGAGCAGCAGGCGCGCGCGGTTTTCGAGCGAGCCGCCGTAGGCATCGGTGCGCGTGTTCGTGCTGTCCTGCAGGAACTGGTCGAGCAGATAGCCGTTGGCGCCGTGCACTTCGACGCCGTCGAAGCCGGCGGCTTTCGCGTTTTCCGCGCCTTTGCGGAACGCTTCGACGACGCCTGCGATTTCATCGAGGCCGAGCGCGCGCGGCACGACGAACGGCCGTTGCGGGCGCACGAGACTCACATGGCCTTGCGGTGCGATGGCGCTCGGCGCAACCGGCAATGCGCCGTTCAGGAAGAGCGGATCGGAGACGCGGCCGACGTGCCACAGCTGCAGAAATATCTTGCCCCCGGCCGCGTGGACGGCCTGCGTGACGAGCTTCCAGCCCTCCACCTGCTCCTGCGACCAGATTCCGGGCGTGTTCGCATAGCCGACGCCTTGCGGCGTGACGGAGGTCGCCTCGCTCAGGATCAGCCCGGCGGACGCGCGTTCGGCGTAGTACTTCGCCATCAGTGCGTTCGGCACGCGGATTTCGCCGGCGCGCTGGCGCGTGAGCGGGGCCATGATGATGCGGTTTTTCAGCGTGAGATCGCCGATATGCAGCGGATCGAACAGCGTGGGCATGAGGTTCACCTTTCCTTGCGGGCATGCGGCCCGCAGCGATTGAGACGTCAGGATGAAAGAAGCGCGGCGATGCGCACGGGCGTCACAGGTCCGCGTTCATGTGCGTGAGAAACGCCTGGATGACCGCCTCGTTGCGCTTGAAAAACACCCACTGACCGACCCGCTTCGACGTGACGAGGCCGGCGCGCTGCAACGCGGCGAGGTGCGCCGACACGGTGGATTGCGACAGCCCGCAGCGCGCGTCGATCATGCCTGCGCAGACGCCGTGATCGAGCGGCAGCTCCTGCGCGGCAAAATGCACGTGCGGCTCGCGCAGCCAGGCGAGGATGTCGCGGCGCACGGGGTTCGCAAGCGCCTTGTGGATCGCATCGATGTCGAGCGTCATCGTGGTTCGGTTTCGGGGAGCACAGGTGGCGGATCACACCAGACGATCGATGACGGTCCGGGTCTGCATCGCAACGGATCGAAGTATATATCGTTTTTTTTCGATATGAATGAAGGCATTACTCGGGGTGGGGTTGATCAAAGACCGCCTTTATCCTCATCCTCAACAAGACGGGCCGCCCGACAAACCACCGCAACGGGATGAAGTGGTCAGGCATCAGACTGATGTGCCAGGGCATCGCCCATCCATTTTCTCCGCATGGGGTTCCGCTCATTACCCAATCCAGCTCATCAGATAATCCGCGACCGATTCAAAGGTTGGCATAACGAACCGGATATGGCGCAGAAGGAATAGCACCACCATCGCAACCGCGATCACCCATGTGATAACGGTGTCCCCCGTACTCCAGCCGTTGGGCGAAATCAGCATGACCACCCCCCAGATTGACGCCAGCACGCCGAGATCGGGGCCGAAGATCGGGTTGTAATCGTATTCCCGCTTCCACGGCACCGCCACGCGATCCGGTTCTTTCGCCACCACATTCAGCGCAATTCCCTGCTTGTGCGGTAACGCTACGAGCTGTGCGCCCTGCCCGAAGTGCGCCATCTTCGCCGCCAGCGCCTGAAGCACCCAGCGTGCTACCGGAGCTTGCGGACCGATGGCTGGATCAAGCGCATGTTTCTCGACCTTCAGGTCGGATTCCTTCACCGCAGCCAGGGTTGCGTGCTGCGCGAGGCCCTTCAGGCGGCTGTACCAGAAGTGCCGGATACGCGTACGCTGCACCTGTTCCGAATCCAGCAGCAACGCAAGCGCCTTGTCTGCTTCGTCGGCATCGGCAACGATCTGACGTAACAACCACGCCTGGCGCTTCAGTTCCGGCTTCTCGCGCAAAAGCGCGGGCGATCCAGACAGCAAGGCCACGGCGGCTTCGGAAACGTCGGGCCTGCCGTCTGCGTTTTCATCATTCAGATGCCATGCCATCACGAGGCGATACTTCGGTATCCTGTTGATGTCATATGAATGATAAGCCGGATATTCTTTATCGTTAAACCATTGATCCGCAAATCCGGGGTCCTGGTCGATACCGATCCATCTGACTCGTGGCTTGCCTGGCAAGCCGATCTGTTCCCACACCACGTGAAGGTCAGACGATGATTCAGTCCGCTCGCACTGGATCACGATCTCGAATGAACCGCTTTTTACCGCGAGAGAAAGCCGGGCGACCAGCGGTGTCAACAGCCTTTCAAGCACCACGCGTTCGCGCGAAGCCGCATCCTCGCCCTCAACGCTCGCGAGGCGCATCGCCTTGCCGGGATTCTCGGGCGGGCTGCCCTCCAGCTTCAGCATGCGTTCCGCAAGATCGGGTTCAGGCACAAGAATGACGCTGTCGAGCACCACCATGCCTGCACGGCTTTGCCGTTGCCAGCCGGTAATGTCATGCCAGCGCGCCACGTTATGGTCTGCTGCCTGTCTCGCGGGAACGTCATACCCCAGCAGCCAGGCAAAACAACTGAGCCCAATCCAGCCGAAGAACGGCACCACAAGCGCATCATGGATAAACCTGTCCCACGGGATGGGGCCGATCTTCGGCAGGGCAGGCACAACCAGGGCAAGCGCGAAGCCCTCGACAATCAGGTACAGCACGAGGAAGAGCCAGACGGGCGGCGGTTTCTGTGCCTCCCATTCGGAAGAAAAACGCGGATTCCAGGAGAAACTCATCGGCGTGTCTCCCGTCAGCTTCCGTAAGTCCAGTCATGCTGCGAGGCGATGAGCTGAGGCATGGGAGCGCAGTGACAGCGGCAGAAGTCGCCTTCCAGCGCGGGCAGCTTGCCGTCCATGGCGTCATCCGCTGAACGCGGACCGTTCGCGACGACGCGTCCGATAGAACCGCATGCGGGACACTGGACGCTCGCCCCGAGATAGCTCATGCCGCGATCATCGGGGCCCACGCCGTCGAGGCCGTCGAGCACGGTGCCGTTTGCCGTGGTTCGGTCAAGGCGAAGAATGCAGGCACGTTCAGCCATGTCAGACTCCCACCCATTCCCAATCGGTCCGATCTCCCGCGTCCCGAATGGATGGCATCGGCTGGCCGCGTCGCAGCGTCATGATGCCTGCCAGATCGTACCGATGGCCCTTGTCCCATCCCTCCCGGATGCGGGGAAGCCAGCGCCCACTGCGCGGGCACGCCGATCCCGGCTCGCAGAACTGCCGCGTCTCTTCGATGGTGTCGAGCGAATACTGCTTTACAGGGGTAGGCGCGCTGCCTTCCCACAGCCACTGCACCGGGCCGTCAAGACTGAGGCCGTTTCCCCTCTCCATCAGCATCTTCACGTTGTCGGTCGTCGCAATGGCCCCGGCCGTGAACGGCACGAGCTGGAGGCTGCGATGGGTGCTGGAGTTCGTGCGTACGGCGCGGTACAGGCCATTCTCGGCAAAGGTCTCACCGGGTTTTACGGGCTGGGACGACATGTTGGCACGATGCGTTGCTTCCCACTGCTCGCGCTCCTGCGGCGTCGAGGGGTAGTCGTGGTCAATTGTGATGCGCTTCTGGATCGGTTTGAAATCTACCTGTGATGAAAGACCCCATCCGTACCCATCGTACTCAATTCTCATAAATGCAATACCTGAGAACTCGTAATCACCTTTTGTGGCATTGTAGTCAGGAGTGGATTCAAATTTTAAAACTCTGCTATCTCCAGGATTCAATGTAACCATTCCATCCGGAAAGTCATCCCGATTAATTAATTTTTTTCCACTCAATCCGAACGCCCATGATTCTTTGACTTTTTCACTTCTTCCATTCACACCATTCTTGCTAACTGCTCCTACCCCCAATCGCCCCCCAACGCTCGTTCCTTCCCATTGATCCGGCGTCTTAAATTTGATCCATCGGGTTCCTGAGTTTGTGAATCGCACTGAGATGACATAGTGGTCATCTTTATGCTCGACTCCCACCGTGGAGAAATCCAATTTGATGAGCTTGCGGCCGTCCGTCTTCGCCTGATCCGACAGCCTGAAGGGAGTATCAAAAACCTGATGTCTGAAACGCTCAGGAATCAGACGCAGGGAACCCGACCTGTGCACAGCTTTGCCCTCATCCAGGCAAACAACGTTGAACGTTGCGGCAGGATCATGTGTTTCTGGGCCACCTGTCTGAATATCCTTGTCGCACAACGTTTGTGCGACATCCTTCAATGCCTGTACATCATTTTTTTGCAGACTGAGCGCAAAAACCCCAACGCCAGTTTGAGTTTCGTCATTGATGGTATCTCCTTTGGCAAAGTAAAATTTGTCTTCACCGTCAAAACTCATCTCCCGCGATCCATATTCAAGACCTCCAGCCCACGAAAGCGAGAATGCGCCCGGGTTCATCGTGCCATTTTTGATATCGCTTGCCATTGCGCAGCCACCCCCCATCCATATAAATATCGGAAGTAAAAATAACGCTTTCGCCATATGCTGAAAATTATTTGATAGCATGAACGATCCCCGCCTTTGCAGTCGCACCCGAACCGGTATTTGAAGCCGATTTCCCAGCGCCCGAACTGGTATTTGCTGCTGACGCAGTAGGCGCTTCATAGCCAACCCGCCACAACTTATTGGTGTGAGCGGAAAACCACCTGCGAATGTACTCAAGATAATACGGTGAGGTAGTCGCCGTCGGCTTGAGGCACCCCCCTCCCATGAGATTGTTTTCCGTCTCGATGACCCAGAACGTGTTTTTGTTCTTGTTCGCGTCGCCAAGCTGGAAATCAATGTTCTGGCCATCCGGGACATAGATCGAATGCACGAAACCACCTTGCTGCCAATACTCGTCCGGGAAATTAAAAAGATGGCCTGTTTCATGCGCCTTGGTCTGAGTCACTTTTTCTATTTCTCCTGCCCCGCTGTTATCAAGCTGATAATCACGCTCTGGCCAGTTATTGGCGTCCGCCCGAGCAGTAGTCGGATACAGGTTGATCGTGATGTTAGGGTTGAGCATTGGAGCATCAGCTTTCCGTGCTACGTGCACGTCTGCGCAGAACTTCACCGAAATCCGGCAACCACAGCCACCTCCTTTTTGACACGCGTCAAGAATCAGTTTGTAGTTACCCTGATTCAAGGTTTTTTCAATCTGATTTTTGTAGATTGAGGCATCGACCTCCTTCGGATCACGCTCTACCAGCATCAGTCCTTGTTCGGAAAAGGTCTTATATGAATTTGCGCCATTTTCGAACGTCTGGTATTGCACGACTATGTACTGATTATTTTCATCGCGTAACGGTTCTCCAGTCGCGGGATCCATCTTCACCAGCAAACGGGGCACCAAGGCAATCACGACCTTGGCAGTCAACGTTTTATTGGCCGAATCATAGATGAACTGGCACGTAGTCGGCGCCGTTCCAGCACACATGACTGGTTGACCACCGTTCGTCAGACGCTCAGTTCTCGCCCAGCCATATTTCTGATACGTCGGCGTCTCCCGCATCATCTTGACTGACTCGCTAAAGTCAGCCAGTTGCCAGTTGCACGGAGCAGGACTCAATAGCTGGATCGGATCAGGCGCGAGGCATTTCTGTTGCTCGTTGTCCGGGTCGCTAATTACCGGACTGCCGTTACCTGGCGCTTCAGTTTTCGCATCCGATTTCCCACCGAACATGTCTCCAAGGAATGATGGCGGCACGGCACCGCCTGCATCCGGCGCAGGAGCAGGTGGCACAGTACCCGTATCCCCCCGCGACGCCCACTGCGACGCGTCAGGCGCAGGCGGTAGTACAAAACCCGGATTGGTCCGCCATACCTCGCACTGCGTCGTGTACGGCACGAACACCGGAGCGAACGCCGCACCGCCCAGGTCCATCTGTGCGGGGCCCACCTTTTTCAAGCCGCTTGTCTTGAACACGGCGCCGCCGCGCGAGCCGAACTCGATGCCGCCTGGGGTCATGCGCAGATACGAACCGCCGACGTTCAGCACGATTTCCCTGGACGATTTCACATGCAGCACCCCGTCCACCGTCTCCATCGTCATGTCGCCCTGCGAAGCGAGCTGCATGCGTCCGCGCTGGGCCTGCGCGACGAAGTCGCCTGCCGACGTAATGAGGCTCATGCCCTTCTGCGAGAACATCGACACGATGTCACGTGCAGCCACCGTAAAACGCTTGAGCGTGCTGAAATGCACACCTTTCCCGGCGCTGCCGATGATCGCGCCGTCAGCGGCAAGATGCACGCCGTCGCCCGATGCGATACCGACCGGGCCGGGACCGGTCACAAGCACGCCGGACTTCCTCAGTGTCTTCAGGTCATCATGGATCGCCTGCTGCGCATCCGTATCGGCGGGCGATGCCCTGGACGCCCCGGCCGAATCCGCCAGTGACTTGACGAACGCCTGGTGATCCGTCAATTGTGCGTTCGTCTCGTCCATGGCGAGCACCTTGCCGCTTCCGCCTGGCTGGTGATACGCCGTCACCATCACACCCGAGCCCCCCCGGTTGACGAGAGGTCCCCCGGTGCGAAGCTCCGCACCCGCGCCACGCTCCTTCAGTTCGCCGTCCGGTATGAAACCGAGGTTGAGCTGCGAGCGGCCCGAATGCTCGGTGCTGAGTTCGATACCCTGCTGGTTGTCCCAGTCATCCATCCACAGCTTGTTGCCGGACTGCGTGCGGATTTCGTTGCGCGACATGCGCCGCCGCGAGGCATTGATGAGGTCGGGACGCTGGCTGTTGGGCATGAAACCCACCAGAATCGGCTTGTTCGGGTTGCCTTCGCGAAAGGCAACCAGGGCTTCATCGCCGTCCAGCGCGGGCATGTGCATGCCCGTGTTGTCCTTCCCCGAAAAGGGCTTCGCCAGCCGCAGGGGGATACTCTCCGCTCCTTTCGGCCAGGTGCCGAAGTCGCAATGAAAGCGAGCTACGTATTCCCCTTTGGCAGTCAGATAAGCAAATTTGTATTGATCAGGAGAGCAGATCGTTGCGCCGAGTGTGCCATGTATCCGGGGCCACCGGTCTTCGTCAATCGCCATCCGGTACGGGCGATCGGCCGGAATGGCGGTGAAGCGGTTCACGTAGCCGGCATCGCGCGCGCCGCTGTGCACGACCCTGGTCACAAACATGCCTGCTTTCGTGTCGTCAAGCACGCTGTCCGAACGCACGACCCGACCCGGTCTGAGTTCGAGCACGGTCGATCTGACCTTGTAGCGCACCTGCTGCGCGAGTGCCGCCTCGTGCCGCAACTGTGCCTCCCGCTTTGCTCCCGCCGCGTCTTCGTGGTGCGTACCCCACACGTAGGGCTGGCCGATCATCGTCGGATCGTCCCGGACGGGTTCGCTTTCGTTGCGCGGAATCGCCCAGGCGCTCTCCGGGTTGTAATCCGCAACGACGAACGATTCCGGCACGGTGCGAGTACGCACCTTGAACGAAAAGATGGACTCCTCGAACGTTGACAATCCGGCAGTGGGGCGGTGAGGCACGGCGACATGCGGCCGTTCGTAGCCGTCGATATCGTCGGCAATGACCAGTACTTCGCCATGCTCGCCGGTGGTCGTGAAGCAGAACAGGCCCGCCTGCTCCATTTCCAGCCTGATATAGGCCCAATCGCCCATGTTGTACTGGAAACGGAAGGCATGTCTCGGATGCTCACGTCTCAGCCGAAGTTCAACCTGCATCCAGAAGCGGATGTCGTGACGCTCAAGAATGGCCTTGATGATTTCCCACGAGGTCATCTGCTGGTAGGTGACACAGTTGCTCGGACCGTCGAGCATGGCGAGCCGCTGGCGGATCACGACGCGGTAGACGCAGCCGTCACGCGATTCCGACACCAGATCGAAGCGCGACACGAAGCCACTGAACTTGCGCAGTTCGCGCCCGTCATCCGGCTGGATCGTGAATTGTGCGAACTGCCCGAGCACCTTCTTTCTGCTGACCGGTTCCGTTGTCGAGATCACGGCCTTGATCCGGTATGGCTGGCAGATTTCCTCATGCGCTTCCCAGGAGACGACCGATGCGACTGGCATGGGCTTCGGCTTGCCCGTCTCCTGCTCGACCTGCTGGGGTGTGCGCGGCATGAACTTCAGATGCGCCGACTGCCGTCCTGTCAGATATTTTCGTATGCGATCCGCTTCCGCCATGTCGACCCCGTTAAAGGCAGTTAGGTTTTTGCAAAACCGCCTACATAACCATCCAGCGCTTCCCGCGTCAACCGGTTTAAAACGAGATAGACGCGTTATGACAATTGTTCACCAGTCACGGTGAACAGCTGATTCATGAGGAATCAAAAAGCGCTGTGATTGCGATTTCCCGGGACGCGACTTGTCGCTTCCGGTCGCCTCGCAAGAATCACGGCAGTCGCTTCAGGATGGAGGAGGGGGGGCGCACGCCGCCGCCACGTCGAGCAGGGCTGATCCCGCTATATTTATAGGAATCCTATGTTTTTGAGGCGAGAGAAATGTGACCCACCGAACAGGACATGGTGAACGCGCTGGCTAACCTGGTGATGGCGCGTAACCGGTTGGTGCCATGTTGTGGGGGCAGTCCGTCCGGCGTATGAAAGAGGCAGGAAGTCGGTCGCGCAGCCGCACAGAATTTGCTGCGCGAGCCTTCCTGCCTTAAAAATCGCGAGCCGTATGCGCCGGATTATCGGTGGTGGGCTCATCGATCGGCGCTTCCCCTTGCTGGCGAGCGCCTGACAGAGTCTATTCCGCTTGCGTCGCAGGGAAGCTCACAATCTTCGCGTTCCGATGCACCGTGTTCTCACGGATCAGGTTGTCCGGACTACGCCGCACACCGCACACCGCACACCGCACACCGCACACCGCACACCGCACACCGCACACCGCGCGCGCAAGATCGCCATTACCCCGCGTAGCGCGGTTCGGGCAGCCCCTGGACCCCGAGTCCGCTGATCGCGAACAGGCCGCCGCGCGTCGCTTCTTTCTGTGGAATGCCCCACATCGGGCGGCCCATCGTGGTGACGTAAAGCACGTCCAGACCGGGACCGCCGAACATCACGCTCGTCAGGTTGCGCACCGGAAACGGCACCACGCGGTCGAGCTTTCCTTCGGGCGTGAACCGGAGCACGCGTCCGCCGAATACGAGGGCGGTCCACACGCAGCCGTCGGCGTCGACCGTTGCGCCGTCGAAGGTGCCCGCCAGGTCCCGTGCGGACGCGAACACGCGCCGGTTCGTGGCCGCGCCGGTATCGATGTCGTAGTCGTACGCGTACATCAGTTTTTCGTAGGTATCGGTGAAATACAGCGTGCGGTTGTCCGGGCTCCAGCACGGTCCGTTCGAGCAGCTGATGCCGCCGTCGAGCCGCGCGATCGCGCCGTCCGCATCGAGCCGGTAGAGACTGCCGCTGGGCGTGGGCCGCTGGCCGCGGTCCGCATCGTAGCGATCGTGATCGTAGGCCATCGTGCCGGCGACGAAGCGTCCGCGCCGGTCGACCTTGCCGTCGTTGAAGCGTGTTTCGGGCTCGTCGCGCTCGGGGTCGCCGATCAGCCGGACCGTTTGCGCGTCGAAGTCATAGAAGTGCAGGCCGCTTGCGAGCGCAACGACCGCGCCTCCTTGTTCCCGCAACGCCATCGAGCCGATGTGGGTCGGCACGAAGAAGCGTTCGACGTCGCTGCCGTCCGCGCGGCAGCGATAAATCTCCGCGGCGGTGCTGTCGATCCAGTACAGCCGCTGTTCGCGCACATCCCACAGCGGTCCTTCGCCAAGGTGATTGTGTGCGTCGACCAGCAGTCGGGTTTCGAGCATGAGTGTCTCCTGCGTTCAGTCGGATTGAAGGGGAGGCTCGACGCCGGCGGCGTCGTCCTCGTCGCGCCGCCGATGGGCGAGCAGCGCCATCAGCCGGCGGTCGCGCCAGCGGCTGCGCGCCTCGATCTGCTCGCGCGGCAACACGCTGCGCCGTGCGGCGTCGAGCTGCGCGATGGTCGCGTCGGACCAGTCGAACGGCGTGCGCGTCGCGGCGATCGACCGATAGGTGCCGCCGTAGCGCGACGCGTAATCGGCCACGCCGCCGGGCGCGTTCAGGTCGATCGTCTCGAACGGCCCCATGAACGCCCAGCGCAGGCCGAGCCCGTCGCGCATCACCGTGTCGAGATCCGCCGCGCTCGCGTACCCCTGCGCATACAGGCTGAGCGCTTCGTCGAGCAGCGCGCCTTGCAGCCGGTTGAGCAGAAAGCCCGCAATCTCGCGGTTGACCACCACCGGCCGCTGGCCCGCCGCCTCGTATAACGCGCGCGCCCGCTGCAGCGTGTCGGGCGGAGTCCACGGCGCGCCGCACAGTTCGACCAGCGGAACGAGCGACGGCGGATTCACCGGATGCGCGACGAGGCAGCGCGCGCGGTGCGTCAGATGCGCAGTGAACGCCGACACCGGCAAACCCGAGGTCGAGCTCGCGAGCAGCGCGCCGGGCGGCGCGTGGCGATCGAGCTGCTCGAACATCGCGCGCTTGGCGGTCACGGACTCGGCGATGTTCTCCTGCACGAGTTCGACCCGATCGAGCGCCTCTTCAAGACGCGTGTGCACGCCGATGCGCGCGACGACCGACGAAGGCGCTTCGTCGAGCAGGCCGAATCCGGCCAGATCGGCGAGGCTTGCCGCGATCGCGTCCGGCGCGCCGTCCAGCATCGCGCGATCGGCGTCGTGCAGCGCCACGCGAAAGCCCGCGCGCGCGAACACGATCGCCCATGCCCGGCCGATCCGTCCCGTCCCGATCACCGCCATCCGGCGTGCCGTTGCGCTCATGTCCGTCTCCTGTCTCATGCCTCATGTCTCATGCCTTGCGCTCGCGCAGCGTGACGACCGCTGCAAGCACGACGAGACCGTTGATGATGTCGCGCACCGCGGGCGGCAGCGTGGTGCCCGCAAGCAGCGTACCGAGCGCGGTCAGCAGCAGCGCGCCGCCGAATACGCCCAGGTAGTGCCCGCGGCCGCCCGTGATCAGGGCGCCGCCGACCACGACCACCGCGATCGAGGGCAGCAGATACGGATCGCCCATGCCGAGGAACGCCTGGTTGCTGAAGCCGGCCAGCAGGATGCCGACGATCGCCGAGCACAGGCCGGACAGGCAATACACCGCGACCAGCGTCGCACCGACCCGCACGCCGGACAGCTTCGCCGCGACCGGCGAGTTGCCGAGCGCGTGCACGCGCCGCCCGAACGCGGTGCGGTGCAGCAGCAGCCACGCGATGGCGAGCACCAGCGGAAGACTCCACGCCGCAGCGGAAAACCAGCCGATCCGCGCGTTCGTGAACGACGCGAGCGCAGGCGGCGCCCAGCCCTGCGGCGAGCCGTTGCAGTAGAGCAGCGTCAGGCCCTGCAGCAGGCCGTTCGCCGCCAGCGTGACGACGATCGGCGGCAGCCCGAGCACGACGACGCCCACGCCGTTGAAGAGCCCTGCCAGCACGCCCGCGCCGAGCACGAGCGGAATCGCCCACAGCGCGTTGGCGTCGACGCCGTGCGTGAGGCCGGTCAGCAGCACGCCGGCGAGCGTGATGAGCCACGGCACCGACAGGTCGAGGCCGCCGGTCAGGATCACCGCGCCCTGGCCGAGGCCCAGCAGCGCGAGAAACAGCGTCAGCGTGAACAGGCTGCTGTAGAAGTTCGCGCTCGCGAGCACGTGCGGGCCGTACACCGCCGCGGTGGCCGCCAGCACCCCGGCGAACAGCAGATATGCGGGCACGACGTAGCGCACCCATTCGCGGTTGCGTTCGAGCCAGTCCGCGAACCGGCGTCCGGTCAACTCCGCGTTGGCCACCTGCTGCGCATGCGGCGCTTCGAACACCACCCGGCGCGGATTGCGCACGCTGCGCGCGAGCGTGCCGCTGCGCCATCCGCGCACGTACTGGGCGGCGTAGCGCGCATAGGCGTGCGCGGCGGACTGCTTGCCGATCGACGAACCCAGCACCGCGAGAATCAGGATCACGGCCTCGGCGATGGTCGTGAAGAACGCCGACACGTTCAGCACGAGCAGGATGTTGACGGTGATCATCAGCGTCATCGCCGCGAAGACCGTGCCGACGCAGCCGCCGCGTCCTCCGCCGAGGCGCGTGCCGCCCAGCACGACCGCGGTGAACATCGACAGCAGCAGCGGGCGGCCGACGAGCGGGTCGGCCGAGCCGGTCTGGGCCGACACGTACAGGCCCGCGAGCGCATAAAACACGCCGGCCAGCACGTAGGTGCCGATCCGGTAGCGCGTGACCGGCGTGCCGTTGGCGAACGCGCTGTCGGGATCGCTGCCGATCGCGTACAGGCCGACGCCGAAGCGCGTGCGGCGCACGAACGCCCAGACGACGAGCGCCGCCACGACGATGGCCGCCGACATCGGGAGCTTGTCCGGAATCAGGTCGGCCGTGACGAAGCCGGCGAACTGGTCGCCGACGCTGCCGCCGGGCTTGTTCTGGATCAGCAGCGTGAGGCCCTGCACCATGAACATCGTCGCCAGCGTGACGACGATCGACTGCAGCCGCACCCAGGCGATCAGCGCCCCGTTGACGAAGCCGAGCGCGCCGCCGATCGCGACGACCAGTGCGACGCCGAGCCATTGTTCGAGCGGCGTGCCGCCGACGAAGTGCACCGCGAGCACGTTGGACAGCGACAGGATCGCCGAGGCGGACAGATCGAAGCCTCCCGTCAGCACGACGATCGTCTGGCCGATCGCGACGAGCGCGAGCGTCGCGGCGCTCGAAACCAGCGAGCCGATGTCGTACAGTCCGATCGAGGTCGCCGACAGTGAAATCCACGCGATCATCATCGCCGCGAGCGTGCCGATTGCGATCAGCAGGCCGCGGTGATGATCGATCCGGGCGCCGAGCCCGAAGCGCGCGTCGGGGCTTGCGATATCGCGCTCGGGCGATGCCATTGCATTGTTCATGGTAGTCCTCATAGCCTGATGCACCGATGCCGCCGGTCAGCTCGCGAGCATCCGGCGCATCACGTTTTCCTCGGTCAGCGTGTCGCCGGCAAGCTCCGCGACGTTGCGTCCGCGGTAGACGACGCTCACGCGGTCGCAGACGTTGACGAGCTCGGGCACGTCGGTCGAATAGAACAGCACCGCGCCGCCGGCGGCCGCGAACGCGCGCATCAGCACGAAGATCTGATGCTTGGTGCCGACGTCGATTCCACGCGTCGGGTCGAACATCAGCCAGATCCGGCTTTGCGCAAGCAGCCACTTGGCCATCGCGATCTTCTGCTGGTTGCCGCCCGAGAACGACTGGCAGGGCTTGTATTCGGCGCGCGGGTTCACTTCCATCTGCGCGAGCACGCCGCGGATCGCCGCCTGCTCGCGGCGCCGCGCGATCAGGCCGAAGCGCGTGAAGCGGCGGATGACCGGCAGCGAGATGTTTTCGCCGCCCGGCAGCCGCAGGAACAGCCCCTCGGTCTTGCGATCCTCCGGCAGCAGGCTGACCGCGACGCCGCTGCGCAGCGCGTCGGCGGTCGACGTGAGCGTGACCGGATGGCCGTCGATGCGCAGCTCGCCGCTGTCGATCAGCGTCGCGCCGAACAGGCCCTCGAACAGCTCGCGCTGCCCCATCCCCTGCAGCGCGGCGATGCCGTGCACTTCGCCTGCTTTCAGCGTCAGGCTGAAATCGTTGACGACGCCGTCGATGCGCACGTTGCGCGTCTCCAGGGCGGGCGGACCGGGGAGCCGCGCGGGCGGCTGCTTCGGCGGATATTTCGCGTCGATCGAGCGGCCGATCACGAGCCGGATGACTTCCTCGTCGGAGATCGAGGCGGCGTCGAACGAGCCGACGTCGTGTCCGTTGCGGTAGATCGTCAGGCTGTCGCAGAAGTCGCGGACCTCCTGCATGCGGTGGGAGATGAACACGAACGTCACGCCGCGCGCCTTCAGCTCGTCGATGCGGCGCCGCAGCCAGCCGACGTCGCGTCCCGAGAGCGCCGAGGTCGGTTCGTCGAGCAGCAGGATCTGCGGCTCGCGCACGATGGCCTTCGCAATCTCGATCTTCTGGCGCACCGGCAGCGCGAGATCGCGAATGTAGGCGCCGGGGCGCACCTCGTCGAGCTCCAGCGCCTCGAGCCAGTGCGCGACGCGCCGGTGCGCGTCGGCGTGCCGGATGCGTCCCGTCCATCCGGTCGGCTCGTTGGCGAGCAGCAGGTTTTGCGCGACCGTCAGGTCGCGCACGAGCGTCATTTCCTGGAAGGCCGTCTGGACGCCCGCGCGCTGCGCATCCTTCGGACTGCGTAATTGTACCGGGCGACCGAGTACCTCGATCTGACCCGCGTCCGGCTGCAGCATTCCGGACAGCAGCTTGACGGTGGTCGATTTGCCCGCGCCGTTCTCGCCGAGCAGCGCGTGCACGCTGCCGCGGCTCACGCGAAACGATGCGTTGTCGAGCGCGACCGTTGCGCCGAAGCGCTTGGTCACGTTCGCGACATGGATCGCCCATGCGGGCGCGAGCGGGGCCTGAGCCGGGTGGGGCGATGCACTCATCGGGGCGCTCCGTGGTCGGGATGTCATGAAGAGAGAGGGCGGCGCCACGCGCGCGATGCGCGGCGCGCCGCCCGTTAGCCGGCCGTCAGTCCGGCTTGCCGGTCAGCGCCGCGTTGAAGCCGACCTCGCGTGTCTGGTCGGAGTAGATGTCGGCGAACCATCCCGGCGGCACCTTGTCCGGCGGGAACGCGGTACATCCGGCGCGCAGCTCGTCAATCGAGCCGGTCGCGCACAGTCTGGAGTCGGCGGTATCCACGAGCGGCAGCTTCAGCGTGACATGCTGCGGAATCTTCTTGCCGTCGAGCGCTTCGACGGCGAGCTCCAGCGCCAGTGCGCCGGAGTACGGCGGCGAGCCATACGAGATCGAGCGGTATCCGATCGGGCGGTACGCGCCTTCGCCCTTCACGCTGCCGGGCGGCAGCATCTGGACCCGGTGGCCGTTCGACGACTCGCCGGCGCACGGGCGGATCTGGTTATCCGGAATGCCCGCGTCGAGCTGCATCGAGGCGGCCGTGAAGCAGCCGACCTGCATCCATAGCCCGTCGATCTGATTCCAGCCGTGTGTCGCGAGAATCTTCGAGAGTTCGGTTTTCGCCGTGGCCTGGCTCCACATGCCGACACCTTCGGCGACGACCTTGATGTCCGGATACTTCGCGAACACCGCCTTGGCGGCCTCGGTCCGCTCGCGATCCACCGAGGTGCCCGGCACGCCGGTAATCAGCACGATATTGCCCTTGCCGTGCAGCGTCTTCACGAGCCACTGCGCAGTCGCGCTTCCGGCCTCGTGCTGGTCGATCGACACGTTGTGCGCGCACGGTTCGGTCACGCTGGAGTCGTAGGCGACCACCACGACGCCCTTCGAGCACGCGTAGTGGATCGCGCGGTTCAGCGCGGTCGGCGAAATCGGATAGACGATGATGGCCTTTGCACCGGCCTGCACCATCGAGTTGATCTGCTGAATCTGCTTTTGCGCGTCGGTGCCGGCAACCTGCACTTCGAGATCGACCTTGTTCTTCAGCGCGGGGGTCTGGGCCATCGCCTTGACCATGTTGGCCGCCTCGGTCTGCCAGTCGTTGCCGACGTAGCTCATCGACAGGAACACCTTGTATTTGCCTGCTGCGCTCGCCTGTCCGGATGCGAGCAGGGTGCCTGCGAGCACGGCGGCGATGCCGAGCCCGCGACAGGCGGCACGGAGCGATCGGCTCGCGCGCTGCAGGCCTTGCGTGATGACTTTCATGTCTTCCTCCAGGTACTGCTGAGTTATGGTGGTGCTGCGTTGAACTGCAGGGCGCGTCAGCGTTCGACGTGCGGCAGACGCGCGCCGGCCGGCAGCCGCAGCCCCGCCGACCCGGGTACGACATCCGGGTCGTGCCCGGGGATCACGAGGTCGGCGATCTGCCGGATGCGACGCAGCGAGGCCAGTTCGTCCGCGGTTTCGTGGACGATGCCGACCGGCACGCCGTCGACGATGTTTTCCATGCAGTTCGCGCAGTCGCCCGCGATCACGACGACGCCGTCCGCCGTATTGACCGCGACCGACTGATGCCCCGGCGTGTGGCCCGGCGTGGGAATGACCCGCACGCCCGGCACGATGTCGGCGATGCCGTGGACGAACTGCCAGCGGAACCACGCAAGCGGCTCGCGCCCGATCAGGAACTCCTGATAGAACGCCGCCTGGGTCGGCAGCGGGCGTCCCGCATATTCCCATTCGGTGTACTGAACGATGAAGCGGGCATTTCTGAACAGCGTATTGCCGCCGGAGTGGTCGTAATGCAGATGCGTATTGATCACGATATCGACTTCGTCCGCGGCCCAGCCGACATAGTCCTTCAGGGCGCGCTCAAGCCGTTCCTCGGGCGCCTGGTCGCACGGACAGACGAAGCGGCTGACCCACCCCGGATCGTGAATGCCGGTATCGACGACGATTTTCTGCTGCGCGCCGACGATCGCCGTCGACCAGACCGGGATGCGCATCGTCGTGCCGTAATGGCGCCCGTAGACGAGCGACGATCGGTCGACGCTCAGCCAGCCGGTCGGCATCGCGACAACGTTCAGTTCGGCAGTGGCCATGTCGGTCTCCGGCGCTCAGAAATTCACCGCGTCGGGGCCCTTCAGGCCGAGCATCGCGCGCGCCTCGTCGGGCGTCGCGATGTCGAGCGAGAGCCCCTCGATCACCTGGCGGATCTTCGCGACCTGCGCCGCGCTCGATTCCGCGAGCTTGCCCGGCTCGATCCACAGCGAGTCTTCGAGCCCGACCCGCACGTTCGATCCCTGCGCGACGCCGATCGTGCCGAGCGCGATCTGGTTGCGGCCCGCGCCGAGGATCGACCAGACGTAGTCGCTGCCGAACAGGCGGTCCGCGGTGCGGCGCATGTGTGCGAGGTCCTCCGGGTGCGCGCCGATGCCGCCGAGCAGGCCGAACACGCTCTGGATGAAGAACGGCGGCTTTGCGAGGCCGCGCTCGACGAAGTGCGCGAGGTTGTACAGGTGCGAGATGTCGTAGCACTCGAATTCGAAGCGCGTGCCGTTCGCGCCGCACGAGGTGAGGATCGTTTCGATGTCCGCGAACGTGTTCTTGAACACGAGGTCGCGGCTGTTCGCCAGATGCGCGCGTTCCCAGTCGTGCCTGAGCGACGGGTAGCGGTTGAGCATCGGGTAGAGCCCGAAGTTCATCGAGCCCATGTTCAGCGACGCGACCTCCGGCTGGAAATGATGCGCCGGGCGCAGGCGCTCGGCCACGCTCATGTGCGGGCTGCCGCCGGTCGTCAGGTTGATCACCGCGTCCGTCTCGGCCTTGATGCGCGGCAGGAACTGCTGGAACACCGCGGGATCCTGGGTCGGGTGGCCGTCCTCGGGGTCGCGAGCATGCAGGTGCAGGATCGCGGCGCCTTCGCGTGCCGCGGCGAGCGCGGCGTCCGCGATCTCGCGCGGCGTGACCGGCAGGTACGGCGACATCGACGGCGTGTGGATGGCGCCGGTCGGCGCGCAGGTGATGATGACCTTTCGTTTCGCTACCATGGTGTCCTCGTGTGACTAAAGCACTTCGACGTTGCCGCAGACCGAGATCGCCTGACCCGAGATGCCCATTCCGGCGGGCGAGCAGAGGAACAGCGCGGTGGCCGCCACTTCCTCCGGGGTCGTCATCCGGCGCAGCGAGATGTGCGACAGATACTGCTGCTCCATCGCCTCGTAGGCGATGCCGAGCTGGCTGGCGCGCTCGGCGATCACGCGGGTGATCCGCGGCCCCTTGACGATGCCCGGCTGGATGGCGTTCACGCGGATGCCGGCCGGGCCGAGTTCGATGGCGAGGCTCTTCGTCAGGCCGACGATCGCCCACTTGGTCGCGGCGTACGGGGTCCGGTACGCATAGCCGAGCCGTCCGGCCACCGACGACAGCGCGATGATCGCGCCGCCGTCGCGGGCTTCGCGCAGCAGCGGCACGGCCATGCGCGCGAAGTAGAACTGCGCGTTGAGATTGATGTCGACCGTGTGCTCCCATTCGTCGACGTCGAGCGCGTCGATGCCGCCCGTTTCGCCCGCGATGCCGGCATTGTTGACGAGCACGTCGAGGCCGCCCAGTTCGCGGGCGACGTCGTCGAATACCGCATGCGCCGCGTCGCGCCGGCCGACGTCGGCGAGCGTGGCGGTGATCGTGCGCGCGGTGTCCGGATCGGCGCGCAGGGCGTCGATGGCCGTCGTGCTCACGTCGCATACGTGCACGCGCGCGCCGGCTTCGGCGAATGCGCGCGCGATCGTCGCACCAATGCCGGACGCGCCGCCGGTGACCAGCACGCGCAGGCCGGGACGCGGCATCAACATCTGCAAAACGGTCATGCTTGCTTCTCCATCGTTCGTTGGCGGGGCTTCGCGACGCGCTCAGGCGCTCGCGGAGGCGTGCTCCTGCAGTCGTTCGCGCATGTCGGCGGCGGCGTCGCCGATGTCTTCCGCGATGCCGGCACGCGCGCCGTCGGCGTCGCCGCGCCGCAACGCGTCGACGATCTTCCGGTGCGCGAGCATCGAGCGGCGCATATGGGCGATGTCGGGCGTGACGAGATTCAGGAACGGACCAATGCGCAACCACAGGTTGCGGATCGTCGCGAGCGTCAGGTCGCTGGCGCCGTGCGTGTAGATCGCAATGTGAAAGGCGAAATTGCTGCGCAGATAGGCGGCCGCGTCGCCGGCTTCGACGTGCGCATCCATTTCGTCGAAGATCGCCTGCAGCGCTTCGAGACTCGCGCGCGTCATGCGCGCGGCGGCCCGCGCGGCGACACAGCCTTCGAGCGCGATGCGCACGTCGCGCAGTTCTTCGAGCAGATCGTTCGTCATCGGCGGCACCATCAGCGCGCGCCCGGCGCCGTCGATCAGCGCGCCTTCTGCCTGCAGCCGCGTGAGCGCGGCGCGCACCGGCATGGTCGACGAGCCGACCGCGTCGGCGACGGTGCGCAGGCTCAGAAGCTGGCCCGGCGCGAAGCGGCCGGTCATGATCGCCTCGCGCAGCTGCAGATAGACGCGATCGGCCATCGTCTCGCGCTCGACCAGTTCCAGCTGCGGCAGCCCTCTTTTGTGTTCACGCGTGTGCACGTGCCTTCCTCTTTCAGTTTGTTTGCGATCTGTGACCTGTGATCACACTGTTTCCGACAGTCTGGTCCGATCGGGGCAAAGATTCAACCAGGGGAAAACGCGAGGAGGGGCGCGCGGCGCACCGCTTCGGGCAGGCTTGCGAACCCGCCCCGCATGCTACGATCGCGCGCAGCCTATCCGCCATCGTGAAATCCGAGCCATGTCCGACACCGCCGCTGCCCCAGGCAGCATGAACATCCAGGAGGCGCTTGCCCGGGCCTATGCGCACTGGAATGCCGGTCAGGCCGACCAGGCCGAGATGCTGGCGCAGCGGGTGCTGGCGGTCTGGCCCGGCCAGCCCGACGCGCTCCACCTGCTGGGGTTGATGGCGCATGCGTACGGCAATCTGGATCTGGCCATTGCGCATCTGCGCCAGGCGTGTCTCGCGCCGCGCGCGCCGGCGATCTATTCGAGCAACCTCGCGGAAATGTATCGCCAGAAGGGCATGCTGACCGAAGGCGAGGAGGCCGCGCAGCGGGCGGTCGCGCAGGATCCGGCGCTCGTCTCCGGCTGGAACAACCTGGGCATCCTGCTGCAGGAGATGGGCCGGCTCGAACAGAGCCGCGTGTGTCTCGAACGCGTGGTGGCGCTCGATCCCGACGGTGCGCAAGCGCACAACAATCTCGGCAACACGTGGCGCCTGCTCGGACGGATGGACCACGCGCTCGCGTGCTATCGCCGCGCGCTCGAACTCCACCCCTCGTATGCGGAGGCGCATAGCAACCTCGCGTTCCTGCTGTCGACCCAGGGGCGCCACGACGAGGCCGCCGGGCATGCGCGGCGCGCGATCGACCTCAGTCCGCGCCTCATCGACGCCTACATGAATCTCGCGGAAGTCGAGATGTCGCGCCAGCGTCACGACGCGGCGCTGCGTGCGCTCGACATGCTCGGCGCGTTCGCGCCGCAGCATCCGGCCGCGCTGATTGCGCGCGCGAAGGCGCTCAGGAATATCGGCCATGCGGAAGAGGCGCTCGCGATCGCGCAGCACGTCGTCGCGCTCGTGCCGCGCAACGCCGACGCGCACAGCACGCTGGCCGCCATTTTGCAGGATCTCGGCCGCACCGCGGAAGCGCTGGACGCGTATGCGCAGGCCTCGACGCTGCCCGGTACCACCGCCGAGACCGCGCTGGTCGGCCGCGCGACGCTGCTGCTCGAAGCCGGGCGTCGCGACGACGCGCTCGCCGCCTTCGACGCTGTGCTGCAGCGCTTTCCCGACTCCGTGCAGACCCTGGCCGCGCGCTCGGACGTGCGCACGTTCAGCGCGGACGATCCCGACATCGCGGCAATGGAAAGCTTTCTCGCGCAGGGCGAGAGCCGTCCGCTGACCGAGCGCGTCGCCGCGCATTTCGCGCTCGGCAAGGCTTACCTCGACATCCGGGACCCCGCGCGCGCGTTCCGGCACCTCGACGCCGGCAACCGCCAGAAGCGCGCGTCATTCGATTACGACGGCGCGCAGACCGGGCAGTGGATGGCGCGCGTCCGCGCGGCCTTCACGCCCGCGCGCTATGCGCGCCTCGCGGGGCGCGGCGAGGCCGCGACGCTGCCGGTCTTCATCGTCGGCATGCCGCGCTCGGGCACGACGCTGATCGAGCAGATCCTGTCGTCCCATCCGCAGGTGAGCGGCGCGGGCGAACTGTCCGCGCTGCGCATCGCGGTCGAGGGCCTCGGCGCGTTCCCGGACTGGGTCGAAGCGCTCGACACGTCCGACACCGCGGCGGCGCTGCGTCAATGCGGGCAGGCGTATTTGTCGCGGGTGGCGCCGCTCGCGCAGGGGCGGCCGCTGCTGGTCGACAAGATGCCGGGCAATTTCCTGTATGCCGGCCTGATTCCGCTGATCCTGCCGGGCGCCCGCATCATTCACGCGCGGCGCGATCCGGTCGACACCTGTCTGTCGTGCTATACGAAGCTGTTCGGCGGACAGCAGCCGTTCGCATACGACCAGACCGAACTCGGCGTCTTCTATCGGGATTACGAGCGGCTGATGGCGCACTGGCGCACGCTGTTGCCCGCCGACGTGTTCATCGAAACCGACTATGAGGCCGTGGTCGACGATCTCGAAGGGCAGGCGCGTCGTCTGATCGGGTTCCTCGGCCTGCCGTGGGACGACGCATGTCTCGCGTTCCATCAGAACCGCCGCGTCGTGCGCACCGCGAGCGTCAACCAGGTGCGCCAGCCGATCTACACGACGTCGAAGGGCCGCTGGCACGCGTATGCGGGCTATCTGCGCCCGCTGCTCGACGCGCTCGGCGTCGAGGCCCCGCGATGAGCGGTGCGCTCCCGGACCTGCGCGCGCTCGAAGCCGAGGTGCGCACGCTGCTCGCAGCGGGCCGTCTCGAAGAGGCCGAAGCGCGCGTGCGCCCGTCCCTCGCGAGCGGCAGCGGCCCGCTCGCGCTGTGGAAACTGCTGGTCGCGACGATCCGTCCGCAGGGGCGCATCGCGGAGGCATGCGCCATCCAGGAGCGGCTGGTGGCGCACGCACCCGGCGATTTTCCGGCGCGCTTCGATCTGTCCGAAACGCTGCTGCTGCTGGGCGAGTTCGAGCGCGGCTGGCGCGAATATCGCTACCGCTACAGCCTCGCGCACACCAGCGCGATCGAGCGCAAGGTGCAGCGTCCGCGCTGGGACGGCCGTGCGATGCCCGGCAAGACGCTGCTGATTCACGACGAGCAGGGCTACGGCGACACCTTCCAGTTCATGCGCCTCGTACCGTGGGCGAAGCGCAAAAGCGCGGCACGGGTGGTGCTGGAGATCAACCGCGAGACGCTGTCGCTCGCGCGGCGCAGCGAGGGCTTCGACGAGATCATCGCGCGCGCGGACCTGCCGCCGGCATTCGATATGCACTGCGAAATGATGAGCCTGCCGATGGCCCTCGGCCTCACGCTCGACGATCTGCCCGGCCCGACGCCGTATCTGCACGCCGACCCGCAGCGGCTTGCGCGCTGGCAGCAGCGTCTCGCGGACGTGCCGCGGCCGCGCGTTGCGCTCGTCTGGGCCGGGCGGCCGACGCACTTCAACGACGCCAACCGCTCGATGCGCCTCGCGCAGCTCGCCCCGCTCGCGCAGCCGGGCGTCAGCTTCGTCGCGCTCCAGAAAGGCCCCGCGGCGGCCGAGGCCGCCACGCCGCCGCACGGCATGTCGCTGCTGTCGCTCAGCGACGAGATTGCGGATTTCGAGGACACCGCCGCGATCCTGTCGAGCGTCGATCTGCTGATCTCCGTCGATTCGTCGCCGGTCCATCTGGCAGGCGCATTGGGTTGCCCGACCTGGGTGATGTTGCCGAAGGTGCCGGACTGGCGCTGGCTGCTCGATCGCACCGACACGCCGTGGTATCCGCGCATGCGCCTGTTTCGCCAGGACGTGCGCGGCGACTGGCAAGGCGTCGTCACGCGGATGGCGGCCGAACTCGCGCGGCTCGACCCGCGATGACGCGTGCGCACGACCGGTTCGCGCGCATCCGTTCGCGGCGAGCGCGCATGCCGCGTGCGGCAGCCGTGCTGTGCGCGTTGCTGCTCGGCGCGGCGTTGCCGGGTTGTGCCGCGCTGGACCGCGACGCGCACGCCGACGCGCTCGCGGCGCCCGCGCATTTGCAGCGCCTGCAGGTCGATACCGGCACGTTCGTGCTGACGGCGTATGCGCGCATCGCGCGGCGCGACCGGCCGCTGCGCGTCTATATCGAGGGCGACGGGCTCGCGTGGCTGTCGCGCACCGAGCCGTCGCTCGACCCGACGCCGCGCGAGGCCACCGGGCTCGCGCTCGCGGCCGAGGATCCCGCGCCGAACGTCGTCTACCTCGCGCGCCCGTGCCAGTTCACGCCGATGGCGATCAATCCGCGCTGCGGCATCCCGTACTGGACCGGCAAGCGTTTCGCGCCCGACGTGATCGCGGCGATGAACGACGCGGTGAGCCGGTTCGCCGCGCGCACGCCGGGGCAGCCGGTGGAACTGGTCGGCTACTCGGGCGGCGGCGCGGTCGCCGTGCTGATCGCGGCGCGACGCAACGATGTCGCGTCGATCCGCACGGTCGCCGGCAATCTCGACGATGCATTCGTCAACCGGCTGCATCATGTCTCGGCGATGCCGGAGTCGGAGAATCCGATCGATTTCGCGTCGCGCATTGCCGGCATCGCGCAGCTTCATTTCAGCGGTGCCGACGACGCAACGGTGCCGCCTGTGGTCGCGCAGCGTTTCGTCGACGCGACGGGCCCGCGCTGCGCGCGCGCGATCACGGTCGCGGGCGTGTCGCACGACGACGGCTGGCGCCGCGTGTGGCCGTCGCTGCTGACGATCGCGCCGGGGTGTGCGGGCACGGCCCAGGCGCCGTAGAATGCCGGCATGAAAAGCCTGCTGATTCGCAACGTGCGCACGGATGCGGGCGGCCCGCTCGACGTGCTGGTCGAGGACGGCCGGATCGCCCGGCTCGGGCCGGCCATCGACGGACAGGACGCCTGCAGCATCGAAGACGGGGCGGGCCTGCTCGTGCTGCCCGGTCTCGTCGAGGGGCATACGCATCTGGACAAGACCCTCTGGGGCATGCCGTGGTATCACAACGCGGTTGAGCCGCACCTGATCGAGCGCATCGGGAACGAGCGCCGCTGGCGCGCGGCGACGCGCCACGATGCCGGCGCGCAGTCGCTCGCGCTGGCGCGGGCGTTTCTTGCCGCGGGTACGACGCGCTTGCGCACGCATGTCGATATCGACACCGATGCCGCGCTGCGGCACCTGCACGGCGTCCTCGCCACGCGCGAGACGTTGCGCGGGCAGATGGAGATCCAGATTGTCGCGTTTCCGCAATCGGGCGTGCTGAAGCGGCCCGGCACCGACGTGCTGCTCGCCGAAGCGCTGCGCGCCGGGGCCGATCTGCTCGGCGGCCTGGATCCGTGTGCGGTCGAGGGCGACGCGGTGCAGGTGCTCGACCTGCTTTTCGGACTCGCCGAGCGGCATGGCTGCGGTCTCGACCTGCATCTTCACGAGCGATCGACCATGGGCGCGTATTCGCTCGACCTGATTCTGCAGCGCACGGCCGCGCTGCAGATGCAGGGCAAGGTGGCGATCAGCCACGGGTTCTGCCTCGGCGATCTCGCCGCGCGGGAGCGCGATGCCCTGCTCGCGCGGATGGCCGAACTCGACGTCGCGCTGGTGACGACCGCGCCGGCCTCCGTCGCGGTGCCGCCGGTGGCCGCCTGCCGCGCGGCAGGCGTCACGGTGATCGGCGGCAACGACGGGATTCGCGATACGTGGACGCCCTACGGCACGCCTGACATGCTGGAGCGCGCGATGTTGATCGGCTTGCGCAACGACTTCCGGCGCGACGACGAACTCGCCGTCGCGCTCGATTGCGTCACGCACAGTGCGGCGCGCGGCTGCGGCTTTGCCGATTATGGCCTGCATCCCGGCGCCCGCGCGGACCTCGTGCTGGTCGACGCGCAAACGCCGGCGGAGGCCGTGGTCGCGCGGCCGGTGCGCAAGCTCGTCGTGGCGGGCGGCGCCATCGTCGCGCGGGACGGGCGGCTGGTCTGAGGGCGCGAGGCGCGTGTGCGCCGCGCCGATGGGGCGGGCGCTGGGGACGTCGAAGCGTTCGTCTTCTCGACCTTCGCCGGGCTATGGCTCGGCGCGCTCGTGTTCGGCCAGGTGGCGGACCGGTTCGGACGCCGCGTCATCTTCACGTGGTCGCTCGTCTGGTACGTCGCGTGCACGGCGATCACGGCATTCCAGACGACCGGCCTCGCGCTGAACCTGTGGCGCTTCGTGGCCGGTATCGGCATCGGCATCGAACGGGTGACGATCGACACGTACATCTCCGAACTGATCCCAAGCGCGGAGCGCGGCCGGGCCTATGCGGTCAACCAGTGCATCACGTTCAGCGTGGTGCCCGTGGTCGCGTTTCTTGCGTACATCCTGAAGGACACGCAGCCGCTCGGCCTCGACTACTGGCGCATCGTGATCCTGATCGGTTCGCTCGGCGCGGTCGTCGTGTGGTTCCTGCGCCGCAGTATTCCCGAGAGCCCGCGCTGGCTGGCCCGTCATGGACGTATCGACGAGGCCGAGCGGATCGTCGCGGACATCGAGCGTCGCGTGGTGGCCGGGAAGTCGGTCGCGCGGGTGCCGCCCGCGCCGGTCCAGCTCGAAAAGGGCGGCCGCGGAACGCTGGGCGAAGTGCTGCGTCCGCCGTACCTGCGGCGCACCGTGATCCTCTCGATCTTCAACATGGCGCAGGTCGTCGGCTTCTACGGATTTGCCGCGTGGGTGCCGACGCTGCTGATCGAGCGCGGCGTGCACGTGACGCAAAGCCTCGGATACGCCTTCGTGATCGCGATCGCCAACCCGTTCGGGCCGCTGATCGGCATCTGGCTCGCGGACAGGTTCGAGCGCAAGACGCAGATCGTCGCAGGCCTGCTGACGATGGCGGTCGTGATCGCGCTGTTTGCGCGAGCCTCCGAGCCTGCGCTGCTGATCGTGCTCGGCGTGCTGTTCACGCTGGCGTCGAACGTGGTGTCCTACGCGTACCACGGCTACCAGGCCGAGCTGTATCCGACCCGCGTGCGCGCCCGCGCGGTGGGTTTCGTGTACTCGTGGAGCCGGATCGCGGCGGCGTTCGCGGGGCTCGCCATCGGCGTGCTGCTGCATCGCTACGGCGTGCCGGGCGTGGCGATCTTCATCGGCGTGTCGCTGGTCGTGGGGATCGCGATGATCCTGCTCGGCCCGAAGACCCGGGGTCTCGCGCTGGAGCAGATCAGCCACTGAGGTACGCGGTGCGCACGCGCGGCGTGGCGCGTCGCGCATGCGAGCCGATCGGGATTCCGAATGGAAATGCCGTGAATTTTTTCGTAAGGAATGGCAATCCGGCAGGAAACATGCCGATCGCGCCGGTATGGCTGCCGCGATAACCGGGCATTATTCGGCATGCTGATTTTTAATCTCGTGCAAACCGCCGATTCAGACGGCGATTTCATGCCTCACTATGCCGTTTAAGAAACGGCGTCATGAATATCGTGACCACGAGGGGCGATTGAAGCGATATCCCGGGTTCGGGGCGCCGGGCTACAATGGCCCCCGCCCGGATATTCGCCAGCCGTTGCCGGTCTGATATCCGCAGACTCTTTTCCACGCGCGCCTGTTCAAAGACCGATGGCTTCTTTTCCCACCGATTCCGCCGATTTCGCCGATCCCGCCTGCCGCGCGCTCGCGCTGCGCGCGGCCGAAGACAGCGACACCGGTTTCCTGCGAGACGTGTTCGTCGCGACGCGCAGCGGCGAATTCGCGCGCTCCGGCTGGGATTCCGGGCGCATCGCCGCGCTGCTCGCCGGGCAGTTTGCGATGCAGCATGCCTATTACCGCGAGCATTATCCCGACGCGCATTTCGACGTCGTCATGCAGGGCGACACGCGGATCGGCCGTCTCTATCACGCCTGGACCGACACCGAACTCCAGCTGGTCGATATCGCGCTGATGCCCGAGCGGCGCGGCGCCGGCGTCGGCACGCTGCTGATGCGCGCGCTCGTCGCCGAGGCTGCCCGGCGCGGGCTTGCCGCGCGGCTCTATGTCGAAGCGGACAATCCGGTGCGGGCGCTGTATGGCCGGCTCGGGTTCGTGCGCGCCGGCGAGAACGGCGTCTACGAACTGATGCGGCGCGCGCCGGGCGGTCTCGAAGCGGGCATCGCGCCCACGCTTTCGCTCGCGCAACTCGAGGCCGGCAAACAGGGGCGGCGCGCGGCGCCGGCAACGCACGGCTGACGCGGATTGCGGCGGCGCAAACGCACAGAAGCACAGAAGCACAATGGAACGCCGCCCGAAGGGTATTCAAAGGGTAATTCCTGGCAACGTCATACAAATAACAGATTGCCTCGTCACTATTGACACGTTACGATTGTAATTCTTCGGAAGAAATTAAAAGAACAGGATTATCCGTGATGCATACCGGATTTCCCATCCATTTTCGACCGGAATTCGATCAATCATCGCCTGAACCGGGGGGCTTATGGCGGAGATTCCAACCCAGGCGGAACTGTCCGCATCGCTCGGAAATATTTTCGTGTTTTCGGGGCAGGGCGACGGGTCGCTCTCAGGCCGGCTGATCGAAGTCGGCACGGGCGTGCCGATGAGTGCGCATTACACCTGCTATACCGCGCTATTCGAAATGCCGGCAGGCGCCAGCCTGCCGCAGGGCGTCTATCGCGTCGCGTCGCCGGGCGGCGACGCGTGGGACGTGCTCGTCACGCCGTATCGGCCGACGCCCGAAGGCAACCCGGTGATGGGCGCGGTTTTCCATTGCCGGGTGCGGGCGGCCGATCCCGCCTGCGCCGCATAAGGCGCCGCTCGCCGCACGCGGCGTTTCAGGCAGCCGTTTTCTTCCGCAACCCGCATGTCACAAGCACAAGCCTCGATAACAAGGAGATAAGAATGAGCGATCCGTTTCTCGGTGAAATCCGCATGGTGGGCTTCACGTACGCACCCTATGGCTGGGCGCTTTGCCAGGGCCAGACCTTGCCGATCGCGCAGAACACCGCGCTGTTCTCGCTGCTCGGCACCGTGTACGGCGGCAACGGCACCAGCACGTTCCAGTTGCCGAACTTCGCCGGCCGCAGCCCGGTCGGCACCGGCACCGGGGCCGGCCTCGCGCCGGTCAATCCGGGCGACATCGGCGGCACGGAAAGCGTCTCGATGACGATCGACAACCTGCCGTCGCATACGCACACGGCGACCGCTACCGGCGGCTCGACGGTGACGGGCAACGTCTCGATTCCGGCGAGCACGCTCACGACGAATGCATCGAACACGCCCGGCCCGTCCGCGGTCCTCGGGACGCCCGTCGCAGCCGGTCATCCGGTGAATCTGTACAGCACCAACCCGCCGAATACGACGCTCGCGCCGGTGCCGGTGTCGCTGCAGGGCAGCGCGCCGCTGATCCAGAACAGCGCAACCGGCAACAGCATGCCGGTCGACATCCGCAACCCCTATCTGGGCATTACCTTCGTCATCGCCCTGCAAGGGATGTTCCCGTCGCGCTCGTAAGCGGCGAGGCTTCGATCGGCGGCACCGCAGCACAGGAACCTGAAGCATGAAAGTCGTCACGCAACTGCTCAAGCATCTCCTCGCGCCGCGCCGGCCGGCGGGCGCGCGGCCGGTCAGGCCGGCGCCGCTGCTGCTGCCGCTCGAACCCCGGATTGTCTATGACGCGTCGGTCGCGGTGATCGGCGCGGCCGTGCATCACCACACCGAAGAGAGCGCCGGCAACGCCGCGAGCCATGCCGGCAGGGCGGAGCATGCAGCTGAAAATGCGGTCGCGAATGCGTCGGCACGCGTCGGCACGTCGGAAGCCGTCGGCGCGACGGCGGCGAATCCGGCGTCGCACCCCGGCGGGTCCGCGGGCGCGGATGCGCAGGCACTGCGCGAATTCAACGTGCACCGCACGCCCGGCGAGACGGCCGCGGGGCAGGAAAATCAGGTCGTGTTCGTCGACCCGAGCGTGAGCGACTATCAGGAACTGGTGAGCGGCTTGCCGCCCGGCACGCGCTACGTCGTTCTGAATCCCGACACCGACGGTCTCGAACAGATCGCGCAGTACCTGGAGGCCCATCCGGGCGTCGATGCGATTCACCTCGTGTCGCATGGCGCGGATGGCGAGATCCAGGTCGGTTCGACCTGGCTGAACGAAGGCGACCTGTCGGCATACAGCGCCGAGCTTGCGCAGATCGGCGCGGCGATGAAGCCCGGCGGCGACTTCCTGATCTACGGCTGCGACGTCGCGCAGAACGCGGACGGGCAGGCGCTCGTGCAGCAGGTCGCGGCGCTGACCGGCCTGAACGTCGCGGCATCGAGCGACGCCACCGGCGCGGCGTCGCTCGGCGGCGACTGGACGCTCGAATACCAGGTCGGCGACGTGCATACGCCGGTGATTTTTTCCGCGGCGTCCGAACAGCAGTACGCCTACGTGCTCGGGCAGACGGTCGAAACCTACGACGCGTACGCGAACGGCGGCGCGGGGGAAGTGATCGCGTCGAACGCGTCGTCGTTTACGCTCGACGGCATCACCTATACGACCGACAACGCGGTGGAGTCGGGCGTCTACACGAGCACGACGAACAACGGGACGGTGGACGGCGCACCGCTGTCGACCGGCGCGACGGACGGCGTGCTGATGATCAACGACAACGGCAACGCGCCGATGACCGAGGTCACGATCACCCTCTCGGACGGCGATCCGATGGCGGTGAGCAGTTTCGACTTCGACGAGGGGTTGAGCAGCGGCACGATCTATCTGATTCCGGACGGCAACACCAGCAAGGAAATCGCGCTGTCGGGCTCGCAACTGAGCGGTCTCGTCAATCTGTCCGGCAACGCGAACTTCAAGGGCATCACGTCGATCGAGATTCTCGATTCCGGCGACAGCGGCCCTTTCACGCCGACGCTGAACAATTTCACCTACACCGACCTCAGTTCGCCGCCGAACCTCACCGCGAGCGGCGGCACCACGTCGTTCGTCGAGGGCGACAATGTCGTGCACACGCCGTCGACGCCGGTCGCGGTGGACAGCGGTATCACGCTCACCGACGGCGATTCGGGCACGGCCGTCTCGGCGACCGTCTCGATCACCGGCAATTTCCATAGCGGGCAGGACGTGCTGTCGTTCACGAATACGAGCAGCGCGACGTACGGCAACATCACGGCGTCGTATACCGCGGCCACCGGCGTATTGACGCTGACGTCGGCAAGCGGCACCGCGACCATCGCCCAGTGGCAGGCGGCGCTCGAAGCGGTCACGTATACCGACACCGCGATCGCGCCGAACACGTCGACGCGCACGATCAGCTTCTCCCTGAACGACGGCGAGGGCGACGCGGGGTCGAGCAACACGGTGACGAAGCAGGTGTCGGTCTCCACGACCGATCAGATTCCGGTCGTGACGACGACCGGCGGCACGACGAATTACGAGGCGACGTCGGCCAACCCCGTCACGATCGACAGCGGCGTGTCGGTGACGGACAGCGACAACGCCACCGAAGCGTCGGCGACGGTCACGATCAGCAGCGGCTTTCACAGCGGCGATACGCTGTCGTTCACGAATACAAACAGCACGACGTACGGCAACATCACGGCATCGTACAACGCGGGCACGGGCGAGCTGACGCTGAACTCGTCGAGCGCCACGGCAACCAAGGCACAATGGACGGCCGCGCTCGACGCGGTGTCGTTTTCGAGCACCAGCACCACGACCGGCGACCGCACGGTGTCGTTCGTCGTCAACGACGGCACCGGCAACAGCCTCGCGGCGACCGACACGGTCGCGGTGACCGCGCCGCCGACCGTCACGATGGACTCGGGGTCGGCCGCATTCGTCGCGGGCGACAACACGAGTTCGACGCCGGTGGCGGTCGATTCGGGGCTGACGTTCACGGACGGCAGCATCGGCGAATCGCAGTCGGCGACGGTCGCGATCACGGGCAACTTCCAGAGCGGCGAAGACATGCTGTCGTTCACGAACACGAACAGCACGACCTACGGCAACATCGCGGCGGCGTACAGCGCGGGCACCGGGGTGCTGACGCTGACCTCGTCGGGCGGCACGGCGACCACCGCGCAATGGGAAGCGGCGCTGCAGGCGGTGACGTACACCGACACGGCGGTCACGCCGAACAATGCGACGCGCACGATCAGCGTCACGGTGACGGACGATAGCGGCGTCGCCAGCAACACCGCGACGCGCACGGTGACGGTGGCCGACACGGACCAGACGCCGATCGTCACGACATCGTCCGGCACGACGAATTACCTTGGCGGCACGGGCGCGGTCACCGTGGATAACGGCGTATCGCTCAGCGATCTGGACAACACGACGCAGGCGTCGGGCACGGTGTCGGTCAGCGGCGGCTTCCAGATTGGCGATACGCTGTCGTTCACGAACACGGCCAGCGCGACGTACGGCAACATCACGGCGTCGTACAACGCGGGCACGGGCGTGCTGACGCTGAGTTCGTCGGGCGCGACCGCGACCGACGCGCAATGGGCGAACGCTTTCAGCGCGGTGACGTTCTCCAGCACCAGTACGACCTATGGCGACCGCACGGTGTCGTTCGTCGTCAACGACGGCACGGAAAACAGCACGGCCGCGACGAAGACCGTCGACGTGACGAATCCGGATCCGGTCGTGACGACCGACGCGGGCTCGGCGGCGTTCGTCGCGGGCGACAACGTGGCGTCGACGCCGGTCGCGATCGATCCGGGTCTGACGTTGACGGACCCGGGCAGCGGCGAACTGCAGGCGGCGACGGTCGCGATCACGGGCAACTTCCACGCCGGTGAAGACGTGCTGTCGTTCACGAACACGAACGGCACGACCTACGGCAACATCGCGGCTTCCTATAACGCAAGCACCGGCGTGCTGACGCTGACGTCGTCGGGCGGCACGGCGAGCACCGCGCAATGGCAGGCCGCGCTGCAGGCGGTGACGTACACGGACATCGCGGTCACGCCGAACAATGCGACGCGTACGATCAGCTTCTCCGTCACGGACGACAACAGCAATACCAGCAATACCGCGACGCGCACGGTGACGGTGGCGGATACGGACCAGACGCCGATCGTCACGACATCGTCCGGCACGACGGGCTATGTGGGCGGCTCGTCGGCGACGGCCGTCGACGGCAGCGCGACGGTCAGCGACCTCGACAACACGACGCAGGCGTCGGGCACGGTGTCGATCACGGGCGGCTTCCATAGCGGCGATACGCTGTCGTTCACGAACACGGGCAGCGCGACATACGGCAACATCACGGCATCGTACAACGCGGGCACGGGCGTGCTGACGCTGAGTTCGTCGGGCGCAACCGCGACCGATGCGCAATGGTCGAACGCGTTCGACGCGGTGACGTTCTCGGCATCGTCATCCGCGACGCCGGGCGACCGCACGGTGTCGTTCGTCGTGAACGACGGCGCGGAAAACAGCGCGGCCGCGACGAAGACGGTCGACGTACTGGGGCCGCCGACCATCACGACGGATGCGGGGTCGGCCGCATTCGTCGCGGGCGACAACACGGCGTCGACGCCGGTCACGATCGATTCGGGGCTCACGCTGACCGATGGAAGCAGCGGCGAGCTGCAATCGGCCACGGTCGCGATCACGGGCAACTTCCACGCCGGTGAAGACGTGCTGTCGTTCACGAACACGAACGGCACGACCTACGGCAACATTGCGGCTTCCTATGACGCGAGCACCGGGGTGCTGACGCTGACCTCGTCGGGCGGCACGGCGAGCATCGCGCAATGGCAGGCCGCGCTGCAGGCGGTGACGTACACGGACACCGCGATCACGCCGAACAATGCGACGCGCACGATCAGCTTCTCCGTCACGGACGACAACAGCAGCATCAGCAATACCGCGACGCGCACGGTGACGGTGACCGATACGGACCAGACGCCGATCGTCACGACATCGTCGGGCACGACGGACTACGTGGGCGACACGTCGGCGGTGCGCGTCGATAGTGGCGCCGCCGTCAGCGATCTGGACAACACGACGCAGGCGTCGGGTGCGGTGTCGATCACAGGCGGCTTCCAGAGCGGCGATACGCTGTCGTTTACGAACACGAGCAGCGCGACGTACGGCAACATCACGGCGTCGTACAACGCGGGCACGGGCGTGCTGACGCTGAGTTCGTCGGGCGCGACCGCGACCGACGCGCAATGGTCGAACGCGTTCGACGCGGTGACGTTCTCCAGCACGAGCGCGACCTATGGCGACCGCACGGTGTCGTTCGTCGTGAACGACGGCACGGAAAACAGCGCGGCCGCGACGAAGACGGTCGACGTGCTGGGTCCGCCGACCGTCACGACGGATGCGGGGTCGGCCGCGTTCGTCGCGGGCGACAACGTGGCGTCGACGCCGGTCGCGATCGATCCGGGGCTCACGCTGACCGATGGAAGCAGCAGCGAGCTGCAATCGGCCACGGTGGCGGTCACGGGCAACTTCCATAGCGGCGAAGACCTGCTGTCGTTCGCGAACACGAACGGCACGACCTACGGCAACATCGCGGCCTCCTATGACGCGGGCACCGGCGTGCTGACGCTGACGTCGTCGGGCGGCACGGCGAGCGTCGCGCAATGGCAGGCCGCGCTGCAGGCGGTGACGTACACGGACATCGCGGTCACGCCGAACAATGCGACGCGTACGATCAGCTTCAGCGTGACCGACGACAACAGCCATACCAGCGCGATGGCGACGCGCACGGTGACCGTGGCCGACACGGACCAGACGCCGATCGTCACGACGACGGCCGGCGCGACGCGCTACGTTGCGGGCACGACGGGCGCCGCGGTGGACGGCGGCGCAGCGGTCAGCGACCTCGACAACACGACGCAGGCGTCGGGCACAGTGTCGATCACGGGCGGCTTCCAGAGCGGCGATACGCTGTCGTTCACGAATACGGGCAGCGCGACGTACGGCAACATCACGGCATCGTACAACGCGGGCACGGGCGTGCTGACGCTGAGTTCGTCGGGTGCAACCGCAACCGACGCGCAATGGGCGAGCGCCTTCGACGCGGTGACGTTCTCGGCATCGTCATCCGCGACGCCGGGCGACCGCACGGTGTCGTTCGTCGTCAACGACGGCGCGGAAAACAGCGTGGCCGCGACGAAGACGGTCGACGTGCTGGGTCCGCCGACCGTCACGACGGATGCGGGGTCGGCCGCGTTCGTCGCGGGCGACAACGTGGCGTCGACGCCGGTTGCAATCGATCCGGGTCTGACGTTGACGGACCCGGGCAGCGGCGAGCTGCAATCGGCCACGGTGGCGGTCACGGGCAACTTCCACGGCGGCGAGGACGTGCTGTCGTTCGCGAACACGAACGGCACGACCTACGGCAACATCGCGGCTTCCTATGACGCGAGCACCGGCGTGCTGACGCTGACCTCGTCGGGCGGCACGGCGAGCGTCGCGCAATGGCAGGCCGCGCTGCAGGCGGTGACGTACACGGACACGGCGATCACGCCGAACAATGCGACGCGCACGATCAGCTTCACCGTGACCGACGACAACGCGGCGACCAGCAACATGGCGACGCGCACGGTGACGGTCGCCGACACGGACCAGACGCCGGTGCTGAGCGGCGGCGGCCACAGCGTGGCCTATGCGGCGACCGGCGCGGGGACGTCGGTCGATCTCGCGCCGGGGCTGACCGTGTCCGATCGGGACAATGCGACGCAGGCGTCGGCGACGGTATCGATCACCGGCGGGTTTGCCAGCGGCGATACGCTGGTGTTCACGCAAGACGGCGCGACGATGGGCAACATCGCCGGCACGTACGACGCGAGCACCGGCGTGCTGACGCTGACGTCGGCCGGCTCGACGGCGACGCTCGCGCAGTGGCAGGCCGCGCTGAACGCGGTTCGCTATGCACAGGGCCCGGGCGACATGGTGAGCGGCACGCGCACCGTGAGCTTCGTCATCAGCGACGGCACGCAGACGAGCGCGCCCGTCACGACGACGGTGGTGGTTGCCGCGGAGCCGCCTGCCGTGGTGCAGCCGGCGATGCCGCCCGGCATGGAGATGCCGGCCCCCGGGACGTCCGGCGCGAGCGGGTTCGGCGACGTGCTGTCGCCCGCGCCGTTCGTGCTGACCGCGCTCGACACGCCGAACAACCCGATCAATACGACGCCGGTGGTCCGGACGATCACGTTCTCGAACGGCAGCGGCCGTCCGTTCGCCGGAATCAACACCACCACGGTCGCGAGCGGGCCGACGCTCGCGCCGCCGTCGTTCGGACCGGTGCCGTCGTTCGCGACGCCGGCCGCCGTGGAGCGGATCGATATCGCGCCGGACCGCGCGTTCTCGGTGGTGCTGACGGGCGTCGTCGACGCGGCGAACGGCGGCGCAGGCGGCGCGATTGTCGCGCTCGAGTCACCCGACGGCCATGCGCTGCCGGCCTGGCTGCATTACGACCCCGCAACCGGACGTCTGTCCGGCGTCGCGCCGGCGAACGGACCGCGCGAATTGCGGCTGATCGTGGTGGTGCGCGACGCGAACGGGCATCGGGCGCGGCGCGAGGTGATCGTCGAACTGGCCCATGCGCACGCGCATCCCGCGCATTCAGGACAGCCCGCCCATCCGACGCATCCCGCCCATCCCGCGCCGCACGCCGCTCCCCACCCGGTCCCGCAGGCGGCGCTGCCGGCCGGCAAGCCGTCGCTCGCCGCGCAGTTTGCGCGGCAGCGCGGCCTGCTGCACGTGGTGCCGCTCGCGCCGTCCTCTTCTCATCCGGCGAACGCATGACGTTCGATCGACACGCTATCCCTACCTTCAAGATCAAGAGAGCGAAATAGTGAAAGACGCTTCCATGTCCCGCTTTGTCCCGCGGCTGTCGTTGTGCGCGCTGGCGGTCGCCGCGCTGTGGCTATCCGGCTGCGCGGTGCGACCGACGCCGCTGACCGGCAGCGAACTGACCCGGCAGGCGCAGGCCGACCGCACGGCGATGTTCAGCAACGAGGCGCCGGTGAAGGGGCCGATCACGCTCGACGAGGCGATGGCGCGCGCGCTGCGCTACAACCTCGATCACCGGCAGAAGATGATGGAGGAAGCACTCGGCCAGCGGCAGCTCGACGTGTCGAATTTCGACATGCTGCCGAAGCTGACGACCGATGCCGGCTACACGGCGCGCAACCATTACCTCGTGTCCAGCTCCGAGGACTACCTGACCGGCGGCCCGTCGCTGCCGCCGTCGTATTCGGCCGACAAGACGGACAAGACCTTCGATCTGGCGTTCACCTGGAACATCCTCGATTTCGGCGTCAGCTATTTCGAGGCGAAGCAGCAGGCCGACCGCGTGCTGGTGCTCGAACAGCGCCGCCGCAAGGTCGTGCAGCTGATGATGCAGCAGGTGCGCGAGGCGTACTGGCAGGCAGCGGGCGCGCAACGGCTGAGCGGGCACATCGCGCCGCTGCTGAAGCAGGCCGAAGCGGCGCTCGACGATTCGCGCAAGGCGCAGCAGGAGCAGTTGAGTTCGCCGCTGAACACGCTGACCTATCAGCGCGAACTGCTCGACATGATCCGTCAGCTCGAGGCGATCCGCTACCAGCTCGACGAAGCGAAGCCGAAGCTCGCGGCGCTGATGAATCTCGAACCGGGCGAGGATTACACGCTCGCGCCGCCGGCCGGCTTCGCGATCCCGACCTTCGACATGCCGATGGCGAAAATGGAGGAGACCGCGCTCGAACGGCGGCCCGAACTGGTGGAAGCCGACTACAACGCGCGCATCGGCGTGAACCAGACGCGCGAGGCGCTCGCGAAGCTGCTGCCGGGCATCGAGATCGAACTCGGCACGCACTACGACAGCAACAGTTTCCTGACCTTCCACTCGTGGCGCGACGCGGGTCTCCAGGTGAGCTGGAACCTGCTCAACGTGCTGAACGCGAAGAACATCCGCGGTGTCGCGAACGCGAAACTCGATGTGGCGAAGGCCCAGCGGCTCGCGCTGAGCATGGCCGTGCTGACGCAGGTGCACGTCGCGCGCATCGAGCTCGACGCGAAGGAGCGGCAGTTCGATCTCGCGCGCCAGCTCGACGACGTCGACCAGCAGATTCTCGTCCACACGCGCAACGCCGAACAGGCGAGCGCCGAAGGCAAGCTCGCCGAGATTCGCGCGGCGGCGACCGCGATGATGTCGGAGCTGCGCCTGTTCGAAAGCTACGGCGAAATGGAAGGCGCCTACGGCCAGTTGCTGGCCACGCTCGGTCTCGATCCGGTGCCCGATACCCTCAAGGGCGACGATCTCGCGTCGATCGAGCAGGCAATCGGTCAGGAGCAGCAGCGCTGGCGCGCCCTGGGGCAGGCGGGCGCGGCGCCGGTCGCGGCGGCGCAGCAGCCCGCGCCGGGGCCGACGCTGGCGGCGGCAGCCGCACACGCGCCGGCGCAGGCTCGAACGCAAGCCCAAACGCAAGCCCAAACGCAAGCCCAAACGCAAGCCCAAACGCAGGCACAAGCTCAGCCTCAAGCGCGGCCGCTGCCGGTCGCCGCGTCGGTCGTGCAGACGAGCGCGCGGGCCGACGTCGTGCACAGCGGGGCGGAGCAATGAGGATGACGCAGGGATGGCGCGCGTCATGCGCGTCGCTGGCGTGGTGTTGTGCCCTGTTCTGGGCGCCCCAAGGCCGATGCGCGACGCCGCCCCAGCCGCTGCCGCAACTCGCGGCGGCGGTGCCGGCTTCGTCGGTGCCGTCGGCCGACGACGGCCGCATCCGCATCCAGCTCGTATCGCGAGACAAGGTCGATATTTCCAGCGAGATCAATGCGAAGATCGCGTCGCTGCCGTTTCGCGACGGCGATGCGTTCCGTACCGGCCAGGTGCTGGTGTCGCTCGACTGCGCGCTGTACGTGGCGCAATTGCACAAGGCGCAGGCGGAAGCCGGCGCGTCGCACGATCTGCTGGGCGTCGACGAGCGGCTCGCGCAACTGCATTCGATCGGCGAGCTCGACGTCGCGCAGGCGCAAGGCAAGGCGAAGTCCGACGCCGCACAGGTCGCGTTCATGCAGGCCACCGTGCGCCAGTGCACGATCACGGCCCCGTTCGCCGGCCGCGTGGTCACGCGCGACGCGTCGCCGCAGCAGTTTGCCGAAGCCGGCAAGACGCTGCTGACGATCGTCGACACCGGCCATCTCGAACTGAAAATGATCGTGCCGTCGAAGTGGCTCGCGTGGCTCAAGCCCGGCCGGCCGCTGACGGTGCAGGTGGACGAGGTCGGCCGCCGCTATCCGGCGCGCGTCGCGCGCATCGGCGCGAGCGTCGATCCCGTGACGCAGACCGTCGACGTCACCGCCGCGCTGACGGGCAGCGCGCCGGAGCTGCTGCCGGGCATGAGCGGCTGGGCGCTGTTCGATGTCCCCCGATGACGGCGCGCGCCCGGGCGGCGCGGCGGGCATGAGCGGCACGACGATCCGCATCGAGCCGGCCCAGATCGCGCTGCTCTGGCAACTCGCCGCACGCGCGCGCGACGCGGCGAGCGAGCAGACGCTCGCGTTCACCATCGTCAACGAAACGCTTGCGCTGCTGCCGTACCGGCAGGCTGCCTGGTGGCGCGCGCCGTTGCCGGGGGCGGTCGGCGCCGTGTCGGGGCTGCCGCAAAGCGACCCCGGCGCACCGTATGTGCAATGGCTCGGCGCAGTGTGCCGCGTGCTCGCGCGCGAGGCGTCGCCGGCTGCGGACGGCGCGCGCGTCGTGCGGCCGTTCGGGGCGGCCGACCTGCCGGCCGACGCCGCCGCGCTCGCCGCCGAATGGAGCGCGTGGTGGCCGGCGCACGGTCTCTGGCTGACGTTGACGGACCGCTCGGGGCGTCTGCTCGGCGCCGTGCTGTTCGCGCGCGACGAGGCCTGGGCGCCGGTCGATCTCGCGCTGCTGTCCGAACTGGCGCAGGCGTGGTCGCATGCGTTCGCCGCGCTGCATCCGCTGCCGTCGTGGACCGCCCGCGTGCGCGCGGCGCTGAAGCCCGGCCGCACGCGGCGCCGGCTGCTGATCGGCGCGGCCGTTCTCTGCATCGTGCCGGTGCGGCTCACGGTGCTGGCGCCGGCGGAAGTCACCGCGAAGGATCCGTTCGTCGTGCGCGCGCCGCTCGACGGCGTGATCGACCGGCTCTACGTGCAGCCGAATCAGCGCGTGACGGTCGGCGAGGCGCTGCTCGGGCTCGATCCGACGACGCTGCAGTCGCGCTACGCGGTCGCCCGCAAGGACTACGACACCGCGCAGGAAGAGTACCGGCAGACCGCGCAGCTCGCCGTCACCGACGACAAGGACCGGCTCGACATGGCGCTGCGCAAGGGCAAGCTCGACGAAAGCGCGATCGATCTCGACTACACGGCCGCGCAGCTCGCGCGCGTGCGCGTGAGCGCCACGCGCGCGGGCGTCGCGGTGTTCGCCGACACGAACGACTGGACCGGCCGGGCGGTCGCGGTCGGCGAGAAGGTGATGCTGCTCGCCGATCCCGCGCACGTCGAACTGACGGCCTGGCTGCCGGTCGCGGACGACATCGACGTGCGGCCCGGCGCGCGCCTCACGCTCTATCCGCAGAGCTCGCCGCTCGCGTCGTACGACGCGCGCATCGAGACCATCGCCTATCGCGCCGAGCCGACGCCCGAGGGCGTGCTCGCTTACCGCATCAAGGCCGCTTTCAGCGGCGACGGCGTGCGGCCCGTGCTCGGCATGATGGGCACCGCGCGCATTCGCGGCGGCTGGGTGCCGCTCGTCTACTACGTGCTGCGCCGCCCGCTCGCGACCGCGCGGCAATGGCTGGGCTGGTAAAGGCCGCGATGCCGTCAGGTATGCCCGATCGACGTTCCGCCATGCTCCAGTTGCCCCAGCTTCGCCAGGAGCTCACGCTCTCGCGCGGCGCGCCGACGCCCGAAGGCGCGCCGACCTGGATGCTGCACGACCCGGCCGCGAACCGCTTTTTCCAGCTCGGCTGGCCCGCGTTCGAACTGCTGTCGCGTTGGGCGCTCGACGACGCCGCCGCGATCGTCGCCGCGGTCAACCGCGAAACCACGCTGACGGTCGGCCTCGCGGACTTCGACGCGTTGCTCGCGACGCTGCGCCAGCAGCATCTGCTCGTCGCGCGCTGCGCGGCCGATACCGGCCGGCTGTCCGCGAGCGCCGAAGCCAGCCGGCTTTCGCATGCGATGTGGCTGCTCAAGCA
Organism: Paraburkholderia sp. PAMB 6770; assembly: GCF_057748135.1. Taxonomy (NCBI): domain Bacteria; kingdom Pseudomonadati; phylum Pseudomonadota; class Betaproteobacteria; order Burkholderiales; family Burkholderiaceae; genus Paraburkholderia; species Paraburkholderia sp. PAMB 6770. The sequence goes on from NZ_CM173239.1 coordinate 874,445, forward strand.
CTATCTGCTGATCCGCGTCCCGCTGTGGCAGCCGATGCCGTTCCTGCGGCGCTTCAGCCGCTATGCCGGCTTCGCGTACCGGCCGGCGTTCTGGGCCGGCGTCGCGGGATGCGCGCTGGTGGGCCTCTTCATGGTGTCGCGGCGCTGGGACGAGTTCGTCCACACGTTCCACCGCTATGCGGACTGGCAAGGCCTCGCGGCGCTCGCGCTCGCGATCGGCTTCGCGAAGGTGCTGCACGAGTTCGGCCACGCGTTCACCGCGTACCGCTACGGCTGCCGCGTGCCGACGATGGGGATCGCGCTGCTGGTGATGCTGCCGGTGCTCTACACCGATACGACCGAGGCGTGGCAGGTATCCGACCGGCGCCGCCGGCTGCGCATCGGCGCGGCCGGCATGCTGGCCGAACTGGTGCTGGCCGTGCTGGCGACGGTCGCGTGGAACCTGCTGCCGGACGGTCCGCTGCGCGCCGGCGCATTCCTGCTGGCGACGACCACGTGGATCGGCACGCTTGCGATCAACGCGAGTCCGTTCATGCGCTTCGACGGCTACTTCCTGCTGTCGGACTGGCTCGACATGCCGAACCTGCACGATCGCGCGTTCGCGTTCGGCCGCTGGGGGCTGCGCGAGTGGCTGTTCGGACTGGGCGATCCGCAGCCGGAGCCGTGCGCGCCGCGCCGGCGGCGCTTCCTGATCGCCTTCGCGTTCGTCACGTGGCTCTACCGGCTGACCGTGTTCTTCTCGATCGCGCTGGTCGTCTATCACACCTTTTTCAAGGCGCTCGGCACCGCGCTTTTCTGCGTGGAGTTCGGCTGGTTCATCGTGCGGCCCGTCACGCGCGAGTTCGGCGCGTGCTGGCGGCGGCGCGGCGAATTGCGCTGGCGGCGGCAGACCGTGCGCAGCGCGCTCGCCGGCGCCGCGCTGTTCGGCTTTTTCGTGCTGCCGTGGCAGCGCGGCGTGAGTGCGCCCGCGGTGTTCGGGCCGAGCCTCGCGCAAGGGCTGTACGCGCCGGCGGCGGCCTACGTGTCCGATGCGGTCGCGCCCGCGCGCGACGGCCAGCACGTTGCGGCGGGCACGGTGCTGGCGGTGTTGAGCTCGCCGGAGCTCGACTACCGGCTCAAGCGCGCACAGGCCGAAGCGGACCTGCTCGACTGGGAGGTCGCGCAGCAGCCGTTCGACGACCGGCTGCTGCAACTGGGCGTGGCGCTCGCGCGACGGCGCGATGCCGCGCATCAGACCGTGGCGGGGCTTGCGGCCCAGATCGCGCAACTGACGGTGCGCGCGCCGTTCGCCGGCGTGGTCGAAAGCGTCGCGGACGAAGGGCTGGCCGCCGGCGAATGGGTGCCGCGCGGCGAGCGGCTGTTCGACGTGGTGTCGCCCGCGGGCGGGGCGGGTGCGGCGAGTGCGGCGGGTGCGGCGAGTGCGGCGAGTGCGGCGAGTGTGGCGGACGGGCGCATCAAGGGCGAAGCGTTTGTCGGCGAGGACGACGTGGGGCGCCTCGCGGTCGGCGATGCCGCGACCTTTATTGCGGCGCGGCCGGAAGCGCACGCGCTGCATTGCCGGGTGACGGCGATCGACCGCGTGAATCTCGCGACGCTGGACGAACCCTACGTCGCGAGCCCTTACGGCGGCCCGATACCGGCCACGCTGCAACAGGGAACGCGGCAGCTGGTGCCGCTCGCCGCGACGTACCGGGTGCGCGTGGGCGCGTGCGCGGGGAACGCGGCGCTGCAGCGCCAGGTGGTCGGCACCGCGACGCTCGGCGCGCTGCCGGCGAGCCTCGCGTGGCGCGGATTGCGCAAGCTGCTCGCGGTGATCGAGGGGCAGGCGGGGGCGTAGGGGGCGGTTGGCCGTCTCCGGCAGCTGGTACACCAATCGTGTCGGGAAACGAGGGGCGGCCGCGGCGCGCGATGCCATGCCGCCCCTGAAAAGCGACAGGCTGCAGCGCCACAGGGTGCTGCACCACCCGATCAATCCCTAAAAGAATGACTCAAATAAATAAGTAGTCCTGCTAATTCAGGATCATGACATGCCGTTGTGCGGATGACGCAGGCGGTGTCCCGTCGGCGCATCGTCAATCGCAGACGATGCGCGTTAGCTCCTCTGGTGTGGACCACCGAAGTATCCGCTAACGGGCGCACCCCCCCGCCTGCTGCCGCGCGCTATCCGTTTGCGTCAAGCGGTCAGGTTAACCTTTCACTCAATTCAGCCGCAGTTTTTCTCAATCGCGGCATGGCGATGCGCGGGCAGAATCTTCCAGCAGACGGGCAACGTACTCCGCCATCGCGGCATGCCGCGATGGCGGAGTACGAACCATTACTACTACAGGGAGACAGGGACTGCCATGAAATACAAGGCGGCGATAGGCCTTTGCGCGGTGTTGATCGCCGCTGCACCAGCGTGGGCCGGGGAGACGCCCCAATGGAGTCAGGACGGCCCGGGCACGGTCACGCTGTATGGCTCCGTCGATCAGGGTATCGAGTACATCGACAACCAGGCGACGGGCACGACGACCCATAGCAGTGTCCGCATGGGTTGGGGCACGGACACCTCGTACTTCGGATTGCGCGGCAACGAGGATCTGGGCGAAGGACTGCGGGCCATATGGGATCTGCAAGGCGGGTTTCAGGCGAGTAACGGATCGTCGAGCCAGGGGGGGCGCCTGTTCGGCCGGCAGTCGTATGTCGGGTTGAGCGGAGACTTCGGTCGCCTGACGTTCGGCCGGCAGTACACGATGCGGGCGTACGCGGTCAAGCCCGTCAATCCGTTCGGATTCGGCGCGCAAGGTCTCACCACCCTGGACAACGGCATCGCCAATCCGCGCGCCGACAACGCGATCAGCTACCTGTACCACATCGGCGGATTCGAAACCGGCGTGAATTACAGCTTCGGCCGCGATGCGGTAGACGGCGGCACGGCGGTGGCCACCAACTGTCCGGGCGAATCTACCCCTTCACCCGAATGCCGAGAATGGTCTGCACTACTGAAGTATGAAAATCCGCAGTGGGGCGTTGCCAGCGCCTACGAGCGCAATTACGGCGGTACGCCGGCCACCTGGGGCGGTTTGACGTCGCCCGGGCTGACGGACAGCCGCTTCATCCTCGGGGCCTACTTCAACGTACGTGACGCGCGGTTCGGAATGGGCTGGATCAGGCGCGACGACGAGGGCATCGCGACACCGAAGAGCAATCTGGTGTGGTTGACGGGCACGGTGCCGGTGAACCGGTTTCTCTCGTTCGACAGCGAACTGGCGGAACTCAAATACGATCAGTCGCCCAACAAGGCAATCATGCTTGTCCTGCGCGGGGTGTACACGTTATCGGATAGCACGGCGCTGTACGTGACGGCTGAGCACATGAAGAATAGCGGCACGCTCGCGCTTGCCGCGAGCACGATCATCCCGGTTGTCGATCCGCGTGAAGGCGGGTCGCAAACGTCGGTTATCGCTGGGATCAGGCACCGGTTCTGAGCGCTCGCATGGAAGAGTGCGAGCCGGACCCTCACCGAAAGCAGGCAACGAAATGCCTTATGTCCGGCGCTCGGCAGTGGTTGACGCGGTCCGCTGGTTTGGACGCGGCGATCATCCGTGGGTGGTCGAGCATGAAACAGGATGGGTGATCGCGACCCCAGACGGCTGGTTCAATGTTGTGCCGGGCGACTGGATCATCACGGACGCGTCCGGGTGTGCATGGCCGATGGACAACGCCCGCTTCGAAGCCACCTATGAACGGATCGGGTGAGGCGTGCCGCGCATACCAGGACGTGCGAACCGGCATCGGGCCGCATCCGTGTCGGCGCCGTCGCGTGACGGGCTGGATTAACGAGTACGGCCGGGTGCATGCGATGTCGCCCGGCGGCGCCCCGCGACGGCGTCGCGATCGGCGTACTGCCATGTAACCGCCATCACCCGACTGCCCTATCTGCCACGACTGCCATAACTGCCATATGGCAGTCGATGGCAGTCGTCGCCCTTCAGAAGCAGGCGCATCGCGTCGCCGATGCGCGCCCGCGCTCCTTCTTCGTGCTTCCCAAAACCGAAACAAATCATGAACTTGCCTGGGCCGCGCGGGGACGGCGGCCGCGCTGGCACGGTACTTGATTTGATTCCGGTCAAATCTGCCCTATTTGCCCCATCCACTGACCGCTTTGCGACAGGAGCGCGCGCCATGAGTACCGACCGATTCGTCGTCGAAGGCTTTTTCGATCCGGCTACCGGGACCATCAGCTACCTGCTGCTGGATCCGCTGACGATGCAGTGCGCGCTGATCGACAGCGTGCTCGACTACGATCCGAAATCGGGCCGCACGCGCACCGCGTCGGCCGAGCGTCTCGCCGCGCGCGTCGAGGCGCTCGGCGCGCGCGTGCAGTGGCTGCTCGAAACCCACGTGCACGCGGACCATCTGTCGGCCGCGCCGTACCTGAAGGCGCGCCTCGGCGGGCGGATCGCGATCGGCGATCAGGTGACGCGCGTGCAGCAGGTGTTCGGCAAGCTCTTCAACGCAGGCAGCGGCTTCGCGACCGACGGCTCGCAGTTCGATCACCTGTTCGCCGACGGCGACACCTTCAGCGTGGGCGCGCTCCCCCTGCGCGTGATGCACACGCCCGGCCACACGCCCGCCTGCGTGACCTATGTCGCGGGCACGGGCGACCAGCAGGCCGCGTTCGTCGGCGATACGCTGTTCATGCCCGACTACGGGACCGCCCGCTGCGACTTCCCCGGCGGCGACGCGGCCACGCTCTACCACTCGATCAACCGCGTGCTGAGCCTGCCGCCGCAGACGCGCCTCTACCTGTGTCACGACTACCCGCCGGGCGGCCGTCCGGTGCAGTTCGTCAGCACCGTCGAGGCGCAGCGCGCGCACAACATCCACATTCACGACGGCACGCCCGAGCATGCCTTCGTCGAGATGCGCAACGCGCGCGACGCCACGCTGGAGATGCCGGTGCTGATCCTGCCGTCGGTGCAGGTGAACATGCGCGCGGGACATCTGCCGGAGCCCGAAAGCAACGGCATTTCGTACATCAAGATCCCGGTGAACGCGCTGTAGCGCGCTCGCTGCCGGCCGCCAGCCGGGCAACGGGAAGCGCGCCCCAGGAATCACGACCCAGGAATCAGGAATCAGGAATCAGGAATCAGGAATCAGGAATCAGGAATCAGGAATCAGGAATCAGGAATCAGGAATCAGGAATCAGGAATCAGGACAGACCATGGATACCAGGAAGCTGACCGACACGGTCATCGTCTCGCCGCAGATTCGCGCATCGGACTTGCCCGCGCTGCGCGCCGCCGGTTTTCGCGCGGTGATCTGCAACCGTCCCGACGGCGAGGGGCCCGACCAGCCGACCTTCGTTGAGATCGAAGCGGCGGCGCGCGCGCAAGGGCTCGACGCGCGCTATCTGCCCGTCGAGTCGGGCAAGGTCTCGGACGCCGATGTCGCGCAGTTCAAGGCGGCGCTCGCGAGTCTGCCCGGCCCGGTGCTCGCGTATTGCCGCAGCGGCATGCGCTCGGCGACGCTGTGGGCGCTGTCGCGCGCCGGCGAGCAGGATTTCAGCGAGATCCTCGCGACCGCGAAGGCCGCAGGCTACGATCTGAGCGCGCTCGCCACGCGCATGCACGCGCCGCTTGCGGTCTCCGAGGAAACGCACGAGATCGTGATCGTCGGCGGCGGCGCGGCGGGGATCGCGACCGCGTCGAGTCTGCTTGCGCGCGCACCGAATCTCGACATCGCGGTGATCGATCCGGCGGAGGTTCATTACTACCAGCCGGGCTGGACGATGGTCGGCGCAGGCGTGTTCCGTCCCGAGACGACCCTGCGCGCGATGACCGACGTGCTGCCCGCCAACGTGCGCTGGATCCGGGCCGCGGTCGCCGCCTTCGAACCCGATCGCAACGCGGTCGTGCTCGAAGGGTGCCGGGTGGTCCGGTACCGGCAGCTCGTCGTCTGCGCGGGGCTGAAGCTCGACTGGAACGCGGTCGAGGGCTTGCCGCAGACGCTCGGCCAACACGGCGTCACGTCGAACTACCGGTACGATCTCGCGCCGTACACATGGCAGCTCGTGCAGACGCTGCGCAGCGGCCGCGCGCTCTTCACGCAGCCGCCGATGCCGATCAAGTGCGCCGGCGCGCCGCAGAAGGCGATGTACCTGTCCGCCGACCACTGGCGCCGTACCGGCAGCCTCGCGCAGATCGACATCGGGTTCTTCAATGCAGGCGCGGTGCTGTTCGGCGTCGCGGACTACGTGCCGGCGCTGATGGCGTATGTCGAGCGCTATGGCATCGGGCTGAATTTCAGCCACAACCTGATCGCGATCGACGGCCCGGCGCGGCGCGCGACCTTCGCGCGCACGCTGGCGGACGGCAAGACCGAGCGCGTCGAGACGTCATTCGACATGATTCACGTGGTGCCGCCGCAAAAGGCCCCCGACTTCGTCCGCGCGAGTCCGCTCGCCGACGCGGCCGGCTGGGTCGAAGTCGACCAGACGACGCTGCGCCACAAGCGCTTCGACAACATCCACGGGCTCGGCGACGTGACCGGCACGCCGAACGCGAAGACCGCCGCGGCGGCGCGCAAGCAGGCGCCGGTGGTCGCGCACAACGTGCTGGCGGCGCTGCGCGGACTGTCGGAGAGCGCGTCGTACGACGGCTACGGCTCGTGCCCGCTGACCGTCGAGCGCGGCAAGATCGTGCTCGCCGAGTTCCTGTACGGCGGCAAGGTGGCGCCGACCTTCCCGCGCTGGCTGATCGACGGCACGCATCCGTCGCGGCTCGCGTGGCTGCTCAAGGAGCGCATCCTGCCGCCGCTCTACTGGCGCGGCATGCTGAAGGGGCACGAGTGGCTCGCGAATCCGCGGCTCGTGAAGAAAGCGCGTTGACGGCAGGCGGGGTACGCACCGATGTTCATTTCACTCGTTCTTGGCGCGTGCGTCGGCGCGGTGCTGGGCCTGACCGGCGCGGGCGGGGGCATTCTCGCGGTGCCCGCGCTCGTCTTCGGCATGGGCTGGCCGATGCAGGCGGCGACGCCGGTCGCGCTCGTCGCCGTGTCGGGCAGCGCGGCGGTCGGGGCGCTCGAGGCATTTCGCAAACGACTCGTACGCTATCGCGCGGCGTGCTTCATGGCGCTGTGCGGGATACCGGCTACGCCGCTCGGCGCGTACGGCGCGCGCGTGCTGCCCGAGCGGCTGCTGCTCGCGCTGTTCGCCGCGGTCATGCTGGTTGTCGCGGCGCGGCTGCTGCGCCAGACCCTGCGTCGTCACGCCGGGCAGGCCGAGGACCCGGCGCGGTACGTCGCGCGCATCGATCCGCGCACGGGCCGTCTCGCGTGGACCTGGGGGAGCGCCACCGCGCTGGGCGCGACCGGCGCGCTCACCGGTCTGATGACGGGCTTGCTCGGGGTCGGCGGCGGCTTCATCATCGTGCCGATGATGCGCAAGCTGACGAACGTGTCGATGCACGGCATTGTCGCGACGTCGCTGATGGTGATCACGCTCGTCGGCGCGGCGGGTGTGGCCGCGACGCTGCGGCACGGCGCATTGCCCCCGCCCGGCGTGCTGCTCTGGTTCAGCGTCGCGACGGCGGCCGGCATGCTCGGCGGCCGGATTGCATCGCATCGGCTGTCGGCGCGGCATGTCCAGCTGGGCTTCGCGTCCATCCTGATCTGTGTCGCGCTCGGGTTGCTTGCGAAAGCCGCGCTTGCCTGACGCCGCGCGCCATCGGCCGCGCGTGCGGCCCGTGCTGCTCGTGCTGCTCGTGTCTCTCGTGTCTCTCGTGTCTCGCCGGAAACCATGATGATCGACCTGACTCACTTTACCCCCGCCGCGTCGTTCGGCGGCGGCCTGCTGATCGGCGGCGCGGCCGGCCTGCTGGTGCTGCTCGACGGCCGGATCGCCGGAATCAGCGGCATCGTCGGCGGCCTGCTGCGGCCCGCGCGCGGCGATACCGCGTGGCGCGTCGCGTTCGTGCTCGGTCTGATCGGGGCAGCGCTGCTCGCCGCGGCGCTCGGCCGGCCGGCCGTCATCCGGATCGAGGCCGGCTGGGGCAGCGTGCTCGTCGCCGGCTTTCTGGTCGGCGTCGGCACGCGCTTCGCGAGCGGCTGCACCAGCGGTCACGGGGTCTGCGGACTGTCGCGCGGCGCGCGGCGCTCGCTGGTCGCCACGCTGACGTTCATGGCGAGCGGATTCGCCGCGACCTTCGTCGTGCGTCACGTGCTCGGAGGCTGACATGAACGTGCTCGTCGCGTGGGGAGCGGGGCTGCTGTTCGGCATCGGCCTGATCGTCTCCGGCATGGCGAATCCGGCCAAGGTGCAAGGCTTTCTCGATCTGGCCGGCGCGTGGGATCCGTCGCTCGCGTTCGTGATGGCGGGCGCCATCGCGGTGGCGTCCGTTGCGTTTGCCTTCGCGAAGCGGCGCACGCGCTCGCTGCTGGGCCTGCCGATGCAGATTCCGGGCAACGCGCCGGTGACGCTGCGGCTCGTGCTCGGCAGCGCGGCGTTCGGCATCGGCTGGGGCATCGCGGGCTTCTGTCCGGGGCCTGCGCTGGTTGCGCTCGGCACGGGCGCCGCGAAGGTGTTCGGGTTTGTCGCGGCGATGCTCGTCGGGATGGGCGTCTTTGAACGGCTCGGCAAGCGTCGTCGCGCGTAGCGCGCCCGTTTGACGGGTGCGCGGCGGGCCGGCCTACCAGAGTCCGTAGAAGACGCCGCCTTCGCGGTCGCGATGCGTCTGCGCCTCGACCGCGGCGGGCGACACCGTGGTGCGCGTGTGCCGCGCGCAGAACCAGTCCAGCAGGCGCGCGCGCATGGCGTCGATGACGGGCGCCGACGCGGCGTCGCCCGCGCAGTCGCGGAACTCGTGCGGATCGCGTTCGAGATCGAACAGCTGCGGCGCGAAGCCCTGCCAGTGAATGTACTTCCAGCGCGCGGTCCGCACCATCCATGCGCGGCACGCGTCGGGTGCGCGGCCGAGCAGCAGGCGCGCCTCGCGATACGCGTAATCGAGCTCGGAGAACACGGCGTCGCGCCACTGCACGGGCGTGCCGCGCGCGCGCGTGAGCGCGAGCAGCGAGCGGCCTTCGAGGCGCTCGGCGGGCAGCGGCAGGCCGAGCGCGTCGAGCACCGTCGGCACCGTGTCGATGGCTTCGACGAATTCGTCGCGGACCCGGCCGCGCTGCGCGTCGGCCTGCGGCGACGGATCGTAGACGAGGTACGGCACGCGCTGCACGGTGTCGTAGAACAGTTCCTTTTCGCCGAGCCAGTGGTCGCCGAGAAAGTCGCCGTGGTCGGACGTGAAGACGATCAGCGTGTCGCGCCAGCCGTCCACGCGATCGAGCGCTTCCCACAGGCGTCCGAGGTGATCGTCGAGCTGGCGGATGAGCCCCTGGTACGCGGGCCGCACGACGCGGATCGTTTCGTCGCGCGCGAAGTTCAGGTTCTCTTCCTGACGCCGGTATGCGGCGAGCACCGGATGCGCGTCGCGCAGTTCGTCGTCGCGGCGCACGACCGGCAGGCACTGGTCCGCCGTGTAGCGGCGGTGATACGGCGCGGGCGCCATATACGGCCAGTGCGGCTTCACGTACGACAGATGCAGCACCCACGGCGCGTCGCGATGCCGCTCGATGAAGTCGATCGCCTGGTTCGTCGTGTATGCGGTTTCCGAATCCCGCTCGGCGACGCGCGCTGGCAGATGCGCGTGGCGCATCTGCCAGCCGCTCACGACCTGGCCTTGCGCGTCGAGTGCGGAGATGACGAAATCGCTCCACGGGTCGTCGCTGTCGTAGCCGCGCGCGCGCAGGTACTGCGCGTAGCTGCCGACCGGTTCGGCGCGATGTCCGTCATAGCGGTCGACGAGCGTGAAGTAGCCTTCGCGCAGCAGCGCGCCGAGTTCGCTGTCGCCGTCGATGCCCAGACGCCGGTAGGCGGCCTGATCGGACGAGAAATGACTCTTGCCGCACAGCGCGAGGCGCCGGCCCGCGTCGGCGAGCAACGCGCCGAGCGTCATTTCGCTCGCGGCGAGCGGCACGCCGTTCCAGCTCGCGCCGTGACTCGACACGTAGCGCCCCGTGTAGAAAGACATGCGCGACGGTCCGCATACGCCCGACTGCACGAATGCGTTCGCGAAGCGGTTGCCGCGCTGCGCGAGCAGATCGATGTTCGGCGTGTGCAGATACGGGTGGCCATAGCACGACAGATGGTCGGCGCGCAGCTGGTCGCACATGATGAAGAGAACGTTGCGGGTCATGTCGGGCGTACCTGGGATGCGTGAAGTACGTGAAGTACGTGAAGTACGTGAAGTACGTGAAGTACGTGAAGTACGTGAAGTACGTGAAGTACGTGAAGTACGTGAAGTACGTGAAGCCGGAAAAGGGGACGCGCCGCGCCCGGTGTGGTGCGCAGCGCGGGCCCCAGTGTGCCGCTCGATGAGCCGCTCAGGGGGCACCCCGTGCGCCGCTCAACGCGGCGCCGCCTCGGGCTGCGCCGCGTCGTTGCGCGGCAGGTCGTCCGGCTCCGCGCCGCCGGCGCGCGGCGCGGTCTCCGGCATCGCCAGCAATGCGACGAGGCCGATCACCGCCGCCGCGGTGACGAAGTGCGACGGCATCATCTTGTCGCCGGTGAGGCCGATGAGCCACGTGACGACGAACGGCGCGATCCCGCCGAACAGCGTGGTCGCGAGGTTGTACGAGATCGACAGGCCCGTGGCGCGCGTGCGGGTCGGAAACAGTTCGGCCAGCGCGGTCGATGCGGGTCCGAGCGCGGCAGCCATCAGGACGGCGAACACTGTTTCGACTGCGAGCAGCCGCATGAGGCTCGGCCCCGCGATCAGCCAGCTGAAGAGCGGGTACAGCGTGAGCACGTAGCCGACCATCGACGCGCCCATCACCGGCTTGCGCCCGATGCGGTCGGACAGCAGTCCGAACAGCGGAATCAGGATCATGCGCGCGGTGCCGGTGAACATCAGCACGATGAACGGCGCGTCGACGCGCAGCTTCAGTTGCTGCACCGAGTAGATCGGCAAATAGACGTTCAGCACGTATTGCGCGACCGAGCCGAACACCGTGAGGCCGAAGGCGATGACGAGCGACGCGCGGTGATGCCGCCACACGTCGCGCAGCAGTCCGCCCGCGCGCGTGTCGCCGCGCGCGGCCGCCTCGGCGAACGCGGGCGCCTCGTGCAGCCGGGTGCGGATGTAGAAGCCGACCGGCCCGATCAGCAGGCCGAACAGGAACGGGATGCGCCAGCCCCATGCGTCGAGCGCCGACGCCGGCAGCCCGCGCGTGACCAGCGCGCCCATGCCGGCCGCGACGACCGCCGCGCAGAACTGCCCGAAGTTTTGCCAGCTGCCGTAAAAGCCGCGCCGCAGCGGCGGCGCGTACTCGATCAGCATCGAGGTCGAACTGCCGAACTCGCCGCCGGCCGATATGCCTTGCAGCAGCCGCGCGAACACGATCAGCAGCGGCGCGGCGAGGCCGATCGCGCGATAGCTCGGCGTGAACGCCATGATCGCGGAGGCGAGCGTCATCAGCAGGATCACCAGCGCGAGCGCCGCCTTGCGGCCCGCGCGGTCCGCGTAGATGCCCAGCAGGATGCCGCCGGCCGGCCGCACCAGAAACGCGCTGCCGAAGGTCGCGGTGGCGAGCAGCGCGGACATGGTGGGATCGGTGGCGGGAAAGAACTGGCGCGCGATCACGACCGACAGGAAGCCGAACACGATGAAGTCGTACCACTCGAACGCGTTGCCGATGATGGCGGACACAATGGCGCGCCGATGGGCGGCGGGTAGGGTCATCTGACGGGTCTCCTCAAGGGGCGCCGCGCGTTGGTATCGGGGAGGGGGTTCCATGAGGCGGCGCGGTCGGTGCGAACGGATTCATTCTGCGTAGCCAATTCATCACCGTCCAATGAGATATGATCGACTACTCATAACGTTTCTGTTATCGGATGATGCGTGCCGTCGACCAATACGTGTTCCGCCAGCTGAAGCTGCGGCACCTCCATCTGCTGGTGGCGCTGGCCGATCTGCCCACGGTCGGCAAGGTCGCGGAACTGCTGCACGTGACGCAGCCCGCGATCTCGCGGATGATCGCCGACCTCGAACGCGGGATGGGTCTCGCCCTGTTCGAGCGCAATGGGCGGCGCATCCGGCCGACGCCCGCCGGCGCGAGCCTGATCCGCCACGCGCGCGACATGCTCGCGCAGGCGCAGCGCGCGAGCGAGGAGCTCGACGCGATCGCCAACGGGATCGGCGGACGGCTCGAAGTGGGGCTGCTCACCGTCGCCGCGGCGGTGCTGGTGCCGCAGGCGACGCTGCGCTTCAAGACGCAGGCGCACGCGACCACGGTGGCGCTGCACGAGGGCACGCTGGACCAGTTGATGCCGGCGCTGCAGTCCGGTCGGCTCGACCTCGTGGTCGGGCGCATCCCGAAGGACATGGCGGACGAGGCGACGCTCGCCTTCGACCCGCTGTTCGACGATCCGCCGGTGATCGTCGCCGCGGCCACGCATCCGCTCGCGCGGCGCCGCGCGCTCCAGTGGCGCGATCTGGACGGGCTCCCGTGGATCCTGCCGCCGCTCGGCGCGCCGATGCATCGCCGTCTGCTCGCGGTGCTGGCCGATCATGGGCTCGGCGCGCCGACCGACGTGATCGAGTCGAATACGAGCGTCGGCAATCTGCCGCTGCTGCGCGACAGCGCGCGGCTTTGCCTCGAACCGCGCTCGCGCGCGCGCGAACTGGCGCGCGACGGCCTGCTGTGGATCGCGCCGCTCGCGCTCGGCGACGTCCTCGGACCGGTGGGCGTGGTCTGGCGCAAGGAAGTCGAGAGCACGCCGGCCGTCGCGCTGTTTCTCGATTGCCTGCGGGACGCGACGCGCGCGATTCATCCGGGGCAATGAAGCAGCGACCGGCTTCGATGCCTTTCAATTATTAGTAATAATATTTTTTACAATTGCCGCGCTGCACGATGAACAGCGTGGCAGCATGGAATGGGCATTCCAGTATTTGTATACGGGAATGTACCGAGTCTTACGCGTGGTAATAATGATTAATATTATTACCACGCGCCGCAGCGCCCCGGCCAGGGGCCAGCGGCGGCACATCCCGCGCGCGCCCCGGCATTCGTATCGCTTCATCGGCATTACCCGTCACTGATTAGGAATCCTGTCTGAATCAGATGTCACTGGACGCAGGCTCACTGGAGGGGATCATGACGTTTCGAGCAGTTGGACTGGTTTCTCTGTTGCTGTCGGCCGCGCTCGCGCTGAGCGCATGCAACGGCGACTCGACGCCCGGCGCGCAGGCCGCGGGTGTGTCGAATGCCGCCACCTCGCCCGCCGTTGCCGCCCAGGCGAACGCCAATGCGCCCGCCGAGGTGGGCACCTCGACGCCGCTTCCGTGCGATGCGGCTGCGGGCGCCGGCACGCCATGCTCGGCGGCGCACAGCGTGACCCGGCTGCTGACGCAGAACTACTCGGGGCCGCTGTTCCAGCTCGTGCGCGCGTCGGACAATACCACCCAGGACATCTATCCCTATACGCGGGCCACCTTGCCCGGCGGGGCGCCGCGCGCGCTGGTCGGCACGGCCAACGTCAACAGCATCGAAGCGTTCTGCCGGAACACGTCCTGTTCGGTTGCGACGATCTATGACCAGATCGATCGTGTCGCGACGCTGAAGGGCGGCGCATTCGGCAACGTTCCCGCCACGCTCACGCTGAGCCCGAACGGCACCGAATCGCTGACCTTGCCCAGCAGCGGACCCGGTTCGCAGAATCCGGTCACGGTGCCGGTGCTCAACGGCCTGGCGACCATCACGCTGCCGGGCAGCGAGGGCGAACTGACGGTCCAGGTATCGCAGCCGCCGGTCGCGCTGACGACCCAGGCGCCCACGCAGGCACTGAGCGTCGGCAACGACCTGCCCGCGCTCGCCGGCGCGCCCGCGAAGCTCACGATGATGCCGCTCAACGGCATCGAGGTTCCCGCGCTGTCGACGCTCGCCGGCGAGGCGTATCGCAACCGCTTCGGCACGGTGAACCAGTCGATCGGCGATACCGACATCGCGGAGTACATGGTGGCCGGCGCGCACTACGGCCAGTCGTCGTCATGTTGCGGCACTTACGGCAACATGGAAAACAGCGCGAATTCCGCGACCTATCCGCACGGCGAGACCGAAGGCATGATGTTCGCGCTCGCGTACTCCGACGGCGCGGCAGCCGTGTTCGGCTATTGCGACGGCGACTCGAACCAGGCGCCGACCGTCAAGGACCCGGTCTGCAACGGGCTCGACGTGAACTGGCCGGGAGTCGACGCGGAAGCCGGCGTGTACCTGTACGGGCCGCAGCAGCCGGCGAAGGAGAAGTTCGTCACGGTGCTCGCGAAGTATTCGCCGTCCAGCGCGTCGAACATCTTTGCGGTGAAGGGCGGCTCGGCATCGCAGAGCGTGCTGACCGCGCTCTACGATGCGGCGCCGCCCGAGGCGTACAACTTCAGCAACGACGCCGGCCACGCGTTCGACGGCCAGTGGCAAGGCGGCCTGTCGCTCGGCGAGGGCGGCGACGGCAGCGCCGCGCCGGTGCAGTTCTTCGAAGGCGCGGTGATCACGAAGGCCACCTCGGATGCGACGGACAACGCGATCCAGGCGAGCATCGCAAGCTTCTACGGACCGCCGAAGGATCCGCAACTCGCCGCCTGCTACGCGGGCAATCTGGTCAACTCGCCGCTGAGCCTCGCCGTCCCGGACGCCTGGTCGCAAAGCAACGGCGGCACCGCGCAGCCTGCCATCGACCTCTACGGCACGCGGCCGCGCGCGGCCCTCGTGACCGGCACGAACGGCTCGCCGGTCGCGAACATCCACGAAGTCATCCGGGTTCAGGGCCAGCAGAGCTATAGCTTCACCGATTACGTGATGGCGACGACCGGCGCCACCGTGTTCCCGGGCGGCTCGATCCAGACCGACGATCCGTCCGGCACCGAGTTCGCCTGGGTGCTCAATACGAATACCGGCAGCATCGTGCGCGGAACGTGGGGCGCGGGCCAGGCGAGCGCGCTGTCGGCGGTGAAGGTCGGCAACTGGTGGAAGGTGACGATGAACTTCACCGCGCCGGCGGGATCGACGAATGCATCGATCTTCATCGATCCGCCGACGTCGAGCGCGGCCGGCGTGCGCTCGCAGCAGGCGGCCTACCTGAGCGCGACGCACTACTGCCCGAGCCTGTCGATCCAGACGGCCTCGACGATGTAACGGCGGCGGCCGTCGCGCGCGGCGGCGGCTGTTCCGGGCGACCCTGCGTAGCGGGGCATGGGCCGGCCGCCGCGCACGTATCCGGGTTCAGTTGTCGAACGTGCCGCGATAGTCGGCGGCCGCGTCGCGGCGCGTGTTGATTTCGAACATCACGCCGCCCGGCGCGCGGCAGAAGAAGCGCGAACCGCGGCCGTTGTTGAAGATGGCCGTCTCCATCTCGACGCCGTCCGCCTTGAAGCGCGCGTAAAGCGCCTCGACGTCTTCGAGGCACGGCAGTTCGAAGCCGACGTGGAACGCGCGGGGCCACGCGGGCGCCGCGTCGCCTGCGTGGTCGATCACGACGTCGAAGCCGGGACGCTTCAGGATGATCGACTGCTGCCACGTGCTGGACACGGTAAAGCCGAGGTACTGTTCGAAAAACGCGGCGGTTGCACGCGTATCGGCGGAAGGAAAGCTCAGGTGATTGAGCTTCATGCTTTGGAACAAGGCGGTCATCGTCGTTCTCCAGGTGAGGGGCGGGGGCGGATGCCAGCCCGCATGACGACGTCAGAATATAAGTAAAAGCTCACATTCAACAACTCGCATTGGCGGCCCCGCCCGATTGGGCCCAACTCCCTTGCTGCAAGGCATTTTTCGTGAATTTACCGCCATGACCGGTGCGCGCCTGCTCGCATTCCGCGCGGGCGCGCGCGACGTTCAGCCCGCGCGGGTGCGCGCCAGATAGCCGAACACGGCGGCTTTCAGCCGGTGTTCGAGGTGCGCCATGTCGTGCTCGCCGCGCTCGCCCGCGGCGTCGACCATGCCGCGAGTCATCGCGATCACGTCGCCGGCGGCGATCTCCGGATGCGGATGCGCTGGTGCCGCGCGCCGGATGACCGTCGCGACCAGCGTCTGCATGTCCGCTTTGGCGGTTTCGCCGCGCAGCGCGGGCCGGCCCTCTTCGATATCGAGCAGACGCGCGAGCATCGGCCGCTGCAGTTGCTGGCGCACGGCCGCGCCGATCAGATATTCGAGCGCCTTGCGGCCGCTGCGCAGCGTGAGCGCGACCGCCATGTCGTCATGGAAGCGCTGGGTCTCGCGCTGGATCAGCGCGACAGTCAACGCGTCCTTGCCCGGAAAGTACTGGTACAGCGAGCCGATACTGACGCCGGCGCGGCGCGCCACCGCATTCGTGTTGAAGCCCGCGAAGCCGTCGGCCTCCAGCACCTGGGCCGCGGCCTCGACGATCGAGGCGACGGTCTCTTCGGCGCGCGTCTGGGTCGGCGCCTTGCGCGGGCGCAGGTGCCGGTGCGATGGCCGCTGGCTCATGCGGGGCCTCTGGCGGGAAGTGGAGGACGATGCATGCGATTGTACAAAACCCGCTGCAACAAAAAAGGCCCTTGTGAAAGGGCCGAACAGTGCCCGCTCGAGGCGATGGGGCACTGACGAGACAGCGGGGAGGGGCGCGGCGCGCGCCGTTCTCAGAACAGGTGGTGGAGGCCCGCGAGCGTGACGACCTGCCGGTTCGACGACGATGCGCCGATGCCGAGCGTATCGGCGAGCGCGCCCGGCGACGCCTGCTCGACCATCACGTCGACATACAGCTGCGTCTGCTTCGACAGCGAATAGACGTTGGCCACCGTCAACTGGGTCCAGCGCTGGCCGGCGAGCGTCGCGGTCCATGCGCCCGCGCCGAGCAGGTACGCGGGAGTGACCTGATAGTTCGCGCCGCCGTCGAAGGCGACGTAGCGGCGCTTGTCGCCCGCGTGATCGATCTGCGCGGTGGTGGCGAGCGCATGCAGTTGCAGCCGGCCGAACCGGTAGCTGCCGCCGACGCCCGCGTTGCTCACGCTTTGTGCGACGAACGACGTGCCGCCCGCGAGATTCACGCCTTCGAACGCATCGAGCCCGAGCCCGTTCGCGAGGTTCAGCGTGCGGTCGTGATAGCCGGAGTAGGCGGCCGCGAGACTGAGCGGACCGTACGCATAGGTCGCGCCGAAGCTGTAGGTGCGTCCCGCGGTGCTGCTCGTCGTGTTCGGAAAGCCGTACAGCGCGCCGAACGTGAGGCCGCCGATCGTCGCGCTGCGGAACTTGACCGTGTCCGACAATTCGACCGGCACCGTGCCGCCGAGCCCGTCGAGATTGCCGACGTGGAACGCCGAGAAGTCGCCGAGCGATTGCGCGGTCGACAACGGTCCGAGCATCTCGAAGTGAAAGTCCATCTGGCGGCCGAGCGTGAGCGTGCCGACGCCGTTCTTCGACAGGCCGACATACGCATCGCGGTTGAACAGATTGCCTGCGCTCGACATCGCGCCGCTGATCGTCGAGAAGCCCGCTTCGAGTCTGAAGAGCGCCTTCAGTCCTCCGCCGAGATCCTCGGTGCCGACGAGGCCCCAGCGGTCGGCCTGCGTGGTGCCCTGTTCGGCGATGAACGCCGCGCCGCCGCGCAGGTTGCTGACGTAGCCGACGCCGGCATCGAGGCTGCCATAGAGCGTGACGCTGCTCTGCGCGTGGGCGGCGGCCGCGAGGCCGAGCAGCGGCAGCGCGAGCATGGACAACGGTTTTTTATGCATGGTGTCTCCTCCGAAGGGATGGCGCGGGCTGAACCCGTGCCTATTTCAACGTCTGATAAAGAATCGCCGCGCCCGAGACGATCGCGAACGCCATCACGCTGATGCGCAACACGCGGCCGTTCAGGCGGTGGTGAACGTGATGGCTCACGAACGCGCCGAGAATCACCGGCGGCACGAGCAGCAGCGCGGACACGAAGCGCCCGGCGGTGATCTGGCCGGTCACGCTCAGCGTCGCGAGCGAGACGGCCTCGCCGATCGCGAAGCACAGCGCGATCGTCGAGCGCAGCGCGGGCGCGCGGTGATGCTGGAACACCATCGCGAGCGCGGGGCCGCCGATGCCGGTGGCCGTCTCGGTGATGCCCGTCACCGCGCCGGCGGCCATCAGCGCATGGCGTCCCGGGGCGAAGGCGGGCGCGCACAGCGTGGCGACGGCCGCGGCGACCGTCGATGCGCCGATGAACAGGTTCAGGTCGTGGGCCGAGATGCGCGAGATGATCCACGCGCCCGCGACCGCGCCGGCGGTGCGGCCGACCGTGATCCACAGCGCGCCTTTCGAATCGAGCGCGGGGCGCTCGCGCCACGCCAGATAGACGTTCAGCGGCAACATCAGGATCAGCAGCGACACGGGCAGCAGGCCGGGCTCGATCAGCCCGATGACAGGCGCGCAGACGAGGGCGAAGCCCACGCCGACGGCGCCCTGGATGAACGATGCAATCGCCGCGGTCGCGGCAAGCAGGACAAAGATGCTCAAGGTCACGGGCAGACTCGCTCGGGAAGAAAAAGAGAGGGCATGAGCCGCGCGCTCAGCGACCCGCGGCGGCGGCGAAGTGCGGGGCCGGCGGGCCGGATTCGGCGGATTCAGGGGAGCCGGCGCGGCGCACGGACGGCGGCGCCGTATGCACCCGCTGGATCGGTGCGCGCGCAACGACTTCGGCCGCTGCTGCGTCGACCTCCTTCAGGAACGCGCGGGCGTCCCAGTCGAGCGGCCAGCCTTGCCACAGGCGCAACTGGCCGGCGACGAACACCGCATCGATCTGGCTGCGGTTCGCAAACCGCACCAGTTCCCAGTCGAGGCTCCACGACGGGCGCATTTCGGGCACGTCGAGATCCACCAGCAGGAAGTCGGCGGCCTTGCCGGGTGCGATCGCGCCGATGCGCGCGCCCAGCCGCAGCGCGTCGGCGCCGCCGCGCAGCGCGTGGTCGAGCCACAGCGCGCCCGCGCCGCACGAGGAGTCGCCCGTCGCGAGACCGAACGCGTAGCGTTGCGCGCTTTCGGCCGCGTCGATCAGCCGGAACGCGTCGCTGCGCGTGCCGTCGGTGCCGAGACCGAAGCGGATGCCGAGCGCGGCCATCTGCAGCGCCGGCGCCACCGCGTTGCCTTTCCACGCGCTCGCGACCGGGTTGTAGCTGACCGCGGCGCCGGTGTCGCGCAGCAGGTTCAGCTCGGACGGCGTGACGAGCGTCGCGTGCGCGATCAGCGTCTGCGGACCGAGCGCGCCCGCGTAATGCAGATGCTCGATCGGGCGCATCTTGCGCCGCACGATCGAGCGCTCGACCGATGCAAGGTGCTCGTTCGCGTGCGTCTGGAACGCGACGCCGGCTTCGGCGCACAGCGCGGCGGCGGTGTGCAGCATCAGGTCCGAGCCGGCCTCGGGCACCGAGATCGCGAGCGACGGATGCACGAGCGCATGCCCGTCCCAGCGCGCGAGATGCTGGTGCGCGCGCTCGACGAGCGCGGCGCGCGCGCGTGTGTCGATGTCCTCGCCGAGATCGTTGCAGATGAGACCGAGCACGCAGCGCACGCCGACCTGCTGCGTGGCGGCCGCGATCGTCGCGACGTCGCCGCTCGAACGCGTGCCGGCGTCGCAGACGGTCGTGAAGCCGCCGCGCAGCGCTTCGAGCGCCGCGAGCCGCGCGGACAGATACAGCAGGTTCTCGTCGAGGCAGTTTTCGAGCGGCACCCAGATGCGGCGGAAAATCTCCGACGGCTCGCCGAACGCCAGCGCCTTGCCGAACGATTGCGTGAGGTGATGGTGCGCGTCGATGAAGCCGGGCATGATCAGCCGGTCCGGCAGATGCACCGGCCGCAGATGCGGGTGGCGCGCGATCAGCGCCTGTGCGGGGCCGACATCGGTAAACGCGCCGCCCGCGACGACGACGCCGTGATCGCGCACGAATCCGCCGGCGAGCAGCAGGTGCTCGGGCAGCAGCAGCAGCTCGTCGGCGCACAGCGCGGTGTGGCTCGGACCATTGGGCAAGGGCAGGGGAGCGGGGTTTTTCATATGGAGTGCGAAATGATGAAGTTAGTGAAAAGACGGGCTTTCGCTGCCGGCGGCGTCCGGCTGCGCGGCGGCTTCGGCGCGGCGGCGCCCGGCCCAGCGCGGATGCAGGTGCTCGAATACGAAGTTGACGATCACCGCGGTCAGCGCGCCCATTGCGAGGCCGTTGCCGAGCACGATCTGCAGCGTCGCGGGGAAGCGGCTGTACGCGTCGGGCACGACGATCGGCAGGATGCCCATCGTCAGCGCGGCGGCGAGCGTGTACATGTTCGCGCGCGAGCGCAGCTCGACCTGGCGCAGCAGATTGACGCCCATCACGCCGATGATCGAGAACACGATCAGCGCGGTGCCGCCGACCACGGCCGCCGGAATCGCGTTGGCGAGCCGGCCGAGCGGCGCGAACAGCGCGATCACGAGCAGGATCACGCCGGCCGTGGCGGTGACGAAGCGCGAGCGGATGCCGGTGGCCTGCACGATGCCGATGTTCTCGCTGCTCGTGATGATGAGCGACGTGCCGAACAGGCCGCCGAGCACCGACATCAGCGCGTCGGCGCGGATCGTGCGCGGTACCGTGTCGCGCGGGTCGATCGGCTTGCCGACCACTTCGGCGATCGCGACGGTCTGGCCGGTCGCCTCGGCCATCGAGATCACGCTGAAGATCATCAGCGGAAGCGCGGCGACGAGATCGAAATGCGGCAGGCCGAAGGGCAGCGGCGTCGGCAGCACGACGAGCGCGCCGGACCAGACGCCGCCGAAGTGCGCGTAGCCGAGCAGTGCGGCGAGCGCCGCGCCCGCCAGCAGCCCGAGCAGCACCGCGAGCTGGCCGAGCATGCCCTTGAAGAGCCGTGCGAACAGCACCGTGAACGCGACCGTCGCCAGCGCGAGGCCGATGCCCGCCGGGCTCGCGAACTCGGCCGTGCCGGGCCGCCCGACGATCACGACGCCGTAGATCTTGATCAGGTTGATCGCGACGAGTATCAGCATCGTGCCGATCACGATGCGCGGGAAGAAGCGCAGGCAACGCGCGAACACCGGCAGCAGCAGGAAGTAGAACAGGCCGGTCAGGATCACCGCGCCGCACGCCGTCTGCAGGTTCGTCTGCTGCGCGACGAGCACGAACAGCACCACCGGCGCGCCGCCGGGCACCATGATGAACGGCATGCGCGCGCCGATGCGCAGCGGGCCGAACGACTGCAGCAGCGTGCCGACGCCGCAGACGAGGAAGGTCGCGCTGATCAGGTCGACCGTCAGCGCGGACGACAGGCCGAGCGCGCGCGCGACCAGGAACACGGCGGTGATCGGCGAGGCCGCCACCACCAGCACGTGCTGCAGTCCGAACAGGACCAGCTTCAGAAGCGGCAGACGCTCGTCGACAGCGTGAACCGAGGGGATATTCGTCATGGCGTGGCGTCTCCTGTGACCCGCCGGGGCGGCCATGCGCCCGGCGAGAGGGCTCCGGTGTCCGGAGCGGTCATGTTGTGTCCCAAATCGATTTGGGGCTGCGATCAAAAAAATGGGCGGATAACCCAAATCGATTTGGGTAGTAGAATCGTGTACCGAAGACGGACTGTCAAGCGGTATTTTTTATTGACCGGTGGGTCGCGATAGCCACGGTCGGCGCACGCGGCGGCCGCGCGTGCCGGTCCGGCGGGTATGAGAAAATTCCGCATCCGAAGCGAGAGAGACAGCATGCAAAACACCGTGCCGCCGAAGCCGCGGCCGACCATTGCCGACGTCGCGCGCGCGGCCGGCGTATCCACGACGACCGTGTCGCATGCGCTCAACGACAAGGGCTATGTCGATCCGCAGACGCGCGAGCGCGTGAAAGCGACCGCGCGCGCGCTCGGCTACCGGCCGAGCGTGCGCGCGCAGCGGCTGCGCACCGGCGAGGCGCGCACGATCGCGCTGATCTCGGCGATGCCGTTCGAGATTGCCGGCGGCGCGTCGCGTCTCGGGTTCCTGATGGAGGTCGCGGCCGTCGCCGCGGCCGCGGCGCTCACGCGCGGCCTCGCGCTGGTCCTCGTGCCGCCGGTGATGGCCGGGCGGCTGCCGCTCGAACAGCTCGACATCGACGGCGCGATCGTGCTCGAACCGGCCGCCGACGACGCGAACGTGAAGCATCTGCAGGAGCGCGGCTTGCCGGTCGTGTGCCTCGGGCGGCAGCCCGGCAACGACGCGGTGCCCTATGTGGACCTCCATTCGTCCGCCACCACCGGCTTGCTGCTGCAGCATCTGACGCAGCAGGGCAGCCGGCATATCGCACTGCTGATCGGCGCGCAGCGGCGCAACTCGTACATCGAATCGCGCGAGCGTTACGAGCAGTTTTGCGCGGCGTCCGGCATCACGCCGGTGATCGCGGTGGCCGACGAATCGGGCGGCGAGGCGGCCGGGCGCGACGCGTGCGCCGAACTGTTGCGCGCGCATCCGGAGCTCGACGGACTGTGCGCGCTCGTCGACGCCTTCGCGGTCGGCGCGATGCAGGCGCTCGCCGACGCGGGGCGGCGCGTGCCCGACGACGTGCGGGTCGTGACCCGCTACGACGGCATTCGCGCGCGCAGTTGCCAGCCGCCGCTCACCGCGGTGGACCTGCACCTCGACGATGTCGCGTCGCAGGCGGTGGGGCTGCTGTTCGAGCATCTCGCCGGGACCGACGGCGCGCGCTCGGTTGCGCCCCCGGAGCCGTCGCTCGTGATGCGCGAGTCTTCGTTCGTGTCTGCGCCGGTCGCCGTGAACCGCGCGCCGTAAGCAGGCGAAGAAAAATCGCTCCGTTCGGTGTCCGAAGCAAATGACGGCGTGCGGCGCGCACCGCCGTCAGCCGCGCGGCTCGGGGCCGATGCCGGTGGCCCCTGCGGCGGATTCGACGAGCCAGATGAATTTCTCCATTTTTTCCTGGCCCATGTGCGCGCGCGTGAGGCGCGCATCGACAAGGCTCGCGACGACCAGATCGAGCGACGGGACGACCACCGCATACTGGCCCAGATGGCCGTCCGCCCAGAAGGCGGGCCGCAGCAGCGTCGCGTGCGGGCCGCGCGTGCCGCTCGCGGGCGTGCTCGTCCACCACAGGTAGCCGTAGCCGCCGGTGCGCGTGTCGGAATACGGGCGCGTCGATGCGGCGACCCAGCCGGCCGGCACGACCTGGCGGCCGCGCCAGCGGCCGTCGTGCAGATAGAGCAGCGCGAAACGGGCGAGGTCGCGCGTGCTCATGTCGAACGGGTAGGCCGGATAGCGCGTCACGCGGCCGCCCGATACATAGTGGCCGTCCGAGGGCCGGTAGTCCTGCATGCCGAGCGGCGCGGCGATGTCCGTTTCGAGCGCGTCGAAAATGTCCCTGCCGGTCGCTTTCTCGTAGATCGCACCGAGCGTGTTGAAGTCCCAGTTGTTGTAGTACCAGAACGTGCCGGGCGGATGGCTGTAGCGAGGCGGCTTCGATGCCTGCATCGCGGCGGTCTCGTAGACCGTCGGGTGATAGACGCCCGAGCGCGCTTCGAGCAGCATGCGCACGGTCGCCTGCTGCTCGGCGGGCGACAGCGACGGCGGGTCGTCGTCGATGCCGAGCGCCTGCAGCGTGTCGTCGGGGTGGATCTGGCCGCGTGCGACCGCGATGCCGATCAGCGCGCTCAGGAAGCTTTTGCGCGCGGAATGCAGGTTGGACTTGCGCGCGACGTCGCCCCATTCCGCCACCACGAAACCGTCATGGACGATCATCCCGGACGTCGATCCCGCGCGCTGCGCGTAGGCGACCGCGCGCGCAAGCCCCGCGGGCGAGAAGCCCTGCGTGGCGGGATCGGCGCGGGTCCACGCGGCGCCGGGGAAGCCGTCGCCGCCGCGCGCCGGCGCGGCGGCCGAAGGAGCGGGCGAAGAGGCGGAGGAAGGAGCGGCCGAAGAGGCGGCCGCTGCGAGCCGCGCGGGCGAGGTGACGGATGTGGCCAGCGGCGCGCACGCGCACAGCGTCAGCGCGAGTGTCGAGCAGCACAGCAGGGCGGGCGCGAGCGAAGAACGGGGCATGGGGCGGCTCGGAAGGGGCGAGGATGTCGTGCGCGCGGCAGCGCACGAACGGCAGCCGCCATCGTAGCGCATGGCGCGCGGCCGATGCATGGCTGCGCGTGGCTAACGCCTGGCTGATGCGCGGCCGCGCGCATCGCATCGTCGCGCGCCCGACGGCGTCCGTGCCGCATCCCCGCCCGAACGCGAGGCCCGTGTGTTTTCAGCGCGCTTACAGCGCGCGCTGCACGGTCCGCGCGGAGCCGGTGATGTCTTCGCCGAGACCGGCGATCGTATTGCAGCCTGCCAGTGCAAGCAGTGAACCCATCAGCAACAGCAACGCGATACAACGTCTGAACATGTACACCTCTCGCCGGAACAGGACAACCGGGTCAGAACGCCCGATACGTTCGGGTTATCGGCGCATCGCCGGCATTCTTGATGGTTGCGTGCGAGAGGGCGCGCGAGGGTGCATCCCGCGCAGACGCCGCTCAATGATCGGGGGTGACGCGCGGCAGCACCGGCCGGGTCGCCTTGCGGCTCAGCAGCAGCGTGACGATCGCGGAGAGCGCGAGCGTCGCGCCGACGACGTAAAGCCCCGCCGCGTAGCTCCCGGTGCGGCTCTTCAGCCAGCCGATCGCGACCGGGCCGACGAAGCCGCCCAGATTGCCGATCGAATTGATCATCGCGATACCCGCGGCCGCCCCGGCTCCCGACAGGAACATCCCCGGCATGGCCCAGAGCGGCGCCTTCGACGCGCTGATGCCGACATTGACCACCACGAGCGCGAGCACGACGAACAGCGCGGTGCCCGCCTGTCCCGCGAACACGAAGCCGGCGCAGGCGAGCACGCACGGAATCACGATGTGCCATGTGCGCTCCGCGGTGCGATCCGAATGCCGCGCCCACAGGATCATCGCGACGACCGCGACGATGCTCGGAATCGCGTTGATGAGACCGGTCTGCAGCGCGTCGAAGCCGAATTGCCGGATGATGAGCGGCGCCCACAGCCCGAGCGTGTAGAGGCCCGCCGACGTGCCGAAGTAGATCAGCGCGAGCGCGAGCACGCGCGGATCGCGCAGCGCGCGCAGCGCGGCCGCCGTGTGGCCCGCGTGGGCCGAGCGCGCCTGCGCCTCGTCGCGCAGCGTCGCGAGCAGCCAGTCGCGCTCGTCCTGCCGCAGCCAGCGGGCCTCGGCCGGCCGGTCGGTGAGCAGGCGCAGCACCGCGAAGCCGAGCACGATCGCCGGCAGCGCCTCGATCACGTAGAGCCACTGCCAGTTCGCGAGGCCGAGCATCGGCGGCAACTGCATCAGCGCGCCCGACATCGGCGAGCCGAGCGCGGTCGAGATCGGGGCGGCGGCCATGAACCACGCGGCGGCGGCGGCACGCTGGCGCGCCGGAAACCACAGGCTCAGGTACAGGATGATGCCGGGGAAGAAGCCGGCTTCCGCGACGCCGAGCAGAAAGCGCAGCGTGTAGAAGCTGGCGGGTCCGCTCACGAACGCGGAGGCTGCCGACACGATGCCCCACGTGAACATCACGCGCGCGATCCAGATGCGCGCGCCGACGCGATGCAGGATGAGATTCGACGGCACCTCGAACAGCAGATAGCCGATGAAGAACAGCCCGCCGCCGAACCCGAAGGCCGCGGGCGACAGCCCGATCGCCCGGTTCATCGTCAGCGCGGCGAAGCCGACGTTGACGCGGTCGAGGAAGCTGACGAAGTAAAGCAGCATGACGAACGGAATGATGCGCCACATCAGCTTGCGCGTGACGCGGGATGCGATGTCGGTAGGCATGGTCTCCTCCGTGGAGGTGAAGCGTTCCCGCCGGACGCAAACGGAGGCGTCCGGCGTTCGGGACACGAGCGGGGTGCAAGCGGGTGCGAGCGGGTGCAAGCGGGTGCGTGCGGCGCGCAGCCGTGGCGTGCGATGCGGGACAGGGTCCGTCGCGCGCGCCTGGTCGTCGCGCGGCCGTCTCCCGTGGCCGCGCGCGGCGCGCGACCTGCGTGCGCGGCCCGCGTGCGCCATGCGCCGCCCGTGGTTCTGTGCGCGGCGCCGCGCGCCTACGCGGCGATCTCCGCCCGCTCGACGAGCGCGCAGACGGCGGCCGTCACCTGCGCGGTGGTCGCGCTGCCGCCGAGGTCGCCGGTGTGCAGCGCGGGGTCGGCGGTCACGGTTTCGATCGCGTGCATCACGCGTGCCGCGGCGGCCGTTTCGCCGAGATGGTCGAGCAGCATCGCGACCGACCAGAACGTGCCGACCGGATTCGCGAGGCCCTTGCCCATGATGTCGAATGCCGAGCCGTGGATCGGCTCGAACATCGACGGATAGCGCCGCTCGGGGTCGATGTTGCCGGTCGGCGCGATGCCGAGGCTGCCCGCGAGCGCGGCCGCCAGATCGCTGAGGATGTCCGCGTGCAGGTTGGTCGCGACGATCGTGTCGAGCGAGGCCGGGCGGTTGACCATGCGCGCGGTGGCCGCGTCGACCAGTTCCTTGTCCCACGCGACGTCCGGGAACTCGCGCGCGATCTGCTGCGCGATCTCGTCCCACATGACCATCGCGTGGCGCTGCGCATTGCTCTTCGTGATGACGGTCAGCTGCTTGCGCGGCCGCGACTGCGCGAGCCGGAACGCGAAGCGCATGATGCGCTCGACGCCGGCACGCGTGAGGATCGACACGTCGGTGGCCGCTTCGAGCGGATGGCCCTGATGCACGCGCCCGCCCACCCCCGCATACTCGCCTTCGGAGTTCTCGCGCACGATGACCCAGTCCAGATCCTCGCGCCGGCAGCGCTTGAGCGGCGCGTCGATGCCGGGCAGGATGCGGGTCGGCCGCACGTTCGCGTACTGGTCGAAGCCCTGGCAGATCTTCAGGCGCAGGCCCCACAGCGTGATGTGATCGGGCACGTCCGGGTCGCCGGCCGAGCCGAACAGGATCGCGTCCTTGCCGCGCAGCGCGTCGAGGCCGTCCGCCGGCATCATCGCGCCGTGCGCGCGGTAGTAGTCGGCGCCCCAGTCGAAATTCTCGAACTCGAACGCGCATTGCCGGGTCGTCCGCGCGACGGCCTCCAGCACCGCGCGGCCCGCGGGCACGACTTCCTTGCCGATGCCGTCGCCGGGAATGGTTGCGATGCGCCACGTCTTCATGTCTGCCTCCTTGATTCTGGGTGTGGACGCACTTTACCGAACCACGGGTTCAGAAACCGGTGCTAGACTCAAAGCATCTTTAACCTGAATTCACAAATAGCGCCGTGACCGACGCCGTTCTTCCCGCCGACCTGGGCTTTTTCTCGACGCTGGCCGCGTCCGGCAGCCTGAGCGCGGCGGCCCGCGAGCTGGGGCTCACGCCGGCCGCGGTCAGCAAGCGGCTCGCGCAGATGGAGCAGCGCGCGGGCGTGCCGCTCGTCAACCGCACCACGCGGCGGATGATGCTCACGCCCGAAGGCGACGTCTATCTGGAGCGCGCGCGCCGCATCCTCGACGAAATCGATGCGCTCGGCGAACTGCTCGGCGGCGCGAAGCAGCATCCGAAGGGGCTGCTGCGCGTGAATGCGACGCTTGGCTTCGGGCGCAGTCACATCGGGCCGGTGATTTCGCGGTTCGTCGTGCGTTATCCGCAGGTGTCGGTGCAACTGCAACTATCGGCCACGCCGCCGCCGCTCACCGACGATTCGTTCGACGTCTGCGTGCGTTTTGGCGAGCCGCCTGATGCGCGCGTCGTCGCGCGCCGGCTCGCGCCGAACCGGCGTCTGCTGTGCGCGGCGCCCGCGTATCTCGCGCGCCGCGGCGTGCCGGCGACCCCGCACGACCTCGTGCGGCACGACTGCATCGGCATCCGCCAGGGCGACGAGGCGTATGGCGTGTGGCGGCTCACCAGCGAGCGCGGCGCGGCGAGGGCGACCGAGTCGGTGCGCATCCGCGGCAACCTGACCACCAATGACGGCGAGATCGCGGTGAAATGGGCGCTCGACGGGCACGGCATCCTGATGCGCGCCGAGTGGGACATCCGCGAGTATCTGGCCGACGGGCGGCTCGTGCTCGTGCTGCCCGATTACGACACGCCCGGCGCGGACATCTACGCGGTCTACGCGCAGCGGCATCAGTTGTCCACGCGCATTCGCGCTTTCGTCGATTTTCTGGCCGGGGAACTCGGCGAAGCGCGCGGAGCGCAGGCGCCGCCGCGCGCGGGCGCACGGCGGCGCTAAGCGCCCGCGCGCCGACCTGAGCGCTTGCGCGCATCGACCTGAGCGCAGGGGCACGTCGACCTGAGCGCAGGTGCGCGTCGACCTGAGCGCAGGGGCACACCGACCTGAGCGCTTGCGCGCGTCGTCATCCGGGTGGCCCCGCGACGCGCGCGTTCACGCGTGCTGCGCGCTCACGCCTGCGCACGCTCCTTCAGCCGCTTGCGGTGCGCGGCGACCTTCGCCCGGTTGCCGCAGATTGCCATGCTGCACCAGCGGCGCGCATGGCCGCGCGTGTGGTCGGCAAACAGCAGCGTGCAGCGCGGCCCTTCGCATGCTTTCACCTGCGTGAAATCTTCGCTGCACACCAGTTGCGCCAGCGCCTCGGCGAGCGGCATCAGCAACGCGGCGGGCGAACTCCAGCGCCGCTGCGCGCGCAACTCGAACGGGATCGTCGCGTCCGCCGGCGCGGGCCCGATCTGCGCATGCCGTTCGTCGTGTCCGAGCAGTTCGTTTAGCCGATCGAGCGCGCCGAGATCGGCCGCCGCGAGCGGCCGTCCCTTGTGCTGCTGGACGAAGCCCCGGAACCATTCGCGCAGTGCCCGCGCTTCGGCGGCGGTCGCGTCCAGTTCGGCGGGCGTGGCGCGCGCGCGGATCGCCGCGAGCGCCTCGTGCGGCACCAGCCGCGCCTGATCCAGCCAGTCGAGCAAGCCGGCGCCGTCGCCGATCCAGTCGACCGGCTGATCGACCGGCGTGGCGACCGAATTCAGGAAATCGAGCCCCGGGGCATCGGCTATCAGGATCGCGGGCATCTGACGGTAGTCCATTGCGCGTCGCCTATGAGGAATGACGTGAGGGAAGTGTAACCATCAAAAAACTTCTTGACAAGTTACATCATGAATAACTAACCTTCACGAATGCTTCTAAACGGTTACTCAGATTGTCAGGTCGTGCCGGCCTGGATCGCGATACGAGGCATTCACACACTTCTTAGGAGCGGGACATGGCTGCAGGCAAGGTGAGCGTGGTGCTGGCGCACGGTGCGTGGGCGGACGGGTCGAGCTGGCGCAAGGTGATCGCGCAACTGGACGCGCAGGGCGTGCGCGCCGTCGCGGCGCCGCTGCCGCTGAGTTCGCTGCGCGACGACGTGGCGGCGCTCGAGCGCACGCTCGAACGGATCGAGGGTCCGGTCGTCCTCGCCGGGCACGCCTATGCGGGGGCGGTGATCGGTGCGACGCGCGCGGAGGCGGCGAAGGCGCTGGTGTACGTGGCGGCGCTCGCGCCGGACGAGGGCGAAACGGTCGCCGACGTGTTCTATCGCGGCGACGCACACCCGCAGGCGCCGCAACTGGCGCCGGACCGGCACGGGCTGATCTGGCTGCCGGATGCGGCGTTCGCCGCGGCGTTTGCGCAGGACGCGACGCCGGCCGAGCTGACGGCGCTCGCGGCGGCGCAGCGGCCGATCGCGGTGGCGAGCATCGGCGAAGCGGTCGGCCGTCCGCTCTGGAAGGACCGGCCGGCCTGGTTCCTGGTGGCCGCGCGCGACCGGATGATCAACCCGGCGACGCAGCATTTCATGGCCGAACGCATGCGGGCGCAGGTGCGCGCGCACGACGTCGATCACACGCCGATCGTGACAGCCGCGCAGGCGGTGACCGACGTGATCGTCGAAGCGGCGCGCGCGGTCGCGGCGGGCTGAACAGGCGCCGCGCGCGAGGCGTGCGGCGCGTGCACATCTCCGGGCCACGGGCCGGATCTGTCATTTCATGGAGAGACATCATGACCTCGATTGCCTATCGTCACGCGGACGTTGACGGTTTCAAGGTTTTTTATCGCGAGGCGGGTCGCGTCGGCGCGCCGAAGCTGCTGCTGCTGCACGGCTTTCCGAGTGCGAGCCACATGTTTCGCGACCTGATGCCGCTGCTGGCGGAGCGCTTTCATCTCGTTGCACCGGATCTGCCGGGATTCGGCCAGTCCGACATGCCGGCGCGCGAGCAGTTCGCGTATACGTTCGACCGCATCGCGAACGTGATCGAGCGCTTCACCGAAGTAGTCGGCTTCGATCGTTACGCAGTCTATGTGTTCGACTATGGCGCGCCGACGGGATTTCGCCTTGCGCTTAGGCATCCTGAACGAATTGCCGCGATCATCTCGCAGAACGGCAACGCATACGAAGAAGGACTGAGCGAGGGCTGGAATCCGATCCGCGCATACTGGCAGGATCCGTCGCCGGCGAATCGGGCGGCGCTGCGCGGGTTCCTGACGCACGAGACGACCGTGTGGCAATACACGCATGGCGTGCCGGATGCGGCGTCGGTGTCGCCGGACGGCTATTCGCTCGACACGTTCTATCTGCAGCGGCCGGGCGCGGACGAGGTGCAACTGGACCTGTTCGGCGACTATCGCAGCAATGTTGCGTTGTATCCGGCATTCCAGCAGTATTTCCGCACGCATCAGCCGCCGTTTCTCGCGGTGTGGGGCAGGCACGATCCGTTCTTCCTGCCGGCCGGCGCGGAAGCGTTCCGGCGCGACATGCCGGACGCGGTGGTGCGCCTGTTCGACACCGGACACTTCGCGCTCGAAACGCACGCCCGCGACATCGCGGCGGAAATCGGCGCGTTTCTCGCACACTGACCGACCCCACTCGACTTCATCAGGAGAAGCAGGATGTCCAGCAAAGTGGCTATCGTGACCGGCGCAAGCCAGGGAATCGGGCGGGCGACCGCCGTGCGGCTGGCGCGCGATTTCGGCGCGCTGGTGCTCGTCGCGCGCAATCTCGAGAACCTGAAGCAGACCGCCGAAGACGTGACGAATGCAGGCGCGCAGGCGCTCGTGATCGACGGAGACCTCGCCGAACCGGGGCTCGCCCAGCAGGTCGTCGAACAGACGCTCGCCCGCTTCGGGCGCATCGATGCGCTGCTGAACATTGCGGGCGCGGTCCCGCAGATCGACGTGTTCGAGATGAGCGACGACGCGTGGGAGCAAGGCCTCGCGCTGAAGCTGCACGGCGCGCGGCGGCTGACGGTCGCCGCATGGCCGGCGCTGAAAGCGGCCTCGGGCTCGGTCGTGATGATGTCCGGCAACTCGGCGCTGTTTCCGAAGCCCGCCTATGCGGCGGTCGGCACGATCAACGCGGCGATCGTTGCGCTGGCGAAGGCGTTTTCCGAGCGCGGCATCGCGGACGGCGTGCAGGTGAACAGCGTGCTGCCCGGTGCGGTGATGACCGGCCGGCGGCGTTCTTACCTGGAGCACTGGGCGCCGCTGCACGACATGAGCGTCGAGGAGGCCACCGCGAAGTTTCCGCTCGAAGCGGGCATTGCGCGTTACGGCACGCCGGAGGAAATCGCGGAACTGATGGCGTTCATCGTGTCGCCGGCCGCGCACTGGATGACCGGCGCGACGCTGCGGATGGATGGCGGCGAGGTGAAGTCGGTCTGACGTTCAGCGCTGACGCGGCGTGCCGTCGCGATCGCCGCGTGCGGCGCGCCGCTGCGCTTGCGCGAACATCTCGCGCAACTGATGCCGCTCGTCTGCGCTCAGATGCGCAACGCCGGCGGGCATCGCGAGCACGAGGTGCAGCGTGAGCGTGCCGCGCGCGCCGCTGCGATCGGCCAGCCCGGCGCCGATCAGGCGCAGCGTGCTGCCAGGCTGCGCGTTCGGCGCAATCGTCAGGCGCCGCGCGCGGCCGAGCACCTGCGCGTCGTACTGGCCGCCCAGCGTCGCGGTGACGAAATCGACCGGCAGCTCGCATGCGAGATTCAGCCCGTCGCGGCGCACGCCGGGGCCGCAGACAATGGCGACCGTGAAGATCGCGTCGCCGGCCGGCCCGCCGTTCACGCCCGGATGGCCGGCGCCTTCGACGACGAGCCGCTGGCCGTCCCACGCGCCCGCCGCGACGGCGACGCTGCGCGTGACGCGCGCCGCGGCGATGCCGCTGCCGAGACAGTCCGCGCAGCCGCTCCTGGACACCGGCCGGCCGGTTCCGGCACACGCGCCGCAGCGTGTGCCGGGGGGCGTGCGGCCGCTGCCGCCGCAGCGCGCGCAGGATGCGCTGCGGCCCCGGCACGTGCGGCACGGCCCCCTCACCGCGTAGCCCGCTTCGACGTCGCCGCCATGCAGCGCCGCTTCGAGCGGCACGAACAGTTCGACCGCGCAGTTCGCCCCGCGCAGCGGCGGACCGCGATGCACGGGCGAGGCGGCAGTGTCGGCAGTGTCGGCAGTGTCGTCGGGGCGGGCGCGCGCCGGCGGCGCGGACGGCTCGGGCGACCCGGAGACCGTCGGCGGGGGCGCCGCGCGCTTGCCGGCGAGAATCTCGAACGCTTCCTGAATGCGCTTGAATACCGGTTCGACGCTCGCCTCGCGGCCCTTGTGGCGGTCCGGATGATACCTGGCGCGCAGCCGCCGGTAGGCGCGCTTCACGTCGGCGGGGGAGGCCGTCACCGGCAGTTCCAGCCGCCGGTAGTATTCGGCGAGACTTTCGTCGAGACTCAAGGGGATTCCCGTTTGTTTTTTCGACGCGCCAGTCTATCAAGAGCGCGGCCGTCGACCGAGGATGCACGCGCTTACGCTGGCGCGCAATCCGACGCTGTCGCGAGGGCCGCGCGCATCTTGCCGTGCTCCACGTCGGTGGCCGGATTGTAGACGACCATCGTCAGGTCCGGCCGTCCGTCCACCGCGAAAGCGGAGTACTCGAACGCAAACGCGCCGAAGCGCGGATGACGGATCCGCTTGACGCCCTCGTGATGCGCCGGCGCGGGGTTGTCGCGCCACATCGCGTCGAACTCCGGGCTCGTGCGGCGCAACTCGTCGACCAGGTCCGCCACCGCGCTGGCCGCGCCCGCGCGCGCGACGTCCACGCGGAACGCGCCCACGACGAAGCGCGCGACGCTCTCCCAGTCGTACTGCAGCGTGCGGGCGTCCGGATCGAGGAACATCGTACGCAGCACGTTGCGCTGCCCGGGCGCGAGTGCGCCGTAGTCGACCAGCATCACGGTGGCCGCGCGGTTCCATGCAACGACATCCCACGTTGCGGTGCGGATTAGCGCGGGGCTCGGATCCAGCGCGTCGAGCACGCGCTGCAGCCGCGGCGTGACGCCCTGGCTCTGCTGATAGCGGCCTTCGGGCGGGCGCCCGAGACCCAGCAGGAACAGGTGCTCGCGCTCGGCGCCGGTGAGCATCAGCGCTTCGGCAATCCGGTCGAGGACGTCGGCGGACGGGGCGCCGCCACGGCCCTGTTCGAGCCACGTGTACCATGCCGCGCTGATATGGGCCCGCTGCGCGACTTCTTCGCGCCGCAGGCCCGGCGTGCGGCGCCGCTGTGACGAAAAGCCGAACGCGGCCGGGTCGAGCCGGGTGCGCCGGTCTTTCAGGTAGCGGCCGAGCAGGTGAGGGCTGGTGGCGGGATCGTTCATCCTGTCCGTTTCGATCACACGACGAAGTCGCCAATCTAGCATGACGGATGACGCGATCATGTCACGGGGGTCGTGACGACGGACGAGGGTCATCCCGTCCATGCGTGATCCGCATCAATCGTCGGGTCAAGCGAATAATGTAGTTTTACTGATTATGTCGACGACCGGCATAACCGATGCAATCGCGTGACGTATGCGCAAACACGTTGCCGCGGCACAACGTCTGCTCACAGGGCTTGCGGATGTTGCGCGAGCGGCTATACTCAAATCGTCTCCTCCATGTCTTCTCCTGATGTGGATTGAACCCGCCCTCGCGGCGGGTATTTTTTTGCCTGTCTTCCGCAGCGCCTGGCAGCGCCTGGCGGCTTTCCGGCGGTTGCCGGTCGTTTCCTGCCCTCCGTCGCGCCTGCCGCGGCGCCGCTCCGCTAATGCTTGCGCGTGCTCGTCAGCAGCGTCTGCACGATCACCGCGACGAGCAGGAACCCGCCGCTCGCGAGATTCTGATAGTACGGGCTCAGGGTTCCGACCTGATTGATCACGTTCTGGATCACGCCGAGCAGGATCACGCCGGCTAGCGGTCCGAGCATCGTGCCGACGCCGCCGGTCAGCAGCACGCCGCCGATCACCGCGGCCGCGATCGATTGCAGTTCGTACCCCGCGCCTGCGCCCGACAGCCCCGAATCGAGGTGCGCCGCGAGCAGTGCGCCGGCGAGCCCGGCGAGCGCGCCGCTCACGCCGTACGTGACGATCTTCACGCGCTCGACGCGCACGCCGAGCATGCGCGCCGCTTCCTCGCTGCCGCCGATCGCGAACACCGACGCGCCATACGACGTGCAGTTGAGCACCAGCGCGCCGAGCGCATAGGCGAGCGCGAGAATCCAGATCAGGTTGCTCACGCCGAGCAGCGAACCGTTTGCGATGCGCGTGAACGCAGCCGCATTCGGAATCAGCAGGTCCTCGCTGGCGAGCACGAGCGCGAGGCCCTTCAGCCCGAGCAGCGCCGCGAGCGTCACGATGAACGGCGCCATCCGCGCACGCGCGATCAGCACGCCGTTGACGAAGCCGACCAGCAGCCCGACCGCCACCGGCGCGACGAGCGCCGCGAGCCAGCCGAACGGCGCCGCATACGCGGCGATCACGGTGCCGAGTCCGACCAGCGAGCCGACCGACAGGTCGAAGCCGCCGAGGATGATGACGAGGCTTTGCCCGATCGCGATCAGGCCGAGAAACGACGCGGCGGACACGATGTCGGCCAGATTCGCGGCATGCAGGAAGTCCGGGAAGATTGCGCCGGCAGTCAGGCACACGAGGATCAGGATGCCGATCGCGCCGCGCGCCTGGATGAGCTGCACGATCCGGTTGCGGCGCTCGTTGCGCGAACGCAGCGCCGCGCCGCCGCGCGCACCGGCTGCGTGGTCCGCGTTGCCTGCGTGGTCCGCGGGGTCTGCGTGGCCTGTGTCGCCGGCGGAAGGGGCGGGGCGGTTGCCGTGCGGGTTCATGCGGGTGTCCGTGCTCACGTTACGCCCCCTGGCGCTGCAGATACAGCGCCACGACGATGAACACCGCCTTCAGGATCTGCGCATACGTGAAGCTGATGTTGTTCATGATGAAGCTCGCGTCGAGCACCTGCAGCAGCAGCACGCCGAACACCGTGCCGACGATCGAGATGCGCCCGCCCGACAGCGGCGTGCCGCCGATCACCGACGCGGCGATCGAGTCGAGCTCGAAGTTCACCCCGACGTAGTTCGGATCCGATGCGCCGAGGCGCGCCGACGCGATCAGGCCGGCGAGGCCCGCGAGCGCGCCGCTTGCCGCGTAGACGAGAAACAGCGTGCGGCGCACCGGGACGCCGGCGAGATACGCGGCATCGCGGCTCGCGCCGATCAGGATCGTATAGCGGCCGAACGTCGTGCGGCGCACGATCAGCGCGGTCAGCAGCGCGAGCGCGATGCCGATCAGCACGACGACCGGAATCGGCCCCACCGCGCCGATGCCGAGCAGGTCGAACGCGTCGGAGGACGGCAGGTCCACGCGCGAGCCGCCGAGCAGCGCCTGTGCGAGACCGCGCGCGGCGACGAGCAGCGCGAGGCCGGAGATCAGCGGATCGATCCGCACGATCGACACCAGCGCGCCGTTGAAGATGCCGGCGGCGAGGCCGATGCCGACGGCGGCGAGCATCGCGACGCCGGTGCCGTAGCCGAGACAGACCGCGATCGCCGCGCTCGACAGCGCCATCACGGAGCCGACCGACAGGTCGATGCCGCGCGTCGCGATCGCGAGGTTCTGGCCGAGCGCGATCAGGATCACGGGCGCGGCTTCGAACAGCAGGCTGCGCGCCGCGAGCGGACTGGCGAAGCCGGGCGTGACGGCCAGGTTGAACAGCACGAGCACGACGAACGCGACATACACGCTGTGCTCGCGCACCCACGCGAGGCCGGCGCGCGCGGCGAATGCGCCCGCTTGCGGGTGCTGGGCCGGAGAGTTCGGCTGATTCAATCGATCCTCGTTCTTTCAGGGTGGGCGGCGGCGCGTGGCCGGCCAGGGCGCGCGGGCCGGCGTCACGCCGGCGGCGCGGCGCTCGCGAGCAGGGCGAGCACGTCGTCGGGGCTTGCGCCGTGCGTGGCGACCTCGCCGGCGCTCGCGCCCTCGTTGAGCACGACGAGCCGGTCGGTCAGTTCGAGCAGCTCTTCCATCTCGGACGACGTGACGACGACCGCGAGCCCGTCGTCCGCGAGCGCCTGCACGACGCGGTGCACTTCTTCCTTCGCGCCCACGTCGATGCCGCGCGTCGGATCGTCGAGCAGCAGCACCGCGGGGTCCGTCGACAGGCAGCGCGCGATCAGCGCCTTCTGCTGGTTGCCGCCGGAGAGCGTCGAGATCAGCGCGCCGGGGCCGGCCGTCTTGATGCCGAGCCGCTCGATGTAGTGCTGCACGAGCGCGTCCTGCTTGCGGCGCGAAATGAAGCCGAAGCGCGAGATCTGCGGCAGCGCGGACGCGACGATGTTGTCGCGCACCGGCAGGCCCGGGAAGATGCCCTCCGAGCGGCGGTCTTCGGACAGAAAGGCGAGCCCGCGATGGATCGAGCGGGCCGGCACGGTATGGCCGAGCGGCGCGCCGTTCACGTGGACCGCGCCGGCATCGGCCTTTTGCGCGCCGAACACGGTTTTCAGCGTCTCGGTGCGGCCCGAGCCGAGCAGGCCCGCGAGCCCGACGATCTCGCGCGGCGCGACGCGCATCGAGACGTTGCGCACCCGCGTGCGCCAGCGCAGCCCCTCGACCTGCAGCGCGGGGCCGCCGGCGCGCGCATCGTCGAGCGCGCGCGGGCCGGCGCGGCCGCCGAGCCCTTTCGTGTCGTTGCCGAGCATCGCCGCGATCAGCGCGTTGCGCGGCAGTTCGGCGGGCGTGCCGGTCTTCACGATGGCGCCGTCGCGCATCACGGTGAAGCGGTCGCACAGGCGATAGCATTCGGACAGACGGTGGCTCACGAACAGCAGCGCGATGCCGTCGGCGCGCAGCCGCTCGACCACGCCGAACAGCACTTCGACCTCGGCGCCGGAGAGCGCGGAGGTCGGTTCGTCGAGAATCAGCACGCGCGCGCCGAGCGACACGCCGCGCGCGATCGACACCATCTGCTGCGCGCCGAGCCCGAGCGCGCTGAGGCGCGCGGCGGGGTCCACCGTGAGCCCGTAGCGGCGCAGGATGTCGCCGGCCATCCGGTTCATGCGCGGCCGATCGATCAGGACACCGAAGCGTTTCGGCTCGTGGCCGATGAAGATGTTTTCGGCGACGCTGCGCTCGGCGATCAGGTTGATCTCCTGATACACCGCGCACACGCCGTTCTGCTGCGCGCCGCGCGGGTTCGGGAACGCCACCGGCGCGCCGTCGAGCAGCACGCCGCCGTCGTCGGGCTGATGGAAGCCGGTGAGGATCTTGATCAGCGTGGACTTGCCGGCGCCGTTCTCGCCGACGAGCCCGTGCACCTCGCCCGCGCGCAGCGCGAGCGACACGTCGCGCAGCGCGCGCACGACGCCGAACGTCTTCGACGCGCGGCGCGTTTCGAGCACGACCGGATGCGCCGTGTCGCGGGCGGCATCCGGCGGCGGGGCGGTGTGATGCGGTTCGCTCATGCGCAG
This sequence comes from Paraburkholderia sp. PAMB 6770, assembly GCF_057748135.1. Taxonomy (NCBI): domain Bacteria; kingdom Pseudomonadati; phylum Pseudomonadota; class Betaproteobacteria; order Burkholderiales; family Burkholderiaceae; genus Paraburkholderia; species Paraburkholderia sp. PAMB 6770. The sequence goes on from NZ_CM173239.1 coordinate 912,202, forward strand.
CCCTGTGGAGGTGGGACGCGGGATCAGTAGACGGCGCCCGCCGCCAGCGAGCGCTTCGCGTTGTGCTTGTCGTACAGCGCGTCCTTCATGATCTGCTTTTGCGGCACCGGCTTGCCCGCGAACCAGTTTTCGAGCGACTTGAACGCGAGCGGACCGAAGCGCGGGTTGGTCTCGACGTCGGCGGCCACCGTGCCGTTCGCGATGTCCTGCACGACGTCCTTGGTGCCGTCGATCGAGACGATCGTCACGCCCTTGAGCTTGCCGGCCTGGCGCAGCGCGGTGATCGCGCCGAGCGTCATCACGTCGGCGTGCGTGTAGACCGCGTTGATGTCGGGATGCGACAGCAGCATCTGCTCCATCACCTTCTGCGCCTCGGTGGTCGACCAGTTTGCGGTTTGCGCCGCCACCAGCTTCATGCCCGGGTACTTCTTCAGCACCTCGGCAAAGCCGTCGGTGCGCTCGCTTTCGACCGTGTTGCCGTAGCCGCCCTGGATCTCGGCGATCACCGCGTGGCCGCCGGTCGCGTCGGCGAGCGCCTGCGCGGCGCGCTTGCCCTGCTCGTAGAAGTCGGAGCCGAGGAACGTGATGAAGTCGTCGCAGAACGTGCCCGCCGTCTGCCGGTCGATCGTCACGACCGGGATGCCTTTCGCGCGCGCCTGCGCGAACGCCGGCTGCAGGCCGGTCGAATCATTCGGCGCGACGATCAGCGCCTGCGCGCCCTGGTTGATCATGCTCTCGATGTCCGCGACCTGCTTGGCCTGGTTGTCGTTCGCGTTCGTGTAGAGCAGGCGCTTCACGCCGGCCGCCTTCGCGGCGGCGCGCACCGACGCGGTCTCGGTCGCGCGGAACGGATTCTGCTCGTTCTCCGATTGCGAAAAGCCGACCACCAGATCGCTCATTTTCACGTTGCCCGGCTTCGGATTGGTACAGGTGGCCGACGAGGTGTCCTGCACCTTTTGCGCGCCGTTGTCCTGCGCGTGCGCGCCGAGCGACCATGCGCCCGCAAGGCAGAGCGTGAGCGCGGCCAGTTTGTGCTGCAGCTTTGCTGATGACATGCGTGTCTCCGTAGTTGTGAACACCTGCTGGTGCTGGCGACTGCGTCGTTCCATGCTGCGCCGTCCCGCCGCGCGCGTTGACGCCGGCTTCACAGTTAATATTACCAGTCATACTCAAAAAATATTACTTAGGGTATCCCCGGTGCCGGCCGGGCTGGGCGCGCTGCCGCCGCCCGCGCCGGCGACCGGCGGCGCGCACACCGAGCCGCGCTCGATCAGCGGCCCGTCGAGCTTGATCATGCGGCGCTTGTACGGCGCGCCGGCGCCGCGGTTTTCCGCTTCCTGCAGCAGCGTTTCGACGGCCCAGCGGCCGAGCTCGTAGTTCGGCAGCACGACGGTGGTGAGCGGCGGGTGGGTGTGGCGGGCGATTTCCTGGTCGTCGTAGCCCATCACCGAGACGTCCTCCGGCACGCGCAGGCCGAGCTGCTTGAGCGCCTCGATCGCGCCGATCGCGGTCAGGTCGTTCGCGCAGAAGATCGCGGTGGGCGGGTTCGGCTCGCGCATCAGCGACAGCGTCAGTTCGAAGCCCTTGCCTGAGCTCCAGTCGCCGTCGCGCACCAGCTGTTCGTCGTACAGCAGGTCGGCGGTGGCGAGCGCCTGGCGGTAGCCCTTGAGCCGGTCCTTGGCCGCGTCCTGCCAGGTTTCGCCATTGATGAAGCCGATCCGCCGGTGGCCCGCGGTGGTCAGGTGCTGCGTGGCGGTCAGCCCGCCCGCGACCTCCGCGGGCACCACCGAGGACAGCGCGTGATCGGCCGTGTAGCAGTTCAGCAGCACCGTGGGCACCTTCAGCAGCGCGGCGGGCACGCTCACCTTGCGGGTGTAGACGGTGGCGTAGACGACGCCGAGCACGGCCGGATTCGCCAGCGTCTGCTGCAGCACGCGCCGCTCGATGTCGGCGTTGCCGTGCGTCGAGTACACCGCGAGCAGGCAGCCGTTGTTCCATGCGGCGTCGCGCGCGCCGTCGATGTTGACGACCGGGTGCGGGCTCGTCGAGATTTCGTCGGCGACGTACACGATCAGGTTGCGCTCGCCCGGCGCGGCCGGGGCGCTCGCGCGCGTGGGCAACTGGTAGCCGAGCGCCTCGGCGGCCTTCAGCACCTTCTTGCGGGTGCCTTCGGAAAACTTCGCGCCGACGGCGCCGTTCAGGACGAGAGAAACCGTGGACTGCGACACGCCGGTGGCCTTGGCGATGTCGGTCATGGTGGGGCGGCGCTGGGTGGATTTTTTCATTGGATAAGCGGGTAGGCGAGGGTCACGCGAGCGCGGGCCCGAGTCACGGTAGCACTAATATTCGACCCCCGCAATCCGCACATATCGCCTCTCGTGAGCGGTTATTTCAGCGATAATTCGGGTAATAGGAGTAATATTATTAATAATTTGGCGGCGCCTGCCGCGCAATGGCCGAAGCGTGCGCCGCCGATCGAACTTTCTGGAGCCAGTGTGTTGAAGAACCGGGACATCGCGATTTCATCTGGCGCGGCCGACGGCCGCGCGCCGGCGGCCGCAAGCGGCTACGATCCCGCGGTGCTGGCGGACCCCGCGCTCGTCGTGCTGCGCGACGGCGCACGCTGCGCGGTGGTGGCGCCGGCGCTCGGCGGCTCGCTCGCGGCCTTCTACGACGATACGCCGCGCGGCCCGCTGCACTGGCTGCGCCCGACCAGCCGCGCGGCGCTGGCCGCCGGCGATCCGCTGCAACTGGCGAGCTTCCCGCTGCTGCCGTACTGCAACCGGATTCGCGACGGCCGCTTCCAGTTTGGCGGCAGGACCTGGCATCTGCCGATGGGCGAAGGCCCGCTGCGCCACGCGCTGCACGGGCACGCGTGGCGTACGCCGTGGCAGGTCGACGGGCGCAGCGCGCGCGCGGTGGATCTGGTGCTGCGCTACGCGCCGCCGCAGGGCGCGGGCAGCGCCGCGCAGCCGGGCTGGCCGTTTGCCTACGAGGCGCGCCAGCGCATCGAGCTCGCGCCGCAGGGCCTCTCGATCCGGCTCGACGTGCGCAACACCGGCCGCGAGCCGATGCCGTTCGGCTTCGGCCATCACCCGTATTACCCGCGCTCGCCGCAGACGCTGATCGAAACCCGTGTGCAGGCGATGTGGCATGCCGACGCGGATCTGCTGCCGGCCGCGCTCGGCGCCGCCGCGGCGGTCGATGCGCTGCGGCGCGGACTCGCGCCGCACGATCATGTGCTCGACAACAACTTCGTGGGCTGGAGCCGCGAGGCGGTGATCCGCTGGCCGGACGAGCACCGGCAACTGACGCTGCGCGCGGATGCGCCGCTCGATTTCTTCGTGCTGTATACGCCGGCCGGCGAGCCGTTTTTCTGCGCGGAGCCGGTCAGCAACACGACCGACTGGCTGAATCTGGATGCCGCGCCGGCGCACAAGGGCGGCGGCGTGCTCGCGCCGGGCGCGACGGCTAGCAGCCGGGTCGCGTGGCTGCCGGCGACGGCGGTCTGAGGCGGGCAGGGGGCGGGGCGGCTGGAGGCGGGGCGTCGGCGGGGCGCGTCGCCGTTGCCTGGCCGCGCCGGCCGCGGCGTGCGCGGCGGCCGCGGCGTGCGCGGCGTGCGCGGCGGCTGTCGGCGGTCTGCGCGCTCGAGGCAGAGCGCGTTGAAAGGTCGGAGCACGGCAGAGCACGTCAGCGCACATCAGCACATCAGCACATCAGTACGTCAGTACGTCAGTACGTCAGCACATCAGCACATCAGCACATCAGCACATCAGCACATCAGCACATCAGCACATCAGCACATCAGCACATCAGTACGTCAGCACATCAGTACGTCAGCACATCAGTACGTCAGCGCACATCGGAGCACATCGGCGCACATCAGTACGTCGAAACGCGCCGCGCACCGCGTCGGCGCGCGTCAGAACGCGAAGTACGGCCCGCTGCCGCCGGAGGTCGACTGGCCGTCGATCGCAAAGTAGATCGTGCGTCCGTAGAAGAACGGCAAGCCCCAGTCGAACAGGCCGGTGATCGAGCCGCCGACGTTGTCGAATGCGACGTTGCCGGTCGCGAACTGCGACTGCGCGTTCGCAATCGTGAAGCTTTGCGTGCTGGTGCCGACGCTGGTGCCGACGCTTCCGCTCATCTGCGCGCTCAGCGACGTCGTGGAGCCGGGGCAGTAGAACCCCACGTCGTAAGTGCAGCCGGTGAGCGACGCGTCCGGGAAGAACAGGCCGTTCGAGCCGCTGTCGAGCAGCGCATCATAGGCCGTGCCGTTGAAGGTGGTCGCGAATAGCGCTTCCTGCGGCACCGCGGTGTAGATCGTCGCGGCAGCGAGCGTGTTGTCGCTCTCGGTGCCGATGCCGAACGTCAGGGTGCCGGTGACGCTCGCCGCGCCCGTCGTGGCGATCGTGGGCAGCGTGATCGCGCTGCCGTTGTTGTCCGCCGGGAAGTTCACGACCGGATTGGTCACCTGGTCGGACGCCGGCGCGGTGCTCGGCGTGCACGACGAACTGCTGGTGCAGCCGAAGTACACGTTGCCGCTCGCGGCCGTGGTGGTTTCGCAGGCCGGGCAGTCGATCGGCTCGACGCCGATGCCGAGAATCCCGTTGACGCCCAGCTGGCTCGGCTGCGTGATCTGGCTCAGGCCCGCGGACGAACAGGTGTTGGGCACGGTCGCGAAGTCCGGGTCCTGGATCAGTTCGATCGGCGTGCTGCTCGCGACTTCGCCGTTCAGGTGGATGTCGGCCGTGCGCACGCTGCCGTACGCGATGCCCGAGCCGAAGTACGCGCAGTTGGTCAGCGTGCCGCCGGCCGTCGCGCTGCGCGTGGGCAGGCTCAGGCTGACCTGCGATGCGAACAGGCGCAGCCCGTACGAGCCGGTGTCGATCATCACGTTGTTGATGGTCTGGCACGTGGAGGTGCCCGGCACGCAGATTGTCACGCTGGTGGTGGGCACGTTCGGCGTGCCGTACAGCCCGTAGTCGACCGTGACCGGCACCTGGTTCGACGCGAGCGTGGTGGAACTGGCCGGCGTCGACGATGGCGTCGAGGTCGACGGCGACGTGGCCGCCGTCTGCGTGGTGTTGCCCGAGCCGCCGCCTCCGCCGCAGCCGGCCAGTGCCGTCACGATGGCCAGCGCGGCCAGCATCAGCATCATTGTGCTACGCATACCCGGCGCCCTCACTGAAGTTCGCTGACATTGACGCCGGCAGGCACGGCGGCGGGCAGATACGCGCGCCCGACGTAGAAGCCCATGTGGCCGGAGGATTCGATCACGAGGCCGTTCGCCGACACCGCCAGCGGGCCGAACCCGGGGTGCTGCGCGCGATAGTTCTGCACGGCCGTGCTGGCGTTCGTATAGCTGCTGCCGAGAAGCTGCGCCAGGTTGGGCATCTGCGGGCCGCGCCATGTGACAGCGAAGACCACGTCCGACGGCGACACGTATTCGCGCACCACGGTGCCGCGTTCGAGCGTCATGGTCTGGGTCGTGTACTGGGGCTGGCCGGCGGCCAGCACCTGGGCGGCCGTCGCGGTGCTGGCGTTCATCTGCTGGACGTCGGCCTCGACCGACTGCGTGTTGCCGCCGAGCGCGGCGTGCGCGGCCTGGCTGAAGGTCAGCGCGGCACAGGCCGCGAGCACTGACCCGCGTAGGAGTGTCATAGCGGTAATCCCCGAATGGATGGGCCCGGTTCCGGCGTCGCAGCCGGCGCACCGCCCAACGGGCGCGGTTCGCTGGAGCGTGCGACGGGCGCGTCGCGCACGACCCGGCCCGGTGGCGAAATCCTGTTTTGTCATATTTCCCGAGCAAACGGGAAGTGCGCACGCATTTTGGCGGGAGCCGGTCGATATTTCCACAAATAAATTTTGACTGGCTGCCGCGCGCGAGGACTTGACAAAAGGGGTGCCCGGATTATTAAACGGCGCCGCGGCGTTTGAAGTCGCGCTTGCCGGCCCGCATGACACTGGCGTGACGCGAGGCGCGGGCGATTTACGGCGTTTTATTGATCGTGAATAATCGGGCGACAGTAAAGCGCAAGCTTCTTTTCAACAGAAAACCGGCGCACGCGCGGCTCGCGCAGACAGGACGAAACCGGTTGTGTCCGCAACGACTGGTTCAGGCATGCCGGACCGGTTGCGCGGATCGCCGGTCATTCCTAATGGTTTTCTGCAATAGGTCGGCCGACACGCCATTTGTAGAATCGGGTTGCGCGATCGGCGGGTGGTTCGGCGCGCGGTAATCGGACATTCACAGCAGGGCGGCAGATGAAAATAGACAAACACATTGGGGAAAACGCCAGCCTTCAATGCGTCGACGAGGCCGCATGGCAAGCGATCGATGCCTGTTTCGACGAGGCGCGCGACGAAGCGCTGTTCATCACGGGCTCGTTGCAGGTGGTCAGAAATGCGCAGGCGGCGCTTCAGGCCGGCCGCGTGATCGCGCGCATGCAGCGCAGCGCGGCGCATCTGCACAAGATTGGCTGAAGCGGTGGGGCGGTGGCGATCCTGGCGGGCGCTGCGTGTACGCGATAGCGGGGTCGTCGCGGTGACTGCGGAGCCCATGCGGTCCGGGCGGATAAGCGCGTAGCCCACGCGCGGCCGACGCTCAGCCCACATTCATCTCACGTTCATCTATCTCACGTCCATCCCACGTTCGGCCCACGTTCGGCCCACGCACCGCCGGCCGGCTCCGGGGTCGCCCCGGAGCGTCGCGTCACCTGCCGTTACTGCGTCTTCGCCGCTTCGGCGAGCCGGTCGGCGGCCTGCTGCGCCGTTTCGCTGTCGTCGGCCCAGTAGTTGCCGATCACGTCATAGAACGCGCCTTCCACCGCGGGGCTCACGAGCATGTCATGCGCCCACGACGGCACCAGCGCGCCGGCGGCGGCCGCCGCCTTGAAGTCGGCCGACGACTTCTTCGCGCACATGTCGAACTTCGCGAGACTCACGTCCTGGCGGACCGGAATCGATCCCTTGTTCAGGTTGAAGATCTCCTGGAACTTCGGGCTCATCAGCAGGCCGGCCATGTCCTTCTGCCCCTTCTCGACGCCCGGATCCTTCACCTTGAAGAACACGAAGCTGTCCACGTTGAACGTGAACGCCTTTTGCGAACCCGGCGCCGCGACGCACAGGTAGTCCTTGCCCGGCACCTTGCCGGCCACCGTGAACTCGCCTTTCGCCCAGTCGCCCATGAACTGCATCGCAGCCTTGCCGTTGATCACCATCGCGGTGGCGAGATTCCAGTCGCGCCCGGTCTGGCCGGCATCCGTGTAGGCCTTGATGCGCTTGAAGGTTTCGAGAGCCTTGACCATCGTCGGTCCCTTCAGCGTTGCCGGGTCGAGCTGCACGAACGCCTTCTTGTAGAAGGCCGCGCCGCCGACGCCGAGCGCGACCGTCTCGAACGTTTCGGCCTCCTGCCATGACTGCCCGCCGATCGCGACCGGCGTGATGCCCGCCTTCTTCAGCGCGTCGGCGACCCGGAAGAAGTCGTCCCACGTCGCGGGCGGCTGCGCGTCGACCTTCTTCAGCGCGGCCGCGTTGATCCACAGCCAGTTCACGCGATGCACGTTGACCGGCGCCGCCACGTAGTGCCCCTTGTACTTCATGATGCTCGCGATCTCCGGCGGCAGCAGATGGTTCCAGTTGTTGGCCTGCGCGACGTCGTCGATCGACAGCAGCACGCCCTGATTGGCCCATTCCTGGATCGCCGGTCCCTTGATCTGCGCGGCCGCCGGCGGATTGCCGGCCACAAGGCGCGTCTTCAGCGCGGTCATCGCGTTGCCGCCGCCGCCGCCCGCGACCGCGAAATCGACCCACGTGTCGCCCTTTTCCTCAAGCATCTGCTTGAGCACTTCGGCCGATTTGGCCTCGCCGCCGGAGGTCCAGTAATGCAGCACCTCGACGCGCGCGGCGTGCGCGGGCAGCGCGGCGAGTGCGAACGCCGCGGCGCAGGCGCCGAGCGCGACCGGTGTCAGGCGCGCGCGGCGGCGCGGATTGCGGATGGAAAGCATGGTGGGTCTCCGTTCGCCGTGGCCGGCGCGATGAATGAAAGAATGGTCAGAAGGTCGATCCGGGTCACGATGATAGCGCTAACACGCACGCGCACGCACCAGGACGAACCCTGCGTGAGGGCGGCCATGAGCGTCTGCGCGAGCGTGCTCTTTCCGGCGGCGCACAACGCGGCGATACTTTGCGGATGAACACACGAACCAGCAGGACCCCGCGTGCCGCACCCGCGCCGCGCGATGAAGCCGCTTCGGCGCGCGGCGCGCGCCGCCGGCCGAGCGGCCGCGTGACGCTTGCCGACGTCGCCCGCCACGCGCAGGTCAGCACGATGACGGTATCGCGCGCGCTGAGCGACCCGTCGCTGGTGCTGCCGCAGGCGCGCGAGCGGATCGACGCGGCCATCGCGCAGCTCGGCTACATCCCGAATCGCGCCGCGCGCACGCTCGCGTCGGCCCGCTCGAAGCTGCTCGGCGTGCTGGTGCCGTCGCTGTCGAACGCGGTTTTCGTCGAGACGCTCGCGGGCGTGCAGGACTGCGTCGTCGCCGCCGGCTACCAGTTGCTGATCGGCAATACCGGCTATGCGCCCGAGCGCCAGGCGGAGCTGCTGAGCGCGTATCTCGCGCATGCGCCCGACGGTTTCCTCGTTGCGAGCATCGACGATTCCGGGCCGATCCGCCGCCGGCTCGCGGCCGCGCGTGTGCCGCTCGTGCACATGTTCGACTTCGCGTCGCCGCAGGACTGGTCGGTGGGGTTCTCGCAGCGCAGCGCCGGCTTTGCGATCGGCGAGCATCTGATCGCGCGCGGCGCGAAGCGCCCCGCGTTCGTCGCGGCGCAGCTCGATCCGCGCACGATGCAGCGGCGCGCGGGCTTCCGGCGCGCGTTGCGCGGCGCCGGTCTCGACAGCGGGCTCGAAATCCTCACGCACGAACCTTCGAGCATCGGGCTCGGATGCCAGTTGCTCGCCGCGCTGCTCGAACGGGCGCCCGATTGCGATGCGGTGTTCTGCTGCAACGACGACCTGGCGCTCGGCGCGCTGTTCGAATGTCAGCGGCGCGGCATCGCTGTGCCGCGCGCGCTGGCAATCGTCGGCTTCAACGATCTGCCGTTCGCGGCGTGGTCGGCGCCGTCGCTCACGACTGTGTCCACGCCGCGCTACGAGGTGGGCTTCGAGGCGGCGCGGATGCTGCTGCAGATCATCGACGGCGAGCCGCCGGCCCAGCACCGGATCGATCTCGGGTTCCGGCTCGTGGCGCGCGAGAGCACCTGAAGCAAAGGCCCCGGCGCGCCGCAGTAGGGACGGGCCGGGGCCTGCTGGACACATCGCGCGCGGGCCGCATCGGCGGCGCGCGCATGGACGGGTGGGTCAGTTTTCGAGGTCGACGCCCTTGGTTTCGGGCGTTGCGAGGATCGCGAAGATCGCCGCGAGCGCGTAGACCATCACGAACAGACCGATGTACAGATACGCGCGGTGAATGCCGTACGCATGCAGGATCAGCCCGGCGATGATCGGGATCAGGCCGCCGCCGTACACCTGCGACACCTGATAGCCGGCGCTCGCGCCCGATGCGCGATAGCGGGTCGGGAAGTTTTCCGTGTAGAACGTCGGGATCGCGCCGTAGCCGAAGCCGAACACGAAGCCGAAGCCGATCACTTCCGCGAGCACGGCGAGCCAGAAGTTGCCGAGGTTGATCAGGTAGAAGTACGGAATGGCCCAGACGAGGAACACGATCGCGGACGCCAGCAGGATCGTGCGGCGGTTGATGATGTCCGACAGCAGCGCGCCGATCACCATGAACACGAACATCGAGGCCGCGGCGATCAGGCCGATCGTTTCGGCCTCCGTGCCGCTGTAGCCGACCGCCTTCATGTAGCTCGTGCCGAACACGAAGCTCAGGAAGAACGCACCGCCGAACATTGCGTTGACAACCGACGTGCGCAGGATGCGCAGCGGCATTTCCTTCCACACCTGCAGCGCGGGGCTCTGCAGCGTCTCCGCGCCCGACTTGAAGCGCTCGAACACGAAGCTGTCGGCGGTGCGGGTACGGATGACGATACCGACGATCGCGACGGCGAACCCGACGAAGAAGAAAATGCGCCAGCCCCACGCGACGAACTGCGCCGGGCTCATCAGCGACTTCACGAGGATCACCGAGCCGAAGCCGAGCAGCAGGCCGAGCGGAATCGCAAAGCCGACCCAGGCGCCCCAGAATGCGCGGTATTTCGATTTGGCCGCCTGCTCGACGACCCACGTCGACGCGGTGCCGAACTCGGCGCCGAAGCTGATGCCCTGCGCGAGGCGGAACACGATCAGCAGCACCGGCGCAACCGCGCCGATCGTGTCGTAGGTCGGCGTGAGGCCGATCAGCAGCGTGCTCACGCCCATCAGCAGCAGCGCCCAGACCATCGCGTCCTTGCGGCCGTAGCGGTCGGCGATGTTGCCGAAGATGAAGGCGCCGACCGGGCGGATCACGATGCCGAGGCCGTAAACGCCGATCGCCGCGGCGATCGCGGCGAGCTGGTGCAGCTTGAAGAAGACGTCTCCCCAGACCGTCGCGGCAATGATGCCTGTCACCAGAAAGTCATACTGCTCGATGACCGAGCCGATGATGCTGGCTACGGCCACCTTCAGGACCTGGTCCCGCGACGGTACGCTCGCGTCTCCTGTCGTGGTCGTCATATCTTTTCTCCGTGTGGTCGCTGCGGTTATAGAACTTGTCGGGGATCGCAGCGCTCGTGTCCCTCGCCAGCGGGCTGTGCAGCACAACAGGGTGCCCGCTTCAAGCCATCAGTCCTCGCTCAGGCCGATGCGGTTCGGCTGACGGCGCTCGATCGACCATTTGAGCAATGCCGCCGCCCGCAGGGGCCCGTGTGCGAATTTACCGTAAGGCAGCGTGACGAAGAAAGCCAGCACTGCCCCGAGGTGAATGGCGAGCAGCATAGGCATAACTGGGCTGGCGCGCAAGACTGCGAGCGCGAGTCCGCTCACGGCCACGAGGCCGAGCAGCGCGATGAACGCGCGGTCCATCGGCTTCTGGCGGGCGTCGCCCTGCGCGGGGTGGCGGCGCAGATTGAGCCAGCCGAGCCCCGCGGTGCCGACCGTGAGGCCGATGCCGCCCACGATGCCGACGAGCGTCGGCACGCTCGTATAGGCATAGGGCGCTTCGAGGCCGAACAGATAGTGATAAAGCGTGGCAATGCAGGTCGACAGAAAGCACAGCATGAAGCCGTAGAAGGTCGCGTGATGGAAATGACGGCGCGCGAGCGAGTAGCGGTCGCTGTCGTTGTTGCAGCCTTCGCCGTGTCCGCCGCCGAGGTAGCGCAGCGAGGCGACCGCGCCGCCGGCTTCGGCAAGCGCCCCGGCGCTGTCCCGCGCGCTTGCCGCGCCCGGCGCCGCGTCTTTCCAGAAGCGCCGCACGCCGACGCCGAGCGCGAGCGCCGCGAGCACGAACACCGGCGCGAATACGCCGGCCATCAGCGCGTGCGGAAACACGTCGTAGAAGTTGCCGCCGGGCGCCGCGCGCCACAGATCGCCGCGCAGCGCGAGCGCCAGTATCAGGAACAGCGCGATGCCGGCAGCGAGCGCGAGTCCCAGCGCGAGCCCGTTGCGCGCGTACAGCGCCGCGAACGCGCGCGGCCACGCGTAGCGCCGGTACGTGTGCAGCCGCGCGCGCGCCATCGCCTGCGGCACGTTGACCGCGAACTCGTGTGGCGGCGCGTACTGGCAGGCGTGCAGGCAGGCGCCGCATTGATGGCACAGGTTCGCGAGGTAATGCACGTCCGCGGGGCCGAATTCGAGGCGGCGCGTCATCGCGGGGAACACCGCGCAGAAGCCTTCGCAGTAGCGGCATGCGTTGCAGATCTGCATCACGCGCGCGACTTCGGCGTCCGGGTCGGCGAGCGGCAGGGACGCGCCGGGCGGGGTCTCGGCCCATTCGCCGGCCTGGCGGATCAGGGTGTCAAGCGCTTGCATCGAGGGTTTCCTTGCGTGCCGCCTGTGCGGCCTGAGTGCCGGCAATGCGGCCGAATGCGGTGCCGATGCTCATCCCGACACCGGCGGTATAGCCCTTGCCGAGCACGTTGCCGGCCATCATTTCGCCGGCGACGAACAGATTCGGGCTCGCCGCGCCGCCGAAGCGCACGGCCGCGGTTTCGTCGGTCTTCAGGCCGAGGTACGTGAAGGTGACGCCCGGCCGCAGCGCATAGCCGAAGAACGGCGGCGTATCGATCGGCCGCGCCCAGTGGGTTTTCGGCGGCGCGAGGCCGGCGGTGACGCAGTCGTCGAGGCGCGTGTGGTCGAACGTGCCGGGCCGGCACGCCGCGTTGTACGCGTCGAGCGTCGCCATGAAGCGCGTCTCGTCGAGGCCGAGCGCGCGCGCGAGCGCCGGCAGGCTGTCGGCGCGCGTGCCCGGAAACACCGGCGGCATGAAGCGGCCGACCGCCTTGGCGTCGATGATCGACCACGCGGTCTGGCCCGGCTGCTGCGCGACGAGCCGTCCCCAGATCGCGTAGCGCTTCGGCCAGAAGTCTTCGCCTTCGTCGTAGAACCGCGCGGCGTCGCGATTGACCACCACGCCGAGCGACACGCAGTCGATGCGCGTGCAGATGCCGCCGTCGTACAGCGGCGCGCGCGCGTCGATCGCGACCATGTGGGCCTGGGTCGGCTCGCCGATGCGGTCGGCCCCGGCATCGAGCATGAAGCGCAGCAGCGTGCCGTTGTTAAAGCGTGTGCCGCGGATCAGGAAGTTGTCGGCCGGATACTCGCCGCGCTCGTTTTGCCCCCACGCTTCGCGCAGCCACGCGCGGTTCGATTCGAAGCCGCCCGCCGCGAGCACGCAGGTGCGTGCCGCGATGCGCTCGTCGCCGACCCAGGCCGCGACGAAGCGCGGGCCGTCGAGCTCGATGCGCTCGACCGGCGCCTCGTAGCGGATCTGCACGCCAAGCTGCTCCGCGCTGCGGTAGTACGCGTTCACGAGCGCCTTGCCGCCGCCCATGAAGAACGCATTGGTGCGCGCGGTATGCAGCGCGCCGGACAGCGACGGCTGGAAATGCACGCCGTGGCGGCGCATCCACGGCCGGCAGGTCGACGACGCGCGGATCACGAGCCGCGCGAGCGCCTCGTCGGTCTGTCCGCCGGTCACTTTCAGCAGATCCTGCCAGTACTCCTCTTCCGGATACGCGTCGACCAGCACGTCCTGCGGCGCGTCGTGCATGCAGCGCAGGTTGCGGGTGTGCTGCGAATTGCCGCCGCGCCACGCGCGCGGCGAGGCTTCGAGCAGCAGCACGGAGGCGCCGGCCTCGCGCGCCATCAATGCAGCACAGAGTGCGGCGTTGCCGCCGCCGATCACGAGTACGTCGACCACGGCGTGCGCGCCTCCCGGGTAGTAGTCATTCAGCGTAGACGCTGAGTCTCGATGACGGCCGTATTTTCGTCAATTGCAATTAAAGCAACGATTGATAGAAAATGTGCATCAATACCCGGAGGAGAGCGTGAGCATCAATTTCGACCTGAACGACCTGGTGGCGTTTCGCGCGCTCGCGGATCTCGGCAGCTTCCGCAAGGCGGCCGACACCGTGCATCTGTCGCAGCCGGCTTACAGCCGGCGCATCGAGAAGCTCGAACAGGCGCTCGGCGTGCGGCTGATCGAGCGCACCACGCGGCGCGTGTCGCTGACGGCGGCCGGGCGCGAGTTCGACCGCAAGATGCGGGTGCTGCTCGACGACCTCGACAACGCGCTGCTCGGCATCCGCGGCGATCCGGGCACGCGCGGCGAGCGCGTGACGCTTGCGTGCGTGCCGTCGGCGGTCTACTACGCGACCTCCGAGGTGCTGCGGCGCTATCGCGAGACGCATCCGCGCGTGCAGGTGATCCTGCTCGACACGAAAGCGAACGAGGTGCTGCAGGCGGTTTCGCAGGGCGAGGCCGATTTCGGCCTGACCTTTGTCGATGCGCAGGAGGGCGACGTCGAGTTCACGCCGCTGTTCGAGGAGCGCTTCGTGCTCGCGTGCCGGCGCGATCATCCGCTTGCCGGCGAGCGCAGCGTGACGTGGGCGCAGTTGCGCGAGACCGCGTTCATCGCGGTCGCGCGCACGTCGGGCAACCGGCTGATCATCGACCGCGCGCTCGCGGGCGCCGCGGTGCGGCCGCGCATCGCATACGAGGTGCAGACCGGCACGACCGCGCTCGGCCTGGTCGAGGCGGGGCTCGGCGTCGCGGCGATGCCGGCGATGGCGTTGTCCGCGCACGAACAGTCGACGCTGGTCGGCGTGCCGCTCGTCGAACCGGCGGTGACGCGCGCAATGGGGCTCATCCACCGGCGCGGCCGCGCGCTGTCCGCGAGCGCGCAGCATCTGTTCGAACTGTTCAGGACCGTCTCGCGGCCCGCGCGCTGAGCGCGGGGCCGCGTATGCCGCGCCGCCGCGCGCTCAGAAGTGGTGGGTCATCGCGACGCGAACGGGTGCCGAGGCGGCCGGGCATGTACGCATTCGAGGCGCCGAGCCAGAACGCGGGCGTGAAGAAATACGGGTCGTTGATCTGGAACGGGCGGCGCGCCGGCGCGCCGATGTCGACCAAGGCAATCCCGTCAATCTGGATTGCCGATGTCATAAGACGATGTACAGGCCAGGGGGCCGCACGCGAAGGCGATCGACCCGCCGGTCACTTCCCGGGTTCGGCCGACATCCAGCCCTGTGCGCCGCTGGCCGCGGCAATCTGCTTCGCGATCCGTTCGCCGAGCTTTTTCGCGTCGCTGGAGACGCTGTCGCGCTTCGCCTCCGAGACGGCGTGCAGCGACGTGCCGGCCGCCGCGGCGGTGGCGACGTGTCCGGCCGCCGCGCCGACGCCCGCCGTTTCGGCGACGCCCGGCATGTGGCCGCTGTCGGCGCTTGCGGAGAAGCTTTGCAGCGGGACCGGCGCACCGCTGGCCGGCCGATACAGGATCTGCACCGACGCGCCCACTTCGCTCTTGCCTGCGCCAAGCCCGATCAGGATGCGGCGGCGGCGCTTGCCTTCGTCGATCGTCTGGAACTGGCCTTCGACGATCAGCACGTTCTGGTTCGCCGGCACGGGGCCTTCGGCACGCACGGCGCGCAGTCCCTGCGCTTGCAGTTCGCGCACGATTGCATCGGCGACCTGTTCGCGCGCGTCCGTCGCCGTCCGAACCTGCTTTTGCGCGGCCGTTTCGCCGTTCATCGCCGCCTTGAGTTGCTGGGCGATGCCGCTGTCGGTTTTCACCTGGGCGGGCGTCGCATCGAACGCATACACGTAGATGGCTTCGGCGTGCACGCGCGGCGCGGCGTGCGCCGGCGGGTTGCCGGCCATGCCGGTGACGCCGGACGCGCACCCGCCCAGAACGAGCGTGACGGCCACGAGTGCCGGGCTTGCCAGACGTTGCGCGCGGGCTACGAGGGACTGGAATGGGGTTCGCATATCGATCCTGTCGTCGGCATGGTTGTGCCGTCAATCGTCGCGGCAGGAAGGGCGCCGCAACACACAGATGCGAGTATGCGAGGACGCGGGCGAGCGCGCCAGCCGGGAATGATGTCGGGCGATGTCGCCGGGGAATCGCACCGGGGAATCGCACCGGGGAATCGCACCGGGGAATTGCACCGGGGAATTGCGCCGGGAATTGCACCGGGGAATCGCACCGGGGAATTGCACCGGGGAATTGCGCGCGGAGAAGCGGGAATCGCTGCTTTTTTACGAGGAATGCGGATTCATCGGCAACGTGACGAGCGCTTCGAGACCGCCGCCTTCACGCGCGCGAAACCGCAGCGAACCGCCGTGCAGATGGGCGATCCGCTCGACGATGGCGAGCCCGAGCCCTGTGCCGCCCGAATGCGTTCGCGCGTTTGCGCCGCGGCTGAACGGTGTCTTGAGCTTCTCCAGGTCTTCGGCGGCCATCGCGCTGCCGCGATCGCCGACGGCGATGCACGCGGTGTCGCCCTCGCGCCACGTGCGCACCGCGAGACCGCTGCGCCCGTAGACGATCGCGTTCTGCATCAGGTTCATCAGGAGCCGCATCACGCTCACGGGCCGGTACGCGAATGCGGGGATGACGCCGAGCGAGAGTTCGAATTCGTGTCCGAGTCCGGCGAAGTCGGCCGCGAGCTGGCCGACGAGCGCGTTGAGATCGCCCTGCTGCGCCGCCTCGCGCTCGCCGCTGCCGGCGTAGTCCATGAACTGCTGAAGAATCGTGTCGATGTGGTCGAGATAGCCTTCCGCCGATGCGACAAACGCGTCGTCGGCGCCGCGCGGAAGCGCCATCGCCATCGCGAGGCGCAGCTTCGTGAGCGGTGTGCGGATGTCATGCGATACGCCCGCCAGCATCAGCGCGCGCGTCGCGTCGGCCTGCTGCAACGCCCGCGTCATCTGGTTGAACGCGCGGCTGACCTCGGCGATTTCAGTCGGACCGTCGGTCGGCAGTTCGATGGACGTTTTGCCCGCGCTCACGTGCCGCACGGCGCGCGTCAGGTCCTTGAGCGGTCGGTTGATGTGCAGCTGGATCAGATAGCCCGTCAGCGCCGCCAGCAGCGCGAGGCCCACCGAGAGCGCGAGGGTCGTGGCGATGCCGCTCGCCTGCGCGTCTTCGGTCATCGGCAGCGCGATCCACGCGGGTGCGCCGCCGGCATGCAGGCGAATCCAGAGCCGTTCGCCGTCGCCGTCCTGCCAGCGCACCGGCATGTCCGGCGGCAGATCGCGCCGCAGCGCGTCGACGAACACGTCGCGCTGCCACGTGCGAAACAGGTGCGGCGCGCTGTGCCGCAGGTCGGTGTCGGGCGCCTGGGGCGGCTCGGCCCGGCCGCCGAGGCGCGCGGCGGCCGCGCGGCCCGCGTCGGGCGGCATCGCGGCGAGCACGCCATCGAGGATAGTTACGTAGTCCGAAAAGATAATCGCGGCGCGCTCGATCCGCGGACGCTGCACGAAATGCAGCAGCACCGTGAACGAGCAGGCCTGGGTCAGCGCGACGAGCCCTACCAGCAGCGCGATATTGCGCGCGAGCAGCGAACGCGGCAGCCAGCCGGCGGGCGGTTTCGGGCGCGAGGGCGCGCTCACGGCTCGATGCCCGCGACGAGCATGTAGCCGACACCCCAGACGGTCTTGATGAAGCGGGGTTTCGACGGATCGTCCTCGACGATCTGGCGAAGCCGCAGGATCTGCACGTCGATGCTGCGATCGAGTGCGTCGTGATCGCGTCCGCGCGCCCGCGCAAGCAGGTTTTCGCGGCTCACCGGCCGGTTCGGCGACGACCCTAATGCATGCAGCAGCAACCGCTGCGCGGAATGCACCTCGACCGGCTCGCCCCGGCGCAGCAGCGTTTGCGTGCCCACGTCGAACTGGTATTCGCCGAAACGCAGGGTCTGCGACGTGACGCTCGGCCCTCCCGCGGCCATTTTCTGGCGGCGCAGGAGCGCACGGAGGCGCGCGACGAGTTCGTCGGGGAGAAACGGCTTGGCGAGATAGTCGTCGGCGCCGGTTTCCAGGCCGATCACGCGGTCGACCGGATCGCCTTTCGCGGTCAGCATCAGAATCGGCAGCGTCTGTCCCTCGGCGCGTATCCGCCGGCATATCGTCAGCCCGTCTTCGGGTTCCATCATCAGGTCCAGCACGAGCGCGTCATACGGTTCGCGCTGCAGGTAGCGGTCGAGCTGCCTGCCGTCGGCGACCACGCGCACGTGAAACCCGTGGCCGGTGAGAAACCGCTGCAGCATGTTGCGCAATTCGGCTTCGTCGTCCAGCACGATAATCCTGTTCGCCTGCTCCATCGCCTGTCTCCCGCCGCCTCGGCGTTCAGTGCGTCAGTGCGTCATTGCGCCTTTCTGCATCCGCTGCGCGATCTGCTGCAATGTGACATAGCCGACGTGCTGCGTGTCGATTTCGTCGAAATGCCGCGCGACCATCGGCATCCCGGCAGCCGCCTGGGCTCGCGTCAGTTTGCCGTCGCCGGTTGTGTTGGCGCGGGCAAAGCGGGCCTGCAACTGCTGCATCGCATGCGCGGCGGGCGGCGTGCCGGCGGGCGGCGGCATGCTTTGTGCGGAAGCGGTTGCCATGGCCATTGCCGAAACAATACACAAGACCAGAACGGCGCTCATCTTTTTCATCATTGGCTCCGTGGGGTGGGCGACCCGCGCGGCCGGCGGCGCGCCCATTGATCTGACGTTTGGCGTCATGCCCAGTGCGCGGGGATCCAGACGCGGCCCGCCCAGTGGCCCGGCACCCACACGGCGGCGCGCGGCGCGGGCGCGACGTAGACGGCGCGCGGCGCGACATACACGGTGCGGGTCTGCGGCGCGACATAGACGACGCGCGGCGGGGGCGGCACGTAGGCGGGCGGCGGCGTCACCACGACCGGCGCAGGCGCGGGTGCCGGCGCGATCACGACGACCTCCGTCGCGAGGGCGGGTGTGCTGAGCGCGACGAGCAGCGAAGCGGTGGCGGCGGCAAGTTCAATGCGTTTCATCCGATGTCTCTCCAGGTTCGGCGGGTTTCGTCACGCACAGCGGCGTGGCAACGGCACGAACTATAAAAGGCGCGCACGAAATAATCGCGGGGAAAACGATGTCGCGGTGTTACATCGCCGGCGCCGGCCGCTCGTGCCGGCCTGTGCCGGGGGACCCGGATCGCGTGACATCCGGCGACACGATTTCCGCGTGGTCTTCCGGCGGCCCGCCCGCTACATTGGCGTCACCTTTCGATCAACCTCTGTTCATCATGTCTGCCACTGAAAAAATCGCGCTTTGCGTGACCGTGATCGTGATCGGCGTCTCGCTGATCGAGGCGTGCGTGCTCGCCCGCACACAGCGCGGCAGCCGCGCGCCTTTCGACTGGTATGAAGTCTGGATTTCACTGGCGGACGTGGCCGGCCGCAAGCTGCTTGCGCTGCTGCCGCTCTCGCTCGCGGCGCCGGTCTTCGCGCTCGCGTGGGATCACCGGATCTTTACCGTCACGCTCGACAGCGCGCTGATGGTGTTCCTGCTCTTTATCGGCCAGGAATTCTGCTACTACTGGTACCACCGCGCGTCACACCGCATCCGCTTTTTCTGGGCCACGCATGCCGTTCACCATTCGCCGAACCAGCTCACGCTGTCCTCGGCTTACCGGCTCGGACTCACCGGCAAGATGACCGGCACGGCGCTGTTTTTCACGCCCCTCGTGTGGCTCGGCGTGCGCCCGGAGATCGTGCTGGCGACGCTCAGCTTCAACCTGCTTTATCAGTTCTGGCTGCACAACACGTGGACGCCCAAACTCGGCTGGCTCGAATATGTGTTCAATACGCCTTCGGCGCATCGCGTGCACCACGCATCGAATGCCGTTTATCTCGATGCGAACTTCGGCGGCGTACTCGTCCTGTTCGACCGCCTGTTCGGCACGTATGTCGAGGAGCGCGCGGACGAGCCGTGCCGCTACGGTCTCACGACGCCGTCGCGTTCGCGCAATCCGCTCGTCATCGAATTCGAGCACTGGATCAGCCTTGCCCGCGACATCGCCGGCGCACGCAGTGTGGCGACGGCGATCCGCTACGCGGTCCTGCCGCCGGGCTGGCGCGCGGATTCCGCAAGCGGCCACTGGGCCGCGAGAAAGCGCTTCATCAGCGCGGCGGCTTCGTCGCAGGCTTCGTCGAGCACGAAGTGGCCGCCTTCGAGCAGATGAACCTCCGCTTGCGGGACATCGCGCGCGTAGGCATGCGCGCCGCCCACCTCGAATGACGGATCGTAGCGGCCCCATAGCACGAGCGTCGGCGGCCGATGTTCGCGCAGGTAGCGTTGCCATTGCGGATAACGGGCGACATTGGTTTGATAGTCGTAGAACAGATCGGTCTGGATGTCGATCTGGCCCGGCCGCGAGAGGAACGCGAACTCGTCGGCCCAGCCGTCCGGGTCGTAGCGCTCCGGGTGCGGGCTACGCCCGACATGGCGCAGCCGCGTCGCTTCGAACGAAAGCAGGTTGGCCCGCAGCGCCGGTTCGTGCGCGGCGCGATCCTGCCAGAACGCCTTGCGGGTGTTCCATAACGGACCGAGCCCGTCCTCGTGCGCGACTGCGTTCTGCACGATCAGCGCGCGCACGCGCCCGGGCCAGCGCTGTGCCAGCCGGAATCCGACCGGGCCGCCGTAGTCCTGCACGAAGAGCGCGTAATCGCGCAGCGCCAGCGCGTCGACGAAGTGCGCGATGACGTCCGCGAGATGATCGAACGTATAGGCAAACTGGTCGGGCGGCGGCGCGCTGCTGTGACCGAAGCCCGGGTAGTCGGGGGCGATCAGGCGGTAATGGCCGGCGAGCAGCGGCATCAGCGTGCCGTACATGCGCGAGGACGACGGAAAGCCATGCAGCAGCAGGATGACCGGGGCGTCCTCGGGCCCCGCCTCGCGATAGAAGATGTCGAGTCCGTCGACCGTCATGCTGCGGTAGCGCATGCCGGTGTGTGAAGCGGCCGGTGAGGCGGCCGGTGAAGCGATATGTGAAGCGGTCTGTGAAGCGGTGTGTGAAGCGGACATAATCGTTCTCCCTGGAAAGATCGGGTAACCGGTCAGGCCTTGCGGCCGGCATCGTAGAGATGCAGCAGCGTGGCGGCGGCGAAGAAGGCAAACGTCGCCGCGCATACGCCCGGCCAGTCGAAACGGGCCAGCACGGGTCCGGCGAGCGAGGCGCCCACCGCGCTGCCCACGAAAAAGAGGCCGGTGAACAGGCCGTTGACGCGGCCGCGCGACGCTTGCGTGAGCAGGTTGATCGCGCGGCGGCCGATGGCCTGATCCCCCACGACGCCGCTGTCGATCAGAAAAGCGCCCACGGCCAGCATGCCGAGTGCCACGGTGCGCGGCATGCCCTGGTGGAGGGCGGCCGCGGCGATCAGCACAGCGACGAGCGCGGCGCCGTGCACGGCGACGGACGCAGGCACGGCCCAGCCGCGATCCGCTGCGCGCCCGGCAAGCGGCGCGCCAATCACGCCGCCGCTGCCGGCCAGCGCGAACAGCGCGATTGCGTTGCTGTCGAGATGGAGCGGCGCGCGCGTGAGCACGATGGCGACGCTGGTCCAGAAGACATTGAAGCCCGCCATCAGCAGACCCTGATAAAGCGCCCGGCGGCGCAATACGGGCTCGTGCGCGACAAGCTGCGCCATCGACGCGAGCAGCGCGCGATACGGCAGCGTGCCGGTCGGCCGCACGTCGGGCAGACGCCGCAGCACGACCAGCGCAACGCCGCCGAGGAGCGCCGCGTCGGCCGCGTAGAACGCGCGCCAGCCGAGCCAGCCGCCCACGAACGCGGCAATCGGCCGCGACAGCATGATGCCGAGCATCAGGCCGCTCATCACATTGCCGACGACTCTCCCGCGCGACGCCGGGGACGCGAGCGATGCGGCGGCGGGCACCAGCATCTGGACGACGCTCGCCGTGACCCCCAGCGCGAAGGCCGCCGGCAGAAAGAGCCAGGCGAACGGCGCAAGCGCTGCAACGAGCAGACAGGCGATCTGCGCGACGAGCGTGAACGCGATCAGCGGGCGGTTGGGCCAGCGGTCGGTGAGGGGGACCAGCGTGACGAGACCCACCGCGTAGCCGAGCATCGTGAGGCCCGTGACAAGCGTCGCGCGCGAGCCCAGGTGCAACGACGCGTCCAGCGAGACCAGCAATGTTTGCGATGCGTAGAGCGGCAGCACGGCCACCGCGACCATGAAGGCAAACCATCCGACAGGCACCGCGGACGGCACGGCATCGGGAAGCGCGGGGCACCGGAGATCGGGCGTTTGCATGAGGGTCGCTCGGGCGTTGGGGGTGGGAGAGATACTACCCTCATCGACGGGAACGACAATCACGCGAAGTTTGGATATATTCTCCAGTATTCCGGGAGAATCAACGAATGGATGCGTTACGTGACCTCGAAATCTTCGTGAGCATCGTCGAGGAAGGCAGTCTGACGCGCGCGGCCCGCCGGCTCGGGCGCTCGCTGCAGACGGTGAGCCGCTCGCTGCAGCTGCTCGAACAGCTGCACGGCATGACGCTGATCGTGCGCACGACGCGCACCTGCGTGCCGAGCGCGGCCGGCATGCGTTATTACGAGCGGGTCAAAGCCGCGTTGTCCGGGCTGGAACTCGCGCGTACGGAACTGGCGGAAGAGGCGCATCGGCTGACCGGGCGCCTGCGGATCAATGCGCCCACGCTATTCGGACCGAAATATATCGCACCGCGGATCGGCGAGTTCATGCAGCGCCATCCTTCGCTGGAGTTTTCGCTGGACCTGGCCGAGGAGTTCGTCGATCCGCTCGAAAGCGGTGCCGATGTGACGATCCGCATCGGCGAGATACCGGATTCGGGGCTGGTCGCGCGGCGCCTTGGGTCGATCCGCCGTGTGGTGTTCGCGGCGCCGCAGTATCTTGCCGAGCGGGGTCGGCCGGCCCATCCGGCCGATCTCGCGAGACACGACTGTGTGGTCCGCAGCGGCGTCGCGCATGCGGGACGCTGGAGCTTCACCGCGCGTGACGGCGCGAAGATCGACGTCAACGTCAAGGGCCGCTTCGACAGCGATCAGGTGGCCGGGGCGAACGCAGGCGTTGCAAGCGGGCTGGGGATCGGCGTGGCCGCGTACTGGCAGATTCGCGAATGGCTCGATGCGGGGCGCGTCGAGTTGCTGCTCGGCGACTATGCGATCGACTCGTTACCGTTGAACGCGCTGTGGGCGAAAACGAAAAGGATGCCGCAACGGACGCGGCTGCTAATCGATTTTCTGGCCGCTACGTTGGGCGGCGAGAAGCTGTAGCGGCGTGCGCGACGGGATGCGGCCGGCCGCGCGTTACCGGGCCGCCATGCCTCGCGGTCCGTCCGCGTGCGGCGGTGCGCTGGCTGCCTCCACCAGGAAATCGACGAACGTGCGCACCTTCGCTGAAGTATGGCGATTGCCGGGATAGACCACGGAGACCGCTTGCGGCGGCGGACGAAAATCGGCCAGCACCTCGACGAGGCGGCCGCTGCGCAAATCGTCCTCGACAGTGAAATCGAGCAGTTGCGCGAAGCCCGCATCGTTGAGCGCACCCGCGAGCGTCGCCAGCGGATGATCGAACGTGACCGTCGGGCGAATGGCGACTTCGTACGCGGCGTCTTCGCCGGCTGAAAACGTCCACGGCAGCAGGCGGCCGCTGTCGGGCATCAGGAGACCCAGGCAATCGCTGCCGCGCAAGTCTTCCGGCCGGGCGGGGACGGCGTGCCGGCGCAGGAATCCCGGCGTGGCCACGACGCGAAAACCCGCCTGATGCAGGGTCCTTGCGACAAGGCGCGAATCGGCCACGTGGCCCAGCCGGATGGCCATGTCGAAGTCCTGCTTCACGAAATCCGTCAACGTGTTGCCGAGGGAAACGGCGACTTTCACCTGCCCCAGATAGCGTTCGACGTAGCGGGGGATCAGCGGAATCACCCGTTTGATTCCATAGCTGTACGGCAGGCTGATCCGCAATTCCCCGCGCGGCATGCCATGGCGCGTGAGCGCCTGTTCGGCGTCCCGGATGTTTTGCAGCGCCGCCTGGCAGGTTTTGTAGTAGGCGAGGCCGTCGTCGGTCAGACGAATGGCGCGCGTCGTGCGCTCGAACAATTTGATGCCCAGCCGGTTTTCGACGCGCTGCACGGCTTTGCTGATGGCCGAAGGCGTCACGCCCAGGGCCGAGGCGGCGGCAGTGAAGCTTTGCGCTTTCGCCGCGGCGCAGAAGAGTTCCACCCCATCCAGGCGGGCGATTCCTGAATCGTTCATGACGTGCGTGTCTCTCGGGTCGGGGTCTCTCGGGCCGCAGCGGACGCCGGCCGCGCCGCCGTCGCGTGTCCGTGGGTCGCCTTTCAGGGCTTCGTGTCCGGCATGCCAGTATAGGTCCACGCGCGCATTTGTGCCCTCGCAGCACAAATGAAGTGCCGTTCGACGTCTTCTCGTGAAGCGACCGCCGCTTTTAGAGTACAGCGTCGCCTGGTTCGTCACACGATCGCGTTGCGCAGGGGCGAGACGCTGGCCGCGCCGGTGACGAATCATGCCGATTCCGACTTGCACCTTCAGGAGACGCAGCCATGCAAACACCGCAAGCGACCATAGATATTCCCGCCCTCATCGATGCGAACCCGCTCAGCCGTTTTCAGACCGGCATCCTGATACTCATTGGACTGACCGTGGTTCTCGACGGCTTCGACGTTCAGTCGATGGGCTTCGTCGCGCCCGCCATCGTTCACGTGTGGGGCTTGAACAAGGCGGCGCTGGGACCGGTATTCGGCGCCGGTCTTCTGGGGATGCTGCTCGGCTCGCTGACATTGAGCGTCGTCGCGGACAAGGTCGGGCGGCGGCCCGTGCTGATCGTGGCCACGCTTGCCTTTGCGCTGTGCATGCTGGCGACCTCGCGGGTCACGACGATTGCCGGACTGCTGTCCATCCGTTTCGTCACGGGCCTGGGTCTGGGCGCGATCATGCCCAATGCGATGGCGCTGGCCGGCGAATTCAGCCCGAAGCGCAATCGCGTGACGCTGATGATGGGGGTGTCGTGCGGCTTCACGGTCGGCGCGGTGCTGGGCGGACTCGTCTCGGCCGCGTTGCTCCCGTTGTGGGGGTGGCAGTCGGTCTTCGTCGTGGGCGGCGTCGTGCCGCTCGCGCTGGCGGTGCTGATGTTCTTCTGCATGCCTGAATCCATGCTGTTCGCCGCGCTGCGCGGTGTGCGCCTCGACAGGCTGGCTGCCACCCTGCGGCGGATCGATCCGGCGCTGACCGTCACGCCGGACACGCGCTTCGTCGTCCCCGAGCCGCGGCAGGACAAGGCGCCTGTGATGGAGCTGTTTCGCGGCGGACGTGCAAAAACGACGGTGCTGCTGTGGGGCGTCAATTTCATGAACCTGCTCAACCTGTACTTCCTGTCGAACTGGCTGCCGACGCTCGTGAGGAGCGTCGGCCTGCCGCTCTCCACTGCCGTATGGGTCGGCACGGTGCTTCAGCTCGGCGGCGTTGCCGGCACGCTGGCGATGGGACCGGTCATCGACCGCGTCGGCTTCTTCAAGGTTCTGGTGCCGATGTTCCTGGTGGCGGCCGTGACGATCGCCACGATCGGCCAGCCGGGACTGCCGCTCGTCTTGCTGTTCGTCGTGGTCGGCATCACGGGGTTGTGCATCATCGGCGGACAACCCGCCGTCAATGCGCTGGCCGCCACCTACTATCCGACCTCGCTGCGCTCGACGGGTGTCGGCTGGAGTCTCGGCGTCGGACGGATCGGCTCCATCGCGGGGCCGGTGATCGGCGGCGAACTGATCCGGATGAACTGGTCCAACACGGGGTTGTTCGTCGCGGTGGCCGTGCCGGCCATCGTCTCCGCGGCGATGCTGCTGATGATGTCGCGGGATGCCCAGGCCATGACGGCCCGCGCGGTCGCGCCCTGAAACGTCCACGATCGCGTTGACCGGCCTCGATCTTCCCGCGCGGCCCGATTTGCAGACCGGGGGGCTGCGGACGCGGTCGGCGCGTGTGATGACGGGCAGGGGGCGCGTCAACGCGCAGGCGCAGCCGTGAGCGCGTGTGCTTCGTGCGTTTGGGGCGCTTCGGTTTGGGGCGTCGACATGGACGGGCCGTGACGCACGGCCACGGCAACCGGTTCATCGCGCACGACAGGCAGCCGGCAGCGTCATCGCCGACGCTGATCGATGCCAGGTCGCTGGCGCGCAAACACCCACATTCTCCGCGTCAGCCAGGGCCCCGGTAAACGCCGATTGCGATGACGGCCGGGTCCTTTCGCTCACGCGTCCCCGGCCACGCCACGCAACAGCATCGGCACGGCGGCCAGCGGCGCGACGATGTCCTCCGGCAGCCCGTAATCCGCGCCGAGAACCGCGCTCGTGTCCTGGGAATCGATATGCGTCGTGCCGTGCTCGTCCTCCCAGATCACGGCGCGCAGCGGCAATTCGACGGCCGCGTGCGGGTTGGCGTGCATCGCCGGCGTGCCCGCCTTCGGATGGCCGAACAGAAAAAGCCGCGTGGGCCGCAGCGTGCTGCCGGCCTGCGCCGCCGCCGCGCGCTGGTCGATGTCCGCGAACACGGTGATGCCGCGCGAACCCAGCGCCTCTTTCAGGCGCGATACGGTGGTCGGAAAGTCGTACCGGCTCGTCATGGTTTGCGTGCGAGCCGGATAAGGCGTTGCCTGTGTGGGTGCGTTCATGGTGGGGTCGTCGGGCCTGTGACGTTTGAGCAAGCGGCCGGTCAGCGCGGGCGCGCGGGTTCCGATGACGGACGGCATGCTCCCGGACGCACATTGAGCCACCGCCACGCCCGCAACGCAAATTTACTTGACATATAAAATATCGAACACTAAAGTAAATTCCGAAACCCGTCCGGAGACCGCTCCATGCGTATCGTCTGTCTCGGAGGCGGCCCTGCCGGCCTCTACTTCGCGCTGTTGATGAAGCTGCGCGATCCGTCGCACGACATCACGGTCGTCGAGCGCAACCGTCCCTACGACACGTTCGGCTGGGGCGTCGTGTTCTCCGACCAGACGCTCGGCAACCTGCGCACGGCGGATCCGCACAGCGCGGAGCAGATTCTCGATGCGTTCAGTCACTGGGACGACATCGAGATTCATATCGGCGGCCGCAGCATCCGCTCGTCGGGGCATGGCTTCTGCGGAATCGGCCGCAAACGTCTGCTGAATATCCTGCAGGCGCGCTGCGAATCGCTCGGCGTGAAGCTCGTGTTCGAAACCCAGGTGAGCGACGACGCGCACTGGGACGCGGATCTGGTCATCGCCGCCGACGGTGCGAACAGCGCGATCCGGCAAAAGTACGCGGCCACCTATCAGCCGTCCGTGGATCTGCGCCAGTGCCGCTTCGTGTGGCTCGGCACCCGCAAGCTGTTCGACGCGTTCACGTTCGCATTCGAGCAGACCGAGTGGGGCTGGTTTCAGGCGCATGCGTACCGGTTCGACGACGAGACCTCCACCTTCATCGTCGAGACGCCCGAGCACGTGTGGCGCGCCGCCGGGCTCGACGAAATGGACAAGGACGAAGGCATCGCATTCTGCGAGCGGCTGTTCGCCCGGTATCTCGACCGTCATGCGCTGATGTCGAACGCGAGCCATCTGCGCGGCTCCGCGCAGTGGATCCGCTTTCCGCGCGTGATCAACCAGCAATGGGTGCACTGGCGCGGCAACGCGGACGGTTCGCGCACGCCGGTGGTGCTGATGGGGGACGCGGCGCACACCGCGCATTTCTCGATCGGCTCGGGCACGAAGCTCGCACTCGAAGACGCCATCGAACTGGCCGGCAGCATCGGCGCGCACGCGGGCGATCTGCCCGCCGCGCTCGCGCATTACACGGACGTGCGCAGCGTCGACGTGCTGCGCATCCAGAACGCGGCGCGCAATTCGACCGAGTGGTTCGAGCATGTCGAGCGCTACACGTCGCTCGAACCGGAGCAGTTCGCGTACTCGCTGCTCACGCGCTCGCAGCGCATCTCGCACGAGAATCTGCGCGCGCGCGACGCCGCGTATGTCGCGTCGTTCGAAGACTGGCTCGCGGCGCGCGCCGGCGCGCATCGCGCGCCCGGCCAGCGCTCGATTCCGCCGATGTTCACGCCGTTCGCGGTGCGCGGCCTCACGCTGAAGAACCGCGTGGTCGTCTCGCCGATGGCGCAGTACTCGGCCGTCGACGGCCTCGTCGGCGACTTTCACCTGATGCATCTCGGCGCGCGCGCGATGGGCGGCGCCGCGCTCGTGATGACCGAGATGACCTGCGTGTCGCCGCACGGCCGCATCACGCCTGGCTGCCCGGGCATGTACGAGACACGGCATCGGGATGCATGGCAGCGCATCGTCGATTTCGTGCATACGCACACCGATGCGAAAATCGGCATGCAGCTGGGTCATGCGGGGGCGAAAGCGTCGACGCGCGTGAGTTGGGAGGGCATCGACCAGCCGCTCGCCGAAGGCAACTGGCCGCTCGTGTCGGCTTCCGCGCAGCAATATCTGCGCGGCGTGAGCCAGTGGTCGCGCGAAGCGAGCGTCGACGACCTGCGCGAAATCGAGGCGCAGTTCGTGCGCGCGACGCAGATGGCCGCGCAGGCGGGCTTCGACTGGCTCGAACTGCACGCGGCGCATGGCTATCTGCTGTCCGCGTTCCTGTCGCCGCTCACGAACCGGCGCACCGACGCATACGGCGGAACGCTCGAAAACCGGCTGCGCTTTCCCCTCGACGTGTTGCGCGCGATGCGCGCCGTGTGGCCCGGCGAGCGGCCGGTCTCGGTGCGCATTTCGGCGCACGACTGGGTCGAGGGCGGCAACACGCCGGACGACGCGGTCGCGATCGCGCAAGCGTTCAAGGCGGCAGGCGCCGATCTGATCGACGTGTCGTCGGGCCAGGTCAGCAAGGACGAAAAGCCGGTCTATGGACGCATGTTCCAGACGCCGTTCGCCGATCGCGTGCGCAACGAGGCCGGCATCGCCACGATCGCGGTCGGCGCGATTTCGGAAGCCGATCACGTGAACAGCATCATCGCCGCCGGTCGCGCGGACCTGTGCGCGCTCGCGCGTCCGCATCTGGCGAATCCCGCATGGACGCTCAACGAAGCCGCGAAGATCGGCTATTTCGATCTCGCGTGGCCGAAGCCCTACCAGGCCGGCAAGACGCAGCTTGAGCGCAATCTCGAACGTGAGCGGGCGCAGCGCGCGGAGGGGCTCGTCTGATGAACACGACATCGTTTCTCGCGGGCCGCCACGCGGTCGTCACGGGCGGCGGCAGCGGCATCGGCGCGGCGATTGCGGCAACGCTGCTCGAAGCCGGCGCGCGCGTCACGCTGATGGGCCGCGACGCGCAGCGGCTGCGCGCGCAGCGCGAGCGGTTCGACGCGCACCATCGCGGCCTCGTGCATGAGATCGCGCTCGACGTGACGCACGAAGCCGCGGTGGCGGCCGCGTTCGACGCGGCGCGCGACGCGCAGGGCGACGTCGACGTGCTGGTGAACAATGCCGGGCAGGCGCAGTCCGCGCCGTTCGCGCAGACCGACCTCGACCTGTGGCGGCGCATGCTCGACGTGAACCTGACCGGCGTGTTCCTGTGCACGCGGGCGGTGCTGCCGTCGATGCTCGCGCGCGAAACCGGGCGCATCGTCAACATCGCGAGCACGGCCGGGCAGACAGGGTATGCGTATGTCGCGGCCTACTGCGCCGCCAAGCATGGCGTGATCGGCCTCACGCGCTCGCTCGCGCGCGAGGTCGCCACGCGCGGCATCACGGTCAATGCAGTGTGCCCCGGGTACACGGAGACGGGGTTGCTGCATGCGTCGCTCGCGAACATCGCGGCCACCACGGCGCGCAGCGAGCGCGATGCGCGCGACGCGCTGCTGCGGCAGAACCCGCAGCGCCGCTTCATCGATCCGGCCGAGGTCGCGCATGCGGTGCGCTGGTTGTGTGCGCCCGAATCCGCTTCGGTGACCGGCCAGTCCATTTCCGTTTCCGGGGGAGAGATCCTGTGACGCGCTCCACGTCCATCAAGAAAGCAGCGGCAGCCGACGGCGCGACGCCGCGCAAAGGCACGGCGAAACCGGCCGAAAACGTCGTCGACCTCGAAATGAGCACCGGCGCGGACAGCCACATGGCCCTGCGTCTGTGGCTGCGCCTGCTCACCACGACCAACCTCGTGCAGGCCGAACTGCGCAAGCGCCTGCGCGCCGGCTTCGACACCACGCTGCCGCGCTTCGACCTGATGGCGCAACTGGAGCGCCATCCCGAAGGCCTGAAGATGACCGAACTGTCGCGCCGGCTGATGGTGACGGGCGGCAACGTGACGGGCCTGACCGATCAGCTCGAAAAGGAAGGACTCGTCGTGCGCGACGCCGACCCGGACGATCGCCGCTCGACCACCGTGCGGCTGACGCGCGAGGGCCGCGCGCTGTTCGACCGGATGGCGGCGGCGCACGAGCAGTGGGTGGTCGAACTGTTCGGCGGGCTCGGGCTCGACGAGAAAACGCGCATGCACCAGCGGCTCGGCAAGCTCAAGCAGCATCTGCTCGACAACCCGAAAGCGGACTAGACGGAGACATCGATGACCTCAAGCCCTCTCGATGCGCTGCGGGCCGGCAACCGGACGACGCTCGCCGGCTACCGCGCGCAGCACATCGGCTGGTCGTATGCGAGCGCCACGCGGATCGCGACGATCACGCTGAACCGGCCGGAGCGCAAGAATCCGCTGACCTTCGCCTCGTATGCGGAGTTGCGCGACCTGTTCCGGCAGCTCGCGTATGCGAGCGACGTCAAGGCCGTGGTGCTGCATGGTGCCGGCGAAAATTTCTGCTCGGGCGGCGACGTGCACGACATCATCGCGCCGCTGCTCGACTTGCCGATGCCCGACCTGCTGCTGTTCACGCGGATGACCGGCGATCTCGTCAAGGCGATGCGCCACTGTCCGCAGCCGGTGATCGCCGCCGTCGACGGCGTGTGCGCCGGTGCGGGCGCGATCCTCGCGATGGCCTCGGACCTGCGCCTCGGCACCGCCCGCAGCAAGCTCGCGTTCCTGTTCTCGCGCGTCGGCCTGGCGGGCTGCGACATGGGCGCGTGCGCGATCCTGCCGCGCATCATCGGCCAGGGGCGCGCGGCCGAACTGCTGTTCACCGGGCGTGCGGCGAGCGGCGACGAAGCGCACGCCTGGGGCTTCTACAACCGGTTGTGCGAGCCCGCGGGTCTGCTCGACGCCGCGCAGGCGCTGGCCGCCGAACTGGCCGCGGGCCCCACCTTTGCGCACGGCATCACGAAGAAGATGCTGCATCAGGAGTGGAGCATGAGCGTCGACGAGGCGCTCGAATCCGAGGCGCAGGCGCAGGCCCTCTGCATGAGCACGCGCGACTTCGAGCGTGCGTACCGCGCGTTCGCTGCGCGGCAGCGCCCCGTTTTCGGAGGAGACTGACGTGAGCACGACAGACCTGCACGACGCGCTCGCGTGGCCGTTCTTCGAGGACCGGCACCGCGCGCTGGCGCGCGACGTCGACGCATGGGCGCATGCCCATCTCGGCGCGCCGGGTGCGCCGGGCGCGCATGGCGCGGCGGGCGACGTCGATGCCGCCTGCCGCGCGCTCGTGCGCGCGCTTGGCGACGCGGGCTGGCTGCGCTATGGCGTCGGCGGACGCGACTACGGCGGTCACGGCGACACGATCGATACGCGCGCGGTCTGCCTGCTGCGCGAAACGCTCGCGAAGCACGCGGGCCTCGCGGACTTCGCGCTCGCGATGCAGGGGCTCGGCAGCGGCGCGATCTCGCTCGCCGGCACGCACGCGCAGAAGGCGCGCTATCTGCCGCGCGTCGCCGAGGGCCGCGCGATCGCCGCGTTCGCGTTGTCCGAACCGGACGCCGGCTCGGACGTCGCGGCGATGTCCCTCGCGGCGCGCCAGGACGGCGACGCGTACGTCCTCGACGGCGCGAAGACGTGGATCTCCAACGGCGGCATCGCCGATTTCTATGTGGTGTTCGCGCGCACCGGCGAGGCGCCGGGCGCACGCGGCATCAGCGCGTTCGTCGTCGACGCGGATACGCCGGGGCTGGACATCGCGGAGCGCATCGACGTGATCGCGCCGCATCCGCTCGCGCGCCTGCAGTTTTCCGGCGTGCGCGTGCCGTGCGCGCAGCGGCTCGGCGCACCCGGCGAGGGCTTCGGGATCGCGATGCGCACGCTCGACATTTTCCGCACGTCGGTGGCCGCCGCGTCGCTCGGCTTTGCGCGCCGCGCGCTCGCGGAGGGGCTCGCGCGCGCGCATACGCGCCGCATGTTCGGCCAGACGCTCGGCGACTTCCAGCTGACCCAGGCGAAGCTCGCGCAGATGGCGCTCACGATCGACAGCAGCGCGCTGCTCGTCTACCGCGCGGCCTGGCTGCGCGATCAGGGCGAGCGCGTCACGCGCGAAGCAGCGATGGCGAAGTGGCACGCGAGCGAGGGCGCGCAGCAGGTGATCGACGCGGCCGTGCAACTGTGGGGCGGCATGGGCGTGCAAAGCGGCACCGCGGTCGAGACGCTGTACCGCGAGATCCGCGCGCTGCGCATCTACGAGGGCGCCACCGAGGTGCAGCAGCTGATCGTCGGACGCGACCTTCTGAAGGCGCATGCGGCCGCTGTCGCGCCGGAGTCTCGCGCATGAGCGCGACGTTCAGCACGCCGGTGCGGATCCGCTTCGCACATTGCGATCCGGCCGGCATCGTGTTCTTTCCGCAGTACCTCGTGATGACGAATGCGCTGGTCGAGGACTGGTTCACGCTCGGCCTCGGCATCGATTACGCGCAGATGATCGTGCAGCGACGCATCGGCCTGCCGATCGTGAAGCTCGATTGCGAATTCTCGCGGCCGAGCCGCATCGGCGAAACCGTCACGCTCGCGCTCACGCTCGAGCGGGTAGGGCGGCGCTCGCTGCGGATCGCGATCGTCTGCCACTGCGCGCACGAGGTGCGCTTCGTTGCGCACCAGGTGCTCGTCACGACGTCGCTCGACAGCGGCGCGTCGATCGACCTGCCCGCCGACCTCGCCGCGGCGCTCGCGGCCTGCGCGCCCACGGCCGCCCGCGAAGCCGCCCAACCCTGACGAAACGGATCCACCGGAGCTTTCTCCATGAAAAAGACCTTGTTGCCGGATGGCTGGATCAAGCCGCGCGGCTATGCGAACGGTGTCGCCGCGCGCGGCACCCAGGTGTTCATCGCCGGACAGATCGGCTGGGACGCGTCCGCACGCTTCCAGAGCGACGCGTTCGCGCAGCAGGCCGCGCAGGCCTTGCGCAACGTGGTCGCGGTGCTGCGCGAGGCCGGCGGCCGCCCGGAGCACCTGGTGCGGATGACGTGGTACGTGACCGACAAGCGCGAGTACCTCGCGGCAGCGCGGGAAGTCGGCGCGGCGTTTCGCGAACTGATCGGCGACTACGACATCGCGATGAGCGCGGTGCAGGTCGTTGCGCTGATCGAGGACGACGCGAAGGTCGAAATCGAGGCCACCGCCGTCATTCCCGACTGAAACCTGCCGCTGTTTTACTGCTCCGTCCTTCCCCAGGGAGACCTCGATGGAACCGTCCGCCCACGTCGATACGTTTGCGCGCGATCATCTGCCGCCGCAGCACGAGTGGCCCGTGCTGCTGCTCGACAATCCCGATCTCGCGTATGCCGCGCGCCTGAACTGCGCGACCGAACTGCTGGACCGGACAATCGACGCAGGCCGCGGCGACGCGCCGGCGATCTGGTCGGAGCGCGACGGCAAGCCGCATGCGACCAGCTACCGCGCGCTGCGCACGCTGGTCGACCGCAGCGCGCACGTGCTCGTCGACGACATGGGCCTGCAGCCGGGCAACCGCGTGCTGCTGCGCGGCCCGAACACGCTGCAGATGGCGGTGGCGTTTCTCGCGGCGCTGAAGGCGGGGCTCGTCGTCGTGCCGACCATGCCGCTGCTGCGCGCGAAAGAGCTGCGCCAGATCATCGACAAGGCGCAGATCGCGGCCGCGCTGTGCGACGTGCGCCTCGCCGCGGAGCTCGCGCGCTGCCGCGATCCGCAGGACGAGTGCTATTGCCCGTCGCTCGCGCAGGTGCTGCACTTTCACGACGAGCATGCGCCGGACTCGCTCGAAGGACGCGCGGCCGGCAAGCCCGCGCAGTTTCGCGCGTGCGATACCGCGAGCGACGACGTCTGCCTGATCGCGTTCACGAGCGGCACGACGGGCGCGCCGAAGGGCTGCATGCATTTTCATCGCGACGTGCTCGCGATGTGCGACCTGTTTCCGCGCCACGTGTTGCAGCCGCAGGCGAGCGACATCTTCTGCGGCACGCCGCCGCTTGCGTTCACGTTCGGGCTGGGCGGGTTGCTGTGCTTTCCGCTGCGGGCGGGGGCGTCGACGGTGCTGCTCGAAAAGCTCACACCGCAGACGCTGCTGGCCGCCGTCGAACGCTTTCGCGCGACGATCCTGTTTACGGCGCCGACCTTCTATCGTCAGATGGCGCCGCTCGTCGCGCAGTTCGACCTCGCGAGCCTCACGAAGACCGTGTCGGCCGGCGAAGCGTTGCCGGATTCGACGCGCGCGCTGTGGCGGCAGGCGAGCGGCATCGAGATGATCGACGGCATCGGCGGCACCGAGCTGATCCACATCTTCATCTCGTCGGCGGGCAGCGCGGTCCGGGCGCACGCGATCGGCCGCGCGGTGCCGGGCTACGTGGTGTGCGCGGTCGACGACCAGATGCGGCCGTTGCCGCCGGGCGAGGTCGGCAAGCTCGCGGTGCGCGGGCCGACCGGCTGCCGCTACCTCGCGGACGAGCGGCAGCGCAAGTTCGTGCGCGACGGCTGGAACCTGCCCGGCGATTCGGTGTATCTCGACGCGGACGGGTACGTGTTCTATCAGGCGCGCTCGGACGACATGATCGTGTCCGCCGGCTACAACATCTCGGGCCCGGAGGTGGAGGACGTCCTGATGCAGCATCCGGCCGTTGCCGAATGCGCGGTGATCGGCAGCCCGGACGAGACGCGCGGACAGATCGTCAAGGCGTTCGTCGTGCTGCGCGCGGGGCACACCGTCGGGGACGCGCTCGTCGCGCAACTGCAGGATTTCGTGAAGCGCAGCGTCGCGCCGTACAAGTATCCGCGCGCGATCACGTTCATCGACGCGCTGCCGCGCACCGAGACGGGCAAGCTCAAGCGCTTCGCGCTGCGCGCGCTCGAGTGAGGGCGTGCAGGGCGGTTTCTGCCGTGCGATACGGGCGGGCTTGATTGGCCCGACGGCATAGACCGACGAAAGACCGCGCGCGTGAAGCATCCATACGCCAGAAGGATCGTTGCACGAGCAACGAAAGAACTAGCGCGACTGCAGCTTGAATCCTTCGCCGCCGATGCCTGCCCGGTCCACCGCCGCGATGCGGTTGCGTCCCTGATCCTTGGCCTGATAAAGCTGCGCATCCGTCAGGTTGATGAACGCTGTGACGTCGATGCCTTCGTTCGGCACGACGGTGGCGACGCCGAAGCTCGCGGTGACGCGCTGAGCGTGCGGGGAGCGCAGATGCGCGATGCCTTCATCCGCGATCAGCGCGCGGCAGCGCTCCGCGACGCGCACGGCGTGATCGGCATCGGTGCCGGCGAGCACGAGCACGAATTCCTCGCCGCCAAACCGGCCGAGGAACGCGTCCGGCCCGGCGGCCTCGCCGAGCACGCGCGCGATGCGCTTCAGGCATTCGTCGCCCGCGAGGTGACCGTAATAGTCGTTGTATGACTTGAAGAAATCGATGTCGATCATCACGAGCGAAAGCGGCTTGCACGATGCCGCCGCGCTCGCCCATTCGCGTGCGATGACCGTGTCGAACATGCGACGGTTGCCGATGCCGGTCAAACTGTCGGACAGCGAGAGGCGTTCCAGTTCGCGCTGGAGTTCCGCGAGCCGTTCCTCCGTGCGCTTGCGTTCGCTGATGTCGAACATGAAGCCGATCAGCGCGTCGACGCCGCCGTCCTCGTTGCGCACGACGTGGACAACGTCGCGAATCCACACGTAGCCGCCGTCCGCCGTCAGCGCACGATAGTCCGCCTCATGATCGGTGCCCGCCTGCGACTGCGCGACGCAAAAATTCACCACGGTCTCGCGGTCGTCCGGGTGCATGCGCGCGACCCAGTCATCGACTGTTTTCCACGTGGACGGCGCGTAGCCGAGCAGTGCTTCGATCTGCGGGCCGATATAGGCGAACTGCATCGTCGCCCAGTCGATCTTCCAGGGGATCGCCCGGGTAGATTCGAGCAGTGTCCGATAAACGGCGGGGTTGTCCTCGCCGGGCTGCCGCCCGGGCGGTGCAAGGCTGTCCTCGTGGCGCAGGAAGGCGGCCTGAAGCGAACTGCGGACCCGATCTCTTTCTTCGTGGCTCATCGTGATTGTCCAATAACGCGTCAATGCGTTATCGGCAGGTAGCACCAGCGCCTTGAGCGCGGCGCGAAGATCGATCACCGGGAACCTCGTTCCGCGTCGCTTGCCGACCGGCGCATCGGAGGAATTCGTCCGGTTCGGCACAAGCCATCGATGACCGCGTGGATCGCTGCAGGCCGACGGCGCAGCGCATGAAGCTGCGTGGGTCTCACTGGCAGTAGACAGGGAGGAAACCTGGGGCATAACGGGTCGTTCGACAACCCGGAGCGGATCGCCGACAATGGACGCTCACGTTCGACGCGTTGACATGCCCCTAATGGAACCTGCTCGCATCACGGACCCATCGCTTCTCTCCGTGCAAAATGAATTGTCTGCCAGAGAACCGGTTTTCCACCGACCGGAGCACGGAACCGGCCGTGCGGCTTTCGAATCAATGACCGACGCCGGCTTTTGGGAGGTGGGAGCGTCGGGCCAACGCTATAGCCGGGCGTACGTGCTCGACACGCTGGAAAAGCGATACGCTAGCCCGGTCGAAGACACGTGGGAAACGAAAGACTTTTTCTGCCAGGACATTGCTTCCGATACGTACCTGCTGACCTATACGCTGCTGCAGGGGCCGAGAACCACACGGCGCGCGACACTTTGGCGGCGTTCATCCGAAGGCTGGAAAATCCTCTACCACCAGGGGACGATCGTTGAATCTCCATGACGGAACCGGGTGCGTTTTTCGATCGGGGTGAACCGACGCGTGTCTTTGGCCGGTTTCGGCACAGCGAGACGATGTTGCTGGTTGGCGTGCGGCCGTTTCTGACGCTCGCCGGCGCATGCGCGCGGGCGCTCAAAGGCTGCTCTGCTCGTGGGAGCGGCCTTTCGGTTCACAGAATCACTCCAGGCCTGGGTAAGCACGCAACGGACGCGCGGGCCGACGACGCAGGCCGAGATGACGACTGCCTGTCGCCGCCGAAGTCAGCGCTTGCTGGAGGCAACCGGTGTACCGCTGAAAACGGACGTGCGGCGCTCCGTCGAAAATGTCGGAAATGGGCTGGGTTGTATCTGCTGTACAGGCGGCGCAAGCGGAAGACGCAGCATATCGTAGCGTGGTGGGCGCGGTGCGGCCAGTTGCCGCCATTTGCCATGAGCGCCGAAATCGTCAACAATTGACGTTCACCCAACCGCGCGGACGAGCTCCGATCGTGTCGAAA
This sequence comes from Paraburkholderia sp. PAMB 6770, assembly GCF_057748135.1. Classification (NCBI taxonomy): domain Bacteria; kingdom Pseudomonadati; phylum Pseudomonadota; class Betaproteobacteria; order Burkholderiales; family Burkholderiaceae; genus Paraburkholderia; species Paraburkholderia sp. PAMB 6770. The sequence continues at coordinate 949,240 of NZ_CM173239.1, forward strand.
AGCAACCTGGCGTTTGGCAAGGCTATCCCCGTTCTCGCTTCGCTCGACATCGCACGAACGTTGCAATTCTTCAATGAAGTTCTGGGTTTCAAGACGCTGCACATCGAGAACTCCTCGTATGGGATGGCCGCAAGGGGTGCCGTCGAAATTCATTTCTGGCTGTGCAATGAAAAGCACATTGCAGAGAACACCTCGTGCTACGTGCGCGTCGACGATGTTTACGCACTTCATGCCGAACTGAAATCAAGGTTGCCTGCATTGGAATGTGTTGCAGAAAGGGAATGGGGCATGGCAGAACTTTATGTGATTGACCCCGACGGCAATCTGATCAAGTTCGGCCAGTCGATCAATGACGTGCGTGTATCAAGCGATGCCTGACGCTCGCGCACGGTCGCTCCCGCGGCCTTCAAACCGCCAGAGCAACGCCGCGCAGCCGATCTGAACGGCCGTTGTAGAAAATTCCAACGTCCTTCGGGGTCGGGTTATACGTTGTGCGTGAGAGTCCGCACTCGATGCGATCACCGCTCTCTGGTGTGGGATGGTGGTCGGCCACGCGCCGCCGGTCGAGGTGGCCATCCACCTCCGAATAGTTAAGGTCTCGCCGGCCCCCGCTCAATGGCCAGTTTCCGGTTAGCAAATTGCCCGTGGCACTGCGTCAACCCGGCCAGGAACGGCCAGTCGGCAAGGTAAGCTGAATCGCCGACAATTTGGTCCAACTGCGTTGCGAACGTTTTGAGTATGTGCGCTAGCAGACGAGGCTGCCCCGAAGTCCGGGGAGAATATTGCATTGCGTATCCTTTATGAGGCAACGCCGGGTGGTCGTTCGCACGTTATCGCAGCCTGGAGGTTTCCGCATGAAAACCCCTGTCGTGTCGCTATACCTTTCGATGTTTGCCAAGCGATTTTGCAGTGCCGCAATCTTGCTCGGCTGTCTAACGACAGTCGCAATGGCCCAGGAGACAGCAGTGATGCCCATGGCTGATGCGCCGATCTACCGGGTCGGGGACAGGTGGACAATCATGTATGGAAAAACTGCAATAGCTGAAACCGTGGTCTCGGTAACCGAAGAACAAACCACGATAACTGAATCGAAGAATGGTGGAGCACCGTACGAAGCCGTTTTCGACAGTCAGGGATGTCTGACTCGAAGTGGTAACACCACCTATGAGCCCAGTTTGGGTTCACTAAGCTTTCCAATGATGGTCGGCAAAAGCTGGGATTCTCATTGGGTCGTGCGAAACTCATCCGGATCCCACGAAAACGATGCGCACATGCGGGTCGAGGCATTTGAACGCATAGAGGTAGCCGCAGGCTCGTTCGAGGCCTTCAAGATTGCCATGCGCGGTATCTCCGTGTGGAGCCAGACGGGTCTGAGGCAGGCACCATGGACGGCGACGTACTGGTATGCACCAAGCGCTAAAAGGGTCGTGAAGTCAGAGTATTCGCAGATCCGGTGGGGCGGCTCAGCGGACTTCGAAATGTCTGCATTTTCGCTTGCGCCTTAATGCAGCGGAGCTCTGTGATCCATTTCTGTTATTGACGTCCAAAAGCATTGCGAGTTCGCCCCGGGACGCGACCGAATGCGTGGCTGCGGGCATTCTACGAACGACCGTTGTCTGATACCGTCACGGTCCGCTCCGGGTCGAGAGTACGCACTGCCGAATGGCCGCTTGCGGGCCGCTGAATTCCAGTGACCGCTTCCGAGCGATGAGTTTGGGGAGTGGATTGACGCAGCCCGACCCGTTGCTGCCTGTCGAGCCCGCCTGTCCTCAACGGCAGTTTCAAAAGTGCAACGGCCGTTCGCGTGGTCCGACCGGGCCACCGAGTGCGATCCATCGGCGAAGTGCTGAGTAGAAGCGAACTCGGGTTCGCTTTTACGGCCCCTGGACTCTCAATCCGTAGGTCGAGCGTTCGAGTCACTCACGCCCGCCGAAGAATTCCCCTCAGAATCAATAAACTACGCCGCTCTAGCCCGCGGTATTTTTTCTTTCTGCGCCCCAGTCTTGACCAAAACTTGACGGTAACGCTGCGCAAAATCGCACTCTTGAGCTCCGCCCGACGCGCGTTGTCGTCGGTCCATGCTACGATCCGCACCAAGCGCGCTCCGCCAAGCATCTTCAACTGCCGGCATCCCATGAAACTACAATCTATCAGCTATAGCGAGTGGGAGAACAACCCCCAAGCGTGGAGCATCAACGACCTTACATTCGGCGATCGAAATCTCCTTGTTGGCCGCAATGCATCGGGCAAATCGAGGTCATTGGCGATCATTGGAGCCCTTGTCGGGAATCTGACCGGCTCGAATCCACCTGCTCTATCGGGAAACTATAGGTGTGTTTTTGACAATGAAGGCCAAACCTATCTCTATGAAGTGGCCTACCACGAAGGGGCCATCGTTCACGAGAGGGTTGAGCTAGGCGGCAGAGAGCTATTGTCGCGAGGACCCACTGGAATAGGCAAGATTATCGCGGAAAGGGTAAATAGCAATACGCCTATCGACTTCCAAACTCCGACCAATACTTTTGCCGCTTTTGCCCGACGCGACTCACTTCAGCATAGTTTCCTTGACCCTCTGGCCTCTTGGGCGGATTCGCTTCGCTTCTATCACTTTGCCGGTAACCTAGGCAAGGGGCTTCTGAATCATTTTATGCCGGGCACGCCAGCCCCTAGCGACCGTGATGAGCACGCCGTCGTTCCGCTGTTCAGGCAGGCTGAAAGAGAGTTCCCGGAGGCCTTCACGGAAGTAATGAAGAGCGACCTTAGGGCACTCGATTATCCTGTCGACTATATAACCACGGGGACGCCGATTGCCCTTCGCGTCAACATTGTTGCTGTGCCGCCAGGTGTTCCGAGCGCCCAAACCCCTCCACCACTCCTGTGTTTGCATGTCAAGGAATCAGGCTTAGAGGCTATAACGGATCAATACAGCATGTCGGACGGCATGTTTCGGGTCGTTGCTCTTTTGATTCACGTCAATCTTGCTCTATTAAGGGGGTCGGCGACAACAATCTTGATCGATGACGTCGGCGAAGGTCTCGACTTTGAGCGTTCGATCGCGTTGATTCAATTGCTCCGCGACAAGGCCGGTCAATCAAATCTTCAGCTGATAATGACGACAAACGACCGGTTCGTGATGAACAAAGTCCCATTAGATGAGTGGACGGTCTTGCATAGACGAGGGCAGGAAGTGATCGTGAGAAATTACGGGAACTCCAAGGATCACTTTGATAATTTCATGTTTACCGGCCTCAGTAACTTCTCGTTTTTCGAAATGAATGTAAGTGATCTCGCTACTTACGATTCGGATGGTGACGAAGAATACGACGAGGACGACGATGCGTAGGATCGCGTTTTTTGTTGAGGGAAAAACGGAACGCCTGTTTGTCACGCGTCTTCTAAAGGAGGCGGCCAATGATGGTCAGCTTCTAATTGATGAAAAGACAGCAAGAGGGGGGGGCAAGACCGGGAGGCCGCTCATTTACACACAAATTAGCGCGACTCGGGCCGCCACCAACGAGAAGTACTACGCGCTTATAGTCGATTGCGGTAGCGAAAACAATGTCAAGGTCCGGCTCCATGGCGATCATGCGGATCTGACAAACAAAGGCTACGAGCGGATCGTCGGAATACGCGACGTTCGGCCCACATACGACCGCGCTTCAGTCGATTTGCTTCGAAAGAAGATGTGGGCGGCGATAAACAAACAACTCACGCCCGTCAGCTTTGTATTTCCGCTTATGGAAATCGAAGCGTGGTTCCTTGCGGAACACTCGCACTTCATTAGAATTGCACCGACAATTAGTCCGTCCGCGATTCAGCAAGCATTAGGGTTCAATCCAGAAACGGACGACATGTCAGCTCGCGACACGCCAGCAGACGATTTGCACGATTGCTATCAACTAGCCGGATTCGCCTACAACAAAGCGAATGCGATGCGTACCGTCAATGCGTTGGATATGACATTTATGTGGGCGGACTTAGCCGGTCGAGTCCCAGCACTGCGGCGCCTAGTCCGCATTGTCAACGATTTTCTTAGCGAACAACCTCCGCCACAGGCAGCTCTCGCGGGCTTGGCAGGCGAGGTTCAATAAGCAATGCGCTTGGCGTTGGCCAACGGAGATCGGATGGCTGTTTCCCGGGTGTAGCGGCCGTCCGAATGTCTGAGCGACGCAATGGATGAATGACGCTTCATGGCCGATTGGGTGAGGTCACCAACGGCCGCTTTATGGCGCTCTAGTTCGCAAAACCTGGATTCGACCGTCTGACCGCTTTGGAGAAGGTCGTCTGACCGGAGTGGCTCGATCAGCGACACCAGCAAACGACCACGTCCGCCTCGAACAACCTCGGCCGCCCGGTCTTTTCCATAATCTGTGACAGCAGTTTTTCACTTGCGTGGCACCGTGTTCACTTTCAGAGCGAGCCCTTGGACATCTTCGCCGCATTGTTCCGTGCCTCGCTGCACTTCGCCGCATCTTTGCGCTGCACATATCGCAACTAACGGTCTAGCCCGCCCGCATCCAGCCAGTCCGCGTATTCCGCCTGCGTCTATTTATGCGTGGCGGATCGCGATACCCGCTTCAGGCCGGCAGATCGGCCCGGATATGCCGTTCAGCGGTTTCCGTCAAGCAGGTCGTTCAGCAGCGCGTCGAATGCGGCTTGTGCATCTTCGAGTTCCTGCAGCGCCGCGTCGAAGGTCTGCAACGCGAAGGCCGAGGGCTTGCCTTCGCCGGTAGGCGGGTAGTGCGACTGCATGGCGGTGAAGGCCGTCTGTACGCGCTGCGTGGCCGTCATGACCCGTTGCATGGCTTCGGCTTCTTCGGCGCGCGCTTTTTCGTGATTCATCGATGGGACTCCAGATGGGTAGCAATGCAGCGGGTATTGTTACCCTGGACCCCGTCCGACATTTCGATACCCGACTGTCGCGTGTGGTGAAACAGGCGTTGTTGCGGAGTGCATCGGCAGATCGACTTGCGGAGTGAAAGAGCGACGAACGGGGCCATGGGAAACACGGATCGGCCGCGCACAGGCGGGGTGCAGAATCGGGAAAGCGTGCGACAGGGGCTGCAACGTGTACGGCAGCTGCAAGGCAGCGGCAGGTGTGCTTGGCGCTCGAATGAAAAGCCTGCCGAAGCGGTGCTCATGGTTACTTGACCGTTGTATTCTGCTTGATATACATCATGGCCGTAATTGTGCCTCCACTACCGCCCAATGAGTTTTGCAGGATATATTCATTCTTCACGCTCGCGAATGAAAGGGATACATTCTCATGACATCCTCCCGGAGTAGCCAAATGTGTAACATGGGTAATAACCACGTCATACATCGTGATTCGCACGAATTCATGCGGGACGCCTCCCGCCTCCCGCCTTTCGCATCGTCAACACAGCCTGGTCGATATGCTTTCCGGAAAAGCAGTATTTGGCAAGATTCGGGCTTGCCTTGTCGTATTGATGGGAAAACGAAAGATCGGAGACCGTGGCCTTTCCGGATCCACCGCCTGAGCCTGAAAGCATGCTGGAATTCTGCTTTACTTCCCATGTCCAGACAAACACGTCAATTTCGTTGAGATGGTCGGCATCCTGTGATTCCCCTTCAATGCCATTAATCTTGATGAACATATCTTGTGTCATTTTTTTGCCCGTTTTTAAATTTAACTTTTATAAATCATTTGCGTTTGAGTGCACCTGGTAGCGACTTGTGCGGAATTGCAATCGATGCCTGCCTTGATTTCCCAGCATCGTCCCTGTACCAGACGACCAGACGGTCACCACGCCATTGCATTTTTTTAATATCGGGCTCGGTGTAATGGGTGTCAAGCCGTAGCTTTGCGATCGGCTCATGGCTACCGGTAAAAAGCCGATAAATCTCAAGGGGGTTTGCCGCTACACTGACGACCAGACGCCGCCTGGTATCGATAGCGTTTTCGTCAATCAGTTGTCCTCCGTCGATCTTGTCAGGCGGGCTGAAAAACACGTCATTCCGGCAACCGGAGCCACACGGATAGGTAATCATCGCAATATCGGAATACCATTGGACGCCGGGTAATTCAGGCGACGCAAAAATTTCCTTTACTACCTGTCCGTTTCGGGTCGCCGCAACAACGCAGTCATTGTCTGAGCCATCGGCCTTGCACCTGACCGATATAGCCCATCCATCAGGCCCGTTACGAACCTCGTTAACAGGCTTGTCCGGGCCGTAATAGGCGGATGACGCTGCATGGGCAACCGGTATTGCTATAAACAGCAGTGTACTAACGCACGTTCGAGTAAAAGCGGAAATCATTGTCAGAGACCCCTGGCGGATTGGGAACGTGGATCGATTCCGGCGTCAGAAAATGCGGTACTTGTGGATAAATCTTTGAGTTGCTTCTATGCAATTGATCTTGCGCATGTGGGCTGTAATAATGTGTTGCGCCTGGCACTGGATTTGAAGCCGAGTCTCCGTAATAGACTTCGCGAGCTGCGGCAAGGCTATCTGCCCAGGCCGCCCCTTGCTTTCCACGCCGCGACGGGCGATGCGAGCCGTGATGCCGCGCTGCTTCAGATAACGCGGGCAATGGGCAAAGTCATAACCCTTGTCCACATGCAGTTTGCCCGGGCTTCACAGGTCCACAATCCACTGGCACATCGGCCGGTTGCCCGGATCTTCGCGTCGAGGGACAGTGCGCGCATCAGCCCAACGGCAGTCCGCCGTTCGCCTTGATCTCGCGCAGCGACAGCGACGATTCCACCGACGTGACGCCCGGCAGGCAGCGCAACTCGTCGCGCATGAAGGTGCCGTAATCGTCCAGATCGCGCGCGACGACCTGCAGGATGTAATCCGCGCTGCCCGACACGTTATGGCACGACACGATGCGCGGAATCGCCTGCACTTCGCGCTCGAAGCGCGTGGCGACCGAGCGGTCGTGCACCGCAAAGCGCACGTAGACGAACGACACGACGCCAAAGCCGAGCGCCGCGCGCGACAGCACCGCCCGGTACCGCTCGATATAACCGTCGCTTTCGAGGCGCTTCAGGCGGCGCGCGCACGGCGTCTCGCTAAGGCCCACCGTTTCCGCGAGACGCGCATTGGACATGCGCGCATCGTTCTGCAGCGCGGCGAGGAGCACGCGGTCGACTTTGTCGAGAGGGTTCGTCATGGTGGAAAGCCGAGGTGAATGGAGGAATTTTAGCGTATTCCCCTCGGCTGCATCATTTTTATGCAGAATTTCGCCAGCAATCGCTCGCTGCCCGGCTGCAAGATAGAGGCCTCGAAAATGTGAGGCTCCGATGATTTCCACGCATCTCCTGTTCGTCTATTTCGCTGCGCTCTGTGTCGTCTATGCGCTGCCCGGCCCCGATATGGCGCTGCTGCTGCAAACCAGCATCGGACGCGGCGCGCGCAGCGGTTTCGCGTCCGCGGGCGGTCTCGCCTTGTCGCGCGCGACGCACGTCACGCTTTCCGCATGCGGGGTTGCCGCGCTGCTGCGCAGCGCGCCGTGGCTGTATCAGGCCGTGCGCTTCGGCGGCGCCGCGTACCTTGGCTGGCTCGCGGTGCAGATTTTTCGCGCGCCGGTGTTCGCGCTGCCCGTGGGCGGGCCCGGCGGGCGCCCGCTGCGTCCATTGCGTGCTGCGTTCGCGAAAGGGCTCTTGACGAACCTGCTGAATCCGAAGGCGCTGCTGTTCTGCTCGGTGCTGCTGCCGCAGTTCCTGCGCCCGGACGCGGGGCGGATCGACTGGCAGATGGCCGAACTCGGCGTGCTGCTCGTCGCGACCGGCGCCTGCTTCGATGCGCTTTACGTGAGCGGCGCGGCGCGCATTGCGGGATGGGTGCGCGCGCACCCGTTCGCGCAGACCGTGCAGCGCTGGACGTTTTGCGTCGCGCTGCTCGGCTTCGCGCTGCGCCTGTCGCTCGACTAGCGCGCGGCCGCGATGGCCGCGCGCGGGCGATGCGCGCGTCTAGCGGCTGCCGAGGTAGTCGAGCTTGCCGAGCTCCACGCCGTGATGACGCAGGATGTCGTAGGCGGTCGTCACATGGAAGTAGAAGTTCGGCAACACGAAGCCGAGCAGATAGCTGAGGCCGGTGAATTCGACCGGGCCGGTGCGCATCTTCAGCGTGACCGCGCGCGTTTCGGAGCCGTCGATCTGCGCTGCATCGAAGCCCTGCAGATAATCGATTGTCTTCTGGATGCGCGCCTGCAGTTCCTCGAACGTCGTTTCGACGTCGTCGTACTTCGGCGGCTCGACGCCGGCGAGGCGCGCCGCGCAGCCCTTGGCCGTGTCGGTGGCGATATACACCTGGCGCACGAGCGGCAGCATGTCGGGAAAGAGCCGCGCGCCGGTGAACACGGCCGGCTCGATCTGGCGCTGCGCGGCATGCGCTTCCGCCTTGCCGAGAATGGCCTGCAGTGCGGTGAGACCGCGCACCAGCACCGGCACGGACGCTTGATACATCGTGATGGACATGGGACGTTCCTTTGTATGACCCGGTTTCGTCGGCGTGCGCGCGTCGCGCACGCGGGACAGCCACGGCTGACTTGCCGCTGAAGCATGATACGCGGGCTGTGCGGCGCGTGCTGGCGCGGCACACGGATTGCGTGCGCGCTGGCCATCCGGACAACTGCTGCGTGCGCTGGAACTGTGTTCGAATGGCAGTGTCGGACGGCGGGAAGTCGTGCACGAATCCAGCGTGACGCCTGCGTGAATCCCGTACGAAGCGTGCGTGAAGCCGGAAAGCCGCACCGCCTGGCCGCACGGCGGCCGTCACGCCGGTGCATGTGCAAACCGTGGCCTACGCGCGGCCGCCGCGCCGCGCACCGAGGAGTGTCGAGATCATGACAAAGCATCCGTTGCGAGGCAGTGAGCGTGCGTCAGAGGCCGGTGCCGAGGTGCTCGGACCCTGGGATCGGGTCGGGCGGATCGACGTGCGCGTCGTGCTGCGCCGGCCGGCGCAGGCGCAGTTCGATGCGCTGCTCGGCCGCATCGAGGCGGGCGATCCGGCGGTTCGTCCGCTGTCGCGCGAAGCGTTCGCGCACACCTACGGCGCGGCGCCGCAAGACGTCGCGAAAGTGCGCGCATTCGCGTCGCAGGCCGGCCTGACCGTCGTGCGCGAGGATCCTGCCGCGTGCGCGGTGATTCTGGGCGGCACCGCCGCTCAGTTCGAGGCGGCCTTCGGCGTGCATCTGCAGCGCTGCCGGCATCGGGCGCTCGGCGAGTACCGCGGCTATGCGGGCACGGTCAGCGTGCCGGACGCGCTCGCGGACGTGGTCACCGCGGTGCTCGGGCTCGACACCCGTCCGCAGGCGCGGCCGCACTTCCGGATCCGCCCGCCGTTCGATCCGGCGCGCGCGCGCGACGCGCAGTCGTTCACGCCGCTGCAGCTGGCGGCGCTGTACCGGTTCCCGCCGGGCGACGGCAGCGGCGAATGCATCGGCATCGTCGAGCTCGGCGGCGGCTACGAGGGCGCGGATCTGACGCGCTACTTCGCCGGCCTCGGCGAGAGCGCGCCGAAGGTCGTCGCGGTCAGCGTGGACTCGGGCGCGAACCAGCCCACTGGCGACCCGAACGGCCCGGACGGCGAAGTGACGCTCGACATCGAGGTGGCCGGCGCAATCGCGCCGCGAGCGACGCTCGCGGTCTACTTTTCGACCAACACCGGCGCGGGCTTCGTCGACGCAGTGAGCCGCGCCGTGCACGACACCGTCAACCGGCCTTCGGTGATTTCGATCAGCTGGGGCGGTCCCGAGTCCGCCTGGCCCGCGCAGTCGCTGCAGACCTTCAACGACACGCTGCAGGCGGCGGCCGCGATGGGCATCACCGTCTGCACGGCCTCCGGGGACAGCGGTTCGAGCGATCCGTCCGGCGAGACGGTCGTCGATTTTCCGGCGTCGAGCCCCTACGTGCTCGCCTGCGGCGGCACGCGGCTGAGCGCTGCCGGGCAGACGATCACGGGCGAGGTCGTGTGGAACGACGGCGCGGCGGGCGGCGCGAGCGGCGGCGGGGTGAGCCGCGCGTTTGCGGTGCCGTCGTGGCAGCAGGGGCTCAGCGCGGCCGGCGTGAATGCGGCGCCGGTCGCGCTCGCCGGGCGCGGCGTGCCCGACGTCGCCGCCGACGCGTCGCCCGCAAGCGGCTACGACGTGCTGATCGACGGCTCGCCCACCGTGGTCGGGGGGACGAGCGCGGTCGCGCCGCTGTGGGCGGCGCTGATCGCGCGCATCAATGCGGCGAAGGGCACGCCGGTGGGCTTTGTCAATCCGAAGCTGTACCGGGCGCCGGGCGCGCTGCACGACATCACGCAGGGCAACAACGGCGCCTATGCGGCCTCGCAGGGCTGGGACGCGTGCACCGGGCTCGGCAGTCCCGATGGCCAGAAAATCGCGGCCGCACTATAGTCGTGCGGTGCGCGCCGGCGATCCCGGCGCGCACCGCGACACGCACGTCTTCATACGAATCCGATGGAGCGATCATGACGCATACCCAGTCAGCATCCGCCAGCCCGCAGTCCCATCGCCCGCATGCGCCGCAGCACGGCGCGGACCAGCCGTTTTTCGATCCGGTCGCCTACGGCAACGGGCCGGACGACTCGGTCACCGACACCAGCGAGGGGGCGGCGCTCACCCATCACACGATCGTGATCGGCGGCCGCAAGATCGCCTATACAGCGACCGTGGGCCACCTCGTGATCGTCGATCCGAGCAGTTCGCAGCCAGATGCGAAGATGTTCTACGTCGCGTTCACGGAAGACGGCCAGAAAGAAGACAGCCGGCCGGTCACGTTTTTCTATAACGGCGGGCCGGGCTCGTCGTCGGTGTTCGTGCTGCTCGGCTCGTTCGCGCCGCGCCGGATCAGGACGTCGATGCCGGGCTTCACGCCGCCCGCGCCGTACCAGATGGAGGACAACCCCGACAGCCTGCTCGATCGCAGCGATCTCGTGTTCATCAATCCGGTCGGCACCGGCTATTCGGCCGCGATCGCGCCGCACCGCAATCGCGACTTCTGGGGTGTCGATCAGGATGCGAGCTCGATCATGCAGTTCATCAAGCGCTTTCTGACGAAAAACGAGCGCTGGAACTCGCCGAAGTTCCTGTACGGCGAGTCGTATGGCACCGCGCGCAGTTGCGTGCTCGCTTACATGCTGCACGAGGCGGGGATCGATCTGAACGGCGTCACGCTGCAGTCGTCGATTCTCGACTACACGCAGTCGGGCAATCCGGTCGGCGCGCTGCCCACCGCCGCCGCGGACGCGTGGTATCACCACCGGCTCGGCGTCGCGCCCACGCCGCCCCGTCTGGACGCGTTCGCCGAAGAGGTCGCGCAGTTCGCGCGCACCGACTATCTCGCGGCGCTGCGCAAGGTGCCCGCCACCGACCCGGCGACGGTCGACAAGCTCAGCGAATACACCGGCATCGACAAGCCGACGCTGCTCGCGTGGGGCCTCGATATTGCCGGCTACGACAGCCGCGGCAATGCGCTGTTCCTGACCACGCTGCTGAAGTCGAAGGGGCTCGCGCTCGGCGCGTACGACGGCCGGGTCACGGCGATCGACACCGGCATCGCGGGCAGGATCGACCCGAACTCCGGCGGCAACGACCCGACGATGACGGCCGTCACCGGCGTCTACACGACGATGTGGAACGTCTATCTGAACGAGCAGCTGCGCTATACGTCGAACTCGTCGTTCACCGATCTGAACGACCAGGCGTTCCAGTACTGGGACTTCAGCCACATCGATCCGACCGGCGCGCAAAAGGGCATCGACGCGAAGGGCAATGTGATCCTCTACACGGCCGGCGACCTCGCGGCGGTGATGGCGCTGAACGTCGATCTGAAGGTGTTGTCGGCGAACGGCTTTTATGATTTTGTTACGCCGTTTTACCAGACCGTGCTCGACCTGCAGCAGATGCCGCTCGTCAGCCAGCAGGTGCGGCACAACCTGTCGGCGCGCTTCTATCCGTCCGGGCACATGGTCTACCTCGACGGCCCGTCGCGCACCGCGCTGAAAGGCGATCTCGCGGCAATGTACGACGCCGCGACGGCCGACACCGGCGCGCTCGACCGGGTGCGCGCGCTGCAGGCGCGCCGCGTGAAATAGCGCCGGCGCAGCCGCGCGAATTGCCGGCGCGCGGCGCGCGGGCGCGGCTCATTCATGCGCGGCGGATTTTCCTCCGCGCGATCGAATGTGTTTTAATGCCCGTGCGAGTTGACTACTACGCGTCATGGCCTGACGCGTTACCGCATGATGGAAAGAAATGCAGACGAGTTTGGCGCAACGCGGCGCGTCGATGTGGCCGGTGCGCCGTGCCCGATGCGAAGCGTCCCGCGGCGTCGCGCGTCCCCCAGGCCGCGCATTGCACAACTGGGCATGGTGCTCGCGCTCTGCGCGGCCGCCGCTCATGCCGCGCCGGTAGCCGCGCAGGACGCGTCGATGCTGGACCCGCGGGTGACGCAGCAATCGATTGGCGACACGATTTGCCGTCCGGATTACGCCGATTCGGTGTCTCCGCCGGTCGACGCGCTGATGGCGATGAAGGCGCGCCTGCTTGCCGAGCGAGGCATCAGCAAGACGGACGGCGCGCGCTACGCGCTGGATCGGCGCGTGCCGGTGCTGCTGGGCGGTTCGCCGGATGCGGCATCGAATCTGGAACTGCTGCCGTGGGCCGGCGCGAACGGCGAGCGGCGCAAGGCGCGGCTGGTGGTGCGTCTGAAGCACTGCGTGTGCGAGGGCAAGATGACGCTCGGCGACGCGCAGGCGCAGATTTTCGGCAACTGGGCAGTCGACTACCCGGGTTTCGGCGACCACGCGTGCTCGGTCGGCAGCGAAGCGAACAGCAGCGAGGTAAGCAGCGCCGACATTCCCCCGGCGGACCCCACCGACAGCCGATGATTCCCCACGCGACGCGCGCGCATGACGCCTGCACGCGTTCTCCCGGCGCATGCGCGCGATGAGGCAGACGTAGACGTACGCATGCGTCCGCAGCGCACATGCTTGCAAGGGCACGGCTCGCGGGCCCGCCGATGCCGGCCGCAAACCGCAAACCGCAAACCGCTACGCAGCCGGCCCCGCCCCGTGCCCTCAGCCCGTCAGCAGCACCGCGGCCGCACCCAGCACGCCGCCGCAGATCGCGCACGACCACAGCAGCATGCGCGTGCGCCGGTACTCGCGGTCGAGATCCTGCAGCAGCAGCGTGTGCCGGCGCGCCGTCGGCGCGTCGTGCTGCTGCTGCAGATAACGCACCGCGAGTTGCGGCACGCGCGGCAGCATCTGCGCGAGATGGGGCAGTTCCTGTGCAATGCGCGCGCTCCAGCCGCGATGATCGAGATCGCGGCGCGCAAGATCGGCGAGCACGCTGCGTGCGACGCTCCACGTATCGACGCCCGGGTGCAGCGTGCGCGCAAGCGTTTCGGCCTGTCCGAAGGTCCGCTGCGCGATCGCGAGACGGGATGACACCGCCCCGTCGAACGGCTCCACCGCATACAGCAGATGGTGAAACAGCGCGCCGGCCGAGCGCTCGTCCGGCGCAGCCGCGAAGTGGGCCTCGGCGCGCTGCCGCAACTCGGCCTCCAGCGCTTCCGTGCGCGTCGTGTGCGCCACGTGGCCCGCATCGCGATGCAGGCGCGCGAGCCGTCCGTAATCCTGCTCGAACAGCGCCGATGCGCCGTGCACGAAGAACGCGCGCTCCTGCGACGACAGGCTCGACATTGCCGCGAACTGCGCCAGCACGAGACGCCCGCGCGTATCCGGCTCCACGCTGACGCGCACCTTCGCGGCGTCGAAGCTCGCGTGGAAGAAGCCGTGCGCGAACGCCTGCTCGGTCACCACTTCGACCAGATGCGCCGCCAGCGGCGCGAGCCGCACATGATGCACGAGGAGCCCGGCCAGATCGGTGGCCGGCAGCGTGTCGACGTGCTGCGTCGCGAGCGTATGCGCGGTGCACAGCGTCCAGACGACGTCCGGCACGACGAGGCGCCGGTCGCCGTCGAAATGATGGCCGGTCTGGCTCAGGTTGGCGGCTTCGACACGCAGGTCGAAACGCGCGAGCAGCGCGTCGCCGAGATCCGCGGCAACTGCGCCGAGCCGCACTTGCCGCGCGCGGCCGGACAGCCGTTCGAGCCAGCGCGCGAGCTGGCGCAGCAGCGCGAGTTCGTCGGCGATCTGCTGCACCTGCGCGACGCGCACGAACTTGATCGCAATCTCGCGGTGACCGTTGACGGGCTCGACGAGCGTCGCGAGATGCGTCTGTTCGGCGAGGCCGCTCTGCACGGCCACCGGATCGAAGCGCGCGAACAGCGCGGCGGCCGGCCGCCCCAGCGCGCGCGACAACGCCGCTTCGACGTCGGCCGGCGGCAGCGGCGCTTCGAGCCGGCCGATTGCGTCGAGCGCGTCGTGCAGCGTCGCGCTCGCGAGTTCCGGGTGCGCGTCGACGCTTTGCAGGAACGCGCTGGCGAGCGGCCCGAGCGCCGGCAGCAGCGTATGCAGACGCGCGCGCGCAGGCCCGGACGCATGCAGGCGGCGCAGCAGCGCGATGGCCCAGTGCAGCCGGTGTTCGCGCGGCGCAGCGAGCCAGATCAGGCGCGCGCCGAAACGCAGCGCGTGCCACAGCAGTCGTAAGCGGTGCAACAGGGATCGCATGAGCCAGCCGGTCGACATCGCGCGCGCCCTGCGGCGCACGCCCAGAGTGCGCAGGTTAGCAGGGATAGCCGGCCTGTGCGCGCGCCGGCGTGTTCGCGCCCGGTGTCGCGTACTACAATACGGCGGCTTGACGAGATCCAACGAGACCCGGCGAGACCCGGCGAGGGCGCGGCCCCGCGCAGCTCAACGAACCCAGGCCGGCCGCCGGCCGGCCTTCTTCCGATGCTGGCAGAACAAAGACACCAATTCATCCTCGCGCAGGTCGCGCGAAACGGCGCGCTGTCGGTGGCGGAGCTCGTGCGCGAGCTGAACGTGTCGCGCGAGACCGTGCGGCGCGATCTGAATACGCTCGCGAGCCGCGGCCTGCTGGTGACGACGCATGGCGGCGCGCTGTCGACCGAGCGGCACGAGCCCGATCTCGACGTGCGCGAGGCCGCCCACGCGGGCGCGAAGCGCACGATCGGCGAGCGCGCGGCCGAACTGGTGCCGGACGGCGCGTCGGTGATCATCGACTCGGGCAGCACGACGCAGGCGGTCGCGCGCGCGCTGACCGGCCGTCACCGGCTGAGCGTCTATACGAACGACTGGCGCATCGCGCTGCTGCTCGGGCGCCGCAACGAGAACCGCGTGACGCTGCTCGGCGGCGAGCTGTCCGACAGCGAGGACGCGACCTTCGGGCTCGACACCGTGCAGCAGCTGATCCAGTATCACACCGACTTCGCCTTCGTCGGCGCGAGCGGCATCGCGCCGGACGGCGCGCTGACCGACTACACGCGGATGGCCGCGGAAGTGCGCAGCCGCATGCTGGCGGCGGGCAGCATCGCGGTGGTCGTCGCCGACCATTCGAAGTTCGGCCGCATGACGCCGGTGCGCATCAACGGCTTCGAGCGGGCCCGCTACCTCGTCACCGAACGCGCGCCGGAGCGCGCGCTGGCGAAAGCCATCGCCGCGCGCGGCCCGGAGATCGTCGTCGCCTGATGCGCGTCAGCGGACCCGCCAGCCGAGCGTGTCGAGCGCGCGGCCGATCGCGGCGACCGCGCCGCGCAGATGGTGCGCGTCGATTGCGCCGATACAGCCGACCCGGAACGTGTCGACCTGCGTGAGCTTGCCCGGATACAGCACGTAGCCGGCATCGCGCACGGCCGCATAGAACGCGGCAAACTGCCATGCCGGATCGCGCGGCGCGTGAAACGTGACGATCACCGGCGCCTGCACGTCGGGCCTCAGGAAGGGCACGAAGCCGAGCGCGCGCATTCCGTCGACGAGCGCCGCGCAATTGCGCGCGTAGCGCGCGCCGCGCGCGGGCTGGCCGCCTTCGGCGACGAACTGGTCGAGCGCGCTGCGCAGCGCGGCGACCACGTGCGTGGGCGGCGTGAAGCGCCATTGCGTGGTCTTGCGCAGATACGCGTACTGGTCGTGCAGGTCGAGCGCCAGCGACGGCGAGCGGCCCGCCGACGCGTCGAGCGCGCCGCGCCGCGCGATCACGAAGCCCATGCCGGGCACCCCCTCCAGACACTTGCCGCTCGCCGACACCAGCGCGTCGATGCCGCTGCCGCGCAGATCGATCGGCAACGCGCCGAACGAACTCATCGCATCGACGATCAGGGCCTTGCCGCGGCGCCGGCAGACGGCCGCGATCGCGTCGAGCGGATTCAGCAGGCCGGCGCTGGTTTCGAGGTGCACCAGCGCGACGTGCGTGATGCGCCCGTCGCGCCCGAGCGCCGCGTCGAGCGCGGCCGCGCTCGCCGGCTCGTCTTCGCGCAGCGGCAGCGCGACGCACGCAATGCCCAGCCGTTCGAGGATGCGCCGGATGCGTGCGCAGTACGCGCCGTTGTCCGGCACCAGCACGCAGCCGTCGCGCGGCACCAGCGTGCCGAGCGCGGCTTCGACGGCGAAGGTGCCGCTGCCTTGCAGCGGCACGCAGACATAGTCGTCTTCGCCGTGGACGATCTTCACGAGGTCCTCGCATACGGACTGGGTCACGCGGTTGAATGCCGCATCCCATGAGCCCCAGTCGTGCAGCATCGCTTCGCGCGTCGCGCACGCGGTCGTCAGCGGCCCCGGCGTGAGCAGGATCGGGTCGTTTCCAGAAATCACACAGCCTCCATCAGCGTCGGAATGGGTCAATACAGCCCTCGGTCGACACATAGTGTATTGGCAAAATGTGTCATTTTTTGGAAATATTGGGAGACGTCACGGCGCTGTCACGCAAACCTGCAATTCTTGCGCTGCCCCTTGCAGGCAACGTGCACGGCGCCGCCATGCGGGCGTCCGCCGCGCCGTCACAACAGACCAATCCGGTTTCCCGACCGTTGGGTCGATCGCCTTTCGGAGATAGCAGATGAAAAAGAACCGTCAGTTTCGCGCGGCCGCGAGGCTCGTCCGCGCTACCTTGCCGGCGCTCGTCGCGGCGGCGCTCGGCGCGGTCTCGCTGCAGGCGTGCGCGGCCGGCCGGGTGGTGCTGTACACCGCCGACGGCCTCGAAAACCTGTACCAGTCGGTGCTGCCCGCCTTCGAGAAGCAGGAGGGCGTGAAGGTCGACATCGTCACCGCCGGCAGCGGCGAAGTGGTCAACCGCGCGACGATCGAGAAGGATTCGCCGAAGGCGGACGTGCTGGTCACGCTGCCGCCGTTCATCCAGCAGGCCGATCAGGCGGGCCTGCTGCAGGCGTATCGCAGCGTCAACTACAAGGGTGTGCCGGCGATCGCGAAGGCGAAGGACGGCACATGGGCCACCTTCGTGAACAACTACTTCTCGTTCGCGATCAACCCGGACGTCGTGAAGCACCAGCCGAAAACGTTCGCCGACCTGCTGCAGCCCGACTACGCGGGCAAGGTCGCGTATTCGAATCCGGCGACCGCCGGCGACGGCATGGCGATGATCATCCTGACCACGTCGCTGATGGGCGAGGACAAGGCGTTCGACTACCTGAAGAAGCTCGAGGCGAACGCGAAGTTCCACACCAAGGGCACCGGCTATCTGGATGTGCTGCTGTCGCGCGACGAGATCTCGGTGGCCAACGGCGATGTGCAGATGGATCTGGACGACGCGGCCAACGGCGGCCTCACGCTCAAGCCGGTCTTCCTCGCGGCCGCGCCGGGCGGCGCGCCGACTACCTTCCAGTTGCCGTACGCGATCGGGCTGATCAAAAACGGTCCGAACCAGGCGGCGGGCAAGAAGCTGATCGACTACCTGATGTCGCAGCAGGTGCAGGCGAAGGTGCCGGACGTGTTCGGCATTCCGGGCCGCACCGACGTGCCGCTCGCCGGCAAGAACGGCGCGGCGGTGAAGCAGGCGATCGCCGGCGTGAAGCTGATTCCGGTCGACTGGAACGCCGTGATGGCGAAGAAGGCCGACTGGACCGCGCGCTGGAAAAACGACGTGATCGGTTCGTCGGGCAAGCCGCTCGAAGTGGTCAAGCCCGCCCAGTAACGCGTCGCGCGCCGCGCCCGGCTCGCTGGCTGGCGGCGTGCGCGGCGGCCATCGCTGTTTTTATCTGCTTGTGCCCGGGTTTGCGTCCGGGTTTGTACCTGAGTATGTGCCCGCCGTTTCCCGCAGGAGGACGAAGCCGGTGAATACCGCCAACCTTGCCTATGGCGCGCCCGGCGCCACGCCGCGCGCGCTTGCCGCGGCGGAACCGGAGATGACCGGCGGCGTGCAGATCGCGCACCTGACGGTGCGCTTCGGCACGCGCGCGGTGCTCGACGACCTGTCGCTCGACATCCGGCGCGGCGAACTCCTGACCGTGCTCGGCCGCAGCGGTTGCGGCAAGACGACGCTGCTGCGCTTCATCGCCGGCTTCGTCGAGGCGGACGGGCTCGCGGGCAGCCTGACGGTGGCCGGGCGCGATCTCACGCACGTGCCGCCGCACCGGCGCAACCTCGGCCTGCTGTTCCAGAGCTATGCGCTGTTTCCGCATCTGTCGGTGTTCGAGAACGTGGCGTTCGGGCTGCGCGCGCGGCGCGAGTCGTCGAAGGAGATCGCCCGGCGCGTCGCCGATGCGCTCAAGCTCGTGCAGCTCGGCGACGCCGGCCACGTGATGCCGGCGCAACTGTCGGGCGGCATGCAGCAGCGCGTCGCGCTCGCGCGGGCGCTCGTGATCGAGCCGGATGTGCTGCTGCTCGACGAGCCGCTGTCGGCGCTCGACGCGAACCTGCGCGCGTCGGTGCGCTCCGAGCTGAAGGCGCTGCACGAGCGTCTGCCGAACCTGACGATCGTCTGCGTGACGCACGATCAGGACGACGCGCTCGTGCTGTCCGACCGCACGCTGCTGATGCGCGACGGCCGCATCGCGCAGCTCGGCACGCCGCAGCAGCTCTACGATGCGCCGCAGGACGCGTTCGTCGCGCGCTACCTGGGCGCGGCGAACCTGCTGCCGCCGCATATTGCGTTCGCGCTCGGCGACGCGCGCCACGGCGAGCGCGAGCGCGTCGCGTGCCTGCGGCCCGAAGCATGGCGGATCGTGCCGCTCGGCGGCGGCCACCTGCACGGCACGATCGCATCGGTGGACTGGTATGGCGCGGTGCTGTCGGTGTCGGTCGTGCTCGATGCGCGCCCCGACGAGGCAGTGCTCGTCACGATGCAGCGCGGCCAGGGCATGACGCCTGCAAAGGGCGCGCGGATTTCGTTGCACTACGAGGCAGACGATGTCGTCCTTATCGAACCCTGACGCTCACGCCGACCCGCGCGCCGTTCGTGCTCATGCTCATGTGCGCGCGCGCAGCGAGGCTTCGCACGCGGCCGCGGCGCGGCGCCGCGAACGGGCCGCGCAATGGCACCTGCTCGGGCTCGCGAGCGTCGTGCTGGGGCCGCTCGTCGTCTATCCGCTGGCGCGGCTCGTGCTGCTGAGCCTGAGCGGCGGCCACGGGTTCGGCTTTCACGCGTACGCGACGTTTTTCGGCAACCCGGAGACGAAGGGGCTGATCGGCACCACGCTCGCGATCCTGTGCGCGAGCGCGGGGCTCGCGTCGCTGCTGGGCGTCGGGCTCGCCGCGCTGCTCTTTTTCCGGCCGTTTCCGGGCGCGCGGCTCGTCACGCGGTTTCTGGAGTTGTTCGTCGCGTTCCCGTCGTTTCTGGTCGCCTTCACGCTGATCTTCCTGTATGGCTCGCAGGGTTCGGTGAGCATCGGACTGCAGCGGCTCTTTCATCTGCAGGCGCCGCCGCTCGATTTCCTGTTCGGCCTCGGCGGCGTCGTGCTCGCCGAGGTCGTGTTCTATGCGCCGTTCGTCGTGCGGCCCACGCTCGCGTCGTTTGCGATGCTCGACATGCGCATCGTCGAAGCCGCGCGCAGTCTCGGCGCAAACGGGCCGATGGTCGCGCTGCGGGTGATCCTGCCGCTCGCGTGGCCGGGCATCGCGGCGGGCACGATCCTGTGCTTTCTGCTGACGCTGAACGAATTCGGCATCCTGCTGGTGCTCGGCAGCGCGCGCCTCGTGACGCTGCCGGTGGCGATCTACAGTTCGGCGACCGTCGACCTCGATCTGCCGACCGCGGCGGCGGGCGCGGTGGTCATGCTGATGATGTCGTTGTCGTTGTATGCGGTGTACCGCCGGGTCAATCGCCGCACGGCAAAAGGAGCGCACTGATGGCCGCCGGTCTGGGGAAGCCTGGGTTGCCGGCCGCGCGCCGCGCGAGCCGGCGCGCGCCGCGCAGTCGCGCTGCGCGGATGGCCGGCGGCGCGCTGGTCGCGGGCGCGGCGCTGCTGTGCGTGTGGCTGTTCGTGCTGCCGGTCGCCGTCGTGGCGCTGTCGAGCGTGGCGGCGCACTGGTCCGGCACGATCCTGCCCGACGGCTTCAGCATGCGCTGGTTCGAGCGGCTCGGGCCGAGCGATTTCGATGCACTGTCCACGAGCCTCGAGGTCGGCTTCGGCGTCGCGGTGCTCGGCACAGTGCTCGGGCTATGGTTCGCGCTTGCGCTCGAAGGCCGCGACCGCAAGGGGCTCGGCGCGCTGGTCGACACGGTCGCGATGATGCCCAACGGCGTGCCGAGCGTCGTGCTCGGGCTGGCGGTGCTGATCGCGTATCACAAGCGTCCGCTCGACCTGTCGGGGTCGGCTGCGATCGTCGTGCTCGTGCAGCTCGCGCTCGTGCTGCCGTTTTGCTACCGGTGCGCCGCGGCGGCGCTGCGTCCCGAACTGACGGTTCTGCGCGAGGCGGCCGCGAGCCTCGGCGCGCCCCCGGCGATGGTGCTGCGGCGCGTCGTGCTGCCGCAACTGGTGCCGGCGATCCGCGCGAGCCTCGCACTCGGCTTCGCGCTGTCGCTCGGCGAACTGGGCGCGACGCTCACCGTGTATCCGCCGGGGTTTGCGACGGTGCCGATCGTCGTGGTCGGCCAGGTCGAGCGCGGCTATTACCTGCCGGCGTCCGCGTTGTCGCTGATCCTGCTGCTGGTGTCGCTCGGCGCGCTGCTGCTGATCGCGGCGCGCGTGCCGCGCCGCCGCGGCGGATAGGCGCGCGTCGTGGACGCGTGGACGCGCGGAGGAAGCGCGGTGCGGAGCGTATTCAGGCGTATTCAGGAATGTGGCAAAAAATGTCAAAATGACTGAAAATATGCGAATTGTCGTGACAAGGTGTGATGGCGTTGTGGCGACATGACGGGAGAACGCGGCGCGCCCTCCGGCGGCGCCGCTGAATGAAGCATGCGCGTCGGCGACGCACAAGGAAGAGGGCGATGTCCAGTCAGACCGATACGACCGGCACGTGCACTGGCACGTGCATTGAAGTAAACGGCCGGACCTACCGGCTGCCGGCGCAGCCTACGGTCGTCGTGTGTATCGACGGCTGCGAATACGATTACCTGGAGGCCGCGGTGGCGGCGGGCGTCGCGCCGTTCGTCGGCACGATCATGGAGACGGGCACGGCGCTGCGGGGCGACTGCGTGATGCCGTCGTTCACGAACCCGAACAACCTGTCGATCGTCTGCGGCGTGCCGCCGTCGGTGCACGGCATCTGCGGCAACTACTTCTGGGATCCGCTCGCCAACGGCGGCGCGGGCGCCGAGGTGATGATGAACGATCCCGCCTATCTGCGCGCGGGAACGCTGCTCGCGGCCGCGGCCGAGGCCGGCGCGGCGGTCGCGGTGGTCACCGCGAAAGACAAGCTGCGCCGCCTGCTCGGCTGGCGGATGGCGGGCATCTGCTTTTCGGCCGAGAAAGCAGATGCCGCGACGCCGGAGGACAACGGCATCGGCGACGTGCCCGCGCAGGTCGGCTTGCCGGTGCCGGACGTCTACAGCGCCGCGCTGTCCGAGTTCGTGTTCGCGGCAGGCGTGCGGCTTGCGCAGACGCGCCGTCTCGACCTGATGTATCTGTCGACCACCGACTATGTCCAGCACAAATGCGCGCCCGGCACCGAAGGCGCGAATGCGTTCCATGCGATGATGGATCGCTACCTCGCGCAACTCGATGCGCTCGGCTGGGTGATCGCCCTGACCGCCGATCACGGGATGAACGCGAAGCACGATCCGCGCACCGGCGAGCCGAACGTGATCTACCTGCAGGACCCGCTGGATGCGTGGCTCGGCGTGGGCTCCGCGCGCGTGATCCTGCCGATCACGGATCCCTACGTCGTGCATCACGGCGCCCTGGGCTCGTTCGCGACGATCTACCTGCCGGCCGGCGCCGACGTGCCCGGCGTGATCGCGCGGCTCGCGGCACTCGACGGCGTCGAGCTCGTGCTTCCCAACGACGCGGCCTGCGAGCGCTTCGCGTTGCCGAACGACCGCGTCGGCGACATCGTCGTGATCGGCCGGCGCGACGTCGTGCTCGGCACGCGGCGCGATGCGCACGATCTCTCGGGACTCACGGTGCCGCTGCGCTCCCACGGCGGATTGTCCGAGCAGCAGGTGCCGCTGCTGTTCAACCGGCGCCTCGACGGACTCGCCGCGGGCCGGCGGCTGCGCAATTTCGACGTATTCGACCTCGCCCTGAACCACGTGGAGACAGCATGAGCGCCGCAGTGACCGATCATCCGGCTTTCCGGGCCGAAACCCTGCGGCTCGCCGGCGAACGCGCGCCGCGCGCGCGCACGCTCGACGTGTTCGATCCGTATTCGGGGCTGCGCGCGGGAACGGTGCCGATGGCAAGCGTCGACGACGTGCGCGCGGCGTTCGCGTATGCCGGCGCCTACGAGGCGAAGCTCACGCGCTACGAGCGCGCGCAGATCCTCGAACGCGCCGCCGCTCTGCTGCGCGCGCGCGCCGACGCGGCCGCCGATCTGATCGCGCTCGAATCGGGACTGTCCATACAGGATGCGCGCTACGAGATCGGGCGGGTGTCGGACGTGCTGAAGTTCGCGTCGATCGAAACGCTGCGCGACGACAGTCAGAGCTTCTCGTGCGATCTGACGCCGCACGGCAGGAAGCGGCGCGTGTTTTCGCAGCGCGAGCCGCTCGCGGGCGTGATCGTCGCGATCACGCCGTTCAATCATCCGATGAACCAGGTCGCGCACAAGATCGCGCCGGCGATCGCGACCAATAACCGCGTGCTGCTGAAGCCGTCCGAGAAGGTGCCGCTGTCGGCGTTCATGCTGGCCGACATTCTCTACGAGGCGGGCCTGCCGGAACCGATGCTGCAGGTGCTGACCGGCGATCCGCGCGAGATCGGCGACGAACTGATCACGCATCCGCTGGCAGAGCTCGTGACGTTCACGGGCGGCGTCGCGATCGGCAAATACATCGCGGCGAAGGCGGGGTATCGACGCGTCGTGCTCGAACTCGGCGGCAACGATCCGCTGATCGTGCTCGACGATGCGGATCTCGATCGCGCCGCCGCGCTCGCGGTCCAGGGCTCGTACAGGAACTCCGGGCAGCGCTGCACGGCAGTCAAGCGGATGCTGGTGCAAAAGAGCGTGGCGGCGGGTTTCACGGAGCGCGTCGTCGAACTCACGCGCGCATGGACCTATGGCGACCCGTTCGATGCGTCGAACCAGATGGGCACCGTGATCGACGAGGCGGCGGCGCGGCTGTTCGAGGCGCGCGTGAACGAAGCCGTCGCGCGAGGGGCGCGGCTGCTGTCCGGAAACCAGCGGCGCGGCGCGCTGTACGCGCCGACCGTGCTCGACCGGGTCGATCCCGCAATGACGCTGGTGCGCGAGGAGACGTTCGGGCCGGTGTCGCCGGTCATCACGTTCGATTCGCTCGACGACGCGATCCGGATCAGCAACGGCACCGCGTTCGGGCTGTCCTCGGGCGTGTGCACGAACCGCCAGGATGCGATCACGCGCCTCGTCAACGAGTTGCGGGTCGGCACCGTCAACGTATGGGAAGTGCCGGGCTACCGGATCGAGATGACGCCGTTCGGCGGCATCAAGGATTCCGGGCTCGGCTACAAGGAAGGGGTGCAGGAGGCGATGAAAAGCTTCACGAACCTCAAGACGTTTTCGTTACCGTGGGAGTGAAGGCGTGGCACTGAATCTGGACGATATCCGTGCGCTGTTCGAGTCGCACGGCAATCTCGCCTACAGCGGCGAGCCGGTCACCCAGCGCGAGCATGCGCTGCAGAGCGCGGCGCTTGCCGAGCGGGACGGGGCGCATGAGGAACTGATCGCCGCGGCTTTCCTGCACGATCTCGGGCATCTGCTGAACCGGCGGGGCGCGACGCCGACCGCGCGCGGGGTCGACGATCTGCATCAGTATTACGCGCTGCCGTTCCTGCGGCCGATCCTGCCCGATGCGGTGCTTGAGCCGATCCGGCTGCACGTCGATGCGAAGCGCTGCCTGTGTGCGATCGACGAGGGATACTTCGGCCGTCTGTCGCCGGATTCCGTGCGCAGCCTGGCGTTGCAGGGCGGCGTGTTCGGCCGCGAGGAGGCCGACGCTTTCCTCGGCAAGCCGTTTGCGCAGGACGCGTTGCGTCTGCGCCGCTGGGACGATCAGGCGAAGGTGGCAAACCGGACGACGCCGGATCTCGATCATTATCTTGCCGTGGTGGCGCGCGTGATGGACGCGCATCAGGCGATGCAGTGACGCACGCATGCAGGTGCCGCGCCGCTGCGTAAAAACAGAACCACCTGGTCACACAGTTTTCACGCGATCGTCACTGGGCTGCAAATTTTTTCGCAGGTGGAGTTGACGGGGGGGAGGAGGTTCTGCATAATCTCGTTTCTCTGCTGCAGACGCAGCAACGCAGCGAAGCAGCGCCGGAGTGAACAGGGCAGTAGCGGGGCGCAGCACGCAGCGAATGTTCTTTAAAAACATACAGCCGATAAGTGTGGGCACTTGATGCAGGGCGCGCAGCGCGGGGTTCGCAAGAGCCGCGCGCAGGGCAAAAGTATCAAAGTGTCTCACACAGTATTGAAAGGAAGGTCAGGGCTGCTTCGTCAAGGGGCAGGGCCTGGCCACAACGTCAGTACGTTGAGTGAGCGACCGGTTTAGCGGGAGACCGCGGAACCGAAAACAGTAACAGGTTTGAACTGAAGAGTTTGATCCTGGCTCAGATTGAACGCTGGCGGCATGCCTTACACATGCAAGTCGGACGGCAGCGCGGGCTTCGGCCTGGCGGCGAGTGGCGAACGGGTGAGTAATACATCGGAACGTGTCCAGTAGTGGGGGATAGCCCGGCGAAAGCCGGATTAATACCGCATACGATCTGTGGATGAAAGCGGGGGACCTTCGGGCCTCGCGCTACAGGGGCGGCCGATGGCAGATTAGCTAGTTGGTGGGGTAAAGGCCTACCAAGGCGACGATCTGTAGCTGGTCTGAGAGGACGACCAGCCACACTGGGACTGAGACACGGCCCAGACTCCTACGGGAGGCAGCAGTGGGGAATTTTGGACAATGGGGGCAACCCTGATCCAGCAATGCCGCGTGTGTGAAGAAGGCCTTCGGGTTGTAAAGCACTTTTGTCCGGAAAGAAAACCTTTGAGCTAATACCTCGTGGGGATGACGGTACCGGAAGAATAAGCACCGGCTAACTACGTGCCAGCAGCCGCGGTAATACGTAGGGTGCGAGCGTTAATCGGAATTACTGGGCGTAAAGCGTGCGCAGGCGGTGCTGTAAGACCGATGTGAAATCCCCGGGCTTAACCTGGGAACTGCATTGGTGACTGCAGCGCTGGAGTATGGCAGAGGGGGGTGGAATTCCACGTGTAGCAGTGAAATGCGTAGAGATGTGGAGGAACACCGATGGCGAAGGCAGCCCCCTGGGCCAATACTGACGCTCATGCACGAAAGCGTGGGGAGCAAACAGGATTAGATACCCTGGTAGTCCACGCCCTAAACGATGTCAACTGGTTGTCGGGCCTTCATTGGCTTGGTAACGTAGCTAACGCGTGAAGTTGACCGCCTGGGGAGTACGGTCGCAAGATTAAAACTCAAAGGAATTGACGGGGACCCGCACAAGCGGTGGATGATGTGGATTAATTCGATGCAACGCGAAAAACCTTACCTACCCTTGACATGGATGGAACCCCGCTGAGAGGTGGGGGTGCCCGAAAGGGAGCCGTCACACAGGTGCTGCATGGCTGTCGTCAGCTCGTGTCGTGAGATGTTGGGTTAAGTCCCGCAACGAGCGCAACCCTTGTCCCTAGTTGCTACGCAAGAGCACTCCAGGGAGACTGCCGGTGACAAACCGGAGGAAGGTGGGGATGACGTCAAGTCCTCATGGCCCTTATGGGTAGGGCTTCACACGTCATACAATGGTCGGAACAGAGGGTAGCCAAGCCGCGAGGTGGAGCCAATCCCAGAAAACCGGTCGTAGTCCGGATCGCACTCTGCAACTCGAGTGCGTGAAGCTGGAATCGCTAGTAATCGCGGATCAGCATGCCGCGGTGAATACGTTCCCGGGTCTTGTACACACCGCCCGTCACACCATGGGAGTGGGTTTTGCCAGAAGTGGCTAGTCTAACCGCAAGGAGGACGGTCACCACGGCAGGATTCATGACTGGGGTGAAGTCGTAACAAGGTAGCCGTATCGGAAGGTGCGGCTGGATCACCTCCTTTCCAGAGCCTGCGCCATGGCGCAAGTGCTCACGCTTATCGGCTGTAGGCATGACAGACTCAGGGGTCTGTAGCTCAGTTGGTTAGAGCACCGTCTTGATAAGGCGGGGGTCGCTGGTTCGAATCCAGCCAGACCCACCAATCTGTCGGAGGCGGGCCCCTGGGGGAAGACATGGGGGGCATAGCTCAGCTGGGAGAGCACCTGCTTTGCAAGCAGGGGGTCGTCGGTTCGATCCCGTCTGCCTCCACCAGTCCTCAATGCACGAAGCGCCTGCGGTGGCAGGGCCTGCGTGCATTGGCGATTGAGCCAGTCATGGCGGCGCGCACAGGGTGTGCGCCGGCTGTCGTTCTTTAACAATCAGGAAGAAGTAGTAAAGAGATTGGCCGAAAGCATCTCGAGATGGATGCGAGTAGGTGAATCAGGGTTGTGATTGTATCGATGTATCTCAGGGCCCTCGGAAGAGGGCAGTGGAATACGGCACAACGCGAAAACTCAACCTGTAGCGGGAAGGTGTCGGAAGAGACACACCTGTTATAGGGTCAAGCGAACAAGTGCATGTGGTGGATGCCTTGGCGATCACAGGCGATGAAGGACGCGGTAGCCTGCGAAAAGCTGCGGGGAGCTGGCAAACGAGCTTTGATCCGCAGATGTCCGAATGGGGAAACCCACTCCGAATGGAGTATCCGTGGCTGAATACATAGGCCATGTGAAGCGAACGCGGCGAACTGAAACATCTAAGTAGCCGCAGGAAAAGAAATCAACCGAGATTCCCAGAGTAGTGGCGAGCGAAATGGGAGCAGCCTGTACTCTTTATCTGCATTGTCAGCTGAACGCTCTGGAAAGTGCGGCCATAGTGGGTGATAGCCCCGTAGGCGAAGGCAGTGTGGAAGAACTGGGTGTACGACAAGTAGGGCGGGACACGTGAAATCCTGTCTGAAGATGGGGGGACCATCCTCCAAGGCTAAATACTCGTGATCGACCGATAGTGAACCAGTACCGTGAGGGAAAGGCGAAAAGAACCCCGGGAGGGGAGTGAAAGAGATCCTGAAACCGCATGCATACAAACAGTCGGAGCCTCGCAAGGGGTGACGGCGTACCTTTTGTATAATGGGTCAGCGACTTACATTCAGTGGCGAGCTTAACCGAATAGGGCAGGCGTAGCGAAAGCGAGTCCGAACAGGGCGTCCAGTCGCTGGGTGTAGACCCGAAACCAGGTGATCTATCCATGGCCAGGCTGAAGGCACGGTAACACGTGCTGGAGGGCCGAACCCACTAACGTTGAAAAGTTAGGGGATGAGCTGTGGATAGGGGTGAAAGGCTAAACAAACCTGGAAATAGCTGGTTCTCTCCGAAAACTATTTAGGTAGTGCCTCGTGTATCACCTTCGGGGGTAGAGCACTGTCATGGTTGAGGGGTCCATTGCGGATTACCTCGCCATAGCAAACTCCGAATACCGAAGAGTGCAATCACGGGAGACAGACATCGGGTGCTAACGTCCGGTGTCAAGAGGGAAACAACCCAGACCGCCAGCTAAGGTCCCGAAATATGGCTAAGTGGGAAACGAAGTGGGAAGGCTAAAACAGTCAGGAGGTTGGCTTAGAAGCAGCCACCCTTTAAAGAAAGCGTAATAGCTCACTGATCGAGTCGTCCTGCGCGGAAGATGTAACGGGGCTAAGCCATATACCGAAGCTGCGGATGCACAGCAATGTGCATGGTAGGAGAGCGTTCCGTAAGCCTGCGAAGGTGCACCGGAAGGTGTGCTGGAGGTATCGGAAGTGCGAATGCTGACATGAGTAGCGATAAAGGGGGTGAAAGGCCCCCTCGCCGTAAGCCCAAGGTTTCCTACGCAACGTTCATCGGCGTAGGGTGAGTCGGCCCCTAAGGCGAGGCAGAAATGCGTAGCTGATGGGAAGCAGGTCAATATTCCTGCACCAGTGTGAAATGCGATGGGGGGACGGATCGCGGAAGGTTGTCCGGGTGTTGGAAGTCCCGGTCGCTGCGTTGGAGAAGGTGCTCTGGCAAATCCGGGCACGGGATTCAAGGGCGTGGCGCGAGCTTCTCCGGAAGCGAAGCAACTGGAAGGGGTTCCAGGAAAAGCCTCTAAGCTTCAGTTTCACATTGACCGTACCGCAAACCGACACAGGTGGGCGAGATGAGTATTCCAAGGCGCTTGAGAGAACTCGGGAGAAGGAACTCGGCAAACTGGTACCGTAACTTCGGGATAAGGTACGCCCTTGTAGCTTGACAGGCCTGCGCCTGGAGGGTGAAAGGGTTGCAATAAACTGGTGGCTGCGACTGTTTAATAAAAACACAGCACTCTGCAAACACGAAAGTGGACGTATAGGGTGTGACGCCTGCCCGGTGCCGGAAGATTAAATGATGGGGTGCAAGCTCTTGATTGAAGTCCCGGTAAACGGCGGCCGTAACTATAACGGTCCTAAGGTAGCGAAATTCCTTGTCGGGTAAGTTCCGACCTGCACGAATGGCGTAACGATGGCCACACTGTCTCCTCCCGAGACTCAGCGAAGTTGAAGTGTTTGTGATGATGCAATCTCCCCGCGGCTAGACGGAAAGACCCCATGAACCTTTACTGCAGCTTTGCATTGGACTTTGAACCGGCCTGTGTAGGATAGGTGGGAGGCTGTGAAGCGTGAACGCCAGTTTGCGTGGAGCCGTCCTTGAAATACCACCCTGGCTTGTTTGAGGTTCTAACCTTGGGCCCTGAAGCGGGTCTGGGGACAGTGCATGGCAGGCAGTTTGACTGGGGCGGTCTCCTCCCAAAGTGTAACGGAGGAGTACGAAGGTACGCTAGGTACGGTCGGAAATCGTGCTGATAGTGCAATGGCATAAGCGTGCTTGACTGTGAGACTGACAAGTCGAACAGGTGCGAAAGCAGGTCATAGTGATCCGGTGGTTCTGTATGGAAGGGCCATCGCTCAACGGATAAAAGGTACTCTGGGGATAACAGGCTGATACCGCCCAAGAGTTCATATCGACGGCGGTGTTTGGCACCTCGATGTCGGCTCATCTCATCCTGGGGCTGTAGCCGGTCCCAAGGGTATGGCTGTTCGCCATTTAAAGAGGTACGTGAGCTGGGTTTAAAACGTCGTGAGACAGTTTGGTCCCTATCTGCCGTGGGCGCTGGAAGTTTGAGGGGGCCTGCTCCTAGTACGAGAGGACCGGAGTGGACGAACCTCTGGTGTACCGGTTGTCACGCCAGTGGCATCGCCGGGTAGCTATGTTCGGAAGAGATAACCGCTGAAAGCATCTAAGCGGGAAACTCGCCTCAAGATGAGACTTCCCCGGGGCTTCGAGCCCCTTGAAGGGTCGTTCAAGACCAGGACGTTGATAGGTCAGGTGTGGAAGCGCAGTAATGCGTTAAGCTAACTGATACTAATTGCCCGTAAGGCTTGATCCTATAACCGGTGTGTTTCGCCGCCCCCGAACCGGGATGCGCGGCAGACCACCCGGGTTGAGATCGCGTGTTGTGCCTGAAACAACGCAACCCCGCTTCAGCATCCCTCTTTACGCTTCTTCCCGATTGGCTGCGGCGCCGTGCCGGCGACGCAGCAACCCGTCATGCCTGATGACCATAGCGAGTCGGTCCCACCCCTTCCCATCCCGAACAGGACCGTGAAACGACTCCACGCCGATGATAGTGCGGATTCCCGTGTGAAAGTAGGTAATCGTCAGGCTCCTCATGCCCTCGCTCCGAACCCCGTCCACCTCCGTGGCGGGGTTCGGCCGTTTACGGACTGGACATGCGCGCCGTCAATCCGCGCGTCTGGATTCCAGCGCATATCGAACTACCAGGGAACGGTACGACCGAGATAATCGACGTACTGCAAGCCCGGCGTACCCCGCTTCGATAGCAACACGTCCACGAGACCCGGTACGTTCTCCTCAATACCGAATGGCGCATCCGGGCCGCCCAGCGCGGTGCGGATCCATCCCGGCGCCATTAGCGTCATTGCGCGTGCCGAATCCCCGTGGCGGCCTGCAAAGCTACGCATGAACATGTTCAATGCTGCCTTGCTGCCACGATACAGCTCGCGCCCACCCTTCTCGTTGTTGCCCACACTGCCTTGCCCGGATGACATCACGCCAATCAGCCCCGCCGGGGCGACGTACGCTTCGAGACCTTCAACGGCGCGCATCGGCCCAAGCGCGTTGGTGAGCATGACGTGCATGAAATCCTCGGTCGATACTTCGCCGATCGTCTGCTCCGGATCTGCGTTGGTTGTTCCTGCGTTGACAAACAGGATATCGAACACCCTGCCCAGCAGGCGGTGTTTCAGCGCGGCAAGCTGATCCGGCCGGCAGACATCCAGAACCTCGATTTCGACGTGCTCGTGGTACTGGTCGGCGAGATCGTGCAGCGGCGTCCCGGAGGCTCCCTCGCGGACGGTGCCAGTCACGTGCCATCCCCTTTTCACGAATTCCTCGGCCATCGCATGACCCAGGCCACGTGATGCGCCGACGATGAGGATAGTTGGGCGGGAAGAAGTTGTCGACATAAGCGTGTCCTTTGTTCACCAATCGACGGCGATCGTGGCACACGTCCCCGGTATGCACAAGACGCACAGAATGCAATCGTCAGTTGCGTTCCACGCCATGTCCGTCGAGGCGGATCGGTTATGCTCGCGGGATGGACAACATGGACCTGAATCTCCTCGTCGCGCTCGATGCGCTGCTGGCCGAAGGCAGCGTCACCCGGGCTGCTCACCGTCTTGGACTGAGTGCGTCCGCGATGAGCCGCACGCTCGCACGGCTGCGCTCGGCAACCGGCGATCCGCTCCTCGTGCGCGCGGGGCGAGGCCTCGTGCCGACGCCGCACGCGGCCGCGTTGCGCGATCGCGTCCGCGCATTGACCCAGGACGTCCAGACGGTCCTTCGACCGCCTGCCGGTCGCTTCGACGTCGCATCGCTCGCGTTGACGTTTACCCTCCGCGCAAACGAGGCCTTTGTTGCGTTCTTTTCCGTGCCCTTGCTGACGGCCGTCGCCGAGGCCGCTCCGCACGTCCGTCTTCGCTTCGCGCCGAAGCCGAACAAGGATGTCGCGCCGCTGCGGGAAGGGCGGGTCGATCTGGAAATCGGCGTGATCGATACATTAGCGCCGGAGATGCGGACGCAATTTCTCTTCCACGACCGGTTCGTGGGTGTCGCGCGCGCGGGGCATCCGCTTCTGACGGGGCAGGAGGTGACACCCGAACGCTATGCGGCTTGCCGTCACGTCGTGGCATCGCCGGGCGGCGCGTTTACCGGGCCCGTCGACGACGCCCTCGCCGTGCTCGGACTCAAGCGCGAGATACACGTTGTCGTTCCCGGATTTCCCGACGCAATGCGGATCGCCCGCCACTCGGACCTGATCGCGCTGGTACCGCGATCCTGTCTCGGCAACGCGCTGGCGGGCGACCATGCGGCCGCGCAGGGCCTCCAGGCGTTCGACCTGCCGGTTCAAACGCCGGCGCTCACGATCTCGGCGTTGTGGCATCCGCGTGTGGATGCCGATCCGGCGCATCGCTGGTTGCGCGAGGTCGTCATGTCGTTGTGTCGCGCGGCTTATCCGTCGTCGTCGTGATCCGCTGTCGCGCGGCCGGCCGGGCGTATTCACAGGCAGATGAGCAGCGAGGCGAGGTGAAGTGAAGGGAAGTGAAGCGAAGTAAGGCGAAGGCGCGCGCCCGCTGGTGCAAGGCCACGCCCAATGACGAAAAGTCGTGGGGATGAACAGGCCGCCGGACCGGGCAGCGACTTGCCTGCGCGGTCCGGCGGCCGGCGCTACGCCCGTTTGACCAGCCGGACGATGAACAGCAGGATCACCGCACCGATCACCGCGGTGATGATCGAGCCGATCCAGCCCCCGCCGAGCGAGATATGCAGGACACCTGACAGCCAGCCGCCGATGAACGCGCCGACGATCCCGACAATGATATCGACGATCAGACCGAAGCCGCCGCCCTTGACGATGACGCCAGCGAGCCAGCCCGCAATGGCGCCGATGATGATCCATGCGATGAGACCGTGTTCCATAAGCAGGACTCCATGGTTAGCGTGAAATGATCACGGGGGTAAAGCTTAGTCGAACGGACCGCGTGCGGTCTACCTTCAGAACGCGGATTTGACATTGTCTGACACAGGCACCGGACGCCGGCGGAGGCGATGGACGGCAAGACCGCGCGGCGCGGCACGCGCGGCGGGGCAGGACAGCTGAAGCGCAGTCGCCTGGGTCATGTCGTTCTCGGTCTCGGGCGGCATAGGCACGTTGCGCGCAGCCGGCGCGCGATGCACGGCGGATTCGAGGGCCCACGGACCCACACGGATGACGGCCGCCGCGTCCACGTGTGAAGTTATAGATGAACCGGCGTCCGCGCGCAAGCGTGCGCCGGCCGGCGCAACCCGGCGTCGCGCGCACGGCTACTCGGGCGTCGGCTCCGCTTCCCTGGCGATCCAGCTGACGCTCGACACGCTCGTCTCCATGCTGATGCGGCTGGCCATCAGTTCGAGCTTCGGCTGGTCCTTCGGATGCAGCCTGATCGTGGCCGTCACGCGGATGCGGCCCGGCTCGTCGGCCACGTCCTCGCTCGTCAGGCTCTGGAACGACAGCGGTGTCGAATACAGCGAATTCAGCAGCGCCGTGCGGATATGGATCTCGTCGTCGTCGCGGCATACGACGGCCAACTGGTATTCGCGCACGAGATCGGCGTTCGACACCGGCGTCGCGTTGATTGTCCGGCTCACCTCGCGCAACACCGTGTTGGTCAGCAGCACAATGCCGGTGCCGGCCAGGGCCGGCGCGAAATGTCCGGCGCCGCACAGCACGCCGACCGCGGCCGAGCACCACAGCGTCGCGGCGGTATTGATGCCCTGGATCGAGCCCTTGTCGCGCATGATCACGCCGCCGCCGAGAAAGCCGACACCCGACACGACGTAGGCCGCGATCTGCGTGACGCCCGCCGTACCGTTGCCGGTCAGCACGCCGAGCGTGACGAACAGGCACGCGCCGCTCGCGACCAGCGTGATGGTGCGCAGGCCGGCCGTGCGCTGCCGCATCTGCCTTTCGAGGCCGATGGCAACGCCGCAGGAAAAGGCGGCGAGCAGCCGCAGGGCGAATTCGGGCGTCATGAGCGTGGGGTCGTCGAAAGCGTGACCGGGTAGTGTGGCGCGCGTCTGTGACAGCGTGGCTCACGATCGATCCGCCGCGCCCGGCGCGGGAAGCCGGGTGCGGCGACGCACCGCGCCGAGGCGGTGCCATTCGCTGGGAAGCAGCGACGACGCACGGAATGCAGGGAAATCTGCGACGCGCACCGTCTGCCCGGACGGCAAGACGGCGGCAGCGACAAGGCTGGCACGGCGAGCTTGCCGATCAGGTCGGGCGATTCAGCGTAGATCGGTGACTGCTACTGTCCAAGATGGGAGCCGGGTTCGGGAAGTGGACGGATTGTAGGCAGCGCCGCTTGCCCGCGTCAACGGGATTTTGCCGCCGACGCAAGCCGTGGCGCGAACCGGGCGCGCCCCGGCGCATCAGCCGGGTTCGCCGGGCACGAGCCGCAGGCGGGTGATTTCCGACGGTGCGCCGAGACGCTTCGGCGGTCCCCAGTAGCCGGTGCCGCGGCTCGTGTACACCCACAGCCCGTTCAGGCGCGCGAGGCCGGCCGTGAACGGCTGCTGCAGGCGCACGAAGAAATTCCACGGGAAAAATTGGCCGCCGTGCGTGTGTCCGGACAACTGCAGCGTAAAGCCGGCTTGAGCCGCCGCTTCGGCCGAGCGCGGCTGGTGCGCGAGCAGTACCCTGATCAGCACGTCGCCCGGTGCGCCGGCAAGCGCGGCCGCCGGATCGCTGCGGTGGCCGGGATCGAAATGCGCAGCGGAGTAGTCGGTCACGCCAGCGATCACCGCGCGCGCGCCTTCGTGCTCGAGCACCACGTGCTGGTTGAGCAGCACGGTCAGGCCGAGCCGGCGGAACTCGTCGATCCACGCGTCGGCGCCGGCGTAGTACTCGTGATTGCCCGTGACGAGGTACGTGCCGTGCCGCGCGCTCAGGCGCGCGAGCGGTTGCGTGTGGTCGCGCAGCCGCGGTACGCTGCCGTCGACGACGTCGCCCGTCACCGCGATCAGATCCGGCTTCAGCCGGTTCACCGCGTCGACGATCGCATCGACGTAGCCGCGCTTGATCGTCGGGCCGACGTGGATGTCGCTGATCTGCACGATCGTGAAGCCGTCGAGCGCGCGCGGCAGGTCGTCGATCGGCACGTCGATCGACACGACGCGCGCGCGGCGCCGCGCATTGACGAGCCCGATCGCCGTCGACAGCAGCGCGAGCAGCGGCACGGCCGCCGCCGAGCCGGTGCGCCAGCGCGCGAGCGCGAGCACGTGTGGCCAGAGTGCGTCGGCGGTCAGCAGCGACGCGAGCATCAGGTCGCGCGCGAACGTGAACACGAGCAGAGACGAGAAATAGCCCATCGCGAGCAGGCCGATCCAGGCGAGACGGTCGCCGAGCGGTTGCCGCTCGAGGGTCCGCGCGAGCATGCCGAGCGGGATCAGCAGGCAGGACAGCACGAGCCAGAGCCCGGCGAGTCCGCGGCCGGCCGTTGCAACGGGCAGGTCAGGAATGATTCGCAGGCCGACGTAAATGTGCAGCAGCACGCCAATGACGATGACGCGAACGAGGAACGATGAGCGGCGCATGGAAAGAGGTCAGGGAACGACGCGCGGGCGCGCGTCGCACACGGTTGTGTGAGGACGGCAACTTATTCTACCGGCATGCGGCGACGCCTGCCGGGCGCGCGGCCGTGCCGCCTGGGCGCGGGCTTGCGTGTGCGTCCATAATGGACTCCTGCGATCCCCTGACGAGACGCCATCGCGTCTGCTGCGCCTGTTCTCATGCTCGATCTGTTTGACGATCTTCCGGCCCCCGCGGTCGACTGGTATCCCGACTGGCTCGCGCCGGGCGATGCGGCGCGGCTCCTTGCGCAACTGACCGCCGAGGTGGCCTGGAAGCAGGAGTCGATGGGCACGCCCGCCGGCCGCGTGCCCTTGCCGCGCCTCACCGCGTGGCAGGGCGAAGCGGACGCCGTTTATGTGTATTCCGGGATTCGCAACCTGCCGGCCGCCTGGACGCCGGCGGTCGCCGAGCTGAGGGCGGCTGCCGAAGCCCGCTGCGCGTGCCGCTTCAACAGCGTGCTGATCAATCGCTATCGCAGCGGCATCGACAGCATGGGGTGGCACGCGGATCACGAGCCCGAACTCGGCGCGCAGCCGGTGATCGCCTCGGTGAGTCTCGGCGCCACGCGCCGCTTCGATCTGCGCCACAACCGGACCGGCACGGTGCGTTCGTATCCGCTCAAGGGCGGCAGCCTGCTGGTGATGCGGGGCGACACGCAGGCCGAATGGCGGCATCGCGTGCCGAAGGAACCGGCGGTGAGCGGCGAGCGGATCAACCTGACGTTTCGCTGGATCCTGCCGCGCGCTGGCGGCGCGGGGCGCGCGCCACGCTGAAGTCCTGCGCGACGCGGCCGAATGCCGCAGACATCCGGGCGCCCGGCGGCTGAACCCTCGCGCCGTCGCCTAGCTGACCGCCGTCACCGGCACCCGCGAGACGCTGACGAGCCGTTCGAGGACGCTGCGATGCACGAGCCGCGCGCAGGCGTGAAAGAGGTCGTGGCGCGGCGCGGTGACGACGATTTCGTCGCAGCCGTGCTGTTCGGCGCAATTTGCGATGGTCGGCACGAGCGGCCCGACGCGCACCTCCACCGAATATTTGACGCCGGCATCTTCAAGGATGCGCCTCGCGCGCCCGAGCGCCGCCTGCGCGTACGCCTGCTCCAGCGCG
Source organism: Paraburkholderia sp. PAMB 6770 (assembly GCF_057748135.1). NCBI lineage: Bacteria > Pseudomonadati > Pseudomonadota > Betaproteobacteria > Burkholderiales > Burkholderiaceae > Paraburkholderia > Paraburkholderia sp. PAMB 6770. Next base: position 985,612 of record NZ_CM173239.1, read on the forward strand.
CGCAGTCTCGGCAGCGCGTGGAACGCTTCGAGGCGGGTGGCCTCCAGCGGCGGCTGCACGTTGACCAGCACCACTTCGGAGGCGCAGCGCTCGTTATACAGGAAGGCGGCGTGCCGCACGGCTTGCAACGCCCGCGCAGACTGGCCGACGGGAACCAGCAGTTTCAGCATGTTGGGTTGTCCTCAGGATCGCCGGTGGGATCGGTCGCGTCTGGGCGTCCGGATCGGTTAAAGCCCGGTTAGAACTCAGCTCAAGCATAGCCGGCGGTTTGTACGGGATACCTAAAGAGTGCCGGGTCGCGCGTAAAAATGGCATCAAAAAATCGCGTGACGGGGCACGGAATCCGAGTCCGGTGTTTGTAAAAATTTATGGGAATAGAATTTAAATAGTTTATGCGCATAATGCAGCGCAACGCCGGGTAATGCCGTACAACGCCGCATAACGCCGGGTAGCGCGCACCTGTGCAGGCACCCGCGTTTATTCCCCGGCTGCCTCGATGCGCCGGCGCACCGTCGCGGCAAGCTGCCCGCCCGCGAGCGTCCCGGCCGCGAGCGCCGTCACGTCGGCCCCCGTTTCGCGCACGATATCGGTCAGGACCTGGCCGGGCGGCGCTTCGACGAGCACGCGCGCGCCTATTTCGATCATCAGGCTGAGCGCGTCGAACCAGCGCACGGTGTAGCGCATGTTGGTCGCGAGATCGTCGCGGATCGCGTCCGCCGTGGGGAGCACGCGGCCGCCACGGTTGCCGACATAGCGCGTGCGCGGCGTGCGAAACGGCACCGTGTGCGCGTAGCGCAGCAGGGCGTCGGCGGCGTCCGCGAGCAGTTCGCAATGCGAAGGAACGCTCACCGCGAGCCGCGTCGCCTTGCGCGCGCCCGCGGCGAGCGCGCGCGCGCCGAGCGCGTCGAGCGCGGCGTCGGCGCCGGCCATGACGATCTGGCGCGGCGCGTTGATGTTGCCGACGTACACCGGCGGCAAGCCGTCGCGCGCAAGCGTGGCCGCGAGCGCGTCCAGTTGCGCTTCGGTCAGGCCCGAAATCGCGGTCAGGCCGTAACCCGACGGGTACGCCGCTTCCATCAGCTCGGCGCGCTTGCGCACCATCGGCAGCGCGTCCGCGAAATCGAGTGCGCCGCAGCTCACGGCTGCCGCATACGCGCCGACCGAGAGTCCCGCGCTGATGCCGGGCGTCAGGCCCGCGTCGGCAAGCTGCCTCACCATCGCCACGCCGGCGACGACGAGCCCCACCTGCACCGCGACCGTCGATTCGAGCGCGGCCGCCGTGTCGAGCGTGAGGACGTCGACGCCGAGCACGCGCGACGCCTCGGCGAGCGTCGCGCGCACCGCCGGATGGTCCGGCAGCCGGTGCAGAAAGCCCGGCGACTGCGCGCCCTGGCCCGGGAACTGGAACGCGAGCATCAGCCGGCCGCGGGCGCGGCGCCCCACGGATCGTCGACGAGGCGCGCGCCGTGCGGGCCGCGCGCGAGCACGCGGGCGCGGCCCGCGGCCCATTCGGCGAGGGCGACGCCGCCCGCGGGCGTGTCGAGCTGCACGTCGATGCGGATGCCCGCGCGCCGTGCGTGGGCGTCCAGCGCGCCCAGCAGGCCGGCGGCGGCGGTGCGCGGCCATTGATCCGGTGTCCGGATCAACAGGTCGAGGTCGCTTGCCGGGGTGACGGCCGGCACCCCGGCCGCCAGTTCGAAGCCCGCGCTGCCGGTGGGTCCCCAGTGCAGGCCCTGCAGCAGCCGGGGGTCCCCGCGCAGTGCGTCGAGCAGCGCGAAGGCCGGCAGCGACGCCCGGCTGCCGGCCGGCAGGCGGTGCGCGAGCGCCTCGGGCGCGACGGCCTCGGCAACGTCATCGCTCCTCGCCCACGTGCCGTAGCGCTCGGCGCGGCGTGTCCCGCGCACGCCGACCGCCACGAAGCCCGCGGCCGCGACCGCGCGCCGGACCACCGCGAACGGCGCGCGCGCCCATGCGTCGCGCACCCAGTCCGGCTCGCCGTCGGCGTGCGGCAGGGCGTCGAGCCGCAGCAGGTCATGCGCCCACCAGCGCGCGTCGGCGGCACAGGCGGGCGCCGGCACGAACGGCGGAAACGGCGCGAACGGCGGCGGCGCGCAGACCGGCATCAGGCCAGGTCCCACTGCTCGGCAAGGCGCGCGCGCACGGCGATCGACGCCGCGCGGGTCCGCTTCGCCGCGTCCGATTCGAGGCGGCGCGCGAGCCCGCGCGTATCGCCGCGCGCGCTGCGCGCGGCCGCTGCGAGCACGGCGCGGACCTTGTCGACCTGCGCGGTGTCCGGTGCGTCGGCGTCGACGTCCGTGACCAGTTCGTCGAGCAGGCCGAGTTGCGCAAACGCATGCATCGAGTACGCCATCGGCACGACCGTCTCCGCGAGCGTTTCGAGCGCGTCGACCGAGCGGCGCGTGACGCGCGCGGCGGCTTCCTTGCCCATCGCGTGCACCATCGTGCCCGGCGCGTCGAGCGCGACGATCCGGTTCGCCTGATAGCCGTGCGCGAGGAACGCACCGGACATCGCGGGTCCGACGATCAGCGCGATCACCGGATGACCCGCCTCGCGCGCGCTCGCATACGCATCGACAGCGGCCGCGCACGCGAGGTGAACGCCGAGCATTTCCTCGCGATAGCCGTAGGCCTGGCTTTTCACGTCGACGATCGCGACGATCGGGCGGCGCCGGCCGGCCTGCGCATCCTGCGCGAGCGCCTCGCGCACCGCGCGCGCGAGGCGCCATCCCTGTTCGAGGCCGACTACGTTGCCGGTTGCGCGCGCAAAGCGGTTGTGCGGATCGGGGACGACCGCGATGAAGCGCGCGGTGTCGTCGCCGAGCGGCGCGTCGCCGCTCCAGACCGGCGCGCCGCTGCGCGGCTCGCCGGCCAATGCGCGGAACCAGCGGGCGCCGCGGCTCAGATCGGGATCGTTCATACGGACTCCTTCGGTGCGCCGTCGGCGCGTTGCGCGGGGAACACGTCGCGCATCGAGGCCGGGGTGACGGTGGCGGGATCGATCTGCGCGAGCCGCGCGAGATAGACGTCGACCTGCTCGCTGCGGTGCGCGGCCGGCACGCCGCGCGCGAACGCCTGCTGCACGGCGGCGCGCAGTGCGCCGGGCTCGTCGTCGACCAGCGCGTCGGCGAAGCCCGTCGCCGCGCGCTGCTCGCCGCCGATCAGTTGCCACACGCGGCGCCGGTCGCTTGCGTCGAGTTCGTCGATGCCGGCTTCCTGTTCGATCACTTCCGGGCCGTTCATGCCGAGCCGCCCCTGGCGCGTGATCAGCAACGACGTGCACAGCGCCGCGGCGAGCGACATACCGCCGAAGCAGCCGACCATCCCCGCGATCACGCCGACCACCGGCACGTGGCGCCGCAGCGCGACGATCGCCGCCTGGATCTCGGCGATCACGGCGAGTCCGAGATTGGCCTCCTGCAGACGCACGCCGCCGGTTTCGAGCAGCAGCACCGGGCGCACCGGCCGGCCGCGCTCGCAGTCGCGCAGCGCCATTTCGAGCGCGGCGGCGATCTTGCTGCCGGAGACCTCGCCGATGCTGCCGCCCTGGAACGCCGATTCGAGCGCCGCGACGACGGCGGGCGCGCCGCCGATCGTGCCGCGCGCGATCACGCAGCCGTCGTCGGCCTGGCAGACGATGCCTTGCAGCGGCAGCCACGGCGATTCGAGGCGGTCGAACGGGTCGAGCAGTTCGCGGAACGTGCCGGCATCGAGCAACGCGCGCGCGCGTTCGCGCGCCGACAGCTCGATGAAGCTGTCGTGCGGCGTCACGGACGGCGCCGCGGCGGCGGACGGGCTCATGCGGCGTCTCCCTGTTCGGCCTGCTCGACGGCTTCGGCGAGGCGCAGCGCGACCACGCCCGGGGTCGCGCCGAAGTCGTTGATCTCGATCTGCGCGGCGCCGTCGTAGCGCGAGAAGAAGCGGTCGAGCACGCTCTTCCAGATGTGGCCGTAGCCGTCGACGCTGGTGCGCACCACTACGTGCGCGTGCGGCGTCGCGGCCGGCGACAGCAGCACTTCGAGGTCGCCCGAGCCGACCACGCCGACGTGCGCGCGGCTCGTCACGGTGCGTTGCGCCGGATAGTCGAAGGTCAGATGTTCCATGAGGTCGAACTCCCGCCGGTGCGCGGCTGCACCAGCCTGTCGATGAAGAGGGTGGCGGCGAGCAGATCCGCTGCGCCGCCCGGAGAAGCGTTGAGCGCGAGCAGCACGCGTTCGAGCGCGGCGAGCGCGGCGCCGCCCGCGCGGCTCGCGCTGCCGCCGAGCGCGAGCACGCGGCGGGCGCCGCGCTGGCCCGCGTGCAGGCCCGCGAGGCCCGCGCGATGCAGCAGGCAGGTGTCGTCGAGCGACGCCATGATCGCGAGCAGCGCATCGACGCGCGCGTGCGTCTCGGCCACGCCGCGCGCGCGCGCGGCACGCAGCGCCGGCAGGCCGACCGCGATCAGGTGCGGAAAGCCGTCCTGCGCTTCGCGCCGCGCGCCGCCGACCCGATAGCGCCGGCGCACCCGCTCGCCGTTGCTGTCGGCGGGGGCGGCGAAGCGATCGGGAAAGCATGCGATCTGCGCGGCGAGCGTGCAGATTGCGGTTGCGTGCGCGGCGGGGTTCGGCGCGGCGGCGCCGCTCGTCGCGTGGATCGATGCGCCCGCCACCAGCAGGCCGACGATCCAGATCGCGCCGCGGTGCGCGTTGCTGCCGCCGGTGGCCTGCAGCATCGCGTGCTCGCCGGCGCGGCCGATCTGCGCGAGCTCCGCGCGCAGCGTCGCCGACGGCGCGCGCCCGCGGGCCGCGCGCGCCAGCGCGGCAAAGGTCGGTTCGAGCGCGTGCGCGGAGCGCCGCATCGCGGCGAGGTCGAGATCGCGGTGCGCGCCGCTGCCGCGCCGGTCGACGAGCGCCGGCTTGGGCGTGAGTTCGGCTTCGTCGACGAGCGCCGCGCGCGCGAGCCGCGCGAGCCAGGCGGGGTCGGCGCTGCCGGCCGCACCGGTCTCGGGCGGCGCGGATGCCGGGCATGGGCCGCCCGGCGGCGCGCCCGCGGCGTCGCGCGCAAGCGGCACGCAGACGGGCACGCAGACGGGCACGGCTGCCATCACCAGCTCCTGAAGCGGGCCGGCGGCGCGTAGAGGCCGCCGGACCACGTGACGAGATCGTCGATGCTGCGCGCGGCGAGCAGCGAGCGCTTCGCCGCGCCGCGCCGGATGCCGAGGTCTTCCGGGTACGCGACGATGCCGCGCCGGCGCAGCTCGGCGGTCTTCGCGGGCTGCGCGCGCAGCCCGACCGGCGTGACGCCGGCCACTGCCGCGAGCGCCGCGCGCCGTTCGTCGACGCCCTCGGCCTTGTGCAGGTGCGCGATGCCTTCCTCGGTGACGACGTGGCTCACGTCGTCGCCGTAGATCATCACGGGGGCGATCGCCATGCCGCTTTTCGCGCCCACCGCGACCGCGTCGAGCTCGTCGACGAAGGTCGGCTCGCCGCCTTTCTTGTACGTCTCGACCAGTTGCACGACGAGCTTCTGGCCGCGCGACACCGGGCTCTGGTCCTTCAGCAGCTGCAGCCACGCAGGGCTCGCGTGGCGCCTCCCGCGCGGATCGTGGCCCATGTTCGGCGCGCCGCCGAAGCCGGCGAGCCGCCCGCGCGTGACCGTCGACGAGTTCGCGTCGGCGTCGATCTGCAGCGTCGAGCCGATGAACAGGTCGACGCCGTACTGGCCGGCGAGCTGGCACAGCACGCGGTTCGAGCGCAGGCTGCCGTCGCGGCCGGTGAAGAACACGTCGGGCCGCGCCTCGATGTAGCGCTCCATCCCCACCTCGCTGCCGAAGCAGTGCACGCTGTCGACCCAGCCGGATTCGATGGCCGGGATCAGCGTCGGATGCGGGTTCAGTGTCCAGTTGCGGCAGATCTTGCCTTTCAGGCCGAGCGATTCGCCGTAGGTGGGCAGCAGCAGTTCGATCGCCGCGGTGTCGAAGCCGATGCCGTGATTCAGCGACGTGATCTGGTACGGCGCATAGATGCCGCGGATCACCATCATCGCGGTCAGCACCTGCAGGTCGCCGATATGGCGCGGATCGCGCGTGAACAGCGGCTCGACCGCGAACGGCCGGTCGGCCTGCACGACGACGTCGACCCAGCTGCCCGGAATGTCGACGCGCGGCAGTTCGTCGACGATCTCGTTGACCTGCACGATCACGATGCCGTGCCGGAACGCGGCCGCCTCGGCGATGGTCGGCGTGTCCTCGGTGTTCGCGCCGGTGTAGAGGTTGCCGTGACGGTCGGCCTGCTCCGCGCACAGCAGCGCGACCTGCGGCGTGAGATCGACGAACATCCGCGCGTACAGCTCCACGTATGTGTAGATCGCGCCGATTTCGAGCTGGCCGTCTTCGAGCAGTTGCGCGACGCGCAGGCTTTGCGGGCCCGCGAACGCGAAGTCGACCTTGTGCGCGATGCCGCGCTCGAACAGCGTCAGGTGCTCGGGACGGCTGATGCTCGAAATCAGCAGATGCACGTCGTGCACGATATGCGGATCGACCTGCGCGAGCGCGCGCGACAGGAAATCGGCCTGCTTCTGGTTGTCGCCTTCGAGCGCGACGCGGTCGCCCGGACGAATCAGCGTCTGCAGCGCGTCGACGATGCGCGCGGACGGCAGCACGCCGTCTTCGAGCCACGGCGCGACGGCCGCGAGGCGCCGCGCCTTTTCGTCGCGCAGGGTGGTCCACGAGCGGGCGGCGGGCTGGGCGGCAGGGACGTTCATCGGTGGCATCAGCTCCGGTCAGTGGCTTGCGTGGCGCGCATGCGGCGCGCACGCGGCTTGCGGGACCCGGCCTGCGCGGCGTCGGCCTGCGCATGCTCGGTCAGGAAACGGTACAGCAATTCGCCGGTGCCGAGCAGGTGCGACGACACGAGCGCGCGTGCGCGCGCCTCGTCGCCGCGGCGCACTGCGTCGAGCAGCGCGGCGTGCTCCTGGTCGGATTCGCTCTTGTAGAGCGGGCGGCCGAGCTTCAGCCGCAGGTAGCGCTCGCCGCGCCGGTGCAGCGTTTCGATCATCGCGATGAGCTGCGGGCGGCCCACGGGCGCGTACAGGCTCATGTGAAACGCTTCGTTGCGCGTGACGTACAGCGACGGGTCGAGTTCGCGCTCGGCGGCTTCGCACAGCCGCTGCGCTTCGTCGAGCGTAGCCGGGGTGTGCAGCGGGATCGCAAGGCCGACCGCGAGGCTTTCGAGCGCCGAGCGGATCTCGTAGATCTCGCGCGCCTCTTCGGGCGACAGCGGTGCGACCGTCGCGCCCTTGTGCACGGTGGTTTGCGCCCAGCCTTCGCTTTCCAGTTGCCGCAGCGCTTCGCGCACCGGAATCGCGCTCACCGAGAAGTGACGCGCGATCGCGTCCTGACGCAGCGGCGCGCCCGGCGCGAGCGTGCCTGCGACGATCGCCGCGCGCAACGCGTCCGCGATCATCCGCGACGTGCTCGCGCGCGGCTGCACCGCGCCGGGCACGAAGGGCGCGCCGCGGGCGGCGTCCAGGGGAAAACCATCTGTTGCGTCATTCATAAGTTCAAATATTATATATGAAATTGTGCGATTTCCAGATGCGGCAAACCCGGGGGCACGCCGAACTCCACGCGGGACGCGCTGTGCCACGGGGGGGCTATGCGCCCGGACGTCGATGCGCCGATGCGCCGACATGGCGATGCGCGTTCCCGCACGGGGCCGCCACTCGCGCACCCCGGGCAGGCATCGGCACGCCAGCCGGTTTCACGATGCACCGGACCGCGCGCCGCGCCGAACGTGGAGCGCGCCAGCCGTTCAAGCCGTTGCGCTTTCACGCAAGCCTGTTTCATCCAACCGTAGCACCACAGCAGGGCAGGAGGAGCACGATGCATTCGATGACGGACCGCGCGGGCGTCGCGCGGCAACGCACACCGCTAAACCGCTCGCAGATTCTCGGATTCTGGGGCGCCTGGGCCGGCTGGACGCTCGACGGGATGGATTCGTTCATCTACGCGCTCGTGCTCACGCCGGCGCTCACCGAACTGCTGCCCCGCTCGGGGATTGCGGCCACGCCCGGCAACGTCGGCCTCGCCGGCTCGATCCTGTTCGCGCTGTTTCTGATCGGCTGGGGGCTGTCGTTCATCTGGGGGCCGATCGCGGATCGCTTCGGCCGCACGCGGGTGCTGGCCGCGACGATCTTCACGTTCGCGATCTTCACCGGGCTCGCCGCGACCGCGCACAACGTGTGGCAACTGGCGATCTACCGCTTCATCGCCGGGGTCGGGATCGGCGGGGAGTGGGCGCTGGCGGGCACGTATGTGGCCGAGGCCTGGCCGGAGGACCGCCGCAAGATGGGCGCGGGCTATCTGCAGACCGGCTACTACGCGGGCTTTTTTCTCGCCGCGGCGCTCAACTACACGATCGGCGTGCACTTCGGCTGGCGCGCGATGTTCCTGACCGGCGCGGTGCCGGTCGTGATCGCGATCCTGGTCCTGCTGCGCGTGAAGGAGCCGGAGAAGTGGCAGAAAGCCGAGGCGCTCGCCGAAGCGCGCACGATCCGCAGCCGGCCGCTGCGCGAAATTCTCGGGCCGGTCTACCGGCGCCGCACGTGGGTCGCGTGCGCGCTGCTGACGATTGCGATCATCGGTCTGTGGGCCGGCGCGGTGTACGAGCCGTCCGCGGTGATCCAGCTTGCGACGCGCGCCGGCATGGGCAAGCCCGATGCGATCCGCATGGCGTCGATCGCGACCGGACTGCTGTCGATCGCGACCGTGATCGGCTGTCTTGCGCTGCCGCCGCTCGCCGAGCGCTTCGGCCGCAAGAAAACGCTCGCGTTCTATTTCAGCGGGATGGCGGTGGCGATCGTCGGCAGCTTCGGCTGGTCGTACTATCTGCCGAACGGGCTCGCGTCGTTCATCGCGTGGCTGTGCGTGCTGGGCTTTTTCGGCGGCAACTTCGCGCTGTTCAGCCTCTGGCTGCCCGAGCAGTTCGAGACCCGCGTGCGCGCGACCGCGTTTGCGTTCTGCACGTCGTTTGGCCGCTTCGTTGGCGCCGGCGTGAACTTCCTGCTCGGCGCGGCGGTGCTGCACATGCACACGCTCGGTATTCCGGTCGCGCTGACGGCGCTCGTCTTCGTCGCCGGGTTGTTCATCATTCCGTTTGCGCCGGAGACGAAGGGCGAGGTGCTGCCGCCGTGAACCCGGGGGCCGTGCGCCTCGCTGCGTACCCGGCAGCCCGCCTGGGCACGTGCCTCGCTGCGTACCCGGCAGCCCGCCTGGGCGCATGCCTCGCTCGCTACTCGGCCGGATGACGCTGCGCGTGGCCGCGCTGCAGCAGCGAGAGTAGCGGCCAGCCGAGGTTCACACCGAGGCTCGCGAGCACGATCAGTCCCATGCCCGCCAGTTGCACGGGCGCGAGCGGCCGCCCGTACACCAGCGCGTCGACCGCGATCGCGGTGAGCGGGTAGACGAACGCCAGCACAGCGATCGTTGGCGTGTTCAGCTTCGGCAGCGCGCCGTAAATCATCACGTACGCGAGCCCGGTGTGCAGCACGCCCATGCCGGCGAGCCAGAACCACTGCGCCGGCGCGATATGCACCGCGCCGAGCGGCGCGATGAACGGCAGCACCGCGACGCCGACGCCGCATTGTGCGAGCGTCAGCAGATGCGGGCGCAGTGCGCCGAGGCTCTTCGCGATCAGCGTCACGCATGCATAGACGAGCGAGCCGGCGAGCGCCTCGCCAATCCCGAACAGATAGCGCGCGTGGCCGTGCCACTCGCCGCCTGTCGCGACGCCGGAGGCGAGCACGAGGCCGGCGAAGGCGGCGGCGATCCAGCCGAGCCGGTCGCCGCCGAGCGGCTCGCGAAACAGCGCCGCGCCGAGCAGCACGACCCAGAACGGCTGCACGTGGAACACGACGGTGGCCACCGCGATGCCGGTGCGCTGGATCGCGTCGAAGAACGCCACCCACTGCGCGACCATCAGCACCCCGGAGAACGCGGCGAGCGCGAGCATGCGCGCGGTGTAGCGCTGGCGCGCGAACAGGCCGCGCCACGCGCAATAGCCAGCCAGCGAGGCGAAGCCGAACAGGCAGCGGAAAAACACGAGGGTCAGCGCATCGAGGCGGGCCTGCTCGACGAAGATGCCGATCGTGCCCATCAGCAGGCCGCTGCCGGCGAGCGTGAGGGCGCCTTGCTGACGGGACGTGAGCGGCATGCGGAAAGACTCCGGCGGGGCGGCGTGAACGAATGCCGACGAGTATCGAAGAATTGCCGGACGCTCACAAACGAATAAAATTGACGAATTTGATAAGCCGGGCTGATCAATCATGCACCCCGAATTCGATGTGGATCTGTTGCGCACCTTTGTCGCCGTCGTGGAAACGGGCAGCTTCACGAAGGCCGGGTTGAGCGTGCATCGCTCGCAGGCGGCGGTCAGCATGCAGATTCGCCGGCTCGAACAGATGCTCGGCACCACGCTCTTTGTGCGCACCACGCGCAACGTGGCGCTCACGCGTCCGGGCAATACGCTGCTCGACTACGCACGGCGTCTGATCGATCTGCACGAGCAGGCATGGTCGGCGATCGTGCGGCCCGAGGTGAGCGGGCGCGTCGTGCTGGGCGCGCCGGACGATTACGTGTCGTCGCTGCTCGCGCCGGTGCTGCGGCGCTTTTCGAAGCTGTATCCGCAGATCGAGATCGAAATCGTGTGTGCGCAAAGTACCGCGCTTGCACCGATGCTCGCGGACAACAAGATCGATCTGGCGTTCGTCACGCGCGACCGCAAGCTGCGCGGCGAATTCGTGCGCAGCGAGCCGATGGTCTGGGTCGGCGGCGCGGACGACACGCCGGTGCTCGCGGTCTCGCCGCTGCCGGTGGGCCTGTACGAGCCGGGCTGCGTCGCGCGGCGTCACACGCTGGCGGCGCTCGAACGCGCGCACGTCCGCTACCGCGCCGCGTACAGCAGCGCAAGCCAGTTCGGGCTGATCGCGACGGTGGATGCGGGGCTCGCGGTGGTCGCGCTCACGCGCAGCGGCGTGCCGCCGCGCCTCGCGATCCTCGGCGAAGCGCACGGGCTGCCGGAGATCGAGCCGCTCGACATCGTGGTGGCGCGCAGCGCGAAGTCCGACCGTCCCACGTGCGACTATCTCGCCGCACAGATGATCGAGGATCTGGGCGTGCGGCCGCCGGGGCGCGCGTCGGCAGCGGGGTAGGCCGATCGGGCAGACGCGCGCCGGGTGGGCGCATCAGGCGCGAGGGTAGCCCACCACGTCGCCGTCCACCGCGAGCCGCACGCGCTCGCCGGGCTGCGGCGTGCGGTAGCCCGGCACGCGCGCGCGCACCGCCGCGGGGTACGCGGCACCGGCGGCACCGGCGGCACCGGCGATGCCCGCGCTGGTCGCGCTGGTCGCGCCATTCGTGCCGTCCGTGCCATTCGCGCCATTCGCGCCGGTCGCCAGACGCAGCGTCACGCTCGCGTCCTGGCCCTGGAAGACCACCTGTTCGACCACCGCGTCGAATGGCGCGACTCCGTCGGGAACCCGTTCGTGCGCGCGCCACACGCAGATCTGCTCGGGCCGCACCATCACGTCGACCGCGCCTTCGCCGCCCGCCGCGCCGAGCGGCAGGTCGCCGAGCGCGCAGCGCACCCGGCCGTGCGCGGCGACGCCCGCGAGCAGCACCGCTTCGCCGACGAACGACGCCAGCTCGCGCGTGACCGGCCGCCGGTACAGCGTCTCCGGCGTCGCGCTCTGGATCAGCCGGCCCTGCCACAGCACCGCGACTTCGTCGCCGAGCGACAGCGCTTCGGACTGGTCGTGCGTGACGAGCACCGCCGTGGCGCCGGCGGCGGCGAGCGCGCTCGCCACCGCCTGGCGGGTTTCGAGGCGCAGCGCCGCATCGAGCGACGAGAACGGTTCGTCGAGCATCACCAGCGTCGGGGCGGGCGCGAGTGCGCGCGCCAGCGCGACGCGCTGCTGCTGCCCGCCGGAAAGCTGCTGCGGCGCGCGCGTCGCGAACGACGCGGGCAGCCCGACGAGCTCCAGCAGTTCGGCGACGCGATGATGCGCGCGCCGCTGCGCGCGCGGCAGACCGAACACGATGTTCTCGGCCACCGACAGATGCGGAAACAGCGCGCCTTCCTGCGGCACGTAACCGATGCGGCGCTGCTCGGACGGCACGTGCAGCGCGCCGCCCGCGACGCGCCGGCCGTCGATTTCGATGCTGCCGGCGTCCGCGCGCTCGAAGCCGCACAGCACCCGCAGCAGGGTGGTCTTGCCGCTGCCGGACGGACCGAGCAGCGCGAGCAGCGTGCCGCGTTCGACGGCGAGATCGATGCCGTGCAGCACCGGATGGCCGTCGAACGCTTTTTGCAGCCCGAGAATACGAAGTTCACTCATGGGTGTCCGGAATAATGACGACGCTCAGGTCGGCCCCCGCTCGCCGCCGAGCGCGGACTTGCCGAGCAGCGTGAAGAGCAGGGCCGAGGCGCACAGCGAAATGCCGGTGAGCAGCGCCGCGTAGGGCGCGGCGGCGGCGAACGCCATCGTCGACGTGTCGGACCAGACCTGGGTGGCGAGCGTCTGCGTGCCGATCGGCGAGAGCAGCAGCGTCGCGTTCAGTTCGGTGACGACCGAGATGAAGACCATCGCCGCCGCCGCGCCGAGGCCAGGGCCGGCGAGCGGCAGCATCACGCGCACGCAGGTCTGCGCCCAGCCGAGGCCGAGCGCGCGCGCGGTCTCTTCGAGCCGCGGCTGCGCCTGCATGAACGCCGCGCGCACGCTGACGAGCCCGAGCGGCATGAACAGGATCGCATACGCGACGATCAGCAGCGTCGTGCTCTGATAAAGCGGCTGCAGCGCGTGCACGGCGAGCGATACGATGGCGAGCGCGATCACGAGCCCGGGCACGCCCTGCGCGAGAAACACGCTGCGCTCGAACAGCGTCGCGAGACGCCCCGGATAGCGCACCAGCAGGAACGCGAGCGGCACGACCAGCAGCGTCGTCAGCGCGGCGGCGGCCGCGCCGAAGCCGACCGACGACAGCGTCGCGCCGAGCAGCAGTTGCGGCGACACGTCGGCGGGCGTCACGGCGGCCGCGCCCGGCTGCGTGAGCCAGTAGCCGATCATGCCGAGCGGCACGCCGAGCGTGGCGACGGTGAGCGCCGCGAAGCCGGCCGCGACCAGCCAGCGCCAGCGTCCGAGCGAATAGCGCAGCACCGCGCGGCGCGCGCCGCGGTCGACGCGCTCGTAGCGCGCGCGCCCGCGCACGCGGAACTCGCACGCGAGCACGAGGAGGCACAGCACGATCAGCAGACACGCGAGCAGCGACGAGCCGGGGCCGTCGAAGCTCGTCCGGTATTCGGCGTAGATCTCGGTCGTGAACGTGCGAAAGCGCAGCAGCGTGAACGCGCCGAACTCCGACATCACGCCGAGCGCGACGAGCAGCATCCCGCCGAGCAGCGCGGGGCGCAGCTGCGGCAGGATCACGCGGAAGAAGGCGGCCCAGCGGCCGCAGCCGAGCGCGCGCGCGCTTTCTTCGAGCGCGGGGTCCATGCTGCGCAGCGCCGCCGCAACGGGCAGATAGACGAGCGGAAAGTACGCCGACGTGAGCACCAGCAGCGCACCGTTGAAGTCCTGCAGATCGAGGCTCAGCGAGACCCACGCGTAGCTCGTGATGAACGCCGGCATCGCGAGCGGCGCGGCGGTCGCGGCGGCCCAGAAGCGCCGGCCGGGCAGGTGGGTGCGCTCGACGAACCACGCGGCCGCGGTGCCGAGCACCGCGCACACCAGCGTCGTGGCGATCGTGATCGTCAGCGTGTTGACGAGCAGTTCGCCGACGAGCGGCCGCCAGATCAGCGCGACCGCCTCGGCGACGCCGAAGTGCAGCGCGCGCGACACCGTGAACGCGAGCGGCAGCAGCACCAGCAGCGCGCTCACCGCCGCGCCGGCCAGCAGCGCGCGCGGCGCGCGCCGGCGCGTGGGCGCCGGTGCGGCGGGAAGAGCCGGCGCGGCGGCTGACATGGCCTCGCTCATGCTTACAGCAGACCGGCTTCGCGCAGCAGCTTGCCGGCCTGGCTGTCGTCGCCGAGCTGCTCGACCGTCAGCTTCGGCGGATCGAGCTGGTCGAACGGCTTGAGGATCGGGTCCGGCGCGACGCCCGGATGCAGCGGATACTCGAAGTCCACATGGCCCTTCGCCATCAGGTTCTGCGCACGTGCGCTGACGAGGTACGCGAGGAATTTCTGCGCGCCCTGCGGGTTGTGCGCCGCTTTGAGCATCGCCGCGCCCGACACGTTCACGAGCGCGCCGGCGTCGCCGTTGCCGAAGTGATACAGCGCGCTGCGGGTCTTGCTGTCGCCGATCTCCTGGTGCAGACGCGCCCAGTAGTAGTTGTTGATGATGCCGGTGTCGACCGCGCCGCGGTTGACCGCGGCGACCACGCCCTCGTCGTCGTCGAAGATCTGCGCGTTCGCCTTCAGCCCCTTCAGCCAGTCGAGCGTCGCGGCTTCGCCCTTCAGCGCGAGCACGGCGCTCACGAGCGGCAGGAAGTCGCCGTCGCTCGGCGCGATGCCGACCTTGCCCTTCCATTGCGGCTTCGCCAGATCGAACAGCGACTTCGGCAACTGGTCCGGCTTGACCTTCGACGTGTTGTACGCGAGCACGTTTTCGCGCGCGGTCACGCCGACCCATTCGCCTGCCGGCGAATCGAAGCGCGCGGGCACGACGGCGAGCGTCGCGGGCGCGACCTTGCCGAGCAGGCCCTTCTCTTCGAGCAGCATCAGCTCGGGCGAGTTTTCGGTGAAGTACACGTCGGCCGGCGAGGCCGAGCCTTCCGCGACGAGCTGCGCGGCGAGCGCCGGGCCTTCGCCGGTGCGCACCTTCACGTCGATGCCGGTCTGCTTCGTGAAGTCCTGCACGAGCGCGTTGACGACCTGCTCGTGCTGCGCGCTGTAGAGCGTGATCGATTCGGCGTGCGCGGCGAGCGGCGCCGCGCCGAGGGTTGCAAGCAGCAGGGCGGCCGCGCCGCTGACGGCGCGAACCCGGGTACCAAACCACGATTGAGTCATGATGCGTTATTCCTTGTTGGATGAAGTCGCTCGTCGCGGCGCGCGGCAGGCGCGCGCCGCGCAATCAGGTTTCGAACAGCCCCGCGCCGACATACGAGCCCGGCCGCGCGCCCGGCGGACAGGCGAAGATCGCGCTGCCGACGTGCGTCGTGAACTGGTTCATCATGTCGAACTTCGACAGCTTCTCGTTGATCGGGATGAAGCCGGTCCGCGGGTCGCCCTGGTGGGCGATGAAGATCAGTCCCGCATCGTACTCGGTCTCCTGGCGCCACGGCGGCCAGCGTTCGATGTAGAAGTCCGTGCTGTCGTTGTACGAGTACGAGCGGCGCAGGATCTGCGCGCCGTTGTTGCTCGCGCGGTTCGACAGGCGCACGTGCGAGTTTTCGGGAATCAGCGGATTGCCGTCCTTGTCCTGCGCGGCGAGATCGACCGGGTCGAACTCGTGCTTCTGGCCGAGCGGCGCGCCGCTGTACTTGTGGCGGCCGAACACCTGCTCCTGGAAGTCTTCCTCGGTGCGGTCCCAGTGTTCGAGCGTGATGCGGATGCGCCGCACCACCGAGTACGTGCCGCCCTGCATCCACGGCGCGTCGGCGCCGTTGGCCCAGACGAACTGGTTCATCAGCGCCGGGTCGCCGACCGGCGGGTTGTTGGTGCCGTCCCTGAAACCCATCAGGTTGCGCGGCGTCTTGCCGCGCGGGCCCGACAGGAAGCCCGCCTGACCCCAGTGCATCTGCGCGATGCCGTAGGCCTCGCGCGCGAGCTGGCGCACCGCGTGGAACGCGACCTGCGGATCGTTCGCGCACGCCTGGATGAACAGGTCGCCGCCGCTCTTCGCGGGCAGCAACTGGTCGCCGTTAAAGCGCGGCAGATCGACGAGCGCGGCCGGACGGCGCGCGGCGAGGCCGTAGCGGTCCTTGCCGGCGGACGTGAAGAGCCCCGGCCCGAAGCCGAACGTGATCGTCAGGCCGGCGGGCCCGAGGCCGAGCACGTCGCCGGAGTCGGGTGCGGCCTGGCCGTCCGCGCCCGGCAGCGCGCCGGCGGGCTGGCCCTGGGTCATGCGCGCGGCGGCCTCGGTCCAGGTGCGCAGCAGGCCGATCACGTCGGCGCGCTTCGTCGTGGTGAGATCGAGCGCGGCCACGTACACATGCGACTGCTGCGGCGTGACGATGCCCGCCTGGTGCTCGCCGAAGAACGGATAGGTGACGAGCGACGGGTCGTCGGCGGCCGGCATGCGGGCCGCGGCCTGCGCGACGCCGGCCGCGCCGAGGCCGGCGCCGGTCGCGAGCGCCGCCGCGCCGCCGGCTTTCAGGAAGCCGCGGCGGGCCGGCTGATCGGGGGAGGAATTATCGTTGGCCATGATGCGGTCCTTCAGGGATCCTTCCGGGTTATTTCGCGAGCACCAGCGTGTTCACGTCGTCCTGGACGAAGTAGAAACCATCGCCGGCCGGCGTCATCGCGAGGCCGAACAGGTCGCCGTTGCCTGGCGGAGACTGGGCCTTGTCGGTGTCGATCCAGCGCGCGTACAGCTGCTTGCCGCTCGCCGGATCGATCTCGACCACCTGGCCGTTCAGCGCGTTGGTGACCAGCAGGTGCCCGTTCGGCGCGGTGACCATCGCGAGCGGCCGGTGCAGCAGGCCGTCGGCGGTGAGCTGGCGGCCCACGCCCGCGCTGGTGTCGCGCGTGAGCGGATCGTCGATCACGTTGACGCGGTTGCCGATCGCATCGGACACGTACAGCAGCTTGTGGTCGGCCGACAGCGCGAGGCCGGTCGGTCCGACGAGGAACACGCCCTTGTCGGCCTGCGCGCCGAAGCCGCTCGCGACGACCGTCCGGCTCTTCACGACCGGCGCCTTGCCGTCCGGAATGTCGAGATCGATGCGCAGCACGGTGGCCTGCTTGAAGACGGGCGGATCGCCGTCGGCCGAGCCCACGCCGAAGCCGGCGTTGCTGACGAACAGCGTCGCGCTCGACCCGTTGTCGACCACGGCCATGTTGCCCCACGGGTCGTTGATGTCCGGGCCCGTGATCGTCGAGGCGATCTTGCCTTGCGGATCGAGCACGATCAGGCAGCCGGCGCCCTTCGTGCCGGTGGTGCCGTCGTTGCTCGGCGTGCTGCCGACGATCACCCAGCCCGACTTGAGCATCGTCATCGCGGTCGACAGGCCGACGCCGCCCGGGCACGTCTTCAGATCGCGCGGGATCGACGCGAACAGCGTCATCTTGCCGGTATCCGGGCGGTAGTCGACGATCGTGCTGCCGGTGCCCTGCAGGTTGGCCGAGTTGTTGAAGTTGTCGACCAGCACGTCACCGGTCTTGACGGGGCCCGCCGACACTGGCGCGACGACCACCGCATACGGGTTCTGGTCGCCGTTGTCGGGCACCGTGTTGATCAGCGTATGGTTGTGATGCAGCGTTTCGAGAAAGCCGGCCGGCGCGGCGTGCGCGAGCGTGCAGACCGCGCAGGCGGCCGCCGCGGCGAGCGCGCGCGCCGCCGGGCCGGGCCGGCGCAAGGATGAGGCAAACAGCATCGAAAGTCTCCTGGTGAGCGCGCCGGCCTCGTCTGCCGGCGCGTACGGAACATGGGTCGCGGTAAGCGGGCCGCTCAGAACGTGATGTTGGTGCGCATGCCGACCACGAACGTGTTGCGCAGCGCCTGCGTCGGGTTGTCCGGGTTCTGGCCCGCGCCGGCGTTGAACGTGTATTGCGCGTCGGCCTGCACTTGCCACCACGGCGTGACCTGATACTGGTACGTCGCTTCGAGCGCGGTTTCGCTGCCGCGCGGCACGTAGCCGCTGTCGAGGTCGAAGCCGCTCGCGTAGCTGCCGACCTTGATGTAGGCGAGGCCGAGGCCGACGCTGTCGTTGTCGCGGCCGGCGAACGGCGCCTTCATCACGACGCCGACGTTTGCGCTGACGCTCACTTCGTTGCGATCGCCCGGCGCGCCCATCACGCGCGCGAACACGCCGATGCTGCGCGCCTCGTCCGGGTCGGGGCGCCACACCATCTGGTCCGCGACCGCATAGAGGCTGTAGTCGCCGCGGTGCTGCGCGGGGACGCCGTCGGAGGCCGCGCTCGCGAGCGGCACGCCGTTGTTGTCGTAGCGTTCGTCCGCGAAGCGCCCGGTGTTGTACCAGAGCCCGAGCTTGTAGGTGCCGGGCAGGCCGCCGCTGGCGGGGCCGTGGCCGTAGTCCATCGCACCGTCCGACGGCTGGTTCACCGCGTACTGCAACTCGCCGATGAAGAGCGCGCCGTCGTGCACGTTGAACGTGGTGCCGCTGCCGTCGAGCTTCTGCGGATCGCCGCTGCCCGGCGCCGGGTTGCCGTCGAACACGCCGGCCAGCGCCGTGAGCGACGGCGTGATCTTGCCGCGCACCCGCACGCCGAGCGCGGACAGCGGGTAGGCGGGGCCGCCCGCCGGCATGTCGTAGGACGGCACGCCCGGCCAGCCGAACATCGTGTTGATGAAGGTGCCCGCGTACTGGCTGACCATGAACTCCTGGTCGATGCTCTGCTGGCCGACCTTCACGTCGACGCGCTGGTCGAGGAAGGCCTGCTGGTACCACAGTTCCCACAGGCGGGTCGTGTCGTCGGCCTCGATGCCGCTCGCGGTATTCAGCGTGCCGAGGTAGCGCGTGCTCAGATTGCTGCCGTGAATCTGCAGCGCGCTCACGTTGAAGGTGCCGCCCGGCAGGCCGAAGGCCTTCTGCGTGTCGAGCCCGAGACTCATCTCGGTCAGGCCGTCGTAGGTCGCGCCGCGGCCGAGGCCGCCGCGCAGGTTGCCGAGCACCTCGCTCGTCTCGCTGAGCCCGAACGTGACGCCATACTGGTTGAGCCACGGACGCAGCCCGCCGATGTCGCCGAGCAGGTTCTGGCGTGTCCACACGCCGGTCCACTCGCTGGTCGGCTGGGCCTTGATGCTGAGGTCGGCTTCGGGCGCGTCGCCGGGCGTCGCGTCCGGGTTGCCGCTGTCGGCGAATGCCGCGCTGCCGGCGAGCGACGCCCAGGCGAAGGCGGTGCACAAGGCCACGCTGCGCAGGCGGATGAATCCCGGCCGGGCGACGCGCGATGCCGCGGGACGACGAGCGCGCAGGCGTTGCGCGGAGAGTCTGGACTGGACGAACTTCATCGAAATCCTTGTTGTGTTGTATCGACTGATCGGGGTGCCGCCGGCGGTGCGGTCGGCGACCCGGTCCACGCTGTGCGGCAGCGGTTCGCGACGCCGCTGCCACCATGCCGAGATCGTACGCATGCGAAACGGTTGAGTCAATACAAATGAGAACGATTCGCAATAATATTACTCGGATTAGGCTTTAGGCTTTCTAATAGATTTCATTTCCGCCGGGAGAGGAGGGCTATGGCGATTTTGAAGTAATGATTTTGTATGGTTTGCGCGATTAATGGCCTGACTCATAGGCCTGACTGATAGGCACGACGCATAGGCCTGACGCATAGGCCCGGCTCGCGGACTGACTCGTGACGCGCCTCATGACGCGCCTCATGACGCGACCGGCGGTCCGCAGCGGCACGCACCAGCCCCCCACGCCGCCCGCCTCCGCGCGATACTTCGCGACACCTCGCGCGCCGCCGCGCAAGGACGGCTACAGTGATGACTGTGTCCACCCGTTGCCGCGCCGCCTCGGCGTGCTTTCCCCCGTGCCTGCCGACATTTCTGCCGAGTCCGCTGGAATCGATCTCGCGTCGTACTTTGCCCGCATCGGCTATCGCGGCCCGCGCGCCGCGACGCCGGATGTCCTGCACGCGCTGCACCGGCTGCATCCGCAGGCCATCCCGTTCGAGAATCTCGATCCGCTCGACGGCCGTCGCGTCGCGCTGGATCTGCCGTCGCTCGCCGACAAGCTGCTCGCGCGCCGGCGCGGCGGCTACTGCTTCGAGCACAACACGGTATTCGCGCACGTGCTGATGCAGCTGGGCTTCCCGGTCACGCCGCTGATCGCGCGCGTGCTGTGGGGACGCCCGGCCGACGCAGCGACCCCGCGCACGCACATGCTGCTGCGGGTCGATGCCGGCGGCGCGGCGTGGCTCGCGGACGTCGGCTTCGGCGGCGTCACGCTGGGTGTGCCTCTGCGTCTGGTCGCCGACGCGCCGCAGACGACCGGGCTCGAGCCGTTTCGCGTCGTCGCGGCGCCGCGCGAGTGCTTCGATCTCGAAGTGCAGACGCGTGGCGCATGGGCGAAGGTCTATCGCTTCGATCTGCAGCCGGCCGAGTGGATCGACTTCGAGGTGGCGAACTGGTACACGTCGAGCTGGCCGCAGTCGCTGTTCGTGCAGCATCTGGTCGCCTGCCGCGTGCTGCCGCAAGGGCGGCTCACGCTGTTCGACAGCGAACTCACCGAGCGCGCGGCGAGCGGCGAGGTGATCGTCCAGCAGCGTCTCGCGGATGCCGGCGCGCTGCGCGCGTGCCTTCATGCGCGCTTCGGCATCGGGACGGACGGCTTCGACTGGCCGGCGTTATGGGCGCGCATCGCGGGGCGCGCCGCCGGCGCGTGACACCATGATCCGGCGCCTGCTCATACAGTTGACGTGGTGGCTCGCGTTCCTTGCCGTGCTGCTGTTCGGCACGGCGGGTACGCTGCGCTGGACCGCGGGCTGGGTGTTTCTCGCCGAGTGGGCGGTGCTCTCGCTATGGCTCGGCCTGTGGCTCGCGCGGCGCGACCCCGCGCTGCTCGCCGAGCGGCTCGCGCCGGTTCTGCAACGACAGCAAAGCCGCTGGGATCGCGGCTTCATCGTCTGCATCGGCGTGCTCTGGCTCGCATGGATGATCCTGATGGGGCTCGACGGCGGACGCTATCGCTGGTCCGGCATGCCGCTCGCGCTGCAGGGGCTCGGGGCCGTGGGCGTGTTCGCGTCGGTCTGGCTGTGCCGCTTCGTGTTCGCGGCGAACAGCTTCGCGGCGCCGGTCGTCAAGATCCAGCGCGAACGCGGACACCGGGTGATCGACAGCGGACCGTATGCACGGGTGCGCCATCCGATGTACGCGGCCGCGCTGCCGTTTTTCGCGGGCCTGCCGCTGCTGCTCGGCTCGTGGTGGGGGCTTGCGGCGGCGCCGCTGCTGGTTGCCGCGCTCGCGTGGCGGGCCGTGCGCGAGGAGCGCGTGCTCGCCGCGCAACTCGACGGCTACGCGGCCTACCTCGCGCGGGTGCGCTACCGGTTCGTCCCGCATGTCTGGTAGCGGGTATTTGCATGCCGCCCGTCGCGCTGGCATATTGCGAACCACGCCCGATGCCGACGCGAACATGACGACCCACGAGACCCTCGAAGACCGCGCTGCCCGCAGCGATGAGCCCCCCGCCAAAGCCCTGCCCGCATACGAGCAGATCAAGCGCTATGTGCTGAAGCACATCGCCGACGGCGACTGGAAGCCGGGCGGGCTGATTCCGTCGGAGGCCGAACTCGTCAAGGAGTTCGGGGTCGCGCGCATGACGGTTTCGCGCGCGCTGCGCGAACTGACGGCCGAGCGGGTGCTAACGCGCATACAGGGCTCCGGCACTTTCGTTGCGCCGCAGCGTTATGAATCGACGGTGCTGGAGATTCGCAGCATCGCCGACGAGATCGCGGCGCGCGGCCATCGCCATAGCGCCCGCGTGCTCTCGCTCGAAGCGCTCGACGACGCGCCCGCGCGCGACGCGCTCGGTCTTGCCGCGGGCCCGGTGTTCCGCTCGCGCATCGTGCACAGCGAGGAGGGCGAGCCGATCCAGTACGAAGACCGCTTCGTCAATCCGCATGTGTTCCCGGCGTATCTGGACCAGGACTTCACGCGCGAGACGCCGAACCGCTACATGGTGCGCGTCGCGCCGATCCAGCGGGCCGAGTTCCGCATCTATGCGCAAAAGCCCGATGCGCAGGTGCGCCGCCATCTGCGCATGGAGATCGGCGAGCCCTGTCTGCTGCTGTGGCGCCGCACATGGGTCGGCGACGCGGTGGCCACGTCGGTGCGGCTGTGGCATCCGGCGTCGCGCTTTCATCTGGCCGGCAGCATGTGAGCGGCGGCGCGCGCCGCCGGGGAGCCGGCGTGCACCCGGCTTGGCGCCTCGCGTGTTACCGGGTGGTTTCGTGGCCGGCGTCGTGCGCCGCTTCGGCGAGCAGGCCGTGTGCGTAGCGGCGATACAGCCAGGCCATCGAGGCCGCCGACAGGACGATGAACGCGAGACTGAATGCGGCGCTCAGGAGCGTCACCGGGACGTCCCGCTGCGGATCGATCAGGTCGCGCACGCCGACGATCACGTAGAACACGAGCTGGATCGCGATCAGCGGCAGCACCGCGACGAAGCCGATCCACGACATGCCCCAGACGTGCCCCGCGGTGTCGCGCCACGCGACGCGCGGCGTGATCCGGCCGCCGATGGACAGCGACGGAAACAGCAGGCTCACGCGCACCGCGGCCCAGAAGTACACGCAGGTGAGCAGCAGCACGGCGAGCAGGATGCCGGCGCGGCCGAGCTGCCGCATTCCGAGCACGAGCGCGACGCTGGCCGCGATCAGGATCAGCGCGAACGCGATCGACGTGAGCGCGTAGCGCGCGAGCGGCTTGCCGCCGCCCGGCATCAGCGGATGCGTACGCTCGCCGAGCAGCACGAAGCGATGCACCTTGATCGTGAGGATCCCATAGACGACGAGCTGCAGGACCGACAGCGCCAGGCTCGCGAACGCGTGGCCGATGCGGGTGGAAGCGGCGAGCGTAGCGGCGTCGGCGGCGTTGTAGCGATAGCTGCCGAACAGCAGTTGCAGGCAGGCGAATACGATCCATGCACCCAGCATGAGTCCGGGCATCTGGGTGACCGCCTGCGCGGCGCTTGACCAGATGTGCTTCACGCAGGCGCGGAAGGTCAGCGTTGCCGCCGGGTCGGCCGGGTCGTTTTGCATAGTCAGGATCACGGAAGGAGGAGGGCGCATGGCGCGCGAACGATGCACGCGGCGCGGGCCGGGACCCGCGCCGGTCACGATTCTACGATGGCTCGCGCGGCTCCGGTAGTCGCCGGCGCGCGCGGGCCGCATGCGTGTCGCGGGTGACGCCGCCGCTCGCCGTGCGCCTTGCGTGACCTGATTGCGCTGGATGGCGCGGCTTACTTCACCGCGAACAGCGTCAGGTCCATCAGGATCCGGAACGCGAACCCGAGCGACACCGCGCCGCCCACGCCCGCGCACCACAGCGCGATGAACCACACCCAGCCGGGCAGCGGCCGCCGCGCGGCGATTGCGCCGGCTTCAGTGATGGTAGTAGTGCTGGTCTTCATGACTCACCTTTCCGCGAAATACCCAGTAACCCATCGCCGTGTACGCGAGGATGACCGGAATGATCACTGCGGCGCCCACGAGCGTGAACATCTGGCTCGCGCGTGGCGCGGCGGCTTCCCACAGCGTCATGCTCGACGGGATCGCATACGGCCACAGGCTCGTGAGCAGACCCGCGTAACCGGTCGCGACGAGCGCGAGCGCGAGCAGGAACGGCGTCCTGTGATGGCGGGCGCGCACCGCGCGGCGCATCAGCACCGCACACAGCACAACGAGGAACGGCACCGGCAGCAGCCGGTAGAACAGGCCCGAGCCGAACCAGCGCTGCGCGATGTCGGGCTCCTGCAGCGGCGTCCAGATGCTCACGAGCGCGATGAACGCGAGCAGCACCAGCGTGAGCGGCCACAGCACGCGGTGCAGGCGCCGCTGCAGGTCGCCGTCGGTCTTCGCGACGAGCCAGGCGCAGCCGAGCAGCGCATAGGTGGCGACGAGGCCGAGCCCGGTGAGCAGCGTGAACGGCGTGAGCCAGCCGAATGCGTCGCCCGCGTAGTGGCCGTCGACGACCGGAATGCCCTGCAGGAACGCGCCGAGCGCGATGCCCTGAAAGAACGTCGCGCCGGCCGAGCCGCCGATGAACGCGAGATCCCACAGATGCTTCGTGCGGTTCGCCTTCACCCGCAACTCGAACGACACGCCGCGAAAGATCAGGCACGCGAGCATGAACACGAGCGGCAGGTAGAGCGCCGACAGCACCGTCGCGTAGACGGCCGGGAACACCGCGAACAGGCCCGCGCCGCCTAGCACGAGCCACGTTTCGTTGCCGTCCCAGACCGGCGCGACGGTGTTCATCATCAGGTCGCGCTCGCGCTCGTCGGGGAAGAACGGAAAGACGATGCCGATGCCCAGGTCGAAGCCGTCGAGCACGACATACAGGAACAGGCCGAGGGCGATGATCGCGGCCCAGACGACAGTGACATCCATGTTCAGGTCTCCAGCAAAAGGGGACGCGCGCTCACGCGGCGTCGATCAGGTGGCCGGCCATCGCGCCGGGGCGGCGCGATGGCCGGCCCGGCTGCGCCGGCACGTCGTCCGGCGTGGTGCCCGGCAGCGACGGGCCCGTGCGGATCAGCTTCAGGATGTAGTAGACGCCGGTGCCGAACACGAGGAAGTAGACGATCACGAACGCCATCAGCGAGATGCCGACCTGTTGCGCGGTCAGCGGCGACACCGCCTGCGACGTGCGCATCACGCCGTACACGACCCACGGCTGGCGGCCTGCTTCGGTGGTGATCCAGCCGGCGAGCAGCGAGATGAAGCCGCTCGGTCCCATGGCGACCGCGAGACGGTGGAACCAGCGGGCGTCGTAGAGACGGTTGCGCCAGCGCAGCACCCAGGCGGTGGCCGATACCGCGATCATCAGCATGCCGAGGCCGGCCATCACGCGGAAGGTCCAGAATACGACGGTCGAATCGGGGCGGTCCTGCGGCGGGAACGACTTCAGCCCGCGAATCTCGCCGTTCCAGCTGTGCGTGAGGATCAGGCTGCCGAGGTGCGGCACCGAGATCGCGTCGTGCGTCGTTTCCGCCTTCATGTCGGGAATGCCGAACAGGTTCAGTGCGGTGCCGCCGTGCTCGGTGTTCCACAGGCCTTCGATCGCGGCGATCTTCGCCGGCTGATAGCGCAGCGTGTTCAGCCCGTGCTGGTCGCCGACCACGGCTTGCAGCGGCGTGAGCACGAGCAGCAGCCACAGCGCCATCGAGAACATCTTCTTCACCGCGGGGTCGCGCCGGCCCTTCAGCAGATGCCATGCGCCGGTCGCGGCGACCACCAGCGCGGCGACGATGAACGCGGCGATCGCCATGTGCGCGAAACGGTACGGGAACGACGGATTGAAGATGATCTTGAACCAGCTTACCGGCACGACGTGTCCGTCGACGATGTCGAAGCCCTGCGGCGTTTGCATCCAGCTGTTCGATGCGAGGATCCAGAACGTCGAGATCAGCGTGCCGAGCGCGACCATCAGCGTGGCGCCGAAGTGCGCGCGCGGGCCGACGCGCTGCCAGCCGAACAGCATGATGCCGAGAAAGCCGGCTTCGAGGAAGAACGCGGTCATCACTTCGTACATCAGCAGCGGGCCGGTGATCGGACCGGCGAAGCGGGAAAAGCCGGCCCAGTTGGTACCGAACTCGTAGCTCATCACGACGCCGGAGACGACGCCCATGCCGAATGCGATGGCGAAGATTTTCGACCAGAACAGGCACAGGTCCTTGTAGTAGACCTTGCCGGTCTTGAGCCAGCGCCATTCGAGCACGGCAATGAAGCTGGCGAGGCCGATGCTCAGTGCCGGAAAGATGATGTGAAACGAAACCGTGAACGCGAACTGCATTCGCGCGAGATCGAAAGCCGAAAATGACAATGCGGGACTCATTGCTGATACGCCTCGGGCTGACACCGCGCCTCGACTGCTGTCGGTGCGCACTGCGTTGTGCAGATGTCCGAAGGTTAGGCCAATGCCGCGTGCCGTGCTGCGCTGCGAGGTGCGTCGAAAAGCCGCGAACGGCGCAAGGGGGAGGGCCGGGTTTTTATTTAAATAGCTGATCTACATCACGTTTTATGCGTTTTCCGGTTGCGCGGCGGACGCGCCGCGGCGGGCCAGCGTGCGTCAATCGACCGCGCCGCAGCAGGGCGGGTGCGACGGTGGGGCGCAGGGGACGCTGTCGCGATGGACGGGTGCGCACGGCCGGCGTTGGCAGGATTCCTCGGTCGGGGGTTGGGCGATAGTGGGTGAGCTATATGGTCACGATGCCGCAACGGACGCCGATGGCTTCCGGCGTCTGAAGAGATTTCGACACGGGTAGTCAATCAGATAGAGGGCAGCAAGCGAAACAGAAAAGGCTGCGCCGAGAGTAATGACTGACCTATCCGATCCGAGGGCTAATGCGGCAATAAACGCCGGCCAGTGAAACAGATATAGCGGATATGAATAGTCGCCGAGAAAGTTGAACTTATTGATGAGGCGACCCGGCAATCGGATCTCCGAACTTGCCACGAGCACAAAAATCGAGATGAACAGCGGCGCGCCCGTAAAATGCCCGATGGTGAGGGCGAAAGTAGATGGCAGAGCGAGGACGACGAACCCAAGCGGAGTAGCGCGAAGGCGATAGTAGAGAAAGCCCGTCACCCACATCCAAGATGACACTAGGATCGCGAGCCCATGCGGAAGGGCGTCGATCCCGTGACCGGGGGGCGGCTCGACGGTGAGATATGCGATAAAGGACGCGCCCACCCATACCGCGAGCCATACGTTCGACAAGCGCTTGAGCATCGGCGAAATCATGTAATGCCACCACTCTGCACTCAGCGACCAGATCGGCGCTACCGTCGGAATCGCGTACGTGATAATTGTCTGAAGCATCAGTAAAGACGCGACTGTCTGTAAAATCCCTTCCCGCGGCAATGAAAGGCCGAGGGGCAAAACAGCTCCATGCGGCGCCAGGAATGCGGACACCGCGAGCCCGAAGACGATTGCGGCGAGATACAGAGGCCAGATCCGGACAACGCGACGTGTGTAGAAGCCATTTGTTTCTCGCGCAACACTTGCTGCGATGCTAAAGCCTGAAAGGATGAAAAATCCGAAAACCGCACTGCCGGGGTTGAGGTAGCCGTCACCGAATATTCTCGTGTGGTCGGTCCGGACGTATAGGGAAAAGTGACCGAATACCACGGACGCCGAAAGGAAAAATCGCAATCCGGCCAAGATGGCCCACTGACTTTGCGTGGGCGCCGATGCCTGCATGGCTGCTCTCATGCTGATACCTATCACGCGGTCACGGCCGTGCCGGAGCGTCGGCGCTTGAATAGTTTCCTGCTAGGGTAGTCAACGACATACAGCGCGATGAGCGATGTTGCGAATGCCGCCCCCAACGTGATGATCGACCGATCGGATCCGAGCGTTAGCGCAATAAGAAACGCAGGAATGTGGAACAGATAGAGCGGGTACGACCAGTCGCCAAGGAAATTCAACGAAGCGATTGTGCGGTCGGTAAGCTTATGGCCTTCACAAAGAATCAGGACGAACGAGGTGATGAACATCGGCACACCCGGGGAATGCCCGATTGTGAGTGCGAACAGACTCGGTGCGACTAAGACTGCGAAGCCCGCAGGCGTTCCGCGCATGCGGTAATAGACGAACCCTGTGACCCAAACCCAAGAGAGTCCAAGGACCGCTTTGCCGACCGTAAATTGATCCATGCATGCGACACCGGGGCCAGCGTCGTGAAGCGAGATGAAGAAGGCGAAGGAGAGCGCCATCCAAACCAGAAGTACCGCGTTGGGGAGCCGCTTCAGAACGGGGGCGATCATGTAATGCCACCATTCGCCTGCCAGCGACCAAGTAGGGCCAATCGTCGCTACGGGCGAACTGATGATTGTCTGCAGCATCAGTAGTGACGCGACGATCTGCAAGCCGGTGGGCGCGGGCACATGTTGATTCGCGACGGGCCACGTAAAACCAGTAGGCGAAAGTCGATAGGCCGCGAGCCCAAAAACAATAACTGCGAGATAGAGCGGCCAAATGCGAATGAATCGGCGACGATAGAAGCCAGAGTTCTCGCGATCCAAGCTTGCGGCGATGCTATAACCGGAAAGGATAAAGAAACCATAGACCGCACTCAGCGGATTCAGGTAGCCATCACCGAAGATGTGGTGATTATCTGGTCGGACCATGAGCACGAAGTGGCCCGCAACGACGACCGATGCGAGGAAAAAGCGTAGGGCGGCGAGAATCGCCCAGTGTCCGGCGGACGTGGAACTCTGTGATTGTGGCATCTCGATTGAAGGTTCTTTCCAGAAAAGTTTCGCGACGGACGCGGTTACCAGATGGTCATCGCGTGACGTTCCTGTGCTACGTATCCGTGCTGCCAGAGCACATGCGATTCCGTGCCTTCCTGGTAGGGATTAAATTCGTCTGATCGTTCCGCAGCCTTCCAGCCAGCTTTGAAGGCATACGAATCCTCACCAGATGTAGCAAAAGACTTGCCGCGCAAAATTCCGGCAAGCCTTGCAAAGTGCTCTCTCATCGCGGGTGCCCCGATACTTATTCTTCAGTTCATTGTGGGCGAGAGTATAACGTGTTACGAAATGAAGATTCTGTAAGGATTGGGCTGCAATCCCGCCAGTGCGATGAAGAGTTCCTGATCACAGTCCCCGCCGCTGCTTCACCAGCGCGAGCAGCTGCGGAAAGATCATCGCTTCCCGGAACTGGTAGCCAGCGGCCGTCGGATGCACGAAATCAGCCCCGATGTAGTCGCTGCACCAGTTCGGATCTGCGGCCCACACGGCGGCGAGCTTGATGACGGAGTAGCCGTTCGCGGCCGCTGTCGCGTCCTCGGTCTGCACGAACTGCGTCCACAGCGCGTTGTTCGCGTCGCTGCGACAGATCGGTGTGGGCTCGATGACCACGGGCAGCGAGCCGGCCGCGCGCACGACGCTGACGAAACCGAGTTCGGAGGCCGCGTCCTGAGGCGGCTGCTCACCCTCGACGTACTGGTCGTTCACGCCGCTATTCGAGACGGCCATGTCCGGTTTCACGGTCGCGAGGATCGACGCGAGGGTCTGCGTTGCCGGCGCCGTGCCGTTCACCTGATCGTCGAAGGTGCTGCCCGGCACCGCCAGATCGAGCACGACCACCGGCCCGACTTCGGGATGTCGGTCGAAATCTGCCTGAATCAGGAGCGCGGGAACGTAGGCCCACGTCGCGCTGCACGTGAGGGTCGCTGGATCTGAACGGCCGCGGTCGATCGAATCGCCGAAGAGCGCGATTACGAAG
Source organism: Paraburkholderia sp. PAMB 6770 (assembly GCF_057748135.1). Lineage (NCBI taxonomy): Bacteria > Pseudomonadati > Pseudomonadota > Betaproteobacteria > Burkholderiales > Burkholderiaceae > Paraburkholderia > Paraburkholderia sp. PAMB 6770. The sequence goes on from NZ_CM173239.1 coordinate 1,014,748, forward strand.
GGCTTCGTGGGGACGGCCGGCGTAGCCGCAGCGGTCGTGCTGGCCGGCGCGGAGCCGCCGCCACCACCGCCGCCGCAGCCGTCAGCGCGGCGGCTGTGCAGCCGAGTGTCATTGCTACGGCTGCGGCTCTCCAGCGGGCGCCGAGAGGTCCACCTGCGCGCCCGCCTGCCGCATCCGGTAGAGCACGCGAGCGATGGTCGCCTTGTCCAGCTCGAGGCGCGCCATGGCGAAGAACAGCATGTGCGCCCCCATGTCGCGCCGGTCGCTGCTCGACGTGTACTTGCGCCACTGGCGGCCGCTCGCAATGCCGAACAGATCCGCCATCTGCGTGCTGCTGTAGCCAAGCGCCTGTTTCAGCCGCTCCAGATCGTCCGGAATGGGGGCGTGAATTGCATGTCGGGATATCCCAAGGGCGCGCGGTGGCGCGAAACGGCGTTTTGATGAGCGTTCCTTTCGGAGAGTCGGGCCGCGCGGTACGCGCTGCCCATGTCGCGAAAAATAGGCCCTTTGGGGACATGTGCCAAGAGCAATCAACCACCTTCGGGCGTTTTTATGTCCCCACAAAGGCGAAAGCCCCAGCCGTTGCGAGCGAGCGGTCTAGGGGGGGGTGTCAGGAATTCCGTGTTCAAGGCGGGGTTGAGAATCACACGGATGGCCGAACAAATCGATCCGCGTAGAGGATAGCGAATTGGTTCATGGCCGCTTTCCAGTCTTTTGCTGCGCGTCCCCAGTCGGCGGTGATATTCCGCAATGCCAGCCAGATGAGCTTGGTCGCGGCATCGTCGCTTGGGAAATGGCCGCGCGTCTTGATGATCTTGCGTAGTTGCGAGTTGACATTCTCGATGGCGTTCGTAGTGTATATAACCTTGCGAATGTCCGGGGGGAACGCGAAGAACGGAATCACGCGGTCCCAGGCGCTGCGCCAGGCAACACTGACTGTCGGGAATTTCTGACCCCACGGGCTTTCGGCAAAGGCATCGAGTTCGGCCTGCGCGGCTTCGGCGCTCGGCGCAGTGTAGATCGGCCGGATCGCGGCCGCCAGCGCCTTGCGGTCCTTCCAGCTCGCGTAGGCCAGGCTATTGCGAATCAGATGGACAATACAGGTTTGCAGCGTCGTTGCAGGAAACACAGCTGCCAGCGCCTCGGGCATGCCTTTGAGGCCGTCGGTCACGGCAATCAGAATGTCGCCAATGCCGCGCGTCTTCAAATCATTGAATACCTTCATCCAGAATTTGGCGCCTTCGGTGTTCTCGATCCACAAACCGAGAATGTCACGCGAACCATCGGGCAGCACGCCCAAGGCCAGATAGACAGCCTTGTTGCGGACCACGGCGTCTTCGCGGATCTTGACGCGCAAGGCGTCGAAGAACACGACCGGATACATCGGCTCAAGCGGTCGGCTTTGCCAGGCGGTGACTTCGGCCATGACTTCGTCGGTGACGGAGCTGATGAAGTCGGGCGAGACTTCGGTGCCGTATTGCTCAAGCAGGAAGCCCTGGATTTCCCGGACCGTCATGCCGCGGGCGTACATGGCGACGATCTTGTCGTCGAAGCCGGTGAAGCGTCGCTCGTGTTTGGGTATCAGGATCGGCTGGAAGCTACCGTCACGATCGCGCGGTACCTCGATACGGACAGGACCATGCTCGGTCAGAACCGTCTTGCCACCCCGGCCGTTACGCTGGTTGGTAACGTCGGCCGGCCTGGCCGCGCCAGTGGGATAACCGAGATGATGGTTCATCTCTCCGTTCAGCGCACGCTCGATCAGGGCCTTCTTGAAGGCCATCGTCGCAGCGCTAATGGTTTCGGCTGTCATCGGGCCGTTGCCGAACTGCTCAAGCAACTCGGCGGGAATCGCCGGCAGATCCGCCGGCTGGGCTTTAGGTTTGCGAGGCATAAACTCTCCTTGGGAGCATGTTATGCCTTAAACACGAAATTCCCGACAGGCCCGTCTAGGGCTTCTCGTTTCCACCCCTTGCGCGACCAAGAGGAAGAAGCTTGGAAAAGTATACCAAAGGAAAATTCAAGATGGACAAATCCGGCGTTCAGCTTGAGGAGTTTCTCTCTCCCTGGTTGCGGTTCTGCATCGGCACGGCGATCGTCCTGCTGGCTCTAGCTCCGCTGGTGTACGTCATACGCTGGTGGTGACGGGCGTTTAGGCATGCGTTGTTTCCGGTGTAGCGACCAGTTTTATGCCGAGCGCATGCATCAGCTTGAACACAGTATCGAGTTTAGGCTTGGAACCCGGCGTAAGCGTCTTGTACAGACTCTCACGCCCCAAGCCGGCATCTGCCGCCACCTTGGCGATGCCGCGCGCTTTGGCTACATCGGCAATCGCGGCCATGAGTAGATCCGGGTCACCCTCTTCAAGAGCGGCACTCAGATAGGCAGCGATCACCTCTTCGCTGTCGAGATGTTCCGACACGTCGAAACGTGCAACCTTAATCTTGTCCATTCGCACTCCATTGCGTTTGTGTCACTGCGTATGCAGTTCTACTTCCGGATTTGCTTCCACATCTTGATGGCGCGCCTGATATCGGCGTTCTGCGTGGACTTGTCGCCACCGCAAAGCAGCAGGTATGTGATGCGCCCTTCGCGCGCGAAATAAACACGATAGCCTTGGCCGATGTCGATCTTCATCTCCGAAACACCATCATCCAGCACCCTGTATTCGCCAACGTTGCCACCTTCGGCGCGACGGATGCGCAGATAGATCGCGGCCCGGGCCTTCAGGTCCTTGAGGCCATCCACCCAGGCGTCGAATTCGTCAGTGCTGTAGATCGTGTTCATGTGAAGCACTGTATCCAATAGGATACATGGTTGCAAGTGTAGGTAAACACCAAAGCCGCCCATCGAGGCGTAATGCCGTTCAGTTAAGCCTGAACTCTCGACGTCGCCGCTGATCGCCTCGGCCGATCAGACCGCGCTCGCCAAGGCGGCGACCGCGAACAAGGCGATTTGCGCCGCCGGCGGCCAGCTCAACGTGACCGATCTGAAGGCGTTCCACGACAGTCTGCTGCCGGCGGCGGTTGCAATCGTGAACGGAAATCCGCTGATCCCGGACCAGACCGCGATTCTCCTCGTGCTGAACACGTTCGGCCCGATCGTGCAGCAGATGATCGATCAGGTCATCACGGCCGCAGCGCCGGCCGCCTCCGCGCCAGCGGCTGCTTCGGCGCCGGTGACAGCGTCCACGCCGCTCACCGGCGCGCCGCTGCAATGATCGACTGGCCAGCATGCGCGCGGGCGGCCGCCCGCGCGAACGTCGCCTATGCGATCGACCCGGCCGCCTCTCAAGCGGCGTTCGCCGCGCTCGGCGATACGTGGATCGGCCAGTACGCGAACGACAGCCACCAGGCGGTCCTGTCGGCGGACGCGCGGGGCGAGACGCATCTGAGCATCAGCGGCACGCGCGCGAGCGCGTGGCGGGTCATGGATGTCGTAGCCGACGTATCGCTGGATCCGCAAAAGGTCGACGGCGGCACGGTCACGGCGGGCGTCTGCGAGGGGATGCAGCAGCTCTGGGACTGGGCGCTGGCGGCGGTCCCGGCCGGGAACGTCGTGCATGTCGCCGGGCACTCGCTCGGCGCGTCACGCACCCATCTGACGCCTCTCTATCTGCCGCCGGCGCGGATCGGTTAACTGCACAGCTTCGAGGCGCCGAAGTTCGTGGTGGCCGACTTCTACGTCTCGCGCGCGGAGGCGCTCGCGGGCATGGTCTGCGTGCTGAATGGCGCGGACCTGTGGGCATCGTGGCCGTGGAAGGTCGGGCCTCTGGGGGCCGCGCTGGCAAAGCCGGCCGCTTGTGGATCACGTCTGGCTGCAAAGCGACGCCGGCGCGTTCCAGATGATCCCGAGTGCGCAATGGCCCGAGGGTGGCAATCCCCACGACCACGACATGTCTGCGGTGCAGGCCCGCGTTCAGCGTCGCGCCGGCAGCCTGACTCCAGCAGCGTCTACGGATGCCGCTGCACCCCTTTCCGGCCCACGGCAAGTGGCGCGTCTATCGTCTCCCGCTGACTTGCGGGGCATCCCGCTAAAGATGGGCCTTCCCTCATCATCTGGCCAGGTACCGCCGTGATTTTGAACGAATTTTGGATGGTTATTGGATTGTAAGTATCCCGGCAACCATCCAATCGGCCTCAAACCCTTATCCCGCCTCGCTCCAGAGCTTCCCTCCCGTCGCCCAGTTCTCCCGTTTGACATCCGTCAGGATGATGTCGACCGAGCCCGGCTCGACGCCGAGCGACTCGCAGGTCGCCTTCGTAATGGCTTCGACAAACGCGCGTTTTTGCTCGACGGTGCGTCCTTCGAACAGTTCGATATGAAACGTGGGCATGCGGTTACTCCGTGGATCGGTGGGTTAAATGAGTGGAATCGGAAAAGGGCGGCTGCTCAGTCGCGGTACGACGCATCGAGCCGGTCGAGCTTGCGCAGCAGCGCGGGCCATTCGAGCGTGCCTTCGATCGCGCCGCCGTCGTCGAGCTGTTCCGCGGTGCGCGCGGCGACAGCGGGCGCGGGCAGCACCAGCGCGGCGCCGCCCGCCTGCGCCTGCAGCTGGATCTCGCACGCCTTCACCAGCGTCGCCATCAGCACGTACGCTTCGGCAATGGTGCGCCCGGCCGTCAGCGTCCCGTGATTGCGCAGCAGCATCGCGCGCTGCGCGCCCAGTTGCGCGACGAGCCGTGCGCCCTCTGCCGGCGTGAACGCGAGCCCCTCGTAATCGTGATACGCAAGCTGTCCGTGAAAGCGCAGCGCATGCTGCGAGGCCGGCAGCAAGCCCGCCGGCTGCAACGATACCGCGATGCCCGCGGTGTTATGCAGATGCATCACGCAGACGGCGTCGGCGCGCGCCGCATGCACGGCCGCGTGCAGCGCAAAGCCGGTCGCGTTGACCGGATGCTCGCTCGCGCCGACGATATTGCCCGCGAGGTCGATCTTCACGAGGTTCGACGCGCAGACCTCGTCGAACGCGAGGCCGAACGGATTGATCAGGAAATGGCCCGGCTCGTCGGGTACGCTCGCCGAGATGTGCGTGTAGATCAGGTCGTCCCAGCCGTTGAGTGCGGCGAGGCGGTAGGCGGCGGCGAGGTCGGTGCGGGTTTGCCGTTCCGCCGCGGACGCGGTCTGCCGACCGGCAATCCGGCCTTGCGGTTGATGGACAAAGGACATGCAGTCTCCTTATGGCGCGGACGGCGCGTCGCGGCTGGCCGTTGCGCGGACGCGGCGCTCGGCCGCCGCGCCCGGCGGCGCGGCGACGCGAGGTCCGGGGTTCTGTTCGGGGTCGCGGCGTCGCGTGAGCCACACCACGCTCCACGTGGCGAGGACAAACGGCGCGGTCAGCGCCGGCAGGCCGGCGCGCATCGCGATCTGCTGCAACGCTGCGGACCACAGGATACCGCCAGTCGCCGCGGCACGCCCGCGTCCGGCCAGCGCGAGGGCGGTCAGCGCGCCATTCAGGCCGAGCAGGCCGGCGTCGAATGCGTCAGGGCTTGCGCCCAGCCACACCTGCACGGCGCTGCCGAGTCCCGCGCCGGCCAGCGCCAGCAGCGCATGCCGGCGCGACGCGGCGGCGATGCCGCCGAGCACCAGCAGGCCTGCCCACGGACCGGATGCGAAGCCCGTCTGCGCGAGTCCGGCGAGGATCCCCTGCGCGGCGCGCGCGGCGAGCGGCAGCCCGCCCGGCGACGCGAATGCGACATGCGGCGAGAACGTCGCGAGCAGCCCACGAGCGCCGGGCGGCAGCCCGGCCGGAAAAAGCCGCCAGAACGACTGCGCAGGCGCGGCGGTAGCGGATCCGGCCGCATGCCGGGCAAACGGCAGCCAGAGCCACGTGACGAGCAGGCACGGGCTCGAATAGAACCCCGCGCCCCACGGGCGCAGCCTGCGCGACAGCGGCGCGATCAGCCACGCGCTCGCGCTGCCGGCGAGAATCGCGACAGCCGCCGCGGTGCGCCCGTCACCGATGAAGACGAACGCCGCGAGCCCCGCGAGCGCGCCATTGAAGCCGTGCAGGCCGGCGCGCGTATCGGCGTCGTCGCAGCCGGCCAGCATCGCGCCGATATTGGCGGCGACCGCGCCGATCAGCGCCGCGCACGCGAGCCGCGGCGCGCAGACGAGCCACGCCGCGAGCAGGCAGGCGCCGGTGAATGCGTTCTCTTGCAGCACGATCTGGCCGACGCTGCGCAGCAACGTGCGCAGCGCGGCGGAGTCGGCGTTTGGGGTGTCGGTGGACATCGGCGGCAGGCGGGCGGCGCGCATGCGCCGCCACGGTGTGAAAGTCAGCCGCGAGCATAGGGCAGCCGCCGGCCGACAGGCATCCATGCGCGTTGATAGTGGCTATTTGACGTGAGGCGCGCGCGTCATCCGGGCGACCGTGCGTGTGCGTGTGCGCGTTTGCGCGTGCGTTTGCCGCGGCGCCAGAGAGGCGGCGGCCGATGTACCGCCGGCATCGTCGCCCGTGTCGCGACGCGCGTCAGGACAAGCCCGGCGGCAGGCGCGCTAGCCGTTCGCCCCCGTATTGGCCCCCGTATTGGCCCTCGTACCGGCGCTCGTATCCGCCCTCGTATCCGCCCTCGTATCCGCCCCGGTCCCGGCCTCCATACCTGCCCACGAACCCGCCTTCGTCCCCGCATCGCGCGCGGACTGGGCGCGCGCGAACGCATCGATTCGCGCGGCGATGCCGGCCGGATCGCGCAGCACGACCCAGTGTCCCGCGTCGACCGTCTCGCGCGTGTATGTGCCGAGCCAGCGTTCGAGCCCGAGCGACAGCGGCGCGCCGACATAACGGTCGCGCAGCGGCACGATGAACTGCACCGGTGCGTGTGCGCGGCGCGCGCGCGGCTGCCTGAGCCGGGCGACGAAGTTCGCGCGGTACAGATTCAGTCCGTTCAGCGCGTTGCGCAACTGCGCCGGGTCGCGGGCGGGCTGCACCCGTTCGGTGATGCGCAGCCAGAGCGGCCACGCGCGCGCGCCGCCGAGGCGCCAGACCAGTTCCGGCACGAGCGGCAGATGGAAGAACACGATGTACCACGATTTCAGGACCTGCCGCATCCCGTCGCGGACGCTGCGCGCACTGCGTGGCGCGGTGCTTTGATCCATGCTTCGATCCGCGCTTCGAGCCGCATTTTGCCCCCGGGCGCCGCGCAGACCGGCGGCCGCATGATCGAGACAGGGTCCCGAGATCGACGTGAACGATGCAATGCGGCCCGCAAACGCCGGATCGGTGACCGCCTCCCAGCTCTGGATCGAGCCCCAGTCGTGCGCGGCGAGGTGAAACGGGCGCGCGCCGCAGGTCGCGTCGGCGACTGCGGCGAGATCGGCGGCGAGTTCGGCGAGCCGATAGCCGGCGCGCGTGCGCGGCGCGCCGGATGCCCCCGCGCCGCGCACGTCGTAGCTGATCACGCGGTAGCGCCCGTCGAGCGCGGCGCGCACCGGCTCCCAGACGGCCGCCGAATCCGGATAGCCGTGCACGAGAATCAGCGGCGGCGCGTCGCGCGGGCCGCTCACGTAGACGGCGAGGCGCACGTCGCCGCTTTGGACGGCGAGTGCGTCGAGGATCACGCGGCCGCCCGCACGCCGCGCCGGCTCGTCTTCAGCGCGCCGGGCTGGGCGGCGTTCGCGGCATCGACGGCTGCGACCAGCCCGTCGATGCGCGCGAGCTGCGCGCGGTTGTCGTGGTCCCACGGATGAAAGCCAGGTCTGAAGAAATCGAGCCACTCGCGCGCGATGCGCGGAAACACGCCGTGCCGCGGCCCGTACAGAAACGTCACGACGCGCGCGAGTCCGCGCAGATGTCCGCCGCGCCGGCGGTCGGCGATCATCAGGCGCAGGTGGTAATCGAACACGATCAGCCAGAAGAACAGCGTAACCGCGAGCATCGTGCCGGTGCGCAGCAGATAGCGCCCGACGCCCGGCTTCAGCACCGCGTTCCACACGTCGAACGACACCGCCTTGTGCTCGGTTTCCTCCAGCGCATGCCAGGTCCACATCTGCCGGTAGCCTTCGACGGCGCCCGCAATGCGCGTGTCGTCCGACAGCAGCAGGCCCGCGAGCATCGCGGTGTAATGTTCGAGCGCAACCGTCATCGCGAGCTGGAATGCCTTCGGCAGCTTGCGGTTCAGGTTCAGGAACAGCGTCAGGCGCCGGTCGAGCTTGTGCGCGGGCAGGCCCGCCGCCTGCAGCAGATCGTTGTATTCGACGTGCTCGCGGGTGTGCATCGCTTCCTGGCCGATGAAGCCGAGCACCTGCTTTTTCAGCACCGGATCGTCGATGCGCTCGCGGTAGTTGCGCACGCTGTCCATGAAAAAGCGCTCGCCGGCCGGAAACAGCAGCGACAACGCGTTGAAGAAATGCGTCACGTGCGAACCTTGCGCATGCCAGTCGCAGGCGCGCTCGGGCGGCAGGGCGAAACGAAGGTCGCGGCGGATCGGCATCATGAGGGGACTCCTTGTCTGGGCGGGTGGCCATCCTGCGCGGCGCATCGCCGCGCGGGCGCGGTTGAACGTGAAAGGGCGGGTCCGCGCGTCATGCGCGCCGGCCCGCCGGTTGCGCGGCACGCGCACGCCGGGCCGCCTGGCGTTTGAGCCGGCGCGTCTGCAGCACGACGAGCGCCTGATACGCCGCGGGCAGCGTGCGCGCGAGCCAGTCGGCGGCACGCGCGTCGCGGCCGATCAGCACGCGGCGCCGGTTCTTGCGCACGCCGTCGAGGATCACGCGCGCGGCCGTATCGGCGCTCGTGATGAAAAATTTTTCGAAATCGTCCTTGCCCTGCTGCTCGCTTTCGAGCATGAAGCCGACCATGTTCGGCGCGATCCGGCTCGCCTGCGCGATGTTCGTGCGGATGCCGCCCGGATGCACGCAGGTCGCGGATACGCCGCAGCGCATCAGGTCGAGTTCCTGGCGCAGCGCTTCGGTGAAGCCGCGCACCGCGAACTTGGTCGCGTTATAGCCGCTCATGCCCGGCTGCGCGAACAGCCCGAACACGCTCGACGTGTTGACGATATGCCCTTCGCCGGCGGCTTTCAGATGCGGCAGGAACGCCTTCGTCCCATGAACGACGCCCCAGAAGTTGACGCCGACGATCCATTCGAGGTCCTGATAATCCATCCCGTCGATCGTGCTCGACAGCGCGACGCCCGCATTGTTGAAGACGAGGTTCACGCGTCCATGCCGCGCGACGGTCTCGCTGGCCCAGTCGAACACCGCAGCGCGATCGGCGACGTCGAGCACGTGCGTCGTGACGCGCAGCGGTGCGCCGGCGCGCGCCGGCGCGGCCGCGGCGGCGAGCCGCGCCGTCTCTTCGAGGTTCGCGGCATGCCGGTCCGCGAGCGACAGATGGCAGCCCTCGCGGGCCAGGTGCAGCGCCAGTGCGCGGCCCATGCCGGACCCTGCGCCGGTGATCGCGGCGACGCGATCGGTGAAGTGCTTCATCTGCGTTCTCCTGTGCTGTCTGCGTGCGCCGGGCGCGCGGGGGCATGCGCGGCGGCAGTCGTGTTGCGGATCGGGGGGGCCGTATCAGGTCGCACCGGCAGAGGCGCCCGCGCCGGCGGGATGCGCGGCCTCGACCGGCGCGATGGGCCCGGTGCGCGGCGGGTACGCGAAATAGTCGTCCATCGTGAAGCGGCGCGTCGCCTGGCGGAAGCGGAACGCAAACCCCGGCCACAGCGTCGTATTGCGTCCCGAACGCGGATCGAGATACCAGCTTTTGCAGCCGCCGATCGACCAGATCGCGCGCGACAGCTTGTGCTGGAGGTGTGCGTTGTACGCACGCTCGACCTGCGGGCGCACTTCGATCGCGCCGGCGCGCCCGATGCGCATGGCGTCGAGCGCGCGCAGCACGTACTCGACCTGAGACTCGATCATGTAGACCATCGAGTTGTGGCCCAGCCCGGTGTTCGGGCCGACGATCATGAAGAAGTTAGGATAACCAGGCAGTGTCGTACCCAGATACGCGTGCGCGCCGTTGCGCCACGTATCGACGATGTCGGCGCCGTCGCGGCCGATCACGACGCCGCGCGGGAACGGGTCCGCCACCTGGAAGCCGGTGCCGAAGATCAGGCAGTCGACCGGATGACGCGTGCCGTCGGCGGTGACGACGGCGTCGGCCTCGATGCGGGCGATGCCGTCCGTCACCACCGAGACGTTTTCGCGGGCGAGCGCCGGATAGTAGTCGTTCGAGATCAGGATGCGCTTGCAGCCCATCGTGTAGCCGGGTGTGAGCGCGGCGCGCAGGCGGGCGTCGGGGACCTGCCGGCGCAGATGGCGCAGCGCGATCTTCTGCGCGCTTTTCATCAGCGACGGATGGACGGCGAAGCCGAACGCGCGCGATTCGAGCATCGAGAAGAGGCCCGCGCGCACCAGTTTCTGCGTGAACGGCAAGTGACGGAACAGCCATTGCTCGAACGGCTTCACCGCGCGGTCCGCTTTCGGCATGATCCACGGCGGCGTGCGCTGGAACAGGTGCAGCTGCGCGACGCGCGGCGCGATCTGCGGCACGAACTGGATCGCGCTCGCGCCGGTGCCGATCACCGCGACGCGCTTGCCTTCGAGCGCGTAGCCGTGGTCCCACTGCTGCGAGTGAAAGGTCTTGCCGCGAAACGTGTCGAGGCCGGCGATCTCGGGCAGCGCCGCGCGCGAAAGCCCGCCCATCCCGGACACCAGCACGCGCGCGGACCATTGCCGGCCGTTCGCGAAGCGCAGATGCCAGCGGTGCCGCACGTCGTCGTAGACGGCGCTGACGAGCGCGTGGCCGAAGCGCAGGTGCGGCTCGACGCCGAAGCGCCGCGCACAGTCCTCCAGGTACGCGCGGATTTCCGGCTGACGCGCGAACATGCGGCTCCAGCGCGGATTGGGCGCGAACGAGAACGAGTACACATGCGATTGCACGTCGCACGCGCAGCCGGGGTAATGATTGTCGCGCCAGGTGCCGCCGACGGAGGCGGCCTTCTCGGCGACGAGGAAATCGGTCATGCCGGCCTCGCGCAGCCGGATCGCCATGCCGAGGCCGGCAAAGCCGGAGCCGATGATCGCGATATCGGTTTCGAGCGGCGCGAGCGCGTCCGGGGGCATCGAGCGAGCGTTCATCCGGTCCGTCTCCTTTTTCACTATTAACTGTTACATTGATTGATGTAACGATAGGGGCGCGCGGCGGATTGCGCAAGGGCGGCGGCTAGACGGGAGACTCTATCGGGGCGGAAACGGCCGGAGGGCGCTGTTTTTTGCCGGCGGGAAGGGATGCGGCGGGAAGGGGTGTTGCGGGTAGGGAAGCGGGGAAGCCCGTCGGGTGCTGCGGAGGGCGGGCGCGCCGAGGGGGCGTGTATGCGTTGGGCGCGCGCGGGTCGTCACGCGCAGGGGCGCCGCGCGGGCCGGGTTCGCTGCGTGACCCGGCCCGCGCGTGCAAAGCCGTGCTACTGGGCGGCGTGCTGCGCCTGGGCCGGCGCGTCGCTGGCAGGGGCGCCGGCAGGGACGTTGCCGGACGCGGCGCGCGGCAACCCGGTCGCGCCGACGATTTGCAACTCGCGGGTGCGCAGTGGCAGCCGGCACTCCGCATCGGTCAGCGTGCGCCGCACCTGGCGCGACAGCGCCCAGCGCAGATCCCAGAACGTGTCGATCGTCGCCCAAACGCGGATGTTCAGCACGGCGGTGCTGTCGTCGAAGCGGCTCACCATCACCTGCGGCGCCGGCTCGGGCAGCGCGCGCGGATCCGCAAGCGTCAGGGCGCGCAGCGCCTCGATTGCGCGCTCGACATCGTCGCGCACCGACACTTCCACTTCGAGATCGAGCCGGCGGGTCGGATTGCGCGTGTAGTTGCGGATTGCGTTGCTCCACAGCGCGCTGTTCGGCACGTACTCGCAGATCCCGTCCGCTTTCGTGAGCCGCGTCGTGAACAGGCTGATCTCCTCGACGGTGCCGGCCACGCTGCCGCTGCCCGATTCGATCGAGTCGCCGACGCGAAACGGCCGCAGCAGCAACAGCATGATGCCCGCCGCGATGTTCTGCATCGTCCCCTGCAGCGCGAGACCGATCGCGAGGCCGGCCGCGCCGAGCACCGCGACGATGCTGGCCGTCTCGATGCCGAGCTGCGACAGCGCGCCGACGATCGCAATGACGCGGATACCCCACAGGCTGCTATCGCAGAGGATCGGCCGCAGCGTCGCGTCGAGGCGCGACTGGCGCGTGAGCAGCCGGTTCAGCGAGCGCGCGACGCGGCGCGCGATCCACCAGCCGACGACAAGCATCAGCACGGCGGCGCTCAGGTGCATCGAGAACGTCGTCAGGCCGTTCCAGAGGAACGTCCAGCGGTCCGGATGGAGATGGGTAAGAAGGTCTTGCAGGGCCATGGGAATCCTTGTCGTGAAGCCGCCGCGACGCGTGGCGGGCGTGCGGGAGAGGGCGATGCTTTGGGCGCGCGGGCGCCGGGTGCCGTCTGGTGCCGTTTGGAATCGTCCGGGGCCACCCGGAACCATCCGGGACGGTCCCGGGCTGTCCCGGGCCATATGGGCGGCGCGCGGCGCGCAAAGGCGTGCCGCCCTGTCGAGTGATGGCGTAATGGCGCAGGCGCCATGCAGCGCACCATGCAGCGCAACGCTGCCGCAACGCCGCAACGGCGCGACGCGCATGATAATGCCTGTCAGGCAGCGCCGTGCGCTTCTTTAAACTTCTTTATCGTTTTGTCGACGCGCGGGACATAGCCGCGCCCTGCGCGGCGCGCGCGCCGACAGCGCGGCTTATCTTCCGCGTTTGCCGGCCGGCGCGGTACGTGTCGTGCCACGCGCTGGCGCGCCTGCCGCGGACGGGGTAGCGGCCGCGGTGGCCGCAGCGGGGCGTGCGGCGCCGCCGCCCGTCGGGGATGCGCCCTCGCGCATCGTCTCGGGCGACGCCGCGCTGCCCAGCCGCGCGAGGATGGCGGCGACGCGGTCGCCGAGATAGTCGCCGGACGCCTCTTCGAGCGCGCGGTTCGTCTCGGTTTCGACCAGCACCATCGCGAGCGGCCGGACGCGCCAGATCGTCTCGACGAGCGCCGGCACGTCGGCCGGCGGCGGCAGTGCGTCGGATGCGTAGCGGTCGAGCTGGCGCACGACCAGGTCGACCATCGCCTTCGCGACCGCCTGGAAATGCGGCCGCGAGATCCGTACCGCGTCGAGCAGGCCGGCGAGGTCGATACCCTGCTGCGCCATCGTCGCGCCGGCCGACAGCGCGGCCGGGCTGCGCGCGACGAACGACAGGCCGTCGCGCTCCAGCAGCCCGAGTTCGACCGCTTTGCCGAGCACGCCCGGCGATGCCTGTTTGCCGAACATCTGCTTTAGTTCGAGCAGCGAGTACTTGCGCGGACGTTCGTGCGACCAGCGGCTGCCGATGGCCGTCTCGAGCCCGAGAATCGCACGCAGGTCGTGGCCTTCGTCGACGGCCTTGATCAGGTCCTGGATGTTCGCGAGCGTGTAGCCGCGCGCGAGCAGGTGGTGGATCAGCTTCAGGCGCGAGACATGCGTTTCGTCGTAAATGCCCACCCGGCCGCGCTTTTCCGGCGGCGCGAGCAGCCCGCGGTCCTGATACGCGCGCACGTTGCGCACGGTCGTGTCGGTTACGCGGGCGAGTTCGTCGACCGTGTATTCGTGGCGTGGCGTCGCGGGCGCCGGGGGGGAGGGCGTGTTCGGCATGGGGGGATTCTAACGCGGCGTTAGCGACGCCGGCGTGACCGGGAACCGGGCGGACCGCCGGATCCGGCCGCTGCCGGCGGGCGTGGCGATCTTTCTGCGGGACCGCTCGGGCGCAGCGCTCGGACACAGCGCTCGGACACAGCGCTCGGACACAGCGCTCGGGCACAGCGCTCGGGCACAGCGCTCGGGCACAGCGCTCAGGCACACTGCTCAGACATAACGCTCAGACACGCTGCGGTTTGGGCAGCGCGTTTGCGCCCGCGCCGAGCGCGCGTTGCATCAGCGTCGTATCGAGCCAGCGGCCGTGCTTGAAGCCGACGGCCTTCAGCGTGCCGACCAGCTCGAAGCCGAGGCTGCGGTGCAGCGACAGCGAACCGCCGCTGCCATGATCCGCGATCACCGCCACCATCTGGCGCCACGGACCGGCTTCGCACCGCTCGATCAGCGCCTGCAACAGCAGACGGCCGAGTCCGCGGCCCCGCCAGGCGTCGTCGATGTAGATCGAGTCTTCGAGCGTATGGCGATAGGCCGCGCGCGGCCGGTACGGTGTCGCGTAGCAGTAGCCGGCCAGCGTCCCGCCGATCTGCGCGACGAGATACGGCAGCCCGTGCGCGTGCACGGCGGCGAGGCGGCCGCGCAAATCGTCGACCGAAGGCGGCGTCTCCTCGAACGACGCGACGCCATGGAGCACATGGTGCGCGTAGATCGCCTGGATGGCCGGCAGATCGTCTTCGGTGGCATCGCGCAGATGGGCGGCGTCGGACTGGAGCAGACTCATGCGGGTTTCCGGTGGATGGATCTCGTGATGAAACATCACGGCAAAGACAACACTATGCCCGGACAGCACGCGTCGGTGGAAGGGCTCAAAAAGCGTGGCCGGCGGGCCCGTGCCGCCGCCGGCCGGATGGGCCGAGACGCAAGATGTCGCGGATACGCGTGGAGCGCCACGAGTGCACGCGTTCGCGCCTGGGCGGACCGCGTCGAACGTCGGGCATCGGGCATCGGGCATCGAGCATCGAGCATCACGCATCACGCATCACGCATCACGCATCACGCATCACGCGGAGGCCGCGCGGCCGATGCGCGCAGCGGCGCAGCCGCTTGCGCAACATTTTGCGGAAAGTCGCGCGCGGCTTTCACATGCGGTTTGACGCGGGGTTTTGCGTACCGCCGCGCGCCGAACCCGGCGCGGACGGGGCGCGAGTATCGGCGAGCGCGAACCGTCGCGCGCTCGCGACGCAGGCGACGACGACGACGGTCACCACGAGCATCGCCGGCGGCACCTGCTCATGCAGCAGCAATGCGGCAAGCATGAAGCCGAAGAACGGCTGCAGCAACTGCAGTTGCGCGACGCCGGCAATGCCGCCTAGCGCGAGGCCGCGATACCAGAACACGAAGCCGATCAGCATGCTGAACAGCGACACGTACGCGAGCGCCCACAGCGAGGCCGCATGGACCGCGCCGAACGAGGCGGGGCGCGACGCCACCGCGAGCGGCAGCATCACCGGCAGCGAGAGCACCAGCGCCCACGAGATCACCTGCCAGCCGCCGAGGTGGCGCGCGAGCCGCGCGCCCTCCGCATAGCCGAATCCGCAGACGACGATCGCCGCGAGCATCAGCGAGTCGCCGAGCGGCGCGGTGCGGATGCCGTGACGCAGCGCGAACGCGGCGACCGCCATGCTGCCGAGCGCGGAGCACAGCCAGAATGCGGGGCGCGGCCGTTCGCCGCCGCGCAGCACGCCGAAGATCGCGGTGCTGAGCGGCAGCAGCCCGATGAACACGATGGCGTGCGCGGACGTCACGTGCTGCAGCGCGAGCGCGGTCAGCAGCGGGAAGCCCACCACGACGCCGCCCGCGACCGCGGCGAGCGGCACGATCTCGTGCCGCGCCGGGCGCGCGCGCGCGAACACCAGCAGCAGGATCAGGCCGAGCGTGCCGGCGATCGTCGCGCGCGCGGTGGTCACGAACAGCGGAGCGAGACCTTCGACGGCCACGCGCGTGGCCGGCAGCGAGCCGCTGAAAATCAGGACGCCGAGCAGGCCGCTCAGCCAGGCACTCGCGGTGCCGCGGCGCGTGGCCGGGCGGCTCGCATGCAGATCGGGGCGGGGTAGGGTCATCGGGACTCCGGGGGCAGTAGCAGCGTCCAGCATGCGCGCCGGCAGCGAAAAGGTTAAGCTACAGATCAGTACAATTCTCTCAAACTGTACGGTACGTACAGCAGTACAGATGACGCACACTTTCCACGATGTCGGCGCACGCGCGCCCGCCGGGCGCACGCGCGTCGAAGCGGTGATGGACGCACTGCGCGAGCGTATCGCAAGCCGCGCGCTGATGCCGGGTGCGCGCGTGCCGTCGATCAGGACGATCGCGCAGGCGTCGCAGGTGTCGAAGTCGACGGTGGTCGAGGCGTATGACCGGCTCGTCGCGGAGGGCGTGCTGGTCGCGCGGCGCGGCGCCGGGTTCTTCGTCTCCGGGCATGCGCCGCCGCTGGCGCTTGCCGACCTGGGCCCGCGTCTCGATCGCGAGCTCGATCCGCTGTGGCTGTCGCGCCAGTCGCTCGAAGCCGGCGAGGCGGTGCTCAAGCCGGGGTGCGGCTGGCTACCGGCGTCGTGGCTGCCGGAAGACGGCATGCGCCGCGCGCTGCGCGCGCTCGCGCGCGACCCGCATGCGCCGCTCGCTGATTACGCGAATCCGCTCGGACTGCCCGCGCTGCGCCAGCAACTCGCCTGGCGGCTCGCGCAGCACGGCGTCGACGCGCCGCCCGAGCAGATCGTCCTGACCGACGGCGGCACGCACGCGCTCGATCTCGTGTGCCGTCTGCTGCTCGAACCGGGCGACACGGTGCTGCTCGACGATCCGTGCTACTTCAACTTCCAGGCGTTGCTGCGCGCGCATCGCGTGCGGATCGTCAGCGTGCCGTATACGCCGAACGGTCCCGACCTCGCGCGCTTCGAGCGGGTGCTCGCCGAGCATCGGCCGCGGCTGTACGTGACCAACTCGGCGCTGCACAACCCGACGGGCGCGACGCTGGCGCCGGCCGTCGCGCACCGCGTGCTGAAGCTTGCTGGCGAGCACGACCTGCTGATCGTCGAGGACGACATCTTCGCGGATCTCGAAGACGAAGCGGCGCCGCGCCTCGCCGCGTTCGACGGCCTCGCGCGCGTCGTGTCGATCGGCAGCTTCTCGAAGACGCTGTCGGCGGCCGCGCGCTGCGGCTATGTGGCCGCGCGCGGCGACTGGATCGATCCGCTGGTCGATCTGAAGCTCGCGACCACCTACGGCAACGGGCAGCTGAGCGCGAGCGTCGTGCACCGGCTGCTGATCGACGGTACCTACCGGCGTCATCTCGAGACGCTGCGCGCGAAGCTGGCCGATGCGATGGGCGACACGATCCGGCGGCTCACCCAGGCCGGGCTCGACGTGTGGACGCGTCCGCGGGCCGGCATGTTCGTGTGGGCGCGTCTGCCGGCGTCGCTCGACGCGGCGCCGGTGGCGCGCGACGCGTTGCGCGACGGCGTCGTGCTCGCGCCCGGCAACGTGTTCAGCGTGTCGCAGTCGGCGGCCGGCTATCTGCGTTTCAACGTGTCGCAGAGCAACCGGCCGAAAGTCTATGACGTGCTGCTGCGCGCGCTCGATGCCGCTCGCGCGCAGGCCTGAAGCACGCGCTTCAGGCGCTCAGTGGCACAGCATCAAAATGCGCGCCTCGCCGGTGCAGGGGGGACCTGCGTCGTTCGCCGCGGGCGCGGGGGCGGCGTTCAGTGTCGCGACGCGATGCGCGAGGCAGGCGCGCAGACGCTTCTCGACCGGCCCGTAGTACTGCCAGCCTTTGCCGAGTTCGGGCAGCGCGAGTTTCACCTGCCGCCATTTCGGATGGCCGTAGGCCTGCAGGTTGCCGAAGTTGTGGCACAGCGAATCGGCGAAGCGGTCCAGATGGACGACGGTGTCGCGCAGCCCGTAGTCGTAGGTCACCAGATACGACTTCACGGTGAAGGTCGGCGTGTCGTCCTTCAGCCAGTCGGGGTAGCTGGCGGTGTGGATCGTCGCCGGAAAGTACGTCTGTTCCGCGCGCGCGGTTTCCGGTGCATGCGGGTCGACGCGCAGCAGGCGCAACTGCTGCAGCAGCGCGGGATTCATGTCGGTGAAGAGTTTCGCGGGCTGCCCGACGACGATGATCGCCACGTCGATCTTGTGGACGATCAGCGCCGCAAGCGCGTCCTCGTTGCTCAGGTGCCGCGCGTTCTGCTCGGGCAGCGGCTGGCCGAACATCAGCCGGTAGATCGTGTACGCGGACTGCGCGGTGCCGCTGCCGAGCAGCCCGACGCTGATCGTCTTGTCGCGGATGTCGTTGATATTCTTCAGCGGCGAGTCCGCGCGTACGACGAAATTGATCTCTTCGTCGTAGAGCGGCATGATCAGCCGCAACGGACGGATCGCGACCCCCGCGTCCGCATCGCCCGCATTCGCCATGTCGAGGTACGCCTGGTACACGTCGGACTGCACCAGCGCGAGCTTCACGCCGGGCTGGTAGCGCAGCCGCTGCACGTTCTCGGCGGAGCCTTTGGACGGCGCCACGTCGAGCGTGATGCCGGCCGGCGGCGCGACCCATTTCGCGAGATCCGCGCCGATCTGGATATACGTGCCGCGCTCCGGGCCGGTGACGATCGTATAGTGCGCCGGCTCGGCATGCGCGGCCGCCACGGCCAGTGCGAGTCCGAACCAGCCTGCGAGCATTGTTCTGAACATGGTTGTCCGCCTCCGGGTATCCGGTTGAATGCGTCTTCGCGATGCACGTTGCGAAGGATCGGTGAGCCGGTCGTGCGCTGCGATGCCTGCCCGAGGCTGCAGCGGTTCTGTGGGGTGGTGCGCGCCGTGTCGCGATCCGGCGTCTCGTGGTCTGCGTGCTGCGGTGCTCGATAGCGGTGCGTCGGTACAGCGGTACAGCGGTACAGCGGTACAGCGAAAGCGGTGCTTCACCGTGCGGGTGCCGACGCCGCCACACCCGGCGCATGCCGCCAGCCGGATGCGGTGATCGCGCGGATCTGCGGGTCGATTGCGGCGGACGCGGCAGCCGCCTGCGCAGCCTGCGACGAGGTCGCCCGCGCGCCCGGCTGCGTCCAGCCGGTCTCGACGATCGCGCGTTCGAGCAGCGCCTGCGCATCGGCGCTGCCGCGATCGATCGCGAGCGCGTCGCTCGCGCGCTGCGCGACGCACGGCCACTGGCGGTTCGCGCGGCATGTGCGCGCGGCCTGCAGCGCGACGTCGCGCTGCGCCTCGAGCGGCGCCAGTTCGTGCTGCAGTGCGCGCGCGTCGGCGTTCTGCGGCGCGATCGAGAGCGTGGCGTCAAGCGCGGCCTGCGCGCCGCCGAGATCGTGTGCGTCGCGATGCGCGCGTGCGGCCGCGAGGCCTTGCGCGACGTCGCGTAACGGCGGCGTCGCCGGCGCGCGTGCGTCATCAGACGAATGCGGCACTGCGGAGTCGCGCGCCGCGATCATGCCCGTAGTTGTTTGGGTGTCCTGTGTATGATCGGAGGATTGCGATCCGGCGTGATTGCCCGCGAGCGTGTAGAGACCATACGCGCCCGCGATCGCCACGACGACGGCGAGCGCAAGCAGCCCCCGCGCCGCCGCGCCAGATCGCGCGGCGGTGTGTGCGGCGGTGTGCGCGGCGGTGTGTGCGGTAAAGGCGCGCGGCGCACGCGCGATAAAACGCTGCGGCGCGCTCGCGATAAAACGCCACGGCGCGGGCCGTGTCACCGCAGCCGACGGCGGTGCGGCGGACGGCAGATCAGGCGTCACGGCGGGGACGGGCTTGTCGGGCAGCAGCACCGCGCGGACCGTTGCGTGCGCAACGGGGGCGGGCGGCGGCGCCGCAAAATCAAGCGGATGCGGCGTGCCGCAGTAGGGGCACGTGTCGACGTGCTGATAGAGCACGCCGCGGCAGTGTCGGCACGGCGCGGGAAGACGTTGACGGTGAGAAGCCTCGGTCGACATGCTCGGCTCCAGCCTGCGACAGGCGATGCGGTCGCGGCGTGCGGCGGATCGCGCGCGGCGTGTATCTTCGCGCCGCGCGATTCACGTGCGCTGCTCTGCGCGGCGGCACGATGCATCGTCCCTTGCGCGGTCACGCTGTGAGCAATATGTGAGGTTTCTCTGCGAACGTCAATCGACGTTCGCACCTGGTCTGCAATGCGCGACGCGATGTCGCGCGCACGCATCGATCGTGGCCTTCAGGTCTGATGAAACGCCGCGCGCGACGGCGCCATGAGCGCGCATTCAGTGCTTGCGCAACGGATGATCCTGCAGCAGCCAGGCGAGCGCGAACGCGAGCACCACGACACACGCGGCGGCGAGATACACGGTGTGCAACGCGCCGGCAAATGCCTGAAGATAGTCGTCCTGCAGCGCAGCCGGCAGATGATGAATCTCGGCAGGCCCGAGCGTATGCGGCAATGCCGCGTCCGGCGGCAGCAGCGTGTGCAGTCGCGCCGCGAGTCCGTTCGAGAAGACCGCGCCGAATCCGGCCACGCCGACCGAGCCGCCGATCGAGCGGAACAGCGTGGCGCCCGATGTGGCGACGCCCACGTGCCGGAAATCGACGGTGTTCTGCACGGCGAGTATCAGCACCTGCATCACCATGCCGAGACCGAGGCCGAGCAGTCCCATGTACAGATACATCACATGAACCGGTGTCGCGGTCTTCAACTGCGCGAGCAGCATCATCGCGACGGCGACGAGCAGCGTGCCCGCAATCGGAAACATCCTGTATTTGCCGATCTTGCTGATGAGGCGGCCCGTGACGACGGACATCACGAGCAGGCCGAGCATCATCGGCAGCATCTGCATGCCGGCCTGCGACGGCGTCGAGCCCTTGACCACCTGCAAATACAGCGGAATGAACGTGACCGAGCCGAACAGCGACACGCCGATGATGAAGCCGATCAGGCTGCTCAGCGTGAACGTGCGCTCGCGAAACAGCGCGAGCGGCATCAGCGGCTCGGGCGCGCTGCGCTCCTCGTGCACGAAGCCGACCAGACAGATGACGCCCATCAGCAGCGTCATCCACAACTGCGGCGACGACCACGGCAGGATCGTGCCGCCCTGGCTCGTGAACAGGATGATGCAGGTGAGCGCGCCGGCAAGGAACGCGGCGCCCATGTAGTCGATCTGGTGCCGGATCTGCGACACGTGCGGCCGGAATACCGCACCGATCACGAGCAGCGCGACTACACCGAGCGGCAGGTTGATGTAAAAAATCCAGCGCCACGACAGATGCTCGACGAGAAAGCCGCCGAGCAGCGGCCCGATCACGGTGGCGAGGCCGAACACGCCGCCGAACACGCCCTGATAGCGGCCGCGCGCGGCGGGCGGGATCACGTCGGCGATCGCGGCCATCGTGACGACCAGTAGACCGCCGCCGCCGAGTCCCTGCAGCGCGCGCAGCACGATCAGCTGCGTCATGTCCTGCGCGAGTCCGCACAGCGCGGAGCCCGCGAGAAACAGCACGATGGCCGCCTGCAGCACGATCTTGCGCCCGTAGAGGTCGCCGAACTTGCCGTACAGCGGAACCACGATCGTCGAGGTCAGCAGGTATGCGGTGACGACCCACGACAGCTTGTTCAGCCCGCCCAGCTCGCCGACGATGGTGGGCAGCGCGGTCGATACGATCGTCTGGTCGAGTGCGGCGAGCAGCATGACGAGCAGCAGCGCGGGAAACAGCAGCCGGATCGGCGGGTGGTGCGGCGCGCCGGCGATGCCGGCCGCCGTGGGGGTATCGGAGTCCATGAGCGGAAGCGCGCAAACGCGTCTTGAAATTAATTAATGTGGAAATTAATATAGGCGACATCCTTCCTTTCGTCAAATTGACGCCCATGACCCGACTGTCGCCCGAATCAGGCCCGCCGCCGGCGGGCGCGCGGCGCCCTGGCCGCCCGGCCGGCGGCGCGCGCGGTGCGGCCCAGCGCGAACGGCTGCTCGACGTGGCGCTTGCGCGCTTCGCCCGCGAGGGCATCGGTGAGACGACGCTGGGCGCGATCGCGCGCGAAGCCGGCTTCACGCCGGCGATGGTGCATTACTACTTCAAGACGCGCGAGCAGTTGCTCGACGTGCTGATCGACGAGCGGTTCGCGCCGTTGCGCGCGTCGCTCGACGCCGCGTTCGAGGACCATCCGGACGACCCGGTGGCGGCGATGACGCAACTGGCGCGGCGCTTCGTCGAGGTCGCCGGACGGTATCCGTGGTTTGCGCCGCTGTGGGTGCGCGAGGTGATCAGCGACGCGGGACCGCTGCGCCAGCGCATGCGCGAGCGCTTCGGCGACGTGCGCCAGCGGGCGGGAATCGCATGGATCGAGCGCTGGCAGAAAGAGGGCCGGCTCAACCCGGAACTCGAACCGTCACTGATTTTCCAGACCGTGCTCGGTCTGACGATCCTGCCGCTCGCCACCTCGAACACCTGGCGCGACGACCCGCTGCGCCGCAGCCTGACGCCGGAGGACGTGGCGCGCCACGCGGTGGCGCTGCTCGCGCACGGGGTGGGGCCCATATAGGGCCGACTAGCCAGGGTGGCAACGTCAGCCTGGCCACACGATCCGCCCCCCACCGCTTCCCGCGCGTCTATCGGGGTGTCGCGCGACGCCCCGGGCGTCCGACAGCCAGCCGCACGAGGCACGCTCCGTGCTACCGGATGTAAGTCTGCGCGCATCGAACGCGCGTCGCGCCCGCGCAGAGGGCTGCCTGATGATGGTCCGCCGGACGGACCCAACCTGCTTTCTGACTGATTCCTGATAACGACGCAACATGAATCCCGTAACGAGACTCGACGAGGCCACGATTGTGCTCGTCGAAGACGATTCGCCGAGCCGCGAGTCGCTGAAGCTGCTGTTCGAGTCGGAGGGGGCGCGGGTGATCGCGGTGGCCGATGCGGAGGAGGGCGTCGCCGCCATTCTCGCGCAATCGCCCGATGCGCTCGTGTGCGATCTGGAACTGCCGTGCATGGACGGCTTTTACCTGATCCAGCGCCTGCGCGATTGCGAGATCAGCAGCGCCCGCGCGCCGGCGGTCGCCGTCGCGCTGACCGGGCACACCGGCGAAGCGTACCGGCTGCGCAGTATCGGCGAGGGCTTTCAGTATTTCATGACGAAACCGGTACAGCCCGAAGAACTGGTCGGACTGCTGCACGACGCGATCGCGGCACGCCCATGAAAAGCCCCTGAGCGCACCGCCCGCGCGGGCATCAGGCGCCGTGCGCGGCGGAGGCGGCGGTGCCCGACGCTTCGGCTTGCGCGGCCTGGCAGGCGGCGCACAGGCCCTTGAGTTCGATGTCGTCGCTCGCGAGCCGGTAGCCGGCATGCTGGACCTGTGCGACGAGCGCCTCGCGCAGCGTCGGCTCGTGCAGTTCGGTGACCATCCCGCATTGCTGGCACACCACCAGAATGCCGTGCTGGCACTGCGTCAGGTCGTGGCAGACGGTGAACGCATTGATCGACTCGATCCGGTGCACGAGCCCGGCCGACTGCAGGAAGTCGAGCGCCCGGTAGACCGTGGGCGGCGCCGAACCCGGGTGGATCTGGCGCATTTCGTCGAGCAGCGAATAGGCCTTGGTCGCGCGCCCGGACGCGAGCAGCAGTTCCAGCACCTTGCGGCGGATCGGCGTGAGCTTCTCGCCGCGTTCGCGGCAGTATTCCTCGGCCAGTTCGAGCGCGGCCTGCGGCGACGCCGCCGCGTGCAGATGCCGGTGCGCCGGCGCGTGATCGTGCGCCGCGGCGGTGTGTGCGGCTGCAGCGGAGGCCGGGGCGGACTTGGCGTTTTTCATGACACGATTATACGGTTCGACGCGCGATTCGACGTGCAGCGGCACGGCGTTGCGGCGGCCATGCCGCCGCAACGCTCCGGGCTCCGGCCCCCGCCGCCGGCCGGTCAGTCGAGCTTGACCGCGAAGCCGCGCTGCACGCCCGGGCGCGCGAACAGCGTGTCGTACCAGCGCCTGACGTTCGGAAAGTCGGCCAGGTCGACCTTGTGGCGCTCGTGCCGCCACGCCCAGCCGAGAATCGCGAAATCGGCAACCGACAGCGCGCCCGCAACGAACTCCGTCTGCGCAAGGCGGCGGTCGAGCACGCCGTACAGGCGGCGCGTTTCGTCGGCGTAGCGCTTGAGCCCGTAGCGCCGGTCCTCGTCGGACGCCAGCGCCGCGAAGTGGTGCACCTGCCCCGGCATCGGCCCGAAGCCGCCCATCTGCCACATCAGCCATTCGAGCACCGGTACGCGCTCGCGCAGGTCCGCGGGCAGAAAGCGGCCGGTCTTCTCGCCGAGGTACAGCAGGATCGCGCCCGATTCGAACACGCTCAGCGGCGTGCCGCCCGGCGCGTCGGTATCGACGATCGCCGGAATCCGGTTGTTCGGGCTGATCTGCAGGAACTCGGGCCTGAACTGCTCGCGCGCGCCGATGTTGACGGGCACCACCGTGTACGGCAGCGCCATCTCCTCGAGCGCGACGCTGATCTTGCGCCCGTTCGGCGTATTCCACGTATGAAGCGTGATGCTCATGTGCGGGGCCCGTCGCTCAGGTCAGCGGCACGTCGACGTGGTGCCGGAAGCCCACGCGCGTCGCGAGGCGCGAGTACCAGCGTTCGAGATTCGGCAGCGGCGGCCGCTCGACGCCTTCAAGGCCGAACCAGCGCCGCGCGAACGCGCCGATCACGAGGTCCGCGAGCGTGAACTTGTCGCCTTCGAGGAAAAAACGCCCCTGCAGGTACGTGTCGACCAGCTTCCACAGTTTGCCGACGGCCGCGAAATCGGCCGCGAGTTTCGCCGCGTCGCGTTCGGCGGCCGGCGTGCGCACGAGGGTCTGAAACACCGGACGCTCGGCCGGCGCAAGCGTCGAGAGCGACCAGTCGAGCCAGCGGTCGATGCCCGCGCGCTGCTTCGGCTCGCCCGGATAAAGCGGGCTCGCCCCGCCGTACTGCAGCGCCAGATAGCGCAGGATCGCATTCGATTCCCACAGCACGAAGTCGCCGTCGACGAGCGTCGGAATCTTGCCGTTCGGATTCATCGCCAGATACTCCGGCTCGCCGGTACGGCCAAACTGCAGACCCGCATCGATGCGCTCGAACGCGAGGCCAAGCTCGTCGCAACACCACAGCACCTTCTGGACGTTCACCGAGTTGGCGCGTCCCCAGATCGTCAGCATCCGCTCAATCCTCTTGTTTCGGGTTGGCAAGCCGCGCGCACGCGCGGCGTTCAGCCGGTAAACATACACGATGCGGGGCCCCGGCGTGCTGCCGGCTGCCTGCGCGCCCCGTGCGTTGCGTACAATGAGCGCTCCCGAACGCGACGAGATCCGCATGGCCCGCATCGTCCCCGACGACTGGAAACCGCTTGCCGCCACCGGCGCCGCGGCCCGCGAGCGCGAGACGCTCGCGCTGTTCGAGCACGCGCTGCCGGCCGGGTACACGGTCTATCACGGCGTGCACTGGACGCGGCTCGCCGAGGGCTTCCCGGTGTTCGGCGAGGCCGACTTCGTGATCGTCAGCCCGGCCGGCCGCGTGCTGGTCGTCGAGCAGCGCACGGGGTTTCTGCGCGAGACGCCGAAAGGCCTCGTGAAGGCGCATCTGCAGACCGAGCGCAACGTCGCGATCGGCCTCGCGCGCACCGTCGAGGCGCTGCACCGGCGCCTCGCGGCCGCCTTCGGCGCCGGCGCGTACGGCGTCGAAGCGCTGCTGTACTGCCCGGACCACACGGTGAAGGAGCCCGCGATCGCGGGGCTGGACCCGGCGCGCATCGTCGATGCACCGCGCAAGGCGCAGCTCGCGGCGCTCGTTCGCGCGGCGCTGCCGGAGGACGAGCCGCCGCTGCCGTACGCGGGCAAGATGCACGCGTTCTTCGCCGATCACCTGTCGCTCACGCCGGATGCGAGCGCGCTCGTCGGCCAGGCGGGCACGCTCGTCACGCGGCTGGCGGGCGGTCTCGCGACCTGGGCGCGGCGGCTCGAATGCACGCCGTTCCGGCTGCGCGTGATCGGCACCGCCGGCTCCGGCAAGACCCAGCTCGCGGTGCAGGTGATGAAGGACGCGGTCGCGCGCGGCGCGCGGCCGCTCTACGTGTGCTTCAACCGGCCGCTGGCGGACCACATCGCGAAGATCGCGCCGCCCGAGGCGAAGGTCGCGAACTATCACCAGCTATGCGACTGGATCGCGCGCGACGCCGGTCATACCCCGGATTTCAGCGGCGCAGGCGTGTTCGAGCAGCTGGAGGCGCGCTTTGCCGAGACGCCGATCGCGGCGCGCTGGCAGTTCGACGTGCTGATCGTCGACGAAGGGCAGGACTTCCAGCCGCCGTGGGTGGGCGCGCTCGCGCGGCTGCTGCGGCCGGACGGCGCGTGGTGGTGGCTCGAAGATCCGCTGCAGAATCTCTATTTGCGCGCGCCGGTCGAGCTGCCCGGCTGGGTCACGCTGCGCGAGAGCACCAATTACCGCAGTCCGCGCGACATCCTCGGCTATCTGCGCGACGTGGCCGGCGCCGCGGTGCCGCTCGCGGCCGCGCTCGTCGCGGGCAGCCCGTTCGACGGCTCCGGCGTCGCGCTGTCGGTCTACGACGACACGGCCGCGCCGCAGGGCTGCATCGACGCCACCAAGCGGGCGATCACGCAGGCGCTGTCGCTCGGCTTTCGCAAGCAGGACATCGCGGTGCTGTCGTTTCGCGGCCGCGAGCATTCGGCGCTCGCCGCGCTGGAACAGCTCGGGCCGCACCGGTTGCGCAGCTTCACCGGACGCTACGATCTGTTCGGCAACCCGGCCTGGCGCGACGGCGACGTGCTGGTCGAATCGATCTACCGCTTCAAGGGCCAGGCAGCGCCGTGCGTGATCCTGACCGAGGTCGACTTCGCGCAGTTCGACGAGCGCAGCGCGCGCAAGCTGTTCGTCGGCGCGACGCGTGCAACGATGAAGCTGATCGTGGTGGCGTCGCAGCGCGCCGCGGCGCACCTCGCGCGGGACCGTGACGGTGACGGCGGAGGTGGAGCCGCCTGAGGCGCCGAAGCCACCGAAGCCACCGAAGCCACCGAAGCCACACGCGACACGCGACACGTCCGATCCGCGCGGCGCGCGGCAACGCACGCGGCGCGCAAGGGCGCCCGCCGCCGGCCTTCTTTCCCCTTCTTTTACGACAAGACACGCCGGCAAGGACCTATCGCATGCACTACCATCGTGACAGCAACGGGTGCGTCCGCGCACTGCTCGGTATCGCTGCGCTGCTCGCGGCGCTCGTGGCGGGCAGCGCATCTGCGGCGCCGATGTCGCTCGACGTGAGCGGCAAGATCGCGAAGTTCACCGATCCGTCGCACGACGTCTATCGCTTCACGCAGGCAGCGTTGCTCGCGCTGCCGGTGCACTCGATCACGACGTCGACGACGTGGACGCCGCGCGCGACCTTCAGCGGGCCGCTCCTGTCCGATGTGCTGAAGGCGGTCGGCGCGCACGGCAGCGCGATCGAGGTGCACACGCTCGACGACTACACCGAGACGATTCCGGTGTCCGACTGTGCGCGCTATGGCGTGATCGTCGCGGACAGCATGAACGGCAAGCGCCTGCGCGTGAGCGACTTCGGCCCGCTGTTCCTGATCTATCCGCGCGATGCGTTCCCGTCCGAACTCGACAGCCCCACGGCCGACTCGAAATTCGTATGGCAAATCAAGGCATTGATCGTCAAGTGAAGCCGCGCCGGCTGCGCCGCGCGCTGTTCGCGCTGGTGTGGGCAGCGGCGCTCGCGGCGCCGCTCGGCGCGATCGGCTACCTGCTGTACGCGGACCTCGTGAACCCGCGCGCGGTCCAGTTGCTCGACGGCACGTACGACGGCTTCTACTGGGACGGCGCGCAGCTGCAGATCGCGTACGCGCGTTTCGAGACGCAACTGCTGCTGTATCGCGACGGGGTCGAGCCGAGCTTTGCGGCGCTGCAACTGCGCTACGACATGCTGCAGTCGAAGCTGCACGTGCTGGCCGGCTCAAACCGCGCGCTCGCCGACCAGCCGGCCGCGCAGCGCCAGCAGACGGAGTTGCGCGCGCTCGCCGCGGTGTTCGCGCAGATCGGGCCGGACGTCGATGCGCTGCCGCGCGATCCGGCGCGCGCGGACCGGATCGTCGAGGTGCTGCGCGCGCACTGGCAGCAGGTCAACGACCTCGCGCTGAGCCGGCGTTTTGCCGACATCGCGGATCGCGAGGCGCTCAGCCGCGACTTCCTTGCCAAGCGCCGCATGCTGTTCGTCGGCGGACTCGTGCTGCTGCTGCTGTCGGCCGCGGCGACGCTGCTGCTGATCGTCAACGGCCGCAGCAGCCGGCGCCTCATCCGCCAGCAGCGCGCCGCGCTCGCGGCCGGGCACGAGGCGAGCCGCGCCGCGCGCGAGGCGAGCCTCGCGAAGGACGCGTTTCTCGGGATGATCAGCCACGAGCTGCGCACGCCGCTGCATGCGATCGTGTCGTCGATCGAGCTGCTTGGCCTGAATTTCCACTCCGAGGGCGAGCGCAAGGTGATCCGGCGGCTCGAAACCGCGGCGCGCCACCTCGAAGCGCAGATGCGCGATCTGACCGACTACGCGCGGCTCGGCGCCGGCAAGCTCGAACTGCGCAACGAGCAGTTCGAGCCGCGCGAGCTGCTCGCGTCGATCATCGACGAGCACACGCCGGCCGCGCACGCGCGCGGGCTCGCGTTGTCGGGCGCCGCGAGCGGCCTCGCCGGCCCGGTCGAGTCCGATCCGCACCGGATTCGCCAGATCGTCAGCAACCTCGTGACCAACGCGATCCGCTATACGGAGTGCGGTTCGGTGCACGTGAGCCTGACCCAGCGGCTCGCGATGCTGACGATCGTCGTGCGCGACACCGGGCCGGGCGTACCGCAGAAAGCGCTGCCGCTGATGTTCAAGGAGTTCACGCAGCTCGACGGATCGCGCACCCGCCGCTTCGAGGGCGCCGGCATGGGGCTCGCGATCGTGCAGGGGCTGCTGAAGCTGTTCGGCGGCCAGGTGTCGGTCGAAAGCAGGGTGGGCGAAGGCACGGCCTTCACGGTGACGATTCCGGTCGGCCCCGTCGATGCCGCGACGCCGCCGGACGTGGCGACGCTGCGCACGCGCGGCGAGACGCACGCGCAGGTGCTGATCGTCGACGACAACAGCCTGATTCGCGAATCGCTCGCGGAAATGGCCACGTTCATGGGCTACGATGCGGCGACCGCCGGCACCGCGCAGGCGGCGCTGGCGTGGCTCGAACAGCACCGCTGCGATGCGGTGCTGCTCGATCTGCACATGCCCGGCGAGGACGGCTACGCGTTTCTTGCCGAGTTCAGCGCGCGCGGCGGCGCGTCGGCCGGCGTGCCGGTGATCGCGATCAGCGCCGGTGTGCCGGAGGGGCGGCCCGCCGGAGCGGACGCGTTCTTCGCGTGTCTCGCGAAGCCGGTGCACTACGAGCAGTTGCGCGACGTGCTGCTGCGCGCGCTCGCCGCGCGCAGCGCGGCCTGACGGGCCCGCAGGGCGCGGGCCGCGCGACCGGTATTCGGGCTGCGCGCCCGCCGCATTCAGCCGCTACAGCCGACCTGTCGCCGCTCAGGTCAGGATGCGAGCGCCCAGGTTTTCGCCGTTGCGAGCGCGAAGTCGCGGTATGAACGTGGCTGACGTCCGAGCAGCGTCGCGAGCCGCTCGACATGCGCCGGAGAGGCCGTGGCGCCCTCCTGCTGGTAGCGGGCCATCATCAGGCGCATGTCGTATGCCAGCCATGCGGGGGCAGCCGCCTTGAGGCGTGTTTCGAGGCGGTCGAGATCGTCGCCGCCATAACGGACCGGACGCCCCAGCGCTTCGGTCCAGATCGCGGCCGCCGTTTCTGCATCGATCACATCGGGCCCGACGAGTTCGTACGTCTCGCGCGGGAGTGGGCGGGCTGCCTGCTCGCGGCGCAGCAGCTCCCGGGCGGCGGCCTCGCCGATATCGCGCACGTCGACCATCGAAATGCCTTGTGCGCCGATCGGCATGCCGTAGATGCCGTGCGAAAGCAGCGACTCTTTCAGGCGGGCGTCGTTCTGGATGAAATAGGCAGGGCGCAGCACGGTCGCCGGCAAGTCGAGACGTTCGATCATCCGCTCGACCGTGTACTTGCCGCTGAAGTGCGGCACGTCGACGTAATCCTCCCCCTTGAAGACCGAGAGGTAGACCACGCCTTTCACGCCTGCCTCGCGCGCAACGCTCAGCGTCTGGAGTGCCTGGGTGAGTTCGTCCGCGGCGTTCGGCGCCAGCAGGAACAGCGTGCTGACGCCGGTCATCGCCTGCCGGACGGCGTCGATGTCGGCCAGGTCGCCCTTGATCGCGGCGACGCCGTGGGGGAATGCCGCGCGTTCGGGCGTGCGGGTGAGACCCCGTATTTCGGCGCCGCTGCCCTGCAGATGGTCGAGCACCTGTTTGCCGATAACGCCGGTACTGCCTGTCACGAGAATAGCCATGATGATCTCCTGGAAGTGATGAGGACGGGTGCGTCCACGAGGTGAACAATAGGCGTTTCATTAGCGAGCCGAAAGTGACAGAATTCAGATGGGTCGTCTCAAAAATGGAACGTTCATGGATCTGATCTCACTTGCCGATTTCAACGCGGTGGCGGCGCACGGCGGGTTTGGTCCCGCGGGCCGGGCGCTCGACAGGCCGAAGGCCACGTTGTCGCGTCGCGTCGCCGAACTGGAAGAAAGCCTTGGCGTCAGGTTGATCGAGCGCGGTTCACGCAGGCTGCGTCTCACCGAAGAGGGGCTCGCGCTTCACGAGCGCACACGTGGGCTCATAGCGGAGATTCAGGAGGCGGGGGAAGCCATTGCATCGAGCGCGCCGGTCGCGCGGGGACGCTTGCGCATCAGTGCGCCGGTCGTGTTCGCGCACGTTGTGCTGAGCCGGATCGCCGTGCGCTTTGCGCTTGCCTCGCCGCAGGTCGAACTCGAACTCGTCGCGGAAGATCGCGTCGTCGATCCGGTGGATGACGGGTATGACCTCGTCATCCGGATCGATCCGCCCCGCGACGAACCGCTCGCGGGCAGGCGCATCCTGGGCGATCAGCGGCTCCTCGTTGCGGCGCCTTCGCTGCCGATGCCCGCGCCGGTTTCCTCGACGGTTCACGATACCCATACGTGGACGGTGCCGTCCGTCATGTACGCGGCCACGTCCCCGAACGCCCCGTGGGAGGTTTGCACGGAGGACGGCAGGACGAAAACGATCCAGCCGCGGGCCGTGTTACGACTGTCGTCGCTGATGATGGCGCGCGAAGCGGTGCTCGAAGGCGTGGGCGCGGCGGTTCTGCCACGTCTGCTGGTCGCGCGGGACATCGCGGAAGGACGACTCGTCTGCTGGGGAACCGTAGGCGCGCCCGTCGAGATCTGGGCGCTCTATCACTCGCGCCGATTGCTGAGCGCGAAGGTCCGCGCATTCATGAACGTTCTACAGGATTTGCAGCCGGAGGCGGGCTAACGCGCCCGGCGCAGACGCAGACGCAGACGCAGGCGCAGGCGCAGGCGCAGACGCAGGCGCAGACGCAGGCGCAGGCGCCGCACGGCGGCTTGCCGTTATGCGCGCGGCCATCCGAGCTGGCACGCCCGCTTGAGCGAGGCCCGCACGACCAGGCGATGAAATGGGGCGATGAGGGCAATATAAGCGCGCCCGAGCGGGCGATTGCAGAAGACGAGCGTCGTGACCGTGAGGCAGGGCCGACCGGACGATGCCGCCTGCACGAAGACCGACACGCGGAAATCCAGATGCGTGTCGTCCTCTCCGAGAACGATCTCGTCGCCATGCCGTTCGAAGACGCGAAAGAGGCTGATCCGGTCGTCGCCGTTCTTCTTCAGGTCGACGACTCTCTTCAGCCCGAATGGCCGCACGAGAAAGTCCCGGCAATGCAGCAGCATTGCAATCCACCCGGGTTGGCCTGCAAATACGTGCCGTGCGAGTGCCTCGGCGTCGCGGCTGGCGGCGGGCGGCAGGTCCACCGAGAACGCGTCCGCGAAATCGGCCCGGCCGTATGACGCGCTGAGCCGCGAGGCCGGCGGCAGATCGGATTGCTCGATTTTCTGACAGACATGCATGTGCGCTCACCGATTCAGGGGTTTCCGGGCCACGACGCTAGAGCTGCGAGATGCCGCCGTCGATCACCAGTTCCGCACCCAGCATATAGCGGGAGTCGTCGCTCGCGAGGAACAGCGCCGCCGCGGCGATATCGCTCGCGTCGCCGAGCCTGCCCAGGGGCACCTGTGCCGACATCTGCGCCTTGAAGTCCGCCAGTTGCTCCGGGGTGCGGTGACGGCCGATCAGAGGCGTGTCTATGCTACCCGGACTGATCGCGTTGACGCGAATGTCGCGATCCAGCAATTCGCGCGACCAGCTGCGTGCCAGCGAACGCACCGCGGCCTTGGAGGCGGCGAGCAGCGAAATCCCCGGTCGGCCGACGTGGATGATAAAGGACGTGGTCAGGATCACCGATGCCCCTCGGCGCAGGATCGGAGCGACCGCCTGCATCGAGAAGAAGACCCCCTTCACGTTGATGCCCATGATCTCGTCATAGCGCGCTTCGCTGGTGGCGGGCAGCGGGGTTCCGTATGCGACGCCCGCGTTGGCGAAGAAGATGTCGAGCCCGCCGAAGGTCGCGCCGACCGTCTGGCCGACGCCTTCCATGTCCGGGATCGAGCGTGCATCGGCGGCGAGAATCAGGGCGTCTGCGCCGAGCTGGTCCCGGACTTCGTCGAACCTGCCCGTGTCGCGCCCGGTCACCGCGACGCGCGCCCCTTCATCGACGAACCGCTTTGCGGTTGCAAGACCGATTCCGCTTGTGCCGCCGGTAATCAATGCGGTTTTCCCTTGTAGTTTCATGCCTCGCTCCTTCGGGATGCGGATGCTGCGGACGCCGGGCGGCGCGGAGCCTCGGCTGCCGGCGGCGCGCAAAGCGGGTGCGCGATACGGCCGAGGCGCTCGCGGGCGTCCGTCAGGGTGGCCGTCATGCGATCGAGGACCGCTTCGCGGACGCGCGGGGGCGCCGTGTCGGGCAGACCGGCATCGAACGGAGGCGCGGGCGCATATTCCAGCAGCAGTTGAAGCGATTGGGCGGCCTCCACACCGCGCAATTGCGCGATCAGCGTCAGCGCGAAATCGATGCCGGCCGTGACGCCGCCCCCCGTGATGACGTTGCCGTCGCACACGACGCGCCCACCGTCCGGGATTGCGCCGAACGCGCTCAGCATGTCGCGCCAGGCCCAGTGACACGCGGCCCGGCGCCCGACCAGCAGCCCCGCGGCGGCGAGGACCAGCGACCCGGTGCAGACCGACGTCAGATACCGGGCATGGCCGCCAAGACGCCGGATCGCTGCCAGAAAACGCGGGTTCTCGATTGCGGCAACGCAACCCCTCCCGCCCGGGATGCAGAGCATGTCGCACTGTCCGATTGTCTCCAGATCGGCGAGTGCGCTGAAAGTGAGCCCGTGCGACGTGACCGGCGCGCCCCCCAGCGACGCGACGACGACCTCGGTGTCGGGAAGGAGGCTCAGGAACTGCTGCGGTCCTGTGAAGTCGAGGTGCGTCACGCCCTCGTAAAGCGGAATGACAACGGTGGTCATCTGCGGTTCTCCGTCAGTGAGTGTGTTCTCGGTCTGACGTCGATGATGGCCGCAGCGGGGAATGACGTAAAGGACGTAGATCCCTTAAAATACGCCATCATGCACAAAGTCGGATTTTTCCTCTACCCCGGCCACCAGATCCTCGACCTCGCGGGGCCGTTCGGGGCGTTCGAATCCGTGGCGACTGTGCTCGGGCGTCCGGCTTACGCGCTCGAAGCGTTGTCGCGTGCCGGTGGCCTGGTGCAGGGCAGCGGCGGCCTGCCCGTGGCGACCCGGCCGGCGCGCACGGCGGAAGTGGGAACGCTGGTCGTGGTCGGCGGCGATACGGCGTCGATGCTGAAGCCGGGCGAGGTACGGGCCGTCGCGGCCCTCGGCAGCCGCACGGCGCGCGTGGCGAGCGTCTGTACCGGCGCTTTTCTGCTGGCGGAAGCAGGCTTGCTCGACGGCAGACGTGCGACGACCCATTGGCGGATGGCGCACCGGTTGCAACAGGACTATCCGGCAGTGAGCGTGGACGCCGACCGGATCTTTGTAACGGATCGCGGCGTCTGGACGTCGGCGGGCGTCACGGCCGGCATCGACCTGGCTCTGGCGCTCATCGAGGCGGATCATGGCAGCGAGGTGGCGCATCAGGTGGCGCGTGAACTTGTGGTCTATCACCGTCGCCCGGGCGGGCAGTCGCAGTTCTCGCCGATGTCGCAGATGGAACCGGAATCGGACCGGATCCGGTTGGCGCTCGGTTTCGCGCGCGATCATCTGCGTGAACCGTTGCCGCTGGAGCGCCTCGCACAAGCGGCCCACCTCAGCGTCCGGCAGTTCGGGCGCGCGTTTCGGCGCGAGACAGGGGAGACGCCCGCGCGAGCCGTCGAGCGTTTGCGTGCCGAAGCGGCCCGGACCCGGTTGCAGGAGGGCTCGGAGCCGATCGGGCAGATTGCCGGGGCGGTGGGCTTCAGCGATCCGGAGCGAATGCGGCGCGCCTTCGTGAAGCTCTACGGCATGCCGCCTCAGGCCATGCGCCGCACCGACCGGCTCGCTGCAACGCCGCGAGGCGGCGCCGGCGGATGAGTGGCGGCGGGGACCGGAGGTGTCGGCTACGCGTTGCAGCTATCGCGTGGCGTCGCCTCGCATCGTGTCGCATCGCGCGATCATGCAGCGGATGTCGGTATTCCAATGAGGCGGGCGTATGTGCCGCGCGTCCAGTAACGTCCACGCGAAAATGCAGCCGCGTGTCGAGCCGGTCGCGCTCAGATCTGCTGCTGGCCGCCATCGACGAACAGTTCGATGCCGTTCACGAAGCTCGCGTCGTCCGAAGCGAGGAACAGCGCGGCGCTTGCGATTTCGCCGGGCTCGCCCAGGCGTCCCATCGGGATCTGCGCGGCGAGGTAATCGGCGAGACCCTGGCGCTGGGCGGCATCATCACCGGCGAGGTCGAGCAGGCCGGGCGTGCGGGTCGCGCCCGGGCTGATCGTATTCACGCGGATCTGGCGGTCCTTGAGGTCGAGAATCCAGGAGCGTGCGAACGAGCGCACCGCAGCCTTCGACGCCGAATACACGCTGAAGGCCGCCGTGCCCGCACTGCCGGCTGTCGAACCCGTGAGAATCACCGACGCTCCCTGGGCGAGCACGGGCAGCGCCTTTTGCACCGTGAACAGCACGCCCTTCACGTTGCGATCGAAGGTGTCGTCGAAGTGCGCTTCGGTGATGTTGCCGAACGGCAGCATCGAACCGCCGCCTGCGTTAGCGAACAACACGTCCAGGCGGCCATGTTCTTCCTGAATCTGCGCGTACAGCGCGTCGAGTTCGTTCAGCTTCGTGGAGTCGACGCGTACGCCCGTCGCCTTGCCACCCGCTTCGCGAATACCGTTCACGGCGGCATCGAGTTCAGGCTGACGGCGGCCGGTGAGGTAGACGTGCGCGCCTTCGGCGGCGAAGCGCTGGGCGGTGGCGAGGCCGATGCCGCTGGTTGCGCCGGTTACGAGCGCGATCTTGTTGTCGAGTTTGCGTGCCATGGTATTGCTCCTGTCGTTGCGTTCAGTGAATGGGGGCGTTCGGTGTTGCGTGCTGCGATGTGAGGAGAATATCGACGGCCCCGTCTTTTCGAAATAGAATGGATCGCAATCTAACGTTGCACAAATGAAAAGATGAGGGGACATGGCGAAGCTGCCTGATTTCGAGGGACTCGCGATGTTCGCCAAGGTCGCGGAGGAGGGCTCGTTCGCGGCCGCGGCGCGCGCGATGGGGGTGTCGGTGGCGACGGTCTCGCGCGGCGTCGCCCGCCTGGAAGACCGGCTGGGCGCGCGGCTCTTTAACCGGACGTCGCGCCAGCTCTCGCTGACCGAGTTCGGTCGCACGATCTGCGAGAAGGCCGGCGAGATTTACCGGCAGGCCGAGGAGGCCGAAAGCGCGGCGCGCGAAATGTCGGTGCAGCCGCGCGGGCTGGTGCGCCTCGCCGTGCCGATGTCGTTCGGGTTGCGCTGGGTCGCGCCGCTGCTGCCGGAATTCTTTCGCGCGTATCCGGAGGTATCGATCGACCTGCATCTCTCGGATGCGTCGGTCGATCTGGTCGCCGACGGCTTCGACGCGGCGCTGCGTATTGCCGCGTTGCCGGATTCGTCGCTGGTGGCGCGGCGGCTGTGCGCGGTAACGCAATTCGTCGTGGCGTCGCCGGCATATCTGGCGCGTGAAGGCCGGCCCGCGCATCCTCGCGAACTGGTGGATCGGGCATGTCTCTCGTACGCGTATCGCGCGCGGAGCGATGTCTGGCGCTTCACGAACGAGGCGGGCGAGGAGGAGCCCGTGATGCCGACCGGCCCGCTACGCGTGACGAACTCCGATGCGCTGTTACCCACCTTGCTCGATGGTCTTGCGATTGCGGAGCTGCCCGAGTTCATCGCGGCCGAGTATCTGGCCGATGGCCGTCTCGAAGCGATCCTCACCGACTGGTCGCTGACGAAGGGCGGTCTCTACTTCGTCACGCCGTCGGCGCGAGCACGGCCCGCGAAGGTGACCGCGCTGTCCAATTACTTCGCCGGGCATCTCGGCGATCCGACGTGGCGATGGCCGAAGTGACAAACGGGTGCGATGGGCCGGTGGCTCAGCCGAGTTCCTGCGCGAGCCCGATGAGAATCCCTTCAGGTCCACGGATATAGCAGAGCC
The DNA here is from genome assembly GCF_057748135.1 of Paraburkholderia sp. PAMB 6770. NCBI lineage: Bacteria > Pseudomonadati > Pseudomonadota > Betaproteobacteria > Burkholderiales > Burkholderiaceae > Paraburkholderia > Paraburkholderia sp. PAMB 6770. The sequence continues at coordinate 1,051,165 of NZ_CM173239.1, forward strand.
GATACGCGTCCTGATACTGGACGACGTCGCCGACGCGTTGCGCGCCACGCTTGCGCAGCCGCGCGAGCGTATCGTCGAGGTCGTCCACGGCGAACATCACGCGCAGGTAGCCCAAGGCATTGACCGGCGCGTTCCGGTGATCGGCGACGACCGGCGGCGCGAGGAAGCGGGAGAGTTCGAGCCGGCTGTGGCCGTCCGGCGTGCGCATCATCGCGATCTCGACACGCTGGTCGCCCAGGCCGGTAATACGTCCGGCCCATTCTCCTTCGATCGTGGCGCGGCCTTCGAGCTCGAGGCCGAGTTCGCGAAAGAAATCGATCGCCGCGCCGAGGTCTTCGACGACGATGCCTACGTTGTCCATCCGTTTGATCGCCATGTTGCGAATCTCCCGAGTGTTGCGCCAGTCTCCAGGCCGTTGCCTGGTCCGGCAATCGACGATTGGCATGTCCCGGGCACAGCTTACGCCCACGCGCCGATGTAGCGGCCGGCGGGCACCGTTCGGGCGCCTCGCGCCTCGGCGGCCATGCGACGCGCGTGTCGCAGGCGGCCATGACGACACGCGCTCACGCATTGGCGGTCGCAACCGGTCTGACGCCACGCGGCCTGCGTTTCCTGACGAGCCGGTCCTTCAGCGTCGGGTGTGCGCGCTCGACGCGTCCCCTGGCCGGGCTCGCGTTCGCGCAGAACGTGTCGATGCCCAGCGCGTACAGGGCGCGGCCGAACTGCGCCCCAGGCCCGGGATAAAGCCATTGCGACGGGGCCGAGGCGGCACGCGGGACTGATCGCCTGCCAATCCCCAGCCATTTTGCGACATTCGACAGCGTGGCACGGATCGCGGATGATCCACACACTTGACTGTGGGTGATAACGGGAAGCAACCGATGAAGAGCATATTCAATTTCTTTCACGCAATCTTATGCCTGATTTTTGTCACTGCGACCTCGTCGGCCCATGCGGGATGGTATGAGGTCACAAACTATGCCGGCACGATGGGTCGCATGCCAGTCCACTTGTCCTTGCAGACCTACGATGAGATCGACAGAAATGAGCCAGGCCAGTGGCACGTCGACGGCAGTTACTACTACGATGCCCATCGTGTTCCCATCCCCTTGCAAGGCAAACGTCGCCCTGACGGAACAATGCAGTTGTGCGAAGCAATCGAGCCTGCTTCCTTCGCTGATTCGCCCAGGGTGCCAGCCGCTTCGGCAACGCGCCCGGTTCCGTGCCCTATCGCGCTGAAAGTGAGCGGTACCGATGCATCAGGCGAATGGCGGGATGGCAAAAACGTTTTGCCCATCGCATTGCATCAGATCGGCCGTCTCAACGATACCGGCTCGCCGCCCCCGCGCGTGGTCGGAGTCGTGGAAATACCCATGTGGCATCACACGAAAGATCATCTTTTGCTGGGCGTGTACGAATCTTCTGAGCATTGTCCGTTGTCGATGGCCCGTTTGCGACTCGTCAATATCAAAAGTGGACGAATCGACAGAGAAATGAAATTCCCTTGCGGCACGGGCGTCGTGGCCACCCCCATCTTTGCCAACGTCTATCGTGCAGATAATCCCCGGCATGTAACCATCCTGTTCCAGGGCGGCGATCACGGGATGGGCGACGACCGGGATATTGCAATCGGGCCATGATCTTTGGGGAAGCCAGCCGCGCGATCGGGGACGCGCGGAATGCACCTTGATGCGCGGCCCGTTCTCCTGCCAGACGCGCCTCGTCCCAGTCCAGCCTGCAACCTACCTGACCTGCCCCGGCAGGCATCGACGCGGCGTCATTAGTGAGGCACGCCCCATGCGTCACGCGGGATCTTCGCTCCGTCGACACGCGAGCCCGTGCTTCACGTGACGCGCACCCGGTGCGCACCGCTCCCCCGTTACGCGCGGTTCAGCCGCTTCGACAGATCCGCGACGAGAATCGCCATCCGCGCAGGCTTCTCGTAGCACGCGACGTTGTGGCTGCGAATGATCTCGCTGATCTCCGATTCGCTTGCCTTGCCGGTCAGCAGTTCGCCGGTGAGCACGAAGATCGGCGCATCCGGGTTTTCCGATGCGCGCACCGCGCGGATCGCCGCGGCCGAGGTCTGATGGCCGAACAGCCAGTCGATCACGACGCCGTCGAACACCTGGCTCTGCAACTGCTCGATGAACGGCGCGAGCCCGTAGATCGCCACCGCCGCGTAGCCGCTGCGTTCGAGGTAATCGCGCAGGTTGTCGGCGGAGGCCTCGTCGTCGTCGACCACCGCGATCAGCGGCTTGTTCGCCTCGGCGCGGCGCGGATAGATCTCGATCTTGTGTACTTCGTACGCGCTCTGATGCAGCGTGCCGTCGTGGCGCGTCACGCGCCACTGGCCATTTCTCGCATAGGCGACGAACTCCGGGCGGCTACCCGGTTCGAGCGCCACGCCGATCCACGCGGTGCACGCGAGTTCGAGCGGGCCGAGCGCGAACACCGCCTCGTGCGCGACCGCGCCGACCATGCCGGGGTCGAGCGACTGCGCGCCGAACAGTTGCGCCGCCGGCTCGCCGAACACTTCCGCGACCTTCGTGATCTGCAGCAGCGTCCACGGACTGTTGCCGCGCAGCTTGCGGTGCCCCTGCGAAAAGCTCAGGTCGAGGATGCGGCAGAGCTCCGCGGTCTGCTGCCGCTTGCCGATGCCATGGCGGCTCAACAACTCGCGCACGCGCTCGGCGACCGCGAGAGAGTCGGGTGAACCTGCTTCGTTGGCCATGCTGCGAGGGGTCCGTCGAGGATAAAGCGAATCGGATGAGCGACCCGGCCGCGCTCGCGCGGCGTCGCGACGATGCACCGGCCGATCGCGCGCGGGCCGGGCCCGCGTGCCGCAAACCCGCACGGCGAGCGCGCCCGCGCCGCCCGCGTGGCGCCCGCTGCCGCGCGGGCGGCGACGGACGGCCTGGGCCGTGCGAAGTGCATCGCGGCATTTTACCGGTTAATGCAGCCGGCATCGTGAAAGAGAACGCTCATTCGGGTTTTTTGTGAGCCTGCGATGGGGGGAGCGCGACCCACGCGTGCGCGCTTGCGCGTGCCGCCGGCGCGGCCAGCGCAGCGAGGACGCCCGCGAGGGCACCCGCGCGTGCTAACGTCGCTGCTTCGCTGCTTCGCTGCTTCGCTGCTTCGCTGCGCGCGTGCCCCTGTGCGTTTGCCCATTTACGTTTGCCCATTTACGTTTGCCGGTTCTTTCGATGACCACGACCTGTCTGCTGTGCACCGGATTTGACCGCGTCGCCGTCGCGACCGCGTGCGTCGGCCTTATGCAGCAACCGCAACCGCAGTTGCGGAGCGCACGATGAGCGGCGCCCCGACGCAGCCGGCATCGGGCGCGGCCCACGCCGATGCCCACGCCGACGCCGTGTACCACGCCGGCGTGCCTTATCACGCGCAGTGGGGCAGTCCCGAATGGGTCGAGGCGATCGCCGAAGGGGGCGCGGACCCGTGCGCGGACCCCGCCTGGCCGCGCAGCGGCTTCACCGACCCGCAGCGCTACCGTTTCTGGGCGCCGCGCCTGTGCGGTCTCGCGTGCCTCGAAAGCGCGCTCGACTACTGGGGCATCGCGCATGCGCCGCGCGCCGCGTTGCTCGATGCCGCGCTCGCGCATGGCGTGTACCGGATGCGCGCGGACGGCGGAGTCGACGGGCTGATCTACCGGCCGTTCGCGGACTGGGTCGCGACCGCGTTCGGACTGCACGTCGAGGTCTGGCCGCAGATCACGCTGGCCGGGCTCGTCGCGCGCATCGACGCGGCGACGCTCGCCATCGCCTCCGTGAGCCCGGAAGTGCGTCGCCCGCACCAGCCGAACGCGCAGCGTGGCGGTCATCTGATCCTGCTGCACGGGCGCGACCGCGCCGACGTGCGCTTTCACAATCCGTCCGGGGTGCCGCCGTATCAGGCCGACGCGGCGCTGCCGCTCGCGACGCTCGCGCGCTTCCATGCGGGCCGCGGCATGACGCTGCGGCGCGCGGCGCCGCTCGCGTGCGATCTGGCCCCCGACGACGGCCGCCCGGCGTAGAATCAGGATTCCGATATTTCTGGAGCTGCCTGGTGGCCAACGCCCGCCGCACGCCATCCCGTCTGCGACTGCCGCGCCTCGCGCGTGCAAGCCGTGCCGCGACGCGCCCGCAGACGCTGTTCACGCGGCCCGGCGCGTCGCCGCAGCGCATGCTGCTGCAGCGGGTGGCGATCGTCGTGGCGCTGTGCGTGCTCGCCTTCGTCGTGCTGTATCTCGACCGCGACGGGCTGCACGATTCGAACCGCGCGAAGCCGGGCATCGTCGACCTGATGTACTTCACGATGGTCACCGTCGCGACCGTCGGCTATGGCGACATCGTACCCATCACGGCGCGCGCGCGGCTGATCGATGCGTTTTTCATCGTGCCGATCCGCATCGTCATCTGGTTCGTGTTTCTGGGCACGGCCTACCAGTTCGTCATTCAACGCGTCATCGAGGAATTCCGCATGAAACGCCTGCAAAAGCAGCTGCGCGAGCACGTCGTCGTGTGCGGCTATGGGTTGAGCGGCGCGGTCGCGGTGCGCGAGCTGCTCGAAAGCGGCTGCGATCCGCAGACGATCGTCGTGATCGATCCGCAGCAGGGCGCGCTCGAATCGGCCACCGCGCTCGGCGTGAGCGGGCTGCTCGGCGATCCGTCGCGCGAGGACCTGCTGCAGCAGGCCCAGGTGCGCGACGCGAAAGCGGTGCTGATCTGCGTGAGCGACGATGCGACCGCGATCCTGCTCACGCTCACGGTGCGCAGCGTCGCACCGGGTGCGCGCATCGTCGTGCGCATCCAGGAGCAGACCTACCAGCGCCAGTTGCGCCAGGCGGGCGCGGACGTGATCGTGTCGTCGACGAAGATCGGCGGGCTGCTGCTTGCCGACGCGGTCGACAGCCATTACATCGTGCCGTTCGTCAACGACCTGCTGTCGACGCGCGGCCGCGTGACGCTGCTGGAGCGGCCGGCGGCCGCGCACGAGATCGGCTGCTGGAGCAATGCGCTGAGCGGCGCGGTGGTGGTCGGCCTGGTGCGCGACGGGCGCCTGCAGTCGTTCTACGAGGATCCGCCGTGCGTGATCGAAGCGGGCGACGTGCTGATGGTGATCCAGTCGGCGCGTCAGCCGCAGCCGGCGCAGCAACCGCCGGGTTGAGGGGCGCTGCAGCGGCGCGCCGCAGCAGCGCGTCGCAACAGCACGCCGCAGCAGCGCATCGCAGCAGCGCGTCGCACCAGCACGCCGCAGCAGCGCGTCGCAGCAGCGCGCCGCAGCAGCGCGTCGCAACAGCACATCGCAGCAGCGCGTCGCACCAGCACACCGCAGCAGCACGCCGCAGCAGCGCGTCGCAACAGCACGCCGCAGCAGCGCATCGCAGCAGCGCGTCGCAACCGCACGCCGCAACCGCACGCAGGAGCCTGCCGCATCATGAACGTGAACCGGATGATCAGCACCGTCGAAATGCACACCGGCGGCGAGCCGTTCCGGATCGTCACGAGCGGGCTGCCGAGAATCCCCGGCGCGACGATCGTCGCGCGGCGCGACTGGCTCAGGCAGCACGCCGACGCGCTGCGCCGCGCGCTGATGCACGAGCCGCGCGGCCACGCCGACATGTACGGCGGCTATCTGACCGAGCCGGTCAGCGCGGACGCGGACTTCGGCGTCGTGTTCGTGCACAACGAGGGCTATAGCGATCACTGCGGCCACGGCGTGATCGCGCTCGCCACCGCGGCAGTGACGCTCGGCTGGGTCGAGCGCCGCACGCCGCAGACGCGCGTGGGCATCGACGCGCCGTGCGGCTTCATCGAGGCGTTCGTCGGCTGGGACGGCGCCCGCGCGGGCAGCGTGCGCTTCGTCAACGTGCCGTCGTTCATCTGGCAGCGCGACGCGCTCGTGGACACGCCGGGCTTCGGCGCGGTGCGCGGCGACATTGCGTTCGGCGGCGCGTTCTACTTCTACGCGTCGGGCCGGCCGTTCGGGCTGAACGTGCGCGAGACGGATCTCGCGCGGCTGGTGCAGTTCGGCGCCGAGGTCAAGGCGGCGGCCAATGCCGCGTATCCGGTCGCGCATCCGCTGATTCCGGAGATCAATCACATCTATGGCACCATCATCGACAACGCGCCGCGCCATCCGGGCTCGACGCAGGCGAACTGCTGCGTGTTCGCGGACCGCGAGGTGGACCGCTCGCCGACGGGCTCGGGCACCGCGGGACGCGTCGCGCAGCTTTATCTGCGCGGCGAGCTGGCGCGCGACGCGGTGCTCGTGAACGAATCGGTGATCGGTACGATCTTGCGCGGCCGCGTGCTGTCGGAGACGAAGCTCGCGCACTTCGACGCGGTGATCCCCGAGATCGAGGGCGACGCGCATCTCTGCGGATTCGCGAACTGGCTCATCGACGAGCACGACCCGCTGACCTACGGGTTTCTCGTGCGCTGAGCGCGGCGCGCGCTTCATCGATGCGCGGAGCGACACCGTCAAGCGCGCCGCCGGAGCCGGATTCCCCTTCACCCCAGACCGACCGGTGGCCACCATGACCTCGTCTGCTCCTCCGATGTTCGACGCCGCCGCGACCGCGCGGCTGACACCGTATCCGGCGCTGGTCGATGCGCTCGCCGCCGCGACGCTCGACTATGCGGCCGCGCGCATCGCGAGCCCCGAGCGGCTCGTCGTGCCGCTCAACGCGGACGGCATCATGCTGTCGATGCCGGCCGCCGCCCCCGATCTCGCGATCCACAAGCTTGTGAACGTATGCCCGGCCAACGCCGCGCGCGGACTGCCGACGATCCACGGCCAGGTGATGGCCTGCGACGCCGACAGCGGCGCGCCGCTGTTCGTCCTCGACGGTCCGACCGTCACCGGCCGGCGCACCGCGGCGATCTCGATGCTGGCGGTGCGCACGTTCAAGGATGCGGCAAGCGGGCGCGGCGCGCCACGCGCGTTCCTGCTGATCGGCACGGGCACCCAGGCGGCGTTTCACGTCGATGCGCTCGGCGCGCTGTATCCGCACGCGCAGGTGTACGTGCAAAGCCGCAGCGACGCGAACGCGCGTGCGTTTTGCGCCGCCCATCGCGGCGCCGTGCACGCGCTGCAGCCGCTCGCGGGCGCGCCGGTTCCCGCGGAGGTCGACGTCGTGATCGCGCTCACCACGAGCCGCGCGCCGCTCTACGACGAGGTGCCGCGCGCGGAGCGGCTCGTGATCGGCGTCGGCGCGTTCACGCCGCAGATGGTCGAGATCGGCGCGCGCACCGTGCTCGGCAGCGCGCTCTACGTCGACGACCCGGCCGGCGCGCGCCACGAGGCCGGCGATCTGATCCAGGCGGGCGTCGACTGGGCGAACGTGCAGGGGCTCGCGACGCTTTTCGGGCGCGATGCCGTGCTGCCGCCGTCCCGCACGCCCGTGCTGTTCAAGAGCGTCGGCTGCGCGGCGTGGGATCTGGCGGCCTGCCGGGTTGCACACGCAACGCTTGCGCAGGGCTGACGCGTCCGGCCTGCCCGTGTGGCCCGCAAGCCCAACCCGCCCGGACGCGCGATCCGTGGCGACCCTTGCGTCCCGCTTACACGCGCTGCACGTGCAAACAATGCGAAAACGTTGCACCATAAGCGTTTCTTAATCGAGGCCGGCCTGCCGGTCTCGCCTTCGCTTCCGTTTCATGCTCCTCCCCACCCCTGTGCGACCGTGCCATGACGACCACGACCTCTCCTGCAGCAACGCCTGAACTCCCGTTCGACATGATCATCTTCGGCGGCGGCGGCGACCTGTCCGCCCGCAAGCTGCTGCCGGCGCTCTACATGGCGCACCTGCACGGCAACCTGCCGGCCAACACCCGCATTCTGGCGGTCGGCCGCAAGCCGTGGTCGCGCGAGGACTACATCGTGTTCGTGGACGGGCACTCGAAGCCGTTCGTCGAAAAGCAGGCGCTCGACGCACCCGCCTGGGACCGCTTCCTCGCGCTGTTCGACTACGTGCGCATCGACGTCGACGCGCCGCAGGACTACGCGCACCTCGCCGACGCGTCGCGTCCGGGCGCGCAGCGCGTGTTCTACCTCGCCACCTCGCCGAACCTGTTCGTGACGATCTGCGACAACCTCTCGGCGGCGCATCTGATCGACGCCCATTCGCGCGTCGTGCTCGAAAAGCCGCTCGGCCACGATCTGGCGTCGGCCCAGGCGATCAACATCGCAGTCGGCCGGCATTTCGAGGAGGCGCAGATCTACCGGATCGACCACTACCTTGGCAAGGAAACCGTCCAGAACCTGATGGTGCTGCGCTTCGGCAACGCGATCTTCGGCCCGCTGTGGCAGGCGCCGTACATCAAGAGCGTGCAGATCACGGTGGCCGAGGCGGTGGGCGTCGGCAGCCGCGCGGGCTTTTACGACGAGATCGGCGCGATGCGCGACATGGTGCAGAACCATCTGCTGCAGCTGTTGTGCATCGTCGCGATGGAGCCGCCGGTGTCGCTCGACCCGGACGCGGTGCGCGACGAAAAACTCAAGGTGCTGCGCTCGCTGCGCCGGATGACGCCCGAGGACATCGCGCGCGACACGGTGCGCGGCCAGTACACGGCGGGCGCCGTCAACGGCGAGGCGGTCAAGGGCTATCTCGAGGAAGACAACGTGCCGGCGCAGAGCCGCGCGGAAACCTTCGTCGCATTGCGCGCGCAGATCAACAACTGGCGCTGGGCCAACGTGCCGTTCTTCCTGCGCACCGGCAAGCGGATGCAGAAGAAGGTGTCGGAAATCGTCATCGAGTTTTCCGAACTGCCGTTCTCGATCATGCCGAGCGGCCCGCGCCACTACGGCAACCGTCTCGTGATCCAGCTGCAGCCGGAGGAATCGATCCAGCTGCAGATGCTCGCGAAGGAGCCGGGCAGCGGCATGCACATGCTGCCGGTGAACCTGAACCTCGACTTGCAGCAGGCGTTTTCGGCCCGCCGCGCCGAAGCGTACGAGCGTTTGCTGATCGACGTGGTGCGCGGCCGCCTCACGCACTTCATGCGGCGCGACGAACTGGAAGCCGCGTGGGCGTGGGTCGAACCGATCCTCGAAGGCTGGCAGCAGTCCGGCGAGCGGCCGCGCAACTACACGGCCGGCTCGTTCGGGCCGGCCGCATCGACGACGCTGATCGCGCGCGAAAACGTGGTCTGGTCCGAGGATTTGCAGTAAGCGCGCCGCCGCGCCGCGGTCGCGCCGGGTTGGGCGGAGCGCCGCCGCGGTGGACCGGGCGGCGCGCCGCCGCCGGTGAAGCCGCGGTGACGGCCGCGCGGCGTCCGCGCCCGCGCCGACCCCGACCCCGACCCCGACCCCGACCCCGCGACCCCGCCGCCGCACGCGCTGCGCGAGTGCGCGCGCAGCGCGTCAATACACGTCCACCCGGCCCGGAAAGGTCTCGTCGAACAGCGCGGCGTCGTCGCCCGGCGCCGCGCCGCGCTGTTCGCGGTACGTGACGGGCGGCGCGCCGAACTGCTTGCGGAATTCGCGGCCGAGGTGCGACGCATCCGAGAAGCCGCAGCTCGACGCAATGTCGGCGACCGTGCGGTCCGAACTCGTCAGCAGCCACGCGGCAGTGCGCAGGCGCACCTGCTTCGCGAACGCCTGCGGCGTGCGGCCCGTCTCCGCCTTGAAGAGCCGCTCCAGCTGGCGCGGCGACAGATCGAGCTTGCACGCGAGCTCTTCGAGCGGCAGCGCGCGCCCGACGTGCTGCTCCATCAGCAGGATCGCGCGCTTCACCTTCGGGTGGGTGGCCGGTTCGAGCCCCGGCGGATGCGGCTGCGGCGCATTGCCTTTCTGCATCTCGCCGACCAGCAGGATACGCAGCGCCTTCTGCACGGTCGCATGCTCGAAGTGGCGCAGCAGGATCGCCGCCGCCACGTCGATCGACGCGCGCCCGCCCGAGCAGGTGATGCGCCGCCGGTCGATCACGAACAGCCGGTCGGCGACCAGCGCGTCCGGGTTCGCCGCCGGAAAGCGCTCGATGAAATCCCAGTAGTGAAACCAGCTCACGCAGAGGCGGTGGCCGTCGAGCACGCCCGCGCGCATCAGCGCGAACACGCCGGTGCAGATGCCCACCAGCGTCGTCTCGCCGCGCGCGGCGCGGCGGATGAACTGCAGCGTCTCGTCGCTCGCCTGCGGGCCCGAATGCAGCAGGCCGCCGACCACCACGACGTAGTCGAACGGCTCGGCCTCGGCGAAGGTCTGCCACGGCGTGATCTGGATCCCGCAGCTTGCGCGCACCGGCGCGAGCGTGTCGCCGATCACGCTCCACGAGCAGCGTACCGGCTTGCTGTAGTCGCCTTCGTCGGCCGACAGCCGCAGCATGTCGACGAAGCCGGAAAACGCGGTCAGCGTGAAGTTCGGCAGCAGCACGATGCCGAAGCGGATGCGCTCTTTCGGGCGGCCGTCGATCGACGCGAGCGGCAGGGAGGGGGCGGATTGGACGGTTTTCATCGGGCTACGGCACGCTCGTCGGTCAGCGGGGTGGGCGGGCGGGCCGGCGGCGCTCTGCACTGCCGCTAGCGTCGCCGATCCGGGTCGCGGCCGCTTGCGCTTTTGCGCCACGAACCATCGCAGAAACGAACCGCCCGCGCGGCCGTGGCGGCCCTGGCGCGGCCGTCCCAGGGCGATGGCGTTTTTGTTCTATCGGCCAATTCTACGCGCTGGTGTACTGACGGCATACGACAGGCGCACAGCGAACCGCGTGTGGCGCGCCTGCCGGAACCCTCACTCTGGATATCAGGCAGCCTCATGAACGTCAGCGTTTTCGATCTGTTCAAGATCGGTATCGGCCCGTCGAGTTCGCACACGGTCGGCCCGATGATCGCCGCTTGCCGCTTCGCGTCGCATATCGAAGACGCGAATCTGCTCGGCTTCGTGCAGCACGTGAAGGTCGAGCTGTACGGCTCGCTCGGCGCGACCGGCAAGGGGCACGGCACCGACAAGGCGGTGCTGCTCGGCCTCGAAGGCCATCTGCCGGACACGATCGACCCGGACCTGATCGCGCCGCGCCTCGCGCAGATCCGCGCGGACAAGGCGCTGTCGCTGCTCGGCCGGCACCGCATCCGCTATGACGAAAAGGAGCATCTGACGTTTTATCGCCGGCTGATGGCGGGCACCGGCATCGTGCATCCGAACGGGATGCGCTTTCAGGCGTTCGACGAGAACGGCCAGTTGCTGGTCGAGAAGGAGTATTACTCGGTGGGCGGCGGCTTCGTCGTGAATCGCGACGGCGACCGCGTGAACGGCGTGCGCGCCGGCGCCGAGGTGCCGCACCCGTTTCGCACCGGCGAGGACCTGATGCGCGTATGCCGCGACAGCGGGCAGTCGATTGCCGAGGTGACGATGGCCAACGAATGCGCGTCGCGCACGCCGGCCGAGGTGCGCGCGGGGCTGCTCGCGATCTGGCGCACGATGGCCGCCTGCGTCGAGCGCGGCTGCAAGCTGCACGGCGAACTGCCCGGCCCGATGCGCGTGAAGCGCCGCGCGGCCGAGCTGTGCGCGACGCTGCGCGAGCGCTCGGAGGAGTCGCTGCGCGATCCGCTGTCGATGCTCGACTGGGTCAACCTGTACGCGATGGCCGTCAACGAGGAAAACGCCGCGGGCGGGCGCGTCGTCACCGCGCCGACCAACGGCGCGGCGGGCGTCATCCCGGCCGTGCTGCATTACTACGTGAAGTTCGTGCCCGGCTCGAACGAGGACGGCATCGTCACGTTCCTGCTGACCGCCGCGGCGATCGGCATCATCTACAAGGAAACCGCGTCGATCTCCGGGGCCGAGGTCGGCTGCCAGGGCGAGGTCGGCGTCGCGTGCTCGATGGCCGCCGCGGCGCTCGCCGCGGTGATGGGCGGCACGCCCACCCAGGTCGAGAACGCCGCCGAGATCGGCATGGAGCACAACCTCGGGATGACCTGCGACCCGGTGGGCGGCCTCGTGCAGATTCCGTGCATCGAGCGCAACGCGATGGGCGCGATCAAGGCGCTGAACGCGTCGCGCATGGCGCTCAAGGGCGACGGCCAGCATTACGTGTCGCTCGACAGCGTGATCAGGACGATGCGCGAGACCGGCGCCGACATGAAGACGAAATACAAGGAGACGTCACGCGGCGGTCTGGCCGTGAACGTCATCGAATGCTAATGGGAGGACCTCTGCGATGAGCCGCTATTCGATATTCAGTTTGTTCCGCAACGGGTTGTCGTATCACGAGAACTGGGAGCGGCAGTGGCGCAGCCCGGAGCCGAAGCGCGAGTACGACGTCGTGATCGTCGGCGGCGGCGGGCACGGGCTCGCGACCGCGTATTACCTCGCGAAAGAGCATGGCGTGCGCAACGTCGCGATCCTGGAGAAGGGCTGGATCGGCGGCGGCAATACCGCGCGCAACACGACGATCGTGCGCTCGAACTACCTGTGGGACGAATCGGCCGCGCTCTACGAGAAAGCGATGAAGCTGTGGGAAGGGCTCTCGCAGGACCTGAACTACAACGTGATGTTCAGCCAGCGCGGCGTGATGAACCTCGCGCATACGCTGCAGGACGTGCGCGACACCGAGCGGCGCGTGAACGCGAACCGCCTGAACGGCGTCGACGCGGAGTTCCTCACGCCGGCGCAGATCAAGGAGCTCGAACCGGCCATCAACCTGAACGCGCGCTACCCGGTGCTCGGCGCGTCGTTCCAGCGCCGCGGCGGCGTCGCGCGCCACGATGCGGTCGCGTGGGGTTTTGCGCGCGGCGCGGACCAGCACGGCGTCGACATCATCCAGAACTGCCAGGTGACCGGCATTCGCCGCGACGGCGGCCGCGTGACGGGCGTCGATACGGTCAAGGGCTTCATCAAGGCGAAGAAGGTCGCGGTGGTCGCGGCCGGCAACACCACCACGCTCGCCGACATGGCCGGCGTGCGCCTGCCGCTCGAAAGCCATCCGCTGCAGGCGCTCGTGTCCGAGCCGATCAAGCCGGTGGTCAACACGGTCGTGATGTCGAACGCGGTGCACGCGTACATCAGCCAGTCCGACAAGGGCGATCTCGTGATCGGCGCGGGCGTCGACCAGTACGCGGGCTTCGGCCAGCGCGGCAGCTTCAACATCATCGAAGGCACGCTGCAGGCGATCGTCGAGATGTTCCCGGTGTTCTCGCGGGTGCGCATGAACCGGCAGTGGGGCGGCATCGTCGACGTGTCGCCGGACGCATGCCCGATCATCAGCAAGACCGACGTGAAAGGCCTCTATTTCAACTGCGGCTGGGGTACCGGCGGCTTCAAGGCGACGCCGGGCTCCGGCTGGGTGTTCGCGCACACGATCGCGCACGACGAACCGCATCCGCTGAACGCGCCGTTCTCGCTGGAGCGCTTCTACACCGGCCATCTGATCGACGAACACGGCGCGGCCGCCGTGGCCCACTAATCGCGCGAGGAGAAGCGAACATGTTGCTGATCGAATGCCCCTGGTGCGGACCGCGCGCCGAATCCGAATTTTCCTGCGGCGGCGAGGCCGACATCATGCGCCCGCTCGACACCGATGCGCTCACCGACCGCGAATGGGGCGACTACCTGTTCATGCGCAAGAACCCGCGCGGCGTGCATCACGAGCAATGGTTGCACACGCAAGGATGCCGGCGCTGGTTCAAGGCGACACGCGATACGGTCACCTACCAGATTCTCGGTTACGAAACGTTCGGCGGCGCGGCCGCCGGTCATGCAGAGGACACACCGTCATGAGCCAGAAAGACCGCCTCGGCGCCGGCGGGCGCATCAATCGTGCGATCGCGCTCAGCTTCACGTTCAACGGCCGCACCTATCAGGGCTTCCAGGGCGACACGCTCGCGTCGGCGCTGCTCGCCAACGGCGTGCATTTCGTCGCGCGCAGCTTCAAGTATCACCGCCCGCGCGGCATCGTCACCGCGGGCGTCGAGGAGCCGAATGCCGTCGTGCAACTGGAGCGCGGCGCCTACACCGTGCCCAATGCGCGCGCGACCGAGGTCGAGCTGTATCAGGGGCTCGTCGCGACCAGCGTGAACGCCGAGCCGAGCCTCGAACACGACCGCATGGCGATCAACCAGAAGTTTTCGCGCTTCCTGCCGGCCGGCTTCTATTACAAGACGTTCATGTGGCCGCGCAAATGGTGGCCGAAGTACGAGGAAAAGATCCGCGAAGCCGCGGGGCTCGGCAAGGCGCCGCAGGAGCGCGACGCGGACCGCTACGACAAGTGCTACGCGCATTGCGACGTGCTGGTGGTGGGCGGCGGCCCGAGCGGTCTCGCGGCCGCGCACGCGGCGGCGGTGTCGGGCGCGCGCGTGATGCTGGTCGACGACCAGCGCGAACTGGGCGGCAGCCTGCTCGCGTGCCGCGCGGAAATCGACGGCCGGCCGGCGCTCCAGTGGGTCGAGAAGATCGAGGCCGCGCTGCGCCAGATGCCCGACGTGACGATCCTGTCGCGCAGCACCGCATTCGGCTATCAGGACCACAACCTCGTGACCGTCGCGCAGCGCCTGACCGATCATCTGCCGGTCTCGACGCGCAAGGGCACCCGCGAACTGATGTGGAAAGTGCGCGCCAAACGCGTGATTCTCGCGACCGGCGCGCACGAGCGCCCGCTCGTGTTCGGCAACAACGACCTGCCCGGCGTGATGCTCGCATCGGCGGTGTCGGCGTACATCCACCGGTATGGCGTGCTGCCGGGCCGCGAGGCGGTCGTGTTCACGAACAACGACAGCGGCTATCAGTGCGCGCTCGACCTGAAGAGCTGCGGCGCGAAGGTGACCGTGATCGATCCGCGCGCGCAGAGCGACGGCGCGTTGCCCGCGGCCGCCCGCCGGCATGGCGTGACGGTGCTCAACCAGGCCGTCGTGAAGAGCGCGCGCGGCAAGCTGCGGGTTGCCGCCGTCGAGGTGGCGGCATACGCGGACGGCAAGACCGGCGCGGCGCGCCCGGATGTCGCCTGCGATCTCGTCGCGATGTCGGGCGGCTGGAGCCCGGTGCTGCACCTGTTCGCGCAATCGGGCGGCAAGGCGCACTGGCACGACGAGAAGGTCTGCTTCGTGCCGGGCAAGGCGGCGCAGGCCGAAACGAGCGTCGGGGCGGCGGCGGGCGAGTTCGGTCTCGCGCGCGGCCTGCGTTTCGCGGTCGATGCCGGTGTCGAGGCGGCGAAGGCGGCCGGGTTTGCCGCGAACCGTCCGGCCGTGCCGCAGGTCGCGGAACCGGCCGAGGCGCCGCTGCTGCCGCTGTGGCTGGTCGGCAGCCGCGAGGCGGCCGCGCGCGGGCCGAAGCAGTTCGTCGATTTCCAGAACGACGTCGCGGCGGCCGACATCCTGCTGGCCGCGCGCGAAGGCTTCGAGTCGGTCGAGCACGTGAAGCGCTATACGGCGATGGGCTTCGGCACCGACCAGGGCAAGCTCGGCAACATCAACGGGATGGCGATCCTTGCCGGCGCGCTCGGCAAGACGATTCCCGAGACCGGCACGACGACGTTCCGCCCGAACTACACGCCGGTGACCTTCGGCGCGTTCGCGGGCCGCGAGCTGGGCGATCTGCTCGATCCGATCCGCAAGACCTGCATCCACGAATGGCACGTCGAGCACGGCGCGGCATTCGAGGACGTCGGCAACTGGAAGCGCCCCTGGTATTTCCCGAAGGCCGGCGAGGACCTGCACGCGGCGGTCGCGCGCGAGTGTCTCGCGGTGCGCAACGGCGTCGGCATCCTCGATGCATCGACGCTCGGCAAGATCGACATCCAGGGCCCCGATGCGGCGAAGCTGCTGAACTGGGTCTACACGAACCCGTGGAGCAAGCTCGAAGTCGGCAAGTGCCGCTACGGCCTGATGCTCGACGAAAACGGCATGGTGTTCGACGACGGCGTGACCGTGCGCCTCGGCGAGCAGCACTACATGATGACCACCACCACCGGCGGCGCCGCGCGCGTGCTGACCTGGCTCGAACGCTGGCTGCAGACGGAGTGGCCGGACATGAAGGTGCGCCTCGCGTCGGTGACGGACCACTGGGCGACCTTCGCCGTGGTCGGTCCGAAGAGCCGCAAGGTGCTGCAGAAGGTGTGCCGCGACATCGACTTCGCGAATGCGGCGTTTCCGTTCATGTCGTATCGCAACGGCACCGTCGCGGGCGTGGCGGCGCGCGTGATGCGCATCAGCTTCTCGGGCGAGCTCGCGTACGAGGTGAACGTGCCGGCGAACCTCGGCCGCGCGGTCTGGGAAGCGCTGATGGCCGCGGGCGCGGAGTTCGACATCACGCCGTACGGCACCGAGACGATGCACGTGCTGCGTGCGGAGAAGGGCTACATCATCGTCGGCCAGGACACCGACGGCTCGATCACGCCGCACGACCTGGGCATGGGCGGGCTTGTTGCAAAGTCGAAAGACTTCCTCGGCCGGCGCTCGCTGACGCGCACGGATACCGCGAAGGCGGGGCGCAAGCAGTTCATCGGACTCCTGACGGACGATCCGCAGACGGTGCTGCCCGAAGGCGCGCAGATCGTCGCGCACGGCATCCACCCGCCGGCCGGCATGACCGGCGAGATCACGCCGATGCTCGGGCACGTGACGTCGAGCTACTACAGCCCGATTCTGAAACGCTCGATCGCGCTCGCCGTGGTCAAGGGCGGCCTCGACAAGATCGGCGAGCCCGTGACGATTCCGCTTGCGAACGGCAAGCAGATCGCCGCGAAGATTGCGAGCCCGGTGTTCTACGATACCGAAGGAGTACGTCAGCATGTGGAATGAAGCAGGCAACAAGGCCGCGCGCACGCAGCGCGGCGCGGGAGAGCTCTGGCAGGAGTCGCCGCTCGTCGGCGTGCGCGATCTGCTGAAGGCGCATCAGGAACGCGGGTCGAAGACATTCAGCCTGACCGAGCGGCCGTTCTGCGATCTGGTCAACGTGCGCGGCGACGCGCGCGACCCGGCGTTCGCCGCCGCGCTCGAGGGCGTCACCGGCTGCCGGCCGCCGTCGCGGCCGAACACGATGGCGCGCGGCCCCGCGTACGACGCGCTGTGGCTCGGCCCGGACGAATGGCTCGTGCGCTCGCATGCCGCGCAGGCGGCGACGCTCGAAGCCCGACTGGTCGCGGCGCTCGCGGGGCAATTCGCGTCGGCCGTCGACATCGGCAGCGGCTATACGGTGCTCGAACTCGCCGGCACGAAGGCGCGCGACGTGCTTGCGCGGGGCTGCCCGCTCGATCTGCATCCGCGCATGTTCGTGCAGGGCCAGTGCGCGCAGAGCCATTACTTCAAGGCGTCGATCGTGCTGATCGCGACCGGCGCCGACACCTTCGAGGTGGTCGTGCGCCGCAGCTTCGCCGACTACTTCTGCCGCATCATGCTCGACGCGGCCGCGCCGCTCGCATCGTGAAGCCGTTCGACAGCCCGCTCGCGCCGCAGCGCGGGCCGCACGCGGGCCGCGGCTGGCGCGTGTTCGTCGACGGCCTGACGGTGCGCACGCGCGTCGGCCTGCACGCGCACGAGCACGCCGCGCCGCAGCCGGTCGTGCTCGACGCGAGCCTGCGGTATCGCGGCA
The DNA here is from genome assembly GCF_057748135.1 of Paraburkholderia sp. PAMB 6770. Lineage (NCBI taxonomy): Bacteria > Pseudomonadati > Pseudomonadota > Betaproteobacteria > Burkholderiales > Burkholderiaceae > Paraburkholderia > Paraburkholderia sp. PAMB 6770. Next base: position 1,068,676 of record NZ_CM173239.1, read on the forward strand.
CGCCGGCCGAGCAGGACGGCGCCGGCATGATCGACTACGAGCACTATTGCGAGCGGATGACCGCCTTTCTGACCGGCAAGCCGCATACGCGGCTGCTCGAAACGCTCGCGCTCGAACTGGCGGAGCTGTCGTTTCGCGAGTGGCCGGCGCTCGACGCGCTGACGCTCGCGCTGCACAAGCCGAAGATTCGCGAGGGCACGCGCCGCATCGGCGTCGAGCTCGACTGGACGCGCGCCGATTACGAGGCCGCGTGCGCGGTGCCGCACGCGGCGCGCACGCAGGTTGCCGGCTGACACGCGGCATGGTCCATCATCGGGGCCGCGGCGGGGGGCGCGCCATGCCTCGTCACGACGACCCACAGGCGCCCGCGCCCGCCCACTCGACCGCGCTGCTCAAGCAGGCCAGCGAGGCGGGCGACGGGCAGGCCGCGCTCGCGCTGCTCGAACGCAGCATGGCGCTCGGCCATCGGCGCATTGCGTTGATCCGCTATCTGGATGCGCAGTCGCTGCGGGCGCCGCTCGAAGCCCGTCATCACGACTACGTGCGCGCAATCGCCGCGCGCATGAGCCCCGCGGCGCTCGCGCGGGTGGCGGGCGAAGCGCGTGCGCGAGCCGGCCGGCGCGCGCGCCACGACAACCGCGACAATCACACGAACCGCGCGCCCGCCTGCTGACGCGCCGCGCGCGCTGCGTGCGCAGCGTGTGCTGCGCGTGCTGCGCGTGCTGCGCTCAGGCCGGATGCAGGCCGCGCAGGATCTGGCGCACGCGCGACAGGTCCTGATGGACCTGGCCGGTATGCTCGAACAGCGCGGCTAGCCAGTCGACGAACGCGCGCACGCGCGGCGACACGTGCCGGTGCTTGACGTAGGCCACCGATACCGGCGTTGGCGTCGGCTTCCATTGCGGCAGCACCTCGCGCAACTGCCCGGAATCCAGATACGGCTGCGCGGCGATGCGCGACGGCTGGATCAGCCCGAGCCCCTGCAGCCCGCACGTCAGGTAGGCCTGCTCGTCGCTCACCTTCACGAAGCCGTCGAGCTTCACCGCGAGCGCGCGGCCGCCGACCTCGAAGTCGAAGTCGACGGTGCGGCCGCCGTCGGGCGACATGCCGTTCACGGCCACGTGGCGCGCGAGCGCGTCGAGATCGTCGGGCATCCCGTGCCGTTCGAGGTAGGCGGGGCTCGCGCAGGTCACGTGTTCGAGCGTGCCGAGGCGCCGCGCGGCGAGTCCCGAATCGGGCAGCTCGCCGAGCTGGATGCTGCAGTCGACGGCTTCGCCGACCAGATCCACCGCGCGGTTGCTGATGCCGATCGCGAGGTCGATGCGCGGGTAGCGCGCGTGGAAGTCGTCGAGCGCCGGCAGCACGATCGCGCTGGCGACCGCGGCCGGCATCTCGACGCGCAGCCGGCCGCTCAGATGATCGGTCGCGTCGCGCAGGCTCGCCTCCATCTCGTCGATATCGGCCAGAATCTGCGAGCAGCGTTCGTAGTAGGCCGCGCCTTCGGTCGTCGCGCTGACGTGCCGGGTCGTGCGCACGAGCAGCGTCGTGCCGAGCAGCGCTTCGAGATGCTGCACGAGCGTGGTGGCGGTTGCGCGGGGGATGTCCAGCGATTGCGCGGCGCGCGTGAAACTGTTCATTTCGACGATGCGCACGAAGGTGCGCATCGCCTGAATTCGGTCGATCACGGGCAATCTCCTGTGCCAACGGGTGAGTCCTGTTACGGACGGGCAAACGGCGGACGGCCGGCACGGCCTGTTCCTTGCGGAAGAGGCCGTGCCGGCGTCAGGAAATGCAGCGCAGACGGCGCGCGCCGGCACGAGGCCGGGCGCGCGGCTTCGGCGTTTTACTGCCTGAGCGAATCCAGATCGATCACGAAGCGGTACTTCACGTCGCTTTTCAGCATCCGCTCGTACGCGTCGTTGATCTGTTGCATCGGAATCCGCTCGATGTCGGCGGTGATGCCGTGCTCGCCGCAGAAATCGAGCATCTCCTGGGTTTCGGCGATGCCGCCGATCAGCGAGCCGGCGAGGCGGCGGCGCTTCATGATCAGGTTGAACACCTGCGGCGACGGATGATCGTGCTCGGGCGCGCCGACCAGCACCAGCGTGCCGTCGCGGCGCAGCAGGTTGAGGAACGGGTTCAGGTCGTGCTGCGCGGCCACCGTGTTGACGATCAGGTCGAAGCTGTTCGCGTGCGCGTTCATCTCGTCTTCGTGCTTCGAGATGACCACTTCGTGTGCGCCGAGCCGCTTTGCGTCGTCGACCTTCGAGGCCGACGTCGTGAACAGCACGACGTGCGCGCCCATCGCGCGCGCGAGCTTCACGCCCATATGGCCGAGACCGCCGAGACCGACCACGCCGACCTTCTTGCCGGGCCCCGCGCCCCACTGGCGCAGCGGCGAGTAGGTCGTGATGCCCGCGCACAGCAGCGGCGCGACGCCGGCCGGATCGAGGTTCTCCGGCACGCGCAGCACGAACGCCTCGTCGACGACGAGCTCGGTCGAGTAGCCGCCGAACGTGATCGCGCCGCTCACGCGGTCGACGCCGTTATAGGTCGGCACGAAGCCGCCCTCGCAATACTGTTCGAGTCCTTCGGCGCAGCTCGGGCAGGTGCGGCACGAATCGACGAGGCAGCCGACGCCGACCAGTTCGCCGACCCGGTAGCGCGTCACCTGCGGGCCGACCGCGGTGACGCGGCCGACGATCTCGTGGCCCGGCACGACCGGGAAGACCGTGTTCTGCCATTCGTTGCGGGCCTGGTGCAGGTCCGAATGACAGACGCCGCAAAACAGCACGTCCATCTGCACGTCATGGTCGCGCAGCGCGCGGCGCGGGTACTCGAACGGTGCGAGCTTCGACTGCGCATTCTGCGCGGCATAAGCATAGGTAGTCGTCACGACAGCTCCTGCAATGGGGGTCAACGGCACAAGGCGCCGGCTTCGGCGGCGCGCGGCCCCGGACAGGGCCGCTCTTGCGGTGCGATGCAGCGGATCGCCGCGGCCCCGGTACGCGGTCGGCGTGGCGCGGCTCGCGAGGCGAGCCGGGCGCCTGAAGGGGGCAACCCGATGGGCGATCCGTCAGGGTTCCCATCGTAGGGGCCACAGCAGCCTTGGGGAATACCTGAATGTCTCGAAGATTTGCCTGATTCTCTCGATGACGAGCGCTATAGGCGGTTTGGTGCTAAATTTCAAGCCTTATTCTCTGGCACAACGGCAGACTTTGTCATGAAACCGACTCATCCCGATCATCCGGCGCTTGCCGCGCAGCGGCGCATGGCGGCGCTGTTCGACGTCCTCGCGCCCAACGACGGCTTCACGCTGTCGTGCGTGGACGGCGTCAAGCTGATGCGCGCGACGCGGCCGATGCCGCGCATGCCGGTGCTCTACGAGCCGAGCATCGTCGTCGTCTGCCAGGGGCGCAAGCGTGGCTATCTCGGCGACCAGGCGTTCCTGTACGACGCGCAGCAATATCTGGTCCTGTCGGTGCCGCTGCCGTTCGAGTGCGAGACCGAGGCGAGCGCGGACGAGCCGTTTCTCGGCATTTCGGTGCGGGTCGATCTCGCGATGGTCGCCGAGCTGCTGATGGCGCTGAACGAGACGCTCGGCACCGCGCACAAGGAGCCGCGCGGCATCTACTCGACCCCGCTCGATCCCGCGCTGAGCGGCGCGGTGCAGCGGCTGCTCGAAGCGCTCGCCGCGCCGCTCGACGCGCGCATTCTCGCGCCGGCGATCGTGCGCGAGATCTGCTACCGCGTGCTGACCGGCGAGCAGGGCGACGCGATCCGCGCGGCGCTCACGCATCAGCACCATTTCGGCCGCATCGCGAAGGCGCTGCGGCGCATCCACGCGGACTACCGGGGCGATCTCGACGTCGACACGCTCGCGAGCGAGGCCGGCATGAGCCTCGCGGTGTTCCATGCGCAGTTCAAGAGCGTGACGGCGACTTCGCCGATGCAGTACGTGAAGACCACGCGGCTGCATCACGCGCGGCTCTTGATGGTGCAGGACGGCCTGAACGCGGGCGCGGCGGCCGCGCGGGTCGGCTACGAGAGCGCGTCGCAGTTCAGCCGCGAGTTCAAGCGGCTGTTCGGATTGAGCCCGGTGGAGGAGGTGCGGCGCATGCGCGCGATGCGCGCCGCGCCGCCGGCGCCGCCCGCGGCCGTGCCGGCGCCGAAATACGTGACCGCGGTCTGAGCGCGCGGTGCGCGGCCGGCCGGCGCGGTGCGAGACCGGTAATGCCGATACCGGAATCGGCACACAACTGGCTGATGCGCGGCGCGGCGTCTACGATGGCCGTTCCTACCCCGTCACCGTAGAAGGAGTGTCCTCGCCATGAAGCGTTTTCATATTGCGCTTGCCGTTGCCGATCTCGACGCGTCGATTGCCGATTACAGCGATCGGCTCGGGCTGCCGCCGGCGGCCGTCGTGCCGGGCCGTTATGCGATGTGGCGCACGTCGCTGCTGAACTTCTCGATCAACCTGTCGCCGGCCGACGCGGGGCGGCTGCGGCACGTGGGCTTCGAGGACGACGAAGCCGGGGACTATACGAAGAGCGTCGACGTCAACGGGCTCGAATGGGAGCGCTTCTCCGCGGCCGAGCAGGATCGACGCATCGCGAGCACGTATGGTGTCGCGGTGCGATCCTAAGGGGCGTCGGCACGGAAGGTGCGCGAGACCAGATACACGTCGACGCCGCTCATCGAGCACTCGGTGGACGACGCGCGGTTGACGGTGATCACGTGGAATGCCTGGCCGGACCGGGCATACAGCGTGATGTCGAATACCTGCCGGTAAAGGTCGGCGCCGATCTTTTCGATCGCGATTGGCGTGGCGCGGGTTTTCGCTTCGTCAAGCTGCGCGATCCTGACGAGTCCCGCATTCTGCAGATTGACCTCGGCCATGCTTGTCGGCCAGCTGGCGCACGGCAGCCCGGCGGGCAGCGGGGCAGCGCGGGCCGCGCAGATGGCCGGCGCGGCGAGCCATAGCGGCAGTGACCGCCGCAGTAAGAGTCGCAATAAGCGTCGCAGCGAGCGCCGGGGTGAGAGCCTGGATAACAGCCTGGATAACAGCCGGCGTAACAGCCGCAGCGAGAGCGGCAGCCTGCCGCGCATCACCGTTCCTCTCGATGCAGTGTTTGCCACGGCGCGGTTTCGGTCCGGCGCATGTTTGCGGTCTTCGGGCCTCACCCGTTCTGCGCCCCATCCGGCGGACTGGCGAGCAGCGTCGCGTAATGGGCGCGCTTGACCTCGTACATCAGCAGATCGGCGCGCTGGATCGCCGTTTCGAGGCGTTCGCCCTGCTGGCAGGTCGAGGCGGCCATCGACAGGCTGAGCGGCGAGCCCGGATAGAACTGGTTGTTCAGATCCGCCAGTTGCCGGATCGTTTCGATCATCGCCGCGCCGCCGCGCTCGTCGGTGCCGGGCATCAGGATCGCAAACTCGTCGCCGCCGATGCGCGCCGCGTGAAACGGCGTTTCCATCGCCTTCGCGAGCACCTCGCCCGCGCGCCGCAGCAGCGCGTCGCCGGCCGCGTGGCCCAACTGGTCGTTCACGCGCTTCAGGCCGTTCAGGTCGGCCATGATCACGGTGACCGGGAACGGACCCTTGCGCTCGATCCGGTTCAGCTCGTCCACATAGAACGAGCGGTTGCGCAGCTTGGTGAGCACGTCGTGCTTGCCGAGGAATTCGAGGTACGCCTCGGCTTTCTTGCGCGCGGTGATGTCGGTGAGCGCGACCAGCACGAGGTCCCAGTTGCGCTCGTGGCCGGGCAGCACCGAGAACTGCAGGTGCACGTGCACCTCGTTGCCGTCGAGCGCGTAGTTGACCACTTCGCGCTGCTGGAACAGCTTGCCTTCCCACAGGTCGATCAGCTGCTCGCGAAAGTGCGGCCGCATGTCGTCGCGGAAGACGTCGGGCAGGCGCCCGAGCAGCGTCTTCTTGTCGGGCGCGACGAACATTTCGAGCGTGTGCTGGTTCACGTCGATCACGACGATTTCCTGCATGCAGCGTTCGACGAACTCCGGATGCACGTCCGTGAAGACCCGGAAGTCGCTGATGCCCGCCGCGCGCGCGCCGTCGAGCAGGCGCCGGACCGCGCTGAAATCCTCGACCCACAGCGACACCGGCGAATATTCGAACAGCCCGCGCGCATATTCCTCGGCGCGCGAGATCCGGTGGCGCGCGCCTTCGAGTTCGGTAATGTCCTCCAGCGACACCAGCACCCGGTCCCAGCGCGCCTCGTGGCCCGGCAGCACCGCGCCGCGCAGCAGCACGTCGAGGCGCTGGCCGCCGAGCGTGTAGTTGACGGTCTGGCTCATGAACTGCGTCTGGCCGGCCCACAGCTGGCACAGCTCTTCGAGGTGGGTTTTCAGCATGTCGTCGCGGAACACCGCGGCGAGGTTGCCGGTCAGCGCGGCGAAATCGGCTGCCTCGAACAGCGACAGCGTCTTCTGGTTCACCTTGATCACGCGGATGCTGTGCGCGCATTGCGCGACCCGTTCCGGGTGCTCGCGGAAATGCGCGCGCAGGTCGGTGACGCCCTCGGCGCGCCATGCGTCGAACAGCGCCTTCACGCCGCTGAAGTCCTCGAGCCACAGCGAAACCGGGGCCAGTTCGAACATCTCCGAGTCGTCGCGGGCGGCGCTTGGAGCGGCGTTCGGGGCGGTGGGCGAGGCAGGGGTACCGGCGGCTTCCAGCATGACAGGTCCAGATTCGATAGTGCCGCTATTCTAAAGGGCCTTGGGCCCGCAATACAGCTACGGCGCCTCCAGCGGCGTTGCGTCGGCGCATCTGGCCTCGACAGGCGCACCCGCTTGCGGCGGCGCGCATGCGGGCACGAACCCGGCGCGCCTTACCGGAAGTAACGGCGGCGGGCCGCCCAACTTGAGCCGGACCGGCCGGCCCGAGCTGACCGGTTCGAGCTGCGTGGCCCGAACTGAGCGGCCCGAACTGAGCGGCGCAAACAGACTGACCCAAGCGGAACGACCCAAGCGCAAAGGCCCAGGCGCAAAGGCCCAGGCGCAAAGGCCCAGGCGCAAAGGCCCAGGCAGAACGATCCAGGCAGAGCGCCCCGAACCGCGCGCCCCAAACAAACCTGATCGCGCTCGACCCGCACACCTGCAAATTCACTGCAGCGGCGCCCGCCGGCTGCCGTAAACGCATATATCCGCACTGATGCGCGCCGGGTATGCGCGCGGCGCACGCCGGTCCGGGCCGGCTGTCCGCCGCGCCGGCGGCGGCGCGTGCTGCCCGGCGCCGAACCTCGGACAAACCTCAGACGAATGCAAGCAATGATGGGACTGAAGCAATCCGCTCGCCCGCCGGCCGGGCAGACCGAGCGCAACGTGCTGCTGCGCTCGCAGTTCGAGGCGTTCACGCGGCAGTTGCCGCTGCTGTACACGATCCTGATCGTCAATAGCGCGGCCGTGTCGCTCACGCATCTGTCGTGTGCGCCGGCGTGGCTCGCGCGCGACGTGCCGCTCGCGCTGTGCACGCTCTGCGCGTTGCGGATGATCGTCTGGATCCGGCGCCGGGCGTCGCTCGCGACGCTCAGCGACGCCGCCGTGGCGCAGCGCCTGCGCACGACGATCCGGCTGATCGTCGTGTTCGGCGTGCTGTTCACCGCATGGGGGCTGATGCTGTTTCCCTATGGCGGGCCGTACGCGAAGGTGCACGTCGCGTATTACATGTCGATCACGGTGATCGGCTGCATCTTCTGCCTGATGCACATGCGGCGCGCCGCGCTGCTGCTGACCGCGATCGTGCTGGTGCCGTTCACGCTGTTCTTCCTGTTCGCGCACAACGGCGTGCTGCTCGCGATCGACATCAACGCGCTGCTCGTCGCGATCGCGATGGTGATCGTGCTGCTCACGTACTACCGCGATTTCGCGAGCCTCGTCGGCTCGCAGGCCGCGCTGGAGAAGAAGCAACTGGAGCTGCAGGCGCTCAGCGACGAGAACTTCCGGCTCGCCAACTCCGACAGCCTGACCGGGCTGCCGAACCGCCGTCACTTCCTCGCGATGCTGTCGGAGCGCTTCACGTCCGGCAAGCTCGCGCCGCAGCGTTTCGCGGTGGGCGTGCTCGATCTGGACGGCTTCAAGCAGATCAACGATCTGCACGGCCACCGCATGGGCGACCGGCTGCTCGAAGAGGTCGGCCGGCGGCTGCAGGCGTGCGCGGACGAGCACATCACGCTCGCGCGGCTCGGCGGCGACGAGTTCGGGCTGCTGGTGCAGGCACTCGACGACACGGACGCGCTGCACCGGATCGGCGCGCTCGTCTGCGAGGTGCTGCGCCAGCCATACGAGCTGCCCGGCGCGACCGCGCGCATTTCGGCGTCGCTCGGCTTCGCGGTGTTTCCGGACGCGGGGCTTACGCCCGAGCAGCTGTTCGAGCGCGCGGACTATGCGCTCTACCATGCGAAAGACCACCGGCGCGGCGGCACGACGGTGTTTTCGCAGCAGCACGAGCACCATATCCGCGAGATCAACCAGATCGAGCAGGCGCTGCGCCAGGCGGATCTGGCGCAGGAGATGACGCTGCATTTCCAGCCGATCGTCGAGTCCGCGTCGCAGCGCGTCGTGGCGTACGAGGCGCTCGCGCGCTGGCACAGTCCGCTGCTCGGCAGCGTCGCGCCATCGCGCTTCGTCGGCATCGCGGAGCGCAGCGACCTGATTCATCAGCTGACCGCGGTGCTGCTCGGCAAGGCGCTCGCGCTGATGACGCACGATTATCCGCACGCCTGCGTGAGCTTCAATCTGTCCGCGCGCGATATCGCGTCGCCGGATGCGGTCTGCGCGATTCGCGAGATCGTGCGCGCGAGCGGCGTCGACGCGAGCCGGCTCACGTTCGAGATCACCGAGACGGCCGTGATCAAGAACTTCGAGCTTGCGCACGCGGCGCTCGTCGAGCTGCGCGCGCTCGGCGCGAAAATCTCGCTCGACGACTTCGGCACCGGCTATTCGAGCCTGCACTGCATCCACCAGTTGCCGTTGAACAGCGTGAAGATCGACCGCAGCTTCATCGGCCGCATCGAGCGGGACAGTACCGCACAAGGCATCGTGCGCAGCATTGTGGACCTGTGCCGCAACCTGCGCGTGACCTGCGTCGTCGAAGGCGTCGAGAATGAAGAGCAGGTCAGCGTGCTCAGGCAGCTCGGCTGCTCGATGATGCAGGGGTTCTACTTCGGCCGCCCGGCGCCGGCGATGGCGCAGACGCGGACGAGCGACGCCGCGGCGCCGGCGCTGGGGTAGCGGGATCCTGCGCCGGACGGCAGGACGCCGGACGTCCAGTCAGCCGGTCGACCTGTCACTCAGTCAGCCAGCCAGCCGCCGGACGTCCGATCAGCCAATCAGCCAATCAGCCAATCAGCTTCAGCCCCGGCGGCAGCGCTTCGCCGAACACGCGCCCTTCGTCGGCCGTATCGAGCTCGACCGCCTCGCGCAGCGAGGTGCTCCAGCCGGCCGGCGCGCGCACCGCTTCGAGCCGTTTGATGACCGCCGCGCGCGCGGCGTCGGACAGGTCGCGCGCGCGGTCGCCGCTCAGGCGGGCAATCTGCACCGCGGCGAATGCGGCGGGCTCGACCTTGCGCCAGTCGAGCGCGAGGAGCGTCTCCAGCCAGCGCTCGGCGGTGTCGGGCGGCACCACGCTGTGCGCGCTGCCGTAGAACGGCCGGCGCGCGCCGATCCGGCCGAGCGCCCACCAGTCCTCGCGCGATTCGCCCGACGGGCGCGGCCGTCCGAGCAGCCGCTCGCCGAGCGCGACCTTGCGTGCCGCCGGAATGCGTTCGAGCGAGGCTTCGAGCCGCACGCTGTCCGCATGGCCGGTTTTGGCCGGATCGAACGGCAGGCGCGGCCGGCCCGGCGCATCCGACTGCAGGTAGTCGAGCGCGTCGAGCACCGCGAGCTGCTGCGCCTCGTTCAGGCCGCCCGCCGCGCGGCGCCACAGCGTCCACCATTCGGACCAGACCTGGCTGTCGGCGACGTACTGGATGCCGTCGTCGAACAGCGTCCAGAGCTGCTCGACCCGCCATGCGTCGAGCGGGTGCCCGAAGCCGGGGCGCACGCAGAACCCCGCGAGATTCAGCCATAACCGCTCGTGCGCGGCCGAGCGGCGGCGCCGCCGCGCGCGTTCCCAGAGCGCGGCGAACAGCTCGCGCAGCAGCGCGGTGTCCCAGCTCGCGCGCGGGCCGAGCACGTGTTCGAGTTCGGCGCGCATCCGCTTCACCTGCTTCGGGTCGGCCTGCTGGGTGCGCGCGCCGAAGCTGCGCTCGATCAGCGCAAGCGCGGCCGGCAGGCGCGGATGCACGACGGCCGGCGCCTCGCCGGACGCGCCCGCGCGCGCTTCGCCGCGGCGCAGCTGGAATTCGAGCAGCCAGCGCTGCGCGGCGTCGGCGGCGTCGATGCAGTGCACTTCGAGCGTGCCGACCTCGGTGAGCGACGCGGCGAGCCGCACCGGCGTCTCGCCCGCGGCACCGCCGGCACGCGGCGGCACGACGGTCGCGAGCGGCGGCAGCCGCACGAATTCGCCGGCGGCGAGCGTCGCGAGTTCGCCCGCCTGCCAGCGCGCATCCGCGTTCGACGACGCGAGGTGGAACTGCACCGGATGCCCGAGCCGCAGCGCGAAGGTGCGGCCGTCGAGCGCGATCTCATGACCCTCCTCGGTGCCGCGCGGCAGCACGCAGACGCCTTGCAGCGCGTCGCGCGCGTCGTCGAGCGCGAGGAAATAGCTGCGCGGCGCGCCGCCGCCGATGCGCGGCGCACGGCCCGCGCGCGCCAGCGCGTAGGCGACCGCGCCGCGCGCGACGGCCACGTCCGGGTCGTCGTTGTGCAACAGCTTCGGCGGCGCGCCGCGCCAGTCGGCCAGCGTGTCCGCGAAGCGCTGCGCAAGCGGCGCCGCGCGGAACACGCCGCCGTTCAGCAGCACCGTGTCAGGGACCGGCAGCGCGGATCCGTCGGGCGCCGCGTCGCCGAGCGCGTCGCGCGACGGCTCGGCCTGCTGCTGCAGAAACGCCGCGACGTGGCGCGTGATCGCCGGGTCGCTCGCGTACGGCAAGCCGAATTCGACGAGCGCGCCGCGCGGCCGGCCGGGCCGCGCATCGGCCGCGACGCGCGGAAAAAAGCCGTCGACGACGAGGCGCTCGACTTCGTCGCGCGCGAGCGGCGCGCTGCGCGCCCCGCCGACCAGCTTCGCGCCGGCCGCGAGCAGCGTGACCGGCAGCGTGTCGGGCGCGTCTGGCGCGAGCAGCCGCTCCTTCGCGTCGCGGCAGCGCTCGACGAGCTGCGCGAGGCTCGCCGCGGGCAGCCGCGCGCCTGCTCCGGCGAGCCGCGCTTCGAGCCGATGTGCGAGCGCGAGATCCATGTTGTCGCCGCCGAGCATCAGGTGATTGCCGACGCCGATGCGGGTCAGCTGCGGCTCGCCATCCTGCATCCGCACCTTGATCAGCGTGAAGTCGGTGGTGCCGCCGCCCACGTCGCAGACCAGCACGAGCCGCGTGCCGTCGAGCGCGGGGCCGAGCGCGCCGCGATGGCGGAACAGCCAGTCGTAGAACGCTGCCTGCGGCTCTTCGAGCAGGCGCAGCGCCGGCAGTCCCGCCGCGCGCGCGGCTTCGAGCGTGAGCGCGCGCGCGCCGTCGTCGAACGACGCGGGCACCGTGAGGACGATGTCCTGATCTTCGAGGCGCGCGTCCGGGAAGCGGTGATTCCACGCGTCGCGCAGGTACGCGAGATAGCTCGCGCTCGCGGCGAGCGGCGAGACCTTGTCGATGCCCTCGGCCGCGCCCCACGGCAGGATCGGCGCGTCGCGCTCGACGCCCGCGTGCGACAGCCAGCTTTTCGCGCTCGTGACGACGCGCCCCGGCACCTGCGCGCCGAGCGTGCGCGCGTAGCGGCCGATCACCGCGGGCGGCGCGAGCGCCACGTCGGCGGGCGCCCAGGGCAGGGCCCGCTCGCCCGCGCCCAGCTCGCCCGGCGCCGGGTGATAGCGCACCGACGGCAGCAGCGCCCGCGCGCCGACCTGGCCGGGGCCGACGAGCTGCTCGATCTCGAACACGCGGATCGTGTCGGCGCCGCGCTCCGCGTAGGCGAGCACCGTGTTGCTGGTGCCGAGGTCGATCCCGACGCTGTAGCGCTTCATCGTGCGTGCGCTCACGCGCCGTCGGCGCCGCGCACGTCGAACTCGACCTTCCAGCGCTCGGCGCTGCCGCGCGGGATCGCTTCGAGTTCGAGCGTACCGGCTTCGGTCACGCGCGCGTGCAGCTTCACCGGCACGACCTCGCCGGGGTGGCGGCCTTCCGCGGGCAACGTCGCGTGAATGGCTTCGAGCTCCTGAAGTTCGTCCGGCGACCAGCCGTCGAGCAACGCGCCGACCGGATCCTGGCGCCGCACCGACGAGCCGAAGAAGCGGAAAAACACCGGCTCGCCGACCACGAGGCCGAACTCCTGCGCGGGCAGCGCGGCCTCGGCGCCTTCCTCGATGCCGAACGGCGCGACGCACAGCGCCTGCACCGGCGGCTCGAACCCGGGCACCGCGGGCATTGCCGACTCGACGGCGACGTAAAACGCGCGCGCGAGCCCGCCGCGGATGCGCACGCCGCGGCCGCGCTTCACGTAGCCGTAGTAGGCCGCGCCGCGCGCGACCGCGAGGTCGAGGTCCGCGCCTTCGATGACGCGCGCGGGTGCGGCGCCTTCGGCGGCGAGCCAGCCGTTCAGCGTGCCGACGATGCGCTCGACCAGCAGCGGCGACTTGAAGACCCCGCCGTTGAAGAGCACCGCGCTCGGATGCAGGAAGCTCGCCGCCTGCGCCTGCTCGCGCTGCGATTCGGGCAGCTCGGCGAGCGCGTCGCGCTGGCGGCCGAGGAACGCGGCCAGATGCCGCGTGATCGCCGCATCCTGCGCATACGGCAGGCCGAGCTGCGTGAGGCCGGCGCGCGCGCGGCTCACCGGACGCGCGGCCGCGTCGACCTGCGGGAAGAAGCCGTCGAGGATCAACTGGGTCAGTTCGGCGCGCGTGAGCTCGGTGCGGATCGACCCGCCGATCAGCTTTGCGCCGCGGCTCGGGACGACGAGCGGCACGGTGTCGACGCTCGCGTCGCCGAGCAGCGTCTCCTTCGCGGCGCGGCACGCGTGCGTGAGCGCGCGCAACTGCCATGCGTCGATCGGGGTGCCTTGCGCGGCGAGCTTGCGCGCGACGCTGTGCGCGAGCGCGAGGTCCATGTTGTCGCCGCCGAGCAGGATGTGCTCGCCGACCGCGATGCGATGCAGTTCGAGGTTGCCGTCGCGCTCGACGACCGCGATCAGCGACAGGTCGGTGGTGCCGCCGCCGACGTCCACCACGAGCAGGATGTCGCCGACGCGCACCGCCTTGCGCCACTGGCCGGCGCTCTTCTGGATCCAGCTGTAGAGCGCGGCCTGCGGCTCTTCGAGCAGCGTCATGTCGGCGAAGCCGGCCGCGTGCGCGGCTTCCGCGGTCAGCTCGCGCGCGGCGGGATCGAACGATGCGGGGATCGTCACGGTGACTGCCTGCTCGCGCAACGGGGCGTCGGGATGCGCGTGATCCCACGCTTCGCGCAGGTGCGTCAGATAGCGCACCGACGCTTCGAGCGGCGACACGCGCGCGACTTCGTCCGCGGGCGCGTCGGCCGGCAGGATCGCGGCGCGCCGGTCGACGCCGGGATGGCACAGCCAGCTTTTTGCGCTCGACACGAGCCGGATCGGCGTGGCCGCGCCGCGGCTGCGGGCCATCTCGCCGACCGCGAAGGTGCGCGCGCCGTCCCACGGCAGCGCGAGATCGGCGGGCGCGAGCTCGCTCGGATGCGGCAGATACAGAAACGAAGGCAGCAGCGGGCGTGCGTCGACCGCGCCCGGCGCGCACAGCTGCGCGACCGGCAGGACGCCCTGCACGGCGTGCTCGCCGTCGCTCGCGGCGAGATCGAGCCACGACAGCGCGCAGTGGGTGGTGCCGAGGTCGATCCCGATCGAATAACGCGGCGTGCTCACAGTTCCACCTCCGCCGGTGCGATGACCGTGGCGTCGTGGCTCGCGGCGAGCTTCGGCAGCCGCACGGCGGCGACGCGCCAGCCGCGATGGCTGAGGCTGCCGGTGAACGGCGCGGCGCCGACCACGTTGCCCGTCACGCGCACGGCGGCGGCGTCGAACCCTTCCGGCAGCGTGATGCGGCTACCTTCGGCTTCGTCGCGCACGGGCTGGATCGCGAAGTGCTCGCGCAGCACCGCGCGGCAGCCGCCATGGACGACGCGCGCGGCGGCGCCGATGTCGGCGTCCGAGTACGCGGCGACGTCCTCCTCGACGAAATCGACGAAGCGCGCCTCGCGCTGCAGCAGCGCGAGCAGTTGCAGCGCGGCGTCGGGGCTCGCTTCTTTCAGTGCCGGCGCGGCGGGCTGCGGGGCGGGCGCGGCGGCCGGAGCCGGGGTGGGCGTCGGCGCGGGCGCTGACGTGGGCGCTGACGCCGGCGCGAGCGGGGCGCCGGCGCGCAGACGCTGCACGCGGGCCGCGAACTCGCGGTCGCCGAGGATGCTGAAGAACGTTCCGACGGCGAGCGAGATGCGGCCGAGGAAAGACACGTTCGGGTCGGTCATGAATGGCTCCTGATGGGCTCGGTGAGAGGACGCGCGGTCCTCGGGCGTCGCCGGCCAGCGGGCTGGCGGCGCCGGGGTTGTCGGGGGGGCGGACGCCGGTGCGCGGGCGCTGCCGGGTGGCGGGGCCGGCCCGTCGACGGCCGGCCCGGATAGGCCCCGGACGGTATTTTACCGTCCGGCCGGTAAGGGGTTACCCGCAGCCGGCGGAAGCGGCTCGCGACAGAGGGGGAGGGCGGCTGTTTTCGGGTGGCGCGGGCGACCCGCGGCGGCGGGCCGTTGCATGAGGGGCGCGGGTGTTCGCGTGGACGTCGGGGAGGGGGCCTCTGCGCGCACCTGACTTTCGCCAGGGGATCGAGGCTACTGGGTTAAACTCCCGTCTTTTGCGAAGACTAGCTTGCAGTCCGCCGTGGCGTCGAGGCCATCGGACGCGGTAAATACCGTATTGCCACCGGGCCGTGGCGAATCCGGGAAAGCGCGGCTGATTCGAAGACACCCGGCCCTGCGGTCGATGACGCACGCCGTCGCCCCGCCTGAACTTCGACTCGGTCAACACTCGGTCAACATGAAAACAATCCCGGACGCGCACGGCACGGGAAGCCGTGTAGCAACCCCTCCGCCCGATCACCCGCGCGTGGCGGTACTGATTCCTTGCTATAACGAAGCCGCGACGGTCGGCACCGTTGTACGCGATTTCCGGCGCGCGTTGCCGCACGCCGAGATCTACGTGTTCGACAACAACTCGTCGGACGCGACCGTCGACGTCGCGCGCGCCGCCGGCGCGCGGGTGAAGCGGGTGTCCGATCAGGGCAAGGGCAACGTGATCCGGCGCATGTTCGCCGACGTCGAAGCCGATGTCTATCTGATGGTCGACGGCGACGGCACCTACGATGCCTCGGCGGCCCCGCTGCTCGCGACTGCGTTGTTGCGCGACGGTCTCGACATGGTCGTCGGCACGCGCGTGTCGGAGCATCAGGAGGCTTACCGGCGCGGCCATCGCTTCGGCAATCGCGTGCTGACCCAGTGCGTCGCGACGCTGTTCGGTCAAAGCTTCACCGACATGCTTTCCGGCTACCGCGCGTTCTCGCGCCGCTTCGTCAAGTCGTTTCCTGCGCATGCCGCCGGCTTCGAGACCGAGACCGAACTGACCGTGCACGCGCTCGAACTGCGCATGCCGGTCGCCGAGATTGCCACTGCGTACGGCGCGCGGCCCGAGGGCTCCGAGAGCAAGCTCAACACGTGGGCAGACGGATTCCGCATCCTGCTGATGATCGGCCGGCTGCTGAAAGCGGAGCGGCCGCTGCCGTTCTTCTCCGCCGGCTTCTTTGCATGCGCGCTGGCGTCCTTGCTGCTCGCCATTCCGGTCTTCGACGACTATCTCAGGACCGGACTCGTTCCGCGCCTGCCGACCGCGCTCCTGTGCGCGGCGCTGATGCTCTTCGGCGCGATCCTGCTGACCTGCGGCATCGTCCTCGACACGGTCACGCGGGGCCGCCTGGAGATGAAGCGCTTCGCGTATCTGATGCATGCGGCCCCGCAGGCGCCCGACGCATCCGACTGACATGCGATCCCAGTTCCTGCGCTTTGCGCTGGCAGGCGGCCTCGGTTTCGTCGTCGATGCCGGCGTGCTGTGGCTCGCGCTGCAACTGCATGCCGGTTACTTCGCCGGCCGGGCGATATCCTTTCTCTGCGCCGTATGGCTCACGTGGCAGATCAACCGGCGCTTCACGTTCCGGGAGCGGCCGGTCGAGTCCGCGTGGAAAAGCGCGTGGCGCTATCTGGTCGCGATGTCGGCGGGCGGTTGCGTCAACTATGCCGCGTATAGCTCGATCGTCGTGCTGATGCCGCGCTCCGCGGTGCTGCCGTATCTGGGTGTCGCGGTGGGGTCGCTTGCCGGCCTCGCCGTCAATTTCACTTCCGCCCGGTGGTGGGTATTCCGCCATCGACCGTAACGCCGCGTTCATGTCCGAATCCGATCCGATTGCCGTTCCGCCGTCGCGCCCGTCGCGCACCGCAGCCCTCAACTCGCCGCAAGCGCTCGTTCTCGCACGGGTCGCCGTGCCGCTGCTGTTCGGCCTGTATTCGCTATGGCTGGGTGCCGATGCGAACTGGGACCTGTACAACTATCACCTGTACAACCCGTTTGCGTGGCTGCACGGAAAACTCCTGATCGACCTTGCGCCGGCGGGCATGCAGTCTTATTTCAACCCGCTGCTCGACGCCGCGTATTACCTCGCGAACCTGTATCTTCCGCCGCGGGTGGTCGGCTTCGCGCTGGGCGCGCTGCACGGGCTGACCTTCGTCATCCTGCTTGGCATCGCTCAGGCCGTGCTGCCGGGGTTGCCCGCGCGCGACCGGTATCGGGTGCCGCTTCTGCTCGCGCTCGCCGGGTGTCTCACCGCCAATTTCCTGTCGGGTCTCGGAAGCTCGATGGGCGACGATTCGACTGCGCTACTGTGCCTCGCGGGGCTCTGGGTGCTCGTCGCGGGCTGGCACCGGGCGAGCCGGTTTTGCGGGCCGGCCGTCGCGCTCGTGCTGTGCGCGGGCGCGCTCGTCGGGCTCGGCACCGGGCTCAAGCTGACGAACGCGGTGTTTGCGGTGGCGATGTGCGGCGCGCTGCTTGCCTGTCCCGGCCGCGCGGGGCAGCGCATCGGGCTTGCCTTCCTGTTCGGCGTGGGCGTGCTGGCCGGCTTCGCGGCAACCGGCGGATACTGGCTCGTCCATATGTGGAGACTGTTCGGCAATCCGCTTTATCCGCAGTTTGCCGGGCTGTTTCCGAACCCGCTGGTGCACGGCAACGAGATGGGCGATGCGCGCTGGCGTCCGCGCAGCCTCGTCGAGTTCGCGCTCTGGCCGTTCGTCATTACACTGAACTCGCACCGGGTCGGCGAGACGGAGATCCGGCAGATCATCTGGCCCATCGTCTATGTCCTCTTCTGGGTCTGGGCGGCTGTCCGGTGCTGGACCGGATGGGTTCGCCGCGAACGCGGTCCGGCGATGGACCCGCGTGGCCGGTTCGTCGTCCTGTATGTCGCGCTCGGCTTCGTCGTCTGGACCGAGGCCTTCAGTATCTACCGCTATATCGTCGCGATCGAGGTGCTTGCGCCGCTCGCGGTCTGGCTGCTGCTGCAGGATCTGCTGTCGTATCGCGCGGCGTCGCGCGCGTGCCGCTGGCTGCTCGGCGCGGCCACGGCCGTTGTGCTGGCCGGCGGCGCGCAAACGTGGGGACACGAACGCTGGGCCGACCCGCTGTGGCATGCCGACGTGCCGGCCATCGCGCAGCCGTCCCGGACCACGGTCGTGATCGTATCGACGCGTTCGCGGCCCTGGGGCTGGCTCGCCACGCTCTTTCCCGACAAGGTTGCGTTCGCGCAGCTCGAAAGCAGTTTTCCGGCGTCCGCCGCGTTCGTCGAACGCCTTCGCGAAGAGGCGCAGCAGCGCGGCGGCACGATCTACGCGATCACGGACGGCGAGTACAACTGGCGAGTCGACAGCATTGCCCGCCTGAACGCCGCCGCGCACCGTATCGGACTCCTGAGCAGCGAACGAGGCTGCGCGGCGATACGCTGGGCCGTCACGCGCCTGCATCTGCACGCGGCCGTGGCGGGGGCGACGCAAGGCGCGGACCGCTGCGCGCTCACGCTGCGTCCCGACGACGTTCGCGATATCGGTGCGGCGGACCGCGCCGACCGCGACGCCGCGGCCGCCGTGTTTGCCCGCCACGGCTTCACGCTCGATACCGCGAGTTGCGTGCCGTATCGCGCCGGCATCGGCAAGGGTGTCCAGCGCTACCAGTGGTGCAGGCTGTCGCTGCGCGACCCCGGATGATCCGGCGCGTGTCTATCCCCGCCGCGCCCCGCGCGCGGCGACGCCCGTCGCGAGCGCAGGCCCGGCCGGCGACACGTCTTGCGATGCAAGCGTTTCGAGCGCGAGCCCCTTCGTTTCGATGCCGAGCATCGCCACCGCAAGCGCGGCGACGGCGAACGACAGCGCGCCGAGCGTAAATACGCCGCCCTGTCCGAACACCGGCAGCACGACGCCGACCGCATACGGCCCGATCAGCGAGCCGATGCGCCCGATCGCCGACGCGCATCCCGAGCCCGTGGCGCGCGCGCCGGTGCCGTACAGCTCGGGCGTGTACGTGTAGAGCACGGCCCACATGCCGAACAGGAAGAACTGCATGACGAGCCCGGTGCCGATCAGCATCGCGACGCTTTGCGCGTGCAGCGCGGTTTGCCCGTAGATGAACACCATCACCGCGCCGCCGGTCAGCGACGCGATGCAGGTCGGCTTGCGGCCCCAGCGCTCGACCAGCCAGGCGGCGCACAGAAAGCCGGGCACGCCGCCGAGCGAGATCAGCATCGTATAGAGCACCGATTTCGTCACCGCGAAGCCGGCTTGCTGCATCAGCGCGCCCAGCCACGACGTGAGCCCATAGAAGCCAAGCAGCGCGAAGAACCACAGCAGCCAGACCATCACCGTGCGTGAGCGGTAGGCGGCGCTCCAGATCTCGCGCCATGCGCTCTGGCCGCGCGGCGCGGCGGGTTCGGCAAGCGCCGGCGGCGCGGGCAGCCGCGTGAGGCCGCATGAACGCATGACGGCGGCCTCGATGTGCGCGAGCACCGCATCCGCTTCGCCGAGCCGGCCGCGATGTTCGAGCCAGCGCGGCGACTCCGGCACGATGCGGCGCACGATCAGCACGAACACCGCGGGAATCGCGAGCAGCGCGAACACGGTGCGCCAGCCGAACGCCGGCAGCACGAAATACGACACGAGCCCGGCGGTGATGAAGCCGAGCGGCCAGAAGCCGTCCATCAGCGCGACGAGGCGGCCGCGCGACGCGGTCGGCACGAACTCGGACAACAGCGTCTGCGCGACCGGAAACTCCATGCCCATGCCGACGCCGAGCAGCACCCGCCATGCGATCAGCGCCTGCACCGAATGCGCGGTCGAGCACAGGTAGGACGCGACGCCCCACAGCACCATGCTCCACTGGAACACGGGACGGCGGCCGAAGCGGTCGGCGAGCAGGCCCGCAACGGCCGCGCCGAACACCATCCCGAAGAAGCTTGCGCTCGCAACCAGTCCGGCCAGCGCGCTCGACAACCCAAATTCGCTCTTGATCGAGCCGAGCACGAAGGTCATCGTGCCGAGATCGATGGAGTCGAAAAAGAACGCGGCGGCAATGATGATGAAGATGACGCGGTGATAACCGGAGAACGGCAGCCGCTCGAGGCGCGCGGCGGCGGGAGGGCGAACGGCGGACAGTGAAGCGCTGCGCGGCATGGTTTCCCCTGGGCGGACGGTGGGCGGCAGGCGGGCAAGCCGGCGCGCGAGGCGCCCGATGCCCGGTTGCGTCCAGTAGACCTGGCCATTAAACGCCGACATAGAAGATATCCGGCATCGGGGTGGAACAGGTCCGCCATGCGCCGGCTTCGCAAGCGGCGGCGACGCGGGGGGCTGTTCGCCGTCGCGACATCGACGATGCGCCCCCAGCGTGCGCGCGTCGACGGCCGTGCGAATCGCGTCGTGTGAACGGCCGCGCTCAGGCGGATCGCGAGAACAGCGGCGCGCGCGTCATATGCCGCGGGGATTCTGCACGCCGAGGCTCGTCATCTTCTTGTAGAGCGTCGCGCGTCCGATGCCCAGCCGGCGTGCCGCGTCGGCCACGCGGCCGCCGCTTTCGGCGAGCGCGTTGCCGATCAGCGCGCGCTCGAACTGGCTGAGCGCCTCGTCGTAGCGGGTGGCGGTGCTGCCCGCATGCAGCGGCGGGTTGCGCGCCGGCTGCGTGCGCATGCCGGCCGCGATCGCGGTCTGGATGAGCCCCGCATCGAGCGGTTCGCCTTCGGCGGCAAGCAGCGCGCGTTCGAGCACGTTGCGCAGTTCGCGCACGTTGCCGGGCCAGTCATGCTCGCGCAGCGCGGCGAGCGCGTCGGGCGAGAGCACCGCGTGCTCGTAGCCCGCCTGCGTGCAGAGCTCGTCGAAGATCGACTCGCAGATCACCTCCATGTCTTCGAGGCGGCTGCGCAGCGGCGCCACGACGACGGTCAGCACGTTCAGACGATAGAACAGGTCCGGGCGAAAGCGTCCTTCCGCGACGGCTTCGTGAAGGTCCTGCGAGGTCGCCGCGATGATGCGCACGTCCGCATGCATGACCTTGTTCGAACCGAGCGGCTCGAACTCCTTTTCCTGCAGCACGCGCAGCAGCTTCGCCTGCAGCGGCAGCGGCATGTCGCCGACTTCGTCGAGAAAGAGCGTGCCGCCCTGGGCCGCCTGAAACTTGCCCGCGCGTCCCTTGCGATCGGCGCCGGTATATGCGCCCGCCGCCGAACCGAAGAACTCCGCTTCGAGCAGCGTCTCGGGAATCGCGGCGACGTTCACGCTGACGAACGGTTTGGTCGCGCGCTGCGAGGCCGCATGGATGGCGTGCGCGAGCAGCTCCTTGCCGGTGCCGGTTTCGCCGAGCAGCAGCACCGGCGAATCGGTGGCCGCCGCGCGGCGCGCGTGACGTTTGAGTTCGAGCGTGACCGCGCTCACGCCGGCGAAGTTCGTGAACGAGTATTTGGCGCGCCGTTCGCGGCGCAGCGATTCGCGCGCGCTCGCCAGCTGCTCCTGCATCAGCGCATAGCGCGACAGCAGCGGCGACAGCGAATGCAGCCGCTGATGCAGCGCGAAGCCGATCGCGCCGATCGTCTCGCCGTTATCGTCCTTGAGCGGCAGACGCATCACGACGAGCGGGGTGGGCTCGCCTTCGAGGATGTCGAGCAGCAGCGGCTTGCCGCTTTGCACGACTTCGCGCATGCGGCTGTGCGGAATCACCGCCTCGCACGGGTGACCGATCGCGTCTTCCGCGTGCGCGAGGCCGAAGCGTTGCGCGTACTGGTCGTTGACCCAGACGATGCGCGCGTCGCGATCGACGATCAGCGTGCCCTCGCTCGCGCATTCGAGCACGTCGAGCAGCGAGCGCATCGTGAGCTGCCGCATATTGGCGTAGTCCGCGAGGTTACAGGTGGCTTGCGGAATGCGTTCATGCTTCATGCGGGGACGGCCGTGGCGCTGCGTGTCTTCGTCGGTTCTGCGCTTCGTCACGCTGTCTGCCCGGGTGCTCTGCTGTTCAGCGGATACCGCCATCGATCGTCTCCTTGTGGGGTGCCAGTCGCGTCGCGACGCGCAAGGATAGCCGAGTGCGCGCCACGTCTCAATCGGTGGAAATCACGGCGCCTCAAAAACACGGCGCGTTGTTGCCATCCGGAGAAAAGCGTCTCCAAAGCGAGACGCTGCAATCGTCGTGCGAACCCACTATCTGGTTTGAGACGCGTGCCCAGCACGGCTTGCCGATGCCTACGATTGGCCTGCACACCCTGCGCGATGGGGGTTGCAGCGCCCTGCACGCGGGTCGGCGGGGAACGGCTGGCATACGTCTTGCGTTTTGTCAGCCCGGCCAGCGTTGCCCCGTCGCTGGCTTCGCGAACGATCAGAACGAGTGGAGACATGACAGATCGGAACATCATCCTCGAAACGCACAACCTCACCAGGGAGTTCCGCGGCTTCAAGGCGGTCAGCGGCGTGAATCTGCGCATCGCGCGCGGCACGATTCATGCGCTGATCGGCCCGAACGGCGCCGGCAAGACCACGTGCTTCAACCTGTTGACGAAGTTTCTCGAACCGAGCGCCGGGCACATCGTTTTCAACGGACAGGACATCACGCGCGAGGCGCCTGCGCAGGTCGCGCGGCGCGGCATCATCCGCTCGTTCCAGATTTCCGCTGTGTTTCCGCATCTGACGGTGCTCGAAAATCTGCGCGTCGGATTGCAGCGTCAGCAAGGCACGGCGTTCCAGTTCTGGCGCAGCGGCCGCACGACCGAAGCGCACGACGCGCGCGCGATGGCGCTGCTCGACGACGTTGACCTAGGCGAGTTCGCGCATACGCCCGCGGTGGAGCTGTCGTACGGACGCAAGCGCGCACTCGAAATCGCCACGACCCTCGCGATGGAACCCGAACTGATGCTGCTCGACGAACCCACCCAGGGCATGGGCCACGAAGACGTGAGCCGCGTGACCGCGCTGATCAAGCGCGTGTCGGCGGGCCGCACGGTGCTGATGGTCGAACACAACATGAGCGTGATCGCCGGCATTTCGGATGCGATCACCGTCCTGCAGCGCGGCACGATTCTCGCAGAAGGTACGTATAACGAAATTACCGGGAACCCGCTCGTGCGGGAGGCCTATATGGGCAGCGCGCAGGCCGTGCTCGAAGGAGCGCACGCATGACGGGCGCGGCGCTTCAGGCCGGCGCGGCGCCGGCCCTCGAGATTGCGGGCCTGCAGGCCTGGTATGGCGAGTCGCACATCCTGCACGGGGTGGACATGACGGTGGCGCGCGGCGAGGTCGTCACGCTGCTCGGCCGCAACGGCTCGGGGCGCACCACGACGCTGCGCGCGATCATGGGCCTCACCGGACGGCGCGAGGGGACGATCCGCGTGGGCGGCGCGGAGACCATCCGCCTGCCGGCGCATCGGATCGCGCATCACGGCATCGGCTATTGCCCGGAGGAGCGCGGCATCTTCGCCAGCCTGTCGTGCGAGGAGAACCTGCTGTTGCCGCCGCCGGTCGGTCCGCGTGCAACGCGCGCGCAGGGCATGCCGCTCGAGCAGATCTACGCGATGTTCCCGAACCTGGCGGAGCGGCGCGCGAGTCAGGGCACGCGCCTGTCGGGGGGCGAGCAACAGATGCTCGCCGTCGCGCGGATCCTGCGCACCGGCGCGAACCTGCTGCTGCTCGACGAGATCTCCGAAGGGCTCGCGCCGGTCATCGTGCAGGCGCTTGCGCGGATGATCACGACGCTGCGCGAGCAGGGCTACACGATCGTGATGGTCGAGCAGAACTTCCGCTTTGCCGCACCGCTCGCCGACCGCTTCTACGTCATGGAGCACGGCCGGATCGTCGAGCAGTTCGGCGCCGGCGAGCTCGAACGCAAGATGCCGATCCTGCATGAACTGCTCGGCGTGTAGCGCCGGCGATTCTGTTTTTTCACCACACCGTCCAATATCGGAGACCGCAGTATGAAGATTCGCCTCAAAGCCCTGACAATCGCGATGCTGACGGGCCTCGGCCTGAGCATGACGCCACCGGCGAGCGCCGCCGCCGACAGCGTGAAGATCGGTTTCATCACCGACATGTCGGGCCTGTATGCCGACGTCGACGGGGCCGGCGGCCTCGCGGCGATCCGGATGGCCGTCAAGGACTTCGGCGGCAAGGTGCTCGGCAAGCCGATCCAGGTGGTCTATGCCGATCACCAGAACAAGGCCGACGTGGCTGCGTCGACCGCGCGCGAATGGTTCGATCGCGACGGCGTCGACATGCTGATCGGCGGCACGAACTCCGCGACCGGCCTCGCGATGAACACGGTATCGGCCGAGAAGAAGCGCGTCTACTTCAACGTCGGCGCCGGCACCGATGCGCTGACGGGCAAGCAGTGCCAGCCGTACGGCGTGCATTACGGCTACGACGTGGTGGCGCTCGCGCGCGGCACCGGCTCGGCGATCGTCAAGAGCGGCGGCAAGTCGTGGTACTTCCTGACCGCGGACTACGCATTCGGCCACGCGCTCGAAAAAGCGACCGCGGACGCGGTCGAGGCGCAGGGCGGCAAGGTGCTCGGCGAGGTGAAACATCCGCTGTCGGCGTCGGACTTCTCGTCGTACCTGCTGCAGGCGCAATCCTCCGGCGCACAGGTGCTCGGCCTCGCGAACGCGGGCGGCGACTTCGACAATGCGGTGAAGGCGGCCGGCGAGTTCGGCATCAACAAGAAGATGCGGCTCGCGGGCCTGCTTGTGTTCGTCAACGACATCCACAGTCTCGGCCTGAAAACGACCCAGGGCATGGAGCTGACGACGAGCTGGTACTGGAACAAGGACGACGCGTCGCGCGCGTTCGCACACCGCTTCTACGCGCAGATGCACAAGATGCCGAGCAGTCTGCAGGCGGCCGACTACTCGGCGGCGCTCACCTACCTGAAGGCGGTGCAGGCGGCGGGCACGACCGATGCCGGCAAGGTGATGGCCGAGCTGAAGAAGATGCCGGTGCACGACATGTTCGCCGACGGCTTCATCCGCCCGGACGGCCTGCTGATGCACGACATGTATCTGATGCAGGTGAAGACACCGGAAGAATCGAAGGGACCGTGGGACTACTACAACGTGGTCTCGACGATTCCGGGCAACGTCGCATTCACGTCGCTCGCCAATTCGGCCTGCCCGCTGCTCAAGAAGTAAGTCCGGGAGGCGCGCAGCCTTCCGCTTGCTGTTCGCGAACCCGCGTCGCGCACGTCGCGCACGCGACGCGGGTTCGCCCGGTCGCTTCAGGGACGAAGAATTCAATGGAACTGTTTGGCATTCCCCCTTCCGCATTGCTCGGCCAGTTGCTGCTCGGGCTCGTGAACGGCTCGTTCTACGCGGTGCTGAGTCTCGGGCTCGCAGTCATCTTCGGCCTGCTCAACGTGATCAATTTCGCGCACGGCGCGCTCTTCATGCTCGGCGCGATGCTCGCGTGGATGGGCGCGCAGTATCTCGGCATCAACTACTGGGTGATGCTCGTCGCCGCGCCGCTCGTGGTCGGCGCGCTCGGCGTGGTGCTGGAGCGCGGCCTGCTGCGGCGCATCTACCGGCTCGACCCGCTGTACGGGCTGCTGCTCACCTTCGGCATCACGCTGGTGATCGAGGGCGCGATGCGCGCTGCCTACGGTGCGTCGGGCGAACCGTATGACGCGCCGGCGCTGCTCGACGGCGCAACCAACCTCGGCTTCATGTATCTGCCGAACTATCGCGCGTGGATCGTCGTCGCGTCGCTCGCCGCGTGCTTCGGTACATGGTTCCTGATCGAGAAGACCCGCATCGGTGCCTATCTGCGCGCGGGCACCGAAAATCCGCGGCTCGTCGAGGCGTTCGGCGTCAACGTGCCGGTGATGGTGACGCTGATCTACGGCCTCGGTGTCGCGCTCGCGGCTTTCGCGGGCGTGCTCGCCGCGCCGGTGGTCGAGGTGTCGCCGCTGATGGGCCAGCACCTGATCATCACGGTGTTCGCGGTGGTCGTGATCGGCGGAATGGGCTCGATCATGGGGTCGATCGTGACGGGCCTCGGGCTCGGCGTGATCGAAGGGCTAACGAAGGTGTTCTATCCGCAGGGATCGTCGACGGTGGTGTTCGTGATCATGGCGCTGGTGCTGATCGTGCGTCCGGCGGGTTTGTTCGGCAGACAGGGGTAAGGGGCCGCGATGCAACGACCGATGCTGTACCTGATTTTCGCGGCGGCGCTCGTCGCCGCACCGTGGCTCGGATGCTATCCGGTGTTCATGACGAAGCTGCTGTGCCTCGCGCTGTTTGCATGCGCATTCAACCTGTTGCTCGGCTATACCGGACTGCTGTCGTTCGGGCACGCCGCCTTTTTCGGCGGAGCGGGATATGTGGCGGGTTACGCGCTGCGCAATCTCGGGCTGACGCCGGAGCTCGCGATTCTCGCGAGCGTCGCGGCGGGCGGCGTGCTGGGGCTCGCGTTCGGGCTGCTTGCGATCCGGCGCGCGGGCATCTACTTTGCGATGATCACGCTCGCACTCGCGCAGATGGTGTACTTCGTCTGCGTCGAGGCGCCTGTCACGGGGGGCGAGGACGGCCTGCAGGGCGTGCCGCGCGGGCGTCTGTTCGGGCTGCTGCCGCTCGGCAACGACACAGTGCTGTATTACGTCGTGCTGATCGTTTGCGTGCTGGCGTTCCTGTTCATCATGCGCGTCGTGAAGTCGCCGTTCGGACAGGTGCTGCGCGCGATCAAGGAGAACGAGCCGCGCGCGATCTCGCTCGGCTACGACGTGGATCGCTTCAAGCTGATCGCGTTCGTGCTCTCGGCGCTGCTGTCCGCGCTCGCGGGTGCGCTGCAGACGCTCGCGCTCGGCTTCGAGACGCTGTCCGACGTGTACTGGACGATGTCGGGCATGGTGATCCTGATGACGCTCGTCGGCGGCCTCGGCACGTTCTTCGGCCCGGTGCTCGGGGCGATGCTCGTCGTCGTGCTCGAAAACCGGCTTGGCGACATCGGCAACGGGCTGGCTGCGCTCACCGGCATCGCGTGGTTCCAGAGTCTCGGCGAGTCGGTGACGATCGTGATCGGGCTGATCTTCGTGGTCTGCGTGCTTGCGTTCCGGCGCGGCGTGGTCGGCGAGGTGGAGCGCTTTTGGGCGGCGCGCAGCCGGCGCGCTCGCGCGGCCGGGCGGCTGGGCGCGCGCCGTCCGGCTGCGTGACGCGGCGCGACCGCGCGTTTCGCCACGCGCCGCGTCAGCCGCCTTGCAGCGCGGCTGCACGCGCCGCTTCCGGCGCGCGCACCGCCGCACCGCGCGCGGGTGCGCCGTGTGCGACGTAGTAGCGGGCATCGGCAGGGGGCAGCGGGGCGCGCCCGCGGATGCGGTCGGCGATCTTCTCGGCCAGCATGATGGTCGGCGCATTCAGGTTGCCGGTGGTGATGCGCGGCATGATCGACGCGTCGACGACGCGCAGCCCTTCGAGCCCGTGCACGCGCCCTTCGTTGTCGACCACCGCCATGTCGTCGTAGCCCATCGCGCACGAACACGACGGGTGATACGCGGTTTCGGCGCGCGCGCGCACGAACGCGTCGAGCTCCGCGTCGGTGCGCAGGTCCGCGCCGGGGTTCAGCTCGGCGCCGCGCCAGCGGTCGAGCGCCGGTTGCCGCATGATCTCGCGCGTGATCCGGATCGCGTCGCGGAACTCGCGCCAGTCGAGCGCGTCGGCCATGTAATTGAACAGGATCGACGGATGCACGCGCGGATCGCGCGAGCGCAGCTTCACGCGCCCGCGGCTCGGCGAGCGCATCGAGCCGACGTGTGCCTGGAAGCCATGCATATGGATCGCGTGGCTGCCGTTGTAGTTGATCGCGACGGGCAGGAAGTGATACTGGACGTTCGGCCAGGGATCGTCGTCGCGGGTGCGGATGAAGCCGCCCGCTTCGAAATGATTGCTGGCGCCGATGCCGGTGCCGCGCAGCAGCCATTCGAGGCCGATGGCCGGCTGGTTGCGCAGCAGCAGCGCCGGATACAGCGACACCGGCTCCTTGCACGCGTACTGCAGGTACATTTCGAGGTGATCCTGCAGGTTGCGGCCGACGCCGGGCAGGTCGAGCACGAGCGGGATGCCGAGTTCGCGCAGCCATTCGCCCGGACCGACGCCGGAGCGCTGCAGGATCTGCGGCGAGGCGATCGCACCGCCGCACAGCAGTACCTCGCGGCGCGCGTGCGCGGTGTGCGGCGTGCCGCCGTTCAGCCATGCGACGCCGTGCGCGCGCGTGCCGGCGAACAGGATGCGGTCGGTCAGCGCATGCGTGACGATGGTCAGGTTGCGCCGCGCGCGCGCCATGTCGAGATAGCCGCGTGCGGTGCTCGCGCGCCGGCCGCGCGCGGTGACGGTGCGGTCCATCGGCCCGAAGCCTTCCTGGCGGTAGCCGTTCAGGTCGTCGGTACGCGCATAGCCGGCCTGCACGCCCGCTTCGACCATCGCCTCGAACAGCGGATTGACGCCGGGTTTGCTGGTCGTCACGTGCACCGGGCCGGCGCCGCCGTGATAGTCGTTCGGACCGGCATCGCGCGTTTCCGCGTGGCGGAAGTAGGGCAGGCAGTCGGCATAGCGCCAGTTTTCGAGGCCGTCGAGCGCGGCCCAGCCATCGTAGTCGAGCGCATTGCCGCGGATGTAGCACATGCCGTTGATCAGCGACGAGCCGCCGAGCCCCTTGCCGCGCCCGCATTCCATCCGCCGCTGGTTCATGTGCGGCTCGGGCTCGGTTTCGTACGCCCAGTTGTAGCGGCGGCCCTGCAGCGGGTACGCGAGCGCGGCGGGCATCTGCGTGCGGAAATCGAGCCGGTAGTCGGGCCCGCCCGCTTCGAGCAGCAGCACGGTCACGTCCGGGTCTTCGGTGAGGCGCGTCGCCAGCACGTTGCCCGCGGAACCCGCGCCGATCACGATATAGTCGTATTCCTTCCCTGACATTTCGGATTCCTTCAGAACAGGGGCTGGTAGCGGCCCAGTTCGACCTGGACGGATTTCAGTCGCGTGTAATGCGCGAGCGTCGCGACGCCGTTTTCGCGGCCGATGCCCGACTGCTTGTAGCCGCCCACCGGCATTTCGGCCGGCGACTCGCCCCAGGTGTTGATCCAGCAGATGCCGGCTTCGAGCCGGTGAATCACGCGATGCGCGCGCGCGAGGCTTTCGGTGACGATGCCGGCGGCGAGGCCGTAGTGCGTGTCGTTCGCGCGGTGGATCACTTCGTCTTCGTCGTCGAACGCGAGCAGGCTCATCACCGGGCCGAAGATTTCCTCGCGCACGATCGTCATGTCGTCGCGGCAGTCGGCGAACACGGTCGGCTGCACGTACTGGCCGCGCGCGTACGCGCCGTCGGCGAGGCGCGCGCCGCCCGCGACGACGCGCGCCCCCTCGCGCTTGCCGCGCTCGATGTAAGCGAGCACCTTGTCGAGCTGCGCGGCGCTCGCGAGCGGGCCGAAGTTCGTATCGGGATCGGACGGCGCGCCGATGCGGATGCGCTTCACCCGCTCGACGAGCATGGCCTCGAACGCCGGCAGAACCGCGCGATGCACGAACACGCGCGTGCCGTTCGTGCAGACCTGGCCCGCGCTGAAAAAATTCGCGCTTGTCGCGATGTCGGCAGCGCGTTCGAGATCCGCGTCGTCGAAGACGATCAGCGGCGATTTGCCGCCGAGTTCCATCGTCACTTCCTTCAGCGACGAACCGCCGGCGAGCGCCATCACCTTCTTGCCGGTTTCGACGCCGCCGGTGAACGACAGCTTGGCGATGTCCGGGTGCGCGGCGAGCAGCGCGCCGACCGTGCCGTCGCCCTGCACGACGTTGAACACGCCGGGCGGCACGCCCGCCTCGCTGTAGATCTGCGCGAGCCGGATCGCGCTGAGCGGCGTGATTTCGCTCGGCTTGAAGATCATCGCGTTGCCGGCGGCGAGCGCGGGCGCGGACTTCCAGCAGGCGATCTGGATCGGATAGTTCCAGGCGCCGATGCCGGCGGTCACGCCGAGCGGTTCGCGCCGCGTATAGACGAACGAGTCCGCGCGCAGCGGAATCTGCGCGCCTTCGAGCGCGGGCGCGAGGCCCGCGTAATACTCGATGACGTCGGCGCCGGTCGCGATGTCGACTGCGCGCGTTTCCGCAACCGGCTTGCCGGTGTCGCGCATTTCGAGTTCGGCGAGCGCGTCGTTGCGCGCGCGCAGCAGGCCGACCGCGCGGTGCAGGATGCGCGCGCGCTGCATCGCGGTGAGCGCGGCCCACGCGCGCTGGCCGTCGCGCGCCGACGCCACCGCGCGGTCGATGTCGGCGGCGCTCGCCTGCTGCACGGTGGCGAGCGTGTCGCCGGTGGCCGGATCGCGGGTATCGAACGTGACGCCGCTCGTCGCGTCGACGGACTCGCCGCCGATGTACAAACGTTGCAGGCCATACAGGGACATCAGGTTTCTCCTTTGCCGCGGCCCGCGCGCGGCGCGAGCAGCAGATCGATGTAATCGTTGGCGAGGCGCAGCGCGGCCTTCGTGTCGAACGGCGCGCCGGCGAGCGCGCCGCGCAGCCACAGGCCGTCGATGAGCGCGGCGAGGCCGCTCGCCGCGCGCCGGGCCGCGGCGCGCGGCAGCGCCTTCGCGAACTCCGCGCACAGGTTCGAATAGAGCCGCCGCGTGTTCACGCGCTGCAGCCGCCGCAGCGGCGGCTCGTGCATGCTCTGCGCCCAGAACGCGAGCCAGGTCTTCATCACCGGGCTGCTCAGCTGGCTCACGTCGAAGTTCGCCGCGACGATCGCGCGCAGCCGCGCGCGCGGCTGCGCCGGCGCGGCGTTGCGCCGGCGCGCGGTGGCCGCGGACAGATCGCGCAGGATGTGGCGCATCGTCGCTTCGAGCAGGCCGTCCTTGTCGCCGAAGTAGTGGCTCACGATGCCGGTGGAAATCCGCGCGCGCTGCGCGACCGCCGCGAGCGTGGTGCCGGCGAGGCCCGCTTCGTCGATCGACAGCAGCGTGGCGTCGATCAGCTGCGCGCGGCGCACTTCGCGCATTCCGGTTTTGGGCATGGTCTCTCAGGTTCCGTGATCGGATGGCGTGACTCTATGCGTTTTTTATTGAACGTTCAATCAATAAAAAAGGTCCGGCACGGCGATGTCGGTTTCAGCCAGGAGCATGTCGGGTTTTGCACAGGGGGCGCATGCCCCGAGCGAATACGCTGCAAGGTGTGGCGCCCGCGCCGGTCGCGGCCGGCGCGGCGTTCCGGCAACCGTTCAGCAGGATCAACATGGAGACGAGACAATGAGCAGCAATCGCGGTGTCGTGTATCTGGGGCCGGGCAAGGTCGAGGTGCGGCCGATCGATTATCCGAAGATGGTCGACCCGGCGGGCCGGGCGATCGGTCACGGCGTGATCCTGAAGGTGGTGTCGACCAACATCTGCGGCTCGGACCAGCACATGGTGCGCGGGCGCACCACGGCGCCGGTCGGGCTCGTGCTCGGGCACGAGATCACCGGCGAGGTGGTCGAGGCCGGGCGCGACGTCGAGACGCTGAGGGTCGGCGATCTGGTGTCGGTGCCGTTCAACGTGGCCTGCGGCCGCTGCCAGACCTGCAAGGAGCAGCACACCGGCGTGTGCCTGAACGTGAATCCGGCGCGCGCGGGCGGCGCGTATGGCTACGTCGACATGGGCGGCTGGATCGGCGGGCAGGCCGAGTACGTGCTGGTGCCGTACGCGGACTTCAACCTGCTGAAATTTCCCGATCGCGACCGCGCGATGGAAAAGATTCGCGACCTCACCTGCCTGTCGGACATCCTGCCCACCGGCTATCACGGCGCGGTGATGGCCGGCGTGAAGCCCGGCTCGACCGTCTACGTCGCCGGGGCGGGCCCGGTCGGGATGGCGGCGGCGGCGTCCGCGCGCCTGCTCGGCGCGGCGTGCACGATCGTCGGCGACATGAATGCGGAGCGGCTCGCGCATGCGCGCGCGGTGGGCTTCGAGACCGTCGACCTGTCGCGCGATGCGACGCTCGGCGAGCAGATCGCGCAGATCCTCGGCACGCCCGAGGTGGATTGCGCGGTCGACTGCGTCGGCTTCGAGGCGCACGGCCACGGCAGCCACGGCCATCAGGAGGAAGCGCCCGCCACCGTGCTGAACTCGCTGATGGACATCACCCGCGTGGCCGGCGCGATCGGCATTCCGGGCCTGTATGTGACCGACGATCCGGGCGCTGCCGACGCGGCCGCGCGCAAGGGCAGCCTGAGCATCCGCTTCGGCCTCGGCTGGGCGAAGTCGCATTCGTTCCATACCGGCCAGACGCCGGTGATGAAGTACAACCGCAACCTGATGCAGGCGATCCTGTGGGACCGTCTGCCGATCGCCGACATCGTCAACGTGACCGTCGTGTCGCTCGACGATGCGCCGGAGGGCTACCGCAAGTTCGACGGCGGCGCGCCGCGCAAATTCGTGATCGATCCGCACGGGCTGCTGAAGGCCGCATAACGGGTACGCCCGTGCGGCGCACCACGCGCCGTGGCTGAAACCTCTCCCATCCGGCTGCCGCTGTAATAACATGGAGCGCGGCGTGCAGGCCCGTGCGGATCGCCTCGGCGAACCGCTGCGGCCTGTTCGCGATGCGCGCCGCATGTGCTCCGGGTGATTCCGGAGTTCCGGCTGTCCGGGGCGCGGCGGCGCGCGCCGCCGCGAACGTTCCCGCGGCGCAGGCGGCATCGGCCGCACCGGTTCGGCCAGGCCCGCGGCCGGAAAGCGGGCGTACTTACCAGAGAGGATCAGGCATGGCTTTCGGACAAGGCAGCGGTTTGCAGCGTCAGGTGATCAGCACGCTCGACAGCCAGGGGCGCGACGTGATGGGCCTCGACACGCTGGCATGGAAATACCCCGACAACAGCATCGTCTCGGGCTCGCTGCTGACGGTCGAGTCGAATCACTTCTGCGTGCTGAAAAGCCGCGGCGCGGTGCTCGACGTCTACGAGACCGGTCAGCACCAGATCACCACGCCCGACAAGCCGATACTCGGCAACATCGTGCAGGGCTTCTTCGGCGGCACGTCGCCGTGGCAGTACGAGGCGATCTACGTCCAGCGCAGCAAGCTGCTCGCGCAGAACAAGGGCGTCGCCACGTCGAAGGAAATGGCGATCATGGATTACACGGTCGACTACTACGTGCACGTCGACACGAAAGACGACGCGGTGAAGCTGATCACGCACATGCCGTTCGCGGGCGAGCGCATTCCGATGGCGGAGCTGACCGCATACGCGGGCCCGGTGATCGAGCAGGCGATCAACCAGATCGTGCAGGTCACGCCGATGGAGCAGATCAACGAGCACATCCACGACATCATCGAGCTCGCGAAAGGGCATCTGAGCGATTTCCTCGGCATCTACGGCGTGCATCTGAACGACGTGAAGATCCTGATCATGCCGCAGGACGCGCGCATGCGCGAGCTGATCTCGCTGCGCGCGTTCGGCATGACCGAGCTGGAGGCCGCGCGCATGTACCTCGCGCTGAAGATGGCCGACAAGGGCCTCGTGTCCGCTCCGAACGCCGCATGCGGCGCGCCGTTCCAGATCGGCGGCGCCGCGCTCGGCACGTTCGACGCGGGCACGCTCGCCGGCCTGCAGAAATAGGCGCGTTCACGCGGCGCGCGGCGGGGCGGCGCGCCGCATTCCCGAACCGATAGTGGACCGATTACCGCCATGAACCCCAATCCGATCGACAATGCGGGCGCGCTCAAGGCGCTGCTGATGAACCTCTATACCGGCTGGGGCTACAACGCGTACCGCCAGGAGAACAAGGACCGCGCCGACGACCAGTTGATCCGCAACGGCGTGTGCGCGCTGCTCGGCGATGCGCGGGCCGCGCTCGGCGTGCACGCGGCGGCGCTGCGCCGCACGATTCCGGCGCCGAGCCGCGAGACGCCGTTTCCGGGCGCCGAAGAGCGGCGCCGGATCGGCGCGCTCGAGGCGCTCGGCCGCGAGATCGAGGCGCTCGAAACGCGGGTGCGCCACCTGCCGGCGCCGGAAAACGACGCAACGTGGCGGCGGCATCGCGCGGAGCGGGAGTTCCTGCCGCGCCTGATGGCCGCCGACGACGCGCTCGCCGGTTTCGCGCTGCGCGTGCTCGACGCGGCGAAGGCCGCGCCCGACGACGCCGCGCTTGCCGGCGCGCTCGCGGCGTTGCGCGAGGCGGTCGATGCGCGCAAGCAGGTGCTGTCGGTGTTTGCGGGCTAGCCAGCGGGTCAGGCTGCCGTCGGCAGACAGCCGCGTCACGGGCGGCCGGCGCCTGTTCGCCGCATCCGGCAGGGGGTGCGCTGCGGCGCTGTCGGCAAGGTCGGCCGGCGCGAGGTCGATCACCGGCAAGCTCCCCCCGGTATCGGGCGCGACGGGTTGCCCGTGTGCCGGCGGCGCGTTCACCGCCGGGTTGTCGATCACGCTGGCGCTCGGGCAGCGCTGACGCCCCGGCCGTTCCCGGCCGGACATCGGCACCGCGCGTGCAATGTGCGAAGCAGGAACGCTTCGTCTTTTTTCCCCGGTTTACCTGGCAATCCTGATGTTCTTCTTTCTGCCTCCTTGCTTGAGCCAAAAACAGACGGATGATGTTGCAAGGCTCCTGGGTCTGCCCCCTGGGCGGGCTCGTCAATGGCACAACGAAACTTTTGAAGAAGGGATCGGTTTCCACGAAGCAAGGGGCGCGCAAAGGATACGTCCAACCGATGGAAACGCCAACGTCCTTGAATCAGGCAAATTCTTTATGGTAGAGACGCGAAAGAAAATCGAGCAATGGCTATCCGTACTCCATGGCGCAGACCTGAGCGGCGTTCACCATGCGGCTGCCATGCTGACGCTTGGTTTCGGTCCGCTTGCGGAGGTCAGGAATTTCAGGGGTAGGGTGAAGCGCGTCGGAAAATGGGCGCTTCATGTGCAATGCGACTGGCGGATCGAGCGGGCGGGCGTGGCGATCGCCACGCGTGCGGACCTGTGCGGCTCCGATGACGACGCACAGGCCACAACCAGTCGTTTGTACGACGTACTTGTCAGGCCGGCACCGGTGAGCGTCGAGCAGATCTCGGCGAACGAGGCGGGTGGACTGGTGATTGCGCTATCGCGCGAGTATCGCCTGATCGTGATGCCGGACGGCGCCGGGAATAACGAGGACTGGCGCTTCTTCGCGACGGGCGTCGATGCTGCGCATCGGGTGGTGGCAGGCGGCGCCATCGCGCCCGAATCATTCGATTAGCGGTCGCGTGCGCGACACGCCGGCCTGGGTGCCGATCGATCGTCCACGCAGGCCGATGAGTGCGTGCGCCTGCGCGGGGCGACGCGCGCTCAGTCCGCCGCCGCCAGCGCGAGTTCGACGCCGGACTGCCGGATTGCGGCGGCGGCGCGCGGCGCGAGGCCGTCGTCGGTGACGATCAGGTCGAACGCATCGAGCGCCGCGACCCGGTACAGGCCGACCGTGCCGTACTTCGCGCTGCCCGACACGAGCACCGCGCGCGACGCGGCCTCGATGGCCGCGCGCTTCACGTCGATCTTCGGCGCGGACGGCGTGGTGACGCCGCGGCGCAGGTCCCACGAGCTGGCCGAAATGAACGCGACGTCGAGCACCATGTGCGACAGCGTCGCGGCCGCGAGCGGACCCACGCTCGACAGGTTCGCGTGATCGAGCTGGCCGCCGGTATGGATCACGTTCACGTGCGTTGCGCCCGACAGCGCGTGCACGATCGCGAAGTCGTTGGTGACGACCGTCATGCCGGCGAGCGACGCGACGTGGGGCACGATCGACAGCGTGGTCGTGCCCGCGTCGAGATAGATCGACATGCCCGCTTGCAGCGCCTGCGCGGCGCGCCGCGCGATCGCCTGCTTCTGCGGCTGCTCGACTTCGGCCTTCAGTTCGTGGCTCGGCTCGCTGTGCAGATGGCTCGCGATGCGCACGCCGCCCGGCACCGGATAGACGAGGCCGGCTTCTTCGAGCGCCGCGATGTCGCGCCGGATCGTCATGTGCGAGCAGCCGAACGACTCCATCAGCTGATGCACGGACAGCACCTTGTCGCGGCGCAACTGGCGCAGCATCGCTTCGCGCCGCTGGTCGGGGATCAGCGGCGCTTCGGGGGCGTCGGGTGGGGCTTTGCTCGACATGCGGATTCTCTGGGACGCGGACGGGCCGCCGGACCGCCGGGGCGGCGGCGCCCGGCAGTCCGTTATCTTAGCGGATCAGCGAGCCGAGCAGCAGCACGCCGACGAGCCCGACCAGCGACTGCAGCGACAGCATCAGCGTCCATGTGCGCAGCGTCTGCGCGATCGTCAGCTGGAAATACTCCTTGAAGAGCCAGAAGCCCGAGTCGTTCACGTGCGACAGCATCACCGCGCCCGAGGCCGTCGCGAGCGCGGGTGAGCGCATAGCCGACGGTGACGGGGAAAACAGGAGTTCGTAGTTCATCGTGGCATCCACGCGATGTGACGGAGGAGGGCGCCCGACACCGCGGTTGACGATGAATCGGACGGCGCCGGGCAGCGAGCCTTGACCGCGACCTTAACGTTATTTATCACATAGGTCAAATAATTTACCATTTATTCACATCGTCATCGCGAGCGAGGCTACAATGTCCGCACAGGAGGTGTTCCATGCAAACTCAGGCCCGAAGCCCGCTGCTGGGCTGTATCGCGGACGACTTCACCGGCGCGACCGATCTCGCCAGCATGCTGGTGCGCGCCGGCATGCGCACCGTGCAGACGATCGGCGTGCCCGCTGCCGCCGACCCGCTCGACGCCGATGCAGTCGTGGTCGCGCTGAAGTCGCGCACGATCGGGGCGGACGCGGCGGTCGCGCAGTCGCGCGCGGCGCTCGACTGGTTGCGCGCGCAGGGCTGCCGGCAGTTCTTCTTCAAGTACTGCTCGACATTCGATTCGACGGACGCGGGCAACATCGGCCCGGTCGCCGACGCGCTGCTCGACGCGCTCGCGGCGGACCGGCCGCAGGACGCCGGTTTCGCGATCGCGTGCCCGGCGTTTCCGGAGAACCGGCGCACCGTCTATCACGGCTATCTGTTCGTCGGCGACGGGCTGCTCAACGAGTCGGGCATGGAGCACCATCCGCTGACGCCGATGCGCGACCCGAACCTCGTGCGCGTGCTGCAGCGGCAGACGCGCTCGAAGGTCGGCCTGATTCCGTTCGAGACGCTCGCGCGCGGCGTCGACGCGGTGCGCGACGCGATCGGCCGCCTGCGCGCGGACGGCGTGCGCTTCGCGATTGCCGATGCGTTGTCCGATGCGGACCTGCGCACGCTCGGCGCAGCCTGCGCGGATCTCGCGCTCGTGACCGGCGGTTCGGGCATCGCGCTTGGCCTGCCCGACAATTTCCGGCGCGCCGGGCTGCTCGATCCCGCCGCCGAACCGGCGCGACTGCCGGCCGTCGACGGCGCGGCTGTCGTGCTGGCGGGCAGCGCCTCGAAGGCCACTCAGGCGCAGGTTGCCGAGTGGCTGAAGCGCCGGCCCGGGATGCGTATCGATCCGCGCGCGCTCGCGCGCGGCGAAGCGGTGGTCGATGCGGCGCTCGCGCTGGTCGAGCAGCATCGGCGCGGGCCCGCGCCGCAGCCGGTGCTGATCTACGCGACGGCCACGCCGGATGAAGTGAAGGCCGTGCAGGACGAACTCGGCAGCGGGGCCGGCGCACTCGTCGAAGCCGCGCTCGCGTCGCTCGCGCAGCGGCTGCTCGCGCGCGGCGTGCGCAAGTTCGTCGTGGCGGGCGGCGAGACGTCGGGCGCCGTGGTGCAGGCGCTCGGCGTGCGGATGCTGCGGATCGGACCGACGATCGATCCCGGCGTGCCGGTCACGGTCAGCGTCGGCGACACGCCGCTCGTGCTGGCGCTGAAGTCCGGCAACTTCGGCGGCGTGGATTTCTTCGCGAAGGCGCTGCGCTATGCGCAGGGGGTCGGTGCATGAAGCCGACCGGCACGCTCGCGGCAGGCGAGGCGAAATTGCGCGAGGAAATCTGCATGACGGGCGCGAGTCTCTACGCGCGCGGCTACACGGTGGGCAGCGCGGGCAACATCAGCGCGCGCTGCGGCGACGGCGGCTGGCTCATCACGCCGACCGACGCCTGTCTCGGGCAGCTCGATCCCGCGGATATCGCGAAGGTCGATGCGGATGGGCGTCACGTGGCGGGCGCGCCGCCGTCGAAGACGCTGGCGCTGCATCGCGGGATCTATGCGCGCAATCCGGCGACGCATGGCATCGTGCATACGCATTCCACCTCGCTCGTCGCGTTGACGCTCGCCGGCGTGTGGCGCGAGGACGATGTGCTGCCGCCGATCACGCCGTACTACGTGATGAAGGTGGGGCACGTGCCGCTGATTCGCTACCGCCGTCCCGGCGACCCGCAGGTGGCGCAGCAGATCGCCGCGCGCGCGGCCGAGGTGCGCGCGGTGCTGCTCGAACGGCTCGGTCCGGTGGTCTGGGAGCGCAGCGTCCGGCACGCGGCCTATGCGCTGGAGGAACTGGAGGAAACCGCGCGGCTGTGGCTGATGACCTCGCCGCGCCCGGCGCCGCTCGACGACGCGGCGCTCGACGAACTGCGCCAGGTGTTTGGCGCGCGCCGGTGAGCGGGCGCGGCCGCGCAGACCGGAACCGCGAGGATGACCCGGCCGCTCGCCCGGCTCATTTCGATGACGCCGGGTTCGCCGGTGCCGAACCGACCCGTGTCTGTGCGGCGCTGACGAGCCGGTTTGGCCGCGCCCGCATCGATGCGCCGAAGACCTGCGCCACCGGTTCGGATTGCGCCGGCGTGACGGCGCTGCCGGAACGCGGCGCGGTTTCCGGTTCGGTCACGGACGGCAACCGCGGACCCGAATGACGCAGCAGCGCGGCTCGTTCCGCGCGTTGCTCACCCAAACCGGAACAACGCCGCAGGGGTATCGACCAGCACCGCGCGCCGCTGATCCGGTTCCGTGACGAACGCCTCGAACTGCGCGTACGCGAGCGCCGGCGTCTGGACATCCTCGAACTGCGTATGCGGCCAGTCCGTGCCCCAGAGCAGCCGCTCGACGCCGAACGCGCGCACGAGCGGCGGCCACGCGCCTGCCGCGGCCGCGAGCGCGGCGGACGGATCGTGGCGCGCGGCGCCGACCCGGTACGCGGCCGACACCTTGACCCACACCCGACGGGTCGCGCCGAGCGCGAGCAACGCGGCGAAGCCCGGGTCTGCGATGCCGAGCGCCGGATCGAAGCGCCCGAAATGATCGACCACGATGTTGACGCCGCTTTTGAGCAGCGCCGGGATGACGGTCATGAGCCGCGCGGCTTCGACCTGCACTTCGAGATGCCAGCCGAGCGCGGCCATGCGTTCGAGCAGCGGCGCCCAGTTCGCGTCGGCGAAGTCGGGCAGCGCCGCGCCGATCAGGTTCGCGCGCACGCCCACGACGCCGCGCGCGTGCCAGGCGTCGAGGTGTGCAATGTCGCGCGCCGGATTCACGACGACGACACCGCGCAGCATCTGCGGGGACGCGTCGAGACTCGCGAGCAGGTAGTCGTTGTCGGTGCCGAGAAAGCTGGGCTGCACGAGCACGCCGTGCGACAGCCCGAGGCGCGCGAGCATCGCGCGGTAGCGTTCAGGCGGAGCGTCGTAGGCCGGCGCATAGCGCCGGCCGGATGCGAGCGCAAGGCCGCGCACGAACACGTGCGCGTGCGCGTCGATTCCCGTGATGGCGTGGGGGTGAGGCTCGGTCATGCGTGATGCTCAGGTGAGGGGCTCGGGGTGCTCGGGTTGCTCAGGGGGGCTCAGGTGGCCGGGTTGTCGGAAAGCGTGCGGCCGCGCGTTTCCGGCAGCATCAGGACGGCGAGCGCGACGATCGCATAGGCCGCCGCGGCATCGACGCCGATCGCGAAGCCCAGCGAATAGCGGCCCGCAAGGTGGCCGACCATCACCGGAAAGCCTGCGGATACGACACGTCCGAAGTTGTAGCAGAAACCCACGCCGGTGCCGCGCGTCCCGCGCGGATACAGTTCGTTGAACAGCGCGCCCATGCTGGCCGGAATGCCTGCTGCGAAGAAGCCGAGCGGGAAGCCGAGCATCAGCATCGCGGTGTTCGACATCGGCAGGAACACGTACAGGATCACCGTCGCGACGCAGCACAGCGCGAACAGCAGGATCGTCTGGCGCCGGCCGATTGCGTCGAGCAGATACGACGCCGCGATGCATCCGCAGAAAAACGCGGCAATGATCACCGCCAGATAGCCGCCGGTGCCGAGCACCGACAGATGCCGCTCCGTCTTCAGAAACGTGGGCAGCCACGTCGTCAGCGCGTAATAGCCGCCGTGCGCGCCGATGCCGAGCAGTCCGCCGATCAGCGTCATGCGCAGCACGTCCGGCGCGAAGATCGACAGCAGCGGCGTGCGGGCTGCGCGCCCGGTCCCCGCGAGCGTGCCTTGCGGCTCCTGGATATGACGGCGCAGATAGACGATCAGCAGCGCGGGCAGGGTGCCGAGGCCGAACATCAGCCGCCAGCCGAACGCGGCCGGCACGAACGAAAAGACGACCGCGTAGAGCAGCACCGCGGCGGCCCAGCCGACGGCCCACGCGCTTTGCATCGCCCCCATCGCCTTGCCGCGATGCGCGTTGCGGATGCTTTCGGCCATCAGCACCGCACCGGCCGCCCATTCGCCGCCGAAGCCGAAGCCCTGCAGTGCCTTTAGTACAACGAACTGATCGTAGGTCTGGGCGAACGCGCTGAGCAGCGTGAACACCGAAAACCACGCTACCGTGATCTGCAGCGTGCGCACCCGGCCGAGGCGGTCCGCGGCGGCGCCGCAGACCCAGCCGCCGAGCGCCGATGCGATCAGCGTCACGCCGCTCACGAAGCCCGCCTCGGTCTTGCTGATGCTCCATTGCGCGATGATCGCGGGAATCACCAGGCTGAACATCTGCACGTCGAGCGCATCGAGTGCCCAGCCGCCGAAACAGGCCCAGAACGTGCGCCGCTCGCCGGTCGAAATATCGCTATACCACGAGAACATCGGAACTCCACGCGCCGCGTATCGGCGCTGATGCGGGTTGAACTGCGAAACCTGAACGGCCGCCTCCGGCGGGCACGTCATGGACGCTCGCTGCGCGCCTGCGCGTTCAGCGGATTTCGATTTCGTACGCGAAGTGCTGCGCCGCGCCGCGCGACTGGCGCCATTCGAGCGGCGCGCCGTCATAGCCGTACGCGGTCCGCTCGATCACGACGACCGGACTGCCCGGACTGACGCCCAGCAGCGCGGCATCGGCGGCGGTGGCGGTGTCGACGGTGAGCCGCTCGTCGGCGCGCGCGATCACGCGGCCGCACTGCTTTTCGTAGAACGGGTAGAGGAGCGGGCCGATCGCGTCGAGCGGGTAGTCGGCCAGCACGGCGAACGCGTCGTACGGCAGCCAGATGTGCTCGGCGACGATCGGCTGTTGCTCGATCAGACGCACGCGCACGAGACGGATCGCTTTGGCGCCCGGCTTGAGCGCGAACTTCGCGACGACGGCTTTCGGCGCGCGCACGACGTCGCGTTCGAGAATGCGGCTTTGCGGCACGAGGCGCTCGCCGCGCGGCGACTGGAAGCGGAAGAAGCGGAACAGCGAGCGTTCGAAGGTCGCGCGGCGCACGAAGGTGCCGCGCCCCTGGAAGCGTTCGACGAGCCCCTCGCGTTCGAGCAGATCCACCGCCTTGCGCACCGTGCCGACCGCGAGATCGTAGGCGAGCGCGAGCTCCTGCTCGGTCGGCAGCGGCTCGTGCGGCTGCCATTCGAGCGCGGCGATGCGCGCGGCAAGCTGGTCGCGCAACTGGTGATAGCGGGGAATGCGGTTGTCCACGGTTTCGAGGGCCTGCGTGCCGGATAACAAGGAAGCCGGTTCGGCTAGATTCATATATATGTTTATATGAATTGGCCGGATTGGCGAGACGGGTTAACCCTGAACGGGTGCGCGAACGTGCGCCGCCTGGTTCAGTCAGGCGGCTACGGGAAGGCGGGAAGGCGGGCGGCGGGCGGCGAAAGCGGCGCGGCTGCGCTTCGGGGCGCCGCGCGCCGGCGTATCGCGCTACGCGGCGGGTGCGTGCAACGGGAAATGGCGCTGCACGAATTCGACGAAGCGGCTCGCGGCGCCGTTGCGCGGCGTGGTCGGATAGCACAACGTGAGCGGCGCCGTCAGCGTGTGCGGTTGCTTCACGCGGCAATAGACGACGCCGACCTGACTGTAATGCTGCATCGACGCGGGCACGAGCGTGATGCCGAGACCGGTCGACACCAGCTTGATGCCCGACAGCATGCGCGGCACTTCGCGCACGACATTCGGCGAGAAGCCGGCTTCGCGGCACGCGGTGAGGATGTCCGCGTACATGCCGGGCGCGCCGGGCCGGCGCACGAGGATGAAGTCTTCGTCGGCCAGCGCGCGCAGCGCGATGTCGGGCGGCGCTCCCCGCTTCGCGCGCCGCCGCGCGAGCAGCGGATGATCCTCGGGCAGCACGACGACCATGGGCTCCTCGTCGAGCACGTCGAAGGCGAGGTCCGGCGGCAGGGTCACCGGCTTGCGCAGGAACGCGACATGCACGAGGCCCCCGGCGAGACGCTCGTTGATTTCAGCCGCGTTCAGCTCGGTCAGATCGATGCCGACGCTCGGATGCTGCCGCCGGAATGCGCGGATTGCCTCGGTGGTGAGCGGATGGAAGCTGGCGGAACTGGTGAGGCCGATCGAGATCGTGCCGAGTTCGCCGCGCGCGATGCGTGCCGCGCGCTCGACTGACTGCTGCAGCCCGTCGAGCACGCGCTGCGCGTCCTGCGCGAACGCCTTGCCGGCCTCCGTCAGCACGACGCCGCGCGGCAGCCGCTCGAACAGGTCGAAGCCGATTTCTTCCTCCAGCAGGCGGATCTGCTGCGACAGCGGCGGCTGCTGCATCGCAAGCCGCGACGCCGCGCGCGTGAACTGTCCTTCTTCGGCGACCACCAGAAAATAGCGCAGATGCCGCAGTTCCATCGTTCGTCTCCTGTGTGTCTCCGCACGTCCCGTCGCGCATCCGGCAATCTATATTTTAAAAGTATGGATGGTGCCTGAAACCAGTATTTTACATTGGCGAGCGCGGACTCTACGATTTCGCCATCGCTGCGGATGCCGGTCGTCGAGACCCCTCGCGGCGAGGTCGGCAGAGATAAATAACAAGCCAGACAAAAAACCAGATAACAACCGGTTTCAGGAGACGCCAGTGAAAAAGCACTATCTTGCCGCCGCGTTTGCCGGCGCAGCCAGCCTGTCCGCGCATGCGCAGTCGTCCGTCACGCTCTACGGGGTGCTCGATACCAACATCGAATTCATCAATCATGCCAATGCAAGCGGCGGGTCCGTGGTGCGCGAGAATTCGGGCGGCCTCAGCAATTCGCGCTTCGGCATGCGCGGCACGGAAGACCTCGGCGGC
Source organism: Paraburkholderia sp. PAMB 6770 (assembly GCF_057748135.1). Taxonomy (NCBI): domain Bacteria; kingdom Pseudomonadati; phylum Pseudomonadota; class Betaproteobacteria; order Burkholderiales; family Burkholderiaceae; genus Paraburkholderia; species Paraburkholderia sp. PAMB 6770. The sequence goes on from NZ_CM173239.1 coordinate 1,111,765, forward strand.
GGCTATACGGCGTTTTTCGAACTGGAGGCGGGCTTCAACAGCAATGACGGCACGCAGGCTTCGTCCGGCGTACTGTTCAACCGGAACGCGTCGGTCGGCGTGTCGAATGCGTCGTTTGGCTCGCTGTCCGCGGGCCTGCAATACACCGCGATGTACGACATTCTCGAGAAGTACGATCCGATGGGCTACGCGCCGCAATATACGTGGTTTCCGACCACCGGTTCGTCCGACGATTTCTCGTACAAGGCGCGGCTCGACAATTCGGTCAAATACGTCGGCCAGTTCGGCGGCCTGAAGGCGATCGCGGACTACAGTTTCGGCGGCGATGCGGGCTCGTTCCAGAGCAGCGCCGCCTATGGCGGCGGGCTCGAATACGCGCTCGGTTCGCTGTCCGCCGCGTTCGCCTACGATTACCGCAACGGTGCGATCAATTCGAGCGGCACGTGGACGAAGTCGCGCAACTGGAGCCTGTCGGCACGCGACGAGATCGGCCCGGCGACGCTGATGGGCGGCTACGAGCACTACCTGTACGATCCGACCAGGGGTGCATCGACCGCGGCCGCGCTGTGGTTCGGCGGCGTGCGCTACCGTTTCGCGCCGGCCTTCCAGCTGACGGGCGCGGTGTACTACCAGAGCAACGCGACGAAGGGCGTGTCGAATGCGATCATGGGCGTCGTGAGCGCGGATTACGCGCTGTCCATCCGCACGGATGTGTACGCAACCGTCGGCTACGCGGCCGCGACGCGCAACGCGAACGGCACGTTCACGCCGGTCGGCGTCACCGACGAGACCGCGTTCTGGGCGAACCAGACCGCGGTGACGTTCGGCATCCGTCACCGCTTCTGAGCGACGGCGACACGAGGCGACACGAGGCGATACGAAGCGATACGAGGCACAGCATGAAAGCGCATCACGCGGGAGGAGTCCGATGAATCTGTTGAAGAGCTGGCGCGCAGATCGCGCGCGCGCGATACGCCGCTGCGCGGCGTTTGCGCTGATGGCGGCGTTGCCGCTCGCCGCGGCGCCGGGCGTCGCGCACGCGCAGCACGCGTACGCGCCGCACCTGCATCCGGTGGCGGTCATCGCGCCGCAGCGTTTGCGGCTCGATACGCCGCAGGGGCCGGCCGAGGCGCCGCTCTACCTGTCGGCGGACTGGGACGTGCCGCAGCCGGACATCGTGCGCGCGGTGATCGTGATTCACGGCAAGCTGCGCAACGCGGACGTGTATTACCGCACCGCGCAGCGGGCGCGCGACGCGTCGGGCGTGAGCGCGGCGAGCACGCTGCTCGTCGCGCCGCAGTTTCTCGCGACGCTCGACACGCGCGTACACGAGGTGCCCGCCGACATGCTGCGCTGGAAGGACAACGCGTGGATGGGCGGCGAACCGGCCGCGGGCCCGGTGCCGCTCAGCTCGTACGCGGTGCTCGATGCGATCGTCGCGCGCCTTGCGGACCGGCGGCACTTCCCGAACCTGAAGTACGTGACGTTCGCCGGTCATTCGGGCGGCGCCCAGGTCGTGCAGCGCTACGCGGTGGCCGCGCACGACCTGCGTGCGCTGACGCAAGAGGGGATCGACGTGCGCTACGTCGTGTCGAGCCCGTCTTCGTACGCGTATTTCGATGCGCAGCGCCCTGACGGCCACGGCGGCTTTGCACCGTTCGACGCATCGCGCTGCCCGGGCTTCGACGACTGGAAGTACGGGATGCAGGCGCGCCCGCCCTACGTGGCCGATCGCACGCCCGCGCAGCTCGAAGCGGCTTATGTGAAGCGCCGCGTCGTGTACCTGGTCGGCGGCAGCGACGACAGTCCGGTGCAGGCTGCGCTCGACCGCAGTTGTCCGGCCGAGGCGCAGGGCAGCGAGCGCGTCGCGCGCGCCGAAGGCTATGTGCGCTATCTGCGGATGCGGCATCCGCAGGGGCTGGACCAGCAGTTTCACGTGGTGCCCGGCGTTGGCCACAATGGCGCGCGTATGCTGAGTTCGCCGTGTGCGCTGGCAACGATGTTCGGAACAGGAGCATGCACGCAATGAACCCCACCCACGTTTCAGGCGACGCCATCGCCGCGCCGGCCATGAGCGCGCGGATGGTGCGGCGCGCGATCGTCTCCTCGGTGCTCGGCAGCGGGCTCGAATGGTTCGATTTTCTCGTCTACGGCTACTTCTCGAAGATCATCGCGCAGGTGTTCTTTCCGGCCGACCGGCCGTTCGTGTCGATCGCGCTGACGCTGGCCACGTTTGCGATCGGTTTCCTCGTGCGCCCGCTCGGCGGCGTGCTGCTCGGCATGTACGCGGACCGCATGGGCCGCCGGCGCGCGCTCGCCATGCTGATCGTCACGATGGCCGCGAGTACGCTGCTGATGGGCCTCACGCCGTCGTATGCGACGCTCGGCGTGGCCGCGCCGCTGCTGATCGTGCTCGCGCGCCTGCTGCAGGGGTTGTCGGTGGGCGGCCAGTTCGCGACGGCCTCGGCGATGCTCGTCGAGTATGCGCCGCCCGGCAAGAAGATGTTCTACGGCAGCTTCAACATGTCCGCGCAGGCGTTTGCGTTGCTGCTGTCGTCGGGCACCGGCTGGCTGCTGACGACGCATCTCACGCATGCGCAGCTCGTCGCGTGGGGCTGGCGTCTGCCGTTCCTGCTGGGCGCGCTCGCGGGACCGGTGGGCTTCTACATCCGCCACCGCGTCGCGGAATCGCCGGAATTCGCGCTGCTGCACGAACGGCGCGATGCGCCGAAGCGCGAAGGCCTGCGCGCGTTCTTCCGCAATAACACCGACACGGTGATCTGTGCAATGGGCGTGATCATCGTTGGTGCGGCAACCAATTATGTGTGGCATTCCTATCTGCCGCTGTATGTCGAGCGGCAACTGCATCTGCCGCTGTCCACCGCGCTGGTCGGCGCATTCGTCTCGGGCGTGCTGAATCTCGGGCTCTTTCCGCTCGCGGGACGGCTGTGCGACCGCTATGGCGCGTACCGGCTGTTCTACCCGGTCGTGATCGCGTGGGTGCTCGTCGCGTATCCGCTGTTCGACTTCGTGATTTCCGCGCCGTCGCCGCTGCATCTGTTCATCGCGCAGATGGTAGCCACGGTGTTTCTCGCCGCGATGTCCGGTTCGCACCCCGGCATGCTCGCCACGCTGTTTCCGGTGCGCCACCGCTCGACCGGCGTCGCGCTGTCGTACAACATCGCGGTGACGCTGTTCGGCGGGCTCGCACCGCTCACGATCACGACGCTGACGCACTGGAGCGGCAGCAGCTTCATGCCGGCGTTCTATCTGATCGTGGCCGGCCTCGTGTCGCTGGCGATGGTGTTTTTCACGAAGTCCGGGCGCGATCCCGAGCCGGTGCACCGCGCCGGTTCGGCGGCCGCGCAATGATTTTTATCACGTACTCCCAGGTTTTGCATGTCCGAGATTTTTCCACCCGGCGACGAGCGTGCGCCGAACGAGCGGCCTGTCACGGTGGTGGCGCCGCACCGGCTCACGGTCGCGTGCGCCGCGGGCCGCGGCGTCACGCCGCTGTACGTCACCTGCGACTGGAGCGTGCGGCAGCCGGCGATCCGGCGCGCGGTGATCCTGATTCACGGGCGTCTGCGCAACGCCGACGCCTATTTCGAGCTGGCGCGGCAGGCCCGCGCCGCGGCGGGCGGCGACGAGCACGATACGCTGCTGATCGTGCCGCAGTTTCTTGCCGAAGCCGATGTCGACGCGCACCGGCTGCCGCCCGATACGCTGCGCTGGGACTGGACGGGCTGGATGGGCGGCGACGCGGCGACGGGCGCGGCGCCGCTCAGTTCGTTCGACGTGCTCGACGCGATGCTCGACGCGCTCGCGCAGCGCGAGCAGTTTCCGTCGCTCGCGTCGATCGTGATCGCGGGCCACTCGGGCGGCGGCCAGGTCGCGCAGCGCTACGCGGTGCTCACGCGGGGCGAGGCGCCGCTTGCGGGTAGCGGGATCGCGCTGCGCTATGTGATTGCGAATCCGTCGTCATACGTGTATTTCGACACGCTGCGCCCGACGCCGGACGGCGGCTTCGCGCCGTTCGACGCGGCGCGCTGCCCCGGTTTCGACGACTGGAAATACGGATTGAACCGGTTGCCGGCCTACGCGCGGGCGGGCGGCGAGGCGTTCGACGCCCGCGCGCTCGAACAGGCGTATGCGGGCCGCGACGTGACCGTGCTGCTAGGGGGCGAGGACCGCGATCCCGCGCATCCGGCGCTCGACACGTCCTGTGCGGCGCAGGCGCAGGGCGCGCATCGCCTCGCGCGCGGGCTCGCGTACGCGCGCTACATGCAGAGGCGGCATCCGTCGGAGCCGCGGCACCGCACGCGCGTGATCGAAGGCGTCGGGCACGACGGCATGGGCATATTCACGTCGCCGCAGGGCGTCGCGGCGCTGTTCGACGAGGCGCCGCCGCGGCTTCCATAAACGAAAGCCTATCGTTTGCAAAACTATGTCCAATTAGCCGCGCCGGCCATTCGGCTCTAGACTCAGGCGGTTCTGTTCCATGCCGCCCATGTCGACCACCCTCGTCTATACCCATGCCGCCTGCCTCGATCACCAGCCGGGTGCGGATCATCCGGAGTCGCCGGAGCGGCTGCGCGCGGTTCTGCGCGCGCTGAAAGCGCCGGAGTTCGCCGCGCTCGAATGGCGCGAGGCGCCGCCCGGCACGCTCGATCAGGTACAGCTCATCCACACGCCGGACTTCGTCGACGATATCGCGCGCGCCGTGCCGCAGCGCGGACGCGTGGCGCTCGATGCCGGCGATACGGTGATGTCTCCCGGCTCGTGGGAGGCGGTGATGCGCTGCGTGGGCGCCGCGTGCGCGGGCGTCGACGCGGTGATGAGCGACGCCGCGCGCAACGTGTTCTGCGCGACGCGCCCGTGCGGTCACCACGCCGAACCGGACCGCGCGATGGGCTTTTGCATCTTCAATCAGGCCGCGATTGCGGCGGCCTACGCGTGCGACGCGTATGGCGTCGAGCGGGTTGCAGTGGTCGACTTCGACGTGCATCACGGCAACGGGACGCAGCGTGCATTTCTGTCGCGGCCGGGGCTGCTGTATGCGTCGAGCCATCAGTGGCCGCTTTATCCCGGCACCGGGGCGGCTTCCGAGACCGGGCCGAACCACAATATCGTCAACGTGCCGCTCGGACGCGGGTGCGATTCGACGCAGTTTCGCGCGCGCATGGCGGCGGACCTGTTGCCGGCGGTGCGCGATTTCGGGCCGCAGCTGCTGATCGTGTCGGCGGGCTTCGATGCGCACCGTCTCGATCCGCTCGCGGGACTGAGCCTCGAAGACGACGACTTCGGCTGGATCACGCGGGAACTCGTGCAGATTGCCGACGTCGCGTGCAACGGTCGCATCGTGTCGATCCTCGAAGGCGGGTACAGCCTCGACGGGCTCGCGAGCGGCGCGGCCGCACACGTGCGCGCGCTGATGAGCGCGCCGGCCCGCTGACGCTCACGGCCGGACTCGCCCCGTGCAACTCGACCCGTCGCTGTTCGGCCGGCTGTCCTTCGCGCATGCGGAGCCGGCCCGCGCCGCGCTGCCGCCCGGCCAGCACCGGCTTGGCCTGTCGGCGCAGCGCGATGCGCTGCTGTACGTGCCGGACACGCTGGATCCGCACGCGCCTGTCCCGCTGCTCGTGATGTTTCATGGAGCCGGCGGCTTCCCCGAGAAAGTCCTGCCGCATGTCGAAGCGCACGCGCGGCGTCACGGGTTTCTGATCCTCGCGCCGCATTCGGTCTATCCGACCTGGGATCTCGTGATCGGCGGCAACGGTCCCGATCTCGAACGCCTGCAGCAGGCGCTGGTCGAGGTGACGTCGCGCTTCCGGATCGATCGCGCGCGGCTCGGCTTCGCGGGCTTCTCCGATGGCGCGAGCTACGCGCTGTCGATCGGCGTGACGAACGGCGATATCGCGAGCCACGTGATCGCGTTTTCCGGCGGCTTCATGTCGGTGTTCATGCAGCACGGTACGCCGAAGATCTTCATTGCGCACGGGCTTGCCGACGAGCAGTTGCCGATCGGAACGAGTGGCCGCGCGAACGCAGCCACGCTCGAAGCAGCGGGCTACGACGTGCGCTACGTCGAATTCAATGGCCCGCATGCGATCCAGCCCGCCATCGCGGCGATGGCGATCGATTTCTTTCTCGCGTGACGCACCGCGTGGAACATAAGTATGCAGTCCGAATGAAATAGACGAGGAACGGGAATCGCGGATGGACTTTGACATACCCGAAGCACTGATCCGGCCGCTGCTGGCGATGATCGACGCCGCTTCGCCGCTTGCAAGGCGGCTGAACGAACAGGGGCTGCATCACGGCCGCACCGTCGTCGCGAGCCGGCTGTTCGATACCGGATCGCTGAATTCGCTGTACTGGCTGTGTCGCTCGCACGGCGAGCATACGCTGCTGTTCCAGATGCTCGCGTTCGACAACGTGCGCCGCGCGCCGCAGGCGCGCGAGATACCGTCGCTCGACCAGCTGGTGCCGGGTCTCGTCGCCTACCTCGCGCGCGATGCGATCGACGGCTGGCTGTACCGCAGCGGCCGCGACGGCGTGCTGCTGCCGTGGCTCGTGTACCGCATGCGCCACATCGAGCCGGACCAGGGCATGTCATACGTGATCGTCGACATGCTGGCGAACACGATGCAATCGGCCAATGCGGATCTGACCGATCCCGCGACGCGCCGCTCGGGCATGACGACCTCGCTCGTGCTTTACCGGCATGACATCGCGGGCCGCACGATCCCCGAGCTGCTCGCGCAGTTCGGCTTCTACAAGGAGTGCGCGGAATTCCGCCGCGAGTACGATGAGCACGCGCAGCGCTTCTTGCAGATGCAGCGGCGTTTCGGCGCGCAGTTTCTCGTCGGGCGCGCGGTATTCACGGTCGGTGAGAACGGTGCGACCGAAGCGGTCCGGCTTGGCGACGGCGTCGCCGCGCGCTGCGTGAACGACGAGGAGACGCTCGGCCGCCGCTTCGAGCTGAACCACGACGCGGACTTCTGGCGTAGCGCGGGCATCGCGCAGGGCTTCGACAGCATTCCGCTGCACGGCTACGTGAACCTGTTTCATCTCGACTGGCACCGGAGTGTCTGGGCGCACGTGCGCAACCTCAGCGAGTATCCGTACCGGCCCGAACTGCGCGACAAGCTGGTGCTGCCGGATGCGGACCGCGACCTGATCGACATGCTCACGTCGGACATGCAGGCCCACGCGCAGGACTTCGTCGCGGGCAAGTCGGGCGGCACGACGATCCTGTGCGAAGGGGCGCCGGGGCTCGGCAAGACGCTGACCGCCGAGGTCTACGCGGAGGTGGTCGGCAAGCCGCTGTACCGCGTGCATTCGGGGCAGCTCGGCACCACCGCCGCGTCGGTCGGCGCGGCGCTCTCGGGGATCCTGCGGCGCGCGATGCGCTGGGGCGCGATCGTGCTGCTCGACGAGGCCGACGTGTACATTCGCCAGCGCGACAACGATCTCGAACACAATGCGATCGTCGCCGAGTTTCTGCGCACGCTCGAGTATTTCAGCGGGCTGCTGTTCATGACGACCAACCGGGTCGGCGATGTCGACGACGCGATCCTGTCGCGCTGCATTGCGACGGTGCGTTACGCGACACCGTCCCCGGGCGACGCGACGCGGCTATGGACGCTGCTGGCCGCGCAGTTCGGCGCGCCGCTCTCCGAGGCGCTGATCGGCACGCTCGTCGGCGCGTTCCCGCACGCGAGCGGACGCGACATCAAGGAACTGTTGAAGCTCGCGGTGCGTTATGGCCGCGCGAAACAGGTGCCGCTGTCCGAACCGGTGTTCCGGCTGTGCGCGCAGTTTCGCCGCATCGGGCGGTGAGGGGCGCGCCGGAGCAAAAATAGCGTCGGTCTGCGTCAGCGGGCTTCGGGTCCTTTCGCGCTACCCGTATCATGTCGGCAGCGAAATCGACCAGTATGTCCGCCATGCGCATCACTCCTTTGCCGCCGCTCCAGTGCCTCGTCGCGTTCGAAGCCGCCGTGCGGCACGCCAGCTTCACGCGCGCCGCCGCCGAACTGCACCTGACGCAAAGCGCGATCAGCCGGCAAATCCAGCAGCTCGAGACCTTCCTCGGCCGGTCGCTGTTCGTGCGCGAACACCGCGCGCTGCGGCTGACGATCGCGGGCGAGCAATATGCGGCGCAAGTGCATCGTCTGCTCACGCACTGCGCGCAAGCCACGCATGACGTGATGAAACCCTATGGCGACCTCGAACTGACGATCGCGTGTTCGTCCGGCGTCGCCATGCTGTGGCTCACGCCGCGGCTGCCGGACTTTCGCGCCGCTTACCCGGACATCAAGCTGCGCCTGATCGTGCGCGACGCGCTCGCGTCGATGTCGCCGGCGGAGTTCGACGTCGGCATCTACTATGTGCGCCAGCAGGCGCCGGCGGGGTACACGGCGCGGCGCCTGTTCGACGAGGAGGTGTTTCCCGTCTGCACGCCCGGCTATCTCGGCGGCCGCACGCTCGGCGCGGCGGATCTCGCGCACGAAACGCTGCTGCGCCTCGAAGACGGGCAGCGCCAGTGGATGTCGTGGTCGGAATGGTTCGACATGAACGAGGTCGACCGGCGTCACGCGCAGCCGCGGGACATCACGATCAATCACTATCCGCAGCTGCTGCAGATGGCGATCCTCGGCCAGGGCGTCGCGCTCGGCTGGCGCTACATGATCGACGCGTGCATCGACGCCGGCCAGCTCGTCCGGGTGACGCGGGCAAGCGCCAGTCACGGCGGCGGCTATTACCTGATCGCGCCCGACGATCGCGCGCAGAACCAGGCCGCGCGCCGCTTCTCGCGCTGGCTGTCCGAGCAGGTGGAGCGGCAGATCGCATCCTGAGCGCATGGCATGCGTGCGGCGCATGCGTGCATGCGAATCTTTCGCTTCAGAAAAAAATCAGGTTGTCCTTAGCATTGAGTCAACACGGGGCGGCTGCCCCGTCTTCCGGAAAAGGAGGAGACCATGCAAGGAACGCTTTCCCCGCGCGCCGCGCCGTCCGTCGATGCGGTGGCGCAGCAGCGCCGCCGTGCGATCGTCGCGACCGTGATCGGCAACGGTCTCGAATGGTTCGACTTCACGGTCTACAGCTTCTTTGCCGTGATCATCGCGAAGCTGTTCTTTCCGACTGGCAACGAGCTGACGTCCGTGCTGCTGACGGTCGCGACATTCGGCGTCGGCTTCGTGATGCGGCCGGTCGGCGGCATCGTGCTCGGCGTCTATGCGGACAAGGCCGGGCGCAAAGCGGCGCTGTCGCTGACGATCCTGTTGATGGCGCTCGGCACCGCGCTGATCGGACTCGCGCCGACCTACGAGCAGGCCGGCATCGCCGCGCCGCTGCTGATCGTGATCGCGCGGCTGCTGCAAGGCTTTTCCGCCGGCGGCGAGATGGGCGGTGCAACGGCCTTCCTCACCGAATATGCGCCGCCCGGAAAGCGCGCGTATTACTCAAGCTGGATCCAGTCGAGCATCGGCTTCGCGGTGCTGCTCGGCGCGGCAACCGGCACGTTCGTCACGACGTCGCTCGACGCGCAGGCGCTGCAAAGCTGGGGCTGGCGTCTGCCGTTCCTGCTCGGCATCCTGGTCGGACCGATCGGCTACTTCATCCGCAGCCATATCGACGAGACGCCCGCGTTCAGCGCCGTCGAAGCGCAGGCGAAAGCGCGTTCGCCGCTGAAGGAGGTGCTGTCCACGTTCCCGCGCGAGACCTTCGCGAGCTTTTCAATGGTCATTCTGTGGACCGTCTGTACGTACGTCCTGCTCTTCTACATGCCTACGTATTCGGTGCGCACGCTGCATCTGCCGCAATCGACGGGGTTCGCGGCCGGCATGGTCGGCGGCCTGATGATCATGTGCTGCGCGCCGGTCGTCGGCTGGCTGGCCGACGCGTGGGGGCGCCGCATGTTCCTGTCGGGCGCGGCGTTGGCGATTCTCGTGCTGGCATGGCCGATGTTCGCATGGATCAACGTCGCGCCGGGGCTCGCGTCGCTGCTCGTGTTCCAGGCCGTGTTCGGCGTGCTGATCGCCGTCTATACCGGTCCGATTCTCGCGGCGTTCGCCGAACTGTTCCCGACCCGGGTGCTGTCGACCGGCCTGTCGGTCGCGTATAACCTCGCGGTGACGATCTTTGGCGGCTTCGCGCCGCTCCTGATCACGTGGCTCATCGCCCGCACGGGCAGCAACATGGCGCCCGCATTCTATGTGATCGGCGCGGCGGCGATCAGCCTCGCCGGGACCCGGTTCGTGAAAGATGGCCGGCCCGGCGCATCAACCATTCGATAAGGACTCCTGTCATGACAGTGACCGTGCTCCAGGGCGGCAACGTGCTCGACCTCGAACGGGGCGTGTTGCTCGAACATCATCATGTCGTGATCGACGGCGAGCGGATTGCCGACGTGACGGACCGGCCGGTGGACGTGCCGGATGCGCGGGTGGTCGACGTGCGCGGCAAGACCGTGATGCCGGGATTCATCGACTGCCACGTGCATGTGCTGGCCGCGAATGCGAATCTCGGCGCCAATGCGGCGCAGCCGAATATTCTTGCGGTGATCCGTTCGCTGCCGATTCTCGACGCGATGCTCGCGCGTGGATTCACGAGCGTGCGGGACGCGGGCGGAGCCGACTGGAGTCTGATGCAGGCGATCGAAACCGGACTGGTTTCCGGGCCGCGAATTTTTCCGTCGGGGAAGGCATTGTCGCAGACCGGCGGGCATGGGGATTTTCGCCCGCGCGGCGACGTGCTGGAGCCGTGCTCGTGCTGCTTTCGGACCGGGGCGATTGCACGGGTGGTGGACGGCGTCGAAGGCGTACGGCTCGCCGCGCGTGAAGAGATTCAGAAAGGCGCAACGCAGATCAAGATCATGGCATCGGGCGGCGTTGCGTCGCCGACCGATCCGGTCGCCAATACGCAATACTCGGAAGACGAAATACGGGCGATCGTCGCAGAGGCCGAGGCCGCCAATACCTACGTGATGGCGCATGCGTACACGGCGCGGGCGATCGCGCGCGCGGTGCGGTGCGGCGTCCGCACGATCGAGCACGGCAATCTTGTCGACGAGGCGGCGGCCCGGCTCATGCAGGAGCGGGGTGCGTTCGCGGTGCCGACGCTCGTCACGTACGACGCGCTCGCGAGGCACGGTGCGCAGTTCGGGTTGCCGCCGGCGTCGCTCGCGAAGGTGGCGGCGGTTCAGCAGAAGGGGCGAGAGTCGCTGGAGATCTATGCCAGGGCCGGTGTCCGAATGGGTTTCGGGTCCGATCTGCTCGGCGACATGCATGCGTTTCAATGCGGCGAGTTCAGGATTCGCGCGGAGGTGCTGGGGAATCTGGAAGCGCTCAGGTCCGCGACGACGGTGGCCGCGGAGATCGTCAACATGGCGGGGCAACTCGGTGTGGTCGCAACGGGTGCGCTTGCCGACCTGGTCGTGCTGGACGGCAATCCGCTCGACGATATCGGCGTGGTGTCGGGAGAGGGCGAGCGCGTCGAGTATGTGTTGCAGCGAGGAAACGTGGTGAAGGCGCGCTCGGGTGCGACAGCGAGGCACCGCTGAAGCGTGCGGCGCGCGATGGCCGCGCCAGACTGGTATTGCTGCGCGAACCTGCGTTCCGGCGGTGCCCGCGGCTTCGCGGGATCGGGCGGTGAGGGGGTGAAGTAAGAATTGCGTAAGTCTGTGTCGTTAGGCTTTCCGTCTGCAGTGCCGACATCACAACATGCTGAACCTGAGAAATGTCATTCGAGCGGACCTTCGACCCATCGGCACTGCATTCCCGTGAAGCGGCCGCGCCGGACGCGGCGGCGGAAACCCCGCGCTTACCCTACCCGCATGCGCCGACTTCCCCACACGCGGTGCAGAAATCGCAGCCGTCCTTGCGGATCACCGCGTTTGCGCCGCACGTTTCGCACTTGCGGCCGAGCATCGTGCGCAACCGATAGAGCCCGGCCGCGTCGTCGGGCGGCGCGTCGGCCGTTGCGGACACAACGGTTGGCGGCGGCGCGGACGGTTTGCCGGGCGCGCGGCGCGCGAGCACGCGCGACGGCACCTGGTTGCCGTCCGCATCGAGAAAGCCGCGCCGATGAAGAATCTGCTGGATCGCATACGCGAGCGCCGCGACCTCGGAGTCGTGCCAGCGCGGCGAGCGATGGCCGTCGAGCCGCTGCACCTCGCCCAGTCTGACCTGTCCGCGGTCCCACGACACCTTGCGCAGATCCTGCAGATTGCGCGCGACGAAGCCGCCGCGCGCCGCGAGTGACAGCGAGCGCATCTGCGCGGTGATCCACTGCTGCGATTCGTCGCGCTGACCGGCGGGAATGAAGAATTCAATCGGGCGTTCGATCGTCACGTCCTCGCCGCCGAGCCGGCCGGAGACTTCCATGAACGACACGGCGACGTACAGCGATTTCTTGCCTGCCTGGGTCAGATACTCGACCTTCTCGATGATGGCGGGCAGTTCGCCCCTCGGGCGATGGTCGATCGCAATCCGCAGCGGGTCGAGGTCGGCCTCGGCGAGCGTGTCGCCGGGCGGCGTCGGCGACACGCTCAGCACCGCACCGAGCGTGTCGTTCGGCCGATAGGTCGCGAGTCCCTTCAGCCCATGTTTCCATGCGTCGAAGTAAAGGCTTTCGAACGCGTCGAACGGGTAGTCGGCGGGCACATTGACGGTCTTCGAGATCGACGTGTCGATGAACGGCTGCACGGCCGCCATCATGTCCAGATGATCGCGCGCGGACATTTCGAGCGCGCTCACGAATGCGGGCGGCAGGGCGCCGACGTCGCCCCCCCGCTCGCGATACAGCCGGTACGCGTAGTCCTCGACCGCGAACGACGCGCGGCTGCCGTCGGCCATCACCTTCATCCGCGTGTAGGTCCACGAGAACGCGGGTTCGATGCCGTTCGACGCGTTGTCCGCGAACGCGAGGCTCACGGTGCCGGTCGGCGCGATCGACAGCAGGTGGCTGTTGCGGATCCCGTCGCGGCGGATGGCCTCCTTGATGTCGTCCGGCAGCCGCGATGCGAACGTGCCGTCTTCGAGGTAGCGCTGCGCGTCGAATAGCGGGAACGCACCGCGCTCGCGCGCGAGCGCAGCGGACGCACGATACGCTTCGTCGCGCATCAGTTCGGCGATCCGCGCGGCCAGCGCGCGGCCTTCGGGCGAGTCGTAGCGCAGGCCGAGCATGACGAGCGCATCGCCGAGCCCGGTGAAGCCGACACCGATGCGCCGCTTCGCGCGCGACTCGTCGTATTGCTGCGGCAGCGGCCACAGCGTGACGTCGAGCACGTCGTCAAGGAAGCGCACCTGGGTGCGCGTGCACTGCGCGAGCGTGTCCCAGTCGAACGAGGCCTGGCCGGCAGGCCGCCCGAACGGATTGACGACGAAGCGCGTGAGATTCAGCGGCCCGAGATTGCAGCAGCCATAGGCCGGCAGCGGCTGTTCGCCGCACGGATTGGTCGCGCGAATCGTTTCGACCGCGCGCAGGTTGTTGTCCTCGTTCATCCGGGAGATGAACACGACACCGGGCTCCGCGATGTCGTAAGTCGAGCGCATGATGCGGCTCCAGATCGCCTGGGCCGGCAGTTCGCTGTAGACCCACAGGCCGTCTTCGCGCCGGCGCAGGTCGTGTGCGGCGCGCAGCGCGGGCGAGGGCTCCGCGCGATGCACGAGCTGCCACGGCAGGTTCTGCTCGACCGCGTGCATGAACGCGTCGGTGACTGCGACGGACACGTTGAAGTTGTTCCAGCGGCCCTTCGAGTGCTTCGCCTCGATGAATTCGAGCAGGTCCGGATGGGTGCAGTCGAGCACGGCCATCTGCGCGCCGCGCCGCGAGCCCGCGCTTTCGACCGTGCGGCACGACGCGTCGAACACGTCCATGTAACTGCACGGGCCCGATGCGGACGAACTCGTGGTGCGCACGCGCGCGCCCTTGGGGCGGATCGCCGAGAAGTTGTAGCCGACGCCGCCGCCGCGCCGCATCGTTTCGGCCGCCTGCAGCAGCGCGACGTAGATGCCGGGCAGTCCGTCTTCGTCGACGCCCTGGATCGCGTCGCCGACCGGCTGCACGAAGCAGTTGATCAGCGTAGCGGCAATGCCCGTGCCCGCCGCGCTCATGATGCGTCCGGCGCCGAGCGCGCCGCGCCGCAGGTTCTCGACGAAGCGCGCCTCGACCTCGGCGCGCAGCGCGTCGGGTTCGGCCGTCGCGACGCCGCGCGCGACGCGGCGGTACACGTCGTCGATGGTCTGCTCGTCGCCTTTCGCGTATTTTTCGAGCAGCACGTCGACCGAGAATTGCTGCGGTACGACCGGCGGTGCGGCGGGCGCGCCTGCCCGGGTTTCAGCGTTGTCTTCTGCCATGATCCCGACCCCTGGAGGCGCCGCACGCCGGACGGCGGCGCCGCTGGTGGAGAGGGATTTACCTTAACCCAGGTGCGGCGCAACTGCAATCGCGCGGCAGGCGATCGCGCACAGGCGCCACCGTCCCGGTCCGGCCGATGTCTGCGGGGTATTTCTTTATTTTAAAATTAGTTAAGCGAATTAATTTTAAATGCCGCACCGTGCGGCGCCGTCGAATCGGGAAATTCGTCATGGAAATCGTGTCATGTTTAGGTCATTCGACTAAACATCATTCTGCGAATGCGAGGTATGAGAGCGGGGAATGATTGCCTGATCGTGTATTGTTTCTTGCTCAGACGGCGGAAATTCTGCATATTTATCCGCAGGAATGCGGCTAAAAATGCGTTATTCCGATAAGCAATGCGACTTTAAACAGTCTGTAAGCGACGCGACAAAAAAATGTTCAAGACATGCTGTACGATTGTCGACATCATTGATGAACCCGCCGGCCTGGCGAAGCGCCGCGCGGGGTTGCCGCTTTGTTGTGCACGCAAGCGAATACGCCTGCGACAACGGCCTTCGTCCGGTGCGAGTCTCCGGAGACGGACGCATGCAACGTTGGCCTACCCTTACCGCTGGATGAACCCTGTTCGACCGATGAGCGAAGATACGCCGCTATATACGGCTTTTCAGCCGATTGTCAGCGTCACCCGGGAGGCGATCGTCACCTACGGTTACGAAGCGCTCGCGCGGGACGCACAGGGACGCGTGCCGGTCGAACTGTTGTGCTCGCACGCATCGGAGGCGCTGTACGCATTCGATTTTCGCTGCCGCACGCGGGCGCTTCGCGACGCGGTCGAGTGCGGGCTGCGCGCGAATCTTTCGCTGAATATCCTGCCGGGCGCGCTGTGCCATCGCGCCTATGGCCTCGACGCGACGGTCGAGGCTGCGCGGGAAGCCGGATTTCCGCTCGACCGGATAATTATCGAGCTGACCGAGCGCGAACCGGTGACGGACTACCGGCCCTTGCGCACCTGTATTGACCGGCACCGCACGGCCGGGCTGCGGCTTGCGCTCGATGACTTCGGAACGGGATTCAACGGGCTGAATACGCTGCTCGAACTGCGGCCCGACATTGTGAAGGTCGACATGAACCTCGTGCAGAAGATCGAGACCGACTCCGACCGGCAGGCACTGATGTTCGGCATCTGCGCGGGCGGCGACCGGCTCGGCATGCGGCTCGTCGCCGAAGGGGTGGAAACGCTCGACGGCGTCGCTGCATTGAGCGGCGCGAACATCGATCTGATGCAGGGCTTCGTGTTCGCGCGGCCCGCTACCGGGGCGTTGCCCGAGGTGCCGCGCGCGGCGGTCCGCGCAATCACGGAGCGGCTCGCGGCGCTGCCGGTGTCCGCGGTGGCGGGCGACCTGCGCGGCGCCGCCTTCGCTCAATCGCCGTAAATATTGAAATCGAAATACTTCCGGGCGATCTGCTGATAGGTGCCGTCGGCAAGCATCGCGGCAATCGCCCCGTCGATCGCGGCCTTCAGCGCGACGTCGTCCTTGCGCAGCCCGATGGCCGTTCCCTTGCCGAGCACCTGCGGATCGTCGAGCGCGGCGCCGGCAAACATGAAGCCCTTGCCGCGCGGCGTCTTCAGAAATCCAAGCGACGCCTGGACCTGGTTTTGCAGCACCGCATCCAGCCGGCCGTCGGTCAGGTCGGCGTACACCTGCTGCTGGTCCTGGTACGCGACGACCCGCACGCCGTGCGGCTCCCAGTATTTTCGGGCATAGACCTCCTGAATCGTGCCTTGCTCGACGCCCACCGTTTTTCCCGCAAGCGACGGCACCGTCGGCACGATCCCCGAGCCCGTCCGCACGATCAGACGGGAGCCGGTGTTGTAGAGCCTCGATGAAAACGCGATCTGCTTTTCGCGGGCCGGCGTGATCGTCATCGACGACAGGATCGCATCGAACTTCCTGGCTTCGAGTCCGGGGATCATCCCGTCGAACGAATTTTCGACCCACACGCACTTCGCGTGCAGCCGCTTGCAGATCTCGTTGCCGAGATCGATATCGAAGCCGACCAGCGCGCCGTCGGGGGCCTTCGATTCGAAGGGCGGATAGCTGGCGTCGGTCGCGAAGCGGAGGCTCGGCGGGTCTTTCGCCAACGCGGGAAGCGCCGCAAACGAGAGCGCGAGAAGGGCAACGGCACGCCACAGCCTGTTCATGTTTTCCTCCAGTCCACACCGGGTGAGCAGGGCCATCCGCACCGGTGCGATGGCGGGCGGCGATCGCAGGGGACGGATGCATGGCGTCAGTATCGGCAGCGCGCGAGGGGGGCGCAAACACCTATTCCGTGATTCCGATAACCTTCGGTTATCATGCGAGCGAGCCGGCAAGTGCGAGGCCGGCGTTTTCGACCGGATGCCCGTCGCCACGATGAATTTCGAACAGATCCGCTATTTCCTCGCGATTGCCGATACGGGGCTCATGCACCGCGCGGCCAGTGAGGCCGGCGTCAGCCAGCCGGCGTTGACGAAGTCGCTGCGCCGGCTCGAAGCGGAACTCGACGTGCCGCTATTCGAGCGCAACGCGAAAGGGATGCGGCTCACGCCATACGGCGAGGCGTTCGTCGACGATGCGCGCGCGCTGCTCGCGCTGCATGAGGAGTCGCTGCGCCGGCTCGGCGAATTGCATGCGGCCGCGGCGGCCGGCGTCGAGGCCGGCGCGACGCCGGCCACCGAGCCGCTGATCGACCGCGCATTCGCTACCGTGCTGCTGCGCCGCCCCGCATTGCGTCTGCATCTGCGGGTCGAACTGTCGGACCAGTTGATCGAATCGCTCGAAGCCGGCCAGATCGATTTCGCGCTCGCGCCGCTGCCGGACGATCTGCCGGCCTCGCTCGCCGCGGAAACGCTGTTCGAGGAGTCGAGCTGGGTGGTCTGCCGTGAAGGCCATCCCGTGCTCGCCCGAATGGACCCGACGAGCGGGCACGTGCCGCCCGCATCCCTCGCGGACTACGCGTGGGTGCTGCCGCGCCGCAGCGTGCTGATTCGCCGGCAGGTCGATGCATGGTTCGACGCACAGGGGCTCGGGGCGCCGCGCGTCCAGTCCGAGCGGCACGTGTCCGGCTCGTCGAGCGTGTTCAACCTGATCGCGAGCACCGATCTGCTGGGGATCTGCAGCACCCAGTTCCAGCCGCTTGCCGTGCAGTACCGCCTGCGCGAGGTGCCAAGCGACGGCGCGCGCTGGCCGCGGCACATCGCGCTGCTGCGGCGCGCCGCGTGCCGCTTCTCGCCGCTCGTGCAGCAGGTGGTCGAGGCCGTGCGCAGCGAAGCAAAGCTGCTCGAAACGCTCGCCGTGCACAGCCGATAACCCAAGGTTATTGCATACGCGTTCGCGTTTATTGCGTGGCCGCGGCGGGCCGCGAATACTTCCTCCAGCACATTTGCCGTCGGGCGGAGGAACTACAGACATGAGCAGCGAAATCTATGCGCCGGATCACATCGGCCGCGTGCACATCGATGCACCGGACGAGGTGCTCGCGGGATCGATGCAGACCATCCGGGTGGTCTACACGGCGGGCAAGTTCGGCATTGACGATCAGGGCGGCATCCGGCTCTTGCTGCGTTTCGCGGCCGATTTCGGACGGCCGCAGATGGAGCGCGCGAACGCGCCGAACTACGTGACGGCGCATGCTTCGAACGGGGCCGTGCTGCGCGTCGTCTATGAGAGCAGCGCGGGCGTGCGTCCGTGGTACAGGATGCTGCGCGTCGAGGTAGCCCGGCGCTTTCTGCGCGAGGGCGACACGATCACGGTGACGCTCGGCGACCGCAGCGAGGGCTCGGCGGGCATGCGGGTCCAGACCTGCGCGGAGCCGACGTTCGAGGTGCGCGTGCAGGCCAATCCGTTCGGCACCAACCTCTATGCCGACGTGCCGGGCGGCAAGACGATCGCGGTCGTGCCGGGCAAGCCGGTCCGATGGAGCGCGATCGGCCCGACGCTGGTGGCGGTCGGCGCGCCGTTCCGGCTCGCGCTGAAGGCGGAGGACGCGTGCGGCAACCCGACCGTCGCGACCCACGGCAGCCTGCGTCTGGTCGCACGGGGGCCGCTGCGCGGCATGCCCGGGCAGGTGGCCATCGACAGCGACCGGCATCCGCTGCGGATCGACGGACTGTACGCGAGCGAGGCAGGGGATATCGGCATCGATCTGTACGACGCCGACGGGCGTCAGGTGGGCTGCGCGAACGTGATCCGCGCGCAGGCGGCGCCGGATCACGCGCATTTCTGGGGCGACTTCCACGCGCAGAGCGAAGAGACGATCGGCACGAACTCCGCGCGCGATTACTTCACGTTCGCGCGGGACCGCGCCTTCGTCGATTTCGTCGGTCATCAGGGCAACGACTTCCAGATCACGAACGCGTTCTGGGCGGAACTCAACGCACTCACGCGCGAGTTCAACGACGAAGGGCGCTTCGTCACGATTCCGGGCTACGAGTGGTCCGGCGTCACGGGGCTCGGCGGCGACCGCAACGTCAATTTCTACCGCGAGGGCGCGGCAATCCGGCGCTCTTCGCATGCGCTGGTGGACGATACGAGCGACATCGCCACCGACTGCAATCATGCGGACGACCTGTTTCGCGCGCTACGCGAAAGCGGTGAGGACTGCTTTGTATTTGCCCATATCGGCGGCCGCTACGCGGATCTGGGCGTCGCGCACGACGGCGTGCTGGAGCGCTCGGTCGAGATCCATTCGGCGTGGGGCACGTTCGAATGGCTGCTGCACGATGCGTTCGACCTCGGCTACCGCGTCGGCGTCGTGTGCAACTCGGACGACCACAAGGGGCGCCCGGGCGCGAGTCATCCGGGGGCGTCGGTATTCGGTGCGTACGGCGGGCTCACGTGCCTGCTGATGCCGGCGCTGACGCGCCGCGCGATCTTCGACGCCGTGCGCGCGCGGCACCACTTCGGCACCACGGGGGCGCGGCTGTTCCTGTCCGTCGAGATGCACTTCGAAGGCGCCGCGCAGCGCTTCGACGACGATCCCGCGCTCGGCGCGGCCGGGTCGCAGCCGGTATCGCACGCGATCATGGGCGACATCGTCCGGGTGGACGCGGATACGCGCGCGCGCGTGAGCCTTTCGGTCGCGGCGGATTCGCCGATCCTGAAGGTCGAGCTGCGCGCGGGAAAAAAGACGATCGAGACGATCCGGCCTTATGCGGCGTCCGGTCTGGGCGCGCGGCTGCGGGTGATGTGGGAGGGCGCGGAAGTGCGCGGCCGGGGGCGCATGACCGAGTGGGACGGCTCGCTGGAGCTGGCGCGCGCGGCCGCGCATGCGGTCGTGCCGTTCAACTTCTGGCATCTGGAGAAGTCCGCGCGTCTGGAGCACCCGGCACGCGTGAGCTGGGAGTCGGTGACGACGGGCAACTTCGCGGGCTTCGACCTGATGCTCGATCCCGCGTGCAGCGACGCGGACGGGAGCCTCGCGATTCGCACCGCGCAGGCGTCGCTGACGGCGCCGCTCGCGCAGATCGGCATGGACGGGCTGCACGTCGACGCAGGCGGGCTCGGCAAGCGGCTGAGCGTGTTCCGGCTGCCGGATCGCAATACGGCGACGACGCTCGACGTGACGCGCGAAATCGACGTCGCGGAGCACGGCGACACGCCCGTGTATGTCTGCGTGACGCTCGAAAACGGGCATCAGGCGTGGTCGAGTCCGATCTATCTGTTCCGCTAGCGCGGGGCGAGCAATCGCGCTTTTCGCCATCGTCGCGAGGGCCGATGCGGGCGTGTCGGATTGCGGTGTCGGCAGGGTATCCGGCGGTGTCCGGGTGATCGCGAAACGGTTCAACGGTTCGGCCCATCGGTGCGATGCGCGTTGCGCAGACCGGCGTTGAACGATCGCGTCGCCGCCCGCGCCCGCGCCCCCGCTAAACGCCCATCGCCATCCCCGCCAACGCCGCGCCGGCCGTCACCGGCAACCCCTCCGCAATCCGCTCCGCGAGCGGTGCGATCTGGCGGCGGCGCTCGCGTGTCGGCGCGGTGCCGAACGCATCGCGGTAGCTCTTGCTGAAGTGGCAGGCCGACTGGAATCCGCACGCCATCGTGATATGCATGATCGACATGTCGGTCTGCAGCAGCAGTTCGCGCGCGCGGCGCAGCCGCAGCGTCAGGTAGTAGTGCGTCGGCGTCATGCCGAGGTGTTCGCGGAACAGCCGCTGCAACTGCCGCTGCGACATGTTGGCGAGGCGCGCGAGTTCCTCGCGCGACAGCGGCTCCTCGATGTTGTTCTCCATCAGCGCGATCACTTCGAACAGCGACTTGTTCGCCGAACCGAGCCGCGCGACGAGCGGCATGCGCTGCTGCGCATGCGTATCGCGCACGTGTTCGACGATGAACTGCTCGGCGATCTGCGTGACGCGCGCGGTGCCCACGCGCGCGGCGATCAGGTTCAGCATCATGTCGAGCGGCGCGACGCCGCCCGTGCAGGTCACGCGGTCGCGGTCGATCACGAACAGCTCTTTCAGGAAGCGCGTGTCCGGAAACTCTTCTTTCAGCGCGGACATGTTTTCCCAGTGGATCGCGCACGCATAGCCCGCCAGCAGCCCCGAGCGCGCGAGCGCGTAAGTGCCGGTGCACAGGCTGCCGAGCACCACGCCCATGCGCGCGAAGCGGCGCAGTTCGCTCAGATGCGCAGGCGTGGTCGAGCGCTGCACGTCGACGCCGCCGCACACGAACACGATGTCCGGCTGCGCGATCTGCTGTGCCGGCGTCGTGTCGACCGCCAGTCCGTTGCTCGCGCTCACGAGTCCGCCGTCGGGGGTGATCACCGACCACCGGTACAACTCCTGACCGCTCAGATAATTCGCCATCCGCAGCACTTCGACCGCGTTCGAGAACGCAATCATCGTGAAGTTCGGCAAGGGCATGAACGCGAAGTGGGTCAGTGACGCGGTGCGATCAGGCGACATGATGGTGGGGGTTCCGTCTGCTCTAATAAAAGTTCGGCCGTCGGGGGAACGGCTTGTACATTCTGGGCATGAGCGCAACAAGCGTGCCATACGGCTAAACCCTGGCCCGCCGCGCGGTACGCCTGACCGGGCGCACCGCGCACGGGCATCGCCGGCACCGTTCGGGCGCGCCACAGGCACCGTTCAGGCGCTTCGCGCGCACGCTGGACGTGCGGACGCTGCGGCGCAGCAGCGCGGCCGACTTGTCCAAAACGGACCTCGATGGCGGAAAAGGCAAAGAACGCGTCTGAATTCGTAAATTGACGGGCAGGGCGGCGGAGAAGAATAGAGCCGTCAGCAGGGGAGGCGGCCGGCGCGGCAAGGGTTGCAGCCGGGTTGCGGTCCGTTCGCCCTCTGCGCATTCCCACCCTTATGGACGCCTCATGCCGAACCCTACGCCCTTCTTTTCGCAGTCCCTCGCCGAGCGCGATGCGCCGGTACGCAGCGCGCTTCTCAAGGAACTCGAGCGGCAGCAGTCGCAGGTCGAGCTGATCGCGTCCGAAAACATCGTGTCGCGCGCGGTGCTCGAAGCGCAGGGCTCGGTGCTCACGAACAAGTACGCGGAAGGCTATCCCGGCAAGCGCTATTACGGCGGCTGCGAGTACGCGGACCAGATCGAGTCGCTCGCCATCGAGCGCGTGAAGCAGCTGTTCGGGGCGGACTTCGCGAACGTGCAGCCGCACTCGGGCGCACAGGCGAACGGCGCGGTGATGCTCGCGCTCGCGAAGCCCGGCGACACGGTGCTCGGCATGTCGCTCGACGCGGGCGGCCACCTGACGCATGGCGCGAAGCCGGCGCTGTCGGGCAAGTGGTTCAACGCGGTGCAGTACGGCGTCGATCGCGAGACGCTGCGCATCGATTACGCGCAGGTCGAGGCGCTCGCGCATCAGCACAGGCCGTCACTGATCATTGCCGGCTTTTCCGCATATCCGCGCGCGCTCGATTTCGCACGCTTTCGCGCGATCGCCGACAGCGTCGGCGCGAAGCTGATGGTCGACATGGCGCACATCGCCGGCGTGATCGCCGCAGGCCGCCACGCGAATCCGCTCGACCACGCGCACGTCGTCACGTCGACCACGCACAAGACGCTGCGCGGCCCGCGCGGCGGTTTCGTGCTCACGCGCGACGAGGACCTGGCGAAGAAAATCAATTCGGCGGTGTTTCCGGGGCTGCAGGGCGGCCCGCTGATGCACGTGATCGCCGGCAAGGCCGTTGCGTTCGGCGAGGCGCTGCAGGACGACTTTCGCGTCTACATCGACCGCGTGCTCGCGAATGCCCAGGCGCTCGGCGAGGTGCTGAAGGCGGGCGGCGTGGACCTCGTCACCGGCGGGACCGACAACCATCTGCTGCTCGTCGATCTGCGTCCGAAGGGCCTGAAGGGCACGCAGGTCGAGCAGGCGCTGGAGCGCGCCGGCATCACCTGCAACAAGAACGGCATTCCGTTCGACACCGAGAAGCCCACCGTGACCTCGGGCATCCGCCTCGGCACGCCGGCGGGCACGACGCGCGGCTTCGGCGTCGACGAGTTTCGCGCGATCGGTCGGCTGATCCTCGACGTGTTCGACGCGCTGCGCGCGTCGCCGGAGGGCGACGCCGCCGTCGAGCAGCGCGTGCGGCGCGAGATCTTCGCGCTGTGCGAGCGCTTTCCGGTCTATTGACGCGCGCCATCCACGCCTTGCACCGACTTCACCGGCCGGTCCATCCGCGCCCCCCCTACGCCAGCCAGACGGAGCACACAGCATGAGCACGTTGCACGAGAACAGCATCATCATCGACGGCCTGAACATCTCGAAGTTCGACCGCACGGTGTTCGAAGACATGCGCAAGGGCGGGATCACCGCGACGAACTGCACGGTGTCCGTGTGGGAAAGCTTCGAGAAGACCGTCGACAACATCGCGCTGATGAAGAAGCAGATTCGCGAAAACGGCGAGCTGCTCACGCTGGTGCGCACGGCCGACGACATCCTGCGCGCGAAGAAGGAAAACCGCACCGGCGTGATCCTCGGCTTCCAGAACGCGCATGCGTTCGAGGACAACCTCGGCTATGTCGAGGCCTTCGCGGACATGGGCGTGCGCGTCGTGCAGCTTTGCTACAACACGCAGAACCTCGTCGGCACCGGCTGCTACGAGCGTGACGGCGGCCTGTCGGGCTTCGGCCACGAGGTGATCGCGGAGATGAACCGCGTCGGCATCATGGTCGATCTGTCGCACGTCGGCGCGAACACGTCGTCCGAAGCGATCAGGGCGTCGAAGAAGCCGGTCTGCTACTCGCACTGCCTGCCGTCGGGCCTGAAGGAGCATCCGCGCAACAAGAGCGACGCGCAGTTGCGCGAGATCGCCGATGCCGGCGGCTTCGTCGGCGTGACGATGTTCGCGCCGTTCCTGAAGCGCGGCATCGACGCGACAGTCGAGGACTACGTCGAGGCCATCGACTACGTGGTGAACGTGATCGGCGAGGACGCGGTCGGCATCGGGTCGGACTTCACGCAGGGCTACACGGTCGACTTCTTCGACTGGATCACGCACGACAAGGGCCGCTATCGCCGCCTGACCAACTTCGGCAAGGTGATCAACCCGGAAGGCATCCGCACGATCGGCGAGTTCCCGAACCTGACCGCGGCGATGGAGCGTGCCGGCTGGAAGGCGTCGCGCATCCGCAAGATCATGGGCGAGAACTGGGTGCGCGTGTTCCGCGACGTCTGGGGCGCCTGATCCTGCCGCGCCCCGCCACACGATAGCCCACCGATATCCACGGAGTCACCCGCCATGCAACCGCAACTGCCGATCGACGTCGATGCCGACACCGGCGTCTGGACCACCGACGCGCTGCCGATGCTCTACGTGCCGCGCCATTTCTTCACGAACAACCACGTCGCCGTCGAGGAAGCGCTCGGCCGCGAAGCGTACGCGGAGATTCTCTACAAGGCCGGCTACAAGTCCGCGTACTACTGGTGCGACAAGGAAGCGAAGCAGCATGGCCTCGCCGGCATGGCGGTCTTCGAGCATTACCTGAAGCGGCTGTCGCAGCGCGGCTGGGGGCTGTTCCGGATCGCCGCGGCCGACGCGCCCGCCGCGCGCGCGCGCATCGAACTGCATCACTCGTCGTTCGTGCTCGCCCAGCCGGGCAAGGAGGGCAAGCTCTGCTACATGTTCGCGGGCTGGTTCGCCGGTGCGATGGACTGGGTCAACGACACGACCGAGGCTGGCCGCGGCGCGCCGCGCGCGCAGTCGAAAGAGGTGCAGTGCGCGGCAGAACGCCACGCGCACTGCGTGTTCGAAGTGTCGCCGATCGCCCACTGAAGCGCGCCTGCCGTTCGAGCATCCGCTTTTGCGTCAACCGAAACCCGCCGCCCGAGGTCTGCTGCGATGCGTTATCCGAATCTGTTCAAACCCCTGACGCTGAACCAGCTGACGCTGCGCAACCGCATCGTCAGCACGGCCCACGCCGAGGTCTATGCCGAACCGGGCGGCCTGCCCGGCGACCGCTACATCCGCTATTACGAAGAGAAGGCGAAGGGCGGTGTCGGCCTCGCCGTGTGCGGCGGATCGAGCCCGGTGTCGGTCGACAGCCCGCAGGGCTGGTGGAAGTCGGTCAACCTGTCGACCGACCGCGTGATCGATCCGCTCGGCCGGCTGGCCGAGGCGATGCACCGGCACGGCGCGAAGATCATGATCCAGGCGACGCACATGGGCCGCCGCTCGGCGTTCCACGGCGAGCACTGGCCGCATCTGATGACGCCGTCGGGCGTGCGCGAACCGGTGCACCGCGGCAACGCGAAGATCATCGAGGTCGAGGAGATTCGCCGCATCATCGGCGATTTCGCGGCGTCCGCGAAGCGCGTGCAGCAGGCGGGGATGGACGGCATCGAGATTTCGGCCGCGCACCAGCATCTGATCGATCAGTTCTGGAGCCCGCGCACGAACTTCCGCACCGACGAATGGGGCGGCAGCCTCGAAAACCGCCTGCGCTTCGGCGTCGAGGTGCTGCGCGCGGTGCGCGAGGCCGTGGGGCGCGACTTCTGCGTCGGCCTGCGCATGTGCGGTGACGAATTCCACGAGGACGGGCTCGATCACGAGCAACTGAAGGAGATCGCGCAGGCGATGGCCGAAAGCGGGCTGATCGACTACGTCGGCGTGATCGGCTCCGGCGCGGATACGCACAACACGCTCGCGAACTGCATGCCGCCGATGGCGCTGCCCCCC
Source organism: Paraburkholderia sp. PAMB 6770 (assembly GCF_057748135.1). Classification (NCBI taxonomy): domain Bacteria; kingdom Pseudomonadati; phylum Pseudomonadota; class Betaproteobacteria; order Burkholderiales; family Burkholderiaceae; genus Paraburkholderia; species Paraburkholderia sp. PAMB 6770. The sequence goes on from NZ_CM173239.1 coordinate 1,137,320, forward strand.
GAGCCGTTCGTGCATCTGGCCGCCGGCATCAAGTCGGTGGTCAAGCTGCCGGTCATGCATGCGCAGAGCATCCGCGATGCCGGTCAGGCCGAGCGGCTGCTCGCCAACGGGATGGTCGACCTCGTCGGCATGACGCGCGCGCAGATCGCCGACCCGCATATGGTCATCAAGATCCGCGACGGCCGCGAGGACGAGATCAAGCAGTGCGTCGGCGCGAATTACTGCATCGACCGCCAGTACAACGGCCTCGACGTGCTGTGCGTGCAGAACGCGGCGACCTCGCGCGAGGCGACGATGCCGCACGTGATCGCGAAGACGCGCGGTCCGCGCCGCAAGGTGGTCGTGGTCGGCGCGGGGCCCGCGGGGCTCGAAGCGGCGCGCGTCGCGCGCTCGCGCGGTCACGACGTCGTGCTGTTCGAGAAGAGCGACGCGGTCGGCGGGCAGATCATGCTGGCCGCGAAGGCGCCGCAGCGCGAGCAGATGGCCGGCATCGTGCGCTGGTTCGACATGGAGACGAAGCGGCTCGGCGTCGAGCGGCGCCTCGGCGTCGCGGCCGACGAAAAGATGATTCTCGCGGAAAAGCCCGATATCGTCGTGCTCGCCACCGGCGGGTCGAGCTTCACGGGCCAGGTGAGCGCGTGGGGCGTCGACGCGGGGCTCGCGGTCAGCGCGTGGGACGTGCTCGCCGGTCGCGTCGAGCCGAAGCAGAACGTGCTCGTCTATGACGGCGTGAGCACGCATGCGGGCGCGGGCGTCGCGGATTTCATCGCGAGCCGCGGCTCGATGGTCGAGATCGTCACGCCGGACGTGAAGGTCGCCGACGACGTCGGCGGCACGACGTTCCCGATTTTCTACCGGCGGCTGTACGCGCAGGGCGTGATCCATACGCCGAACTACTGGCTCGACCGCGTGTACGAAGAGGACGGCAAGAAGATCGCGGTGCTGCGCAACGAGTACACCGAGGAGCTCGAAGAGCGGGTGGTCGACCAGGTCGTGATCGAAAACGGCAGTACGCCGAACGACGCGCTCTACTGGGCGCTGAAGCCGGAATCCGTGAACCGCGGCCAGGTCGACGTGCACACGCTGTTCGCGGCCGAGCCGCAGCCGTGTCTGTCCGAGCCGCTCGGCGACGGCCGCTTCCTGCTGTTTCGCGTCGGCGACTGCATTTCGATGCACAACATCCACGGCGCGATCTACGATGCGCTGCGCCTTTGCAAGGACTTCTAACGATGAGCCCGGCGTTTCTCATCACCGCATTGCTGTGGGCATCGGTCGCCGGCCTTGCGTTCGCGCTCGCGAAACGCGCGTCGTACTGGCGGCTCGGACGCGCGGCCGCAGCGGGCTCGCTCGGCTGGACGCGCCTGCTGACGATCCCGAAGCGCTACTTCGTCGATCTGCACCACGTGGTCGCGCGCGATCCGTACATGGCGAAGACGCACGTCGCGACCGCCGGCGGCGCGCTTGCCGCGTTCGCGCTGGTCTTCGTCAACTACGGTCTTGCGCTGTACTCGCCGTGGCTCGACCGGCTGATCTTCGTGGCCGCGCTCGCGATGCTCGTCGGCGTGGTGTTCGTGTGGCGCCGCCGCAGCGGCGCCGCGGAGGTGCCCGCGCGGCTCTCGCGCGGTCCGTGGGACACGCTGCCGTGGCTGCTCGGCGCGTTCGCGCTCGGGTTGCTGCTGTTCGTGCTGGTGCCGGTGTCGGCGATGTCCGGCGCGCTCGCGGTGTTGTTCGCGCTGCTGATCGCGGCCGGTGCGTTCGCGATGACGCTGGGCGCGGCGCGCGGCGGTCCGATGAAGCATGCGCTGGCGGGTCTGCTGCATCTGGCGTTTCATCCGCGCCAGGAGCGCTTTGCGGCGCGCGACGCGCTCGCGGCCGGCGCGACCCCGCCCACCGCGCTGAAAATGCCGGTGCTCGAACAGAACGAGTACGGTGTCGCCACGCCGGTTGAATTTCGCTGGAACCAGTTGCTGAGCTTCGATGCGTGCGTGCAGTGCGGCAAGTGCGAGGCTACCTGCCCCGCGTTCGCGTCCGGCCAGCCGCTCAATCCGAAGAAGCTGATCCAGGACCTCGTCACCGGGATGGTGGGCGGTTCGGATTCGGCGTATGCGGGCAGCCCGACACCGGGCATCGAGGTGGGCCGGCACGCGGGGGCGCCGCAGCGGCCGATCGTGTCAGCGCTGATCGAAGCGGACACGATCTGGTCGTGCACCACCTGCCGCGCATGCGTGCAGGAGTGTCCGATGCTGATCGAGCACGTGGATGCGATCGTCGACATGCGGCGCAACCAGACGCTCGTGCACGGCACGGTGCCGGGCAAGGGGCCGGAAGTGCTGGCGAACCTGCGCGAAACCGGCACCGCCGGCGGCTACGACAGGCGCGCGCGCTACGACTGGGCGGTCGATCTCGGGGCGCCGCTCGCGCAGCCCGGCAAGCCGGTCGACGTGCTGCTGGTGGCGGGCGAAGGCGCGTTCGACATGCGTTACCAGCGCACGCTGCGCGCGCTCGTGAAGGTGCTGAACACGGCCGGGGTCGACTATGCGCTGCTGGGCGCGGTCGAGACCGACAGCGGCGACGTCGCGCGCCGCCTCGGCGACGAAGCAACGTTCCAGCAGATGGCCGTGCAACTGCGCGATACGCTCGCGTCGCTGCAGTTCAGGCGCATCGTGACGGCCGACCCGCACGTGATGCACAGCCTGCGCAACGAGTACCGCGCGCTCGGCGCGCGCTACGAGGTGCTGCATCATACGGCGCTGCTCGCGTCGCTCGTCGCGAGCGGACAGCTGGCGCCGCGCGCGGCCGGCGCGCTCGACGAACGGCGCATCACCTATCACGATCCGTGCTATCTCGGCCGCTACAACGGCGAGACCGAAGCGCCGCGGCAACTGCTGAAGTCGATCGGCATCCGGGTCGTCGAGATGGAGCGCCACGGCATGCGCGGGCGCTGCTGCGGCGGCGGGGGCGGCGCGCCGCTCACCGACATCCCCGGCAAGCAGCGCATTCCGGATATCCGCATCGCCGATGCGCGGACGATCGGCGCGGATGTCGTCGCGGTCGGCTGTCCGAACTGCACCGCGATGCTCGAAGGGGTGGTCGGGCCACGTCCGCAGGTGCTCGACGTCGCCGAACTCGTTGCAGCCGCGCTGGAGTAATGCGATGAATACGACGATCAAACGTATCGATCCGCGCCGGCCGTACACGCTGAGCGCGGCCGGTCTCAAACGGATCACGCTCGGCGCGACGCACGAGAGCGCGTCGGCCGGCGACATGCTGCAGGCGGTGCGCAGCCCTGCGCACCGCGAAGCGGCGAAGCCGCTGCGCACCACGCAGCCCGCGCGGCGCACGCTGCTGGTGGTCGCGCACAGCGAGCGCGGCGCGCTCGACGATCACGCGCGGCAGACGCTCGCCGCGGCCGCGCTGATGGCCGACGCGCACACCGGGGTCGCGCTGCTCGTGCTCGGCGAACTGCTCGACGACGCCGCAGCGCTCGGCGCAGACCGGCTGCTCGTGCTGCCCGGATTCGACCGGCGCCGCTTCGCACCGGACGACGAACTGCAGGCGCTCGCCGCGTGCGTCGCGCAACTGGCGCCCGCGCATATCCTGCTGCCCGACAACGCGACCGGCGACGGCGACCTGGGCCGCCGCTACGCGGCGCTCGCAGGCGCGAGCGTCGCCGCGCACGTGGTCGAAATCTCGGCGACCCACGTGAGCACGTATGTGCACGCGAAAACGGCGCTCGCCAGCCGCGCGCTGCCGGACGTGATCCTGCTGGCCGCCGGGGCGGTCGACACGCGCCTGCCGTTCGTCGGCGCGGGCGAGCTGCTCGCATTCGCGTGGGCGCAGCCCGAGGCCGGCGCGCGCGCCGTGTTCCGCGACCTCGGCATCGAGGAGATCGACGCGGCGCAGGTCGCGCTCGAAGAGGCCGATTTCATCGTGTCCGCGGGCAACGGCGTGACCGACATCCCGGCGTTCGAGCAGCTTGCCGGCGCGTTCGGCGCGGCGATCGGCGCAAGCCGCGTCGCGGTCGACAACGGTCTGTTCACGCGCGACAAGCAGATCGGCGCGACCGGCAAGACGGTCGAGGCGAGCGTCTATATCGCGTTCGGGATATCGGGGGCGGTCCAGCATCTGCAGGGCATCAAGGATTGCCGTCATGTGATCGCGGTCAATCTCGACGGCAGCGCGCCGATCGTCAAGCGCGCGAATCTGACGATCATTGCCGATACGCACGAAACGATCGCCGCGCTGGCCGAAGCAGTCGCCCGCGCGCGCAGCGCGCGCGAAGCGCCCGTGTGCGAGGCGCGCCCCGCGGTCGAAGGAGTGGCAGCATGAACCTCAGCATGAACCGCCGTTTGGCTCGCATTGCCGTGCTGGTGTCCGTGGGGCGTCATCCGGTCAGCGGCGCGGCGCGCTACAGCCGCAATGACGCGGCCGCCCTCGAAATCGGCCGCACGCTCGCCGCCCGCCATGGCGCGCGGCTCGACGCGATTCACGCGGGCGACCCGGCCGATCCGGCGCTCGGCGACTATCTGGCGCTCGGCGCGGAGCGCGTCGAGGTGCTGACGTGCGCGCCGGGCAGCGATGCCGTCGCCGTGCTCGCCGCGCGCCTGGACGGGTACGACCTCGTGCTGACCGGCACCTGCGCCGAGGGCGCATTCGACAGCGGGATGCTGCCGTACCAGCTCGCGCATGCGCTGAATCTGCCGCTCGTGGGCGCGGCGGTGGACGTGACGGTCGAAGCCGGTCGCGTCGCGGTGCGGCAATTCCTGCCGAAGGGCGTGCGGCGCCGGGTCGACGCCGCATGGCCCGCGCTGGTCGCGGTGCATCCGCTCGCGGGCGTTACGCCGCGCTACGCGTTCGCGCGGCGGCGTGCCGGCCGCGTCGAGCCGGTGCCCGCGGCTTCGTCGCCGGATGCCGGGGCCGCCGCGTGGCAGATCGCCGCTGCGCCGCGCAAACCGGTCCGTCTGGCCGCCGCGGAAAAGCGCTCCGGCCACGCCCGCATGCTTGGCGCGACGACCACCGAAAGCCGCGGCGGACGCGTCGTAAATGAAGGGACTTCGGTCGAAAAAGCACAAGTGATACTCGGCTATTTGCGCGAGCATCAACTCATCGATTACTGATATTGCGCCGCACGACGGCCACGGGAATTCCGGAGCACACGATGAAAGTACCGGCAGACATTCAGGCGCTGATCGCCCGGCGCAAGCAGGGATACAGCCTCGAAGCGCCGTTTTACCTGAGCGACGAGATTTTCGCGCTCGACATGGCGCTGATTTTCCGCAAGCACTGGATCCAGGTGGCCATCGAGCCGGACATTCCCGAGCCGGGCGACTACACGACCGTGCAGCTCGGCGCCGATTCGATCCTGATCGTGCGCGACGACGACATGCAGGTGCGCGCGTTCCACAACGTCTGCCGCCATCGCGGCGCGCGCCTGTGCAACGAGGAGAAGGGCACGGTCGGCAACATCGTCTGCCCGTATCACAGCTGGACCTACAACCTGAGCGGCCAGCTGATGTTCGCCGAGCACATGGGCGAGCAGTTCGACCGCTGCAAGCACAGCCTGAAGCCGGTGCACGTGCAGAACCTCGCGGGACTGATCTTCATCTGCCTCGCGGACGAGCCGCCGGCCGACTTCGAGACGATGCGCGCGGCGATGGAGCCGTACATGCTCCCGCACGACCTGGCGAGCTGCAAGATTGCCGCGACGGTGGACATCATCGAGAAGGGCAACTGGAAGCTGACGATGGAGAACAACCGCGAGTGCTATCACTGCGTGGCGAACCATCCGGAGCTGACGGTCTCGCTGTACGAGTACGGCTTCGGCTATCAGCCGTCGCCGGCCAACGCGGACGGCATGGCCGCGTTCGAGCGCACCTGTGTCGAGCGCGCGGCGCAGTGGGACGCGCTGAACCTGCCGTCGCTGGAGATCGAGCGTCTGCTCGACGTGACCGGCTTTCGCACGCAGCGTCTGCCGCTCGATCGCAGCGGCGAATCGCAGACGCTCGACGCGAAGGTCGCGTCGAAGAAGCTGCTCGGCGAATTCCGCCAGGCCGATCTCGGCGGGCTGTCGTTCTGGACGCAGCCGAACTCGTGGCATCACTTCATGAGCGATCACATCGTTACGTTCTCGGTGATTCCGCTGTCGGCCGGCGAAACGCTCGTGCGCACGAAATGGCTGGTGCACAAGGAGGCGCGGGAGGGCATCGACTACGACGTGAAGAACCTCACCGCCGTCTGGAACGCGACCAACGACCAGGACCGCGCGCTCGTCGAATACTCGCAGTCCGGCGCGTCGAGCAGCGCATACGAGCCGGGTCCGTACTCGCCGTTCACGGAAGGGCTCGTCGAAAAATTCTGCGACTGGTATATCCAGCGGCTCGCTGCGCAGACCGGCGCATGAGCCGTCCGTGCGGCTCATCGCGATTCAACCCAGGACAGTCTCTCGGCAGGCGGAGTGAACAATGATGCGGGATGCGGCAACTTTCGAACCCGTCGACAGCCGGCTCACGCGGCCGCAGTTCTGGAGCGCGACGCCCGCGCGCTGGACGAGCGAGCTCGAAGAGACGCTCGAGTGCTGCCAGGTGCGCGACGAAACGCACGACGTGAAGAGCTTTTTCTTCCGCTCGCCGGCCGGGCACGCGTTTTCGTTCGAGCCGGGGCAGTTCATCACGCTCGAACTCGAGATCGACGGCGAAACGGTGAACCGCTGCTACACGATCTCGTCGGCGCCGACCCGTCCGCACACGATCTCGATCACGGTCAAGCGGGTGCCGGGCGGCAAGGTCTCCAACTGGCTGCACGACAATCTGCATGCGGGCGTGGCGGTGCGCGTGCTGGGCCCGGCGGGCGAATTCACCTGCGCGCGGCATCCGGCGCGCAAGTACCTGTTCCTGTCGGCGGGCTCGGGCATCACGCCGCTGATGTCGATGAGCCGCGCGCATCATGAGCTGGGCGAGGATCGCGACATCGTGTTCGTGCACAGCGCGCGCACGCCCGACGACATCATCTTCGCGCGCGAACTCGACCTGATCGCCGCGAACCAGCGCCATTTCCGAACCTCGTTCGTCTGCGAGCGGGTCGGCGCGCGCACTCACTGGTCCGGCATCACGGGCTTCCTGACGCTGCCGCTGCTGCGGCTGATCGCACCGGACTTCGCCGAGCGCGAGATTTTCACGTGCGGTCCCGCGCCCTACATGAAGGCCGTGCGCGATCTGCTCGACGAAGCCGGGTTCGAGCGCAGCCACTATCACGAGGAAAGCTTCTCGTTCGAGACGCTTGCGGACGGGCCCGCATCCGCGCCCGCCGGGGCGGATGCCCAACCGGCCGTGCCCGCGGGCGACACGTTCGCCGTGAGCTTTGCGCGCAGCCATCGCGACATTGTGTGCGGCGCGGACCAGCACGTGCTGGACGCCGCGCGCCAGGCGGGCGTGCGGCTGCCGGCGTCGTGCACGCAGGGCATGTGCGGCACCTGCAAGGTGAAGCTCGTGTCGGGCGAAGTGCAGATGAAGCACAACGGCGGCATCCGCCAGCGCGAGATCGATCAGGGCATGGTGCTGCTGTGCTGCAGCAAGCCGCTCACGGATCTCGTGATCGACAAATAGCCGGCCGCACGGGCGCGGCATGCAGGTCGCATTTGGACAACCGGACGTCGTAAAGGCCACTCACGGGCGATTTCTGGTTGGCGATGCTGAAGACTCACCGCACTCGCGGGTACAAGGAGATCGACCATGAAAGGCATGAGGAAACGGCTGCTCTGCAGTGCGCTGGCGTCCGCGGTGTTCGGGCTCGCGGGCATCGCCGCGACGGCTTCGGCCGATACCAGACCGACGATCAAGATCGGCTACGTCGAAGGCTGGGATGACAGTGTCGCGACGTCGAACGTCGCGGCGCAGGTGATCGAAAAGCGCCTGGGTTATCCGGTGCAGCTCGTGCCGGTGGCGGCGGGCATCATGTGGCAGGGTGTCGCGCGCGGCGACCTCGACGCGACGCTGTCCGCGTGGCTGCCCGTCACGCAGGGCGCGTACTGGGCGCAGTTCAAGACGAAGGTGGTCGATCTCGGCACCAACTTCCCGGATGCGCGGATCGGTCTGGTCGTGCCGGATTACGTGCCCGAAACGAGCATCGCGCAGCTCGAAGCGCACAAGGCGGACTTCGACGGCCGCATCGTCGGCATCGACGCCGGCGCGGGCATCATGAAGCGCACCGACGACGCGATCAAGGCCTACGGCCTGAATTACAACCTGATGCCGAGCTCGGGCAGCGCGATGACCGCGGAACTCTCGCGCGAGATCAACGCGAAGAAGCCGGTGATCGTCACGGGCTGGACGCCGCACTGGATGTTCGCGAAGTGGAAGCTGAAGTTCCTCGACGACCCGAAGAAGGTGTACGGCAACGCGGAACACGTCGACAGCGTGATCAACCCGGACCTCGAAAAGAAGGCACCTGACGTCGTCGCGTTCCTGAAGAAATTCCAGTGGAAGCCGGGGCAGATCGACGGCGTGATGCTTGCCACCGAGAACGGCGCGAAGCCCGATGCGGCAGCCGACCAGTGGATTGCCGCACACGGTTCGGAGGTCGACGGCTGGTTGTCCGGCACGCATTGACGCGCGCCGTGAGGGGCGGTCGTGCGCCCGCACGGCCGGGGCGGCGCGATGCGGCTCCGTTCGGGGGCCGCGTGCCGCCGGCACCCGCCGGACGCGAAAGCCGGCGCGGCGCCGGCTTTCGCGTTACAGCACGACTGTCCGCTCCCCGTTGATAAATACGCGCCGCTCGACGAACGCCTTCACGGCGCGCGCGAGCGTGATGCATTCGACGTCCCGGCCGACCGCGAGCAGACGCTCGGGGCCATAGGCGTGATCCACGCGCTCGACCACCTGCTCGATAATCGGCCCTTCATCCAGATCCTCGGTGACGAAGTGCGCGGTGGCGCCGATCAGCTTCACGCCGCGCGCGTGCGCCTGGTGGTACGGGCGCGCGCCCTTGAAGCCGGGCAGGAACGAATGGTGGATGTTGATCGCGCGGCCGGAGAGCTTGCGGCTCAGGTCGTCGGAGAGAATCTGCATGTAGCGCGCGAGGATCACCAGTTCGGCGCCGCTCGTCTCGACCAGGTCGAGCAGTTGCGCTTCCTGCTCGGCGCGCCGCTCGGGGTCGAGCGGCAGATGCCGGAACGGCAGGCCATGCTGCGCCGCGAGCGGCGCGAGATCCCGGTGATTCGAGCCGATGCCGACGATGTCCATCTTCAGTTCACCCATCTTCCAGCGAAACAGCAGATCGGCGAGACAGTGTTCGAGTTTCGACACGAGGATCAGCACCTTCGGGCGCAGCGCGACGTCGTGAATCGCCCAGTCCATGCCGAAGTCCGCGGCGATCGGCGCGAATTCGCGGCGCAGCGCGTGCGGATCCAGCGCGATGCCGGGCCGCGCCGGATGGAACACGCAGCGCACGAAAAAGCGGGCGCTGATGTCGTCGTCGAAGACGGTCAGCTCGTCGATATAGCCGTGATGGCGATCGAGAAAGCCGACGACAGCGGCGACCTGGCCCGCCGCGCTCGGGCAGGACAGGGTCAGGACGAACGAAGGGGAACGATCGGTGGCAGACATGCGGGTCCTCGGCGGCGAAGGGGAGTGCGTGTGCGCGGCCGCTGTGCAGCGCGGCGCGCCCGGACTCCAGTAAAACAGCGCACGCCGCGCGCGGATAGAACCGAAGCGCCGTGATGCTGGTATCGGCGCGTCAGCGCAGCGCGGCTTCGGCGGAGTGCGGCGCGCGCTGCCCGCACTCGTCGAACAGCCAGCGGCGCAGCAGCGCGACCGCCGGGGCCTGCGGCCGGGTCGGCGGGCAGACGAGGAAATAGCCGCGCGCGGTCACGACCGGCGTGTCGAGCAGCCGCACGAGCTGCCCGCTTGCGAGCAGATCGTCGACGAGCGGCGTCCAGCCGAGCGCGATGCCCTGGTTCATCAGCGCCGCGTGAATCACCAGCGCATAGCTGTTGAACGTGATCCCATGCGGCTCGGCGGGCGGGGTGAGCCCCTGCGCGGCGAACCAGTCGCGCCAGCCGAGCCAGCGCTGCGGCTCGGTCGGCTGCACGTGCAGCAACGGCAGCGCGAGCAGGTCCGCGGCCCGGCCGAGCCCCGGATGCGCGGCGCGGAACGCCGGCGTGCAGACCGGCGTGACCTGCTCCGGGAAGAGCCGCGCGCAGGTGCACGGCGCCCAGTCGCCGTCGCCGAACGCGATGGCGAGATCCGCGCTGTCGCGCCGCGGGTCGAAGCCCGCCTGCGACGTGATGATCTTCACGTCCACGTCCGGCATCAGCTGCTTCAGGCGCGTGAGGCGCGGCATCAGCCAGTAGGTCGCGAAGCCGAAGTCGGTGAGGATCGTGAGCGACCCGGTGGCGCGGCGCGCGCGGATGTCGGCCGTGGCGGCGCGGATTGTTTCGAGCCCCTCGCGCACCGCTTCATAGAGCCGCGCGCCCTCGGGCGTGAGCGACACGCCGCGGTGGCCGCGCGCGAACAGCGGCGTGCCGAGGTCCTCCTCCAGTTGCGCGACGCGCTGGCTCACCGCCGGCTGCGTCGAGCCGAGTTCGAGCGCGGCCGCGCTGAAGCTCGCGAGCCGCGCAGCCGATTCGAATGCCGACAGCGTCTGCAGCGGCGGCAAGCGGTCCGGTCTCGGCATAACTCCCCCTTATGGGTCTATAAGCATTGAATGCCTTCACAGCGCATGAACGAGCGGCAATAGTGAAGGTTCGCGCCGCCGACGGGTCCGGCGGCGCCGATTTCTCAAGATTCCGGACGAACCGCTCATGAGCCTTCACGCCAGGCAGAACATTCTCATCCTGATGGCCGACCAGATGACGCCGTTCGCGTTGCCGGCCTACGGTCACGCGATCGCGCGCACCCCGCGCATCGATGCGCTCGCGCGCGGCGGCGTCGTATTCGACGCCGCGTACTGCGCGAGCCCGCTGTGCGCGCCGGCGCGCTTTTCGATGCTGGCGGGCAAGCTGCCGTCGAAGATCGGTGCCTACGATAACGCGGCCGAATTCCCGGCGCAAACCCTGACTTTCGCGCATTACCTGCGCGCGGCCGGCTACCGGACGATCCTGTCCGGCAAGATGCACTTCTGCGGACCCGACCAGCTGCACGGGTTCGAAGAGCGGCTCACGACCGACATCTATCCGGCGGACTTCGGCTGGGTGCCCGACTGGTCCCAGCCGGACGTGCGTCCGAGCTGGTACCACAACATGAGTTCGGTGATCGAGGCCGGCCCGTGCGTGCGCACGAACCAGCTCGACTTCGACGACGAGGTCGCGTTCACCGCGCGCCAGAAGCTCTTCGACATCGCCCGCGAGCGCTCGGCCGGGCGCGACGCGCGGCCGTTCTGCCTCGTCGCGTCGCTCACGCATCCGCACGATCCGTATGCGATTCCGCGCGCGTTCTGGGACCTGTACCGCGACGACGAGATCGACATGCCGCGCGTCACGCTGAGCGCCGCGCAGAGCGACCCGCATTCGCAGCGCCTGCGCGCGGTCTGCGAAACCGACCGCACGCCGCCGACGGCGCAGCAGATCCGCGCCGCGCGGCATGCGTATTACGGCGCGCTGTCATACGTGGACCGGCAGTTCGGCGCGATTCTCGACGCGCTCGAAGCGACCGGCCTCGCGGACGACACGATCGTGGTCGTCACGTCGGACCACGGCGACATGCTCGGCGAACGCGGCCTCTGGTACAAGATGACCTGCTTCGAGGGCGGCATCCGCGTGCCGCTGATCGTGCATGCGCCGGGGCAGTTCGAGCCGCGTCGGGTGAGCGCGGCGGTGTCGCACCTCGACCTGCTGCCGACGCTCGTCGAGCTCGCGACCGGCGAGCGCCGCGCGGACTGGCCCGATCCGGTCGACGGCCGCAGCCTCGTGCCGCATCTGCGCGGCGAGGGCGGCCATGACGAAGCGCTCGGCGAGTACCTCGCGGAAGGCGCGCTCGCGCCGATCGTGATGATCCGGCGCGGCGAGTTCAAGTACGTCCATTCGCCGGCCGATCCGGACCAGCTCTATAACCTCGCCGACGATCCGCAGGAATTGCACAACCTCGCCGGCGAGCCCGAATCGGCGGCGCTGCTCGACACGTGGCGCGCGGAGACCGCGCTGCGCTGGGACCTGCCGGCGCTGCACGAGGCGGTGCTCGCGAGCCAGCGGCGGCGGCGCTTTCACTTCGAGGCGACGACCCGGGGACGCGTGCAGTCGTGGGACTGGCAGCCGTTTAGCGACGCGAGCCAGCGCTTCATGCGCAATCACCTCGAACTCGATGCGCTCGAGGCGATGGCGCGCTTTCCGCGCGTCGTGCCCTAGCGATATGCCGGCCGTGCCGATGCCTTCTTCCGCATAACGAACCGCACCTACTGATGGAGCCGAAGATGAAAAGATCCTGGACGTCCCTGCTTGCCAGCTTGCTGGCCGTCTGCTGCGCGGCAGCGGCCAGCCCCGCCGCGCGCGCGGATCCGCCCGCCTGCGCGCAGGTGCGCATGGCGGACCCGGGCTGGACCGACATCGACGCGACCAACGCGATGGCCGGCCTCGTGCTGAAGGGTCTCGGCTACCAGCAGCAGGTGTCGAACCTGTCGGTGCCGATCACGTATCAGGGGCTGAAGAAAGGGCAGATCGACGTGTTTCTCGGCAACTGGATGCCGGCGCAGGGGCCGCTCGTGAAGCCGTTCGTCGACGAGCATTCGATCGACGTGCTGCACGCGAACCTGACCAACGCGAAATTCACGCTGGCCGTACCCGATTACGTCGCGGCGGCGGGCGTGCACAGCTTCGCGGATCTCGCGAAGCACGCGGACCAGTTCGGCGACCGGATCTACGGGATCGAGCCGGGCGCGCCGGCCAACCAGAACATCAGCCGGATGATCGCCGACAAGGCGTTCGGGCTCGGCAACTGGCAGCTTGTCGCGTCGAGCGAGACCGGCATGCTGACGCAGGTCGAGCGCGCGGTGCGCGCGCATCAGTGGATCGTGTTTCTTGCGTGGGAGCCGCATCTGATGAACACGAAGTTCCACCTGACCTACCTGGCCGGCGGCGACGCGTATTTCGGCCCGAACTACGGCGGCGCAACGGTCAACACGGTGACGCGCGCGGGCTTCGCCGCGCAGTGCCCGAACCTCGCGAAGCTGTTCCGGCAGATCACGTTCAATGTCGACCTGGAGAATCACATCATCGCGAAGGTGCTGCAGGACAAGCTCGACGTGAACGTTGCCGCGCAGCAGGCGCTGCAGGCGCATCCGGCGATGCTCAGGCACTGGCTCGAAGGCGTGGATACGCTCAGCGGCGCGGATGGGCTGAAAGCGGTTCAGACCTCGCTCGCGTCGCATTAGGCGCGCGTTGCGAAGCCGCCGCCGGGGCGGGGGCGCGCCGGCGGTCCGGCTCCGGTCAACTCAGGAAAACGACACACCATGACGGCACGTCTCCCCGCGCCGTCATGGCGTCGGACGATTCGATGCCTGAAGACGATGCTGACGGCGTTCGGGACGCCGCGCGAAGTGTCTTTTCGAACAGGACACCTTAGCAAACGAGACAGGTAAAAAGACGTCCGGCCACATGCCGATTGCGAAGGCCTGCGAGCACAACGACACCGGCTCAAGCCGGCCATTTCACTAGCGCTCCTTTTGCCTCCATCGCCCCGTTTGCCCCGATACCCCCGCCCCGACCCATCCGCGGCCGGTCCGGGACGCCAGCGGCCACCGGTTGCCCGCACCGGCGGCTGTGCTGTCCGCGCTCAAGCTGCCTGCAGGGCCAGCGCTTGCCACTCCGGAATCAGGCTGTACAGCGTTTCGACCGAGATCATCGCCGCCGCATTGGACGGGGCGGGGCGTTCCGCGGGTTTGAACACCGCGTCGCCGCGGCGAATCTTGCGGCGCGACACCGCGCACGTACCCGACGTATGCGCGGAGCGCCGCCGCCACCGCTGCTCGCCGTAGTGGCAGCGGCCCGGTTCGACCCAGCGGATCACCAGCGTGGTGTCGGAGCGTTCGAGAATTTCGATGCGCACGCCATTGGCACCGGCAATAGGAAAAGGCTCCGTAGTCTTCATCTTCGGCTCCGTAGATGTAGAGAGCCGAATTTATTACTGCGCACGCTTAATAGCCATTGTGCGCCGGTTGAAACACTGTTGTTGAATTAGCAACAATACCGCTTGACTTTACGGATCGGAAGAAACGGCGCGGGTTTCGGGGCAATCGAGGGCGATTTTCGGGCTGGTGCCAATTTTGCAACGCAGTGTTGCCCGCAGCGCGACATGGCCCAAAGCTTGCTATTTGCTGACAGGGTAGACTGTCCGAGCCCTGAATGGCGGGGCGCGTGCCACCGTGTGTACGGCACGCCGTGTGCGCAGCCGGACCGGCAGTGTACGCGGTTTGCGGTTTTCGGGTCGGCAAACGCGCACGCCCGGCGCACCCTGTCCACTTTCTTGCGAGCCTTCATGCTGAAACGTCCGTCCGAACGTCCGACCGAGTCCGCCCGGCCCGCTGCCGGGCGCCAGCGCGCGCAGCAGGCCGCCACCTTCGCGCTGTATGCGGGGCTGGTGCTGCTCGCGCTGTGGGTCATCCGCGATTTCATTCCGGCCGTCGGATGGGCGGCCGTGATCGCGATCGCGCTATGGCCGGTTTTGCGCAAGATCGAACAGGCGCGCCTGTTGCGCGGACGCACGACGCTGGTCGCCGCGCTGATGACCGTGGCGATCGCGGTCCTGATCGTGCTGCCGGTGGCCCTCGGCATCGGTCAGGCGACCCATGAGGTGCATGACGTAGTCGACTGGGTTCACGCGGTTCAGCAGAACGGCATCGCGATGCCGGACTTCGTGCACCGGCTGCCGTTCGGCGCGCAGCAGATTGCCGACTGGTGGCAGGCCAACCTCGCGCAGCCGCTGCGCCAGTCGCCCGCGATCAAGGGGCTGCACGGCGGCGCGGTGATGTCGTTCGGCCGCCAGTTCGGGCTGCGCGCCGCGCACGGGCTGATGGTGTTCGGCTTCATGCTGGTCACGCTGTTCGTGATTTTCCAGGCGGGGCCGCGGCTGTCGGGCGAGCTGCTGACGGGCGCGCAGCGCGCGTTCGGCAAGGGCGGCGCGCAGCTGATCGAGCGGATGGCGGCGGCGGTGCGAGGCACCGTCGCGGGGCTCGTCGTGGTGGGCATCGGCGAGGGTGCGCTGCTCGGGATCGCGTATGCGGTGGCCGGCGTGCCGCACGCGACGCTGCTCGCGTTCGTCACCGCGATCGCCGCGATGCTGCCGTTCTGCGCGCCGCTCGTGTTTTGCGGCGCGGGGCTGTGGCTGCTCGTCGAACACACGGCGGCCGCGGCGATCGGGCTCGTCGGGTTCGGCTTCGTGGTCGTGTTCGTGGCGGAGCACTTCGTGCGGCCGGTGATGATCGGCAGTTCGACGCGGTTGCCGTTTCTGCTCGTGCTGTTCGGCATTCTCGGCGGTGCGGAGACCTTCGGGCTGCTCGGGCTGTTCATCGGTCCGGCGCTGATGACCGTGCTGATGGTGCTGTGGAGCGACTGGGTGCGGCGCTAGCGGGGGCGACGGCGCACCGATGCGACGCGAGAAGGGCGGGATTCGACGCGGAGCCGCCGGTCGGCGTGTCCGGTGTGTCCGGTGTGTCCGGTGTGTCCGGCGTATCCGGTGTGTCCGGTGTGTCCGGCGTATCCGGTGTATCAGGCGTATCCGGTGTGTCCAGTGTATCCGGCGTATCTCGCGTATCCGGTGCTTCGCGAACGGGCGGCTGCGTCGCATCGCCCACGGTTTTTCACATCCGGCGGCCATTGCACCGCCCGTGCCCGACGCCGGGCCCGCGGCGTGTCGACCAGCGTTGCCGCGCTGGCGGGCATCAGCCGTCTGTCGACACGGTCGTGGCCTCCCAGGCATCGATTTCCGCGCCGATGGCCGACAATTTGTTGCGCACGAGCCCGAGCGCGTCGCTGCCGAGCAGAAGATGCGCGGGCGGATGATCCGCTGCAATGACGGCCAGCATCGCGCGAGCCGCTTTCGCCGGATCGCCCAGTTGCTTGCCGCTTTTTTCCTCGCGGGCCTGGCGGACCGGATTGAAGATCGCGTCGTAGTCCGCAATCGAGCGGGGCGTGCGCGTCATCGAGCGACCCGCCCAGTCGGTGCGAAATGAGCCCGGCGCCACCGCGGTCACGGCAATGCCGAACGGCTCGACCTCCTTGCCCAGCGCCTCGGAGATGCCTTCCAGCGCGAACTTGCTCCCGCAGTAATAGGCGATCCCCGGCATCGTGATGTGGCCGCCCATCGAGGTGATGTTCAGGATGTGGCCGCGGCGGCGCGCGCGCATGAAGGGCAGGACGGCCTTCATCATGGCTACCGCACCGAATACGTTCACATCGAACTGCCGGCGCATCTCGGAGAGCGGCGACTCCTCCATGATCCCTTCGTGGCCGTAGCCGGCATTGTTGACAAGCACGTCGACGGGCCCGATGCCGGATTCGATTTCGGCCACGACGCCGTCGATCGCGTCGAAGTCAGTCACGTCGAGCACGCGTCCCCAGGCGGCCGTCGCGGACAGGGATTCGAATTCGCGCTTGGCCTCGGCACTTCTCACCGTACCGACCACCTTGTGTCCCACCGCCAACGCTTCCTGTGCGAGCGCGCGGCCGAAGCCGCTGCTGACGCCGGTGATGAGCAGCGTTTTGCTGGATGTCATTGAAGATCCTCCCGGATGTGTGTCGAAAGTGCATGCTAATCTGACCGGCAAGCTTTATTAAGCCGCATTCCGCTCAATTTGTTGCACAAAACTGTGAATGCGAAACGCGCTTCGACGGCGCAGCCGGCGCTGTGCGCCCGAAGCCCGAAGCCCGAAGCCCGAAGCCCGAAGCCCGAAGCCCGAAGCCCGAAGCCCGAAGCCCGAAGCCCGAAGCGCATGGTAGCGCTGTTACGCGCATGGGCGCCCGACGCGCGCTCCAACCTGACGGCGCTGCCGGGCGTCCGCATCCTGCGCGCGAACCGGCTGCTGGCGCGCACGCCCGTGCTGGACGACCCCGGTATCGTGATCGTTTGCCAGGGCCGCAAGCGCGGGTATTCCGGCGCCCGTCTCGCCGTCTACGACGCGCGTCACCATCTGGCATCGGCGCGCGGGCGTCGGGCGTGGATCGGCGCGCGTGCGTCCGCGACGTCGTGCCGCGCGAAGCTTCTTCGTTCGCCGGTCGATCGGTGAAGCCTTCATGCGGCGCGTCGCGCGGGGCCATACGTGGTATCGTCAGCCCGGCGGGCGCGGTGTGCTGCCGGCGCGTCGCAAGGCGTTGCGCGCACCGCGCAGGCGGCGCCCGTCCCCCAGGCTGCGGGCGGCTTCCGCCAGAATCGGCCGGCATCGGGACACAAAAGCAGAATCAAGCCGATTTACATTGGCGCAGCGGTATCCGCTCACGAATACCGCGCGCCGGGATCACAGGGTTCATCCTTTACCGGAGGCGAACGTGCCAGGATTACTTCCCGATGTCGACCGCGACGGGCTCCTCGAATATTCGGTGGTGTACACCGACCGGTCGATCAATCACATGTCGCAGCGCTTTCAGGGCGTCATGCGCGATATCTCCGCTGCGCTGAAGAAAGTCTACCGCGCGAAGGCGGCCGTCATCGTCCCGGGCAGCGGGACCTTCGGCATGGAAGCCGTTGCCCGGCAGTTCGCGACGCAGAAGAAGTGCCTGGTCATCCGCAACGGCTGGTTCAGCTTCCGCTGGTCGCAGATTTTCGACATGGGCAGCATTCCATCCGCGTCGATCGTGCTGAAGGCGCGCCCGCTCGAACCCGGACGCGAGGCCGCCTATGCGCCGGCCCCGATCGACGAAGTCGTCGCCGCGATCCGGGAGCACCGGCCGGATCTGGTCTTTGCGCCGCACGTCGAAACCGCATCCGGGATGATGCTGCCCGAGGCCTATCTGCGCGCGGTGTCCGACGCCGTGCATGCGGTCGGCGGCATGTTCGTCCTGGACTGCATCGCGTCGGGCACGATCTGGGTCGACATGGAAGCGAGCGGCGTCGATGTCCTCATCAGCGCGCCGCAAAAGGGCTGGAGCGCGTCGCCGGGCTGCGCGCTGGTCATGCTCGGGCCGCTCGCGCGCGAGCGCATCGATGCGACGACCAGCACCAGCTTTGCTTGCGATCTGCGCAAATGGCTGCAGATCATGGAAGCCTACGAGAAGGGCGGATTCGCGTATCACGCCACGATGCCCACCGATAGTCTTGCGACGCTGCGCGACGTCATCAAGGAAACGGAAGAATACGGCTTCGACAAGGTGCGGGCGGAACAGCTCGAACTCGGCGCGCGCATTCGCGCGCTGCTGGCCGGGAAGGGCTTCAGGAGCGTGGCGGCCGAAGGGTTTCAGGCGCCGGGTGTCGTCGTCTGCTACACGGACGATGACGACATCCGGTCCGGCAAGAAATTCGCCGAGGCGGGCATGCAGATCGCAGCCGGCGTTCCGCTGCAATGCGACGAGCCGGCGGACTTCAAGACATTCCGCATCGGGTTGTTCGGGCTCGACAAGCTGCATGACGTCGACGCGGCCGTCGAGCGGTTCGCCCGCGCGTTGGACCGGGTTCGGTAGCGCGCTCCGCGAGCGCAAGGGTGCGGGGCGGCGCGCGAGGGGGCGATGGGGCGATGGGGCGAGGGGCGAAGCGTTTGCGCGTCACCGATGTGCGATGCTCGCGCAACGCTCGGGCGTGGCCGGACGAGCGTGCAAGTGGCGGTAGTCCCCGGGCGTCACGCCCGTCCATCCCTTGAAGGCACGCAGGAATGAGTTGGTGTCCTGAAAGCCGATCAGAAACGCAATCTCGCCGGGCGAAATGGCCGAGCAGGCAAGGTAGTAGCTCGCCAGTTCCCGCCGCGTGCCGTTCAGCACGTCCTGATAACTGACCGCTTCGCCGGCGAGATGGCGCTGCAGCGATCGCTTGCTCATTGCCAGGCGGCGCGAAATGTCGTCGATGCTGCTCTGGCCGCTCGGCAGCATATCGAGCAGCGCGCTGCGGACGCGTTCGCGCGCGCTGGCCTGTGCGTCGAGTTTCGAGAGTCGCGCCCGAAGCTCCGGCTCGAAGAACTGCCACATGGCTACGTTCTCGGTCAGGAACGGCCGCGCGGCGTCCTCCGCCGAGAAGCGGATGCGATTGCGGCTGCCTTGCCGCACGCGGCAGCCGAGAAACGCTTCGCACGGCCCGGTCTGATCCGGCAGGATCGCCAGTTCCGTCTCGATCGGGTGAATCGCGTGCCGCGTGGCGAGGCGCGCAAGTTGCGTGAAGAAAATCACTTCCATCGCGCACAGGCTGCGCGGTAGCGGACGGTCATAGCCGTAGCATTCGATGCACACCTCCGTGCTGTTTCTGCCGACGGCAACATCCAGCGCCAGGGGTCCGCAAAGGCGCTTGTACTGAGCGAGGCGGGCGAGCGCGACATTCAGATTCGGACTGCACAGGCACGCAAAGAGCGCCGGATCGAAGGACTCGACCGGGATGCCGCTACCGAGCCGTACCGGCAACTGGGCTTCCCCGACCATCGTCTCGAGACTGTGGAAGATACGGAAGTATTCGGCGGGCGTGAGCGTGGCGTCCTTGCGGCTGAACAGGTCCGCGGGCAGTCCGGCCAGCGCAAGCAGGTCGCCGGGCTCGATTTCCAGATCGACGGCGACGAGTTTCCAGCCCGGATGCACGGAAAAGCGCGTGGCCTGCTTCATCAAGCCGCCTTTTCCATTGCCTGACGCGACATCTTCAGCACGGCTTTGCGCGGCAGCAGCGGAACAATCCAGTCGAGCATGAGGTGCAGCTTGCCTTCGTTGAAGGCCACCAGTTTGCCGCGCTCCATGGCCTCGTAGCCGCAGCGTGCCACCGACTCCGCCGACCGCGCGTTCTTCCAGACGCTCACGCCTTGCAGATTGCCGGCGGCGACGAACCCCGTCGCCACCGCGCCGGGGCAGAGCGCCGTGGCGGTCACGCCGTACTCGCGGACTTCTTCGGCAATGGCCTGGGTGAACGAGGTGACATAGGCCTTGGTGGCGTAGTACACGGCCTGGAGGGGGCCCGGTATGAACGATGCGGTCGAGGAGACATTCAGGATACGCCCGCGCCGACGGGCCACCATGCCCTTCAGGTAGTGATGGGTCAGGTTGGTCAGCGTCACCATGTTGACCTGCATCATCGCCTGCTCGGCCTTGAGATCGCGTTCGACAAATGTGCCGTGGCCGCCGAAGCCGGCGTTGTTGATCAGGATGTCGATGGTTTGCCCTCGTGACTCGGTCGCGGCGAAGATTCGATCGGCCGAACCGGGGTCGGCGAGGTCTTCTGCGATGACATACGCTTTCACGCCATGCTCCGTCTGGAGCGCCTGCCTGACTGATTCGAGCTTGTCGCGCGAGCGCGCAACCAGAACGACATCGCCGCCCCTGCTGGCATGGAGACGCGCCAGATCCAGACCAATGCCGTTTGACGCGCCAGTGATCAATGCCGTAGCGGGTTTCATTACTTCTCCGTGGTTCGATTGGATAGCCCGATAGTAGGCGTTTGAACCGTGGGCGGCACTAGCATAACGCGCCATGCCTGATTCCGATCGCGCCCATTTGCTTGCGCAGCCCACGCCGTGTCGTCATTTGCATCGAATATTGACCCACGTAGACCCTCGGCCGGCCCGGAGCGGGCATCCGCCACGACGGGCGCGGCGTTGCGCGTCGAGGGGCGCGCGGTGCGTCCGATTGCACGAGAACGACGGCTGGCCGACGGGTCGCGGCACGCATGAATGCAACGGCCATCCGGCCGCCTCTCCCAGTACCCGCGAGAACGGGCCAAAGCGGAAAACGTCGACGTCTATCTCAATCGCAGATCCCACAGCACACCGAGTACGTGTTGCGTGGAACGCTCGACGTACCCCGCCCGACAGGCAATGCCCAGCCGCCGCCACAACGCCGGGCGCAGCGGGCGCATGACAATGCGCCGGTCGGGTAGCGGCGTCGTCGCTTCGTGGGGTAACAGCGCGGCGCCGTAACCCGCTGCGACCAGACTCTTGATCGCGTCGTTGTAGTTGAGCTGAATGCGCGGCGCAGGATGGTGCCCGCGGGCCGCGAACCACTCCGCGGTCAGACGCGACAGACGCGTGGTCGCGTCATTGAGAATGAGCGGCTGGGCCGCGAGCCATTCAGGGGTAACGCGGGCCGGACACCGCCAATGCGCCGGCACAAAGGCCATCACAGGGTCGCGGCGCCAGGGCTTGATCACGAGTCCGGCCACCGGGGGCTGGGGCAGCGCGACCAGCCCGACATCCAGGGTGCCGTCCACCAGCCGCGACAGGGTTTCCTGCGAAGTCAGCACGGCAATCTGAATGTCGATGGCGGGATGGTGCTTGCGCAGCACCTCGAGCGCCTGCGGCAGCAGGTGCGCGATCACGCCCGTTGACGCGCCGAGACGCGCACGCCCTTCGAGCCCCTCGACCTGGCGCCGAATATCGTCTAACGCCTGCTCCGCGTCGGCCAGCAGCCGGCGTGCGCGCTCCACCAGCACTTCGCCTGTTGACGTCGGCCCCACATGTCCGCGCTTGCGCAACAGGAGGGGAGCCCCGATGCGGTCTTCGAGTTCGGCGATGTGAAGGCTGACCGTCGGCGGCGCCAGGTGCAATGCGCGCGCCGCTTCGGCAAACGAACCGCGGTCCGTTACGGCGACCAGCGTGCGCAGGCGGTCCAGGCTGATTTCTCGCATGACGGCGTCCAGATTCAGAAAAACTGAATGTTTGCGTTATGAAATTCAACTTTCTCTATTCTAGCCGTCCCCGCAACATAGGGGCTCGTTTTCCGTTCCAGTCTTCCGATAAACCCACAGTCAGCGGAGTCATCCACATATGAGCGCACCCGTAGTTTTCATCGACGGCGACCAGGGCACCACCGGGCTGCAAATCCACGACCGGCTGCGCAACCGGACCGACATCCGACTGTTCACGCTCGCTGCGGCGGAACGCAAAGATTCGCGGCGGCGTGCAGAAGCCATCAATGGCTGCGATATCGCCATCCTGTGTTTGCCGGATGCCGCCGCGCGCGAGGCCGTGGGCGCCATCTTCAATCCGGCTGTCCGGGTTATCGATGCAAGCTCCGCCCATCGCATCCATCCCGACTGGACATACGGCTTTCCGGAGATGGCGCCGGGACAGGATGAGCGCATTGCGAACGCACGTCGGGTAACCAATCCCGGTTGCTATCCGACCGGCGCGATCGGCTTGCTGCGTCCTCTGGTGCAGGCGGGGCTCATACCCGGCGATTACCCGCTCAGCATTCACGCGGTATCCGGCTATTCCGGACGCGGGCGGGCTGGCGTGGAGGAACATGAGGGGCCGGGCGCGGCCAGTGCGCCTTCGTACCAGGTCTATGGCCTGGAACTCACGCACAAGCACACGCCGGAAATCCAGCAGCGCGCCGGGCTCGCGCAGCGTCCCATTTTCGTCCCGGCGTATGGCGCGTTTCGCCAGGGCATCGTGCTGACGGTGCCGCTGGCGTTGCGGCTGCTGGCACCGGACGCCGATGGCGCCACGCTGCACGCGTGCCTCGCGCGCCGCTATGCCGGGATGACGCATATACGCGTCTTGCCGCGGCCCGAATCGGGCGCGGTCAAATACCTGGATCCGCAAGTGCTGAACGGTACGAACGACATGCACCTGAGCGTATTTCATGACGCCGAACACGGGCACGTCCTGCTGTCCGCGGTCTTCGATAATCTCGGCAAAGGGGCATCGGGAGCTGCGGTTCAGAATCTGAACCTGATGCTCACGCGGCAATAGTGGCCGAGGGCTTGAGCTAACGTTCGGGGGCCGGTGTGCCGACTGCTGTTGCCAATTCGACAACGGACGTTCCCCTCGCCCGATATCCGCCACCGGATCGGCGAGGCACGAACGAAGCGATCATAGACACAGGCCGCAGCAACCGGGGGTGTCATGCAATTCGAGTGGGCTGAGAGAACGATGTGGAACCTCGTGCAAACCTATACAGGCCGGGTCGGCTATGAGCGTGGCACGAAATCGGAAGGCCTGTCAGCGGACCCGCCGGTCATCGACTGCTCGGGTTGGACCCGTTTTCTCCTCACTAGGGCGATGCGAGCAGAGAACGAAGCCGCCGGCCGCGCGGTGTTTAGTTCTGGTGACATCGAAGCCCTGCAAGGGTAGTCGGATCGGATCATCCACGAAATCGGGACCCGAACGGGCGTTGTCCTCGAAGGGGGCCGTATTACGGTACAGAGTCTTCCTCGCTGCGCCACGATTGGGTTGAAAATGGGCGAGCCTTCGTGGGCGAGCAACCATCCTCGTCTTCGCGGGATCACCCACATCGTTCAGGTCGTCCGCCGCCCTGAGGATCGCGCGCCGTTTGTCTCAGAGTCGTTCGGCGGTGCGGTCTCGCCGGGCATCCGTCTGACGCCGCTCGACGCGTGGCTCGCGCAGTCGCCTCACGTCCGCGCAGGCGAAATGTGGGCCGTTGATGCATTCGGGCTAGCCTCAAAGAACTGAACGTCGCCTTGAACATCTTTTCCCGGCAGGTGTGGAGCGACGGCAAGGCGCCGACGCGCCTGGACCGGCGACCCGCACACGCCGCCCCGAAACGGACGCGGTGTCGCAATAGGCTAACGCCCGTTCTCTGAAAAGGGACAGTCGTTCCGGGGAGGAACGAGGATCGCCAGGCCCAGACCTCCCATGATTTCCTTGCCTTGACCAAATAATTCGAATATATTGGAAATATGGAAGAGAGAGACATCATCCGCGCCCTGGCAGCGCTCGCCCACGACCTTCGTTTGCGCGTATTCCGCATGCTGGTTGTGGCCGGACCGGACGGCCTGACACCCGGCGCCATCGCGGCTCAGCTCGACGTGCCCAACGCGACGCTCTCTTTTCACCTGAAGGAGTTGATGCACGCAGGGCTGGTCACGCAGGAGCGCGATGGTCGAAGCCTGATCTATCGGGCGGCATACGACCAGATGAATGCGGTCCTCGGATTTCTGACCGAGAACTGCTGCCAGGGGCAGCCCTGTTTTCCGCCGGGCGCCGATTCGTGCCCATGCTGACGGAGAAGATCCATGAAGCGCTTTCACGTGCACGTCCACGTTGACGATATCGCGGCTAGCGTCGCGTTTTATTCGAAGCTTTTTGGCGCCGGACCAGCGCGTGTCGAAGCCGATTACGCGAAGTGGATGTTGGACGATCCCCGCGTGAACTTCGCTATCTCCACGCGCGGCACGAAAGCCGGTGTCGATCATCTGGGTTTTCAGGTCGACGACATGACAGAACTGGCCGAACTCGCGCGGCGTGCGCGGGAAGCGGACATGGCCCTGTTCGACCAGGGTGAAACAACCTGCTGCTACGCGCGTAGCGACAAGCACTGGATCGTCGATCCGCAAGGGATCGCGTGGGAGAACTTTCATACTCTTGAGCGCGTCGCCGTCTATGGCGAAAGCCGCGAGACCCGGACATCGGCCGACGTCGCCGCCTGCTGCGCGCCACGCGGAAACACCATCGGCATTCCTGTGAAACCGGCCGGTTCGGCCTGCTGCTGAGAGACTCCCATGACCGGCAGGATCTATAACGTGCTGTTCATCTGCACGGGCAATTCGGCGCGCTCAATCCTCGCAGAAGGGCTGACCAACCACTATGGAGCCGGCCGTTTCAAGGCGTACTCCGCAGGCAGTCATCCGGCTGGCGAGATCAATCCTTTTGCGCGGGAAGCCCTTCAGAAATTCGGGATCGAAGCCGATGGCCTGCGCAGCAAACGCTGGGACGAGTTTTCGCGCAACGGGGCGCCTGCACTGGATTTCGTCTTCACGGTTTGCGACAAGGCGGCTGGTGAAGTGTGTCCCGTCTGGCCGGGACAACCGATCACCGCCCACTGGGGCGTGGCCGATCCGGCTTCCCTCGAAGGGGACGCGGAGCGAAAGCGTCAGGCAATCCGGGATGCCGCCGTCACATTGAAGCGACGTATCGAACTCTTCCTTTCGTTGCCGCTCGACAAGCTGGACGCGGTCGCCCTGAAGAGGGCCGTAAGCGATATCGGAAATCAATAAGGGGCTGCGGCCATGACCACGAACGTACTG
The DNA here is from genome assembly GCF_057748135.1 of Paraburkholderia sp. PAMB 6770. Classification (NCBI taxonomy): domain Bacteria; kingdom Pseudomonadati; phylum Pseudomonadota; class Betaproteobacteria; order Burkholderiales; family Burkholderiaceae; genus Paraburkholderia; species Paraburkholderia sp. PAMB 6770. Next base: position 1,162,402 of record NZ_CM173239.1, read on the forward strand.
GTTCTCTGCACACACAACTCGGCGCGCAGCGTGCTCTCCGAAGGCATGCTGAACCACTGGGCGAAGAAGCTCGGCAAGGATGTGCGCGCATTCAGCGCGGGCAGCGCCCCGAGCGGGCGCATCAATCCGTTCGCGCTTGAGGCACTGGCGAACGCCGGTGTCGATACAGACGGCTATCGGAGCAAAAGCTGGGATGAATTCGCTCAGGAAGGCGGACCGTCCATGCGCATCGTGATTACCGTGTGCGATAGCGCCGCCGCCGAACCGTGTCCGCTGTGGCCGGGCAGCCCCGTCAAGGTGCACTGGGGATATGCGGATCCGTCGAACGCCCCGGGCGGCGATGAAGGCAAGCGCCAGGCGTTCGAACTGACTCGCCAGGCCATCGGCTACCGCGTGCTGCAATTGCTTGAGCTACCGCTTCACCGGCTGGGGAATGCCGAGCTTCAGCAGGCGCTCAACGGCATCCAGCAAAGCTGAGTCTTTCTCCATCGAGCCGCCTCATGAACATGCCCAATATTGCCGCTGCGCGCAAGACTACGTCGAAGCCAGCCATCGGTTTCTTCGAGCGATACCTGACCGTCTGGGTCGCGCTGTGCATCGTCGCCGGCATCCTGCTCGGTCAGATGCTTCCCGGCGCTTTTCAGGCGATCGGACGCATGGAATACGCGCAGGTCAATTTGCCGGTCGGGCTGCTGATCTGGGTGATGATCATTCCGATGCTGGTCAGGGTCGATTTTGGCTCGCTGCATGAAGTACGTCGGCACATCAGAGGCATCGGCGTCACGCTCGTGGTGAACTGGCTCGTCAAACCCTTCGCGATGGCGTTCCTCGCATGGCTCTTCATCAAGCACCTGTTCGCCCCGTTGCTGCCCGCCGCGCAACTCGACAGCTATGTGGCCGGACTGATCCTGCTCGCTGCCGCGCCCTGTACGGCGATGGTGTTCGTCTGGAGCCGCCTGACGGGGGGCGACCCGCTCTTCACGCTCTCGCAGGTCGCACTGAACGACAGCATCATGGTGGTCGCATTTGCGCCGCTCGTTGGCCTGCTGCTCGGCATGTCCGCGATTACCGTGCCCTGGGCGACGCTGTTCACCTCGGTCGTGCTTTACATCGTGATTCCCGTGATCCTCGCGCAGCTCCTGCGCAAGATGCTGCGCGTCAATGGCGAGGCCGCTTTTGAAGCCGCGATGGCAAAGATCGGTCCCTGGTCGATTACGGCATTGCTCGCAACCCTGGTGCTGCTGTTTGCCTTCCAGGGTGAGGCCATCCTCGAGCAGCCGCTTGTCATCGCACTCGTTGCCGTGCCCATCCTGATCCAGGTGTTCTTCAACGCGGCGCTGGCGTACTGGCTCAATCGCGCGGTTGGCGAGAAGCACACCATCGCGTGCCCGTCTGCGCTGATCGGCGCGTCGAACTTCTTCGAGCTGGCCGTCGCGACGGCAATCGGCCTGTTCGGATTCAACTCGGGTGCGGCGCTCGCCACGGTCGTCGGGGTGCTGATCGAAGTGCCGGTCATGCTGCTCGTGGTGCGTATCGTCAACCGTTCGAAGAACTGGTACGAGTGCGCCTGAACGTGACGGAAACAACGCAATGAACGAAGTCACCCTCTATCACAACCCGGCCTGCGGGACGTCGCGCAATACGCTCGCGATGATCCGCAATGCGGGCATCGAACCCGTCGTCATCGAGTACCTGAAAACGCCGCCGTCCCGCGACACGCTGGTTGAACTGATCCGGCAGTCCGGGCTGCGCGTGCGCGACGTGCTGCGCCAGACAGGAACGCCGTACGCAGAACTGCATCTGGACAATCCGGCACTGACCGACGACGCGCTGCTCGATGCGATGATGGATCATCCCGTACTGATCAACCGGCCTTTCGTCGTGACGTCGCTGGGCGTGCTCCTGTGCCGCCCGTCCGAAGTCGTGCTGGATATCCTGCCTGAAGCACAACGCGGCGCATTCGCGAAAGAGGACGGCGAAGCGGTCGTCGATGCGGAGGGCAAGCGTGTCCGCGCCGGCAACTGATTTCGTGAATGATCTGCCGCAGGTCGACGCGGCGCTGTTTCGCGTACCCGACATCAACCGGCTTCAGGCCACGAAGCGTTCTCCGCACCCCCCGCGCATCCTGTTGCTGTACGGTTCGCTGCGGGAGCGCTCGTTCAGCCGCCTGCTGAGCGAAGAGGCGGCACGCCTGCTCACGGCGATGGGTGCGGAGGTCCGCACGTTCAATCCGAGCGGTCTGCCGCTCCCCGATGACGCGCCCGACACGCACCCCAAGGTGGCTGAACTGCGCGAACAGGTGCTGTGGTCCGAGGGCATGGTCTGGTGTTCGCCCGAGCGCCACGGCGCGATGACCGGCATCATGAAAGCGCAGATCGACTGGATTCCGCTTTCGTCCGGCGCGGTGCGGCCAACGCAGGGCAAGACGCTCGCCGTGATGCAGGTCAGCGGCGGCTCGCAGTCGTTCAATGCGGTCAACCAGATGCGCGTGCTTGGACGCTGGATGCGCATGCTGATGATCCCGAACCAGTCGTCGGTGGCCAAGGCTTTCATGGAATTCGACGAGCGCGGGCGCATGAAGCCATCAGCCAGTTTCGATCGCGTCGTGGACGTGATGGAAGAACTGGTGAAGTTTACGTTGCTCACGCGCGATATCGGTCCCTATCTGGTCGACCGGTATAGCGAACGCAAGGAGAGTGGCGAGGCACTGATGAAGCGTGTGAACCAGGGCGGTATCTGATCTGCTTTGCACTGCGAAACGATTCGGGAACCTCGTCCGCTTTAGACCGACATGGTCATGCAGATGTAGGCATCAGAAATCACCCGTGCAACTGCACGACCGCTTCGAGCACGATGCCGAACGTCCGCTCCCACCGCGCATCTCAGGCCGACCCGGCGCATGCCGTCCCCTGTCCGCAAGCGGGCGGGCTTTCGCTTTGCAGGAAGCGCGAACTCAGCGCGATCCGCGCAACTGCTCTTCGATCGTCCTTGTCAAGGGCGAGTCCACGTGCCCCGTATGCTTCGTTTGCACCGGCTCGATCAGCACGATCCAGCATTCGTCGTCGGCGACCGGATTGTGCAGCGTGCCCTGTGGCACGACGTGCATCGAGCCTGCGGGCAGATCGACGACACGTCCGTTTTCATATTCGATCTTCAGATGGCCGCGCACCACGAAAAACAGTTCGTCCTCGTGCTCGTGGTCGTGCCACACGAGCTGTCCCCGGACTTTCGCGACCTTCACATACTGGTCGTTGACCTGCGCGACGATTTTCGGCGACCAGTAATCGGACACATCGGCGAACGCGGCTTCAACGTCGAACGATTCGGCAAACGGAGGGGATGCCATGCCTATCTCCAGGTCGGAATGAGGGAGGCGGCGAGCAGCGCGCCCATCGCCAGATTGAGCATGCGCCAGTGCCGCGGCGTTCGGAAGCACCGCGCGAGCAGCACGCCGAGCGCGCACCAGAGTGCCAGCGACGCACACGCAGCCACCCCGAACGCGGTGCCGAGCAGCATCGCGAGGCGGCTCGGATGGCTCGCGAGCAGCGCGAACGATGCCGCCGCGCCGACCGTCATCGCCCAGCTTTTCGGGTTGAGCCAGAGCAGCAGAAAGCCGTTGACGAGCGTCACCGGACGCGCGAGGCCGTTGCCCGCATGGGGCGCTCCGTTGCGCGCGATGCGCCACGCGAGCCACAGCAGATACGCGGAGCCGAGCGCTTTCACCGCGTTTTGCAGCGACGGCAGCGCGAGCAGCAAGCCGCCGAGCCCGAGTGCCGCGATTGCGGCGAGCAGGGCGAGGCCCGCCGCGATGCCGAGCATCAGCGGAATCGAGCGTATGAAGCCGAAGCGCGCACCCGAGGCCGTGGCAAGCGTGGTGGCGCCACCGGGCGTCACGGTCGAAACGACGACGAAAAGGAGAAGCGGCAGGATCGAGGTCATCGGCACACGCCTGGAAGAGTGAGATCCGCACTGTACGGACCGGCGACGCATACTGAAAGGGAATAATATTGATGTGATCCATTACGCGGAATAATGCATAGATGAGCCGGAATCTGGACCTCGATCTGATCCGTACCTTCGTTGCCGTCGCCGACAGCGGCAGCATGACAGTCGCCGCGAACCTGCTGCACATGACGCAGGGTGCGGTGAGCCAGCAGGTGAAGCGCCTCGAAGACGTGCTCGATTGCCTGCTGTTCGTGCGCAAGACGCGCAAGCTGGCGCTTTCGCGTCAGGGCGAGCAGTTTCTCGTGAACGCGCGCAAGCTGCTGCGGCTGAACGACGACATCTGGGCGGAGATGACCGGACGGCCGCTGCGCGGCGCGCTGCGGGTAGGGGTGCCCTACGATCTCGTGACGCGGCTCGCGTCCGCGATGAAAACATTCGCGGAGGCGCATCCCCTCGTCGACATCTCGCTGGTGTGCGCGGCATCGCCGGAACTGGGCGAAGCCGTCGACAGCGGCCGGGTGGACGTGTCGCTGGTCGAATATGTCGCGAGCGAAGCCGAAGGCGAGGTCGTCCGCATCGAGCCGCTGGTGTGGGTCAAGGGACGCGGCAGCGACGCATGGCAGAAGCGGCCGTTGCCGTTGTCGATGGTGGACGAGCGTTGCGCGTTCCGGCCGGTCGTGCTCGGCGCGCTCGCGGACGAAGGCATTGCGTGGCGCACGGTGTTCGAGAGCGGCAACATCGAGGCGACCGCTGCGACGGTGCGCGCGGGCCTCGCCGTCACGACGTGGCTCGCTTCCACGGTGCCGGCCGATCTGGAGACGCTCGTGCCTCGGGCAACCGGCTTGCCCGAACTGCCGCCGTTTGCGATCTGCCTGCGATTGCCCGCGACGGTGCAGCCCGCGGCGCAGGAATTCGCGCGCCACGTACGCGAATCGATGGCGAACGACGCGCTCGCCCGACGCGAGCAACGGGCGAGCGCGGCGTGACGCAACCCCGCGCTGGCCGGCTATCGCGCGGAGTCGATCTGCCGGAATAACGCGCGTTCGGCGCGTCGTCGCGCGGCGCAGCCTGTTGCAAGGAAGGCAAAGCGCATGCGGGCTGTGTGTGCCGCGAACGGGACGCTCGCGATAGTCGGCCTCCGGGCGCTGGGCCGCGCCGCCGCCCGCCCACAATGCCGCCCCCACAACGCCGCCCCCATAATGCCGCCCCCCATAACGCCGCCCCGTTCGCGAAAGAGCCCGGCGTAATGCCGGGCTCCGGCTTTCACCGCCTCTCCCTTTAGCGCATCGTTTATCGCATCGCGATCGCCGACATGTACTGCTCGCGCACGGCCAGTCCTCCATAAGGCAAGTGAGATGCGGTCACTGTCGCGATGTAGTCCGAATAGGCATAGTTCACCCTTGCAACTGCCACGGGCTTTTCCATGAGCGATGCGAGCGTCGTATCGCCGCTGGCTGATGTCGGAGCACCCAGCTCGTTCCGCAGAGTGTGCACGGCGATCTGCCAGCTCTGCCGGGCTTCGGGTTCGGTCATGTCCCGGCGGTACAGATTGATGGCCACCAGGGTGCGATGCGGTCCGAAGCTAAACCATATTTCGCTTACGGGCGGCCCGTTCGTGCCGAGCAGCTGGGCGGGCACGTCCCGACAGCGCAGGTAGTGAAAGCCGCGGGATATCGCGTCGCAACGCACATTGCCGCGCCGCATTTTCTGAGCCACGTCGGCCTCGGTACTGCGATCGAGCTGCAGCCCCAGGGCCGGGCGCCCGGGGGCCGGCGACCATCCTCGCTCCTGTGAAATGGCGTGGTTGCGCAGGGACAGCACGAGCTGGGGGGCGACCGTTTCAACAGGACATGCAACGCCGAGTCGGGCAAGGAGGTGCCGGCCCTGCGGCGTGTGCATCCAGCCAATCGCGGCAATGCTGACGAACGTCGCGGCGGCGAGCCCCGTCATGACTCGCGTGCTTCGCGTCGCGGTTAGTCCGAGCATGATGTTGCAACCGTAGGAGGCAGGTAAACGGGGCCGCCGGGCGTCGCGCTAATGATGGTGCTGCGCAGGTTGAACAGCGTGGGCACCGCGCTGTACTGGAACTTCGTGCCGACCGGGATGCCTGCGGAATTCGTCTCCGTGAGTTCGTAGGTTCCGTTGGTCGTCGAGGTCAATGCGGCGAAGTCCGCGGCCGACAGCTTGCTCTGCAGGACGGCTACCAGATCCACCATGAACTGGTCGAATACACAACCCGGAACGCCGACGTCATTGTGCGCGGTCGTCATGTCCTGGCACATTTCGGGTTGCGAATCGATATCGCCGGGAACCGTGACCGGTCCTGGATACGTGTAGGGGCCGCCGAGGAGCGAGTCGAACTGCAGCGTGAGACAGGCTTCGAGTCGGGCGGGGGTATCATGCGCCACACTGCTGTGGCTGGTGTTGCCTGTTACAGCGGCAAAATACGGCGCCTCGACCGGGTCTGCCAGAAGGCCGGTGACCGCCGCGTTGACGACGCCGGCCACGGCAGCCGGGGCAGCCGAATCACCGCCGAGTGCGGACCAGATCGCCTGATTCTCGGGGTATTGCACCACCCGTGGAGCAGGACCACTGCCGCCGCCGCAAGCGCCGAGTGACACGAGCGACACGAGCGATACCGCGGCCACCACGATGCCAATGGAACGTTTCATGAACTGTCTCCTCAGGACGCCATCGCGACGCCGTCACCCAGGCGGTGCGATCCGCACCCTGGCGGGATGGCAAACACTTGTACGCGGGTTGTGAGAGAACGGATGCAGTGGACGCCTGCGCTTCATCCACGCACACCGCGTGACGTGCGGCCGTGCAGCCGTCGAGGGCGCATGCGGTGAGCCGCCTCGACCGGATGGCGCGGTCACGCCGCTTCGCCGCGCCCTGCGTCGTCCGTCCAGGCAGAGAGGCCTCTGCGGCGTCAGTGCCCGCCGGCGGCCGGCTTTTGAGCGTCTCCGCGCACGGGCAGCCTCTCTTCCGGGCATTGCTTGTGCGACACAGACAGCCAGTACGCGTGCTGGACGCGTCGCCGCGCGGCGGAGGTCCGTTAGCCAGCAGGACGGGCGGAGGTCCGTTAGCCAGCAGGACGAGTGTCCGGCCGCGTTCGGGCTGCTATACACTGACGAATCATCGTGATGTCATTGTCCAAAGGCAGGGTCCCCATGACAGAAAGGATCACCATGGCCGAGTCGTTGCCGGCAACCGCTGTTGTCCGCGTGTCGCGTGCGAGCTTCGAGCCGAGCCGGTTCGCCGAGGTCGACGCCGCGAGCAGGAAGACCTCCGCGTACATCATCCCGGCCCTCAGACGGCTGCCGGGGCTCCTGCACTTTTATGCCGGCGTGTCGCCGAAAGGCTCGATCGTGCAAGTGAGCGTCTGGGACACCGAAGCGCATGCGGCACAACTGGACGGGCTGAAGGAGATGGTTGTCGACGGGCGCAGGGATATGGAAGCGGTCGGCGTGACGTTCACCCCGATTTTCAATTACCCGATCGACGGGACCTGGACCGTCTGACCCGGGCGCCCCGCGTGCCCCGGGCGCTCCGGCGCTGACGTCTGTCGGAGCGCGCGGGCAGCGCGGGGCCGGCATCGGGGGCTGGCATCGGGGGCTGGCATCATGGGCTGCATCATGGGCTGCATCATGGGCTGCACCGGGCGCGGCATCAGGGCGCGCGGGCGGGCTGCCGATGCCGCGCCCGGTCCTCCAGGCTTCCTTGCCCGGTCCCTGCGCCACCGGTTGGTAAAATCCAGCGTTGGCGCCGACAGCTCCCCGTCGACAGCCCCCTCTACGCAAGCGAATTCCCCATGACCGATACCGCCCTTTCCTCACCCGATTCCGCCGGAACCCTCGAAACGTTGCACGGCGACACGCTGTGGCGCGATAACGGCTGGACCGCGCGCGTCGTCAAGAACGAGGAGGACGACGGCTGGGCCGTCGAGATGATCAAGGACGGCGAGCCGGAACCCGCGCTGGTCGGGCCGTGGACAATGGGCCGCAACAAGAAGGATCCGAAGCCGCTCGACACGGCGGCATTCAATACGCTGGTGAAAACCGCGTCGGAGGTCCTGCGCCGCCACGAGCAGCAACTGCGCATGCAGCTGCATAAACGCGTGACGGTCGCCGCGTCGACGGGCGAAGGCGAACTGGACGTCACGCTCGACATCGTCCCCGACGACGACGAGCCGTACGCGCTTCTCACCGCGTTCGACGCGTTTGGCGAGCAGATCGCGCAAGTCCAGGTCGAGCCGAACTTCACGCTCAACCGGGCGAGCGCGACGGCCTGGGTGCAGAACGGATTCCGCCGGCCGGGTTCGGCGCGCGATCGCTGACCGGCGCGCCGGCCGGCCCGGCGAAGCCTCGCGCCCGTTGCCGCGCGGCCGCGCGCCGTGGCTCACTTGCCGCCGGTGACATCGAGGAACGTGCCGGTGATGAACGAAGCCTCGCTGCCGGCCAGCCACAGGATCGCCCGCGCCACTTCCTCGGGCTGACCGCCTCGTCCCATCGGGATCGAATCCTTCACGCGATCCACGCGCCCCGGCTCGCCGCCGCTCGCATGCATCTCGGTGTAGATGTGCCCGGGGCGGATGCAGTTCACGCGGATGCCTTCGCGCGCGACTTCTTTGGCAAAACCGGTCGTGAACGTCTCGACGGCGCCCTTGGACGCGGCGTAGTCGACGTATTCGTTGGGACTGCCGAGCCGCGCCGATGCCGACGAGATGTTGATCACCGCGCCGCCCCGTCCGTTGTGACGCAGGGACATCCGCTTAGCCGCCTGCTGCGCACAGAGAATCGGACCGATCGCGTTGACTGCGAAGATCCGCTGCATGCGCTCGAATTCGAGGTCCTCCAGCCGCGCTTGCCGCGCCAGCATCGCGGCGTTGTTGACCAGCACGTCGATCCGCCCGAACTCGTGGTCGATTGCGGCGAACAGCGCGGCGACCTGCGCCGGGTCCGCGCTATCCGCGCGCACCGGCAAAGCCCGCCGCCCGGCGGCTTCCACGTCCGCCGCCACCGCGAGCGCGGCGGCCTCGCTGGCGACGAAGCTGAGCGCGACATCGTAGCCTCGTTCGGCCGCAAGACGCGCGGTCGCCGCGCCGACGCCACGACTGCCTCCCGTGATCAGCATGAGCGGTGTCTGCGAAGCGCTAGCCATTGACGAGCCTTGATCGAAGAGGAGCGGGTGAGCGGCACCAGAGGGGATAGCGGGTCATGCGGGGCGGGCAACCGGCGCGATACCGGACGCGCGTGAGTCGCGCCCGCCCGCATCAACCGGGACAGCCGCCAGAATAGCGATTGCCCGATGCGAAGGCAAAGCAGATTAAGTCCCGCTCCGGGTGAGAAAAACTCGTTCGACGACGCGCACGCGGGGTGGCCGGCACACGGCGCCGGAACCGGATGCGCGGCCGCATCAGGCTGCCTGCGACGCGCGCCGCGTGCTTTCCGTGTCCGATGCGCGTTTGCGTTGTGCCGGCGCCAGCGCGGGGGCCTGAAGGCCGTCAGGTGGGCGTGGCCGTCGCCACGCCGGCCGCCGGCCGCGGCGATGGCGAGCGGTCGCTGCGGGGGCTCGCGCCGTAGCGCGCGCGATACGTGCGCGAGAAATGCGACGGCGATTCGAAGCCGCACGCGACGCAGACCGACGTGATCGACATGTCCGTCTGCTGCAGCAGCTCGCGCGCGCGGCCGAGGCGCAGCTGCAGGTAGAAGCGCGTCGGCGTGTCGCCGAGCGCCGAGCAGAACAGCCGCTCCAGCTGGCGGCGCGTCACGCCGATCGCCTGCGCGAGCTGGTCCGGCGCGAGCGGATCCTCCATGTGCTGCTCCATCACGCCGATCACCTGGATCAGCTTCGGGTTGTGCACGCCGTAGCGCACGGCGATCTGCATGCGCTGATGGTCCGAGCGCTGGCGGATCCGGCTCAGCACGAACTGCTCGGATACCGCCGACGCGAGCGCGGCGCCGTGGCTGCGGCCGATCAGGTCGAGCATCATGTCGATCGACGCGGTGCCGCCCGCGCAGGTGATGCGCCGCGCGCCGATCTCGAACAGTTCCTGGCTCGCCTGCAGCGTCGGATAGCGCTCGCGGAACGCGGACAGCGCTTCCCAGTGCACGGTCAGGCGGTCGCTGGCGCGAAAGAGGCCGGCCTCGGCAAGCACGAATCCGCCGGTATCGATGCCGCCGAGCGTCGCGCCCGCGCAGTCGAGGCGCCTCAGCCACTCGCCGAGCGCGCGGCCGTAGCACGCGAGCGGCTCGAAGCCGGCCACCACGAACACCGTGTCCGCGCGCGGCACCCCGGCAATGGCCGCCTCCGCGCCGAGCGCGATGCCGTTGCTCGCGGCGACCGGCTCGCCGTCGAGGCTCAGGATGTGCCAGCGGTACAGATCGCCGCGAAAGCGGTTCGCGACGCGCAACGGTTCGACGGCCGACATGAACCCGAGTGCGGAGAAGCCGGGGAGCAGCAGGAAGGAAAGGTCTTCGGGCATCGGGGCAAGCGTACGTGAAGGCGGGCGCCGCCTTGCGCCGACGGCATCCGGCCGCGGCGCACGGCGCGTGGCGCACGGCGCACGGCGCACGGCGCACGGCGCACGGCGCACGGCGCACGGCGCGCGGGCCGTGCGGGCCGTGCGGGCCGTGCGGCAGCGTAGCAAGCGGCGTGCGGCGCGGCAAGGCCGTCAATATTCGGCCGGGCGGGCGGCCGCCCCGCGCCGCATGCCACGCCCCATGGGCGCCGCGCCGCGCGCCGCCGACCGGGATGCTGGTTTTCCCTCATGGTCGCATGCGGTCAAGTACGGGTCGCTGACGGTCGCATCGGCGCACCCGCCGGACGGTACCGTTCAGTTCAGGCCCGCTGCCATCCGGGGGCACGGGAAGTCCGGGGCGCCGCGCATCGCGCGGCGTGCTCCGTCGAACCACATACAGTGCGTCAAAGAGGGGAGCGCCATGAAGTTACGCGTCAAAGTCCGGTCCGCGGGACTGGGTTGCCTGATGGGTCTGCTGGCATCGCCGGCGTTCGCGCAGGATCCGGCGGCCTGCCGCACGGTCCACTTCGCGGATATCGGCTGGACCGACATCACGTCCACCACGGCGCTCGCCGCGACCGTGCTCAAGGGCCTCGGCTATCAGCCGGTGGTGACCGTCACGTCGGTGCCGATTTCGTTTGCCGGGCTCAAGAGCCGCCAGCTCGACGTCTCGCTCGGCTACTGGTGGCCGGTGCAGCAGAAGATGATCCAGCCGTTCCTCGATGCGAAGGACATCGACGTGCTCCAGCCGCCGAACCTGTCCGGCGCGAAGGCGACACTCGCGGTGCCGAGCGACGAATACCAGGCAGGACTGAAGACCTTCGAGGACATCGCGAAGTACCGCGACGCGCTCGGCGGGCGCATCTACGGCATCGAACCGGGCAGCAGCGCGAACGCGAAGATCCAGAAGATGATCGATACGAACGCGTTTGGCCTCGGCGGCTTCAAGCTGGTCGAGTCGAGCGAGGCCGGCATGCTGGTGAGCGTCGGGCGGGCGATCCGCGACAAAAAGTGGGTCGTGTTCCTCGGCTGGGAGCCGCATCCGATGAACCTGCAGATGAAGATGAACTACCTCGCCGGCGGCGACGCGGTGTTCGGGCCGAACTACGGCGAGGCGCGCGTCTACACGCTGACCTCGAACGGCTATGTGCAGCGCTGCCCGAACGCGGGCCGGCTCGTGTCGAACCTGCGCTTCACGACCGGGCTCGAAAACCAGGTGATGCAGGCGGTGATGAACCGCGAGGAACCGGCCGACGCCGCGAAGGCTTATCTGCGCGCGCATCCGCAGGTGCTCGACACGTGGCTCGCGGGCGTGAAGACCTATGACGGCCAGCCGGGTTTGCCGGCCGTGAAGGCGTATCTCGGCCTGTAGACGGACGCGCTGTCCGCTCCCGTTTTTGAAAAGGATTGCACCGCATGAATCATGAAGTCATCGTGACCTGCGCCGTGACCGGCGCGGGCGACACCGTCGGCCGGCATCCGGCCATCCCGGTCACGCCGAAGCAGATTGCCGATGCCGCGATCGAGGCCGCGAAAGCCGGCGCCACCGTCGCGCACTGCCACGTGCGCGATCCGAAAACCGGGCGCGGCAGCCGCGACCCCAGCCTGTATCGCGAGGTGGTCGACCGGATCCGCTCGGCGCAGACGGACGTCATCATCAACCTGACCGCGGGCATGGGCGGCGATCTGGAGATCGGGGCCGGCGAGACGCCGATGCGCTTCGGTCCGAACACCGACCTGGTTGGCGGGCTCACGCGCCTTGCGCACGTCGAGGAACTGCTGCCGGAAATCTGCACGCTCGACTGCGGCACGCTCAACTTCGGCGACGGCGATTTCATCTACGTGTCGACGCCCGCGCAGTTGCGCGCCGGCGCGCAGCGCATCCAGGCGCTCGGCGTGAAGCCGGAGCTGGAGATCTTCGACACCGGGCATCTGTGGTTTGCCACGCAGTTGCTGAAGGAGGGGCTGCTCGACGCGCCGCCGCTTTTCCAGCTCTGCCTCGGCATTCCGTGGGGCGCACCCGCCGATACGACGACGATGAAGGCAATGGTCGACAACCTGCCGCCCGGCGCGCAATGGGCGGGCTTCGGCATCGGCCGCATGCAGATGCCGATGGTTGCGCAGGCGATGCTGCTCGGCGGACACGTGCGCGTCGGGCTCGAAGACAACCTGTGGCTCGAACGCGGCGTGCCCGCGAGCAACGGCACGCTGGTGACGCGCGCGGTCGAGATCGTCGAGCGTCTCGGCGGCCGGGTGCTCACGCCGGCCGAAGGACGCCGCAAGCTCGGTCTGCCGGCGCGCGGCGAACGCGCGCTGGAGCGCCGCGCGTCGATGCCGCTTGCCTGAAGCGGTTGCGTGGACAACCTTTATTCATGAACTTGCAAGGAATGTGTCATCCATGACGGTGATCGTCGATATCAGGACATTTGCGGCAATCGGCACGGGCGTGATCGGCGGCGGCTGGGTCGCGCGGGCGCTCGCCAACGGGCTCGACGTGATTGCGTGGGATCCGGCGCCGGGCGCCGAGCGGCAATTGCGCGAGCGCATCGCGCACGCGTGGCCCGCGCTCGAACGCGCCGGGCTGAAGCCCGATGCCTCGCCGCAGCGGCTGCGGTTCGCGGCGACGGTCGACGCCTGCGTCGCCGACGCGGATTTCATCCAGGAGAGCGCGCCCGAGCGCGACTCGCTCAAGCTCGCGCTGCACGAGCAGATCAGCCACGCGGCGAAGCCCGACGCGATCATTGCGTCCTCGACGTCGGGCTTGCTGCCGAGCGATTTCTACGCGCGCGCCGCGCATCCGGCGCGCTGTCTCGTCGGGCATCCGTTCAATCCGGTGTATCTGCTGCCGCTGGTCGAAGTGGTGGGCGGCGGCCAGACCGCGCCCGCGACGATCGACGCGGCACTGCAGGTCTACCGCTCGCTCGGCATGCAGCCGCTGCGGGTGCGCAAGGAGGTGCCGGGCTTCATCGCGGACCGTCTGCTCGAAGCGCTGTGGCGCGAGGCGCTGCACCTCGTGAACGACGGCGTGGCGACGACCGGCGAGATCGACGATGCGATCCGCTTTGGCGCGGGCATCCGCTGGTCGTTCATGGGCACGTTCCTCACCTATACGCTCGCGGGCGGCGACGCCGGCATGCGACACTTCATGCAGCAGTTCGGGCCGGCGCTGGAGTTGCCGTGGACGAAGCTCGTCGCGCCGCCGCTCACCGACGCGCTGATCGAGCGCGTGGTCGAGGGCACTGCCGAGCAGCTCGGGCCGCGTTCGATTGCCGCGCTCGAACGCTATCGCGACGACTGCATCACGAGCGTGCTGGCGGCGGTGGCGGCCGCGAAGGCGCGCCACGGTCTGCATCCCGGGGAATGAGCGTCGTGCGCCGGAATCAACAGGAGAACCGATGAACGCCGATGCCTCGCTTGCCCCGTATCGCGACCGCGTGCGCGCCGAATGGGTCGACTACAACGGTCACCTGCGCGACGCATATTACCTGCTGATTTTCAGCTTCGCGGCCGATGCGCTGATTGCGCACATCGGTCTCGACGACGCGGCGCGCCGCGCGCGCCGCCGGTCGGTCTACACGCTCGAAGCGCATCTGAACTATCTGCATGAAGTCAGGGCGGGCACGCCGCTGCGCGTCGAGACGCGGGTGGTCGGCCATGACGCGAAGCGGCTGCACGTGTACTTCGAGATGTTCGCGGACGGGACCGTCGAGCCGGTCGCCGCATGCGAGCAGATGCTGCTGCACGTCGATACCGGCGGGCCGAAGGCCGCGCCGTTCGACCCCGACGTCGCCGCGCGCGTGCGCGCGCTTGGCGACGCGGATGCGCGGCGGCCGCCCGCGGCGTGGCTCGCGCGGGTGATCGGGCTGCCGGCTCGGGCGCCACGCTAGCGGATGGGGCGGAGCGAGGCGGGTTGAGCGGCGCATCGGGCGGCGGATCGGGCGGCGGATCGGGCGGCGGATCATACGATCCATGGTTCAGTAGATAAGGAGTCTTGAATAAAATGCTGGAGCCGGAGATCGCGGCGTTTGTCGCACGTGTGGCCGCCCTGTATCCCGAGGACGAGGCCGCCTTGACGATCGCCGCGCAGCGAGCAGCGTACGAGCGCCTCGCGGCCGCGTTCACGCCGCCGCTGCCGGCCGGGGTCGACGTGCGCGATTTCACGTGGACGACGCCCGCTGGTCGGCCGATCCGCTTGCGACAGTACGGCCGGCGCGCGGGCGTGGCGGCACCCGCGACGCTGCTGTTTTTTCATGGCGGCGGCTTCGTGCTCGGCTCGCTCGACAGTCACGCGCCCGTAACCGCGCGCCTGGCGGCCGATACCGGGCTGGCGGTGATCGCCGTCGATTACCGGCTCGCCCCCGAGCATCCCGCGCCGGCCGCGCACGACGACTGCTTCGCGGTCACGCGTGCCGCGCTCGCGGGCGAATTGCCCGGTGTCGCGTCGGCCGGCGCGGTGCTGCTGGCGGGCGACAGCGCAGGCGGGAACCTCGCCGCGAGCGTCGTGCTGCGGGCGCGCGACGAAGCGCTGAGCGGGCTGAAAGGCGTGGCGCTGGTCTATCCGATGCTTGGCAGGCAGCCGCAGCCGCCGGCTTGCGACACCGAAGCGGATGCGCCGATGCTCACGCTTGCCGCGGTTCGCCGCTATAGCCGGCTGTACTGGGGCGAAGCGTTGCCGCCCGCATGGACCGTGCCGATCGACGCCCGCCGCTTCGACGGCTTGCCGCCGGTGCTCGCGATCGGCGTCGAGCACGATCCGTTGCGCGACGACGCGCGCGCGTTCGCCGAGCGCATCGCGGCGGCCGGCGGCACGGTCCAGTGCTGGGTCGCGCCGGGTCTCGTGCATGGCTGCTGGCGCGCGCTCGCGACGAGCCCGGGCGTGCAGCGGCTGCATGCGCGCGTCTGCGGTTTTCTGATCGACGCCGGGTGCCGCTAGCGGGCCTGCGCGCGGGTGCCCGTCTGTGTGACTGCGTGCCGGCGTGGCGGCTCGTCTGCGTGCCGGTTCGGCGAGCCGGCGTCGCGCCGCGGCGTTTGTGGGAGCATTTGTGCCGGCGTTTTTAGCGGCGTTTTTAGCGGCGTTTTTAGCGGCGTTTCAGGCCGCGTTTCAGGCCGCATTTGCCGCTGTCGTCCGCAGGCTCGCCCGGCGGATGCGTCCGTGGAAGTGTGTCAGCGGGAATCGGCCGCCGCTTGCCGCGCGCGCCGCCCGAAGCGGCGCGTGAGCGGATCGGCGACCCGCGCCACCGCATAGAGCGCCGCCAGGGCGGCGGCGTCCGCGAGCAGGCCGAGCGGGATGCTCAGATAGCCGTCGGTGGCGGTATAGAGCAGCGAGTCGACCAGCAGCGAGATCGCCGTGCCGGCCACGAAGCACAGCAGTCCGTGACGCCCGATCAGGCCGATCCACGGCAGGCGTCGTGCGATCCGCGCGGCCCAGCCGCGCCGGACCAGGTTCGCGACGAGCCAGGCGATAGCGATGAAGTTGACGATCCGCATCCACGACAGATTCTGCTTCAGCGCCGGGTCGGACAGCGCTTGCGCGCCCGACAGCCGGTACCAGGCGCCCGCCGCCACGAGCGCCAGCGCGAGCAGCGTCAGCAGCGGGCCGGCCGGGCGTGCCGCGAGTGTCTGATACACCGGCTGACGCTGCGCGATCACGCCCGCGACGAACAGCACCTGCCACGCGAACGGGTTGAACGCCCACGGCTCCCCGTCGAACGACGGCAGGTAGCCGGCGAGCCACGGCGCCGCCGCCCACAGCGCGACGCTGCCCGCGAGCAGCCACCACGGCCGGCGCTGCGCGAGCGGCAACACGAGCGGCACGCTCAGCGCGAAGAAGGCGTACATCGGCAGCACCGTCGCGAGATACGGCTGGCGGCGCAGCAGGAGAATGTCGCTCAACGCGGCGAACGGCGTGTGCATCAGGTCTTCGAGATCGCCGTCGCTCATGTTCGGCGCGTCGATGCTGAAGGCGACCAGTACCGCGCTGACGGTCAGCATCAGCACCGCGGTCACGAGAAACGCACGATAGATTTCGAGCGCGCGCCGCAAGAAGCGATGGCGCGCATCGGCTTCGCCGCGCTTCGCGGCGAGCGCCGCATAGGCGGTGGCGGTGGCGAAACCGCCGAGGAACACGAACACTTCGGCGGCGTCGCACAGCGCGTAGGCGTGCAGCGTCACGCGCGTGAGGATGCTGCCGCCGATGTGATCGACGACGATCACGAGCAGAACGAGACCGCGGAAAAAATCGAGTTCGACGAGACGGGAAGATGACGGCTTGTGCATGACGGTGAACCGGAGCGGCCTGCACGCGAAGCCGCGCTGGGCGCGGCGGTGCGGCATGGGCCTCGGGGGAGCGGGCGCGGATAGCCGGCTGGCCGCAGGCAGGCGCGCAGGATAGCGAAGCATTCCGGCGGCGGAACCGGCGCGGCGCGCCTGCCTGTCCGCGCAATTATTTCATATCCTCATGACCGGCGGGCGGTCGCGGGGGCGGTGACACGATGATGCAACGCATCGCCGCCGCCACGCCACGAAGCGCGATCGCGGTCAATCCCGAACCCGCCGCAGTGGGCATTTCGCAACGCTTTGCGAGGGGTGCAGCGGTCCCGATGGACGACCCGCGAGCGGTGTGCAAGCATCGTTTCAGGGCCGATGATGCGATTTTGGGCAGGCAGTGCGTGGCTGAACAATAATGATGAAAAGCGGTCCCGGCGCACGCGGTCGGTGCGCCGGGCACGGCAGATCGGGAGAATCTTCATGAACCGGAAAATTCTCACCGCGGCGCTGTTGGCCGCGATCGGCGGGCCGGCCTTTGCGCAGTCCAGCATCTCGCTGTACGGGGTGCTGGACGAGGGGCTGAACTTCACGAGCAACGCGGGCGACAAGTCCGCGTATCAGCTTGAAAGCGGCGACGCGCAGGGCAGCCGCTGGGGGCTCAAGGGTTCGGAAGCGCTCGGCGGCGGCCTGAAGGCGATCTTCGATCTGGAGGACGGTTTCGACCTGTCGACCGGCAGGTTCGGCCAGGGCGGCCGCCTGTTCGGACGCCAGGCTTTCATCGGGCTGACGTCGTCGAATTTCGGCACGGTGTCGCTCGGCCGGCAGTACGACCCGGTGGTCGACTATCTCGCGCAGACCACCGCGAACGGCAACTGGGGCGGCTATCTGCTGTCGCACCCGTACGATAACGACAATACGGACAATTCGTTTCGCGTCGACAACGCGGTCAAGTACACCAGTCCGGATTTCGCCGGACTGCAGTTCGGCGGCCTGTACGGCTTCAGCAACGCAACGGGGTTTGCCGCCAACCGTCTCTACAGCCTCGGCGCGCAGTACGCGAACGGCGGACTGCTGGTGGCGGGCGCCTACCTGCAGGCCGACAACCCCGGCCTGAGCGCCGGCGGCGCGGTCGCGACCGACGACGCGAACTTCATCTCCGGGCGGCTGCGCATCTTCGGCGGCGGGGTCAACTATACGTTCGGCGCGGCGACGCTCGGCGTCGTCTATACGAACACGAACGTCGGGGAGCCGGCGGCGCTCGATACGTCGGCGTACGTCGGCTCGATCGTCGCGCCGAACGGCGGCACGATCGGCGCGCTGAAATTCCAGAACTTCGAACTGAACGGCAAGTACCAGTTGAGCCCGGCGTTCTTCGTCGGCATGGAATATGTCTACACCGAGGGCACGATGGACGCGACCTCGGGCAACGCGAATCCGCACTACCACACGTTCGGCCTGATGGCCGACTACGACCTGTCGAAGCGCACCGATCTGTATCTGCAGGCGGCTTATCAGAAAGTGGCCGGCGGCACGACCGATACGGTGCTCGACGATGCGTACATTCCGGGCTCGGCCGGCGTGTCCTCGTCATCGAACCAGTTCGCGGTGCGCGCGGCGATCCGCCACAAGTTCTGACGCCGCGCGTCGCGGCGCTCAAGTTCGTCCCCCGTCCGGCCGATAAATAGTGAACAAACGCAAACGTTGTCGCGCGCGATACCGCGCGTAACGTTTTGTATCAGTTTGTTCCGACGGCGCGTTTCGGCGCACGGTCATTTTACAATTCGATGGAATTTCAACCAGGAACCGGGTGCTGCGCGCGCCGAACGCGCCTATTGAGCGAGGTTCGACGACGTAGGCCGAGGTTCGCGGCAAGGCGCGGGAGAGGGTTGTCACGACGCAGCCTCCGCAGGGGCAGGATCGCAGCGCGGCTCATGCACGCGCGCGGCGCTGCCGGCGCGGGAATACGCGTGCTTGCCGACGCAAAACGGCAGGAGTCGAATGTGTTGAGACGTCGCTTCGACAGGACAACGCGGGCAGGCCTGGCAGGGGTCTGCCTCGCAATGGTGGTGAGCGGCTGCGCGAATGTCGCGCAGCCGGGCGGGCAGACGGCGCACGGCGCGCCGGTCGCGGCGCCAGGCGGGTCGCCGGCGGCGGCCGCTGGCGCGTCGGCCGCGAGCGCGCCGTCGGCGCCCGCGAGCGCGAGCGCGCCGCTCGCGGCGGCGCCGGTCGCGCTGCCGCGGCCGGAGCATTTTCCGCCGCTGACTTACCGGGTCAGGCGTGGCGATACGCTTGACCGCATCGCGCAGCATCACCGCTGCAGCGTGCGCGAATTGCTGGCGTGGAACCATCTGAAGGCGTCTGCGCGGCTGCGGCCGGGGCAGGTGCTGCACGTGGCGTCGCCGGCAACGGTGCGCGAAGTGCGCGCCGCCGAGGCGCGCTATGCCGAAGCGCTGCGGGCGGCGCGCGCGGC
Source organism: Paraburkholderia sp. PAMB 6770 (assembly GCF_057748135.1). Lineage (NCBI taxonomy): Bacteria > Pseudomonadati > Pseudomonadota > Betaproteobacteria > Burkholderiales > Burkholderiaceae > Paraburkholderia > Paraburkholderia sp. PAMB 6770. The sequence continues at coordinate 1,181,607 of NZ_CM173239.1, forward strand.
GCAGAGGGCCGCGCGCAGCGCGAACGGTGCGCCGCCCGGTGGCGCGCAGGCGAACGGCGCGCCGTCGCCGGCGGGCGCGCCCTCGGGCGCCGCGCAGGTCGGCGCGCCGCCGCTCGGCGCGGCCGAGGTGCGTCACGTGGACGAGGAACTGGCGCGCCACGCGCGGCGCGTCGCGCTTGCGTGGCCTGCGCAGGGTGCCGTCGTGGCACCGTTCGAGCCGGGGCAGACGCGCGGCATCGAAATCGCCGGCAAGGCCGGCGACCCGGTCTATGCGGCCGCCGACGGCCGCGTCATGTATGCCGGAACCGGACTCAACGAGTACGGCAGCCTGATCATCATCCAGCACGACAAGGACTTTCTCACCGCGTACTCGCACAACCGCAAGCTGCTGGTGAAGACCGGCGATTTCGTGCGCCAGGGCGAGCAGATCGCGGAGATGGGCAGCGAGGACAACACGCGCGTCGCGCTGCTGTTCGAACTGCGGCACGACGGCATGCCGATCAATCCGATTCTGTATCTGCCGCCGCGCCGGGGTTGAGCGGGGCGCACGCGCGCGGCGCAGCCGGCGCGCGCGCATGCTTGCCGGGCCCACGCCGGCTGAAACGCCGGCTGAAACGCCGGCCGAAACGCCGGCCGAAACGCTGGCCGAAACGCCGGGCCCACGCTGGCTGAAACGCCGGGCCCACGCCGACTGAAACGCCGGGCGCAGGCCCGCGAGCCCGCGTCTCAGACGCCGTCTGCCCCCAGCACGTCGCCGGGAATGCGCACCGCGCCTTCCATCAGCACGCGCGCGCTGCGGCTCATGATCGCCTTCGTGACGACCCACGCGTCGCCTGCGCGGCGCGCCTGCGCGCCGACCCGCAGCGTGCCGGACGGATGGCCGAAGCGCACCGATTCGCGCTCGCCGCCGCCGGCCGCCAGATTGACGAGCGTGCCCGGAATCGCGGCGGCCGTGCCGATCGCGACGGCTGCGGTGCCCATCATCGCGTGATGCAGCTTGCCCATCGACAGCGCGCGCACCAGCAGATCGACGTCCTGCGCGCGCACCGTCTTGCCGCTCGACGCGACGTAGCCGGCGGGCCGCGCGACGAACGCGACCTTGGGCGTGTGCTGGCGCGCGGCGATTTCGTCGAGGCTGCGGATCAGGCCCATGCGCAGCGCCCCGTACGCGCGGATCGTCTCGAACTTCGCAAGCGCCGCGTCGTCGCCGTTGATCGTGTCCTGCAGCTCGGTGCCGGTGCAGCCCACCGCCTCGGCGTCGACGAAGATCGTCGGGATGCCGGCGTTGATCAGCGTCGCCTTCAGCGTGCCGACGCCCGGCACGTCGAGATCGTCGACCACGTTGCCGGTCGGGAACATCGCGCCGCCCGCGCCGTCCTCGTCGGCGGCCGGGTCCATGAATTCGAGCTGCACTTCGGCGGCCGGGAAGGTCACGCCGTCGAGCTCGAACTCGCCGGTTTCCTGCACCGCGCCGCCGGTCATCGGCACGTGCGCGACGATCGTCTTGCCGATATTGGCCTGCCAGATCCGCACGGTCGCGACGCCGTCGCGCGGCACGCGCGCGGCGTCGACGAGACCGCTCGCGATCGCGAACGGGCCGACCGCCGCCGACAGGTTGCCGCAATTGCCGGTCCAGTCGACGAACGCGCGCTCGATCGCGACCTGCCCGAACAGGTAGTCGACGTCATAGTCGGGCCGGCTGCTGCGCGCGACGATCACGGTCTTGCTGGTGCTCGACGTGGCGCCGCCCATCCCGTCGATCTGCTTGCCGTATGGGTCGGGGCTGCCGATCACGCGCTGCAGCAGCGCGTCGCGCGCGGCGCCGGGCTGCCGCGCCGCGGCCGGCAGGTCTTCGAGGCGGAAGAACACGCCTTTGCTGGTGCCGCCGCGCATGTAGGTGGCGGCAATCCTGATCTGGGGTGCGTGAGCCATCGGATGAATCGTCCTGGTCGGGTTGAGGGAAGCCGCGCGGACCGTGCAGCGCGCACGGTCCGCGCCGGCGCTCACGCGGCTTGCGCCGACGCGAGAAAGTCCTGCGCGAAGCGCTGCAGCACGCCGCCCGCTTCGTAGATCGACACTTCTTCGGCCGTGTCGAGCCGGCAGGTGACCGGCACCTCCACGCGCTCGCCGTTGCGACGGTGGATCACGAGCGTCAGGTCCGCGCGCGGCTCGCGCTCGCCGGTCACGTCGAAGGTTTCGGTGCCGTCGATGCCGAGCGTCAGCCGGTTCACGCCCTGCTTGAATTCGAGCGGCAGCACGCCCATCCCGATCAGGTTCGTGCGGTGAATCCGCTCGAAGCCTTCGGCGACGATCGCCTCGGTGCCGGCGAGGCGCACGCCCTTGGCGGCCCAGTCGCGCGACGAGCCCTGCCCGTAGTCGGCGCCGGCGATCACGATGAGCGGCTGCTTGCGCGCCATGTAGGTTTCGATCGCTTCCCACATCCGCGTGATCCGGCCTTCGGGCTCGATGCGCGCGAGCGAGCCGGTCTGTACGGCGCCGTGCTCGACCGCCATCTCGTTTCTGAGCGTCGGGTTCGCGAAGGTCGCGCGCTGCGCGGTCAGATGGTCGCCGCGATGGGTCGCGTACGAATTGAAGTCTTCTTCCGGCAGCCCCATCTTCGCCAGATATTCCCCGGCGGCGCTATCGGGCAGGATCGCGTTCGACGGCGACAGGTGGTCCGTCGTGATGTTGTCGCCGAGCACCGCGAGCGCGCGCATCCCTTGCAGCGTGCGCGCGCTCGCGAGCGCGCCTTCCCAGTAGGGCGGGCGGCGGATGTACGTGCTCGCCGCGCGCCAGTCGTACAGCGGGTTCGCCGGCGCGTCGTGCTGCGCGCTCGCGGCGAACATCGGTTCGTACACCTTGCGAAACTGTTCGGGCTTCACGCTCGCGGCGACGATCGCGTCGATCTCGTCGTCGGACGGCCAGATGTCGTCGAGCGTGACGGGGCGGCCGTCGGCGTCGACGCCGAGCGCGTCCTTGCCGATGTCGAAGCGGATCGTGCCGGCGATCGCATACGCGACCACCAGCGGCGGCGACGCGAGAAACGCCTGCTTCGCATACGGGTGAATACGGCCGTCGAAGTTGCGGTTGCCCGACAGCACCGCGGTCGCATACAGGTCGCGCGCGACGATTTCCTGCTGCAGCGCCGGATCGAGCGCGCCGGACATGCCGTTGCACGACGTGCACGCATACGCGACGACGCCGAAGCCCAGTTGTTCGAGTTCGGGCAGCAGTCCGGCCTCCTGCAGGTACAGCGTGACCGCTTTCGAACCGGGCGCGAGCGAGCTCTTGACCCACGGCTTGCGCACGAGTCCGCGCCGGTTCGCGTTGCGCGCGAGCAGGCCGGCGGCGATCATGTTGCGCGGATTGTTGGTGTTCGTGCAGCTCGTGATCGCGGCGATGATCACCGCGCCGTCGGGCATCTGGCCCGGCGTGTCCTCGACCTTGCCGGCAATGCCGCGCGCGGCGAGTTCGGCGACCGGCAGCCGCCGGTGCGGGTTCGACGGACCGGCGAGCGTGCGCACGACGCTCGCGAGATCGAACGTCAGCACGCGCTCGTACTCGGCGGCCGCGAGACGGTCGGCCCACAGGCCGGTCTCCTTCGCGTAGCGCTCGACCAGGTCGATCTGCGCGTCGTCGCGGCCGGTGAGCTTCAGGTAGCGGATCGTCTGCGCGTCGATGTAGAACATCGCCGCGGTCGCGCCGAATTCCGGCGCCATGTTCGCGATCGTCGCGCGGTCGCCGAGCGTGAGCGCCGCGGCGCCTTCGCCGTAAAACTCGAGATACGCGCCGACGACTTTCTGCTTGCGCAGGAATTCGGTCAGCGACAGCACCACGTCGGTTGCGGTGATGCCCGCGCCGGGGCGGCCGCTCAGCTCGACCCCGACGATGTCCGGCAGCCGCATGTACGACGCGCGGCCGAGCATCACGCTTTCCGCTTCGAGGCCGCCCACGCCGACCGCGATCACGCCGAGCGCGTCGACCATCGGCGTGTGCGAGTCGGTGCCGACCAGCGTGTCCGGAAACGCGACGCCGTCCTTCACCTGCACGACCGGGCTCATCCGTTCGAGGTTGATCTGGTGCAGGATGCCGTTGCCAGGCGGAATCACGTCGACGTTGCGAAACGCGCGCTTCGTCCAGTTGATGAAATCGAAGCGGTCTTCGTTGCGGCGATCCTCGATCGCGCGGTTCTTCGCGAACGCATCCGGATCGAAGCCGCCGCATTCGACGGCGAGCGAGTGGTCGACGACCAGTTGCGTCGGCACGACCGGGTTGACCTGCGCGGGGTCGCCGCCTTGTGCGGCGATCGCGTCGCGCAAGCCGGCGAGGTCGACGAGCGCGGTCTGCCCGAGGATGTCGTGGCAGACGACGCGCGCCGGAAACCACGGGAAATCGCGCTCGCGCTTGCGTTCGATCAGTTGCCGCAGCGACGCGTCGAGCGCGGCCGGTTCGCAGCGGCGCACGAGATTCTCGGCGAGCACGCGCGACGTATAGGGCAGGCGGTCGTAGGCGCCGGGCTGGATGGCGTCGACGGCGGCGCGCGCATCGAAATAATCCAGCGCGGTGCCGGGCAGGGGCGTGCGGTAGGCGGTGTTCATGGCGTAGGGACGAAGGTGAGGAGAGTCGGGGCGACCGGTACGGCGCCGCGCGCACGGGCGGCGGCGCGCGCGCGGGTCGCGCGGATCAGGCAGGACGCGCAGGTCGGGTCAAAGGCCGGCATCGCGAGGCACGGGGCGGCGGGAATCACTGCGGGCATTCTAGCCGGATTGCGCCGGGCGCTGGCGTTTGCCGGGCAGGCTCGCGCCGCCCGGCTCGTCGCAAGCGGGCCTTGCCAGCGCCTGCGCGCGTCGAGGCCGGAATCCATCGCGGTGCGCGCGCCACGGCGGCGATATCGGGCCGCATCACGGACGCATCACGGTCGCATCAGGGACGCGCGGCGAGCGGCACGAATTTCAGATTCTCCGGGCCCGTGTAATGCGCGCTCGGGCGGATGATCTTGTTGTCGATGCGCTGCTCGATCACGTGGGCGCTCCAGCCGGCGGTGCGTGCGATCACGAACAGCGGCGTGAACATCGCGGTCGGCACGCCCATCATGTGATACGACACCGCGCTGAACCAGTCCAGGTTCGGGAACATCTTCTTGATGTCCCCCATTACCGTTTCGAGCCGCTCGGCGATCGCGAACAGCTTCGGGTTGCCCGCCTCCTTCGACAGCGTGCGCGCCACTTCCTTGATCACCTTGTTGCGCGGGTCGGCGATCGTGTACACCGGGTGGCCGAAGCCGATCACCACCTCGCGGTTCTCCACGCGCCGGCGGATGTCCGCCTCGGCCTCGTCGGGGCTCGCGTAGCGCGACTGCACCTCGAAGGCCACCTCGTTGGCGCCGCCGTGCTTCGGCCCGCGCAGCGCGCCGATCGCGCCGGCGAGCGCCGAGTAGAGGTCCGAGCCGGTGCCGGCGATCACGCGCGCGGTGAAGGTCGAGGCGTTGAACTCGTGCTCCGCGTACAGGTTCAGCGACGTATGCATCGCCTGCACCCACGCGCGGCGCGGCTCGCTGCCGTGCAGCAGATGCAGGAAGTGGCCGCCGATCGAGTCGTCGTCGGTCTCGACCTCGATGCGCCGGCCGTTGTACGCGTAGTGGTACCAGTAGAGCAGCATCGAGCCGAGCGAGGCCATCAGGCGATCGGCGATGTCGCGCGCGCCGGGCGTGCCGTGGTCGTCCTTCTCGGGCAGCACGGCGCCGAGCACGGACACGCCGGTGCGCATCACGTCCATCGGATGGGCGGAGGCGGGCAGCCATTCGAGGGCGGCCTTCAGGTTCGCGGGCAGGCCGCGCAGCGCCTTCAGTTTCGTCTTGTAGGCGGCGAGTTCGGCGGCGTTGGGGAGCTTGTCGTGCACGAGCAGGTGGGCGATCTCCTCGAACTCGCAACTGCCGGCGATGTCGAGGATGTCGTAGCCGCGGTAGTGCAGGTCGTTGCCGGTGCGCCCGACCGTGCACAGCGCGGTGTTGCCCGCCGTCACGCCCGACAGCGCGACGGATTTCTTCGGTTTGAACGCGCCGGCTGCGGCGCCCGTCTGGTCTGCTTCGCTCATGGTGTCGTCCTCTCGCTCCTGAATGGCGGTTATTTCTGTGCGGCGAACAGCGCGTCGAGCTTCGCCTCGTACGCGTGATAGCCGAGATAGCGGTAGAGATCCTCGCGCGTCTGCATCGTCGGCACGGCGGCTTTCTGCGTGCCGTCGCGCCGCACGGTTTCGTAGAAGTTCAGCGCGGCGGCGTTCATGGCGCGGTACGCGCCGCAGCAGTAGAGCGCGATGTCGACGTTCGCGTCGCGCAGCTCGGTCGTCGTGAAGAACGGCGTCGCGCCGAACTCGGTCAGGTTCGCGAGGACCGGCACCTTGACCGCGGCCTTGAAGCGGCGGTAGTCGTCGAGCGTGCGCATCGCCTCGGGGAAGATCATGTCCGCGCCGGCTTCCACGTAGGCGAGCGCGCGCCCGATCGCGGCGTCGAGCCCCTCGGACGCGGCGGCATCGGTGCGCGCCATGATCACGAACTGGTCGTCGGTGCGCGCATCGACGGCGGCCTTCACGCGGTCGACCATCTCGTCCTGGGCGACGACTTCCTTGCCCGGACGGTGGCCGCAGCGCTTCTGGCCGACCTGGTCCTCCAGATGCACGGCGGCGACGCCCGCCTTGATGAACGAGCGGACCGTGCGCGCGATGTTGAAGGCGCCGCCCCAGCCGGTATCGATGTCGACCAGCAGCGGCAGGCCGGTGGCGTCGGTGATGCGGCGCGCGTCGATCAGCACGTCGTCCATCGTGCTGATGCCGAGGTCGGGCAGCCCGAGCGAGTTGGCCGCGACGCCGCCCCCCGACAGGTACAGCGCCTCGAAGCCGACGGCCTCGGCCATCTTCGCCGCGTACGCGGTGATCGCGCCGACCACCTGCAACGGCTGGGCATGCGCGACGGCCGCGCGAAAGCGCGCGCCGGCGCTGTGGGGGAGTCTGGGTTCGGTGCTCACGGAGTCTCCTGGAAAGTTGGCGCTCTTCAGTGCAAGGAGCGGGCCAGCTGCCGGAAGACGGCTAAGTCGCTGATTTGCCATGAATTCATCGTCCTCGTTCGGCGACGCCTGATTTCATTCATGCAAAATGACATTTCATAAATGAAACGGCGCGCGCATAATGCGGCATTCGCCGCGTTGCCGGCGCACCCCGTCCGAGCGCCGATGAACCGCCCCTTTCCTGTTCCGCCGCGGCCCCGCATCTGGGCGATCGGCATTACGAAGCTGCGCGACCTGTATCGCGACATCGCCGGCGACTACGACGCGCGTGCCGAGTTGCGGCTCGTCTCGCGCGGCTACGACGACGCGGTCGCCGAGATCCGCGCGGCGGGCCGCGACGGCCCGGACGTGGTGGTGGCGGCGGGGTCGAACGGCAGCTATCTGAAGTCGCGCGCCGGCGTGCCGGTCGTGCTGATCGCGCCGACCGGCTTCGACGTGATGCACGCGCTCGCCCGCGCGCGCCGCGACGCATCGCAGGTCGCGCTCGTCACGCATGGCGACACGCCCGCCGAGGTGCGGCGGTTCGTGGCGGCCTACGGGCTGAACGTCGTGTTCGCGTCGTACCAGTCCGCGCAGGATGCCGAAGCGTGCGTGCTCGATCTGCGCGATCGCGGCGTCGACACCGTCGTCGGACCCGGCATGGTCACCGAGCTTGCCGCGCGCGCGGGGCTCGATTCCGTGTTCCTGTATTCGCGCGCGTCGGTGCGCGCGGCGTTCGACAACGCGCTCGAACTCGCGCAGGCGACGTGGGGCGAAACGGTGCGGCGGCAGCGGCTCGACAACGTGCTGCAGCATCTGCGCGACGGGGTGGTCGCGCTCGATGCGCAGGGGCGCGTCGAGGCGCTCAACCAGCGGCTCGCGGCGCTGTTCGGCATCGAGCCGGCCGCCGCGGTGGGCCGCGCGCTCGTCGAACTCGCGCCGGAGCTCGACGGCGCGCTGCCGCGAGGCGAAGGCGAAGCGCTCGTCAGCGTGCGCGGCGTCGGCCATGTCGTGCATCGCGGACCGCTCGTCGACAACGGCGTGACGACGGGCGCCGTGCTGACTTTCCAGGAACTGCGCGCGGTCGAGCGGCTTGACCGCACGCTGCGCTCGCGCCCGCGCGCGCAGCAGTTCACGGCGCGCTACCGGCTCGACGACGTGATCGGCATGTCCGCGCCGATCGCGCGGGTGCGCGAGCGCGTGCGGCGCTACGCGCGCTCGGACGCGACCGTGCTGATCCGCGGCGAAAGCGGCACTGGCAAGGAAATGGTCGCGCAGAGCCTGCATGGTCTGAGCGCGCGGCGCGATTTTCCGTTCGTCGCGCTCAATTGCGGCGCGTTTCCCGAATCGCTGCTCGAAAGCGAACTGTTCGGCTACGAAGAAGGCGCATTCAGCGGCGCGCGTCGCGGCGGCAAGGCGGGGCTGATCGAAGCCGCGCATCGCGGCACGCTGTTTCTCGACGAGATCGGCGAGATGCCGCTGCCGCTGCAGAGCCGGCTGCTGCGGGTGCTGCAGGAGCGCGAGGTGGTGCGGCTCGGCTCGACGGAGCCGGTGCGCATCGACGTGCGCATAGTCGCCGCGACGCATCGCGCGCTGACCGTCGCGCTCGGGTCGGGCGCGTTTCGCGCCGACCTGTACTACCGGCTCAACATCCTGAACATCGTGCTGCCGCCGTTGCGCGAGCGGGTCGCCGATATTGCGCCGCTCGCCGCGGCGCTGCTGGCGCAGGCCGCGCGGCGCGAAGCGCGCCTGCGCGCGCGGCTGCCGGGCGTCGACGAAGCCGCGCGCGTGCTGGCGCCGGTCGTCGAGGCGTTGTGCCGCCATCCGTGGCCGGGCAACGTACGGGAGCTGCAGAACGTGATCGAGCGCGTCGCGGTGGAACTGGCGGATGCGGATGCGCCCAGCGGACCGCTGCCGGCGCTCGACGTCGCGCTGCTGGAGGCGGTCGCGCCGGAGCTGTTCGAACCGGACGCGCGCGTGCCGGAGCAAACGCTGCGCGAGCGCAGCCGGCGCGTCGAGGCGGACGGGATCCGCGCCGCCCTCGACGCGTTTGGTGGCGATCGCGACAAGGTCTGCGCCGCCCTCGGCATCAGCAAGACGACGCTGTGGCGCAAGCTGAACGCGGCGCGCTGAGCCCGTAGTGCGGCGCGCCGCGCCGCAGGCGCGGCGTGTTCGCGGGCACGCCGGTTTCGCGGGCGCGTCGCTTCATGCGAGGCCGGGAGGCGCGGCGAGACCGCGCGCCGCACGGCTCATTGCGGCTGCACGGCAGGCTTGCCGTCGAGCGTGCGGAGTATTTCGGACACCTTGCCATGCGCGTGCAGGATCGTCGCGTTCGCCTGCAACAGCCCGAGATAGTGCGGCAGAAAGGGGTTGTCCGGCGCGGCGGGCGAAAACAGCGCGGCGACGGCCTCGGCTGTGCCGATCCGCTCGATGTCGCTCGCGTCCTTGTCGTCAAGCACTTCGTCGACGCGCGCAATCACGGTCGACAACGGCGACAGCCAGCGAAACCCCGCGCTGTTGATCAGCGCCTGCAAAAACGCGGCGGGCGTCACCGGCCCGGTTTCCTGCTCGTAGACCGCGCGTTCGTGATCGAGGATGGCCTTGTGCAGCGTGAGCAGCGGCTTGCGTATCGCCGACAGAAAGGACGTGGCTTGCGGGTCGTTCATGGCGGGCTCCGGGCAAAGACGAGCGTTGACGCGCCGGGCGGCGGTCCTGCCGTCAATCTACCCGTGCCCGCGAGAATGCGCAGCGCGTTGCGTTGACGTTTCGACACGGTGTGCGGCGCGGCGTGGGGCGCGGGGTGCCTCTGCGCGCGACAGGACCGGCAGGGCGCGCGATGCGAGTCGCATGCGGCCTCGCGTCGCCCGCGTGTTGCACCGCGTGCGCAGCGTATTTAAAGACTCGCTACAATCCGTTCGTTTCCCTGAATGTCCGTTGCGCGCCGGGCGCAGCAGGAGGCGTCCGGCGCGCCCGCTTTCCCCTTCGTCCCTCCGGGAGTCCTGCCTATGACCACGCTCAACATCAACGGCCAGACGGTGACCGTCGACGCTCCGCCCGACATGCCCTTGCTGTGGGTGCTGCGCGATCTCGTCGGGCTGACCGGCACGAAGTTCGGCTGCGGGATCGCGCAGTGCGGCGCATGCACGGTGCATCTGGACGGCGCTGCGGTGCGCTCCTGCGTGCTGCCGGTCGCCGCGGTCGGCGAGCGCAAGGTCACGACGATCGAAGCTGTCGGCGCGACGCCGGCGGGCCGCAAGGTGCAGCAGGCGTGGCGCGCGCTCGACGTGGTGCAGTGCGGCTACTGCCAGTCCGGGCAGGTGATGTCGGCGGCGGCGCTGCTTACGCAGATTCCCGCGCCGAGCGACGCCGACATCGACGCGGCGATGGCCGGCAATATCTGCCGCTGCGGCACCTATGGCCGGATCCGCGCGGCGATCCGGCAAGCCGCGAAGGAGGCATGAGATGAACCTGCTTCCACGCGATCTTCCGCCCGCGCCGGACGACGAGACGGCCGGGCCTGCGGGGCGCGGCTTTTCGCGCCGGCGTTTTCTTGCGTTCAGTGCGAGCGTCGGCGCGGCGGCGGGCGGCGGCCTGCTGCTCGGCTTCAGCTGGCCGGCCGCGGCCGCGGCCGCTGCCGATGAGCGAGCGGCTTCGGCAGCCTCGGCGGCCTCGGCGGCGGTGATCGGCGGCGATGCGAGCGAGCCCGCGCCGGGCGGCGCCTTCGCGCCGAACGCGTTCATCCAGATCGATCGCAGCGGCAAGGTCGTGCTGGTGATGCCGAAAGTCGAGATGGGGCAGGGCGTCTATACGTCGATCCCGATGCTGATCGCCGAGGAGCTCGAAGTGCCGCTCGACGCCGTCACGCTCGAACACGCGCCGCCCGACGCGGCGCTGTTCACGGACCCGCTGCTCGGCGGCCAGCTGACCGGCGGCTCGACCTCGATCCGCTACGCCTGGGAGCCGATGCGCCGCGCGGGCGCCGCCGCGCGCCTGCTGCTGGTCGCGGCCGCCGCGCAGCAATGGCGCGTCGATCCGGCAAGCTGCCACGCGCAGGCGGGCACGGTCGTGCATCCGGCGAGCGGCCGCAGCCTGGGCTATGGCGCGCTGGTCGACGCGGCCGCGAAGCTGCCGCTGCCGCAGCAGGTGCCGCTGAAGCCGCCGCAGGATTTTCGCGTGATCGGCACGGCGGTGAAGCGGCTCGACTCGCCGTCGAAGGTGGACGGCAGCGCGCAGTTCGGCCTCGACGTGCGCCTGCCGGGGATGGTGTACGCGGCGATCGCGACCTGCCCGGTGTTCGGCGGCACGCTCGCCGGCGTCGACGACCGCGTCGCGCGCACGATGCCCGGCGTGCGCGACGTCGTGAAGGCCGACAACGCGGTCGCGGTGATCGGCGATCACACGTGGGCGGCCCAGCGCGGGCTCGCCGCCCTGACGATCCGCTGGAACGAGGGCGCGGGGGCGACGCTGTCGATGCAGGACATCGTCGGGGACCTGGCCGCGGCGGCCGAGCATGGCAAGGGCGCGGTCGCGCGCCGGGAAGGCGACGTCGATGCCGCGTTCGCCCACGCGAAGACACGGGTCGACGCGGTCTACGAACAGCCGTTTCTCGCGCACGCGACGATGGAGCCCGTCAACTGCACCGTGCATGTCCGCCCGGACGGCTGCGAGCTGTGGCTCGGCACCCAGGTGCCGACGCGCATCGTCGACGCGGCGGTGCGGGAGACCGGCCTGCCGGCCGCGCGGATCACGGTGCACAACCATCTGCTCGGCGGCGGCTTCGGCCGCCGGCTCGAAGTCGACATGGCGGTGCAGGCGCTGAAGATCGGCAAGCAGGCGGGCGGCGTGCCGGTCAAGGTGTTCTGGTCGCGCGAGGAGGACATCCGCCACGACATGTACCGGCCGTACTACTACGACCGGATTTCCGCCGGCCTCGACGCGAGCGGCGAGCCGGTGGCGTGGCGGCACCGCATCGTCGGCTCGTCGATTCTCGCGCGCTTCGCGCCGCCGGCGGTGCACGACGGGGTCGACCCGGATGCGGTCGAGGTCGCCGCCGATCTGCCGTACGACTTGCCGAACCAGCTTGTCGATTACGTGCGCGAGGAGCCGCGCACGGTGCCGACCGCGTTCTGGCGCGGCGTCGGGCCGACGCGCGGCACCTTCGTCGTCGAGAGTTTCATCGACGAGCTGGCCGCGCACGCGAACGCCGATCCGGTCGCGTACCGGCGCGCGCTGCTCGGCCATGCGCCGCGCGCGCTGAACGTGCTCGACACCGCCGCGCGCGCGGCCGGCTGGGGCCGCGCGGTGCCGCAGGGGCACGGCCGCGGGGTATCGGTGATGCACGCGTTCGGCAGCTATCTGTCGATGATCGTCGACGTGCGCGTGAACGCGGGCGAGGTCAGGGTCGAGCATGTCGTGTGCGCGGTCGATTGCGGGCACGTCGTCAATCCCGACACGATCGACGCGCAGATGCAGGGCGGAATCGTGTTCGGCATCACCGCGGCGCTGTACGACGAGATCACGATCCGCAACGGCCGCGTCGAACAGGGCAATTTCACCGATTACCGCATGCTGCGCATCGACGAGTCGCCGACGATCGAGGTGCATATCGTGCGCAGCGGCGAGGCGCCCGGCGGCATCGGCGAGCCGGGCACGGCCGCGCTCGGCGCGGCGCTTGCCAACGCGATTTACGCGGCCACCGGCAAGCGGCTACGCAAGCTGCCGGTCGGCAACCAGTTGCAGCACGCGTGACGGGGGGACGACGATGAAGGGGCTCATGAAAAGACTCGGCGTGACGTTCGCTTTTGCGCGCGCCTTTGTGATCGCGTGCGCGGCGACGTGCGCGCTGCCGTCGTTCGCATACGCGGCGGACATGGCGGTGACGTCGGCTACGGCGGCTGCGGCGGCTACGTCGGACAGCACGGCAGACACGGCGCTGATCGGGCGCGGCGAGTATCTGGCCGCGGTCGGCGACTGCGCGGCCTGTCATACCGCGCGGGGCGGCAAGCCGTTCGCGGGCGGCCTGCCGATGGCCACGCCGCTCGGGCGCATCTTCAGCACCAATATCACGCCCGACCCGGCGACCGGCATCGGCCGCTATACCGAGGCGGACTTCGCGCGGGCGCTGCGCGAGGGCGTCGCGAAAGACGGCCACAACCTGTATCCGGCGATGCCGTATCCGTCCTACGCGAAGGTCGACGACGCCGACGTCGCGGCGCTCTACGCGTACTTCATGCACGGCGTCGCGCCGGTCGCGCAGGCCGACCGCGCGTCGGAGATCCGCTGGCCGTTCAATATGCGCTGGCCGCTCAAGCTGTGGAACGCGATGTTCCTGCGCAACGGCGTCTACCAGGACAAGCCGGGCAAGGATGCGGTGTGGAATCGCGGCGCGTACCTGGTCCAGGGGCTCGGGCATTGCGGCGCCTGTCATACGCCGCGTGGCGTCGGCTTCGAGGAGCGGGCGCTCGACGAGGGCGGCGCCGCCTACCTGAGCGGCGCGCTGCTCGACGGCTGGTTCGCGTCGAATCTGACCGGCGAGGCCAATGCCGGGCTCGGCCGCTGGTCGGAGCAGGAACTGGCGGCGTTCCTGAAAACGGGCGCCAACGCCCATGCGACCGCGTTCGGCTCGATGACGGACGTCGTCAACATCAGCACGCAGACCATGAGCGACGCGGACATCACCGCGATCGCGCGCTATCTGAAGTCGCTGCCGCCGGTGGGCGGAACCGGCGCGCGGGCGTATGCGTACGACGCGCAGGCAACCCGGGTGTCGCTCGCGCGGCCGGCGAACGACGCGGGCGCGCGCGTCTACGGCACCTACTGCATGCATTGCCACGGCGTCGACGGGCGCGGCTTCGCGCCGCTGCTCGCGCCGCTCGCCGGCAATCCGAACGTGCTCGAACGCGATCCGGTGTCGCTCGTGAACGTGACGCTGAACGGCACCGGCACGCTGGTGATCCAGGGTATTCCGGCCGCGTACCGGATGCCGAAGTACGCCGACGTGCTCGACGACCGGCAGATCGCCGACGTGCTGACGTTCATCCGCGCGGGCTGGAACAACGGCGCACCGGCCGTCACCCCGGCGGAGGTCGGCAAGCTGCGCAAATCGACGCAGGCGGCGCGTTAGCGCGGGAGCCCGGGAGCGTCGGCGATGCGGCCGGCGGGCAGGCTGGCCGCTGTCTGGACACGGTGTTGCGGCGGCATTGCCGCTGGGCGGGCTGCGCTGAAGGGGCACGACGCGCGCCTGGCGCACCCTGTGCGCGAAACGGCGCTCAACAGCGCCCTGCCATGCCAGGCGGCGCCCAACCCGCGCCTGGCCACACCCAAGCCCAAGCCCAAGCCCAAGCCCAAGCCCAAGCCCAAGCCCAAGCCCAAGCCCAAGCCCAACCCACGCGGCCCGAACCCGCCGGCCGCGCGCCGTCAGCGTTCGCTGTGCACGCGCTGACGCTTTTCGAGCGCCCGTGCGTAGCGCGTGAGCGGGAAGCACATCGCGAAGTAGATCAGCGCGACCATGCCGTAGATCGGGAACGGCCGGAATGCGGCATTGGTGATCATCGTGCCGGTCTTGGTCAGCTCCGTGAAGCCGATGATCGACGTGAGCGCGGTGCTCTTGACGACCTGCACGAGAAAGCCGACCGTCGGCGCGACCGCGATCTTCTTCGCCTGCGGCCATACGATGTAGCGCAGCTGCTGGCCGAACGTCATGCCGAGGCTCGCGCCGGCTGCCCACTGGCCGCGCGGCACCGCCTCGACGCAGCCGCGCCAGATGTCGACGAGGTACGCGCTCGTGTACAGCGTCAGCGTGACGATGGCGGCGGTCCACGGCGACACGTCGATGCCGAGCAGCGGCAGGCCGAAGAACGCGAGGAACAGCTGCATCAGCAGCGGCGTTCCCTGGAACAGTTCGACGTACACCGTCACGACGCGGCGCAGCCAGGGCAGCGGCGAGACGCGCATCGCGAGCAGCACGAAGCCCGCCACGCCGCCGCCCGCGAACGCGAGCAGCGACAGCACGATGGTCCAGCGCGCCGACAGCAGCAGGTCGCGCGCGATATCCCAGAGCGTGAACTGGATCATGATCCGCGCTCCGTCGAGACCGCGCGCGCCGCGACGAGGCCGAAGCGCCAGCGGCGCGGCGCGCGCTGCGCCGCATGCGGCGCGCGTCCGGCGAACAGGCGGCGGCCGAGCGCGTTCAGCAGCTGGCGCAGCAGGATGGCGAGCCCGAGATAGACGACCGTGATGATCAGGTAGCTCTCGAACGAGCGGAAATTGCGCGACTGGATGAAATTGGCCGCATAGGTCAGGTCGGGCACCGAAATCTGCGAGACGACCGCGGAGCCGAGCATCACGATCAGCACCTGGCTCGTCAGCGCCGGAAACACGTTGGCGAGCGCCTGCGGCAGCACCACGTGGCGGAAGATCTGGCGCCGCTGCAGCCCGAGCGCCTGGGCGGCCTGCAACTGGCCGCGCGGAATCGACTCGATGCCCGCGCGGACAATTTCGATCGCATAGGCGCCGAGGTTGACCGTCATCGCGAGGATCGACGCCTCGATCTCGTTGATGCGCACGCCGAGGCTCGGCAGCCCGAAGAACACGAAGAACAGCTGCACGATGAACGGCGTATTGCGGATCAGCTCCACGTATGCGGCGATCAGCGCGCGCGCCCAGCGCGGGCCGCCGGCCGCGATGCCGGCGCCGCCGATGCCGATCAGGCCGCCCGCGACCGTCGAGGCGGCGGTGAGCCCGACGGTCATCGCGGCGCCGCGCGCCAGCATCCCGGCGTACAGGCCGAAGCCGCTGAAATCGAAGGTATAGCTCATGACAGGCCGCAAGTCGTGACAACAGGGTTCGCCCGGCGCGCACCGGGCGAACGGATCAAAGGCTGGCCGGCAGCGGCGCGCGCAGCCACTTCTCGCAGATCGCGTTGAGCGTGCCGTCCTTGCGGGCCTGGGCGATGGCGCCATCGACCTTCTGCATCAGGCGCGGCTCGTTCTTGTTCAGCCCGACGTGATCCGGCGAGCTGAACAGCGCGAACTTCTGTTCGGGGTCGTTTGCCGGGTGACGCGCGAGGATTGTCGCGCCCACGTCGTTGCCGACCACGAGCAACTGTACCTGACCAGAAATAAATGCCGAAATTGCGCCGTTCGGATCGTCGAAGCGTTTGACGGTCGCCGACGCCGGCGCGATCTTCGACACGCTCAGGTCCTCCAGCGTGCCGCGCGCCACCGCGATGGTCTTGCCGGCGAGGTCGGCCGCGTCCTTCACCTTCAGGTTCTTCGGGCCGAACACCGCGAGATAGTAGGGCGCGTATGCCTGCGAAAAGTCGATCACCTTGGCGCGCTCGGGGGTTTCGCCGACCGACAGCAGCATGTCGGCCTTGTGGTCGGCGAGATAGGCCATCCGGTTGTCGCCGGTGACCTGCACGAGTTCGACCCTGGCATGAAGCGCGCGGCCGATCAGACTGGCGACGTCGATGTCGTAGCCCTGCGGCTGCATGTCCGGCCCGATCGAGCCGAACGGCGGATAGTCCTCGAACACGCCGATGCGCACGACGCCGGAATGGGCGATCGTATCGAGCGCGTCCGCGTGCGCGGCGGGCGCCGCGAACGCGCCGAACGCGACGATGCCCGCGCAGCCGAGCGCGCCGACGGCCGCCGCGAACGCGCGCTGCGCGCGCAGTGAAAGGCGATGAGCGGAATGCATGGTGGCTCCTCTGTCGAAAAATGCGGGAAAGAAAGCGGGAAACCGGAGCGGTCGATGCGCCGCCTCGCCGCCGGCCGGCCGCCGGACGCATGGGTCGCGCGTCGTGTGGGCCGGGGCTGGTTGCACTGTAGGTATGCCAAAATCCGCCGCCAATCGAAATCTGTGCATGGACGCCATGAGGGGGGCTCATGCGAGGGGCGGGGTGGGGCGGGGTGGGGTATCGGGTCGGACAACGCCGCTCACCTCCACGAACGATCATGGGCGTACGCGCGGTGTCGAGCCGGGCCTCGTTCGCCCCCGGCCCGGTCGGCGCCCGAAAGGACGCGCCCCCCTACGCCAATCCTGACGGCGCCTTCAGCCACACGTTCAGATAGCGCACCGATCCCGCCGGCATCGCGAGCGTTACCCGTCGGGTGCCGGAGTACGACAGCCGTTCAACGAACAGGCCTCCCCGCTCGCCGAATGACGGCTCCTGCCCGTCTCCCGTTCGCCGCACTTCCCCTCCGCACATGAGCCCCACGCATGCACGGCCTCGCCCAACGCCCCCCGTCCTGTTTTTGAATCGCGTATCCTGACAGCCTCACCGGCGGCCGGACCCGCTTTCGCCCGGGCCTGCCGCAATGCAATTTCCTGATAGCCGGAATCCGCCCGATGGCCACGCGACGACTCCCCCCGCTGAATGCGCTGCAGATCTTCGAAACGGTCGCGCGTCATCGCAGCTTCACGCGCGCCGCCGAGCACCTGTGCCTCACGCAGGGCGCGGTCAGCCGGCAGATCCTCGCGCTCGAAGACTATTACCGCTTCCCGCTGTTCCGGCGTCATGCGAAAGGCCTCACGCTCACCGCCGAAGGCGAACTGCTGCTGCCGGCGGTCAAGGAGAGCTTTGCGCGCATCGAGGAAATCTCGCTGCGCCTCACGCGGCAGCGCACCGACCTCGCGCTGAAGGTGCCCACCTGCGTGATGCGCTGGATGCTGCCGAAAATCATGCAGTTTCAGGTCGAGTACCCCGACCTGCACGTGCAGATCACGACGGCCTGGCAGCACGACGTCGACTTCCAGATCGAGCCGTTCGACGCCGCCATCATCTACGGCCATTCGCCTGGCGCGGACGTGCACGCGGTTCCGCTATTCGCGGAGCGTCTCACGCCGGTCTGCGCGCCGCATCTGCTCGACGAGCGGCCACTCGGCCGCTTCGACGATCTGCGCCGCCACACGCTGCTGCATCCGACCCGCGACCATCGCGACTGGAAGCTGTGGCTGGATCACGTCGGCGCGGGCAGCATCGATGCCGGTCAGGGGCCGAGCTTCGACACGCTCGATCTCGCGACGAACGCCGCGCTGCAGGGATTCGGCGTCGCGATCAGCGACCTCGTGCTGATCGACGAGGACGTCGCCGCACGGCGCCTCGTCCGGCCGTTCGACGCGGTGCTGACGACCGGTGCGCGCTACTTTTTCGTCTATCCGGATTCGGTGGCGCACCAGCAGAAGCTGCACCTGTTTCGCGAGTGGATCGCCGCGCATCGCGACGACCCCGCCTGATCCCGCGCGACCTCGCGCGACCGCGCCACTACGGCGCGAACGACAGGAACAGGTAGGTCGCGAACAGCGACAGATGGACGACCCCTTGCAGCACCGTCGTGCGTCCGCCGCTCAGCGTCAGCGTGGAGACGAGCAGCGTGAGCAGCAGCAGCACGGTTTCCTTCGCGGTGATGCCGAGCACGAGCGGCTGGCCGGTCCACAGGAACACCGCCGCGACGGTCGGAATGGTCAGCCCGATGCTCGCGAGCGCCGAGCCGAGCGCGAGGTTCAGGCTCGTCTGCAGACGGTCCGCGCGCGCGGCGCGCAGCGCGGCGAGGCCCTCGGGCAGCAGCACCAGCGCGGCGATCACGATCCCGACGACGGCCGGCGGCGCGCCGATCGCCTGCACCGCGTGCTCGACGGTCGGCGACAGCAGCTTCGCGAGCAGGACGACCGCGACGAGGCAGACCAGCAGCAGCACGCTGCTCAGCAGCGCGAGCGTGTGGCTGGGCGGGGCGGCATGCGTTTCGGCGCCGCTGTTTTCCGCGAGGAAATAGTCGCGGTGACGCACCGTCTGCACGAACACGAACGTGCCGTACAGCACCAGCGACGACACCCCCGCAAACGCGAGCTGCGACGTCGACAGCAGCGGGCCGGCCTGCGAGGTCGTGAAGTTCGGCATCACCAGCGTAAGCACCGACAGCGACGCGAGCACCGCGAGCGTCGCCGACGCGCCGCGCGCGTGGAAGTCCTGCTCGCGATGGCGAATGCCGCCCACCAGCAGGCACAGGCCGATAATCCCGTTGCAGACGATCATCACCGCGGCGAACACGGTGTCGCGCGCGAGATCGGCTTTCTCGGGCCCGTGCGAGAGCATCACGGAGACGATCAGCGCAACCTCGATCACCGTGACCGCGACTGCCAGCACCAGCGTGCCGAACGGCTCGCCGACCCGATGCGCGACGACCTCCGCGTGATGGACCGCCGCGAACACCGCGCCGGCGAGCGCCGCGGCGACCAGCGCGAGCAGCAGTCCGTGTTCCGGCCACGCGAACGCGAGACCGAGGATGACCCACGCCGCGATCGGCGCGCCGATCGTCCAGCGCGGCAGTACAGTGGAATGCGTGCTCATCGGTGTCGTTCCTTTTTCGTGACGGTCGGGCGCAAGCGCGTGTGCGGCGCGGGATGAAATCAATCAGGAATGCACCCTAATATCATAAAATAGCACGGCCACCCCCGAACGACGGGCGGCGAAATTTTGCGTTCTTCAAGGAATCATCGTGATTCGCAGTGACGAAACCCTGACCCTGCTGCTCGACAGCATCCGCCGCTTCGTGCGCGAGCGGCTCGTGCCGAACGAGGCGCTCGTCGCCGAAACCGACCAGATTCCGCCCGCGCTGCTGGACGACATGAAGGCGCTCGGATTGTACGGGCTGTGCCTGCCCGAGGAATACGGTGGTCTCGGCCTGACGATGGAAGAGGAGGTGCTCGCCGCGTTCGAACTCGGCATGACCTCGCCCGCGTTTCGCTCGGCGATCGGCAGCAACAACGGCATCGGCTCGACCGGCATCGTGATCGACGGCACGCCCGCGCAGAAGGAAAAGTATCTGCCGCGGCTCGCGTCGGGCGAGCTGATCGGCTCGTTCTGCCTCACCGAGCCCGAAGCCGGCTCGGATGCCGCGTCGCTGCGCACGCGCGCCGTGCGCGACGGCGCGCACTACGTGCTCAACGGCACCAAGCGCTTCATCACGAACGCGCCGGAGGCCGGCCTCTTCACGGTGATGGCGCGCACCGGCGCGGCGGGCGACGGCGCGGGCGCGATCTCGGCGTTTCTCGTCGAGGCCGGCACGCCGGGGCTGTTGCTCGGCAAGACCGACCGCAAGATGGGGCAGCAGGGCGCGCATACCTGCGACGTGATCTTCGAGAACTGCCGCGTGCCCGCGGCCAACCTGATCGGCGAGCGCGAGGGCGTCGGTTTCAAGACCGCGATGAAGGTGCTCGACAAGGGGCGCCTGCACATCGTCGCGATCGCGACGGGCGCGGCCGACCGGATGCTCGCCGACGCGCTGCGCTACGCGATGGCGCGGCGCCAGTTCGGCAAGCCGATCGTCGAGTTCGAGCTGATTCAGGCGATGCTCGCGGACAGCCGCGCGGACATCTACGCGGCGCGCTGCATGATCGTCGACGCCGCGCGCCGCCGCGACGCGGGCGAGCGCGTCACGCTGCAGGCCTCGTGCGCGAAGATGTTCGCCACCGAGATGTGCGGCCGGGTCGCGGACCGCGCGGTGCAGATCTTCGGCGGCGCGGGCTACATGAGCGAGTACGGGATCGAGCGCTTCTATCGCGACGTGCGGCTGTTCCGCATCTACGAGGGCACGACGCAGATCCAGCAGATCGTGATCGCGCGCGAGATGCAGCGCGGCTTGTCCGGCTGACGCGCGCGCTCACGAGCGCTGCTCGCCGGTGATGTAGAACTCCAGCTGCTGGATCGTGAACTGCTGCTCGGCGATGATGTGCTTCACGAGGTCGCCGATCGACACC
Organism: Paraburkholderia sp. PAMB 6770; assembly: GCF_057748135.1. Taxonomy (NCBI): domain Bacteria; kingdom Pseudomonadati; phylum Pseudomonadota; class Betaproteobacteria; order Burkholderiales; family Burkholderiaceae; genus Paraburkholderia; species Paraburkholderia sp. PAMB 6770. The sequence goes on from NZ_CM173239.1 coordinate 1,202,402, forward strand.
ATGCCGACCAGCCGGTCGCGGTCGATCACCGGCAGGTGGCGCATGCGCCGCTCGGTCATCAGCACCATGCATTCCTCGGCGCTCTGCCCCAGGTGCACGAACCGCACCGCCTTGCTCATGATCTCGCTCACCGGGGTTTCTTTCGACGCGCGTTCCATCAGCACGACCTTGCGCGCGTAGTCGCGCTCGGTGACGATGCCGACGATGCTCTCGCCCTCGGTCACCACGAGCGCGCCGATCTGCTTTTCCGCCATCAGCCGGATCGCGTGATAGACGGAATCGCTTGCGGCGATCGTGTAGACGTGCTGGTCTGGTTTGGCTTTCAGCAGTTGTGCAACGGTCGTCATGACGGGCTCCGTATCGCAATGCAGCACGCCGGGTCCGGCGTGGCGGGGGGAGGGGGCGGGCGCTTCAGTGCAGTTCAGTGCAGTATAGGCGGCGCGGCTGTTTCGGGCACGGCCGTGCGCGGACGCGACGGCGCGCGGGTGAGCGGGGCCGATTAGCGGTAAACTCCAGTTCCGAACCTTATTGCCCGGTGGTCCACGGGCTCATGCCAGTCCTTTGTCCAACGCTATGCCCACGCCTCACGATCCGACGCTCGCAGACGTCGACACCACCGGCGAATGCGTCACGCTCGACGCGGTCGCCACGTTGCCCACCCGCTACGGCACCTTCCGGTCCTATGTGTTTCGCGTCTGCGACAGCGGCGCGGAGCACCTCGCGCTCGTGATGGGCGACGTCGCCAACCGGGCATCGGTGCTCACGCGCCTGCATTCGGAGTGTCTGACGGGCGACGTGCTCGGCTCGTACCGCTGCGACTGCGGCGAGCAGCTCGACCTGGCGCTGCGCTACATCGCGGCCGAAGGCTGCGGCGTGCTGCTGTACCTGCGCGGTCACGAGGGCCGCGGCATCGGCCTGTCGAACAAGATTCGCGCGTATGCGCTGCAGGAGCAGGGGCGCGACACGGTCGAAGCGAATCTCGACCTCGGCCTGCCGGACGATGCGCGCGAGTACGACTCGGCGGCCGGTATTCTGCGCACGCTGAAAGTCACGTCGGTGCGGCTGATGAGCAACAACCCGAAGAAGTTCGACACGCTGTCGCGCCACGGCATTCCGGTGTGCGAACGCGTCGCGCTGGCGATTCCGATGCGCGGGGAAAACGAACGCTATATCCGCACGAAGCAGACGAAGTTCGGGCACTACTTCGACGAGAACGAGTAAGAACGGTCGCGCGCCGCTGCGCTAGCCGCCTGCGCCGGCGGTCAGTTGCGCGTAGACGTCGTGCGCGAGCTGCAGCAGCACCTTGCGCGCGATGCCGCCCGACACCGCATAGCCATAGTCGCCGTCGACCCAGTAAAACACCTTCACGGGACCGTCTTCGTAGAGCCGGAACGCGGTCGTGTCGGCGCTCTGGGCGCGATGCGAAATACAGACCGTGACGCGCTCGCCGTGCGCGCTGCGGTACATGAACTGCGCGACCGGTCCGTCCGTGCCCGGCAGGATCCGCCCGCCGGTCAGCTCGAAACCGCTCTTGTCGAGCATCGGCGCGTGCATGTCGGTGCCGAGCCGGTTCGCGAGCCACTGCGCGAAATCCTGCTGCTGCGCCGCGCCGATCTGCGGCGGACGTTCGACCTCCGGCATGTAGACCACGTGCGCGAGCGCGGCTTGCCGCGCGAAGCCTTCGCCCGGACTCGCGCTGACCGCCCGCGTGTGCGATGCGCCGCCCGGCATGCCCGGAAGCGGCAGATCCCGCGCGAAGCCGGCCCCCAGACCGAGCGCCACGCCCACCAGCAGCGACGCCGCCATCGCGCCGAACGGCCAGCGGCCGTTCGCGGCGCGAGGGCGCCGCGCACTCGCGCGCGCGCTCAGACGGCGCGGCACCGGCTCGGCGAGGATGCGGTCGTAGCGCTCGCGCAGCAGGCCGTTCAGCGCGAAATAGTCGCTTGCGCGCGCGGCGAGGGCCGGGTCGCGTTCGAGCGCGCGTTCCACCGCGTCGCGCTGCGCGCCGTCGAGCGTGCCGTCGACGTACGCGTGCAGCGTGTCGTCGTCGAGGGGCGTCGGTTGTTCTTTCATTTGACCACCTGCAGTTTCGTCCCGGGCTGCGCGCCCGCCATCAACGCCCTGAGCCGTTCGCGGCCGCGCGACAGCCGCGACATCACCGTGCCGAGCGGGATGCCCAGCGCGAGCGCGACCTCCGCATAGCTCATTTCCTCGAGTCCGACGAGCAGCACGACCTCGCGCTGTTCGGCGGGCAGCCGCTGCAGTGCGTAGTCGAGGTCGCGCATTTCCAGCGCGTGGCTTTGCGTGGACGGCACCGTCAGTTCGTCCGCGGCGAGTCCGGCGTCGTCCACCGGCACGTGCACCGCGCGCGTCGACGCCTTGCGCGCCTGGTTCGCAAACACGTTGTGCATGATCGTGAAGAGCCACGCGCGCAGATCCGTGCCGGCGCGAAACAGTTCGCTGCGCCCGAGCGCGCGTTCCAGCGTGTCCTGAACGAGATCGTCGGCGAGCTCGCGGTTGTTGATCAGCGCCCTCGCATAGCGCCGCAGCCGCGGGACGTGCTCCATCAACTCGTCGCGTATGTCCATTGAGCCTGTATGTGGCGTGCAGTCGGGCGTCGTGCGGCGGGGCCGCGCGCGACGGGAAAGGTTTGCGAGGCAAACACGTGTGGAGCGATCTTATTCCGTCTGGCCGGAACTCACTGCTGCAGCGTCAGCAGATCGGCGGCGCGCATCAGATCGTGCGTGCGGGCGGCGCCGGCGAGCACATAACGCCGGCGGCCGCGCGTCCACGTGAGCAGGCGCAGCGGGCCGACGCGGCGCGCCCGCCATTGCGGCTGCGCGCGCGCGGTCCATGCCCGCGCGCAGAGCAGCACCACCGGCTGGCCGTCGCGGTTCGTATAGACGTATTCGAGCACGCGGGCGGCCGGGCCGAGCGCGACGGTCTGCGTCGCGACGACGCGCATGCCCGCGGCGCGGAGGTTGGGGGCGTCGGCCGCCGTCGGCGATCGCCCGGGCGGCGCGACGGCGTCCGTTGCCGGCGCGCTTTGGGCGCGGATCAGCGCCATCACGGCGGCATCGTCGAGCATCGGCGGCGAAACCTGCGCGGCGGCGAGCCAGCCGCCGGCCGCCGTCAGCGCGACGCCCAGCGCGGCGAGGGCGACGCGAAGCGCGCGCCGTGCGCCCGGTGCGCGCCGCCTGCCGGTGCGTGCGCTGGCATGTGCGCGGGATGCGCGGGGTGCGTCCGATCCGCCGGATGCGTCCGATCTGCCGAATGCATCCGATCTGCCAGATACGTCCGATGCACCGAATGCATCCGATGCACCGGCGGCGTCGCGAGGCGCGGCCGCGTCGGCCGGCGGGAAGCGACGTCGCAATTGCGCGTTCAGCGCGCCATAGAACGCGACGCGGCGCGCTTCGCCGGCCTCGGCGCGCAGGTAGCGGCGCAGCCGCCGCGCGCGTTCGGGCGTCAGTTCGCCATCGACGTAAGCCTGGATGTCGGCTTCGGACAGGGGGCGCTCGGGAGGGGACATACGGGGGCGGGAGGAGGGGGCTGTCATGGCCAACACCGGCGCAGGCGGGTTTATTCCACCGCAGGGCCGGCGCCGCCACGTGCTCCGCGCGCCGCGCCGGCGCCCGCGTTCCGCACGTGCGTACAATACCCGGTTGGTCCCGGCCGGCCGTGCCGGAACAATCTGAACCTGCCACGATGGATCGCCCGGATGTCGTCCGTTTTCTACGACCGTGAAGATATTGCACGCTGGCTCGGCGCGGCAACGCTCGCGAAGGCGCGCGACTACGTCGATGCCGTCTCTCACGTGCATTGGGATCACCATGCGCTGCACGGCGAAGTGCAGGGCACGCAACGCCGTCCCTACGTGGTCGACGTGCGCTTTTACGACGTCGACGACGCACCCTGGGTCGAAGGCGACTGCACCTGTCCGGTCGGCTTTCAGTGCAAGCACGTGGCCGCGCTGCTGCTGGCCGGCCGCGAACTGCTGGAGGCGCCGCAGGACGGCGTGCGCCCGGAGCTGATGCGCTGGCTCACGCGCTTTCGCGCCCACGCGGATGCGGACACCGGTGCGGCCGCGTCCGCGCCGCGCATTGCGCTTGCGTACCAGCTCGGCTGGTCGCGTCTGCACCAGCGTCACGAAATCCAGCTCCTGAAGGCGCGCCGCGACGCGGACGGCGACATCCGCGCGCTCGACGAGCCGTGGAGCCAGGTCGAGGCCGCGCTGATCAAGCCGCCGAAGTTCGTCACGGAGGACGACCTCGTGATCCTGCGCAGCCTGTGGCTCGATCACGCGCGCGAACGGCACGGGCATTTCCCGCTGCGCGGCGCGAGCGGCGGCGACGTGCTGCACCGGCTGATCGCGACCGGACGGCTGTTCCCGGCGCCGGCCGGCGACGCGTCCGCGCGTGTGCCGCTGCGCGCGCTCACGCGCGGCGCGGCGCGCCCCGGCCGCATCGACTGGGAGACCCAGCCCGACGGGCGGCTGCGCCCGGTGCTGCGCACCGAGCCGGCCGCCGCGATGGTGCTCGCCACCGAGCCCGTCTGGTACGTCGATGCCGGCGCCGGCGAAGCGGGCATCGTCGAGCTTTCGCTGCCGTTCGCGCAGTTGCCGGACTATCTGGCGATGCCGCCGATCTCGCTCGCCGAGGCGCCGCTCGTCGCGGCGATGCTGCGCGAGCTCGCACCCGGCTTGCCGCCGCCGCCCGCCGCGCCCGAGCATGCGGCGGTGCGCGTGATCGACACGCCGCCGGTGCCGGTGCTCGCGCTCACCACGCTCGCCGGCGGCTTGCCGGGCGCGCCCGCGCGCGCGCAACCGGCGGACGTCGCGACGGTCGCTTTCGACTACGAGGGCGTCAGCGTGCGCACGGACAGCCGCGCGACGCTGGTACCGCTGCCGGGCGGCGGCGTGATCCAGATCCGGCGCCGCTACGACGAAGAAAAGCAGCGTCTGCTCGAACTGCGCAAGGCCGGCCTGCAGGTGGTGCCGGCGCGCGCCTCCGCGCGCCACGCGCTCGCGGAGACGATGCTCGCGCTGCCGGATTCGCAGGCGTGGGCCGCGTTCGTCGACGTCACCGTGCCCGAACTCGAACGCGGCGGCTGGCGCGTGACGGTTGCGCCGGCGTTTCGCCATCGCGTGATCGAGATCGATGCGATCGAGGGGACCGCGCATCAGGCGGGCGACGGCTGGTTCGATCTGGAGATGGGCATCGCCGTGGGCGAGCGCACGGTGCGGCTCGAACCGCTGCTCGCCGGGCTGTTCCGGCGCGACCGCCGCTGGCTGGGCGGCGCGCTGGACAGCATCGACGACGACGAGCCGATCGAACTCACCACCGAGCGCGCCGAACGGCTGCGGCTGCGCGCCGGACGTCTGAAGCCGGTCGTGCGCGTGCTGGTCGATCTGTTCGACGGTCTCGGCAGCTGGAAGGCCGAGGACACGCTGAGGATTCCCGCGCTCGATGCCGGCCGGCTCGCCTCGCTCAACGATACCGGCCGCTGGCAGTTTCGCGGCGATGCGTCGCTGCGCGAGCTCGCGAGCCGCCTGCAGCGGGGCGCCGGCGTGCGTCCGGTGCCGGTGCCGCGCGGTTTGCGCGCGCAGTTGCGGCCCTATCAGCGCGAGGGCCTGAGCTGGATGCAGTTCCTGCGCGAACACGGTCTCGCGGGCGTGCTCGCCGACGACATGGGTCTCGGCAAGACCGTGCAGACGCTCGCTCACGTGCTCGCCGAGAAGGAGGCCGGCCGCCTCGACCGGCCCGCGCTCGTCGTGATGCCGACCACGCTCGTGCACAACTGGCGCGCGGAGGCGCAGCGCTTCGCGCCGGATCTGAAAGTGCTGGAGCTGAACGGACCGCAGCGCAAGGAGCGTTTTGCGCGGATCGGCGAGCATGAGCTGGTGCTGACCACCTACGCGCTGCTATGGCGCGATCACGCGGTGCTCGCCGAGCACGACTATCACCTGCTCATTCTCGACGAGGCGCAGCACGTGAAAAATGCCGCGACCCGCGCAGCGGGTGCGGTGCGCGCGCTGCGCGCGCGGCACCGGCTGTGCGTGACCGGCACGCCGCTCGAAAACCACCTGGGCGAGTTGTGGGCCCAGTTCGACTTTCTGCTGCCGGGTTTTCTCGGCACGCAGAAGGATTTCACGAAGCGCTGGCGCAATCCGGTCGAGCGCAACGGCGACACGGTCCGGCGCGATCTGCTCGCGCGCCGGCTGCGCCCGTTCATGCTCCGCCGCCGCAAGGACGACGTGGCGAGCGAGTTGCCGCAGAAGACCACGATCGTGCGCAGCGTCGATCTGCAGGGCGCGCAGCGCGACCTGTACGAAATCGTACGGACTGCGATGCAAGCCAGGGTGCGCGAGGCGGTCAGCGCGCAGGGGCTCGCGCGCAGCCGCATCATCGTGCTCGACGCGCTGCTGAAGCTGCGCCAGGTCTGCTGCGACCCGCGCCTCGTGAAACTCGAACGCGCGGCGCGCGTGAAGGAATCGGCGAAGCTCGAACTGCTGCTCGCGATGCTGCCGGAACTGATCGAGGAAGGGCGGCGCGTGCTGCTCTTTTCGCAGTTCACCGGCATGCTCGCGCTGATTGCCGCCGCGCTCGACAAGGCCGGCATCCCCTACGTGACGCTGACCGGCGACACCGCCGATCGCGCGAGCCCGGTCGAGCGGTTTCAGCGGGGCGAGGTGCCGCTGTTCCTGATCAGCCTGAAAGCGGGCGGCGTGGGGCTGAACCTGACTGCGGCCGACACGGTGATCCACTACGATCCGTGGTGGAATCCGGCCGCCGAGAACCAGGCGAGCGATCGCGCGCACCGGCTCGGCCAGGACAAGCCGGTTTTCGTGTACAAGCTGATCGCGGCCGGCAGCATCGAGGAAAAGATCGTGCAGTTGCAGGAGCGCAAGGCGGCGCTCGCCGACGGCATCCTGTCGGACGACGCACAGGCGTCGGTCAAGTTTTCCGATGACGATCTCGATGCGCTGTTTGAGCCGATTCCGCAGGTCGAACCTACCTGATCGCGAGGACGGTCAGATGCATACGCGGCGATCTGACAATCCTTAAACGATTTAATTCGAGACCCTCCCTATACTTTGCTGCAGCACGTCAATGTGAATTGACCGTCGCGCGGCCGCACCTTCACGGACGTTCATGCCGGATGCATCGCGCGGGCAATCCGCAGCGCAACCGGTGGCAGACCGTTCAGCGAGGAATCCGATGTTTTTCAGACCGCGCACCCTGCGCATTCCGTTCGATGCGCGCGCGCCGGGACGCGGCGTACAAAAGCGTCTGCAGCGCATCGAAATGGACGTGGCGGACGACGTGCACGCGCGCGCGGCGCTCGAGGCGTATGCGGATTCCTGCGCCGCCGACATGCCGTGGCTAGCGGAATGGCTGCGCGAGGCAGCCGGACCCGGCGCGCGCGAACTGGGACATTGCGGCGCGACGGTGCGGCGGGTATTCGGGCTCGCGCAGCGCTGGGCGGCTGCCCAGCCGGACTACGCGCACGGCGCGTGGGAGCACGTGCGCGGTCATCTGGAGGCGGCGTTGAGCCGTCGTGTCGCATCGCCCGACAAGGATGAAATCGAGGCATCGCTTCTGAATAGCGGTGCATGACGCGAGGCAGGAGCAGGACGGGGCCAACCCGGCACAGGCGCGTCGCGCGGGCCGCACAGGTGGCGGGTAGCGCGCCGGTGTCCGTGGCGTTGATGCATCGTGAGGGCGGTTTCGATTATGATGAAATCGTCCGCCGTGGGGGCGGGTCGAGCGAGGGCGCAGACGCATCGCAGCGATCCGGACGGCGAGAAACGATGCATTCGTGCGCCATGTTTTTGAGATGGTATGTCGGCCAGGGATGTCGGCCTGGTGTGTCGGCTGTTTGGAACTGCTGTTTGAGCGTATAGCTTCGGGCGGGACGGGGGCGGTTGCGGATGCGGGGCGGCGCGCGCTTCGTCGCGGCCGGCCACGCCGGCGCGCTCGCCACGCAGTCGCCGACCGTCGTTTGATACGCGGCCGTCCAGATACGAAAAACGCAATAGCATGGCGGAGAGTTATGAGAATTGCAGTCCTGGATGACGATCCGGCCCAGACCGACCTGGTCTGTCAGACGCTGTCGGCCGCGGGGCATGTCTGTCACGCATTCGGGCAAGGGCGCCTGCTGGTGCGCCAGCTCAGGCGCCAGACCTTCGACCTGCTGGTGCTCGACTGGAACGTGCCCGACATGACCGGCGACGAAGTGCTGCGCTGGGTCCGCGAGAGTCTCTCCGAGCGCCTGCCCGTGCTGTTCATGACGAGCCGCGGCGAGGAGCACGACATTGCGTCGATGCTGAACACCGGCGCGGACGACTACATGGTCAAGCCGGTGTCCGCAGCGGTGCTGCTCGCGCGGGTCGGCTCGCTGCTGCGGCGCGCCTACCCGCCGAACACCAGCGGTTCGCGCGAAGTCTTCGGCGACTACGAGTTCGACCTGCAGGCAAAGCACGTGATCGTGCGCGGCGCGGCGGTCGCGGTCACGCAGAAGGAGTTCGACCTGGCGCTGCTGCTGTTTCAGCATCTGAGCCGGCCGCTGTCGCGCGCGCACATCCTCGAAGCGATCTGGAAGCAGGCCACCGAGATTCCGTCGCGCACGATGGATACGCACGTGTCGATGCTGCGCAGCAAGCTCGGCCTGCGGCCCGAGAACGGCTACCGGCTGACGCCGATCTACGGCTACGGCTACCGGCTCGAACGGCTCGACAGGGGGGAGGCGTGAGCGTTGCCGTACCGACGCCCGCGGCGCGCGGCAAGCGTCGCGCATGGGCGCGGCCGATGCCGCGCGCGGCGCTCGTGCTCGCACTCGCACTCGCGCCGGCGCTCGCGCCACGGCTCGCCGCGGCGCAGGCGCATCCGCGCCGGGTCGCGCATCCGCATCCGGCCGTGGCCACGGTGCCCTATCTGACCCATGCGGGCGACACGCTGTATGAAATCGCGGCGCGCTATCTGCACGACGTGCACGACTGGCCCGCGCTCGCCCGCCTCAACCACGTTCCCGCGCCACGCCGTCTGCCGGCCGGCATCGCGCTGAAGCTGCCGGCTGCGCTGCTGCGCGAGCAGGCGCAAAGCGCACAGGTGGTGGCGACGAGCGGGCCGGTCGAGCATGCGTTCGGCGCCGGACCCTATACGCCGCTCGTGGTCGGGATGCAGCTCGGCGAGGGCGATCGCGTGCGCACCGGCGACCAGGGCTTCGTCACGCTGAGGCTGCCGGACGGCTCGCACGTGATGGTGTCGCAGCGCGCATCGATCGACATCCTCCGCTTGCGCAAGACGGTGCTGACCGACGCCGGCGACCGGGTGATCGGGCTCAGGCGCGGCGAGGTCGACAGCGAAGTCACGCATGCGCAGCATCACGACGACCGCTTCCAGATCCGCGCGCCGTCGGTGGTGGCCGGCGTGCGCGGCACGCACTTTCGGGTGAGCTACGACAGCGCGGACCGACGGACCGCGGTCGAAGTGCTCGACGGCGCGGTCGGCGTCGATCCGGCAAGCGCCGCGGCGCCGCCGCCGGGCGTGCCGCTGCAGGCGTCGCAGCAGCTCGTGCGGGCGCGCTACGGCAGCGTGACGGACACCGGCGGCACGATCGGCGCGCCGCTCGCGCTGCTCGCGCCGCCGCAGCTGCAGGATCCCGGGAAGGTGCAGGACGACGCGACGGTCGCCTTCGCGCTGGCCGCCGATCCGCAGGCGGCGGGCTACCGCGTGCAGGTCGGCCGCGACGCGGACCTGCTCGATACCGTGCGCGACGTGCGCGTGCGCGCGCCGCATGCGGATCTCGGGGCGCTGCCCGACGGCACGTATTTCGTGCGCATCGCGGCGATCGACCCCAACGGTCTCGAAGGTCTGTCGCAGACCTATTCGTTCGAGCGTCACCGGCTCGGCGTCGATGCGTCGGCGCAGGCGAGCCGCGGCCACGATTACCGGTTCCGCTGGTTCGCGAGCGGCGGCGCGCCGACGCGCTTTCGCTTCGTGCTCGGCACGAGCCCGGACCTGCGCGCGCCGCTCGTCGACCGGCCCGATCTGTCGGGCAGCGAGATCGTCGTGTCGGATCTGCCGCGCGGCGTTTATTATTGGACCGTGATCGCCGAGCAGTTCGACAACGGCCGGTTTTATCAGAAGGGCAGTCCGATCCGCGTGTTTACCCAGGCCCGCTGAACGGCTCCGTCCCGACCGTTCGTCATCCTGTCCGTCGCCTGTGTTTGCGCTGCGCTTGAGCGTCGCGCATTTGCGCCGATTTTGTGCCATTGTGCCCTTGCGTTCCGATTCGCCCACTTCTTCGCGCCTGAGCCTCGATCCGCGCGCCCGGCTGGGCCGGCGCGCCGGCCGGCGCTTCCTGCTCGAATGGGCAATGCTCGGCTGCCTGGGCGTCGCGGTGATCCTGCTGTGCGCGCTCGGGCACGCGAGCGAGGATCTCGACCATCTGGTGTACGACCGCTTTCTGGCGCTGCACCGCCAGCCGACGCTGGCCGATATCGTCGTGGTCGAGATCGACAATGCGAGCATCGCACAGCTCGGCCGCTGGCCGTGGCCGCGCAGCGTGCACGCGGCGCTGCTCGAACAGCTTGCGAAGGCGCGGCCGGCCGCGGTGATCTACGACGTGCTGTTCACCGAGCCGAGCCCCGACGACGCGCTGCTCGCGCATGCCGTCTCGCTCGACCCGACCTACCTGCCGGTGCTGCTGACGCCGGCCGACGCCAGCGGCGAGCGCACCGTCGTGAAGCCGGTCGCGCCGCTGGCGGCCGCCGCCGCGGGGCTCGGCCACATCAATTTCGAAGTGGACAGCGATGGCATCGTGCGCAGCGTCGCGCTGTTCGAGGGCGACCCGCCGACGCGCTGGCCGCAGCTGATGGTGCCGGTCTGGCGCGCGGTGCGCAGCGGCGCGCTGCGGCTCGCGCAGCCGCTGCCGCCGCACGACGCGCGACGCGCGTCACCCGGCGGCGGCGGCGACGGCCGCTTTCTGATTCCGTTTAGCCTGAACGCGCAGCACTACGCGCATGTGTCGTTCGCGAGCGTGGTCGACGGCAAGGTGCCGGCGCAGCAGTTGCGCGGCCGCCTCGTGCTGATCGGCGCGACGGCGTCGGGGCTGTACGACCGCTTTGCGACGCCGGTGTCGGGCCGGCTCGGACCGCTGCCGGGCGTCTACATCCATGCAAACGTGCTCGATACGCTGCTGACCGGCCGCGAAATCGAGCCGAGCGGCGCGCTGCTGCTCGTGTTTGCATCGCTGCTGCCGCTCGCGGCGCTGCTCGGCGGCTTCCTGGTGCTGTCGCCGCGCCGCTCGCTGCTCCTGACCGCCGGGCTGGCGGCGCTGGTCGTCGCCGGCAGCGCGGCGCTGCTGTATGGCGCGCGGCTGTGGCTGTCGCCGGTGCCCGCGGTGATCGGGCTGGTCGTCGTCTATCCGGTCTGGAACTGGCGCCGCCTCGAAACGACGATGGCCTATCTGCGCAAGGAACTGCAGCGCCTCGCCGACGGACCGCATTTGCTGCCGCGCGCGCCGCAGCCGCGCCGCGAGTTCGGCGGCGACGTGCTGGAGCAGCAGATGGCGCTGATGGCGCAGGCGGCGCAGCGCGTGCAGGACATGCAGCGTTTCGTCTGGGACAGCCTCGACAGCGTGCCCGAGCCGATTCTCGTCAGCGATGCCGACGGCGTCGTGCTGCTCGCGAATCATGCGGCGAAGGCCCATTTCGCGCGGCTTGGCGCGGCGACGCCGGAGGGCCGGCCGATGCGCGACGTGTTCGGCGGCCTGAGCTTCGTGAAGGCGATCGACACGGGCCGCGACGACGACGCGGCGCGCCAGCTGCGCGCGCTCACGCACTGGCCCGCGATGCTCGATCCGACGCAGCGCGCGTTCGCGGACCTGATGGCGCACGGGATCGAGGTGCGCGACACGCGCGCGTGCGATCATCTGCTGCGCTATGCGGTCTGCAAGAATGCGCAAGGCAAGGAGACCGGCTGGATCGCCGGCCTCGTCGACGTGTCCGCGCTGCACGCCGCCGAGCGGCAACGCGAGGATGCGCTGCGGCTGCTGTCGCACGACATGCGCTCGCCGCAGGCCTCGATTCTCGCGCTGGTCGAGATCGAGCGCGCGCATGTCGAGTCCGCGCATCAGCGCGAGCTGCTCGAACGGATCGAGCGCTACTCGCGACGGGCGCTCACGCTCGCGGACGACTTCGTGCAGCTCGCGCGCGCCGAATCGCAGGCGTATGAACTGGAGCCGGTGAGCCTGAACGAACTGGCGATCGACGCCAGCGACGAGGTCTGGCCGCAGGCGCATGCGAAGCAGATCCACCTGGAAACGGGCGGCGTGGCCGACGGCGCCTACTGGATCTGCGCGGACCGCTCGCTGATGACGCGCGCGCTGGTCAACATCCTGAACAATGCGGTCAAGTACAGTCCGCCGCACACGCGCATCACCTGCACCACGGGTCCGGCGCGCGGCGCGCCCGGGCGGGTCGAATGCACGATTCGCGACGAGGGCTACGGAATCACGCCCGAGGACCAGCGCCGGCTGTTCGAGCGCTTCCGGCGCTTTCGCGCGGACGGTCAGCCGGACAGCGACGGCGCCGGCCTCGGGATGGCTTTTGTGAAAACGGTGGTGACCCGCCACGGCGGCGATGTGCGGGTGGAAAGCGCGCCGGGGCAGGGGACGGCGTTCACGCTGTGGCTGCCGGCGCTCGACGGCGAACCGGCGCGCGCCGCATGAGCGGCGGCACGCCTGCAACGGGGGAATCGATGAAGAACACCAGCAGAATGCTCGCCGCGCTGACGGCGGCGGGCCTCGGCGCAGCGCTTGCGGGCTGCGCGGGCATCGCGGCGGACGTGCGGACGGAGCCGCCGGACGCGCAATTGCAGGGCGCGCAGACCTATGCATTCGCGGACGCGCCATTACCCGCATTGAAAGACGATACCATGCAGTCCGAACAATGGGTCGAGGCGGAGCTGGCCCGGCACGGCTTTGTCGCGGCCGACGACGCGCGCGCCGCCTACCGCGTATCGATCGCGTTCGACACGCGGCCCGCGAGCGTCGGCGTGAGCGAGCAGAAGCAGGATTGCGCGGGCGGCGCCTGCGCGGGGACGGGCGCGGGCGGTCTGTCGGGCGGACTCGGCGCGCTGTTCGGCGGGCCGCGCTACCGCCATTCGCTGACGTTGCGCTTCTTCTCGAATGCGACCGGCGCCGAGCGCTACACGGTGAGCGCGGCGAGCGAGGATCGCGATCCGCGGATCGTGCCGGCGCTGCCGTATCTCGTGAAAAGCGCACTTGCCCGTTTGCCGTACGTGGGCGAAGCCGACTGGCGGGTGAAGCTGCGCACCGCGCCGGATGGCGCGCCCGAAGTGGTGTCGGTCAAACCGCGGCAGCCCTGAGCGCCACGAACGCCGGCGCGGGCGGGTGTTAGCGGGCGTCGTGCGGCGCGGGCCAGCCGTTTTCGGATACGCAGTCGGCGAGCGGCATCCGCCGCGCCCAGCGCTCGCTTTCGAGCATCGGCTCGGGATAGAACTGCTCGACATGGCCGACGCACAGCATCGCGACCGGCCGCGCGCCGGGCGGGATCTTCAGTAGCGCGCATACCGGCTCGACCTCGAACAGCGATACCCAGCCCATGCCGAGCCCCTCGGCGCGCGCCGCGAGCCACATGTTCTGGATCGCGCAGGCGACCGACGCGAGGTCCATCTCGGGCAGCGTGCGGCGCCCGAACACGTGCGCGTCGCGGCCGTCCATCAACGCGACGACGAGCAGCTCGCCGCATTCGAGCATTCCTTCGACCTTCAGCTTCATGAACTCGTCGCGCCGCTTGCCGAGCGCGTCGGCGGTGGCGAGCCGCTCGCGCTCGACGATCGCATGCAGCGCGACGCGCAACGCGCGGTCGGTGATTCGCACGATGCGCCACGGCTGCATGTAGCCCACGCTCGGAGCGTGATGCGCGGCGTCGAGCAGCCGCTGCAGCACGGCGGGGTCGACCGGGTCGGGCAGGAAGTGGCGCATGTCGCGCCGCTCGTGGATCGCGCGGTAGACGGCGGCGCGGTCGGAATCGTTAAAACGCTGGGCCATGGAACAGGGCGCGGCAGGCCGCCAGGAGTCAGGGGGCGTGGCGCGGCGATGCGCGTCATTCACGCGGGATGGGCGCGCTCATTATAGCCGGATGCCGGGCGGCGCCCGCCGGTATGCGCGGGTGCGCGATCCGCTTGCGCCGTGCGGGGGCAGTTACCTGATGATACGGAGTACTGATGGATTGGGATGGGCGAAAGCCGGCGGGGGAACGGGCGGCGAACGGCCAGAAAACGGCCAGAAAACCGCCATTAGACCGCCATTAGACCGCCATTAGACCGCCATTAGACCGCCGCGCCGGACCCGCCGGATGCGGCGTTTTCCGCGCGCGCTACTTCGGTCCGTTGGTCCAGTACAGCACGTCGTCCTGGCGGTCGAACACGAAGACCTTCATCGCCATCTGCTCCTCGTTCGTGAGCTGGTCGAATTCGAGCCCATGAACGACCGGCTCGCCGTCTGCGCCGCGCTGCAGGTTGCGGATCAGGGCGGAGGTGTCGATGCGGATGTCGAGCTCTTTCGACTTGAGCGGAAACGACACGCGGATGCGCTCGCCGACCGGACCCAGCGCCCACGACGCGGCGAGCGACATGCCCCCCGCGCTGACTCCCTTCGCGAGGCCGATGCCGTCATATGTGTCGCCGCTCTCGCCGAGCCCGAAGCGCACCGGAATGTGCGCGCGCACGCGAATCGATTTGCGTTCGCGCAGCCGCCGGATCGCACCGGGCCGCGACAGGACCATGTAGTGAAACGGCAACTGGCATAGCGCCTCGACCGTGCAGACAAAGCGGAACACGGCGTGACTCGCGATCGCGACGATTTCGACGTTCTCGCCCGCGCGCAGCGGCACGACTTGTCCTTCGAGCATCGGCGGGGTGGCGAACAACGCCTGGTTCGGCGCGAAACCGATGATGCGGCACGGGTGCATGGGTCCGGCGCTGCCGGGTTGCGTCCGCACGCCGATCAGCGCGCCGATCGTCAGATGCATGTCTTTCACGCCGAGCGGCCCGGGCCCCGCATTCGCGGCGCCGCCCGGCTCGTCGGGGGCGGCAGGCACGAGCAGGTCGGCGCGTTGGGGCCGGAAATGCTCGAACAGGAAGCGGCGTTCGTCGATGCTGACCAGCACGGCGCCGGCGTCGAACAGCAGTGTGCCGTCGCCGTCGGCGATCGGCCAGTCGAGCGGGGTGCCGACCGGTACGGCTTCGGGAGTGAGCGCGGCCGACGCGTTCCCGGCGGGTGAGTCCACGGTGTCTTCGTTCATTGGCGTGATTGATATCGAAGGGAGTGGGAATTGTTGTGGCAACAACGATACCAAAAAGCAGACTTTTTTTCAGTCGCCGCGCGCTGGACGGCGCGTAAAGCGGCGCCTTCTCCATTCGAACGCGCGTTGAGTGTCTCGCGCGCGCAACGCTGTGGGGCGGGCTTGGGCAGATCGCACCGAAGGCGATTGCCTGACGAAGACGTCGGGGGGCTTGCAATTGCTGCTGATCATAGTGGGAATGCCGGGCTTCCGGCAGGCAATCAAGGATTGATGCGAACTCGAAAGCTCGCCTGATCGGATGAAGACGGGTGCTGGTCGCAGATTTTGATAAGCGTTTTATATTAAAAATAAGGACTGCTTGTTTATATTGAATTACATGGGTAGAATATATTTTTTGATTTTTCGAAACATTCGAAAATTTCCATGACGATTAGCTACGCTACTCCAACAGGGCTGTATTTGATCGCGGAGCAGATCTATCCGAAGCCGGGCTTTCCATCGTTAGGTAATACGATTGGTCCAAGTCTGACGCAGATTTATCGCGTTGTGCTGCAAATCTACACGTTGCGCGACACATACATCGACGGCAAACGGGTGACGGACGGACACATGTCACTCTGGCAATTCGTCAAGGGTTCACTCGGCATCGGCGTAACGACCCGGGATACCGGAGCGAGTGTGGTGAAGCTTGACTATGCGGGCTTTACTAACGTGGTCCAGCTGTTGCCCGAACTTGGTGGACTGATTCCCGACGTGCTGACGCGCGAGCGCACCCTTCCGACGTTTTCGCCCTACATAATGGGCATCGATCCATTTCCCAACGTCGCACTGTACCGTAATCCACGTGCGGTGTTCGTACAGCGCGACGGCGGCCAGTCGGCACCGATTGCGGTAGCCAAGTACAACCGTGCGAACCGTGAACTCGTGATGTTGGACACCGTCACCCGCATCGACCAGACCGTGCGAGAACTGCACGCGCAGGTCCCTGTGCTGAGGTTCTGATGCAATGCGGCCTGACAAAGTCGTCTTGACCCGATCGAAGAATGGCGAGGCCATGCTTGGAGCGATCGCATTCGCCGTGCTATTCCCGATCGTGGCCAATCACTTATACGATGCACTGCTTGCGGCGATCGTCGGCGCGAGACCGGGTACTGTGTCGTTCATTGCCGCCGAACCGAATGGTTTCGTTGTTCATCGCGCAGCCGCGCTCGCGTCGTTCGCGTTTCTGGGATTCGCGATGGGCGCCGCGCTTGCCGGATGCAGGCGGCTGGCACGGGCGACCGGACGCGCTTACGCGTATGCGTGGCTCGTGCTGATTGCCGGCTTACCGGCCGCATCGTGCTTCGCCATATTACATGCACGTGCGGCAGTGTTCAGCCGCGCGGTGAGGGACATGGGGATTGGGGTTGCGTTGCCGCTCGACGCGTTTCCTCTTTATCCGCTGGGCGTGGTTCCGGGGGGGTGCGTGCTCGTGTATGCGGCTGTTCTGCTCACGCGGCGCAGCTTGCCGTGATACCCGGGTGGGTAGTGCGCGCGCTGCGCGCATGGCTCGTGGGCTACCGCGACGCGTTCCGCTATGCCGGTCGCGCCGCACGGCGCGACTTCCTCGCGTTTATCGTGTTACACGGGCTCGTGGCCGGCATGCTCGCCGGCATGCTGCCCCCTGGCGGCTTGGTGCGCTATGCACTTGCCGTGCTGACGCTGGTCACTACACTGTCGTACAACGTGCGTCGGCTGCATGACAGCAATCGCTCCGGTTTGCTGTGCGTCGGGTATTTCCTGTTCGTTGCGCCTATCGTAATCATCGTGTCACTGCTGCTTGCACCCGTCGATGCTGACAATCGATACGGCCCTCGTCCGCGCGGGCCGCTCTGACCGTGTTGCGGGGTGTCTGCGCTGCCGCGAGTCGCGGCGCTTCTGCCCCCAGGCGGTAGCGGTCATCAATCACTTATCGCACCATACGCGGCCCGTTGCAGCGTTCGTCCAATCGCGGGCACGGCAGTCCGCCGCGCCCGCGCCGGCGGCAACCTTCAGCCGTGCGGATGCGTCTGCGGATGGCTGCTCGCGCGCGGCTGCGTGAGCGCGCTGACGAGCGCGAGCACGATCACGTTCAGCGCCAGCGCGACGAAACCGATGTTCACGTCCTTCAGGCTTTCAGGCAGGAACGGGAACAGCTGGCCGATGCCCAGGTGCATCGTCGAGGTGATCGCCACCACGGCGACGCCGGTCAGGATGCCGCAGAACGCGCCCTGCTTCGTCACCCGGTTGTGCGTGGCGAGGCTGCAGACGAGCGCCGGGAACAGTTGCGTGACGAAGTTGTAGCCCATCAGCAGCAGCGCGACGATGGTCTCGCCGCCATGCAGCGTGAAGCCGACCGCGACGAGCGCGACCACCGGCACGAGGAATCGCGCGAGACGCGTGACGGTCGTATCCGGCGCCGCGCGGTTGAACAGTCCGCGATAGACGTCGTTGGCGAGCAGCGTCGAGGCCGTGTTCAGGATCATCGAGCCCGGCACCAGCGCGGTCAGCACGCCCGCCGCGCCGATCACGCCGACGAACCACGGATCGAAGGTCTGCAGCGACAGCCGGAACAGCGACAGGTCGATGTCGCCGCCCTTCAGCCCCGGCACCTTCAGCACCGCGGCGAAGCCGACGAAGAACACGAACAGCAGGATCAGCTGGTAGAGCGGCAGCACCATCGCGTTGCGGCGGAAGATGCGCTCGTCCTTCGCGGTGTACACGGAGCCGAACGTGTGCGGCCACATGAAAAAGCCGAGCGACGTGAGCAGCACCGTCGACTGGAACCACGTGACGCTCGAACCCTTCGCCGGGAAGCTCAGGAAGCCGGGGCGCGCGGTATCGATGGCATGGAACATCGCGCCGAGGCCGCCGTAGTAGTGGATCGGCAGGTAGATGCCGAGGAACAGCACGACCGCGAGAATCAGCGTGTCCTTGACCACCGAGTTCCATGCGGAGCCGCGCACGCCGGACACGATCACGTAGGTGGTCACGACCGCCGCGCCGATCCAGATCGCCGCGCTCGACGGAATCGCGCCATACGAGGTCGTCGAGACGATGATCCCGAGCCCCTTCAGCTGCAGCACGAGGTACGGGATCAGCGCGGTCACGCCCACCAGCGCGACCAGCACGCCGAGTGCCGGGCTCTCGTAGCGGCGCGCGAAGTAGTGCGGCTGCGACACGAGCCGGTGCTGCTTCGCGTAGCGCCAGATCGGCGGCAGCATCCAGTACGACAGAATGTAAGCAAGCGTCGCATATGCGAGGATGTAGTAGACCGGGGCGCCCTTGCCGTAAGCAAAGCCGCTGCCGCCGAGGAAGGTGAACGTCGTGTAGATTTCGCCCGCCATCAGCAGGAACACGAAAGCAGTGCCGAAGCTGCGGCCGCCGACGGTCCATTGTTCGAGACTCATGTCATGGCCGCGCCGCGCGCGCAGCCCGAGAAGCAGCGCGATCAGCGTGACCGCGGCAATGATGACGAGAGCGCTGCTCATGAGCGGTTCTCCTGCGCGGCCGCGCTGTCCTGACGGTTGACGGGATCGAGCCGGTAGACGAGCGCCATGATCGCCGCGGTCAGCACGACCCAGAGCACGATCCAAGCGAGCACCAGCGGCATGCCGAGCACCAGCGGCTCGACACGGTTGACGAACGGAACGCCGAGCAGGATGCCGATGAACGGCAGCACGGCCAGCAGGCGATGCGACATGTTTTGACTCCTTGTTGGGTTCATACCTCTGGTGAAGCAGGTCTAGCGGCCCGACTTTATGCCCTGGAGGTTGGTGCCGTAAAGCCCTCTTCAAAATTCGCCCGCGAATCCGCGCCGGCGCGGCGGGCCCGCCGATGCTTTGCTGCGATGCGGCAGCGCGCACGCGGCGCGCGCCTGTGCCGGCAAGCGCTCACCTGTGCGCCGGCGCGGCGCGCTATGATGCGGCCTGGGCGCCCGTCGGCGGCCGCATGCGCGGCCCCGGGCGGCGCGCCCGCGTCGTGAGCCCGGGGCTGGCCCCGGATTGCAACCGCGGCTGCCCGCGTTCCCTCCGGAGCCGGCTGGCCGCCCTGCGCAGCGGATCGCACGTCATGGCGGCAAGCCTGATCTCGGACATCCTGTTTGGCTTCACCGGATTGATCAGCATCATCAATCCGTTCGGCGTCGCGTTCGTGTTTCTCGACCGCACCGCGTCGCTCACCGCGCCGGAGCGCAACGCGCTCGCGCGCAAGATCGGCGTCAACGTGTTCATCGTGCTGCTGGTCGCGTTCTTTCTCGGCACGCCGGTGCTGCATTTCTTCGGCATCTCGCTGGAGGCGCTGCGCATCGGCGGCGGGCTGGCGGTGGCAGTGGCCGGCTGGAAGATGCTGAACGCGCCGGATACGCCCGTGAGCAGCGGACCGCCGCCGCGGCGCGTCGATGCGGAAAACGTCACTTCGAACGCGTTCTTTCCGCTGACCGTGCCGCTCACCACCGGACCCGGCTCGATCGCCACCGCGATCGCGCTGAACGCGAACCGCACGCACAAGCTGTCGGCGTTTCTGCTGTCGAGCGTCGCGTCGGTCGCGATCTCGGCGATCGTCGCGCTCGTGGTTTACGTGACTTACAGCCGCGCGGCCGTGTTCGCGCGCTATCTCGGCGTCGACGGCACGAAGGTCGCGATGCGGGTGTCGTCGTTCCTGCTGCTGTGCATCGGCGTGCAGATCATGCTCACCGGCTTTTCGGACTTTCTGACACCGATCGCGCAACTGCCGCCGAAGTAGCCGCGCGCCGCCGGCGCGCCCCTGAACGCTTACCGTGGAGAGTGACGATGTGCCGCTGGCTTGCCTACACCGGAAACCCGCTGCAGCTGGAGACCGTGCTGTTTCGCGCCCGCCATTCGCTGATCGACCAGAGCCTGCATGCGCGCTTCGGCCAGACGACGACCAACGGCGACGGCTTCGGGATCGGCTGGTACGGGCATCCGGACGACATTCCGTTCCGCTACCGCTGCATGCAGCCGGCCTGGAACGACCGCAACCTGCGCGAGGCGGCGCGCGCGATCCGCTCGCCGCTGTTCGTCGCGCACATCCGCGCCGCGACCGACACGCCGGTGCAGGAGACCAACTGCCATCCGTTCCGGCACGGCCGGTGGCTGTTCGTGCACAACGGTCTGGTGCGCCAGTACCCGCGGGTTCGCCGCGAACTGATGCTGGCGGTCGCCCCGGCGCTGTTTGCGTCGATCGAAGGGTCGACCGATTCCGAGGTGCTGTTCTATCTTGCGCTGACGTTCGGACTCGAAACCGAGCCGCTGGCGGCGCTTGAGCGCATGGCCGGCTTCGTCGAGGAAACCGGCCGGCGCAACGACGTCGAGGCGCCGCTGAACATGACGATCTGCGCGACCGACGGCGAGCAGCTCATCGCGGTGCGTTATTCGAGCGAACAGGCGTCGCGTTCGCTGTATCACAGCACGTCGTACGAGCATCTGCATGCGCTGTATCCGCACGACCGGCGCATCGCGGCCGCGGGTGAAAAGGCGTTGCTCGTGCTGTCCGAACCGCTGGTCGATCTGCCCGGCTGGTGGGAGGAGATTCCCGAGCGCACCGCGCTCGTCGCGCGCGACGGCGTGCTCGCGCAGCACGCGTTCACGCCGCGCAGCGTGTGACGCCGTCAGGCCCGGGAGCGCTCGCGCAGGTCAGCGGCTCAGTTCGAACGTCGCCGGAATCCACTGGCTGTGTCCGTCCGTGGCGATCCCGTACTTGCCGTCGGCGGTCTTTTGCAGGAACGCGCACCAGTGTTCCGGTTGCAGCCGGCCCCATTCGATGCGCACGCAGTACTGACCGTTGCCGTTGATCTTCCAGGTGCCGGGCGCGTTGCCGCTGTCGCGTTTCGTCTGCGGCGGCGATTCCCAGTTTGCGACGAAGCTGCCGGACGCATCGTTCGTCCAGCGGTGGATATTGCCTTTCGCACTGGTGCTGACGACGTGCGAGCCGGGCACGATCTGCATCAGCTCGTCCCGGGAAAGGTTCGGGGTGTCGTCGGCGAGGGCAAGCGGCGGGACGCAGCCGAGCACGGCGGCCGTTACGGCCGTTGCGAAGCGGGTCGGATTCATCGCGGTCTCCGGAAGACGGTTCGGGAGCGGCGCGGCGTGCCGCGCCGCCTTCGCGTGATCGAGCAACAAGCACGCCACGCCTGTCGCGACGGGCGTGGGCGCATGCGCCTGCGGCGCTGATGGCGGGTAGGGGCGGTAAAACGTTGCAGCGACGAAACATCGGGGCAGCGAGCGGATCGGTGGCGGCGCGTGCGCGTGCGCGTGCAAGTGCAAGTGCAAGTGCAAGTGCAAGTGCAAGTGCAAGTGCGAGTGCGAGTGCGAGTGCGAGTGCGAGTGCATGCGCGTGCATGCGCGTGCGCGTGCATGTGCGAACGCAGGGACAAGGGCGGCGCGGGAGGCGGGCCGCTTGCGCGGGCGCACAGGTACGCGGCGGGCCGCACCCTCGCCGCGATGCGCGCTCAGCGGCGCAGCAGCATTGCGCCCAGCACGGAGAACACCGTGGACGGCAGCTCGGCCAGCCGGCTCACGACGACATTGTGCGGATAGAACGCTTCCACCGCGTCGGTCAGCACACCGATGCCGACCAGCTCGATGCCGCGTTGTCCGATCGCCGCGACCCGCTCGCGCAGATCGCTGCGCAGCACCCGCGGATCGCCGTCGCCGGTGGCCGGGTAGCCGTCCGAGAACACCATCAGGATGCGCCGGCCGGCGGGCTGGTCCGCGAGCCGCTGGGCGGCCCAGCCGAGCGCTTCGCCGTCCGGATTCTCGTGGCCGCAGTCGATCGCCGTGAGCCCGCTCAGGTCGCTCGAACCAAAGCGCTTGTAGACCTGCAGATCGAGCCGCTCGACGAGACGGTTGTAGCGCCGCAGGTCCACGCCCGCTGCGCGTTGCCGCTCGTACAGCGCGCGCATCGGCGCCGATTCGAGCGAGCAGTAGCCGAGCACTTCGCACGCGAAGCCAAGCTGGGTCAGCGCATCGGCGAGGGCGGCCGCGCACAGGCGCGCGAGTTCGATCTTGCGGCCGGCCATCGAGCCGCTGCGATCGATCAGCAGCGTCACCGCGACGTCGCGTCCGCGCGCGATGCGCGTCACGCGGAACGGCGTGCGGTAGCCAGGCGACGTCGCGAGCCGCGCGAGCGCCGCGCGATCGATTTCGCCGCGCTCCTGCTCGCGCTGCCAGCGCGTGCGCTCGTCGGCGCTCAGCGCGCGTTCGAGGCGCGCCTTCAGTTGCGCGGTGTGCGCGCGGGCTTCGGTGCGCAGCGCGCGCCACGCGGCGGCGTCGCCGCTGCCCGTGCGCTCGGCGACGACGTCGAACTCGGTGGCAAGCGGGATCGACAGCGTGGCGCGCGGCGGCCCGGCTGCGTCGGCGCGGGCCGCGGCGGGCGCTTCGGCCGCTTCGGCGGCTTGTGCTGCTTGCGCCGCTTGCGCGAGCGCGTCGGCGAGCGTGTGCGCCATGCCGACGCGGCCCGCCACGTCGTCGTGGGCGCCAGCCGGCGCGGCGTCGTCGGCTGTGGCGCGGCCTGCGTGATCCGCGTGATCCGCGTGATCTGCGTGATCCCCGTCCTCGGCATCGCCGGGCGCGCGGTGCGTATCGAGCGCGTCCGCGCCGCTCGCGGTGAACATCATGTTGTTCGCGTCGCCGGCCGCGAGCGCGCGCACCCGGGCGACGATCTCGCCGGCGAGCCTCACGCTTTCCGCGCTCGACCGGCTGCGCGCGGCGGCGTCGAGCAGGGTGTCGAGCGCGGCGAGCGTCGCGTCGAGCGACGCGCCCGCCTCGCGCGCCGGCGCCGCTTCATGCCACAGCACGCGTTCGATGCGCCAGAGCAGACGCTCGCGCCAGCGCAGCCGCGGCCACTGCCGCTGCGCGCGCGCCGCCGAATGCGCGCGCAGCGTGCCGATGAACCAGCGCGCGCCCGGGTACTGCTCGACGAGCCGCGCACAGACCCGGCGGTCCTCGATGATCTGCGCGAGGCTCGCGAGGACCCCCGGCGGCTGCGCGTCGAACAGCGCGAGCGCCGAATGCTTCGCGCGCGCGACCAGCAGATCGAGGTAGCCGGTCAGCACGTCGGGGGAGAGCGCCTCGTGAGGCGCATGATCGGGAATCACGATGCGGTCGTGCTCGACGCGCGGGCCGTCGGGGCTGAATGCGACGGTGATGCCGTACTGCCCGGTCAGCACGCGCGCGATCTTGCCGAGCGCTGTCTCGAACGCGAAGCCCTGCGCGTCGCGCGGCGCCGGCATCGCGCTCACCCAGCTGGCGCAATGTGATGGCGGATGATGCCGCGAATCAGCGCGGCGTCCTCCGGCCCGATCTTCGCGTAGATGGCCGGACCCGCCGCGCGCTCGGGGTCGCCGGTGCGCAGCATCAGCTCGGCCCAGTCGATCAGGCGGCGGGTCGAGAACGCGCAGCCAAGGTCTTCGCGCGCGAACGCCGCGCGGCAGTCGGCGGCGATCGCCGCGAGCGTGCGCGCGAGCGCGGGCGTCAGGTGCGGCGCGAGCGTGCGCACCAGCACCTCGGCTTCCTCGGCGGGCGACAGGTAGTCGAGCAGGTACACGCGCCAGCGGTCGAGGAACGCTTCGTTCATCAGGTTCGCGCCCTGGTACAGATGGCGGAACGGGCTCATCGCGCCGACCGCGTTCGCGGTGCCGAACAGCCGGAACGACGGATGCGGCGCGACGACCTCGTGGCCTTTTTCCTTCAGCGTCAGGCAGCCGCGCGGTTCGAGCACCGCGGTGAGCGCGGCGAGGATCGACGGCTCGGCGAAGTCGAGTTCGTCGACGATCAGCCACTGCCCGTCGCGCATCGCGCCCGGCAGCACACCGTCGACCCACAGCGTCTCGCCGCCCTTGACGGTCCAGAAGCCGACGAAGTCGCCGACGGTGGTCTGCCCATTCATGTTCGCGCGCACGACGCCCTGCCCGGCGCGCGCCGCGATCTGCTCGATCAGGCTCGTCTTGCCCGCGCCGGTGTGGCCGATCAGCAGCACGCGCCGGTTCTCGACGATGTCCGCGACGACGTCGTGCACCCGCGCCGAAAACAGGTACGCGGGATTGACGCGTGGCACATGCGGGCCGCCCGCGCCGCACGGCACGTCGACGCCGGCGATGCGCACGCTCGCCGCACCGGCGCGGGCGTCGTGCGCGCCGCGCGGCGTGAGGCCGGGGTGAGCGGCGTCAGCGGGTTTAGCACGCTCAGCAGGCTCAGCAGGCTCAGCAGGCTCAGCAGGCTCAGCAGGCTCAGCACGCTCAGCACGCTCAGCACGCTCAGCACGCTCAGCACGCTCAGCACGCTCAGCACGCTCCGCAGACGGAGTGCCGCGCGCCGCGGCGAAGGCCGCCGCCGCGCGCGCGAGCGCCGGCATGAAGGCGGCGCGCCCGTCGGCATCGGCCGGCGGCGCGGCGTCGCGCGGCGCGAACGCGAAGCCCTCGCGCTGCCACTTCTTCAGCTTCGCCTGCAGGTTTTCCTCGTCGACGACCAGGTCGATGTCGACGCGTGCCGGGCCGTCGCCGGACTCCACCGCGTGTTCGAGGCGAAACGTATGGAGGCGCTCGCCGATGCTCACGCGCCACCATTCGGTGCCGGAGTCGGTGGCGCGCACATGGAGGCCGAGGCGGTCGTCGTCGGTGAGGGCGGGGTCGTTCATCGCTGCGCGGCTGGGGTAGGGAACAGAACCGGAGAAGGGAGGACCGTCAACAGACCGACATCTTAGCGCGCCTGTCCTTACCGGCTGTGGTGGCTTCGTTGCCGGGGCCGGGGCGAGCCGCTAAGGTGGCAGGCAGGGACATGCCGTGACATGCCGTGACACGCGGCCCCGGCCCGCAAAGCAAGGACCTTCGGATGAACGATATCGCCGCTTCTGAGGACGGTGCGCTGCGCACCGACGTGCTGATCGTCGGCGCGGGGCCGGTCGGCCTGTTTGCCGCCTTCGAGGCCGGCGTGATCGGCCTGTCGTGCCAGATCGTCGACGCGCTCGACGAGATCGGCGGACAGTGCACGCAGCTCTACCCGGACAAGCCGATCTACGACATCCCGGCGATTCCTTCCTGCACCGCGCGCGAGCTGGTCGAGCGTCTGCTCGTGCAGTGCCGGCCGTTCGACGTGCCGATCCGGCTCGGGCAGCGCGTCGACACCGTCCTGCAGCAGGACGACGGCCGCTGGCGCGTGCGCACCGCGCAGGGGCTCACATTCGACGCCGCGGCGATCCTGCTGGCGGCCGGCAACGGCGCGTTCGCGCCGCAGCGGCTCGCGCTGCCGGAGGCGGCCGCGCTCGAAGGCGCTCAGGTGCATTACAGCGTGCGGCGCGCGGAGGATTTCGCGGGCCAGCGGGTGATCGTCGCAGGCGGCGGCGATTCCGCGCTCGACTGGGCGCTCGCGCTGCGCAAGGTCGCGCGGCGGCTCACGCTGGTGCACCGGCGCAACGGCTTTAGCGCGGTCGATTCGAGCGTTGCGAAGATGCGCGCGGCGGTCGCGGCCGGCGAAATGGCCTTCGAGGTCGGCACGATCGGCAGCCTGCATGCCCCCGCTGGACGGCTCGAAGCGATCGGGCTGAAACAGCTCGGCGGCAGCCTGCGGATCGAGGCCGATCACCTGATCGCGCTGTACGGGCTCGTCGCCGAACTGGGGCCGATCGCGCAGTGGGGGCTCGCGCTGCTCGGCGGGCGCGTGGTCGTCGATACGTCGAATTACGAAAGCTCGCGCCCCGGCATTTTCGCGGTCGGCGACATCGCGCAGTATCCGAACAAGCAGAAGCTGATTCTCTCCGGTTTTCATGAGGCGTCGCTTGCGCTGCGCCGCGCGTATGCATATGCGTATCCGGAACGCACGCGCACCCACGTGCATTCGAGCTACGACGCGAACCTGGCGAGGCGCGTCGCCGAACACGGCGCCTAGGCGGCGCGCACGGAGCGGGGGGCGCGCGCCGGCACGCACAGGCACACGCAGGCACGCACGGGCACGCACGGGCACGCGCAGGCACGCGCAGGCACGCGCAGGCACACGCAGGCACACGCAGGCACACGCAGGCACACGCAGGCACGCACGGACGTCCCGCCGCGGGGCGCGCGTGCCCTTCAATGGGGAACGGTGCACAAACATAGGGGAGGCGGCGCGCGCGCAAGACGCCTCGCCCCGCCTGTGCACGCGGCACTGCAGCATCGCGCAAAGGCCCGCCAGATCGGGGCCGGCCGTTCGCACAGGCCGGTTGGAATCTGCGTTGGCACAGCCTGTGCTTTATCGAGTTCAAACTTGTATGCAAGATTGAACTCATGTCCATCGACACCCGATCATCCCGTCTGTTCACCATCCGCGCGCTGAGCGCACGCTACCGCGCGGGCGCCCTTACGGCGGCGCGCTGCGTCGACGACACGCTCGCGCGGCTCGACGCGCTCGCGCGCCCCGAAGTGTGGATCCACCGGTTCGGCGCCGACGTCCTGCACGCGCGCGCCGCCGAACTCGATGCGCTGCGCGCGCGCGAAGGCGATGCGATATTCGCCCGCATGCCGCTGTTCGGCGTGCCGTTCGCAGTCAAGGACAACATCGACGTCGCCGGGGTGCCGACCACCGCCGCCTGTCCCGACTTTGCGTACGTGCCGCACGCGTCCGCGCAGGCGGTGCAGCGTCTGCTCGCGGCCGGCGCGATCCTGATCGGCAAGACCAACCTCGACCAGTTCGCGACCGGCCTCGTCGGCGTGCGCTCGCCCTATGGCGCGGTG
The DNA here is from genome assembly GCF_057748135.1 of Paraburkholderia sp. PAMB 6770. Classification (NCBI taxonomy): domain Bacteria; kingdom Pseudomonadati; phylum Pseudomonadota; class Betaproteobacteria; order Burkholderiales; family Burkholderiaceae; genus Paraburkholderia; species Paraburkholderia sp. PAMB 6770. The sequence continues at coordinate 1,229,476 of NZ_CM173239.1, forward strand.
CGTCAGGTCGAGTTTGACGCGCACGTGTCAGGCGGATCGAGCTCCGGCTCGGCGGTGGCGGTCGCGGCCGGCTGCGTCGCGTTTTCGCTCGGCACCGACACGGCCGGCTCGGGCCGCGTCCCCGCCGGCTTCAACGGGCTGGTCGGCCTGAAGCCGTCGCTCGGCCTCGTGAGCAAGCGCGGCGTGCTGCCCGCCTGCGAGAGTCTCGATTGCGTGTCGATCTTCGCGCACGAGGTGGCCGACGCATGGCACGTGCTCGCGCAACTGGCCGGCTTCGATCCGCGCGACCGCTACGCGCGCCGCGTGCCGTCGCTCGGCGCGGCGCGCGCGCCGCTGCGCGTCGGCGCGCCGGCGCGGCCCGAGTTCTTCGGCGACGCGCAGGCCGCACAGGCCTTCGCCGACGCGCTGCACCGCATCGGCGGCGCGCTGCGCTGCCCGCCCGCGCCGGTCGACCTGACGCCGTTCACCCAGGTGTCCGCGCTGCTGTATGACGGCCCGTGGGTCGCCGAGCGCCGCGCGGCGGTGGGCGCATTCTTCGACGCGCACCGCGACGCGATGGACCCGGTCGTCGCGCGCGTGATCGGCGAGGCCGACCGCTACAGCGCGGTCGACGCGTTCGTCGGCCAGTACCGGCTCGCCGACCTGAAGCGCGTCGCGCAGGCCGTCTTCGACGAGATCGACGTGCTGGTCGTGCCGACCGCGCCGACCCATCCGACCATCGCGGCGGTGCGCGACGATCCGCTCGCGCTGAACAGCCAGCTTGGCTACTACACGAACTTTGTCAATCTGCTCGACCTGTGTGCGCTCGCGGTGCCGTGCGCGCCCCGCGCGGACGGGCTGCCGGCCGGCGTCACGCTGATCGCGCCGGCCGGCGCCGATCACCGGCTCGCGGTGCTCGGCGCGCAGCTCGCGGCGCTGTTCTCCGACGCCCCCGACCTGTCCGGCGAGATTGCGATCGCGCCGCTGCCGTTCGACGAGCCGCACGTGACGCTCGCCGTCGCCGGCGCGCATCTGCGCGGCCAGCCGCTGAACGGCCAGTTGCTCGAAGCCGGCGCGCGCTTCGTCGCCGCCACGCAGACCGCGCCCGCCTACCGGCTCTACGCGCTTGCGGGCGCGCAGCCGGCGAAGCCCGCGCTCGCACGGCTGCCGACGCCGCCCGCGGCGGGCGCGGCGCCGTCGCGCGCGATCGACGTCGAGCTATGGCAGGTGCCGCTGCGCAGCTTCGGCGCGCTCGTCGCGGCGGTGCCCGCGCCGCTTGGCATCGGCACCGTGGAGCTGGCCGACGGACATCGCGTCAAGGGCTTCATCTGCGAACCGGCGGCCGTCGCGGCCGATGCGGGCGCAACCGATATCACGCAGTTCGGCGGCTGGCTCGCCTACCGCGCCAGCCTGCCCGCCGCCGCTGCGTCCGCGGCATCCCTTTCCCTCTCCACCCTACCGGACACACCATGAGCAATCGCCGTCATTTCATGAAGCACGCCAGTCTGCTCGCGCTCGGCGCGATGACGCCGTTCGGCCGCGCGTTCGCCGCGAGCGGCAAGCTGACCGTCGGCGTGATCTACGTCGGCTCGCGCGACGACTACGGTTACAACCAGGCGCAGGCCGCCGCGGCAAACGTGATCAAGGGCCTGCCGAACGTGAAGGTGGTCGAGGAAGAAAACGTGCCCGAGACCATCGCCGTGCAAAAGACGATGGAAGCGATGATCGAGGAAGACGGCGCGACGCTGATCTTCGCGACCTCGTTCGGCTACTTCGATCCGCACGTGCTGAAGATGGCCGCGAAGTATCCGCACGTGCATTTCGCGCACTGCGGCGGTCTCTGGAAGCAGGGCGATCCGGCCAACATCACGAGCTACTTCGGCTATATCGACGAGTGCGAGTACCTGAGCGGCGTCGTCGCCGGCCACATGAGCCGCACGAAGAAGCTCGGCTTCGTCGCCGCCAAGCCGATTCCGCAGGTGCTGCGCAACATCAACTCGTTCACGCTCGGCGCGCAGTCGGTCGATCCGTCGATCACCACGCACGTGATTTTCACCGGCGACTGGTCGATGCCGGTCAAGGAAGCCGAGTCGGCCAACAGCCTCGTCGATCAGGGCTGCGACGTGCTGACCTGTCACGTCGACGGCCCGAAGGTCGTCATCGAGACCGCCGAGAAGCGCGGCGTGATGAGCTGCGGCTATCACGCGAGCCAGGCGGCGCTCGCGCCCAACGGCTATCTGACCGGCGCCGAATGGGACTGGGCGACGCCGTACAAGGCGCTCGTCGGCAACGCGCAGAACGGCCGGCCGCAGCCGAACATCATGCGCGGCGGGCTGAAGGAGGGCTTCGTGAAGATGTCGCCGTACGGCAGGAAGGTCGTCGCGGCCGCGCGCCAGAACGCCGACGCGGTGAAGGCGCAGATGCTGGCCGGCAACTTCGTGATCTTCAAGGGGCCGATCAAGGACAACAAGGGCGCCGTCGTGGTGGCGAGCGGGACCGAGCACATCCAGACCGACTACACGCTGGAAAGCATGAATTACCTCGTGTCGGGCGTGGTGGGGCAGATCTGATGATCGGCCCCGTTCCCGTCGCGCCGCCGTGTCCGTTTCTGGAGCGTTGTCATGCGTCCTAATCCGGGTTCCGCCCGACTGATGCTTGCGGCGTTGCCCGCGCTGCCCACCGCGTGCGCGCTGGCCGGCACGCTGGCGCTGTTCTGCGTGTTCCTGCTGCTGCAGGGCGCGCCCGCGTTCGATGCGATCGGCCTCATTTTCGAGGGCGCGTTCGGCTCGTCGTTCGCATGGCAAAGCACGCTGTTGCGCGCCTCGCCGCTGATGATGACCGCGCTGTGCGTCGCGTTGCCCGCGCAGGTCGGGCTCGTCGTGATCGGCGGCGAGGGCGCGCTCGCGCTCGGCGGGCTCGCGGCCGCGGTGGTGCCGCAATGCCTGCCCGCCGGCACGCCGTGGCTCGTCGGCATTCCGCTGATGGCGCTCGCGGCGATGGTCGCGGGCGGCCTGTGGATCGGCGCGGTCGGCGCGCTGCGGCACGGGCGCGGCGTCAACGAGACGATCAGCAGCCTGCTGATGGCCTACATCGCGATCGCGCTGTTCAAGTCGCTCGTCGAGGGGCCGCTGCGCGATCCGGCGAGCCTGAACAAGCCGTCGACGTATCCGGTGCCCGACGCGCTGTCGATCGGCTCGATGCCGGGACTCGAAGTCCACTGGGGCCTGATGTGGGGCGCGCTCGCGTGCGTCGCGGCGTGGCTGTTCGTGCGCCACAGCACACCCGGCTTCGCGATGCGCATCGTCGGCGGCAACCCGCGCGCCGCGCGCCTCGTCGGCCTGCCGGTCGGGCGGCTGGCGCTCGTCGCGTGCGCGGCCGGCGGCGCGTCCGCCGGACTCGCCGGCATGTTCGAGGTGGCGGCGGTGCAGGGCAGCGCGAATGCGTCGCTGCTCGCCGGTTATGGCTACAGCGGCATCCTCGTGGCCTTCGCGGCGCGCCAGAATCCGCTCGCGGTGATCGTGTGCGCGGTGCTGATCGGCGGCATCGAGGCGAGCGGCAGCCTGCTGCAGCGCCGCCTCGATCTGCCCGACGCGACGACGCTGGTGCTGCAGGGCCTGCTGTTCGCGAACCTGCTCGCGTGGGAAGCATTCGGCGGCCGTCTCGCGGCGTGGCGCGTCAGACTGCAGGCGCTCGCCGTCAGCGAGCCGGCGGGACAACTGGAGAACACTCATGCATGAGCTGCATTCGCCGCTGGCGATCCTGCTGGTGTCGCTCGTCGCCGGCGCGATCCGCGTGAGCACGCCGTATCTGTTCGTGAGCCTCGGCGAGTGCCTGACCGAGAAGGGCGGGCGCGTGAATCTCGGGCTTGAGGGCATCCTCGTGTCCGGTGCGATGAGCGGCTACGCGGTGGCCTGTCTGAGCGGCTCCGCGTGGCTCGGCGTGCTCGCCGCAGCCGGCGTCGGGCTGCTGCTCGGCGCGCTGCACGGGCTCGTGTGCTCGCTGCCGCGCGTCTCGGACATCGCGTTCGGGATCGCGCTGATGCTGTTCGGCACCGGCGTCGCGTTCTATCTCGGCAAGCCGTTCATCGAGCCGCAGGCGCCGATGCTGCGCTCGCTCGACTTCGGCCGCTGGGCGCCGTCCGCGCAACTGCACAACGCGCTGCATTTCAACCCGCTGTTCCTCGCCGGCATCGCATTCGCGTTCGTGCTGCAGTGGGGGCTGCGCAGCACGCGCTGGGGGATGATGCTGCGGGTGGTCGGCGAGAACGCGGAGACCGCGCGCGCGATGGGCTATCCGCTCACGCGCATCCGCATTGCCGCGACCGCGCTCGGCGGCGCGTTTGCGGGCGTCGGCGGCGCGTATCTGTCGCTCGTCTATCCGGGCAGCTGGAACGAAGGCCTGTCGAGCGGCCAGGGGCTGATGGCCGTCGCGCTCGTGATCTTCGCGCGCTGGCAGCCGCTGCGCTGCCTCGCCGCCGCGCTGCTGTTCGGCGCGGCCGGCGCGCTCGGTCCGGCGCTGCAGGCGGTCGGCGTGACAGGCGGCTACTACCTGTTCAACGCCGCGCCTTACGTGCTCACGCTCGCGATCATGATCGTCAACTGCCGGCCCGACCGCACGCTCGCGGGCGCGCCGGGCGAACTGAGCCTCACGCGCTGATGCGGCGCGTCGTCCGGCCTTGCCCGAACCTGTCTGAATTTGCCTGAATTTGCCCGGGATCCATCGAGACCTTACCCCATGAACCGATTCCTCGAAGCACAACCGTATCCGTGGCCGTACGACGGCAACCTGCGCGCCGGGAACACCGCGCTGATCGTGATCGACATGCAGACCGACTTCTGCGGCTACGGCGGCTATGTCGACAAGATGGGCTACGACCTGTCGCTCACGCGCGCGCCGATCGAGCCGATCGCCCGCGTGCTCGCGGCGATGCGCGCGCAGGGCTTCACGATCATCCATACCCGCGAAGGGCATCGTCCCGACCTGTCGGACCTGCCTGCCAACAAGCGCTGGCGCAGCCGGCGCGCCGGCACGCACGGCATCGGGATCGGCGACGCCGGGCCGTGCGGGCGCATCCTCGTGCGCGGCGAGCCGGGCTGGGAGATCATTGACGAGCTTGCGCCGCTGCCCGGCGAGATCGTCATCGACAAGCCCGGCAAGGGCTCGTTCTGCGCGACCGATCTCGAACTGATCCTGCGCACGCGCGGCATTGCGAACCTGGTGCTCACCGGCATCACCACCGACGTCTGCGTGCACACGACGATGCGCGAAGCGAACGACCGCGGCTTCGAATGCACGGTGCTCGCCGACTGCTGCGGCGCAACCGAGCGCGGCAATCACGACGCCGCGCTGAAGATGATCCTGATGCAGGGCGGCGTGTTCGGCACCGTGTCGGACTCGCACGCGCTGATTGCCGCGCTCGGACACTGAACGATGACGACGATCCCCGCCCCGTACAACCAGCCCGCCGCGACGATGCATGCGCTCGGCGTCGAAGTGATCGGCGCGTCGAAGCGGTTCGGCGCGTTTCGCGCGCTCGACGACGTGTCGCTGAAGATCGCGCCCGGCACGATCCACGCGCTGCTCGGCGAGAACGGCGCGGGCAAGAGCACGCTCGTGAAGGGGCTGGTCGGCTACGGTCTGCTCGACGCCGGGCAGATCGCCGCCGACGGCCGCGAGGTGCGGATCGCGTCGCCGCGCGACGCGCAGGCGCTCGGCATCGGCATGGTGTATCAGCATTTCACGCTCGCGGCGGGCCTGTCCGTCGAGGAGAACCTGCTGCTCGCGCGCGGCCGTCTGCCGTGGCGCATCGACTGGGCGCGCGAGCGCGCGGCGCTCGCCGCGTTCATGCAGCGCATGCCGTTCCGGCTGCCGCTCGATGCGCCGGTCGCGAGCCTCGCGGCGGGCGAAAAGCAGAAGCTGGAGATTCTCAAGCAGCTGTATCTGCGCCAGCGCTTCCTGATTCTCGACGAGCCGACCTCGGTGCTCACGCCGCAGGAAGCGGACGAGGTGCTCGGCCTGATGCGCACGCTCGCGACGAATGGCGAGCTGACCGTGCTGATGATCACGCACAAGTTCCGCGAGGTAATGGCCTACGCGGACGACGTCACCGTGCTGCGCAAGGGCCGTCAGGTGGGCACGTGCGCGGTGGCGGCGACCGGTCGCGAGCAGCTTGCCGGCTGGATGATGGGGACGGGCGCGCAGCCGGCGCGCACGGAACAGGCGGCACGCCCTCGACAGGCACAGGTTCCGGCGCCGACGCCCGCGCCGGCGTCCGCCGGGGCCGTGCCCGTCGCGCCCGTCGCGCGCGCGCCGCTCGCGCAGGACGCGGTGGTGCGTCTCGCGCTGCGCGGCGTATCGGTGCACGACGACCGCGGCCATGCCGCGGTGCGCGACGTCAGCCTCGCGGTGCGCGCGGGCGAGATTCTCGGGCTTGCCGGCGTCTCGGGAAACGGACAGAAGGAACTGGTCGAGGCGCTGGTCGGGCAGCGCCGGCCGGTGGCGGGCGAGATGCGTGTCGCGGGCGAACCGTATCGCGCGACGCGCGCGCAGATGACCGCGCGCCGCGTGTTCGCGATTCCCGAGGAGCCGCTGCGCAATGCGTGCGTGGCGGGCATGAGCGTGGCCGAGAATCTCGCGCTGCGCGACTTCGACCGCGCGCCGCTGCGCGGCCGCGCGTGGCGGCTCGACCGGCACGCGATGCGCGAGCGCGCGCTGCGGCTGATCGACGCGTTCAACGTGCGGCCGCCGGCGCCGGAGCGGATGATCGGCACGTTGTCGGGCGGCAACGTGCAGCGCGCGGTGCTCGCACGCGAGCTCGGCCAGCCGGTGGACGTGCTGATCGTCGCGAATCCGGTGTTCGGCCTCGATTTCGCCTCGGTCGCCGAAATTCATGCGCGGCTGAGAGCGGCGCGCGAGCGCGGCGCGGCAGTGCTGCTCGTCAGCGAGGACCTCGACGAACTGCTCGAACTCGCGGACCGGATCGTCGTGATGGCCGAAGGGCGGCTCGTCTACGAGACGCCGGCCGCGGGCGCGCAGCGCGCGGTGCTGGGCCAGCACATGGCGGGGCACGTCGACGCGCCTGCCGGCGTGCCTGCCGAAGCCGTGCCGGCCTGACGCCCGGCCACCGCTGCGGCGGGAGACGGGTTAAGATACGCACTGCTAATCAATCATGGAAGGAGGCCGGATCATGCCGACCGAAATTCAGGCCGAACCCGCGCCGTTCATATTCGAACCCGCGCACACGGCGCTCGTGATCATCGACATGCAGCGCGACTTCGTCGAGCCGGGCGGCTTCGGCGAATCGCTCGGCAACGACGTATCGCTGCTGGCGGACATCGTGCCGTGCGTCGCGGCGCTGCTCGCGCTCGCGCGCCGCGCCGGCCTGTACATCGTGCATACGCGCGAGTCGCACGCGCCGGACCTGTCGGACTGCCCGCCCGCGAAGCGGCTGCGCGGCGCGCCGAGCATGCGGATCGGCGATCCGGGGCCGATGGGGCGCATCCTCGTGCGCGGCGAGCCCGGCAACGCGATCGTCGACGCGCTCGCGCCGTGCGAGGGCGAACGGGTGATCGACAAGCCCGGCAAAGGCGCGTTCTACGCCACCCCGCTCGACGACGTGCTGCGCGCGCGCGGCATCACCCATCTGCTGTTCGCCGGCGTGACGACGGAAGTCTGCGTGCAGACCACCATGCGCGAGGCGAACGATCGCGGCTATACGTGTCTGCTCGTCGAGGATGCGACCGCGAGCTATATCCCCGCCTTTCGCGACGCGACGCTCGCGATGATCCGCTCGCAAGGCGGCATCGTCGGCTGGACCGCGCCGTTTGCGGCACTGGAGCGCGCACTGTGACGAACGACGCCAATCTGGAAATCAACCGGCCCGCGATCGTCGCGGAGGTCGCGGCGGCATTCGAGGCCTACGAGCGGGCGCTCGTCGAGCACGACCTCGACACGATGAACGCGCTCTTCTGGGACGCGCCCGCCACCGTGCGCTACGGCATTGCCGAGGTTCAGCACGGCGGCGCGGCGATTCGCGCATGGCGCGCCGCGTGCGAGCCGGTGCCGGCTTCGCGCCGGCTGCACCGCACCGTGATCACCGCGTTCGGCGAGGACCACGCGAGCGTCAGCACCGAGTTCACCAGCGACGCGACCGCGCTGCTCGGCCGCCAGATGCAGACCTGGGCGCGCATCGGCGCGCGCGGCACGGCGTACGGCGGCTGGAGGATCGTCGCCGCGCACGTGAGCCTGATCCCGGTGCCGTGACCGACGATAATACGCATATGACTGCGGAGAGCCGGCAAGATGAGTGAAACGGATGCGATCGACGTCAAGCCGGGCGGCGCGGGTTTTGCCGCAAGCGGGGCGAACCCGCTGGCCGAGCAGGTCTATCAGCAGTTGAAGAACGACATCTTCAGTTTTCGTCTGTTCCCGGGCGACCGCTTCTCGGAGAGCGACATCGCGCAGCATTACGGGGTGTCGCGTACGCCGATGCGCGACGGACTGTTCCGGCTGCAGCGCGAAGGCTACCTCGAAGTCGGCTTCCGGCGCGGCTGGAAAGTCGCGCCAATCAACTTCGAGCAGCTCGACCAGCTCTACGATCTGCGCATCGTGCTGGAGCTCGCATCGCTCGAACGGGTCGCGGGCGGCAACGCGCCGCACGCGGCGCTGGACGCGCTGAAGGCGGTCTGGTGCGTCGCGCCGCAGGCGCGCGAAAGCGATCCGGTCGCGATGTTCGGGATGGACGAGCAGTTTCACCGGCAACTGGTCGCGGCGTCCGGCAACGGCGAAATGTTGCGGGTGCATAACGAGGTGACCGAGCGCATCCGCATCGTGCGCCGGCTCGACTTCCTGAAGCCGCACCGCACGAGCGCGACCTACGACGAGCACGCCACGATGCTGCACCTGATCGAGCGCGGCAAGCAGGCCGAGGCGACGATCCTGCTGCGCGCGCATATCACGCAGAGCAAGCTCGAAGTGCGCAAGATCACGCTTTCGATGCTCGCGGCGGCGCGCGACCAGAAGCTGCCGTTCGTGTCCTGAGCGCCGCGCACGCGGCAACCCGGGCGCCGCGCGGTTCAGCCCGCGCTCGCCACGGCGAACCCCAGCGTGTCCGCGGGCGCGGGGCGGCCGAACAGGTAGCCCTGCATCACGCGCCCGCCGAGCGCGGCCAGCACTTCGCGCTGCGCGCCGGTCTCCACCCCCTCGACGATGCACGCAAGGCCGAGATTGCGGCACAGATCCAGCACCGACTTGACGATCTTCGCGGACGCGAGATCGGTGTCGATATCGGCGACGAAGCTGCGGTCGATCTTCAGCGCGTCGAACGGCAGCCGGTGCACGTGGCTCAGGCTCGAATAGCCGGTGCCGAAATCGTCGAGCCAGACGCGGCAGCCTGCCTGCTTGATCAGCGCGAGCGACGCGCGCGCCTGGCGGAAGTCGCGCGTGAGGGCGGTCTCGGTGATCTCGAAGTGCACGCGCGCGGGCGGCATCGCGCTCGCGAAGACGAGGTCGAGCAGCCGCTGCGCACGCGTGACCGAAGCGATGTCGAGCGCCGACAGGTTGAACGACAGATAGACGTCGGCGGGCCACTTCGCCGCTTCGGCGAGCGCCTTGCGCAGCAGCGCGTCGGTCACGCCGCGGATCAGGTCCGTGCGCTCCGCGATGCGGATGAATTCCTCCGGGCTCACCTCGCCGAGCTTCGGACTGCGCCAGCGGCCCAGTGCCTCGTAGCCGACCACGCCGTTGCGCTGCGCGTCGCAGATCGGCTGGAACATCAGGTACAGCTCGTCGTCCAGATGCGCGGCCCGCAGTTCCTGCGCGACGAGGCTCGCGCGCCGCACCTGGTGTTCGTGCTCGGCGGAAAACACCACCGCCGCGCCGCGCTGGCTGCCCTTGCCGACGTAAAGCGCGGTATCGGCGCGCTCGAACAGGTCGGCGACGCCGACCCGCGCGGGCGGCAAGCCGGCCCAGCCGACCGTCCCCGACAGCTCCGCCGTGTGGTCGCCGAGCGGGTACGGGGCGCTCAGGCGCGTGCAGATCGTCTCGCCGAGCCGCAGCAGCTCGGCCTCGTCGAGCCGCCGCTGCACGATCACGCCGAACTCGTCGCCGCCGAGACGGGCGAAGAACAGCGTCGGATCCGCGAGCGCAAGCAGGCGCGCGCCGACCTCGCGCAGCACCAGATCGCCGCTCGAATGGCCGTAGATGTCGTTGATCTGCTTGAAGCCGTCGAGGTCGATCAGGCCCATCTGGAACTGCGCCGGTCCGTCGCCGTCCTGCTCGGCGAGCGCGCCGAGCGACGAAAAGAAGCTGCGGCGGTTCGGCAGGCCGGTCAGGCTGTCGATGTTCGCGAGGCGGAAGTTCTCGTCGTTCAGCTTCTGCGCGACCGCCTGATTGGCCTGCAACTCCCGCTGCGAGTGGATCAGCTGGTCGAAGCTGCGCGAGTACAGATGCACGATGAACGCGAGCGCGCAGCCGACGAACAGCATGTCGATCGCCATCGCGACGAACACCTCGCGGCCCTCGGCGAGCAGGCTCGCGGTGAACGAGCCGATCACGATCGCGAGCAGCAGCAGCGCGGCGGCGCGCACGTGCATCAGCCCGAACACGCACGCGACCACCGTGGTCGCCATGTAGAACGCGACCTGGGCCTTCTCGTAAGCGGGGCCATAGCGGAACAGCAGCACCGACCAGGCGGTGAACAGCAGCCCGAAGACGGTCGCGAGCCACAGCGTGCGGCGCAGCTTTTGCACTGCGCGCTGCGGCGGAAAGCTGTCGTGGCGGCGCTGCCACCAGACGACGCAGCGCAGCAGCGCGAGCGCGCACAGCACGGCCGGCAGGTCGATCGCGACCCACGCGGGCGCGAAACGCACGTGCGTAATCGCCACCGCCGCCGTGTTGACGATCAGGATCGCATAGACGAGCGGCACGTGCCGGCTGAACGCCTGCAACTGCGAGCGCACCAGCGCCGGGTCGCTGACGTCGACGGCAAAGGACTCCTTGAGGCGGGCGAGCGAGACCATCGATGCCCCTGGGCTGAAAATTGGACGTAACGCTGTGTAACGGCACCCGCGCGCGTATCTTGAGCGGCATCGCGATAAAGTTCGGTCTGTGCGTGCCGATATCCGGCACAGCGACCCGCCGCCGCGCCGGATATCCCCGATGCATACGCACTACGACAACCTGAAGGTCTCGCGCAGCGCCCCGCCGGATGTGATCCGTGCGGCCTACAAGGCGCTGAGCCAGCGCTACCACCCGGATCGCAACCGCAGCCCGGATGCGCCGCGCATCATGCGGCTCGTCAACGAGGCGTACGCGGTGCTGGGCGATCCGCAGCGCCGCGCCGCCTACGACCGCGAACTCCGTGATCACGAGCGCGAACGGGCCGCCGGCGACGATCACGCGTACGCGTGGGGCGTGCCGTCCGAGGCCGCATGGACGGCCGACGGGGCGGCGCCGGGCGTCGACGCGCGTGCTTTCGACGACGCTGCGACGCAGCACGGGTGGGCCCCGGCGACGGGCGCGGTGCAGCGCGCAGCGCGTCGCCGCGCGCTGCACCGCGGCCTGTTCGCCGCCGCGCTGCTGTGCTTCGCGGCCGCCTGCGTGCTGCTGGTCGCGAACCTCGCGGGGCCGGGGCGCCCGGTTCGTCCGGATGCGCCACGCGCGGCGGCGCCGGGCCTGCCGCCCGCGCCGTATGCGCCGCCCGCGCCGTACGCGTGGATCGATCCGCTCACGCAGGCGACCCTTCGCATTGACGGCCGCTGGCAGCATACGCACCGCACGGATGCGGCCGGCGAGCCGATCGATACGTTCACCGATCGCGCCGGGGCCGCCGCGGTCGTGCTTGCGCGCGAACCCGCGCCGCCATTCGGGCTGGCGCGCTACATTCCGGCGTATCTGCGTCACAACGCGCAGGCGATGCGGCTCGACGCGCCCGGCGAGCGCGATACCGTCGATGGTCATCCGACGTGGTCGGCGTACGGGCGCCTCGTGTCCGATCCGGCGGTGCACGTGCACGTCGAGCTGCGCGACATCGACGGTGCGATCTGGCGGGTCGTGACGGTGCAGTCGCGCGTCGACGCGGCCATGGACACCGCGACGCGCGCGCTTGCCGCGCAGCTCTGGGGGACGGCGCCCGCGGCGGCGCCCCGCGCGCGCGCCCCGGACGGCCCGCACGCAGCGGCGCCGCTGTCCGCCAGCCCGAGGACGGTGGCCGGACGCGTGACCGAAGCGCCGTGACCGAAGCGCGGCGTGACCGCATCGCGGCGCCGGCGTTCAGGAGCGCGAACGGACGAGCGCCGCTCGCCCGGCCGGGAGGATTTTCGCATTAACAAGCGATTTAAAAGAAGCGCAAAAAGCGGCGTGCGGAGAAAATAAAGTCATGCTAATCGGGACAAAAAGCATGCCTAAAATACGACGAAAATGCCGCATTGCAGCGCGATTCAGATGCTATTTAAAGGAGCTTTAAAGCCGGCCTTTTACGGCAGTCGTTTTCCGGAACGAAAACGCCGTTGCGCAGGGCACAAACCCGCCTGGCAATCCTCAGAAAAAGTCCGTGAAAATATAAAAACCCCCGCATAAACCCTCACTTGGATTTATCGGAGTAAACAGTCATCATCCTGTAAAGTCGGTGTCAGGCTGACGACATGGCGGTAGCAGCACCTGGAATGGCGCTCGGGCAATGCAGGGGGGAATGACACGATGTCACTCTATACTGCGCTGAATCATTGGCTTCATTCGGTGTATTCGCGGGACCGGCATCGCGACGGCGGCCCTTGCATCGCCGTCTATCGGGCCCAGCTGCAGCGGGCCGGCGTCGGACTCGACGCGTTTCTCGACGACATTCGCCGCCATGAAGGCACGCACGAACTGCGCGCGCTGACGTGCGGCGACGTGATGAGCCGGCCGCTCGCCACCGTGCGCCACGACACCTCGATCGGCGTCGCGCTCGATCTGCTGCACCGCCACCATCTCGACGTCCTGCCGGTGCTGAGCCCGTATGCGGACGTTGCGGGCATCGTGACGCGCCGCGAGCTGATACACGAGCCGGTGATCTATGCGCACTGCCCGTATGCCCGGACAGTTCGGCCTCCGAAGAAAATTTCTCCCTATCATCCGGTGTTCTCGGTCATGTCGACGGACTTCGACGCGATCTGCGCCGAGGATCCGCTGACGCACGTCATCGAGCTGTTCCGCGCGCGCGGCGTGCGCAATCTGCCGGTGCTCGATCAGCACAGTCACGTGGTCGGCATGGTGACGGAAGCCGATATCTTCTTCGCGATGACGGGCCGGCGTTTCGCGTGACCGCGCGGCGTCGCATCGCATCGCGCGTCGCGCATTGGCCGGCGATACGCCGGCGGCGTGGCGCGGCGCGCAGCGCATTCGCCGGCATGCTCTCTCGATCGCGGGCCGTGCCGCGCCGTCGCGGCATGCGTGAGCCGCGCCGCGTTTCGCGGCATCCTGTTCCTGACACCTTGTTCCTGGCATGGCGCTCTCCCGCCCTTGCTGCACTTGCTGCACTTGCTGCACTTGCTGCGCACGCGGTATCTCGTGGTCTCGCTTGACACATGTCAACGCGTGGCCCGCTGCAGCCCCCATGATGTACCGACAGCCGTGGCCCTGGCCGCCCGATCCGGCGTCGACTGACGCTACGGACTGCGCGCACGCGGGCCCGCTCGGGAGGGGGAGATGGGCGTCAGCATGCAGATCGCTTACCTCGGTTTTGCGGGCTCGCCCTCGCTCGAAGCCGAGGCCGCCGCGCAGCTTGTGCGTATCGAGCGCTTCTCGCCGCTGGTTTCGGGCTGTCATCTGGCGATCGAGGCAATGAAGGGCGCGCTCGGCATTGCGATGTACGACGCGCGCCTCGATCTCGTGATCGGCGCGAGCGAATTGCGTCCGCTGCCGCATTGCACGTCGTCGACGCCGGAGGATGCGGTGCGCGACGCGTTCGACCGCGCGGAGTGTGAGCTGCTCGACATGTATCGCCGCGCGGCCGACACGCGTCACTGATACCGCTGACCGGGGCGAGGCGCGTGACGCGCGCGTATCGCGGGGTACGCGCGGCCGCGTCCGCCCGGATGCTCTACTGGCGCAGCACCCATTCGGCGAGCACGCGGGCTTCGACGGCCGTGAGGGGGCCGCCGCGATCCTCGGGGGGCGGCATCGGCAGGTCGCCCCAATGATTCGGGCCGCCTGCCCGCAGGACGTGCTCGATGCGCGCGGCGGCGTCCGGCACATGGCGGTAGCGTGCCGCGATCCGGTCGAACGGCGGCGCGAGCGAAGGCGTCTGCGCCGCATGGCAGTACGTGCAGTGATGCTGCGCGAGCAGTTCGTCGGGCTGCGGAGCCTGCGCATGCGCGCCGGCGGCGCCCAGCACAAGGAGCGCAAGGGACGCGGGGAGCAGGGGGCGTCTGCCGGGCGAGGCGAGGGTGGCGGGCGAGGCAGGCGAATCGGCAGGCGTAGCAGGCAACGCATACGTGGCGGGCAAGGCAGGCAAGTTCGCCAACCTGGGCAGCACAGGCAAGTTCGCGAACCGGGGCAGCGCAGGCAAGTTCGTGAACCCAGGCAGCGCAGGCAAGTCCGCGAACCCAGGCAGCGCAGGCAAGTTCGCGAACCGAGGCAGCGCAGGCAAGCTCGCCAACCGAGGCAGCGCAGGCAAGCTCGCCAACCGAGGCAGCGCAGGCGAGTTCGCGAACCCAGCCAACCCAGGCAACCCAGGCAACCCAGGCAACCCAGGCAACACCCGCGAACCGCGCAAAAAGCACGAGGCGCGCGCACCCGGCAGCGCAGGCGCAGCGCCGCCGCCGTGCCTGCCGGACCTCACGTCACGACCTCCTGCAGCGGGCGGCGCGGCGCATGCGGCGCCGCCGACCCCCGGCCGACCCGCAGCAGCAGTTGTGGATACGTCGCGCCGCCGACCAGCGCGCGCAGCCGTTCGCGCAGCGCATCGATCTCGATCGGCTGGTTCAGGTAGGACGCACTCAGGCCCGCGCGGGTCGCGACGAGCAGCAGCCGCTCCAGCGCCTGGCCGGCGGCGAGCCACGCGAAGCGGTCGTCGGTGCCGGTCGCGATCGCGACGAACAGCGGCGAGCCCTGCGCGAGCCGCTGATGCGCGGCCGCGACGCCGTCGCCGACATCGAACGTGCGCAACGCCGACGCCAGCAGCGGCGTCGCGAAGTCGAGCAGCGCCGGCAGTCCGGCGGCGTAGGCGGGCATGCCGTCGCTGCTGCGGCGCGGATGAATCCAGTTGGCGAGTTCGCGGCGAAAGCGCGGATCGCCGAACTGCTGCCGGTCGGCCTCGGCGATCAGCTCGGCGACGTGCGCGCGCTGCGCCGGCGCTGCGATGCCGCTCACCTGCACGCCTTCGGTTTCGCCGGCTTCCACGAGTTGCGCGACGAGCGCCGCATCGAGCGGCCCGGCGGCGAACGCCGTGCGCGTCGTCACGCGCTGCGCGATCGCGTCGAACAACGGCGCGATCGATGCATCGCGGAAGCCTTCGGGCAGCACGCGCACATGCGCGATCACGTCCGGATCCGCGTTGGCAGGAAACAGCCGGATCGCGTAGGCGAGCCCGAGATGCGCGAGCGCGACGCGCAGGTTGAACAGCGCCGCGCCGCAACTGATGATCAGCTCCCGGTCGAACGGGTCGATGACCGGCAGCGCGCGCAGCCGGTCCGCGCAGAGCGTCACCGCGTCGCGCTCGAACAGGAAGCGCCACGGCTGGCTGTTGTGGCTGGACGGCGCGAGGATCGCGCAGCGCAGCGCGTAGCGCAGCTGCGCTTCGAGGCCGGCCGCCGGCGCGGGGCGGGTGGCGGCGAGATCCCATGCGGTGGGGCGCGAGGCGTCGTTCATCGGCTGTCTCCGGTTGCTCTCGGTGCGGCCGCGCAACAACGCCGGCCGGCGTGGACCCTGGCGACCCGGTACGACCCGGAGCGACCCGGAGCGACCCGGAGCGACCCGGTACGACCCGGTGCGACCCGACCGGGGCCCGCTTGCCATCGTGCCGCGCCGGGCGGCGCGCGGGTTGACCGAAATCAACGGGCGTGCGGCAGCGGGGCCGCCGCGCCGCACGGATGCCGCGCGGCATCCGGCGTTCAGACCTGCGCGAGCCCGTCGGGGTCGAGGATGCGGATCTGCTTGCCGCGCGCGTCGACCAGCTTGTCGCGCTGGAACTTCGAGAACATCCGGCTCACCGTTTCGAGCTTCATGCCGAGATAGCAGCCGATTTCCTCGCGCGTCATGCGCAGGTTGAACTCGGCGGCCGAGTAGCCGAGCGCCTTGAAGCGCCGCGACAGGTTCAGCAGGAACATCGCGACGCGCTGCTCGGCGGTCATCGTGCCGAGCAGCATCATCAGGCTCGATTCGCGCACGATCTCGCGGCTCATCATCTGGTGCACGTGGTGCTGCATCGGCCGGATTTCCCGGCACAGCGTCTCCAGCTGGCTGAACGGAATGATGCAGACGGTGCTGTCTTCGAGCGCGATGGCGTCGCAGTTGTGATAGCCGCTGCAGACCGCGTCGAGCCCGAGCGCGTCGCCGGCGATCTGGAAGCCGGTGATCTGCTCGCGCCCGTCGCGGTGCATGACGACCGTCTTGAACGAGCCGACCCGCACGGCGTAGATGCTCTGGAACGTGTCGTGGGTGCGGTACAGCGTTTCGCCGCGCTTGACCGCCCGGCTCGCGCAGATCGTCGTGTCGAGTCGCGCCAGCTCGGCGGGCGACAGGTCGGGCGGCATGCAGACCGCGCGCATCGAGCACGCGGAGCAGCGCGCGGCGGGGCGCTTGAGCGTGTCGGCGGACGCGCCGGCGGGGACGTCGCGCGGCGCCTGGGTCAGCGGGGCGGCCACGCCGGTGTCGCGAACGGAAGAGGCGTACATGATCAGCTCCTGCGCATGCTCGGGTCGGAGGTCGAGACAGCCGGGCCAGCGTGCGGGTCGCCGCCGGCCGCCGTCGGTCGCGGCGCGCCGGCGGCGCCGCGGCGAAGTGCTCGCGCGCCCGGGGTGGGAGCCCTCGGCCGGCCGCGCCGGCGGGGTTCCTTGAGCGTCAGTATCGTGTGCGCGGGATCGGAAGCAAATCGGCGATGCTTGAAGATTTCGTAGGCGATCGGGATGCGATGTAGGACAATTCCTACTCACCGATATGCGCACGTGTCGCGCGCCGGGTCAGGCGAGGGCCGGCGCGGATTCCCCGGGCGGCCCGGCATGGTTCGGCATGGCCGTCGATGCCGGCCGCTCGGCCAGCTCGACGCTCTGCTGATAAAGCGGCACCTCGCAGCGCCAGCCGAGGGTCTCGACGATGCGCCGGCGCAGTGCATCGGCGGCAGCCGGCTCGCCGTGCGTGACGAAGGTGCGCGCCGGCGGGTCGCGCATCGCCGCGAGCCAGCGCAGCGTCTCCGGGTAGTCCGCGTGCGCGGAGAGCGACGAGATTTCCGCGACCTGCGCCCGCACCGGCACATACGCGCCGTGGATCTTGATGGCCGCCGCGTGCGCGGCGATGGCCGCGCCGCGCGTGCCGGCGGCCTGGAAGCCGACCAGCACGATCGTATTGCGGGGATCCGGCGCGTACAGGCCCAGATGGTGCAGCACCCGCCCGCCGGTCGCCATGCCGCTGCCGGCGATGATGACCCGGGGTCCGTGCTGCGCGGCGATCGCCTTCGACTGCTCGACGCTGCGCACGAAGATCGCTGCCTTGTCCATGGCGTGCGCCTGCGCGATCGTCAGCCGGTGTTCGTTCAGATGACGCCGGTAGAGTTCGGTGACGCGGGTGGCCATCGGGCTGTCCAGATAGACCGGCACGTCGGGCATGCGGCCGGTTTCCTTCAGCTTCGCGATGTAGTACAGCACCGCCTGCGCGCGCCCGACCGCGAAGCACGGCATCACGACCACGCCGCCGCGCGCGAAGGTCGGGTCGAACACCGCTTTCAGCTGATCTTCGGGGTTCGACGTGTCGTGCAGGCGGTCGCCGTAGGTCGATTCCACCACCACGTAGTCGGCATGCGTGAGCGCGCGCGGCGCGCGCATGATCGGATCGTCGGCGCGTCCGAGATCGCCGGAAAACGCGAGCAGCGTATGACGCCAGCAGACGAGCACCGACGCGGCCCCGAGGATGTGGCCCGACGGCAGGAAGCGGAATACGACCTCGCTGTTCAGCGGCACCGGGGTGTCGAACGGCTGCGGCACGAGCAGCTGCAGCGCGCGCTGCGCATCGTCGAGCGTATAGAGCGGCTCGGCCGGGTGATGCTTCGAATAGCCGTGCCGGTTCGCGAATTCCGCTTCCTCCTCCTGCAGCCGCGCGCTGTCGCGCAGCAGGATGTCGCACAGCTCGGCCGTGCCGTGCGTGCAGTACACGGGGCCGCGGAAGCCGGCGCGCGCGAGCACCGGCAGGTAGCCGCTGTGATCGATGTGCGCATGCGTGAGGATCACCGCGTCGAGCGTGTCGGGCGCGGCCGGCAACGGGTTCCAGTTGCGCTCGCGCAGGTTGCGGGTGCCCTGGAACAGTCCGCAGTCGACCAGCACGCGCAGTCCCGCGCCTTCCAGCAGATATTTCGAGCCGGTCACGGTCTCGGTCGCGCCGAGAAAGGTCAGTTTCATCGCAGCCTCGCCGGTGGGGCATCACGTCGCCATGTGCTCATTGCAGCGCATCGGCGCGGCCAGCCGTTGACGTGGATCAGGCAACGCGCCGGACGATCTTGCGCGCGCGCCGGATCGGGAGGCGCCGCGCTTGATCGAAGTCAAGCCGCGCGGCGCGGCGGCGCGGGATGCTAGGGCCTGAGCGCGGCGCGGTTCGCGCACGGATCGACCACGGTGGCCCGCATGGAGCGCAAATTCGACAACGCCGGCTTCATCGCGATGCTGGTCTTCGCGGTACTGCTGGTCCTGCAGGTGCTCGCGCTGAAGGCGCCGGCCACGTCGATCGACTACAGCGACTTCGAGCGGCTCGTCGCGGCCGGCGATGTCGACAGCCTCGACGTGACGCCGACCCGCGTGAGCGGCACGCTGCGCATGCCGGCGGCGGCGAGCCAGCTGCCCGCGTCCGAAGCGGACGCGATTCGCCAGAGCGGCGAGCCGTGGCCGTTCTCGACGATCCGCATTGCCGACCCGCATCTGCTCGATACGCTGCGCGCGCACCACATTCGCTATCGCGGCGCGCTCGACGGCAACTGGGGCGATGCGCTGCTGTCGTGGGCGCTGCCGCTCGCCGGCCTCGCGCTGCTGTGGAGCGTGCTCGCGCGCCGCGCGGGCGGGCTGCAGGACTTCACCGGGATGGGCCGCAGCAAGGCGCGCGTCTATCTGCAGAGCGCGACCGGCATCACGTTCGACGATATCGCCGGCATCGACGAGGCGAAAGCGGAGCTGCAGCAGATCGTCGCGTTCCTGCGCGACTCGGCGCGCTACCGGCGGCTGGGCGGCAAGATCCCGAAGGGCGTGCTGATCGTCGGCGCGCCGGGCACCGGCAAGACGCTGCTCGCGAAGGCGGTGGCCGGCGAAGCGCAGGTGCCGTTCTTCTCGATCAGCGGCTCGGCGTTCGTCGAGATGTTCGTCGGCGTGGGCGCGGCGCGGGTGCGCGATCTGTTTGGCCAGGCGCAGCAGAAGGCGCCGTGCATCGTCTTCATCGACGAACTCGACGCGCTCGGCAAGGTGCGCGGCGCCGGCGTCGCGTCGGGCAACGACGAGCGCGAGCAGACGCTCAACCAGCTGCTCGTCGAGATGGACGGCTTCCAGCCGAACTCCGGCGTGATCATCATGGCGGCTACCAACCGGCCCGAGATTCTCGATCCGGCGTTGCTGCGGCCCGGCCGCTTCGACCGGCACATCGCGATCGACCGCCCGGACCTGAACGGGCGCCGCCAGATTCTCGCGGTGCACACGCGGCACGTGACGATGGCGGACGACGTCGATCTGGGCGAGCTCGCGGCGCGCACGCCGGGCTTCGTCGGCGCGGATCTCGCCAACGTGGTCAACGAGGCCGCGCTGCGCGCGGCCGAGGCGAACAAGCCGGCGGTCGACATGAGCGACTTCGACGAGGCGATCGACCGCGCGATGACCGGCATGGAGCGCAAGAGCCGCGTGATGAACGAGCAGGAGAAGGTGACGATCGCCTATCACGAGGCGGGTCACGCGCTCGTCGCGCAAAGCCGCGCGCATTGCGATCCGGTGAAGAAGGTGTCGATCATTCCGCGCGGCGTCGCCGCGCTCGGCTACACCCAGCAGGTGCCGACCGAGGACCGCTACGTGCTGCGCGAAAGCGAGCTGCTCGACCGGCTCGACGCGCTGCTCGGCGGCCGCGTGGCCGAGGAGATCGCGTTCGGCGACGTGTCGACCGGCGCGGAAAACGACTTCGAACGCGCGACCGCGATGGCGCGGCACATGGTGATGCGCTACGGGATGAGCGCGCGGCTCGGGCTCGCGAGCGTCGGCGACGCCGACGGCCCGGGCGCCGCGCTCTGGCTGCCCGATGGCGCCCGGCCGCGCTGCGGCGCGCGCACCGCGCAACTGATCGACGAGGAGGTGCGGCGGCTGCTCGCCGACGCGCACGACCGCGTCGCGCGCACGCTGGCCGAGCGGCGCGCGTTGCTCGACGCGATCGCGCGGCGTCTGCTGGAGCACGAGGTGCTCGATCACGATGCGCTGCAGACGCTGTTCGCGGGCGCTGACACCGGCGGCGCGGGGGGGCCGGAGACTGAGGGCGGCGGGCGTGCCGGCGCGGTGGAGCCGGCCGCTCGTCACGGGATGGCCGCGTTGGCGGAAACGACTGCAGCGACCGCAGCGACCGCAGCGACTGCAACCGCAGAAACCGCAGAAACCGCAGAAACCGCAGAAACCGCAGAAACCGCAGAAACCGCAGAAACCGCAGAAACCGCAGAAACCGCAGAAACCGCAGAAACCGCAGAAACCGCCACACCCAAGCCCACCAAGCCGCAACCGGCGCTCACCGCTCGCGTCCCGTGGCGCGGCTAGCGCAGCCGGCGCCGCGCGCCCCTGCGCCTACGCCACGGCAACGCGTTCGACCACCGCGGCCGCCGCGTGCGCGAGGTCCGCTTCGTGTGCGGCGGCCCGCTCGCACAGCGCGGCCGGGTCGATCAGCATCAGCGTGCCGCGACCGGGCAGCTCGATCGCCTCGGTCATGCCGTTGCCCCAGTCGGTGCCCGACTGGCGCGTGAGCAGCGCGGGCACCGCGATGCGGCGCGCGCTGTCGAGCGTCACGATGTTGTCCACCGCATCGACGATCAGCCCGTACTTGTCGCCGCCGTAATCGACCACCAGAATCTTCGCGCGGGTCAGATCCTCGTATGGCGCCATGCCGTACATCGCACGCACGTCGATCACCGTCAGCAGTTCGCGGCGCACCTGCAGCACCCCGCGGATGAAGCCGGGCGCGCCCGGCGTGACGACGATCGCGTCGCTGTAGTCGATCACCTCGCGCAACTGGCCGATGCGCACGCCCAGCAGCTGGCCGAGCCGGAACGTCACATACGTCTCGCGCCTGCCGCCGCTGCGCGCGCGGGCGGCGTCCGCCTCCGTGCCGCGTTCGCGGTACAGCTCGCGGTGTCCGCGCGCGATTGCCGCGAGCCGCTCGTGCGTCGCGAGCGCGTCCGGGTTCAGCAGGATCATGCTGTCGTGGCCTTCGCTGCCGAGGCATCCCGCGAACAGCGCGACGTGCCGGCGACTGTATGCGGGCATCGCGAGCAGTTCGTCGTCGCGGTACGCAACGATGCTGCGTACTTCGTCGACCAGCAGCCCGAGCAGCATGTCCGGCAGGTTCAGCACGACGATGCGCCGCTCGTCGGCGCTGCCCGGCGACGAGGTGTCGCCCGCGTCGCCCGCGTCGTCCGCGAGCCCCATGAAGCGGACGAAATCGATCACCGGCACCGTGGTGCCGCGCAGGTTCAGCATGCCGGTGCAGACCGGGTCGGCGAGCGGCGACGCATGCATCGCCGGCACGCGGATGATCTCGCGGATGGCCGCCATCGGCAGCGCCAGATGCGCGCCGGCCACGCGAAACGCAACCGTCTGGCGACGCTGCGCCTGCTGCGCGCGCCGTTCGCGCGTCGCGCGATGATGCAGCTGCGGCACATCCGGCAGCCCGAGCAACGCGGCCGCCGAAAGAATCTGCAGGATGCGCTCGCCGCCGTCGAGCTTGAGCGCGCCGCAGATCACCGGCGGCGTCGCGTCGGGCTGCTCGAACGCGACGCGCTGCGCGGCCGGCACGCGCAGGATCTCGCCGGTCGCGTCGAACAGCAGCCCGACGCGCAGCTCGCCGAGCTCGACGATCGCGATCTTGCCTGTCGCGGGGAGCGCATCCTGCGCGAGGTGCAGCAGCGCGCGCAGATCGAGGATCGGAATCAGCGTGCCGCGCAGGTTGAACAGGCCGAGCAGATGGGCCGGCGCGAGCGGCACCGGCGTCACGGCCGCCGGATAGGCGACGACTTCCTGCAGCGCGGCGACCGGCAGCGCGAGCTCGGTTGCGCCGAGGTGGAACGAGCCGAACAGCTCGGTTGCGCCGGCGCCTGAAGAGGCGATTTCGGTGGACATGTCAGGTATCCCGTTCAAAGAGGGCGGCCAATCGTCTTGACGGTGAACGCGTGCTGCGCGCAGTCGATCCATATCTGCCGGCCGCATTCGCCGCCGACGTCCTGATGGATCACGCGCACGCCGAGCGCGTCGAGCAGCCGCCGCGCGGTTTGCACGTTCTGCTCGCCGATCGGCGCGTGCAGCGGCCGGCGCGGGTAGTGGACCATGTTCGCGCCGCCCGCGAGCACCGCTTCGAGCGCGTGGTGCGCCGCGTGCGGCACCTGCATCAGCGCGAGCAGCGCCGGCACCGCGTCGGTCACGTACTTCGCGGCCGACGCGCCCGCGCGCTGCGGCGCGTCGGGCAGCAGGCAGTGCGCGAGCCCGTAGAGGGCACGCTCGCGCCATAGCAGCCCGATGCCGACGCACGAGCCGAGCGTCGCGCGCAGCACGTCCGCGTCGCTGCCGAGCGCGAGCTGCCCCATGTGCACCTGGATTTCGCGCGGCGCGTTCATGCGGCCCCCGGCGGATTGCGGTAGATGAGCGGCTGTTCGAACTCGAAGCCGAGCTCGAAGCGGCTGAGCGACTCCGACTCGCCGACGATCAGCACGCCGCCCGGCGCCATCGCGCGCCGCGCGTGGTTGAGCACCGCGAGCTGGCCGTCGGCGTCGAAGTAGATCAGCACGTTGCGCAGCAGCGTCACGTCGGCCGGCCCGATGTCGCCGGGCGGCTCGTGCAGGTTGTGACGGCGGAACGTCACATTGGCGCGCAGCGCGGGGTGCACCGTGTAGCCGTCGTCCACCGCGCTGAAATAGCGCTCGACGAGCGCGGGGTGCGTCTGCCGCAGCAGCTCGATGCTGCGGCCGCGGTAGTGCGCAGCGCTCGCCTTGCGCAGGATCGCATCGGCGATGTCCGTCCCGACGATCCGGTAGCGCAGCGCCGGGTGCCGCGCGCGGAACTCCTCGCACAGCATCGCCGCCGTGTACGCTTCCTCGCCGCTGGAGGCCGCCGCGGACCAGATCCGCAGCGGCGTGTCGGGATGCGCGTCGAACCAGCGCGGCAGGAACTGCTGCGCGAAGTATTCCCAGATGCGCGGCGTGCGAAAGAACGTGGTCTCGTTGGTCGTGACGAGATCGATGAAATCCTGCACCTCGCCCGGCCGCGCCTGCAGCACGCCCAGATAGTCGCGATAGCCGTCGAGCGCGAGCTCGCGCACGCGCCGGCGCAGGCGGCCTTCGAGCATGGTCCACTTGCGCTCGGTCATCACGATGCCGGTATGCCGGCGCACCTGGTCGAACAGCGCGCGGCGCGTCGCCGGATCGACGTCGCGGTCTTCGCGGTCTGCCTCCACGGGGCCTCCCGCGTCAGACCACGAAACGCGTGACAGTCTGGTCGAGCGTCTGCGCGCCCTGCAGCAGCGTCGTGCTCGAACGCGCGATCGTGTCGCATGCGGCGGCCGATTTCTCGGTCTCCTCGGCGACCTGCTGGATCGCGGTGCTGACCTCGCGCGCGGCGATCAGCTGCTCGTCGGCGCCGCACGAGATCTCCGAGATCGCCTGCGTCGTGCGGCTTACGCCGACGACGATGCGGTCGAACGCCTCGCCCGCCTGCTTCGAGATTTCGCTGCCCTGGGCGACGCGCTTGACCGATTCGCCGATCAGCTTCGAGATTTCCTTGGTCGCCTGCGACGAGCGCTCCGCGAGCTTGCGCACCTCGTCGGCCACCACCGAGAAGCCGAGCCCGTGCTCGCCGGCGCGCGCGGCCTCGATGGCCGCGTTGAACGCGAGCAGGTTGGTCTGGCTCGCGATCTCGCCGATTACCTTGACGATCTCGCCGATGTCCTCGGAGGAGCGGTTGATCTGCTCCATCGCGTCGATCGAGCGCGCGATCGCCTTCGCGCCGCGCTCGGCTTCCTGCTGCGTGTCCTTCGCGAGATGGTCGGCGCTGCGCGAGTTGTCGGCGATCGAGTTGATCGACGCGGTGAGTTCCTCGATCGACGCGTTCATCTCCTCGACGGTCGCGCCGAGCAGTTGCGCGCCGCTTGCCACCGTGTTCGCGCGGCCGGCGATGTCCTGCGAGGACGCCGAGAAGCTGCCGGACGATTCGACCACCTTGCCGATCACGTTGCGCAGATCGTCCATCATCGCGCGGATGCCGCCGGCGAGCTGGTCGATCGGCTCGTCGCCGGCCACCGCGACGCCGCCGGTCAGATCGCCGGCGGCGGCCTTGCTGACCACTTCGAGCAGCAGCGCGACCTTGCGCCGGTCGTCGTCCGCGCGGCGGCGCACCTGCTCTTCGAGCTCGACCTGGGCGGTGACGTCGGTGGCGAACTTGATGACCTTGTGCAGCCGGCCGCTGCCGTCGAAGATCGGGTTGTAGGTGGCCTGGATCCAGACGGTGCGGCCGCCCTTCGCGATGCGCCTGTAGCGCCCGGCGTCGAACTCGCCGCGGTTTAGCCGCGCCCAGAACTCGCGGTACTCGGGGCTGGCGGCGTGCGCCTCGTCGCAGAACATCCGGTGATGCCGGCCCTGGATCTCGTCGAGCCGGTAGCCGAGCGTGTCGAGGAAATTCTGGTTGGCGCTCAGCACGTGGCCGCCGAGATCGAACTCGATGACCGCCTGCGCGCGGTCGA
This sequence comes from Paraburkholderia sp. PAMB 6770, assembly GCF_057748135.1. Taxonomy (NCBI): domain Bacteria; kingdom Pseudomonadati; phylum Pseudomonadota; class Betaproteobacteria; order Burkholderiales; family Burkholderiaceae; genus Paraburkholderia; species Paraburkholderia sp. PAMB 6770. Next base: position 1,254,589 of record NZ_CM173239.1, read on the forward strand.
CCGCGCGCACCTTGCCTTCGTACTCGGCGTTCTGCTGGCGCGCGGCGGTGATGTCGGTGGCGAACTTGATGACCTTGTACGGCTTGCCGTCGGTGTCGAACACCGGGTTGTACGACGCGTTGATCCAGATTTCGCGGCCGTCCTTTGCGAGGCGGCGGTACTCGCCCTGATCGAACTCGCCGCGGCCGAGCTTTTCCCAGAACTGGCGGTAGGCGGGGGTTTGCGCGTATTCGGCGTCGCAGAAGATCCGGTGATGCCGGCCGCGCACCTCGTCGAGCGTGTAGCCGAGCGTTCGGAGAAAGTTGTCGTTGGCGTGAAGGATGATGCCTTGCAGGTCGAACTCGATGACCGCCTGGACGCGGTTCAGGGCGGCGGTAACCGCGCTGAGTTCGTGGAGTTCCAGCTGGCGCTCGGGCGTCGAATGTTCCACGGTGCTCTCCTCGTTGAGCTGACGTGATGGTTGCTGCATGGTTCACGCATGCACGCTCGTGTCGTCCGCGACACACCGTGCGGCGTGGCTCTCAGGGTTATGTTGTAGGTAAAACCGCGGCTGCCTCAATCGAATGCGCTTAGCATGCCGCTTCCGGTATATCGGCCAAAATGATGCAAGGTTTATATCGGATTTGCCCTGATCGGTATTTCTTTTTCTTTCGATGCGGGTAGAGGGGAATTGGTATGACTTTTAAAGGTGTGGCGACGTTGAACTGAGTGGCTTGAAGGAAGCGCGGGAGGGATCCCGGTCGTGCTGTCTCGCGGGCGATGCCGATTCACCGGACGTACCCGGATGCGGTTCGGGTAACCGCGTTGCCGACAACCGTCGGGCAGGTGCTTGTCGGCCTCACCGATGAGAGTCGGCTCTGTATCAATACGGACCGACGCAATGGGCTCGCGCGTCGGACTGCGCGCCTGCGCAGGGGTACCCGTATCATTGACGGCACGCCGCGACGAGGTTAGCCTGCCGGCTTGCGTCGCTTTGCAGAAAGCGCTTTGGAGAAAGATTAGGATGCTTAAATTCATTCAGGCCGTTTCTCGTACGATCTTCGCCGCCTGCCTTACGCTCGTCGCCAGCGGCGTCGCCTTTGCAGCGGACAATCCGTTGAGCGTGCATATTCTCGATCTGCAGACCGGGCGGCCAACGCCGGGTGTGACGGTCGATCTGGAGAAAAAGACGTCAAGCGGGTGGCATGAGCTCGCGTCGGGCGTAACCGATGAGCAGGGCCGCATTCGTGAACTGTTTCCCGACAAAGAACACTTCAGTATCGGGGTCTACCGCGTCGTGTTCCGCACCGGCGATTACTTTGCCCGACTGAACCAGTCGACCTTTTTTCCGGAGGTCGAGGTTCCGTTCAAGGTGGATAACACGGCGCAGCACTACCATATTCCGCTGTTGCTGAGCCCTTACGGCTACTCGACTTATCGCGGCAACTGACTGGGCGCGCTTCAGGGCGCGCTTCAGGGCGGCGGCAGCCGCGCCGGGTTCGTGGAGTTTCAGCTGGCGCCTGGGCGGCCGTGCCGGGTCCGCGTGGCTGCTCCCGCCGCATTCGCGGCGGCACCCGGCACGCCCGCTGAAGTACGCGCGGCACCGGCGCGCGACGGCGCACAGGGGTTCTTCGCCGCGCGCGACGAGCGCGACGCCGACGCGCTGTTCGCGAAGATCGGCTCCGGGCAGACCGACTGGATCGCGCTGGCCCCGCGCTCGCAGCGGGGGCCGACGCCGCCAATGCCGAAGGCCTCGGTATCGCGCTGGCGGACGCGCTGCCGGGGAATGCCGCCGCCGTGCTGGCCGTCGTGCGGGTCCACGGCGTCGACGGCCCGACGCTGGCCGTGTCGCGCGTATGCGGCATTCCGTTCGTCGATGCGGTTCCGGCCGGCTACAAGGCGCGTGCGCTGCGCGCGGTGCGGTCAGTCAGTGCGCCGCGCTTGCGGGCCGTGCGGGTACGCTGCATTGCGGCATCGAAGGGCGCGTAGCGCGCGCCGCGCGAGGCGCCGTCAGGCGCGCCACAGCCGCAACACCAGCGCGGTGCAGAGCGCGGTCAGGGTCATCGAGAGCAGCAGCGCAAGCGCGAAGCCGTGCGCGTCGTAGCGAAGCGGCATGCCGCCGATGTTCATGCCGAACAGTCCCGAGATCAGGTTGACCGGCAGCGCGATGACGGTCGCGGCGGTCAGGATCAGCACGTTGCGGTTCGTATGTTCGCCGACGCGCGCCGCAATCTCCTCTTCGAGCAGTGCGATGTGCTGCTGCAGGCCGTCGATGTCGCGCACCGTCAGCGCGAACGCTTCGGCCGCCTGGCGCAGCGCCTGCGCATCCTCGTCGCGCATCCAGCGCGGCGGCCGGCTCACGAGCCGGAACAGCGCGGCCGGCTCGGGTGCGAGCAGCCGGCGCAGACGCACCAGATCGCGGCGGATGCTGCCCAGTTGCGCGCGGGCCGGCAGCCGGTTCGCCCGCAGCGTCGTTTCGACCTGATTCGAGCGCTGCGCGGCATCGCGGGCAATATCGGCCAGCGTGTCGCGCTGCTCGCGCAGCAGATGGATCAGCAGCGCGAGCGGGCTTTCATACGTGGTGCCCGAGCGGAGTTCGTTGCGCAGCCGGGCCACCGAGCGCAGCGCGAGGCTGCGCACGCTCAGCAGGAAGCGGCCGCCCGCGTAAAGCCACAGCGTCGCGACGGCGAGCGGCTCGGTGCGCGCGAAGTCGTAGTCGACGTCGTTGATGACCGCGATCAGGCCGTGGTTGTCGTAGGCGACGCGCGTCGAACGCGAGCCGCCGTCGAGCGTATCCGTGAACAGATGCGGCAACTGCAGCAGGCGCATCGGCCAGTCCTGCAGCACGCGCGCGGTGTCATGAAAATGCAGCCACAGGAATTCGCGTTTGTCGTCGCCGCGCTGCAGCCACTCGATCGCAGCGCCGAAGCTGATCTCGCGGCAGGCGCCGCCGGTGCGAAACAGAAACGCATGGCCCGGCGCGTCATCGCCGGCCGCCACGCCGCCGGGCGATGACGCGGACGCGGGGGCGTGCTCACCGGGCGTCCTTTGCGGCGCGTGGCGCTGCGGGTCGGGCGTCTGTCCTGCCGGCACGGTGTCGCGTGCGGCGCCGGGCGCCCCCGCGTGTGCGCCCGGCGGGCGCGACGCGCTGCGCTGCGCGGCGGCGTCCGCGCCGGGGGGCGCCCGGCGGCGGGGCAGAGCGGTGCGACGACCGGCGCGCCGCGCGGCGGCGTCAGCCATCGAGCGTGTTCAGCGCGCTGATGCGCCGGCCCACCGTCTGCGCGAGGATCGGCAGTTCGTCTTCGTTCAGGCTGAGCGCGTCGGCCAGCAGCCGGTGATTGATCCAGCCGCGCACGACAGTGCCGAGCCCGACCGATGCACAGTACAACGAAACATTCTGCGAGATTGCGCCGGCGGCGATCGCGGCGAGCAGTTCGCGCTGCTGCGGCGGCGCATCCAGCAGCGTCGACGCGCGCACGACATAGACCAGATCGAGCGGTGCCGCACCGACGAAGTCCTGGTAGCCGGTGAGGTTGCGCGCATCGACCGCGCGCGTCAGCACGAGCCGGTGGTGCGGCGCGTCGTAGCGATAGACGCCGTAGGGCAGTGCGACATGAATGTCGATCTCGTGACGTCCATGCGCGGACGGCGCCGTGCGTCCGCCGGTGAGGTCGCGGTTGACGCCGTCGGCGGCCCACAGCAGCGCGCCGAGCATCTGCGTGGTGAGGGGTGCGTCGGCAAATTCGCGCGTGCTGGCGCGCAGTGACAGCGCGGCCATCAACGAGCCGGCCGCGCCCAGATCGGGCCGCGGCAGCGGGATCGTGGAGGGCGCTTCGCCGCGCGTCGGCGCGGGCGCGCTCGCGGGGGCGGGGGCGTAGGTCAGCAACTCCGTGGTGCTCATAGGGAACTCCGTCTGGATCGAAGCGAGGCATGCATGTGGTCGGATTCACGATAACGGCCTGCCGGCGGTGCGCGTTGATCCTGATCAACGCCGCGTCCGGCTGCGGCCGGGGTGAAAGTGGGCGCGCAAGCGGGAGCGCAAGCGATGGAAGGCGGCGGAAGGCGACGGCCAGCGGCGGCAAACGATGGAAAGCGGTAGCAAGCGGCAGCAAGCGGCAGGAGGTTGCGGCAAACGGCGGCAAGCCGCGGCAAACGATGGCAAACGGCGGCAAGCGGCAGGAGGTCGCCGCCGGCGGAGACGAACGGCGGATGTGCGTCCGGTCGCGTTACGTTTCGTCGTCGGCGAATACGCTGTGCTCCGGCGTGGCCTCGTCCGGATCGACCCATTGCACGTGCCACTGCCCGTGCACCGGCGCGGCGAGCGGGTCGCGCAGCCAGAGCGCGACGCCGGTTTCGCCTTCATACGGGCCATCCGTTGCGGTGAGGTCGAGTCCTTCCAGCATGCAGCAGGGCGCGCTGGCGCCGGGCGTGCCGATGGCGGTGCGCCCGGGCGTCAGCACGAGCGGTCCCCAGGCGGGAAGCGGGAGGCCAGCGTGTCCCTCGCGAGACCATTTGCCTGCGTCCCGGTCGAGCCACAGGATCGCGTAGGTTGCGGGTGCGCTGTGCGCGAACGTGTCGAGGTGTACGGTGATGCGCATTGCGCCTCCTGTGCCGATTCCGGCGCTCCGCGACGCAGCCGCGGAGCGCCGCTATCAGGATCGCGCACGCAGTCACGCGCGTATTGATGCACGTCAAGGCGTACATCAAGGCGTACATCAAGGCGTACATCAAGGCCGACGTCAAGGCGTACTTCAGCGGACAAACATCAGCGGACAAACATCAGCGGACAAACATCAGCGCGCACCTCCCTGGCCGGCGCCGGCCGGGCCGCCGGCCGGCGCGCGTGCCGCGAGCGCCGCGACGGTGCGGCGAACGTTCAGGTAGTCGTCGGTCTTGTCGAAGAAATGGTGCGCGCCAGCGAGGCGGCAGGCGGTCTCGAACGCCGGGGCCGAATGGTTCGTCAGCACGATCACGACGACCCGCGGGCGCGCGGCGCGCAACGCGGCGATCACATCGAGGCCATGACCGGCCGCGAGCTGCAGGTCGATCAGCGCGACGTCCACCGGGTCGCGCAGCAGCGCCACAAGCGCGCTCTCGCCGTCTTCGGCCTCGCCGACGATCGTGACGCCCGCGATATCCGCGAGCAGCAGCGCAATGCGCCGCCTGACCGGCGCGGCATCGTCGACCAGAAACACGCGCAAGGTCATGTCGGACGGATCATGTCGAGCGAAGGGGGCGCGCGGGGCGAGCCATATCAGTGCGCCATCAGCACGGGCACCGTCATCGACTGCAGGATCGTGCGCGACGCGCCGCCCATCACCAGTTCGCGCCAGCGCGAATGGCCGTAGACGCCCATCACGATCAGGTCGCATTGCAGGTCGTTCGCGTACGACAGCAGGGCGTCGCCCGGCGATGCGCCGACCGTGTGCTCGACCTTGACGTTTGCGCGATGGCGCGCGAGCGCGAGGGCGATGTCGGTGCCGGACGCGCGCGCGCTGTCGCCGGTATCGGCGCCTTGCGCGTCGATCGTGAGCACGGTGGTCTGCTGCGCGGTGGCGATGAACGGCAGCGCGTCGTGCACCGCGCGCGCCGCTTCGCGGCTGCCGTCCCATGCGGCGAGGATGCGCGTGCCGAGCGCGGGAAAGTGCCCGGCATACGGCAGCAGCAGCACCGGCCGCCCCGCCGACAGCACGAGGTTTTCGACGAAGTGCTCGGCAATGAAGCCGTCCGGGTCCGTCGCATCCGCCTGTCCGGCGACGACCAGATCGGCGCAGCGCGCACGCCGCGGCACGTCGACGTTCGGATCGCCGTCGGCGGCGAACCAGTTGCCGTTCACGCCCGCGCGCAGGCATTCGGCGGCATAGAGGCGCTCGACCGATGCGCGATGCTGCTCGCGCTCGCGCCGCCGCGCGTCGAACCATGCCGCCGTGCCGGTCGATTCATAGAAGCTGTAAGGCTGCGGCATGAACACCGAAAAGAGGCCGTCCAGATGCGCGTCGAAACGCCGCGCGAGCGCCAGCGCGGTTTCGAGGCGCACGGGCGTGCGCGCGCTGGTGTCGAGATGAACGAGGAGGCTTTTGTAGCGCATGGCGAGAGTCCCAGGAGACGCGCGCGAGCGACGCGCGCAACCGGCGGCGCCGGTACGTGAAAAGCAGTGTAGGGGGCGCGCCGCCCACCGCGTTGATGCAGGTCAACCGGTGCCGCGAGCGCGCTCCTATAGTGAAGCGGCACGCCGGCGGCCCCGGCCCGGCCTGCCCGCGGCGCGGCCCGGCATGCGCGTGAAGCCGGGCGCACCGCTGCACGACTTTTCAGGTCTCTTGAACGGAGAACAGCATGAGCACCACGCAACGCATCGCGTTCGTCACCGGCGGCATGGGCGGGCTCGGCGCGGCGATCAGCCGGCGGCTGCACGACGCGGGCGTCACGGTCGCGATGTCGCATTCGCCCCGCAACGATCACGCGGCCACCTGGCTCACGCACGAGCGCGAGCAGGGGCGGCGCTTTCAGGCTTTCGAGCTCGACGTCACGTCGTACGATTCGTGCGAACGCTGCGCGAAGCGCGTGCTCGACGAACTCGGCCGCGTGGACATCCTGATCAACAATGCCGGCATCACGCGCGACACGACGTTTGCCAAGATGACGCGCACCGACTGGGACGCGGTGCTGCGCGCCGACCTCGACGGCCTGTTCAACGTGACGAAGCAGTTCATTGCCGGAATGAGCGCGCGCGGCTTCGGGCGCATCGTCAACGTCGGCTCGGTGAACGGCGAACGCGGCGCGTTCGGGCAGACCAGCTACTGCGCGGCAAAGGCGGGCGTGCACGGCTTCACGAAGGCGCTGGCGCTCGAAGTCGCGCGGCACGGCGTGACCGTGAACACGGTGTCGCCGGGTTATCTGGCGACCGCGATGGTCGAGGCCGTCCCGAAGGACGTGCTCGACACGCGGATCCTGCCGCAGATTCCGCTCGGCCGCCTCGGCAAGCCGGACGAGGTCGCGGCGCTCGTCGCATTCCTCTGCTCGGACGACGCGGCCTTCATCACCGGCGCGGAGATCGCGATCAACGGCGGCATGCACATGCATTGATGCGGCGGCGCGCGCGAAGGCACGCGCCGCCGCGCGCGGCGCCGGATCACTGGCTCAACACCCACTGGATCAGCACGTGCGCGTCCTGCGGCGAAATCTCGCCGCCGCGCTCGGGCGGCATCGGCATGGGCGTGTCGCCCCAGTGCGCCTTGCCGCCCAGGCGCAGCTTGTTTTCCAGCATCGCGCGCGCGTCCGGCACGTTGCGATAGCGGCGTGCGATCTGCTGGAACGAAGGCGCGAGAAACGGCGCATCGACCGTATGACAGAACATGCAGTGATGCCGGTCGACGAGCGCGGCGGCGTCGTCGCCGGCCGCCGGCGCGCGGGCCGCGTGGCACGCGAGGACGGTCGCGACGCCGGTCGCGGTGAGCAGACGCAACGCATTCATGAGGAGCCTCGCAGCAGGTGAGGGCGAGACGCGCGCGGCGCGCGGATGCGCCGGCGGCGTGCCGGTACGACGATCGTCGCCGCACTCGCGCGGCGCGCGCTTGAGCGAGATCAACGGATCGCGCGCGGTCCCGGTGCGTTTGACGCACGTCAAGCCGGCCGGCGCGGCAGGCCCGATGATGAGGACATCCGGGCCGTGCATCCTGTGTATCGTGCGCTTCCTGCGCGGCGCGCCCGGCGCTGGCCGCACGCGGCCGGTGCAACCCGTGGAGTCCGCCGTGTATCAGCGAATCATGACCGCAGTCGATGGGAGCGCGTGCGCCGCGCGCGCGCTGGCCGAAGCGATCCGCATCGCGAAGCACATGCAGGGCAAGGTCTTCGCCGTGCACGTGATCGACAAGACGCTGCTGTACACCTACGTCGGCCACGACGATCCGTCCGGCCTGCTCGCCGTGCTGCGGCGCACGGGCCAGCACGCGCTCGACGCGGCCGCGACGGCGCTGCGCGACGCGGGCGTCGACGCGCAGGTCGAACTGATCGAGACCGCCGGCTTGCACGACGACATCGCGCGCTGTCTGCTGCGCCACGCGCGGGAGATCGACGCGCAGCTCATCGTGCTCGGCACGCACGGCCGCCGCGGACTCGCGCAGGCGCTGCTCGGCAGCGTCGCGCAGCGCGTCGCGAGCGGCGCGGACGTGCCGGTGCTGCAGGTGCGCGAGACCGCCGCCGCCGGCGCGGCCGAAGCGCCGGAAGCGCCGGAAGCGCCGGAAGCGCCGGAAGCGCCGGAAGCACCGGAAGCACCGGATGCGCCGCGCGCGCACGCGTGAGGCCGCGATGAAACGCCTGCCGCTGTCGCGCAAGCCGGGCGATACGCCCGGACCGCTGCGCACGCTGTGCGCCTTGCTCGCCACGTTCGCCGCGTTGTTCGCGATCGGCGTGTGCATTCATGGGCTCGTATTCGACGTACCGGGCGCGCTCGTGGCCGGCGCCGTCGTGCTGATCGTGTCGCTCGGCGCGGTGGTCGTGCTGCTGAATCCCGGTCCGTCCGATGACGGCTGAGGAGGCCCGTGAAGACACTGCGCGGCGCGAGCGGCATTCTCAAGCTTGCCTTCAGGCTGCTCGTCAACGATAGCGCGAAGTTCTCCGCGCTGATCGTCGGCATCACGTTCGCGGTGTTCCTGATGGTGGAGATGACGTCGCTGTTCGCGGGCATTCTGAACAAGTCGTCGTCGACGGTGATCAACATCGGCGCAAAGGTCTGGGTCATGGATCCCGCGGTGCAGACGATCGCGAGCAGCATCGGCATGCCCGACTACGTGCTCGACGCGGTGCGCAGCATCGACGGCGTGCGCTACGCCGTGCCGCTTTTTTCGGGCGCGGCGCTCGTGAAGCTGCGCGACGGCACCTACCAGGCGGCCACCGTGATCGGGCTCGACGACACGACGCTCTATGGCTGGCCGCACATGGTGGCCGGCCGCATCGAGGACATCTACGCGGAAGGCGGCTTCATCGCGATCGACGACGCGGAGTTTCCCAAGCTGGAGAATCCGCAGCTCGGCACCGACTTCGAGCTGAACGATCACCGCGGCGTGATCGTCGGCATCGCCACGGTATCGAGCAGCGGGCTGTTCGGCACGCCCACGCTCTATACGACGTACACGCGCGCGATCGAGTATCTGCCGGGCACGCGTTTTACGACCTCGTACATCCTGGTCGAGCCGAAGTCCGCGGCGGATATCGCGCACATCAAGGCGGCGGTCGCCGCGCTCGGCTACGTCGCGTACACGAAGGCCGAGTTCATGGACCGCATCGCGCGCTTCTACAAGTACGAAACGGGCCTCGGCACGAACATCCTGCTGATGACGGTGATCAGCTTCGTGGTCGGCCTGTCGATTTCGGGGCAGACCTTCTATACGTTCATTCTCGAGAATCTGGAGAAATTCGGCGCGCTGAAGGCGATCGGCGCGAAGCGCCGCGAGCTGGTCGGGATGATCCTGTTCCAGGCGACATTCACCGCGCTCACCGGTTACGGGCTCGGCGTGGGCCTGTGCGCGGCGTCGATTGCGCTCGCGCGGCTGCGCATTCCCGATTACGGCGCCCTGATCACGTTCGGCAACCTCGCGCTCGCGTTCGGCATGGTCGTCGTGATCGCCGGGCTGTCGAGCTATCTGGGCGTGCGGCGCGTGCTGCGCATCGAGCCGTTCGACATTTTCCGGGGCTGACGTGGCGCCGCTCGCCATCGACGCGCAAGGCGTCAGCAAATGGTTCGGCGAAGGCGACGCGCGCACCCGCGCGCTCGACGGCGTCGCCATGCAGGCGTCCTTCGGCGAGATGCTGCTGATCGTCGGGCCGTCCGGCAGCGGCAAGACGACGCTGCTCAGCGTGATTTCCGGCATCCTGCGGCCCGATGCGGGCACGGTGCGCGTCGACGGCGTCGATCTGTGGACGCTGTCCGACGATGCGATCGCGACGTTCCGCCTGAACCGCATCGGCTTCGTGTTCCAGGACTATCACCTGTTTCCGCGCCTGAGCACCGCGGAAAACGTCGCGATTCCGCTGATCCTGAAGCGGCGCGACTGGGACGACGCGCTTGCCGAAGCGCTGAAATATCTGGCGATCGTCGGCCTCGCGAACCGCGCGGCGCTGCCGCCGGTGAAGCTCTCCGGCGGCGAGCAGCAGCGCGTCGCGATCGCGCGCGCGATCGTCAGCCAGCCCGACATCCTGATTCTCGACGAGCCGACCGCGTCGCTCGACGGCGACACCGGGCGCGCGATCATCGAGTTCGTCAAGCACGACGTGCTCAACGAGAAGCGCTGCATCGTGATCGTCACGCACGACAGCCGCATCTTCGACTACGCGGACCGCATCCTGCACATGGAGGACGGCCGCCTGATGCACGTCGATACCGGGAGCCCGCCATGAAGCAGCGCATCCTGTTTGCGATCGCATTCGTCGGCTTCGTCGCGAGCCTCGCGGCGGCCTGGGTGTTCGGGCTGCAGCAGTCGCCGCAGCCGCCAGTGTTCGCGCCGGCCGCGAACCCCTACGCGCACGGCGTCTACGCGATCGGGATCGTCGAGAGCGATCAGGGGGCGGGGGAGAACGTGAACGTGTACCCGGACGTGAGCGGCCCGGTCGTCGCGCTGGACGTGCACGACGGCGATCTCGTGAAGGCCGGCGCGCCGCTTTTGACGATCGACGACCGCGTGCCGCGCGCCACCGCCGCGCAGCTCGACGCGCAAGCCGACGCGGCCGCGGCGCTGCTCGACGAACTGAAGGCGCAGCCGCGCGCGGAGACGCTGAACGTCGCGCGCGCACAGGTCGGCGCGGCGGCGGCCAGCCTGAAGATGGCCGAGGATGCATTCGACAAGCAGGAGCGCGCATACGAGATCGATCCGAAAGCGGTGAGCCGCGACACGCTCGACAATGCGGCGAATGCGCTGAAGGTGGCGCGCGCGAATCTGGACGTCGCGTCGCGGCAATACGATCTGACGCACGCGGGCGCCTGGGTCTACGACGTGCGCAACCAGCAGGCGCAGGTCGACGCGCTGCGCAAGGCCGCGGCGGCCTCGCACGCGCTGCTCGATCACTACACGCTGCGCGCGCCGGCCGACGGCCGCGTGCTGGCGCTGAACGCCGCGCTCGGCGCGTACCTGTCGCCGCAGGGCGTCTATGACAGCTACCAGCAGGGTTTCGAGCCCGCGATCGTGCTCGGCACGCCGCAGCAGCAACTCGCGGTGCGCTGCTTCGTCGACGAAATCCTGATCGACCGGCTTCCCGACCCGCATGCGCTGAAGGCGCGCATGTTCATCCGCGGCACGTCGGTGCAGGCGGATCTGCAGGTGGCGCGCGTGCAGCCGTATGTCACACCGAAGATCGAACTGTCGGACCAGCGCACCGAGCGCGTCGACGTGCGGGTGCTGCCGGTGATTTTTCATGTGGTGCCGCAGCCGGGGCTGCGGCTTTATCCTGGGCAGATCGTCGATGTCTACATTGCCGCGAGCTAGCTGCGCCACGCGCAGGCGGCGCGCGGGCCGGCGCGCACCAGCCGCACCGGCCGCACCGGCCGCACCGGCCGCACCAGCCGCACCAGCCGCACCAGCCGCACCGGACGCACCGGACGCACCAGCCGCACCGGACGCACCAGCCGGGCAGGCCGCGGGGCCGGCACGCGCGCTGGCGTTTGCATGCGGGCTCGCCTTCGCGCTCGCCGGCGGCGGATGCGCGCTCGGCCCGGACTTCGCGCGGCCGGCCGCGCCGCCGGTGACACAGTTCGAGCAGGGCGCGCCGGTGCGCGGACCGCTCGACGCTGCCGGCGAGACGCAGCGCTTCAGCGCGCTCGAACCGTTGCGCGACGACTGGTGGACCGCGTTCGGCAGCCGCTCGATCGACGACGCGGTCGGCGCGGCGTTCACCGGCAGCCCGACGCTTGCGCAGGCGCAGGCCGCGCTGCGCCGCAGCGACGATCTGCTGCGCGCGGGCGCCGGCGTGTTCTACCCGCAGGTCGACGCGCAGGCGGGCGCGCAGCGGCAGCGCTATTCGCCGTTGCATATCGGCGAGAATCTGCCGGCCTCGATCTTCAACCTGTTCACGCTGTCGGGAACCATCAGCTACACGCTGGACCTGTGGGGCGGCGCGCGCCGCCAGGTCGAGAGCCTTGCCGCGCAGACCGATGCGGCGCGCGACGCGCTGGCCGCGACGTGGCTCACGCTCAGCACGAACGTGGTCGATACCGTCATTGCGTGCGCCGCGTATCGCGACGAGATCGACGCGACACAGCAGATGATCGGCCTCGTCGACGAGCAGATCGCGCTCACCGACGCGCAGGTGCGCGCGGGCGCGACCGCGTATGCGGCGGTGCTGACGCTGCAGAGCGAGCGCGCGACGCTCGACGCGTCGCTGCCGCAGCTGCGTCAGAAACGCGCGCAGGCCGACGATCTGCTCGCGGCGCTGAGCGGCCAGTTTCCGGCGCAAACCGCCGCGGTGTCGCTGTCGCTCGCGGACATCGCGCTGCCCGCCCGGCTGCCGCGGACGCTGCCGTCCGCGCTGGTGCGCCAGCGGCCCGACATCCTGCAGGCGGAGGCTGCGCTGCATGCGGCGTCGGCCGACATCGGCGTCGCCACCGCGGCGCTGTTGCCGCAACTGACGCTGTCGGCCGCGGGCGGCTTCGGCAACCTCACGGTCCCGTCGCTTTTCGCGGGCGCGGCCCGCACGTGGAGCGTCGGCGCTGCGCTCGATGCACCGCTGTTTCATGGCGGTGCGCTCTGGTATCAACGCAAGGCGGCGCTCGACGCCTACGATGCCGCGCGCAACGCGTACCGCGCGGTCGTGCTTGCCGCGTTCGAGCAGGTCGCCGACACGCTGCGCGCGCTCGACAACGACGCGGCCACGCTCGCCGCGCAAACGCGCGTGCTCGATACGTCCGCCGAGGCGCTGCGGCTCCTGAAAGCGGACTACGCGGCCGGCACGGTCGGCTACCTCGATCTGCTCGTCGCCGACGGCCAGTACCACCAGGCGCAGCTTGCCTGGCTGCAGGCCAAAGCGCAGCGGCTGCAGGACACCGTCGCGCTGTACGCGGCGCTCGGCGGCGGCTGGAGTGCGCCGGCCGCCGCGCGCTGAACGGAGCGCGCCGGCTTCGTTTGATCGGCGTCAACGTCGGGGACGGCGCGCAGTCTACAGTGATACGCGTTGGGGCATGAGCCCCTGGGAGAGAAACGCCATGCAAGCCTCGGAGATCATGACGACGGAGGTCGTCACCGTCACCCCCGAAACGTCGGTGCACGATGCGGCGACGCTGATGACCACGCATCACATCAGCGGGCTGCCGGTGGTCGATGCGCACGGTTTTGTCGAAGGCATCGTCAGCGAAGGGGATCTGCTGCGGCGGGTCGAACTCGGCACCGGGCAGCCGCAGCGCTCGTGGCTCGCCGAGTTTCTGCATTCGACGCGCCGGCTCGCGAGCGAATACCTGAAAGAGCACGCGCTGAAAGTGTCCGACGTGATGACGGCCAACGTCATCGCGGTGCGTGCGGATACGCCGCTCGCCGACGTCGCGGACCTGCTCGTGCGCCACCATATCAAGCGCGTGCCGGTGCTCGACGAAGGGCGGCTCGTCGGCATCGTGAGCCGCGCCAACCTGATTCGCGCGCTCGCGCGCGCCACTGAAGCCGATCCGCAGGTGCAGGCGAGCGACGAGGCGATCCAGCGCCACGTGCTGCAGGCGCTCGGCGGACACCGCTGGACGCTGCCGGCCGACAGCATCGTCGTGAAGGAAGGCGTCGTGCATGTCTGGGGCACGGTGAACTCCGAGGAGGAACGCAACGCGATTTGCGTGTGCGTCGAGCGTGTGCCGGGCGTGAAGGGCGTGGAAGACCATCTCGGCTATCCGGTCGTGTTCACGCCGATGTGAGCCGCGCGGCGCAGGCTGTGCGGCCTGCACGGTCCTGCGCTATCGTCGCTGCCGCGCCGCGGCGGCAGCCAACCGCATCCCTGCGTGTCATGGATGTCATCACGGAGTAACGAGCATGAGCAATCTGACCAGCTACGATCCGTTTCTGCCCGATCAGGTGTCCGACCTGTTCCAGGGGCTGTTCCGGCCGCTGCGCAGCCTGCCGTCGGGCGAGGAGCGGCCGGCGGCGTCGATGAAGATCGACGTGGCCGAGAACGACGGTGGCTACACGGTGAAAGCGGAGTTGCCGGGCATCGACAAGAACGATATCGACGTGCAGATCGACGGCCGGCTCGTGTCGATCAACGCGAAGGCCGAGCGCAACAAGGAAGAGAAGGAAGGCGAGCGGGTGATCCGCCGCGAACGCTATACCGGCTCGATCAACCGTTCGTTCACGCTGGCAAGCGAGCTCGACGAGAGCCGCGCGAGCGCCCAGTATCAGGACGGGGTGCTGACGCTGACGCTGCCGAAGAAAGCGCCGGCCGGGCACAAGCGCCTCGCGATCGGCTGAGCGGCGTGCGGGCGGATGCGCGGGCTCTCGCGCCCGCCCGGCATCGGCGTGCGCACGGCGGCGCGCGGCCGCCGGGCGCACGAACGCGCCCGGGTGACGGGTCTGCCTCGACCACGTGGTGACCCGGCCGCGTGACCCGACCGTGTTACTCGCCCATCGTGCTGGCGGGTTTCACCGCGCAGGGCGCGGTGAGCGTATCGCCGTTGCTGAACGTGAACTTCAGCGGGATCGTGCTGCCGACCTTCAGCGCATGCTTCGGCTGTTCGAGCATCACGTGATAGCCGCCCGGCGCAAACGACAGCGTGCCGTTGGCGGGCACGCCCACCTTGTCGACCATCACCATCTTCGACGTGCTGCCCGCGTTGATGGTCTTGTGCATCATCACCATGCCGAACGCGTCGGTGTCGACCGACGTCAGATCGACCGGCTTGTCGCTCATGTTCATGGCCTCGAAGTAGGCGCCCGACGGCAGGCTTGCCGGCAGCGAGCGAATCCAGCATTTCGACACCATCAGCGCGCCCGACGAGGCAGCCTGCGCCTGCATCGCGGCGGCGCACAGCGGGAGAGCGGCGAGTGCCAGCAAAGTACGTTTGATCATCATGAATTCCTCAGTAGTGGACGGAAAAAGGGAATACGGGTAACGGTCGTGTGCTGCACGGCGCGGGTCCGCGAGCCGATGCCTGCCGCCCCGAACGGCAGCGCCCTTCGCGCCGCACGGCGCACAGGTGCCGGGGTACGGACAGGGCGCGCGGGTTCGCGGCTCGGAGGAACGGTGACGGGGACCGGCGGGAAGCAGGCGCAGGCGGGCGCAGGCGGACGTAAGCGGGCTGCAGCGCGCCGCAGCGGACCCGGGCGGGCCCGCTCAGCGCGGCGGCGCGCGCGGCTGGCCGGCTGGGAACGCGTCGCGCGGCCGGAAGCCGGTGGACAACACCGGCGCGGCGGCGCACAGCAGGATCAGCGCGGTGGCGACGGGCGCCGCGAGCGCGGGCGCCGGCGTGGGATGCGCGAGCAGGTTGCAGTAGCCGCACGCCGCGAGCGAATCGTGCAGCGGCGGCGGCTTGCCGTGCGTGCCGGCGGGTTGCGCGGCGCACAGCGGCGCCGCGGCGAGCGTCGCGTCGTGCGTCGCGGCGCGTTCGAGCTGACTCACGAGCGGCGCGAGCACGATCAGCGCCATGGCCAGCAGGCCGAGCCAGGCGGTCAGCAAGGTGCGCAGTCGGACGGACGTCATCGGGAGCGGGATCACGTCGCGCAGTCTAACATCGCGGCAGCCCTGAGCCCTGAGCCCTGAGCCCTGAGCCCTGAGCCCTGAGCCCTGAGCCGGGAGCCCTGAGCCGGGAGCCCTGAGCCGGGAGCCCTGAGCCGGGAGCCCTGAGCCGGGAGCACGGAGCACGGAGCACGCAGCCCGAAGCCCAAAGCCCAAAGCCCAAAGCCCAAAGCCCAAAGCCCAAAGCCCAAAGCCCAAAGCCTGGCGCGGCAGGATGCCGCACCGCGCCGCGCCACGTAATCCGCCGACAAATCCGCCCGGGCGCAAAACATCTCTTATAATGAGAACGGTTATCATTTGCTTTTCTGGACTACGCCCCGTTATGCGCCTTTCGAACCTGACGAAACACACCACCGCGATCGTCGAGCGCGTCGACGACGCCCAGCCCGATGATCCGATTGCACAGCGCCTGCGCGATCTCGGCTTCGTGCCCGGCGAGCCCGTGCGGGTGGTCGCGTGCGGACCGTGGCGGGCCGACCCGTTGCTGATCCAGGTGGGCTCGACCCGCTTCGCGCTGCGCCGCGCCGAGGCGGAGCGCGTGAGCGTGCGCGAGGAGGGCCGCTCATGAGCGCCGCGGCATTGCGCATCGCCCTCGTCGGCAATCCCAATTGCGGCAAGACCGCGCTGTTCAACCAGCTGACCGGCGGGCGGCAGAAGGTCGCGAACTATGCGGGCGTCACCGTCGAGCGCAAGGTCGGCCGTTTCGTCGCGCCGTCGGGCCGGCCGATCCAGGTGCTCGACCTGCCGGGAGCCTACAGCTTCGATTCGACGAGCCCCGACGAGCGCATCACGCGCGACGTGCTGCTCGGGCGCTACCCGGGCGAGGCGCCGCCCGACCTCGTGGTGTGCGTGGCGGACGCAACCAATCTGCGCCTGCACCTGCGTTTCGTGCTCGAAGTGCAGCGGCTCGGCCACCCGGTCGTGCTCGCGCTGAACATGATGGATGCGGCCGCGCGGCGCGGCATCCAGATCGACGTCGCGGCGCTCGGCCGCGAACTCGGCGTGACGGTCGTGCAGACCGTGGCGGTGCGGCGCGGCGGCGCGCGCGGGCTGGTCGAGGTGCTCGACCGGACGGTTGCCGGCGCGGACCGCGCGCAACCCGGGGCTGCGGACGCGGCGGCCGCCGATCCCGGCCCCGACGCGATCCACGCGCGCGTGCGCGCGCTGCTCGCAGCGACGGTCGTGATGCCGCGCGCCACCGATGCGCGCGACGATCTGCTCGACCGCTGGGTGCTGCATCCGGTGCTCGGTCTCGCGATCCTCGCCGCAGTGATGTTCCTCGTGTTCCAGGCGGTCTACTCGGTCGGAAAGCCGATCACCGATGCGATCGGCGACGGCTTCACGTGGCTCGGCGCGGTGGCGGCCGCGTGGCTGCCCGACGGTCCGCTGCGCGGTCTCGTCAACGACGGCCTGATCGGCGGGCTCGGCACCGTGCTCGGCTTCCTGCCCGAGATTCTGGTGCTGTTCCTGTTCATCCTCGTGCTGGAGGAGTCGGGTTATCTGCCGCGCGCCGCGTTCCTGCTCGATCGCGCGATGGTGTCGGTCGGACTCACCGGCCGCTCGTTCATCCCGCTGCTGTCGAGCTTCGCCTGCGCGATTCCAGGGGTGCTCGGCACGCGCAGCATCACGGATCCGCGCGACCGGCTCGCCACGATCCTCGTCGCGCCGCTGATGACCTGCTCGGCGCGCCTGCCGGTGTATGCGCTGCTGATCGGCGCGTTCATTCCCGCGCAGCGCGTGCTCGGCGTGTTCAACCTGCAGGGCGTGGTGCTGTTCGTGCTGTACGCGGCGGGCATCGGCGGCGCGATGCTGGTGGGCTGGATCATGAAGAAGCTGCGCGGCCAGCAGGGCGAACACGCGCTGCTGATGGAGCTGCCGTCGTACCGGCTGCCGCGCGCGCGCGACGTCGCGATCGGCCTGTGGGAGCGCGGCTCGATCTTCATGAAGCGGCTCACCGGCGTGATCCTCGCGCTGACCGTGCTGATGTGGTTCATCTCGACGTTTCCGTCGCCGCCGGCCGGCGCGGTGGGCCCGGCGATCGACTATTCGTTCGCGGGTTACATCGGACGCGGGCTGCAGGTCATTTTCGCGCCGCTCGGCTTCAACTGGCAGATCAGCCTGTCGCTGATCCCGGCGTTCGCCGCGCGCGAGACCGCGGTCGCCGCGCTCGCGACGGTGTACGCGGTGAGCGGCGGCGACGCCGACGTCGCGAGCCTCGGTCACGCACTCGCCACGAACTTCTCGCTGGCGAGCGCGCTGTCGCTGCTCGCGTGGTTCGCGTTCGCGCCGCAGTGCATGTCGACGCTCGCGGTGATCCGGCGCGAGACGCGGTCGTGGCGCAACGTCGCGATCTCGTTCGGCTATATGTTCGTGATGGCGTACGCGGCGTCGTTCATCACGTACCAGATTGCGAGGATGTTCTGATGGGTGCGAGCCTCGGCTGGCAGTATGCGGTGATCGTGGCGCTCGTGGCCGCGAGTGCGCTGTTTATGTTCCGCAAGCTTGCCCCGCGGCTCGCGGCGCGCGGGCAGAGCGCCGCGGCGCGCGCGCTGATGCAGCCGGGGCGGCCCGGTGCGCTGCGCTGGCTCGGGCAGCGGCTGCTGCCGAAGGCGGACGCGGCGAGCGGCTGCGGCGATGGCTGCAGCACGTGCGGCGCGTGCGGCAGCAGCGACGATGGGCGCGGCGCGCAGGCGGAGGGGCAGCCGCTCGATCAGCCGCTCGATCAGCCTCGGAGTCAGCCGCTGCAGTTTCATCGCCGCACGGGACAGGGGCGCTGAGCGGCACGGGAATGCTCAGCGGGCCGGGCTTTGCCTCATGCTCCCCACGCAGCCCACGCAGCCCACGCAGCCCACGCAGTACACGCAGCCCACGCTCCCCGTGCTCCCCACGCGCGATCCCGCCGTATCCCCGCGATCCCCGGCGTCTCCCCGCGTCCTCTAACGCGATTTCGCGGCCATATAGGCGATCGCATCGCCGATGTCCGCATCGGAGCACGACGCGCAGCCGCCCTTCGGCGGCATCGCGTTGAAGCCGTGCAGCGCGTGCTGCAGCAGCGTCGCGTTGCCTTGCGCGAGGCGCGCCGACCAGGCCGCACGATCGCCGATCCTGGGCGCCCCCGCCGCGCCTGTCGCGTGACACGCGAAACACACCGAGTTGAACACATGCTCGCCGGCGCGCAGCGGACTGGCTGCGGCGGGCGCGTTGGTCACCACGCGCGGCGCGTCGTCGGGCGCGGCGCTGACCGGCCGCATCGCATCCGGATGCGCGCGCTCGAACGCGATCACCTCCTGCGCGGCGGTGTCGCCGTTGTTCAGCCGCAGCTGCAGGCTGAAGTACGCGGCGATGTTGGCGATGTCGCGGTCCGACAGCGGCTTGGCCATCGCGTTCATCGTCGGGTTCTGGCGCGTCGCGCCGTCGCGATAGGCGCGCAGCGCGTTCTCCAGATAGTCGCGCGGCTGGCCGGCGAGATTCGGCACGCCGGGAATGCGCGCGATGCCGTTCGCGTTGTGGCAGGCAAAGCAGACGGCGGCGCGCCGCTCGCCGGCGCCGACATCGGGCGCGGGTCCGGAAGACTGGGCGTGCGCTGCGCCCTGAACCAGCACCAGTAGCGCGAGGCCGAAACGAAGGATCGATTTCATGAGAGAGATTCCTGCAGCGGTTGAAGCGGATCAGTGGAAGCTGTTGCGGTACATGACCGCGATGCCGTAGACGAGAAACACGGCGATCCAGAGCACCAGCACGCCGACCGCGCCGGTGCCCATGCGCGCGACGGAACGCTCGGCCGTATAGACGCCCTGGACGCGTCCGGAGCGGTACAGCAGCACCAGATAGAAGCCGCCCACGAGGCCGCCGATGCCCGCGAGCGTCGCGAAGAACAGCACGGTCGACGGCCAGTCGACATGCACGGTATAGGTGCGGATGTCGTAGCCGAAGGGTTGCAGGTAGCGCACGCGGATGATTTCGCGCCACAGCGCGAGCACGGCGAGCAGCGCGAAGCCGCCCGCCGCGGGCAGATAGCCGTGCGTCGCGCGGTCGAGCCGGCGCATCCACAGCGCCATCGCGGCAAGCCCTGCCACCAGCAGCCAGCCGACCGGCTGCAGCGCGAGGCCGCTCGCGTGCGGAAAATCCGCCTGCCACGCGAGCAGCGGCACGATCGACAGCGCGAAGCCCCACTGCGCGATACGCTGGCCGAGCGCGCGGGCGAACGTGCGGTAATCGGGCTCGCGATCGGCGCGCCCCGCGAAGTAGTGCGCGTACGCGATCAGGAACACGCCGACCGCCGGCACCGACAGGCTCATGATGAACACGTAGCGCGGCCACTGGATCGCGTGCAGCGCCGCGCCGCGCGTATCCACCATGCCGCCGGGCGCGTACCAGCTCATCCACTTTTGCGGCAGCAGCGCCTGATAGGACAGGGCGTGCATGATCAGCCCGTCGAGGCAGAACAGCGCGAGCGCGACCCACGCATAGACGCCGACGTGCTTTTTCGCCCCCTCGTGATTGGCGTGATAGAACGCAAACCAGCAGCAGTAGCCGACGATCAGCGTGAAGATGAACGCGATCGCCCAGCGCCCGGACAGCACGTTGGACGTGTACCACTGCGGGTCGTAGATCACCTGCGTGAACAGCAGCGGTCCGACGCCCAGCACGATCAGCAGCGACACCGCGACCTTCGCGACCTTCGTGAGCGCGATCGACAGCCGCTCCCAGTACGCGCCGGCATGGCGCCGGTGAAACGCGTAGATCGAGAGCCCGGCGCTGCCGAGCGCGAGGTGCACGAAGGCGATGTGCAGTACCCACGTGATCACCATCAAGACCTGAAACACCACCGGCTGCGCGGGCACCCCGGCGGGGTCGCGCATCGTGTTCATCACGGTTCCGATATCCATATCGTCACTTCCTTGTCGAAACGGGTTGCAGCGCGGCCATCTGCTGCGCCGGCTGCGCGGCCGCCGGCTGCGGCTGGGCCTGGGCTTGCGGCTGCGCGTCCGGGGTTGTGTCCGGCTTTGCGTCCTGTCGTGCGTCCTGTTGCGCCCGCACCTGCGCCTGCTGCTGGGCGATCAGGTGGTTCACGTTCTTGCCGCTGTCGACCACCGCGAGGTAATGGGCGATGGCGTCGATTTCGTCGTCCGGCAGGTCGATGCGCGGCATGTACGGCTGCGTGCCGTATTTGAGCGGCCCGCGCAGGAACGCTGCGATCAGGTCCTGGTCGGTCGCGTAGTGGAACTTGCCGGGCAGATTGCGCAGCGGGCCGCCGGGTTCGAGCGAGTGGCAGTTCGCGCAGGCCATCTTCGTGAGCAGCCGGCCGACTTCGAGTTCGTCGGCGTCGTTGACGGTGCGCAGCCGGTCGGGCACGAACGGGTTCACGTGCAGCAGCCCATACTCGGCCACCGTACCGACCTCGGAGACGATCCCCTTGCCGGGCACGTCGCGCGCGATGATCTGGTTGCCGTAGATGTACTGGCCGGCGACATACGGCTTGCGCATCGATTCGCGCATCCGCTCCTCGGGCCACACGCCGAATACCGCGATGAACATGAACATCGCCACCGCGAGCGACGTATAGACCTGATGCGGACGCCACCAGGCGAACACGAGCCACAGCGTCGCGACGACGAACACCGACACCATGTCCCTCGCGTAAAGCGGCAGCAGCGTCGCGTTGAGCATGACGATCGCGTTGTTCGGCAGCGTGCGCAGGTAGTACAGGAACATCAGGACTGCAAAGAGTCCGCCGATGAGCCCCACCGGCGCGATGAAGCGCACGACGCTGCGGCGCAGCTCGCGGTCCTTCAGGCGGCTCGCGACCAGCAGGCCCACGAGCGCGGCCATCACGAACATCGCGCCGGTGCGCGTGCCGAGCTGCGCGAAGAAGTTGACGTTGTAGAACGCGTCGCTGGTCGCGCCGGTTTCGTACCAGCGGTCGTTGCCCGGCCACATCATGAACGACAGGATGCCGACGATCAGCAGCATCGTCGCCCACGAGGCGAGCGCGAACGACCAGGTGAGCTTCAGATGGGTCTTCGGATCGACCTTGCCGATCAGGTAGACGAGCGCATAGACGCCGATCACCTCGACCGTGAAGTACACCCACTCGCTCGCCCAGACCCACACGAAGTTGTGGATCAGGCCGCTCACGCCGCGCGGACTCGCGACGGTGATCGCATACCAGATGCCCGGCCCGGTGATCGAGCCGATGATGTACGAGAAGACGAGCAGGAACATCCCGTACTTCTTGATGAAATCCATCAGTTGCGGCTTGTTTTCTCGCACCGCGCGCGTTTCGAGCAGCGCGAACAGAAACGACGCGCCGACCGATGTGTGGGACGCCACGACGTGAATGACGCCGATGATGCCCATGACCCAGGCGGTGCCGATGCCCGGGACGTAGAACGTCGGATACATGCCGAGCATGTTCATACCGATCTCCTTGTCTTTGAGAGAGGTCTCGCTTTCCGCCCGGTGCGGCGCGTCGCGCGCGGCGTGCGCGCAACGCGCGCCGCGGTCTCCTCGACGGCTGCCGGGCACTGCGGGAAAGAGGGAAGGCGCGCGCAGGCGCGCGGCGCGCCCGCTTGCCGCTTGCCGCACGCGGCGCAGACCGGCAAGCGGCCTGCTACGTTCGTGCGCGTGGGTGCGTGCGCGGGGTCACGCGTGCCGCGCGCCGCCTGCGGGCGGTGCACGGCTGCGATGGGCGCGCCGCCGGAAGCGCTTCATGCCGCGGCGGGCGGGCGTGGCGCGGCGCGTGCGGCCGAACCAGAAGCTGATGGCTTGCCACGGTGCGGTGACGAGCGGCAACGCCGGCGTGTGATGCTGCAGCATGTAGCACGGACAGCCGGGGCTGGTGACGGGCGTGACGTCGCGGACGCCGTCCGCGTCCATCGCGGCGCGGACGGGAGCGGATGCGCCGCGCCACGAGGTCGGCATCGGCATCGGCGCGTCGCCGTCTGGATGCTGCGCGAGCGATGGGGCGAGCGGCGGGGTGAACCGCGTGGTGACTTGCGGGTTGGACTGAGGGGTGGCCCGAGGGGCGACCCGACAGGCAACCCGGGGGACGAACGGCGGCGCGAGAACGCCGGCACACGCGCCGACGCTCACGCCGATGAGGACGAGCCACGTCAGGAACCGGACCAGCGTGACAGCCTGTCTCATTGCGATGCCGTCGCTCCTGCGTCGCGATGGCTGGCTGCATCGCGCGTCGCGCGCGGGCGCGCAGCGGCGCCCGCGCGCGGCCGGGGGGCGGCGCTGCCGTGCCGCGCATGCGCGGCGCCGCGGCCGCGCGATGCGCGGGCCGCAGGCACGGGGACGAATTCGACAACCGCTCGCATGGCTAGAGTGTCAGTTTTTCGGCGGGCAGAGCGCCGGGCGGAATCGCGCACGGCGCGTGCCGTCCGGCATCGGAGATATCGGAGAGGGGCCATGCTAGCAAAGCACGTCGCGTTGCGATGCAGCCTGGCTGTTATGGTAGGGATTGATTGACGGGAAGGCCGGCTTGCGCATCAACGCATGCGCGGCGCGCACCGGCGGCAGGGTGCTTGTTTGCGGCAGGGTGTTTGTGGCGGGGTGTTTGTGGCGGGGTGTTTGTGGCGGGTGTTTGTGGCGGGGTGTTTGTGGCGGGGTGTTTGTGGCAGGGTGTTTGTGGCAGGGTGTTTGCGGCAAGGCGTTTGCAGCAAGGCGTTTGCAGCAAGGCGTTTCCAACAGCGCGTTTGCAACAACGCATGGGTGGCGGGATGTTTGCGCCAGGGCGTTCGCGCTAGGGTTCTTGCGCGAGGCGGCGCTGGCGCAGCATCTCGCGCGCGGCGACGATCGCCGCGCCGACCCCGGAGGCCGCGGCGACGCCGAGCGCCCAGCGTGGCCCGAAGCGGTCAGCGATCCAGCCGACCAGCGGCGCGCCAAGCGGCGTGCAACCCAGCACGACGGCCAGACGGATCGCCATGACCCGACCGCGCATGGCCGGCTCGGTCGACAGCTGCATCAGGCTGTTGGTGGTGGTCGTGAAGGTGAGGGCGGCAGCGCCCGTGAGCACGAGCGCGCCGCCGAACCAGCCGTACCCCGGTGCGATTGCCGCGAGCGCGCAGCCCGCGCCGAACAGCGCGGTGGCAAGCAGCAACGCGCTGAAGCGCGGATAGCTGCGGCCCGCGCTGGCGAAGGCGCCGCTGAGCGTGCCGAGCGCCATCAGCGACGACAGCAGCCCGTAGCGGCTCGCGTCCGCATGAAACACGCCGACGGCCATCGTCGAGATGAAGATCGGAAAGTTCAGGCCGAACGTGCCGATCAGGAACAGCATCAGCAGGATGGCCTTCAGGTCGTCGCGCGCCCAGACATAGCGGAACCCCGCCGCGAGACTGCCTGTGCCGCGTGCGGCGCGCGCGCGCACCCGAAGCTCGCCCACGCGCAGCCGCGACAGCGACACCAGCACCGCAGCGAAGGACAGGCCGTTCAGCACGAATGCCCAGCCGACCCCGACCGACCCGATGACGAGACCCGCGACGGCTGGCCCCACCATCCGCGCGGCGTTGAACGACGTGGAATTGAGCGCGACCGCGTTGGGCAGGTCGGCATCGCCGACGAGTTCCGACACGAAGGTCTGGCGCACCGGCGCATCGAACGCAGTCGTGCAGCCGAACAGCAGCGCGAACAGATAGACGTGCCACAACTGCACGACGCCGGCCACCGTAAGGACGCCGAGACCGAACGCGAGTGCGCCCTGCAGCGCCTGGGTGGTCATCAGCAGGCGGCGCTGGTCGAAGTGATCGGCGGCAAAGCCGGACCACGGCAGCAGCAGGAGTTGCGGCCCGAACTGCAGGCTCATCACGACGCCGACCGCCGCCGCGCTGTGATGCGTGAGGCCGGTGAGCACGAGCCAGTCCTGCGCGGTGCGCTGCATCCACGTGCCGACGTTCGACACGATCGCACCCGCCGCCCACACCCGGTAGTTGAAGCTGCGCAGCGAGCGGAATACGCTCCAGGCCGGATCGCTCATGCGTACTCCGCGCGGCGTTCGGACGCGGCGGGCGCGCGGCGACCGCGTGTCGCGCGGGCGGAGGCGTGAGCATGTGCGTGAGCATGTGCGTATGCAGGTGCAGGTGCGTGTGCAGGTGCGTGTACCGGTGCCGGTGCGTGTGCATGTGCTGGGCGCGATGCAGCGGGGCGGGACGGGCGGGGCGGCTCGGATGGGCTGCAACGGACGACTGGGCAATCGCGCATGGGCAGACTTTGGGATGGTCGAACGACGCGCATGCGGCTTAGTCGTCGGCGAGCCGCTTGAGCAGGTCGATGGCGGCGGCAAGCTGCTGCTGCTCCTGCACCGATAACTTCGCCTGGATGGTGCGGCACAGCCAGTCCTGGCGGACTGCGCGGCTTTGCTGGAACCACGCGGCGCAGGACGGCGTGAGCGACCACAGCGTCTGCCGGCCGTCGTCCGGATCGGGCGTGCCGCTGATGAAGCCGCCGGTTTCGAGCGGCGCGAGCACGGTGCCCATCGACTGCGGACGCATGCCTTCGCCGCGCGCGAGTTGCGACACGGTGGCCGGGCCGTCGCGCTCGAGCCGCTGCAGTACCGAAAGCTGCGAAGGCGTGAAGTCGCCGGGGCTCGCCTGCTCGCGAAGACGGCGGCGCATCCGTGCGAGCAACGCGCGGATCTCGGCGGCGAGCGTGCCGGCAAGGGGCGGCGGGGCGGAGTCGGGACGCGGATTCATGTCCGCCATTCTAGTGTTTATGAAGGTAAACTGCAAAGATTACCTTCATAACCATCGCGCTTCCGGAGCCGTTATGCGCGTGAAATCATCTACGCGCCGCCACGCCGCATTGCCGCCGGATCGGTCTCCACACGACGCTCACGGCTGCAACGCCGGCGGCAGCGGCGGCAGCGAGGGCAGTCCGGAGATCGTGCCGGGCCGGCCGGTCACGAAGATGCGCTCCGGCATGCGGAAGCCGCGCAGCTTCAGCAGGTCCAGCGGCCCCGCGCCGGCCTGCACGCGCAGCACGTAGCGCAGCGGAGAGGTTGCATCGCGGGTCGTGGCGGTGTCCGTCGGTTCGCCCAACGTGTCGCCCGTGTCGCCCGTGTCGCCCGTACCGCCCATACTGCCCGTACCACCCGTACCACCCGTACCACCCGCAGCGGACGCGGCCGAGCGTGTCCCGATGCCGTCGCGACTCGCCACCCCGCCATTCCAGACCAGCTCGTAGCGTGTGTCGTCGAGCGCTTTCACCTGGGCTTTCTCCAGCATCCGCAGGAAGGCCCAGTCTCCGGTAGCATCGAACGCGATGCGCAGGCCGCCGTCCAGCGTCTGCCAGTACAGCCGCGCATGGCCGTTCAGGCCGTTGCCCGGCCACGCGAACGGGGTCCACGTTTCACGCTGGTTGAAGTAGACAAGCGGCTGGCCGTCGATGACCAGTTCCGTGCGCGTAACACCCGGCGTCGCCAGCGGCATCAGCGTGAAGTGATAACCCGCCTCGCCCCGTGCGTAGAGGTGTGCGCCCATCGGCCCAATCAGGTGCAGCATCGCGAGGAACGCCGGATCGAACTGCAGCGCTTGCGGCGCGAGTGCGTTGGGCACCCATTCGTCGCCCTGGCGCTTGAGCACGCCCGCCAGTTCGACCTCGATGAAGCGGCTGATCAGTCCCGTGTCGGGCCGCACGTAGCGACCGAATTCGGCAAAGGACGCGTCGGCGCTCGTCGGCGCAAACGGATAGCGCGAAGCGAATGACGACTGGAAAGGAGCGGCCACCGCGGCACGCCACGCGTCGTTCAGGCTCGCGGCAGCAGGCTGCAGTACCGCCTGCCAGGCCGCGTCGAGCGGCTGTACGAACAGGGTCTGCCCGAAGCCAGACCATTGCGCGCCCAGGCTCGCAGCCGTGAGCGCCGCGTCGTCGCGCGCCTGCGACAGGTCCGAGAGCTTGCCCTGGAAAATCGCCTGCGCGAGCGAGCGTGCCATCGCCTGCGCATCGGGACTGGCCTGGATCTGCTGCAGCTTCAGGCGCACGGTCGTATCCGCCGTCAGCACGCGCGACAGGCTCACGCCACTGAACGCGACGGCATTCGCAGCCTGCCCGTTGCCGGCGTTGCCGCCGGCCGAGGCGGCACCGGCGTCACCCATCAGCGCCAGCAGCGGGCCGAACGTGCGGTCCAGCGGGTTGACCACGGGGGCCTGCGTCGCGTTGCTGTCGCCGCTGTCGAACAGTCCCTGCGCCTTGCGCACCAGCGTATCGGTAAGCGCCTGCGAGGGACGGCCTGCCTCGCCCTGGTACTGCACCGACTTCATCACCGCCAGCAGCGGCGAGGTCTGCGCATCAGTGATGCGCGTAAGCTGATCGATGACCCCCGAGAAACTGTTCGCCGGGATCCACTGGAAACTGTTGAGCATGGTCGCCCAGGCCGCTGTGTAGTCCGTGAAATACCGGTCACGCAGTCGCTTCCTCAGATCATCAGCGCTCTTCCTGGCGTCGACGGCGGCCTGCGCCGCGCCGACCGCGCCTTCCACGGTGGTGGCGCTGATCCGGGCACTCGGCTGGTCGCCAGTCAGTACCCAGTCACCCTCGACATGCTGCCCTTTCACGGCGTCGTCGATGGCCTTCTCGACGACGCCTTCCCACGCCGCGCGCGTGAAAATGCCCGGCACCGTCTGCGTGGTCGTGAACAGGCCATGCGCATCCGCGCCAGCAAGCATCGTGGCGAGCGACACGTCGGCGTACTTGCCACGCGCCTCGTCGAGCACGCGCTGATAAAGCACATCATCGCTTGCCGCGAGGCCGATCTGGTTGACGAGCGTCGAACGCATCTGTGTGACCAGCGGCTGCGATGCGTTGATCCGCCACTCAGGATGCGCCTTCAGGTGATCGGACCAGAAGCGGGCGAGCTGCTGCGAGGTATCGAGCCATTCGCCCGCGCGCATCCTGGGCATGGCCGGCCAGACCGCCAGCATCTGCGCCCTCAGGAACGGCGCGTCGGTGCGCGCCGGGGCGGCGAGCATCAGATAGGCCTTGAGGCGGTCGTAGGCCTGTTGCTGCGCGGCTTGGCTCTGCTGCTCGTCGGCGCGGATCTGCGAGAGCCGGGCCAGTTGCCCTTCGAGCGCCTGCACGACGGGCTGGCGCATGTTGCGGATCGCGACGGTCCGGTAGGGCTGCCAGAGCGCGTCGAGCAGATCGCCGTTGCGCGAGAGGCCGGCACGCAGATACCACGGGGCGCCGTGCTGCCGGCGGTATTCGAGCGTGGCGATTTCGTTCTGCAACGCGAGTTGCGCGCGCAGCGCCTGGGGGGTGGCGGGCGGCGCGGCAAGTGCGGTTGCTGCAGCCGCCTGCGCATCGCGGACCAGCGTCCGGTTGCCGAGGCCCGAAATCACCAGCAGCACGATCCATGCGATGGCGCCGGCCAGCGCGCAGGCCGCGAGCGTGTCCGGCCAGTAAAAGCCCGTGCGGCGGCCATGATAGTTCGGCACAGAAGCAGCGATCTCGCGCCAGACCGGCAGCAGGGCGGCAGGCTGCTCGCGCGTCACGATGAGCGGCGCGGGCACACTGGCCGCCTCGCCGGGTACGCCGTCACGGCCGTTCCCGCCGCTCCCGCCGTTCACATTGGCAACCGGTACCGGGACAACCGTCGGCCCCGGAAAAACCGGGGCGAACAGGATTCCCGCGAGCGGCGCGCGCAGCCAGTTCGACGCGGCCAGGGCTCCTGCGCCCGCGGCGATCCGTCCGGCGTGGTCGCCGACATACTTCGAGATTTCCATCAGCCAGGTCACCCGACGGTCATTCCGGGTACACCACCGCACGCCTGCGTCTGCCGTGCTCTGCTCGACTGCGCCGAGCAAGGCCGGCAGCCTCGCGGCGGCGGCCTGCGCCTGCCTGCGCGTCGTGCCCGGCATGAAGGTGCCGATGGCATCGTAGCGCTCCGACGGGCCACCCCGCACCGTGACCGGATGCAGGAACATCACGGGAGCGGCCCAGCCCAGCGCGGTGGCGATCGCTGCAAGCCTGCGCAGCAGTTCGGTATCCTTATCGTCTGCACGGGCGACATGCACGACGCCATCCACCGGAGCGCGGCGGTGCAGGCGCCGGAGCTGGCCGAGCCACGCCGCGGCCTCGATGCCGTCCGGCGACGCATGCACGAGGAGGGTGTCGGCCACATGCATGACGCCCGCCTGCCTGAGGCCGGGCGCGACCTGATCGATGCGCTCGTCCGTGCCGTTCACCAGCAGCCAGTGCAGGCGGCGACGCCAGAACCAGCCGTGTGAAACGCGTAGTTCTTCGACCATGCGCTGCAGGCGGGCGTCGCGTTTGAGCGGTTTCGCCTGCTTCGTGCCGTCGCCAGTTTCAGAGCGAAACAGTCTGGCTGCCCCACCGTATGCGCCAGTCGATATGGCGAACAGATGGACAATGACGATGATGACCAGCCCGATCGGGATGCCGATCAATATCTGCGTTCGGGTTGCGTCATCCGCGATACCGAGACGATCACGCCCGAACCAGACCATCAGGAGTGCGGCAATGGCGAGAACGAGCGCCACAAGGGGCATGCCCCATATCGATACGCGGCTCGGAGCCGGCCTGCTGGCGATGGCTTCAGGCTCCATGTTCTGCAGGTTATTTCTGGGAGTCGTCATGCGTGAAAGCGTTTGTCTGTTCAGGGCGGATGACATGGAGGATGGCCGACTGCAGACCATCGACAACCAGTTGCGGACCGTCCGCCGCACCGGCCTCAATGGCGGCAGCCATCGCCAGCAGGCCGTTTGCCGCGCCCGCGTTGCCAACCGTACGATCGGGCCGGTACTGTGCTGCGTCCTTCGACGCGGCCTGAAAACCAGCCGCAGCGAGGGCGCGGTCGCAGTGCTCAACCGGGCGCGTGATCCACGCGCGCGTCACTGCTGCGGCCTTGACCTTGCCCCAGAGCGCGGCATTCGCGAAACCATATTCAGCCTCGCCGTCGATCCCCTGGACGGGCCGGTGCAGCGCAGCCTTGCGACTGATTTCCGGCGGGAGCTTGAAATAGCGCGGGTCGAACAGCACGGCGACGCATCCTTCGGTAGAACCTTCGTCGATGGCATCGTCGTACCACTGTGCGGCGACGGCGAGAAGCGGGCGGTGCTCGTGCGCATCGAGCCAGGTATCGACCACCAGCAGCCCCTCGGCAGCGGCGACGGCCTGAACCGCAAGTGGGGGCAGCGCCGCCAGTTGTAAGGCCTCCCGGACCTGTGCCACACGCAGGTCAGCCGCTTCTGGCCCAACGAGTACCCGCACCTGCGGCCAGTACGTCCTTTCGTAGCGGGTCAGCGCATGGATGGTTCCAGCCAGCGGTTCAAGTGCAACGCGGATCATCTGGGCAGCGGGAGCGGCTTTCATCTGTACGTCTGCGTCGCCACCCTCTACATCCTGTTCATCCGTCATGCCCTGGTGCGCCAGAAGCGGGTCATCGTCCTCGAAGCGACTGCACAGGACCTTCCCCGAGCCGTGCCGCGGTGCCTGCGTCTTCAGGATCGACCTTTTCCCTGCCAGAACGTCAGCGAGGGACTTACCGCCAAGCGGCAGACAGTAACCCGCACCGAGTACGTGCAGCGGGCGCTGCGCGAACCGGATTCTCTGCGCAAGCCAGCGGTCACGATGATGGTCGCGCCAGTACGCGCGATACCACAGCACCTCGTAGCACGCGCGTGCAAACCCAAGCAGGACCAGGAACACCCCGTTCGGTGCCCCCACCACCCAGATCCAGAACTTGAGGCCGCTTGCAGGCTCCCCCTTCGGCCACGCAAGCAGCACGATCACCGGACCGAACACGTTACAGACGAACCAGGTAGCCGCCCATGGCCAGAAGCGCATCCTGGGCGGATACGCGCTGGGGCGTCCGGCAGGAGAAAGATCGACCGGCATTACGCGATATTGACGTGCTGCAGCGACGAGATCAGGCGACAACCGCACGCGCAGCGGTAATGATGGAAGGCAACCTCCTTGCCGTCGCGGTCGGGGAATCTGGCGTAGCCCTCGTCAATCGTGGTCGGGCCGTGCAAGGCGCAGATCGCGGCGTCGCCCTTGCGGGCAAGCGGCCTGCCCATGACATTCATCCACGGCGAGCCACCAGTCACTTCTCCGCCATGTTCGAGTTCGTCGCCTTTGCGAATGGGAGATTTCATTGGAGATATTGTTTATTGGTTCGGTTCTGTCACGAGACTTGCCGCTCCGGCACCTGCCGGTAAGGGCGGACTGATAAATTCGATACTTCTCAATACAGCCATTATTTTGGGTAGCACATTGCTCTTGGGGCTATCGAGAGCCATGACTGGTGTATTGACGCAGAGAACTTGAGGACCAGCTGTCTGCACCAGACAAAAGTTGAATCGCCTTTGGCGCCTTGCCTCCTCGCCAATTGTGTCGTCGTAAGTATTACCGCGCCCCTTCCAGTTTTTGCCCGCAAAGATGTAGCTATGGAAATGCTGCGCTGCCTCAAAGGGTTGATTGGTGGCACTCCAAATCCACTGACCATTCACGTATTTGGAATCCAGCTGCTCATCAATCCCATCTGGCGATGCTTGCGTGAGGCAGCGAAAACCTGCCTCTATATCAATTCCTTTTTTTAAGTCCAAATACGTATAGGCTCCCGATCCACCTTCGCTTGCGAAGATCCCTCCCGCAAGATCGTGTATCTGAAAGCTACAGCGACCAAACAAATAGATCTGGTCTTTGGTCTTCTTTGCCCCTACTTCAGCAGATCTGACAGAATCATCGGCATGCGAAATGTTAGTTACAGCACTCAACACGCAGAAGAGAAAAACGCTCAGCTTCATGGCCGCCTCGGTATGTAGCTTTGGGGCATGATTTGTGCGACACCATTTGCGTCCGGAAACATTGGGCTATCGAGAAATACCATTGAAGCCGATGTGTACGCCTGAAAACGCGCCACAATGCCATTCACCTTGTCATACTTGGCCGATGGTTTCCCGACGTTGATAGTTGCCGCGGCGCATCCGAAGGCTTCATTGTATGGTTTCCGAAATTGATTGAATGGAATTTACGCCAACATCGCCCACGAAACCAACTCTCTTTTTCCATCTCCCTCGATCATCCTTGTAAAATCCACGATAACTAAAAACGGCCTTTTCCAGGCATTCGTCATAGTCTGCCCTGCCCTCGCAAATGTAGCCTGGCGAAAGGTAAGCGCGACGCACAATCATGATATACAAAAACTCTCCACCCGAATTTCCGTCGGATGAAGACATAGGCAGCAACGTTTTAGATTTCAATGCCACCACGCATTGATCATGCACACCTTGACTACCATAGGTTTCGGTCAAATTATCAAAGTGATTTTCTTCAGATGAGAGCACGTCGTCATTTTTATTGTGAAGCGTAGATAATTCGCAATTTTTATACGCGGCATTAATCGCCGGATCGGTAAGCATTGGAGATGCTTCGGCTGCCAGTCCACTCGACCGTCCCGTCAGCAGAAAGACCTGAAAGGCCACCGAAATGAGTCCTCGGACAATTGCTTTGATTGTCATACGCCACCTCGACTCAAGAGTCGCTCACCTTTGAGAATGGGATGTTTAGTCATTGTTTCCTCGATTACTGGAGACAGATGTTGGGTCGATTGCCGGGCTCAATTCCAGAAAGGATGACGCGTCAACAAATTTAACGGACTTCAAGATCGCCCTGATTTTCCACAACTCGTTGTGCTCGCCTGTATCTGCAAGCCATTGAACTGGCGACTTTCCGCAAAGTGCATGCGTCCGGTGAACAAGACAGAAATAGAACATGCGGGCACGATGTTTTTCATCGCCAGTGGTCTCGTCAACCGTAAGGCCCATGCCTGTCCAGTTGCTGCCCGTGAACTGAACTGTCTGCGGGTGAGCATCCGGATTGAAGGGGATCAACTCAGGCTCATTTGGGCTGGGCCACGGGTTGTACATCAGCCATTTGCCATCGACCTGTTTAGCATTCAGCATCGCGCCAATCCCTTCGTCGTTCGCGTCTACGCAAAACAACCCGAAGGTTCCTATGACAGAAGATGCATTTGGTCCGGTATCAGGTAGGTCATAGACACCCTGTTGGGGAGGTGTTTGTTCGGGATGCGGAACGATGAACTTGCCACCAAACATGTTTGCAATCGTGAACTTACATGCTCCAATGGTTACTATCGCCTCGGTCGAAATTGCTGGGCTCGGGACTTGAGCCATAGCATGTGCGATTAGACTAAACAACAATGCAACGCCCACAAATTTTCCCAAAAGGACGACCTGCTTCTCCATATTCACCCTCAACCTGAAAATAAGCGATATCCGATTAACAGAATCAAGAACCGTTGCCGGTATGTAACTCCACCCAGTCGGTCAGAGCCATTAATGCGCTCGTATAACCCTGAAACCGTGCCTGCAAGCCGTAGATGCTCGAAAAAGAGCTGGACGGATGTCCCACGTTGACGGTTGCCGCAACCTGTCCAAACGATTCACAGCTGAAATAAGCCATTGGGGATATTCCCACCGTTTTCGTTTCACGTTGCAAGACAGGTTGCATGTCGGCATACTTAGCTGCACCCGACCACGCCCAGTACGCTGCCGCACTGTCAGTCGCATCGAATTTGTCGATACTCAATAACCTTCGCCATTCCTGCATTGACACAGGTACAGTTGGTTCTAGTGCCATAAGTGCATGGTTATTGCGAGTCGTGTTGGTGGTATGTGCAGCCTCATGCAATCGGTCTGCAAGAGACTGATCCACCTGCCGGCCGCAAAAACGCCAGTACTTGATGTAATTGTCCGGCCAGGTCAGTTGCAGAAATCCGCGCCCGACCCACGGTGCATATCTCGGAGGAGGCGTGCTTCCCCCCTCAGTTAGCAGCGAAAACCACTGAGTTTCCTGCATCGCGTTGCCGAGAAAAGCCGCCTGCCGCAATGGCCTCGTGATGCCAAATTTGCACATGGCCTTGTTTAACTCAGCGCCATATCCAGCAATCGTGTCACGCGATGGCGAGATTCTTTCTGAAACCCATTGGCCATGCCCAACGGAACGAAGGGCGGTGGGCGGAAACATCAGCGTGTACTCTTTTGGGCTCAGCCACCCACACCTCCTGAAATGCCGGATAAACGCCAGCGGATGGAAAAACCATAGCTCCTGCCCGGCGAGCGGCGTCTTGTCCAGAAACTGGAACTTGCTCAGGAAACCGGTGAACCTGGTATATCCATCGGGGTTCGTATCCTTCTGCTTGCCAAAGAAACCGTACGGATCGTTCAGGTCCTTGTACCGTTCTGCGTTGCCGGAGGGATCCCACTCGCTGCGCGCCTTGAACACCATTCCCCTGAGTTTCTTGTCCACACCACTCGTGTTCTGCACGTAGCTGGCAAGCTGCAGATCGACCTCATTGCTGTTGTTTGGATCGGCTTCGAGCGGCCGTGCCGATGGCAGCGAATCCTGAATGCCGGTCAACCCGCAAAGCGTGGCGTAATCGCATCGCCCGGCGTCATTGAACGGCGTGTTGTCGTCGCCGACTTTTTGCCAGCCTGTGAAGAACGGGAAATCCGCATCAGACAACTTCTTGATCGCGTCCGGCGCGATGTTGACATAGCCCAGCGTGTCGTTCTCATCGAACGGCACTGCAATCCAGGTTGCACAATCCGCCGCCGTCAGCGTTGGATGATCCGAAAGAATGCGCCCGAACCGCAGCATCTCATAGCCGTCGCTCGGGCACGCCGGATAGAGCGCCATCGCACGGTCATACAGGCCGTATTCGTAGCGCTTCGGTTTGTGGTGGCTATCGGTACCGCTGTCGTATGGGTCCGCAACCGGATCGGACGTGAGTAGTGTCACGTTGCCGCTACCACCGCGATCGATCCACGCGCGCGTAAAGCGCTGCCCCTTGTTGAACCAGGCCTCGACATAGAGCGTGTCGCCTGCTGCGAGCGAGCCGCCAGGCACACGGGGAAACCAGCTGTCATCAGTGCCCGCCGGTTGCGGATAGAACTCCTGCGGGCCGGAAATGATGAAATAGCTGTGCCCCCAATAGTCGCCCGTGTCAGGCTGAGCCGGTTTTTTCACCCCGATCTGTACCTTGTCGAACCAGGCGATGAAATCGGCCTCCGCCATGAAAATTTCGAAGTGCAGATGCGTCACGCCCTGATGCTGGCCCATGTACCCGAGCATGTCCTTGCGATAGACCTTCTTCGTGCCGCCCGTCTGGACCACGCCATCCTTGCCCCCTGCCGTATCGAGCAGCCATTTGGGCAACGCATTCGCCGAGCCAACCTCCGGCGGATCGTTAGGCTGGGGGATGACGTGTTCCTGGCTGGTCATGTCCAGCAGGTGCATGTAGAGCGAGTAGTACGTGATGGTGCGCCCGTCGCCCGTGTCAGTCTTGTGCCGCAGCAGAACGAAGCCGGCATTCGAGTTCAGCAGAGGTTTCCCGGTCATCGAATCGGTCGCGCCGTCGGAGATGGCGTTCCTGCAGACGCGGTACGCCACAACGTCGCCATCGGCGATCGCGCGCACAGGCTCCGCCTGCTCGCCCGGGTTCAGATGGATGGCGCAATGGGAACGCCGGTCGAAGGTGACCGGCCAGACTCCGTGATGGCCGATTTCGAACTGGTCGATCAGGTCCATCATGGGGTCCGGCTTCGACGCATCGCTGGACGACAGGCCCGCGGCGGGGAGAAAGGGAGGGCTGATGATCATGGCTTCAGCGGGAGGGCGAATACAGGTCGGAAATCTTCAGGCTGCTCTTCGCCAGGGACGGCAACGGGGTCGGCACGTTGTCGGGCCCGATGAACGTGAACGAACCCGCCTTGATGGTGAACGCGCCAGGACAATGGAACGTCATGTTGCCGCCCTCGATCTCGAGCGAAGCTCCGCCACTGTTGAGCGTGATCTTCGACTTCGCCGATACCTGGACGTCCGCACTTTCGCTGGCGACGCGCAACTGCTTCTGGGCGAACAGGTCCATCCCGTCGGTGAGCGCCGACGCCGTGAACTTCCCCTTCGCGGCAGTCAGATGGATACCAAGCCTGTGCGCACACAGCGAAATCAGTTCGCCCGCCGCCATGCGCAGCCGCCTGGCGACGCTCACGTCCATGTCCTGGCCTGCCGTGACAATCGCGTTCTGGCCCGCCGAGTGCTGCATCGACTTCGGCGTCACGAACGCCATGCCACCGGGTGCGCTCGCGAGCAGCCCCGCGTCGCGAAGCTGGTCGAGCCCGTCGAGAAGCGCGGCCTGCGCGGCCCGGTCGGCCGGGGCAGCGCCCGCCTGCGAGGTGGCGGCAGCCAGCGCTTCCACCCGCTGCAGCGCGGCCTTCAGTTGCGCAACGGCAGCGGGCATGTCGAGCTGCGGCGTATCGGTCCCGGCCGCCGCATCCGCCGAGAAAAACAGCCCCTTCGCCGCGCGCAGCGTCCCCCACGATTTCGTCGTCGCCTCGAAGCCTTCCCCGCGCGCGAGCTTTTTGCCGTTGAGCAGATAGCCCTGGTTGAAAGCCGTCTGGCCATACACCGTCGCGATCCGCGCGCTTTCCTTGCCCTGCAGGTCGTTGAACACGATCTCCGCGCCGAGCAGCGGCGCGCGCCAGATCGCGTAACTGAAGAGGGCATCCGTGCCGCGCACCGGATCCTGATGCGCGAAGTCGTTCAGGGCGCCGCTGATGTACATGCGGTCCACGTCGTGATTTTCGCCATCGAGCAGCACCTCGGTCCCCGGCAGCAGCGGCGCGTGAAAGCCGCCCCGGTCTGACGATGACGGACGCAGCAGCCGCAGGTTCAGCAGCCTGTTGTCGCTGCTGCCCGGGCCCTGCAGGAATTTCGGCTGCACGCTGTACCGCCCGTGCCCGTCCATGTCGCCGTAGGGGGTAGGGTGGCTCGTCGTGACCACGCCCACAACGGGACCCGGCAGAAAACGCCAGTCCCGCTCGAAGTCAAACGCGGGCCGGTACGTCAGGTGCGCCGGCATCGCCTTGAAGCGCGTATAGGCCGGCTTCGTGCGGCTGCCCTTCATCCTGAACGACGTGATCACGAAGCCGTATTCGGCGCCCGCGAGCTTCGTGTTGGTGAGCTTGGCGACGACCCCCGCCGCGATACCTTTCGCATCGCTCTCGCCCGCGAGCGTCGCCTGCCGCGCAATCTGCCGGTCGCGCCGCGTCTGCGCAAACGTGCCGGCTTGCGCCGGCGTCAGATGGCCCTCGGCGCTGCGGCTGATGCGCCCGAACGCCGAACGGTCGTCTGCCTCGCAGGAGACGTTCGCCGTGGCCCGCAGCGGGTCCGCCGGGCTCCGGTAGTTGCGCTCCCACAGTTCAACCGTCGCCGGCACCAGCGTGCGTTGCGCGTGGACGGCCTGCGTCGCCTCGTGCCAGTCGCTGTGCAGGCCCGCGGCGGCCAGCAGCGGCATCTCGATCGAGCGGAGGTACGCGCGCGGATGGTTGGCGAACACGATCGTGTCGAGCCTGCCGTCCGTGCCTCGTCCCTGCCGGTAGAACCAGAACACCCCGAGGCGGCGGCAGTGACGCGCGATGAAGTTCCAGAGGGACTCCTCGTACCTCACCACGGCTTCCATCTTTGCCTGCAGCCCTTCGATCTGGAATTCGACATCGAAGGCGTCGAAGTTCTTGCGGTCGACCAGTGCCCGGGTGATCAGCTCCTGCAACGTCACGTCGCGGTAGACGTCGCTCCCGATGATGCGCTTGCCGTACGCGACAAAACGCGGCTCGATGCGCAGCCGGTAGGCCGACTCCTCGCGGCTTGTGCGCACGCGCTTCCAGCGCGTCACCACACCGTTGAACGTGGCCGCCGCACGGTCGACGGGCGCGCTCCAGCTTGCCGAGGGCACCGCGGCCCGTTCATCGATCTGCAGGCCCGCGCGCCAGCCAACGTACTCCTTGCCGTCGAGATCGCGTTGCGGCGAGGTGACCGTCACATCGACGCTGTAGTCCTTGCAGAACCCGCCGCGCACCTTGAAGTCGAGCACGTCGAGATCGTGATTCTTCCGGCCGACCCACAGCCTGAGCCTCTGGGTCAGGCGCGAACCCGGACGCTCCAGCGTATCCCTGAATTCCCTCGATACCGCATTCATCGACGCACGTTCCTTCTCTCGTTCAAAGAAGCAGGGCACAACGGTTGCGTCGGCAACCATCGACCAGGGAATCTAGAACCGCACCGCGCATCCCGTCAATTGCACTGCCCCTGGCTTGTCTGGAATCTCCAACATATCTGCAAAATAATGATAAATCGGAGTCCTATCTGTTTTTTGAGATGTGGGGGGGTGATAGGAGAAGGGATCGTTGATCGTCCACAGGCGGAGTGGGGGCTGTGTCTGCAGCGGAGGCGTACCGGGCATCGTCGCGCTGGTCAGTCCGATCCCCGCGCCCGATGCGATGCCCTTCGCATCGGGCCTGCCTGCGAGCATCACCTGATGGGCGAGGGGCTCGTCAGGCCGTGTCTGCGCAAGCGTTTCGCCCTGCGCCTGCGTCAGGTGAAACGTCGTGCTGTGGCGACTCGTGCCTGACGCCGGGCGGCTGTCTGACTCGCGGGAGACGTTCGCTGCCGCCCGCAGCGGATTCTCCGGCGCGCGGATGCTCCGCAAAACGAGGATATCGCGCGATCCGTTCTCGCCGCGCATCTGCCGGTAGAACCCGACGATGCCCTTGCGTTTCGCATGCCCCGCGATGAGATGCCCGACCGACTTTTCATGCGTCTGGCCGGCGCAATTTTTCGTGCGCTCGTTTGTTCAGATCCCGGGATGCCGGGGCGGGCGCGTGGGTGGGTGGCGCGGCGTATCGGCCCCGTTCGCTGTCGCGGCATTCAGATAGAAACAGATAAATAGGAATGCTATGGTTTTCGAAGTTTGACGATATGAAGGACTTAATCCCGAATCGCATCGCATTGCGATCCCATCGCCTCGACCCGATGCGTCTCCTCACTCCTCGCCCACCGCCTCGTCTGCACCCGGCATCCTGAACTTGCGCAGCTTGTGATAGAGCGTCTTGCGCGGCATCCCGAGCGCCGCGCTGGCTTCGCCGACGTTGCCGTTGCAGCGCCGCATCATCTCGTCGATCAGCACGTACTCGAAGCGCGCGAGCTGTTCGGCGAGCGAGCCGGCCGGCGCCGCGCCGCCGTCGGCGGGCACCAGCCGGTCGCCCGCCAGTCCCAGCACGAAGCGGTCGGCCACGTTCTGCAGTTCGCGCACGTTGCCGGGCCATTGATGCGCGAGCAGCTCCGACATCTGCGCAGCCGACACGACCGGCGCGGCCTGTCCGAAACGGCGCGCGGCCGCGAGCACGAAGTGCTCGAACAGCAGCGGGATATCCTCGCGGCGCTCGCGCAGCGGCGGCAATTCGATCTGCGCGACGTTCAGCCGGTAGAACAGGTCCGCGCGAAAGCTGCCGTCCTTCGAGCGCTCCGCCAGATCCGCTTTCGACGCGGCAATCACCCGGCAATCGACGGGAATTGGCTCGTTCGCGCCGAGCCGCTCGATCTGCCGCTCCTGCAGCACGCGCAGCAGCTTGATCTGCAGCGACACCGGCATCGTTTCGATCTCGTCGAGAAAGAGCGTGCCGCGGTGCGCCCATTCGACCTTGCCGACGCGGCGCTTCAGCGCGCCAGTAAAGGCGCCGGGTTCGTGGCCGAACAGTTCGCTCTCGAACAGCGGTTCGGGCAGCCCGCCGCAGTTCAGCGCGACGAAATGATGCGCGCGGCGATTGCCGAAGTCGTGCAGGCCGCGCGCGATCAGCTCCTTGCCGGTGCCGGTTTCGCCGGTGATCAGCACCGGCACCGCGGTATCGGCGAGCCGCAGGATTTTCTTGCGCACGTCGGCGATCGCCGGCGACTTGCCGAGCACGACCGCCTCGATGCCGTGCCAGTTGCGCAGCGCGTCGCGCAGGCCTTCCACTTCGAGTGTCAGGCGCCGCTTCTCGACCGCGCGCGCGACGCGGCTTGCGATGTGCTCGGAAGAAAACGGCTTTTCGATGAAGTCGTACGCGCCGACCTGCATCGCCGCAACCGCGGTGGAGATGTCCGCGTGTCCGCTGATCAGGACGACCGGGATCTGCGCATCGGTCGCGAGCACCCGTTCGAGCAGCTGCATGCCGTTCATTTCCGGCATCCGCACGTCGGACACGAACACGACCGGCGCGCCCGGCAGCGCCTCGGCCAGCGCCTCGCGCGGCGACGCGTACGCGCGCACGGAGAAGCCCGCGATCGCGATCGCCTGCTCGACGCCGAGCCGCACGTTCTCGTCGTCCTCGACGACGACTACGCGCACTTCATCGTTCATCCACCACCCCTTGTTCAGTCATGCTCATGAATTCGATCGTGAACAGCGCGCCCCCTTCCGCGCGGTTCGACGCGCGGATCTGGCCGCCGAAGCCCTGCACGATGCGCATCGTGATCGCGAGCCCCAGGCCGAGCCCGCGGCCGCGCGGCTTGGTCGTGACGAACGGCTCGAACAGATGCGCGAGCACTTCGTCGGCGATGCCCGGCCCGCTGTCCGCGATCGTCAGCTGCGCGCGGCCCGCGCTGTCGTGCGCGTGCGCCTCGACGACGATGCGCCGCTGCGGCTGTCCGGCCACCGCGTCGAGCGCATTGCCGAGCAGGTTCACGAGCACCTGCTGCAACTGGCTCGGGTCGGCCCAGACCCGCAGCTGCGCCGGGATCCGCACCTCCAGCTGCACCGCGTCGTCGCGCAGACGCGCGTCGTAGATAAGGCGCGCGTGTTCGACCGCGTCGTCGAGCGCCACCGCGATGCGCTGCGTCTCGGGCTTGCGCGCGAACGCCTTCAGCTCGCTCGTGAGCACCGCCATCGCGTCGACCAGCTTCGCGATGCGTTCGAGATTCGCGCTGGCGAGCGCGGTCTGGTTGCGGCCGATGAACGCGCGCGCATTGTCGGAGAGCGTGCGGATCGCGCCGAGCGGCTGGTTCAGCTCGTGCGTGAGGCCCGCCGCCATCTGGCCGAGCACCGCCAGCTTGCCGGCGTGCACGAGCTCCTGCTCGGTGCGCGCGCGCTCGGCGATTTCCTGCTGCAGGCTCGCGTTGGCCGCGCTCAGTTGCGCGGTGCGCGCCTCCACCGTCGCTTCGAGACGGTCGTTCGCGCGGCGCAGCGCGTCCTGCGCACGCAGCTTTTCCGCGATCGCGCGGCGCCGCTGGATCGCGTACAGCGTGTAGAGCCCGACGATCAGAAACAGCGCGGTGACGAACGCGAGCGCGGTGCGCACCTGGTGCACCGCGGGCGCGACGTCGAGTAGCACGATCAGCGAGTCGCCGGCCTGCGGCGCGCGGCGGCTCAGTTCGAGAAAGCGCCGCGTGTGTCCGGGGCGGCCGAAGTCGGGAAAGCGGGCGAAGCGCGCCGCGGCGCTCCAGTCGCCGAGCATGCGGTGCGGCAGCACCGGCACCGCGCGCCCCGCATACTGGCGCGACGCTTCGATCTGCTGCTGCCGTTGCGGCGGGATCGGCGCGAGGGCGCTGAATTTCCACGCCGGCACGGTCGAGATCACGATCACGCCGTTCGCGTCGACCACCAGCGCGGCTTCGCCGGGCGTGCGCCACGCGTCTTCCAGCGCGTCGACGCTCACCTTGACGGCGACCGCGCCGACGGGCTTGCCGCCCTCGCGGACCGCGCTCGCGAAATACAGCCCCGGCATGCCGGTATTGGTGCCGATCCCGAAGAAGCGGCCTGCGCCTTGCGCGAGCGCGTCCTGGAAGTAGGGCCGATAGGCGACGTTGGTGCCGATGAACGTGAACGGCTGGTTCCAGTTGCTCGCGGCGATCACCTCGCCGCTCAGGTCGATCACGTCGATCGCGACGCCGCCGGTATCGTCGTTCACCGCCTGCAGATAGGTGTTGACCGGATGCAGCAGCGCGCCGCGCGCGGCGGGCGGCGCGCCGAGCAGCGCGCGCACGCTGTCCTGGCGCGCCACGATGCCCGGCACCATTTCGTAGCGGCCGAGCGCGCTGCGCAGCGCCGCCGCGTACAGGTCGAGCCGGTGCGCGCCGACCGCCGCGATCGAGTCGATCGAGCGCTGCCATGCGATATCGGCGGCGAGCCCGGCGCTCACGACGTACAGCACCGCGGCCGCCGCCCAGCCCCACAGCGGAATTCCGCGCACCCGGATGCGGGCGAACGACCTCATCAATGCCTCGCTGACGTCTCAAGCCGGCTCATTGTGGCAAATTGCCGGGCGGGCGTACAGCCCGCGGCGCGGGCCGGCGGGCATTACCCGAAGTGCGCGAGCCCGATCAGCACCAGCGTGACGACGATCGCGCCGCCGATGCGCGTGGCGATCTGCGCGAACGGCATCAGCTGCATGCGGTTCGCGGCGGTCAGGATCGCGACGTCGCCGGTGCCGCCCTGGCCGCTGTGGCACGCGTTGACGATCGCGGTGTCGATCGGGTACATCCCGAGCAGGCGGCCGGCGACGAAGCCGGTGCCCATCAGCGCGGTCACCGTCGCGACGATCGTGATCACGTTGGCGAACGTGAAGGCTGCGACGAGCTTGTCCCACGGCGTCATCGCGACGCCGATCGCGAACAGCAGCGGGTAGGTCACCGCGGTCGAGAAGAACTTGTAGACGATCAGCGCGCCTTCCTGCAGCGGCGGCGACACCGCGCGCGCGAGCTTCACCAGCACCGCGATGAACAGCATCGCGACCGGCGCCGGCAGCCCGAACAGGTTGCGGCACATCAGGCCGAGCAGGTACAGCGTGATCGCGGTGATGCCGGCGGCGGCAATGTGCGCGACATCCACCTGGCCGGTGACCGTCTCGTGCACCGGGCCGATGTCGCCGGCTTCGCCGGGCTGCAGGCGGCCCTCGCCGGTCAGATGCGGCCGCCGCTTGCCGAGCATGTCGAGCGCACCCGACAGCACGATCGCGGTCAGGCTGCCGAGCATCACCGGCGGCAGCACCTGCGCGAACATTTCGCCCTGCGGCAGATGCAGGATCTCCGCATAGCCGACCGACAGCGGAATCGCGCCTTCGCCGACCCCGCCCGCCATGATCGGCGCGACGATGTAGAGGAACGTATGGCGCGCGCCGAGGCCGAGCGCGGTGCCCACCGCGGTGCCGACCAGCATCGCGGCGAGCGTGCCGAGCGCGAGCGGCACGAAGATCTTCAGGAAGCCGCGGATCAGCACGCGCCGGTCCATCCCGAGAATGCTGCCGACGATGATCGACGCGATGAACAGGTACAGGAAGTTGGTCGACTTCGTGAAGTCCTTCGTCAGCACGAGGATCGGCTTGGGCAGCAGATGGTAGTAGTTCAGCGCCGACGGGATGAAGGTCGCGAAGATCGCGGCCGCGCCGATGCTGCGCACGAACGGCAGCCGCTTG
The DNA here is from genome assembly GCF_057748135.1 of Paraburkholderia sp. PAMB 6770. Taxonomy (NCBI): domain Bacteria; kingdom Pseudomonadati; phylum Pseudomonadota; class Betaproteobacteria; order Burkholderiales; family Burkholderiaceae; genus Paraburkholderia; species Paraburkholderia sp. PAMB 6770. Next base: position 1,297,527 of record NZ_CM173239.1, read on the forward strand.
CCGATTTCCGCGCACGTGAAGCCGAAGAACGCGAGGACCGCGATCGCCATCGAGATTTCGCCGGGCACCTTGCCGGAGATCGCGAAGCCGGCGATCAGCGCGAGCAGGATCAGGTAGACCGGCAGCGGGATGATGCCGATGCGGAATTCCATCAGCTTCCACCAGCCTTCGGGCCAGAACTTCGTGCTGCCGGCGGCGGGTTCGGCGGCGGCGAGCGGCTGGCCGACGGCGGGTTGCGATACGGATGAACTGCTGCGCACGGGGTGTCTCCTCTGTGGGGGCGGGTCCGGTGTCCGGATCCTGGGTGTCGATACAGCGTGTTGGGCGGCGCGCGCAGGCCGCGCGCCGGGCTGTTCGTGACAGCGGGCCGAGCTAACGCAAGCGGCATGCCAATGGACGTGCACCGGATTGAACCGGCCGGCGCCTTGATTAGATTGAGTTTTTTCCGGCGCCGGATGGCGGGCCCGGCGCGCGAGGCTGAAACCCCGGAATGACGCCCGCCGGCCGGCTGAATTCTCGGCCGCGCCCGCTGCGGCGATGCCTATCGCATCGCCCGGTGCGCCGAAAGGTCAAGGAGCACGGCAACATCGGGTCTGTTCGCCGCATCGGGAAGCGGGCGCAGCGCTATGCTGCTGCATCGGCCAGCGCGCTCAAGCCGGACGGCGCGCGCGGTTGACGCGGCCCGCGCGTTTGGGTACCTTCACTGCGCATTTCGCGGCGAGGGCCGGCGCGCGCAGCAATACAACATCGCCGACGCGGCGCGCGGGCCGTGGCCGCGCGCGGCCGCGCGGACCGCAGCGGCGCGTGTCGGGACTGTCGCGCGGCATCGCGGGTGCGGCATCGCGCGGGCGCCACAGCCGCCGGACTACCCGGCTCGCGGATCGGCTTCTTGGGGACAACGTGCAGGAAACGTCGATGGACGATGGCGCAGACCACTATTTCGTGGGTCTGACCCAGCAGCACAGCGTCGGGGGACTGGCCCGCATCCGCGGCCACGGGGCCATCACGCTGCCGGCAAGCCGCGTCTATCCGGTCGGCGAGCGCTTCACGACGTTCGTGCAGCCGATCCTGCGCCTGCTGAACTGCGACTCGCACGTCCAGGAGATCGTCCTGCGGCCGGTGCTCGGGCGCTACGGAATCAGCCAGGAACTGTCGGTGGGGCTCGAAGTGCGCGCCGCGTCGGGCTTCAACGCGGCGGCGCTCGCGGCCGGCGTGTTCCATCTCGCGCATTCGGCGGCGCAGACCGACGCGTTCGTCGGCCGCGTGCTGCCGCCGGACGAATGGACCGACAACGCGCGCCCCGGTCTCACAGTGCTGTTCCGCGAGCCGCGGCGCATCGCGAACACGGCCGAGCTGGTGCGCCGGATCGTCGGGTTTCCGGGCGACGGCTGGGCGATCGACGGCTTCACGACGATTCCGTCGGCCGAGCGGCGCATCGGCATCATCCAGGGGCTGCGCTATATCTTTCTGCCGGAAATCAGCATCCGCTGGGACCGCGCGCTGCGCGAGCGGCTCGCCGCGAGCGACGAGGAGATCGAGGTGATCCTGCTCGACCAGGCGACGCGCATCGGCCGGCTGTGCAAGGCGCTGCAGGCCGATCCGACGATCGAGGCCGCGTGGCTCACGTGGTTCGACGTGATGGTGGCAGGCATCGAGGACTATCCGGAGGTCATCGCGCAACTGGCGGCGGAGCAGGGCGCGCGCGCGGCCGACCCCGCGTCGATGACGCGCAAGGCGTTCTCCGAAATCCTCCATCTGACGAGCTTCGGCGTGCTGCAAAAGCGCCTCGCACGGATCGGCGCCGGCGCGCCGCCGCCCGCGCGTCCGGACGCGGCCGCGTGCGACATCGCGCTCGCGCATCCGGCGGACGACGCGGACCTGCGGGGAAAGAGCTATGGCTGACCTGACCGCGGCGCTGTTCGCGCGCTACAACCGGGTGATGCGCGGCACCTTTGTCGGCGTGCTGGTGGTGGCCTGCGCGCTGGTCTATCTGCAGTTCAAGATGACGCTCGGCACCGAGCAGGCGAGTCTCGCGCAGCGGATGCAGGAGCAGGCGGTCGCGCTCGACGCGCTCGTGAAGAGCAGCGCGGACGCGGTCAACTCGATGCGCATCGAGGCGCAGACCTGGTTCCGGCTGCATCCGCAGGGCGCGCCGCCGTCGACGCTGCTGCGCGCGCTGCAGCCCGGGCCGGTGCCGGGCAGCGTGACGCTCGACCAGCTGCCGCCGCCGTGGACGAGCGCCGATGCGGGCAATCTGACGGGCCTGCCCGGGGCGCGCACGCCCGCGCTCGAGCGCGACCTGGAAATGGCGCTGAGCCTGAACGATGCGTTCAAGTCGATCAAGGCCAACCTGCCGGGCGCGACCTGGGTGTATTACACGTCGGCGCGGCGCTTCATCAACATCTACCCGTGGGTCGCGTCGAAGCAGTTCTTCTACGCGGACACGCTGCTGCAAAAGGCGTTCTACGCGGGGGTCGAGCCGTCGCGCGATCCGGCGCGCCGCATCATCTGGACCCCGGTCTATCTCGACGAGGCCGGCCAGGGCGTGATGGTCACCGCATCGGCCGGCGTCTACGACGGCGCGCAGTTCAGCGGCTCCGTTTCGCTCGACCTGACGCTCGGCTGGCTGAACCAGTTCGTGCGCAACTGGGATCCGGCGTTCGGCACGCTGTTCGTCATCAACGATCATGCGCAGCTCGTCGCGCATCCGCAGCTCGTGCACGCCGGCGCGACCGAAGTGCTGTCGGCCGCGAGCGCGTTCCCGCCGGCGCTGCGCAGCGGGCTGGACGCGACGCTTGCCGCGTCGCAGCAGCATCTGCTTGCCGAGCACGGCTACTATATCGAAACGCTCGCGATCCGCAACGCGCCGTTCCGGCTCGTGCTGCTGGTGCCGCAGTGGAACCTCGTGCGCACCGCGCTCGAAACCGGCGTGCCGAGCGTGCTGCTGCTCGTGATCGGCCTCACGATGATGCTGCTGATCGCGAGCCGCCTCACCTACAACGACGCGATCGTGCCCGCGCAGAAGCTGGTGCGCTACATCCAGGAGGAAGACCGCGGCGCGGTCCGCTCGATCCCGGATATTCCGCAGGCATGGCGGCCGTGGTTCCTGACGATCCAGAACGTGTTCAACGCGCATACGAAGCTCGTGTCGATCCAGCAGGAGCTCGACGTCGCGCGGCGCATGCAGCAGTCGATCGTGCCGACGCGCTTCCCGTCGCGGCCCGACCTGCAGATGTTCGCGCGGATGATCCCGGCGCGCGAGGTGGGCGGCGATTTCTATGACTATTTCTGGCTGTCGGAGCGGCGCATCGGCGTGGTGATCGCCGACGTGTCCGGCAAGGGCGTGCCGGCCGCGCTCTTCATGGCGGTGGCGCGCACGCTGCTGCGCGCGATCGCGCCGAGCGCGGCGGACCCGGGCGCGTGTCTCGCGCTCGCGAACGACCTGTTGGCGCAGGACAACGAAGCGACGATGTTCGTCACGCTGTTCTACGGTATCCTCGATATCGGCACGGGCGAGTTCGAATATGCGAACGCCGGCCACAATCCGCCGTATCTGATCGCACCGGACGGCACGGTCGCCGCGTTGCCCGGAACCGGCGGAATGGCGCTCGGCGTGATCGAGGGCGTGGAGTATGCGCAAGGACGCGCGCAGCTCGCGCCGGGCTCCACGCTGCTGCTGTATACGGACGGCATCACCGAAGCGTTCGATCCGGCGGATACGGAATACGGCGACGCGCGCCTTGCGCAGACCCTCGCGGGCGGCTCGGCCGTCGGCGTCGAGGCGCTGCTCAAGCGCGTCGTCGACGACGTCTACGCGTTCGCGAACGGTGCGCCGCAATCCGACGACATCACCTGTGTTGCGGTTCGCTTTGCCGCATCGGGGGCCATCACCGAATGAACGTCACGCATACATTCGATACCGAGCTCGACCCGGGCGCACCGGACGTCGGCGCGCTGATCGGGCAGTTCGAAGCGCTCGTCGCCGCGTGCGGTCTGCCGCGCGCGTTCGCGCAAAGCTTTGCGCTCGCCTTCGACGAGGTGATCTCGAACATTGCCGCCTACGGCTCGGCGCGCCAGCCGATCCGCGTGCACGTGAGCGCGTCGGGCGATGAGGTGTGCGCGCAGGTGATCGACGACGGCGTCGCCTTCGATCCGCTGCAACTGCCCGATCCGGATATCACGAGCGGCATCGACGAACGCGCGATCGGCGGGCTCGGCGTATTTCTGGTCAAAAAGATGATGGACGAGGTCGCGTACGAGCGCCGCGAGCCGTACAACTGCCTGCGCTTCACGAAGCGCGTCGGCGCGCCGGGCGGCGCCGCGCCGCAGTCCTGAGCAACGAGGAACGGAATGAATATCAGCGAAGCAAACGAAGGCGCGGTTCTGGTGGTGGCAGTAGCGGGGCGGGTCGACAGCACGACGGCGCGGCAGCTCGAAGAGGTGTTGCCGGAGCGCGTGCAGGGCGCGCCGCGCGTGCTGCTGGATCTGACCGACGTGCAGTACGTGAGCTCGGCCGGCCTGCGCGTGATGCTGAAGGCCGCCAAGATCGCAAAGGGCACCGCGCATCAGCTTGCGCTCGCGGGGCTCGCTCCGCAGGTGTACGAAGTGTTTCAGGTGATCGGTTTCGAGGCGCTGTTCCGCATTTTCCCGGACCGCGCGGCCGGGCTCGCCGCGCTCGCAGGCGACGCGCCGTAACGGCGCCGCGGGCCGCGTCAGGCGGCCCGTGGCCCGTGGCCGGGTCGGTTCGGGGCAGGGTTTTCCCCTGCGGCCAGCGTCAGGCCCGCCTCGGGCCCGCGCCGGGCGCGGGCCCGGCTTCAGGCCATCAGGACTTCGGCGCGAGCCACGAGTCTTCCGACTCGATGCCGTCCGGGTCGAACGTCCACGTGATTTTCTCGTAGGTGAACGAGATGTCTTCCATGTGGCCCATTTGCTTGTTTTCGAGCGCGAGGCAGTTCGGCGTCCACGAGCGGACGTTCGTGAGGATCGCATTCGACAGCTTCACGGTGTAGTACTTCTCTTCCGTGCCCTTCGGCGAGATGCGGTAGTACTCGAGCGTGACGTCCTTCATCTGCTCGCCGGAGGTGAGCGCCTGGAACAGCTTGGGCGAGGACTTGTCGATTTCCTTCGTGAGGGTCATCGGCAGATGCACGCGCTTGCCGGTGGGCAGGCCCGTCTGCGGGCTCTTCGGAATCTCGATCGTGTGATCGACGGCCTGCACGAGAATCTTGCCTTCGTGGCCCTTGACCTTGGTCGAGCCTTCGATTTTCCCCTGATTCTGGCCTTCGAGTACGAGGTAGCACGGCATCGGCATGATAAGTCCTCCAGTTGATTTGAGTGGGTCGCGCCAGCGGTCTTGCCGGCGCGGCGACGGTTTCATCGGGTGCCGCCCTTTTGCGGTCCCGCACAGTTCGTCTCTGTGCATGTGAGACATTCTGGTCTCGCGCGGTTACCCGCACATTTCAGCTATCCCGGTTCCGGTTACGGTTGAAACATGGCCGGCGGCGCTTCGTTGCCGGCCCGCTGCCGCGCCGCGGCCGTTCACGCGAACTGGCCGAAGCGCTCCAGCGCGTCCGCGCGGGTCTCCGCAATGGCCAGGATCTTCATGAACCCGACCAGTTCGAACGCCGTGCGCACCTGGCTGCGCAGCCCGCACAGCATCAGTTCGCCGGCCGACTGCTTCAGCCGCTTGGCGGCCACCAGCACGACGCGCAGCCCGGCGCTGGAGATGTAGTCGAGCGCGCTCAGGTCGAGCAGCAACTGGTTGGCGCCCTCGTCGAGACGGCGCAGGATTTCCGCTTCGATCTGCAGCGCGTCCGTGCTCTTGAGTGCGCCCTGCAGACGCACGACGAGCACGTCCTCACACATTTCATACTGGTTTGCCACGGCGGTCTCCTGCGCGGAATGCGTCTGCGGGATGCGTTTTGCGGGGTGCGTCTACGATTGCGTCAGCGGTTGTGTCTGTTCGGGGGGCCCGCCGGCGGACGGCCGCGCGATGCGGCCATCCGGCACGCGGCCCGTGTCGGGTCCGCACCGGGCCCGCACCGGGCGCGGGCCCGGCTTCAGGCCATCACGACTTCGGCGCGAGCCACGAGTCTTCCGACTCGATGCCGTCCGGGTCGAACGTCCACGTGATCTTCTCGTAGGTGAACGAGATGTCTTCCATGTGGCCCATCTGCTTGTTTTCCGGCGCGAGGCAGTTCGGCGTCCACGAGCAGATGTTCGTGAGGATCGCGTTCGACAGCTTCACCGTGTAGTACTTCTCTTCCGTGCCCTTCGGCGAGATGCGGTAGTACTCGAGCGTGACGTCCTTCATCTGCTCGCCGGAAGTCAGCGCCTGGAACAGCTTGGGCGAGGACTTGTCGATTTCCTTCGTGAGGGTCATCGGCAGATGCACGCGCTTGCCGGTGGGCAGGCCCGTCTGCGGGCTCTTCGGAATCTCGATCGTGTGATCGACGGCCTGCACGAGAATCTTGCCTTCGTGGCCCTTGACCTTGGTCGAGCCTTCGATTTTCCCCTGATTCTGGCCTTCGAGTACGAGGTAGCACGGCATCGGCATGATAAGTCCTCCAGTTGATTTGAGTGGGTCGCGCCAGCGGTCTTGCCGGCGCGGCGACGGTTTCGTCGGGTGCCGCCCTTTTGCGGTCCCGCACAGTTCGTCTCTGTGCATGGGATGAATTCTGGGCGTGAGCCGTTACCCGCGCGTTTCAGAAATGCCGCGCCGGGTTACGGTTGAAACAGACCCGCCGAAGGACGGACGCGCGCCCGCGCCGCGCGATGCCGCGCGGGACCAGGGAGAGAGCGTAGGGGTTTACGCGGGACGCGCGGATGTCCGGGAGTGCGCGCGCGTCCGCGCCGCGGTTCAGGCGACTTCGTTGAAGCGTTCGAGCGCCTGGGCGCGCGTGTCGGCGACGTTCAGGATATGCAGGAAGCCGCTGATCTCGAACACCTCGCGGATCTGGCTGTGGATGCCGCACAGCACCAGCAGTCCGGCCGACTGCTTTAGCCGCTTGGCGGCCACCAGCACGACGCGCAGCCCGGCGCTGGAGATGTAGTCGAGCGCGCTCAGGTCGAGCAGCAACTGGTTGGTGCCCTGGTCGAGCTCGCGCATGATTCCCGCTTCGATCTGCGCGGCGTTCGCGCTGTTGAAGGCCCCTTCGAGGCCGACGACGAGCACCTGCCCGAGCGTTTCATACTGGTTTGCCACAATGGTCTCGCATGCGTCGTGGCAGCCGCCGCGCATCTGCGCCGCGCGGCTGTCCGTTCCTGTGTGGGCCGGCTGCGGCGGTGTTGCCGCCGCCTCCGGCATTCCCCGGTCGTGCGCCGATGTGTTTCATCGGTCGGTGCCGGCGGGCACGAAAGCGTATTCATGGAAGCGGCGCAACGCGGCGCTGCCGCGTCGCAGCGCGACCCGTTGTCCGTCGTCGCGCGCGACGGGTTCGCCGCCGCGTGCGTATTCGAACGAGGGTTCGCTTTTTTCCATGCTTTTATTTGAGCGCCTTTCCAAAAGTTTTTCCGCCGGCTGCCGTAGACAGGCGAGTATGTTATTCGCCTGTCGGGCGGCGATGCGTAGCGTAGCATGGGAAACGGGTGCGCCGGAATGCGCGAAGCGGTTAAAGCATCGAACGTGCCGGCCGTGCGAGGCGACGTTGCGCCCGCACGATAAAGCCCCTGAAACACGGGGTAACGGATATCCCGCAGCGTCTGTGCATCGCGCGCGAAGGGCTGCGTGCGATACGCCGATGGAGGCGGTTTAAACGCAGATTTATGTAGCGAAAAAAACGCGCATGCTGCTATGCTTTAGGGCATTTCGAAGCAAGCCGTTTTCATTCACGCTGCGATATTGGTTAGAGGGGACAAGCATGGCATCTGACGGGTCTGTCGCGCCGAAGGAGCGCGTCAATATTGTGTATCGCCCGGCCACGGGGGATGCCAAGGCGGAAGTCGAACTGCCGCTGAAGCTGCTGGTGCTCGGCGACTTCACGCTGCGTGACGACGATACGCCGATCGAAGAAATGAAGCCCATCAACGTCGACAAGGACAACTTCAACGACGTGCTGAAAGGGCAGAAACTGTCGCTCGACCTGGCGGTGCCGAACCGGCTCGATGCGAACGCCGATCCCGACGCCGCGCTCGCGGTGAACATGAAGTTCGAATCGATCGACGACTTCTCGCCGGACGCGATCGTCGAAAAGGTCCCCGAGCTGCGCCAGATGATCGCGCTGCGCGATGCGCTGAAGGCGCTCAAGGGTCCGCTCGGCAACATTCCGGATTTCCGCAAGCGCGTCCAGGAACTGATCGAGGACGAAGGCGTGCGTGCCCGTCTGCTGAGCGAGCTCGGCATCCAGGAAAAGTAATGTCGCATCCATCGGGGGCAGCACATGAGTGACGAACAAAAACAGCAGGCGCCGGCAGCGGCGCCTGAGGCCGCAGCGGGTGGTTCGCTGCTCGATCAGCTGGTCGAGTCGGCGCGGATCAAACCGGGCGACGAGGCGTATTCCATTACGCGCCAGGGGATCCAGGCGTTCATTTCGCAGCTGCTCGAACCGCAGCATGCCGTCGAGCGGATCACCCAGGCGACCGTCGACAGCATGATCGCGGATCTCGACCAGAAGCTGTGCGCGCAGGTCGATGCGATCCTGCATCACCCGGACTACCAGAAGATCGAATCCGCGTGGCGCTCGCTGAAGTTCCTGATCGACCGCACGAACTTCCGCGAGAACGTCAAGATCCAGTTGCTGAGCGTCAGCAAGAGCAAGCTGCTCGACGACTTCCAGGACGCGGCCGACATCACGAAGTCGGGCCTCTACAAGAACCTGTACACGGCGGAATACGGCCAGTTCGGCGGCCAGCCGTTCGGCGCGATCGTCGCGAACTACGAGTTCGGCCCGGGCACCCAGGACGTCAAGCTGCTGCAGTACGCCGCGAGCGTCGCGGCAATGAGCCACGCGCCGTTCATCGCGGCCGCCGGCCCGCAGTTCTTCGGCGTCGACACGTACGACCAGCTGCCGAACCTGAAAGACCTGTCGTCGATCTTCGAAGGGCCGCAGTTCGTCAAGTGGAATGCATTCCGCGAGTCCGAGGACGCGCGCTATGTCGGCCTCACGCTGCCGCACTTCCTGCTGCGCGTGCCGTATGGCGCGGATACGGTGCCGGCCAAGAAGTTCAACTACAAGGAAGACGTGTCGGGCGGCAACAACCAGTTCCTGTGGGGCAATGCGGCGTTCGCGTTCGCATCGCGCCTCACGTCGAGCTTTGCCGACTATCGCTGGTGCGCGAACGTGATCGGCCCGCAGGGCGGCGGCACGGTCGGCGACCTGCCGGTCTACACGTACGAGTCGATGGGCGAGCTGCAGAACAAGATCCCCACCGAAGTGCTGATCTCGGAGCGCCGCGAGTTCGAACTCGCCGAGCAGGGCTTCATCGCGCTCACGATGCGCAAGAACAGCGACAACGCCGCGTTCTTCTCGGCCAACTCCGCGCAGAAGCCGAAATTCTTCGGCAATACGAAGGAAGGCAAGGAGGCCGAGCTCAACTACAAGCTGAGCACGCAACTGCCGTACATGTTCGTCGTGAGCCGGCTCGCCCATTACATCAAGGTGATCCAGCGCGAGAACATCGGCACGTGGAAGGAGCGCGTGGACCTCGAAAGCGAGCTGAACACGTGGATCCGCCAGTACGTGGCCGACATGGACAACCCCGCCGAGGGCGTGCGCAGCCGTCGTCCGCTGCGTCAGGCCGAAATCGTCGTGGCGGATGTCGAAGGCGATCCGGGCTGGTACCGCGTCGACCTGAAGGTGCGGCCGCATTTCAAGTACATGGGCGCATCGTTCACGCTGTCGCTGGTCGGCAAGCTGGAGAAGAAATAAAAGATCGGCGCGCGATGTTTCATCGGTAACACAGCAGGGCGAGACTGAAACGGACCGGTAACAGCGCCCCTGCAACATGTGAAACATGCGCAGCGCACACAAAGCTGAGCAGGTCCGCCGGAGCCAGAGGGCGCCGGCGGCGTGATCCGGAAGGCCGGCGTCACCCGTCAAGGCATCAGCGCACGCAGGCCAACGTCATTCAACACTTGTCTACTAGCGGGGAACCATCATGCCAATGCCGTGCTATCTCGTACTCGAAGGCCAGAATCAGGGGAAAATCGAAGGCTCGACCAAGGTCAAGGGCCACGAAGGCAAGATTCTCGTGCAGGCCGTCGATCACACGATCGAGATTCCGAAGAGCCCGCAGACGGGCCTGCCCACCGGCAAGCGCGTGCATCTGCCGATGACCCTCACGAAGGAAATCGACAAGTCCTCGCCCAAGCTGTTCCAAGCGCTGACTTCGGGCGAGCAGATGAAGGACGTCACGCTCGAGTACTACCGCATCTCGCCGAAGGGCACGGAAGAGAAGTACTACACGGTGAAGCTGTCGAACGCGATCCTCACGAACATCCGCTCGTGGACGCCGAACTGCCTCGCGCCGGAAAACAAGCAGATGGGCCATATGGAAGACATCTCGTTCACCTACGAGAAGATCACGTGGACCTACGATCCGGACGGCATCGAGGCCGAGGACTCCTGGCTCGCGCCGAAGTCCTGACGCGCGCTTAAGCGGAGTTCGCCGTGAGGGAGCGCCGGCTGCTCGAACGGATTGCCCACTGGGAGGCGGGTGAGGAGCGCACCAACCAGACCCAGGTGGACGTTCTCGTGCGTTCGGTGATGAGTCACCTGAGCCGGCTGCTTAATACCCGGCAAGGCAGCGTGCAGATCGACCCGCTATTCGGCGTGCCGGACTTCACGAATCTTGCCGGGACCACGGCGATGGGCTCCATGCGCGATATCGAGGAAGAGATTCGCCGCATGGTGCTGCGCTACGAACCGCGGGTGAAGTCGCCGCGCGTGACGCTCAATCGCGAGGAGACCGACGTGCTGTCGATCCGCTTCGCGCTGGAGGGCACGCTCGATGTCGACGACCGCGAGATTCCGTTGCAGATATCGACAACCGTAGGGGCAAATGGCCGGGTGAGTATCGCCTGACCTGGCGTGTAGCCCGATCCCCTTTTTCGTTCAGCTTTCGTTCAGCATCAGCCAGGCATGTTCAATCGATACTACCAGGATGAGTTGAACAAGCTCAAAGGCCTGGCTGCCGAGTTCGCAAGGGTCAATCCCGCGCTCGCGCCGATGCTGTCGGGCACGTCCGCGGACCCCGACGTCGAGCGTCTGCTCGAAGGCGTCGCGTTCCTGACCGGGCTCACGCGGCAGAAGCTCGACGACGAATTTCCCGAGTTCGTTCAGGAACTCACCCATCTGCTGTTTCCGCATTATCTGCGGCCCGTGCCGGCCTCCACGCTGATCAGCTTTGCGCCCAAGGGGCCGCGTGCCCAGCCGGCGCGGGTGGCCGCGGGCACCGAGCTTGCATCGGTCCCGGTCGACGGCACGGCGTGCCGCTTTCGCACGACGTGCGATCTCGACGTCGAGCCGCTGCGCATCGCGGAGGTCAATCTGCTGAGCCACGCCGGCGCCGCGCCCGTGCTGATGATCGATTTCGAATTGCAGGGCGGACTCGGCATTGCCCAATGGGGGGGCGACAGTCTTCGCCTCTTTCTCGGCGGCGGCTACGTGGACGCCTCGAAGCTGCTGCTGCTGATGAACCACGTCGTCGACGTGCGCATTTCCAGCGGCAGCGGCGAGCGGCTCTCGCTGGGCGCGAAGAGCCTGCGCCTGAGCGGTTTCGACAACGATCTGCTGCCTTATCCGAGCCAGGCGTTCAGCGGCTACCGGACGATCCAGGAGTTCTTCACGCAGCCGGAGAAGTTCCTGTTCGTCGACATCGTCGGCCTGCAGCGCTGGACTTCCAGCGCCCAGGGCACGAGTTTCAGCGTGGTCATGACGCTCGATTCGGTACCGGAATGGTTGCCGGAGATCGGCGGCGACAGCTTCATGCTCAACGTGGTGCCGGCCATCAACGTGTTTTCGCACGCGGCCGATCCGATCACGCACGATCATCGCGCGACCGAATACCGCATCGTGCCCGAAGGCAGGGATCGCCGGCATCATCAGGTCTACTCGGTGGATCAGGTGCTGGGCTATCAGCAAGGCAACGCGCAGGAGCGCCTCTACCAGCCGTTCGGCATGTTTCGCCATGACGGGCGCGGCGCGCAGCTCAGCTACCGCACGTCGATGCGCGCGTCGAGCGTCGAGCGCGGCAGCGACGTCTACCTGTCGCTCAACTATCCGCCCTCGGACAGGCCGCTGCGCGAAACGCTGTCGATCCGCATCACCTGTACCAACCGCGCGTTGCCCGAGAGCCTGAAGCTCGGCGATATCAGCCAGCCCACCAGCACCTCGCCGGACCAGATGAGCTTCGGCAACATCCGCGCGGTGACCCCGGCGCAGGATCCGCCCACCGGCGAGGAACTGCTCTGGTGCCTCATTTCGCATGTCTCGCTGAATCTGCTTTCGGTGGTCAACGCAGAGAATCTGCGCAAGCTGCTCGGCCTCTATGTGTTCTCGGGGCGCCAGGGGCCCGAGGCGGCCAACCGCCGTCGCATCGAAGGCATCCTCGAGGTCACGGCGACGCACGAAACGCGTCTGGTCGGACGCAGCGGGGTCCAGCGCGGCCAGTTCGTGCGCATCCGCTGCCGCGAAGACCACTACGCCGGCATCGGCGATCTGTACCTGTTCGGCTGCGTGCTGGAACGTTTTCTCGGCGATTACGCCGGCATCAATTCGTACACCCGCGTCGAACTCGAAGACACGAATTCAGGAACCGTATTCAAATGGCCGCCGAGACTCGGGCAACAGCCGACGCTGTAAAGGATCTGCTGCTCACGAACGGTGAGAAGTACTCCTATTTTCAGGCGATCCGTCTGCTGCGGCTGTACGACCGGCATACCGGCCGTCACCTCGAAAACCTGCGGGTGCGTCCGCGTCTCGGGCTCGGCTTTCCCGAAAACGACATCGACCGGATCGAGCCGCTGCCGGAGGGCGGCTATCGCATCACGGCCAACTTCTTCGGCCTGTACGGCGTGGCTTCGCCGCTGCCGACGTATTACACGGAAGACCTGTTCGAGGAAGAGCGCGATGGACGTCACGTCACGCGCGATTTCCTCGACATCGTGCACTACGCGCTGTACCCGCTGCTGTTCGAGGCGTGGGCCAAGTACCGGGTCGAGCAGCGCATCGTCGAGGACCGGGACGAGGCGACGCTCAATCATCTGTATGCGTTCGTCGGGCTGAACGATGCGGATCTGCGCGTCGAGCTGCTGCCGGGCAGCGCCGGGCTGCTGCGCTACGCGGGCCTGCTCAACCAGCGGCCGCGCTCGGCGCTCGGCCTGAAGACGATGCTGGCGGATGCCTTCGCGCCCGCGCAGGTGTCGGTCGAATGCGGTGTGCGGCGCGTGCAGCCGATCCCGGACGATCAGCGCTGGCGGCTGGGTGGCGCGGGGGGCGGCACGAACCGCCTGGGCGAAGACACCTGGCTCGGCACGCAGATCGACGACTACGGCAGCGCCATCAAGGTGCGGCTCGCGGACCTGCCGCAGTCGCTGTTTCATCAGTTGTTGCCTGGCGCGCCGGGGCACGCGCGCCTGCGTTTTCTCACGCGCTTTTACCTGATCGATCCGCTCGACGTGGAAGTCGAGCTCGATCTGCACCACGACGATGCGCGTGCCGCACGGTTCGGCCGCGGCCAGTGGTCGCGGCTCGGGTTCGACACGTGGCTCGCGCCTGAACAGGCGAGCCAGCCCACCCGCGTTCAGTATTGCATCTGATCGCTGGACCGTTATCGCCGACCCTTTACTATCGTTAGCCGCTTTAGGACAGAACAAGAGGAGAACCACCATGCTGCTGGTCGAACTCAAGCCCCTCGTGGGCCGCCTCAATGCTTACTGCAAGCAGGCGCTCGAAGATGGCGTGGGGTTGTGCGTGTCGCGCAGCCACTACGAGATCACCGTGGAGCACCTGCTCGTCAAGCTGTTCGACGACCTCCAGGCGGACATTCCGTTGCTGCTGCGCCAGCAGGGCATCGACGCCGCGCTGGTGCAGCGCGGCGTCAACCTGTCGATCGAGGAGATGAAGAGCGGCAATGCGGGGCGCCCCGCGTTCTCGCCGCTGCTGCTCGAACTGCTCCAGGACGCCTGGCTGATCGGCTCGGTCGATCTGCAGGAACCGCGCATCCGTTCGGGCGCGCTGCTGCTCGCCTTCCTCGCGCGGCCCACTTACTACGCGACCGGCGACTATGCCGCGCCCCTGCGCGCACTGAACCGTGAAGTCCTGCTGCGCTCGTTCGACCCGGTGTGCGCAGGCTCGATCGAAGCGGGCGTGCGCGAAGCCGGCGAGGCGGGCGGCGAAGGCGCCGGTGCCACGGCGGCCGGCGGCGACGGCAGCGCCATTGCGCGCTTCTGCGAGAACTTTACCGAAAAGGCCCGTGCGGGCAAGCTCGATCCGGTGTTCGGGCGCGACGCGGAGATCCGCCAGATGGTCGACATCCTCGCGCGGCGCCGCAAGAACAACCCGATCTGCGTGGGCGATCCCGGCGTGGGCAAGACGGCCGTGGTGGAAGGCCTGGCGTTGCGGGTCGTCGAAGGCGACGTGCCCGATTCGCTGAAGGACGTGACGATCCTCGGCCTCGACATGGGGCTGCTGCAGGCCGGCGCAAGCGTGAAGGGCGAGTTCGAGAACCGTCTGAAGGGCGTGATCACCGAGGTCAAGGCATCGGCGAAGCCGATCATCCTGTTCATCGACGAAGCGCATACGCTGATCGGGGCGGGCGGCCAGGCGGGCACCTCGGACGCGGCCAACCTGCTCAAGCCCGCGCTGGCGCGCGGCGAACTGCGCACGGTCGCGGCGACCACGTGGGCCGAGTACAAGAAGTATTTCGAAAAGGACGCCGCACTCGCGCGCCGCTTCCAGCTCGTCAAGCTCGACGAGCCCGACCTCAAAACCGCGGTGCTGATCCTGCGCGGCCTGAAAGACAAGTACGAGGACGTCCACAAGGTCGTGCTGCGCGACGATGCGATCGTCGCCGCGGCCGAACTCTCGGGCCGCTACATCACGGGGCGGCAGTTGCCGGACAAGGCTGTCGATCTGCTCGACACCGCCTGCGCACGCGTGAAGGTCCTGCAAAGCGCGAAGCCGGACGTGCTCGAAGACAAGGAGCGCCGCATCCAGGCGCTCGAGCGCGAACAGCGCGGCCTCGAACGCGACGAGGACAATCAGCAGCCCGTCGACCGCGCGCGCCTCGACGCGATCGGCGCCGAACTGCAGGCGCTCGCCGCCGAAGCCGACGCGCTGCGCACCGTCTGGCAGCAGCAGCGCGACGCCGCAAAGGCGCTGCTCGACGCGCGCTCGGCGCGCCACGCGGCCAAGGCCGACGGCGCCACGCCGGAGGAACTGCAGCGCCTCGCGCTCGCCATCGCGGCGGCGGCCGACGCGTTCAGGGCCACCCAGGGCGACAATCCGCTCGTGCACGTCGACGTCGATCCCGACGTCGTGGCGCGGGTGATTTCGGACTGGACCGGCATACCCGTGGGCAAGATGCTGCGCGACCAGGCGCAGAGCGTGCTGGGCATGTCGGCTACGCTCAAGGCGCGCATTCGCGGCCAGGATCATGCGATGGACCAGATCGCGGAAGTGCTCAAGACGGCGAAATCCGGCCTCAAGGATCCCGAGCAGCCGATGGGCGTGTTCCTGCTGGCGGGGCCTTCGGGGGTCGGCAAGACGGAGACGGCGCTGTCGGTGGCGGACATCCTGTTCGGCGACGAAAAGTCGACCACCGTCATCAACATGAGCGAGTTCCAGGAGAAGCACAACGTGAGCCGCCTGATCGGCTCGCCGCCGGGCTACGTCGGCTACGGCGAGGGCGGGGTGCTGACCGAGGCGGTGCGCCAGCGGCCCTATTCGGTCGTGCTGCTCGACGAGGTGGAGAAGGCCCACCTCGACGTGATGAACCTGTTCTACCAGGTGTTCGACAAGGGCATGCTGTCGGACGGCGAGGGCAAGGAGATCGATTTCTCGAATACCGTGATTTTCCTCACCTCGAATCTGGCCACCGACGTGATCACCGAAATGACGGCCGGCGACGAGCAGCCCGATGCGGCGACGCTGCTGTCCGCCGTGCGCCCGATCCTGTCGAACCACTTCAAGCCCGCGCTGCTCGCGCGCATGACCGTGATTCCCTACTTCACGCTGCAGGGCGAGGCGCTGGCGGGCATCGTGCGGCTCAAGCTCGACAAGGTGGTGCGGCGCGTGGCGCACAACAACAAGATGCGCTTCGTCTACAGCGACGCGGTGGTCGCGCAGATCGCCGCGCGCTGCACGGAAGTGGAAACGGGGGCACGCAATATCGACTTCATTCTGCGCGGCAACGTGCTGCCGCTCATGTCGCAGGAGATTCTGGCGCGCATGGGCGCGGGTGTGCCGCTCGAAGAAGTGGCGCTGGACGTGGACGAAAGCGGCGAATTCGTCGTGACGTTCCCCGGCGCCGCCGCCTGAGTTCTGCTTCAAACGTAACACGGCTGACATCATGCGGCGAAACGGCGCCGCGAGAATGGCAGCAAGACACCCGTACGGAGAATCGGCATGGCCTCAATGGCTGACCAGATGTTGGCGAACAGGCGCTTCGAGTTTACCTCTGGAGCGTTTGACGCGGACAAGTTCGCGGTCGTGGAAATGGAGGGCTTCGAGTCGATCTCGCAGCCGTTCCGCTTCGTCCTGACGCTCGTTTCGGACGATGCATCGATCGACTTCGACGCGATGCTGAGCCACCCGGCGACGTTCACGCTCTACGGCCCGCAAGGCGCGCTGCGCGCGCCCTATCACGGCATTCTCGCGGAGTTCGAGCAGCTGCATCGCGCCGGCGGCTACGTGTTCTACCGCGCCGTGCTGGTGCCGCGGCTGTGGCGGCTCTCGCTGTTCCGCATCTCCGAGGTATACCTCGACGAGCAGCCGATTCCCGATACGTTGCGCACCGTGCTCGAAAACGGGCGGCTGAACTCGGGCGACTACGAGTTTCGCCTCACTGGCACGTACCGGCCGCGCAGCTTCGTGTGCCAGTACCAGGAAACCTACCTGGACTTCGTCTCGCGCTGGCTGGAGAAGGAAGGCATCTACTACTACTTCGACCACGACGGCAGCGCGGAGAAACTCGTCGTCGTCGACGACAAGGTCATGCACGACGCGCAGTCGCTGGCGGTTGCGTACCGTCCGGACGACTCGCTCGACACCGGCGTGGCGGCGGACTCGGTGCGCGACTTCGTGTGCCGTCAAAAGCCGCTGCCGCGCGAGGTCGTGCTGCAGGACTACAACTACCGCAAGGCCGCGCTGCAGCTGAAGGCGAGCGCGACCGTTTCGGCGTCGGGGATCGGCGAGGTCGTGCTGTACGGCGAGAACCTGCGCAGCCAGCAGGAGGGCGACCGCTATGCGAAGCTGCGCGCCCAGGAACTGGTGTGCGCGGGCAAGGTGTTCTCGGGCGAGGGCACCGCGGTGGGCGTGCGCAGCGGCTATTTCCTGACGCTCGCGCATCACTACCGCGACGGCTTCAACGGACGCTATCTGGTGACGGAAGTGCATCACGAGGGCTCGCAGGCGGGCGCACTGCTGAGCGGCGTGCAGAGCCCGTACAGCGACGGCGCGCGCGGCGGGGAGATCGTCTACCGCAACAGCTTCCGGGCGATTCCGGCCGATACGCAGTTCCGTCCCGAACGCGTGACGGCCAAGCCGCGCGTGGCCGGCACGATGAATGCGACGATCGACAGCGAAGGCGACGGCCAGTATGCCGAGCTCGACGCGTTTGGCCAGTACAAGGTGCAACTGCCGTTCGACAAGACCGAAAAAAACCCGAACAAGGGCTCGGCGCGGCTGCGTCTCGCCACGCCGTATTCCGGCACCGATCACGGCATGCACTTCCCGCTGCACAAGGATGCGGAGGTGCTGCTGTCGTTCATCGACGGCGATCCCGATCAGCCGGTGATCGTGGGCAGCCTGGCGAATTCGGAGAATTCGAACGTCGTGACGCAGGATAACGCGCACGCGAACCGCATCAGCACGGCGGGCGGCAACCAGCTGTTCATGGGCGACAGCCAGGGCAAGGAGGCGATCTGGCTGCATTCGCCGTTCCACAACAGCTCGATCGGCATCGGCTCGACTGACCCGAAGGGCGGCGGCAGCCTGTGGACGAGCACGGCGGGCAGCTCGGAAAGCCTGACCGTGGGCGCCAGCAACAAGTACACGATCGGCGCGAACACGACGGTCACGGTCGGCCCGTCGTTCACGGCCACGGCGGCGGCGACCACGTCGTTCACGATGTCGGCCAACACCGCCTTTGCCTGGTCGTCCGACGTCACGTGGAAGAAAGGGCAGGCGATTTCGCTGCACGACGGCGACTCGCTTTCGCTGAAGACCAACGCCAACCTGAAGGGCACGGAAAGCGTGACGATCTGCGCCGGCCAGGACCCGATCGCAGCGGCGGCATTCGCGGCCGCCAAGACCGATATCCAGATCGCCACCGCGTTCAACGTGGCGGCGAACCTGGCGGTGGCCGGCACGGCGGCCGCGACGCTCGGCATGGCCGACGACG
Source organism: Paraburkholderia sp. PAMB 6770 (assembly GCF_057748135.1). Classification (NCBI taxonomy): domain Bacteria; kingdom Pseudomonadati; phylum Pseudomonadota; class Betaproteobacteria; order Burkholderiales; family Burkholderiaceae; genus Paraburkholderia; species Paraburkholderia sp. PAMB 6770. The sequence continues at coordinate 1,316,088 of NZ_CM173239.1, forward strand.
ACAACGGCGGCACCGGCAAGCTGCAGCCGTGGACGAGCGACAGCTACGCGCAGGTATTCCCGATGGTGGCGGGCGGCATGGCGGGCAGCGCGCTCGCGCATATCCTGCTGTACCGGGGCGCGAGCGCATTCGCCGCGGCGGACAAGGCCGCGCTGTACGCGAGCGAGATCAAGGCCAATCAGCTCGGCATCACGATGACGGCGAGCACCGTCTCGGTCAACGCGAAGCAGCTGATCGATCTCACGAGCGCCGACGATGTGGTGGTGGACGCGGTGAACGTGTCGATGGTCGCCGAGGCCGGCGTCAGCATCACGTCGCCAGCGCGCGTCGCCATCGAGGTGGACGAGAACAAGATCACCGCGACGCCGGCTTCGGTGCTCGTGAACGGCTCGACGTTCCAGGTCAATGCCACGGGCCTCGTCGACCTGACCAGCAACGGCGACATCCTGCTCGACGGCGGCGCCATTTCGCTGACGAGCGCGGCCACGCTCGAGGTTAGCGCGCCGCAGGTCAACGTCGAGGCGCCGACCATTGCGATTTCGGGCGAAGTCATCCGGCTCGGCTGAGACCATGAAAATCCTCAAACCCGACAACATGGCCGTGCTGTACCGCAGTCTGCGCTTTGCCGGCCTCGACACGCTCGCCATCGGCGCGGTTGCGTGCTTCCGCTTCGGAGGCCGCGGGACCGATGCGCTGCTGGCGGACCATGAGATGTGGCCGCTCATGCAGCAGGCGCTCGGCAAGGACGCGATCCTCGACGAGGGCTATCCGAAGCCCGCCGGCGAGTATCTCGTCTACGGCGCGGCGTGCGCGCCCGCGGGCACGCGGGTCGCGCAGCAGCGCGTGCGGGTGCGGCTCGGTACGCTGTCGAAGTCGCTCGTGGTCAGCGGCGACCGGCAATTCGATGCGCGCGGCGCGATCTCGGCGCCGCTCGCCTACGAGCGCATGCCGGTCGAGCCCGCCACCGCGTACGGCGGGCCGGCGTTCGCGGACAATCCGTCCGGCAAGGGGTATCTGCCCGATAGCGCCGGCGCCGCCGCCGGCCCGCTCGCGCTGCCGAATGTCGAGCGCGAGCTGCACCCGATGACGCGGCCCGGCGAGCGCGCAACGCCGGCCGGCTTCTGGGGTTTCGGCTTTGCTGCGCCGCTGCGCCAGCAGTATCTGGGCACCTGCGACGAACGCTGGCTCGAAACGGCCTGGCCGCACCTGCCCACCGACACGCGCGCGGAACTGTTCATGACCGCGGCGCAGGACCAGCGCCTCGCGGGCTACTTTGCCGGCGACGAGGCGTTCCAGATCGACAACATGCACGCGCAGCAGCGCACCCAGCAAGGCGCACTGCCGGGGCTGCGCGCGCGCTGCTTCGTGAACGTCCGCACGGCGGACGGCGACGCGCTGCGCGAGGTGGCCGCGCATGCGGAGACCGTCTGGCTCTTTCCCGAACTCGAATGCGGCGCCGTGCTGTACCGGGCGCTCGTTCGCTGTGCCGACGACGACGCGAGCGACGTGCTGCACATCAAGTCCGTCTGGGAAGCGTCGGCGACGGCGCCGCTCGCGTTCGAGCACTACGCACAGGCGTTTCGCGACGAGAGGGCGAAGGCCGTGAAGGCGAAGCCGCTACCGGCCGTGCCGCCGGTAGCGGAGCCGGCCGCGGCGCAGGCGCGGGCGGCGGCTGCCGCCGCGGCGGCGGCGGAACAGGCGGCTGCGGCGGGCGGGGCGGTCAAGGCGGAACTCTCGGTCGTGCATGGGTTGTCCGCGCAACTCAATACGGAAACGCAGGCGCTGATGCGCAAGTACAACCTCGGCGAGGCCGATATCGCGCGCTACATGAAGGCGGTGGAGCCGGCGGAACTGCCCGCGACGAAGCTGAGCGATATCGGCAAGCTCGTCGAAGAGGTGAACGCGCAAACGCGCGCGCTCATGCAGCGCCACAACCTCGGCGAGGCGGATATCGCGAAGTACATGCGGGCACCGGCGCCGGATACCCCCGCCACGTTCGCCGACGTCGGCAAGCTGATCGACGCGCTGAATGGCGAGACGCGCGCGGTCATGAAGCGCTACAACCTGAGCGACGCCGATCTCGCGCGCCACCTGCAACCCGACGCGGCGACGGCCGCGCAGCACCTCGCGCTGCCGGGCGGCGCTGCCGCGCAGGACGCCTTCGCGGCGCTCGACGTGCTGGCGCAGACGGCCCCGAAGCGGCCCGCCGTGGCGCTGCCGGGGCTGCCGGCGGGCGAGGCAGGCGGCGCGCCGCTCACGCGCGAGGACGTGATCGCGCGCCATGCGGCCGGCCAGAGCCTTGCCGGCTATGCGCTGGGCGGCCTCGACCTGGCGGGTCTCGATCTGTCCGGCGCGGATTTTTCCGGGGCGACGCTCGACAAGACGTCGTTCGCGACGAGCCGTCTGGAAGGCGTCGATTTCACCCAGGCCCTGCTGCGCGGGACCGACTTCAGCGAAGCCGGCCTGCAGCGCGCCCAGCTTGGCCGCGCGAGCGCGCCGGGGAGCGCGTTCGCCGGGGCCGACCTGAGCGGTGCGCGGCTGGCCGAGGGCGATTTCACGGGCGCCGATTTCTCGGCCGCGCAGCTTGCGCACGCCGATTTGCGCGGCGCGCTTTTCGACCAGGCGAAAATGCCGGGCGTGAACGCGTCGGCGTGCCGCGCCGAGCGTGCGAGTTTCACGGGTTGCGATCTGAGCGGTGCGGCCTTCAGCGGCGCGGCGCTCGCGAAAGCCAGCTTCAGCGGCAGCCAGATCGGCGGTTGCGACTTCTCCCAGGCCGCCTGTGCGCAGGCGGAGTTCTACGGCGCGCAGGCAGTCGGCGCGCAATTCGCCGACGCCACGCTGAGCGGTTCGCGGGCGGACGCGACCACGTGCTTCGACGGGGCGCGCTTTACGCGGACAAAGCTGAGTCGCGCGTGCTGGGCCGGCGTGCAGCTGCGCGGCGCGACGTTCGAAGCCGCGGTGCTCGACCACGCCGATTTCAGCAAGGCGCAGGCACCGGGGGCGCAGTTCGGTGCATCGTCGGCGAAGGGCGCACGCTTTGCCCAGGCGGACCTGAGCGGCGCGAACCTCGACGCCGTCAACCTGTTCCAGGGGTCGCTGCGCAAGGCGAACGTGAGCGGCGCGTATCTGCGCTTCGCGAACCTGTACGGCGTCGATTTCGACGGGACGCAGCCCACGGTAGCGATGCTCGAAGGCTCGAACATCGAGCGCACTCTTCTCCAGTTCAGGCCACCGATCCTATGAGCAGGACACCCGGGAACACCCACGCAGGCCGCGAAGGCCGGGTACGCATGAGCGCGGATGAAGCGCGCGCGGCGCTTGCGGCGCAACGCCTTTTGACGGGCGTCGATCTGTCCGGCGCCGATCTGTCCGGCGTCGACTTTTCCGGCAGCCGCCTGCACCACGTCATGCTCGACGGAGCCGATCTCCGGCGCGCCCGTTTCGCCAATGCCGACCTTCAGGACGTGAGTCTTGCACGCGCGACGCTCGAAGCGGCGACCGCGCAGCGCGCGCGCTTCGAGAACGTGGACCTGAGCGGCGCCGACGCGCGCTCGGCTGACTTTTCGTATGCGGCATTCGATCGCTGCAACTTCACGGGCGCGCGGTTCGGGCTCGCGCGCTTCGTGCGCAGCGACGCGCATGGCTGCCTGCACGCCGACACCGATTACACGGGCGCGAACCTGCAGCGTTACACCGTGATGGGCGCGGATCTGAGCCGCGCGCGCCTCGCCGGCGCGTCGCTCGTGCAGGCCTTCCTGCGCGGCTGCGACCTGAGCGGGCAGGACCTGCGCCAATGCGATCTGACGATGGCGATCCTCGACGGCGCACAGCTGCGCCGCGCGAATCTGGCCGGCGCGACCCTCGACCGGACGAGCCTGATCGGCGCGCAGTTGCAGGACGCTTCGCTGCAGGGCGTGAACGCCCTGTTTGCCGCGTTCATCCAGGCGGTGTTCACGCAGGCCGATCTGAGCGGCGCGATGTGCGAAATGGTCAACGCGAGCGAAGCCGATTTCGACGACGCGCGCGCGAACGACTCGCGCTGGAACAAATCCGTGCTGACCGCAAGCACCTGGCGTGGCGCCGCGCTCAGGTCGGCGCGTTTCACGTACTGCGATCTCTCGCATGCCGACCTGTCCGCCGCGGATGCCTCGCAGGCCGACTTCAGCGGCGCAAACCTTCACGCGCTCGTACGCAACGGCGCGCAGTTCGCCGGCGCACGGCTCGACAGTGCGCGCCCGACCGACCCCCTCCTCGAACGCGCCGAGCAATGGCAGCCGCGCGGCCCGAAATGAATACCCGTCAAGGAAACCGCTCATGAACCGCACGCTTGTTCCGATGACCCGCCCCGGCAGCGACCCGCAAGTCGGCCTCACGTACGCCACGGTGACCGGCCGCGCCGATCCGTGGTACCTGTTCGACGCCGCGAGCAGCGCGCCGCAGCGCGCCCTGCGCGCCGACAGCTGTCTCGTCGCTCCCGAATGCGGCGACACCGTCCTCGTGTGCGCGGGCGGCCCGAACACCGTCTCGTACATTCTCGCCGTGCTGGCGCGCGCCGCGCCCGAAGGCGCCTCGCTGATGCTGCCCGGCGACGTGACGCTGCACGCGCAAGCGGGCGCGCTGCGCGTGGAAGCCGAGCAGGTGGAGATGAACGCGGCTGTGGGGGTGGCGTTGCGCGCCCCCGAAATCGTCATGGAGGGCGCGCGCGGCGAAATCAAGTTTCAGCGCGTGGAAGCCGCGATCCAGCATCTGCATGCGGGCCTCGGCGTGCTCGGCATGGTCGCGCAGCAGGTCACGAGCACGGTGGGCCGGCTGGTCCAGCGCGCCGGCGACAGCCTGCGCTGGATCGACAACGCCGACGAAACGCGCGCCGGCCGCATGCGCATGCAGGTGGACGAGCGGCTGCACGTGTCGGCCCGCCACGCAACCGTGCTGGCAGAAGGCCAGGTGAAGATCGACGCCGCCAAGATCGACCTCGGATAGGAGCCGGATATGTTCGTCGTGACCAAAGCGGGCGGCCAGTGCATGGCGATGCCCGACGTATGCAAGACGCCCGCGCCGCCGGCTCCCCCGGTGCCGATCCCGTACCCGAATATCGGCATGCCGCCGATGGGCGCGCCGGCCACCACCACCGTGCTGATCGCGGGCGCGCCGGCGCTGAACACGTCGTCGGAGATTCCGTTGACCTCGGGCGACGAAGCGGGCGTGGCGGGCGGCGCCGTGTCCGGCACGGTGATGGGGAAGGTGCAGTTCGTCACCGGCAGCATGACGGTCATGCTGGAAGGCGCGCCGGCGGTACGGCTCGGCGACCCGACCCAGCAGAACGGCGGCAACATGGTCGGCGCGGTGCTCGCGCCCAGCCAGCCGGTCGTGATGGTCCTGAGCTAACCCGCGAGACGCAAAAATCATGAAAACCGTCTGGATCACCGCTTTCGACAAGGACCAGGACGGCGCGCGCGTGAGCGCCGTCTCGCAGCTTCTCAAGCGCTACGGCCTCGCCACCCAGGGGCACTTCTGGGTGGACGAGCCGGCGAAGCTCGCGTGGCGCGCGGGCCTCGACGCGCTCGACGCCGCGCGTGCCGACCTGTGGCTCGTCCTCGCGAGCGAGGACGCGCTCGCGAAGCCGTCGGTGCGCTACGGGCTGTCGCTGTTCGCCGCGAGCCTGCGCGAGGCGCGCGGCGCGGCGTTTCCAGTCGTGCTGTCGTGGTCCGCGCAGGCGGGCGGCGCGCCCGAGCTGCTCGGCAGCGCAACCGTGCTGCTCGAAAACACGCCGGCCTGGCCCGCGAAGATCGTCGCGCGCGCGAACGTCGCGAAAGCCGGCGTCGCGCAGGACTATCGCTTCGAGGTCGTCGGCGAGGAGCAGCTCGGCCAGTGGTTCGCGCTCGGCCCGCGCGCGGGCGAATGGACGGGCGTCGTGTTCGGCGTGCACGGCGGCGACGCGAAGATCGACTTCCAGGCGGTCGGCCCGCGCGGCAAGCTGCCCGAGAAGACCGTGCTCGAATATGCGCAGGAGGGCCTCACGCTGCAGGTCGGCGCGCGCGAGTTCGGCGCGTGGGCGCTGCGCAACCGGCTCGGCCCCGACGACATGTACTACGCGCGCGTGAAAGGCACGCCGCACGCGGTCCTGTTCATGCCGTACACCGACGACAGCGAGGCCGACGCGACCATCGTGCCGCTCGTCTGAGCCGCCCGCGCGCCGTTGCGGCGGGCCGCGCGGGGCCTGTACAGCGGCGCGCGGTTGCCGCGACAATGGCGTCCGGAACGTCGCGGTGCTTTACACGGCGCGCATTTGCTGGAGAATGTGCGGCAACGCAGACGGCTTCATGACATCAAGGCGGGATACAAGGCATGGTTTGGGCGGCGGGGGTTGCGGGAGACACGAAGGGCGGCGTGCCCGCGCGCATCGCGCGCGGGCTGGCGTGGCTTGGCGCGGCGCTGTGCGCGGCGGCGCTGGCCGGCTGCGGCGGCGGGCCGCGCAAGGACCCGCTCGCGGACGTGTCGTGGAGCTACGCGACCGACGCGGTGATGCTCGAACTCGTCGCCGACCCCGGCCTGAACCAGTACGACGGCGAGCCGCACACGCTGCTGCTCGGCATCTACGAAACGGCGGACCCGCAGGCCTTTCGCAATCTCGCCGCGGATCCGGCCACGCTCGCGAACACGATGGCCACCGGCAAGGTGCCGACCACGTTCCTGCAGTTCTCGCGCTACGTGGTCGCACCCGGCCAGCACGCGTACCTGATCCTCGACCGCGCGCAGAACACCCGCACGATCGGCCTCGTCGCCGGCTACGCGCAGATGGGCGCGGCCAATGCGGTGCGGCAGTACGACATTCCGGTCGTCACGAAGACGAGCGGCTTCATCTTCAGGAAACACACGCTGCTGCCGGGGCCGCTCGTCGTGCGGCTCAACCTCGGCCCGCAGGGCATCATCAATTCGGAGGTGCTGCCGAACGGCCCGAGCGCGGCCGATCTGCAGCGCGCGCAACAGCTGGAGGGCGGCGGCAAGGAGCTGCGGCTCGCCGGCAGCAGCGGCGCGGCCAGCGCGCCGCTCGCCGCCTCCGGCGCCGGTACGCCGGAGACGCCGCTGCGCAAGCTCGGCAACTAGAACCCAGACCGAACAAGGCGGATCCGCAGCAATGGACCACAACAAGGGCATCTACTGGCATCAGGGCATGTTCATGCAGCCGCAGCATTTCCAGCTTGCGGCGCTGTATGAGCAGTTTCGCAGCAAGCCGGTGGTTGAAACCGGGCTTCCGCATTTCTGGGGGGCGGGTGCGCTCGACGTCGCCGCGGCCGCGATCGCGAGCCAGACGATCGACATCCGGGCCGCGCAGCTGATCTTTCCGGACCGCACCTACGTCGAATTTCCCGGCAACGCGGTGCTTGCGCCGCGCCGCTTCGACGCGGACGCGGTCGGCGAGGGGCGCGCGCTCACCGTGTATCTCGGCGTGCGCAAGCTCGCCGCCGAAGGCGAGAACGTCACGCTGTGCGAGAGCGCCGACGACGCGGCCGCCGCATCGACCCGCTACGCGAGCCTCGCGCGCCCGCCCGAGGTGCCCGACCTGTACTCGGACGGTCCGCCCGCGCCGGTGCATACGCTGCTGCACGTCGTCAAGGTGTTCTTCGAAGGCGAGATCGCGAACCTCGGCCACTACGACCTGATTCCGGTCGCGCAACTCGTGCGCATCGGCGATACGGTGGCGCTGTCCGACCGCTTCATCCCGCCGAGCTATGCGCTGTCCGCGTCCGACACGCTGCTGCGCATCGTGCGCGAGATCCGCGACGACCTCGCCGGGCGCGCGCACCAGCTGCAGGAACTGAAGAGCCCGCGCGAACTGCAGAAGGCCGAGTTCGATCCCGGCTACATGGTGTTTCTGCTCGCGCTGCGCACGCTGTCGCGCGCGTGCCCGCAGCTCGTGCACCTGACGCAGACGCCCGGGGTGCATCCGTGGCACGTATACGGCGCGCTGCGCCAGCTGGTCGGCGAACTGAGCGCGTTTTCGGAGCGCTTCGACATGCTCGGCGAAGCGCAGGACGGCACGCCGGGGCTGCCCGCCTACGAACACGCGGACCTGTACGCATGCTTCTCGCGCGCCCAGGCGCTGATCGGCTTCCTGCTCGGCGAGATCGCGGTCGGCCCCGAGCATCTCGCGGTGCTCGAATACCGCGACGGCCTGTTCACGGGCGAGCTGCCGCGCACGTTCTTCGCACGGCGCAACCGCTTCTATCTGGTGCTGCGCTCCGAGCAGCCGGGCGGGCAACTGGTGGACGGCGTGCTGCGCGATGCCCGGCTCGCGACCGCGAGCGACGTCGCGCGCCTGATCGGCCATGCGCTGCCGGGGCTCGAACTGATTCACATGCCGAATGCGCCGCAGGGATTGCCGCGGCGCGCGTCGTCGTATTACTTCCGGATCGAGCAGGCGAGCGACCTGTGGGACGCGGTGGAGCGCGACGAGAGCATCGCGCTGCAATGGCCGGACGCGCCGCAGGATCTGCGTGCCGAAATCGTCGTGCTGCGGAGATAGCGTGCAACTTGCCGACTGCCTGATTCCCCTTTTCGCGCAGGTCCGCGCGTTCGTGCGCGAGCCCTCGGGCGACGCGCCGACGCTGACCGCGCAGCTCGACGGCGCGATCGCCGCCGCGCGGCTGCGCGCGCACGACGCGGGCCTCGCCGAGGCGGACGTCGACGAGGCGCTGTTCGCGTTCGCCGCCTGGGCCGACGAAGTGCTGCTCGCGGCCCGCTGGGAAGGCGCCGCGCAATGGCAGCGTCACCTGCTGCAGCGCCGCTACTGCAATCTGAGCAACGCGGGCGTCGTGTTCTACGAGCGCCTCGCGCAACTGACGCCCGCGCGGCTGCCGGTGCGCGAGGTGTTCTACCTGTGCCTCGCGCTCGGCTTCGGCGGGCGCTATGCGTACGACCGCAACCAGAAGGCGCTCACCGACATCAAGCGCAGCAATCTCGCGATGCTGCTGCCCGAGGGCGAACTGCCGGCCGGCGCCGACCAGCTGCTGTTCCCGGAGGGCTACGGCGGCGATGCGCCGCGTCCGGCCGCGCGTACCCGCCTGGCGCCGCGCCTGTCGGGCGCGACGCTGACCGCGATCGTGCTGCCGCTGCTCGTGCTGGCCGCGCTGTATGGCGTGTACTACTACGTCGTCGGGCAGTCCGTCGACACGCTGCTCGCGCAGATTCGCCTATGAAAAAGCTCGGCATCGTGCTGCTCTGGATCGTCGCGCTGATCGCGCTCGCGCTCGCCAGCTGGGGCGTCGTCCTGTACTTCGGGTGGCCGCTGTGGGTGGCGCTCGCGCTGTTCGTCGGCGTGCTCGCGCTGCTGTTCGTCGTCGGCTTCCTGCGGCGCATGTTCGTGCTGCTGCGCTCGCGCAGCCGGCTCGCGAAGCAGTCGGCCGCGCTGCGCGTCGAGGCCGACGCGTCGCCGCAGACGCTGCTCAGGCGCAAGTGGAAGGCGGCGGTCGCGACGCTGCGCGGCTCGAACCTGCGCAGCCGCGGCAACCCGCTGTACGTGCTGCCGTGGTTCATGGTGGTCGGCCGCTCGGGCACCGGCAAGACCACCGCGCTCACGCGCGCGCGGCTGTCCTCGCCGATCCAGAAAGTGAGCCAGCAGGCGCAGATCGGCCAGACCGCCAACTGCGACTGGTGGTACTTCGACCGCGCGGTCGTGATCGACTGCGCGGGGCGCTACGTGCACGCGGACGACATCGACCAGGACCGCCGCGAGTGGGAGCTCGGGCTCGACCTGCTCGGCCGCTACCGGCCGCGCGAGGGGCTCGACGGGCTGGTGCTGGCGGTCAGCGCGGACCGGCTCGTGTCGCCGGACCCCGACGGCTTCGCGGACGAGGGGCGCGTCGTGCGCGCGCGCGTCGAGCAGCTGATCCGGATGTTCGGCAAGCGCTTCCCGGTCTATCTGCTGATCACCAAGAGCGACCGCCTGTACGGCTTCGAGGAATGGGCGGCCGCGCTGCCGGCGAACGCGCTCGACCAGGCGATGGGGTATCTCGCCGACGAGCGCGAGGAGGACAGCGAAGCGGCCTTCGTCGGACGCGCGCTCGATTCGATCATGGCGCGGCTGCACGCGCTGCGGCTCGCGCTGCTCGCGCGCAACCCGCAGCCGGCGCCCGAGCTGCTGATGTTCCCGAACGAGCTCGACCAGCTGCGTGCCGGCCTCGTGATGTTCCTCACCGCGTGCGTCGCCGACAATCCGTATCTGGAGCGGCCGTGGCTGCGGGGGATCTTCTTCAGCAGCGGCCAGCAGGAGGGCGGCGCGGCGTCGGCCGTCGCGGGCGGGCTGCTGCCGCCGTCGCCGCGGCACGCGGGCGGCATCGCGGGGCTGTTCCTGCACGACTTCTTCGGCCGGATTCTGCCGCAGGACCGGCGCGCGTCGAAGCCGGCGCGCCTTGGCAACCCGTGGAAGCGCATCACGCAGGGCATCGGGATGGCCGGCTGGCTGCTGGTGCTGATCGCGCTCGGAATCCTGCTGTCGGTGTCGTTCTCCGGCGACATGCAGACGCTTGCGCTGGTGCGCGACGGGCATCCCGAGCGTGTCGCGCTGACCGGCAACCTCGCGCAGGACGCGGCGGCGCTTGCGTCGTCGAACGACCTGCTGATGCAGGTCGAGCAGAACGACCGGCGCTGGCTGTCCGGGCTGCTCGGCGACGCCGCGGGGCTCGCGGCGCTGGAGTCGCGTCTGCGCGGCGTGTTCGTCAAGCAATACCGCGAGGCGATCGAGCCGGCCACCGACCAGGATCTGCAGGCGGATCTCGCGCGCGTGAACGCGACGAGCCCGGCCGCCGATCCGGATGCGGCGGCCGAGCAGGCGAGCCTGATCCTCGATCTCGCGCGCTCGGTGAGCCTCCTGCAGGCGCGCCTGAACGGCGCGGACCGCGCCGCGCTGCAGGCGCTGCCGCAGCCGGTGCCGACCCAGCTCTATCCGGCGCCGCTGAACCAGCAGTTGAACCAGCTTGCGCTGTCGTATCTGGCCTGGTCGCCGGCCGACGCCGGTTATCTGCGCGAGCGCCTGAACGCGCGGCGCGCGCTGCTCGACCAGCTCGTGAGTGCCGATCCGCAGATGACCTGGCTCGCCGGCCTCGTGCCGGACAGCGGGACGCTCGCGCCGGTGCGCGCGAGCGATTTCTGGGGCCGTAGCGCCGCGGCGTCCGTGGCCGGCGCGCTGGGTTCCGGGGGCCGCTCGTTCGCGGGCGCGGTGCTCGGCGCGGGCGGCGCGGGCGGCATGGGCGGCATGGGCGGCATCGCCGGCGCAAACGTGGCCGCCGCCGCAGACAGCGCCGGCATCACGGTGCCGGCGGTCTATACGGTGGCCGGCAAGCAGGCGCTCGATGCGCTCGCCGCGCAGATCCGCGCGGCCGTCAGCAACCCGGCGCAGTTCGATCAGCAGCGCGCCGCGTTCGACGCGTGGTATCGCGTGCAGCGCATCGCCGCGTGGCAGAAGTTCGTCGACGCCTTCGCCAGCAGCCAGCCGCCGTATTCGAGCGAGCCCGACTGGCGTGCCGCGCTCGGCATCGTGAGCGGCCCGCAGAGCCCGTACTTCCGGCTGATCGCGCGCGTCGCGGACGAGTTCGCGGACACGCCGGACGGCGACGCGGGCACCCCCAACGCGCTGCCCGGCTGGATCGTGCTCGCGAAGCAGTTCCAGCAGCTGCGCGAGCAGGCGACGCGCGCCGGCGCGGCCAACAAGGCGGTCAAGGTGGTCGGCGCGATCAACGCGGTCGGCGCGTCGGCGCTCAGGCAGGCGTTTGCCGGTTCGCCGCAGGCCGGCGGCCAGACGGTGCGGACCAACCTCGGCGCGGTGGATGCGCTGAGCCTGTATTTCGGTCAGCTGAACAAGCTCGCGATCGACAGCAGCGCGGGCAGCGGCAAGGACTATCAGATCGCGGCGAACTTCCATCAGTTCGCGCTCAACCCGCAGCCGCAGCCGTCCGAGGTGATGAACGCGCTGCAGCCGCTCACCCGGCTGCAGACGCTGATCGGCCCCGGCGACGGCTCCGAGGCGCTCACGTGGAAGCTGGTTCGCGGGCCGTTCGACTTCGTCGTGAGCTATGTCGAGCAGCAGGCGTCGTGCGAACTGCAGCGCAACTGGCAGGCGAACGTGATCTGGCCGCTGCAGGGCGCGCCCGACAAGAGCGCGATGCTCGACCAGCTATACGGCGCGAAGGGCACGGTCTGGGCATTCGTGGACGGCGTGGCGAAGCCGTTCCTCGCGCGCAACGCGAGCCGCTACGACATCATCGCGACGCAGGGCTACGCCGTGCCGTTCGCGCCCGGCTTCCTGCCGATGCTCAACGATGCGCTGGGTCGCCAGCTTTCGCAGCAGCAGGCACAGCAGCGCAGCGCCGCCGCGAAGCAGACCCAGCAGTTGCAGGCGCAGCAGGCCCAGTTGCAGGCGCAGCAGACCCTCGCGCAGCTCGATCAGGCGCTGGCGACGGCCAAACAGCAGGCCGACGCGGCGCGCGCGACCAGCGTGCCGCTGACGATCACGTCGCAGCCGACCGGCGTGAACGCGGGCGCGAAAGCGAAGCCGTACGCGACGGTCCTGACAATCCAGTGCGCGGCCGGCGTGCAGACGCTGAACAACTACAACTTCCCGGTGAGCACGAGCTTCGCATGGCAGGCCGGCCAGTGCGGCGACGCGCGGCTGCAGATCCGCATCGGCAACCTGACGCTGACCCGCGACTATCCGGGCCCGCTCGGCGTGGCCGGGTTCCTCGGCGACTTCGCGAACGGCCAGCATCAGTTCGGCCCCGCGGACTTCCCGGCCGACGAAGCCGCGCTGAAGGCGCTCGGCGTGCAGCAACTGAGCGTGAGCTACGTGTTTGCCGGCAGTGACGGCGTGCTGAACGCGGCGCATACGATCGAGGCCTACGAGGCGCTCGCGAAGAGCACCGCGCTGCGCAAGCAGGAGATCCAGAACGCGCAGTCGCAACAGCAGCAGATGAGCCTCGTCGACCAGATCGCCGCACAGAACCCGCCGCTGCCGGCGTCCGTGCCGACGCTGCCGGACAGCGCGCCGAACCTCGGCAGTCTGGGCGTGCCGCCGAACGTGGGGGCCTGCTGGCGCGGGCCGGCCGCTCAAACGGCGGCGGGCAACTGAGGCCGGGCGCGGGGCGCGCGCCGCGCGCCTGCGCCCGGACGCCGACTCAGACCATCACTCAGACGATGAGCTTCACCGCCGTCGCGACGTTCAGCGGGGCGATGCGCGCGAGCAGCGCATCGGTTTCGGCGCCGTTGTCGTCGTGGCGGCTGAGGATCGCGTAGGCCGCGCGCAGGCCGTCGGCGGCGAGCGGGCCGTCCCACGCGGCGACGTCGAAGCGGTCGATTTCCGCGACCAGCGCGCGCGCGAATGCGTCGAGGCGCGCACCCGGCCGGTGTTCGAGCAGCAGGTCGCACAGCGCGGTGCGCAGCCGCAGGCGGGCGCCCGCCGCGGCGTGCTGGTCGATCGCGTCCTGCAGCGACTGCGCGGCGCCGGCCAGATCGCCGTCGGCGGCATTCGCGCGGGCGCGCGCCAGCACGGCCGCGAGCGGATCGGGCGGCGGCGCGGCCGCCGCGCCGCCGCCGGCCGTCGCGATCGACTGCAGCCATTGCAGCGTGTCCGCGCTGGCGAACGGCATCCCGTTGGAAAATTTCAGCTGTTCGAGGCCCGGCAGCCGCGCGACGAACTTCGCGGTCTCCTGGATCACCTCGCGGCGCGCCGCCGCCCACGCATCGCCGAGCAGCGTCAGCGACTGGGCGGCGACGCCGTGCAGGTCGAGCCAGAACGGATACTGACGCAACTGCGTCTCCGCAAACCCGACGAGATCCTGATGCGCGGCCCGCGACTGCAGTCCGCGAAACGCATCCTGCAGCGGCGGAATCGGGCCCGGCAGCGCGGTCTCGCCGCCGGCGCCGGCCGCCGGCGCGCGCTCGATGCCGGCCCACGCGCCGATGCGCCGCAGCCGGAAGCCGAGCGGATTCGACGGGTCCGCTTCCGCGTACCATGCGCCGATGTCGGCGAGGCGTTCCAGCGCGTCGGTGGCGGCCTGCTCGGCCGCGTCGGCCGAGTCGGGCTGAACCGGCGCGAGCGCGGCCGCGGCATAGGCGGGCGCGGAGGCGGCCATCGTGGCGGACGTGGAGGCGGACGTCGTGGCCGGCGCGGAGGCGGGCGCGGCGCCGCCGAACGCAGAAGCACCGCCGGGCGCCGCGTGCGCCGCCGGCCCGGGCGCGGGCGGTGCATCCGGCACGCCCGCCCCGTCCGGCGCGACCTCGGCGAGCGGCACGGTATTGAGCAGCGCGCGCAGCGGCTGCATCGACGGCGCGTCGGCATCCTTGTCGGCGAGGACGGCGTCGATGGCGGCGAGCGCCGCGCGCAGCCGTTCGACCTGCGCGGGATCCTGCGGCGGCAGGGTCGACCAGTCGCGCTCGTCGGCCTGCGCGCGCACGCGGTCGATCAGCCATTGCACCGCGTTGCGCCGCGCCCGCAGCCGCGCGAGCGGCGGGTAGAGCTGGGCCCAGTAGGTGTCGAACAGGTCGGCGATCACCTGCATGCCGTCCGCGAAGCCTTCGAGCTCGCGGGTCGCGAGCAGGCCGGCTGCCAGGTAGCTTGCCACCAGCACGTCCTTGCCCCTGGTGCCGAGCAGGACGCTCGCGAGCCGCACCACTTCGTTCCAGTCGGGCGTGCCGCTTGCCGCCGGGTTCGACATCTTCGCGATTTCGTTCTGCAGCAGATCGAATTCCGCATCGTCGCGCACGTCCGCGCCGCAAGGCTGGGCGTCCTGAATGGCTTGTTTGCCGAGGTTCGTGAGGTCGTTCACAGATCAGTAAGGTGTACGTAACAGAGGGAAACGGGCGCTCAGTTCCAGAGCGGCTCGATCGTCGCGTCGAGGAAGTAGCCGGCGCCGCGCTCGGTGCGCAACAGCGTCGGGTTCTTCGGATCGCGCTCGATCTTGCGGCGCAGCCGCAGAATCTGCACGTCGATCGCGCGGTCGTAGATGTCGTCGAACGCGCGCGTGCTTTCCAGCAGCTTTTCGCGCGAGATGATCCGTTGCGGCGCGCTCAGGAACACGACAAGCAGGTTGAACTCGGCGTTCGTGAGCGGCACGGCGGCATCGTCGGGCGAGGTGAGCCGGCGCGTATTCAGGTTCAGCGTCCAGCCGGCGAAACGGTACGCGCGCGGATGCTTGCCGCGCGTGACCGGCGTCTGCACCGACGCGCCCGCGCGGCGCATCACCGCGCGCATGCGCGCGAGCACCTCGCGCAGCGAGAACGGCTTCGTGATGTAGTCGTCCGCGCCGAGTTCGAGGCCCATCACGCGGTCGGCCTCGTCGTCGCGGCCGGTGATGTACATGATCGGCACCGCGGATTGCTCGCGCCAGCGGCGCGCGAGCTCGGTGCCGTCGCCGTCCGGCAGCCCGAGATCGAGCAGCACGAGGTCATACGGGCGCGCCGCAAAGGCACTCATCGCTTCGAGCGCGCTTGCCGCGCCGTCGGCCCGGTAGCCGTGGCCGGCGAGGTACTCGATCAGCATGGTGCGCATCGAGTGGTCGTCGTCGACGACGAGAATGGCGTGTTGCGGGTTCAGGCTCATCAGAGGTCCTTCAGGGCAAGCGCGGCGGCACGGCCGAGCGCTTCACGGTCGAATGGCTTGGCGAGCGCGAACGCGCGGGCCGCGTGCGCGATCCCCGCGAGGCCGGGCTGCGCCGAGCACAGGATGACGGGCAGCGCCGGCGCGCGGGCGCGCAGGCCGGCGGCGAACGCGGCGGCATCGGCCGGCGCACGGTCGACGTCGGCGAGCAGCAGGCTGATCGCGCCGTCGAACTGCGCGGCCCGCGCCAGCGCGGGCTCCGCGTCGGCGTAGCCGAGCGGCTCGAAGCCGAGTTCGGCCAGCCAGTCCTCGGTGCGCTCGCGCGACGCGCTGTCGTCGTCGATCAGGATCACGGTTTCGCCGTTGCCGGGCGGGGCTTGCGGCGCATCGGCCGGCAGCGCCGCAGTGGGCAGCGCCGGCGATGCCGGCACGCCCGAGTGCGATGCCACGGTGGGGGAGACCGCCGGCGCGTGCGAATGCGATACGGCGTTCGTAGAACCTGGCGGCGCGCCCGAATGCGAGTCCGCGAGCGGAGAACGCGGCGGCGCGCCCGAATACGATTCCACGAGCGGAGAACCCGGCGGTGCGCCCGAATGCGAGTCCGCGAAGGGAGAACCCGCCGGTACGCCCGAATACGATTCCGCGGCGGTAGAACCCGCCGGCGCGCCCGAATGCGAGTCCGCGAAGGGAGAACCCGCCGGTACGCCCGAATACGATTCCGCGAAGGGAGAACCCGCCGGCGCGCGCCGGGACGCGTCGTCGAACGTGTCCGGCTCCACCTGGGCGTGCGCGCCCGCGCGCGCCTGCACGCTCGGCAGCAGCAGCCGGAAGCGCGTGCCGCTTGCGCTGGTCGCGAGGCTCACGCCGCCCTGGTGCTCGCACGCAACGCCCGCGACGATCGCGAGCCCGAGCCCGGTGCCGGCACCCTTCGCGCGCGTCGAATAGAACGGTTCGAACAGGTGCGGCAGATGATCGGCGGGGATGCCGTCGCCGTCGTCGGCCACTTCGATCCATACGGCGGACTCGGGCGGAATGTCGCCGACCGCAATCGGCTCCGCGCTCGCGTCGCCGCTGCCGACGCGCACCGTCACCTGCGCATGCGCCGCCTGACACGCATTGCGCACGAGATTGAGCACCGCGCGCACGAGCTGCCCCTGGTGCGCGTCGACGAGGATGCGCGCATCGGGCGGTTCGAGCGCGATCGCGACGCCGCCTCGGGCGAGCGGCCGCGCGAGGCTCACCGCTTCATGGACGAGCGGCGCGAGCGCAAGCGTCTCGCGCACGCGATCGCCGCGCCGCGCCGCGAGCAGGATCTGCTCGGTCAGGTCGCGCCCGCGCGCCGATGCCGTCTGCAGTTCGCGCAGCGGTCCGAGCGCGGGCGACGCGCCGTCGAGACGGCCCTCGGCGATTTCCGCGAAACCGTCGACCGCGCACAGGATGTTCTTGAAGTCGTGCGCGACGCCGCCCGCGAGCAGCCCGAGCGATTCCATCCGGCGCGCCTGTTCGAGACGCAGCGCGAGTTGCCGCCGCTCGCGCGTCGCGACCGCGACGAAGAACGACAGCATCGCGAGCCCGGCCATGTCGACCTGCAGCCGCCAGGTGCTGTCGGCGCCGTCGTACTGGTACGGGCCGAGATGCATCAGCGTGAGCAGCACGCCGAGCACGGCGGCGGTGCCGACGGTCGCCGCCGCGCCGGTCAGTCCGCCGTAGATCGCGGTGGCGGCAAGCACGAGCGACAGCGCGCTGCGCTGGACTTCCTCGGACAGATGCAGGCCTGCGACCGCGGCAAGAATCAGCACGACCGCGACGCTGCCGATCGGCGCGCTCAGATTCGCGTGTCTCGGACCCGTGCCGGGCGTGGCGGCCGTACCGGGCGGCGTGGGCCGCCACGCGAGCAGCGCCGGCACCAGCACGAGCACCGCGACGCCGTTGCCGACCATCAGCGTGCGCCATTCGCGCCACCAGTCCGTGTGGGTCAGATAACCGGCGAGCGTCGCGCCCAGCACCGACGTGAGGCCGATGCCCGCCAGCGGCAGCAGCGCGAGAAAGCGCACGAGGCTCGCGGTGCTGGCGAGGCGGCCGGTGCGATCGACGTAATGATGGCCGAGCCACGCGCACAGCACGACCTCGAACACGTTGAGTGCGCCGAAGCCGACGTCGGTGCGCCAGGGCTGGGAATCGAAGATGCCGACCGCGACAATGGCGGCGAAGATCGCGAGCAGATGGATTGCCCATCGGCGCGGCGGCAGCGGCCACAGGAAGGCGATCGCGACAGCCGGCGCCGGCCACGCGATGGCGGCGATCGTGCCGGGGCCTTGCAGTTTCGCGACGGGCAGCGCGAGCAGGTAATAGACCACGCCCAGCGCAAGCGCGCCACCCAGCGTGCGCGCGCGGGCCGACGCCGGTGCCCGCGTCATGCGCTCCCTCCCCGTAGTGCGCCGACATCTCTCATGAACGGAGTCCGCTGCCAATTTCGGGAAATGATAGCAAACTCACGTCGCGCGCAGACCGCCGCGCCGGCGCGGGGCGCGCGCGGCCGGCGCCGGACCGGGCGCGGCGGCGGAGAAGCCGGGATCCGGCCGGGTCGGCGCGCGCTTTTGCCGGGGTCAGGCGGACGGTGGGGACAGCATGCGACGGCGATCCGGCCGGGATAACGCGCAGACCGGGCCGCAGGGAGAGGGCTCAGTCGCCGTTGACGAACGCGGTCAGTTGACGGTTGAACTGCTGCGGATGCGACACGTTCATGCCGTGGGTCGCGCCGTCGATCGTCACGCGTTCGGCGAACTGCACCCATTGCGCGAGCGCCGCGACGTTGTTGCGGAACATGCGCGGGCTGCGCTGCCCGTCGATCAGCAGCGTTCTGCACTTGATGCCGGCGGCGGACGACGCCGAAAACGCCGGCAGCGGATCGCACAACTGCTTCGGCAAGGTGGTCGCATTGGCGAGGGCCATCTGGCGGAAGGCGCGCGGGCTCTGCTTCCAGGTGCCGGGCGCGCTGACCGAGTCGACGAACAGTTCCAGCCCGGCCTCGAACTCGCCGGCGTCGATCAGGCTCGCCGCGCGCGAGCGCAGCACGTTGGTGGCGGCGGGCAGTGCCGCGTCCTCGTCGTCGGTCAGCAGGAGCGGGCCGCCCGGGTCGGCGAGCACGAGCGAGCGCACGAGGCGCGGATAGCGGCGCGCGAGCTGATACGCGAGATTGCCGCCGCGCGAATGCCCGACGAGGTGCACGGAATCGAGACCCAGCGCCCCGACGAACCCGGCCAGTTCGGCGACGTGCGTGTCCCAGCCGAATTCGCTCTGGATGCACGCGTCGAGCGCGGGCCAGTAGTGGCTCAGGCTCGGCGCGATGCAGCGGAACTGTTGCGCGAGCGGTTCCATCTGCGGCGCCCAGTACCGGTAATCGCACAGCGAGCCGTGCACGAACAGCAGCGGCTCGCCGACGCCGCGTTCGAGGTAGGGCAACGCGACGCCCGAAGGCAGCGTGGCAAACGAAAGGTCGGGCGCGGCGAAAAGAGTCGGGTCGATATGCGGGTTCACGGCGGTTCTCCGGCGTTCTGGTAGCACTGTGCCGCAAACGGGTGTTCAAGAAAAACGCTTTTAATTGAATGGAGTAATCAGATTTTCTGAAGGGTGGCGGGGCGGGCACCGGGGCTGGCGCGATTGCTGGCCGGGATCGGGGCCGCCGGGGGGCGCGGCGATCGCGGCGAGGCCCGCGCGGCGGCCCCGTGACCCCGTGACCCCGCGGTCCCGTGGCTTTGCAAGCGGTCACGCGGGGGCGGGACGTGTGCTCTGCACGCGATGGCGCACCAGGTGGCCGAGCGCGGCCGCAAGCGTCGCCGCGGCCGCATAGTACGGGAGCGCGGCCGGGTTGACGCCCGAGGACATCAGCACGCCGCCCATCAGCGCGCCTGCCGCGCTGCCGAGGTAATTGCACGAGCTATTGAGGGCGACGGCTGCCGGACCGTGATCCGGCTGCAGGTCGAGCAGCATATGCTGCTGCGGGGCGAGTGACGCCCATCCCATCGCGCCCCAGAGGAGAAAGGGCACCAGCGCGACAGGGCCGGCCGGGGCGACGAGCGGCAGCGATGCGAGCGACGCGGTGAGGATGACTAGAATCCCGGTCAGCAGACGGGCCGGATGGGCGGTCCGGTCGATCAACGGTCCGACGGCAAAGCTTCCGATCAGACCGCCGGTGCCCCAGACCCAAAGGTCATACTTGATGTCGCCAGCCCCGGTCAGCGCGTGCAATATCGGCGCAAGATAGGTGTAGAGGCCCAGGCTGCCGAGCGCGGTCAGAAACGATATGCCGACGGTTGCGGAAACCTGCCCGTGTCCGAGTATGCGCAACCGGTCGCGCAACGATGGCGGCTGGCGCAGCGGAATCGCCGGCAACCGGTGCATCGGCGCCGCAGCCGCCGCGCGCGGCCGCCTCATCCGGTTGGCCGGCGGCTGGCCCGGTCGCGTCGCTCAACGTGTCTCCCCCAGGAAAGAAAAAAGCAGGAAAAACCGAATGACCCTGAAGTCATTCGGATTCCTGTTCATCTTTCAACAGAAGGCGGCACAAAACAATCTGACAAGTATGAAATATCGCGCAACGACGCTTGCTGCCCGTTATCCGCCGCTCGCCTGATTCAGCGTCAAATGTTTCGTTTCGGGCGCCCATGCGATCGAGACGACCATCCCCAGCGCGAGCACCGCCGCGAGCGCGAACATCGTCGCGTGAAAGCCGAGCGTCGCGATGCCGATCGGCAGCAGGAAGGTGCCCACCGCCGAGCCGAGCCGGCTGCACGCAATCGCCAGTCCGACCCCGCACGCGCGCACCTCGGTCGGGAAGCATTCGGGCGGAAACACGCCGACCAGGTTCGAGAACGCCGACATCGTCAGCGTGAACACCGCGAACGCGACGATCATCGCGAGCGGCGCGGACTCCGGCAAAACGCTGAGCGCGAGCAGCGCCACGCACGTGACCGCGAACGAGCCGATCAGGAAGCGCCGCCGCGACAGCGCGATCGTCAGCCAGATGCCCGCCAGCGCGCCCAGCACGAGGAAGCCGTTGAGCAGCAGGTCCGCGCCCGAACCGTCGTCGAGGCGGATGGCCTTCAGGATCGACGGCAGAAACGTGTAGATCGCGAAGTACGGAATCACGAGGCACACGAAGAACGCACAGTTGAAGACCGTGCGCCGGATCAGGTCGCGCCGGAACAGCCGCGCGAAGCCGCCGCGCGCCCGCGCATGGGCGCCCGCGCCCGGGTGGGGACCGTCGAGCGTCACATGCGGGCCGAAGTACCGGCGCACGACCGCCTGCGCTTCGGCCACGCGGCCCTTGCCGTGCAGCCAGCGCGGCGACTCCGGCGTGCCGATGCGCAGGATCAGGATCGCGAGCGCCGGCACGCCGGCCGATGCGAGCAGCCAGCGCCATGCGTCCGGCGATGCGTCGGCGTAATGCATGCCGACCACGTTGGCGATCACGTAGCCGATGGTCCAGATCACGCTGAACGAGCCGAGCAGCGTACCGCGATGCCTGCGCGGCGAGAACTCCGCGAGGATCGCATGGCCGACGGTGAAGTCGCCGCCCATCCCGATGCCGATCAGCACGCGCAGCGCGCACAGCATCGCGGGCGAGTTCGCGTAGAACTGCGCGAACGCGGCGAGCGTGATGATCACGAAGCTCAGCAGGAAAATGCGCTGCCGTCCCATCCGGTCCGACAGCCAGCCGAACCCGAGGCTGCCGGCGAAGATGCCCATCAGCGCGGCGCTGCCGAGCATGCCCTGCCAGAACGGATCGAGCGGCATCTGCCGGTTCAGCGTCACGAGCGCGTAGCTGATCGTGCCGAGCGCATAGCCTTCGGTGAAGTGCGCCCCGAACGTGAGGCCGGCGATCCGCACGTGGAATGCGTTCAGCGGCACGTCGTCGAGGGCGGTCGTGCGCCGGTCGTGGTGCGCCGCGCCGGCTGGCGCGCCGGCGGTGACGGCCGCGGCGGCGGTGCCGCGCGCCGGCCGGGCAAGCAGTTCCTGGTCGTTCAAGCTGTCTCCTGTCTGTTCTGCACGTCGGGGCGACGACGGCGGCGCCGGCATGCGATGCGCTGACGTGGCCCGACCGATTGTGCAATGCAGGAGGCGGCGCGCTGAAACGATGTTTTTTGATCCGGGGTATCAGGTGGACTCAACTCCGGGTTTTCACCAGGCCATCACGTTCATCACGCACGCGCACGCGAGGGACCGTCCGCTCCCCCGCGCCCGACCCGGCAGCGCCCGGTTCAGTCGAGGCGCTTCACTGCGTGCGTCTGCTCGACGACCCACTCCTGCAGCGAGACCTCGATCGTAATGAACGAGCGGTTGCCGCCGCGCCGGAAGCGCCCCGCATACAGCTTGCCGGCGGGATCGGCGACGACGCCGCTGAGCGACGAGCGCGGCGCGTCCCCGGCAAGCGCGATCTCGCCCGAGACGTTCAGGATCTCGACCCCGGGTCCGCTGACCGTCACGTGCTGCTCGCCCGCGCCGCAGCCGCGCGCGAGCTGCGCTTCGATCAGGCTGCCGACTGCGCTGCGCAGCACCGCGCGTTCGATCCCGTGCGCGGCGCACAGCGCTTCGAGCGACGCGACCAGGTCTTCGTTGGGTTTGAGGCGGGCGACGACGAGGCGTCCGTAGTGCCCGGTTTCGATGGAGACGGCGGAAGAGAGCGGGGCGGTCATGAGGTCGTAGCCGGTTGCAGCAGATCGAAAGTGGTTTCCGTATCGGGGGCGACGACGAGTTCGACGCCGTCGAACAGGCACACGCGCAACGGCATGCCGTCGCTGCCCGCGAGCGTCTGTTCGAGAATCAGATGGCCGCCGTGCTGCGTGCCGTGCGCATCGACGAAGCCGCCGTGGCAATGCAGGATGCGCGAACCGTCCGCGCGACGCCCGATCGTGAAGTTCGCGCCGATCAGCGTGTTCTCGCCGCGGCACACGATCGGCGGTCCGTACACATACGGCTTCGGGCCGTGCGCCGCGTGCATCATCACGTGATACTGGATCTGGCTGCAGACGCCGCCGTCGATGCGTCCGCAGCCCGCGCAGGCCGGCTCGCCGTCGAGCAGCGCATGCAGCGTGGCGCCGAGGTTCGCGCCCGGCGGCAGCGCGATGCGCCATTCGCGCGTGCGGCGGCGCGTCACCGCGTCGACGATGCGCGGGGCGAGCGCGCGCCCCGGATGGGCAAACGCCCGGTTCGGCTCGGTGCGCCCGGGGCGCCGCCGTGCTTGTGCCACGGCGTCGTCCGGAGGGGACATCGTTGAATGCATGATTGGGTTCTCCACTGAACGCCCGGGTAGGGCGCGACCCGTTACGCAAGATCGATGCCGGTGCTGCGTCGCGCGTGGCCGGCGCGGCCCCGGACGGGCGCCCGGGCGCTCGCCTGCGGCGGTTGGACGAACCGCGCGGCGCCCCGCGCAGAGGGCACACAGGGCGTGGAGTGCGTCAGGTGTCGCGGCGCGCATGCGACACCTGACGCGCGGCCGCGCGACGCATGCGCCGGGCGAGGCATGCGTGCGTGCGGGATAAGCGCCTGATAAGCGCGGCGCAAGCCCCCGACAAGCGCGGGATAGGCGAGGGATAGGCGGCGGGATAAGCGGCGGGATAGGCGAGGGATAGGCGAGGGATAGGCGAGGGATAGGCGAGGGATAGGCGAGGGATAGGCGAGGGATAGGCGGCGGGATAGGCGGCGGGATAGGCGAGGGATAGGCGCGGGGCCGCGCACGGTTGCGCGCGCCCGACGCCGCTCACGCGCCGGGGTGGAGTTCGGCGGCGCGCTGCTGTGCGATGTCGACGAAGGTCTGGATGCAGGGATTGTGATTGAGCCGGTTCCACGTGACGTTCACGTCCACGTGCGGCGGATTCGCGAGCGGGCGGAACTTCACGTTCAGCGGGCGCGCGGTTTTCATCGAGCGATGCACGAGCGCGACGCCGAGCCCCTGGCTCACGAGATTGACGATCGTCTGCTGGTAGTTCGTTTCGAGGCGGATCTTCGGCGTGAAGCCGCACTGCTTGCAGTGCGAGACGATCGCGTCGTAGACGTAGGGCGCCGCGACGCGCGGCGAGATCAGGAACGATTCGCCGCGCAAGGCGGCCGCGTCGATCGCGCCGTTGCGGCGCGCGAGCGGATGCTGCGCGGGCAGCGCGGCCACCAAGGGTTCGCGGAACACCGTGCGGGTGTCGAGCCCTTCGAGGTCGTCGGGCGGATACATGATCGCGACGTCGGTCTGGCTCTCGCGAATCTCCTGGATCAGCAGGCGCGGGATCGATTCGGTCAGGTGCACGTCGACGTCCGGGTAGGCGGACGTGTAGGCGCGCGTGATCGGCGGCAGCACGCTGTACGCGGTGGCGAACATGAAGCCGACCGACAGCGATCCGCTATGGCCGAGGCTCGCGCTCAGCGCATTGCGGCGCGCCCGCTCGACCGACGCGAGGATCTCTTTCGCGTCGCCGAGAAAGCGTTCGCCCGCCGCCGTGAGCCGCACGCTGCGCCGGTTGCGCTCGAGCAGCACGACGCCCAGTTCCTCCTCCAGCAGCGCGATCTGCCGCGACAGCGGCGGCTGCGAAATGTGCAGCCGCTCGGCGGCGCGCCCGAAATGCAGGGTTTCGCCGAGCACCGAAAAGTAGTGCAGATGCCGCAACTCCATCGTCGCTCCTCAGGATCGATCTCAGGACTAATACCGCAAAGGTATGACAGGGTGACGATTATTGTATTGGAAAATATGAGTGACGCGCACTAATCTGCGTCCACGACAGGTCGTTGCGCAGGGGCCCCAACCGGCCACCCCGGCCCGCAACGGCCCGGAGCCGGCCGCCGACACGGCGGCCCGATCATGGAACGGAGACAGTCGTGAGCGCCCACAAAGCAGCCCACCCCGTCCACGCCTTGCCGGAAGGGAACGCCCCCGGACGCGGGTGGGACGAACATAACGAAACCGATCGCGCGATGCGCGACGCCATCGCACGCGGCAGGCGCTTCATCGAGCGCGGCCTGCCGGTTCTGATACTCGGCGAGACGGGCACCGGCAAGGAGCTTGTCGCGCGTGCACTGCATGCGTACAGCGTTCGCCGCGCGGGGCGCGCGGACGCGCCGCTCGTCGCGCTCAACTGCGCGTCGATTCCCGATACGCTGATCGAAAGCGAACTCTTCGGCTATGCGCGCGGCGCGTTCTCCGGCGCGCTCGCGACCGGGCTGAAGGGCAAGCTCGCGAGCGCCCACGGCGGCACGCTCTTTCTCGACGAGATCGGCGACATGCCCGCCGCGCAGCAAACGCGCCTGCTGCGCGCGCTGTCCGAGCGGGAAATCACGCCGCTCGGCGCGACCGAGCCGCTGTCGGTCGATTTCCAGCTGATCTGCGCGACCCACCAGGACCTGCATGTGCTCGTCGACGCCGGCGCGTTCCGCGCGGACCTGTACTACCGGATCGCGGTCGGCGTGCTGAGACTGCCGCCGCTGCGCGAGCGCACGGACCTGCGGACGCTCGTCGCGCGGATCGCCACACAGGAGGCGGGCGCTCCCGTCACGCTGTCGCAGGCGGCCTGGGCCTGCGTCGAGGCGTGCACGTGGCCGGGCAACGTGCGCCAGCTGCGCGCGGTGCTGCGCTCTGCGTGCGCGCTCGCGCGCGGCGCGCACATCGACGCCGACGATCTGCCGCACGACCTGCTGCGCGCCGGCGTGCAGCCTCGCATGCAGCGAGACGCGGATCGAGGCATGCAGCGAGATGCACATCAAGACACGCATCAAGACACGCATCAAGGCGCTCATCGAGACGCACATCAAGACACGCATCGAGGCATGCCGTGGACGGCGGTGCAGCCGTCGCCCGGACACCGTGCGCCGGCAGGCCCGCGCGGCGCGCAACGCGAGCGCGTGCTGCGCGTGCTGGCGCAGACGCGCTGGAACGTCTCGGTGGCCGCGCGCGATCTCGGCATCTGCCGCTCCACGCTTTACCGGCAGCTGAAGTCGCTCGGCATTCCGCACATCCGCGACGCGGGCGCCGCGCTGCTCGATGCCGATCCCGACGCGGGCGCCGCGGTCGTGGCCTGAAGCTGTTCCGCGGGGCGGGTCGTCCGGCCGCCGCGGCGCGTTTGTTCGTTGTTTGTCCGTTCATCAAACAAGGCCGGCGGACCGGCCATTCTGGAGACAACCATGCAGCACATCAGCAGACGATCCTTCCTGCAGGCTCTTTCGGTCGCCGCGGCGGCGCCCGCGTTGTCGCTCGTGTCGCGCGAGGCGCGCGCGGCCGAATTCACGCTGCGCTACGCGAACAACCTGCCCGTCACGCATCCGATGAACGTGCGCGCGAAGCAGATGGCCGCCCGCGTCCTCGCGGAGTCGAAGGGTCGCGTCGAGATCCAGATTTTCCCGAACAACCAGCTGGGCGGCGACACGGACACGCTGTCGCAGCTGCGCTCGGGCGCGGTCGATTTCTTCACGCTGTCGCCGCTGATTCTCGGCACCTTCATTCCGTCCGCGCAGATCAGCGGGATGGGTTTCGCGTTCAAGGACTACGACGCGGTGTGGGCCGCGCTCGACGGCGCGCTCGGCGCGCACGTGCGCGAGCAGATCGGCACGACGTCGATCTTCGCGTTCGAGCGGATCTGGAACGGCGGCTTCCGGCAGATCACGATGGCGAGCAAGCCGATCCGCACGCCGGACGACCTGAAGGGCGTGAAATTGCGCGTGCCGCCGAGCCCGCTGTGGACATCGATGTTCCGCGCGTTCGGCGCGTCGCCGGCGAGCGTGAACTTCGCGGAAGTCTACTCGGCGCTGCAGACGCATATCGTCGAAGGTCAGGAGAATCCGCTGTCGATCATCTACACCGCGAAGCTGTTCGAGGTGCAGAAGTACTGTTCGATGACCAATCACATGTGGGACGGCTTCTGGTTCCTCGCGAACAAGGCATCGTTCGCGCGTCTGCCGGCGGATCTGCAGACGATCGTGCGCAACGCGGTCAACGACGCCGCGCTGAAGGAGCGCGCGGACGTGGTCGCGATGGACCAGTCGCTGCGCGCGAAGCTGCAGGGCGCGGGCCTCGTGTTCAACGACGTCGACCAGACGGCGTTTCGCGACCAGTTGCGCAAGGCCGGCTTCTATGCGGACTGGCAGAAGAAGTTCGGTCCGCAGGCGTGGGCGCTGCTCGAACAGTCCTCCGGCAAGCTGGGGTAAGCCATGCAGCCGACTTCCTCGCCTCTCCGAACGGGGCCGCTCGCCAGCCTGCAGGGCCGCGGGATCGCCGCGCGCGCGCTGATCCATCTGGTGCATCTGGTCGAGTTCGCGGCCGCGGCGCTGCTGGTCGCCGAAGTGGCGATCCTGCTGTGCGGCGTGATCTGGCGCTACGGGCTCGACGCGCCGCTCGTCTGGTCCGACGAACTGGCGTCGGCGCTCTTCAGCTGGCTGGCGATGCTCGGCGCGGTGCTCGCGCTCGCACGCGGCGAGCACATGAAGATGACCGCCGTCGTCAAGCGCTGGTCCCCCGCCTGGCAGGCGTGGGCGCAGGGCGTGAGCTCGCTCGTCGTGTGCGTGTTCGTCGCGCTCGTCATCGTGCCGGCCGCGCAGCATGCGAACGAGCAGATGGCGATCACGACGCCCGCGCTCGGCATGCCGGACGGCCTGCGCGCGCTCGCGCTGCCGGTGGGCGCCGCGCTGATGTTCTGCGTGGCGCTTGCGCGGGTGCTGGCGCTGCCCGGCACGAAGGCGCGCGCGGCGGCGCTCGCGAGCGTCGCCGCGCTGGCCGGGGTGCTGTGGCTCGCGGCGCCCGCGCTGCTCGCGATCGGCAATCTGAACCTGCTGGTGTTTTTCGTCGCGCTGGTGGCCGGCGCGATCGTGCTCGGCACGCCGATCGCGTTCGCATTCGGCATCGCGACCGTCAGCTATCTGCTGCTCGTCACGCAGGCGCCGCTCGATATCGTCGTGAGCCGGATGGACGAAGGGATGGCGAACCTGGTGCTGCTCGCGGTGCCGGTGTTCGTGCTGCTGGGGGCGCTGCTGGAGATGAGCGGCCTTGCGCGCTCGCTCGTCGACTTCATGTGCGCGCTGCTCGGGCACGTGCGCGGCGGCCTGCAGTTCGTGCTGCTCGGCGCGATCTTCCTCGTGTCCGGGATCTCCGGCTCGAAGGCCGCGGACATGGCCGCGGTCGCGCCCGCGCTGTTCCCGGAAATGCGCGCGCGCGGCTCCGATCCCGAGGAACTGGCCGCGCTGCTCGCCGCGTCGGGCGCGATGACCGAGACGATCCCCCCGAGCCTCGTGCTGATCACGATCGGCGCGGTGTGCGGCGTGTCGATCAGCGCGCTGTTCGTCGGCGGCCTGCTGCCGGCGGTGATCTCGACGGCGGCGATCGCGCTCGTCTGCTGGCGGCGCGCGCGGCGCGAGCCGGCCGCGCAGCGCGAACGCGCGTCCTTCGCGCAGATCGCGCGCGCGTTCGTGGTCGCGCTGCCGGCGCTGGCGTTGCCGGTACTGATCCGCTTCGCGGTGGTCGACGGCATCGCGACGGCCACCGAGGTATCGACGGTCGGCGTCGCGTACACGCTGTTGTTCGCGTTCACGGCGCGCGCGCTCGGCCGGCCGGTGCCGCTGCGGCGGCTCTACCGGCTGTGCGTCGATGCGGCCGCGCTGTCCGGCGCGATCCTGCTGATCATCGGTCTTGCCACCTCGATGGCGTGGGCGCTGACGCGCTCGGGCTTTTCCGGCCAGCTCGTGCAGCTGATGCAGGCGGTGCCCGGCGGCCCGGCCGGCTTTCTCGTCGTGACGGTCGTCTGCTTCGCGATTCTCGGCAGCGTGCTCGAAGGGATTCCGGCGATCGTGCTGTTCGGACCGCTGCTGTTTCCGGCGGCGCGCGCACTGCACATCAACGACGTGCATTACGCGATGGTCGTGATTCTCGCGATGGGCATGGGACTGTTCGCGCCGCCGTTCGGCGTCGGCTTCTACGCCGCCTGCGCGATCGGCAAGGTGTCGCCCGACGGCGTGAGCCGCCGCGTGTGGCGCTATCTGCTCGCGCTGGCCGTCGCGCTCGCGGTCGTGACGTTTATCCCATGGATTTCCACCGGCTTTCTGGCCGCTCACCCCACTTTCTGATCCGATACCTTACCTGGAGCTACGCATGCCAGACACCTTCGTCACCGACACCCCCGCCCGCCGCGCGACCCGCGCGAACGGTCGGGTTGCGCTCGTCACCGGCGGCGCGATGGGCATCGGCGCCGCGATTGCGCAGCGGCTTGCCGACGACGGCTTTGCGGTCGTCGTCGCCGACCTGAACCTGGAGGCGGCCCGCGAGACGGTGCGCGCCGCGCGCGAGCAGGGCCGCGACGCGCTCGCGCTGGCGCTCGACGCGGGCGACGCCGCCTCGATCGATGCGCTGTTCGCGCAGGTCGTCGCGCGCTTCGACCGCTGCGACGTGCTCGTGAACAACGCGGGCATCGCGAAGACCTTTCCGTTCGAGAGCTATCCGCTCGATCACTGGCGCGCGGTGATGGACGTCAACGTGACCGGGCCCATGCTGCTCGCGCAGCGCGCCGCCGCGCAGATGATCCGGCACCGTTGGGGACGCATCGTGAATCTCGCGTCGGTGGCGGGGATTCGCGCGAGCGCCGGACGCACCGCTTACGGCACGTCGAAGTCGGCGGTGATCGGCCTCACGCGGCAGATGGCGATCGAGCTGGCCGGCCACGGGATCACCGTCAACGCAATCGCACCGGGCCCGATCGAGACGCCGATGGTCGCGGCGCTGCATTCGCCCGTGGCGCGCGACAACTATCTGCGCCAGGTGCCGATGCGCCGTTACGGCACGCCGGACGAGATCGCCGGCGCGGTGGCTTTTCTCGCCTCGGACGATGCGTCGTACGTGACCGGTCAGACGCTCGCGGTCGACGGCGGCTTCGTTGCCGCCGGCGTGCTCGAAATCTGAGTCCCGGGGTTTTCGCTTTTCTTCATTTATACAGGAACCTAAGCATGACTAATCAATGCCTTATCATCGGCTGGCATCATTTGCCGTTCGGCAGGTTCGATGCGCTCGAACCCGAAGACATGATCGCCTCGGCCGCGCGCGGCGCGCTCGATCACGCCGGCGTCGACGCGTCGACAGTCGATTCGGTGCACGTCGGGATGTTCAATGGCGGCTTCGTCTACCAGGACTTTCCGTCGGCGCTCGTGTTCAATGCGCTTCCGGCGCTGCGCTTTGCCTCGACGGTGCGCTGCGAGAACGCGTGCGCAACCGGTTCGGCGGCGCTGTATTCGGCGCTCGACGCGGTGCGCGCCGGGCGCTCGAAGGTGGCGCTCGTCATCGGCGTCGAGAAAATGAACGGGCTGCCGACCGCCGAGGTCG
This sequence comes from Paraburkholderia sp. PAMB 6770, assembly GCF_057748135.1. Taxonomy (NCBI): domain Bacteria; kingdom Pseudomonadati; phylum Pseudomonadota; class Betaproteobacteria; order Burkholderiales; family Burkholderiaceae; genus Paraburkholderia; species Paraburkholderia sp. PAMB 6770. The sequence goes on from NZ_CM173239.1 coordinate 1,346,006, forward strand.
GCGACGTGCTGCAAAAATGCTCGTACGCGAAGGAAGAGGCCGGCGTCGCGGGCGGCTTCGCCGGCATTTTCGGCACGATCGCACAGGCCTACTTCGAGCGCTACGGCGACCAGTCGGATGCGCTCGCCGCGATTGCCGCGAAGAATCACCGCAACGGCACCGCGAATCCCTATGCTCACATGCGGCGCGATCTCGGCTACGACTTCTGCCGCACGCCGTCGGAGAAAAATCCGTTCGTGGCGGGGCCGCTCAAGCGCACCGACTGCTCGCTGGTCTCCGACGGCGCCGCGGCCCTCGTGATCGCGTCGACCGAGGCCGCGCGCGGCGCGGCGCGCGCGATCGGCTTTCGCGCGAGCGTGCAGGTGAGCGACTACCTGCCGCTGTCGCGCCGCGAGCGCACGGCGTTCGCGGGCGCGCAGCGCGCATGGCAGCGCGCGCTCGGCGATGCGCAGGTCACGCTCGACGACCTGTCGCTGGTCGAGACGCACGACTGCTTCACGATCGCCGAGCTGCTCGAATACGAAGCCATGGGGCTCGCGAAGCCCGGTGAAGGCGCCCGCGCGATCCTCGACGGCGTGACCGTGCGCGACGGGCGGCTGCCGGTCAATCCGTCCGGCGGCCTGAAGTCGAAGGGACATCCGGTCGGCGCCACCGGCGTGTCGATGCACGTGATGGCGGCGATGCAACTGGCCGGAAGCGCCGGCGACATGCAGATCGCCGACGCGACGCTCGCCGGCGTGTTCAACATGGGCGGCGCGGCGGTGACGAACTATGTGAGCATTCTCGAACGGCGCGCATGAGATCGGCCGGCTCTCCACCGCTTCCGTTCCAATTCGATTCGTTATCCGTAACATGAGACAAGCATGCTGACGACAGTCATGAATCTGGGCGATCTGCTGACGCAGGTCGCACGCCGCCATCCCGACGAGCCCGGCTTCATCGCGGCCGGGCGCACGTGGCACTGGGCGGCCATCAACCGGCGCGTGGATGCGGTGTGCGCCGCGTTGCGCGCGCAGGGCGTGCGCAAGGGGGACCGCATCCTCGTGCATGCGCGCAACACCCTGCCGCTGTTCGAAAGCGCGTGGGTCGCGTTCAAGCTCGGCGCCGTCTGGGTGCCGACCAACTATCGGATCGCGCCACCCGAGGCGGCTTATCTGGGCGCGGCGAGCGGCGCACGCGTGATGCTGTACGACAGCGGTTTCGACGCGCATGTGGAGGCGGTGCGGGCGGCGTCGCCCGCGCTCGAATGCGTGGTCGCGCTCGGCGAGCCGCGCGCGGGCGAGCTCGCCTACGACGCGCTCGCCGCCGGCGAGGCGCAGCCGTTCGACGCCGAGACCGTCGATCGCGACGATCCGCTGTGGTTCTTCTACACGTCCGGCACCACCGGCTATCCGAAGGCGGGCACGCTGACACATGGGCAAATGGCGTTCGTCGTGACGAACCATCTCGCGGACCTGATGCCGGGACTGACCCACCGCTCGCGCTCGCTGGTGGTGGCGCCGCTGTCGCACGGCGCGGGCATACACGCGATCGTCAATACCGCGCGCGGCGCGGCGAGCGTGCTGCCGGACAGCGAGAAGCTGGACCCGGAGGAAGTGTGGGCGCTTGTCGAGCAGCATCGCATCGACAACCTGTTCACGGTGCCGACCATCGTGAAGCGGCTTACCGAGCACGACGCGGTGGACCGCTACGATCATCGCTCGCTGAAGTTCGTGATCTATGCGGGCGCGCCGATGTATCGCGCGGACCAGCAGCACGCGCTGCGCAAGCTCGGACGCGTGCTGGTGCAGTACTACGGCCTCGGCGAAGTGACGGGCAACATCACCGTGCTGCCGCCCGAGCTGCACCACGAGGACGACGATGCGCCCGGCTGCCGCGTCGGCACCTGCGGCTATGCGCGCACCGGCATCGAGATCGCGATCTGCGACGACGACGGCCGGCGTCTCGCGCCATTCGAAACCGGCGAAATCTGCGTGCGCGGCCCGGCAGTGATGAGCGGCTACGACAACCATCCGGAGGCGAATGCGAAGGCGTTCCGGCATGGCTGGTTTCATACCGGCGACCTTGGGCATCTGGATCGCGAGGGTTTCCTGTACATCACCGGGCGCTCGTCGGACATGTACATTTCGGGGGGCTCGAACGTCTATCCGCGCGAGATCGAGGAGGCGCTGCTGCGCCATCCGGCCGTGCACGAAGCGGCGGTGCTCGGCATGCCGGATCCGGTCTGGGGCGAGCTCGGCGTCGCGGTGATCGTGCGCCGGCCGGACTGCGACGTGAGCGCGCAGGCGCTGCTCGATCATCTGGACGGCCGCATCGCGCGCTACAAGTATCCGCGCTGCTTCGTGTTCTGGGAGGCGCTGCCGAAATCGGCCTATGGCAAGATCACGAAGAAGGATGTGCGCGCACAACTGGCCGCGCATTGGGACACGCTGCGCAACGAAGCGCTCGCCTGAGCGTGCCGCGCGCAGCGGGCTGCGCCGCCGCACCGGGGCCGTGCGGCGGCGCGTTTGTGTGACAATCGGGGGTGGGGTTGGCGCGCCGTTCAGCGGACGCGGCGGCCTCGTTCATGCTCCGCGCGCGCGGACAATGGCGCTCACGCAACGAAGCCCAGGAAACGAAGCCCAGGAAACGAAGCCCAGGAAACGAAGTCGATGTCCTATACCCCGATTGTCCCGCCCGCCCGCTTCCGGCTCTCCGACGCGGTATGCGAACAGCTCGAACAGCTGATCGTCGACGGCACGCTGCGCGCCGGCGAGTCGCTGCCATCCGAGCGCGAGCTCGCGCAGCAGCTGAACGTGTCGCGGCCGTCGGTGCGCGAAGCGCTGCTGCGGCTCGAAGGCAGCAAGCTGATCTGCGGGAAAACCGGCGGCGGGTACGTGGTCGCCGACCCGAGTGCGCCGCTGATCGCAGAGCCGCTCGCGCACCTGATGGCGCGCCATCGCAAGGCGGCGGGCGATATCCTGGAGATGCGCGAAGGACTGGAGGCCGTGGCCGTCGAACTGGCCGCGGTGCGCGCGACCAAATCGGACCTGAAGAATCTCGAAGCCGCGCTCGGCGCGCTGGAAATAGCATTCCGGCAGGACGATCCGTATGCGACGGTGGAAGGGCGCGTCGCGCTGCCGGAACTCGATGCGGCGTTCCATATCCGTATCGCCGAGGCCACCCACAACATCGTGCTCGTGCACGTGATGCACGGCCTGCACAACCTGGTCCAGCATTCGATCGAGGAAACCTACGCGGCGTTCGAGAAACGCGATGCGGACCTGTCGCATCTGATGGCGCAGCACCGCCGGATCTTCGAGGCGATCGCGCATCACGACCCGGTGGCCGCGCGCACCGCGCTCGTCACGCACCTCGAATTCATCCGCGAAAACGCGACGCGCTGAGCGTCGCGTTGCGTTGCATTGCGTGCGCCGGCGGCCGCTCCGGTCACGCGCCGGTCAGTGCGGCAGCGCCGGGATCATCCACGTGAGCACGTGCTGCTGCAGCGTCACGAGTATCCCGAGCAGCAGCGTGAGGAGCACGCTGTGCCAGAAGGTCCGCGCGAACACGAGGCCTTCCTTGCCCTTGAGCTCGGTGGTCGACACGCCGGTCGCGATGTTCTGCGGCGAAATCATCTTGCCCATCACCCCGCCCGACGAGTTGGTCGCCGCCATCAGCACCGGGTCGAAGCCGAGCTGACGGGCCGCCACCACTTGCAGGTTGCCGAACAGCGCATTGCCGGACGTGTCGCTGCCCGACAGGAACACGGCGATCCAGCCGAGCGACGCGGACACCAGCGGGAACAGCGCGCCGGTCGCGGCGACGCCCATCCCGAGCGTGTAGCTCATGCCCGAGTAGTTGAGCAGATACGCGAGGCCGACGATCATCATCACGGTGGCGATCGCGATGCGCGTCTGGCGCCACGTCTGCACGACGCAGCCGAAGAAGTCGCCGACGCCGAGGCGCGTCCACGCCGACGTGATGATCGCCGCCACGAGGATCGCGGTGCCGGTGCCGAGCGGCTGGAAGTCCCACACGGCCGCATACGGCTTGTGATACAGCGTGACGAACACCGCGTTGTTCAGGCCCGGCCAATGGATCTTCGTGTCGCCGATCGACGCGATGTTCGCGTGCACCCACACGATCACGACGACCGACACGACGATCCACGGCATCCAGCCGCCGTAGCCGATGCGCGCGCCGCCGTGTTGCGCGGACGCGGGGCGCTGCATCGCGAACGCCGGATCGGGCTGCGGACGCCACACCTTCAGGAAGCCGATCGTGATGATCAGCGAGACGAGCGAGGACAGCACGTCGGTCAACTGGTAGCCGAGGTAGTTCGACGTGATGAACTGCGTGAGCCCGAAGCTGCCGCCCGACACGACGAGCGCCGGCCACAGCTTCGGAATCGAACGTACGCCGCCATAGACGGTCACCACGTAGAACGGCAGCAGGAACGCGAAGAACGGCAACTGGCGGCCGACCATCGCCGCGAGCGTGCCGGCCGGCAGCGAGGTCACCGCGCCGAGCACCGTGATCGGTACGCCGAGCGCGCCGAACGCCACCGGCGCCGTGTTGAAGATCAGCGTGAGCGTGAGCGCTTCGAGCGCGGGAAAGCCGAGACCGATCAGCAGCGCGCTGGTGATCGCCACCGGCGTGCCGAAGCCGGAAATGCCTTCCAGCAGGCACCCGAACGAGAACGCGACGACCAGCAGCACGAGACGCCGGTCATCGGGCAGGTGATCGAGCATCCACAGCCTGAACTGCTCGAAGCGCCCCGACTTCACCGCGATGTTGTACAGCAGCAGCGCCGCGAACACGATCCACATCACAGGCACCAGCGCGAGCGCCATGCCGGCGCCCACCGCGTTGAACGCGAGGCCGGCGGGCATGCCCCACACGGCGATCGCGATCACGAGACCCGCGACGAGCCCGCCGAGCGCCGCCTGCCACGCCGGGCGCCGCAGCACGCCGAGCATCACGAGCGCGATGGCGATCGGAATCGCCGCCACCAGAAACGACGCTAATAGCGAGTGTGCGACGGGCGTGAGCGGCTGTGCATAGAGTGCACCCGGGGGTAAAGCGACTGCCGGATTCATTGTGCCTCCTGGGCCCGCGTGTGCTGGGCAAAGTCGTGGTTATCGAACGGCCGCGGGCGACGAGGCGGGCGCACGGTGCGCGCGGCACCGCTGCCTGCCTTCATCGCCCGGACAGCCTGCATGCCGGCGCGCGGACGCGGCGAGCCGACGTGTGCCGCGGTGGCGGCGCGCATCGCGTACCGGATGCGCGGTGCGAGATGACGAAGCCGCACCGGACACCACCGCGCACCGCCAGGCAGCCGCGCGTCGCGCTTCGCCGGCAAGGACCGGTTCCCGGTAGAGTGGTCTACTGGTCTACCAGTAGACCGGCATCATAGGTGGCGTGAATCGAAGGGAAAACGCGTGAAAACCCGAACACGGGGTGGAGCGCGCCGGCGTCGCGCACCGTGTCAGTGCGCGTCGAACTGCTTGCCGACGTAATCGATGTGCAGGTACATCGCGCGCTGCGCGGCATCGGGGTCGCGCCCGTGAATCGCGTGGTAGATCGCCTCGTGCTGCCGCAGCCGCGCGCGGGCCTGCGCGGCGGCGTTCGCGTTGTTCATCGTCGCGTCGTAGGTGTTGCGCGCGATGTGATCGCGCAGCGCGGCGATCACGCTGCCGTAGAACTGGTCGAGCATCCGGTTGTGCGAGGCCGCGGTGAGCGCGGTGTGAAAGGCGGCGTCCGCCTGCGCCTCGGCGTCCACGTCGGCGCGCGCGACTGCATCGGTCATCCGTTCGAGGATCGCCGCGAACGATTCCATCTCGTCCGTGGTCGAGCGCTGCGCGGCAAAGCGCGCGGCCGCGCATTCGAACACGAGGCGAAATTCGAGCGTTTCCGCGCGCAGCGGCGGATGGTCGTCGATCAGCTGCAGCCAGGGCGCGGCGAGCCCGACCGGGCGCCGCTGCACCACGTAGATCCCGCTGCCGCGGCGCGGTTCGAGCAGGCCCTTGCTGACGAGGCGCTGGATCGCCTCGCGCATCGTCGAGCGCGACACGCCGAACGAGCCGGCGAGCGCGCGCTCCGACGGCAGGCGCGCGTTCAGCGCCCAGCGGCCTTCGAGGATGCGCTCCTCAAGCGTGCGGACGGTCTGTGCCAGCACGCCGGGCGGCGTCGAGCGACTTTCCATGAGTGCTTTTCTCGCGGTTGAGGTGGTCCGACCAATTTGCGCCGCCCGCCGGGCGAGCCGATCATGCGCCAGTGCCGACAAGCGTACCCGCATTCGGCAAGCTCTGCATGAAACGGCGATTGCCCCACGCTCAGGAGACCCACGATGAACCCGACCCCGCATGTGATCCGGCTGCACGATGACGACGACGTGGCGATCGCGCGCGGCGCGATCGACGCGGGCACGGCGCTCGGCGAACTCGGGGGGCTCGTCGCGCGCGACGCGATTCCGGCCGCCCACAAGATCGCGCTGCGTGCGATCGCCGGGGGCGCGCCGGTGCGCCGCTACGGCCAGATCATCGGCTTCGCGACGCAGCCGGTGCAGGCGGGCGAGCATGTCCACGTGCACAACCTGTCGATGGGCGCATTCGATCGCGATTATGCGTTCGGCGCGGACCTGCGTCCGGTGACGCCCGCCGCGGCGCCGCTCACGTTCGACGGCTTCCGGCGCGCCGACGGCCGCGTCGCGACGCGCAACTATATCGGCGTGATCAGCACGGTGAACTGCTCGGCCACCGTGACGAAGCTCGTCGCGCAGCATTTCGCCGCGCCGGGCGCGCTCGCCGCGTTTCCGAACGTCGACGGCGTCGTGCCGATCACGCACAGCTTCGGCTGCTGCATCGACCATCACGGCGAGGGGATCCAGCAGTTGCGCCGTACCATCGGCGGCTACGTGAAGCATCCGAACTTCGCCGGCGTCGTGATCGTCGGGCTCGGCTGCGAGGCGAACCAGATGGGCGCGCTGTTCGTCGCCGAGGGCGTGACGCCCGGGCCGCTGCTGGTGCCGCTCGTGATGCAGGAAGAGGGCGGCACGCAGAAGACCGTCGCGGCCGCGATTGCCGCGGTCGACGCGATGCTGCCGGTGGCGAACGAGGCGCTGCGCGAGCCGTTGCCCGTGTCGCATCTGAACATCGCGCTGCAATGCGGCGGCTCGGACGGCTACTCGGGCATCACCGCGAATCCGGCGCTCGGCGCGGCGGTCGATCTGCTGGTGCAGCACGGCGGCACCGCGATCCTGACCGAAACCCCGGAAATCTACGGCGCCGAGCATCTGCTCACGCGCCGCGCGATCCGCCCGGAGGTGGGCGAGAAGATCGTCGAGCGCATCCGCTGGTGGGAAGGCTACGCGGAGCGCGAGAAGGGCAGCATCGACAACAACCCGACGCCCGGCAACAAGGCCGGCGGCCTCACGACGATTCTCGAGAAGTCGCTCGGCGCGGTGGCGAAGAGCGGTTCGTCGCCGCTGATGGGCGTCTACCGCTACGCCGAGCCGATCGACACGCACGGGCTGGTGTTCATGGACGCGCCGGGCTACGACCCGATGGGCGCGACCGGACAGATCGCGAGCGGCGCGAACCTCGTCGTGTTCACGACGGGACGCGGCTCGTGCTTCGGCGCGAAGCCGGCGCCGTCGATCAAGGTGGCGACCAACACGCCGATGTTCCGGCGCATGGCCGACGACATGGACATCAACTGCGGCGAGATCATGGACGGCGGCGCGAGCGTCGAGCAGAAAGGCGAGGAAATCTTCCGGATGATCGTCGAGGTCGCATCGGGCAAGAAGAGCAAGAGCGAGGCGCTCGGTGTCGGCAACGAGGAGTTCGTGCCGTGGATGATCGGCGCGCAGATGTGAGCGGGCCGGCCGGGCATCGCGCATGCGCCGGCCGGGCGCCGTGGTGGAGTGCGGCCGGGGTTGCCGTCCGGTTTGCGTGCTGATTTGCTCAGGAGTGCGAATCTGGGCGCAGCGCGTTCATCGTTGCCACGATCTCGCCCAGCCTGACCTGCAGCGTTTCGTCACGCAGCTTGCGGCTGCTTTCCTGCAGCGGCGCAATCAGCTTGCTCAGGGCTGCGCGCTGGGCTGCCGGCGGCTGTGCGCCGAGCCGCTCGAGCGCGCCGGCGATCTCGGCGAGCGCGGCGGAGGCGCGCGCGTCGCTGGCCCGGCCATGCCGCAGCGCACGCACGAGATACGTCACTGTGTCGATCGGCTGCATGGCGGCCCGCGCGTCCGGGTTGTTGTACGCCAGCCCGAGCCGGAGCAGTTCCTGGCGATCGGCCGATGTCAGCCGTTCGAGGCCGTCGGGGGCCTGGGGAGCGGGAGGACGGAACGACGTCAGGTTGCGCCCGCCGCGCCGGAACGGCTTCGCGAGCGGCGCCGTGACGGCACGCCACGACATCGGCGGCGTCAGCGCGCGCAGCGACTTGCCGAGCGTGCTGGACGAGCGCAGCGAGGACGCCGGCGACGCGGAACGCTTCTCCGTTGGCGGCCGGTACGCGACGTCGCTGTGCGGCGGTGCGGCCTCGGGGCGCTCCGCTTCCTTGCGCAGGAAGCGCGGCACGGGACAGGCCTGCAAGCGCGAAAGCGTCTCGCGTAGCGACGGTTTCGCCGCCGACGGTTTCGGCACCGACAGCTTGAATGCCTTGCCCAGGGACGCATCGGGTGCAGCAGGCGCATCCGGCCGGGCAGGCGCCGCGGCGCTCTGCGCCGGCGCCGTCTTCGGGCGCGGGTCGAGGCGGCGCAGCGCCGCCGGCAAGCGGCTCACGGAGAAGGCCGCTGCGGGCTGGGACGGTTTGGGGGCCGTTTGCGGCTCGTTAGACGCGTCGCTCGTACACGACCACAGATGGATTCGCATGAGAGTCAACCTCAAGGGCGGCCTGCGCTGAAAAGGGGGACCGTGTGCGTCCGAACGCAGCGAGCACGCGGCGTGCCGATCGGTGTCCCTATCGCTTCCACATCGGTTTCCACATCGGTTTTCCGCGTCGGTGTCCCGATCGTTTTCCTATTTCACCGTCTTCCGCGCGCGCGTGCCGGGCGGACGGCGAAACGATGCGCGCAAACGCGAAGCGTGGGGCTGTCGTGCGGGGAGGGCGCGCGATACGCGGGCGCCGTGTCACCCGCGCAGCGCGGCGCGTGGATCCTCGGGCAGGCCGTGCAGCTTGCGCGCAATCCGCTGGACGATTTCCGCGGCGCGCTCGCTGTTTTTCTCGATCCACCGTTCAAGCTGGCGTCCCTCTTTCGCCCGCCCGATCAGCGCTTGCGTGCGCGCGATCTGCGCGGCCGCGAGCGCCGCGGCGTCCCGGTAGCCGGTGTTTTTCTGCGAGAACAGCTGCGCGACCGAGGCCGGATGGCGCGCGTCCGTCCCCAGTGCATAGATCCGCTGGATCACCCGCTCGATGCGGCTCGCCGGGATGCGCGACGCGTGCCACGCAATCGCGAGCGCGGCGTCGGGGGCGCCGTGACGGGTGTTCGCCGTGGGCTCGGTCTCGCGTTCCTGCTCGATGACCGCGCGCTGCTGCATCGCCAGCACCGCGGCGCGCGGCAACCGGTTGAGCGCGCCGAATGTCATCGATACGGTTTCGTAGGCGAGGTCTTCTTCGCGCAGGAAGCTTTGCATGTAGCCGCTCGGCGTCAGCCCGTCGGGAATCCGTCCGTACGGGTCGTCGACGCGCGCCGGCTGGTTCGCCGCGCGCAGGCTGTCGCGCTTGAGCTGACCGCCGAAGCCGGCGACCGGCCCGGTGTTGCCCCAGTCGACGATCGGCGCGTGGACGCCCTCGGCGTCGGTGTGGAGGCCGGTGTTCCAGCGCGCTTCGTTCTGCAGGTCCCAGTGGTCGACCTGTTCGCCGAGATAAAACGTCTGCGAGAGTGCACGGCTGTATCGGTCCGGCAGCAGGTCGATCATGCGGTCCTGGCTTTGCAGCGCATCGCGCGCATGGCCGCGCAGCGGCTGCAGGGCCGCGTGCCCGGACGGATCCAGCAGGTCGAAGCTGCCTTTCGGAAAGCGGGCGATCAGCGCACTGATGTCCGGCGAATTGCGCAGCGCCTGTGCGGCATGCCGCGCATCGTCGTGGTCGCGCAGATGCGCGGCATAGGCCTCGCGCGCATGCGGCTCGACCGCGTCGGCGCCCGACTCGACGAGAAACCGCCCGACGTCCTTGAAGCCGTCGATGACCGGCGACGCCACCCAGACCGCGTTAGCGCCGAGCCCGAGGCGATTGTCGCTGTCCACGAGAAAGAGCGGTAGCGGCACGTCGTCGAAGCCGAATCCGCGCGCGAGGATCCACGGCATGACCACGTCGCTGAACGTATTGCGCGGACGGTTCTGGTTGAGCTTGCAACGATACAGGGTCTGCGTCGCCGCCTCCCGCAGATAGCGCGCGGGCTGGGTGGACGCGCCTTCGCCGAGCCGGTGCGCGGGGTCCTCGGCGAAGGCGTCGATGGTGCGCACGAGGCCGTCGAGATGAAGCGGCGCATGCTCGATGTCCGGCGCCGGGATCGAGGCCGAACCGGTGGGCACGACAGCCTGAATGTTCAGGCTGTGCAGCGGATGCTGCGTGTAGTTCGCGCTCGCCGGCATCAGCGGCAGGCAGGTGTTGCGGCGCTGGGCGACCTTCTGCGCGTGCGTGGCGGGGGCGTCGCTGCCCGGACGCTTGCGGACGAGCCCCGGAAACGCGGCGTCGGCCGCGGCGTCGGCGGGCGAGCGTTCGCGCGCGCCCGCTGTCGCTGCGCCGGGCGATGCCGGCGCGGCGGGCGGCGCAACAAGATCCGCGGCGGGCATGACGGGAAAAGGAGTGTCGGTCGGTCGCATGGTCGGGGGCCTGTTCGGTCTGGTCGTTGATGAGGAATCGGGCGCGGTGCCGGCGGCGCGGGCTCAGAGAATCAGCGTGATGCCGTACGTGTTTGCCCGTTCGGCAAGCGTGCGGCGGCATGCGTCGCTCAGCGGGTTGCCCGACAGGTTCAGGTGCTTCACCCGGCGCCCGTTGATGAGTGCGAGCGCTCCGGCGTCGCGGATCGCGCAATGGCGCAGATTGAGCGAGTGAAATGAGCGCTGCGCCAGCCGCATCGCGCTTGCGTCGGTGATGCCCGACTCGCTGACCAGCGCGAGGTTGCGAAGCGACGCGTGCTTCGCGAGCCGGATCGCGCCGGCATCGGTGATGCCGTTCATGAAAAGGCTGACCGTGCGCAGTCGCGGGTTCTCCGCCAGCTTGGTCGCGCCGAAGTCGCCGATCCCGCAGCGGTTGAACGTCACGTCGGTCAGTGCCGCACAGGGCGCGATCGCCAGCGTGAGGTCGTGGGCGCGCTGGCCGTACGGACCGTCGATGCGCAGCTTGCGCAACTGGTCGAGCCGCGGCAGCGCCTCGTACAGCGCGTCGACCGACACGCTCACATAGCCGAGCGTCAGTTCCTGCAGCGTGTGGGGCAGCGTGCACAGCGCGCGGGCGTCGAATGCGCCGTCTCTCAGCTTGATCGCGTGCACCTGGGCGGGAGCGAACGTTGCGGGAAGTCGCGCGAGCTCGCTCGCCGAGCGGATCGCGAGTCTCGACGGCACGGCGCTGCGATACCCCGCCCGGCACGCGAGGCGGAATGCGTTGCGGTCATTCGGATCCAGTTGCCTCGCGATCGCGCTCCACAACTCGGGCGGCAGCTTGGCGATGGACGAGGCGGTGGACGCGGTGGGCGCACGCCCGGCGTGGGTTCGCACCGCCGATGGCAGCAGGGCCATCGCGGCACGTACGGAATCGAGCGTGCGCATTCTGAGGCGCGACGGATCCGGGTCCGCCGCCCGTGCGAGCAGGGCCGGGAACCGGTTGAAGAAGCTCGTGCTCGGGCTCGTGCTTACCCCCGGGGCGTGTGCCGTGCGGTTGGCGCGCGCCGTGGACGATGTCTCGTCGGGTGGCGTGCTGGCCGGCGTCAACGCGTAGGCGTCGACACGGGGGTCGCTCACGATGTTTCGCCGCTCCATGTTGCCTGTCCCTGGTCGGTTTCTTCCGCGCCCGCTAATGCGTGCGTTTTACGCCAGGTTATCAGGCGCGGGCGCGATGACCGCGATGCATCGGAAGATCCGTCGTGGTTTGCGAAGGCGCCCGCGGTCTTCGACGCAGGCCGCTCTTCACCGCGGCCGGCGCGGCCGCGACCGGGCCGTGCGCGCTTCGCAATTCGGGTGCCGGCTTCGCTCGCGCATCGATGCCGGCTGGCCGGATGGCACAGAATCGGCCATCAATTACAGATTTGTGTCAGACCGGTACACCAGGCGAAAGGGCGAGGGCGTTCGTTGCGCGGTGGTGATGCCGGATTTTCCAGAATGCAGGCGCCACGTCACGTTGCGCGTGCGTGACGCGCATGAACCAGCGCGCACGATCCAGTTATGGGAGCACGATCCATGGTTACTTCGATCCACCACACCGACCGCCATGACGCCGACGAAAGCGCGAGCACGGCCGCCCCGCAGGCGAGCCATACCGGCAACGACGCGCGTGGCCAGGTCTCGCTACAAAGAGGATCGTCCCGCATGCGGACGGATCACATGGCGATTCGCCCGCGTGGCGACCAGGGTGCGCTGGTGGTCAGCGGCTCGGGTGCGCGACGCTTTGCCGCCGCGGGGCTGGATGTCGAACGCACTGCCGCGCCGCAGGACGAGATCGAACTCGCCTCGAACCTGTCGGCGCCTGGCCGGGGCGCCGAGCGCGATCAGCATCATGACCGCCTGACCGACGAGATCGTGCGCGCCGGGCGCGACTATATTGCCTCGGAACAGCGATATCAGAAAGCAAAGCAGGAGCCGCGCAATCAAAGCGCACTCGCTGCGTCGGAGGGCAACCGCAACCACTGCCTGCAGGCGTTCATCCGTGTGGCGACGGCGCAGACGTACAGCGATTCGCAATATCCGTCGGAACCGCTCAATCCGGGCGCCCATATATGGACTGCGAATATTGCCGCTTCGATGCTGAGCAATTTTCTCGGGTTCGGACTGCCCGTCATCGTCGAAATGTTTTGCCCGGCGGACTGGCAAGCGCTGGCCTATTCGGGGGCGCTCGGGGCGAGCGCGCTGGCGGCGCCGGACCTCGTGGCGCTTGCTACCCGCAAGATGGGCGGGGCGCCCGCAACGTTCCGCATGAAGATGGGGCGCTCCGCGGTCGCCGGCTCCGTGAAAGACGTGGCCGGGGAATTCATTCCCGCAGCGCTGAACGTCGGCATCTATGCCAGCGCGAATGTGCTGCTCGACATGATCCACAAGATCGAGGACGTCAAGGGCGCGCTCGCACGTTCGCTGGTATCCGGCTTCATCATGTCGGTGCTGGCATCGACCGCCGTCTACTACCTGGCGAAGAATACGCTGACCCGTAATAACGTGAGCCGGGTCGAGCAGTTGCCCGTCAGAAAGAACAATCACAGTCTGGCCGGCGGTGTCGAGTATCGGCGCGAATCGCCGCGCGCCGACCGGGTGACGATGCCCAACAAGGCGCGCGAACTGGTCGCGCGTACCGCTGGGGCCGTGGCCGGGGCGACTACCTACTTTGCAACGGACAAGTACCTGTCGACGAGCAAGATCAGCAACCCCGTATTGGCCGATTTCACCAATATCGTGCTCGGCATCTCGTCGTTTCTCGCATTCGGAATCGGCGCAAGGCTGATTTTCACGGAATTTTTCAATCATCCGAACAAGCACTCGAATACGTTCGGCATTAACGAGAACGAGATTCTCAACGACAAGATCGTCAGTACCTCGCTGAACCAGTTCGAGGCGCTGCTGAACAGAGTGGGCGACGCGATCCGGGACGGCGCCTGGGGGGAAGATGCCCAGGCGCTGCGACAGAACGCGCTCGAAGTGTTCCTGACGAAGGCGTTCATGCCGGGCAACCAGCACACCGCAACGGCGCTCGGCGACGAGCTCAGGCGGATCCAGGGTGAATTTGCCGGGAGCAGGCCAGAACGAAAAGGCGAGGTGACGGAAAGCGTCGACGACATGATCGCGGAGTCGCTCGCGGCCGCGATCAGGTCGCTGGACGAAGCGACGCAGACCTCGACGCAGCAGGGCTTTATCGGACCGCTGGTCGAGGAAGTGCGCGAACGGCTGCGCACCATCCAGATGCTGTTCCTGTCGCAGCAGTTCCAGATCGGGCACGAGAACCGCCTGAATGTGCACATTGTCGAACTGGGCATCGAGCTGACACCGGTGTTCACCGCATTGCGCCGGTACGATCGCGCGATCGCGTCCGATGGCACGATCGGCAAGCTCGTGCGCTACGCCGATGAAAAGATGACGCGCAACCTGAGCAGCGCCATCACGGCGAGCGACGTTGCCGCGAGTTTCGCCGGCCCCGTGCACGGGCGCGTGAACGTCGGCGATGTCATGGAGCGCATCGAGAGCCGTACCCGCGGCATCCCGGAGGACCGCGACAGGCTGGCTGCGACCGTGCGGCATATGTTGGACAGCAAGGCGTTCAGCAAGAACGCGAAGCCGGATTTCGCCGGGGCGAAAATGCTGATGCTCAGCAATCTCGTGGAGCGGGCGCTGCGCGAGACGCCGCGCGTCGCGGGCGAGCCGGTTGCCGACGAAGACCGCGAGGCCGTGCGCCAGCAGATGGGCTGGTTCGCCAAAGGCAGGAATCCGGTTGAAGGGCGCGCGGCGTTCCTCACCCATTTCAAGGCCGGCCATCTGTCGATGGACGCATTGCAGAGCGAGCTGCAGCGCTCGGATGCCGCCGCGGACGGCGACCTGGAGATGGGCGGCGCCTACAAGGAAGCCATCGGAAATTTCCGCGACGCGATGGGCTCGGACTTTTTTGCGGCGCTGGCCGAGGAAGCGCGCGACCACAGGAGCCCGAGTGCGGATAGCGCAGACGATAAGGAAAACGAATTCCACGGTGTGTTCAACGCGCTGTGGGACGACGTTCAGAAGATTCCGTCCTCGCAGTTTCCGTTGACGTCGCGTTTGCTGAGCCTGCCGCATGTGGTGCCGGAGATGCCGCTGCTTCTGATGCATGCGGCGCACGAACATTTCGGCAACTATGGCAACAAGATCACTTCGCTGAAGTATCAGCTCAACTATAAAGACTCCAATGGCGTGCTGATCTCGCGCGTCATGGGCATCCCTTCGCAGATCCGCAATCCGTCGGACACGTCGAAGTACTACCTCGTGTCGACGGAGCCCGTGTATTACCGGGACCAGGATCCGCCGATGATCCAGCAACTGCTGGAGATGGACCCGGTGGATCGCCGCCGCTATCAGCTCTGTATCACGGGCTGGGACATCACCGATAACAAGGTGACCATCGACGATCAGATGGATCAGAAAATGGTGCAGGGGATGTACGTCGCCGAGAACGGCAAGCTCGACACGCTGGTCGAGGGTGTCGGCGAGATCACGTGGAAAAAGCGCGATGGCGACCTCAGCAACAAGAAAAACGCGCCGGGCGAGCCGCAGATCCACAGCGTGTCGACCCGCGCCCAGCTCGATGGCGCCGCGCTGCGCGGACTGCCGACCACGATCCATAACGATGGCGGCACGCTGCGCGACAAGACGGCGTTCCGCGACGACATGCTCGATGAAATGAAGAGTTCGGTTGACCGCGCCCGCTGGAGGAGCAACGACATCCTGTGGCGCGAAAACGGCGACGATGCGCCCGAAGTCGACCCGATCCATGTGTACGCGCACGGCGGCGGCGGGTCCCGCTTCGCGACGCTCGACAAGAACTATACGGTGGACATGGACGCGTTTCTGTCCGAGAAGAACTACGAGCGGGCCATTTTCTTCGATACCGCCTGGGACTTCGTGGAAATCAATTACCTCCAGATGGTGTACGACCTGTTCATTCATTCGGGGATCATGGAAAACAGCCGCGAGGACCTGCAGGATTTCATCAAGAACTACAGCGTATTCGCGAAGGAAGGCGGCATATCGGACAAGGCGGCGGACCTGCGCGACCGCAACCGGGCCAAGCTGCATTTCACGTCGGCGAAGGTGGCGAAGGGGATGGCGCTGGCCGCGCAGAAGAATTTTCTCGACAACATGAAAACGGAACTGTTCGATCCGGCCAACCATGAAGCGCTGATGAAGATGATGGACGAGCACGGCGACCTCGGAAACAATCCGCTCTATCTCTTTTGCAAGCACTACACGCGCTTCGTGCCCGGCAGCGATTCGCTGGCCGTCGGGGTCAAGGAACATGGTGAGGATGCCTATACATTGAACGTGCACGGCATGTATCCGATCTACATGCTGTTCGACGGGGTGACCGAAGCCTGCCGGCGTCAGCTGGAAGGCATGAAGGACGCGCGCGGCAACCGGCGGCCGGACGTCTCGCCGGCAGATTTCAGGCTCGCGCAGGACCGCTACGCGAAGTACGGCAAAATCCGCGAGCATCTGACTGTCAAGAACTACGAAGACGTGTTCATGCGCCCGTCGACGGTGAAACGCCGCCGGGCCTATGTCGACTATCTGGCGACGAAGAAGAAGGCCTCCTGGGCCGCCACGGTTCAGCCGACGGCATCGCTCAGGGTAACGGAGCTCAGGCCTGATCCGCGTCCCGAGAGCGAGCGGGACGAGCCGGTCGACCACACTGACACCGCGCAGATGCGCGAAATCGCGAACCGCTACATCGATGCGGTGCGGCGTCGCCAGCGCGAGGCGCTCGACGCGTAAGCGGCTCGCGGCCAGTGAGCCCGGGCGACGCCGATCCCGCCTAGCCCCGCGTGCAGACTCTTGTCGTGGCGTATGCGCTGCGTGCGCTGCGCGGTCGCGGGCGAGCCGCGGCGGCCGGACCGGTGCCGCTGCCCGCGCTCAGTGCGCGAGTAGCGGCCCCTGCGCGCGAGGATCCCATTGCGGGGTCTGCGTGCGGCTCGACAGCGGCACGCGTGGTACCGAAGCGGGAGCCGGCTGCTTCTCGGGAAGCCAGCTCGGTGCGTTTTCGACGGAGGCCGCCCGCGCAAACGGGTACGCGTGACGCGGGTGCCGTTCCGCCAGGCGCGTGCGCTGTGCCCGCAGGGCCGGGGTGTGGCCAGACAGGCCGCGCGCATGCCGCGACGGTATTCGATCGTGAACACCGGCCGTTGCCTCGTCAAAAGCCCGATGCGAGACGCTCGACGCAGGTTCGTCGGATGACTGCGCTATGGCGGCGACCGCGGAGTGGGCGACGGCCGGTTGTGCCGGCAGCGCCGCGACAAGCGCCGGCGTCGCATGATGCGCATCGGGCGAGTACCGCCACGCGAGGAGCGCACCGACGCTCGCGACGGCACCCGCGACCAGTCCGATCGCCAGCGCGCGGCTTCGGGGTCGCGCGCCGCGCCTCGCCGGAGCAGGTGGCGCAGCGGATTTGTCCGGTGTTCCGCGAAACGGATTAGGCGCGGGCTCGCCTGCCGCGCCTCGCGAGACATCGGCGAGCACCCCCTCCTCACCACACCCGAACGGCCCCGGCACATCCGTGAACGGATGCGCACGCGGCACCGCATAGTGACCGGAAATCAGCTGGTTATCCATATCGGTGCCGCCTGCACGCGTCGCTCCATCCTGTTGTCCCATTCCGTATAGCGGCCCCGGACGCGCGAACTTTAGGGTATCGCTTCCGTGCCGCATCACGTTCACGTCCCACACTCCGGGAATTCGTCGTCTAAATAAAATTAATCTCTCGTACAAAAAAAATTTATACGAAAAAGAATAGCGATCCGATGATCGGAAAATAAAAGAAAGAAACGGAAATGGAGCAAGAAAAAATGACCGATTGGCTTCGCGCAATCCGTTCGAACCCGGACGACAACACGCGCAGCCCGTGATGGCGGAACGCGTCGGCCGGGGCTCGACTCGATCCACGAGAGCCTTTATGGGTATACCTCTCGTGGAATTCACAAGGTGCCGCCGGTGGGTGCGCAAACGATTGCGATACGCGTACTTCGCGCATCGTCAGGCATCGTGAGATTGCCGGTGATGGGCAATGTGCAATCAGGTGCCAATACACCGTGCTTTACAAAAGAGAATCGCGATGTTTCGGTATCCACAGCTTCGTTTTTTTAAACATTTTTTCTCAAGTTCCGCGTCGCGCGAGCCGATATTGGAGTGGTCCCAAACGCCTGGGACGGGGTCGCGATACCCACGCGATACCACGCAATGTCCACGTGATACCCACGCAACACGCGGGCAACCCATACGACACACAAGGCAGACACTACGGGAACGAAGCGGGTGCAGGCGAACAACGCAAGTGCCAGGGCGATGCATGTCCTCGCTGGCCCGACCGGGGGGCGGCGATGACGCCGCTCGCCCGTCGTCGCCGCTACGGCGTCCGCCTGTTCGGACGCCGGCGCGCTCGCGCGTCGCGTCTGCTCGGCTGGCTGTTCGGGTGCTTCATGACTGCCGGGCTGATGTTTCCCGCGCGCTCGCCGGATGCGGCGACCGTCAGCTCCGGCGTGACGTCCGCCGGTCTCGTGGTCAGCAACGGCGCGACGCTCACGGTGCGCGGAACGGCGTCGTCGACGTCGGTGGACTCCGGCGGCAGCGAAAACATCGTGTCCGGCGGACTCGATGTGAGCGCAACGATCAGCGGCGCGTACGCGATCCAGTCGATCGAGTCCGGCGGCGCCGCGAGCAGCGCGGTGGTCATCGCGGGCGGCACCCAGGCGATATCCGGCGGGTCGAGCTACGGCACGACGCTGTCGAGCGGCGGCGCGCAGGGGGTGTTCTCCGGCGTGGCGGTGCTCGACACCATCAGCGCCGGCGGTGCGGACTACGTGTGGAGCGGCGGCGCGACGTCCGATACGATCGTCGACTCGGG
This sequence comes from Paraburkholderia sp. PAMB 6770, assembly GCF_057748135.1. Lineage (NCBI taxonomy): Bacteria > Pseudomonadati > Pseudomonadota > Betaproteobacteria > Burkholderiales > Burkholderiaceae > Paraburkholderia > Paraburkholderia sp. PAMB 6770. The sequence goes on from NZ_CM173239.1 coordinate 1,364,771, forward strand.
CGCAACCGAATACGTGCTCGGCGGCACCACGAGCATCACGTGGCTCGCGAGCGGCGGCCAGCAGGAGGTGGATAGCGGCACGGCCTTCGAAACGCTGATCGCGCAGGGCGCCGACCAGTACGTCAACTCGGGCGGCATCGCGATCAGCGCGATCGTCGGCAGCGGCGGCACGCAGTGGGTGAGCGCGGGCGGCATCGCCTCGGCTACCCAGGACGACGGCGTGCAGACGGTGCTCTCCGGCGGCGTGGAAAGCGGCACGGTGGTGAGCAGCGGCGTCGAAAACCTCTACGGCGAGGGGTACGGCGAGACGGTGGAGTCGGGCGGCTCGTTCATCGTCTATTCGGGCGGCGTGGACAGCGGCGCGACGCTGCTCGCCACGAGCCAGACCGTCAGCTCGGGGGGCCGGACGTTCGCGGTGCAGGTGTCGTCCGGCGGCCTGCAGACGGTCAGCGCGGGCGCGCTCGCAAGCGGGACGACCGTCGATGGCGGCGGCGTCAACGACGGCGCAACGCAGAACGTATTCGGCTCCGCGGTGGGCACGGTGCTCACCGGCGCGTCCTATCAGGTGGTGCAGGACGGCGGCGTCGCGAGCGGCACCCAGGATGAAAGCGGCTCGATCTGGCTGGACTCGGGCAACTCGCTCGCGAAGGACGCGATCCTCACCGGCGGCTTCATCGGCGTGCAGTCGGGCAGTATCGCGTCGGGCACGGTGATCAGCCCGGGGTGGGAGCAGATCACGGTCGGCGGCCTCGACATCAGCGCGGTGATCTATGGCGGCAGCCAGACGATCTTCAGCGGCGGCGCCGCAAGCGGCGCGCTCGTCGACGGCGGCATACAGGACGTCTACGGCGGTGGCAGCGCGGTGGCCACCGTCATCAGCGCGGGCAGCCAGTCCGTGGAGGGGATCGCGAGCGCGACCGTGGTGGACGGCGGGCACGAGGTCGTCAACGGCGGCGGGGTCGCGTACGGCACGCTGGTCTACGGCGGCAGCCAGGTGGTCAACGCGAGCGGCGTGACCTACGGCACGCTCATCGACGGCGGCAGCCAGGTCGTCAACGGCAGCGGCGTGGCGAGCGCAACGGTGGACAGCGCCGGCATCCAGTGGGTCGCCGGCGGCAGCGCGATCAGCACGACGGTCACCGGCACGGGCTGGGAGGACGTGTACTCGGCCGGCGCATTCGCGAGCGCCACGACGCTCAGCAGCGGCGGGTCCGAAGCGGTCAATGGCGGCACGCTCGACGAAAACGCCGTCGTGCTGTCCGGCGGCTTGCAGACCGTGCCCGGCGGCATCGCGAGCGGCACGCTCGTGAGCGGCGGCAGCCAGGCCGTGTCGAGCGGCGGCAGCGCGGTTTCCGCGACGCTCAGCGCGGGCGGCACGCAGACGCTCGGCGCGGGCGGCGTCGCAGCGAACACGCAGGTGGACAGCGGCGGCGTCCAGCGCGTGAGCGGCGGGCTGGCGTCCGCCACGACAGTCAATTCGGGCGGCGTGCAGACGCTTGCCGCCGGCGGCAGCGCGAGTTCGGCGACACTCGCGGCGGGCGCCACGCAGACGGTGAGTTCGGGCGGCATCGCCGATGCGACGACCGTCGATGGGGGCGCCACCGAGACGATTCTCGCGCACGGTACCGCGAGCGGCACGCTGGTGAGCAGCGGCGGCGCGCAGAACGTGTCGGGCACCGATGACAACGCAACGATCCTTGCGGGCGGCGCGCAGACGGTCTACCGCAGCGGCATCGACAGCGGCACGACGCTGTCGGGCGCCACGCAGACGGTGAGTTCGGGCGGCATCGCATCGGGCACGACGGTGGAAACGGGGGCGACGCAGACGGTATCGGCCGGCGGCAGCGCGGTATCGGCGACGCTCGAAGCCGGCGGCACGCAGACGGTCGGCTCCGGCGGCGTCGCGGATGCGACGAGCGTAACGTCCGGGACTTCGCAGACGGTGCGCGCGGGCGGCAGCGCGAGCGGCACGACGATCGGCAGCGGCGGCATCGAGTCGCTGGCGGGCGCGGGCAGCGGCGAAACCGTCCTGTCCGGCGGCCTGCTGGAGGTGCTGGCGAGCGGCGTGGACAACGGCGCGACGGTGATGACGGGCGGCCTGCAGACGGTCAGCTCGGGCGCGACGGCCAGCGGCGCGGTGCTCGCCGGCGGCACGCAGAACGTTTATGCGGGCGGCAGCGCGAACGGCACGACGATCGGCGACAACGGCCTGCAGTGGGTCTACGCCGACGCCGCCGCGAGCGGCGCGCAGATCGGCAGCGGCGGCTGGCAGGTCGTCGACGGCAGCGCGAGCGGCACCGTCGTGAGCAGCGGCGGCCTGCAGACCGTGAGCGGGATCGATGCGAACGCAACTATTCTGGCGGGCGGCCAGCAGGACGTCGAGCAGGGCGCGACGGACAGCGGGACCACGTTGTCCGGCGGTTCGCAGACGGTGCTGACGGGCGGCACGGCATCGGGCACGACGATCGATGCGGGTGCGACGCAGACCGTCAGTTCGGGCGGCGCGGCCGAGGCGGCGCTGCTGTCCGGCGGCACGCAGACCATCGATGCGGGCGCAACCGAAAGCGGCACGACGCTCGCCGGCGGACAAGAAAACCTGCTGGGCAGCGGTACCGGTGAAACCGTATTGTCGGGCGGTCTTCTGGCCGTGCTGGCGGGCGGTGTGGACAGCGGCGCGACGCTCTCCGGCGGGGTGCAGACGGTGAGTTCGGGCGGGGTCGCGTCGGGCACGATCGTCGATGCAGGCGGTACGCAGACCGTCGCTGCGGGCGGGATCACGAGCGGCACGCGGGTGAGCAGCGGCGGCGTGCAAAACGTCTCGGGAACGGATGAGGGCGCAACGGTCCTTGCCGGCGGCACGCAGACGATCGATGCGGGCGGTGTGGGCAGCGGCGCGACGCTGTCGGGCGGTGCGCAGACGGTGAGTTCGGGCGGCAGTGCGTCGGATACGACGATCGAGGCCGGCGGCGCCCAGACTATCGATGCGGGCGCAACGGAAAGCGGCACGACGCTGAGCGCGGGGCGCGAGAACCTGTCCGGCACCGGCGAGAACGAATCGGTGCTGTCCGGGGCGCTGCTGGAGGTGTTCGGCGGCGCGGTGGATACCGGCGCCACGGTATCCGGCGGCGAACAGCGGGTGGATTCGGGCGCGACGGCGTCCGGCACGGTGCTATTCGCGGGCGGTTTGCAAACCGTTGGCGCGGGCGGCCTTGCCGATGCCGCCCGCGTTGGCAGCGGCGGGACGCAGAGCGTGGCGGCGGAGGGGACGGCGAGCGGCACGCTGGTGAGCAGCGGCGGCGCGCAGGACGTGTCGGGCATCGACGATGGCGCGACGATCTTCGGCGGGGGCGTGCAGAACGTGTACGCCGGCGGCATGGACAGCGGCGCGACGCTCTCCGGCGGGGTGCAGACGGTGAGTTCGGGCGGGGTCGCGTCGAGCACGACGGTCGATGCGGGCGGCACGCAAACCATATTGGCCGGCGCAACGGCCATTTCGGCGACGCTGAACGCGAGCGGCGCACAGACGGTGAGTTCGGACGGGGTCGCCGACGCGACAACGGTGAATAGCGGCGGCGTGCAGACCGTCTCCGCGGGCGGTGTCGCAAGCGGCACGTGGGTGCGCAGCGGCGGCGCGCAGGACGTCTCGGGAACGGATGTGGGCGCAACGGTTCTTGCCGGCGCCACGCAGCGTATCGGCGCCGGCGGCGCGGACAGCGGTACGACGCTTTCAGGCGGCGCGCAGAGCATCAACTCCGGCGGTGTTGCTTCGAACACGACGGTCGATGCAGGCGGCACGCAAACGGTACTGGCCGGTGGTAGCGCGATATCGGCGACGCTGAATGCAAGCGGCACACAGACGGTAAGTTCGGGCGGGGTTGCCGACGCGACAACGGTGAACAGCGGCGGCATGCAGACCCTCGCAGCCGGCGGCGTCGCCAGCAGCACACAGTTGAGCAGCGGCGGCACGCAGACGATTGAGGCAGGCGGTACGGCCAGCGCAACCCAGGTGAGCAGCGGCGGCGTACAGAACGTCTCGGGCATCGATGACAACGCAACGGTTCTCGCGGGTGGCACGCAGTCGATCGACGCGGGCGGCGTGGACAATGACACGACGCTTTCCGGTGGCGCACAGACCATCAACTCGGGTGGGACCGCATCGAATACGAGCGTCGATGCAGGCGGCACGCAAACGGTACTGGCCGGTGGCACGGCCATATCGGCGACGCTGAACGCAAGCGGTACGCAGATTCTCAGCGCGGGCGGCATCGCGAGCGCGACGACGGTCGACAGCGGCGGCACACAGACGGTCGCCTCGGGCGGCGAAGCCGCCGGCAGCGTGGTGAACGATGGCGGCACGCAGGCGATCAGCGGCGGCGGCACGGCGATCGGCACCGAGGTGAACAGCGGAGGCGTGCAGGCGCTGTACGGCGGTGCGATCACGAGCGACACGACGATCAACAGCGGCGGGGCGCAGCGCATCGATGCGGGAGCGACGGCCAGCGGTTCGGTGCTGAGCGGCGGGGGCGTGCAGCAGGTGGGCTCCGGGGGCAGCGCGCAGGGCACGCAGGTGGACAGCGGCAGCGAGCAGCAGGTGGCCTCGGGCGGCGTGGCTGACGCGACGACGGTGAGCAGCGGCGGTGCGCAGACCGTCTCCGCGGGCGGTGTCGCAAGCGGCACGTGGGTGAGCAGCGGCGGCGCGCAGGAGGTCTCGGGAACAGATGTGGGCGCAACGGTTCTTGCCGGCGGCACGCAGGGCATCGACGCCGGCGGCGCGGACAGCGGCACGACGCTTTCAGGTGGCGCACAGAGCATCAACTCCGGCGGTGTTGCTTCGAACACGACGATCGATGCAGGCGGCACGCAAACGGTACTGGCCGGTGGCAGCGCGATATCGGCAACGCTGAATGCAAGCGGCACACAGACGGTAAGTTCGGGCGGCATCGCCGACGCCACCACGGTGAGCAGCGGCGGCATGCAGACCCTCGCGGCCGGCGGCGTCGCCAGCGGCACGCTTGTAAGCAGCGGCGGCGTACAGAACATCTCGGGTATCGATGACAACGCAACGGTTCTCGCGGGTGGCACGCAGTCGATCGACGCGGGCGGCGTAGACAGTGGCGCGACGCTTTCGGGCGGCGCACAGATCGTTAGCTCTGGCGGTGTCGCATCGAGCACGACGATCGACGCGAGCGGCGTCCAGGCCGTCGCCAGCAGTGGCGACGCCAATGACAGCGTGGTGAATGACGGCGGCACGCAGACCATCGACGCCGGCGGCACGGCGAGCGGCACGCGGGTGAGCAGCGGAGGTACGCAAAACATCTCGGGCAGTGCGCGCGGCGACACGATCCTGGCCGGTGGCACGCAGTCGATCGACGCGGGCGGCGTAGACAGCGGCGCGACGCTTTCGGGCGGAGCCCAGACGATTAGCTCCGGCGGTATCGCCTCGAACACGGCCGTCGATGCGGGTGGTACGCAGAGCGTATTGGCCGGCGGCGGCGCGAGCGCGGCCACGATCAACAGCGGTGGGACGCAGACCCTCGCGGCCGGAGGCGTCGCCAGCGGCACGCTCGTAAGCAGCGGCGGCGTACAGAATGTCTCAGGCATCGATGACAACGCAACGATCCTCGGCGGTGGCACGCAGTCGATCGACGCCGGCGGCGTGGACAATGACACGACGCTCTCGGGCGGCGCGCAGAACATCAATTCCGGCGGTGTTGCCTCGAACACGACGGTCGACGCAGGTGGCACGCAAACGGTACTGGCCGGTGGCACGGCCATATCGGCGACGCTGAACGCAGGCGGTACGCAGATTCTCGGCGCGGGCGGCATCGCGAGCGCGACGACGGTCGACAGCGGCGGCACACAGACGGTCGCCTCGGGCGGCGAAGCCGCCGGCAGCGTGGTGAACGATGGCGGCACGCAGGCGATCAGCGGCGGCGGCACGGCGATCGGCACCGAGGTGAACAGCGGAGGCGTGCAGGCGCTGTACGGCGGTGCGATCACGAGCGACACGACGATCAACAGCGGCGGGGCGCAGCGCATCGATGCGGGAGCGACGGCCAGCGGTTCGGTGCTGAGCGGCGGGGGCGTGCAGCAGGTGGGCTCCGGGGGCAGCGCGCAGGGCACGCAGGTGGACAGCGGCAGCGAGCAGCAGGTGGCCTCGGGCGGCGTGGCTGACGCGACGACGGTGAGCAGCGGTGGCGTTCAGACCGTCTCCGCGGGCGGTGTCGCAAGCGGCACGTGGGTGAGCAGCGGCGGCGCGCAGGACGTCTCGGGAACAGATGTGGGCGCAACGGTTCTTGCCGGCGGCACGCAGGGCATCGACGCCGGCGGCGCGGACAGCGGCACGACGCTTTCAGGTGGCGCGCAGAGCATCAACTCCGGCGGTGTTGCCTCGAACACGACGGTCGATGCAGGCGGCACGCAAACGGTACTGGACGGCGGCAACGCAATATCGGCAACGCTGAATGCAAGCGGCACACAGACGGTAAGTTCGGGCGGCGTCGCCGACGCCACCACGGTGAACAGCGGCGGCATGCAGACCCTCGCAGCCGGCGGCGTCGCCAGCGGCACACAGTTGAGCAGCGGCGGCACGCAGACGATTGCGGCAGGCGGTACGGCCAGCGCAACCCAGGTGAGCAGCGGCGGCGTACAGAACATCTCGGGTATCGATGACAACGCAACGGTTCTCGCGGGTGGCACGCAGTCGATCGACGCCGCTGGCGTAGACAATGGTACGACGCTTTCCGGCGGTGCACAGAGCATCAACTCCGGCGGTGTTGCTTCGAACACGACGGTCGATGCAGGCGGCACGCAAACGGTACTGGACGGCGGCAACGCAATATCGGCAACGCTGAATGCAAGCGGCACACAGACGGTAAGTTCGGGCGGCATCGCCGACGCCACCACGGTGAGCGGCGGCGGCGTGCAGACCATCACAGCCGGCGGTATCGCCAGCGGCACGCAGATCGAAAGCGGCGGCACCGAAACCGTCGCGGGCACCGGCAGCGGCGAGACGATCCTCGCCGGCGGCTCGCAGACGGTCGTCTCGGGCGGCACCGATCGCGCGGCCACCGTATTCGGCGGCACGCAGACAGTGAGCGCCGGTGGTGTCGCACATGCCGCGCTCGTCGCGGGCAGCGGTCTGCAGACGGTTGCGTCCGCCGGCCTTGCATCCGGTACGACGCTCGCCACCGGCGGCGCCCAGGACGTGAGCGGCGGCACCGCGTCGGCCACGACGATCCTCGCGGGCGGCACGCAGCGCGTCGGTTCCGGCGGCCTTGCCGAGACCGCTTTCATCAGCAGCGGCGGCACGCAGACGATCGGCGCGGGCGGCCTCGCGGCGCTCGCCGAAGTAGCGAGCGGCGGCGCGCAGACGCTCCTGTCGGGCGGCGTCGCGAGCGTCACGACGATCGACGCAGGCGGCGTCCAGGTGCTCTCGGGCGGTGCGCTCGCAACCGGGACGATTGTCAGCAGCGGAGCCGTCCAGACGGTCTCGTCGGCCGGCTTCGCGAGCAGCACGGCGGTGCTCGACGGCGGCATCGAGGACGTGCTCGACGGCGGTCTCGCAAGCGCGACACAGCTCGCGTCGGGCGCGCTCGAATCGCTGCGCGGCAGCGACTTCGCGACGCGCGTCGCGAGCGGCGGCACACAGTCGGTACTGGCTGGCGGCGTCGCGCAGCAGGCGCAGCTCGACGGCGGCACACAGCGGATCGCGTCGGGCGGCGTGGCGAGCCGCACGGTCATCAACAGCGGCGGTGCGCAGATCGTCCTGTCGGGCGGCGCCGCATACGACGCGATGATCGAAGGAGGCGGCCTGCAGACGATCTCGTCGGGCGGCGCCGCGAACGGCACCACCGTCGCGAGCGGCGGCACGCAGCAGGTTTACAGCGGCGGCACCGTGAGCGGCACGGTGGTCGTCCAGGGCGGCGTCGTGCAGGTGTACGGCACCGCGAGCGGCGCCAGCATCTACGAGAACGGCGTCGCGCAGATCGGCAACGGCGGCACCAGCGGCAACCTCGCCGGCAACGTGCTCAACAACGGTCAGCTCACGTTCGATCACGCCGACAACGTCACCTTCGCGAACACCATCAGCGGCGCCGGCACGCTGGTCCAGGCCGGCAGCGGCACATTGACGCTGAACGGCAACAATGCGGCGTTCGCCGGGACGACGCTCGTGAGCGCGGGCACGCTCGCGGTCGGCGATCGCGCCGATCCGGGCGCGGTGCTCGGCGGCACCGTGCAGGTGAATTCAGCCGGCACGCTGATCGGCCACGGCACGATCAGCGGCACGGTCACCAACAGCGGCAACGTGCGCCCCGGCGGCTCGATCGGCACGCTCACGATCGCGAGCGACTACACGCAGGCCGCCGCCGCGAGCCTGACGATCGAGGTCAGCCCGACGTCTGCGTCGCAACTCGCGGTCGCCGGCAAGGCGACGCTGAACGGCGGCCTGCAACTGCTCTACGACCCCGGCACCTACGGCGCGCGCACGGTCTACACGATCGTGTCGGCGGGCTCGCTCGACGGCCGCTTCGACCAGGTCAGCTCGGGCGGCGCAGGCGCTGCGTCGGTGAGCCAGAGCGTGGTCTACGGTCCCGACTCGGTCGACCTCGTCGTGATGAATGCCGCCACCGTCGTCGCGCCCGTCGACACGAGCGTGTTCACTGCGATCGGCACCGCGCTGACCCTCGACGCGCTGTCGGCCAGCGAGCAGCTGCTTGGCCGCGAGGCGCAGGCCTGCGATGGCGCATCCGGTGCATCCGGCGGGACCGCGTGCGCGTCGCCGCAGCGTGGCCTGTGGCTCGCGAGCACCGGCGTGCAGACCCGGCTCGACGCGAGCGGCGCCGCGCCCGGCTTCGGGGTCCAGCAGTACCGCTTCGACGCGGGCTTCGACTGGCGCGCGGCGCCGCGCACGACGCTCGGCGTCGCCCTCGGCTACGCGCACAGCGACCTCAGCGAGGACAGCACCGGCGACAGCGCGCGCGCCGACACGCTGCGCACGTCGCTGTACGGCGGCCGCACGTTCGGCCCGGTGCGGCTGTCGGCGGCGCTGTCGTATGCGTACGACGACATCTACACGCGCCGGCCCTTCGGCACCGCGGGCACCGCGTATGGCAACAACAGCGGCAACGCGCTGACGGCCGGCACCCAGGCGGCGCTGCCGCTCGCGCTCGGCGCGCTCAGCTTCACGCCGCGCCTCGGCGTGGTCTACGGGTTCTTCCACGGCCAGGGGTTCGGCGAGAGCGGCGCGGCCGGCCAGGATCTCGCGGTCGGCACGCAGACCACCCATACGCTGCAGCCGTACCTCGACTTCTCGCTTGCGCGGTCGTTCGGCGACAGCGTGCGACCGGTGCGCGCGCAACTGAATGTCGGTTACGCGCGCGAACTGCTCGACGGCGCGCGCAACCTGAGTGTGAGCGCGCAGGACGGCACGCCGTTTTCGGCGCCGGGTGTGCCGCTGCCGCGTTCGCGCCTGTTCGGCGGCGTGCAGGTCGACGCGACGTTGCGCAAGAACCTGGACTTCTCCGTCGGCTACACCGGCTCGTTCAATGCGGGCGGCGGAACGCAGCAGAGTATCGACATGACGATGCACTTTGTTTTTTGACGAGGTCTGATAGACCTTGTGCGACTGGATGTACACGCAACCTTTCTGGACACGCAACCTTTGACCGGCAGGAATCGACCATGACGCAATCCACGCAGCCAGCATTGGGCGACAGCACCGGCGCCGGGCCGGCCGGGACCGGCGCGCCGGCGGCCGAGGCCGCGCCGCCGCCGAAGCCGGCCTATCCGCCGCCGGCCGACGTGCCGGTGATGATCGGCCCGCGCGGCATCCGCTTCGACTTCAACGACGGCTGCCGGATCGCGCTGCCGAACGGGCGCTGGCGCGTGGTGCTGCGCGACCTCGACACGTCGAACATCCTGTACGAGACCGAAATCGGCAGCGGCACGGTGCGCAGCACGAAGCGCTATTACGTGCGCTTCGGCATCACTGTGTGGGATCTCGATGCGCCCGGCGGGCGCGACGGCAAGCCGCTGTCCGATTACGAATACGACGCGCGCGACATGCAGGTGCTGGTGCAGTTTCCGGTCGGCACGCTCGGCGATACGCTCGGCTGGATGCCGTATGCCGCGGAGTTCGGACGCAAGCAGGGCTGCCGGCTGACCTGCGCGATGTCGGGCCTCATCATCCCGCTGTTTCGCGACGCGTATCCAGAGATCGCGTTCGTCACGCACGAAGAGCTGGACCCCGGGCGCTATTACGCGACCTACAGCCTCGGCCTCTTTTTCGACGACCGCGACTGCGTGCGTCAGCCGAGCGACTTCCGGCTCGTCGGGCTGCACCGCACCGCCGCGTACATTCTCGGTGTCGATCCGGCCGAGCATCCGCCGCGCATTGCGTGCGGCGACGACGACGGGCGGCCGCTCGCCGAACCTTACGTCTGCATCGCGACGCAAAGCTCGACGCAGAGCAAGTACTGGAACAACCCGTCCGGCTGGCACGACGTGATCGCGTTCCTGAAGGAGCAGGGCTACCGGGTCGTCTGCATCGACCAGAAGACGGTGCATGGCACCGGCATCGTCTGGAATCACATTCCGCACGGCTGCGAGGACCAGACCGGCGACCGGCCCCTCGCCGAGCGCGTGCGCTGGCTGAAGCATGCGGCGTTTTTCATCGGGTTGTCGAGCGGGCTGTCGTGGCTGGCGTGGGCGGTCGGCACGCCGGTCGTGATGGTCAGCGGCTTTACGCATCCTGTCAATGAATTTCGGACACCTTACCGTGTTATCAACTACCACACCTGTAACAGTTGCTGGAACGACCCGCAGGTGCGCTTCGACCACCAGGATTTTCTGTGGTGTCCGCGCCACAAGGGCACGCCCAGGCAATTCGAATGCACCCGGCTGATCCAGTCGAAGCAGGTGATCGACGCCATTCGCGCGATTCCGGCCTTCGCGGCGCACGCGAGCGCCGCCGCCGAACCCGCGGTTCGGCCGAAAAAACGCGCGCTCGCGTCGATCGCATCCTGAACCTGTCCCAGTAACTGGATCGAATGTGATGGACAAAAAAAATCGTCCGAAGCCGTGTCATGAAATGCGCATCGACGATGCGCGGCCGCACGCGCGCCGCTGCATTCGTGCAGCGAGCCGGATCGCGCGAATTAGTGCGTCGCACTTCGACGATGCCCGAAACTTGCAAGACGTTTCATCACGTCGTGACGGTTCGCGCGGGTCAGCACGCGGCATCGCGCGCGCATCGCGGTTGCTGTTGCGCGTGGCAGCGCCTATGCTGACGGCCGCACCCTGCGCATCGGTACGCATGGCGAGGGCTGCCTCTACCGCGAAGACATTCGCGCGCAACGCTAAAGTCGGCGATGCAACTGCCGATAGTACGTATGACAGGACTCCGGCGTGCGTGCCTGCCGGCACGCATCGGTTACGCGCATCGGTTACGCGCATCGGTTACGCGCATCGGTTACGCGCATCGGTTACGCGCATCGGTTACGCGCATCGGTTACGCGCATCGGTTACGCGCATCGGTTACGCGCATCGGTTACGCGCAACGGTACGCATGCGGCAGGCGGCCGGCATCAACGTAACAGATGATCAACACAGGCTGCGTTGCGAGCGCCTCAATTTCAAAATGCGCGGGACAGGGTGCGTTGCCCTGTTCCGAGGGTTGTCGGCTCCAGCGCGCGGCGGATTTCCGATGCGACGGTCTGGCAGGACAAGGTTCGAAGTCGGACACGGTCGGAAATGCGATACAGCCTCTTTATTTCAATCCTGAGCGGCACGCTCGCGCTGTCGTCCGCGCTCTTGCCGGCGCCTGCCGACGCGCAAGGTCTGCGCGACGCGCGCGGCATGCAGGACGCGCGTGCGCAGGTCCAGGTCCAGGGCCATGCGCCGGTGCGCGCGATGGTCCGGCGCGGCGGGCGCCGGGTGCCGCTGCGCATCGCGCTCGCCGACATCGTGCCGCGCGCGTACAGCATCAATCTGCCGAACGCCGGCGCATGGGCCGACGCGCCGGTGAACTGGCGCGGCCGCGGCACGTTCGTCGCGGTGATCCGCGAAATGCTGGCGCCGTATCCGGACCTGGTCGCCCATGTCGACACCGACCTTCAACTCGTCACCGTGACGCGGCGCCCGGCGAGCTTCGCTTCGCTCCCCGTGCCGTCCTCACTGCGGCCCTCGCTGCCGCCCGCTTCAGCCGACGCCGCGCCGCCCGGCAGCAACGCCGGTGCGATCGCGGCAGCAGCCGTGCCGACGGCGCCGCCGCTCGTGCCCGCAGCAGCGCCGGCCGCGGCGAATGCCTCGGCGAGCGGACTGATGGTCGAGCGTCCGCACGTGCTTGCGTGGTCGTCGTCCGGCCCGGACGGCGGCGCATCGCATGAGGCCGGGCTGCCGCTCGCATCGGCGCCGGCGGCGCCGTCGCTCGCCGTGGCCACCGTCGACGTGGCCGGCGCGGGTAACGCGGATAACGCGGGCAATGCGGATAACGCGGCCGCGCCGCTCACGCGCACGTGGCAGATCACGCCGGCGGACAAGACCGTTCGGGGCGCGCTCGCGCGCTGGGCGGCGGAGGCCGGCTGGCAGTTCGTATGGGACGTGCCGACGGACTTCTCGGTCGATGCGTCCGCAACCATCCACGGAACGCTCGAACAGGCGCTCAGCGAGGTCGTGCATGCGTTGAAGCGCTCGCAGGTGCCGATTCAGGTGATCCTCTATGGAGGCAACAAGGTGATTCGCGTAGTAGGCGAGGGGGCCGCATGAAGCGGGCGACCGGAATGCTGCTGGCGGCGCTCTGCGCGGCGTGCCTGCTGTCGGGCTGCACGGGCCTGCTCGGCGGGATCAGGCATGACGCCGCGACCGATACCGCGCGCGCGAACGATGCGCTCGCCCGGGTACGTGCCGGCTCGAACACGGCGCACGACGACGACGCGGTCGTGATGAACAACGGCCTGTGGCTGTCGGGCAGCGAAGTGAGCCTCGGGCCGGTCGCGCATTTGCCGGCGCTGTTCGGCCAGCCGGCGAGCTTCGAGCGCTCGATCGGCTCGCTGCAGGCGTTTGCCGCGCGCATCACACGGCTGACCGGCGTGCCGACCGAAGTGGCTGCCGGTGCGCAAAGCGCGGCGCAGCGCGCGCTCGGCGGCGACGCGGCGGGCAGCGGGCCGGCGGCGCATACGGCGATGGGCCGCGGCGTGCCGCCGTTGCCGCCGGGCATGCTCGCGGGCGGACGCACGCTGCCGGGCGGCGCGTCGCAGCGCATCGGCGAAGCGGCGCCGCAGGTGCAGATCGACTATCGCGACGGCGACCTGAAGGGCCTGCTCGATACCGTGTGCGCGCGCCTCGGCGTGTCGTGGAAGTTCGCCGACGGACGGATCGTCTTCTACTTCACGGACACGAAGGTGTTTCAGGTGACGTCGGTGCCGGGCGATACGAAGCTGAACGCCGACGTCGTCAGCGCGGCCACCAACAGCCAGGGGCAGGGCGGCGGCATGGCGGGCGGCGGCCAGGGCACGGCCGGCGGCGCGACGAGCGGCGGGACCGCCTCGGTGTCGTCGAACAACACGGCCGACACGAACATCAGCACGCAGCTGTCGGTGTTCAAGAGCCTCGAACTGTCGATCAAATCGATGCTGTCGCCCTACGGCAGCGTCGTGCCGTCGCCGGCGACCGGCTCGATCGCGGTGACCGACACGCCCGACGTGCTCGAACGCGTGTCGTCGTTCATGAGCGAGGAGAACCGCGTGCTGTCGCGCCAGGTGCTGGTCAACGTCACCGTGCTGACCGTGACGCTCAGCAAGAGCGACAACTACGGGATCAACTGGGGCGCGGTGTATCAGGCGCTCGGCTCGCGCTTCGGCATCACCAACACGTTCCCGACGCTCGCGACCAATCCGGTGCAGTTCTCCGCGTCGGTGATCACGCCGTCGAGCCGCGCGTCGGGCACCACCGCGATGATCAGCGCGCTGTCCGACCAGGGCACGGTGCGGCGCACGACCTCGGCATCGGTCACGACGCTCAACGACCAGCCGGTGCCGGTGCAGGTCGCGACGCAGCAGGGCTACCTCGCCGAGATATCCACCACGTCGACGGCCAACGTCGGCTCGCAGACCGCGCTGACCCCGGGCACCGTCACGACCGGCTTCAACCTGACGCTGCTGCCGCACGTGCTCGACGACGGCACCGTGATGCTGCAGTTCTACACGAACCTGTCCGAGCTGCTGCAACTGCAGACGGTCAGCAGCGGCGGCGAGCAGATCCAGGTGCCGGACGTCGAGACGCGCAACTTCCTGCAGCGCGTCGCGATCAAGTCCGGCCAGACGCTCGTGCTGAGCGGCTACGAGGGACTGTACGACGACGGCGACCAGCAGGGCGTCGGCTCGCCCGCCAATCCGCTGTTCGGCGGCGGCGTGAACGCGTCGCGCTCGCGCGAGGTGATCGTGATCCTCGTGACGCCGGTGCTCACGTCCGGCGTCTGACGACGAACTCTCGCCATGCCGCTCCACATCACCGAAATCAACCGCCATCGCTTCGTCTGCGGCCTGTTCTGGCAGTCGCTGTCGCGCCGGCGCGAGTTGCGCAAGGAGGCGCTCGCGCTCGGCCGGCAACTGAAGTTCGACCTGATGGTGCTGCGCATCGATCGCGGCGCCGCGATGGCCGGCTTCGCGAACCGCGCCGACGGCGCGCGCGCCGGCCTGTCGTCGCTCGGCGCAATGGTGTCGAAGACGATCGCGGTCGAGGGCGCGTACTACGACGGCCGCCAGCAGCCCGCGCCGAACTGGCTTGGCGCGTTCAGGCTGCCGGACGGCCTGTGGGCGTATTTCGCGGTGCGCGACGGACTGTTCCTGCCGAACGGCGACGTGGCCGGCACGCGCGAGGACGTGCTCGATCGCCTCGCGGCCGACTACTCGCTCGGCGGATGGAATGCGGTGATCGGCGAGCCCGAACTCGAAGCTGACGGCTATCACAACTTCTATCCGCGCAGCATCGACCAGCTTTTCCCGCATCGCAACGGCAAGCCGCGCATCGCGCGCTGGTGGCGGCTCGGGCCGACCCGCTCGACGCTGCCGCAGCCGCTGCTCGCGGGGGCCGCGCTCGCGGGCCTCGCGGTGGTGATCGCCGCGGTCTGGGTGTACATCGGACATCAGCGCGAACTCGAGCGCGAGCGCGAGGCGGCGCAGCGCGTGCGGCTGAACCTGTGGCAGGCGAACGCGCCGCGTCCGCTCGCGCATCCGTGGGCCGCGCAGCCGCGCCCGGTCGAGTTCGTGCGCGCGTGTCTCGCCGCGTTCACGAGCGTGTCGGCGGGCGGCTGGGCGCTCGACCAGTACGTGTGCACGCCGCACGCCGCGACCTACACGTGGAGCCGCAACGGCTCGATGATCGCGTTCCTGCTCGCGCAGCAGCCGCACGCGCAGATCGATGCCGCGGGCGAGCACGCGACGCTCGGCGTGCCGCTGAACATGCCCGCAGGCGGCGACGAGCCGCTCGGCACGGATGCGGTGCGCACCCGTCTGCTGAACCTGTTCCAGATGCTCGGGCGCGACGCGCGGATCGAACCCGTGCGCGCGGTCGCGCCGTCGTCGTTCGCGCCGATGGCGCATCTCGGGATGGCGAGCGCGCCGCCGCGGCCCGACTGGCAGACGTGGACGCTCGACGTCAACCTGGGCGGCGTCTCGCCGCGGCGCGTCGCGGCCCTGCTCGAGCAGCCCGGCGTGCGCGTCGAACGGCTCGCGTGGCGCGGCGGCGTGTGGTCGATTCAAGGGGATTTCTATGTGCGCTGACCGGCGTCTCTTCGTTGCACTCTGTCTGTCCGGCGCGCTGGCCGGGCGCGCGAACGCGCAGCCCGTGCCGCATCCGGCGCCGTCCGCTCCCGCGCCGGCGGCGCGCGGCGTCACCCCTGCGCCGGCTCCCGCGCCGGCGACGGCCGCGGCACAGCCTGCCTCCGCGATGCCGCCGGCGCCCCCCGCGTGGGTCGCGAGCACGGCGGACGAACTCACGCAGCTACAGGACCGCACGCTGGTGCTGCAGGCGCAATTGAAGGAGCTGCAGGCTCAGCAGGCGGTCGACGCGCAGCAGCGCAAGCCGGACGACAGCCCGCCGCCGACGCTGACCAACGTGCGCGTGACCGGCATCGAGGGTTTCGGCGGCCGGCGCTTCGCGACGGTTCAGGTGGACGGCGGCGGCGAGTTCGACATCGCGCCGGGCGATGCGCTCTCCGACGGCGCAAAGGTGGTCTCGATCGGCAGCGACACGGTCGCCGTGCGCGAGCGCGGCGGCCGGCTCGTCCGGCTGCGCGTGGGCGCGGGGCAGGCCGCGCCCGGCGCCATGGCGGGCGGCATGAGCGCGCTGCCGGGCGGCGGCGCGCCGGTGTTCGGCGCAAGGGAGTAACGCAATGGGCATTCTCTCCGGCAGGGACAAACGCGGCGCCGGCCAGCCGCTCGCGCCGCGCGACGGCGCGGCGGCGCCGGCCGCGCGGGCCGATGTCGCGAACACGACCGCGCTGAGCAGCTTCGGTCCGCTCGCGGCGAGCGAGCACGAGCGCAATTTCCTGTGCCTGCTCGACGACGGCCGTCTGCTGGTCGCCGAGGGGCACGAGATGAATCCGTTCGTGCTGTCGTACTGCGCGCGGCTGAACCGGATCAATCACGAATACACGCAGCGGCTCGTGAGCCTCGAAGCGGTGCGCGCCGCGTATCGCAACGCGCGCGGCCAGGGCGGCATGAGCGAGCTGCTCGAACACACCGAGATGCAGGTCGCCGCGAAGGAAATGATCGCGCGCGCGTGCCGCGAGCGGGCCTCCGACATCCACATTCGCGTGCAGAAGTTCAACTCGGTCACGTACTTCCGCATTCACAACGAGCTGATCCGCGTCGGCGAGCAGCCGCGCGAGTTCGGCGAGCGGATGCTGGCGACGCTCTACTCGGCGATGGCGAGCGTCTCGGACAACACGTACAAGCCGACCGAGCGCCAGGACGCGAGCATCGTCGAGCGCGACAAGTTGCCCGAGCAACTGTTCGGCGTGCGCATCGCGACCGCGCCGACCAGCGACGGCAACCTGATGGTGCTGCGGCTGCTCTACAACGATGCCGGCGAGACCACCGAGCTGACCCAGCTCGGCTTCACCGCCGCGCAGGCGGCCGAGATCGCGGTGCTGCGCGAGCACCCGGAGGGGATGAGCATCATCAGCGGGCCGACCGGCTCCGGCAAGTCGACGACGCTGCAGCGGGTCTTGACCGAGCTGATCCGCGAGACCGGCGGCGGCACGCACGTGATCACCGTCGAGGACCCGATCGAGTATCCGATCGCCGGCGCGGTGCAGACGCCGGTGATCAACGCGACCACCGAGGACGCGCGGTCCGCCGCGTTTTCGGCGGCCATCGCCAATGCGATGCGGCTCGACCCGGACACGATCATGATCGGCGAGATCCGCGACCGCGCGTCCGCGCAGATCGCGCTGCGCGCGGCGATGACCGGGCACCAGGTGTGGACCACGGTGCATGCGAACGGCGCGATCGCGATCGTCGACCGCCTCGTCGATCTCGGCCTGCCGCTGAACATGGTGGCCGACGAGACGATCGTCTCCGGGCTGATCAGCCAGCGGCTCGTCAAGGTGCTGTGTCCGCACTGCAAGCAGCGGCTGACAGAACACGTCGCGCGCCTCGACAAGGCGCTCGTCGAGCGGGTGCGGCGCGTGGTGGGCGGCCAGGTGCAGGACGTGTGCATTGCCGGCGACGGCTGCGACGCGTGCGCCGGCCGCGCGACGATCGGCCGCACGGTGGTCGCCGAAGTGATTCGCACCGATGCACAGTTCTTCGCGTTGCTGCGCGCGCATGGCAAGGCGGCCGCCGCAGAATACTGGCGAAGGTCCCTCGACGGCCAGACCGTGATGGACCACGCGATCGACAAGGTCGCCCGGGGCGACGTGGACCCGCGCATGGCGGAGCGGGTCGTCGGCCGGCTGACGCTGACTTCGGATACGGGCCGCACGCGCCCGGTGATGGCGAGCACGAGCTATGGCACTTGATGTAAATCGCTACTGGGCGCGCCTGATGCTTACGAGCACCATGCGGCTGCGCCTGTACAGGAAGATCGGCAAGATGCTGGCGAACGGCCTGCCGCTGCTGCGCGTGCTCGACGAACTCGAAATGCGCGCGTCGAACGACGGCCGCAAGCCGCATGAAGCCGAGGCGATCGTGCTCGCCGAATGGCGCCTCGTCGTGCAGAACGGCGGGATGCTGTCCGAAGGCATGCAATGGTGGGTGCCTTACACCGAGCAGATGATCATGATGGCCGGCGAGCAGTCGGGCCGCATCGAGCGCGCGCTCGATGCGGTGATCGACGTGGTGAGCGCGGGCCGCAGCATCCGCGCGGCCGTCGTGGGCGGGCTCGCGTATCCGTGCGCGGTGCTCGCGATGGTGGTCGCCTACGTGTACCTGTTCGGCGAGCGCGTGATCCCGCAGTTCGCGCACATTCTCGATCCGTCGCGCTGGAACGGCGCCGCGCATTCGCTCTACGTGATGTCGATCTTCGTGCAGCACTGGATGCTGCCCGGCCTCCTGCTGCTCGCCGCGCTCGTGATCGCGTTCTGGCTGTCGCTGTCGCGCTGGAAGTACGGGCCGCGCACCGTGCTCGACCGTTTTCCGCCGTATTCGATCTACCGGCTGATCGCCGGCAGCGGCTTTCTCGTCGCGTTCGCGTCGCTGCAGGCCTCGGGCTATACCGTCGAAAAAGCGCTGAGCCGGCTCGCGCAGCATGCGTCGCCGTGGCTGCGCGTGCGCATCGAGGACACGATTTTCGGGGTGCGCTCCGGCCTGAACGCGGGCGAGGCGCTGAAGAGCGCCGGCTACCGGTTTCCGTCGAAGGAGATCGTCGAGGACCTGTGCATCTATGCCGAGTACAACGGTTTCGACGAGGCGCTGCGCACGCTCGCGGACGAGTGGATGAAGGAGGGGGTGACCATCGTGTCCGCGCAGATGCGCCGGCTCAATGGCGTCGCGATCGCGTTGCTGTCGCTCGTGATCGGTTGGCTGGTGACCGGCTTTTTCGGCATCCAGCAATCGATTGCGACGATGACCTCGGCGATTCACTGAGTTCACCGAGCACGCGGACCGGAGATCGCGATGAAACACCGCCCGAAACGCACCCTGAAGCGTCGCCCTGCGCCGCGGCGCGCCGCCGCGCCGCGAACCGGTGCGCGCCGCGCGTCGCGGGGCGCGACGCTGCTGGAGGCGATCGCGTTCCTGTCGGTCGCCTCGATCGTGATTCTCGGCGCGCTCGCGCTGTTCGGCAGCTCGTTCCAGAGCGCGGCCTCCGAGCGGCTCGTGCAGGAAAGCAACGCGGTCGCGGCGAACGTCCGCGCCGCGTATCTGTCGGCGGGGACAGGCGGCTACGCGAAGCTGTCGATGACGGACCTGTATGACGCAAAGGCGTTTCCGGCCACGCTGCAAGCGAGTGTCAGCGGGACCAGCGTGACCTTGACCGACGCCTGGGGCGGGGCGGTGACCGTGACGCTCGACGGCGACAGCCTGCCGGTGCTGACCTATCGCAACGTGCCGAAGGGCGTGTGCATCGCGGCGCTGCTGTCGTCGAACGACTGGACGAGCGTGACGGTCAATGGCACCGCGCAGGCCAGCACCTCGCCGAGCGCGGCGCAGGCCACCGCGGCCTGCACCAGCGCGGCGAACACGATTGCATGGGGGTTCGCGTGAGCGCGCGCGCGCAGCGCGGCGCCACGCTGATCGAGGCGCTCGCCTATCTGACCGTGGTGGCGACGATCACCGCGGGCGTGCTGTCGCTGTTCGGCTCGGGGTTCGGTTCGTCCGGGACGACGCGGCTCGCCGTCGAAGTGACGGCGCTCGCGAACGACGTGCGCGACCTGTATGCGTCGCAGAACACGTATGCAAGCGTGTCGGTGGCAGGGCTCGTGCAGGCGAATGCGGTGCCGTCGGCGCTCGCGGTGAACGGCAGCGGCGCCTCGGCGACGCTGAGCGACATCTGGGGCGGCGCGGTGACGGTGGGGCCCTACACCACCGCGTCGCAGGCCGAAGTGCAGTACGCGGGGGTGCCTCAGGACATCTGCCGGCGCGTGCTGGTGGCGGGCGGCAACTGGCTGGACATCGTGGTCAACGGTACGAGCCTGAATACCGGCGCACCGGATCTGTCCGATGCCAATACCGCTTGCGACAACGCAACGGGCAATACGATCGAGTGGGTTTTCCAGTGAGGAGTGGATCATGAAACATGCATGCGAAGGGCGCCGGACGCCGCTTCCCCGCGCGCGCGGGCGCCGGATGGGCCGGCAGCGCGGCGCGACGTTGCTCGAGGCGGTGGCTTTTCTCGGGATCGCGGCGATCATCCTGATCGGCGCGATCGCGCTGTTCACGAATGCGTTCGAGGGCGCGCGCAGCAACCAGTTGACCGAGGAGGTGACCGCGATCGAAAACGGCGCGCGCAAGATCTATGCGACCGGCGCGGGCCTGCCGGCGAACGTCACGGCCGGCGGGATCGGCGGCCTCGTGCAGGCCGGCGTGATCCCGACCTCGCTGACGGTCGACACCGTCGACAACACGGTGGAAGACGAGTGGGGCGGCACGGTGTCGCTCGCGATGGACGCTACCAGCAACGCCGCCGAGATCTCGTTCACGAAGGTGCCGCAGCCGGTGTGCATCGCCGCGCTGACCGCGGGCGGCGACTGGAGCGGCGTCAGCACGTCGGTCGCCGCGACCCTGCAGACGGTGCCGCTCACCGCGGCCAACGCCACGACCGCCTGCACCGGCAGCAGCGTCACGGTGAACTGGGAATTCAACAACTGACGGCAACAACGGCGGGCGGCGCACGATGGCGCGCCGCGGCGGGCCGCGCACGGTTCCATGACGCGCGACCGGGCCGGCGCCCGTCATTCAGGAGGGCATCACATGGATCTGGAATACCCGGACTGGGCGCTGGCCGCCGACGGGTCCGAGCAGGCCTGGGACGATCCGTTCACCGAGCGGCGCGAGCAGCGCGGGGCGTCGCTGGTCGAGGCGGTCGCTTTTCTCGGCACCGCGACGATCGTCGCGATGAATGCGGCGTCGATGCTCGGCAATGCGACCACCGATGCGAACGCGCTCAGCGTCGCGCAGGACGCGGTCGTGATCCAGGCCGGCGTGCGCGCGCTCGGCATGATGCGCGGCGGCGGCGCGAACCTCGATCTGTCGGCGCTCGCGGCCGCCCGGCGGCTGCCGGCGTCGCTGCAGGTCGAACCGGACGGAACCGTGCTCGACCGCTGGGGCGGCGAGGTCGCGCTCGGGCCGGTGCCGGGCAATCCGGGACTCTTCATGCTGGCCTACCCGAACGTGCCGGGTCCGGTGTGCGTGAACACGCTGGCGTCGACGGGCGACAACTGGGTCGCGATTGGCGTGGCCGGCAGCGATGCGGGGCTCGTCGCCCCTGCGGACATGAACGCGCGGCTCGCCGGCGAGGCCTGCGCGGGCGGCCCGCAAACGCTCGAATGGGTCTCGGAGTGAGGCCGCGCGATCCGCGCAACGAGACACGCGGAGCCGGTTTGCCGTGTATCTGATCTGCGTCCTCGCGCTACTCGGCGGACTCGTCGCCGCGATGATGTCGTTCGTCGGCACGCAGCGCACGCAAGCGCTCGGGCCGAGCGCCTCCGCGCTCGCGCAGGATTTCTCGACGTATCGCACCGCGGTGATCCGTTACGTGCAGACCGCGGCCGATGCGGGCTTCAGCGGCAGCGTGCCGGATGCGAGCCTCGCGGCTGTCGGCGTCTACGCACCGGGCCAGTACGCGCCGAATCCGCTGTGGCGCAATTACGTGCAGGGCAACTTCGTGGTGGTCTACGCGGCCAGCATGCCGGGCGTGAACTTCGTCGGCGCGCTCCAACAGATCGCGCTGGGTTCGGTGTTCGCGGGCACCGCCTACGACAACACGGTGGTCTCCAGCACGAATGCGACGACGCCGTCGGGCGTGCTGCTGCCGGCCGCCGCGAACGTGCCGAACGGCGTGCCGGTGTGGGAGGCGCGCGATGTGTTCTGAGCGGCCGTGCATGACCGCTCTCGCGCGCATGCGCTTGCCGGCGCGGCGGCAAGCGCGATCGCGCACGGCCCGCAGCCGCGGCTTCACGCTGCTCGAAACGCTGGCCGTGCTCGCGATCGCGGCGGTGCTGCTGGCGGGCCTCGCTTCGCTGATGAGCACGTCGTACGGCAATGCGCGCGCGCAGCAGACCGCGCTGTATCAGGCACAGCTCGCGAGCGGCGCGATGCAGTTCGTCAAGGCGAACTATGCGACGCTGGTGCCCGCGCTGAGCGCGGCGCAGCCGCTCGTCGTCTCGCTCGGCGGCGCGAACGTGACCGGCAACAAGCTGAGCACGTACATGCCGAGCGCGCTGCAGGCGGTCAATGCGTACCAGCAGACCCCGTGTCTGCTGATCTTTCGCGGCAGCGGCACCGGATGGAGCGGCGCCACCGGCGGGTTGCAGGATATCCAGGCGTACCTCGTGACCGAGGGCGGACAGACCATCGACGATCGCACGCTCGGCAATATCGAGGCGAACGGCGGCGCGGGCGCCGGCGCGATCCAGGCGATGGGCAACGGGATGGTGCAGGGCGCGTTCGGCAGCTGGTCGGTGAAGCTCGCGGCGCTCAATCCCACGAACGCGAGTTGCAGCGGCACGCCGACCGCGAGCGGCCATCTGGCGAGCGAGGTGTACTACAGCGGCGACGCCGGGGCGGCGGGCGACTTCCTGTACCGGCAGCCGGAATCGGTCACGGGCGTGGCCGACGGCAATACGATGCACGCGCCGATCGTGCTGGCCGACGACAATCACGTGGACCGCACGGCGGACGCCGACTGCGGCAGCGGCGCGAGCCCGAACGACGGCCAGGGCCGGGTGACGTCGGACGCCACCGGCAACCTGCTCTATTGCGACGGCACCGAATGGAGCGTGGAAGGCTCGATGCACTGGCGCGCGCCGGTGAGCCAGTACGCGGATCTGTCGAGTCCCGGCTACGTGCCGCAGGCCGGCGATGTCGCGCTGGTGCAGGCGGACGGCGCGGCGCAGGATCAGCCGCAAGGCAGCGGCGAAGGCCGCGCGTTCGTCTATAACGGCGCTGCGTGGGAGCCGCTCGGCATCGACCAGAACGGCAACCTGAGCGTGCCCGGGCTGCTCAGCCTCGGGCATCAGACAGTGGGCGCGTCGTGCAGCAACCCCGCGAGCGAGGCCCAGGTCGCCACCGACGCGCAAGGCCGCGTGCTGTCCTGCCAGAACGGCACGTGGGAGCCGCAGGAAAACCTGCAGCTCGTGTCGACCAACAGCGGCTGCACGATCCAGATGGCGACCGCGGGCGCGACCGACTACAGCGAATGCAGCGGTCCGACCGGATGGAGTGCGTACAGCGGCCAGACGGGCACCTACTCGTACACGCAGAACCTTTATGTGACGCTGAGCGAGCCGGGCATGATCTCCGCGACGTCGTGGAGCCACATCAACGACGACTGGTGCGGCACGACGGCGTCGAACGAGGCGCAGATGAGCCAGGACCTCGACATCTACGATGCGTCCAACGACGATCTCGCGCACTCGGAGGCGGCGACCCCGCGGCTGACGAACGACATGGCCGGGCTGAACAACACGCTGTCGCAGGCGGTGGCCCAGCCCGGCACGTACCGGATCCAGGTCGTCACGAACTGGGCGACCTACGCGGGAAACACGACGCCGTGGACGAGCAGCTACTGCGGCCCGAGCGGCAATACGATCTTCAACACGCCGCTCGTCACCGGGTGGTCGATCAACACCTATTACTGACGCCCGACCGCGCGACGCGGGCGCGCTTCGCATTCCGCTGCGCGCGTGCGCATCGGCGCTTCCGGCAGGGATCGAACGCGCGACACTGCGCTCATCGACATTGACTACGGCGCCCCTTGCGGCGAGTGCGCGATGACTGTTTCGAACGCCCTGCGTCCCGACTTCGATCCCGGCATCCGGGGCCGCGAGTCCGCCACACCCCACGACGGCCCGCCGTCCCCGGCCACCAGGGAATACCGGTCGACCGCGTCGGCGCTGCGCGCGCTCGGGGGAACGCGGCTCGGTCAACTGGGACGGCTCGTGGAAGAGGGGCGCGACAAGCTGTCGGCCTTCGGTCACACGGCAAACGGCGCGCTCGCGGCCGCGAAGGAGTCCGCGCCGTTCCGGCTGAATGCCATGCTGCCTTCCCGGCCCGGCCAGTCCGCGGTGCCGGTGCAGGGCAGCTCGACGTCGCAGGCCTCATCGGCATGGGCCGACGCGCTGCCGGCCGCCGCGCACCTGGGCGGCCGCAGCGGGTTGCCGCGCGCGGCGCTCGGCCTGGCGGTGATGGCGCTGCCGGTGCTCCTGAATCCAATGGCGCTGCTCGGCGCCGCGGTCATCGGCCCGTACTTCGTGCGCAACATGCTGTTCGGCGTCGCCAGCCACGGGCTGGATCAACTGGCCGCTTCGCTGCTGCCGCGGATATTCGGCGCGCGGCCGTCGATACCGTCGCCGGTGAACTGGTGCCCGCAGGCGTCGAGCGCTTACGGCAAGATGCCCGCGTGGAAGCCGCCGCTCAAGCAGTTCGCGTACAAGCCGGACATCCCGCCGGTCCAGACCGAGACCGTCGAGACGGAGCCGGAATTGCCGCCGCAGGCCGAGGCTGGGTCACAGACGCAGGCAGAGGCTCGGCCACAGACGCAGTCGCAGTCGCAGTCGCAAGCGCCGTCGCAGGCACAGTCGCAGGCACAGTCGCAAGCGCAGGCAGAGGCCAGGCCGCAGGCACAGGCGCAGGCACAGGCTCGGCCATCGGCGTCGCCGCCCAAGCAGAAACCCGATCTCCCGCCGCGGCCCCAGGCCGACGGCAGCCAGGGCCGCACAGCAGACGGCGATGCCGACGGCGGCCCGGGCCGCACGGCGGACAGCGATGCCAAGCCTGCCTCCGGCAGCGAAGCGAAGCCGGGCCGCGCGCAGCCGGATGCGCGCGCGTCCGGTGCAGCGGCTTCGACGGAACACCCGGCGTCGGCGACAGCGGGCCCGCACAGCGCGAAGCCTGCCTCGACGGCAGCCACGGCCAGGCCCGCAAACGCGCAGGCCAGCCCGCCGAGGCCCGTCAGCGAGGCGGAAAATCTCGCGCTGGTAAGCCGCCTGAACGGACTGCCGGAAGATACCCCCTGGCACGCCGTTCTCGGCCTGGACGCGGGCGCGTCCGAGGAGGCGATCGCGGCGGCGCATGATGCCCTGGAACGCATCGTAAGAAGTACGAAGCATCCGGTTCTGGACGCCGGGCATCGCTCTGCGCTGAAGCGGCTGGCCCAGGCGAGGACCGCCGGCAAGAACGAACTCGCGAAGACCGAGATCGCTACCGTCACCCAGAAGCTCGCCGCGGATATCGATCAGGTGAAGGCAAAAATCGACGCGCTCAACCAGGCGAAATACGCGGTCGGGCTGCGTCACGCGCCCCCCACGCCCGAGTACCGCGCGCAGGTGGGGCCTATCGAGAGCGCGATCCTGGGCCATCAGGACGAGATCGAGACGTTGTACAGAAACTATTTCGGCGTCGACAAGGGGGCCGACGACAAGGCGGTGACGTCGCAATGGCTGAAGAAGTACCGGCTGCTCGCGAATTCGGTCCAGAACAACTCGGCGCACGAATACAAGACGCTGCAGGCGCTGCTCAACGATGGCCGCGCGTTGCTGAAGCAATCCCGGTAGCGCGAGCCTCATGCGTGCGCACGCCTCGATGCGTTTCGCGCCGTTCGACACGGCTTCGCTCGTTGCACGGCGTGCGCACCACGCACATGACATAGTGAGCTCGCGCCGACGTGTCCGGCAGGGGTTCGGCGATGTTGCTTATCGGCAGGTAAATCTTTCTTGGGAGGAATGTGATGAGCCAGATTGGCATGTTTGACTCGGGCGCGTACAGCATGGACCTGCCCGCCATGGACGGTTGCGGCGCCGGCGAGTTCGGCGGTGAGCAAGGCGGACAGGATCTGCAGTCGGCTGCGTCCGGTCTTGCGAGCTACATGCAGCAGAACGGGCTCAATGCAATGAACCCGAATGCGCTGTACCAGCTCTCGATCGGCCAGCCCGCGCAGTCGGGGATGGCGGCGCCGTCGCCGATGATCCAGCAGGACGCGAAGCTGATGTACGCGAACCCGGGCGTCTACAAGCAGATCGAAACGCACGACGTACCGGGCGCGGACGGCCTTGCCGGCATCAACGACATGCTGTGGTATGCGAACGGCGGCGCAGGCTCGTCCGGCGAAACGGATGACGGCTCGGATGCGGACTCCGGCTACGGCAGCGAGGGCGGCGGAGGCGACGGCATCATGGGCGAGCTGAAATCGCTCGAAAACTTCCTCGAAGAGATGGAGAGCATGCTCGACGGCGATGGCATGGGTGGCATGGGTGGCATGGGTGGCATGGGTGGCATGGGCGGTATGGGTGGCATGGACGGCATGGGTGGCGGCTCGCTGCTCGCGCTGAAGACGCAGTCCGCCGCGGGCGGTCTTGCGAGCTACATGGAGCAGAACGGCCTGAGCGAAATGGACCCGGGCAAGCTCTACAACATTGCCAACGGCATGCCGGCCGAGCCCGGCGGGTCGACGCCTTCGCAGGCCGACCAGCAGGACGCACAGTTCATGATGAAGCACCCGCGCGTGTACGAGGCCATCGAGACGCACGACGTCCCCGGCGCCGACGGCATTGCCGGGCTCGGCGACATGCAGTGGGCCGCGCAAGGCAATCTGGCGCAGTCGGGCCTGAACCTCGGCGGCGAATTCTAGGCATTCCGTCTGGGGCGACCGGTCCGGCCGACGCTCCCCCGCGCAACCATGCCGTCGATGTGGATCACATCGACGGCATCGCTTTTTTCAGCGGCCGCGCATCGGGTGACCGGGGCGCGCTACGGAACAGCGCGGCAGAACAGGCCAGAGAAACAGGCCAGAGAAACAAGCTAGAGGAACAAGCTAGAGGAACAAGGCCGCACGGCATCGCGCCACGACACGCCGCGCGAATACAACGCCCCTTCGACCCTTCGACCCTTCGCCGCGCGGCAGGCTGCGCCGCTTACGCGAACAGCGGTGTCGGCAGCAGCAGACAGCCCAGCGCGGCTAGCGCGAGGAACGGTCCGAACGCGAAGGCGCGCGGACGGCGCGCCGGATCGCCGCGCCCGCACAGCAGCCCGACCACGAGACCCGAAGCGCTCGCCAGCAGCACGATATGCGGCAGCATGCGCCAGCCGAGCCATGCGCCGAGGCCCCCCATCAGCTTGAAGTCGCCCGCGGCGAAGCCCGGCTTGCCGGTGAGCCGTCTGAATGCGTACGCGACCGCGCGCAGCGCGAGATAGCCGCCGGCGGCGCCGAGCAGCGCGTCGCCGGGCGTGACGAATACCTGGCCCGCGTTGACGAGCAGCCCGCTCCACATCAGCGGCGCGGTGAGCATATCGGGCAGCAGGCCGGCGGTCGCATCGATCAGTCCGAGCGCGAGCAGCATCGCGGCCAGCAGGAACGCGCCCGCGCCTTGCGCGCCGATGCCATACCGGTGCGCGAGTCCCACTGCGAGCACGGCGGTGACGAGTTCGAGCAGCGGATACGCAGGATCGATCGGCGCGCGGCATGTGCGGCAGCGCGCGCGCACCAGCAGAAAACCCACGACCGGTGCGATTTCCCACAATTTAAGCGGCCGCGCGCAGCACGGACAGCGCGAGCGCGGCACGTTCAGGTTATACGGCTCCGGCGGCAGGCCCGCGTGTGCCGGCGCCCCCGACAGCGGCGAGCCGAGCGCGCGCAATTCGCGCTGCCATCGCCGCGCGAGCATGATCGGCAGCCGGTGCACGACCACTGTCAGGAAGCTGCCGGCAATCAGTCCGACAGCCGCCGCGCTGGTATCGCGCAACACGGCCGGCAAGCGGCCGAACGGGACGCAGGCGCCGGCATGCAGGCCTGCGGGAAGCGCGATGCATCGAAGGAGATCGCCTGTCATTGGGGCCCGGTTATACGCATGATCGGAGAAGGCATGAGCGCGCCGGCGAACGCGGGAATAAGGCGCCGGCGCGGCTACGGGGCGCCGTAGCCGGCATCGAGCAGCGCGCGGATCGCCTGCTGCACGCGCTGCACGTAGCGGTCGCGATACGCGGGCGTCGCCGAGTGATACGCGCCGATCGCCTCCCACGTATTGCCGTATTTGTCCATCTGCCCGCGCAGGATCCACGCGCCGATGTAGATGTTCTTGCACGCGTCGAGCAGGTCCGGCGGCGCGATGCCGTAGCGCGCGAGCTCGCTCTGGTGGATCGAGTTGATCTGCAGTTCGCCGAGATCGACGCTGCCGTTGCGATTGTGGTTGATCGCCTTCGGATTGCCGCCGCTTTCCACCCGCGCGATCGCGCGCAGCACCAGCGGGTTCACGTGGTGATAGCGGGCCGCATCCATGAAGCAGTCCGCCTGCGCATTGCCCGCGAGCGCCAGCAGGGCCGCAAGCAGGAGCGCAAGACGGAAAGCGACGCGGGTCGCAAAACGCGTCCGCCCGCGCCTCGTGCGCGCACGCCCTTCAGAAATGCGCGCAAGGCGCCGATATACGTAGAGGCGCGGTTGCATGAGGGTCAGTGCGGCGCGCTCGAACGCAGGATCTCGTGCAGCTCCATCCGGTTGTACGTGACGCGCAGCGCATCGCGCGCCGAAATCACGTGCCGCGCGACGAGGGTGGCCAGATGGTCGTTCAGCGAGCGGGACATGTTGTCCTCCTTGCGGCGCAGGAAGTCCGACACGAAGTGCAGCCGTCCCGCATCGAGCAGCAGCTTGCTGATCTGCTGCTGGTTGTTGAAGAGCAGCTCGCTCGCGAGCACCAGGTTGTCGCCGTCCTCGGTCGGCACGAGGCTCTGGCAGACGACGCCGATCAGCGAATCCGCGAGCGAGGCCGCGTAGCGCTCGCGCTGCTCCGGCGGGAAGAACGACAGCAGCCGCGTGAGCGTGCTGAGCGCGCTGCTCGTGTGCATCGTCGCGAGCACGAGGTGGCCCGATTCGCCCGCCTGCAGTACGGTTTCGGCGGTTTCGGTGTCGCGCACCTCGCCGACCATGATGACGTCGGGCTTCTGGCGCAGCGCCTCGCGCAGGCCGGTCGAAAAGCTCGGCGTGTCGGTCGGCACTTCCCGCTGCGAGACGATCGACTGGCGGCTCTCGATCACGTATTCGATCGGCTCCTCGATCGTGATCAGGTGGCTGTTGCGGGTGCGATTGATGTGATCGAGCAGCGACGCGATCGTCGTGGTCTTGCCCGAGCCGGTCGGCCCGGTGACGAGCACGAGGCCGCGCGTGCTGTCGGTGAGGCTGCGCACGTAGGCGGGCAGGCCGAGCTTGTCGAGCGTGAGCGGTTCGAGCGGCAGGCGCCGGATCGAGATCGCGACGCGCGCGCCGCCGCCGCTGCGATACACGTTGCAGCGCAGCCGGCAGCGCGTGAGCACGAACGGGCGATCGATCGCGCCGCGCTCGAGACGGGCCTGCCAGTCCTCGTCGATCGACGCGAGGGTCGGCACCATTTCTTCGAGCATGACCGGCTCGTCGTTCACCGGGGCCCAGCCGCGCGGCGTCTTGATCATGATCGGACGGTCCTGCTCGATATGGATATCGGTGAAGGTCCGCCTCAGATCGATCAGGTCGAGAATTTCGCGGGTGATGTCACGAAAGGAATGAGATGGCGTGCTCATGACGGATGCGTAGCAGTGAGTGGGGCAGAGGGAAAACGCAGCAGGCGGCTTGCATGATCGCAGCCGTCACGCGTGGTGTCCAGTACCCGCAGCGGCCTGTACAGGATGCCGCGTCGGCGGGCCGCGGCGCGCCGCCACGCGAAGTTTCGTTCGACCACCGGAAGCAATGCGCGCCGGCGCTGCGTTACGCCTTGACGCGATGCGCGGAAAACTTCGACTATTCGATCAATGCCAAAGCGAGGCTGTCATTCATGATCCGGATCGGTAAAGCGCTCGTCGTACTGTGTGCGCTCGCATCACTATGGAGCGCGGCGCCCGCCGACGCCGCGGCCGTCCACTGGCGTACCGCGGTGGTCAATTATTCGGCCGACGGCAAGGACATCAAGGACGTGCTGCGCGATTTCGCCGCGAGCCAGGGCATCCCGGCCGACATCAACAGCGACGTGACCGGCACGTTCACCGGCAAGTTCACGCTGTCGCCGCAACGCTTTCTCGATACGCTCGCGTCGTCGTTCGGCTTCGTCTGGTACTACGACGGCGAGGTGCTGGAGATCACCGCCGCGTCCGACATGAAGAGCGCGCTGCTGCAGCTCGACACCGCGAGCGTGCAGACGCTGCGCGACACGCTCGCGCGGCTCGGCATCGCCGATCCGCGCTTTCCCATCGCCTACGACGACGCCGAAGGCACCGCGATGGTCAACGGGCCGCCGCGCTACGTGCAGATGGTCCAGCAGGTCGCCGATCATCTCGATGCGAACGCAGCGCGCCGCGGCGGCTCCGAGGTGCGCGTGTTCCCGCTCTATCACGCGTGGGCCGAGGACCGCTCGGTCGATGTGGACGGCAACACGATCACGGTGCGCGGCGTCGCGAGCGTGCTGAACGCGCTCTATCATCCGGGCGCGCAGGGAGCCGGCGCAGCCGGTGCGGCGGGCGGCGCGCGCGGCAACATCACGCGCAACACGCCGCTGCAGGACGTCGGCGGCAACACCGGCGGCAACGGGCTCACCGGCATGATGCCGGGCGCCGGCGAGACGTCCTCGTCTTCGTCGTCGTTGCCGCCGCTGCCGCCCGGCGGGCTATTCGCGGGGATGAGCGGCACGCCGTCGCCGCAGCTTGCCGCGCTCGCGAACCGCACCCACGGCGCGAACGGCACGGGCGGCGCAGCGGGCACCTCGGCAACCGGCGGCGAGGACAACGACCTGCCGGTGATCGAAGCGGACCAGCGCACGAATTCGGTGCTGATCCGCGATCTGCCCGAGCGCATGGGCCAGTACCAGACGCTGATTTCGCGGCTCGACGTCAAGCCGCAGCTGATCGAGATCGAGGCGCACATCATCGAGATCGACGACGGCGCGCTGCAGCAGCTCGGCATCGACTGGACCGCGCACAACAGCCACGTCGACGTGGAGTCCGGCACCGGCACGCTGCCGCAGAACACCTATACCGGCGCGCTCAGCCCGACCTTCAACACGACCACGCTGAACGACGGCTCGACGGTGGCCGCAACGCCGCTCGGCGTGTCGATGAGCGCCGTGCTCGGCGACGCGGGACGCTATCTGATGGCGCGCATCTCGGCGTTGCAGCAGGACAGCCAGGCGCGCATCGAGGCGAATCCGAAGATCGTCACGCTCGACAACATCGAAGCGGTGATGGACAACAAGACGCAGTTCTTCGTGCCGGTCTCGGGCTACACGTCGGCCGATCTGTACAGCGTGTCGACCGGCGTCTCGCTGCGCGTGCTGCCGATGGTCGTCGACGAGCACGGCCAGACGCTGATCAAGCTCGACGTCGCGATCCAGGACGGCGAACTCTCGACCAGTCAGACCGTCAGCAACCTGCCGGTCATCACGAGCAGCGACATCAACACCGAAGCGTTCATCAAGCAGGGCCAGGCGCTGCTGATCGCCGGCTACCGCACGAAAAACGATTCGACCGGCGTGACCGGCATTCCGGTGCTGTCGAAAATCCCGCTGATCGGCGCGCTGTTTCGCACCAACACCGATCAGCACAGCCACATGCAGCGGCTCTTCCTGCTGCTGCCGCGGGTGATCGCGCTATGAGCGGCGGCCACGCCCCGTCGTCCGGTGCCGACGACGCGCGCCGCGCGGCGCTGCTGCGCGCGCAGCCGTGGGGCACGGTGCTGCTGGAGCCGGGCGGCACGATCTTCGAGGCGAGCGAGCGGGCCAGAACGTTGCTTCAGCAACCGTTGCCGCGCGGCCAGCGGCTCGCCGAGGCGCTCGCCGACATGATCGCGGCGACCACCGGGGCGGCCGACAGCGAGGCGCTCGCGCGCGGCGTCGAACTCGAACTGGAGAACGGCGCGCTGTGGCTGAAGGCCGAGCCGGCCGAGGGGATCGCGGGCGTGGACACCGTGGTGTCGGTGGCCGACATCACGCCGCTGCGCCGCTCGCTCGACGAGCGCACGACGTCGCTGCGCTTTCTGCTGCACGACCTGCGCTCGCCGCTGAATTCGATCGTCGCGCTGACCCAGCTCGAAACCGGCGACCGCGACGCATTCGAGCGCTGCGGCGGAATGCAGCAGATCGGCCAGCTTGCGCGCTACGTGCTCTCGCTCGGCGAGCAGTTCATCGTCTCGTCGATCGCCACGCATCTGGCCAACCGCGATTTCCGCCGCTTCGATCTGCGCGCAATGGTGCGGCAGATGATTCCGCAGCTCGAAGTGACCGCCGTCTACTGCGCGGTGCCGCTGCAACTGTGGCTGCCCGACGGCGCCGCGGTCTGGGTGAGCGGCGTGCGCAATTTCGTCGCGCGCGCGCTGCAGAACCTCGTCGACAATGCGATCCACGCGTCGCCCGAGGGCGCGCCCGTGGCGGTATCGCTCAAGACGCGCGCGGGTTTTGCCGATATTGTCGTCAGCGATCGCGCGGGCGGCCTGCCGGGTCTCGCGCAGGCCCAGACCGTCACCGATTTCGACGCGCTCGGCAAGGCCGGGGCAAGCGGCTTCGGCATGGGATTGAAGCTCGCGCGGCAGATCGTGGCGCTGCATGGCGGCACGCTTCATGCCGAATCGACCCCCGGCGAAGGCACCTCGTTCGTGCTGAGCATGCCGCTGCTGGGCAGCGCGCCGCCGGCCGGCGGCGCGCCGCGCTCGTTCGCGCAGGCCGAGCAGGCGCGGCAGCAGGACCAGAGAGGACGTTGACCCCATGCATTCACTCGTACGCCAGCCGGTGCGCATTCTGCTCGTCGAGGACGACCCCGCGCAGCAGGCGTTGCTCGTATCGTGGCTCAAGGCGGCCGGCTATCAGGTCGATGCGTTCTCGAACGGCCTCGACGCCCGCCATTACCTCGCCGATCACTGGGCGAACCTGCTGATTTTCGACTGGGACGTGCCCGGCATTTCCGGTGCGAAGCTGCTGTCATGGGTGCGCGGACGCTCGCAGTCGAACGTGCCGGTGCTGTTCCAGACCGTGCACGCGGGCGAGAGCGAGATCGTCGAGATTCTCGATGCCGGCGCCGACGACTACCTCGTCAAGCCGCTCGATCGCGAAGTGCTGCTCGCGCGGATCCGCGTGCTGCTGCGCCGCTCGACCGCGGCGAACGGCGCGAGCCGGCAGATGCTGGTCGGCCGGTGCACGCTCGACCGGTCCAGCCAGTCGCTGATCGTCGACGGCGAACCGCACCGGCTCGGCACGAAGGAGTTCGACATTCTCTGGCACCTGTCGCTGCACGTCGGCACCGTCGTGCAGCGTCAGGACCTGATGAGCGTGGTCTGGGGCTGGGACGCGGGCGTGCAAAGCCGCTCGGTCGACATGTACGTGAGCCGGCTGCGCGCGAACCTGAAAAGCGCGGGCGTCGAATGGACGGTCCAGTCCGTCTATGCGACCGGCTACCGGCTCAATCTGGAACCCGCGAGCGCCGCGGCCCCCGCCGGGCCGGCTGCGCGCCGGGCGCACCCGCAGGACGCGGATGGCACGCGCGGAGCGGACGACGATGCTGCGTAACTGGTGCGCCGGCGCATGGCTTGCCTGCTGCGCGCCGCTCGCGCTCGGCTCGCCGGCGTTGCCCGCGCGGCCTTTCGTCTATTCGACGGCCGGCAGCAGCCTGAGCGACGTGCTGGACGCGCTGGGCCGCGCGACCCAGGTGCCGGTGCGCATCGACGGCACGCTGCGCGGCCTGGTGATCGGCCGCTACGATCTGCGGCCCGCGCAGTTTCTCGACGTGCTGTCCGAATCGTTCGGACTACTATGGTATTACGACGGCGCGGTGATTCACGTGAGCGCGGCCGGCGCGCGCAACACGATCGCGATGCGGCTCAACTACGCATCGGCGCGCGGGGTCGCGGCTTCGCTCGCGCAGGAAGGGCTCGCGGACGCGCGCATGCCGCTTGCCGCCGACGACGCGCACAACACGCTGAGCGTGTCGGGACCGCCGGACTACACTGCGCGGATCGTCAGTGCAGTGCGGCATATCGAGGACGCGGCGCGCGCACGGGTGCCGACAACCGTACGGCTGGTGCCGCTGGTTCGCGAAAACGCGGCGGACCGCACGCTGGGCGGCTCGGCCGGCGTGGCGCCCGGACTCGCGACGCGGCTCACATGGCGCGTGCACGGCGGGCCGGGCGGCGCGAATGCGCCGATCGCATTCGACGCGCCGCTGCCGATCTTCACCGCTGACGCGGCCACCAATTCCATACTGATCCGCGATCGCACGAACCGCCTCGACGACGACGAGGCGCTGGTCGAGCGCTTCGACACGAAGCCGAAAGCGATCGCGCTGCAAGCGTATATCTTCGATCTCGCCGAGCCGGCGTTCGACGCACTGCCGCTCGAACGCGCCCAGCGGCAGAGCGGCGCATTCGTCGTGCAGGACGGCGCCGCGCCGCTGCTCGCGCAGGTCGACGCATTCACCCGCACCGGCGAGGCGCGCGCATGCGTGCAGCGCAATCTGGTGACGATCGATCACGCGCCGGTGACGCTGAGCTGCGCGGAGGCGACGCTCGCGGCGCTGCCGGCGGCACGCGATGGCAACGCGCATCCCGCGCACGCGCCGCGCGGCAGTACGACGCCGACCCGCGCCGCGGCTGAGCGCGACGATGAGACGTCGGTCGTCATCGAACCGGATCTGGACGGGAAAGGCAGCGCGTCGCTGTTCCAGCTTGCGACGACGCTCGACGACACGCAGGCGTTCGGCACCGCCGCGCCGAACGCGCATCGCAACGCGGCACGCGCGACGCACACGGACATGGTGCCCGGCGACGCGCTGGTGCTGATCGGCCATCCGCAGCAGGGGAGCGCGCCGCATCGCGGCGCCAGACGGCTCGTGATCCTGGTGCCGCATGTGATCGACGGTTAGCGCCCGGTTGAACGAGCGTAACGCGATCCCGCGCGGCGCGGCACACAGGTTAGCGGGGCGGTTCCGAGGCCTTTTTCATGACCTCCATCCCGTGCTTGATGGTCTCGATCAGCGACTGCAGCAACGTGAGCCTGAACTGGCGCAGCGTATCGCGCATGCTGTTCCTGCGTTGCAGCCCATCCATCAGGCGATCCAGCAGCGTCGGGCGGCCGGACCACCGGGGGCGCATCGCGCGCGCCGTCGGCGGGATGCCTGCGGGCTGACCCGACCAGGCATTGGGGAAGGCACGCGTCGCAGACGGTTCGGCGCCCCAGCTGCGCTCGCGCGGACCCGCGAAGCCGGGTGGGGGGGCCTGGTCGATCGGCGGCCGGCGCGTGGTGACCACCATGTTCTCCAGCAACTGGCGTTTCGCACCCGACGCGGACGTCGAGCGCGTTTGCGATGCGCAAGACGCGGACGCCGCGCCGCTGTCGCCGGCATTTTCATGGATGTCCGGCGCGACGTGCTGCGGCGCCCCGTCCGGGGCGCCCCCAATTCGTTGCGTACTCATCGATTCAGTCCTCCTGACGCGCTATGCGCGTACCCAGTTGCATGTGCCGCTCGCGATGCCGTCGAACATTTCGTCGCTCGATTCGATGATGTTCGAGCGCCAGTAGCGGCCGTGTTCCGCGTAGTGCAGCATCAGATCGGCGATCGCCTGGCCGTCGAGGTCGTCGGTAAACGGCACGCGCACGATCAGCACGATGCCGCCCGTGTCCGCGTCGAGTCCGACCTGCGCCTGATCCTGTGCATAGATCAGCAGGTTCGCTTCGAGCAGCAGGCGAAAGATCACCAGCGTGCGTCCCGCGGTGACGGTGCCGTAATGAAAATTCGCGTAGACCGCGTGCGGATCGTCTTCCAGATGGTCGAAGCGCACGT
The DNA here is from genome assembly GCF_057748135.1 of Paraburkholderia sp. PAMB 6770. Classification (NCBI taxonomy): domain Bacteria; kingdom Pseudomonadati; phylum Pseudomonadota; class Betaproteobacteria; order Burkholderiales; family Burkholderiaceae; genus Paraburkholderia; species Paraburkholderia sp. PAMB 6770. The sequence continues at coordinate 1,400,707 of NZ_CM173239.1, forward strand.
CGAAACCTTCCACTTCGATGGTGCGCGTCTCCAGCACGCGTTCCGCGTCGGGCAGGCCGATCACCGCGCACAGGTCTTTCACCAGGTCGGTATAACGCTCCCAGCTCATCGTCGGGCTCCGGTTTCGCGCCGTCTGAACACGCGCGGCGGCGCGGCCTTTGCACCGGCGCGCCGTGCGCGCGGCGAAGGCATGCGCCGCCGCGTCTCGCCGGGCGAGACGGCGTACGACATCAGCTGATCGCGGTGGATGCGTTCTTCTCGGCGCTCGCACCGGCTTTCATGATGTTTTCGAGCGATTCGAGCTCGGTCAGCTTCAGGTTGTCCTCGGTCGAGTCCATCGAATCCTGGCCCTCGATATTGGTGGCCGAGTCCTGGGCGGCCTGCGAGGCGGCCGACGACGCGTACATCGAACCCATGCCGGAAGCCATAGTGCTGAAAAAACCCATGATGATTCTCCTTTGAAAGTGACTGCAGGGTGAGACAAACACAGGGGTGACTGTCGGTATGACAGGCCCGGTCGTACAGGACCGGTCGGCCGGTCCGGGGAAGCGGTGCTGCGTGAACGGTTCAGTCCTGCTGAAGCTCGTGCAGATGCACGACAAGGCGCCTCGCCGCGATCATGCCGCGATACGCCTTCTGCAGCGCTGCGCGATGCGCCTCGGGCAGCGGCGTGCGCGAGACCTCGCCGACTGCGCGCGCGGCGTCGTCGAGCGCCTCGGTGATCTGCGCGACGTGCCGGGCGGCGCCGGGCGCGCGCAGCGTCGCGCGGAGATCGTTGAGCAGCGGTTCGGCCGCGATCAGCTTGTCGTACATGATGAAGTGCTCCGTGTCAGTTGGGCAGCAGGTGAGCGACCGGATAGACGTGCTTGACCCCGTCGGGCGTCTCGATGTAGCGCACGTCGCCGATCGCGACCATTTCCGTGTAATCGGTCGACGCGGACGGCACCGGGTTTTCGTGCACGTCCGGCTCGATGCGCTTGACGTTCGCGTCGAAATCGCGCTGAACGTCCGCGAGCGCCTGATGAAAGCGCGCTAGCGAATCGACCGTGCCGGTGATGCGGAACACGCCGCCGCCGAGGTACGCGACGTGCGTGCCCTGCATGCCGAGCGATTCCTCGATGTTGCGCGCGTCGTCGGCAGCGACGTCGTAGTTGCGCCGCACCGGCTCGCCGCCGACGCGGTCGATGATCCTGCGCGCGGTGATGTCGTCGCCGGCCGTGGGCACCATGCCGCGCACCACCACCGTGTTGCCGGCCGGCGCCACGCTCAGCTCGCGCAGCCCGGCTTCGTCGAGCGAGCCGGCGAGGCGTGCGGCGAGCGCATCGGTATTCGGCAGCGGGCTGATCGCCTCGCTGTTCTGCGTGCCGAACATGATCGCGCCGGCGACGAGCGCCGATGCGACCATCATGCTCGCCAGCACGATGCCGACCGACTTCAGCGGCAGGCGCGCACGTTCGCGTCCCGCGCCGGCCGCATCGCGGGCGAGCATGCCGGAGAGCAGGTCGAGATCGCTCGGCCAGTCCGCGTCGTCCGGGCCCACGCAGACCGCCGCGGCGCCCCTCGACAGCGGCATGAAATCGCGCAGCGCGGCGGCGGCGGCCGATTCCTGCGCCGCGTCGCGCGTGTGCGTCTCGCCGGACTCGGCAATCTCGAGCGTGAGGCGCGCATCGCCCCAGTCGCTCACGCAGATGTCGCAGTCCTCATCCGCGCCGATCCGGTATGTCCCGGCATGAAGCGGAATCTGCGCGCCTGCGTGAGCGCCGGTCAAAATACGGATTCGTTTCACGTTGGTCACCCTGGCATGCGTTAGCGGTGAGGAGATGGCTTCACTTTAGTCCGGACGTCTGTCACACACTGTCAAAACGCGAACCTGCTACGTCGTATCCGAAGCGCGCGTGCGAGGCAGCGCCGCCGCCAGCGCGTGCTGCATGCGCAGATGCTGCGCGGCGCGGCGCAGTTGCGACAGCGTGCGCGGCCCCGCCAGACTGAAACGCACGAGTTCCCGCAACATGTTGAAGCTGCGCTGCGTGGTCCAGGTGTCCGCGAGCGGCGCCTGTGGACGCGCCGGCGCGGGAACCCGCGCCGGCTGGGCGCCGGGTGCGCGCACGCTGGCCGCGGGATGGGCACGAGGCATCAACGGCGCGGCGGCCGGCGGCATGCGCGCCACCGGCAGCGCATTGCCTTCGAGTTCGTCGGTCAGGTGGCCCAGGATGCGCGCCGCAAGCATATCGTGCCCGTTGCCGAAGACGGCCAGCATTAACGAGGCCGACGTCGAGGCCGACGTCGAGGCAGCGGCAGAGGTCGAGCCGTTTGCGAACGCGGTGGGTGCGAACGCGCGCAGGTGGTCGTCGTAGAGCGCCAGCAGCCGGCGCGCGAGATGCGGCGTGTTCGCGTAAGCGGCCGCGGCGGCCTGCAACTGTCCGGGCAATGGCGTGAAGGCATGCGACGGCGGCTTCGCGCGGATCTTCAGCGCATACGCGGCCGGCTGCTCCGTGTCCTGCTCCGGCGTGTCGTCGTGCTCCTGGCCCCCACGTCCGCCGTGGCGTGCACTCACCAGATGGGGTGCGCGCGGCGCGGCTGCGCCGTGGCGCGGCGACCCGTGTCGCGGCAGATGCGCGCCGCCCGCGCGATGCCCGTGCTGGGCAGCGGCCTTTTGCTTCAGATGCTTGCTGAGCGGATGCCGCGCGCGTTTGGCCTGCTGGGTTTTGGGCCGCTGGCGAATCCGCTTGCCCTTGTAGAACACCGTCGCGTGAGCATGCGCGGCCTGGGTATCCGCGCGCGCCGGTGGCGCGTCGAAGGCCGCAGCGGCCGTTGCGCCCGACTGCTGGATCGACGCGGGCCGGCTCATGACGGCACGCCGATTGCGATGATGTCGTTGCCGAAGCGCAGCAACTCGGAGGCCGCCCACGGCGCGGTGATCAGGATCACGACCGTGACGACCGCGAGCTTCACGCCGAACGAGATGCTCTGGTCCTGCATCGACGTGATCGCCTGCAGAAACGAAATGAGCAGCCCCGCCGCGGCCGATGCGACGACCACCGGCAGCGAAATGTACAGGCAGATCATCAACCCGTGAATGGTCAACTGGATCAGCGTGTCGGTATTCATGATGTTTTACCGGTAAGTCAGCACGAGGCCGTGGATCAGCGCCGACCAGCCGTCCATCGCGACGAACAGCAACAGCTTGAACGGAATCGCGACGTTGGTCGGCTGCACCTGGTTCAGGCCCATCGCCATCAGCGTGTTGGCAATCACGATGTCCACCACGATGAACGCGAGATACAGCATGAAGCCGATCTTGAAGGCGTCGGTCAGCTCGCTTAGCGTAAAGGCGGGCGCGAGGACGATCAGATCGTCGTCGTGCAGTTGCGCGGCCATCGGCCTGGGCCAGATCACCGACGCCGAGCGCAGGAAAAAGCGCCGCTCCCGTTCGCCCGCGTGTTGCTCCAGAAAATGGCGGAACGGCTCGCGCGCGGCGCTCATCGCGCTCATCAGCACCTGCGACGAGGATTCGCCGCGCGTCGCCGCCTGCTGCGAGCCCTGATACGCCTGCATCCCGATCGGCGCCATCACGTACACCGTCACGAGGATCGCGATACCGTTGAGCACCGTGTTCGGCGGCACTTGCTGCACACCGAGCGCATTGCGCAGCAGGCCGAGCACGACGACGATCTTCGCGTAGGACGACACGATCATCGCGAGGAACGGAATGATGCTGATCGCAAGCGTCAGGATCAGCAGGCCGGTGAAGTCGTTAAACTGAAACACTTTGATTCGCAATCCGGATGATTCGAACGCCGATGTGCTCGCCGACCGCGACCAGTTCGCCGTAGGCGACCACCTGGCCGTAGGAGACCAGCTTGACCTGTGCGTCGCGCACCGGCACGGGCAACTCCAGCACGTAGCCCGCGCGCAGCGCGGAGAGCTGCGCAACGGGCAGCGACACCGTATCGATCTCGATCTTCACGGGCAGGTCCAGTTCGCCGATCGGCAGCGGCGGGTCGCTCGGCTCGGCCGGCGAAAGCGTATCGTCGTGGGAATCCTGGCTCATATAAGGGGCTCCTGTCAGGGTAAGCGTCGTCGCATCGGCGAGCGCGGTGCAGCGCAGCTGCCGCATGCCCGGGTGGCCCCAGACGAGCGACAGCCGCAGCGGGGGCGGCGCATCGCCGAAGAGGGCGGTACCGGGATATGCCAGCGCGCGCATCACGATGTCGCCGGGGCGCAGCGATTCGAGCGCGGCAACGGTCAGCGTGCGCGCGCCGATCTCGACGCGGCCCGGTACCGCAAGCTGGCTCACGCGCGGCGTGTACGGCACGCATTGCGTGCCGAGCAGCTGCTCGAACGCGTCGAGCCAGCCGTCGTCCGCGTCGACGAGGCCAAGGCGCAGCGTGTGTGCGCCGCCGCGTGGCGACAGCCGCATCGACGCGGTATGACACGCATGCGCGCGCGCCGGCCGGCCCGCATGCAGCGATGCGACCCGCACGCCGTCGACGCCGAGCGTCGCGAGCGCGGTGCAGACCGGCTGCAGCAGGATCGACGCGACCGCCAGGCTCAGCCCGGCCTGTCGCTCCTGCGCGCCGGCATCGGCACTGGCATCGGGCGGCAGCGCGGCGCTCGCGAGCGCGGGCCAGTCGGACAGATCGAGCGCCACGCACGCGCGCTGCTCCGCGCGCTGCAGCACGACATAGCCAGGCGTGGCGGCGTCGAATGCGCAGGGCGCGGACACGGTCCATCCGTGGATGCCGAGGCCGAGTACGAGCAGCGCGTTCAGCCGCTCGTCGGCAAGCAGGCGCGCCACGCGCGCCTCGCGCGGCGTCAGCGCGTCCGCGGCGCGTGCCTGCAGCATCAGCGGCAGCGCGGCCGGTGCGATATCGGGGGGGCGGTGGTGAGCGTCGCCCGCGGAATAGCTGCTGGTATCCATATTGGCCGTGTGATGGTTCAATGCCGTGCGCGGCGTGGACGCTACGCGCCGACGATCTCGACTTCCCGTGGCGTGCCGCGCTCCTTCAGCAATGCCGCAAGGCGTTGCTTCAGAATCGGCGTATGGCGGGAGATTAGCGTCTTCGATGTGACGTCGGTCGCGTCGAAGCGAAGCATCAGCTCAAAAGGCGAAAGCGACAGCTGCAGCGCGCAGCCCGGCAGGATGGCCGGATCGATCTGGATCTGCATCTGCCAGTTGCCGCGCGTCTGCACGGCCCGGTCGCCGCAGAAATCGGCGGCGCGGTTCAGCAGATACTCGGCGACATGCGCGAAGCGCACGTCCTCGTTCGTCAAGCCGCTGCCGGCGGTGTGCGCGCTGCGCGCCACCGCTTGCTGCACCGGCGCCTGTGCGGCGGCGCGATCGTCCGGCGGCGCGGCGGCCGCGACGACGTCTGCCCGCGGGTCGTCCTGCGCCTGGGGGGCAACCTGCGCGTCGGCGGGCGTGTCGGTTTGTGCATCGGCTTGCGCGTCCGCGCCGTCGTCCCATGCGCCCAGATTGCCGGGGTCGCCGGGGTCCGCTTCGGGGTCGGCCAGCGCGTTGAGCATCGCCGCACGCAACGCATCGAGTTCGCTGCGCCGGCGGCGCAGCAGCGATGCGTAACTGCGGGTTGCCGCGCCCTGCCTCGCGCCGGATTGTGCGCCGGACTGCGCCTGCGAGGGCGCCGAGGGGCCGGCGTGCTCCGGCGCGGCGCCCGGAATCACGCGGATGGTGAGCGGTGTCGACGAACTCATGGGCGCGCTCAGATCGTCAGTTGTCCGATCGGTTCAAGATCGACGCGATCGGTCAGTTCCTGGTACGAATAGACGGGCAGCCAGCCGATCGCCGGTTCGAGCATCCGGCGCACGTAGCGGCGGATATCCATCGACGTGACGACCGCCACGCCTTCGCGCGCGGTCTCGCCCGCGAGCCCGCGCACCTGCTCGACCAGCATGCTGATGTCGTCCGGCGGCAGCGCGAGGAAGTTGCCGGTCGGTGTCTGCTTGATCGACTGCCGGATCAGCTGCTCGACCTCCTGATCCGGCAGGATCGCCGCGAGCCGCGCGGTGCCGCCGGTCGCGCGGTGCGCGATGAGCCGCGACAGATCGCAGCGCACGTACTCGGTCAGCATCAGCATGTCCTTCTCTTTCGGCCCCCAGGCAATCAGGCTCTCCATGATGCTGCGCGTGTTGCGGATCGACACCTGCTCTTCGAGCAGGCGCCGCAGCACGTCGGCGATCCGCTGCAGCTGCAGCGCCTTCTGCACCTCGGCCACGACACCCGGATACTCGGCGCCAAGCTGATCGAGCATCCATTGCGTCTCCTGGATGCCGAGGAACAGGTGCGCGTGCCGGCGCAGCAGCGCCACCGTGCGGCGTGCGATGTCCTGCTCGGGTACCTCTCCCTGCGGCGCGAGCGCACCGGGTTCGCCGGGCGCGAGCGTATGCGGCACGTCGAACAGCAGCACTTCGTAGGTGCCGTCGGCGAGCTGCGGGGTGGTCCACATCGTGATGCCGGGAAACGGCAGGCCGATTTCTTCCTGTAACTGCGCGCGTTCGTCGTCGAACGATGTATCGAGGCGCCGCGTGTCGAGGCGCGCGGCGAGATCGGGCGCGAGGCGCAGCCCGAGCGGGCACGTGAAGAGCGGCGCGCGCGGCAGGATCGCGGGCGCGTCGCCCTTGCCGCCGGCGCGCTGCAGCGCGCTCGGCTTCGCCCCTTCGCCGTGTCCGGCGTGCGGGCGGCGGCCGAGCCGGTATCCGGTGAACGCGAGCGTCGCCGCGAGCAGCAGGAACAGCACTGCCGGAAAGCCGGGGACGAACGCGAAGCCCGCGAGCAGCAGGCTCGCGAGGTACAGCGCGCGCGAGTTGTTGCCGAGCTGGCGCGAGATTTCGTCGCCGAGCGAACGGGCGCTCGCTTCGTTTTCGTCGGCAACCCGCGTGATCATGATGCCGGCCGCCACCGAGATCAGCAGCGACGGAATCTGCGAGACCATGGCGTCGCCGACCGACAGGATCGAGAAGCGGTTCGCGGCTTCGCCCGCGCTCATGCCGTGGTAGGCGACGCCGACCGCGATGCCCGCGACGATGTTCACGAGCGTGATGATCAGCCCGGCGATCGCATCGCCCTTGACGAACTTCATCGCGCCATCCATGCCGCCGTGCAGCTGGCTTTCGAGCGCGAGCTTCGCGCGCTTGCGGCGCGCTTCCTCGGGCTTCAGGATGTTCGCGCGCAGGTCCGCGTCGATGCTCATCTGCTTGCCGGGCAGCGCGTCGAGCGTGAAGCGCGCACCCACCTCCGCGACGCGCTCGGAGCCTTTCGCGATGACGATGAACTGCACGGTCGCGATGATCACGAACACCACGAGGCCGACCACCAGGTTGCCGCCGACCACCAGTTCGCCGAAGCTTTCGATGATGCGCCCCGCGTCGGCGTGCAGCAGGATCGATTTGGTCGACGCGATGTTCAGCGACAGCCGGTACAGCGTCGTGAACAGCAACAGCGACGGAAACGCCGACAGCGCGGTCAGGTCGGACACGTAGAGCGTGACCATCAGCAGCGTGACGCTGATGCAGATGTTGATCGACAGCAGCACGTCGATCACCGAGGGCGGCAGCGGCAGGATCATCAGCGAGACGATCGCGATGATCAGCAGCAGGATGCCGATTTCGCCGCCGGCAGGCAGTTTCATGGACTTGATCATGACAGGGTGTCCTTGCGCAGGGGGTGTGCGCCTACGCTGTCGACCCAGCGCAGGATCGCGGCGACGACGTCCAGCAGTTCCTCCGGAACCGGCTGGTCCTCGGGCACCCGGTACAGCGCGCGGGCGACCGGCGGATTCGAGACGATCGGCACGCCATGCTGCATCGCGAGCCGGCGCAGCACCGCCGCCTGCTCGTCGACGCCGCGCGCGAGGATCACGGGCAGCGGCGTTTCGCCCGGCTCGTAGCGCACCGCCACCGCATAGTGGGTCGGGTTGACGAGCAGCATGTTGGCGCGCGAGATCGATTTTTCGGGCGGCGTGCTCGCGAATTCGCGCGCCAGCTTGCGGCGCTGGCTCTTGATCTTCGGGTCGCCCTCCGAGTCCTTGTGCTCGCGCTTCACGTCGTCCTTCGACATCTTGTTCTGGCGCATGAACATCCAGCGCTGCAACTGGTAGTCGGCTACGCCGATCACGAGAAACAGGCCGATCGCGACGTCGAGCAGCCGCATCAGCGCATTCCACAGCACCTTCGCGAGCGCCTGCACCGGCAGGTACAGCGAACTCGCGATCAGCGGCAGCAGCATGTCGATGGTGGCCCAGACCACCGCGAAGATCAGCAGCGCCTTGACGATCATCTTCACGAGGTCGAGCACCGACTTCAGCGAGAAGATCCGCTTGAAGCCGTTGCCGGGATTGACCGCGTCGAACTTCGGCGTGATCGGCCTGGTGGCGATCTGAAACCCGGTCTGCGGAGCGAACGCGAACACCGCCGCCGCCACGCTGCCGAGCGCGACGGGCAGCATCAGCGCAAGCGCCGCGTGTTCGAGCTTGACGATCCCCGCCTGCAGGCTCTCGCCCGAGTGCGCGCCGCCGGCGAAGTCGAGCGCCGTCTGCAGCACGCCGCGCAGCGCCGCGCTGAAGTAGCCGGCGCCCGCCTGCAGCGCGACGACGATCAGCCCCAGGCACGCAAGCTCGACCAGATCGGGGCTTTTCGCGACCTGACCTTCCTCGCGCGCCTTTTCGAGCTTCTTGGGAGTGGGCTTTTCGGTTTTTTCCTCGGCCATCTCGACGGTCCAGGCGGATTGTGAAGAGTATGTGAAGAGTACGGAACGAACGGCGCGCCGCGGCGTGCAACCGTGCGCGCCGCCGCAAACAGCCTGAGCCCGACGATAGCGGCCCGCGTGCCGCGCCGTCGCGGCCGATGCGAAGCGCCGCGGGCAAAAGCGAAGCGCCGTGCCGACCGGCGGCCGGCGGCCGGCGCGGCGGAACTTCGCAAATCCGCGTGCAAGTTCGTATCCGGTGCGAGGCGCGCGCGCGGCGTTTGATACCGTCGTCGTCAAGGGGCATGGCCCGGCCAAGCGAGGATTCAACATGAACCAGTCGTATGCGCATCATCAGACCGAGGGCGAGAAGATCATTGGCGGCCTCATGGAGCTCGTCAATTTCGCACTGACCGAGCAGTTCCCCCGCGTGCGGGTCGACCTGAACGAGGTCGAACAGGTCATCGACGCGTTGCACGCGCTCGGCCCCGAATCCAGCGAGCTATGGTTTCTCGACGGCCTGCTGCAGGTCGCGCGGAGCGACTGGCAGGGCGCGGCGCAGACCTTCCGCGATCTCGTCGATACGTCGACGAGCCTGCCGTTCAGTCGCGGCATGCTGATGTACGCGCTGCAGAAATGCGGCGATCCGCAGTGGCGCTTCGAGGCGCAGACGCTGTGCGAAGGGGATCACGCGGACGTGTCGCTGCTCGCGCAGACGTTGATCGCGGGCGAGGACATGCGCCGCGCGGTCGCGGCCGCACGGCGCACGGGCCGCTTCGACAAGCCGGACTCCGTGCTCGCGATGGAGGAGGCGCGCGAGCGCCTCGCCGGGCAGCGCGCCGGCGCCGCACCGGCGCGCGCGGACACGCCGCCGAAGTCCGCGCCGGCGATGCCGCTGTGGGCCGGTCACGCGCTGCGCGCCTGAAGGAGGACCGGCCATGATCACCGCAGTCGATGGCACCCAGGCCGCCGCCGTATTCCAGCACCAGTTCGGCAACGACGCGATGCAGCAGCTGCAGGCACGCTTCCAGGAACTGATGGCGCACGGCACGCCGCACGCGCAGGGACAGACGCCGGATGTCGGCACGCTTGCCAACAGGATGATCGCGTCCGAAGACGCCGCGTTGCAGCAGATTCCGAACGACACGCTGTACATGATGCAGACGATGCAGCCGACGCCCGGCGAATCGGTGATGCAGGCAACCGACCGGCTCGCGCAGGAAAGCATGTACATGTCGCTCGAAATGACCCGTCTGTCCACGGATCTGACGATGAAGATGTCGGTCGTCAATGCGTCGAAGGACGGCATCAAGTCGCTCCTGAAGAACCAGTGACATGAACACGCCCTTGCTCCGCACACTGCGCAGCGGCCGCTGGCTGCGCCTCGCGCTCGTCGCGCTCACGCTGCTGCTGGCCGCCTGCCACCAGGAACTCTATGGCCAGCTGAGCGAGCAGGACTGCAACGAGATGGTCGCCGCGCTGCTCGAAGGCGGCGTCGACGCGCAGAAGACCACGCCCGACGACGGCAAGACGTGGTCCGTCATGGTGGCCGACAACCAGATGGTGCGCGCGATGCAGGTGCTGTCCGCGCGCGGCCTGCCGCATCACAAGTTCGAAAACCTCGGCGAGCTGTTCAGAAAGGATGGGCTGGTGTCGACGCCGACCGAGGAGCGCGTGCGTTTCGTGTTCGGGATCGAGCAGGAACTGTCGGACACGCTGTCGAAGATCGACGGCGTGGTGGTCGCGCGCGTGCACATCGTGTTGCCGAACAACGATCCGCTCGCCGAGAAGACGGCGCCGTCGTCGGCGTCGGTGTTCATCAAGTACCGGCCGAACGCCGATCTCGCGGCGCTCACGCCCGCGGTGAAGAATCTCGTCGTGCACAGCGTGCAGGGGCTGACCTACGACCAGGTGAGCGTCACGTCGGTGCCGGCCGACCCGGGCGAGATTGCACCGCCGCCGCCAGCCTCGCCGTCCGCGTGGTGGAGCGTGGGGCTGTGGGCCGCGATGGCGGTGTTCTGCGTGGCGGGGCTCGGACTGTTCGCGCATCTGCGGCGCAGCGTCGCCGCGCGCAAGATCGGCATCCCCGTCGACGCGGACGCCGACAATGCCGCAGGCGGCTGGAACGCGTGGACCGCGCAACTGACGCGCCGCGCACGGCGCACGCCTTAAGCGGGCCGCCGGGGAACGACGATGACGCAGACTCCTCACGCGCACGATGACGAGGCCGACGTGCAGCCGCACGCCCGCACGCTCGCCGACGCGCTCGCGCAGGACGACGCGAACCGGCGCACGGTGTTCGACTGGGGGCATCCGAGCTGGCTGGCCGGCGCGCTGCCGCCGGGCGCCGCGCCGCCGGCGGGCGCGCTCGCGGCGTGGGCGCCGCGCTGGCTGGAGCGGCTCGGCGCCGGCCCCGTGCCGCTCGCGCGGCTCGACGGCCGCGCTGTCGCGCTGGTCGGCTTGCCGATCGGCCGCGCGCTGCGCGCGCTGAGGCTGCGCGCGTTATGGCCGCGGCGTGCCGAACTGCGTCACTGGATCGACCGCGCGCGCCGCGTGCGCTTGAGCGGGTGGATCGGTGCGCCGGCCGCCGACGCGTTGCGCCGCGACAGCGCGGGTGCGCCCGGCTGTCCCGCGTGGCTCGCGCAGGCCCCGGCGCTCGACGCGATGTCGGACGATGCGCTCGCGTGGGACGGCTACTGCCTGTGCGCACAGGACCTCGCATGGCCCGAGACCGGCGCGCTGCCGCTCGCGCGTCTCGCGTTGCCGCGCGACGCCGCCGCGCCCGCGTGGCTCGCCGGTTATCGTCCGGGCGGGCACGGCGACGACAGCGCCGCCGTGCTCGCTTATTTGCCGCTGATCGCCGAAGGAGACGCATGATGCTGTGGTTGCGCAATGCAAGGATCGAAGCGGGGACAGTCGATGCCGACACCGGCGTCGGCATCGACACCGACATCATTCGCGCTGCGACGCTCGCGACGCTGCTCGATGCCGACGCGGCCTGCGCCGAAGCCGGCCGGCAGCGCGACGCGCTGCTCGCGCAGGCGCGGCACGAGGCGGACGAACTGATCGACGCGGCGCAGGCAGCGGCTGCCGAACTGATCGACGACGCGCAGCAGCGCTTCGAACTTGGCTATGCGCAGGGCGAGGCGGCCGGCCTGCAGCATGCGATGGAGGACTGGCATGCGCGCAGCGCGGCATTGTTCGTCGAGGAGCGCACGCTCTTCATGAAGGTGCGCGAGCGTTTCGCCGCGATGGTCGTCGCGGCGCTCGAACAACTGGTGCCGACGCTCGACCGCACCGCGCTCTTCGAGCAGGCGGCGCGCCAGATGGACCGGCTGGTCGATGCGGGCAGCGCGCTCTCCGTGCGGGTGCATCCGCACGACCTTGCGTTCGCGCGCGACGCGTTCGACGCGTGCGCGCAGCGCTGGCTCGCGCGCGGGCGGCCGGTGAGCGTTTCGACGCTCGCGGATGCGTCGCTCGCGCCGGGCGCATGCGTGTGCGAGTCGGATCTCGGCACGCTCGACGCGAGTCTCGATACGCAGCTTGCCGCGTTGCGCGGCGCGCTGGAGCGCACCCTGCACGCGCTGCCGCTCGATGCGGACATGGCCGACGACGATCGGTCCGCCGGCGGATACGAAGAAACCGCAGACGAGGTGGAGAACGCGGACGACGGCGCGTACCCCGCATATGGCGGAGGCCGAGGTGGAGACGAGGCCGACGCGGCCGACGCGGCCTGGCATCGGGACGCCTCGCCCGACGATACGCAGCAGTTCGCCGACGGCGCGCCGCTGCCGGACGCAGACGCACATGCACATGCACATGCACATGCACATGCACATGCACATGCACCCGCCCACGCCCACTCACTCGCAGACCTGCCCGCATGAACACGATCGATCCGTCCGGCCACGCCGGCTTTCCGGGCGCGCTGGCGGCGCGCGCGCATGACGACCTGACCCGCTTTGTCGCGGCGGTCGAGGCTCACTGGCAGCAGACGCCGCGCGTCGCCGCGCGCGGCAAGGTCGAGGAGGTGATCGGCACGCTGGTGCGCGTGGTCGGACTCGACGTGCGGCTGGGCGAGCTATGCGAGCTGCGCTCGCCCGAGGGCGCGCTGCTGCAGTACGCGGAAGTCGTCGGTTTTGCCCGCCATTACGCGCTGCTGTCGCCGTTCGGGCGGCTCGCCGACCTGTCGCGCAACACCGCGGTGATCGGGCTGCGCCGGCCCATGTCGATCGGCGTCGGCGACGCGCTGCTCGGCCGCGTGATCGACAGCCTCGGCGCGCCGCTCGACGGGCGCGGCCCGACCGGCTGCGATACGTACCGGCCGATCTTCGCCGATCCGCCCAATCCGATGAGCCGGCCGCTGCTGAGCGAGCCGATGCTGACCGGCGTGCGCGTGGTCGACGCGATGATGACGCTGGGCGAAGGGCAGCGGATGGGCATCTTCGCACCGGCCGGCGTCGGCAAGAGCACGTTGATGGGAATGTTCGCGCGCGGCGCGCAGTGCGACGTGAACGTGATCGCGCTGATCGGCGAGCGCGGGCGCGAAGTACGCGAGTTCGTCGAGCAGATTCTCGGGCCCGACGGGATGGCGCGCTCGGTGGTGGTCTGCGCGACGTCGGACCGCTCGTCGATCGAGCGCGCGAAGGCCGCCTACGCAGCGACCGCGATTGCCGAATCGTTCCGCGACCGCGGCATGCGCGTGCTGCTGATGATGGATTCGCTGACCCGCTTTGCGCGCGCGCAACGCGAGATCGGCCTGGCAATGGGCGAGCCGCCGACGCGGCGCGGCTTCCCGCCGTCGATCTTCGCGGAGCTGCCGCGGCTGCTCGAACGCGCGGGTCTCTCGGAACACGGTTCGATCACCGCGCTGTACACGGTGCTCGCCGAAGACGAGAGCGGCGGCGACCCGATCGCCGAGGAAGTGCGCGGCATCCTCGACGGCCACATGATCCTGTCGCGCGAAATCGCCGCGCAAAACCGCTATCCGGCAATCGACGTGCTCGGCAGCCTGTCGCGCGTGATGCCGCAGGTCACCTCGCCCGGGCATCGGGCGGCCGCCGGGCATCTGCGCCGGCTGCTCGCGCAATACAAGGACGTCGAGATGCTGCTGCAGATCGGCGAATACCAGGCCGGCAGCAATCCGCTCGCTGACGAAGCGATCCGCAAGATCGACGAGATCCGCGCGTTCCTCGGGCAACCGGTCGACGAACTGGTCGACGGCGAGCACACGCAGGCGATGCTCGCGCATCTCGTCAACGGCTGATATACGACCGCGAACCTCATGAAAGATCGTCATATCGGCACCCTCGAAGTCGTGCTCGGCAGGCGTCGCCGGCTCGATACGCGGCTGAACGCGACGCTCGCGCTGCAGCGAGACGAACAGGCCGCGCTGCAGCGCGCCGAGCAGCAGCAGCTTGCGTTGCTCGAAGCCGGCCGCGCGCGCCTCGACGTGCAGCAGGCGCGCCTTGGCGACATGCGCGCCGGCGGTGCGCCGTTCGCGCCGCGCGCCTACGACGCGAACGTGCGCTGGCGCGACGAACTCGAACAGCGCAGCCGTTCGCTCGACGGCGACTGGCGCCGCGCGCGCGCCGCGCTCGACACGAAGGCGGGCGAGATGGCCCGCACCGCGCGCGAGATCCGCGTGAACCAGACGCGCATCGGGCAATACGAGGCGCGCATCGACGCGTTGCGGCGCGCCGCGGAGCAGCGCGCCGAAGAACAGCAGGACGAGGAGACGCAGGAGCGCCGCCGTCCGGGCGCGGGACGGGCCGCGCGATGAGTCCGCTCGATTTCGGCATCGCGCAATGGGGCGACGTGGTCACGCAGTACCTTGCGCTCATCGCGCTCTGCAGCCTGCGGCTCGGCGTGCTGCTGATCGTGTTTCCGCCCACCTCGGACCAGGTGCTGCAGGGCAGCGTGCGCACCGCGGCCACGCTGATCTGGGGCGCGTTCGTCGCATACGGTCAGCAGGCGGAGCTGCCGCAACTGCATGGCGCCTTTCTGGTGGCGGTGCTCGGCAAGGAAGCACTGATCGGCCTCGTGCTCGGCTATGGCGCCTCGCTCGTGTTCTGGGCCGCCGAGGGCGCGGGCACCTACATCGACGACCTGACCGGCTACAACAACGTGCAGATGACGAACCCGAGCAGCGGGCAGCAGACCAGCATCACGTCGACGCTGCTGTCGCAGTTCGCGATCGCGGCGTTCTGGGTGCTCGGCGGCATGGGCGTGCTGCTCGGCGCGGTCTACGAATCGTATCGGTGGTGGCCGCTCGCGAACGTGATGCCGGTGCCGTCCGCGATCCTCGAATCGTTTGTCGTGAGCCGCACGGATACGCTGATGCAGATGATCGCGAAGCTCGCCGCGCCGGTAATGCTCGCGCTGCTGCTGATCGACGTCGGCTTCGGCCTCGCCGCAAAAGTCTCGCAGAAGCTCGACGTGACGACGCTCGGCCGTCCGGTCAAGGCGCTGGTGACGCTGCTGATGCTCGCGCTGTTTGCCGGCGTGTTCGTCGACCAGGTGCGCGGGCAACTGTCGTTGACGGACTTTGCCGCGCAGGTGAAGGCGCTCGGGACAGGCACGCCCTAACGGACGTGCCGGCGGAGGCGCGGCCGCTTCGGCGCGCAGCGGTTTCGCATGGGCTGGCGCTCGTGCCCGCGCGTGCGCACGGGCTTGCGTTTGCGCATGCATGTGTGCGCATGCATCGACTGCGCATCGCATCGCGAAGCGATGCCGCGCGCAAACGGTGGCACGATCGCCGCGCGGCATCCAGCACAGATCGTTGAACTCAGACAATCACGGGGAGGGGGCTTATGTTGAACGACGGGTCCGGCGATACCGTTCCACTTGACCGGCATGCCGCATTCGAGCGCCTGCTGCGCGACGGCGTCGCGTATCTGGGGCTGCCGCAGGCCGCGATCGAACACTCGGTGGCGCGGCGCACGATCGATCTGCGCGGTGTGCCCGTCTCGATGATCGCGCTCGGCGCGGCCGACGAGATGACCGATCACGATCTGGTGCTCGCCGCGCCGCTGAACGGCGTCGATGCGCGTTCGCCGCACGCGCTCGAATTCCTGTTCGAAATCAATCTCGCGAATACGCTGGCCGGCGCCGGCGCGTTCGGCCGCGACAGGGAGGGCAACCTGCTGCTGCTCAAGGCGATGCGCTCGAACCAGCTCGACGGCATGGCGCTCGCCGCGCACGTCCAGTGGATGGTCGCGCTCGTCGAGTCGGTGCGCGACGAACTGCGGCGCCTTCATTGAGCCGCACCACGCCTCGCGCGGCAGCGGCACCGCATGGGTTCGGGAAGCTCCACACCGCTTCGCATCGGCGCGGCGCGGCGCGACCCGCGCTCACTACACTGGCAGGGCTGGCAGAAGGATCCGGCGCGCACGATGTCGCACTCCCTTCCGCATACGGCGTTTTCTCACTCGGCGTTTTTCCCATCTTTTCAGGAGGTGTCGAACATGTCTCTGCTTTCGCTTGTCGGTGATGCGCTCAACCCGGTCAGCATGATTTCCGATCTGACCGGCATGGGAAGCAGTTCGAGCAATCCGCTCAGCCAGATTCTCAATATCATGCAGACGATGGCCAACGGCCTGACCGGCGGCGACTCCGGCGGCGGCCAGGGCGGCTCGCAGGGCCTCTCGCTGCCGATGGGGGTTTCGATGCCCGACGGCAGCAGTCTGCAGAGCAACGGTCCGCTGCAAAAATTCTTCCAGGAAGACCCGAGCGGCGCGCAGGCGTTCATGCAATGCTTCGCGCCGGGCGGCGGCGGCGGCGATGCCGCGGCGAAACTGCTGACCAACGCGGTGAATTCGGGATCGGTCGACAAGAACACCGCCACCGACGTGGGCGCGATGATCGACCCGATGGCGAAGGCGAACGGCTTCGGCAACGTCAGCAACGAGGGCATCGCGAGCAATCTCGCGAATGCGCTGGGCGGCGTCAACGTGCTGCCGGGCAACCTCGTGCTTTGAACGCAGGCCGCGCGGTGCGGCACGCCCTCAGCGGGCGCGAGACGGGTGTGTCGCCGGACGGAGGGGGTCGCCGTCCGGCTATTGGGCGGTGAAAGCAGGCGTGATGAATGCGCGCCGGCTTTCACCGCATTTTTTGCGCTGGCGTTTCTGCGTTTCTGCGTTTGTGCATTTGTGCGTTTGTGCGCTTATGTGCTTATGTGCTTATGTGCTTATGCGCGTTGCCGCTTCTCCGCGTTGCCCGATCGCCGCCGCAGCGCCCGTGCCGGCGACGCGGTTCGGATTTCGCGGCGCGCCTTCGCGGCGTCCGGATGAGGCCGCCACGCGTTGGGTACAGTGCGCTCACATCGCGTCGTTTTTCCAGCGGTTGCCGCGCGCGTCGCGCGCGGCGCCGGAACCGATCCAACCGACAGGGGGAGTCCATGAACAACAGCTTTGCGGAAACGCTCGGCGCCGCCGCGCACGTCACGCAGTCCGTGATCGAATGCATCAGCCGCGACCGGCTCGATGAAGCAAGCCATCTCGTCGCGCAGATGCACGACGCGCATCCGTCGACGCGCGACAGCCTCGCGTTGCCGGTGATGATCGCGCTGAAGGGCGGCCGGCTGCACGACGCGTGGCAGCTCGTCAACGGCTTGCCGGAAGAACGCCATCCGGAACTGAAGGCGCTCTGTCTGCAACTGCTCGGCGATCCGACGTGGCGCGGCTATGCGGAGACCCACGAGAACAGCGACGACCTCTACGTGCGCGCGGTCATGCGCGCGCTGCTCGGCAAGCCGGACGACATCGCCGGCCACGCCTAGCCGGATCGCCGCGGTGTGCGGCCGACCCGCGAGAAACCGCGAGAAACCGCGAGAACCCGCGCACCCCATCCCGTGCGCCGGCCGCGCTCGCGCGTTGCCGCTTCGCGCCCCCCGCTGCCGGGCGATCGCGGAAGGTAACAAAGCATCACAAACACATGAAAGTCGAAAACCGAGGTGGAAAGATCGAGGCCATGGTTCAGGCCAATCCGGGCCGACCGATCTTGCAACGCTGTCTCTCTCACAGAGGAGCACCTCATGTTCTCGGCAATCTACTTCGCGGCCGCATCGACGCTGTCGTCCCTCCAGGCGCCGGAGATCACCGCATCCCAGATCCTGGGCGGCCGCTGGCTCGAAGCGGCGAACGCGCTCGGCCGCCGCGCCGATGCCGACGTCGGGGTGAAGGCCGGCGCGGCCGACGTGCAGTTGCTCGGCGACCTCCAGCTGATGACCGGCCGCCTCGAAGACGCCGAGGCCTCGTATCGCCGCGCGCAGAAGCTGCTGCAGGGCGCGCGTGACGAACTGCGCATCCTGTCGTGCCGCAACACCGGCTGGCAGGCGCTGTTTCGCGAGCAGTTCAGCGTGGCGCTGAACTGCTTCAAACGCGTGATGGACGAGGCCGAAGCGAGCGCCGAGCGGCGGCTCGACAGTCTCGTCGGCATGACGCTCGTGCTGCACCAGCTCGGCAACACGCAAGCGGTGTGCGCCCAGCTCGACGAACTCGCGGCGCTCGCCGCGCGCCACGCCGATCCGCGCTGGAGCGCGCTCGAACAGGCGCTGCGCTGGGATTTCCTGACCCAGTACGATCTGCACCGCGCCGACGCGCTGGCGGATCACGTCTACTGGCGCTCGGAGGCGGTCGACTTCCTGCCGCTCGGCGCGGGCGACGTCGAGACGCCCGCGCCGCATGCGCGCTGCGCGGCCGTGACGCTGCTCGCGGACCGCCTGCGCTATCTGGAGCGTCTGCGCGCGCTAGCCGCGGGCAAGGCGCTCGCGATCGACACGACGGAGCCGCACCTGCAATGGATCCGGCAGCTCGGCGTGCCCGAGTATCGCCGCCGCCTGAATCTGGAGATCGCGCTCGCCGCGGTGGCCGCGTGCTCGCCGAACGTCGCCGAGACGATGCTCACGCAATGCGAAGGCGCGGGCCTGCAGCACAGCCAGCATGCGCGCTGGTATCTCGACTATCAGTACTGCCTCGCGAAGGTGCGCCAGCAACAGGGCCGCATCCAGGAGTTTTCGCAGCTCTACGGGCGCTATGCGTTCGCGTCGATGCGGCACGTGCGCGCCGACGCCACGCTCGTCTCGCTGATCCACTCGCTGACCTCGCAGGGCCGGCCGGGCAACGCGGACGATATCAGCGCGCGGCTGCCGGGCAAGTACCGCCGCGCGTATCGCTACATGATGGACAACCTCGACCAGCGCGACCTGTCGGTGCGCGAGATCGCGACGCACATCGGCGTGACCGAGCGGGCGATCCAGGCCGTCTTCAAGAGCACGCTCGGACTCTCGCCGAGCCAGCTGATCCGCCGCCAGCGAATGGAGCGCATCCACCGCAGCCTGAGCGACGACGGCGACTCCGTCACGAGTGTGCTCGACGTCGCGAAGAAGTGGGGCGTGCAGCACCGCTCGACGCTGATCAACAACTATCGCCAGTTCTTTCACGAAGCGCCGTCGGAAACGCTGGCGCGATGAGAGGGTAACGGGCGGCGGCCGGCGCGCCGCCTGTGGCGGGTTCGGGGCTTCGCGTTCGCGCATCGCGCTGGTGATGGGCCCCGTGCCACGGATGCAAGAACGGAGGGCGCTGGCCGGACCTGCACAACCGGGGATAACAGAGCCCACGGCAGCCGGCTCGCCAGCACCGCCAACGGATGCTGGAGATCGATCATCTGCACCAGCGGTTGACGGAAAAATCACCGTTTTCGCTCACTCCAACATCGAAAAATTCGCAGAAATCCACCTCTCATGTATCTATTCTCGGGGAATCGGGTATCGCCCAACACTGGGGAACACCTGTCGACGGGCCTCTACGGGATGCCGCAGGGGCGACTAATTACCGCCTTCAACTGAAAACTGAAACGGTATCTCTGGATGCGCAAATCTAAGCCGCAGTGGGCCTGGAAACGGGATCGAGACGAAGCGCTGATTCTCAAACGAGTAGTACGACACTAACAAGCCAACGCGGGACTCTTGTGCACCATCGAACAGGTAATTGTTCTTCGGAAAGGCTATCTTGCCGTCCTTCGTTGCCACTACCGCTCGACATGACGAAAGTAAGCCTGGCAGATGCAGAAACGTCGGCTTGCGTGCCAGAGGGTCCACCAAAAGGAATATCTGCTGGTGTCGGTCAGCTTCGCCGGAACCACTTCCGCTTCCTTCCACGCACAGAAGGGGAGGACGATTGCGCGCCCCCGCCGCGAGAAACACCTTCGCGCTGCCCGGATAAATGTCTATGGCATGCTCATCCGGAAACGCCGTTGCCCGCGCAAAGCGGTAGGTTTTGGCGTTGACCGCCATGCGATCCTCCGCAACCTCGATTTGCACAGCCTTGCCGCCTATGCTGGATCGCAGACTTGCGTGAATACCCCGTTCGTCGGGATATGAATACATCCTCCCGGCGTCTTGCCTGATCGGGTCATGGAACACTGCACCCAGCTGGGCAGCATAGAACGCATCATAACTGCCGTAAAATCGGGCACCATGTGCATTGCTCGACAGGGCGGCCAAAGCTGCCATCAGCATCGCTATGGATTTCATCGGTATGCCTTCCCGCGGCTGGCTTTCAGGTAATCGGGGTTGTGCATCCAAAATACCGTGCCGCCGTGTGCCGCCGTCGAGATCCATACCGAATCGTAACGGCCGCGTTCGCCGCCATCGACGACTTTTCCGGTCTTCTTGCTACGGACTTTCCAGCGCACGATGACCTCGCGCCGTTTCTCCTGAACGCCGAAAATGTTGTCAGACGCGGAACCCCATTTGAAGCCATCACGCACCTTGGGATGGTTCGCATAATTGGTCTTGAAGTCGAGCCCGTCCCACCAGAATGCGCCGTTTGACGGGTCGGTCCCATCGTTGTTCAATGCCTTTTCAGCCCAGTCGATAGCCAGCTTCATCCCTGGATTCAGTTCAATTTCGCTGTCAGGCGTGCGCATCAATTTGTTGAATCTCGCGTTGGAGCCATCCCATGCATATGAATAGTTCGGATCCGCGGCACGCAACTCCGACACGGTCTTTCCACCCCATGCTCGACACCGGTTTGCCACGGCAAACGCAATGCCCCCGATTTCCTCCGAGTCGTTCGCCGGGGATGCTTCCCCATAAGCAATCGCGGCAAGCAATCGCACGTTCTGGCTGATTGCGCCGCTCATCGCACATCCCCTTCACGCCAAGCCACGAAGACCAGATCTGGAAACGCCTTCTTCGAGAACGCGCGTGTTCTCCCGCAGGCTAGCGTCGCGTCGTAGACGAGAGATTGCTCACCACTCGATAGCTTATAGGTCATCCCTTCGATAGGCGCTTCGGTTTTCGCGTCAACAATTTCGAAATAATGTTCGAGATCCTCGTCGGCGTCCACTATCGACAGCCCGCGTGAACTGGCGTAAGGAGCGGCCAGCGTAGCCGCCTCATTCGCAGTGAAAGTCATCGACATGCCGCGCTCAGCGTAGAAGACCGGCGGCGGATTGCAACCGCAGACGTTGATATCGCCGCTCAGTGCCCATTGCTTGCCGTTTGGTCCGGTGCCGGGCCAGCGCGGCCCTTTCGGCGCGATAAACCCTTCCCGCTTGCAGGCCGTGCAGTACGTTTTCATGTAAAGCGTGGCGATATGCACCCGCGGAGGCGGGTTCGAACAGGTCACTCTGTCAAGACCTTCGGTAATCACGGCGCTCCCGGCGCGGTCTCCCCGCGCGAGGAAATAGCGAATCATGCCCCCTCCGCATCAGCCGTTCACGGTCGAACGCTTCACGACAGCGTATTCGGCCGCCCCGTCGGTAATGGTGGATTTGCTGCCATCTTCATAGGTCACCGCGTCGCCAATGCGCGCAACGGTGAGGCCTGCAATCGTCAAACCACTTGACGCTTTCGTGATGCGGCCGCCACATGCCGTCAGCGCCCCGATGCTCAAAAACAGATGCTTCGACCAGGTCGAGGAATCGGTATGATCATATTTTTCTTATGCAATGCTTAGCATATCTTGAAAGCCTTTCGATGATTCTTTACTCCAACAAACGAGGGTTTGATGGACGACTGCGGAGCATGAACCAAATATTGCACAGGGCCGCACAAGCGGCGGCCGGAATTGGTATTCATACATCAAAGGCAAACTATACTACGTATACATCGGATAACTTATAATTTGTATGCTGATATGTTGATTGGCTACGCGCGAGTTTCAACCGACGGCCGGTATCCCGACCTGCAACGCGATGCGCTTGTGAAGGCGGGCTGCGGACGTGTGTTCGAGAACACCGCGAGCCGGGCATAAGCGGAGCGCACCGGGCCAACAATTACGCGGCGATCAGTGCCTGGTTTGCCCTGCATGAAGCCGCTGAAGCTTAACGCGTATCGCAGGGAAGCGGGGCGCTTTCCGCTCGGGGCACTCGTCGAGCGCGGCAAGTCACTGCTCTGCGCTATCTTTCGCTTGCCGGCCGGGCTCCGATGATTCCCATGACGGCGCCGCCGCGCCCGAACGCGCCGGATCGTCGGCCGGAGCGGGACGGCGCCGCGCGGATTCGGTCAGCGCCGTGCGCACGTCGGGGCTCTTTTTCAGGCCGTCGTAGTAGGCCGGCCGCGACAGCCGCAGCGCGCCCGTCGCCGCCCCCTGCACGAGCGGAGAGACGATCGACACCATGCTGCCGGTTGCCATCGCGCGCGCCAGTTCGAAATGGAAGCGCGCCTTCACGCGCAACGGCGCGCGATCGTAGAGCCCCTTGTAGAAGTCCGATGTGCGGTTCAGCTTCAGCGTCGCGACCGTCTCGCCATCCACCGAGAGCGCGATCTCGTCGGGCATCGCCCCGTGCGTTTCGATCGTGTCGGCCAGTTCGTCCAGCGCGGCGGACGCCGCGGGATCGTCCGACGAGAACGCGCCGGCAGCGGACGTCGGGAGTGCGAGCGTCAGCCTGAGCGGCGTGTGGTCGACGAGCAATGCGCGCCACAGGCGGTCCAGCAAGGTCTCTTTCACGCGCGCGCGCTCGGCCGACGTATAGTGCGCCGTAAACGGCGCCGTCCCCTGAGGCAGCAGTTGCCCGTCGCGCTGGTCGCCATAGCGCGGATGCAGCTCGACGCCATGCGTGGCGTCCACATGCTCGATTGCGTGCAGGCCGATGCTGTACGCGCCGCCCGCGATGTCCGCCGTCGCGGCGATCGTCGCAGACGCGCTGCCTGTCACCGTGTAGCGCTCCGCCTCGCCGGCCGCGAGCGTCTTGGCGAGCCGTGTGGCCTCGACCTGGCGGCGGCCGTCGCCGGTGAAGAGCGCCTGTGCGTCCCCGTTGCGTACCGCGAGGAGCGCGACGGCCGCCGACCGCAGCGCGCGCGGCCGTGCTGCTTCGCCGCCCGGTACGGCATCCGCGAGGAGGGCGGGCAGCGGCCCGGACACCGCGGCGTGCGCGGGATCCGGCGTCGGCCCGGCGTCCTTCAGATGCTTGTGTGCCCATGCAAGGTTGATCCAGTCCACGTGAGCGCGCCTGAAACCGGCGCGCATCGCGTCGCGTCGCGCATCGCGCGCATCGCGCGCGGGGTGTCGCGTATCGGGCGTATCGAGTGCGTCGGGCGCGCCATGGCGCTTGTGCCGGGAGCGGTGTGCCGCATCGGCAAGCTTGCGCGCGGCAACCGACACCGTGCCGCCCAGCAGGCGGTCCATGTTCTCGAAACGCATGCGGTACGGCGGCTTTCTCGCACTGAGGACGATGTCGGTCTGGAAGTGATCGCGATGCGCCTCGCTGAACTCGACGTCGAGTTCGTGCAACGCCTGCTCGACGGTCGCCTTCAGCGCCTCCAGATCACTGCCGGGGGCGGCGCGGGCATCCGCATTGTGTGTGTTGTGCGCGCTTTCTGCGTTGGGCGCGTCGTCGAGCACGCGCTGGATCGCGTGCGCGCGTTCGTTGAAGTGCGCATAGTCCGTCCAGTTCTGCAGCGGCGTGACGTCGTCGCGCGCGTTGTCTTCCTGCGCGACGCGGCGCAGCGCAGCGAGCATCGCCGTGCGTGCGCCGGCGCGCGCGTCCTCGCCCTTCGCCGCGCGTCGCGCCGCGATGTACTCCCGCCAGATCTGCGCACGCGCGCGTTGCTGGTCGCGCGCGCGCGGGCTCAGCAGGTCCGGCAGCTTGCCGACCGCGACGAAGCCGCGGCGCAGCTTCCTCGCGCCTTCGCGGCCCGGCCAGGGGCTCAGCTGCGGCCCGACGTACAGCAGCAGACGCACGAAGAGCAGCGCCGCGCTCGCGCCCATCGTCGCTTTCGCGGACAGCACCGCGGGCGTGATGATACCCATCACCGTGGTCGACAGCGCCGCGAGGCCGGCCACATAGCTCGTCAGCAGGGTCTTTTCGTTGCCGCGGAATTCGATCGCACCGCTTTCGTTCTTTTCCTTTTGCGTCAGGCGCTTTTCGCTGTGCGCGCAGAACCGCGCGAATGCGATCGCCAGGTCTTCTTCGGCGTGGGCCTGTTCCTCGGGGGTGCGCGCCTGCGCGTGCGCGGCCATCGCCTTGTCGATCCGCCGCACGTCGCCGATCAGCTTGTGCAGATGCAGGACCGAGGTCGCCGACGTGTACGCGAGGCTGTGACCCACCTTCGCACCCGGTGTCGCATCGGAGCGGGCGAGCGGCATCACGTCCTCGGTGCCCGCATTCAGAAAACGCAGCTTGAGCGACTGAAACGAAAATACCGACGACAGCAGCGTGACCAGCCCCTGCACGATGGACAGCGCGAGCCCCACCGGCGGACTGGCCGACGCGGCGTACTGCGCGACGCTCAATCCGCCGTTCAGCAGCGACGCCCCCATGACCCGCTGGCGATGCAGGCCGCCCGTGCCGGTGTTCTGAAAGCTGGCGAGGATCCGGTCGACCTTGCGTGCGTCGTCGATGCCGACGATCGCGAGCGAAGCCTTGACCATTTCGTCGTAGTAGGCCCGTTCGCTCGAACCGTCGGGCAGCAGACGCAGCGCGTTCAGGTGCGCGGGAATCTCGTCCGCGTGAGCCCGCTCGAAATTCAGCGCGCACAGTCGCGAGAAGGCCGGGATCGACGCGGCGGCGACCTGCTCGTTGCGCCAGCCGTCGCAGATCTGCGCGACGGCCGTCTCGTTCCAGCCGTCGAACTGGATCGCGGGGCGGTACGGTACGTCGTGAATGTGGATCAGCTGGCGCAGCCGGCTTTTCACAGTGCCGCCGGGCGGCAGCGGCGCGTCGCTGGCACCGGACGATGCGGCGACGTCCACGGGTGCTGCGGTGATTTCGCGCGTCGCGCGGGTGTGCGTGGGCCGCGCGTGCTGCATCGGCGGATCGGCGAGCGCGCGGGCCGGGCGTCCGGTTGACGCGCGGGCCGGCGCAACCGGGGGCGCCGCGAGAGCGCGATCTGCGGGGGCCATCGGCGGGGCAACGGCGGTTGTGGTGGGTGTTGCGGGTGTTGCGCCCGGTGCGCTCGTTGCAAGCGGTGCAAGCGGTGCCGCCGGCAAGGGTGGCAAGGGTGGCAAGCGCGGCGGTGCGCCTTGCCCGGTTTGCTCGCGGTTTGCCGCTGGTCGCGCCGACGCCGTCGTCGCGAGTGTCGAAGCGGGCATACGCGCGGCCGGGTCGGACGCAACGGACGCAACGGTCGCTGGTTCGCGCGGCGTCGCTGCGCGGCGCGGCGGCGCCATTCCTGCCGACCTCGGTTCCCTCCGTGCGCGGGCGCGCGTTCCTGCCGGCAACGTCGACGATGTGTCGTCCGGTTCTGCCGGCGCGACCGGAGCCGCCGGCGCATGCCGCGCGCGGCGCATCGTCGCCAGCTCCGCGAAGTAGCCCGTCAGCTTGCGCAGCCGCGACCGGTTGGGAGCGGGCACCGCCGCGCGCGAATCGGCGTGCGCGGCGGTGCCCGGATCGGCGTCGACCGTGGACGATACGACAGGCGGGTGCGCGTGGCTGCGATGAAAGAGAGGCATGGGATGGTCTCGATGCGATCGACGCCCTGCTGGGCGATCGCGGCAAGGGGCGATCCGTTTGAGGTCTGTCCATGCTGTCGTCCGCATGTGACAACCCTTGTCACATTGCGCAGCGATCCGCGGAAAAGCGAAGTGCCGGCGGACCATGCCGCTTCAGGCCGGCGCGGAAGCGAAACGTGCTGAGGTGCTGAGGTGCGGACGCGATCATCATGTCCAAACGCGGCGGGTGTCGCGAATGAAGCGAATGAAGCTGAAGCGAACGGCGCAAACGCGAGGCGAGGGTGCGGAATGGGGACACCGTGGGCCGCCACGCCACGCTGCGCTGCGGCCAACGGCGGCAGGTGCCAACCGGCGGCACCAGCCCGCGGCCGCGCAGATGCAGCATCGATGCGCCGATGCGCCGATGCGCCGATGCGCCGATGCGCCGATGCGCCGATGCGCCGATGCGCCGATGCGCGCCAGTCTAGCCCGTTGCACGCGTGCGCGTCGCGGCACGCGCGGCGTCCGTCTTCACACGGGTGCCGTTGCCGATCCCGTCAGCGCCGGGCGGTGCGCCCCATCACGAGAACACTACGGCGAGGTTGCCGTTGGTCATCAGGCTGCTTGCATCGTCGTACGTGCTGTCTTCGGCCGGCTTGCCGACGCCGACGTAGCCCTTGCCTTCGGGAATCTTGCTGTACAGGTAGGCCGCGGCCGCGTCGGTGGGCGCATCGGGTCCGCTCGCGTCGGGGCTCGTCGCGCTCAGCGGAGGGGCGATGCCCCAGTTGCCGGCCTTTGCGTCGGCCGGAACGTTGGCGAACAGGTTGCCCTGATAGCCGCTCGACTGGCCGTCGCTCGAATAGATGTTCATGTTCGAGTTGGCCCCGTAGATGTAGCTCATGTCGAACGCGGTCGAATGACCCGAGCCGTTCGACGAGAACGTCACCTCGCCCTGGTTCCAGGCGGAGCCGTTGCCGGTGGTGGTCTTGAAGTTGAACCCGGGGCCGTTTTCGGCGAAGGTCAGATTCACCGTGCCGCCCGGGGGAATCGTGAACTGTCCGTTGCTGCCAACACCCGCCGGCAGCGATTGCCCCGCACCCATCGTCAGTTGCACGGTGAGCGGCTGGTCCGTCTTGTTCTGGAACGGGATCGTGTTCCATTGCCCGGAGAACTGGACGCCGCCGGGCGTCGCGCCCGACGTCGACGATGACGATGACGTCGTTCCGGTGCCCGACGTACCAGACGTACCCGACGTACCCGAAGAGCCCGAGGAACTCGACGAGCCGGCCGGCGGCGCCGACGTATCGGTGGACTTCTGCTCGGCGTCGACGCCGGCCGGCGGGCTGCCGGAACTCCCCGAACCGCTGGAACGACCGGATGTGCCGTAGCCGTCCCCGCCGTTGCCGGAGACGGGGGGATCGTTCGACGTGCCGTCGCCGCTGCTGTCCTGCCCGTCGAGGTCGGCCAGCAGCGTCTGGAGCAGTTGTTCGAGCGCCTGCGACATCCCCTGCGACGAACCCGGCTGCGCGCCGGACGACGCGGCCCCCGAGTCGTCGTTCCCCATCTGCAGGCTCTGCAGCAGATCCTGCAGGATCATCGCGACCCTCTGCGCATCGCGCGTCGACGCATCCAGCGACCCGTTGCCGCCCGCCTGCGATCCCCCCGGCGTCTCCGATCCGGCCGGCGCATCCTGTGAGGGCGGCACATTCTGCGTGGACGATTGCATCTGCGCGAGGATGTCGCGTTCGAGCATCGCCATGCACATCAGGATTTCCTCGGAGAGACCCCACGAACCGGCGCTGCCCGCGTTCGCGTTCATCCCGCCGGTCGTGCCGCCGTCCAGATTCTGCGTACCGAACGGATACGGAGAGAGCGGCATCATCAGATCAACGGACACGGGGCCCTCCTTTTCGCAGATCACACACGTCGTTTATGCATTCCTGCGGCGCCGCCGGAGCAGGGCCACGTGAACGCAGCGTAATGCGCGGCGC
The DNA here is from genome assembly GCF_057748135.1 of Paraburkholderia sp. PAMB 6770. Taxonomy (NCBI): domain Bacteria; kingdom Pseudomonadati; phylum Pseudomonadota; class Betaproteobacteria; order Burkholderiales; family Burkholderiaceae; genus Paraburkholderia; species Paraburkholderia sp. PAMB 6770. The sequence goes on from NZ_CM173239.1 coordinate 1,428,273, forward strand.
GGCACACCGCACGGGCAACGCGAAACGGCGAAGCGTGCGGCGAAGCGCGCAGCACGACGCGCGGCGAGGTGCCGCGAACCGGTTGCACCGTCTTCGCATGCGCACCGGAAAGTTCGGATCGGCAGCGGTACGCCCGCGCAACCGGACTAGACTGCCCGAAAGCTCTGTCGGGCTGCTTTGCCGGGCTGAATCTCGCGCTTTTTTTTCGCGCGTCGTCGTCGGGCCGCGCGCTTCAGCCCTGATCCTTCATTCATGCGCGGCCGCGCGTCATCGCGCGGCCGTCCTACGGGAAGCGACTCATGTCCATGCTCGTCGATCAGGCGTTCGACCCGTCAAGCGCGTACGGCTTCGGCGGAAACGACGGTGTTTCGGGCTTCGGTGCAAACGGCGGTGCGCAGGGTCTGTCCGCCGAGGTGCAGGGTCTGCTTGCCGCGCTGGAGCAGGACATCCTCGAATGGATGCAGTCGTCGATGCAGAACGCGCAAAGCAGCCCGAACGGGCAGGACACGCCGCCGGGATCGGGGTCCTCCGGTGGCACGCAGACGGACGGTGACGGATCGCTCGATCCGTCTTCACGCGACGCGCAACTGCTCGCGCTAATCCTGCAGGAGCTACTGCAAAGCCTGCAAACGGGCGACAACGATGCAAGCCCGTCGTCCTCCGACGGTCAGTCGGGCGCGTCGTCCGGCACGTTGCAGGCCATCGAGCAGTTGCTGCAAATGCTGCTGTCCACCATCGAAGGGCAGGGCGCGAGCGGCGACGGGTCGGGCAGCGGCGACGGCACGTCCAACGACTTCCCGCCATCCGGCAACGGCAGCAACGGCCTCAGCGGTTCGGACAGCACGCCGCCGGGATCGGATAGCGGACAGCCGCCGGTCTACGATGCGACGCCGCCCGAATCGGCGAGCGGCAGTTCTTCCGGCAGCAAGACGAGCGGTGCCACCGACGACCCGGACAATACGGACAACACGAAGAACGTGGTCGCGAGCTATCTTTCGCAAGCCGGTCTCGGCAAGGCGGGGATCGCGGCGGTGCTCGGCAACGCGCAGCAGGAGTCCGGTTTCGAATCCGACGTCAACGAAGGCGGCGCGCGCGGCATGCCCAACAGCGACGTCGCCGAGGACAACAGCGACGGCTATGGCGTGTTCCAGATGAGCGGTGCGCAGAAACAGGCGTTTCTCAACTACGCGAACGCACACAATCTGAATCCGGAAGACGCCAACACGCAGATGCAGTATCTGATGCAGGATCCGCAATTCACCAACGCGATCCAGGCGGTCAAGTCGGCCGAGCAGGGCGGCGCATCGCTGGATGACCTGACGCAGATCTTCGCGCAGCAATACGAGAAGGCCACCAGCATGCAGATGGGCAATCGCGAGCAGTATGCGCAGGCACAACAGGCGGCGGGCTACTGACGCGCGCGCCGCCGCCGGCTCGCATGATCGATCACCACACCACGCACGATGAATCCGCTCCCATCCGAACCGGACAGCGACGCACTGTCGATCACGAAGCTGATTTTCGCGTACGCGCGGGCGGGTCATTTACACGAAGCGCAGATGATGCTGGACCATCTGCACGCGGCCCATCCCGCCACGCGCGACATGCCGGCGGTCCAGGTACTGCTGGCGCTGAGGCGCCGGCAGCCGCTCGATGCCTGGCAGGTCGTCAACGGACTGCCCGACGAACAGTGCCCGGAGCTGAAGGCGCTGTGTCTGAAGATCCTCAACGACCCGGCCTGGCAAGGTTACGCGGTCGCACACGAGGACAGTCCCGACCTGCACGTGCGCCGCATGATGAAGCGGCTGCTCGGCAAGGCCGACGAGCATGACCGCTGAACGGTGCGCTGCATCGCTTCGCTATTTATGATATTTATTCGCACTACGAATCAAAATACCAGCGGAAAAGCCTCAGCATAAGATCACTTTCACTTGCGCAGCTGCGCGTCGTCATCATGGTTTCGCGCGTCGAACACTCGCTCGTCCCGTCCTGGCCCGACGCCTCGCTGCCGGCCGGTGCGCCGCCCTCGCTGCCCCCATCGCCGCCCTCCGCGGACGGGGCATCCCGGGCCGCATTCGCGCCGCTGGTGGCACCCGCGACCCATCGACTGCATCGTTCGGAGCATCGCGAACGGCTTCATGCGGCGGCCGCGTGCGCGCTGATCGACGGCAAGACGGCTGGCAACTTCGCACAGGCGCGCAAGCTGCTGCAGCGTATCGTGCGCGACGTCCCGGACGACTGGAATGCTCGCGCATGCCTCGCGTTCATCGCGTGGAGCGAGCGCGGTGTCGATGCCCGCTCGCTCGCGATGATGGAGCGCATCGCGCCGGCAAAGGCAGCCCAGTTGCGCAAGGTTCACGCGCTGATCGAACAGACGCTCGCCGAATGCGCATTCGAGCCCGCGACGCCGGGTAACGGCGAGCATCCCGCGATCGTCGTGCCCGGCAAGCAGCTGACCGACGACGGCGAGATCGACGACGACCTGCGCGAGCGTCTGACCACGGCGCTGCAGATCGCACGGGCGTGCCCCGCCGCGCCGGTCGTGCTGAGCGGCGCGGCAACCGTCACGGACAAGGCGGAATGCGACGTGATGGCGGACTGGCTCGAACAGGCCGGCATCCCGCGCGAGCGCATGCTGCTCGACCGCGAAGCCACGGTCACGACGGCGAATGTGCTGCGCACGATCGCAATGTTGCGCACGCGCACGGACGTGAACGCGGTGCGCTTCGTGACGTCCGACTATCACATGCGACGCGCGAGCGCGATCTTCCGCATTGCGCTGCTGCGCAGCGGGCTGCCGATGACGCTGAAACCCGTCATCGCAGGCGGCAGGGTATTGCCGGGCGCGGCCGGCAGCACGGAGCGCATCGCCGTGTACCTCGATGCGCTGCGGGCATGCGAGCTCGTCGCGAATCGCGCCCAGCCGGCGTTCTACCGGGACGCGCAGGGCATCGGCGACCGGCTGCTGGGCGATCCGGAGGCGACGGTGCGGGTCGACATGCACGCGCCGCCCGAATGGGGCGACCCGCCGGCGTTGCGCGATGTCGTGACCGTGACGCAGCTAAGCGAGGGCGAGCTGGTGCGCTCGGCTGCCGGCGCGCTGCTCGCGCGCGTGTTGTCCGCGTTCGGTGTGACGCCGAGCGGGCGCATCGAGATCCTGAAGAGCGTGGACGTCGAGCATCCCGCGAAAGCGGTGACGGACGCATGCGCCGAACTCGGCCTGCAGGTCACGAAGATCGAGGACGCCGACGAGCGGATCGCGGTCCATGTAGCCGGCGCATCCGCCGCATCCGCTGCGAACGTTGCGGTCCCAAAGGCCCTGGGCGCTCCGGATACCGTGAATACCCTGAGCACCCTGAGCACCCTGGGCGCTCCGGCGGCGCGATCCGGCGAGCGCGTGCCGCTGATGCGGGCCGCTCCGGACGACAACGCGCGCGAGCCGACCTCGCTGGTGGTCGGCGGCGCACGGTTCGCGGTGACGCCGGCGGGGCAGGCCCGCATGAACGGCGCGCTGCACGCAATCGACTTCGACAGCACGCATGCGATACCGGACGGTGCGCTGCGCACCGTGCGCGTGCATCTCGACGACCTCGGCGAGGCCGACTGGACGCACGCAGGGTGGATACGCGTCGGCCGCGAAGCAGCGCGCCTGCTGGGGCCGGACGGCCGCCTCGTCATCTCGACAGGCCGCAAGCCGCATGTGCCGCGCGCGCTCGTCATCGACGCGCTGAAAGCGTGCGGTTTCCGCAAGGTCGCCGCGTTGGCGACGTACCGGATGGAGACTCCGTTTTATCCGCCGATGTCGGATCCGGCCGCGGGCGGCGTCACGTTCACCGCGACACGGAAGGCGCGCGCCGTGTAAGCGCCGTGCGCGGCGCGGCAGGTCGTTTCGCGGAAGCGCCGCGGCAGACGTTTGCGCACCGGTATACGGTTTTTTTATGCGCGGAATTTATTTTTCTGGCTCGACTTCGCGTGCCGCGCGCTTCGACAATGGCCGCCATCAAACAGAGGCGGCAGCGCCACGCATGCGTTGCCCGCCCATTCCCTCTAGTTCGAGGAGACCGGAGATTCATGCAATGAACGCAATGCAACCGACCCCTGAGACGGGCGACGCATCCGCCGGCAGCGCGGATGCCGCACGCTGGCAATTCTGGGTGGACCGGGGAGGAACATTTACCGACATCGTCGCGCGCCGCCCGGACGGCCGGCTGGTGACGCACAAGCTGCTGTCGGAGAATCCGGCGCGCTATCAGGACGCGGTGGTTCAGGGTATACGCGAACTGCTCGGCCTCGGCGCACACGACGCGCTGCCGCACGCGCGGATCGAGGTCGTCAAGATGGGCACCACGGTCGCGACCAACGCGCTGCTCGAACGCAAGGGTGCGCGCACGCTGCTCGCGATCACGCGCGGGTTCGCGGACCAGTTGCGCATCGGCTATCAGGAGCGCCCGGATATTTTTGCGCGCCATATCCAGCTGCCCGAACTGATGCACGAGCAGGTGATCGAGGTCGAGGAGCGGATCGACGCGCACGGCAACCTGCTGGTCCCGCTCGACGAAGAGCGTACCCGTCAGGCGCTGAAAGCGGCGCGCGCGGCGGGCACCACGTCGATTGCGATCGTGCTGATGCACGGCTACCGCTTTCCGGCGCACGAACTGCGCGTCGAGGCGCTCGCGCGCGAATGCGGCTTCACGCAGATTTCGGTCAGCCACAAGGTGAGTCCGCTGATGAAACTGGTGGGACGCGGCGACACCACCGTGGTGGATGCATATCTGTCGCCGGTGCTGCGCGATTATGTCGGCCGCGTGACGCGTCATACCGGCTCCGTGCCGCTGATGTTCATGCAGTCGAGCGGTGGTCTCGTCGAGGCCGCGCGTTTCCAGGGCAAGGACGCGATCCTGTCCGGGCCGGCGGGCGGCATCGTCGGTGCGGTGAAAACGTGCGAGGCCGTGGGCGAGCACCGTGTGATCAGCTTCGACATGGGCGGCACGTCCACCGATGTCGCGCATTACGACGGCGCCTATGAGCGCGTGTTCGAAACCCAGGTGGCCGGGGTGCGGGTCCGCGCGCCGATGATGGACATCCATACGGTGGCCGCGGGCGGCGGCTCGATCTGCAGCTTCGAGAACGGGCGCTTCAAGGTAGGGCCGGAGTCGGCCGGCGCCTACCCTGGCCCGGCGTGCTACCGCAACGGCGGCCCGCTGACCGTCACGGACTGCAACCTGATGCTCGGCCGCGTGCAGGCCGCGCATTTTCCGCCGGTGTTCGGGCCGCAAGGCGATCTGCCGCTGGATGCGGACATCGTGCGCGAGAAATTCAATGCGCTGACCGAGCGCGTATTCCATGAAACCGGCCGCGCGATGAGCGCCGAGGCGATCGCCGAGGGGTTCCTGACGATCGCCGTCGACAACATGGCACAGGCGATCAAGAAGATTTCAGTCGAACGCGGCCACGACGTGGCCGACTATGCGCTGTGCGCATTCGGCGGCGCGGGCGGGCAGGCGGCCTGCGCGGTGGCCGAGGCGCTCGGCATGCGGCGCATCGTGCTGCATCCGCTCGCCGGCGTGCTGTCCGCGTTCGGCATGGGACTCGCGGATCTGCGCGTGCTGCGCGAGCGCGCGGTCGAGGCCGCGCTCGACGAGCGCGCGGTCGACGCGCTGCGCGATACGTACCGCACGCTCGAAACCGACGCGGTGAACGACATTCTCGCGCAGCGCATTCCGCGCGAGCAGGTGCGCGTCGTGCGTGCCGCGCGCCTGAAATACCAGAACACGGATTCGACGCTGGAAGTGCCGTTCACGGATGCGTCGACGATGGCCCAGGCGTTCGCGCTGCTGCACAAGAAGCGTTTCGGCTTCGTAATGCAGGGCAAGGCGCTGATTCTCGAATCGGTGATGGTCGAAGCAGTCGGCCTGACCGAGCGGGCGGCATCGGTGGCCGGCGGCCTGCTCACGCAGGGCGGCGTCGCGCGCAACGACGCGCGGATCCCGATGTTCATCGACGGACAGACGCAGCCAGTGCCGCTGCATCTGCGCCATACCCTTGCGCCGGGCGCCGTGCTGGACGGCCCCGCGCTGATCGCGGAGGATATCTCCACGATCGTGCTGCAACGCGGCTGGTGTGCACGCGTGCTCGAAGACGGCACGCTACTACTCGAACAAGACACTCATTCTGCTGACAACGCGCCTCTCGCAACCGGCGTGATCACCACCGAGCGGCATCCGGTGCATCTGGAGATCTTCAACAACATCTTCATGTCGATCGCCCAGCAAATGGGCGTCACGCTCGAAAAGACCTCGTATTCGGTCAACATGAAAGAGCGTCTCGACTTCTCGTGCGCGATCTTCGACCGCGCCGGCGGCCTGATCGCGAACGCGCCGCACATCCCCGTGCATCTGGGCTCGATGAGCGACAGCGTGCTGAGCGTGATCCAGCAGCACGGCGCGACGATGCGGCGCGGCGACGTCTACATGCTGAACGTGCCGTACAACGGCGGCACGCATCTGCCGGACATCACGGTCGTGATGCCGGTGTATGCGGACGAGCGCGACGAACTGCTCTTCTACGTCGCCGCGCGCGGCCACCACGGCGACGTCGGCGGCATCACGCCGGGCTCGATGCCGCCCAACAGCACGACGATCGAAGAAGAGGGCGTGCTGCTCGACAACGTGAAGATCGTCGATGCCGGGCAGTTCCTCGAAGCGGACGTGCGTGCGCTGTTCCTCGCGGGGCCCTATCCGAGCCGCAACGTCGACCAGAACGTCGCCGACCTGATCGCGCAGATCGCTGCGTGCGAATGCGGCGCGGCGGAGCTGCTGCGCGTCGTGGCGCGCTACGGCGCGCCGGTCGTCCTCGCTTACATGGGCCACGTGCAGGACAACGCGGAAGAAGCGGTGCGCAACGCGATCAGCGCGCTGCGCGGCGGCGAGTTCGCGTACGAGATGGACGACGGCGCCGCCGTGCGGGTGAAGGTCTCGATCGACCACGACAAGCGCCAGGCGCGGGTCGATTTCACCGGCACGAGCGAGCAGCGCCCGAGCAATTTCAATGCGCCGCGCTCGGTGTGCAAGGCAGCGGTGCTGTACGTGTTCCGCACGCTGCTCGACGACGGCATTCCGATGAACGAAGGCGTGCTGCGGCCGATCGACATCGTGATTCCGCACGGCTCGATGCTCAATCCCGCCTATCCCGCCGCGGTGGTAGCCGGCAACGTCGAAGTCTCGCAGTCGATCACCGACGCGCTGTACGGCGCGCTGGACATCATGGCCGCATCGCAGGGCACGATGAACAACTTCACCTTCGGTGACGACACACATCAGTACTACGAAACGATTGCCGGCGGATCCGGCGCCGGCGCGCATCATCCGGGCACATCGGCGGTGCAGACGCACATGACCAACTCGCGGATGACCGATCCGGAAGTGATCGAATGGCGCTTCCCGGTGGTCGTCGAGCAGCATGCGATCCGCACGGGCAGCGGCGGCGCCGGGTCGCAGACGGGCGGCGACGGCGCGGTGCGGCGCATCCGCTTCACGCGCGCGATGACGGCGAACATCCTCGCCAATCGTCGGCGCGTGCCGCCGTTCGGACTCGCGGGCGGCGAGAGCGGTCGCGCCGGACGCAACTGGATCGAGCGCGCCGATGGCGCAATCGAGCGCTTCGATGCGACACATACGGCCCATGTCTTCCCGGGCGATGTGTTCGTCATCGAGACGCCGGGAGGCGGCGGCTACGGGCGCGCCGGCTAACCGCGCGCGGTGCGCGGGCGGACCGCGCACCGGCGCCCGCCGTCTCGCCTCGCCGGCGAGCACATTTCAACCCATTTTCAGGGGGAATCGTTCATGCAACATGCAGTCAACCTCTACCCGCTGATCGGCATCGCCGTGATCATCGCGGGCTTTCTGCTGCGCTTCAATCCGATGCTGATCGTGACGGCTGCCGCGATCATCACCGGGCTGGCCGCGCATTTTCCGGTCGAAAAGATCCTTGCGGCGATCGGCACCGGCTTCATCAAGACCCGCAACATTCCGCTGATCATCCTGTTGCCGCTCGCGGTGATCGGGCTGCTCGAACGGCACGGCCTGCGCGAGCGCGCGCAGACCTGGATTGCGGGGATCCGCGCGGCGACGGCCGGGCGTCTGCTGATCGTCTATCTGCTGGTGCGCGAGCTGACCGCGGCGGTGGGCCTGACCGGTCTCGGCGGTCATCCGCAGATGGTGCGTCCGCTGATCGCGCCGATGGCCGAAGGCGCCGCCGAAAGCCGCTACGGCAAGCTTCCAGAGGCCGTCCGGCTGCGCCTGCGCGCACTCGCGGCCGCCACCGACAACGTCGGCTTGTTCTTTGCGGAAGATGTTTTCGTCGCATTCGGCGCGATCGTACTGATGACCACCTTCCTGCGCGAAGCCGGTATCAACGTGCAGCCGATGCACGTCGCCGTGTGGGGCATTCCGACTGCGATCAGCGCGTTCGTCGTGCATGGCGTCCGGCTGTATCTGCTCGACCGCAAGCTCGACCGCGAACTGCTCGGCAAGGGCGCGAAGGGCGTGGAGAGCGCGACACCGCATACCCAGTTTGCTACCGGAGACGAAGCATGACGCTCACCATTCAATATCTGTTCTGGCTGCTCGGCATCGTGCTGCTGATCGTCGGCGGCATGATCCTCGCCGACAGGGAGCATCCGCGCCGCTTTGCGGCCGGCGGCTTCTGGATCATCTATGCGGTGATCTTTCTCGTCGGCGAACTGCTGCCGCCGCCGCTCGTCGGCGCGCTGGTGATCGTGATGGCGCTGATCGCCGGGTTCGGCGGCGTGACGGCCGGCAAGGAGAAAACGCTGTCGCTCGAAGCCCGTCAGGCGAGCGCGCAGCGGCTCGGCAACAAGCTGTTCATGCCTGCGCTGACCATTCCGGTCGTCACCGTGGTGATCTCGCTGGCGGCGAGCCATCTGGTATTCGGCGGCGTGCCGCTGTTCGAGCTGGCGAACGTCACGCTGATCGGCTTCGGCATCGGCTGCGTGATCGCACTTGCATTTGCCTGCTGGATGACGCGCGACTCGGTCGGCCAGTCGATGAAGGAAACGCGCCGCCTCGTCGACGCGCTCTCCTGGGCCGCGGTGCTGCCGCAGATGCTCGGCATGCTCGGCCTCGTGTTCTCCGATGCGGGCGTCGGCAAGGCGGTGGCGCACGTGACGACCACGTACATCGACCTCGACTACCGCTTCGTCGCGGTCGCCGTCTACTGCATCGGCATGGCGGTCTTCACGATGGTGATGGGCAACGGCTTCGCCGCGTTTCCGGTGATGACGGGCGGGGTCGGCGTGCCGATCCTCGTCGGCATATTCCACGCAAACCCGGCGGTGATGGCGGCCATCGGGATGTTCTCGGGCTACTGCGGCACGCTGATGACGCCGATGGCCGCGAACTTCAACATGGTGCCCGCCGCGCTGCTCGAACTGCCGGACAAGAATGCGGTGATCAAGGTTCAGGTGCCGACGGCGATCGTCTTGCTTGTCATCAACATTTTTCTGATGAATACTTTTATGAACCTGTAAAGCCCACCATCGCCGCGGCTTGCAGGCTCCTGCACGAGGTCTGCCGGAATCGGCCAGGGGGTGCGGGCGAAGCCGGCGGCGCGGAGACCGGAAGTGAATCTGAAGTTTCTCGAGACGTTCATCTGGGTGGCCAAGCTGCGCAGCTTCAGCCTGGCCGCGGACAAACTGCATTCGACGCAGGCGGCCGTCTCGAGCCGGATCTCGGTACTCGAACAGGATCTCGGGACCAAGCTGTTCATTCGCGAACCGAAGGGCGTGATGCTCACGCGCGCGGGCGAACGTGTGCTGCTGCACGCGGAGCACGTGAGCGAATCGATGTCGCGGCTGCGCGAGTCGCTGCAGGACGAGAAGCTCGCGTTCGGCACGATCCGCATCGGTGCGATGGACAGTGCGATCCACTCGTGGTTTACCGATTTCATCGCCGACGCGATGCGGCAGTATCCGAACCTCGATATGGAGGTCACCGCCGATACCGCGTTGAACCTGAACGAGCAGTTGCGGCGCGGAATGCTCGACCTCGTGCTGCAGACCGACATGCTGCGCGACGAAACGATCCGCAGCATCGAACTGCTGCAGTTGCCGGTCAGCTGGATCGCGGCGTCGCACGCGGAAGTGGCGCGCGGCTTCGACGGCATGTCGCCGGCCGAAGCGTTGCGCCGGCTGGGCCGCGAGCGGCTGATCACGTACTCGCGCCATTCGCGCCCGCATCAGGACCTGCTGCGGCTGATGCAGTCGAGCGGCATCAGCGACGCGAAGGTCAGTTGCGTGAATTCCGTCGCGGCAATGATCATGCTCACGCAGGCCGGATTCGGCGTGGCCGCCATGCCGCCCGCGCTCGCACCGGATCTGCTGAAGAAAGGCCTGCTGTGCGTGCTGGAAGGGTTGACCACGCCGTCGCCGATGCCCTTTGTCGTCGCCTGGCGCTCCGGTTCCGAATGGACCGAGCGGCTGGTCGAGGTCGCGATGGAAGCGGCCCGCAACTATGCACTGAAACTCGGCAACGGCGCGAGCTATAGCGTGGTCTGAAGCCGCGCCGCGACCCGGGCGGACGTCGTATCCGCGCGCGCCGGAACGCGACGCGCGCGGCGCATCGAGCTTCACGCATGTCCCGCTTTTTCCACGGGGACATTTTACTGGCGCCGATCGTCACGATCCGCGCCACTTTTTTATGTCGGACTGCTTAGTGTAGTACGTTCGACGGTGCGAATGGAACGACCGGGGAAATCGGATGAACGCACAGGATTCAGGCAATGCGATGCGTACGGAGGTGGCCGGCGGGGAACGGGCGGTCGACGCGACGACCCGCCGTCCACCGCGCAGCTTCTGGCCGCGCGCACTGGTTCGCGCGATGACGCGCGGCGCGCTCCGCTCGCCTCGCCAGCGGGTGAAGGCGCTGATCGGCGCGTTGCGCACCACCGGTACGCGCATCGGCATCGAAGCCGCGCGGCTCAGCCGGCATATCCAGACTACCGGCGAGCTGACGCTGCAGCAGCGCACGCTCGCTGCCGACGCGGACGCCCAGAGCGTGGCCGTGGCGCGCGCGGTGTCGTCGGTGAGCGGGCATGTCGATACGGTCCTCGCATCGACCGCCGACAACCGGAATGCGATTTCCGAGGCCCACCGCGACCTCGCGGACGTGTCCGCGCGCAATCGCAGCGCGCACGCCGAGCTCGGCGTGGCCGCGCAAGGTATCGGTGCGCTGCGCGAGCGCACCGCGCGGATTCGCGACGTCGTCCAGCTGATCGACGGCATTTCGGCGCAGACGCAACTGCTCGCAATCAACGCTTCGATCGAAGCAGCGCGGGCAGGGGAGGCGGGCCGCGGATTTTCCGTGGTAGCCGCCGAGGTCAAACTGCTTGCCAGGAAGGTGCAGGACGCGAACCGCCTGATTGCGAACATCGCCGGTGAAACGATGACGGGCGTCACCGCGTTGCAGGAGCAGGTCGAAGAGGTGCATCACACGAGCAGCCATTGCACCGAGGTGATCGACCGCAGCGTGACCCGCTTCGCGGAGGTGGCCGCCGCGCTGGAGGCGACCGACCGGGATATGGCGCGGGTGCGCCACGCGTTCGATGAAATACAGCGCGCGAACCTGACGCTCTCGACGCAGGTCCACGAGATTCGCGAGCGTTCCGACGCGGTCGCGCACGCGATGACGAGCGCGCGGGAGAGCGGCATGATTCTGCGTGACAGGACCGAGAACCTCCACGAGATCGGCGCGGCGTTTTCGGTGCCGGGCAGCGTATACGACGTGCTGCTGGGCGACGTCAGCGCGTTTCGCGACCGCGTTCAACGGTATCTGACAAGCGAGGTGCAGCGCGGCACCGACGTGTTCGACCAGCATTATCGGGAAGTACCCGGCACGTCGCCGCAAAAATACACGACCGCCTACGACGAAGCGGTCGAGGACGAGTTGCAGCGTCTGTTCGACGCGATGCTCGACGCGCGACCCGAGCTGATTTTCGCGGTGGCGTACGACTCGAACTGCTATATGCCTGCCCACCATCGACGCTTCTCCGCGCCGCTGACCGGCGATCCGGATATCGATCTGCGCACGAGCCGGCATAAGCGCATCTTCGCGGACGATACCGGCAAACGGTCGGCGACATTTCGTGGGCACTACCTGTTGCAGACCTATCTGCGCGATACCGGCGAGGTGGCTTGCGTGTTTTCGATGCCGATTGAAATCAACGGACGTCACTGGGGCTGCGCGCGGGTCGCGTTCGAGCCGCAACTGTTGCTGGACGCGTAAGCGCGCCGTCCGCGCATAAGCCGTTTCCTCTTCTTCGCACGCGATCGGTCGCACGGCTGATCGCCGTCCTGTTACGAGCACCGACGCGCGCGCCATGTGCGCCCGATGCCGCCTCACGTTTCGATATCCTTCGCGCTTTTCCTCGCGGAAAAGCAACGCTTTTTCTCCGGCGAATTACATGTCTTGTTTAAAATAAAAAGGCGAAATATCCTTTACCGGATATTGCCATACCCAGCCGGCACGCGGCTTCGGCATGATTTCATGAAATCATATTTAATATAAAGATGCGCATGTGATTTTGTTGTGACGATGATTTAATTTTCTGGTTCGACTTGAAATATCAAACCAGCAACAATTTTCCCTGCTCGGGGCATCGTTGCACTATCAGGCACGCGCCCTGGCGCCGGACAGGGGCCGCTGTTTGTCGATGACGGCGGCTCGCCAGCTGTCCGGAGTGAATCGGCGTGACATCACATCGTCCGGGTGCCGGGATCGTAGCGGGCCGAAGGATGCGATGAGACCACTCGACTTCGGGATCGCGAGATCTTTTGCGGATCATGCGCTTATACAATAGAGAGGAGTACACATCATGCGGAAGTTGAATTTACTCGTTATCGCACTGGGCTTCGCGGCGAGCACGAGTAGCTTCGCACAAAGCAGCGTCACCCTTTACGGGACCGTCGACGGCGGGTTGCTCTATACGAGCAAAACGCCGAATGCGGTGACCGGGCAAAACGCCGGCAGCCAGTTTTCGATGATCGACAGCGGATTGTCGGCATCGCAATTCGGATTGAAGGGCAACGAAGATCTCGGCGGGGGACTGAAGGCGAGCTTCGAACTCGAAAGCGGCATCAGTATCGCGAACGGCGGCTATAACGATTCGAACGGCAATCTGTTCGGCCGCCAGGCTTGGGTTGCGCTGAGCGACGAGCGGTTTGGGGAAGTCAAGGTCGGCTTGCAGTATTCGCCGTTCTTTCTGGCGATTTACGATTCCGATCCGCGCGACCTGTCACAGTTCGGCAGCGGCCTGATCACTTACGCCGACAACGTGATCCTGACCGGTATCTTCAACGCGAATGCCGTGTCGTATACGAGCCCGAAGATCGCCGGATTCCAGGGCAGCATGATGGTTGCGCTGGGCGGCGAGGCGGGTGATTTCCAGGCAGGGCGGCAATATTCGGGCAGCCTGAAGTACGAGCACGCCGGCCTGATGGTGAACGCCTCGATCTACGACGGCAATGCCGGCGGTACCGCGGACACGCCGGTTCCGACAACGGTGGCATTCGAAGGACGAACGCTCGGCGCGGCATACAAGTTCGGTGCGCTGACGGCCAAGGCGTCTTTCGTGAACTATAAGGTTGCGGGCGCATTCAACGCCAACGTCTATGGCGGCGGACTCGACTATCTGGCGCTGCCGGATCTGGACATCAACGGAGGGGTCTGGGTGACGAGCGACCGGGACAACTCGACCAACCACTCGGTAATGGGAGCCGTGGGCGCGAACTACCTGGTTTCACGGGAGACCACGCTGTACGCGCAATTCGGCATGGTGAATAACCACGGTTCGATGAACACGGGCCTGTCGGTGGACGGCGGACTGACCGGCGTCGAGGGAACGACGACCGGTGTGGATGTGGGTATCCGGCATACGTTCTGAGTTCCGTCATCGGGTTCGGACGCGTCCGGCCCCGGGGCGTGATGGCGTTCCCGCTCTCGCGTGCGAGGGGGAACGCCTGCTGTTTGCCTCGGGCGGGCGGGGGCGGTGCAATGCGGTGCGCGTTGCTGGAAGTCGGCGACACCAGAATTGATATCAGGATTCTGTATCGCCGAAATTTCCCGGACAAAGTCTCAGCGTGAAGACCGATGTTTTGTGATTTGACAAATTCGGCGATCGAATGCCATCGCCGTGTTCCGTCTTTTTCGATGATTGGTGAAATTTAGAATATCAGTATTCAAATGGTCCTGTCCGAGTGGCCAGGTTGGAAAGAGACATGGGTCGGCGAGGTCGGCCGCCGCCGCGTGCGCACGCTCATGAAGCGCATGGGCGTGGAGGCGCTGTACTGCAAGCCTTTCAGATATACGTCGTCGGCCGACGTCGTGGTCGGATATTCGCCGCCAGCCGCTACGCGAAGCAATCGCTCATCGGGCCTGAATGGCAGCGTCACGCATGCGCTGCGCGCTCAAGCACTTCGCGCGCGGCACGTCCCAATACTTCCTCCGACCACTGATTCACGCTCTCGCCGGAAGCGGCCGCCGCTATGCCGATCTGCGCGTGAATGTCCGGTGCGATGCGCAGCATCAGCTTCCCCGACGCAGGCTTTTGCGGCTTGCGGTTCTCACGCTTGCAATCCTCCAGATAGTGATCGACTGCCGCATGAAAATCGCGCGTGAGTTCGCCCACGGTCTCGCCGTGGAAGCTGATCTTGTCGTCGACGCCGAGCACGTGGCCGACGAAGATGCTGTCGCGCCCATCGAATTCGATACGGGCGAAATATCCCTTATAGGTCATGGCGTTGGTCATGGCTTGATCCCCAATTCGTTAAACCACTCGCCATGAAAGGAGAAGGCATGGTAAGCAATTTGCCGATAATTATTGCGAGAAGGCATTGGCGTTTCAGGGCCCCGGGTGCCGGTGGCGGAAAATCATCTGGCGGGTCAGGGAACATTGGCTCGGAGTGCCATTCCTTGATGCTTTTGCAATATTTGACATAAGATAAATTATCAACCGAAAATTTGTAGCGGCTAAGTTGTAATGTCCGCTTCTGGCTAAGTTCAGATGTCCGCTTTTTCGACGCGTAAGCTGTCCGGCTGCCGTTTCCGGCGCTGGAGGCTTCGATGGCTGCAACAGAGCGGATAACGATGACGATGCGCGAACTGGACCGGGTCAAGGTGATTCAGGGCGTGGCCGACGGGATGCTGAAGCCGTGGCGTGCGGCTGAGCGGCTTGGGCTGACGACGCGGCAGATCCGGCGACTGGTTGGCCGGTGGCGCGAGGACGGGCCACGCGGCCTGATCTCTGGCAAGTGCTCGAAGCCGAGCAATAACCGGCTGGATGCGGCGACGGCTGACCGGGCACTGGCGATCATCCGTGAGCGCTATGCGGATTTCGGGCCAACGCTGGCTTGCGAGAAGCTGGTCGAGTGCCATGGCATCCGGCTCGCGAAGGAAACGGTGCGGAGGCTGATGACGGATGCCGGTCTGTGGGTGCCGCGGCGACAGCGTCCACCGAAGGTGTACCAGCCGCGGGCACGCCGGGCGTGTCTGGGCGAGCTGATCCAGATCGATGGCAGTGAGCACGCGTGGTTCGAGCAGCGCGCACCACAATGCACGTTGCTGGTGTACGTGGATGACGCCACGAGCCGGCTGATGCATCTGCACTTCACGGCGAGCGAGTCGACGTTCAGCTATTTCGAGGCGACGCGTGCGTACATCGAACGTTACGGCAAGCCGGGGGCGTTCTACAGCGACAAGGCCAGTGTGTTTCGCAGCGCGTCCGCGGCCAGTACGGGGCGCAGCGTGACGCACTTCGGCCGGGCGATGTACGAGCTGAACATCGACACGTTCTGCGCGAACTCGAGTTCGGCCAAGGGGCGCGTGGAGCGCGCGCATCTGACGCTGCAGGACCGTCTGGTGAAGGAGTTAAGGCTGCGCGGCATCAGCACGTTGAGCGACGCCAATGCCTTTGCGCCCTCCTTCATGGCCGCGTACAACGCGCGCTTTGCAAAGCCACCGCGGAGCACCTTCGATGCACACCGTCCGCTGCGTGAGGATGAGGATCTCGATCTGCTGATGACGTGGCGCGAGACACGCCGTGTGACGAAGTCATTGACGGTGCAGTACGACCGCGTGCTGTACCTGCTGGATGACACGGTCGCCAATCGCCGGTTGATCCATCGGTATATCGACGTGTGGGAGTATCCGGACGGACGTATCGAGATTCGCGCAGATGGCTGCGTGCTGGTGTGCCGGCAATATGACCGGCTGGCGGAAATCGATCAGGGCGCCGTGATCGAGCACAAGCGGCTGGCGCATGTGCTGCAGGTCGCGCAGGCGGTACAGGCGCAGCGCGACAACCGGCGGGCATCGGACGCTCCGTCACGCACGAATCAGGGCCTTGAGGTGCGCAAACCGGGACGGCCGCCGGGGACAAAGAAGCAGCGCGAGTTCACGCAGGCCGATGTCGAACAGGTCGTCACGGCACTCGCGCAAAGCAGAACAGCACGTTCTTCCAAACCTGGCCGGCGGGCTGCGAGGAGCCGTGGACCTGACGTAAGCACCCTGCCCGTTCAGGCGCAATCCTTCGACACTGCGTGAGTTGAAGCGTCAGGAAACAGAGTTTTAACCCTTGCAAAAGCGGACATTTGAACTTGGCTGGAAAGCGGACATTTCAGAATGGCCTAGACAATTGAGCCGCTGTAATTTCTATGAAAGATCTGCACATGGGCAAGCGGCACCCCCGTGCCGAGCCGCCTGCGTTGCCTCAGTCCTCCACGCGCTCCCTCAAATAAAGCGCTGTTCTCACCGGCGGCGCGTCCGCTCCCACGCTTTTGCGAACCCTCGCGACATGTTCGGCGCTGACCGCGGACGCCCGGTTGCCCCAGCTGGCGCGCACGAACGTCAGTACGTCGGCGATATCGCGGTCCGTCAGACGGTCTGCGAAACCGGGCATGCCGTAGTGCGTCGGGCCGGCCTTGGTCCAGGGCATTTCACCGCCCGTCAGCACGATGTGGATCAGCGAAGTCGGGTCGTCGCTATTCACGGCCGAACTGAGCGCGAGCCTTGGAAACGTGCTCTCGTATCCGCTGCCGCTCGTACGGTGGCACGCCGCGCAGTTATCGACGAACGTCAGCGCGCCGTTGCTGCGGTCGGTCCCCTCGCGCAGCTTCCCTGTCGCGCGGCTATCCGCGCTCAATGCCGGGCCGTGCGGATCCACCGGTGAAAGTGTCTTCAGATACGCGGCAATCGCGCCAAGGTCCGCGTCGCTCATATGCTGCGTGCTATTTTCGACCACCTCTGCCATGGTCCCGAAAGCGGCGGAGTGCGTGGTGCGTCCGCTTTTCAGGAATGCGACGATCTCGTCCCCGGTCCATGTACCGAGACCGTCCTTCGGGTCGCCGCGCAAATTTTTCGCAAGATAGCCGTCAATCGCTCCACCCGAGAGGAAGACGCGGCCGTCGTCAGCAAGCGACTTTTCCTGCAAGCCGAGGCCGCGCGGCGTATGGCACGCGCCGCAGTGCCCCAGCCCCTCCACCAGATAACGTCCGCGCGCCACCGGATCGCCAGAGGCCGGAACATCGTCGGCGACAGCGTCGGGCGCGAACGCCATGCGCCAGAACCGCAGCGGCCAGCGCATCGAGAGCGGCCACGGAATGTCGGCCGGCTTGTTCGCCTGCGTGACGGGCTGCACGTCCTGCATGAAATAAGCGTACAACGCCTTCATATCCGCAGGCCGAACCTTCGCGTACGACGGATACGGCATCGCAGGGTACAGCGTCGCGCCGTCCTTCGCGATGCCGTGACGCACCGCACGGTCGAAATCCTCGTAGCTGTAGTGACCGATCCCTGTCTTCTTGTCCGGCGTGATGTTCGTCGAATAAATCGTGCCGACAGGCGATTCAATCCCCAGGCCGCCGGCGAACGGCCGGCCGCCCTTCGCCGTGTGGCACGCAATGCAGTCGCCGGCCGCCGCGAGGTAACGCCCTTTCTCGACCAGCTGCGCATCCGCACCCTCCGGACTCGTTGCGTGCGCAACCGGTGGCGCACCGCCACGCAGGTCGTCCGCGAATGCATATGCACACGCCGCGAACATCGTCACACACGCGGCAGCCCTCGCCATCTTGCCCGTTTTCATCGCGATCTCCTCAAGCCTGCACCAGCGGCGCCGGCTGCTTCAGGTACTGCTCGCGAATAGCGCGCGCCGAGTGATACGCGAGCGCCGCCACGACGCCGGTCGGGTTGTAGCCCATGTTCTGCGGAAACGCCGATGCCCCCATCACGAACACGTTGGGCACGTCCCAGCTTTGCAGATACTTGTTGACCACGCTCGTCTCGGGGGACGCCCCCATCACCGCGCCGCCCGTCGTGTGCGTCGACTGGTAGATGCGCGTGTCGTAACGCTGGCCTTTCTTGCGGATAGCCTTGAAATAGGCATCGGGTTTCATTGCTCGTGCCACCTCTTCCATGCGGTTGCCCATGTAGTCGAGCATCGAATATTCGTTGTCGTGCCAGTCGAAGGTCATGCGCAGCAGCGGCACACCGTGAGCGTCGCGGTAGGTCGGATCAAGGTCGAGGCAAGCGTCGCGATAAGGCATCACCGAGCCGGCAATGCCGATCGTCATGTAGCGCTGGTATGCATCGACCACGCCCGCCTTCCATTGGCTACCCCAGGCGGGCGTGCCCGGCACGGTCGGCGTCTGGTTGATCGGGCGGCCGCCAAGCCGGATATGCCGGATGCTCGCGCCGCCGACGAAGCCGAGCGGGCCATGATCGAACTGGTCGCCGTTCAGATCGTCGAGCCCCACCCCGCCCGCGCCCGTGCCGATAAACGGATTGAGCAGCGTACCCTTGGGCAGCAGCACGTTGACCGCACCGTTCATCTGATAGGCGTAGTTGCGGCCGACCACCCCCTTGCCTGTTTTCGGGTCGTAGGGCGTGCCGATGCCCGAGAGCAGCAGCAACCGCACGTTGTGCATCTGGAACGCAGCGACGATCACGAGGTCGGCAGGCTGCTCGACTTCGCGGCCCTGGGCGTCGATATAGGTGACCCCAGTCGCCCGCTTGCGGTCCGCATCGAGCAGCACTTTTGTCACGTAGGCATGCGTGCGCAGTTCGAAATTCGGCTTCTTCAGCAGCACCGGCAAGATCGTCGTTTGCGGCGAGGCCTTCGAATACATGTAGCATCCGAAGTCCTCGCAGAAGCCGCAAAAATTGCAGGGCCCGAGACGGACGCCATAAGGATTCGTGTAGGGCTGCGAACAGTTGGCCGCAGGGGCCGGGTACGGATGGAAGCCGGCCTCGCGTGCGGCCTTTTCGAAGAGCTGGGCACCGAGCGAATTTTTCAGCGCCGGCGTCGGATAGCCGCTCGTGCGCCGCCCTTCGAGCGGGTTGCCGCCGGCCTGAATCACGCCGTTCAGATTGCCTGCGGTGCCCGAGGTGCCGAACACTTTCTCGGCAAAATCGAAGTGCGGTTCGAGTTCGTCATAGGTGACGCCAAAGTCCTGCACCTGCATGCCTTCCGGAAAGAAGTGCTTGCCGTAGCGTTCTTCGTAGCGTGTGCGCAGTTGCAATTCTTCCGGCAGGATGCGGTAGTGCATGCCGTTCCAGTGAAACCCCGCCCCGCCGACGCCGTTGCCGAGCAGGAACGAACCGTTCTGGCGGTACGGTACCGCGAGGTCGTCCGGCCCATGGCGGACCGTCACGGTTTCCGCGGACAGATCCTGAAAGAGCGTGCCGCGCACGGCATATTTCAGTTCGTCGATGACCTTGGGATAGGCGGCATCGGTCGGCGTATCGCGCATCGCGCCGCGTTCGAGCGCGACCACGTCGAGGCCCGCGTCGGTCAGTTCCTGGCCGAGAATCGCACCCGTCCAGCCAAAACCCACAATGACGCAGTCAACCCTTTTCTTACGGATCGTCATGCCCTACCCCCGTTTTCCGTCAATCGATACCGGACCATACGGATACTTCACGCCAGGTCGATCGATCCAGTCGGCAAAATCCGCGCGTGCGCCCGGAAAACCCACCATCTTCCAGCCCGCCATGCCCTTGTTGCCGCCGTAAACGGGATCCGCGAAAAAGCCTTCCCGGGTGTTCTTCAACAGGAAGGCGAAAAAGGTCTGCGCGGGAACGGTGTCGAATGCGAGCTTGCCGTGCTCCATCTGCGTCAGCACGCGCTCCTGATCGGTGACGGCAAGCGCCGCGAACCCCTTGCCGCCGTATTGCTTCGCGCAATACGCGTCGCATGCGCCAATACCGTGGCGATAGATGTCGCGCGGCGCCAGATTCATCTGGAAGCCGAGTTCGGGCGGCTGGTCCGGATGAAAGGGACCCTGCATGTACCAGAGCTTGCCGTGCCCATAGGGCGTGTCCATCTGGCGATCGATGTATTCGGGCACGCCGGCCTGCAGCGCGCCCGGGCCGGTATCGTCTTCGGGGATCAGGCGGTCGACCGCGGCTTGCAGGAAGCGCCATTCGCCGTCGGTGAAATACGCGGGCCGGTAGGCCGTTGCCGCACGCGGATCGTCTGAAGCCGAGGGGGAGGATGTGCGGCTGCATCCCGACTGGGAGAGCGCGACGCCCGCTGTAACGGTCGTTGCGGGCACAACCACCAGCATCTGCCGCAAGAAGCGGCGACGTGGTTCCTGTTCGTTGGACATGGTTTTTATCGGTGTCTTTGAATGATTGGCGCGTCGTTTTTACGCGGTCTCGCAGACAACGGCAATCGGACCATTCCGAATGAGACGCATGCATGCCGGCTTTCCGGCGAGATTGAATCAATGCGCATTGCGTTGCTTGTGCACGGCAACATCGCATGCCGTCGGGCCGCCGCGTATCGACGCACCGGATGAAGCGCCGCGATCGCCCCGGCCTGTGACAGAATGACCGTTCACGCATGCACCGCAGCGGCACGCGTGAAAAAACCCCCTCTCACATGCACAAAGAAAACGTGTCACGGGAATAAAAGCCGCGCGCCGGCAGTTATCCGATGAATGCAGGCTGTTCGCGAACCCTGAAAACCAGACTGACGATGGCCGACCCTACTCCTGCCAGGCGGTTCGAGACGCTGGTGATGCCGCATATGCATTCGGCGTACAACGTCGCCCGATGGCTGACACGCAATGATCAGGATGCGCAGGACATCGTGCAGGACGCGTGTCTGAAGGCATTCCGCTTCATCGACCGGTTCCGCGGCGACGACGCGCGCGCGTGGCTGCTCAGCATCGTGCGCAACTCGTTTTACACGTGGTATCGCCAGAGGAAAGATCATCCGGTCGAGACGCGCGCGTTCGACGAGGACGATCATGCGCCGGAATTGAGCGATGAAGGAACAAGCAGTCCGGAGACGTTATTGATGCGCGATCAGGAGCGCCAGCGGCTTATCCATGCGCTGGGGCGCCTCAGCATCGAGCATCGCGAAGTCATCGTGTTGCGGGAGATCGAGGAACTGTCATACCGGGAAATCGCCGGCATTGTCGGCGTTCCCATCGGAACCGTGATGTCCCGGCTAGGACGCGGCCGTCAGCAGCTTGCCTGCATTCTCGCGAAGACAGGTCAGGAGGAGTGATGGACCACGAACAAGCATGCGGGATTCTGCCGGGGTACATCGATAACGAACTGACGTTGAGCGAGACCCTCGCGTTCGAGCGTCATCTGTCCGGATGCGAGCGGTGCCAGCAGGCGCTGCGCGCCCAGCAAGGCGTCAGCACGCGGTTGCGCGGCGCCGATCTGCGGTTCGACGCGCCTGCGTCCCTGCGCGAGCGGATCGACGCGGCCTGCCGCCCGCGCAAGAGCGCCGTCCGGCGTGTCGCGGACTGGCTGTCCGGGCGGACGGCCGGCGGACGCGCCGCGGCCTGGGCTCCGGCCGGCGCGCTGGCCGTCAGCGTGGCCGCGCTCGCATTGAGCGCGGGCCTCTATGTCGCCGCGCCGTCCGCGCAGACGCGCCTGAGCGAGGAACTCGTCGACAACCATGTCCGCTCGCTGCAGCTGAATCACCTCATCGACGTCGTCTCGACGGATCGCCACACCGTCAAACCGTGGTTCGACGGCAAGCTCGATTTCGCGCCCCCCGTGCTGGATCTCGCGCGGGACGGCTACCCGCTCGCCGGCGGACGTCTCGATTATGTGAACGGTCGCGCGGTTGCCGTGCTGGTTTATCACTACAAGCTTCATCTGATCAATCTGTACGTCTGGCCCGGCCACGACGCGGGCACCCATCCGCGCCTCCTGGTGCGCCAGGGATACCACCTCGCGCATTGGACGGACGGACACATGGACTACTGGGCCGTCACCGACGCGGGGGAAAGCGAGCTCACCGGATTCATCAAAAGCTGGCAGGCACACGCAAACGGGTAAGGGGTAAGCGGCCTCTTGCACCGGCGACGCAGCCGCTCTCGCCCGCGTTGCTAGCCGGCACGTTTGCACGCGGCGAGCAGGCGCCGTACCGCGCCGCCCTGCCCGCCGCCTCATCGCCTCATCGCCTCATCGCACGGTGATCGTGGCCTTCATGAACGGATGAATGCCGCAAAAGATCCGGTAAACGCCGGGTTTGTCGAACGTGTACCGGTACGTGTCGTTCTGATCGAGCGCCGGCGAATGGAACAGGCCGGCGTCGTTCACGACGCTGTGCGGCTCCGCGTCGAGGTTCTTCCACGTGACGGTGGTCCCGGCGCGGATGGTCGTGGACATCGGCGAAAACATGAAATTCCGGATCGCGACGACAGGCCCTTGCGGCGTCCCGGCCGAGGCGGGCGTGGAAGCCGCCGCGCATAGCAGACACAGCGTCGAGGCGGCGATGAGGCGAGAGAACGGGAATCGCTTCACGATGATCTCCCCGCGCGCCTATGCGATGGTCGAATCGGTCAGCGCCGCTTTGGCGGGATGATCCGCGAAGGCGACCGTCGTGACGCCGAGCATGGCCGGCAACCGGTCGCGTGCGACCGTGAGCGGCACCGGCCCCGGACCGTTGCCCGCAGTGGGCTGCGGAAACGCGGTCGAACGCGCGGTATGGAAGGTCATATTGCCTTCCACCTTCGTGACGATCTGGTGAATGTGCCCGTTCAGCACGGTGACCGAGCCGAAGCGCCGCAGATACTGCATGGCCTGCGGGGCGTCGCCGGTTCCCCAGCCCCACGGCGCGTAGATCGTCCACATCGGCATGTGCGAAAAGACCACCACCGGGGTGCTGGAGGATCGCGCGTTCAAGTCGCTCCGCAGCCACGCCAGTTGCTCGTCGCCGAAACTGCCGAGACCGTTCGGCTTGAAATGCATCACGTTGACGAGGGCGACAAAATGCACGCCTTCATGATCGAAGCTGTAATAACCCCTGTTCTGCGAGGCCTTGCCGAACCGGCTGAAGTACTCGGCACCGGAGCCGTCCGTCACGTCGTGCTCGCCGGGCACCGTATGCAGTTCCGTCACGCGCAGCCCCGCCAGCAATTGAGCCGCGAGATCGAACTGCTGCGGTTTCGACAGGTGCGTGATATCGCCCGTATGAATGGCGAGCGCGGGTTGAGCCGCCATGCCGTTCACAAGGCCAATGGCCTCTTTTAGCGTCGCCGTCACGTCCGGATTGGCGTCCTTGTCGAAACCGATGTGGGTATCGCTGATCTGCACGAACAGCGGCTTGCCGCCCGGCACGGCCGCCTGTCCGCCCGCCTGGGCAAGCGCGAGGCTGACAGGGGTCAAGACCCCGCCGGACAGCGTGAAGACGGTGCCGAGCCCGCCGAAGGCCATGCACTTCAGGGCGTCGCGGCGGGAACGGCTGGGCAGATGCGGTGAGCGTGACGACATGAAAACCTCCCGATCGGGTGGTGGCGGGACGGCCGGGGCGTCCCTGCAGTGACCGGCAATCTCTGCGGGAAAGACGCACGAGGGGGAGGATTTATTCCGTCAGCGCTGCAAGCGGCTCGGCCGCGAGGTCGAACGCACGCCGCGCACGCGCGCTTGCGTGATGTGCGTTGCGGGAGCGGCGGCATGCGAGGCATTGCGCAATACCAGCTTTTTACGAAGTCCATATGTCGCGGAATGGATTATTTTCTCTTCATTTCCGGGCGAATTTTAAAATGGACGCGTGTTCAACAAAACGCGTCCACCGATCCGGCCTGATGGAATCGCGGACATCGGCCGGAATGCGTTTTAGCGCGTTAACCACGCTTGAAGAGATAAACGTCCTGCACTATGTTGAACGACGACTAATAAAAGCGATCGCCGCGGGTATCCGCAATTGAATGCCCGGCTTGTGCCATTTTGATCGCATTGCATTCTTTCTGTAAGATACACAGTCACACACGGTAGCAGGCAACGCGCAGACGACGCGCTGAGCCGGATCCAGACAATACGGAGAATCGAGTCCCGAGGGGGCGTCATTCGTCAGGCGAATCAGGGAGAAACGGGTTGCCCTCTGCGCCTGAACTCCATGCTGATGGAGGTCAGCATGATCAACGTTGCCATTGCCGAAGCACACGAGGTCACCCGAGCGGGTATCCGGAGCCTGCTCAAGGGCGAACACGACATCAGGATCACCGGCGAATCGTCCGACGGTCCGGGCACGCTTGCGCTCGTGCAGTCGGTCCCGGCCGACGTGCTGACGCTCGGCCTGGGCATGCGCGGCCTGCACGGCAGCGAACTGATCGCGCAGATCCGGTGCCAGCGCCCCGCCCCTCGCATCGTCGTCGTGACGCGGCTGTCGAACGAGAGCGACGCGACGCGCTGTTTCAGGGCCGGCGCGTCCGGGTTCGTCATCAAGTCCAGTCCGGCCCGCGAGTTGCTCGTCGCGATCCGTCGCGTTGCCGCGGGCGGCGTTTACGTGAACCTGACAATGGCGGACGATCCGGCCCGATGCATCGACGCAGACGTGGCGCGTCTGCCGCACCAGCGCCTCACGAACGCGGAATTTCACGTGCCGGTGAGAATCGCAGGCGGTCAGTCGACCACCGAAATCGCGACCACATTGGGGATCGACCGCCGGACGGTCGGCACGCATCGCACGCACATCCTGCAGAAAATGGATCTTTCGAGCGATGCCGAGTTGATGCGTTACGCGATCGATCACAAGCTCGTGTCGGAAGACGGCGCCTGAGCCCCCACGTCACGGCGTGTGAACGACATTTCACATCAGACGAATCCGCTTCGGACCCCTGATATTTAGCACGCTGTTACCGCGTGCACCTCGCAATGGTGCGGGAATCGGCGGTGTTGAAATTTCACGTGCGGCGCGCATATGGGTAGGGCGAGAACCGCGTGTCCGGTGCCGGCTCGCCTGAGTGACACCTGCCGGAAACCGGGTGGTTTGCGCCACCCATTGGACCTGCGGGATAGCCGCGCTCACCATGATCACAAAGAACCGTGCCCGGGGCCTCGCGAGGCCTGGGCGCAATCGCCACGCGCCGCTCGAACCGTTCGCGGAACCACGCGACGTGCAGGCGCCCGACAGGGACGCCGTGACGCCGGAGGAAGCGGCACTCGCCGACACGCTCGACCTCGAAACGGCGTGCGCGCCGCTCGCGGAACACGGTTTCGACGAACCGGACGCTTCGCGCGATACCGGCGCGCTGGCGGCGCTCGCCGATACCGAAGCCGCCGCGGCCGCCGAAGCCGCGGACGCCGTCGACGAAGACGAAGACGAACCCGGAGCCGATCTTCCCGCCGGGCATGCGCCGGCATCGATCGATCCGCTTGCGCTGTTCACGCGCCGCATGCATGCGGTGGCGCTGCTGACACCCGACGAGGAGCGCTCGATCGCCCAGGCGATCGAGGCGGGGCGCGGCGACGTGATCGATGCCATCGCCGCCTGCCCGGAGATCGTCGCGCTGGCGCTCGCCGATACGGCCGCCACACTGACGGCGGCCGCCCGCGCTCGCCTGCAGCGTCTCGCCGCCGCGCGGCCGGCCGCGCCCGCACGCGCGAGTCGCGGTGACCGCGGTGACCGCGGTGGCCGCGACACCCGCGCGGCCATCGTCGCCGGACTGGCGGACGCCGGCTGGGAATCGCCGCTGGTTGTGCGCGCACGCACATTGATGCGCGAGCGCGCCGCACAAAACGAACGCGCGCGCGGGTCCGACGCGTCCTTGCGCGCATTCGCCGACGGCGAGACACGCATTGCGCACGCGACGACGCGGATGGTCGAAGCCAATCTGCGCCTCGTGATGTCGAATGCGACACGCTACCTGAACCGCGGCATGGAGTTGCCCGATCTCCTGCAGGAAGGCTGCATCGGGCTCATGCGCGCGACCGAAAAATTCGATTACCACCGGGGCTTCCGGTTTTCGACGTATGCGACCTGGTGGATTCGTCAGGCGATCCGCCGCGCGATCATCGACCGGGCGCGGATGATCCGGCTGCCCGTGCACGTCGCCGACGAGCGCGCCCGCGTCGGCCGCTCCATCGAACGGATCCGGCGCTGCACGGCGCATCGGCCGACGATCGCGCAGATAGAAAGCGAACTGGGTCTACCGCGGGCGCGCCTGCGCGCGCTGCTCGAACTGCCCGGCGACGTCGAATCGCTCGACACGCCGCTCGGCGACGACGAGACCGCGCGGCGCGACCTGATCGAGGATACGTCGGCACGCACGCCGTTCGTCAACCTTGCGAACGCGCGCATGCGCACCCTCGTCGAAGGCGCGCTCACGCGGATGCCGGGCATCGAAGCGAGCGTCTTGCGGCTGCGCTTCGGGTTCGGCTCCGACGAACCGCAGACGTACGAGCGCATCGCCGCGCAACTCGGCGTGTCCCGCGAAAAGGTCCGCCACATCGAACGCGCCGCGATCGCGGCCTTGCGCGAAAGCGAAGCGGTGTGCCGCGCGCGAGAACTGCTCGACAGCAGCGCATAAGCGATACCCGAGCGCCCGCCACCGCTCAGGCCGGCCACCCGTCGCGCCCGTCGCGCCGCCGGTCGGCCCAGCGTCGTGCCTGCGCGATCGCAATGCGAATCGCGCGGCCCTCCGGCATGCCCTGTTCCAGCAGCGCATTGGCCATGTCGATGGCTTTCTCGCGTACCCACGGCTCCATGTTGCGCATCGACGCCGGATAACGCCCGCTTGTCCACGGCATTGCGTGTCCCCCTCGCGCTGTCGCGCCTGCTGCGCTTACGGGGCCGCCTGTGCGGCCTGCGCCGTTCCGTGCGGCCACGCGCCGCCCATCGCCTCGAACAGTTGCGCGGTGTCCAGATACCGCTGCCCTTTCGCTTTCGCGTAGCCGAGGCGCGCCTGCGCGTAAAGACGCTGAGCCTGCAGCACGTCGAGCAGGCTCGCCCAGCCGGCCCGGTAGCGCTCCTGCGACAGTTCGAGCGAGGCCTGCGCGACATCGAGCGCATGATGCTGCGCGTCGAGTTCCTCGGCATCGTGTTTCAGCGCATGCAGAATGTCCGCGACCTGGGCGAACGCGCTCAGAACCGTTTGCCGGTAAATGCCGAGTTGCGCGTCGAACGCGTCGACCGCTTCCTGCTGTTGCGCCTTCAGCGCGCCGCCATGAAAGAGCGGCGCGGTCAGACTGGCCGCAACGCTCCACAGCCCGTTCGGCGAATCGAACAGCGTGCCCATCGTGTTCGAAGCCTGCGTCCACGACGCGCCCAGCGTGATCGACGGAAAACGCTGCGCTTGCGCCACGCCGATCGTCGCGCTTGCCGCATGCAGTTGCGCCTGCGCGGCTAGGATGTCGGGACGCTGCACGAGCAGCGTCGACGGCAGCGCGACCGGCACGTTCGCCGGCAGCGTCAGCATCGCGAAGTCGAACGGCGGCGCATGCCATTCGGCAGACGTCTTGCCGACCAGCACTGCCAGAGCGTCGGCCGACGTCGCGCGCTGCTGCCGCAGCGGTGGCAGCAGCGCGACGTCGGCCGCAAGCTGCCCTTGCGCGGCGAGCATGTCCGCGCGCGCGGCCGTGCCCGCGTGGCGCTCCACCTGCACCAGTTCCACATTGCGCCGGTCGGCCGCGAGGATGTCGTCGACGGCCTGTATCTGCTCGCGCGCGCTCGCGCCGGCGATCGCCTGCGCGACGACGTTGCCGGTCAGGCTCAGGTAGGCTGCGGCAAGCTGATCGCGCGCGTACTGCGCGAGCGCGGTCTGCGCTTCGATGCGCCGCCGCGTGCCGCCAAACGCGTCGAGGCTGTAGCTGACGGCCGGCCCGATCGTCAGCACGTTCGCATCGACGATCGCCCTGCCGAACGGCGCTTCGCTCGCCCGCTCGCGTTGCGCGTCCGCGCCGACGTCGAACTGCGGATACAGCGCCGCGCGCGCGACGCGGATCGCCTGCTGCGCCTGCCTGAGCGTCGCGCGGGCCGTATCGAGCGTCGGGCTGTTCGCGAGCGCGTGCGCGAGCGTGTCGTCGAGCTGCGGTGACTGGAACAGCGTCCACCATTGATCGATCACCGTCTCGCCGATGACGAGCCGCTGCTGGACCTCCGCGTCGCCAGCCGAAGGCAGCACGCTCGACGCCGGCAGATAGCCCGCCGTCGCCGGGGTCGGGGGCGTCGTGTAGTCCGGGCCGACCGCGCAGCCCCCCAAGCCGCCCAATACGGCGATCATCAGCAGCGCGCCGCCGTACCGCCGGCCCGTTGCGTCTGCTGGGGTGCTGCCCGAGGTGCGACCTGAAGTGTGGCGTCGAGTGCTGCCTGCGGTACTGCGCGGAATCGTCATGCGTTCGGCGCCGCCGGCGTCTTGCGACGCAGCGTCAGCGCTCCTCCCTCACTCAGCGTGACCCGTCGGCGCGCGGCTCGATGCGCGTCGCGCCCCACGAAAAGCAGCCGGCCCGATGCGCGCGGCCGACCTGACCTGCGCTCAGCGTAAGGCCGCGACGGCCGCGCTCGTTGACGTCCGTCAACGGCCGTTTGCGCGGCACGCATCCGGTTGCAGGCGCACCCGCTAGTCGAGCGACTTGCGAAAACGCAGCACGCTCGCGCTCAGCATTGCAGCGCCGAGCGCGGCCATGGCCGCCAGTTGCGGCCAGAGCGTCGCGAGGTCGCCGCCCTTCAGAAACACCGAGCGCAGCACGACGAGAAAATAGCGCAGCGGATTGAGAAACGTGAGCCACTGCAGGACGCGCGGCATCGCGGCGATCGGAAACGCAAAGCCGGACAGGATGAAAATCGGATTGACGAGAAAGAAATTCAGCGCGAACGCCTGCTGCTGCGTGCGCGAGAACGTCGACAGCAGCAGCCCGATGCCGAGCGTCGCAAGGAGAAACAGCGTGACCGCGAGCAGCATCACGAGCCAGTTGCCGACGAACGGCACGTCGAACCAGCCGATCCCGAGCGCCGCCACCAGTGCGACGTCGCCAAGGCCGATCAGGAAGAACGGCACGGTCTTGCCGAGGATGAATTCCACCGGCCGGATCGGGCTCACCATGATCTGCTCCAGCGTGCCGACTTCGCGCTCGCGCACCACGGCGAACGCGGTCAGGCTCACGACCTGCATCAGCGTGAGCGTGCCGATCACGCCGGGAATGAAGAACCAGCGGTCGTCGATACCGGGGTTGAACCACGGCCGCTCGGCCAGCGCGACGGTGATGGCGGGCGGCGCGCCGCCCGCCTCGCGCGGCCATGCGCGCGCGGACCACCCGGCCTCGCACTGCGCGACGACCTGGTTGACGTAGCCGAGCGCGATCAGCGCCGTGTTCGAGTTCGTGCCGTCGACGATCACCTGCAGCGGCGCACGTTGTCCGTTGTCGAGATAGTGCGCGAAGCCCGCGTGGATGACGAGCGCCAGCGTCGCGCGGCCGGTGTCGATATCGTGTTCGACCGCGCGCTGCGTCGCGGGCGCATCGACGATGTCGAAGCGTCCTGTCGACACGAAGTGCGAGACGAGTTCGCGGCTCGCCTGGCTGCGATCGAGATCGAGGACGGCCGTCGACACGTGGCTCACGGTGAACGTGGCCGCGTAGCCGTAGACGATCACCTGCATCACCAGCGGCACCACGAGCCGGAACAGCGCCCACGGGTCGCGCCGGAGTTCGAGGAACTCCTTGATCAGCATGGCATTCACGCGCTCGAACATCGCGGGCTCCGGCGGGTGCCGTCAGGATTTACGGGAAAGGTCATGCGGGCGCCTCAGTCGAGCCGCTTGCGAAACGCGCGCACGCTCAGCCAGACGATCGCGAACGCGTACAGCGCCAGCGCGCCGAACGGCACCGCGATATCCGCAAGCGGGCTGCCCTTCAGAAACACCGCGCGCAGGATCGTCACGTAGTAGCGCGCATAGACGAGCAGCGACACGGCCTGGATCGGCGCGGGCATCTGGTCGATCACAAACGTGTAGCCCGAGAGCATCGTGGTCGGCAGCAACGTCAGCAGCAGCGCGACCTGGCTTGCACCCAGCTGGCTGCGAATGCGCACCGACATCAGGTAGCCGATCCCCAGCACGACGAGCGTAAAGAGCGCGGTCGTCACGACCAGCGCGAGGATGCTGCCGCGAAACGGCACGCCGAACCAGTACACGGTGCCGGCCAGACAGAGCGCGGCATCCACCGAACCGATCACGAAGTAAGGGACGAGCTTGCCGATCATCACCTCGATCGGCCTGACCGGCGTCGAGATCAGTTGCTCCATCGTGCCGCGCTCCCACTCGCGTGCGATCGTCAGCGACGTGAGCTGCGCGCCGACCAGCGCGAGGATCACCGCGACCACGCCCGGAATCACGAAATTGCGGCTGTCGAGACCCTCGTTGTACCAGACCCGCGGCTCCAGATCGACGACGCCGGCCGCGCGGGGTTGCACGCCGTGCGCGGCCGCCCAGCGCGCGCCAGCGTCGCTCGCGGCTTCGGCGATCACGCCTTGCGCGTAGCCGATCGCAATGTTCGTCGTATTCGTATCGCTCGCGTCGAACACCGTCTGCAGGTCCGCCGTACCGGTGGCCGCGAACGTGCGGGAAAAATCGGCCGGAATCGTCACCACGCCCGCACAGGTGCCGCGATTCATCGCCGCGCGCACGTCGCGTTCGCTGGCGGGCGCGTGCACCTCGGAAAACCATCCCGATACGACGAAACGCTGCACGAGGTCGCGGCTCGTCTGGCTGTGCTCCTCGTCGTGCACGCACAGCGGCACGCGCCGGATGTCGAGGCTCACGCCGTAGCCGAGCAGCGCCATCTGCATGAGCGGCATCAGCAGCGCGATCGCAAGACTGCGCGGATCGCGCCAGATCTGCAACGACTCCTTGAACGCCATTGCAAGCATGCGGCGAATGCTCATGCGGCGCTCCGTTCCTGCGCGGTGCGGGTGACGAGCCGCACGAACACGTCTTCGAGCGTCGGCGGGATTTCGACCGGCGTCGATGCCTGCACGTGCGCCTGCGCGAGCGTCTGCGGCAACGTCTGCGCAAGCGCGGACCCGGCCAGCAGCACGTGCACGCGGTCGCCGAAGATCGCCGCATCGAGCACGCCCGGCTGTGCGCGCAGCAGCGCGACCGCCTCGCCGAGCGGCGTGCACGCAAGCTCGAACAGCACGCCGCCCAGTTGCTTGCGGCGCAGCTCGCCGGGGCTTCCGATCGCCACGAGCCGGCCCGCGTCGATCAGCGCGATGCGGTTGCAATACTCGGCTTCGTCCATGTAGTGCGTCGAGACGAGCACCGTCACGCCGCTGGCCGCGAGGCGATGGATCAGCTCCCAGAAGCGGCGGCGCGCCTGCGGCTCGACGCCGGAGGTCGGCTCGTCGAGAAACAGCACGGGCGGGCGGTGCAGGATCGCGCAGCCGAGCGCGAGGCGCTGGCGCCAGCCGCCCGCGAGCGTGCGCACGAGCGCATCCTCGTGCCCTTCGATGCCCGCCATCGCGATCGCGAGACGCACGCGCTCGTCGAGCACCGTGTGCGGCACGCGATAGATGCCGCCGAAAAAGCGCAGGTTCTCGCGGCACGTCAGGTCGCCGTACAGCGAGAACTTCTGCGACATGTAGCCGATATGGGCACGCACTGCTTCGGACTGCGTAGCGACGTCGAAACCGGCGACGTGCGCGCGGCCCGCGCTCGGCGCAAGCAGCCCGCAGAGCAGCCGGATCGTGGTGGATTTGCCTGCGCCGTTGGGTCCGATGAAGCCGACCACCTCGCCGCGCGCAATCGACAGATCGAGCCGGTCGACCGCGGTGAACTTGCCGAAGCGCCGGGTGAGCCCCACGGCTTCGACCACCGGCCCGGCGTCCGCGCCCGTCTGCCCGTCCGGTGCGGGCGCGCCGGACGGCTGCGGCGGGGCGGCGGGAGCGCTCATCCCTGCGCTCCGGCGAGCGCCACGAAGACATCTTCGATGCCGGGCTCGACCGGTGCGAGCGGTGCATGCGCCACGCCCCGCGCGGCGAGCCGTCCGTCGAGTTCGCCGCTGCGCCGCGCGGCGTCGTCGACGCGCACGTGCACGCGGTCGCCCATCATCAGCACGCCGAGCACGCCCGGCGCATCGGCCAGCGCCGCCTGCAGCGCGCGCGTGTCGCCGCCGCCGACCGCCAGCAGCGAGCCGCGCACCGCGTCCTTCAGCCGCTGCGGGGTGTCGCAGCGGCGCATCTCGCCCGCATACAGCAGCGCGAGCCGCGAGCAGCGCTCCGCTTCGTCCATGTACGCGGTCGACATCACGATCGTGACGCCCTGCTCGCGCAGCCGGTAGAGAATCGCCCAGAAATCGCGCCGCGACACCGGGTCGACGCCGGTCGTCGGCTCGTCGAGCAGCAGCACTTTCGGCGTGTGAATCAGCGCGCACACGAGGCCGAGCTTCTGCTTCATGCCGCCCGACAGCTGGCCCGCGAGCCGTCGGCGGAACGGCGCGAGACCGGCGGCGGCGAGCAGTTCGGCGACGCGCTCGCGGTACTGGGCGCGCCGCACTTCGAACAGTTCGCCATAGAAGAAGATGTTTTCGTCGACCGTCAGGTCTTCATAGAGGCCGAAGCGCTGCGGCATGTAGCTGAGCGTCGTGCGCGCACGCTCCGGCTCCGCGGCGACATCGATGCCTTCGAGCAGCACGTGCCCCGTGTCCGGGCGCAGCACGCCGGCCAGCATGCGCATCAGCGTCGTCTTGCCCGCGCCGTCGGGACCGACGAGCCCGAAAATCTCGCCGCGCGTCACCGCGAGACTCACGTCGCACACCACCGCGACGGCGCCGAAGCGCCGCGTCACATGATCGACGACGATGGCGGCGGCAGGCTCCGGGGTCATGTTCATTGACCGCTCCCGAGCACGGCGATCGACGCGTCCGCGGGCATGCCCGGCAGCAACTCGTGCGTCGGATTGTCGATGTCGATGCGGATCCGGTAGACGAGCGTCACGCGCTCGGCGTGCGTCTCCACCGTCTTCGGCGTGAACTCGGCCTGCGGCGACACGAAGCTGATCCGCCCACGGTAGGCCTTGCCCGGATACGCGTCGGTGCTCACGTCGACGGCTTCGCCGAGGCGCAAGCGGCCGATGTCGGGCTCGTTGACGTACGCGCGCAGCCACACGTGATCGAGTTCGTCGAGGGTGAAGATCGCGACGCCCGGTCCCGCGAGTTGTCCCAGCTCCGCTTCGCGCACGGCGATCACGCCGTCGAACGGCGCGCGCAGCGTCGTATAGGAGAGCATCGTCTGGTCGAGGCGCAGCTTCGCCTGCGCCGCCTCGACGTTCGCGGCGGCGAGCGTCACGTCGTTGCGGGCCACCGCGACGAGCGCCTCGTCGTGCGCGAGCGCCGCGGCGGACTGGCGCGCCGCCGTGCGCGCGAGATCGCGCACCTGCTGCGACACCGCATCGTGCCGCGCCAGTTCTTCGGCGCGCGCGTCATCCCGGTTCTTTTCCGCGAGGTCGAAGCGGTCGCTCGCCACGCTGTGCTGCGCCGCGGCCAGCGTGCTGCGGTTCGCGTCCACCTGGGCGCGCTGCACGTCGAGGCTCGCCTGGTCGATGTCGGTCTGGCGCCGGTACAGACGGTCGTCCACGCGGGCCAGCACGGTGCCGCGCACGACGCGCGCGCCCTCGTCATACGGCAGGAAAACGATCGGCGCCTGCACCTGGGTAACGCTCAGCACGCTCTGATGTGCTTCGATATTGCCCGACACGACAATGCGCGGCGCCGCGTGCGGATGACCGAAGAGCGCCTGCCAGCGCAGCGCCGCATAGCCGCCGGCCGCGACGGCCGTCAGCGCGAGCGCGAGTGCGAGTCTGATCCGCCAGTGCGGGATAGCCATGTCGACGGTGCGGGAGCGACGGGACGATGCACTCACTCTACGTGGCATGATCCGTTCGCCTTTGACGCGCATCAACAGGTGCACGACCGGTGAACGTCGTGTCAGCGCGCGGTCTGCCCGCGGCGGCGCACGACCACGTCGACGAAGATCGACGCGAGCAGCACGACCGCGGTCGCCATCAGCTGGATTGCGGCCGGCAGGCCGAGCAGCGCCATGCCGTTGACGATCGCCGCGATCACGACGCCGCCGAGCACGGCGTGCAGCGGCCGGCCGCGCCCGCCGAACAGGCTCGTGCCGCCGATCACCGCGGTCGCGACCACGTAGAGCACGATCGTGCCGCCGTCGAAGCTGGTCGAAATCGAACGCAGCCGCGATCCATAGACAATGCCGCCGATGCCGGCCGTCAGCGCACCGAGCGCGAACGCCACCGTGCGGATGCGCGCGAGATCGATACCGGCGCGCCGCGCCGCTTCCGCGTTGCCGCCGATCGCATAGACATAGCGGCCGAAGCGGGTGCGCGCGAGCAATAGCGACCACGCGACGAGCACCATGAACACAATCGGAATGACCCAGGGCATGCCGCGCAGCGGAAACGCCGGCACGCCACGGTCGACGTTCGTGACGGCCCCGACGACACCGCCCGCCAGCGCCGCCGCTGCGATCTTCAGCACCATCACGATGCGCGGCGCGACGACGAGACCGTGCCGCCGGCAGCGCCGCTCGCGCAGCACGGCGAGCACCGCGTAGACCGCGACGGCCGCCGCGATCAGCGCCCAGCCGCCCGCAGGACTGAGCGTGCCGTTGGCGAGGTTGTTGATCGTCTCGTCGAGAATCGGAATCGTGCCGCCGGTACCGAGCAGCTGGATCATCACACCCTGCAGGCCGAGCAGCCCCGCGAGCGTCACGACGAACGACGGCAGCCGCAGCCGCGTCACGAGCGTGCCCTCGAACAGGCCGAGCGCCGCCGCGACCGCCAGCGCCGCGGCGATCGCAGCCCACCACGGCCATCCGACGTCCGGCTGCACCAGTTGCGTGACCACCGTCGCGCCGATCCCCGCGACGTACCCGAGCGACAGGTCCATTTCGCCGAGCAGCAGCACGAACACTGCGCCCATGCCGATCAGCATGAACACCGACCCCTGCACGAGCAGGTTCACGAGATTGCCGGCCGACAGGAAGCGCGTGTTTTCCAGCTGGAAAATCGCGGCGATCAGCACGACGCCAAGCACGACCGGCAGCACGCCGCTTTCCCCGGCGAGCACGCGCGCGCGCAGCGTGCGGCCGTACTCGCGCAGCGCATGGTGTTCGCGCCCGGCCGCGGCGCGCGCGTCGTCGTCGGTCGCGGGCGGTTCGGGGAGCGCTTGCACCTGCGCCTGCGCGGGCGGCCGCGCAGCCGGTTCGGGCAGCGCCCGCGGGCCGGCTTGCTGCGTGACGGACTGCGTGACCGGCTGCGCACGCGCGTGCGCCGTCGCGCGACCGAGCGTCATCAGTTCGATCACCGTCTGCGGCTCGAACGCCGACGCGTTATCCACGCGCACAAGCCGGCCAAGGCGCAGGATCGCGAGACGATCGGCCACTTCGAACACGTTGCCGAGGTTGTGCGAAATCATGATGACCGCGAGCCCCTGATCCGCGAGCCGCCGCACCAGCTGGAGCACCTGCTGCGTCTGTGCGACGCCGAGCGCGGCGGTGGGCTCGTCGAGGATCACGAGCTTCGAGTTCCACATGACGGCCTTCGCGACCGCGATCGACTGGCGCTGTCCGCCCGACAGCGAGCCGACCGCCTGACGCACCGAGCGCAGCGTCGTCACCCGCAGATCCGACAGTGTCGCGACGGCGGCCAGCTCCATCGCATCCTCGTCAAGCAGCCCATGCTTCATCCGCTCGCGTCCGAGGAACATGTTCTCGACCACGTCGAGGTTGTCGCACAGCGCGAGATCCTGATAGACGACCTCCACGCCCAGCGCCGCCGCATCGCGCGGATTGCGGATATGAACGGTGCGCCCCTGCCAGCGAATCTCGCCGGCATCCGGCACGTGAATGCCCGCGATGCACTTGATCAGCACCGACTTGCCCGCCCCGTTATCGCCGACCAGCGCCGTCACCTGCCCGGACGGAATGTCGAGATCGATGCCCGCGATTGCCTCGACGGCGCCGAAACGCTTGCCGATGCCGCGCAGTTCGAGCAGCGGCGCCTGCGCGGCGGTACCCGCGCCGGCCACGCGCAGCATGGCCGTGCTAGCGGGACACGCCGGCCGCGCGGCACGAGGCGGCCAGGTTGCCGGCGCACAGCTTGTCCGCATCGACGAACCGGTCCTTGACGACCGTTTGCGCGAGATTCGACGGCGTGACCCAGATCGGCGTCAGCAGCACCGACGGCACGCGGGTGTGTTGCGACGTGTCGTCGGTCGCGCCGTTCACGAGCCCGGCCGGCGGCGCGACGCCGGCGCGCAGATAGAGCGCGAGCGCCGCCGCAGCCTGCGCTTCCAGATAGATCGGCTTGTACACGGTACCGCACTGATAGCCGGCCAGCACGTTCTGCAGGCCCGTCAACGTCGCATCCTGGCCAGTGGTCGGGAACGTCGACGGCGGCACGTGCAGGGTTTTCAGGTACGCGATGACCGCGTTCGCGTTGTCGTCGTTCGGCGTGACCACCGCGTTGATGTCCGGATGCGCGGTGTACTGCTGCTCGAATGTCGTGCGCGCGGCCGCCGGGTCCCACGTTCCCGCCGGTTCGCTCACCTTCGCATAGCGGCCGGCATCGAACGACGGCTGCAATACGCCGAGATAGCCTTGCGCGAACAGGGTTGCGTTGTTGTCGGTGGGCGCACCGCGCATCACGAGGATCCGCGGCTTTGCGACGTGCCACGCGGCGATACAGGCATCCATGCCCGTGCCGATCAGCCTGCCGACCGCGACGTTGTCGAAGCTCACGTAATAGCTGCGATCGCCGCCGAGCGTGAGACGGTCATAGTCGATGACCGGTACGCCATGCGATTTCGCATACGACTCGATCGATGCCCCGACGCCGGATGAAATAGGGTCCATCAGCAACACCGTCGCGCCCTGCGCGATCGCCGACTGCGCCTGGGTCAGCTCGGTGGACTCGCTGCCCTGCGCATTCGTGATGATGAACTGGTCGCGCGGCAGACCCGCCGCAACGAACGCCTGTTCGAGGTCGGGCGCGTCGAACGACGTATAGCGCGCAGACGTGGTGGTCTCCGGCAACAGCACGCCGATCTTCCCTTTGCCTTGTGCCACGAGCGGCTTCAGCGAGGCCATCGCGGAGAAATCGGCCGTGAATGCGCGGGTCGACAAGGCGGGCGTTTGTGCGAATGCCAGCTGGGCGGCCGCCGCGCCGAGCGCCGCCGCCATGCAGATGCGCGCATGCGCGCGCGCGGCCCGGCCGCCCGCTTTGCCCGTCGCGGCCGGCGCCGCGCTGCCGCGCCGCGCACGCGCGCCGTCTTGCCGCACCGGGCGGCCCTGGTCCTGGATCGTCGACATGTCTGGCTCCTCCGGCTTCGTTCGTGTATGCGACGTGCACGCTCATCCCTGAAAGCGCCGCACGTGCGAATCATTCTTGCAAGCTGTGCGTGGTGGTCGTTGACTTGCGTCAACGATCGGAATCTGAAAAATAATCAGGTATCCGTATCAGCTATCGGTGCGTGTTATCCGCGCGACGCGATCCGCGCGTTGATCGGCGTCGGGGGCCGCTGTCCACGGCCCGCTACCATCGATTCAGTCATTTCACCCACAACGGGGGATCCGTGAACACGACCGGTCTTGCGCAGCGCGTGCTCGTCATCTGCGCGGCGCTGGGTGGTGCGTGGTTCGCGCCACCCGGATGGGCCCAGCATGGACACGGCCAGGCTTTCCACGGCCGCGATTTTCACCGCTTCGGACCGGGCGACCGGGTGCGATGGAGCGGCGGACACTGGACGCACGGCTGGCATGAGGGTCGCTACGCGTGATGGTGGACAGTCGACGGATTCTGGTATTTCTATCCCGCTCCCATCGATCCGTACCCGGATTACATTCCGCCCGCCATTGTCGTGCAGCAGGCGCCGCCCGCGCCGGCCGGCTTGCCGCCCGCGCAATACGGGTACGACTGCGACAATCCGCGCGGCTACTACCCGTATGTCGCCTTCTGCAACGGCCCGTGGCGCACGGTGCCGGCCGCGCCGGCGCCGGATGCGCGCTGACAACGCACTGACAAAGGGACGATGCTGAGCCGATATGGCACGTCTGCGGCGCTGGCCGCCCGCGTGATGGCGATGAGGTGCGTGCCGCAACCGGTCGGCCCGGCCGCCGCAGATCAAATCCCCGGG
Source organism: Paraburkholderia sp. PAMB 6770 (assembly GCF_057748135.1). Lineage (NCBI taxonomy): Bacteria > Pseudomonadati > Pseudomonadota > Betaproteobacteria > Burkholderiales > Burkholderiaceae > Paraburkholderia > Paraburkholderia sp. PAMB 6770. Next base: position 1,466,732 of record NZ_CM173239.1, read on the forward strand.
TCTGCCCCGCCCGCCCGGGTTGCGCCGCCGCCCCCGCTAACCCGCAAACCCGCTAACCCGCTGACGGACGCTGGACCGTTCTCGGGTTTTCAGCGTTGCCAGTACACGTGGACGACCGAGCCGTCCGCGCTGAAGCACACGTCGAGCGAGCCGCAATACGCGAGCTGCAACGCCGTTCCCAGTTCGCCGGCGAAGCTCGCGACGGTTGTCGACACAACGGTTTTGCCGAAGCACCGCTCAATCGACAGCACCTGACGTTCGGGGCGGCGCGCGCGAACCTGAGCCTCGTAGCGCAACATCATCCGGATCAGTTCGCCGCGGTCGACCACGCCGCATTGGCCGCCGATGTGAAGATAGCCGGCGGCCCGCCCGCCGGCCGACGCGCGCGGCTCCGTGCAGGCGGCCGCGGAGACGCTCGGACGGCGCACGACAGCGACGCCGCGGCGGCGCGCCGGAAACAGCCTGTCGCACAAAGGTTCGACGCACCGATGTAGCGGGGGCCAGACGGACGCGATCGTCTGCCGGAACACAGCAGTCACGCGAGCCGACGGCACGTGCCCCACCCCGCTCGCTGACCCCGTCGTCACGCGCTCACGCATGCTGCCTCCCATTTTTCCGGCAACGGATGACGCATTCTCACCCGTTGCGTGCGGACCGGATTGACGGATATCAACGGGCGGGACACAGGCGCTACGCCGACGAACGGGCTTGTTTGAGGCAACGCGTCACGCGAGCGGTCACAGGGCGCGCTTGACGCGCGTCAAACCGCCGGTATGGCACGCGCGTAGGCTGGAAGCCTGTTGCTATCGACATACCCCGACATCGCCCGCTCTTCGCGAGCCGGAAGGATACGCATCATGCTGAGTCTTCACGAAGTTGCCGCACTTCTGGTGGTCAAGGACGGCCACGCACTGAAACAGCTCGATTACGCCGAGCTGGACGCATTACGCAGGTATCGTCTGATTACGCTCGAATACCGTGAAAGCACGGACATCGACGCACGCGTGACGGATCGCGGCGACTCGGTGCTGCGCGCGATAGCGGGCAAACAGCCGCCCATTGCGGCGGCCGCCGACGCAGCCGGGCAATAGACCGACCCTTGCGATGCCGTCGCGCCGGCGTCTGCCATGAATCGCGCCGACCACGCCCGCCAGCGTCTCACCACGGGGTGCAATCAAAGCGACGTACGCGGCGGCGTCGCATGCGTATGCTCGTGTACGGTCTGGCAGCGCGCACAGCGCGTCGCGGTCGGACAGGCGCACAAGCGGCCGAAGCCAATGTCCTGCCCGCATGCGAGACAGATGCCGTAGCGATGCTGGCGCATGCGTGCGGTCGCGGCGCGAATATCGTCGAGTTCCTGGAGTTGCCGGCTGATCAACGCATGGTCGATATCGACGAGCAGATCCGCGCTCGCCGCATCGGCCTCGTCGGGCGCAATCCCGGACAGCTCCGCATAGGGCTGGTCGGCACGCCGTTCGGCTTCCGTGCGGATCGCCTCCCGCAGCAACATCTCGCGTTCGCGCAGCCATGTACGCAGCGCGCGCAGTTGTGCCCGATCCAGCGGCGAGGACGTGCGTGGGCTCATGTCAACGTCGCCAGTAGACGCGCACGAGGGATTCGTCGTGGCTGTATTTGAGGTCGAGCGTGCCGTGGTACGCCGCTTTCAGCATCGTGCCGATATCGCGCGCCATGTGCATGTCGGTTGTGGTGACAACCGTGCCATCGCCCTCCTCGCCCACCGACATGATGCGCTGCATCGGATGCGCCGCTTTCGCGCTCGCTTCGTGGCCACGCACTAGCTGCAGCAGTTCGTCATGATGTGCGGCAGCAAACGCTCCGTCGATATGTACATAGCCGGCCGGCAGCCCATCCGCGATGCGGCGGCAAGCCGTGCAGCGCACCGTTTGCGCCGCCGGCGGCGCTGCGCGCCATTGCCAGCGCCCGTCCTCATGCACCGCGCCGCAATCGCGGCAAACCGCCGGCTCCGGCAGCTTTCCGGCCAGCGCGTACGGGTCGTGTTCGAGCCCGGGATACACATCGCGGTGATCACCGGGCTTGAAGGGCCTCGTGCGATCGTTCATGGCGACTCCTTTGCTGATACCTGTCGTGCCGCGCACGGATAATGAGCGGGCCGGACCGGCCCGACTGCGCGATCGATCCGGCCGCGCCCTGGGCACGCTTGCAGGGCCCAGGGCGCCGGTTTCTGGTTCCCGGTTCCTGGCAGCGGCGCTCAGGCCGCCTTGACCGGAATCTTCTTTTCCGCCTTCCGGGCCTCGGGCGTTTTCGGCAGCGTGACCGTCAATACGCCCTTGTTGAACGTGGCTTCGATCTTGTCCCGATCGATGCCCTCGGGCATCTGGAAGTAGCGCTCGAACGCGCCATAGCGCCGTTCGTGCAAGTAGTAGTCTTTCTTCTTTTCCTCTTTTTCTTCGTTCTTTGCACCTTTGATCGTCAGGCCCCCGTTGGCCAGCGTCACCTCGATATCCTTTTCTTCGAGGCCCGGCAATTCCGCGGTGATTTCGTAGGCCTGATCCGTTTCGGCAACGTCCACGGCCGGCTCGGACACCGTCATCCGCTCACGGCGCCCGAACGGATCGAGTTCGAAAAACGACCGGCGCCACGGCAGCATTCTGAAACCGCCGTCGAAATCGTCGAACACGCGGTCGATTTCGCGCCGCAAGCTCTCCACTGGATCCCACGTCTGCAACGTCCCGGTGCGCCCAGCCCTTTCTTGCGCTTTCTTGACTGGCAGTCTGGTAGCAGGCTCGCTCATCATCAGTCCTCCTTTGCGTCAGCGGAGCTTTCATGATGAACGCGAATGCAAACCGCCTCTTGACGCACGTCAAATTCCGCCTGCCGCGGCGCGCTTTTGCGCTTCTGCGCGGCGCCGATACCGATACCGATACCGATACCGATACCCATACCGATACCCATACCCATACCCATACCCATACCCATACCCATACCCATACCGATACCGATACCGACGCGACACCACGACCGGTCCGCCCGTCGCCCGCACACTGCGGCGCGGCGTGCACCGCCGTCATCGGACCTCGTCGTCGCCGCGCACGAGCAGCACCGGGCACGCGGCCACTCGCAGAAAATGCTCGGCCACGCTGCCCAGCATCGCACGGTGCACGCCGCGCCGTCCGTGCGTGCCCATCACGACCAGGTCCGCACCGTAAAGCTGCGCGCGTCGCAACAGGCAAGCGGGCACGTCCTCGGTCATGCGCAGCGTCTCGATCAGCTCGGTCTGCGCTGCAATGCCGGCCGCCGCGAACGCCCGCTTCGCGTCATCGAGCGCGGCGCGCCCTTCGAGACGCAGGTTCTGCGTCATCGTTGCGAGGTCGTAATGGCAGGTGTACGGATACGCGGGGGCGTGATCGAGCACATAGACGGCGCACACCTGCGCACGCATCAGCGCCGCCATGCGGATCGCTTCCGCGAGCGCGCGCTGCGACGACCCGCTGCCATCCAGCGCCACCAGAATCTTGCGGTACATAGGCAGGTTTCCGTGTTCGGGCGGAAGCAGGTCCGCAGCCCGCCGCATGCGCGCCCCACCGCCCTCTGTTCAGGCTAGGGGAGCCGTGCGGGTTCGCCTTGACGTTCGTCAACCCGCGCCGCGATCGCGCCTCGATCGCGCGCATGGGACGCTCGCATGGGACGCGCCGGCCGGACGCGAAAACGCGACGTGGCCGCGCCACTTCCGTTGCCGCGGCTGCGGGCCTGGGCCGCTCATCGATCCACGCCGCCGAAGCCCCTGCCGCGGCGCGGTTGACCCACGTCAATCCGGCCGGGCGCGCTCGCCTGTTCAATGAACGTTGCACCTCACTCCGGGGAGTCATCGTGTCCGCCCTGTTCTGCGTGTCCGGCCCGCACGCGCGTCATGTTCCGTCGACCCGCATCGACGCGCCGGCAAGCGCCGTCGGGTTCGTCAGCAATGCAGGCCGCCGGGCCTGACCGGCCATGCGTGCCCCGACCCGCTGGCCGAGGAGTCTCGCGAATATGCTTGCTTCGCTCTCCGCGCGGATTGCACTGGTGGCGCGGATTGCACTGGTTGCGTTCGCTGCCGCGGCGTCCGTTTGCCGCGCCGCGCAGGACAACGGCTGCGCGCCGCGCGTCGCGGTGCTCGTCTATCATCGCTTCGCCGCGACGGCGAACGATTCGATGACCGTGCGCGTGACGACGTTCGAAGCGCAACTGGCTTTTTTTCGCGCGCACGGCTACCGCTTCGTGCCGCTGCGCGATGTCGTGAAGTGGCGCGAAGATCCCTCCGCCACGCTGCCGGACAGAAGCGTCGCGCTGACCGTCGACGACGGACACCGCTCCGTCTACGACGTGCTGCGGCCGATCGTCGAGCGTGAGCGGCTGCCGGTCACGCTGTTCATCTATCCGTCGGCGATCTCGAACGCGAGCTATGCGCTCACGTGGGACCAGTTGCGCGCGCTGCATCGCAGCGGATGGTTCGACGTGCAGTCGCATACGTACTGGCATCCGAATTTCAACACGGAACGCCGACGGCGCACGGCGGACGATTTCCGCCAGTTCGCGCAGACCCAGTTCGTGCGCGCGAGAGCGCGGCTCGAAGCGGAACTGGGCGCGCCGGTGGATCTGCTGGCGTGGCCATTCGGCATTTACGACGACAGCCTGATCGCGCTCGCCTCACAAAGCGGCTATGTCGCGGGCTTCACGCTCGATGCGCGCTTTGTGAGCCGCGCGGCGCGGCCGCTGGCGCTGCCGCGCTTTCTGATGGTGGACGGTGACGGCCCCGCCACGCTCGCACGCCTGTTCGATAACGACAAAACGTCCCGCTGTCCGCCGCCCAGGGCCCGCGATGCCGCGCGCTGACAGACACCGCCGCGCGGGCGCTTCATGCGCTGCGTTTGTCGCGTGCGCCGCGTGGCTGCTCGCCATGCTCGCGCTGATCCCCTGCCATGCCGCCGACGTGACGGGCACGGTAATCGACGCGCAGACGCGGCAGCCGATCGCGGGCGCGACCGTCACCACCGGCGAGCTCGCCCAGCAGACCGACCCGCGAGGCGCATTCGCGCTCGCTCACGCGGCGTCGTCGGTCGCCGCGCGGGCGCCCGGCTATCTGCGCACGCAGGCGCGCGCCGATGCGAACGGGCCCGTCACGCTCGCCCTGACACCGTTTCGCCCGCGCGCCGTCTACCTGTCGGTGTACGGGATCGCCAGCACCGTGCTGCGCGGCGCGGCGGTGCGCCTGAAGGACAGCAACCGGATCAACGCGCTCGTGATCGACGTGAAAGGCGATCGCGGCCAGACGCCTTATCCGAGCGCTGCGCGCGAATCGGGCGGCGCCGCCCGTTACGCGCCCGCCGGGCCGCAGCTTCACGCGTTTGCCGGCCTGCTCGCGCAACTGCATCAGGCGGGCTTCTATCTGATCGCACGCATCGTCGTGTTCAAGGATGACCCGCTCGCCAGCGCCCATCCCGAGTGGGCCGTGCACGACGCGCAGGGCAAGCCGTGGCGCGATCGCGAACATCTCCAGTGGGTCGATCCGTTTTCGCATGCGGTCTGGGCGCACAACCTCGACGTCGCGGAGGAAGCCGCGCGCCTCGGCTTCGACGAGATCCAGTTCGACTACGTGCGTTTTCCCGATGCGGCCGGTTTGCGTTTCGCACAGCCCAATACGCGCGCGAACCGCACGGCGGCGATCGTCGGCTTCCTGCGGGCGGCGCGCGACCGGCTCGTCCCGTATAACGTTTTCGTCGCAGCGGATATCTTCGGCTACGTCTGCTGGAATCTCGACGACACCGCGATCGGACAGCAGATCGAGACGCTCGGCGCGCCGCTCGACTACATCTCGCCGATGCTCTATCCGTCCGGCTTCACGTGGGGACTGCCGGGCTGCAGCAATCCGGTGGCCGACCCCGCGCAGATCGTGCGGCGATCGCTGGCCGAAGCGCATCAGCGCACCGGCCTGCCCAGTGTGCGTTTCAGGCCCTGGCTGCAGGCGTTTCGCGACTATGCATTCGATCGCAGCGCATTCGACGCGGTGAAGATCCGCGCCCAGGTCGACGCCGCCGACGCCGCCGGCACCGACGGCTGGATGCTATGGAATCCGCGCAACCACTACGATCCCGCGCAACTGCCGCGCTAACGCTAACGCTAACGCTAACGCTGATGCCGATGCCGATGCCGATGCGCATGGTCGCTGCGCAAAGCGGCGCGCGGGCCCGGGTGCTCGTCTATACGCTCGTCTATACGCTCGTCTATACGCTCGTCTATACGCTCGTCTATGCGCTTGCCTATGCGCTTGCCTATGCGCTTGCCTGTGCGCTTGTCTGCATGGCGCCACGCGCAGGCTGGGCCCAGTCCGAGCCGCTGATCGACACACCCGCCGGCGCCCCCGCCGACGCATCGATCGACACACCGACGGCGCAGATCGTCGCCGCCCAGATCGAGGCGCGACGGCTACCCGGCGCGGTGATCGTCGCGGGCGACGCGCAGCACGTGCGCTACCGCGCGGCGTTCGGGCTGCGCGCCCGCGCACCGCACGACGAGCCGATGACGCCCGATACCGTGTTCGACCTCGCGTCGCTGACGAAAGTCGTCGCGACGACGACGGCGATCATGCAACTCGTCGAGCAGGGACGGGTGCGTCTCGACGCGCCCGCCGCGCGCTACTGGCCCGCGTTCGCGGCCCACGGCAAGGCGGCGGTGACCGTGCGCGAACTGCTCGTCCACACGTCCGGGCTGCCGCCCGATCTGCCGCTGCCGCCCGCGGGCTTCGGCCGCGCGCGCACCCTGCGCGAGGTCGCCGCCGCCTCGCTGGTCGCGGCGCCAGGCGAGCGCGTCATCTACAGCGACGTCAACTTCGTCGCGCTGGGCGAGATCGTCGAGCGCGTCACGCATCAGCGCCTCGACGCATACTGCCGCGCGCATATCTTCGCGCCGCTCGGGATGCACGACACCCTGTTCGTGCCCGACGCCGCCCGCGCGGCCCGCAGCGCACCGACCACCGCCGGTCGCACCGGGATGCGTCGCGGCCGCGTGCACGATCCGGTCGCGGCGCGCATGGACGGGGTAGCCGGCAACGCCGGACTGTTTTCGACCGCCGGCGATCTCGCGCGATTCGCCCAGATGCTGCTCGACGGCGGCCGCGCGACGCATGCGCGCATCCTGAGCCGCGCGAGCGTCGCGGCGCTCGCCACGCCCGCGTCCCCGCCCGACCGCTTGCCGTGGCGCGGGATCGGCTGGTCGCTCTCCGCGCCGATGAGCGCGAACCGCGACCGCTTGCCGCCCGTGGGCACGATCGGCCATACCGGCTACACCGGCACCGGTGTGTGGATCGATTTCGTGACCGGCCAGTTCATCGTCATCCTGACCAATCGCGTCTATCCCGACGATCGGGGAGACGCGCGACCGTTGCGCGCGCAACTACGCTCGGTGCTCGCGAGCCGTACGCCGGCCGTCACGCTCGCGGATATCGTACGCCGCGTGCCGTCCGCCGCGGCCGTAATCGCGCAGGCCGCGCGGCCTCGGCCCGCGCGCGGACCGGTGCGCGTCGGCATCGACGTGCTCGAAGCCGGGCAGTTCCGCCCGCTCGCGGGACTGAGGATCGGGCTCGTGACGAACCGCAGCGGATTCGATGCGCGCGGCCGGCGCACCGCCGACGTGCTCGCGCACGCGCCCGGAGTCCGGCTGGCCGCGCTGTTCGCGCCCGAGCACGGGCTGAATGCCGACGTCGACGCCCCGCTCGCCGATACGCGCGACACGGCCACCGGCCTGATCGTCCACAGCCTGTACGGCCGCTCGCAGCGCTTTCCCCCGGGGTCGCTCGACGGACTGGACGCCCTCGTGTTCGACATCCAGGATGCGGGCGTGCGGCTCTTCACCTACGAGACGACACTCGGCTATGCGCTCGAGGCCGCCGCGGCCCGGCACATTCCGCTGTTCGTCCTCGATCGCCCCGCGCCGCCCGGTGCGGATCGCTTCGGCGGCCCGGTGCCCGACGCCGGACACCCGTCGTTCACGACGTATTTTCCGTTGCCGCTCGTCCCCGGCATGACGGTCGGCGAACTCGCGGGCCTGTTCAACGGCGAGCGGCATCTCGGCGCCGACCTGCGCGTGATCCGCATGACCGGTTACGCACGCACGATGCGTTTCGCCGACACCGGCCTCGGCTGGGTTCCGCTCTCGCCGTATCTGCGCACCGTCGCACAGCTCGACCGCTACACCGACGTCGTGCTGCTCGAAGGCGCGAACCTCAGCGTCGGACGCGGCACGCCGGAGCCGTTCGGCGAGATCGGCGCGCCGTGGATCGACGGGCCCGCGCTCGCCGCGGCGCTTAACGCGGCGGATGCGGGCGCGCGCTTCGAGCCGGTCGATTTCGTGCCGACCGAATCCGCGTGGCGGGGTGTCGTATGCCACGGCGTACGCATCGTCGCGACGAACCCGATGCGCGAGCCGGGTCGGCTCGGCGTGGCGATGCTCGCCACGCTGCATGCGCTGTACCCGCAGACCTTCGATCTGGCGGCAACCGGGGCCGCACTCGGCGCCGCCGACGTGCTTGCCGCACTCGCCGACGGCGCGGATGCCGCACAGGCCGCGCAGCGGGCCGAGCGCGAAGTGACGCGCGAGGTCGCGGGCTTTGCGCCGCTGCGCGCGCGCTATCTGCTCTATTGATATTGAACGAGGTGAACCGCGATGCGTCGCGCGCCGGAGTCCGTGCGCGCCGCGATGTTGTGCGCGCACGGCCAGCGGCGATCGACGCTCAGTGCGCGAGGCGATGCGCGCACATCGCGGGCGCGCTGCGCAGCGGCGGAAACACACACCACGAACCGTCGCCGTGCCGGAAGAAGACGATCGTGAGCGGGCCGTGCGATGTCCGGCCCTCGATCCGTACGTAGCGGCTATGCGTGGCGAGCAGCCACCCGATCTGCGTGACGTGTGCCGGCATCGCGCGCGACGGCGCCAGCCACTTGTCGACGAGGGACCGCAAAGACATGTCGTTGCCGTTCATCGCCCGCTCCTGGTGTGCGCCCGCATCACGACGGAACATCGTGTTTCGGGTCGTTAAAACCAGTATGGTCGACGCATGACGCCGGCGACATCAGCACCTGCCGAGATTGCCATCGTCGTTGCAGCATCGCTGTAGTCGTTCGATGACAGCGAGGCGCGCAGCACCGGAATCGCGCGCCACGGGTGCATCAGGTCATTGCGAGCCGTGCAAACAGCACGGCTTTTACCGCGTCGAGCAGGAACGTCAACGCGACGGCCGCGCCCAGCACCGCCACAACCTCGACAGCGGGCAGCGCGGCCATGAGAATGCCGCGCGTCGCGAGGGTCACGAACATCAGCGCGTCCGTGGCCGACGCCGCCATCATCCACAGGCTCGGCCGAGAGCTCCACACGCGCCGCCGTTCGCGCACGACATAGAGAATCGCCTCGCCGCTGAACACCAGCGTGACGGCCGCGAGCGTCTGCAACTGCGCACTGCCGAGATGCAGCGCGAACTTCCCCACCGCGAGCACCGCCGTGCAAAAGCACAGATTGCCGAAGCCCAGCACGATCGCGGCCAGCGTGAGCGCATCGATCCGCCATGCGTTGGGCTTCGCCGACGGCCGCACGTTGTCGGTCGTCGAGGACATCGCGAGGAAGTCGCCGGTGACCATCAGCAGGACCATCAGCGTGGGCGTCAGCACCGCGTGCCCTGTCATCACGAGCCCGGCTGTCAGAAACAGCATCTGGTCGATCTTGCGCGTGACGGAGCGCAGCATGTACGTGAGGATGCGCTGGAACGTGATGCGTCCTTCGCGCACCGCGTTGACGATCCCGCCGAGCCCTGCCTGCGTGAGTACGATGCCGGCCGCGGACTTCGCGACGTCGGTCGCGCTTGCGACCGCGATGCCCATCTGCGCCTGGCGCAGCGCCGGCGCGTCGTTCGCGCCGTCTCCGCACATGCCGACCGTATGCCCGCCGCGCTGGAACGCCTTGACGATGCGGTATTTGTCTTCCGGAAAGATGCCCGCAAACACGGCGAACCGGTCCGGCGTCAGCTCGGCTGGCAACGCGCCCGGCGGACACGCGGCACCGCGCAGGCCGATCGCGCGCGCAACCACGCTCGCCGTTGCGGGGGCGTCGCCGGTCAGCATCACGGTGCGCACGCCCATTGTTTCCAGCTCGCGAATCAGCGGCGCGGAGTCGCTGCGCGGCGGGTCGCTGAGCGCCAGCAGTCCTGCCACGCGCAGCGCGCCCGGCGGCCCCGCCGCGACCGCGAGCACCCGGAATCCCCCGGCTTGCAGCGCGCGTGCGTCGGCCAGCGCCGCGGGACACGGTCCCGCGCGTTCGTACACGGTCGCGAACGCGCCTTTGACGATATGAAGCGGCGCACCATCCGCGCCGGTCGCGAATGCCTCGGCCATCTTGTGCGCAGGATCGAACGGCACGAAGCGCACGAGCGCCGGCAGATCCGGCAGATCCGGCGGACACGCCGCGCGCGCCGCTGCCCGGACGGCGGCGTCCACAAGGTCCGCTCCCCCGTCCGAACTTGCCAGCGCGGCGAGCCCGAGCAGATGCGCCGCGTCGTAGCCCGGCAGCGCGCGAACCTCGGTGACGGCCAGCGTGTTGCGCGTCAGCGTGCCGGTCTTGTCGGCGCAGAGCACGTCCATCGTCGCGGCTTCGTCGATGGCGGACAGCCGCGTCGGCAGCACGCCGTGCGACGCGAGCCGGCGCGCGCCGAGCGCGGTCGCAAGCGTGAAGGTCGCGGGCAACGCGACCGGGATCGCCGCCAGCACCGCCGTGAGGGCCAGCGGCACGATATCGGTGAAGCGCATGCCGAGCCATACCGCGTAGCCCACCTGTGCGAGCACGATGCCGCCGTTGAAAACCGCGAGGTTGCGCACGACGCGCAGCACGGCCGCCTGCTGCGAACTCGTCACGTGCGCGAGCCGCACGAGCTCGGCGGTCTTGCCGAACCGCGTGCGCGCGCCGGTCGCGCTGACCTGCGCGAGCGCTTCGCCGCGCCGCACGAGCGCGCCCGCGTAGGTATCGGTCCCCGGGCCGGCCTCGACCGGCAGCGATTCGCCGGTGAGCATCGACTGGTCCAGTTCCACCTGGCCGTCGAGCACCCGCACGTCCGCGCCGACAATTCCGCCCAGCGACAGCTTCACGATGTCGCCCGGCACGAGTTGCGCCGCGGGCACCGTGGTCCAGACGCCGTCGCGGCGCACGGCGGCCACGAGCGCGAGCCGCGCCTTCAGCGCATCGAGCGTGGCCTGGGCGCGTCCTTCCTGAAAGAGGCCGAGCAGCGCATTGAACAGCACCAGCCCCGCGAGCACCACGGCCTGCACGTATTCCCCGAGCACCAGCTGAAGCACGACGGCCGCTTCGAGCATGCAGGGCACCGGTGCCCAGAACCGGCCTGCCACGCGGCGCAGCGTGCCGGGCGCGACGTCGGGCATCGCGTTCGGCCCCAGATCCTGCAAGCGACGCGCGGCTTCGGCGCCCGTCAGCCCGAGAGGCACGCCGCCGGCAGCCGGCGCGGTTTCGGGCGGCACAGGCAACGCTGGCGCGCGCGGCGCGTGCGCCTCGTGCGGCGGCTCCGGTGCGCCCTGCAGCGCACCGCGTTCAGGCGCTGCGTGTGTGTATTCATCCCATGACGATGTCATGATAGAGCCGCTCGATGTCTTCTTTCTTGCACAAGCCGGTGCCCGCGTACACCAGCGAAGCGGATGCCGCCGCCAGCCCATAACGAAACGCGTGATCGAGCGGCGCGTCGCGCGCGAGCGCCCAGACGAGCGCGCCGACAAAACTGTCGCCCGCGCCGATCGCGCTGAACACCGGGACGGACAACGCCGGCGCGCGCAGCACCGTCCGCGCGCTGGCGAGCAGCGCGCCGGATTCGCCGAGCGTCAGGACGACGATCTGCGCGCCGCCCGCATGCACGATGTCGAGCGCAGCCTCGCGCCATTCGGCTTCGCTCGCGAGCGGCCGGCCGCAGAGTTCGCGCAGTTCGCCGAGACTCGGCTTCACGAGAAACACGCCCGCATCGAGCGCCGCGCGCAGCGCGGGGCCCGACGTATCGAGCACGACGCGAGCGCCCTTCGCGCGCGCGGCGCGCGCGAGCGTCGCGTAGAGGTCGTCGGGCGCGCCCGGCGGCAGGCTGCCGCTCAGCACGAGGTAATGCGGCGGGGGATCGAGCGCATCGAGCTGTGCGATGCAGCGCCGCCACTCGGCTTCGGCCACGCTCGGCCCCGGCAGCACGAAGCGATACTGACGGCCGCTCGACTTCTCGTAGACCGAGAAGCTCTCGCGCGTTTCGCCGGCAATGCCGATGGCGAGCCCGCGCACGTCTTCTTCCGCGACGAGCGTGCGCAGCACGTCGCCGGTGGGACCGCCCGCCAGATAGACGGCCAGCCCGTCGCCGCCCAGCCGCTGCACGACCCGCGCGACGTTGATGCCGCCGCCGCCGGGATGCCTGAGCGCCGCGTCGCAGCGCAGCTTGCGCGTATCGAGCACGCGCTCGACGGCAGTCGACACGTCGACCGCCGGGTTCAACGTGACCGTTACGATCTGCGCCATGGTCGTCCTGCCAGCGTGTGCGGGGACGTCCCCGCCGGCTGCGCGTGCCTGCTCGCATCGAGCCGTTCGAGCGCCGCGCACAGGCGCGCGCGGCACGATGCACCGCACGCACCGGATGCCTGCGGCGCGCCTGCGATCGCCGCGGCCACCGCCACGGCATCGTCCAGTTCGTCGCGCGCGACGCCTGCCTCCAGCGCGTCGCGCAGATGCAGCGCGACACACTCGTCGCCGCGCAGCGCGAGCGCCACGCCGAGCGCGATCAACCGTTGCTGCCTGACGGCTATCGAGCCCGCGTCCATTGCCTGTTCCAGGCTGTCGATACTCATTGCGTCGCTCCTGCGCCCGTCCGTCGCCCGCTGTCGCGCCTCAGCCGTGCAGCGGCGCCTGCACGGAGCCGAGGCTCTCGCGGTTCTGCCCGTAGCGGACGATGCTCGCGAGCAGCGCGAGATCGCGGCCGAGCGCCTCGATCACGTCATCGAGCGACAGCACGCCGACGATCTGTCCGTCGTCGTCGGTGACGGCGAGCCGGCGCACGCCGTGGCTCGCCATCATCTGCATCGCGTCGGGCAGATCCGCATCGAAGCCGACGGTCACGACCTGCGGCGTCATCACGTCGGCCACGAGCATGTCGCCCGGCGATGCGCCGAGCGTCACCGCCTTCAGCACGATGTCGCGATCGGTCACGACACCCGCGACGCGCGGGATCGCTCCGTCGCTCGTGGCGATCAGCGCGCCGACATGCTGGTCGCGCATCTGCACCGACGCCGTCTGCAGGTTGCACGACATCGGAATATGAACCGTACCCTGACTGCAGATTTCATTGACCTTCATGGCGCTCTCCTCGTTGCGACGCTGTTGCGCGGCGAGCGCAACCGTCATCCCAGCATAGAGTCCGCGCCGACCGGGGACTTGAGGTACGTCAACCCGCGCGTCGGTCGGCCACGCCTGCCGCTTCGCATTCTTCACCCGGCCACCAGCAGCACGAGCGAACCCGCCGCGACAACGAAGCGCCCGTCCGCCGCCGCGCGGGGTCCGTGCTCCGCGGGCCACACGTCGCAGGGTGCGGCGCGGCCCGTATCGACCGCCACGCGCCAGCGCGCCGCCGGCAGCGCGAACCCGAGCGGCGCGCTCCCGCCGTTGACGAGCAGGCACAGCGCCGCACCCGGCTCGCGCACGCCCGCGACGCACGCCGGGCGGATCGTGCAGCCGAATGCGCGGGCTGCGCCGTCCCAGTCCGGCGGCCCGCCATCGACACCGAACCAGGCGATGTCCTCGTCCGTGTAGAAGGCATCGCGGCTCAGCACCGGATGGCGCACCCGCAATGCGATCAGTTCACGCACGAAGCGGTGCATCTCGCGGTAGCGCGCGACGCACCGCCAGTCGTACCACGACAGCGCGTTGTCCTGGCAATACGGATTGTTGTTGCCCTGTTGGGTGCGACAGAATTCGTCGCCGCCGAGCAGCATCGGCACCCCGCGCGAAAACAGCAGCACTGCGAGCATGTTCCGGCATTGCCGCAGCCGGATCCGGCGAATCCGCCCATCGTCCGTGACGCCTTCGGCACCGTGGTTCGCGCTGTATTCGTCGGCGGCGCCGTCGCGGTTGTCCTCGCCGTTGGCGCCGTTATGCCTGCGCGCGTAGCTGACCACGTCATGGAGCGTGAAGCCGTCGTGACACGCGACGAAATTCACGCTGTTCACGGGCTCCTTGCCGCCGCGCTGATAGAGGTCGGCGCTGCCGCACAGGCGTGTCGCGAGCGCGCCGGTCGTGCCGGCATCGCCGCGCCAGAAGCGCCGCACGTCCTCGCGAAAACGGGCGTTCCATTCGACCCAGCGCTGCCCGGGGAAACGTCCGACCTGATACGCGCCGCCCATGTCCCACGCTTCGGCGATGAGCTTCACGTGCCGCAGGATCGGGTCCTCGGCGATGCGTTCGAGCACCGGCGGATTCGATACGAGCCGGCCGCGTTCGTCGCGTCCGAGGATCGACGCGAGATCGAAGCGAAAGCCGTCGACGTGCATCTCCGCGACCCAGTAGCGCAGGCAGTCGACGATGAACTCGCGCACCGCCGGGTGGTTGCAGTTCAACGTGTTGCCGCAGCCGGAGTAGTTCCGGTAGGCGGCCCTGCTCCCTTCGAGCATGTAATACACGGCGTTGTCGAGGCCGCGAAAGCTCAGCAGCGGGCCGTCCCCGTCGCCCTCGCCGGTGTGGCTGAAGACGACGTCGAGAATCACCTCGATGTGGTTTCTGTGCAGCTCGCGCACCATCGTCTTGAACTCCGCGACTTCGATGCCCGGCGCACTGCATGTCGAATACGCCGCGTGCGGCGCGAAGAATGCGATCGTGTCGTAGCCCCAGTAATTGCGCAGCGGCGCACCGCCGGACGGATCCGGGCGAAGCGTTCGCGCGCCGTCGAACGCCTGCACCGGCATCAGTTCGAGCGCCGTCACGCCGAGTTCGCGAAAGTACGGAATTTTCTCCACGACCCCAAGAAACGTGCCGCGATGCACGACCCCCGAGGACGGATGCATCGTCAGGCCGCGCACGTGGGTCTCGTAGATCACGGTATCGGACCATGGCGTACGCGGCGGCGCCGTGCCTTGCCAGTCGAAGCGCCGATCGACGAGCACGGCCCGGCCGCCCTCGGCCGGAGCGCGCCGGTCGTCCTCCGCGGGCGGCTGGGCCGGGGCCGGCCGCCAGGGCAGCACGACCGCCAGCGCGTGCGGATCGATCAGCACGGCGCGGCTGTCGAAGCGGTGTCCGCGCTCCGGCGCCCACGGTCCCCATACGCGGTACCCATACGCGTCGCCATACCGCAGGCCGGCGACGAATGCATGCCAGACATCCCCCGTGCGATGCGCGGGGCCTTGCAGATCGACCGTCGCGAGCGGCGACGCGCTCGCCGCGTCGGCGAAGATCAGCAGTTCGATCCGCTCCGTGTGCCGGCTGAACACCGCGAAGTTGAACCCGCCGGGCCCTTCCTCGACGCCGAGCGGCACCGGCCGCCCCGGTGCGACGCGAGGCGCGGACCTCGCCCCGGCGAGGTCCGCGTCGCCGGGCGGCCGGTACGGCGCGACGCGTGACAGGGGAGCGGACTCGCCGCTGCGCGCACGTGCGTGCGGTCGCTGTCCGTCCGACTGCCGGGATGGGTCCGCGTCATGGTCCGGCATGTGTTTCGATCACCTCGTAGCCGTCGGCTGCGGTGCGCCAGTTGGACACGTGCGCGTAGGCCTGAAACGCCCGCACGGCATGCCGGATCGCGGCGTCGCGCGGACCTTGCCCCACCGCAACGCGCATCAGCTCGCTACGATGCGCGAAGCCCCCATGGTCGAGGATTTCCTTGTAGAAAACGATTTCGAACGGGCGGCGCGCGGAGCCGCTCTCGCCGAAGTCGGTGAGCGAAACCACGCCGACCACGCGCCCGGCACGATCGACCACTGCCGCGCGCCGCACCCGTGCGCCCCGCAACCGCTCGACCACGCGCCCGGCGGGGTCGTCCGGCGAGCATACGAGCGCATCGATCGACATCACCTCGCGCACCGTCGTCTGCTCCGCGCGACGTGCATCGACCACGCCGCGCATCACGATGTCGCGGTCGGTCACTATCCCGATCACGCGGCCGTCGTCGCACACCGGCAGGCAGCCGACGTTATGCGCCTTCAGCACGCGCGCCGCGGCCGAGACCGGTTCGTCCGGGCAGATGCACACTGCCCGCTTCATCACGTCCTTCACCCGCATGGCCGTCTCCCTGGCCCGTCCTTTCGACATTGCGCGCCTCGCCGCGCGGCCTGTCCCGCTACCCGCCGGCAGGCGGGCGACCGGCGGCGGCCGCCTCCGCCGCGGCGACGCGGCGCTTGACCGCGACGAAGCTGTCCGGGCTCACCGACATCGAATCGATCCCGCACGCAACGAGGAATTCCGCAAACTCCGGATGGTCGCTCGGCGCCTGGCCGCACAGGCCGACCTTGGCGCCCGCGCGATGCGCCTGCTCGATCACGTTGCCGATCATCCATTTCACCGCTTCGTCCTGCTCGTCGAACAGCTCGGCCAGTTCGGCGGAATCGCGATCGACGCCGAGCGTGAGTTGCGTCAGGTCGTTGCTGCCGATCGAAAAGCCGTCGAAGCGCTCGGCGAACGCCTTTGCCAGAATCACGTTGGACGGGATCTCGCACATCACGTACACCTGCAAGCCCGCGTCGCCGCGCACGAGTCCGTTTTCCGCCATCACCGCGAGCACGCGGTCGGCCTCTTTTGTCGAGCGGCAAAACGGAATCATCACGATCACGTTCGTGAAGCCCATCGCGCCGCGCAGCCGCGCGATCGCGCGGCATTCGAGCGCGAAGCCGTCGCGATAGCGCGGCGAGTAATAGCGCGATGCGCCGCGAAAGCCGAGCATCGGGTTCTCTTCCCGCGGCTCGAACTGCGCGCCGCCGATCAGATGCGCGTACTCGTTCGTCTTGAAGTCGCTCATCCGCACGATGGCCGGATGCGGGTAGCACACCGCCGCGATGCGCGCGAGGCCGCGCGCCAGCCGGTCGACGAAGTACTCGGTCCGGTCGTCATAGCCCGCGCTCAGCGCGGCGATCGCGCGCCGCGCGTTCTCGTCCTGCAGCGTGTCGTAGCGCGCCAGCGCCATCGGGTGCACCTTGATATGGTTGCTCACGACGAACTCCATCCGCGCGAGCCCGATGCCGTCCGCCGGGATCCGCCACCAGCGAAACGCCGCCGCCGGATTCGCGAGATTCAGCATCACCTGGGTACGCGTGGCGGGAATCTGGCTGAAGTCGATCTCCTCGACGTCATACTGCGCCGCCCCTTCGTACACGAAGCCCTGTTCGCCTTCCGCGCACGATACGGTCACGGTCTGCTGGTCATGCAGCCGCAGCGTCGCGTCGCCGGTGCCGACGATGGCCGGCAACCCCAGCTCGCGGCTCACGATCGCCGCGTGCGACGTGCGTCCGCCGTGGTCCGTGATGATCGCGGCGGCGCGGCGCATGACCGGCACCCAGTCGGGATCGGTCGTCTGCGTGACGAGAATCGCCCCGTCCACGAAGCGCGCGATATCGCGTGCGCTGTCGATCACGCACACGGGACCGGTCGCGACTGCTTCGCCGACGCTCACGCCGGTGAGCAGCGTGCGGCCCCGGGCGCCGATCCGCCAGGTCTTCACGGCCCCGGCCTCGCGGCGCGACTGGACTGTTTCGGGGCGCGCCTGGACGACGTATATCTCGCCGCTCGCGCCGTCCTTCGCCCATTCGATATCCATCGGGCAGCCGTAGTGCGCCTCGATCAGACAGGCCCAGCGCGCGAGCATCAGGATGTCGGCGTCGGGCAGCACGAACGCGGCGCGCTCGGCCTTCGAGGTCGGCACATTGCGGGTCGGACGGTCGCCGTCGCCCGCATAGATCATCTTGTGAGCCTTTTCGCCGCAGGTCTTGCCGACGATCGGGCTGCGTGCGGAATCGTCCAGCAGCGGCTTGAATACTTCGTACTCGTCCGGATCGACCGCGCCCTGCACGACGTTTTCGCCGAGCCCCCAGGCGGCATTGATCAGCACGATCCTGTCGAAGCCCGTTTCCGTGTCGAGCGAGAACATCACGCCCGCGCCACCGAGATCCGAGCGCACCATGCGCTGCACGCCGATCGACAGCGCGACCTGCAGATGGTCGAAGCCCTTGTCCCGCCGGTACGCGATCGCGCGGTCGGTGAATAGCGACGCGTAGCAGCGCCGGCACGCATCGAGCAGTGCGCGCTCGCCGCGCACGTTCAGATACGTCTCCTGCTGTCCCGCGAAGCTCGCATCCGGCAGATCCTCGGCCGTCGCGCTCGAACGCACCGCTACATCCACGTCGTCCTGCTCCGCGCGGCGGCACAGCGTCCGGTATGCGTCGCGCAAGGCCGCCGCGATGTCGGCGGGCCACTCGCCGCGCAGCATCGCGCGGCGAATCGCGGCCCCCGTCTCGGCGAGCGTTGCCTTGCGCGCCGCCAGTTCGCCGAGCGCGGCGGCGATCGGCTCGCGCAGGCCGTTTGCGTCGATGAAGCGCCAATAGGTCTCCGCGGTCGTCGCAAAACCAGGCGGCACCTTCACCCCTTGCGCCGACAGATGGGCGACCATCTCGCCGAGCGACGCATTCTTGCCGCCCACGCGGGGGACGTCGCTGCGGCGCAGCTGTTCGAACCAGACGATAGGCGCGCGCGTTTCGGTCATCTCGTGCTCCTTCGGGGAAAGTGCGGCACGGCGCCGCGTGCCGTCAGATGCTGACGTAGCCCTCGAAAGTCCACGGCAGCGCCATGCACGACGGCTCGGCCGGCGCCGCGGGCGCGGCACACAGCCCCGCGAAACCGGGCGCGCCGTCCGCGGCGAACACCGGCACGAACATGAACGTGTCGTTGATCGCGATGACGAAGTCCGGATTGAACTGCGAGGGCGCAAAGATCGAAATCTTGCGGAAAAACCCAGGGATGTCGCGCACCGGCCCTTCGCCTTCCGTGTACGTGGTGAGCGGACCTACCGTGTCGTAGCGCGCGGGCAGCGTGTAGGTGCACCCGCCGTGCGCGATCGTTTCAGCCGCCGCATGGACGAGTTTGACGCCCGGATACGGCAGGTAGTGGGCCGCTTGCGCAACCGGTCCGTCCGGGCCGAGCAGCAGCGGCGGATGCGCCCACAGCGCGACGGAAAGCGGACTTGTTCGTTGTGCAAAATATTCCGATAGCCAGTTCATGCTCGTCATCCCCAGTAGAAATTGACGTCGACGCCGCCGTGCGCGGGCACGCTCACATGGCGCTCCTGCAGGTTGCCGTCCGCGGTGGCGTCGATCCGGTAGCGTCCCGGCGCGAGACGCACGTCCACCATCGGACCGTCCGAGCGGATCTGGAGGATTTTCGCGCTCGGCTCGGTCGTGATGAGCACCTCGACGTCGGACAGGTAGGTGCCGTCCTTCGTCGCAAACAGCAGACGCAGGTTAAAGCGCGACGCCATCGCGCGGATCGCGGACGACTCGTCCTCGCCCACGCCGCCCGTCACGTAGCTGACGCCGCCGGCCGTCACGACAGCCGGCGCACCGCCATCCTGGGCATCCTGGGCGTGCGCCGGCACGCCGCCCAGCGCGCATGCGGCCACCAGGCCCGCAAGCGCGGCGATGTGCCGTGCCCTCGTCAACGATACGTGCGACATCATGGCTCCTTGTATCAGGCAGTTCTCGGCGCCACGGCGAGCTCCACTGCCGATGCTTGCAGCGTACGAGCGGGCATCGCGCGGTGCTTGATGTCGATCAACAAAAGCCCGTGCCCGCGCGGCCTTGATCGGAATCAAGCGCTGCCGCGCGCCGCGCGTTATCGTCGAACGATCACGCGTGCGCGGCCCGCGCCGCGCACGCGATGCCGGTCCGATGCACCGCATCCGGCCTATCCGCGAGGACACATCATGTGGTATGCGTGGTTCGAAGCGCAGCGCAACCTGCTGCGCGTCGCAGGCGCTCTGGGTTGGCCGCTGGCCGGCGGGCACGACAGCCTTGCGCAGCCGCTGCCCCCCATACCGCCGCTGCCGGTGCCGCGGCCGGTTCCCGGCTTCGACATCCGCGCGGTCCTCTGCGACGGCCATGCGGTGCCGGTGATCGAGCGCATCGCCGACCGCACGCCGTTCTGCACGCTGCGTCACTTCGCCTGCGATCCGCACGCGTGCACGCCCGCCCGCCGCGCCGCCGCCAGCATCCTGCTGTGCGCGCCGCTCGCCGGCCATCATGCGGTGATGCTGCGCGAGACGGTCGAAACACTGCTCGCGTCGGGCGACGTTTATCTGACCGACTGGACCGACGCGCGCGATGTGCCGCTCGCCGACGGCCTGTTCGGCCTCGACGATTGCGTGCTGACCGTCGGGCGCTTCCTGCATGCGATCGGCGACGCGCGGACCCATGTGGTCGGCGTGTGCCAGGGCGCCGTGCCGGCGCTCGCCGCGCTCGCGCTGGCTGCCGATGCCGGCGCGCAGTCCGCCGCGCAGTCCGCCGCATCCATCACGCTGATGGGCGGCCCGATCGACGCACGGATTCACCCGGGCGCGCTCGCGCGCTTCGCGCAGTCAACCGGCATCGCATCATTGCGCAGCGCGTTCATCGACGTCGTGCCGCCGCCCTATCCGGGCGCGGGCCGGCGCGTGTACCCGGGCTTCTATCAGCAGGCCGCGATGCTCGGCGCGTTTGCGCAGCACCGCCTGGCGCTCGAAGCGGGCTACTGGTCGAGCCGTCTTGCCGGAGACCGCGACGCGATCGCGCGCAGCCTGCGCGGACTCGGAGAATACGCGGCCGTGCTCGACATGGACGAGCGCTATTTCCTCGACACGATCCGCATCGTCTTTCAGGAACAGCGGCTCGCGCGCGGCACGTGGCGAATCGGCGAGCGTGCGGTGCGCCTGCGCGCGCTTGCGTCGATGCCGCTGTGCACGGTCGAGGGCGAGCGCGACAGCATCACCGGCGCGGGGCAGACGCATGTCGCGCATGCGCTGTGCGGCATGCGCGCGAAGCCGCCGCGTCTGACCCTCACGATTCCCGCCTGCGATCACTACGGACTTTTCAGCGGCGAACCGTGGCGCCGCGCGATCTATCCGGCGCTCGTGCAGTTCTGGCGCGCGTTGCCTGAGCGGCCCGGGCGCGCGCCCATGCGCGCACGCGCGCGCAGCGCGGCGCGGCACGTCCCGCCTCCGCCGCCTTGACCTGCGTCAACGGAACCGCGCCGCGATTCGCCACACTGGAACGGGACGCTCATTGGGCCCCGCAAGGGGCGCGCACGGATGCGTGCGCGACGCCATCGTGCTTCCGGCCTCAGCGCCGGTTCGCGCGTGCGCGGCAACCTTGCAGCAATGTTCCTGCGGCAATCGTGCAGCCACCCTTTCTCGCACCATGACGGAACACTCCGATACGGCCGCCCCGGCGCCCGCCCCCGCGACGGCCGCCGCCCCCGCCGAAGCGCAGCCGCTGCCGGCGGGCGACACGCTGAGCGTCGGGCCCGCGGACGACGATGCGCAACGCGAAGCCGCCGAGCGCGTGCGGCAGCTTGTCGCGAGCCCGAGCTACCGGCAGGCCGACGAGGACCGCGCGTTCCTGCAACGCCGCGAGATGTGCGGCGTGCGCCTGCAACTCGATTTCTGGAAGACCGAGGAGATCCTGCAGCATCAGCGGATCGATCATACGATCGTCGTCTACGGCAGCACGCGGCTCGTCGAGCCCGCCGAAGCGCACCGGCGCCTCGACGCGGCGCGCGCGGCGCTCGCCGCCGCGCCGTCGGATCCGACCTGCCGGCGAGAAGCCGCGATCGCCGCGCGGCTTCTCGCGAAGAGCCGCTATTACCCGGTCGCCCGCGAATTCGGCCGGCTCGTCGGACGCTCGCGCGCCTCGGGCGCGCTGCCGCGGCTCGCCGTCGTCACCGGCGGCGGCCCGGGCATCATGGAGGCGGCCAACCGCGGCGCGTTCGAATCCGGCTCGCCGAGTATCGGCCTGAACATCTCGTTGCCGCACGAGCAGTTTCCCAATCCGTACATCAGCCCGGGGCTCTGCTTCAAGCTGCACTACTTCGCGATCCGCAAGCTGCATCTGCTCGAACGCGCGAAAGCAGCCGTGTTTTTTCCCGGCGGCTACGGCACGTGCGACGAGCTGTTCGAAGTGCTGACGCTGCTGCAGACGAAAAAAATCGCGCCGCTGCCGGTCGTGCTCGTCGATGCGCCGTACTGGCGGCGCGCGGTCGATTTCGATTTCCTGATCGACGAGGGAATGATCGCCGCCGGGGACGCCGCGCTGTTTTCGTTCGCCGAAAGCGCCGAGGCGATCTGGCAGGCCATCGCGCGCTGGTACGGCTTGCCGGAATCCGCGAGCGAAAGCGACGCGCCGGCGGACGGCGCATAGGGACACGGGCGGGCGCGTCCGGCACGACCCCTGCTTCGAGGAGACGCCCTGCTTCAGAGATGGATCGAATGCGCCATCTTCCCTTCGATCCAGATCATGCCTTCGCGCAAGCCTTCGAGCACGGCTTCGTGTTCGCTGGCAAAGACCTTGTGATGTCTGAACTGATGGGAAAAGGTCCCCTGCGGATCGCGATGGTCGACGTGGATCGTGCAGCCGAAGCCGCCCTCCACCGGCTTGACCTCGGCCGAGACCGTCCAGTCGTGCTCGCTAACCTGGCCTGACACCGTCATGATGAAGAATTCTCCTGAAAAATACGCGGCTGCCCGGACAGAAACCGGCGGGCGCACCGGGACGGCGCGCTCCGGCGCCGCACACGCGTTATTCGATATCCAGATCGTCGATGACCGCATGCACCCCCGGCGCCGACCACGCGGCGCCGCGCGCAAGCGAGCGCTCCGCATACGAGCCGACCTTGCCCGTCAGCGTCACCGTGCCGTCGCGCACCTTGATCTGGATGTGCCTTGCCTCGCGTTCGGCGTGACGCTGCATCGCGCGCGCAATTTTCTCCGCGACATCCGCAGCCGCTTTCGGCCCGGCTACGTCGATGAGGTTCGTCACGCCCGTCACGCCGCGCAGATGACCGATCATGCGGGCCGCAAGCTGGCTCTGCTGCGCGTTGACGAGTTCGCCGCTCAGCGTCACCCAGCCCTTCTCGACCTGCACGTGGACGGCGTCCTCCGGCAACCCGACGGTCCAGCGCAGCGTCGAGCGCACCGCGCTCGCGGTGTCCTCGTCGCTATGCGGATCGTCGCCCGGCAAACGCACCTGCATGTCCACGACAACCGCCTTCACGCCGGCCACGCGTTGCGCCGCCTTTTCGGCCGCGACCTTCTCGGCGTAGCTCGCCGGATGTCCGGACAACGTGACGATCCGCTCCGTCACCTCGACACCGATCAGTGCCGGGTTGACGGCCGGATCGAACTCCAGTTCCTCTTCGACTTCGTCCTTCAGTTGCGGGTCCGTCTTCATGGCTTCCTCCTGACCGATCGAACATTGCGCGCAGCGCCGATAGCGAAATAATGGACCCCGCCACAGCGGTCTTTCTGACGTGGGTCAAACGTCCGGAACGCAACGGGCCTAGCGTAACGAACGAGGCTCCGCGGGCGGACATGCGCCCCCGGAGGTCATGGGACGCGTTGCGGAGTGGCGATGACGATTGCACTGGTGCTGCTGAACGTCGCGGCGTTTTTCCTTGAGATGGCGGCGCCGCAGCCGATGATCGCGTGGTTTGCGCTATGGCCCCCGGCACCGGCGAGCGTGCCGGGGGCCCCGCCATTTCATGTCTATCAGTTGGTCACCTACAGCGTGCTGCACGCGAACGTCACCCACATCGCGTTCAACCTGTTCGGCCTGTACGTGTTCGGCCGCGACGTCGAAGGCGTGCTCGGCCGCGCGCGGCTTGCGCTGCTGTACGGCGCGAGCGTCGTCGCGGGCGGCATCGCGCAGATCGCCCTGCAACTCGTGTCGCCGCCGGCCGGCGCGCCGACGATCGGCGCGTCGGCCGGCGTATTCGGCCTGCTCGTCAGCTATGCGGTACTGTTTCCGCAGCGGCGCCTGATGCTGCTGTTTCCGCCGATCCCGATGCCCGCGTGGCTCTTCGCCACCGGCTACGCGGTAATCGAACTCGCGCTGGGCGTGAGCGGCACGCAAAGCGGCGTGGCGCACTTCGCGCATCTCGGCGGGATGCTTGGTGCGATCGGATGCCTGCTCGTGTGGTCGCGGCAGGCGCGGCGCGCGCAGTGATCTCGCCACGCGCGCCGCCCGCCATGCCGTCCGCCCCCGCTCGCCCGGCTTCGCGCTTCACCCCGCTTTTCAGGTCATTTCGCGCGCGTGCGATGAAGCGCGGCTTTCGCGCAATGATCCGCGCGCTGCGGCGTGCCGCTGCGTATCCGCATCCGGCCGGCCGGATCGCCTGCATCGAGACGCACCTGTCCGTCGTCTATCTGGCAGGACGCTACGCGTACAAGCTCAAGAAGCCGGTCGACTTCGGCTTCGTCGATTACGCGAGCGCGGCCGCGCGGCGACGTGCGTGTTGCGACGAAGTGCGGCTGAACCGGCCGCTTGCGAAGCCGCTTTATCTCGGCGTCGTGCCGGTCGTCCGGCGCGCCGGGTCGTATGCGATCGCCGCCCGCGGCGAGGCCGCCGGCTACGCGGTCCGGATGCGGCGTTTCAGCGAGGACGACGTGTACGCTTCGCTCGCCGCCCGCCACGCGCTCACGCGCGGCGACGTGGACCGGCTCGCGCAGCGCCTCGCGGCCTTTCACCGCCATGCGCCGCGCGATCCGCCGATGCGCCGCTTCGGCACGGCGCGCGGCGTGCGCACCCAGATCGAGGGCGTGCTCGCGTCGCTCGAACACGAGGCGCCCGGCTGCGTGCCGTCCGCGTTGCGTGAGGGCTGCGCGACGGAACTCGCGCGTGTCGCGCAGCATCTGGATGCGCGCCGCGCGGCGGGCTTCGTGCGCGGCTGTCATGGGGATCTGCATCTCGCGAACATCGTGCGGCACGGGCGCGACGTGCTGATGTTCGATTGCATCGAATTCAGCGATGCCTTGCGCTGGATCGACATCGTCAGCGATCTGGCCTTTCCGGTGATGGATCTGCTTGCGTACGGCCGGCCCGATCTCGCGTCACGGCTCGTGAACGAGTGGGTCTGCGCGACCGGCGACTTCGCGGGTCTCGCGGCGTTGCGCGTGTTCGCGGCCTATCGCGCGCTGGTGCGCGCGCTCGTCGCACGGCTGAAAGCGCGCGAATCCGGCACGCGCGGCCACGTGCCGGACGCCGCGCGCTATCTGCAGGTCGCGACCCACGTGATGGCGCCGCAGACCGCAAGCCTGATTCTGTGCCACGGGTTCCCGGGGTCCGGCAAGTCGGCGGCCAGCGCCGCGCTTGCGCCGATGATCGGCGCGCTGCGCGTCAGCAGCGACGTCGAGCGCAAGCGCCGCACGCCGCTCGCGGCCGCCGATCGCGCGCCGCTGCCCGCCGCGGCCTACGCGCGAGCGGCGCTCGACGCCCAGTACGACCGGCTGCTGTCGATCGCCGATGCGTTGCTGCGCAGCGGCTACCCGGTCATCGTCGATGCCGGTTTTCTGCGGCAGGCCCATCGCGCGCGCTTCATCGAGGCAGCGCGCAGGCAGGCGGCGCCCGTCGTCATCGTCGATTTTCACGCGCCGCGCGAACGGCTCGAACAGCGCGTCGTCCGCCGCTCGGCGCTCGGGCGCGATCCGTCCGATGCCGATGTGGCCGTGCTGCGCCAGCAGTTCGCCGACGCACAGCCGCTGACGTCCGGGGAATCGGCGCTGACCGTGGCACTGGACACCGACGTCGCGCTCGCGGCCTTCGACACGCCCCCCTACTGGCAAGCGCTGCTCGAACGCCTGCCCGCGCCCGGATGGCTGGCGGAGCGCGCCGCGCAGACCGCGCCCCGCGAGCCCGCGTGATGCCGCCCGAAGCCCGCCGGGCCGCGCCGCGCGTGCGATACGTCGCCCGCCGCCGTACCGCGCCGACGTTCGCTTGATCTGCATCAGAGCGCCGCGCAGCGCGCCTTCTAGACTGCGAATCACACTGAGGCGCCTGATGCCTTCTCCGCGGAGCCGTCGCCATGACCTACCCCAGCATCCTCGTTCAGCTCGACGCGAGCGAGGCCGCGTATGCGCGGTTCGCACTCGCGCTGCGCCTCGCCACGCAATTCGGCGCCCATCTGAGCGGCCTCTTCACGCGCTTGCGGCCCGTGCCCGCCGCGTTCGACATGCTGGCCGGCGTGGCCGGCTACGGCGCGGACCAGCCGGACGAGCCCACGAGACAGCAAGCCGCGCTTGAACACCTGTTCCATGCGGAAACGCGTCGCGCCAGGGTGCCCGGCGAATGGCGCGCCATCGACGAATACGCGAACACCGCGGTCCCGCGGGCAGCGCGGCTCGCGGACCTGACCGTGATCGGACAGGACAACCCGGACGACCCCGGCGCGTTCGTCGCCGACCAGTTCGTCGAGAACCTCGTGCTGTCGGCCGGCCGCCCGGTGCTGATCGTGCCGCGCGCCGGGGAATTTCCGCATGCCGGCCGTCACGTGCTGTTCGCGTGGGACGGCGGCCGCGAGGCCGTGCGCGCGCTGCACGATGCGCTGCCGCTGATGACTCGCGCGAAGCAGGTCACCGTCCTCACCATCGACGCGCTGGCCGGCGAGCCGCCCGCGAGCCGCCTGCCCGGCGCGGACATCGCGACGGTCATCGCGCGCCACGGCGTGAACGTGGTCGCCGAAGCGCTCGAAGGCAAGCATGGCGTGCCCGTCGCGGACCGGCTGCTGTCGCGCGCGGCCGAGCTCGGTGCGGACCTGATCGTGATGGGCTGCTACGGCCACTCGCGCTGGCGCGAACTCGCGCTCGGCGGCGTCACGCGCGCGATGCTCCGCTCGATGACGGTGCCGGTCCTGATGTCGCACTGACGCGCCCGGCGCAGCAGGCCGCCGCCGGCCGAAGGCGGCCATAACAGGGAGTCTGATCATGTACCAGCGTATCGTCGCGCCGATCGACGGCAGCGAAACCGCCCAGCGAGCCTTCGCGTTCGCACTTGAAACCGCCCGCGAAAACGGCGCGGAGCTGATTCCGCTCTACGTCGTCGACGTCCCGATGATCGGCTACGAGGCGCCCGGCTACGACCCGTCGGTGGTGCGCGACGCGCTGATGCAGGAAGGCGGGCGGCTGAAGGCCGACGCGCTCGCCGTCATGCAGCGCGAGCACATCAGGGGGACGCCACGGATCGTCGAAACCGACCTGCCCGGCGGCGATATCGCGCAACGCATCCTCGACGAAGTGCGCGCAACCCATGCCGACCTCGTCGTGATGGGCACGCACGGACGACGCGGCGTGCGCCGGCTCATGCTCGGCAGCGTCGCGGAACGGTATGTGCGCGTGTCCTGCTGCCCGGTTCTGCTGATTCCCGGCAGCGCCGCCCAGCCGGCGCCGGCCGGCGCGACCGCCGACGAAACTGCCAGGGAATCCTCATGAACTACGCGACCGTGCTCGTCCATCTCGACGACAGCCCTCACAGCGATGCGCGCGCAGACTTCGCGCTTGATTTCGCGCTGCGCCACAACGCGCATCTGATCGGGCTTTACCTCGTGCGCGACGGCGTGCCCGGCGCGCCGGGCGTGCGCCAGGGCGGCACGAATCCGGGCGCGCTCGAGGCCCGGCGCGCCGAATGCAGAAGCCGCGCGCAGGCGTACTTCGAAGCGGCCGCGCACCGCGCCGGACGGCCGTTCGAGTGGCAGGCGCCCGAGGGCTTCGCGTCCGGCGCGGCCACGCTGTACACGCGCCACGCGGACCTCGCGATCGTCGGCGAGGTGGATCGCGACAATCCGGCGGCGTCCGTCGCGCCCCACTTCGTCGAGGATCTGGTGATGACCGGCGGGCGCCCGGTGATCGTGCTGCCGCACGCGGGGCCGCTCAAGGTGTTCGGCGAAAACGTCGTCCTCGCGTGGGACGGCAGCCGCGAAGCGGCGCGCGCGACGGCCGACGCGCTGCCGATCCTGAAGCGCGCGCGCTTCGTGACGGTCGCGACCGTCGAGCGCCACGCGGACCGCGACAAGCCCGCCGGCTTCGACGTATCGGGCTATCTGGAGCGGCACCGCGTGCGCGCGGGGTTCGTGTCGCTGCCGCGCATCGCCGGACTGAGCACCGGCGTGACGCTGCTGAACCAGTTGAGCGACACGCACGCCGACCTGCTCGTGATGGGCGCCTACGCCCACACGCGCGCCCGCGAGTGGGTGCTGGGCGGCGTCACGCGCACGCTGCTCGACACGCTGACGGTGCCCGTGCTGATGTCTCATTGACGCGGCACGCCGACATCGGCCTGCGGCGTTCGCGCGCGCGGTTGCGGGCGGCATTCGTGGGCACGTTCGCGCGCCCGACCCGCGCCGCCCAGGTCGATTCGGCGCGGCGTCCCGCTGCAGGACGCCGCGGCACGCGCACGACGCCGACGATCCGCGCGAACGTGCCCACGAATGCCGCCCGCAGAATCGCGTCCGCGCGCGCTCAGCTTCGCGGCCAGTGCCCGAGCAGATAATCGACGAACGTCCGGATCTTCGGCGACGACAGTTTTGCGCGTTCGAACAGCACGTGCACCGGCGTCGCGGCCGGCGCGTACGATTCGAGCACCGGCCGCAGGCGTCCCGCGCCGAGATGCGCCGCCACCTGCCACGCAGGCGCGCGCACGATGCCGGCGCCCTCGATCGACGCCGACACCAGCGCATCCAGACTGTTGGTCCACAAACGGCCGGTCACGCTGACACGCAGGCGCGCCGCGCCCGACTGAAAGCGCCAGTCGACCGGCCCCGGCGCGTCCGAGAACACCAGGCAGTCGTGCCGGTGCAGGTCCTCCGGGGTCGCCGGCGTGCCGTGCTGCGCCAGATAGGCGGGCGCCGCGCACAGCACCATCTGGATGTCGTCGAGCTTGCGCGCAACGAGGCTCGAATCCGGCAGGCGGCCGACGCGTACCGCCAGATGCAGTCCCTCCTCCAGAAGATTCACGTTGCGATCGACGAGCACGAGATCGACGGCGACACCGGGATGCAGCCGCAAAAAGCGCGGCAGCAACGGCGCGATCATGAGGCGGCCCAGCAGGTTCGGCGCCGCGATCCGAAGCCGGCCGGACAGGCGGCCGCGCCCCGCCGACAGCGCGCTGCCGAGCTCGTCGACCTCGCCGACCAGCGCCTTCGCGCGGTCGTAGAGCAGACGTCCTTCGTCCGTCATCGCGAGCGTGCGCGTCGTGCGCCGCAGCAGCTGCGTGCCGAAGCGCGCTTCGAGCGCGCTCACGTGCCGGCTTACCGAGGTCAGCGACATCGGGATCGCGCGCGCGGCGGCCGACAGGCTTCCCGCGTCGACGACCCGCACAAAGACGGTGATGGCTTCGAAAAGATCCACGGTTTGACTCTTCCGGATTACGCAAGGGTATTCGCCGTTTTCATGGGATACCGGCGAATCACGGAATAGTCTACATTCGTTGCCAATGGCGCGGCAAAGGGCCTCGCGCAATGACGGAGCACGCCATGATCAGGCGTTCAATCTTCTGGGTGATGGCCGGCGCGGCCGGCATCGTGGTCGCGAACAATTACTACAACCAGCCGTTGCTGGCCGAGTTCGCGTCGTCGTTTCACACAAGCGAACGCGAAGCCGGCATGGTGTCCGTGGCTGCGCAGACCGGCTACGCGCTCGGGCTTCTGCTGCTCGTGCCGCTCGGCGACAAGGTCGAGCGCCGCGCGATGCTGCGCATCCTGCTGTGCATCGCGAGCGCGACGCTCGCCGCGCTCGCGCAGGCGCCGACGCTCGACTGGCTCGTCGCGGCCAGCTTTCTGACGAGTCTCGTCAGCGTCGCGCCGCAACTGCTCACGCCGTTCGCGGCACAACTCGCGCAGCCGCACCGGCGCGGCGAGGCGGTCGGCATCGTGATGTTCGGACTGCTGTGCGGCATCCTCGTCTCGCGCTCGATTTCGGGCTCGATTGCGCAATACTTCGGCTGGCGCGCGGTCTATCGGGTCGCGGCGGTCGCGATGCTGATCACGGCGCTCGTGCTGTCGTGCGTGCTGCCCCGCGCGCCGTCGACGTATCAGGGCAGCTACCGCGACCTGATGCGTTCGTTGTGGACGCTGCTGCGCGACGAACCGCTCGTGCGGCACACGTCCACGATCGCCGCGCTTCAGTTCGCCGCGTTCAGTGCGTTCTGGGCGACGCTCTCCTTTCACCTGCGCAGCATGAATCCGCACTATGGCAGCGAAGTCGCCGGGCTTTTCGGCCTGGTCGGCGTGGTCGGCGCGCTCGCGTCCACCGGCGCCGGCCGGCTGATCGATACGCGCAATCCGCGTCACGTCGTCCTCGCAAGCGGCGCGATCTTCGTCGCCGCGTTCGCGGTGCTCGCGTTCCTCGGGAACACGATGGCAGGTCTCGTCGCCGGCGTGATCCTGCTCGACCTGGGCCTGCAAAGCGCCCACGTCGCGAACATGGCCCGCAACATGAAGAGCACGAGCCATGCGATGAACCGGATCAATACGCTCTACATGACGCTGCGCTTCGCGGGCGGTGCGCTCGGCTCGTCGCTCGGCATCTGGGCGTGGAGCATCTGGCAATGGCCCGGCGTCGGCACGGTCGGCCTCGTGCTCGCCTGCGGGTCCGTGCTCGTGCAGGTCGGGCCGCGCGCGGCCGGGCAAGCCGCGTCGCGCGAGGGTTCCCGTGGCTGAGCGGGACGTGCGCAAACGCGCCCGGCCAGAAAAATTCGCGGCCGCACTTGCAATTGTGCATATGCACGCATACACTGTGCTGCATGAACCGCTCCGTCTCCTATGAAGAATGTCATTGCTTCGCGCTGCGCCAGGCAGCGCGGTATGTGACGCAACTGTACGAGCGCCATCTCGGGCAGGTCGGTCTCACGGCGGCGCAGTTCACGATTCTGGCAAAGATTTCGCGTCGCCCGCACCTGTCGATGGCCGAACTCGCGGACGCCATGGTGATGGAGCGCACAACGCTGGTCCGGGCGCTCAAGCCGCTGCAGCGCGAAGGTTATCTGGTGTCGGAAGCGGCGCATTACGACGCCCGCACACATGTATTCAGCCTCACGCATACCGGCAAGCGCGTGTTCGAGCAGGCCGTCGCCGCATGGCGGGCCGCGCAGGACGAGTTCGAAACGAAGTTCGGCAAGTCCCGCGCGAAGCTGCTTCGCCAGGAACTGTTCGAACTGACGGAATCCGAGTAATCCTCTGCCTTTTTTGTGGTTTTTTCCCCTGACAATGCGATTGTCAGCTTATCCGTTCCCCATAGAGTGCATATGCACATAAAGCGAGCCACGATGTCGGCCCCCCCTGAA
This sequence comes from Paraburkholderia sp. PAMB 6770, assembly GCF_057748135.1. Taxonomy (NCBI): domain Bacteria; kingdom Pseudomonadati; phylum Pseudomonadota; class Betaproteobacteria; order Burkholderiales; family Burkholderiaceae; genus Paraburkholderia; species Paraburkholderia sp. PAMB 6770. The sequence continues at coordinate 1,498,081 of NZ_CM173239.1, forward strand.
GACGACTGCTTCGCGATTCGCCAGGCCTCGCGCTTCGTGTCGCAGATCTACGATCATCATCTCGCCGGGGTGGGCCTGACGATCACGCAGTATTCGATCCTCGTGCGGCTGCGCCGTCACGGCCGGCTGAGGATCCAGCAGATCGCGGCCGGGATGGTGATGGACCGCACGAGCGTCGTGCGGGCCGTGCAACCGTTGCAGCGCGACGGTCTGATCGAACGCCGCAGCGGCAGCCACCGCGCGCGGACGATCGGCATCACGGCGGCGGGCAACGCACGGCTCGACGTCGCGTATGCGCACTGGGCTGCCGCGCAACGCGCTTTCGAGCAGCAGTTCGGCATGGCGCGCGCGCACACGCTCAGGCGCGAACTGCTCGATCTGAGCCATCCCGACCGCGGCGGGACACCGGATGACTCCGCTCGTATCGCGTAACACCGCACGGTTTTCCGTTTTTTTCCTCTTTTCAGTGCATATGCACATAACGCCATGTCCTCTACCTCTTCCGTCGTTGCGCCGCCCGGCGCGGCCGATACCGCTGCCTTCGCGACGAACCGCCTGCCGTGGATGCGGCTCGCGATCCTCGCGGTTCTCGTCGTGCTTGCGGCGCTGCTGTCCTACTGGTTTTTCGTCGGGCGCTTCCATGAAACAACCGATGACGCGTATGTCGGCGGCGACGTGACCGTGATGGAGCCGCAGGTCGGCGGATTCGTCACGCGGGTCTTGGTCCAGGACAACCAGTTCGTCCACGCGAACCAGGTGCTGATCCAGCTGGATTCGCGCGACTACGACGCGCGCCTCGCCCAAACGCGGGCCGAAGTCGACAGCGCCCGGGCCGCGGTGCAGGAACTGCAGGCCAAAAAGGCGCTGCAGCAGGCCGTGATCGGCGAGCAGGCGGCCCAGTTGCGCGCCTCGCATGCCGAACTCACGCGGCGTGCCGAGGACCAGGCCCGCTATCGCGCGCTCGTCAAGGACGCGGCGGTGTCCGACCAGATCGTCGAGAAAGCGGATGCCGATCTGCTCGAAGCGCGCGCGGCCGTGGATCGCAGCGGCGCGTCGCTGAGCGCCGCACAGCGTGCGATCGCCGTACTCGATGCGCAGATCGCCGACGCGAACGCGCGCGTCGCAACCGCCGAAGCCGCCGAGCGCGTGGCCGCGCTGAACGTCGCCTACACGACGATCCGCTCGCCGGTCGACGGCTATGTCGGCAATCGCAGCGCGCGCGTCGGCATGCTCGCCAGCCCGGGCGTCTCGTTGCTGAGCGTCGTGCCGGCGAGCGGGCTGTGGGTCGATGCGAATTTCAAGGAGGACCAGCTGAAAGAGATGCACGTGGGCGATCCGGCCGACGTGACGCTGGACGCGGCGAACGGCACCCTGCATGGCGTCGTGGCAAGCCTCGCACCCGCGACCGGCGCGATTTTCAGCGTGTTGCCGGCGGAAAACGCCACCGGAAACTTCACGAAGATCGTGCAGCGCGTGCCGGTACGCATCCGCCTCGACGTGCCGAAAGACCGCGAGCACGTGTTGCGCGCGGGTCTGTCGGCCACCGTGACGGTGAACGTGCGCGCGCACGCGCCGCACGGCCGGTCGTGAGCGAAGCGAGGCGCCGTCATGACCGCTTCCCTCACCCCGCTGCCGAATCCGATGGACCTGCCCACACGGACCAAGGTCGTCGCGTTTGCGGCCATGTGCCTGGGCTTTTTCATGGCAACGCTCGACATCCAGATCGTCGCGTCGTCGCTGCGCGACATCGGCGGCGGGCTGTCCGCGAGCCAGGATGAGCTGTCCTGGGTGCAGACGTCTTACCTGATTGCCGAGATCATCGTGATCCCGATGTCCGGCTGGCTCACGCGCGTGTTTTCGACGCGCTGGGTATTCGCGTTTTCCGCGCTCGGCTTCACGATCACGAGCATGCTGTGCGGCATGGCCTGGGATATCGATTCGATGATCCTGTTTCGCGGCCTGCAGGGCGCGCTCGGCGCCGCGATGATCCCGACGGTATTCACGACCGCGTTTGTGATCTTCCCGCCGCGGCAGCGGCTGATCGCGTCGACCACGATCGGCGCGCTCGCGACGCTCGCGCCGACGATCGGTCCGGTCATCGGCGGCTGGATCACGTCGCAATGGTCGTGGCACTGGCTGTTCTATCTGAATCTCGCGCCCGGCATCGCGGTCACGCTGTTCGTGCCGCGTGTCGTCAACTTCGATCGCGCGGATCTGTCGCTGCTGAAAAAGGGCGATTACGTCGGCATCCTGCTGATGTCCGGCTTTCTGGGCTGCCTCGAATACGTGCTGGAAGAAGGCCCGCGCAAAAACTGGCTCGGCGACGACGTGATCGTCGTCTGCACGGGCATCTGCGCGATCTGCGGCTTTCTCTTTCTGGTGCATGCGTTCACCGCGAGCGACCCGGTCGTGGATCTGCGTGCGCTCGCCGTGCGCAATTTCGGCATCGGCAGCCTGCTGTCGTTCATTACCGGCATCGGCATCTTCTGCACCGTGTTCCTCACGCCCGTGTTTCTCGCACGGGTGCGCGGCTTCGACTCGCTGCAAACCGGCTTGGCGCTGCTGTCCGTGGGCTGCTTCCAGCTGCTGGGTCTCGCGGTCTACTCGACCCTCACGCGCTTTATCGGCATGCGCTCGCTGCTCGTGCTCGGCCTCGCGATGTTCGGCCTCGGCTGCTATCTGTACGTTCCATTGACGAGCCAATGGGGCTGGCAGCAGCTGCTGCTGCCGCAGGCGCTGCGCGGTTTCGGCCAGCAGTTCGCGATACCGCCGATCGTCACGATGGCGCTCGGCGCGCTGCCGCCGTCGCGGCTGCGCTCCGCCAGCGGCCTGTTCAACCTGATGCGTAACCTCGGCGGCGCGATCGGCATCGCGGTCGCGAGCACGATGCTCAACGACCGCCTGAACCTGCACTACGAAAGGCTCGACGAGCACCTGAGCGTCGGGCGTCCGGTCGTCGATGCGCTGCTGCAGCAACAGGGCGCCCATCTCGCGGCGGTCGCCGGCAATGCGCTCGACGCCGCCCATGCCGGCCTCGGCCTGCTGCATGCGCTGCTGATGCGCGAAGCGCTCACGCTGACGTTTTCGGACGCGTTCTACGCGGTCGCGCTGTGCTTCGTCGTCGGACTCGCGAGTGCGCTCTTTTCACGTCCTTTCGGAAATGCCGCGCCGCCCCCGGATGCACATTAGCCATGCGTAAATCCTCCTGATTCCATCGCACTCCGAATCTATTTTTTCTATGAAATCGACTCTTGCCATTCTGCTCGCCGGCTCCGCCGCATTCGCCCTCGCCGGGTGTGCGGTCGCGCCCGCGTCGCACGCCACGTTGTCGGCCGCGGTCCAGCGTGCCGCACCGGCGACGTTCAGCGTGCCCGCGCCACAGGACGCCGCCGACACCAACGCGTGGTGGTCGCAGTTCGGCGATCCGGTAATGCACGCGCTGATCGCTTCGGTACTCGACGATAACCTCGACGTGCAGGCCGCCGTCGAGCGCGTGAAGCAGGCGCAGTTCGCGGTTGCCGGGCGCGACGCCGCGCTGCTGCCCGAACTGGATGCGAGCGCAACCGCATCCGATACGCGCATCAACGCGCCGCCGCCGCTTGGCTACGTGCGCGAGGCCGGCGTCGGCGTCACCGGAAGCTGGACGCCGGATGTGTTCGGCGGCGAACGCCTCGCGGTGCTCGCCGCCCGGGCGCAGGAAACGCACCGCCGCGACGCGCTCGACGCGCTGCGTCTCGCGCTGGCCGCGAATACGGCCAGCGCATACATCGACCTGCGCTGGGCCCAGCAGCAACAGCGGATTCTCGACGACAACGCGCGGATCCGCGCGAGCGCGCTGACGCTCACGCAGCAACGGCTGCACTACGGCCTCGCGACGCAACTCGACGTGGCGCGCGCGCAGAACCAGGTGCAGGAACTGCAAGCGCAGTTGCCGCGCGTGCAGGCGCAGATCCAGCATCAGTTGAGCCTGATCGCCGTGTATGCGGGGCGTCCGCCCGAGCGCGTCACTGCCGCCGCGCTGATCGGCGCGCAGGCGATTCCGGTTCCCGCGCAAGGCGTGCCGGCCGTGTTGCCGTCCACCGCGCTGCTGCGGCGGCCCGACGTCGAGGCCGCCTATGCGACGCTCGAACAGCGCGCGGCCGAGGTCGGGGCGGCGCGCGCCCAGCGCTATCCGCAGTTCCGGCTGAATCTCACGGACGGCGTGCTCGCGTCGTCCTATCTCGGCTTGCCGACGCTCACCGACAACCTGTTCAGCGCGGCGCTCAGCGCAAGCAGTCCGATTTTCGACGCGGGGCGCATCACCGCGAACATCGGCCGCAACGAGAGCCGGATGCGGGAATCGCAACTCGATCTGCAGCAGACGATGCTGCAGGCGCTAAAGCAGATCGAGGACAGCCGCAGCGATCTCGTGAGCCGCGCGCAGCAGGTCGAGCGGCTGCACGGCGCGCTCGACGCGTCGGCACACGCGCTGACGCTGTCGACCGAGCTGTACAAGGGCGGCGCGTCGAGCTTCCTCGACGTGCTCGACGCGCAGCAGGCCTATCTGCGCGACGCCGAATCGCTGAACGACGCGCAACGCGCGCATGCGCTCGCCGCGGTTGCGCTGTACCGTTCGCTCGGCGGCGGCTGGGCACGCGCTGCGCGCGCCGACCGCCCTGCGGATGCGGCGTCGGGCGCACTCTCCACGACCCGGGCGACGCCGGTCGCGACCGAATGAGCCGCATGCCGCGCGGGCAGCCGGAACCGGCCCGCGCGACGCCCCGGCCCGCGCCGTGTCCCACGCGGCGCGGGCGCAGCGTCTGACCGTCCGGCACCGAAACGTTCCACACCCCACGTCCCATACCCCACGTCCCACACCGCAAACATCAAATACGAATGATTATCATTTGTCTTATTGTTTGTGTATGATGGAGCCCGCCGATGCCATACGGATCAGCCCGGCACACGCCGAACGACCAACAAGACGAACAGCACAGACACACGCGACGCACTCCGAACATGACACGAACCCTCCGCTCGACCGCGCGCGCGCTTCGCGTCGCGCCGCTCGCCGCTGCTGCGCAGTGCCTCCTGCCGATCCTCGCCGCCGGTTCCGCGGGTATTTCCGTCGCCGCTCACGCCGCCGGTGCGGCGGGCGACGCCGCCGCGCCGGCGGTCCTGCCGACCGTCAGCGTGCAGGGCAAGGACGCGCCGCTCCCCGGCGATCTCGCGCCCGCCTATCCGGGCGGACAGGTTGCGAGCGGCGCGCCGGTCGGCGTGCTCGGCGAGCAGAAGCTGATCGACGTGCCTTTTTCGGTGACGAGCTATACGTCCGGGCTGATCGCCGACCAGCAGGCGCACACGCTCGCGGACGTGGTCGCCAACGACCCCGCGGTGCGCACCGCGCTCGGCTACGGCAACTTCGCCGAGACCTACCTGATCCGCGGCTTCGAGATCTACTCGGACGACGTCGCGCTCGACGGCCTGTACGGCCTCACGCCGCGCCAGATGATCGGCACCGGCGCGATCGAGCGCGTCGATGTCTTCAAGGGCGCCAATGCGTTCGTGAACGGCGCGGCGCCCGGCGGCTCCGGCGTGGGCGGCGGCATCAGCGTGCAGACCAAGGTCGCCGGCGACGCGCCGCTCGCCGAGGTCACGCTCGAAGGCAGCGCGTCGGGCGAACTCGGCACGCACGTGGACGTCGGCCGCCGCTTCGGCGCAAACGACCAGTTCGGCATCCGCGTGAACCAGACCGTCGAGGGCGGCGACACGAGCGTCGACAACGAGACGCGCCACGACCAGCAGACGGCCGTGTCGCTCGACTACCGCGGCGAGCGGCTGCGTCTGTATGCCGATCTGCTGTACCAGAAGGAGCACATCGCACAAGGCCGCCCCGGCGTGTTCGTGATCGGCGGCGACGTGCCGGCCACGCCGTCCGCGACGTACAACTATGCGCAGCCGTGGACCTCGTCGTCGATGGAAGACACGGTCGGGATGCTGCGCGGCGAGTACGACCTGTCGCGCAACTGGACCGCGTATGCCGGCATCGGCACGCGCCACACGACCGAACACGGCGACTACTCGACGCTCACCGACGCCGACGGCGCCGTCAGCGCGTACCGGATGGGCACGATGCACAAGGAATACGCGATCTCGGCGCAAGCCGGCGTGCGCGGCCAGTTCGACACCGGCCCGGTGAGCCACACGCTGAACGCGGGCTGGCAGATCAACCGCGTGGCGGGATACAACGCGTACGACTTCAGCCCGTCGTTTGCGACGAGCCTGTACGACACCCCGTCCGTCGCGCGGCCCGCGGGCGACTTCAGCGGCGGCGACTTCGCGGACCCCGGTCTCACGAGCATCGAGCTGATGCGCAGCTTCGTCGTGTCCGACACGCTCGGCCTGTTCGGCGACCGCGCGCGGGTAACGCTCGGCGCGCGGCGGCAGAACATCGTCGCGAACGGCTACGACTACGGCACCGAAGTGCAAAGCTCCGCGTACAACGAATCCGTGACGACGCCGCTCGTCGGCATCGTCTACAAGCTGCAGCCCAATCTGGCCGTCTATGCGAATCGCAGCGAAAGCCTCGTCGCGGGCGGCACGGCGCCGGGCACCGCCGCCAATGCCGGCGCCGTGGTCGCGCCGTTTCGCGCGCGCCAGTACGAGGCCGGCATCAAGTACGACGCGAATCGCTACGGCACCGCGCTGGCGATCTACCAGATCCGCCAGCAGGTCGCGTACACCGACAGCGTGACCCACGTCTACGCGGCCGACGGCGTGCAGCGCCACCGCGGCGTCGAGTTCTCGGTGTACGGCGAGCCGGTGCGCGGCGTGCGGGTGATCGGCGGCGTGTCGTACATCGACGCGCGGCTCGATGACACCGACGGCGGCGCGGACAACGGCAACCGCCCGATCGGCGTGCCCGCGTGGACCTTCAACGCGAACCTTGAATACGACGTCCCGCGCGTGAGCGGGCTCACGCTGATGGCGCGCGCGCTGTGGACCGGCACGCAGTATCTGGATCAGGCGAACACGCAGCAGGTGCCGTCATGGACGCGCTTCGACGTCGGCGCCCGTTACGCCACCCGCGCGTTCGGCCACGCGACCCGCTTCCGGCTGATGGTGACGAACCTCGCGAACCGCTCATACTGGTCGTCCGCGCTGGGCGGCTATCTGACCCAGGCCGAGCCGCGCACCGCGTGGTTCTCGGTGACGACCGACTTCTGAGCCGCGCGGCCGCGTGCCGGGGCCAGACCGGGGGCATGGCCGGGCCATGCTGGGCGCATGACGGGGCCATGCCGGGTGCGCAGCGGGGCCATGCCCGTGCGCAGCAAGCCCTCGCCTGCGGCGCACAGCAGGTCCGCGCCGGACCGCAGCAGGCTGACGCCAGGCGAAGCCCGGGCGAACCCCACGCCTCCCGCCGCCCCCCTAGGCCGCCACGTACCCCAGGCGCGTCGCCGCGCCGCCGGCCAGCCGCAGCAGTTTTTCGTCGGTCATCGGCGTGCTCGGCACGAGGTAGAGGTCCGCGATATCGGTGACCGGCTCGCTGAACGGCGTCGGCTTGCGGCGCTGGGCGCTCAGGAAGTCGCTGATCGGCGCGGCATCCGCGAGCCCGAGAAAACGCCCGATCCGCGCGGCCGTCGTCGGGCCGTCCTCGACCAGATGCCGGTACGCGACCGTCAGGTGCTGGTGAGCCGGCAGTTCCTCGAAGAAATCGAGGATCTCGGTCGCATATTGCCCCCACACCCGCACGCCGTCGTCGATCGAGCCGATCCAGTGCTTGCGCACCAGCGAATGCGCGACCCGCCCCGGATCGCGATGGATGTGCAGGAAGCGCGCGTGCGGCAGCATCGCGCGGATCAGCCGCAGGCAGGAGCCCGAGCGCGGCAGCCGCTCGACCGAGCCGGCACGGCCGGAGAGGATCGTCGGATCTGCATACGGCGGATGCTTGTCGCCCCAGATCGGCGCCGTCATCGCCAGTTCTTCCCGGTAGAAGCGCTCGACCCACGCGCCCAGCGTGCGCTGGCTGTACGCGACGAAGCGGTCGCGGCACGCGGCGTCGAGCAGGTCGGGCCGCCGGCTGCCGAGCTCCAGCGTGTCCTTGAGCAGCGCGAACACCCGGCACTCGTTGGTCAGATGAATCAGCGGATGCGCATTGAGGACGGAACAGAGAAACGTCGTTCCCGACCTCGGTGAACCCACGATGAAAAGCGGAAAGGACTCCATACGGCCTCCTGGGGGTGCGCGACGGCAGATCGGCTGCCGAGCCGGTTAAAGGTCGGTTGTGGAGCGGTCGGACGCGGTCCTCGATCGGCTTGCGAGCGATGCCGGAGCGCTCTTGCACGCCGATATGTCCGCTTGTGCCCGCTTGTGCCCACTTGTCCCGCTTGTGCGTGATTGTGCCCGCTGCCGATGGCAGGAAACTGACGCCGCGCTGACCGCGCCGTCAACCCTCGCGAACGGCCGGGCCACCCGCCGCAGCGAGCGAGCAGCAATCATTCGTATAACGTAACAAATTCTAACGAATGATATTTCGGCAACCCTGATCTGGATCAACACGGCCCGCACGAATCGTGCCGCAACACCGAAGCGGCGCGCCGCGAACGCAGCAACAGCAGCAACAGCCGGTATTCGCCGCCGCGCCCCGGTTCGCGGTATCGTCATGGGACGCCGGTTGCGCCGCCGCACCAGTACCAGACGGGCGCGATCGTTGAGTCCACATCCTCGCCGCGACGCGCGTATTCTCGCGATACCGCGCCCCGCGGGCCCAGGATCGACCCCAGGAGAGAGCATGCCGAGCCGTACCCCGTCCGCGCTGTGGACCCAGCAGTTCCGCCGGTCCACGGACGCGAAGACGAGCCTGCAGGACCAGATTCGCCAGATGCTCGTGTCGATGATCCTCGACGGGCAACTGCCTCCCGACGCGGCGCTGCCGTCGAGCCGGGAGCTTGCCGACCAGCTCGGCGTCGCACGCAACACCGTCGTGTTCGCCTATCAGATTCTCGTCGAGGAAGGCTATCTGATCTCGCGCGAGCGCAGCGGCCACTTCGTCAACCCGGAGATGCTGCGCGGCCTGCGCGGCCTCACCGCGCCGCCGCCCGCGCCCCAGGCGCCCGCCGGCGCGGCGCCGTCCGCGCGGCCGATGTGGCAGAAGCGCATCGCCCGCCCGCCTTCGGCGCAGCGCAACATCGTCAAGCCGGCCAACTGGCAGATCTACGACTACCCGTTCGTCTACGGGCAGTTCGACCAGTCGCTGTTTCCGACCAACGACTGGCGCGAGTGCTGCATCAAGGCGCTGTCGGTCATGGAGATCCGCAACTGGGCGCCCGACCTGATCGAGCGCGACGACGAATCGCTGATCCAGCAGATCCGCACCCGCGTGCTGCCGCGGCGCGGCGTGTTCGCGGCGACCGACGAGATCGTCATCACGAACGGCTGCCAGCAGGCGCTGTATCTGGTCGCCGACCTGCTGTGCGGCAAGCGCACGCGGATCGGCTTCGAGAATCCCGGCTACCCGGATGCGCGCAACATCTTCGAGAACCGCGACGCGGTGTTCGTCGAGCTGCCGGTCGACGGCGACGGCATCGCGCCCGACCGCGCGGCCGAGCGGCTCTCGCGCTGCGACTACGTGTACGTGACGCCGAGCCACCAGTGCCCGACCACGACGACGATGCCGATCGAGCGCCGCCGCGCGCTGCTCGACCTCGCGCAGCAGCACGACTTCGTGATCATCGAGGACGACTACGAGAGCGAAAACACGTTCTCGGGCACCCCGCACCCGGCGCTGAAGAGCCTCGACACGGCCGACCGCGTGATCTACGTCGGCAGCCTCTCGAAGAGCTTCGCGCCGGGGCTGCGGCTCGGCTACGTGGTCGGGCCGCGCGAGCTCGTGCGCGAACTGCGCGCGCTGCGCCGGCTAATGGTGCGTCACCCGGTCGCCTACATCCAGCGCGCGTTCGCGACCTTCCTCGCGCTCGGCCACCAGGACGCGCTGCTGCGCCGCCTCGCGACCGCGCACAAGGAGCGCGCGCAGGCGCTGACGGCCGCGCTCGACGTCCACCTGCCCGAAGCGCGCTACATGCCGGTTTCGGGCGGCGCGTCGTGCTGGGTCGAAGGCCCCGCGTGGCTCGACGCCGCCCGGCTTGCCGACGACGCGCGCGCCGCCGGCATCCTGATCGAACCCGGCGGCGTCTTCTTCATGGACCAGAGCGGGCCGAGCCGCTACTTCCGGATGGGCTTCTCGGCAATCAAGCTCGAACGGATCGAGCCCGGCGTGCGCGCGCTCGCGCAGGTCGTGCGCGCGCAGCAGCCCGGCTGAACGGGCGGCCCGGCGCCCTCCCCGCGCCCTCCCTGCGCCCTCCCTGCGCCCGCCAGACCCCGCCCCAGCGCCCTCCCGACACCCGCCTTCCCCCCCCGCGCGCCCGCCGGCTGCGGGCTGGCCCAGGCGAAACCTGCGGACTGGCGCTACCGCCACGGCGCGCCGCTCACTAACGTGTCAATACTGGATGCCGCTCGCGCGCTCTCACGATCGCGCGAGCGGCGGCCCCCATCCTCAGGAGACACGTATGGCAGACCCGCACACCCTCGCCCCCGTCACGGCCGACACGCTGGCCGCTTTTTCCGATGCGTTCAACCGGCATGACGCCGACGCGCTGATGGGCTTCATGACCGCAGACTGCATCTTCGACGCGGCCGGCGGCCCCGACGTCCACGGCACCCGCTTTGCCGGACGCGACGCGGTACGCGCGGCCTTCGAGGCCGTCTTCAGGACCTTCCCGGACGCCCACTGGGGCCAGGGCCGCCACCTGGTCGCCGGCGAGCGCGGCGTATCCGAATGGGTGTTTACCGGCACGCACGCGGACGGCTGGCGCATCGAGGCCGAAGGCTGCGACCTGTTCGAGTTCCGCGACGGCCTGATCGCCGTCAAGCGCGCCTTCCGCAAGGAGCGCCCGAAGCTGCCCGCGCAGGGCTGAGCGCGCCGGCGCGCGGACCTCGCCCCCAGCACAGTCGAATTTGAAACGAATCGTTCCATTTAATTCCACTTTTTACCTCGAATTGCGGAATCGCTTGACCAGGCCGTTCAACGGCATAGTATCTGGAACGTCGCATTCCGTTAAATGAAAACCGGAGACACCCGATGAGTGAACGTACCCCCACCCCGACCGCCACGGCACGCGGTCCGCAGGACATGACGCCGTCCGAAGCCTTTGTCGAAACCCTCGCGGCCAATGGCGTGACCGAGATGTTCGGCATCATGGGCTCCGCGTTCATGGACGCCATGGACATCTTCGCGCCGGCCGGCATCCGCCTGATCCCCGTCGTGCACGAGCAGGGCGCGGGCCACATGGCCGACGGCTATGCGCGCGTATCGGGCCGTCACGGCGTCGTGATCGGCCAGAACGGCCCCGGCATCAGCAACTGCGTGACGTCGATCGCGGCCGCCTACTGGGCGCACAGCCCGGTCGTGATCGTGACGCCGGAAGCCGGCACGATGGGGATCGGCCACGGCGGCTTCCAGGAAGCGAACCAGTTGCCGATGTTCCAGGAATTCACGAAGTACCAGGGCCACGTGACGAATCCCGCGCGGATGGCCGAGTACACCGCGCGCTGCTTCGACCGCGCGATGGCCGAAATGGGCCCGACGCAGCTGAACATTCCGCGCGACTACTTCTACGGCAAGATCAAGGTCGAGATTCCGCAGCCGCGCCGCCTCGACCGCGGCCCCGGCGGCGAGGAGAGCCTGAACGAGGCGGCCGAGCTGATCGCGAACGCGAAATTCCCGGTGCTGCTGTCGGGCGGCGGCGTCGTGATGGCCGATGCGATCGAGGAATGCAAGGCGCTCGCCGAGCGGCTCGGCGCGCCGGTCGTCAACAGCTACCTGCACAACGACTCGTTCCCGGCGAACCATCCGCTGTGGTGCGGCCCGCTCGGCTATCAGGGCTCGAAGGCGGCGATGAAGCTGATTTCGCGCGCCGACGTCGTGATCGCGCTCGGCTCGCGCCTCGGGCCGTTCGGCACGCTGCCGCAGCACGGCATGGACTACTGGCCGAAGGACGCGAAGATCATCCAGATCGACGCGGACCACAAGATGCTCGGCCTCGTGAAGAAGATTTCGGTGGGCATCTGCGGCGACGCGAAGGCCACCGCCGTCGCGCTCACGCAGCGTCTCGCGAACCGCACGCTCGCGTGCGACGCGACGCGCGCCGAACGCGCGGACCAGATCGCCACCGAGAAGGCCGCATGGGAGAAGGAGCTCGACGAGTGGACCCACGAGCGCGACCCGTACAGCCTCGACATGATCGAGGAGCAGAAGCACGAGCGCACGTTCAACGGCGGTCAGTATCTGCATCCGCGCCAGGTGCTGCGCGAGCTCGAAAAGGCGATGCCCGAGGACGTGATGGTGTCGACCGACATCGGCAACATCAACTCGGTCGCCAACAGCTATCTGCGCTTCAACAAGCCGCGCAGCTTCTTCGCGGCGATGAGCTGGGGCAACTGCGGCTACGCGTTCCCGACGATCATCGGCGCGAAGGTCGCCGCGCCGCACCGCCCGGCCGTCTCGTATGCGGGCGACGGCGCGTGGGGCATGAGCATGATGGAAACGCTCACCTGCGTGCGCCACAACATCCCGGTCACGGCGGTGGTGTTCCATAACCGCCAGTGGGGCGCGGAGAAAAAGAACCAGGTGGATTTCTACAACCGCCGCTTCGTGGCCGGCGAGCTCGACACGCCGAGCTTCGCGGGCATCGCGAAGGCGATGGGCGCCGAAGGCATCGTGGTCGACCGGCTGGAGGACGTCGGCCCGGCGCTCAAGCGCGCGATCGATGCGCAGATGAACCAGGGCAAGACGACCGTCATCGAGATCATGTGCACCCGCGAACTCGGCGATCCGTTCCGCCGCGACGCGCTGGCGAAGCCGGTGCGCCTGCTCGACAAGTACAAGGACTACGTCTGACGGTCCGACCGGGCGCCGCGCATGCGGCGCCGCGCGCGGCAGCGGCCCGGCCGCCCGCGCGCCGACGCCGCCCCGGCGCGGCGTCGATCCGGCACCGGCTGGCCGCAGGCAGCGTTCCCGTCTGCGGCCCTGTCCTTTCGGGGGCGCGCAGGCGCCCTCCCACTTTCCGCCAGCGAGCCGTCACGCCATGAAAGCCCTGAACCGCATCGTCGAGACCGCGCGCCTGTCGCCGATGCGCATCGTCCTGTGCGAAGCCGCAGACCCGCGCGTACTTGCCGCCGCGGTGCGCGCGCATCGCGAAGGCATCGCGCGGCCGCTGCTGGTCGGCGATCCGGCCGCGATCCGCGCGAGCGCCGCGCGCGAGGGGCTCGCGCTCGACGGCCTCGCGCTGATCGATCCGGCCGACAGCCCGTGGCGCGCGCCGTTCGCCGACGCGCTCTTCGCGCTGCGCCGCAACAAGGGGATGACGGCCGAAGCCGCGCGCGATGCGGTTCTCGATCCGCTCACGTTCGCGAACCTGATGGTACGGCTCGACTACGCGGACGGCTCGGTCGCCGGCGCCGTGCACACGACCGCCGACGTCGTGCGCGCGGCGATCCAGCTGATCGGCGTCGAGCCGTCGTTCCGGCTGGTGTCGAGCTTCTTCCTGATGATGCTGTGCGAGCCGTTTCACCGCTACAAGGGCGGCCTGATCTTCTCCGACTGCGCGCTGGTGGTCGACCCCGACCCGGCGCAGCTCGCCGACATCGCGATGGCCGCCGCCGACAGCGCGCGCAGCCTGCTGATGGAGGAGCCGCGCGTCGCGATGCTGTCGTTCTCGACGAGCGGCAGCGCGCACCATGCGGCGGTCGACAAGGTGATCGAGGCGACGCGGCGCGTGAAGGCCGCGCGCCCCGGCCTCGCGATCGACGGCGACGTGCAGCTCGACGCGGCGATCGTCGCGGAGATTGCCGAGCGCAAGATCGAGCACTCGCAAGTCGGCGGCCATGCGAATACACTCGTGTTTCCGAACCTGGACGCCGGCAACATCGGCTACAAGCTCGCCGAGCGCATCGGCGGCGCGAAGGCCATCGGACCGCTGCTGCAAGGGCTCGACAAGCCGGCCAACGACCTGTCGCGCGGCTGCAGCGCGGAGGACATCTTTTACGTGATCGCCGCGACGGCGGTCCAGGCGCAGACGGCCCGCCAGCGCGCCGCTCATCACCCCGAGACACCCCACGCTGCATGATGCACGAGAAGGTACTGCTGCTGATCGCGCTGATCGGCGCAGCGAGCTATTTCCAGACGGTCACCGGCTTCGGCCTCGGCATGATCGTGATGGGCGCGACGAGCGGGCTCGGACTCGCGCCCGTCGCCCGCATCGCGACGCTGCTGAGCCTGCTCACTCTCGCCAACAGCGCCACCGCGCTGCACGGCAGGCTTCACCATATCGACTGGCGCGCGGTCGGCGCGGCGGCGCTCGGCGCGTTGCCGGCGGTCGTCGCGGGCGTGCTGCTGCTCAGCTATCTGAGCACCTCGGCCGCCGGGCTGCTGCAACTGCTGCTCGGCGCGGTCGTGCTGTACGGCGGCCTGAGCGCCGCGCTGCGCCCGACGCCGCTGCCGCGGCGCTCGGACGACCGCAGCTTCTTCGTGAGCGGGGTGTTCGGCGGCCTGCTGAGCGGCATGTTCGGCGTCTCCGGGCCGCCGCTCATTTTCCAGTTCTATCGCCAGCCGCTGCAGCTCGTGCAGATCCGCTGCGCGCTGATCATGCTGTTTTCGATCACGTCGTTCACGCGCGTGCTGTTCAGCGCGTACCAGGGCCAGCTCGACGCGGCGCTCTGGCTGCAGGCAGCCTTCGCCGTGCCGGTGGTGATGCTGATGACGGTGGCCGCGCGCCACTTCCCGCCGCCGCTGTCGGCCACCACGATGCGGCGCGTCGCGTTCGGCGTGCTGATGGCCATCGGCGCCGCGCTGATGGTTTGCGCGCTGCGCGGCTGGGGGCGCTGAACCCGCGCGCGAGGCGCCTGAGACGGCGTGTGCGCGCCATCGACCGGGAACGCCGCCCGGGAAAGCGCCTGCGCATACTTCAACTCCGCGCTTTACCTTGCTCGGCCGGCAGAATCAGGCGCTCGGGGAGCGTGCGCGAAGCGTTACGCGCGCAGATGTAATAGAGCGTCGCGGGGACAACAAGACCGAGCATCCACGAGATGTCCGTTCCGCCGAGTGCGTCGACGAGCGGCCCCGTATAGAAGCTCGTCGAGATGAAGGGTATCTGCACCAGCACCCCGGCCGCATAGATCGCGATGGCCATGCCATTCCAGCGGCCGTACCGCCCGTCCGGATCCGACAGCGCGGGGACGTCGTAGCGCGAGCGTGTGAAGCAGTAATAGTCCACCAGATTGATCGCGCTCCACGGCGTGAAGCATGCGAGCAGGAACAGGATGAACGCGGAGAATTCCTTCAGGAACGCGTGGCGGCCGGCAAGTGCCACCAGCGTCGACAAGCCCACCATGCCGAGGATGTAAAGCAGGCGGTGACGGGTCGACAGCGTGCGCTGAGCGCGAAAGCCGCTCACGATCGTCGCCATCGACATGAAGCTGCCGTACGCGTTGAGCGTCGTGACCGTGATCTTGCCGAACGCGATACTGAAGTAAAGCAGCGCGGCCACCGCGCCGCTCGCGCCGAGCCCGACGATATACGACACCTCGTGATGCGGGAACGCGGGTCCGGCCAGCGCAGCGGCGAACACGCCGAAGGTCATGGCCGCCTGGGCGCCGATGACCGAGCCGAGCCCCACCGCGAAAAACGTCCGCACCGACGACGTCGAGCGCGGCAGATAGCGCGAATAATCCGCGACGTACGGTCCGAACGCGATCTGCCACGACGCCGACAGCGACATCGCGAGCAGGAAGCGCGCGACGGTAAAGTGCCGGTTCGCGAGCAGCGCCCCGATGTCGTGATGCGCGAAGAGCTGCGCAAACATGAAGACAAACGCCGCCACCCCCACCACGCTCGCGATGCGCCCGACAGCGTGAATCAGGCGGTAGCCGAAGATCGCGAGGAGCACGATCGTGATCGAGAACAGCACGATCCCCAGCGCATCGTCGACGTCGAACAGCCGGGCGAGCGCCTGGCCAGCCAGCACCGAACCGCTCGCCGAAAAGCCGACATACATCACGCACACGAGGACGATGGGAATCATCGCGCCGTACACGCCGAACTGCACGCGGCTCGAGATCATTTGCGGCAGGCCGAGCTGGGGCCCCTGTGCGCCATGCAGCGCCATGACTGCGCCGCCGGCGAGTTGCCCGAGCAGCAACGCGACGAGCGACCAGAACACGTCCCCGCCGAGCACGACAGCGAGCGCGCCTGTCACGATGGCCGTGATCTGCAGGTTGGCCGATAGCCAGAGCGTGAACTGGCTGAACAGGCTGCCGTGTCTTTCCGCGTCGGGGATGTAGTCGATCGTGCGGGATTCGACCAGGGTTCCGCGCGCGGGGATGTCGGTGGGGCTTGCCACGGATGGCTCTCCAGAAGGTCCGGGATGTCCGCTGCTCGACACCGGAGCGGGCGCATGAACGATGCAACGCCGGTGCGCAGCGGGTGCCATTTTGTTGTATAGACAAGTACGAACAAATCGGTAATTACCCCGCCCGTCGTCACGCGAAGCGCGGTTCGCAGACGGGCTGCGTGTCAGGCCGGCATGCGCTGGCCGCCGAAGCCGATGCACGATGGATCGATCGACGCACTTGCGCGAAGTGGAGCCGGCAGGTGTCGTGCGGCTCCCCGCGCGGGAAATCCGCGCGGGGAGCCAATATGACTAGACAATCTGCGATCGGTCGTCGGCGGTGCCGGGCACCGCGGCTAGCGCCGCGCCCCGATCCAGCGCGCGAGCGTCGCCAGACGCGTCATGTCGAGCGGCTCGGTGAGATCGAGCGCGACGCAATGCCGGTAGAACGGGCTCAGGTCGAGCCCGACGCCCACGCCGATCACGTCGACGTCGCGGCGTGCCTCGTGGCGCGCCAGCCCCTCCTTCAGGTGCGCGTCGAGGTAGAACGGATCGTTTGCCTGCGCGGTGGAGGCATCCATCGGGCTGCCGTCCGAGATCACGACGAGGATGCGCCGCGCCTCGGGCCGCGCGGCGAGACGCGCGCAGGCCCACTCGAGCGCTTCGCCGTCGACGCCCTCGCGAAACAGGTCCGCTTTCAGCAGCGCGGCAATGTCGGTCCGCGCGCGCCGCCAGCTGTCGTCCGCGCCCTTGAACACCATGTGGCACAGCTCGTTGAGCCGTCCCGGATGCGCCGGCCGGCCGCGCGCGAGCCAGTCGCGCCGCGCGCGGCCGCCGTTCCATGCGCCGGTCGTGAAGCCGAGCACCTCGGTGGCGAGGCCGGCCTGCTCGCTCGCGCGCGCGAGGATGTCGACCATCATCGCGACCGGCTCGATGTGCGCCTTCATCGAACCCGAGCAGTCGATCAGAAAGCCGATCACGCAATCGGCGCGCGGTCGCAGCCGCTCGCGCGTGAACACGCGCCGCTCGGCCGGCGAGCTGACCACCTGCGCGAGCCGCCGTCCGTCGATACGGCCGTCCTCCTCGCCGAACGACCAGCCGTCGCGCTGCGGCACCGCAAGCGCGATCTGCAGCACGCGCGCGAGCCGCGCGACATGAATGCCGCGCGCGGCGATCCGCTCGTCGAGCCGCTCCCGATATTCGCGCAGCAGCGCGGCGCGCACCCGCTTCGCCGGCCGGATTTCGCAGTCGTACTGCGTCGTGTAGGCGCGATACGCGCTGTCCGCGTCGCCGGGCCCGCTGCGCGCGCCGGTCTGCACGCGGGCCGGCAGGTCCGCGTCGGCTTCGTCGAAATCGACCCACAGCGAAAACGACGTCAGCGCGTCGTCGGGCTTGCGCGCGGCGGCGTCCTTGTCGGCGCCGAACGCGGCGCGCGCGTCGTCGAGCAGCGCGGCCACGCGCCGCGCAAGCTCGCGCGCGTCGCGCGCATACGCGCGCTGGTCCAGCCGGTGCCGGCGCAGCCCCGCCAGCGGCACGCCGAGCAGCGGCGCGATGCCGGCCCGGGTCGCCTCCATCAGATCCTCGGTTTCGTCGAGCACGGGCCAGCCCGTCACCCGCGACCAGACGATCTGCGCCACCGTATAGATCAGGATGCCTGAATGTGTGTCGATCAACCCGGCGCGGCAATAGGCGCGCGACCACGACTCGAAGCGGTGACGCAGGTTGTGCGCGACGCCGCGCAGCCCCGCCGGCACCTGCGCCTCGCAGCGCACCTGCTCGCACAGTTCGAACAGCAGCCGTTCGAGCGGCGCGTCGGGCGCGAGCCGCCGGTGCAGCGCCGCGTCCGAATACAGCAGCCGTTGCGCGGCGCCGTCGGCGGCGCCGCGCAGCGACGCGAAGTCGTCCTCGAGCGCATTGCTGCGCAGATGCGGCGCGTGCAGCGGCAGCGGCCGCCATTGCCGGCAGAGCCGGCCGCCGCGATAGTGCAGCGCCGCGTCGCCCGTCAGCGCGCGCACCGCCGCCGCGCACAGCGCCTCGCGGCGCAGCGCGGCGAGCACGGCCTCGCGCGACGGGCTCACGTGCGCGGCTCCGCGGCCGCGCCGCCGCCGGCGAAGCCGTCGAGCTCGGTGCCGAGGCAGCGCTGGTAGTACTCGGCGACGACCGGCCGCTCGGCCTCATCGCACTTGTTCAGGAACGTCAGGCGAAATGCGAGCGCCGGATCGCGGAAGATCTGACAGTTCTCGGCCCAGTCGATCACCGTGCGCGGCGACATCAGCGTCGCGAGGTCGCCGGCCGCGAAGCCCTTGCGCGTGAGCGCGGCCATCGCGACCATCGCGTCGACGAGCGCGCGCCCGCTGTCGTCGGCCATCTCCGGCACGCGCGCGAGCACGATGCCGGCTTCCTCTTCCGGCGGCAGATAGTTCAGCGTCGCCACCACGTTCCAGCGGTCCATCTGCGCGTGATTCAGCATCTGCGTGCCGTGATAGAGGCCGTTCAGGTTGCCGAGACCGATCGTGTTGGTGGTCGCGAACAGCCGGAAGAACGGGTGCGGACGAATCACGCGGTTCTGGTCGAGCAGCGTGAAGCTGCCGTCGCGTTCGAGAATGCGCTGGATCACGAACATCACGTCCGGGCGGCCCGCGTCGTACTCGTCGAAGATCAGCGCAACCGGGCGCTGCAGCGCCCACGGCACGATGCCCTCCTGGAACTCGGTGACCTGGCGCGCGTCGCGCACGACGATCGCATCCTTGCCGACGAGATCGAGCCGGCTGATGTGCCCGTCGAGATTCACGCGCACGCACGGCCAGTTCAGGCGCGCGGCGACCTGCTCGATATGGGTGGATTTGCCGGTGCCGTGCAGCCCCTGCACCATCACGCGCCGGTTGCGCATGAAGCCGGAGAGGATCGCGAGCGTGACCTCCGCGTTGAAGCGATACGCGCGATCGATATCCGGCACGTGGTCGCCGCGCTCGGCGAAGGCCGGCACCATCAGGCCCGAGTCGATGCCGAAGCATTCGCGCACCGACACCATGCGGTCCGGCTTGTGCGTCATGAATTCCGTTGTCACTGCATTCTCCCGACGGCGCGCGCGGCGCTTCGTTGCGGACGGCTATGCCGTATAGTATTCCGAATTTCGGTACAAATTGTACCGTTTTATTTTATTCTATAGTGGATTTACAGGGCACATGCATTGGCTAAAATGAAGTGTCGCTGTTTTCCGGAACGACTGATGACGCCCAACGAGACCCCTACCCTGCGCGCGTTCGCGCTGCTCGAACAGCTCGTCGAATGCGGCGCACCGGTGTCGCTCGCCGAACTCGCGCGCGCCGCCGACATGCCGAAGGGCTCGCTGCACCGGATGCTCGCGTCGCTCGAAGCGGGCGGTCTCGTGTCGCGCGAACCGGGCCGCGAGCGCGCGTACCGGGTCGGCCCGCGGCTTGCCGCGCTCGGCATCGGCGTCGTGCTGCACGCGGACGCCCGGCACGCGCGTCGGGCGATCCTCGCGCGGCTCGTCGCGCAGATCGGCGAGACCTGCAATCTCGCGATGCTGCACGAGCACGAAGTGCTCTACATCGAGCGCGTCGGCGCGGACTGGCCGCTGCGGCTCGAACTGCAGGCGGGTTCGCGCGTGCCCGCCCATTGCAGCGCGAGCGGCAAGCTGCTGCTCGCGCTGCTGCCGCCCGCGCAGCGCAGCGCGCTGGTTCACGCGCTGCCGCTCGAACGCCATACGCCGGCCACCTTCACCGATCCCGAACTGCTCGAAGCCGAGCTCGATCGCATCGCGCACAAGGGCATCGCGGTCGACAACGAAGAGTTCGTCGCCGGCGTCGTCTGCGTGGCCGCCCCGGTGCGCGACGCGCACGGTGCCTGCGTGGCCGCGCTCGCGAGCGAGGCGCCGCTCGCGCGCACGCCGCTTGCGCGCGCGCTCGGCCACGTGGCGCGGCTCGAACAGGCTGCCCGCGAACTCGCGCAGACCTTCTAGCCAGGCTTCACCGGTCCGGCCTCACCGGTCGGCGCCGCCGCGCACCGTCGCCGGCAGCGGGTCGTTCGCGCAGGATTCGAACGCGCTGCCCGGATAGCCGTCGTTGCCGGCCGCCGCGCGCGTCTTGCCGCGCACGCACACCGCGTACACGACGAGCAGCACCGCGAGACTCACGACCCCGAGCCACAACGGCTTGCGCTGCTCCGGGATGAACGCCATCGCGACGAGAATCCCCGCCATGCCGGCGATCGCAAGCCACGTCAGGTACGGAAAGCCCCACATCCGCACGCGCAGCTGAGCGGCAGCCTGCGCATCGAGGCGCCTGCGCAGGCGCAGTTGCGACAGCGCGATCAGCAGGTACACGAAGATCGCCACCGTGCCGTACGAATTGACGAGGAACGCAAACACCGTATCGGGCGACACATACGACATCACGACCGACACATAGCCGAACACGGTGCCGAGCAGGATCGCGCGCACCGGCACGCCGCGCCGGCTGACCTTCGCGAGCGCGGCCGGCGCGTCGCCGTGGCGGGTCAGCGCGAACAGCATCCGCGAGGCCGCATAGAGGCCCGAGTTCAGCGCCGAGAGCACCGCGGTCAGCACGATCGCATTCATCACGTGCGCGGCGGCGGGCAGGCCCATCGCTTCGAGCGCGCTCACGTACGGTGTCGACATGGCCGGCGAATTCCACGGCACCAGTGCGACGACGAGCAGCACCGAGCCGACGTAGAACACCAGCACGCGCGTGATCACCGAGTTCGTCGCCTTCGCGACGGCCTTCGCCGGCTCCTTCGCCTCGGCCGCCGCGATCGTCACGATCTCCGCGCCGAAATAGAAGCCGGTCGCCGCGACCGCGCCGCTCAGCACCGGTCCGATCCCCTTCGGCATCAGACCGCCGTGACCGGTGAGCGTCGGCAGCACCGCGACCGTGTGCAGCGACGCGGGCCACAGCCCGAGCACGTACAGGCCGCCGAGAAACAGGAACACGACGATCGCCGCCACCTTGATCGACGAGAACCAGAATTCGAACTCGCCGTAACTGCCGACCGAAATCAGGTTGGTCGCGGTGAGCAGCACCAGCAGCACGAGACTGATCGCCCATGCGGGGGCATCGGGCAGCCAGAACTGCACGAGCTTCGCGCCGGCCACCGCTTCGACGGCCACCACGATCACCCAGAAATACCAGTACATCCAGCCGGTCAGAAAGCCCGCCAGCCGGCCCGGTCCGCGCCGGTCCGAGAACGCGAGGCGCGCGTATTCGTAGAACGAGCCGACGGCCGGCATCGCGCAGGCCATTTCGCCGAGCATGCGCATCACGAGCACGACCAGCCCGCCGGTCAGCAGAAACGACAGCACCGCGGCGGGGCCGGTCTGCTGGATCACGACGCCACTGCCGACGAACAGGCCGGCGCCGATCACGCCGCCGAGCGCGATCATCGTCATGTGGCGCTGCTTCAGGCCGCACTTCAGTTCATTGCGATTCAACTGCGACTGCATGTCACCTCCTTGCTCCGGACCCTGCCGTCCGCGGACGACGCGCGCACGCCGGCACGCGCGACCTGCGCGCACCGGAGCGTTGCGCCCGGGCGGGGGTTCCGGTCGTTATTGGGAACTGCGCTGAAAATTGCGTCGATAAACGGCGTCGAAAAACGGCGTCGATAAACGGCGTCCAAAAACAGCGTCGAAAAAGCGGCGCTGAAAACCGCCTCGGGAACGGCGGTCAGGTCACGGCGCGGCCGCGCGCGCTTCCGCGGCGCGCGGTGGCCGGCCGGCGAGCGGCGCGCTCAGGGCTTCTCGTCGCGCCGGAAGTATTGCAGATACAGCATGCGCTGGCCGAGGCGCCGGAACGGCGCGAACAGATGGCCCGGCAGCGGGCTCGTGAAGATCGGCAGCGTCTGGTGCGCCCCCTTGCCCGCGATGCGCTCCGCGAGCCGGCGGCCCGCCTGCTGCGAGTACGACACGCCGTTGCCGCCGTAGCCGAGCGCGTAGAAGACCGTCTGCTGCGGATCCGGCTGGCACACGCGCGGCATCATGTCGTGGCTCACGTCGACCCAGCCCCACCACGAGTAGTCGATCTGCACGCCGCGCAGCGCCGGAAACTTGCGCCCCATGCCTTCCTTCAGCAGGTCGAGATGGCGCGGGTTCGGCGCATCGGCCCCGGTGATCGCGCTGCGGCTGCCGATCTGCAGACGGCGATCCGGCAGGAACCGGTAGTAGAAGCGCAGCGTGCGCGTGTCGGTCAGCACCTGGGTCGTGCGGAAGTTGCACGCGGCGATCTCGGCGTCGGTGAGCGGACGCGTGACCATCGAGTTCGACAGGATCGGCATCACCTTGCTGCGCAGCGACGGATGCAGCGTCTGAGCGGTATACGCGCCGGTCGCGATGCCGACCGCGCGGGCGCGCACGATGCCGCCCGGCGTGCGCAGATGATGCACGCCGTTGATCGTCTCCCAGCCGGTCACCGGGCTGCTCGTGTGCACGCGCGCACCGGCCGCGCGCGCGAGGCGCAGGTAGCCGAACGCGAGCTTCAGCGCATGCACGCCGATGCCCTCGGGCTCGTGCAGCGCGCCGGCCGCTTCGTGATCGTTGAGGAATTCGCGGCGGAACGTCTCGGCGCTATAAAGCTCGGACGGATAGCCGAACACCTCTTTCCATACCTTCGCCTCGGCGGCGAGCTGCGCCATGATGCGCGGCCGGTGGGCGATCAGGAAGTGGCCGCCGGGCTGCGGCTCGCAATCGATCTCGGCAACCAGCGACTTGAAGTGCTCGAAGCCTTCGAGAATTTCGTCATGCATGCGCAGCGCGACGTCCTTGCCCCAGCGCTGGATCCACTGCGAGCGCGACAGCCGCCCGGACGCGTTCTGCCCCTGCCCGCCGTTGCGGCTGCTGCAGCCCCAGCTCGTGTGGTTCGCTTCGAGCACGACCGCCTTGATGCCGTGCTCGCGCGCGAGACACAGTGCGGTGGCGAGCCCCGTGTAGCCGCCGCCGATGATCGCGACGTCCACGTCCATGTCCTTCGTGACGGGCCCGTCGTCGGGCGGCGGCGCGCCCGCGGTCGCGACCCAGTAGGTCGGTGCGTAGTCCTTGCCGTGTCCGGGTCCGGGCGACACGAGCGGGTCGTAGGTCGGGTCGTACCGGGTGGCGCGGGAAGCGTCGGCGCCGAAATCGCCGGTGCTCCGTTCGAGCGAGCTGTATCCCATGATCGCTACGCCCCCCGCGTCACGCGTTGCGCGGCGCGCGCGCCCCGCCGGCCGCGCGCGCGCTGCCCGATGCCGGCGGCGCCGGATCGCGCGCCGCTCGCCGTCGCCCCGACGGCGGCCTGTGCCGACTGCTTGTTCGTCATGCCTGTCTCCTGCCTTGTGCGTTTCGCTTCGTGGCTACGTGTTCGCCTCGCTGAGGCGACCTGTTGCGGAAATTCTAGGCAGGGACCCCACGCGCAGGTAGGGCCAGTCGCCCGCTTTCGCCTGGTACAGCACGGGCGGCCCGGGTCTCGACAAGCCCCACGAATCTGGTATGTTTTGTACCGTTTTGTTGGTATAAATCCGTACGGACAAGCCGGTCTGGGTCGCGGGCGGGAAGTATGGTAGAAAAATAGAACCGTTTGTTTCAAATCAAACGCTGGACCAGAACAATCCGGGCGCCGCGAAGGCCCCGCGGAGGAGATCGATGCAACAGACCGCCGAGCCGGCCGCGCGCGACGAACCGGCCACCGACGACACCCGCGCGCTGCGCGCGCTCATCGTGCTCGAACAGCTTGCGGCGGCCGGCCAGCCGTACACGCTGTCGCAGATGTCCGCGCGCCTGCACATTCCGAAGGCCACGCTGCTGCGGCTGATCGAATCGCTGGAGGCGCGCGGCTACGTCGTTCACATGCCCGATTCGCGCGGCCACGCGCGCAGCATCGCGCTCGGTCCGCGCGCGTCGCAGCTCGCGCTGTCGACGCTCGCGAACAACACGTTCACGCGCGCGTGCCGCACGCTGCTGCGCGGCCTCGTCGAGGTGCTCGGCGAGACCTGCAACCTGACCGCGCTCGACGGTGACCAGATCCTCTACATCGAGCGCGTCGAGACCAGCGAGCCGCTGCGCATGGAGATGCACCCGGGCAACCACGTGCCGCTGCACTGCACCGCGAGCGGCAAGCTGTTCCTGTCGCAGATGTCGGCGCTCGAACGCAATGCGCTGCTCGGGCGCATCGTGCTGAAGAAAATGACCTACCGCACGCTGACCGACCCGCACCTGCTCGCGGCCGAACTCGACCGGCTCGCGGTGCGCGGCATCGGCATCGACAACGAGGAGTTCGTGCGCGGGATGGTCGCCGTCGCGGTGCCGGTGCGCGACCCGGCGACCGGGCGCGTGCTCGCGTCGCTCGCGGTGCACGCGCCGACCGCGCGCAAGACGCTCAACGAGCTGCTCGAATGCGTGGGCCGCATGAAAGAGACCGCCAGCCGCCTCGTGCCGCTGCTGTAATGACCCGCCCGGCGGCGTGCCGGCGGCACGCCCCGCCCGCCTGCCGCACACCGGCTGTTTCTGACGCCGATTCGTCACTTTCCGTTCCAGTTTTGCGCCGCACACGCCCTTTTGCCTTGCGCGCGGGCCCGCCATCCACGACATTGAATCAAACCGATACGGAACCCGAAGTTCCGCGAGCAATTCCAGGAGACAGGTTTGATGGAACACGAAGTCGACTATGTGATCGTCGGCGCAGGATCGGCGGGATGCGTGCTGGCGAACCGTCTGAGCGCCGATCCCGGCAACGCGGTGCTGCTGCTCGAAGCGGGCGGCGAAGACAGCAATCCGTGGATTCACGTGCCGGTCGGGTACTTCAAGACGATGCACGACCCCGAGCTCGACTGGTGCTATCGCACCGAGCCCGACCCGGCGGTCGCGGGGCGCCAGATCGACTGGCCGCGCGGCAAGGTGCTCGGCGGCTCCAGTTCGCTGAACGGCCTGCTCTACGTGCGCGGCCAGCGCGAGGATTACGACCGCTGGGCCGCGCTCGGCAATCCCGGCTGGCGCTACGAGGAGGTGCTGCCGTACTTCCGCAAGTCCGAGGACCAGGAGCGCGGCGCGAACGCCTATCACGGCGTCGGCGGTCCGCTGAAAGTGTCGGATCTGCGGCTGCGCCGGCCGATCGCCGATCACTTCATCGCCGCCGCGCAGGACATCGGCATTCCGCTGAATCCCGACTACAACGGCGCGACCCAGGAAGGGGTCGGCTACTTCCAGCAGACGGCCTACAAAGGCTTTCGCTGGAGCACCGCGAAAGGGTTCCTGAAGCCTGCGCGCACACGCGCCAATCTGCGCGTCGAGACCCATGCGCAGACCTGCCGCGTGCTGCTCGAAGGGGGCGAGGCGGTCGGCGTCGAATACCTGCAGCGCGGCGTGCGCAAGCAGGTGCGCGCCCGCGTCGAGGTGATCCTCGCGGCCGGCGCGATCGGCTCGCCGCAGATCCTGCAGCACTCGGGCGTGGGCCCGGCCGACCTGCTGCGCCGCGTCGGCGTGCCGGTGCTGCACGCGCTGCCCGGCGTCGGCCAGAACCTGCAGGACCATCTGCAGGTGCGGCTCGTGTTCCGCACCCGCGAGCGCACGCTCAACGACGAGGTCAACCATCCGTTGCGCAAGGCGTGGATCGGGCTGCAATACGCACTGTGGCGCACCGGACCGCTGACGCTCGCAGCGAGCCAGGTGGCGATCTTCACGCGCTCGGGCCCCGGCGTCGAGCGGCCCGACATCCAGTTCCACATGCAGCCGCTCAGCGCCGACAAGCCCGGCAAGGGCGCGCATCCGTTCTCGGCGTTCACGTCGTCGGTGTGCCAGCTGCGTCCGTTCAGCCGCGGGCAGGTCGAGATCCGCTCGGCCGATCCGCTGCAGTATCCGGCGATCCATGCGAACTACCTGTCCGACGAGCGCGATCATCCGGTCGTGATCGGCGGCATCAAGGTCGCGCGCCGCATCGCGGCCGCGCCGTCGCTCGCGCCGCACATCGTGTCCGAGTTCATCCCCGGCGCGCAGTTCGGCACCGACGCCGAACTGCTCGACGCGGCGCGCCGCTTCAGCCAGTCGATCTATCACCCGGCCGGCACCTGCAAGATGGGCCGCGACGCGCTCGCGGTCGTCGACGCGCGGCTGCGCGTGCACGGCCTCGGACGGCTGCGCGTCGTCGATGCGTCGATCATGCCCGAACTCGTGTCGGGCAACACCAATGCGCCCGTCATCATGATCGCGGAGAAAGCCGCCGACATGATCCTCGAGGACCGGCATCGGCTCGGCGCGCTGCACGTGCTCGACGAGCACGCCGAAGCCGGCATCTGAAGCGCGCGCCGCGCGCTTCGCCCCCCGCAGCATCGCAGCCCCCCGCATCAAGCCACATTCATAACCATAGACTGGAGACAACCCATGAACACCATGCCCCGGGCCGACGTCCGGCAGATGAGGCGTGTCGTCGTCGCGAGCCTGATCGGCGCCACGATCGAGTGGTATGACTTCTTCCTGTACGGCGTAGTCGCCGGCATCGTCTTCAGCAAGCTCTACTTTCCCGGCAACGACCCGCTGATCTCGACGATGCTCGCCTACGGCACGTTCGCGGTCGGCTTCCTGAGCCGCCCGCTCGGCGGCGTGATCTTCGGCCACTTCGGCGACCGGCTCGGCCGCAAGAGCATGCTGATCCTGACGCTCACGATCATGGGCGTGGCGACGATGGCGATCGGCCTCGTGCCCACCTATGCGCGCATCGGCCTGTGGGCGCCCGCGCTGCTGCTCGCGCTGCGCGTGCTGCAGGGCATCGGCCTCGGCGGCGAATGGGGCGGCGCGGTGCTGATGTCGTTCGAGTACGCGCCGGCAAACCGCCGCGGCTACTACGCGAGCATCCCGCAGATCGGCCTCGCGCTCGGCCTGTGCCTCGCGTCGGGGGTGGTCGCGGCGCTGTCGTGGCTGCTGAGCAACGCGCAGTTTCTCGCATGGGGCTGGCGCGTCGCGTTCTTCCTGTCGTTCGCGCTGGTCGCCATCGGCCTCTACATCCGCCTGAACGTGATGGAGACGCCCGAGTTCGCGCGCATCCGGAAATCCGGCCAGGCGGTGCGCATGCCGATCGCCGACGTGCTCACGCGCTATCCCGGCAACGTGCTGGCGGGCATGGGCGCGCGCTTCATCGACGGCGTGTTCTTCAACGTGTTCGGCGTATTCGTGATCGGCTACATGACGCAGACGGTGCGCATCACGCGCACCGATGCGCTGCTCGCGGTGATGGCCGCCGCGTTCGTGATGATCTTCACGATTCCGTTCTTCGGCCGCCTGTCGGACCGCGTCGGCCGCGCGCGGATCTACTTCTGGGGCTCGCTCGTGACCGGGCTGTCGTCGTTCGCGGGCTTCTGGCTGCTCGATCACAGCGGCGGCAGCGTGCCGCTCGTCTGGCTCGCGGTGATCGTGCCGCTCGGCGTGCTGTACGCGGCCATCTACGGCCCCGAGGCGGCGCTGTTCGCCGAGCTGTTCGACGCCAACGTGCGCTACTCCGGGATTTCGTTCGTCTACCAGTTCTCCGGCATCTTCGCGAGCGGCATCAGCCCGATCGTCGCGACCTGGCTGCTGCACCGCGACGGCGGCGAACCGTGGCTCATCTGCGCGTACATCGTGTTCTCGGCGTTCGTGAGCGCGTTGTCGGCCGCGTGGATCGGCCGCCGGCAGCGTGCCCAGGGGGTGGCGCTGGAAGGGGCGCGGTGAGCGGCGCATCGGGCGGTGCATCGGGCGGCGCATTGCCGGGTGCATCGGGCCGTGCGCCGGCGCGCGGCTCGTGCACCGGCCGCCCGGCTCATGCGCGCTCCGCGAGCATCAGCCAGCCGTCGAGGATCGCCGCGAGCCGGCTCGCTCGCGCGGCATCGCGCTGGGCGAGCGCGAGCGACAGGTACCCGGTCACCCACAGGCTCGCGTAAAACGCTGTTGCCCGCAGCCGCTCGTCGCGCGGATCCCAGTCGCGCAGCAACGCGTCGCGATAGAGGCGCCCTCGCTCGCCGACTTCGGTGTCGATCTGCGCGAGCGCCGAACCCAGCATGAGCAGCGGATCTCCATAGCAGACCGAATCGAAATCGATCAGACCGCTCACCGCACCGTCGTCCACCAGCACGTTCTTGAACGTCAGATCGTCGAGAAAACAGATCGGGCGCAGCGTGACGAAATAGCCTTCGAGCGACGCGCGCACGAGACCGAGGCGCGCGCGAAAGCGTTCGAGCGGCGTCGCGTCCATGCGTGCAAGCGTTGCGGCATGGAAGGCGGGCAGCGCCGCTTCGCCGAAGAGATCGGTCCAGCGCGCGTGCGGCGCGGGCGCACCGATCCCCGCCCAGCCGAAGCCGCCGTGCGGCGCGGCCGGCAGCCGCCGCGCGACGCGGCACTGATACGCGATCACGGTGTCGGCTATCCGTGCGGTTTGCCGCGCGTCGAGTGTGCCGAGCGCATAGAACAGATCGCGTCCGGGCAACCAGTCGAGCACGATGACGTCGCCGCCCGCCGGCATCGGACATTGCGCGAGCACGGTTTGCACCGGCAGGCCGAGGCCGCGCAGCGCGACGAGATTGGCCCGCGTGTGCGCGAAGGCGTCCGCTTCGGCGCTCGCGCGCACCGCGAGCGAGCGGCCGTCGCGCATCCGTGCGCGATAGACCGCGTTGCCGCTGTGCGAGAACGTCTGGCGTTCGAGTTGAAGCGGACGCTCGCCGAGCATGTCCGTCACGCACTGCGCGACCGTCGCGTCGCCGCCACCCTGCCCGCCCATCGTGTCTCCCGCGACCTACTGTGCGGCGGGATTAAAGCAGGCAGACGCGGCGCGCGGCAACGCGCGCTGATGAGCAGATATTTCGGCGTAAACAGGCATGCCCGACTGGCCGTGCTACGCCGGGCGGACTGTCATCGTTCGTAAAGGCCGGAAATATCCGGCAATAAAACACGGCGCACAAACCGCGCCCCAATCTTTCGGAAACCCGACGACACGGCCGCTCCGGAGGGAAACGGCCTGCCGGCCCCGCCTGCGCCCGTTGCGAAGCAACGACTCACGCCGTCACACGCCCGTCTCAGCCGTGCGCAGCATGCAGCCGGCAACCGGCAAGGCCGTCGCGCAACATCACTTCGGTATCCTGATCGATGAAACCGATGAACACCATCACCGCGGCATCCGTGTCGTTCGCCGGGTTCGCCGGATTCACCGGATTCCCACCCGCGTCCGCCTCCGCGAAACGCAGCCGGCGTGCCGCGACCTGGCACACGCGGGTAGCGACCGCGCCCGCGGCATCCGCCACGCGCACGATCCCCTTCGCGCGCAGGACCGTGCGCGGCAGCGCCTTCAGCCACGCACGCAGGCGCGCCTTGTCCAGCACGTCGGGCAGCGCGATCGCGACGCTCGAAAACGCCGGCATCGGCGGCGCGCCGAGCCGGCGCTGCCAGCGCTCCGCCTCGGCGAGCGCGTGCGGGTCCGGCGCGGGCGCGTCGACCAGCAACGCAAACGGAATGCGTCCGTGATCGGCCGGCACGACGATATCGGTCGGCGCGAGCGCGCGCACGTCGGCCAGCGCGCGCTCGCGCGCGTCCGGGGCGACGAGATCGAGCTTCGTGACGACCACCGCGCTCGCGCTGTCGATCTGCTGCTGCGCCATTGCGCCGACCAGCGGATCGGCGAGCGTATCGACGAGCGCAAGCGCGTCGGCGACGACGAGCACCGCCGACAGCCGGAACGCGCCGTTCAGCAAGCCGATCTGCGCAATCTTCGCCGGATCCGATACGCCGCTCGCCTCGATCAGCAGCAACTCGGGACGCGTGTCGCGCGCGGCCATGCGGCTGAGCGCATCGACGAGCGCGCCGCCGATCGTGCAGCAGATACAGCCGTTGTCGAGTTCGATCACGTCCTCGCTGCGCGCGCGCACGAGACGCGCGTCGATATTGACCGTGCCGAAATCGTTGACGAGCACCGCAATGCGCCGCCCGTGCGGCGCTTCGAGGATGCGGTTGAGCACCGTCGTCTTGCCGGCGCCCAGGTAGCCGCCGATCACGACGAGCTCGATCGGTGCGCGCGCAACCGCTTCGGCCGGTTTCATCGCGGTGCGCGGAACACGCGTCCGCCCAGCACCGTGCCCCACACCGGCACGTCTTTCAGGCGCTCGGGCGCGCAGCGCGAGGGGTCCTCGTCGAGCACCGCGAAGTCCGCGTACTTGCCCACCTCGATGCTGCCGATCAGATGATCCATGTGCAGCGTGTAGGCCGCGCCGAGCGTGATCGCGTACAGCGCGTCGTCGACGCCGAGCCGCTCCGCCTCGCCGAGCACGCGCCCGGACGCGCTCTCGCGCCGCACCGCGCACCATGCGGTGAACAGCGGGCTGAGCTGCGTGATCGGCGCATCCGAATGCAGCGCGAGCGCGATGCCGAGGCGCTGCGCGGAGCCCGCCGGATTCATCCGGTTCGCGCGGTCGGGCCCCACGGTTTGCCGGTAATGGGCATCGCCCCAGTAATACAGGTGATTCGCGAAGAAGTTCACGCACAGCCCGAGCGCGCGGATGCGCCGCAGTTGTGCGGCGTCGGCCAGCTGGCAGTGCTGCAGCGTATGGCGGTGATCGGGGCGCGGATGCTGCGCGAGCAGCGTCGTCAGCGCGTCGAGCACGACCTCGGTCGCCTCGTCGCCGTTCGTATGAATGTGCAGTTGCAGCCCCGCGCAGTGGAACGGCGCGAACACGTCGACCAGTTGCGCGGGCGGAATCAGCCACAGCCCGTTCGGCTGGCCGCCCGCGTAGCCCGGCCAGCGCAGCCGCGCGGTGAACCCCTGGATCGAGCCGTCGACGATGAACTTGACCGGCCCGAAGCGCAGCTTGCCGGTGTTGCCCGCCATCGCCGCGAGCACGCCCTGGGCGCGCTGCGCCGGATTGCGCTGCGGCGCGTACGCGGGCACGATCCGCACCGGATAGTCGGGGTCGGCGGTCACCGCGTGCAGCGTCTCGTTGCCGAGCGGCGACAGGTCGTTGACGAGATCGGTCGCGGTCGTCACGCCGGCCAGTTGCGCGACGCGGCCGAAATTCCACACCGCCTGCGGCTTTTCGCTCGCGGCGATCGCGAGCTTGCCGCCGATCACCTGATAGACCGGGAACATCGCGGCGAACTCCTGCAGTTCGCCGGTCGGCTCGCCGCCGGCATCGCGCGCGATGCCATCGATGTCGGTATCGGCATCGATGCCGGCGAGCGCGAGCATTGCGCTGTTCACGTTCATCAGATGGACGCTCGCATGCAGGATCGCGATCGGCCGCGTGGCCGACACGCGGTCGAGTTCGCGCGTCGTCAGCCGCGCCGCGCCGAAATGGATCGGATCGAAGCCCCACGCGAGCAGCGCGGCGTCGCCGTCGAGCGCGCGTTCGGCGTCGGCCAGCCGCGCGAGCACCGCGTCGAGCGTGCGCAGCCCCGGCCACAGCGTGCCGTCCGGGCCGCGCCGGTCGTAATAGCCGACATACGCGGCATCCCACACCGCGCCTTCCATCAGGTGACAATGCGCTTCGACGAGGCCCGGCATCAGCACCTTGTCGCGCAGCGTGTCGTCGAGCGCATGCGCACCGAAACGCGCGCCCCAGTGCGCCGCGTCGTCGTGCGAGCCGACCGCGAGAATGCGGCCGTCGCGCACCGCGACGTGCGTCGCGTGCGGCTGGCCCGGGTTCATCGTCAGGATGTGCCGCGCGACGAACACGGTGACGGGGCCGGGCGCCTGCGTGCCCGGGGACGACGACGAAGATGGCGATGCAGCAGGTGAATTCATGGACTGGCAAGACTCCCGGGAAAACTGGACGACAGGTCGGGTTCAGGATACGGCATAGCGCTGGAACGGCCGCAGCACGACGTGCACCACGCACACGACGAGCACGTTGATCGCAAGACACACGAGTCCAAGATTGATGCCGCCGAAATCGACGTGCAGCGCGTAGCAGACGATCGCGAGCCCCTGCCCGCACACGATGCCGGCGGCGACCGCGGCCGGCCGCACGCGGCGCCGCGCGAGCAGGATCAGCATGCCGGGCAGGAACTGCGTGATGCCGTAGTAGGTCGTGTTGATCAGCGAGAGCATCAGGTTCGGCGTGAGCAGCGTCGTCGTGATCGACACGATCAGATAGCCGACGATGACGAACTTCGCGGTGCGCTTCTGGCGCGCTTCCGGCAGGTCCGGAATCAGGTTGCGCGTGACGATCGGCCCGATCGCGAGGCAGATCCCGGCGAGCACGAGGAGCCCCGAGAGCGCGGCGCCCGCCGCGACGAGGCCGAGCAGCCAGTCGGGCAGCAGATGCACGGCCGCCGCGAAAAACGCGTCGTTCGGCGACGCGAGCTTCAGGTTCGCGCTGAGCGCATAGTACGACGCGACCACGAGAAACGGATACATCAGCATGTAGAGCGGCATCGCGATCTGCGTGCGGCGGATCGTGTTCGGGCCGCGCGCGGTGAAGAAGCCCTGCGCCGCGAACGGCATCATGTAGAAGCCGAGCGACTGGAACAGCATCGTGCTCATCGAGAAGCGCAGTTGCGGCGCGCTCATCGTGCCGTCCACGTGGCGGCTCGCGACCGCGAACACGTCGTGCACGCCGCCCGCCTTCAGCGCGGCCGCGACCCCGGTCACCACGATCGCGAGCAGCATCAGGATGTCCTTGAGCACCGAGATCCACGCGGACGCGCGCACCCCGGAGATCGCGATGTAGGTGAACGCGAGCGCCGCGCAGACGACGATCAGCCAGAGCGGATCGACATGCCAGCCGAGCCCCTTGAGCGCGGCCGCGAGGCCCGTGAACTGCAGCTCGCCCCACGGCACGAGAAACACGATCGACGATATCGCGACGACCAGTTCGAGCACGCGGCTGCGGTAGTGGCCCTTGAACAGGTCGGCCTGGGTGATCGCATTGAACTGCTTGCCGCAGGTCCAGATGCGCGGACCGATGAAGTACCCGATCGGATAGGCGAGCAGGATGTAGCCGAGGAACCAGACCCCGTAGGTCGGCCCCTTCGCGTAGATGCCGCCGGGAAAGCCGACCATCGTGCCGATGCTGTAGATCTCGCCGGCCGTCAGGAAGAATACGAGCGCGGCGCCGAACTGGCGCGACGCGACGAAGAAGTCATGCACGCTCTGCGAGCCGTGCCCGCGCCGCGAACGGATCGCGAGATAGAGCGAGAACGCCAGCAGCGCGAAAAAGACCACCGTGGACATGCGCAACTCCGGGAAAAAGGGCGGGGAAATGCGCGGGCGCTCAGGCGTCGTCCGCGGGACGGTGGCGGTCGAACACCTGCCAGCAGACGAACAGGCAGCCCGACGTCAGCAGGAACCACATGAAAATCCACATGTACAGGAACGGGATGCCGAACACGGAGCGCGGGTCGGCGGCCACCCAGGGCAACATGCCGATCACCCCCAGATAGGGCAGCCCCACTCCGATCAGAAACCTGAGCATCGTTGTCTCCTATGGTTGTGTTTTCAACGAATGGGCCGCACGTGTGCGGACGGCTGCTTCGAGTATTGGAGATCAAAAAGCGCGCCGATAGTGCCAGACGCGCGCATTTGTTGAGTCCACTTTCGATGGGCCGCCGTGGGCGGCGGCGCGAGCCGGACATGAAAACAGAATGCGCATCGCGCCGGCGCGCCGCGATGCATTCGCGGCGCGCCGGCGCGGTGCGCATGACAGGGCGCCAGCGGATCGCCCCCTTTCGAAGCGTCCTTGCAGACGCCGTCCGCGACGCGGCCGCCGCTAGCGCCACCAGCGCAGCGGACGGCGCATCGCCGGGCGCTCGATCCGCACGTCCGGCAGCGCGTCGACGAAGGCGAACGCGCCCCCCTCTTCGCTGCCGGCGCGGCGCTCGCGCTCCTCGTCGGCTTCCACCGTGCGGTCGGTGTTGATGAACAGCGCCGCGACGATCCCGCACCCGAGCAGCACGGCCGAGATCGTGAACGGCACGCTATAGCTGCCGGTGCGCTCGATCAGATAGCCGAACACGACCGGCGACACCATGCCGGCAATGCCGAAGCCCGTGTTCATCATCCCGCCCGCGGTGCCCGCGTACTTGCCGGCGATGTCGAGCGGCAGCGTCCACAGCACCGGGTTGGTGATTTCGAGGAAGAAGAACGACCCGGTCAGGAACAGCACCGCGGTCACCGGATTGGCGACCGACACCATCGGCAGCAGGAACGCGAGCGAGCCGCCGAGGCCCGTCACGAGCACCGCGCAGCGCGCAAAGCGCAGCCGTCCGGTGAGCCGGAACAACCGGTCCGACACGACGCCGCCGAGCGTGTCGCCGACCACGCCGGCCAGCAGCGGCAGCGCGGTGAACAGCGCGAGATGCTTCAGGTCGAAGCCGCGCGACTCCTTCAGGTACGACGGCAGCCAGGTCAGATACACCCACAGCAGCCAGCCATAGCAGAAGTCGACGAAGGTGACGAGCCACATCCGGTGGATCAGCTTGCGCCACGGCGTCTTCGTGTTTTTTGCGCGCGCGCAGTCACCCATGCGGTAGCCGATTTCCGCGGTTTCCTCGGGCGTGATGCGGCGGTTCTGCTCCGGCGAGTTCGTGAACACGCGCAGATACAGCATCGTCCACAGCAGGCTCACGATGCCGAGCAGGATGAACGCGTCGCGCCAGCTGCCCGCGGCGACCACCGCGAGCACGACCGGCGGCGTAATGGCACCGCCCAGACGCGCGAAGCTGTGCGTGATGCCCTGCGCGAAACCGCGCTCCTTGACCGGCATCCAGTACGTGAAGGCGCGCGTCGCGGTCGGGAACGCGCCGCCCTCGCCGATGCCGAGCGCGAAGCGCAGCATCACGAGCATCATCACGCTGCCGGCGAAGCCGGTCGCGAGCGTGGCCGCGCCCCAGATCAGCGACA
Organism: Paraburkholderia sp. PAMB 6770; assembly: GCF_057748135.1. Lineage (NCBI taxonomy): Bacteria > Pseudomonadati > Pseudomonadota > Betaproteobacteria > Burkholderiales > Burkholderiaceae > Paraburkholderia > Paraburkholderia sp. PAMB 6770. Next base: position 1,533,353 of record NZ_CM173239.1, read on the forward strand.
GCACGGTCAGCACGAGCTTCGGCCCGAACTTGTCGGAGAGCCACCCGCCGACGATCTGCATCACCGCATACGGATACGCGAACGCGGAGAACACGAGCCCGAGCTGCACCGTCGACAGGCCCATTTCATGCCGGATCAGCGGTCCGGCCACGGCGATGTTCACGCGGTCGATGTACGAGATGAAATACATCAGACACATGACCGCCAGGATGATATGGCGCGTTTTCACGCGCTGTGCGTGCTGTTTCATGCTGTTGTCTCCTGCCTCTCTCGTTATGGCGGCGCGCGCGGCGCAAGCGTCCCGCGCGCCGTGTGGATCAACCGTGCGCCGGGGCGAGCAGCTTGAGCCGCTGCACCTTGCCCGACGGTCCGCGCGGCAGTTCGGTGACGAAGCGGATCTCCTTCGGCGTCTTGTAGCGGCCAAGCTCGCGCAGGCAATGCGCGCGCAGCTCGCCCGGATCGGGCGCGCCGGGCCAGTGGGCGGCGCGCGGCACGACGAACGCGACGATCTCCTGCCCGTAGGCCGCGTCGGGCACGCCCACCGCGGCCGCGTCGAGCACGCCCGGATGGCGCAGCAGCGCCTCGTCGATCTCGCGCGGCGCGATGTTCTCGCCGCCCTTGATGATCAGTTCCTTCGAGCGGCCGTTGATGTAGAAGTAGCCGTCGTCGTCGCGATAGCCGAGGTCGCCGGTGCGCAGCCAGCCGTCGGCGGTGAACGCACCGGCGGTTTCGTCGTCGCGCTTGTAGTAGCCGCGCATCAGCTGTTCGCCGCGCAGCACGATTTCGCCGCACTGGTGCGGCGCGCACTCGCGACCGTCGCGATCGATCACCTTCGCCTCGCCGCCCGACGGCAGCCCGATGCTGCCGACGCGCCGCCGCGCCGGCTCATACGGGTTGCTGAACACGGGCGCCGCGGTCTCGGTCATGCCCATCGTCTCGATCACGCCGATGCCGAAGCGCGCCTCGAACGCGCGATGATGGTCGGCCGGCAGCGCCGCCGACGCGCTGCGGCAAAACTTCAGCGCGGACAGGTCGAGCCCGCCCGGCTCGTCGCCGTTCAGCAGATACGCGACGATCGTCGGCACCACGTTGATCCACGTGCAGCGGTAATGCACGACGTCGCGCCAGAACGTGCGCGCGGAAAAGCGCGGCGCCATCACCACCGAGCCCGCGTGATAAAGCGGCGCGAGCAGCGTCACGACGAGCCCGTTGATGTGATAGAGCGGCAGCGACGCGAGCACGCGGTCGTCGGGACCGAGCCGATGCTCGGCGCTGATGTTGCGCGCGTTCGCGACGAGGCCGCGGTGCGCGAGCAGCACGCCCTTCGGCGCGCCGGTGGTGCCCGACGTGTACATCAGCAGCGCGATGTCGTCCGCGTCGCAGGCGGCGCGATGCGCGCCGTTGGGGCCGTTGAGGCCGTTGGGGCCGTTGAAGCCGTTGACCTCGTCCGCGCCGTTCACACGCGCGCCGCCACAGCCCGCGCGCGCCGGCGACAGCGCGGGCAGCACCGGCAGCGCGGTCGCGTCCGGCTCGCTCAGCACGAGCCCGATCTCGCGCGTCATCCCCTCCTCGCGCAGTTGCGCGAGCGCGTCGGCGAGCCCGCTGGCGGTTTCGCCGCACGCGAAGATCATCCGCGTATCCGAGTGCCCGATGATGTAGCGCAGCTGCGACGGCTGGCACAGCAGGTTCAGCGGATGCGCGACGAGCCCGCTGTACATCGCGCCGAGCAGCAGCGTCGCGGTCTGCAGCCCGTTGCCCATGAACACCGACACCACGTCGCCGGGCTGCAGGCCGGCTTCGCGAAAGCGCGCTTCGAGCGCGAGGCACTGGGTGCGCAACGCGCCGAACGTGAGCGCGGCGGAGTCAGAGGAGTCAGAGGAGTCGGCGGGGCGGGCCTCGCGCTCGGGCGCCGCGAGCAGGAACGGCCGCTCCGGGAACTGCGCGGCGCGCGCGTCGATCAGCGCGCGCAGGGTGGTGGGCGCGCTCATCGTCCGACCCTCTCGAAGTAATCGCCGAGCAGGTCGTCGAGCTCGGGCACCTGTTCCGCGACCGGATACGCGACGCGCGTCGTGTTCAGGTAGTGCCGGAAGCCCAGATTGCCGGAAAAGTTGTTGCGCCCCCAGGTGCCGCAGCCCATCGACAGCGAGAACGGCAGACCGTTGTCGAAGTTGCCGCCGGTCGCGAGGCAGTGCGCCTGATTCACGATCACGCGTGCAACCGGCAGGTGCTCGCCGAGTGCGACCGCCTGCGCGGGATCGGCCGAGTGCAGGCCGACCGAATGCCCCGCGCCCATGTACGCGTAGATGTGCCGCACCGTATCGGCCGCCGCGGCGAAATCGCGCGCACGATAGACCGCGAGCACCGGCGAGAGCTTTTCGCCGGAGAACGGATGCGCGGCGCCGAAGCCGTCTTCCTCGACCATCAGGAACGCGGGCTCGCGCGCGGCGACGTCGTCGAGGCCGGCGGTGCGGGCGATCTGCGTCGCCGCTTTGGCCGTGCAGCGCTCCGACAGCTTGCCGTCGTGCCACATCGCCGCCTGCAGTTGCGCTTTTTGCGCCGCATCGAGCAGCACCCCGCCGCACGCGGCAAGCTCGGCGAGCATCGCGTCGTAGACGGCGTCCTCGATCACGACGCTGTTCTCCGACGAGCAGCTGGTCGCATTGTCGAAGGTCTTCGAGCGCGCGATCTTCTGCGCCGCATCGCGCAGCGTCGCCGACGCCGTGACGATCGACGCGACGTTGCCCGCGCCGACGCCGAACGCCGGCGTCCCGCTCGTGTAGGCCATCCGCACGTTCGCCTGCGAGCCGGTCGCGACGACCAGATCCGCCTCGCGCATGAGCGCCGCGGTGGCGGCCTTGCTGATCGGCGCGGGCAGCATCTGCACGAGGGCGGGGTCGAGCCCGGCCTTCGCGAACTGCGCGTGGATGAATCCGATCAGCAGCGCGCACGACGAATAGCCCTTCGGAGACGGGGCGACGATCACCGCATTGCCGCATTTGAGCGCATTGACGATCTTGTTCGCCGGCGTGGCCGCCGGATTCGTCGACGGCGTGATCGCCGCGACCACGCCGACCGCGCGCGCGATTTCGACGATGCCGGTGCGCTCGTCGCGCGCGATCACGCCGCAGGTCTTCTGCCCGTGCAGGTCGCGCAGCAGCCCGAGCGTCTTGCGGTAGTTCTTGCGGAACTTGTCGTCGACGTTGCCCAGACCGGTATCGCGTACCGACAGCTCGGCCAGTTGCCGGTTGCGCGCCGGCTCCATGATCGCCCACGCGGCCGCGGCGGCGGCCGTATCGAGCCGCGCCTGCCCGGCGTCCGCGAAGGCCTGCTGCGCGGCGCGCGCGCGGGCGACGAGCGCGGCCACGCGCGGCCCCACGTCGTCTGCGCCGGTTCCTGCGGTTTCGGCTGCTGTAGCCCTGACGTTCATCCCTGTGCTCCACGGTGAAGAAGATGGTCGGTACAGCCAATCTATTCGTCCGTGTACGGTGCCGAGTCCCGTTTCCCGAACATTCGCAGACAGCCGCGCCGCGTGCGGCGAAAAGTGCGGAATTCGGGACTTGCCTGAGTCCCGAAAAGCGCGCGAACCGATGCACAATGACGCCAGCAGTGTGGAAGTGCACGGAACGGACTGGGGGACACAGCGTGGCGACGTCGAATCAGGCGAATGCGGCAGCAGTGCGCGCGTTTCGGGTGCTCGAAACGCTGGCGGAAGCGGGCCGTCCGCTGACGATGACCGATCTCGTGAACGCGCTCGGGCTGCCGAAGCAGACCGTGCACCGGATCCTCGTGCAACTGATCGACGCGTGGCTCGTGACCCGCAACGCCGCGAGCAAACGCTACGAATGCTCGCCACGCGTGCGCATGCTCGCGCTCAACGTGCTGATGCACGCCGGACCCGCGGCCGCGCGCCACGTGCTGCTCGAACAGCTGGTCGGCAGGATCGGCGAGACCTGCAACCTGACGATGCTGTCCGGCAACGACGTCATCTACGTGGACCGCGTCGAGACCGAATGGCCGTTGCGCGTGCATCTGCAACCCGGCTCGCACGTGCCGCTGCATTGCTCGGCGAGCGGCAAGCTGCTGCTCAGCTTCCTGCCGAAGGAGCGGCGCGAGCGCGTGATCGACACGCTGCCGCTGCGCGCCTATTCGGAGCGCACGATCACGGATCGCGACGCGCTGCGCCGCGAACTCGCCACGACCCGCCGGCGCCAGCTCGCGATCAACAACGAGGAGCATCTGCGCGGCCTGATCGCGATCGCCGTGCCGGTGATGCTCGACCGCAACCGCGCATGCGCGGCCATTGCGGTGCAGGCGCCGGTCGGGCGCGTCGCGCTCGACGATCTGCTCGCGTTCGTGCCGCACCTGCGGCAGGCGGCGGCGGAAACCGCGAGGACGTTTCGCGAGTAGGTGCGCGGTTGGGCCGCGTGGGCCGCACTTGGACCGCTTGGGCCCCTTGGACCGCCTGGCCGCGCCTGGACCTCCTGGACCTCCTGGACCTCCTGGGCCCCTTGGACCGCCTGGACCGCCTGGACCGCCTGGACCGCCTGGACCGCCTGGACCGCCTTGGCCGCCTGGACCGCCTGGCCGCCCGGGCGCGCCGCGTCACCCGGCCCGCCGGCCCGCCACGCCCCCGGCCCCGCCCGTCCCGCCTCAGGGTGCGCTGACCGCCGCCTCGTACGCGTGGCCGCGCCGCCGCTCGATGGCCCACGCGGACCACGCGGACACCAGCGCGGAGAACAGCACATACGCGCACACGGTCCACCATTTGCCGCCGCTCAGCTTCCACAGCGCGGTCGCGATGATCGGCGTGAGCCCGCTCGCGAAGATGCCGGAGAACTGGTAGACGAACGAGATCCCCGTATAGCGCACGTTCGCATCGAACAGGTCGGCGAACAGCGCGGCTTCGGGCCCGTACACCATCGCGTAGAAGATGCCGAACGGAATCACGATCGCGAGCCAGATCAGCAGCGTGTTGCCCGGCTGGCTCTCGATCAGCCAGAACGCCGGGTACACGGACGCGCCGCACACCAGCGAGCCCAGCATGTACACGCGGGCCCGGCCGATCCGGTCCGACAGGCTGCCGAACAGCGGGATGAAGAAGCACATCACGAGCGCGGCGAACATCACGCCGAGCAGCGCATCGGTGCGGCCCATGTGGATGTGCTGCGTCAGGTAGCCGATCGAGAACACCGCGAAGACGTTGAAGAACACGCCGTCGATGTAGCGCGCGCCCATGCCGAGCAGCAGCTCGCGCCGGCAGTGGGTCATCATGTCGACGAACGGCAGCCGCGCTTCGCGGCGCGTGCGCTTGAGCGCGAGGAATTCGGGCGTCTCCATCACCTTCAGGCGGATGTAGAGGCCGATCAGCACGAGGCCGAGCGATGCGCCGAACGCGATGCGCCATCCCCACGCGAAAAACGCCTGCTCGGACAGCAGGTGCGAGAGCGCCGCCACCATCCCGGACGCGAGGCACAGGCCGATCGACAGGCCGATCTGCGGCAGGCTCGCGTACAGACCGCGGCGGCGCGGCGGGGCGAACTCGTAGGCCATCAGCACCGCGCCGCCCCACTCGCCGCCGAGCCCGATACCTTGCAGCACGCGCAGCGACAGCAGCAGGATCGGCGCCCACACGCCGATCTGCGCGTAGGTGGGCACGAACGCGACGCCCGCGGTCGAGATGCCCATGATGACGAGCGTGAGGATCAGCGCCGACTTGCGGCCGATGCGGTCGCCGAAATGGCCGAACAGCACGCCGCCCACCGGCCGCGTGACGAAGCCGACCGCGAAGGTCGTATAGGCGAGCAGCGTCGAGACGAGCGGATCGCTGCCCGGGAAGTACAGCCGGTTGAACACGATGCCGGCGACCACGCCGTACAGAAAGAAGTCATACCATTCGACGGTCGCGCCGATCACACTGGCCAACGCGACACGGCGGATCATGCGGGGCTCGATACGCACTTCGGACGTCATGATGTACAGGCTCCTCCAGTTGGCGGGCCGTCCCGCGTCGCCGCGCGGCCGGCCCCGAAGCCCCTGGCTGGTCTCCTCCGGGGGGCGCTTGCCGCTCCGTCAAAACCTGGAAAACGGCACGTTTCGTTCTGGTTTATTGATGCGGAGTCCGTAGTTCAAGCGAATTCGCCGGATGTCGGCCAAACTGAGACGAAAGCCGGATACTTGTTTCATTTTCATGAAGCGCATGCGGTTGCTGCGGCGCCGCACGCGGGGCGCCGCACGAGCACGGTCGGGCCGGCCGCGCAGCGGTTCAGACGAGCGAGTCCGGATCGATCCGGCCTGCCTCGATCACGAAATGTCTTTCTTCGCTGCCGGGCGCAAAGAACCGCCAGTCCTCGTCGCCTTCGACGCCCTCCGGTTCGACGACGATCCTCACGCCATCGGACAGATCGAGGCTCACGCCGCCCGCATCGCCCGGCGATACCTTTTCGACGACCGCCGGAACGGGGCTGACCAGCAGCCGGCGCTAGCTTTCCGTGGTGCGCTCGGCGTCCTCGTCGGTCCCGCGGAGATCGGCCCGGCTTGCGACGATGCGGCCGGCCTGCTCGACCGACCAGTCGCACTGAACGTGCAGCGCCCACGTTCCGCCTTCGAGAAGCGTGCCTCTGCGCGTCCGGTAGCGCTTCAACGGGCCGAAATGCAGGGTCAGCATATCCATCGCATGACCAATACCGCTCACCTCAAGGCCGCAAAGGACGGAAAGACGCTGCGCAATGGCGGCCCGTTCATGGGTCATCGCCGGCTCCAAACATGTCTATCGCTCGCTGCATGATCTCGTGAAATCCCAGTCCTTGCTTGCTGATGTCCTGATGTCATTCCTGCGCGTCGTCTTTGCTCAGACCCCACGCTTTCACCCCTGACCTGAACGGCCTGTTCTGCGCCGGGTTATTGCCTGGCGTCCCCTCGCTACCTGCCAGCCCGATCGCACCGCCATCGGACGTGGCACCCGGATAGGCGAACGGCTGGGCGTCGCCTAATGGAGGACGGCCGGTCTCCCGTGGCACCCGGGGCATTTTCCCCTGTTCAGGTTGTTGCGGCGGCAACCCATCAGGGCGCGAGGGTACGGCTCCCGCTGGAGACTGCCTGGCCCGGTTTTCCCGGATGGCTTGCACGCACGCGCGCAAATCATCATGCACCGGAACGAAAATGAGTTGACCCGTCGCTATGGCCTCGACCACGGCCGCTGGCCAGCAGCGTCGATGAGCGATAGAGCGTCGCCGGAGTCGTCGCCGGCATTCTTATCGGGTTTGGGTTGCGCCGCGGCGCACGGCGGCCAGCGGCGGCGCGCGACGCATCCAGTCCAAGGCAGCGGCGAGGGGATACGGCTGCCCTCCCCCGGACGAACCGCATTCCTCGCGGGCCCGGACGCAGCCGTCATGCGACCGCCCCCGCGAGGGGGGCATTTTCACCGGCGCGCTCAGTGCGCGAGAATGCTCATCGCCTGCTTCTTCAGATCGAGGAAGTGCGGCTCGAACGCGACCTCCGGCGTGCGCGGCCGCGTCAGTTCGATCGGCACGTCGAGCGCGACCCGGCCCGGCCGCGCCGACAGCACGACCAGTCGTGTGCCGAGCAGGATCGCCTCGTCGATGTCGTGCGTGATGAACACGATCGTGCACTGCAACTGGTCCCATAGCTCGGTGAGGAACGTCTGCATCGAGCTGCGGGTCTGTGCGTCGAGTGCGCCGAACGGCTCGTCCATCAGCAGCACCTTCGGCTTCATCACGAGCGCCCGGGCGATCGCCACGCGCTGCTGCATCCCGCCCGAGAGCTCGTAGGTCCTGTGCTTCGCAAACGCTTCCAGCCCGATCACGCGCAGGATGTCGGCGGACGCCGCGCGGCGCTGCGCCTTCGGCACGTCGTGCAGCGACAGCCCGAACTCGATGTTGTCCTCGACGGACAGCCACGGGAACAGCCCCGCCTGCTGGAACACGACGACCCGGTCGGCGCCCGGCTGGTTCTTCACTTCGCCGTCGATGTAGATGTTGCCGCGCGACGGCACGGTGAGCCCCGCCAGCAGGTGCAGCAGGGTCGTCTTGCCGCACCCGGAGGAGCCGAGCACCGTGACGAACTCGCCGCCCTGGAACTGCAGGTTGATGTTCTCGAGCGCGGTGGTCGCGCCGAAGGTCTTGTACAGGGAATCGATGACGATATTCACAGGCTTCTCCTGCCGGGCGGCGGGCTACGGGGTACTTAGTGGGCGAGGTGCTCGGAATACTGCGGCGCAACGTTGTTCTCGAAGCTCGCCGGCACCGTCTCGATGCGTCCGATCTTGTTGAGCACCCTGGCCGTGTTCACGAGCGTCTGATAGGTCGCCGAATGCGTCACGCCCGCGCCGCTGCCCATCACCTTCGGCGTGGTCTGGTCGGCGCCGGAGAAGAGCTCGTAGCCGGCCAGTTCGCTGGTCGCCACGGGCACGCTCACGCCGGTTTCGCGGGCCATGTCGGCAAGCGCCTTGTCGTGCTGCTTCTGCGTCATCTGATAGCCCTCGTCGAGCGCGGCGACGAAGCCCTGCACGACCTCCGGGTGCGCTTTCGCCCAGTCGGCGTTGGCAATGCAGACGTTGTAGCTCGACGCAGTGCGCGGCAGATCGCCGTCGGTCTTGATTACCTTGCCGCCGGCCGTGCGCAGCGCGGTGAACACCGGATCCCAGACGATCGCCGCGTCGATCGCGCCGGTCACCCACGAGGTGCGCATCTGCGGCGGCGCCATGTTGATCTGCGTGACCGAGTCATACGGCACGTGCGCTTCGTCGAGGAAGGTCGCGAGTTCGAACGACGCCTGGGAGCCGGCCACGATCGCGATCTTCTTGCCCTGCAGGCCGGCCACGTCATGGATGCCGCTGTCGGGCTTCACGACGATGCCCGCCGCGTTCGTATAGCGCTCCTGGTTGTAGACGATCGTCATCGGCAGGCCCTGGGCGATCGCCGTGACGAGCGGCGGCACGCCGAGCCCGCACATGAACGTGAGGCTGTTCGAGGCGAGCGCGCTCATCGCGGCCGGGCCCGAGCTGAACATCTTGTACTGCACGTCGGCATTCATGTGATGCTCGAACAGGTGCTCCGCCATCGACACCATGTACGGATCGGCGCCGTTGTCTTCGTAGCCGACAATGACCTGCATCTTGTCGGCCGCGTGGGTCGCGGCCGGGAGCAGCGAGCCGGCGGCCATGACGAGCGCTGCGGCAGCGTGGGTCCAACGGGTCTTTTTCATTTAAGGTCTCCTGGGGTGATGCGCTGGGCTGGTTCGCCGGGTAATTGCCTGCCTGTTTGCGTACTGATTCGCCTGCCTGTCTGCTTCGTTATCCGGTTAGCTGTTGCCGCGCCACGGCACGACCACGTCTTCGATCTTGCGAATCACCAGCTCCATCGCGTAGCCGATCAGCCCGATGATCACGATCCCGACGATCACGATGCTGACCTGCAGCGCCTGCCCGGCGAACTGGACGAGCCACCCGAGCCCGCTGCTCGCGGCGATCAGCTCGGCGGCCACCAGACAGGTCCACGCGACGCCGATGCCGACCCGCATTGCCGTGAAGATCTCCGGCAGCGCCGACGGCAGCACCACCTTGCGGAAGATCTGCGCGTTGGTCGCGCCGAGCGTGCGCGCCACCGAGATGCGCAGCGGCGGCGTGCTCTTGACCCCGGACATCGTGCCGATGATGATCACCGGGATCGTGCCGACGAGGATCAGGATCGCCTTGGGCAGCTCGCCGATCCCGAACCACACGACCAGCAGCGGGATGTACGCGAGCGGCGGCACCGGCCGCACGAACTGCAGCAGCGGATCGATGATGTCGAACACGACCTTGTTGCGCGACATCAGCAGCCCGACCGGCACGCCGATCGCGATCGCGCCGACGAAGCCGATCACGATCCGGAAGCTGCTGATCAGGATGTCGCTCGCGAGCGATTGCCCGCCGTAGCCGTGACGCAGGACCGCGACGAACGACTGCCAGACCGCGACCGGCGAAGGCAGCGCGAACGACGGAAATACACCCGCCATCGACACCGCCTGCCAGAGCGCCACCGCCACCACCAGAACCACGACGGTCACCCCGTACGAGCCCAGTGGGGGGGGCGCGCGGCGGCGCCGGGTGTCCGGTGCGCCGGACGGCGCGACGGGTTGCTTGACAGCCTTGCCATGCTGGGATATCGCTCTCACCGCCCTCTCCTCATGTGCCAGATACCGTGGACGCGCCGCCCGGGGCGACCGCTCGCGCAGTCTGCCCGCGCGGCGCGTGAATGACGCAGACCTGTGATCGTCGAGGCCGTGGCCGACACCGCACGGGCGGGTCGTGCCATCCGTGCCATCCGCGCCGCCGCCGGCCTCAGCCTCTCACTTCAACTATAGTCAGCAGTCGCGGCAACGGCGGTCTGCGTGATGCATCGCATAGGCCTGCTGGACCGTTGAATCAAGCATCGGCAATCAATAAACAGGCGGGTAGTGCCAGGCACAGGGATCCGATGGATCCAGCCGCAGCGCCGCCAAAGCGCCGTGGCGCCGGGGAAAGCGGCGCTTCCAGCGGGTCCTGCGGGGGGCGGCGCGGCGGCCGTGCGGCGGCCGTCGGCGCGGCTGACGGCACGTCCGCACGGGCTTTGCGCGCGTAGCACGCCCGTGCCGGAACGGCACGCAAGCGGGGCACGGCACACCCCGGAAAAGTGCACCGGGCGAGCCGCGGCGGAGTACCGCCGCGCGCAGCGGGCTCAGGGTTTTACCCGGGGCCGGTACGCGGTCCCGGTCGCGTGATTTTGAAACGAATTGTGCCGGAATCGCAGGGGTGGGGGGCGGCACGAGGGCGCCGCCGGTGCGGATGCGGATGCCGGCGCGGATGTGGATGTGGATGCGGATGCGGATGCGCGCGCAGGTGCAGGTGCGGGTGCGGGTGCGCGTGCCGACGCAGCGCGACGGGTAGCGAGGGCGGCCGCCGCGCGACCGCGCGCTACGCGACCGCAGCCGCCTCGGACGGTTGCGCCGCGTCGCGCTGGAACGTCGCGGCGAGGTCGAGCGCGGCCTGCTGCAGGCGCGGCGCGAACCCGAGCGTGCGCGACAACGGCGAGCGCGATACCGGCGCATGCACGGCGACCGCCGCGATGCAGACGCCGTCGGCATCGACGATCGGCGCGGCGATACAGACGATGCCGGCAACGAACTCCTCGTTGTCGATCGCGAGCCCCTTGTGCGCGATGCGGTCGAGCTCGGATTCGAGCAGTTCCGGGTCGGTGATCGTGTTCGGCGTGAAGCGTTCGAGGTGCATCGCGCGCACGAGCGAGCGGCGCACGTCATGCGGCTGCAGCGCGAGCAGCATCTTGCCGCTTGCGCTGCAGTGCGCGGGCACGCGCGAGCCCGGCTTCAGTTCGAGCCGCAGCGGCCACGCGGACTCGACGCGGTCGAGATAGACGACTTCGGCCTCGTGCAGCATCGTCAGGTTGCAGGTCTCACCGAGATCGGCGACGAGGCGTGCGAGCACCGCGTGGCGCAGCGCCCGCGTGCCGGACTGCAGCACGATGCCGAGTCCGAGCCGCGCGAGCCGCGGCCCGACCGCGTACGCGTTGCGCTGTCCCGGCTCGCGCACGACGAGCCCGCCGGCTTCGAGCGACGCCAGCATCCGGTGCAGCGACGCCTTGGGCAGATCGACGTCGCGCGCGAGCTTCGCGAGCGACACCGCCTCGCCGGCGTTCACGAGGTGCTCGATCAGCGCGAAGGCGCGCAGCGTGGGGGTGTCCGCAGCAGTCATGGAGGGGCGTGGCCTGAAATGGGATGCACGATGATGCGCGCTATTTTAACCGGACTCCCACGGGCAGCCGGGTCCGCCGCCGAGCCGGGCTTGCGCGCCGGGCGTCGGGCATCGGGCATCGGGCATCGGGCATCAGGCATCCGGCATCAGGCATCCGGCGTCAGGCATCAGGCATCAGGCAAGCGCCCAACGCCCAACACCGCCCGGCTAAAACCGGCAACCCTGCGGCACGCGCCCTGCGCCAGGCCCAGCCTCGCCTCCTGCGCCGGTGGCCGCGCCCCACCCTCAGCCCCTCAACCCCTCAGCCTCTCAACCCTTGTCCAGCGCGTCGACCAGCCAGTCGTGGAAGCTGCGCAGCTTCGGCAACTCCGCGCGCGACTTCAGCAGGTTCAGCGTGTAGCCGCTCACCGTCAACCCCTGCAGCCCGAACGGCGCGACGAGCCGGCCCGCGTCGAGTTCGCGTTGCGCGAGCAGCAGGCTCTCCAGGCACACGCCGAGCCCGTCGACGGCCGCGCTGATCGACATGAACGAGCGGTCGAAGCGCGGCCCGCGCGTCGTGTCGAGCGGCGCCTTGCGATGCAGGCGCATCCAGTCGCGCCAGCCGACAAGGCAGCCTTCGCTGTGGATCAGCGTATGGTGCTGCAGGTCCGCGACCTTCGCGATCGGGTGCTCGCCGTGCGCGAGCGCCGGCGCGCACAGCGGCACGACCGTCTCCGGCGGCAGTTCGAGCACCAGCGTGCCGGGCGGCTGCAGCTTGCGCGCGCCGTAGCGGATGTCGATGTCCACCGCCTCGCCGACCAGGTCGACCGCGCCCGACGACGCGTTCAGACGCACGTCGATGTCCGGGTACGCGGCGCTGAAGCGCGCGAGCCGCGGCATCAGCCATTGCGTCGCGAAGCTCGGCGTACTGTGGATCGTCAGGATGTCGCTCTTCGCGACGCGGCCGATCTCGCGCGTCGCGCTCTCGATGCGCGCGAACGCCGCGGAAATCTCCTCCGCGTACTGGCGCCCCGAGTCCGTCAGGATCGCCGCGCGGTGCACCCGGTGAAACAGCCGCACGTTCAGCTGCTCTTCGAGCAGCCGGATCTGATGACTCACCGCCGACGGCGTGACGAACAGTTCGTCTGCCGCAAGCGCGAACGACGACAGCCTCGCGGCAGCCTCGAACGCCTGGATCGACTTCAGCGTGACGCGATGTTGCATGGCAGCGCACAGTTGCATTGAATTCACCGATCGGCCCATATTAATTCGTTTGAGCGCGCGAACTCAAGCGATTACGCTTCTTTCATCGGCAAAGGCGACGCGCAGCAGCGCCCCGCCCGCCGGCAACCGGCGGCGCGCGGCGCACGCCTTCGCAGAACAAACCGGCCGCACGAGCCCGGCCATACACAGGAGACACGCGTGAAGAACAGCGACCCCGCGTTGCGCGCCCGCCTTGCGGACTGCGCCCGGCGCATCCGGCGCAACGCCTTGCTGATGGGCGAGGTGCAGGGCCAGGGCTACATCGCCCAGGCGCTCGACATCGCCGACGTGCTGGCCGTCGCCTACGGCCACGCGCTGCGCTACCGCGCCGACGACCCGGACTGGCTCGGCCGCGACCGCTTTCTGCTGTCGAACGGCCACTACGCGATCGCGCTGTACGCGGCGCTGATCGAGGCCGGCATCCTGCCCGAGGCGGAACTCGAAACCTACGGCAGCGACGACAGCCGCCTGCCGATGTCCGGCATGGCGAGCTACACGCCCGGCATGGAGATGTCCGGCGGCTCGCTCGGCCAGGGGCTCGCGATCGCGGTCGGCCGCGCGCTCGGCCTGAAGCGCAGCGGCTCGGACGCGTGCGTCTACACGCTGTTCTCGGACGGCGAACTCGACGAAGGTGCGGTATGGGAGGCGATGCTCTCCGCGAGCCACTGGAAGCTCGACAACCTGATCGCGATCGTCGACGTCAACAACCAGCAGGCCGACGGCCCGTCCAGCCAGGTGATGGCGTTCGAGCCGCTCGCCGACAAGCTCGACGCGTTCGGCTGGTTCGTCCAGCGCATCGACGGCAACGACCTCGATGCGGTGATCGGCGCGTTCGACGCGGCCCGCGCGCACACGGCGGCACGCCCGCGGATCATCGTCTGCGACACGAAGATGGGCTGCGGCGTGCCGTTCCTCGAAGCCCGCGAGAAAAACCATTTCATCCGCGTCGAGCCGCACGAGTGGCGGCTCGCGCTCGCCGCACTGGACGCAGGGAGTCACGCATGAATACCGTCGCGCCGAAAGCCCGCCTGAAGACCTCGGCGATGATCGCGTCGATCGCCGGCGAAGGCCAGGCGACGCGCGCCGCGCCGTTCGGCCATGCGCTCGTCGAACTCGCGCGCACGCGCGGCGACGTGATCGGCATGACCGCCGACCTCGGCAAGTACACCGACCTGCACGTGTTCGCCCAGGCGTTCCCCGAGCGCTACTACCAGATGGGGATGGCCGAGCAGTTGCTGATGGGCGCGGCAGCCGGCCTCGCGCACGAAGGCGCCCTGCCGTTCGTGACCACCTATGCGGTGTTCGCGACGCGCCGCGCGTACGACTTCATTCACCAGGCGATCGCCGAGGACAACCTCGACGTGAAGATCGCCTGCGCGCTGCCCGGCCTCACGACCGGCTACGGACCGAGCCACCAGGCCGCCGAAGACCTCGCGCTGATGCGCGCGATGCCGAACCTGACCGTGATCGATCCGTGCGACGCGATCGAGATCGAGCAGATGGTGCCCGCGATCGCCGCGCACCGCGGCCCGGTCTACGCGCGGCTGCTGCGCGGCAACGTGCCGGTGGTGCTCGACGAGTACGGCTATCGCTTCGAGCTCGGCCGCGCGAAGCTGCTGCGCGACGGCGCCGACGTGCTCGTGATCTCGTCCGGCATCATGACGATGCGCGCGCTCGAAGTCGCGAAGCTCGTCGCGCGCGACCGGATCGACGTCGGCGTGCTGCACGTGCCGACGATCAAGCCGCTCGATACCGCGACGATCCTGCGCGAGGCGGGCAAGAGCGGCCGGCTCGTCGTCGTCGCGGAGAATCACTCGGTGACCGGCGGCCTCGGCGAAGCTGTCGCAGCCGTGCTGCTCAGCCACGGCGTGACGCCGCCGTTCCGCCAGATCGGCCTGCCCGACGCGTTCCTCGACGCGGGCGCGCTGCCGACGCTGCACGAGCGTTACGGCATCTCCGCCGACGCGATGGCGCGCACGCTGAAGACCTGGCTGCGCTGAGCGCGCCCGGTCCGCGGCAGGCGCACCCCGCCGCCCTTCGAACAGATTGACCAAGGAGAACTTCATGAGTGAAACCCGTCTTCTCGACGGCAAGGTAGCCGTCATTTCCGGGGCCGCGTCGCCGCGCGGCATCGGCATGGCGACCGCGCGGATGTTCGCGCGCCACGGCGCGCGCGTCGCGATCCTCGACCTCGATCGCGACGCCGCCGAAGCCGCGGCCGCCGGGCTCGGCCCGCAGCATCGCGGCTACGCGTGCGACGTGACCGATCGCGACGCGTGCCGCGCGGCGATCGGCGAGGTCGTCGCCGCGTTCGGGCGCATCGACGTGCTCGTGAACAACGCCGGCATCACGCAGCCGGTGAAGCTGCTCGACATCGATGCGGCCAGCTGGGACCGGATTCTCGACGTGAACCTGCGCGGCGTGCTGTACCTGTCGCAGGCCGTCGTGCCGCAGATGCAGAAACAGCAGGCGGGCTCGATCGCGTGCATGTCGTCGGTGTCCGCGCAGCGCGGCGGCGGCATTCTCGGCGGCCCGCACTACTCGGCCGCCAAGGCCGGCGTGCTGGGCCTCGCGAAAGCGATGGCGCGCGAGCTCGGCCATGACGGCATCCGCGTGAACTGCGTGACGCCGGGCCTGATCCAGACCGACATCAACGCGGGCAAGATCAGCGACGAAAAACGCGCGGAGATTCTCGCCGGCATTCCGCTGAACCGCCTCGGGGTGGTCGACGACGTCGCGGGTGCGTTCCTGTATCTTGCTTCGGACCTGTCGTCGTATCTGACGGGCACGGTCATCGACGTGAACGGCGGCATGCTGATCCACGGCTGAGCGCGCGCGGCCCGTCCCGTCGCGACGAAAAAAGCGACCCCGAAAAAGCGACCCTATAACGACGAAAAAGACCCATTCCATATTGGAGGAGCACATCATGAGCACGGATTCGAAACCGAAGCACGGCATCGATCGCCGCACGTTCCTGAAAACGGGCGCGACGCTCGCCGCGGCCGCGCCGTTGTGGGGCGTGTCGCGCCGCGCGCTCGCCGCGCCGCAGTTCTCGTACAAGCTCGCGACCGGCCAGGACCCGACCCATCCGGTGAACGTGCGCGCGAAGCAGGCGGCCCAGCGGATCCTCGAAGCGACCAGCGGACGGCTCGAAATCCGCGTGTTTCCGAGCAACCAGCTCGGCTCCGACACCGACCTGCTGTCGCAGATCCGCAATGGCGGCGTCGAGTTCATCAACATGGCCGCGTCGGTGATGTCCACGCTCGTGCCGGCAGCGGGCATTCCGAACACCGGCTTCGCGTTTCCCGACTACGATCACGTCTGGAAGGCCATGGACGGCGAACTCGGCCAGTACATCCGCACGCAGATCGGGCACGCCGGCATGCTCGCGGTCTCGAAGCCGTGGGACAACGGCTTCCGGCAGATCACGTCGTCGACGAAGCCGATCCGCACGCCCGACGACCTGCACGGCTTCAAGATCCGCGTGCCGGTCGCGCCAATGATGATCTCGCTGTTCCAGTCGCTGCAGGCGGGCCCGACGCCGATCAACTTCAACGAGCTGTACTCGGCGCTGCAGACGCACCTCGTCGACGGCGAGGAAAATCCGCTGCCGATCATCGCAACCGCGAAGCTCTATGAGGTGCAGAAATACGTGAGCCTCACGAGCCACGTCTGGGACACCTACTGGATTCTCGGCAATCCGGCCGCGTTCCAGCGCCTGCCGGGCGACGTGCAGGCGATCGTCACGCGCGAGTTCGACCGCGCCGCGCTCGAGGAGCGCGCCGACATCGCGGCGCTCAACGCGTCGCTGCGCCAGACCCTCGCCGGCAAGGGGCTGCAGGTGCTGGAAGTCGACAAGGGCGCGTTCCGCGACGCGCTGCGCAAGACCGACTTCTATCGTCACTGGCGCACGAGCTTCGGCAACGAAGGCTGGGCGCTGCTGCAGCAGACCACCGGGGCACTGGCATGAACGGCGTGCTGTCGGCCGAGCCGCACCGGCCGCCGCCGCCGCTGTGGCAGGTGCGCTGCGACACCGCGCTCGGCTGGGCGATCGAGCTGCCGGCCGCGCTCGCGGTGCTCGCGGAAGTGGCGATCCTGCTGGTCGGCGTGATCGCGCGCTTCGTGTTCTCGCACCCGCTCGTGTGGAGCGACGAGCTCGCGTCGATCCTGTTCCTGTGGCTCGCGATGTTCGGCTCGGCGGTCGCGCTGCGGCGCGGCCATCACATGCGCATGACGGTGATCGCCACGCGCCTGTCCGGCGCCTGGCGCTCGTTCGCGGACGTGCTCGCGGTCGGCGCGCCGTGCCTGTTTCTCGCGATCATGCTCGGGCCGTCGATCGATTACGCGCAGAACCAGTGGATCGTGCAGACGCCGGTGCTCGGCATGCCCGACACGGTGCGCGCCGCCGCGGTGCCGGCCGGCTGCGTGCTGATGCTGGCGATCTGCGTGGTGCGTCTCGCGCGTCACCGGCTGCGCGACCTGCTGCCCGCGCTCGGCGTGCTCGCCGCGCTCGCGCTCGCGCTGTACGTCGCACGCGACGCGCTGTGGAACATGGGCAACTGGAACCTCGTGATCTTCTTCGGCGTCCTGCTGGCGGGCGGCGTGCTCGCCGGCCTGCCGATCGCGTTCTGCTTCGGACTGTCGACGGTTGCCTGCCTGCTCACGACCACCACGACGCCGCTCGCGGTGATCACCGGGCAGATGAACGAGGGGATGAGCTCGCTCGTGCTGCTCGCCGTGCCGCTGTTCATCCTGCTCGGGCAACTGATCGAGATGACGCGGATGGCCGAGGCGATGGTCGGGTTTCTCGCCGCGCTGCTCGGCCACGTGAAAGGCGGCCTGTCGTATGTGCTGATCGGCGCGATGGTGCTCGTCTCCGGCATCTCCGGCGCGAAAACCGCGGACATGGCGGCGGTCGCGCCGGTGCTGTTCCCGGAGATGAAGCGGCGCGGCGTCCCCGAGGGCGAACTCGTGTCGCTGCTCGCCGCGTGCGGCGCGATGGCCGAGACGATTCCGCCGTCGCTCGTGCTGATCATCATCGGCTCGGTGACCGGCGTGTCGATCGCCGCGCTGTTCACGGGCGGCCTGCTGCCGGGTCTCGTGCTCGCGGTCGCGCTCGGCGTGATCGCGCGCCGGCGCACCGGCGCGCTCGCGGGCCGCGCGCCGCGCGCGAGCGCGAAGACCATCGCGAAGACCGGCTTCGTCGCGCTGCCGGCGCTGGTGCTGCCGGTGCTGATCCGCTTCGCGGTCGCGGACGGCGTCGCGACCGCCACCGAGGTCTCGACGATCGGCATTGCGTACACGGTGCTGGTGGGCCTGTTCGTCTACCGGCGCTTCGACTGGAAGCGCCTGTACCCGATGCTCGTCGAAACCGCATCGCTGTCCGGCGCGATCCTGCTGATCATCGGCGCGGCGACCGCGATGGCCTGGGCGCTCACCCAGGCGAGCTTCTCGCAGGCGCTCGCCGACGCCATGGGCCACATGCCGGGCGGCGCATACGGGTTCCTGTTCATCTCGGTCATCGCGTTCATCGTGCTCGGCAGCGTGCTCGAAGGGATTCCGGCGATGGTGCTGTTCGGCTCGCTGCTGTTTCCGATGGCGCGCCATGCCGGCATCCACGAGGTGCACTATGCGATCACGGTGATCCTCGCGATGGGCATCGGTCTGTTCACGCCGCCGTTCGGGCTCGGCTACTACGCGGCCTGCACGATCGGGCGGGTCGATCCGAACGCGGGGCTGCGCTGCATCTGGCCGTATCTCGGCGCGCTCGCGGCCGGGCTCGCGATCGTCGTTGCGGTGCCGTGGATCTCGACCGGCTTCCTGCCGGCGCTCTGACTCCAGGTCCGCCCGCGCGCGGCGCGCGCGGGCGCTTCATCCACCCTCTCCAGCGACTGCCCCGGTCCGCGCGCGGACCGTGCAGGAGGACTGTTTCGCCATGACGTCCACCGTCTCTCACGATTTTCACGGCTCTCACGACCTTGCCGGCGCGGTCGATCCCGGTCGGCTTGCGAATGCGATCCGCTTCCTGTCCATCGATGCGATCCTGCGCGCCGGCGAGGGCCACCAGGGCGTTCCGCTCGGCATGGCGGAAATCGCCACCGCGCTCTTCACGCGCCATCTGAAGTTCAATCCGGACGATCCGCTCTGGCCCGACCGCGACCGCTTCGTGCTGTCGAACGGACACGGTTCGATGCTGCTGTACGCGGTGCTCTACCTGAGCGGCTACGCGCGCATCGGGCTCGATGCGATCCGCTCGTTCCGCACGCTCGGCTCGCATTGCGCGGGGCATCCCGAGTACGACCCGGCGGCCGGCATCGAAGTGACGACCGGCCCGCTCGGCCAGGGGATCGGCAACGCGCTCGGCATGGCGATCGCGGAGGCGTATCTCGCCGCGCGCTTCGGCCGCGAACTCGTCGATCACCACACCTACGCGTTCGTCGGCGACGGCTGCCTGCAGGAAGGCATCGGCCAGGAAATGATCTCGCTCGCGGGCCATCTGCGTCTCGGCAAGCTGATCCTGTGCTGGGACGACAACCGCATCACCGACGACGGCAGCACCGCGCTGTCGATCAGCGAGGACGTCGCCGCGCGCTTTCGCGTCGCCGGCTGGCACGTGCAGGAGATCGACGGACACGACCTCGAAGCCGTGTCGGCCGCGCTCGCGCTCGCGCGCAAGGATCCGCGGCCGTCGCTGCTCGCGTGCCGCACCGTGATCGGGCGCGGGATCGCGCGCCTGCAGGGCCAGCGCGGCGGTCACAGCGGCAAGCTGTACGCGGCCGACGCCGATGCCGCGCGCGACGCACTCGGCTGGCCGTACCCGCCGTTCGACGTGCCCGGCGACGTGCTGGGCGGATGGCGCGCCGCCGGCGCGCGCAACCGCGCCGCGTACGATGCGTGGCAGGCGCGCCTCGCCGCGCTGCCGGCCGCGCAGCGCGCGGAGTTCGAGCGCGTGCAGGCCGGCGCGCTGCCGCACGGCTGGCGCGACGTGCTCGACGACTACCGCCGCAGCGCCGCGCAGCACGACGAGCCGCAGGCGGGCATCGCGATCTCCGGCGCGATCGGCGAACGGCTGGCGCCGCTGCTGCCCGAGCGGCTCGTCGGCTGCGCGGACCTGGAAGCCCCGACCGGCCACAAGCGCAGCCTGCATGCGTTCACCGCCGACGACCGCAGCGGCGCCTACGTGCACTGCGGCATCCGCGAACACGTGATGGGCGCGCTCGCG
The DNA here is from genome assembly GCF_057748135.1 of Paraburkholderia sp. PAMB 6770. Lineage (NCBI taxonomy): Bacteria > Pseudomonadati > Pseudomonadota > Betaproteobacteria > Burkholderiales > Burkholderiaceae > Paraburkholderia > Paraburkholderia sp. PAMB 6770. The sequence continues at coordinate 1,553,563 of NZ_CM173239.1, forward strand.
AACGGCGCAGCCGCGCATGGCGGCGTGCTGCCGCTCGCGGTGACCTACCTCGCGTTTTCCGACTACGAACGCCCGGCGATGCGCATGGCCGCGCTGATGGGGCTGCCGGTGAAGTTCGTGTTCAGCCACGACTCCATCGGCGTCGGCACGAACGGGCCGACGCATCAACCCGTCGAGATTCTCGCGTCGCTGCGCGCGATGCCGAACATGCTCGTGATGCGCCCGGCGGACGCGGTCGAAGCCGCCGAATGCTGGGCGCTCGCGCTCGCCCATCGCAGCGGCCCGTGCACGCTCGTGTTCGCACGCCAGGCGCTGCCGCGCGTGCGCGGCGCGCACACGGCCGAGCACCTCGCGAGCCGCGGCGCGTATGTGCTCGCCGAGGCCGAGGGCGGCACGCGACGCGTGACGCTGCTCGCCACCGGCTCGGAAGTCGCGATTGCCCTCGATGCGCGCGCGCAACTGCAGGCCGGCGGCATTCCGGCCGCGGTGGTCTCGATGCCGTGCTGGGAGCTGTTCGAGGCCCAGGACGACGCGTACCGCCGCGCGGTGCTCGGGCCGGACACGGCGCGCGTCGCGATCGAGGCGGCGACGCGCTTCGGCTGGGACCGCTACCTCGGCGAGCGCGGCGCGTTTGTCGGGATGACCGGCTTCGGCGCGTCGGGCCCCGCGCCGGCGCTGTACGCGCACTTCGGCATCACCGCCGCGCACGTCGCCGACGAAGCACGCCGGCTGCTCTGAATCCCCTCATTGCCCTTTTTCCTCGCTCCCTCATGCACAAAGTCGTCTTTCTGGACCGCGCGACGATCGCGCCGCAGATCACGCTGCGCCGTCCCGCGTTCGAGCATTCGTACGCCGAATACGCGCGCACCGCCGCCGATGACGTCGCGGCGCGGCTCGCGGACGCGACGATCGCAATCACGAACAAGGTGCCGCTCACGGCCGACGTGCTCGCCGCGCTGCCCGCGCTGCGGCTCGTCGCGGTCGCCGCGACCGGCACCGACTGCGTCGACCGCGACGCCTGCCGGCGCCTCGGCATTGCCGTCTCCAACGTGCGCGGCTACGCGGTGAACACGGTGCCCGAACACACGTTCGCACTGATGCTCGCGCTGCGGCGCAACCTCGCCGCGTACCGCGCGGACGTGCTCGCCGGGCGCTGGCAGCAGGCGGCGCAATTCTGCTTCTTCGATCATCCGTTGCGCGACCTTGCGGGCGCGCGTCTGGGCATCGTCGGCGAGGGTGCGCTCGGCCAGCGCGTCGCCGAACTCGCGAAGGCGTTCGGGATGGTGCCGCTGTTCGCCGCGCGCAAGGGCGAGCCGCCGCGCGGACGGCTCTATACGCCGTGGGACGACATGCTCGCGACGAGCGATGTCATCACGCTGCACTGCCCGCTCACGCCCGCGACGCGCGGCCTGCTCGCGATGCCGGAGTTCCGCGCGATGGCGCGCCGGCCGCTGATCGTCAACACGGCGCGCGGCGGGCTCGTGGACGAGGCGGATCTCGTGCGCGCGCTCGACGAAGGACTCGTGAGCGGCGCGGGCTTCGACGTCTGCGCGCAGGAACCCCCGGCCGCGGACAGCCCGCTGATGCGCGCCGCGCACCGCCCGAACGTGATCGTCACGCCGCATGTCGCGTGGGCGTCCGACGAGGCGCAGCAGGCGCTGGCGGATCAGCTGATCGCGAATATCGAGGATTTTGTTGCGGGGCGAGACGGGCGCGCAACGTGACGGAAGCACGGGGCGCTCCGCGGGCCCCCGTGACTGCCCAAGCGCCGCAGCGAACGGGCCGGCTACCAACGCGCCGCCGCGAACGGGCCGGGTGCCGTCCCCGCGGGCTTGCAGCGCGCGCTGTGGCCGCGCCCGGCGCGGCCGCAGCGCGGCCCCGGTGCGCCCTTCCCCCCCAGCAGAATCGTCCTATCCCGCCCGCGCGCACACTGTCACACTCGTGCATCATCCGTCGCCCGAGGAGCTTCCCGTGTCCGCCCTGCCCGCGTCTTCGACACCACTCGTCTACCGGTCCTTCAGCGAGGCCGACATCGCGGCCGCCCATGCGCTGTCGCAACAGTTGCGCTGGCCGCATCGCGCCGACGACTGGCGCTTCGCGGCGGCCGCCGGCTTCGGCGTGGTCGCGCAGGACGGCGAGCGCGTCGTCGGCACCGCGCTCGCGTGGCCGTACGGCGAGCACGGCGCGACGCTCGGCCTCGTGATCGTCGCGCCCGACCAGCAGGGCAAGGGCATCGGCCGCGCGCTGATGGAGCGCCTGCTCGCGGCGCTCGGCCCCCGCATGACCGTGCTGCACGCGACGCCGGCCGGCCAGCCGCTCTACGAGAAACTCGGCTTCGCGGCAATCGGCACGCTGCATCAGCATCAGGGCGCCGACTTCCGTGTGCCGCACGTCGATCTGCCCGCCGGCGAACGGGTGCGGCCGCTCGCGCCCGCCGACATGCCGCGCATGATCGAACTCGCCTCGCGCGCGAGCGGCCTCGATCGCGCCGCGCTGCTGCCGCCGCTCGCCGCGCTCTCGCAAGGCGTCGCGCTCGTGCGCGGCGACACGCTGACGGGTTTCGCGCTGCTGCGCCCGTTCGGCCGCGGCCACGCGATCGGTCCGGTCGCCGCGCTCGCCGACGACGGCCGCTTCGCGCAGCGCGCCCAGGCGCTGCTCGCCGACCGGCTCGCCGCGAACGCGGGCGCGTTCACGCGCGTCGACACGCCCGACGAAGCCGGTCTCGGCCACTGGCTCGACGCGCTCGGTCTCGCGCGCGTCGACACGGTCGTCAAGATGGCGCGCAACGGTGCGCCGGTCCGCGATCCCGCCGTGCAGCAGGCGGGCATCGTCACGCAGGCGCTCGGGTGACCGCCATGACGCTCCTCTACAAGGCCGATCCCGAACGCGGCAGACAGTGGGCGCAGCTGTTCGCGCAGAAGGCGCCGCATATCCCGTTCCGGCTGTGGCCCGACGTCGGCGACCCGGCGGACGTGCGCTATCTGGCCGCGTGGCAGCCGCCCGACGATCCGGCGCGCACGCTGCCGAACCTGGAGGTGATCTTCTCGGTCGGCGCGGGCATCGACCAGTTCGACCTCGCCGGCGTGCCCGGGCACATCGCGGTCGTGCGGATGATCGAGCCCGGCATCGTCGAAGGCATGGTCGAGTACGTCACGCAGTCGGTGCTGACGATTCACCGCGATCTGTTCGACTACGCGCAGCAGCAGCGCGAGCGCGTCTGGCACGCGCTGCCGGTGCGCGCGGCCGCGTCGCGGCGCATCGGCGTGCTGGGGCTCGGCATGCTCGGCGCCGCGGTGCTCGACCGGCTGCGGCTGTTCGGCTTTCCGTGCGCCGGCTGGAGCCGCTCCGCACACACGCTGCCCGGCATCGAATGTCATGCGGGCGCGGCCGCGCTCGACGCGTTTCTCGCGCGCACCGACATCCTGATCTGCCTGCTGCCGCTCACCGACGCGACGCGCGGCCTGCTCGAGCGCCGCCTGTTCGCGAAGCTGCCTGCCGGCGCGTCGCTCGTGCACGTCGGACGCGGGCCGCAACTGAACCAGGACGATCTGCTCGACGCGCTCGAACGCGGGCATCTGCACAGCGCGATTCTCGACGTCACGGACCCCGAGCCGCTGCCCGCGCCGCATCCGTTCTGGACGCATCCGCGCGTGCGCGTGACGCCGCACATCGCGAGCGCGACGCGGCCGGACACCGCCGTCGACGTCGTGCTCGCGAACATCGCGCGGCATCGCGACGGCCTGCCGATGCTCGGCGAGATCGACCGCGCGCGCGGCTACTGAGGCGTCGCGCGGCACCGGCGGCCGAACCCGCGCGCCCGAGGCCGCATCCCGCGCCGGACAGAACCGGCCCCGCGCAGCCGCAGCCCGCATCCCGCATCGAACCGGCGCGGGCCGGCCCCGCCCGGCGCGCAGCAGAAAATGCTGCACACCCCGGTCAAAACGCGTCGATTGCGCTTTTTGCCGGTTTATTTGGCGAAACGCCCGCCCCCGCCGCGCCGGTAGCATGAAACGGTTCGCAGCCCATTCCGAGACCGGGAGCCGTACCATGAACCAAGCATCGCTGATCGAAGCAGACCGCCAGCACCTGATCCACCCCGTCGTCAGCTATCGCGCGCACGAGGCGCGCGGCGTGACGATCCTCGAATCCGCGCACGGCGTGTTCCTGCGCGACGCCGACGGCCACGAACTGCTCGACGCGTTCTCCGGCCTCTGGTGCGTGAACACCGGCTACGGCCACGCGAGCATCGTCGACGCCGCCACGCGCCAGATGAGCCGCCTGCCGTACGCGACCAGCTACTTCCACTTCGGCTCGGAGCCCGCGATCGAACTCGCCGCGCAGCTCGTCGAGCGCTCGCCCGCGTCGCTGCAGCATGTCTACTTCACGCTCGGCGGCTCCGATGCGGTCGACGCGGCGCTGCGCTTCATCACGTACTACTACAACGCGACCGGGCGGCCGGCGAAGAAGCACATCATCGCGCTCGAACGCGGCTATCACGGCTCGTCGTCGCTCGGCGCGGGGCTCACCGCGCTGCCGGTGTTTCACCAGCACTTCGACGTGCCGCTCGCAACCCAGCATCACATCGCGTCGCCGTATCCGTACCGCAGCGGGCACGCCGACGACGCCGCGCTGATCGCCGCGTCGGTCGCCGCGCTCGAAGCAAAGGTGGCCGCGCTCGGCGCGCAGCACGTCGCCGCGTTCTTCTGCGAGCCGGTGCAGGGCTCGGGCGGCGTGATCGTGCCGCCCGCCGGCTGGCTGAAAGCGATGCGCGAAGCGTGCCGGCGCCTCGACATCCTGTTCGTCGCCGACGAGGTGATCACGGGCTTCGGCCGCACCGGCCCGCTGTTCGCGTGCGAGGCCGAGCAGGTCGAGCCGGACCTGATGACGGTCGCCAAGGGCCTCACCGCCGGCTATGCGCCGATGGGCGCGGTGCTGATGTCGGACGGGCTGTACCGCGGCATCGCCGACGCGGCGCCCGACGCGGTGATCGGCCACGGCCACACGTATTCCGCGCACCCGGTAAGCGCGGCGATCGGCCTCGAAGTGATGCGCCTCTATCACGAAGGCGGACTGCTCGCGAACGGCCTCGCGCGCGCGCCGCGCTTCGCCCGCGGGCTCGACGCGCTGCGCGCGCATCCGCTCGTCGGCGACGCGCGCCAGCGCGGCCTGCTCGGCGCGCTCGAACTCGTTGCCGACAAGACGAGCCGGCAGCGCTTCGACCCGGCGCTGAAGCTGCCCGAGCGGATTGCCGCGGCGGCCTGGCGCAACGGCATCGTGTTTCGCGCGTTCGGCGACGGCGTGCTCGGCTTCGCGCCCGCGCTGTCGTTCACCGAAGCCGAGTTCGACCTGCTGTTCGAGCGCCTCGAAAAGACCCTCGACGACGTGCTCGCGCAACCCGACGTGCACGCCGCGCTGAAGGCCGCGTCGCAGGCCTCCGGGGGGGTGAGCGGCCGTGTCGCGGCGTGATACCATCGCTCGATCCTTCGACATGCGGGGCCGCCCCCATCACGATGAGCACCGACTGCAAGCTGGACCGAATCGATCTGCGCATCCTGTCGCAACTGCAGAAGCGCGGGCGCATCACGAATGTCGAACTGGCCGACGCAGTCGGGCTGTCGCCGAGCCCGTGCCTGATCCGCGTGAAGCGTCTGGAGAAAGCCGGCTACATCGTCGGCTACGGTGCGCAGATCCAGCTCGAAAAGCTCGGCGACGTGCAGGTGGTGTTCACCGAGGTCACGCTCGCGGACCATCGGCGCGAGGACTTCATCAAGTTCGAGAAGGCGATCCGCGAGGTCGACGAAGTGGTCGAGTGCCATCTCGCGAGCGGCGGCTACGACTATCTGCTGAAGTTCGTCGCGCGCAGCGTGGGCCACTACCAGAGCATCATCGAGGGGCTGCTCGAACGCAACATCGGCATCGAGAAGTACTTCAGCTACGTGATCATCAAGACGTCTTTCATCAAGACGCACTACCCGCTCGAAACGCTGTTTTCTCCGCATCACCCGTGAACGCCGGCCGTGCGCGCGCAGTGCGCGCGCCGGCCGCCGCGGGCCGCTTCGCCCCCATTCCGTTGATTCCGTTGATATCGTCCCGACCAGGAGACCGACCATGACCCGCACCTACCGCATTGCCGTAATACCCGGCGACGGCATCGGCAAGGAAGTGATGCCCGAGGCGCTGCGCGCGCTCGACGCCGCAAGCCGCCGCTTCGGCATCGCCCTCGACTACCGCCACATCGCATGGGCCTCGTGCGACTACTACGCGCAGCACGGCCAGATGATGCCCGACGACTGGAAGGAGCAGCTCCAGGACTGCGATGCGATCCTGTTCGGCGCGGTCGGCTGGCCCGCCACGGTGCCCGACCACATTTCCCTGTGGGGGTCGCTGCTGAAGTTCCGCCGCGAGTTCGACCAGTACATCAACCTGCGCCCCGCGCGCCTGTTCGACGGCGTGCCGTCGCCGCTCGCGGGCCGCAAGGCCGGCGACATCGATTTCATGATCGTGCGCGAGAACACCGAGGGCGAGTATTCGTCGGTGGGCGGCACGATGTTCGACGGCACCGAGCGCGAATTCGTCGTGCAGCAGGCGATCTTCACGCGCAAGGGCAGCGAGCGCGTGCTGAAGTTCGCGTTCGAGCTCGCGCAGCGCCGCGCGAAGAAGCTCACCGTCGCGACCAAGAGCAACGGCATCGCGATCAGCATGCCCTGGTGGGACGCGCGCGCGGCCGAGATGGCCGCGCACTATCCGGAGATCGCATGGGACCGCCAGCACATCGACATCCTGTGCGCGCGCTTCGTGCTGAACCCGGACCGCTTCGACGTGGTCGTCGCGACCAACCTGTTCGGCGACATCCTGTCCGACCTCGGGCCCGCGTGCACCGGCACGATCGGTATCGCGCCGTCGGGCAACCTGAACCCGGAGCGCACCTTCCCGTCGCTGTTCGAACCGGTGCACGGCTCGGCGCCGGACATCGCGGGCAAGGGCATCGCGAACCCGATCGCGATGATCTGGTCGGCGGCGATGATGCTCGACTTTCTCGGCAACGGCACCGGCGCCGGACACGCGGCACACGACGCGATCGTCGCCGCGATCGAGTCGGTGCTCAAGGATGGCCCGCGCACCGGCGACCTCGGCGGCAAGGCCGGCACGGAAGCGGTCGGCGCGGCGATCGCGCAGCGCATCGCGGCCGCGTGAGCGCCTCGCGCTCGCCCCATCAACCAGGAGACTTTCGATGAGCCAGCCCTATACGCTCAGTGACCTGATTCACCCGGCCAACTTCATCGACGGGCAATGGGTGCCCGCCGCCAGCGGGCGCCGCTTCGCGGTCACCGATCCGGCCACCGGCGAGACGATCGCCGAGGTCCCCGACAGCGACGCCGCCGATGCGCGCGCCGCCACCGACGCCGCGGCGCGCGCGTTCCCCGCCTGGCGCGACGCGCTGCCCGCCGAGCGCGCCGCGGTGCTGCGCCGCTGGCACGCGCTGATGGTCGAGAACGCGGACGCGCTCGGCCGCCTGATCTCGCTCGAACAGGGCAAGCCGTTCGCCGAGGGTCGCGGCGAAGTGATGTACGGCGCGTCGTACGTCGGCTGGTTCGCCGACGAGGCGACCCGCATCTACGGCGACCTGATTCCGCAGCAGCAGCGCGGCAAGCGGATGAGCGCGGTGAAGGAGCCGGTCGGCATCGTCGCGGCGATCACGCCGTGGAATTTTCCGCTGGCGATGATCGCACGCAAGATCGCGCCGGCGCTGGCCGCCGGCTGCACCGTGGTCGGCAAGCCGGCCGAGGACACCCCGCTCACCGCGCTCGCGCTCGTCGCGCTCGCGCATGAAGCGGGCGTGCCGCCCGGCGTGCTGAACCTGATCAGCGCGTCGCGCGAGCACGCGGTGCCGGCCGTGGCCGACTGGCTCGCCGACAGCCGCGTGCGCAAGATCACGTTCACCGGCTCGACGCCGGTCGGCAAGTATCTGGCGCGCGCGTCGGCGGACACGCTGAAGAAGCTGTCGCTGGAACTTGGCGGCAACGCGCCGTTCATCGTGTTCGACGATGCGGACCTCGACGCCGCGGTCACCGGCCTGCTCGCCTCGAAGTTCCGCAACGGCGGCCAGACCTGCGTGTGCCCGAACCGCGTCTACGTGCAGTCGGGCGTCTACGAGCGTTTCGCGGAGCGGCTCGCCGCGCGCGTCGCCGCGCTGAAGGTTGCGCCCGCAACCGATCCGGCCGCGCAGATCGGTCCGATGATCAACGCGCGCGCTGTCGACAAGATCGCGCGGCACGTCGACGACGCCGTGAGCCGCGGCGCGCGCGTGCTCACCGGCGGCCGGCGCCTGCCGGAGCTCGGCCCGCACTTCTACGCGCCCACGGTGCTCGCCGACGCGAGCGCCGACATGCAGCTGAGCTGCGAGGAAACCTTCGGCCCGATCGCGCCGCTGTTCCGCTTCGACGAGGAAGCCGACGCGATCCGCGCGGCGAACGACACGCCGTTCGGTCTCGCGTCGTATTTCTACAGCCAGGACCTGCGCCGCATCGAGCGCGTCGCGCGCGCGCTGGAGGCCGGCATCGTCGGCATCAACGAAGGCGCGCTCGCGAGCGAGGCCGCGCCGTTCGGCGGCGTGAAGGAATCCGGCTACGGCCGCGAGGGCTCGAAGTACGGGCTCGACGACTATCTGTCGATCAAATACCTGTGCCAGGGAGGCCTCGCATGAGCGCGCCGGCCTATCCGATCGAAGTCGCGTTTCCGGACATCGCGCCGCACGCGGCCGGCAATACCGGCATCCCGTACGTGCACACGTTCGACTCGGGCGTCGCCGGCCCGCACGTGATGATCAATGCGCTCACGCACGGCAACGAGGTATGCGGCGCGATCGTCGTCGACGCGCTGCTGCGCGCGGGGCTGCGCCCGCGGCGCGGCCGGCTCACGCTCGCGTTCGCGAACGTCGACGCGTATGGCCGCTTCGACCCGGCGCGCCCCGATGCGGCGCGCTTCGTCGATCAGGACTTCAACCGCGTGTGGACCGCGCAGACGCTGGACGACCTGTCGCGCGATTCGAGCGAGCTGCGCCGCGCGCGCGCGATGCGCCCGGTGATCGACACCGTCGACCTGCTGCTCGACCTGCATTCGATGCACGAGAAAAGCGCGCCGCTGATCGTCGCCGGACCGCTCGCGAAGGGCGCAGGCCTCGCCGCGCAACTCGGCACGCCGCCGACGGTGATCTGCGACGAAGGCCATCCCGAAGGCCGCCGCATGCGCGACTACGAAGGCTTCGGCGACCCCGCGAGCCCGAAGAACGCGCTGCTGATCGAATGCGGACAGCACTGGGAAGCCGGCGCGGTACGCGTCGCGCGCGACACCGCCGCGCGTTTCCTGCTGCTGTCGGGCATCGTCGAGGCCGGCGACCTGCCGGACGGCTGGGTTCAGCCGCTGCCCGCCGAGATGCGCATCGTGCGCGTCACCGAGCCGGTCGTCGCGAAGAGCATGGACTTTCGCTTCGCCAGCGCCTATACGGGGCTCGAAGTCATGCCCACGGCCGGCACCGTGATCGGCTGGTCCGACGGCGAACCGGTGCGCACCCCCTACGACGACTGCATGCTCGTGATGCCGTCGCTGCGCCAGTTGCGGCCCGGCGTGACCGTGGTGCGGCTCGGCCGCATCGAGCAGCGCATTTCCCGCGCGGGCTGAGCCGGATGCGCGCGCCGCGTGCGCACACGCGGCGCGCCGCTTCCTGTCCGCGCGCACTCCGCCTTCCCGCGTGCGCTCCGTTTCACCTCAGGGTTCGCCCGAACGCTGCGCGTCGCCGCACGCCGCGCGCATCGTCGCGCGCGCGATGCGCGTGCGCCATAACCTGCTGTCATGGCTGCTCCAACAATTGCGGTGTTGCTGGGCCCATATTGACTCACTATATTGCCAGTCAACCCCCGCGCTATCCGGCTTGCGGCCTCTGGCTTCCGGCTTCGGGCGGCACGCTCGGCGGTAGCACCACGCATCACCACGAAGACGTTCAGCACTTCAACCGTGTCGAGGAAAAGCCGTGATTACCCTATCGAGGTTATACCCGGTCGCCCTGATGCTTGCATTCGGCGCCGCCAGTTCATCCGCTCTTGCCGCAGGGCAAATCACGTTCGTCTCGCAAGGCGGCGTCTACCAGGAAGCGCAGACCAAGGCGATCCTGGATCCCGCCGCGAAGATGCTCGGGATCACGATCAACCAGGACAGCATCCCGGATGCGTGGCCGCAGATCAAGGCGCAGTTCGCCACCGGCAAGCCGATCTGGGACGTCGTCGACACGCCGACCTCGAACTGCCTGCGCGGCGGCCGCGAGGGAATGATCGAGAAGCTCGACTTCTCGAAGATTCCGAACGCGGCAGCCATGCCGGAGAAGTACCGCACCCCGTGGTCGGTCGCGTACGAGTTCTACTCGACGGTGATCGCGTATAACAAGAAGACGCTGAAGAAAGTGCCGCACAGCTGGAAAGACTTCTGGGACGTGAAGGACTTCCCCGGCACGCGCGCGCTGCGCAACGACCCGCAGACGGTGCTCGAAGCGGCGCTGATGGCCGACGGCGTGCCGCGCGACAAGCTCTATCCGCTCGACGTCGACCGCGCATACAAGAAGCTGCAGCAGATCAAGCCGTACATCACCGTCTGGTGGACCTCGGGCGGACAGTCCGCGCAGTTGCTGCACGACGGCGAGGTCGACATGGAGATGATCTGGAACGGGCGCGCGAGCGCCGTGCGCAAGGACAACCCGGACATCGACTTCACGTTCAACGACGGCATCCTGCAGAACACGCAGCTGTGCATCCTGAAGAACGCGCCGAATCTCGCCAACGCGGTTCGCTTCATCAACGCGGCCGAGTCGCCCGACCTGCAAGCCAACCTGCCGCTTTACATCGACTACGGTCCGGGCAATCCTGCCGCGTTCAAGACCGGCAAGATCAGCGCGCAGCGCGCGGCCGAACTGCCCAGCTCGCCGCAGAACGCCGCGCAGCAGGCACTGCTGTCCGAGGAGTGGTGGGCGTCGCCCGCCGGCATCCAGGCGCGGGCCCGCTGGCTGAAGTTCATGCAGCAATGACGCACGCAGCGCCGGCCCTCCCGCCGGCGCCGCTTTGCTGCTTTGCTGCTTTGCTGCTTTGCTGCTTTGCTGCATCGCTGCATCGCTGCATCGCTGCATAGCGGTATCGCTGCATAGCGGTATCGCACACCCTCGCCCGCGAGCCGCTCGCGCGTGCTGTCCTGCTTGCCTTCCTTTGCGAACCAACCCTCGCCTGCCCAACGTGAGCGACGTGACCGACTATCTGATTCTCGGCGGCGGCTCGGCGGGCTGCGTGCTTGCCGCGCGGCTGTCCGAAGATCCGCGCGCCCGCGTCTGCCTGATCGAAGCCGGACGCGACCTGTCGCACGCGACGATGCCCGCGGAAATCCGCAGCCGCTATCCGGGACGCGCGTACCTCGACGCCCGCAATCTCTGGCAGCACCTGAGCGCGCGCATGAGCCGCCCCGCGACGCCGCGCCGCTACGAGCAGGCAAAGCTGCTCGGCGGCGGCTCCGCGATCAACGCGCTGATGGCCAATCGCGGCGCGCCCGCCGATTACGACGAGTGGGAAGCGCTCGGCGCGCGCGGCTGGAACTGGCAAAGCTGTTTGCCCTATTTCATCAAGCTCGAAACCGACTGCGATTTCAGCGGTCCGCTGCACGGCGCGAGCGGACCGCTGCGGATCCAGCGCGCGTCATGGGCGCGGCTCTCGCCGTTCGTGCGCGGCGTGCTCGCAACCTTGCAGCGCGAGGGCCACCCGCTGCGCGACGACCAGAACGGGCCGTGGCAGGACGGCACGTTCGTCGGCGCGATTGCGGTCAGCGACGAGGGCGAGCGCATCCCGACCTCGGTCTGCTATCTCGACGACACGGTGCGCGCACGGCCGAACCTGCGCATCCGCACCGGCTGCACCGTGACCACGCTGCTGTTCGACGGCCGGCGCACCACCGGCGCGCGCCTCCTGCGCGACGACGGCACGCAGGAGGACGTCCACGCGGCCCGCGTGATCGTGTCGTCGGGCGCGATTCACAGCGCCGCACTGCTGCTGCGCAGCGGCATCGGGCCCGCGCGCGCGCTGGCCGAACTCGGCATCGCGCCGGTGGCGGACCGGCCGGGCGTCGGACGCAACCTGATGGAGCATCCGTCGATTGCGGTCTCCGCGTTCCTGCCGCGCCGCGCGCGCACCCCGTTTCCGCACGAGCATCACGAACAGGCGGTCGTGCGCTTCTCGTCGGGCCTGCCCGGCACGGCGGCCGGCGACATGCATGGCGCGATCCTGTCGCGCTCCGGCTGGCACGCGCTCGGCTACCGCATCGGCACGCTGTTTTTCTGGGTCAACAAGTCGTATTCGCGCGGCCGCGTGACGCTCGCCACGCCGCACGCCGCCGACGAGCCCCAGGTCGATTTCGACATGCTGTCCGATCCGCGCGATCTCGAACGGCTCAAGCAGGCGCTGCGCTTCGGCGCGCAAACGCTCGCGTCGCCGGCGATGGCCGCGCTCTGCGATACCGTGTTCCCGTCGAGCTACTCGCCGCGCGTCGCCGCAGTGGCCGTGCCCGGCGCGTGGAATGCGCTGCGCCGCGGCGCGTTGAGCGCGCTGCTCGACAGCGCCGGCCCGCTGCGCGGCGCGCTGATCCGGCGCGTCGTCACGCAGGGCGTATCGATCGAGGCGCTCGTCGCCGACGAGCGCGCGCTGACCGGCTTCGTCACGCGCGCGGTGGGCGGCACGTGGCATCCGGGCGGCACCTGCCGGATGGGCGCCCCCGACGATCCGCTCGCGGTGACCGACGCGCGCGGCGCGGTCTACGGCGTCGAGCGCCTGTCGGTGTGCGATGCGTCGCTGATGCCGTCGATTCCGTGCGCCAACACGAACGTGCCGACCATCATGATCGCCGAGCGCATCGCCGATCTGCTGCGGCACGCGCCGTGATCATTCTGATTCGTCGTCCTTACGAACCGTATTTACGAACCGTATCCGACGATCGCCTTGACTTCGAGAAACGCTTCCAGTCCCCACTCGCCGTATTCGCGGCCATTGCCGGACTGACCGTAGCCGCCGAACGGCGCGGCCGGATCCCACGCCGGATAGTTCAGGTACACGCTGCCCGCGCGCAGGCGAGCCGCGACCCGCCGCGCGCGCTCGCGCTCGCGCGACTGCACGCAGGCGGCGAGACCGAACGGCGTGCCGTTGGCGATCGCGATGGCCTGTTCCTCGTCGTCGTACGGGATGATCGACAGCACCGGGCCGAAGATTTCCTCGCGCGCGATCGTCATCGACGGGCTGACGTTCGCGAACACGGTCGGCTTCACGTAGTAGCCGCGCGCGAGCCCGTCGGGCCGGCCCAGGCCGCCGGCCACGCAGCGCGCGCCCTCTTCGAGGCCGATGCCGATCAGCCGCTGCACGTGCGCGAACTGCTTCGCGTTCACGACCGGACCCATCGTCGTGCCTTCGGCATCCGCCGGGCCGACCCGGTGCGCGTGCGCCGCGTCGCGCGCGAGCGCCGCGACCTCGTCGTGCCGCGCCGCCGGCACCAGCATGCGCGTCGGCGCATTGCACGACTGGCCGCTGTTGCTGAAGCACGCGTTCACGCCCGCCTTCACCGCCGCACGGAAGTCGGCGTCGTCGAGCAGCAGGTTCGCCGACTTGCCGCCGAGCTCCTGATGCACGCGCTTGACGCTCGGCGCCGCGAGGCGCGCGATCTCGATGCCCGCGCGCGTCGAACCGGTGAACGACACCATCGCGACGTCCGGGTGCGCGCACAGCGCGGCGCCGACGGTCGGACCGTCGCCGTGCACGAGGTTGAACACGCCAGGCGGCACGCCCGCCTCGTCGACGATCTGCGCGAATAGCGCGGCATTCAGCGGCGACACCTCGCTCGGCTTGAGCACCATCGTGCAGCCGGCCGCGAGCGCCGGCGCGACCTTGCAGACGATCTGGTTGATCGGCCAGTTCCACGGCGTGATCAGCGCGACGACGCCGACCGGCTCGTGCGTGACGAGCGTCGTGCCGTTACTGCGCTGCCACGCGAACGTTTCGCTCGCCCGCAGCACCTGCTCCAGATGACGCCGGCCGAGCCCCGCCTGCCACGTCTGCGCGAGCGGCAGCGGCGCGCCGATTTCGCGCGAAATCACCTGCGCCATCTCGTCGTAATGCGCGAGATAGCGCTCGAGCACGCGGCGGATCAGCGCGAGGCGTTCGGCAAGCGACGTGCGCGAAAACGACGCGAACGCGCGCTGCGCGGCACCGACCGCGCGCGCGACGTCGTCGGCCGTGCCTAGCGCCACTTCGGCGAACGGCGTCGCGGTACAGGGGTCGATCACCGGCAGCCGGCCGCTGCCGGACGGCGCCACCCACGCGCCGTCGATGTAGTGTTGCAGTGCACTGCGCATGCAGTCTCCGTTGGTGTGGCCCGGTCGCGCGCGGCGCGCCGCTCAGGATCGCGCCGCCGCGCGGCGGCGGCTCAGCGTGACGATCAGCACGAGGCACAGCGTCAGCGCGGTCAGCATCGTGCTGATCGCGGCAATGGTCGGATCGATCTCGTCGCGCAGCGTGACGAACATGCGGCGCGTGAGCGTCTGGTTCGCGCCGCCGGAAATGAACAGCGCCACGACGGTCTCGTCGAGCGCCTGGATGAACACGAACACCGCGCCCGACACGACGCTCGCGCGAATCTGCGGCAGCGTCACCGCGAGGAACGCGCGCAGCCGGTTCATGCCGAGGCTGCGCGCCACCATCTCCTGGGTCGCGTCGAAGGTGCGCAGGTCCGCACCCACGGTGATCAGCACGTAGGGCAGGCCGAGCATCGTATCGGCGACGATCAGCCCGGTCAGCGTGTTCACGTAGCCGAGCCGCGTGAACACGAAAAACACGCCGACCGCGACGATGATGATCGGCACCATCAGCGGCAGCATCAGCAATGTGCGCAGATAGCGCATCGACCGGTGCGCGCCGTGCTGCAGCGCATACGCGGCCGCGACGCCGAGCGGCGTGGCGAGCAGCGCGGCGCTCAGCGACACGGTGAGCGTGGTTTTCGCGGCCTCGATCCAGCCGCTGTCGCCGAAGAACGCGTCATACCAGCGCAGCGAGTAGCCCGGCGGCGGAAACGTCATGAAGCGCGTATCGGAGAACGACAGCGGCACGACGATCACGATCGGCAGCATCAGGAACACGAGAATCAGCGCGACGAGCACGCCGAGCGCGAGGCGCGCCGGCGCGAGCCGCGGACGATGCGCGCCGGGCAGCGGCAGGCGTTGGGCAAGTGGCGTCATTTCGTCCCCAGGGTCTTTTCGAGCGGAATGAAGCGGCTGGCGATCCAGAAGATCGCGAACACGCACAGCAGCAGCGCGACGCTGACCGCGCTCGCCGCACCCCAGCTGTTGTAGATGTCGACGTCGCTGCTCACGACCATCGACACCATGATCGAACGCCCGCCGCCCATCAGTTCCGGCGTGATGTAGAAGCCGAGACACAGCACGAACACGAGCGTGACGCCCGCGACGACGCCGCTCAGCGACAACGGCAGGAACACGCGCCAGAACACGTGCAGCGGCGAGCCGCCGAGGCTCGCGCCCGCCTGCGTGAGATTCTGCGGAATCTTCTGCATGGCCGAGTAAAGCGGCAGCACCATGAACGGCAACAGGATGTGCACCATCGCGATCACGGTGCCGAGCGCGTTATACGAAAGCTGCAGCGGATGGTCGATCAGCCCGAGCGAGAGCAGCGTCTTGTTGACGATACCGGTGCGCTGCAGCAGCACGAGCCACGCGTAGGTGCGCACGAGCACGCTGGTCCAGAACGGCAGGATCACGAGCCCCAGAATCAGCGTCGCGCGCCGCGGCGGCAACGAGGCCGCGAAGTACGCGACCGGATAGCCGAGCAGCAGCGTCACCGCGGTGACGATGAAGCTCAGCTTGAAGGTCTCGGTGAAGGTGTCGAGATAGGCCGGCGAAAAAATCCGCTGGTAGTTCACGAGCGTGAACGCGCCGCCCTGCCAGATCGACTGCCACGCCAGCCACGCGAGCGGCGCGACGAGCAGCACCACGACGACGGCGAGCGCCGGCGCGAGGAGCAGCAACATCGCCCGGTCCTCGCGGCGCCGGTACTGCACCGACGGGTCGGCCGCGGCCGCGTGAAGCGCCGCGTGATCGTCGAAGGTACGCTTTGCTGTCGTCATCATGCTCCCACCGCATCGAGAAACTGATACCAGCCGGCCACGAGCCGCACGCCCGGTGCACGCAGCGCGCGCCACGGCACCGGCTTCAGGCCGTCCTGCGCGAGCAGCGCGAGTTCGGGCCGCTCGCCGAGCGCAAGCGCCGCCGCATGCTGACCGACGAGGCTCGCCATCGCCACGCCCGCGCCGTTGTAGCCGACGCAGAAGGTGGTCGCGTCGTCGCTGCGGCCGACGTGCGGCAGCGCGTTGAACGTCATGCCGACATAACCCGACCACTGATACTCGACGAGCACGTCCGCGAGCACCGGAAAGAGCGCGACCATCGCCCGGCGCAGCGCGTCGAAGCCGCCGGTTTCGCCTTCCTTGCCGAACGCGTCGCGCCCGCCGAACAGCACGCGGCCATCGGCCTTGCGAAACCACTTCATCATGCGGCGCGTTTCCGTGTAGCTGCGCCGCGCCACCATCAACTGCGCGTCGAGTTCGGCCGGCAAGCGCGCGGTCGCGATGATCGCGCTGCGAAACGGCACGAGCTCGCGCTCGTATGGCGCGGTCGCGCGCGTGAGCCCCGAGTACGCATTGGTCGCGACGATCACCTGACGCGCGCGCACGGTGCCGCCCGGCGCTTGCAGCGTGACGCCCCCCGCCCCACGCCCGATCGTGACGACCGGCGTCGACGCGTAGATCGGCACGCCGCGCGCGGTGAGCCCGCGCGCGAGGCCCAGCACGTATTCGAGCGGCAGGATGGTGCCGGCATCGGCGCTCAGCACGCCGCCGACAAAACCGTCCGAACCGGTTTCGTGCGCAACCTGTGCGCGCGACTGCACGCTCATCGACGCATCGCCGAGCGCGCTGCGCACCCACTCCGCTTCCGCGCGGATCGCCGCGAACGCCCGCTCGGTATGCGCGCAGCGCAGGCTCCCGGTCTTCTCGAAGCCCGCGCGCGCAAGGTCATAGGTATCGATGAGCGACTCCACCGTGTGCACGCCGTCATGCGCGAGCCGATGCATGCGTCTCGCGGTATCGAGATCGTGCATCCGGGCGATCGCCGGAAACGACAGCCGGAACTTCGACGACACGACCCCGCCGTTGCGCCCGCTCGCGCCCCAGCCGACCGGATTCGCGTCGAGCACCGCGCAGCTCACGCCGCGCTGCGCGAGCGCATGCGCGGCCGCGAGTCCCGAGTAGCCGGCGCCGACGATCGCGACCTCCACGGCGAGATCGCGTTCGAGCGGTCCGGCTTCGCACGCCCGCGCGTGCGGCAGCGGCGCGCGCGCCGCCATCGCGCGCCACAGCGACTCGGGCGGGGGCCGGTGCGCAACGGTCGGCGCGAGCATCGTCAGGCCGCGCGCGCTTCGGCTTCGACCGCATCCGCGAGCGCCGCGAGCGTCGCGAAGCGGTACGTCGGCGTCGTCACGGCCTGCGGCTCGGGCGTCGCGCCGAAGCCCCGCAGGCCCTGGCGGCGCTCGATCCAGCAGGTCGCGTAGCCGAGTTTCGTCGCGATGCCGATGTCGTGATACTGGCTTTGCGCGGTATGCAGGATCTCGCCGAACTTGTAGCCGAACGCCGCCTGACGGCCGCGGTTATACGCGAAGAACTGCGGGTCGGGCTTCGCGACACCGGTCTCGTCGCAGCACACGGTGTCGTCGAACGGATCGCCGAGCGTATGCGCGTAGGCGGACAGCGCGACGCGGTCGGCGTTCGTCATCGCGACGAGGCGGTAGTGCCGGCGCAGCCGCTTGAGCGCGGCCACCGAATCGGCGAACGCGGGCCAGTCGAGCACGTCGCGCTGGAACGCGGCGGCCGACTGCGCGTCGTCGGGCAGCCCGAGCTCCTTCGCGAGCGACAGGTACACGTGCGCCATCATGTGGCTCGAACGGCCCGGATAGGTCGCGCGGCCGCGCATGTACGGCACGAAGATCTGGTCGTCGCTCAGGTCTTGCGCCCTGGCGCCGCCGAGCCGCCGCACGGACGCGAGCACGCCCGTTTCGAAATCGATCAGCGTGCCGACGACGTCGAACGTCAATACCTTGAAATCGGTGAGCTTCATTACATCATCCCTTTGCAGTTTGCGTGAATGGGCCGCACGGCGGGAACGCCCGTGCACAGGCGGACAAGCGGAGTCAGGCGGGTACCACGATCGTGTCCTCGGGCGCGAGCGCCACGGTCATCTGCGCGCCCGGCGCGGGGATGCGCCGGCGCGCGTCATGGCCGCCCGGCTGGCGCAGGCTGATCGGCGTGCCGTCGGCGAGCGCGGCGAACACGCGCAGGCTCTCGCCCTGGTACAGCACGTCGGTGACGCGGCAGGTCAGACGGTTTGCGCCGGCGCACGGATCGCCCGCGTCGATCACGAGCTTCTCGGTCTGCACCGCGAGCAGCAGACGCTCGCCGCGCGGCAGCGGATGTGCGGTGCGCAGCACCGTCTCGCCGAGGCGCACCGCGTCGTCGCCCGCGCGGCGCACGTCGAGCAGCGTCGCCTCGCCGATGAAGCTCGCGACGAACGCGTCGCACGGCCGGTCGTAGAGCCGCTCGGGCGTATCGATCTGCACGAGGCGGCCGTCCTTCAGCACCGCGACGCGGTCGCTCATCGTCAGCGCCTCGCGCTGGTCGTGCGTGACGTTGATGATCGTCGCGCCCAGTTGCCGGTGCAGCCGGCGCAGCTCGATCTGCATCGTTTCGCGCAGCTGCTTGTCGAGAGCGGACAGCGGCTCGTCCATCAGGATCAGTTGCGGCTCGAAGACGATGGCCCGCGCGAGCGCGACGCGCTGCCGCTGACCGCCCGAGAGCTCGCTGATGCGGCGCTGCTCGTAGCCCGCGAGTTCGACCATCGCGAGCGCATCCGCCACCTTGCGCGCCCAGCCGGCCTTCGGCTCGCGCCGCGCGCGCAGCGCGAACGCGACGTTCTCGCCGACATTCATGTGAGGAAAGAGCGCGTAGTTCTGGAACACGATGCCGATCTCGCGCTTGTGCGGCGGCACGAATGTAATGTCCCGCTCGCCGACCCACACGCTGCCCGCACTCGGCTGCACGAAGCCGCCGAGAATGCCGAGCAGCGTCGTCTTGCCGGACCCGGACGGCCCCAGCAGCGACACGAACTCGCCCGGCGCGATCTCGAGCGAGACATCGTCCAGTGCGACCACCGGGCCGTAGTGCTTGGTTGCGGAGCGGATCGACACTCCCTTTTTCGCACGTGCATCCATTGCGTCTGTCTCGCTTGAAAAGGCTGCGTTGGGAAAAAATATACGGCGCTCCAATATTGACGGCAATTCCCAAATTGTTGGATCGGGCATAACATCAGGTCATGACGAACCTTCGCCGAAAACTGCCGAGCGCCAACGCGCTGTTCGTGTTCGAAGCAGCCGCGCGCTGCGGCAACTTTACGCGCGCCGCGCAGCAGCTCTACGTGAGCCAGCCCGCCGTGAGCCGCATGCTCGCGCGCATGGAAGACCACATCGGCGTGCGTCTGTTCGAGCGCGTGCATGGCGGCATCGAACTCACCGAAAACGGCCGGATCCTGTATCGCGCGATCTCCGACGGCTTTCAGGGAATCGAAAACGCAATCCGCGAAATCGAGGCGCGCGCGACCGGCGTCGAGTCGGTCACGCTGTCGGTGTCCACCGCGTTCACGACACACTGGCTGATGCCGCGCATGAGCCGGCTGCACCAGCTGTTTCCGAAAGTGGACCTGCGTTTTCAGCTGATCTCCGGGCGCCTGGGCGGTCCGCTGCACGACGTGGACCTCGGCATGCGCTTTTTGCACGACGGAGAAATCGACGAGAACGCGGCACTGCTGATGCCCGAAACGCTGCTGCCGGTCTGCAACGACCGTTACGACGAGCGCATGCGCGACGACGCGGGCCGCGAGCACGGCGACACGGTGATCGTGATGGACGACGAGGAAATCGGCTGGCACCAGCGCTTCACGTCGTTCGCGCAGCATGGGCGGCACGTCGCCGGGATGCTCGGCTTCAACGACTATGCGATCGTCGTGCAGGCCGCGCTGCTCGGCCAGGGCGTCGCGCTCGGCTGGCTGAGCGTCGTGTCGTACTGGCTCGCGCACGATGCGCTGCGCGCAGCGGAGGAAGAGGTGGTCGTGACGAATCGCCGCTGCTGTCTCGTCACGCCGGCGAACCGGCCGCTGAGGCCGATCGTCGCGGAAGTGCGCGCGTGGCTGATCGAGGAAATGCAGCAGGATCTGCGCGTGGTCGCACGCAAGTATCCGAAACTCGGCCTGCACGACATCTTCGCGCAGGCCGGCGTTCCGTTCGACTGAGCGGCGCGGCGTTTTCGGCTGGGTGGAACGGGCCGGGTTACCCCGGCCCGCGCGACGGCCGCATGGCCGCCGCACGGCGCGTAGCGCCTTGACGCCGTAGCGCCGTGACGCCGTGACGCCGTGACGCCGTAGCGCCGTAGCGCCGTAGCGCCGTAGCGCCGTAGCGCCGTAGCGCTTTAGAAATGGTGAATCATCGCGACGCGGTACACCACCTGGTTGGTCGTCGACGACGGACCCGCCGCCGCGAGCAGCTGCGCGTCGTCGAACTGCGTGCCCGTGTTCGCGCTGTCCACGTGCTGGTACGCCGCCTGCATGTACAGCGACGTGCGCGGGCTCACGTCATAGTCCAGCATCAGCGCCACCTGCTGCCACTTCGGGCTGTAGTTGCCCGCCGTCGTGTCCAGCTTGCCCAGCGTGTACGTGTACGACGCCCCCAGCCAGAAGTTCGGGCGGAAGTAGTACTGCCCGTTGATCTCGAAGTTGTCGAACTGCCACCCCGTCCAGCTGCCCCCGTTGGCCGGATCGATCGAGCCGCTCAGATACCCGTTGCCCGTCGGCGAGTCGATCTTCGTGTGCGAGTAGTCCACCGCCAGGAACAGCTTGCTCCACTTGTACGCCAGCGCCGCATCCAGGTTCTCCTGCGACGCCCCCGTGAACACCTGGTCGCCCGCCACCGCCCCCGCGCTGCCGTCGCCCGGATTGTCGATGTTCATGTACGCCAGCACCGCCGTCAGACCGCCGTACTGGTACTGCCCCGCCGCACTGACCAGCCGGTTGTCCGCGAAGCCCGTCGCATTGCTGAAGCCGTACATCGCCTCGCCGGTGAAGCCCGACAGCGTCGGCGACACGTACTTGATCGAGTTGTTCACCCGGAAATCCCAGTCCGTGTTGTCGTTGTCGAACGGCGTCGCGCCCACGTCGCCCGCCCAGTTGCCCGCCGCACTCACCGCGCTGAACATGTCGATGGTCGGATCGTACTGGCGACCGAACGTCACCGTGCCGTACTCCTTCGACGCCAGCCCCACGTACGCCTGGCGACCGAACATCCGGCCGTCCTGACCCAGCGCCCCGTTGCTCGCGTTAAAACCGTTTTCCAGCAGGAAGATCGCCGAGGTGCCGCCGCCCAGGTCCTCCGTGCCCTTCACCCCGAAGCGGCTGCCCACCACGTCGCCGCTCTGCACCTTCAGCACCGACCCCGAGCCCGCGTTGTTCGTGAAGTTCAGCCCCTCGTCCACCAGGCCGTACAGCGTCACGCTGCTCTGCGCGTACACGCTGCCGCCACATAGCAGCAGGGCCGGAATCGTCAGCATACGAAACAAGTTTTTCATAAGTCTTCCACATGGTTCAGTTCAAGGGTTCGAAAACCGGGACATGACCGTCTTGATCGCGGCGCATTGTTACCCCGTCTGGATGCGGCCTGCCATTTCAGTATTCCATTCAGCACACCGAATTATTCAGCTTGTTGAAATACATTCTTGCACTTGCTGCATCACGCATTTCCTGCTTTGAATTTATTTTTCCGAATCCCTCGAGTCCCGTGCCGAGGCCTGCGAATACGACGTGTGTGCGGGCCAGCCCGGTACTGCGTTCTACCTCGTCGGCGAGACTCTACCTCAACAAATTAATGAAAGGTCATCAAAAATGCGTCCGCTTTTTGCATGAATGAGACACGATATTGCGTCTTTCTCCAAATAGTGGTTAGGCGTTCGCGCGATATCGCACGCGATGCCATGCGTGCATCGCGTGCGCGGGCGGCGCATCGCGCGCCGCCTCGCTCACGCCACTTTCAGCGTGCGCGCCTTGCGCAGGAATGCGCTCGGCGTGAGGCCGCAAAAGCGCTTGAAATGCCGTGCGAGATGACTCTGGTCGAAGAAGCCGACCTCGGCCGCCACCACCGCGCCGGGCACGCCTGCGAGCAGCAGCGTCTGTGCGCGACGCACGCGCACGCGGCACAGATAGCGGTAAGGCGACAGGCCGACCTGCTCGCGAAACAGTGTCGCGAAGCGCGACACGCTGAGCGCCGACAGGTCGGCCAGTTCGGCGAGACTGACGGTCCTGTCGAAATTCGCTTCGATATAGGCCAGCGCATCGTCGAGCGGACGCGTCTGCACGTTCACGGTACTCATGACGACGCCTCGTGCAGCGTCGACGGTGCAGCGGCCGCCTGCGCCGCGTGCTGGAATCGCGCGATCGAAAACGGCGCGAGCGGAATATCGCTGTGGCCGGTATCGAGCAGTTCCGCCAGCGTCTCGCCGACGCCCGGCCCGATCTGAAAGCCCTGCCCGCTAAAGCCGAATGCGTAGAAGAGCCCGGCGGTCGTCGCGCTGGCGCCGATCACCGGCTCGGCATCGGGCAGATAGCCCTCGACGCCGCTCCACACGCGAATCACGTGCAGCGGCGCGAGCGCCGGCACGAGCCGGCGAAACTGCGCGCACTGCTGCACCGTGTTGTCCGGCAGCACGCCGGCGCGGCGCGTCGTTGCGTCAGCAGGCCCCGGCAGGCCGCCCCCCAGCACGATGTTGCCGCGCGGGATCTGCCTGAAGTACACGCTTTCCTCCTTGTGCGACGTGTACACGCCCATCGATTCGATGAAGCGGTATGGCACCGGCTCGGTCACCGCCATCTGCGGACCGCGCACCGCGAGCGGCACCGGCTCGCCGAACTGCGCGGACAGCGTCCCCGCCCACGCCCCCGCGCACACGAGCAGCTGCCCGGCACGCCACACGCGCCCCGCCGCGCTCTCGACCCGAAAGTCCGCGCCCTCTTTCTCGACGCGCACGATCTCGGTCTGCTCGACGATCTGCGCACCGAGCCGCGCCGCCGCGCGGCCGAACGCAGGCGCGGCGAGACGCGGATTCGCGTGGCCGTCGCGCGGCGAGATCGAAGCGGCCAGCACGTCGCGGCCGAGAAACGGAAAACGCCGGAACAGCGCCGCGCCTTCGAGCACGTCGAGATCGAGCCCGCACGCGCGCGCTTGCGCGGCATAGCGATGAAAATACTCGGCGTCGTGCGCGTGATAGCAGACTCGCGTATGCCCCGACGGCAGGAACTCGACGTCTTCGCCGAGCAGCGACTGCGCGCGATACCAGATGTCGAGCGCGCGATTGGACATCGCGAGTTGCGAGAGCGCGCGCCCCTGGCGCCGCACCCCGCCGAAGTTTACGCCGCTTGCCTGCTGTCCCGTCAATCCGCGTTCGAGCAGGATCACCGAGCGGCCCCTGCGGCGCAGAAAAAATGCGGCCGACGTCCCGACAATCCCGCCGCCGACCACGATGACATCCGCGCGATCACTCATTCGCTGCACTCCTGTGCACACCATGCGCCGCCCTCTGCCTCGTCCGGCGGCGCGCATCCGGCCGAGCCGGGCGCGGGCATCAACGCCATCGGCAACGGCTTCACCGGCGCCTGTCCACGCAGGCGCCCCACCTGTTCGAGCGGCACGCCCGTCGCCGCCGCGATCACTTCGGCGCCCGCATGCGCGCAGAAGCGTCCCTGGCAGCGGCCCATTCCGACGCGCGAGAACGCCTTCGCGCGATTCGCTTCGGTCGCGCCCATGTCGCGCGCGACATGCCGCAATTCGCCCGCGGTGATCATTTCGCAGCGGCACACGATCGTGTCGTCCGGCAACCCGCCGGCGAAGTGCGCAGGCCACGGAAACGCCGTGCGCAAGCCCTGCGCGAAACGCGTGTAGCGCGCCAGCTCGCCACGCAGCCGCGCGCACTGCTCGCCTGCGCCGGCACCCGCGAGCCCTGCGTCCTGCAGCACCGCGAGCGCCGCGAGACGCCCGGCGCGCTCGGCCGCGTCGGCGCCGCGCACGCGCGCGCCATCGCCCGCGAGATAGACGCCCGGCACCGACGAGCGGCCGTCCTGGTCGATCTGCGGCAGCCATTGCCGCGCGGCGGCGTCGAACGTGAACGCACAGCCGGCGAGATCGGCGAGCTGCGTCTCCGCGCGCAGGTGATAGCCGAGCGCCACCGCATCGCACGCGATATGCTGCTCGCGGCCGTCCGCGAGCGCGACGCGCACGCCGGTGACGCCGTGCTCCGGCGTGCCGTCGATCGCGAGCGGCGTCACGCCGCGATACACCGGCACGCGCGCGCGCCGCAGCACGCGCGCGAGCGCGATGCCCTTGCGCAGCGTCGCCGGCACCTGCAGCAGATCGGGCAGCGCGCGCACGCGCTGCCCGAACGTCGACGTATCGAGCACCGCGCTCACGGTCGCGCCCGCCTTCACGTACTGCGCGGCCACCAGATACAGCAGCGCGCCGGTGCCCATCATCACGGTGCGCGCACCGATCGCGCAGCCCTGCGATTTCAGCGCGACCTGCGCGCCGCCCAGGCTGTACGCGCCGGCCAGATGCCAGCCCGGCACCGGCATCAGCCGGTCCGTCGCGCCGCTGCAGACGACGAGCGCATCGAACGCAAGCGTCCGGTACTGCGTGCCGGTCGCGAGATGCAGCGTGTTCGGCCCGACGTTCCAGGCGAGCGTCTCGGGCAGATAGTCGATCCGCTCGCGCAACGCATCGAAGTCCCGATGCAGCGCGGCGGCGCGCGCGGCCTCGGTGCCGTACAGCGTGTCGTACGAGCGCCGGAAGCCGTCCGGCTGGCGACGATAGATCTGCCCGCCGTCACGCCGGCCTTCGTCGACGACCACCGGCCGCAGCCCCGCCTCGACGAGCGCCTGCGCGGCGCGCACGCCCGCCGGCCCGGCCCCGGCCACCACCACCTTCAGCGGCTCGCGCGCGGCCATAGCCCCTCCCCGGCTTGCGCCAGCCGCGTGACGATCGACATGCCGGGCGCGGCCGGCGTCGTGCACGCGCGCACCCGCTCGCCCTGCGCGGTCCATACCCAGCAGTCCTGACATGCGCCCATCAGGCAAAATCCCGCGCGCCGTCCGGCATCGAACTCCGAGTCGCGCAGCGCGTCCTGCGCGGCGAGCAGCGCGACCATCAGCGTGTCGCCTTCGGCCGCGCGCTCGACGCGGCCGTCGATCAGGATCTCGAAGGTGGGGCGTCCGGTTTCGGCGACCCTCACGAAACGTGCATTCATGCGGCCGCCCTCGCGGTGGATTGCAGCATCTGCAGCCTCTCCAGTTCGGCAGCCGGGTGGTGACACAGGATCTGCGCGCCGGACGGCAGCGTCTTCATCGCCGGCGGCGTGACGTTGCAGGTGCCGTCGATGCGCACCGTGCAGCGCGCGCGAAACGGACACAGTTCGCGCGCATCGCTCGACGGCCCGAGCGCCGGCAACGCGGCGCCCGTCATCGCGCGCCGCGAATCGAGCCAGCCCGGCTGCAGCGCCGGCACCGAATCGACCAGCAGCCCCGTGTACGGGTGATACGGCGGCGCGGCGAGCACGTCGCGCTGCCCCGCCTCGACGCACTGCCCCGCATACAGCACGACGACGTCGTCGCAGATCGTGCGCACCGTCGAGATGTCGTGGCTGATGAACAGATACGACACGCCGAGTTCGCGCCGCAGCTCGGCCAGCAGGTCGAGAATCGCGGCGCCCACCACGGTGTCGAGCGCGGACGTCACCTCGTCGCACAGGATCAGCGCCGGCTCGGCGGCCAGCGCACGCGCGAGATTCACGCGCTGCTTCTGCCCGCCCGACAGGCCGCCGGGCTGGCGCTGCGCGAGCGCGGCGGGCAGCTTCACGAGGTCCAGCAGTTCGAGCATGCGCCGGCGCGCGGCCGCGCCGCGCAGGCCGTGATAGAAGCGCATCGGCCGCGCCAGAATGTCCGCAATCGTATGGCTCGGATTGAGCGCGGTGTCGGCGTTCTGGAACACGATCTGGATGCGCCGGTACTGGTCCGGCGTGCGCGCGGACAGCGACGCGGGCAGCGGCTTGCCGTCGAGCAGCACGTCGCCGCGCGCGCGCTCGACCAGCCCCGCGACGACGCGCGCGAGCGTCGTCTTGCCCGAACCGGATTCGCCGATCACGCCGACCGCGCTGCCGCGGCCGATCTTCAGGCTCACGTCGCTCAGCACGCGCACCGCAGGCACGCCGTGCGCATCGATGCGTCCGTAGCCCGCGCTCAGATGCCGTACTTCGAGCAGCGGCACCTCGGCCGGCACGGGCGCGAGCGGCGGCCCGGCCTCGGGACGCCGGCGCGCGGCCAGCAGCGCGCGCGTATAGTCGTCGACGGGCGCATCGAGCACCTGCAGCGTGGCGCCGTTCTCGCGCACCGCTCCATTGTTCAGGACAACGATACGATCGGCCATCTGTGCGACCACGGCCAGATCGTGCGACACATAGACCGCCGTGGTGCCGAGTTCGCGCACGACCTTGCGAAACGCCGCGAGCACTTCGATCTGCGTGGTCACGTCGAGCGCGGTGGTCGGCTCGTCGAACACGACGACGGCGGGATCGGTGATCAGCGCCATCGCGGCCATCAGCCGCTGCAACTGGCCGCCCGACACCTGGTGCGGATAGCGCGCGCCGATCGTCTCCGGCGCCGGCAGCGCGAGCGCGCGGAACAGGCCGATCGCCTTCTCGCGCGCGGCCGCCGGCGTCATCAGCCGGTGCAGCAGCGCGGGCTCCGTCACCTGGTCCATGATCGTGCGCGCGGGATTGAAGCCGGCCGACGCGCTCTGTGCAACGTAAGCCACGGTGCGCGCGCGCAGCGCGCGGCGACCCGCTTCGTCGAGCGACAGCACGTCGGTGCCGCCGATCCGCACCGCGCCGCCCGCGATCGCACAGCCGCTGCGCGCATGGCCGAGCAGCGCGAGCGCAATCGTCGTCTTGCCCGAACCGGATTCGCCGATCAGCGCGAGCACCTCGCCCTTTTTCACGGTGAAATCGACGCCCCGGACGATCTCGACGACCGGCTCGGGCGCGCTGCCCGCGACGACGCGCAGGCCGGACACCTCGATCATGTTCATTTTCCGTCTCCGTGAGCGCGTCCGCTATGGCGGCGCAGGCTGTCGATCAGCAGGTTCACGCCGACCGTGAGCGTGGCGATCGCCACCGCGGGCACCAGCACCGCAGGCGCGCCTTGCGCGAGGCCGCCGATGTTCTCGCGCACGAGCGAGCCCCAGTCCGCGTTCGGCGGCTGCACGCCGAGGCCGAGAAAGCTCAGCCCGCTCAGCAGCAGCACGATGAACACGAAGCGCAGCCCGAAATCCGCGAGCATCGGATGGATCATGTTCGGCAGCACCTCGACGCGCGCGATGTAGAACAGCCGCTCGCCGCGCGCCCGCGCAACCTGGACGTATTCGAGCGTCATCAGGTTGATCGCGAGCGAGCGCGAGATGCGGAACGCGCCGGGGATGTACGCGAGCGCGGCCACCGCGATCAGCATCGGCACCGACGAGCCGAACGCCGCGATCGCGACGAGCGCGAGCACCTTGCTCGGAATCGAGATCAGCGCATCGAACAGCCGGCACAGGATCTCGTCGACCCAGCGGCCGGAGACCGCCGCGACGAGCCCGAACGCGGTGCCGATGCCGCTCGCGAGCACGGTCGCGGCGAGCGCGAGGCCGACCGTGTACTGCGTGCCGAACAGCACGCGGCTCAGCATGTCGCGGCCGAGAAAGTCGGTGCCGAGCAGGTGTGCGGCGCTGTACGTGCCGTAGATGTCGCCCGAGGTCAGCGCGCCGCCCTTGTACGGCGCCACGAGCGGGCCGATGAACGCGACGCCGAGCCAGAACACGACGATCGCGAGACCGATCAGGCCGAGCACGGACAGGCGGCTGACGAAGCGGCGCAGCGGACGACGCCGCGCGGGCGCGGCCGGCCGGGCGGCCTCGCCCGCCTCGCCGGCCGCGTCGGCGGGCACGGCGGGCCGCGCGTCGCCGTCGCCGGCGTCGTAGAGCACGGTCGTCGCATGGGAAGGAGCGGAGCGGATCATCGTTGACGCAGCCTCGGGTTGGAAACGATCTGACACAGGTCCGCGATCAGCACCAGCACCAGATATGCGGCGCAGAACACCATCACGCAGCCCTGCACGAGGGGCATGTCGCGGTTCGTCACGGCGTCGACCATCAGGCTCGCGAGACCCGGATAGTTGAAGATCGACTCGACGATCACGACGCCGCCGAACAGATAGGACAGACTGAGCGCGACCGCGTTGGCGATCGGGCCGATCGCGTTCGGCAGCACGTGACGCAGCACGACGCGCGCGGGCGACGCGCCCTTCAGCCGCGCCATCTCGACATAAGGCGCATTCAGCTGGTCGAGCACCGCCGCGCGCGTCATGCGCGCCATCTGCGCGACGATCACGCAGCACAGCGTCATCACCGGCATGGCGTAGATGCGCAGCAGCGTGCCGAACGAATCGACGTCGGACAGATACGACAGTGCGGGCAGCCAGCGCAGCTTCACCGCGAAGATCAGCACCGCGATGGTGGCAACGAGAAACTCGGGCACCGCCACGGCCGACAGCGTCAGCACGTTCAGCACGCGATCGAGCAGCGAGCCGCGAAACACCGCCGAGAAGATCCCGATGGCGAGCGCGAGCGGCACCGACACCAGCGTCGTGAGGGCGGCGAGCACCAGCGAGTTCGGCAGGCGCGTCGCGATCAGCTGGCTCACCGGCAGGTTGTTCGACAGCGACGTGCCGAAGCTGCCGGTCAGCGCGTGGCCGAGCCACTCGAAATAGCGCGTGAGCGCGGGCTGGTCGAGGCCGAACTGGTGGCGCAGCGCCGCCACCTGCGCGGGCGTGGCCGCCTGGCCGAGCGCCTGCTGCGCGGCGTCGCCGGGCAGCAGGCCGGTCATGGCGAACACGATAGCCGAGACGATCAGCAGCGTGAGCAGCGCGAGACCGAGCCGCGTGGCAATGAGTCGTGGCACATGGGCTTTCATCGGTTGTCGCCTCCTGTGATCCTGTGATGACGGCGCGCTCGCGCGCGCAGCCGGGCGCGCGGCCCGGGCCGCGCATGCATCAGGCGAGCCAGACGTGCTCGGCGAACGCGAAGCCCATCAGGCCGGCGATCGGGATCGAGCCGAGCCCCTGCAGCTTCGTGGTGTGCGCATCGAGCGAGCTGAGGAACATCGGAATGCCGATGCCGCCCTGCTCGTTCACGAGCACCTGCATGTCGCCGTAGATCTTCTTGCGCTTCGCTTCGTCGGGTTCGCCGCGCGCCGCGAGCAGCATCTGGTCGAACTGCGGACTCTTCCAGTTCGCCTCGTTCCACGGCGCGTCGGACTTGAAGAACTGCGTGAAGATCACGTCCGCGCTCGGGCGCGCATTGATGTTGCCGAACGTGAGCGGTTTCTTCATCCAGTAGTTCGACCAGTAGCCGTCCGACGGCTCGCGCGTCACCTGCAGGTTCAGGCCGGCTTGCGGCGCGAGCTGCTGCAGCAGCATCGCCATCTCGACCGAGCCGTCCGCGGTCGGCGATGCGAACACCTGCAGCGGCGTGCTGCCGAGGCCGGCTTTCCTGAAGTAGAACTTCGCCTTGTCCGGATCGAACTTGCGTTGCGGCAGCCCGGCGAAGAAATACTTGTTGGTCGGATCGATCGGCTGGTCGTTGCCGATCTCGCCATAACCGAGGAACACCGCGCTGCGCATCTGCTCGCGATCGAGCAGGTGCTTCAGGCCGAGACGGAAGTTGGTGTTGCCGGTGATGCCGCCTTCGTCGCGCATGATCAGATCGGTGTACTGACCGGTTTTCGTCTCGAGCACCGTGTAGCCGGGCGTGCCCTTGATGCGCGCGGTCGAGCGCGGGCTGATCGCGTTGATCAGCTGCACGTCGCCGGAGAGCAGCGCGTTCACGCGTGCGGACTCGTCGCCGATGCCGACCAGCTCGATCTCGTCGAGATGCGGCAGGCCCGGCTTCCAGTAATGCGCGTTGCGCGCGCCGACCGTGTTCACGCCGGGCGAGAAGCTCTTCAGCGTGAAGGGGCCGGTGCCGACCGCCGTCGCGAAGCTGGTGGTGCCGTCCTTGATGATCATGAAGTGCGCATCGGCGAGGATCACCGGCAGGTCCGCGTTCGCGCCCTGCAGCGTGATCGTCACCTCGTTCGGCCCGGTCGCCTTCACGTCCTTGAACTGGTCGGCGAGCGTCTTCACCTTCGAGGCCACCGCCGGATCCTTGTGGCGCATCAGCGAATAGACCACGTCCGCGGGCGTGAGCGCCTTGCCGTCATGGAACTGCACGCCGCTGCGCAGCTTCGCGACCCACACGGTCGCATCGCTCGTGTCGAGCGACTGCGCGAGCGCCATCTTCGCGCCGAGGTGCGAATCGTATTCGGTCAGCGCGTTGTAGAGCATGTTCATGCGCACGTAGTCGGTCGACACCGACGCCTTCGCCGGATCGAGCGTATCGGCCGCCGACGCGGACTGCGTGGCCACGCGGATCTTGCCGCCCTGCTTCGGCTGCGCCTGCGCGAACGCGCTGCCGCTTGCCGCGAGCAGTCCCGCGCCGGTCACCGACATCAGCCCGCCCGCGACCATCGCGCGCAGCAGATCGCGTCGCGAGGCGCCGGATCGGGTCAACTCGTCGGGCCTTGTGCCGGCATGAACCAGGTCTACGGGCGTGTGATCGTTGTTCATGAACTTCTCCGCGTCTGATGTGGGGAAAGGGGTGGCGGCCCGCACGTGTCGAAGCCGTCTGTTGTGTGCTTAATAAAAAACGTCTTTGATCTGGTAATACGCGCCGACGAGCGGCAAAAACCACGGCTTGCCGGTATGCCCCGGTATCGCCGGCCATGCGAAATCGCGCCACGGGTTGGCCGCGGCGTTGCCGCTCATCACGTCGGCCATCACCTGGCCCATGTGCGTCGACATCTGCGTGCCGTGGCCGCTGTAGCCCATCGAGTACCACACGCCGTCGTGCTGGCCGGCGCGCGGCAGCCGGTCGGCGGTGATGTCGACGAGCCCGCCCCAGCAGTAATCGATGCGCGCCTGCGCGAGCGCCGGAAACGTCTGCACGAGGTTGCGCTGCAGGATGCGTCCGCTGCGCGCATCGGACGGCTGCTCCGATGCGGTAAAGCGCGCGCGGCCGCCGAACAGCAGACGCGCGTCGGGCGTCACGCGGAAATAGTTGTGCATCAGCCGGCTCGTCGTGTACGAGCGGCGCATCGGCAGCAGTTGCGCGAGCAGCCCGGCCGGCAACGGCTCGGTGACGATGATGAACGAGCCGACCGGCGCGAGCCGGCGCCGGTACCAGCCGAACGGACCGTGCCGCGACGGTCCCGTCGCGATCAGCACCTGCTGCGCGTGCACGGCGCCGCGCGCGCAGTCCACGCGATAGCCGCCGCCCTCCTTCGCGATCGCCGTGACCGCCGCCTGCTCGTAGAGCTGCGCGCCGCGCCGCGCGGCCGCGCGGGCGAGCCCGTGCGCGAAGCGTCCCATGTGCATCTGGCCGCCATGCTTTTGCAGCAGGCCGCCGTGGAAGCTGTCCGAGGCGACCTCGCTGCGGATCCGGTCGCGGCCGATCACTTCGACGTCCGGGTCGACCTCGCGGCTGATCAGCTCGGCGGTGCGTTCGAGATGCGCGAGATGATGCGGCCTCGCCGCAAGCTTCAGCTTGCCCGACGCCACGTAATCGCATTCGATCTGCTCCTCGCGGATCAGGCGCTCGACCGTGTCGACCGCGGCCGCATACGCGCGATAGCAGCCCTGCGCGCGCTCGACGCCGAGCTGCGCGCGCAGCGCCGCATAGTCCTGCGCGACGCCCGTGTTGCACTGCCCGCCGTTGCGCCCCGACGCGCCGCCGCCGAGACGCCCCGCGTCGAGCACCGCCACGCTCGCGCCGCGCCGCCCGAACGCCAGCGCCGCCGACAGCCCGGTGAAGCCGCCGCCGACGATCGCGACATCGAAGCGCCCGGCGACCGGCCCCTCGCTCGCGAGCGAGCCGGGCTGGGCGGTGTCGAGGCCGGTGTCGAGCCAGTAGGAATCGAGCTTCATCGAAGGGTTCCGGTGCGGTGCGGGGCGGCGCGCGGGCGTGCGCTCACAGGCCGAGTTGCGTTGCGAGGTCGCCGATCGTGTCGACCTCGTAGTATTCGTAGTACGGCGTGCCCGGCTCGTGGCCGCGCTTGACGAACGCCTTGTGCCGCACCCCCATGTCGTGCGCGGTCATCAGGTCGTAGCGCAGGCTCGACGACACGTGCAGCACGTCGCCCGGATTGCAGTCGAGCTGGTCGAACATGTACTCGAAGCCCTGCATGCGCGGCTTGTACGACTGCGCCTGCTGCGCGGTGAACACGCGGTGGAACGGCGCGCCGAGCTGGTCGACGTTGCTCTGGATCTGGTCGTTCGACGCGTTCGACAGGATCACGAGGCGATACTTCTTCGCGAGCCGCGCGAGGCCCTCCGGCACGTCCGGGTGCGGCCCCCAGGTGGGCACCGCGAGGTAGAACTTTTCGGCTTCGGCCTCGACGAACTCGACGTTCATCCGCTTGCACGCGCGGCGCACCGCGTTCACGACCACGTCGCGATACGGCTTCCACGCGCCGAGCACCTCGTCGCGGCGGTACGCCGCGAAGAACGCGACGAATTGCTCGAGCTCCGCGCCGTGCAGGCGGTTGCCGTACATTTCGCGCGCCATGTCGGCCATGCGGAATTTCGTCAACGTGCCGTAGCAGTCAAACGTGATGTACTTCGGCTCGAAATCGATCATGATGACAATCCTTTCGTGTGGCGAACCCGTGCCGGGCTCAGTGGCGAAAACAGGAGAAGCGTCCCTGTGAAAAATTTAAGCAGCGCAAAATCCGCGAAGGTCGCCGATTCGGGGGGCTGCGACGGTATAAACCGGTCGTTTTACGGGTCGCCCGCAGCAGATTCTGCGGCGCCGCACGACGCCGCCGCCTAGCCGCGCGTATCGATCAGCACGCTCTTGAAGCGCAGATGCGCTTCGTAGCCCTGGCGCCCGAGATCCTTGCCGAGGCCCGAGCGCCTGAAGCCGCCGGTCGGGAGCATGAAGTCGTTCGAGCGGCCGTAGCGGTTCACCCACACGGTCCCCGCGTCGAGCGCGCGCACGATGCGCAGCGCGCGGCCGAGGTCCGCGGTATGCACGCCGGCCGCAAGCCCGTAGTCCGGGTGCGCGGCGAGCGCGAGCGCCTCCTCCTCGGACTCGAAGGTCTGCACGGTCAGCACCGGCCCGAAGATTTCGGCGCGCACCGCTTCCGAGGCCGCGGTGACGCCGCTCAGGATCGTCGGCGCATAGAAGGCGCCGGGCACCGGCGCTTCCACGCGCTGCCCGCCGCAGTGCAGCGTGGCGCCGGCGGCGACGCTGCGCGCGACGATCGCGTCGATGCGGCCGGCCTGCGCCGGCGAGATGATCGGCGAGAGCGTCGTGCCCGCGGCCCACGTCGCGCCCGCGCGCAATCCGGCGAACGCCTGTTCGATGCGCGCGATCAGCTCCGCGGCGACGCTGCGCTCGACCAGCAGCCGCGAACCCGCGACGCAGACCTGTCCGGCGTTGCCGGTGATCGCGCCGGCAATGCGACGCGCGACCTCGTCGAGGCGCGGCGCATCGGCGAACACCAGTTGGGGGCTCTTGCCGCCCAGCTCCAGCGTGACCGGCTTCGTGCCGCTTTCCGCGCAGGCCGCCATGATCTGCGCGCCCGCGCGCGTCGAGCCGGTGAACGTCACCTTGGCGGTCTGCGGCGCGCGCACCAGCGCGTCGCCGGTCGTCGCGCCGTCGCCCTGCACGACATTGAAGACGCCCGGCGCAATGCCGGCCTCGACGGCCAGCTCGGCCAGCCGCAGCGCCGAAAACGGCGTGAGTTCCGACGGCTTGAGCACGACGGCGTTGCCCGCCGCGAGCGCGGGCGCGATCTTCCACGCCGCCATCACCAGCGGAAAATTCCACGGCGCGATCGCGCCGACCACGCCGTATGGCTCGGCAATCGTCATGCCGAGGTGATCGTGGTCGGTCGCCACCACGTCGCCGCCGACCTTGTCGGCGAATTCGGCGTAAAAGCGGATGCTGTCGGCGGCGAACGGCACGTCCCAGTGGTACGCGTCGCGCACCGGGCGGGTCGAGCCGAGCGCTTCGAGCGGCGCGAGCGTGCGCGCATCGGCGACGATCAGATCGGCGAAGCGCCGCAGCACGCGGGCCCGCTCGCGCGGCGCCATGCGCCCCCAGCCGGCGCTGCGCGCCGCCTGCGCCGCGTTGTCGAGCGCGTGGCCGACGAGCGCCGCGTCGGCGAGCGGCACCGACGCGTAGCGCGCGCCATCGGAGGGCCGTGCGACGTCGAGGCACGCGCCGCCCGGCGCGACGTAGGCGCCGCCGATGAAATGGCCGCTGCGCACGGCAATCGAGGCGGGATCGAACTGGTCCATCACTGTCCCTTGCGAAGGT
Organism: Paraburkholderia sp. PAMB 6770; assembly: GCF_057748135.1. NCBI lineage: Bacteria > Pseudomonadati > Pseudomonadota > Betaproteobacteria > Burkholderiales > Burkholderiaceae > Paraburkholderia > Paraburkholderia sp. PAMB 6770. Next base: position 1,588,287 of record NZ_CM173239.1, read on the forward strand.
TCCTGATGCGAAACATCGTAAGGCCGCGGGCGCCGCATAATGCGCCGACAAAATCCCGCTTTCAGCACAGATGACGCGTTATGCGCACCCCGACGCCCCGTTTTGCGTTGCATCACGGCGCCGCGCGGGCGCATCGCGGCGCGCGCCGCCGGAACAGGGCGAGCGGCGCCGAAAACAGGAAGATCGTCCTAGCCACGCGCGGGCGCGGATGCGATAGTCTCGCTACGCATTCATCGAACGAGGAGGCCGGCGTGTCCGAGCCCAGCACGAAAAGCGCCATCGCCTATCGCGCGTTCAACGCCGACGACATCACCGCATGCCATGCGCTGTCGATGGCGGTGCGCTGGCGCCACCGTCCCGACGACTGGCGCTTCGCGGCGCGCATCGGCGAGGGCATCGTCGCGGTGGACGCGCGCGGCACGATCGTCGGCAGCGCGTTCGCGTGGTGTTTCGGCCGCGACGCGGCGACGCTCGGCATGCTGATCGTCGCGCCGGACCACCAGCGCGAGGGGATCGGCCGCGCGATGATTTCGCACTGGATGCGCGCGCTCGCGCCGCGCACGCTGCGCCTGCACGCGAGCGAAGCCGGCCGGCCGCTCGTCGAGGCGCTCGGCTTTCGCCATATCGGACGGATTCATCAGCATCAGGGCGCGGCGTTCCAGCCGCCGCTCGTGTCGCTGCCGCCGGGCGAGCGGCTGCGTCCGCTCGGCGTGAACGACGTGCCGCGCCTCGTCGAACTCGCCACGCGCGCAAGCGCGCTCGATCGCACCGACCTGCTGCCGAAACTGCTCGACGTGTCGAGCGGCATCGCGCTCGACCGCGACGGGCAGCTTGTGGGCTTCGCGCTGTTCCGGCGCTTCGGCGACGGTCATGTGATCGGTCCGGTCGTCGCGCCGGACGCATCCGGCGCCCCCGACGCAAGCGGCGCGAAAGCGCTGATCAGCCACTGGCTCGCGTCGAACGCGGGGATGTTCGTGCGGATCGACACGCCGGCCGCGCTCGGCCTGTCCGGCTGGCTCGAACGCCTCGGCCTGCCGCTCGTCGACAGCATCGAGCAGATGGAATACGGCACGCCGCGCCTGCCCGATCCGGCGTGCACGCAGTACGCGATTGCGAGCCAGGCCGTGTGGTGACGAGGCGGCGCTGAGAGAGGGAGATGAAGCGGCGGCGCGCGCCCGGCCGCGGCCGAAGCCGCCGCGGCGCGCCGCGCGCGCCGTGTGCCGGGCGCAACCGCTTACTGCACGGTCGGCGCGAGCTTGATGACGCCTGCGTTCGAGCCTTGCGTGGTCAGGTAGAGGTTGTCGCTCGCATCCACCGCGATCGAGGTCGCCCCGGTCACCGTATCGAGCGTCGAGACGACGCCGGCCGGCGTGATCTGGCGCACCGCGCCGCTGCCGGTATCGACCACGTACAGATTGCCCGCCGCGTCCGCGACGATCCCGCCCGGCGCATTGAAGGCCGCCTGCGACCCGGTGCCGTCGGTGTCGGCCGCGCTGCCGGAGCCGGCGAGCAGCACTGGCGAGCCGGACACGAGCTTGAACACCGCGTTGTGCGTCTGGTCGGTCACGTAGACGTTGCCGTTCGCATCCACCGTCACGCCGTAGGGCGTGAACGTCGCGCTGCCGCTCGCGAGCGTCGCGAGCTTCGTGCCGCTCGACGAATACTCGGTCACCGTGGCCGGGCTCGTGCCGGTATCGACGACGTAGAGGGTGCCGCTCGCGTCGACCGAGACGCCGGTCGGGTTCACGAGGCCGCTCGTCGAATTGTCGATCACGTAGTTGCCGGTGGCCGTCTGCGTGCTGTAAGCGACGATCGCCTGATCGAGCGCATCGGCCTCGTAAAGCGTCGCGTTCTTCGCGCCGAACGCCATCAGCCCCGCGCCGCCGGCCGACGTGTAGATCATCGAGGGCGTCCCCGTGCCGCCGGCCAGCTTGTAGATGTCGCCTGCGTTGTTGTCCGACGCGTACACGTTGCCGCTCGCGTCGACGGCGACGCCCACCAGCTTCGCGCCGTCGCCCGCCTGCACCGCGTTGAACGTGGCCGCCGCGGCGAGCGAGGTGGAGGTCGCGGTGTCGACCGCGCAGGCCACCGCGACGCTCGTCACGTCCGCGCTCGCCGTGCCGCTCGCATGGCTGACCGCGCAGTTCCACCACGCGGGCTGCGTCTGCACGGTGACGTCATAGGCCGCGCCCGCGGCCACCGGCACCGCGAACGAAAACGCGCCGCTTGCGGCGACGCTCAGCGCATCGGCGCCGTTGTTCTCCAGCACCAGTTGCGCACCGGACGGCAGTCCGCTGACGCTACCGCCGACAGTGAACTTCGCCGCCGACGACCCGCCGGACGACGAAGTGCCTGGCGACGAACCGCCCCCGCCGCAAGCCGTCAGAAAAACGCATAGCGCGGCGGCCGCAGCCGTCGCAGGTGAGCGCATCACGCGCGTCGTCGTGTTCATTCCCGATCCCCCACTCGCTGAATAAAACTGCCCCTCGATCCTCATGCAGGCGACCGCCCCCGGTCGGAGCAGCACGGCATGTCCCGCATGCGCTTCGCCTCGCAATCCTGCTGGCCATCGCCCAGGGCGGCCGCGCAGGGTCGCGCGATGCCCGATGCTTCGTTGTTCTGACCGGTTTTCGAACGGGTGTTTCAAGCACTCCGTGCGATGCGTTTTTCTTCTCCGGTCCGGCACGGCAGGCTGCACCGATTCCCCGTCTTGCGTGATTGTCCGGTGTGCCCCGGCGGTTCTCCTCGCGCCTCGTCCGCATACTGCTCACGCAGCTTATCAATGCCCCCCGTGCGCCGATATCCCCGAAACCAGGTATGCACGGCGCACCGGGGGCGCGACGCACCGCTACCCAATTCACGGTATGGCGGCCTGCGCCGTTCGCGCGGCACAATAGGCGCATCCTTCGCGGAGTGATCCAGCCTATGCCGTCCCTGCCCGTTGCCCCCGACGAGTCCGTTCTGCCCGGCCCGCTGCTCGTCGTCGAAGACGAACCGGTCACGCAGTTGCGGCTGCGCGCGATCCTGACGAACCTCGGCTACCGCGACGACGCGCTGCTGTGCGTCGGCAGCATTGCGCAGGCCGACGCGCTGCTCGTCGAGGAGCCGGTCGCGATGGCGCTCGTCGACATCGGCCTGCCCGACGGCAGCGGCATCGACCTGATCCGCCGCCTGCACCGCGCGGATCCGGCGCTGCCCATCGTGGTAATCTCCGCGTGGAGTACCGAGCAGATCATCGTCAGCGCGCTGCAAGCCGGCGCGACCGGCTACCTGCTCAAGGAACGCGAGGACGTCGAGATCATGCTGTCGATCCGCAGCGCGCTGCGCGGCGGCGCGCCGATCGACCCGTTCATCGCGCGCCGCATTCTCGACCTCGTCGGCCCGGGGACGCCGGAAGGCGCAGGCAGCAAGCCGAACGGGGACGAAGCAAAGGAAGCCGTCCCGGCGCTGAGCGCGCGCGAGGCCGAAATTCTCGCGCTGGTCGCCAAAGGGCTGAGTAACCGGGAAATCTCCGGACTGTTGTGCCTGTCGAAGCTCACGGTCGAATGCCACATCAAGAACATCTACAAGAAACTGGCCGTCAATTCGCGCACCCAGGCGGTCTTCGAAGGGCGCTCGCTGGGCTGGCTGCCGTAGCGCTCGTCGCGCTGCTGTTGCTGCCCGCCGCACCCGCGCGCGCCGCGCCGCCCGCGGGCATCCCGTTCACCGTCGAGGCCGTGCGCTCCGACTGGCAGGCGAGCGCGCCGCCCGCGAGCGGCTGGCGCCCGGTGAGCCTGCCCGACATCTGGAGCACCCGCTGGCCCGGCTTCGACGGCGTGGTCTGGTACCGCCTCACATGGCAATGGCAGCCGGCTGACGGCCCGACGAGCGTGATCCTCGACTACCTCGACATGGCGGGCGCCGTGTATCTGAACGGCGTGCTGCTCGGGCGCGACCCGCATCTGCGCGAGCCGCTGACGCGCGCGTGGAATACGCCGCGCTACTGGCGGCTGCCCGCGCCGCTGGTTCATCCGGGCGCCAACACGCTGCTGATCCGCGTGTCGGGGCTGGCTGCCTATCAGCCGGGACTCGGGCCCGTCGTGCTCGGCGCGCCGGCTGCGATCCGCGCGCTCTACCGCGGCGAGCGCTGGCAGCGGCACGATATCCAGCTGATCAGCATTGCCGTGACGGCGACGCTCGGCAGCTTCTTCGGCGTGCTGTGGCTGATGCGCCGGCGCGAGACGACGTATGGCTGGTTCAGCCTGCTGTCGCTCGCATGGTGGTGCTTTGCGTACAACCAGGTCGCGACCAGCCCCTGGCCGTTCGACAACAACGACCGGTGGGAAGTCGTATCGGCGATCCTGTTCGTCGTGTTCTGCGCGTGCTTCACGATCTTCGTGCTGCGCTTTTGCGAGCGCCGTCCGCGCCGTCTCGAGGCGGCGCTCGGCGGTGTCGTCGCGGCGACCTCCGTCGCGCTGCTGCTGATGCCGCGGCAGTCCCTGCTCGACGCGCGCGCGATCGCGATCACCGGCGCCGCGACGCTGTTCTTCTTCAGTTGCCTGCAGTTTCTCTATTTCACATTGAAGGATCGCCGCGCCGAACAGCTGATCCTGTCGGTCTGCATGATCGTGTTCATCGCAGCCGGTCTGCACGACCTGCTCGAATTTCTCGGCGTGCTGGACACCAATATCTACTACACCGCGGCCACGTCGCAGTTCCTGATGATCTGCATGGCGCTGGTGCTCGCGTGGCGCTTTGCCGCGAGCCTGCGGCGCATCGAGCATTTCAACCGCGACCTGATCGGGAAGATCGCCGCGGCGCGCGACGAACTGAACCGCACGCTCACGCACCAGCACGAGCTCGAACTCGTCAACACGCGCCTCGGCGAACGGCTCGCGCTCGCCCAGGACCTGCACGACGGCCTCGGCAGCACGCTCGTGAGCAGCATCACGACGCTCGAACATACGCCGCAGGGCATCGCGCCCGAGCGCTTCCTGTCGATCCTGAAGGAGCTGCGCGACGATCTGCGCATCGTGATCGACACCGCGTCGAATCACCAGTTCGGCGCAATCGCGCTCGCCGACCTGGTCGCGCCGCTGCGCTACCGCCTCACGCGGCTCTTCGAGATCCAGGGCGTCGACTGCCAGTGGCGCATCGTGGACACGCCGACGCATCCGCTGCCGGCCCCGGAAGGACTGCACGTGATGCGCATCCTGCAGGAGGCGCTCACCAACGTGCTCAAGCACAGCAAGGCGACGCGCGTCGAGGTCGCGCTGTGCGGCAGCGACACGCAGCTCGACCTCGTGGTGGCTGACAACGGCTGCGGATTCGCAGCGGAACCGGCCGCGCCCTATGACGGCGCCGGGCTGCGCAGCATGCGCTCGCGCGCGCTGCGCCTGCACGGCACATTGACGCTCGAATCCCGGCCGGGCCGCACGGTCGTGACGGTGCGCATACCGCGCTGACGGGCCGGGACGCAGGCGTCGACGGGCCATCCGCCGATGCGCACCGGTGCCCTCCGGTGCGCACCGACGCCCGCCGATGCCCGCCGGTGCGCGCCGATTGCCCGCCGACGCCCGCCGGTGCGCGCCGATTGCCCGCCGACGCCCGCCGATGCCCGCCGATTGCCCGCCGACGCCCGCCGATTGCCGCCGATGCAGCCAGCGGCCGCGCTCAGCCGTATGGCGGCTGCGGCTGATAGCGGCTGATTTCCAGCCCGGAGCCGACCGGCAGCTGGATGCTGGCGATCCCCGGCTTCGCGCGCACCGCGCGGCCGTAGCGCTTCACCTCGTCGTGCACGGGCCGGATCATGTTGTCCGCGACGATGATCGCGCCCGGGTTCAGCTTCGGATAGAACGCGTCGAGACAGGGTTCGTACAGGTCCTTCCACAGGTCCACCAGCACGAAGTCGATGCCGGCGGGCAGCGCGTCGAGCAGCGCCAGCGCATCGCCGACGCGGAACTCGATGTACGCGTCGAGGCCCGCCTTCGTGGCCATGTCCCGTGCGTAGGCGGATTTGTAGTCGTACATCTCCATCGTGATCACCCGGCCGCCGGTGTGCCGCGCGGCCTCCGCGAGCCAGATGCCCGAGTAGCCGAACGAGGTGCCGAGTTCGAGGATCGTCGGCGCGTCGAGGCTCCTTGCCAGCACGTTCAGCAACTGCCCGGTCTGCGGCCCGACCGCGCGCATCAGCTGGTCCCGGCTGCGACTGTCGCGCAGCGCCGGATGCTGCGCGCGCTGGATCTTTTCCTCGTCGATGCGGGCGTGATATGCGTCGAGTACCGCCTGAATCCGTTCGTCCATCCTGTCTTTCCTCCTTGCTTTCCTCCTTGTCCCAGCGGCGCACCGCGCGCATCTAGGCTCGCGCACCCGGCCCGGCGTCGTCCAGCCGCTTCGCCCGGTAGATCGCCACCGACGCAATCCAGCAGAACACGAAGAGCGCGACGATCAGATAGCCGAGCAGGCCAAAGTGGTCGTTGAGCGCGCCGATGGCCGCCCACAGCGGGCCCTTCAGGCTCAACCGGTCGGCCAGCAGCCCGAGCGCCTCGATCCCGCCGATCACGACGGCCACCAGAATCGACACCAGCGTGATCGTCATGTTGTAGTAGATCTTGCGCAGCGGCTTCTGGTAGGCCCAGCCGTAGGCGCCGAGCATCAGGTGGCCGTCCAGCGTGTCGACGAGCGACATGCCCGCGCTGAAGAGCGCCGGAAACACCATGATCGCCCACGGCGACAGCCCCTTCGCCGCCTGGCTCGCGGCCAGGCCGAGCAGCCCGATCTCCGTGGCGGTATCGAAGCCGAGGCCGAACAGGAAGCCCACCGGATACATGTGCCCACTGCGCGTGACGACGCGAAACAGCGGCCGGAACAGCCGCGCAAGCACGCCGCGGTTCGCGAGCAGCAGGTCGAAGTCGTCGTCCTCGTACGCGCCGCCGCTGCGCACCCGCCGCCACGCGCGGTAAATGCCGCGCAGGATCAGCAGGTTCATCCAGGCGAGCGCGAACAGGAACCCGGCCGACACCGCCGTGCCGATCACGTTGCCGAGCGCCTTCAGGCTGTCGAAGCGGCTCTGGATCGCGGCCGTGGCGAGCGCCACCGCGACCGACGCGAGCACGACCACCGTCGAATGTCCCAGCGAAAAGCACAGGCCCACGGCGACCGGGCGCTTTTTCTCCTGCATCAGCTTGCGCGTGACCGTATCGATCGCGGCGATGTGATCGGCGTCGACCGCGTGACGCAAGCCGAAGCCGTACGCGAGCATGGCCGAGCCGAGCAACACCGGATGCGTGCGGAACGCGACGAGCGCCCACGCCCAGGCCGCCACGTTGAACGCGATCAGCATGCCGTAGACGAAGCCGAGCTTGCGGCGAAGCCGCGCATCCGAGTCGTTGAAGACCTGGGCCAGCGGACCGAACATCGTGAATCTCCCGTGTCGTGCGCGTTCAGTGTCAGGGGCGGCGGGTGCGCGTGCGCATGCGCAGGGGATGCCGCAGGGGGACGCGACCGGCGCGGGCGCCCGGCCCTCTGGGCTTATAACCCGCCGATACGGGAAAGTCGATGGCCTCGCGCGTGGACGCGTGCGCATCCGCTGGCTGCGGCGGCGGCATCGCGCGATGCGATGCCTCGCCCGCGCGGGCATCGCGATCGCGCTCACGATCGCGACGCGCGCGCATACCCGGGGGGCGTGCGGGGCGAATCCGCGTGGCGGGCGCCACGCGGCTTAACGGGCGTCCTCGCCGAACAGGTCGTCGACGATCCTGCGCGCCGCGCCATAGCCGCCGGCGAGCGCATCGTGCGCCGACGCGAACGGGTGGCCGCCGGTCTCGCCGAAGCGCAGCGGCGAGAACGCCGCGACCGGATCGTCGCGGCGGAATACCCGCACAACCGCGACGTAGCCGCTGCGCAGCGCGCGCGCATCCTCGACGGAGATTTCGAGCCTGAAGCCGTGATAGTCGTACGTCGTCATCGCCATCCACCTCGCGGATCGTCGTCCTGGCGGCACACGCGCACGCCCTGCATTGCGGCAAGACGCGCGCAGATCGCGGCGAACTCGTCGGCCGACGCGCGCGACAGCGCTATCTGCACGTCGTCGAGTTCGGGATCGTCCTCGGCCTGCTGCACGACGAACTGCTTGACCCGGACGCTGCCGGTGCCCAGCGCGCGGTGCAGGCTGTCCAGCGAAACGCTGCCGCGCTCTACCACCAACTGTATACTGCGCGGCTGCCGAACGGCAATGAAACGCCGTTCGAGCGGCTTGATGCCGGCGAGAATGATCAGAATAATCAGCGTCGCGCCGATCGCCGCGGTGTACATGCCGCCGCCGACCGCAAGGCCGATGCCGGCCACCGACCACAGGCTCGCGGCCGTCGTCAGACCGCGCACGACCTCGCCGCGCAGCAGGATCGAGCCCGCGCCGAGAAAGCCGATCCCGGACACCACCTGCGCCGCGACGCGCGACGGATCGAGCACGACGTTCTTCTGTGTCAGCGCATCCGCGAATCCGAACGCGGACACCAGCATCATCAGCGCGGCCCCGACGGCGACCAGCATGTGCGTGCGCAATCCTGCGGCCCAGCTGAGCCGCTCGCGCTCGTAGCCGATCACGCTGCCGAGCAGGGCCGCCATCGCGAGGCGGGAGAGAATTTCGAAGTTGCTGATCACGGTCATGGATCCCTGTTGGCGCACAGAATCGCGGCGATTGCGCGGTCGGTCACGGGACGATCACGGGCGGCGCGGCAGCGGTTGCGCGGCCGGCGGCCGGCGGCCGGGCAAAGCGAGATTGTGACATTTTTATGACGAAACGTCAGGCTGCCGAGGGTCGGCGCAATCCTCGCGCGGGCGTCGCGTCCGGACACCGTTGAGCGGGTGTGCGCAATGCGTGGGCCACGCGGGCAAGCGCGGGGGCGGAGCGCTCGCGCCGCACAAGCGCCCTGGTCGGCGGGCCGGTCGCAGAACGTGGCGCGCCCCTTTCTCCAGCGCGCGGCGAGGTTCGTGCGGTTCATGCGGTTCGTGCGGTTCGTGCGGTTCGTACGGGTCGTGCGGGTCGTGCGGTTCGTACGGGTCGTGCGGGTCGTGCGGGTCGTGCGGGTCGTGCCGTTCGTGCCGTTCGTGCCGTTCGTGCCGTTCGTGCCGTTCGTGCCGTTCGTGCCGTTCGTGCAGGTCGTGCAGGTCGTGCAGGTCGTGCAGGTCGTGCAGGTCGTGCAGGTCGTGCAGGCGGCGGGCAGTAGCGCGGGTCGCCGGCACGCGTCGGCGCGCATCGACCGGCACGACTACGCCAGCCCGGCATCCCCCGCCCGCGCGCGCCGCGCGAGCATCGCGTAGAACGCTTGCCGGATCCGCTCGACCGCCACGCGCTTGTACGGAAACCGCTCGTTGTTGCCGTGCACAAGCATGCTCGCGTTGACTTCGAACACGACGAGTGCGCCCGCCGGATCGAGCGCGCAGTCGATGCCGAAGTAATCGAGGCCGATGGTCTCGCGCACCGCGTGCAGACTCGCGCGCTGCGCGGCGCCGAACACGCGCCACGGGTCGTCGAGGAATGCGCGTTCCTCGTCCTGCATCCAGCGCAGCTCCGCCATGCGCGTGGTGACGTGGTGCACCTTCCACTGGTCGTCGATCGCGAGGTGATACGGCAGGATCTCGCCGTCGACGTAGACGAAGCGGTACTTGCGGAAATAGCCATCCGCGGACCGGTAATCGACGAACGGCGTCACGTAGTAATGGTTCGCCGCGTGCCGCTCGACGAAGGCGAGCAGTTGCCGCGCGTCCTCCATCTTCTCGAAGGCCTCGCCCCCGTGCGTGCCCGCAGGCCGCACCAGCAGCGCGAACGCGAGCCCCGCGCCGGACGCGTGCGCGCATGCGGCGGCAAGCTCGGCGGCCGGCCACAGCCGCGTGGACGGCACGCGGCAGCCGGGCGTTTGCGCGAGTTGCTGCGCGACCGCGTCGCGGCGCGTGCGCGCAATGCGCTGCGGCGAATTCACGAGCGGTGCGCCGATGCGCTCCGCGAACGCCTGGGCGGGCGCGAGCAGCGCGTGCCCGCGATCGACGTCCGAGATCAGATTGACGACCACGTCCGCATAGCCGCGCAGCCGCTCGAAGTCATAGCCGGCATCCGGCAACAGCGTGATCACGTTGCTTTCGAAACGCGCCTGTGCGGTCAGATACTCGATCGGCGTATTGCCCGCCCCCGGCCCGAAGATGAACAGCACGCGAAACTCGGGCGGCGCGACGACTGCGGCAATCGTGATCAGCGGCCGCACCGACAGCGCGCGCCGGTACGTCGCCGCCGCCGCGCTCGCGAGGCCGAGCGCCTGCTGCAGGTTGGCGACGAGATGCAGCGTGGCCGCATCGTCGGGGTCGGCGGCGAGCGTGCGTTCGAGATGATCGAGCGCGCGCCGGTGATGTCCGCCGCAGGCCAGCGCGAAACCCAGCTGGCGATGCACCGCGACGGCGTCGCCGGGTTGGCGCAGCAGCCGCGTCAGCCAGCCGACGGCCTCGTCGAAGCAGTTGCGCCGCACCAGCACCTGCGCGAGCCCGAGGCAGGCATCCCGATGTACCGGATCGGTGCGCAGCGCGTCGCGATAGTGGCTTTCCGCCAGATCGAGACGCCCTTCCTGAAGATGCGACGACGCGAGTGAAACAAGACGATCGATACTCATGACCGGAAACACCACCTGCACGACCGGGCACCCCGCATACGCGCGGCACAACAGCCCCGACAACCGCATGACAAACCGCGATGGCCCGCGCTGCTGCCCGATGCGCGCGCCAACCGGACGAACGCGCCTACGATACCAGCGAATCCGCCCGCCTGGGGCAAAACGCGCTGCGCGACGACACATGGGACCGGGACCGTGCGCGGGGGCTGTCTGCCGCGTCTGTCATCGCGTCTGTCATCGCGTCTGTCGTCGCGTCTGTCGTCGCGTCTGTCGTCGCGTCTGTCGTCGCGTCTATCGTCGCGTTTGTGGCCGGCTGGGCCGGTTCGACAGTCCGTCTCGCCCGCGTGCCTCGCGGTTGCCGCGCGTGCGTCGCCGCCGGCGGCAGGACAGGGAGCGCATCCGGTTGGGCGCCATGACGTGCCGCCGGACCGTCGCGGCAATCAGCGGGTATAGTGATGCTCATCACGCCGATCGACCCGCCCCATGACTTCGCCCCCGCCCGTGCCACGCACCGCTCCCGCCGCGGATGCGCCGGACACCACGCCCGACATCGCGACGCTCGTGTCCTACCTCGAATACGATCCGCAGCCGTCGATCGTGCTCGATCCGCACTACCGGATTCTCGCCGCCAACACCGCTTATCAGCGCCACTTCGGCGTCGCCGGGCAGCCGCCGCTCGGCCGTCATTGCTATCAGGTCTCGCATCACTACGAGGTGCCGTGCGACCTCGCCGGCGAGCACTGTCCGATGAAGCGGGCCACCGACACCCGCGGCGCGGACCGCGTGCTGCATATCCATCACACGCCGCGCGGACCGGAACACGTCGACGTCGAGCTGCGGCCGATCTTCGACGCGCGCTTCGAGATCGTCGCCTACGTCGAGCGTCTTTCGACCGTGCGCGGTGCGTCGGCGCGGCCGAGCGAGGCCGGCCTCGTCGGTCGCGCGCCGGCCTTCAACGACGCGATCTCGGCGCTGCAGCGGGTCGCGCCGTCGATGCTGCCGGTGCTGCTGCTCGGCGAATCGGGCACCGGCAAGGAGCTGTTCGCCCACGCGCTGCACGAAGCGAGCGATCGCGCGCACCGTCCGTTCGTCGTGGTCGACTGCTCCGGCATCACGGAGACGCTGTTCGAAAGCGAATTGTTCGGCTACGAGAAAGGTTCGTTCACCGGCGCGACGACGCGCAAGCCCGGACTCGTCGAAACCGCCGGCGGCGGCACGCTGTTTCTCGACGAGATCGGCGACGTGCCGCTGTCGATGCAGGTCAAGCTGCTGCGGCTGATCGAAACGGGCACGTTTCGCCGCGTCGGCGGCATCGAGACGCTGCGCGCGGACTTCCGGCTCGTCGCCGCCACGCACAAGCCGCTCGACGACATGCTCGCCAGCGGTCAATTCCGCGCGGACCTGTACTTTCGCATCAGCGCATTTCCGATCCGCCTGCCCGCGGTGCGCGAGCGCGCCGACGACATTGCGCTGCTGGCCGATTCGATCCTGCAACGCATCGCGGCCGCGCGCGGCGAAACGCTGCGCCAGCGCGCAATCGCCCCCGACGCGCTCGCGCTGCTGCGCGCGTACCGCTGGCCCGGCAACATCCGCGAGCTGCGCAACGTGCTCGAACGCGCGAGCCTGCTTGCCGACGACGACATCATCCGGCCCGCGCACCTGCCCGAAACACTGCGCGCCGCGCCCGCGGCGGCACTGCCCGCTCAGCCCGCTCAGCCCGCTCAGCCCGCTCAGCCCGCTCAGCCCGCTCAGCCCGCTCAGCCCGCTCAGCCCACTCAGCCCGCTGAGCCCGCTCAGCCCGCATGGGCGGCCCGACCGCGTGCGCGCGGCAAGCTGCCGGATGCCGAACTCGCGGCGATCGCCGCGCGGTTTCAGGGCATGCGCAGCGAACTGGCTGCGCATCTGGGGATCAGCGAGCGCACGCTTTACCGGCGGCTGAAGGCGCTCTGCGCAAGCGATGCGGACCACGCGGACGACACGCGTCGATGATTCGCCACTTTCCTGGCACAACGAAGCATACATGCAGCGTGTGCCCCGCCCCGGCTAATGCGCCGCGAAGTGGTCGTTCAGCCCGTTGAACTGCCGCACATAGCCCTCGTAGCCCTGCTCGGCCGCGAAACGCAGCGGCCGCACCCGTTCGACCAGCACTTCGCGCACGTCCGGCTGCGTATCCAGAATCGTCATCACTTCGTCGACGAACGCCGCGAGCGGCATCGCATTCGGATCACTTGCCTGCTGCTCGCCCATCAGTTCGGTCTGCACATAGGGCGGCGCGATTTCAATGACCTCGACGCCGGTGTCCTTGAGCTGGTAGCGCAGCGATTCGGTCATCGAGTGCAGCGCGGCTTTCGTCGCGCTGTACGTCGGCGTCAACGCGAGCGGCAGGAACGCCAGCCCCGACGAAACGTTCAGCAGCGCCGCCTTCGGCTGCCTGCGCAGCAGCGGCAGCAGCGCGGCCGTCAGGCGCAGCGGCGCGACGAGGTTCGTCGCGATGATCGCCTCGGCGATGTCCGTGTTCACGTCGGCGCCGCGCCAGTCTTCCGGCTGCATGATCCCCGCATTGTTGACGAGCGCGTTCAGCGACGGGTAGTCGCGCGCGATGTCCGCTGCCAAGCGGGCGATGTCCCGCGCATCCGTGAGATCGACGACGGCCGTGGCCATGCCGGGATTCGCCTGCGCGAGTTCGTCGAGCACGGCTTTGCGGCGTCCCGCGATGATGACGGTGTTGCCGCGGCGATAAAAGGCCTGCGCCAGCGCGCGCCCGATGCCCGACCCGCCGCCGGTGATCAGAATCGTGTTTCCCTTGGTTTGCATGGCTGTTCTCCTGAGTAAGGTTGTGCTAGCGTAGGCCCAATACTCTCATTTGGGAAGTAGGCACTTTTTTGTGCAGTACGCACACGGATGTAACTATTGAGGCAGGACAATGGTCAAGCGCACATCGGCAAAAACCGGCGGCCCCGACAGCCGCCGGGTGATTTTCAGGTCGCAGGAGGGGCGCGCTTCGCGCGCGGAACTCGATACCCTCGTCCTCGACGTGCTCGGCCGCGTCGCCGACAAATGGACCATGTGCGTGCTCGAAGTACTCGAACAGAACGGCGCGCTGCGCTTTACGCGCGTCGGCGAACGGGTCGGCTCGATCAGCCAGCGCATGCTGACGAAGACATTACGGCAAATGGAAGCCGACGGACTCGTGCTGCGCACGGTATACCCGGAAGTGCCGCCGCGTGTCGAGTATGCGCTGACCGAACTCGGTTCGAGCCTGTGTGCCGCCTTCTGCGGCGTGTGGCTGTGGGCCGAAAAGCACGAGCCCGAATTGCGCGCGCTGCGCAGAAAGCGGAGCCGCGCCGCATGAACCAGGGTTTGCACGATGCGGGGTTTACCGGAGAAAAAACCCCCCAAACGATCGCGCGCCACGTACTGTGAAGCAGTTATTTAGTACTTCAATTGGATGACGTCATGGTGCGGTGCGACACCCACGGTTTACACCCTGCGGTCGCACTGTACGAGGCTTGCCAAAAGCGCTATCGTGCTCTACAAACAGGGTAAATAGTCTGTCTACTTGTCGCCCGACCCACTAATTGGACGACACCCATCGGAGCGAGCGCGACTGTCCATGAGCCTGTTGGAACTCAGAGGCGTTTCCAAGCACTTCGGCGCCATTCACGCGCTGAACGACGTGACATTCAGCCTGGAGCCCGGCCAGGTGGTCGGGCTCATGGGAGACAACGGAGCCGGAAAATCGACCCTGGTCAAGGTGATTGCCGGCAACTTCCCGCCTTCGCACGGCGCGATGCTGATCGACGGCAAGCCGGTGCATTTCGGCAAGCCGGTCGATGCGCGCGCACAGGGCATCGAGGTCGTCTACCAGGACCTCGCGCTGTGCGACAACCTGACGGCCGCCGCCAACGTCTTCCTCGGCCGCGAGCCGCGTGTCGGCTTCGGTCCCTTTCGCGTGCTCGATCACGCCAGCATGTACCGGCGCGCCGGCGAACTCTTCCGGGAACTCAAATCCGAAACGCGCCCGCACGATCTGGTGCGGCAGATGTCGGGCGGACAACGGCAGGCGGTCGCGATCGCGCGCACGCGCCTGTCCGAGGCGCGGCTCGTCATCATGGACGAGCCCACCGCCGCGATCAGCGTGCGCCAGGTGGCCGAGGTGCTCGATCTGATCAAGCGCCTGTCGGAGCACGGCATCGCGGTGATTTTGATCAGCCACCGGATGCCGGACGTCTTCACCGTCGCCGACCGCGTGGTGGTGATGCGGCGCGGACACAAGGTGGCCGACAAGCTCACCGCGACCTCCTCGCCGGAAGAGGTCACCGGCCTCATCACCGGGGCCATCGCCGCCGCCTGAATCCGCCTGCACGGAGACCCGAACGTGAACGACGCGCCGCAAAGGCCCAACCCCATGCCGACCCTGCTCGACGATACGCAAGCCGCGAAAACCCATACGCGCTGGAGCGGCATGCTCGCGAGCCAGGTGTTCTGGGTCGTGCTCGCCACCATCGCCGCCTGCGTGGTGCTGTCGGTGGTCACGTCGACGTTCGCCACCGAGCAGAACCTGTTCAACGTCACGCGCAATTTCGCGTTCGTCGCGATCGTCGCGCTCGGCGCGATGGCGGTGATCGTCACGGGCGGCATCGACATTTCGGTCGGCTCGACGATCGGCGTATCCGGCGTCGTGCTCTCGGTGGTGATGCACGCGGGCCACTCGATCTGGGCCGGCATCGGCATGGGGCTGCTTACCGCGGGGCTCGTCGGGCTCGTGAACGGCCTGCTGATCGCGTACCTCGACATGCAGCCGTTCGTCGTGACGCTCGGCATGCTGAGCGTCGGACGCAGCCTCGCGCTGGTGATTTCGGGCAGCAGCACCATTTTCGATTTCGGTCCGGACAGCAGCAAGCTGCTCGCGCTCGGCGGCGGCGCCACGTTCGGCGTCGCGAACCCCGTGTGGTTCCTGATCCTGTTCGCGATCCTGTTCTGGTTCGCGTTCGCGTGGACGCGCTGGGGGCGCTACGTGTTCGCGGTCGGCGGCAACCGCCATGCGGCCAACCTCACCGGCGTGCCGGTGCGCGCGGTGATCTGCTCGGTCTACGTGCTCGGCGGCCTGATGGCGGGCGTGGCCGCGATCCTCGAAGTCGGCTGGCTCGGCGCGGTGACCACCGGGCTCGGCACCGGCGACGAGCTGCGCGTGATCGCCGCGACGGTGATCGGCGGCACCAACCTGATGGGCGGCATCGGCAGCGCGTTCGGCACGGTCATCGGCGCGGCGCTGATCGAAGTGATCCGCAACAGCCTGATCCTGCTCGGCGTCGATTCGTTCTGGCAGGGCACGGTGGTCGGCAGCTTCATCATCGTCGCCGTGCTGTTCAACCGGATCGGCAACCGGCAAGGGCGGTGACAGGGCCGCGGTGCGAGGCGTAGCGAGCGAGGCGAGCAAGGCGCGGCCGGTCGAAAGGCGGAACTGCCGGGCGCAGCAGTGAGAGGGATTGTCAGGTTCCGCGCAAGGGGCTGCGCCCGGACACGGGTCGGCCCCGGATGATGAAGAAAATCGTGCGAGCAGACATGCGCGCCGCGCACGCGGCGCCGAACAGGAGGAAACAATGAAGAAGACGTGGATGTGCATCGCCGCGATCGGAGGGCTCGTCATGGCCTCCTCCGCCTTCGCAGCCGACAAGACCCTGGCGCTGGTCGTCAAGGGTCTGGACAACCCTTACTTCGACCTCATGCATCAGGGATGCGAGCGGGCGAACAAGGAACTCCACAAGCAGGGCTTCAACTGCTACTACACCGGACCCGCGACCGCCGCGGACGAAAGCGCCGAAGTCCAGATCATCGACGACCTGCTGACCAAGGGCGTATCGGCGCTCGCGATCTCGCCGTCCAATGCGCCGGCCGTCGCCGAGGAACTGCGCCGCCGCCACGTGACGATCCCGGTCATCACCACGGACGCGGATCTGCTGCCGAAGGACGCGTCGTTGCGCAAGAGCTACGTCGGCACCGACAACTATGAACTGGGCTACAAGCTCGGCCAGCAACTGAAGGGGTTGATGCCGAAGGGCGGCAACATCTGCCTCGTGATGGGCAACCCGGCGGCCGAAAACATCAACCAGCGCGCACAGGGCACGCGCGATGCGCTGTCCGGCAAGAAGAACACAGGCAAGCTCGACGGGCAGAACGGCTGGCATGAAATCAGCGCCTGTCCGCTGTACGTGAACGACGATGCCGCGCGCGCCAACCAGATGATGCAGGACACGCTGACGGCCAATCCGACCGGCCTCGACGCGTTCGTCCTGGAAGGCGGCTGGCCGCTGTTCGCGCCGCAGGCCTACTCGCAGGTGGTCGCTCCGATCATGCAGAAGATCCAGGACGGCAAGTTCGTGATCGTGTCGGGTGACACGCTCGCTCCCGAGATGCAGGCGCTCAAGGAGCACAAGGTCAATGCGCTCGTCGGGCAGCGGCCGGAGGAAATGGGCTACCGCGCGGCAATGGTGATGCGCGATCTCGTCCAGGGCAAGTCGGTGCCGCCCGTCATTCACACCGGGCTCGACACCTGCACCTGGAAGAATGCCGATACCTGCCTGAAGCACTGACCGCCCGCGCGGCGGCCCACGATGCACCGCATGGACCATCCGGTCTGTGCGGTGCACAAAGCGCGTGGTGCGCGCGAAAAGGCTGAATTTCAGGGCCGTCGACGTCCAACGGGGAACGGGACAAGGCGCCCTCGCCGTGCCGCGGGTCGTTCAGCCGCGGGTCCACGCGCCCCTCCTCCCCCCTCACGCCCCTAGCAGCACCCCGGTCCGGATCGGCCGCGTGCCCGTCACGCGGCCGAGCGGCGCGCCCGCGGTCACGAAGCGGATCGCGCGGCGCATGTAGAACACGCCTTCGGTATGGCTGCGCACGGTGATCGTCTCGTCGCTCAGCGGATCGACGATGTCGAACAGCGGATCGCCCGCGCGGATCAGGTCGCCCGGCGCCGCGCGATGCACGAGGATGCCGCTCGCGGGCGCGTAGAACTGCTCGCTGCCGGCAAGCGGCGTCGGCGCCCGCACGAGCGCGGGCATCGGCCGCGCCGTGCCGCGCAGCGCGCCGCGCGCGCGCAGAAAATCGACGATCGCGTCCGCGTCGCGCGCGGCGGTTTCGTTGCACACGTCGCGCTGCCCGCGGCATTCGATCGTCGCGGCGATCGTGCCCGGCGGCAGCGGCGCGTCGCCCGCCTGCTGCTGCAGCGTCCACCACGGCAGGCTGTGCGCCTCGTCGAATGCCTGCGCCCCCGAGTCCGTCGCGAGCAGCGACGCCTGCGCGCCCAGGTAGCGCGCGAGCGGCTCGAACTGCGGCCACGCCGCATCGCTCGTGTACAGATGCAGCGTCGCTTCGAGCGAGCAGTGCAGGTCGATCACGACATCCGCGTCGAGCGACAGCGCGAGCAGCGCATGCTGCAGCGATTCGAACTCGGTGCGCGGCGTCTGGCGCGCGAGCGCGTCGCGCATCAGCGTGCGCACCCGGGCGACGTTACGCTGCGCGTCGGGGCCGAGCGCGCCGTCCAGCTGCTGCGCGACACCGTCGAAGGCTGGAAAGCTGCGGTTGAAGTTGCGCCCGCTCGCAAGATCGAAGCGCCCGATGAACTGTCCCAGCAGATGCTGCGCAAGTCCGACCGGGTTCGCGACCGGCACGATCACGATCTGCGCGGCCAGCTCGCCGGCCGCTTCCAGCGCGGCAAGACGGCGCCGCAGCATGACGGCGACGAGCATCGCCGGAATCTCGTCCGCGTGCAGCGCGGCCTGGATATAGATTTTCTCGCGCGCGTCGGCAGGCCCGAAGTGAAAACTGGTCAGTTCTCGGCGCGTGCCGACGGCCGGCGAAATCAGCGGTATCGTGTGCGTATGCATGGCAGAAACAAGATCGGAATGTCGTTAGCAGTATTGATGATTTCATCCGCCGTACGGATCGAACGAGAAATAACGATGCGCGATCCGCGCGTAGGTGCCGTCCGCGAGCATCGATGCGATCGCCGCGTCGATCGACGCCTTCAGCGCCGCATCGTCCTTGCGCAGGCCGATGCCGACGCCGCGATCGCCCATCGACAGCGGCGCGCCGACGAACGCAAAGCCCTTGCCCTCGGGCGTGCGCAGGAACCCCTGATCGGCTTCGACGATGCCGAGCAGCGCCGCATCGAGGCGTCCGTTGACGAGGTCCTCGAACACTTCGTCCTGGCTCTTGTACGACACGACGCTCACCCCATGCGGCGCCCAGTTCGCGAGCGCATAGCTCTCGAACTGCGTGCCCGACTGCACGCCGACCCGCTTGCCCGCGAGCGACGCCGCATCGCTGCCGAGTCCCGAGCCGGCGCGCGCCACCACGCGCGACTTGAACTGGTAGAGCTTCGACGAGAACGCGATCTGCTGTTCGCGCTTCGCGGTGATCGCCATCGCCGACAGGATCGCATCGATCTTGCGCGCTTCGAGCGCCGGGATCATCCCGGAGAACTCCAGTTCGACCCACTGGCAGCGCGCGTGCAGGCGCCGGCAGATCTCGTTGCCGAGATCGACGTCGAACCCGCGTACGCTGCCGTCGGGCGCCTTCGAGTCCATCGGCGGATAGGTCGGGTCGATCCCGAACCGGATCACCTTCGTGTCGCCCGCATGCGCGCCGCCTGCCGCGCCGAGCAGGCTCGCTGCCGCGAGACCGCTCAGCGCGGCGCGCCAGAATCTGTTCATTGTCGCCTTCCTCCCGAAGAATCGAGCGCCTATCGTAGGGCGCCCAAAAGGCGACGCGTAGTACCGCTGCGGCTATCATGATCGCTTTTACCGATCGCCCGCCCATGGCCCTGACCCTTGCCCAACTGCGCGTGTTTGCCGCGGTCGCCGCGCACGGCAGCCTGCGCGGCGCGGCGCGCGCGCTGCAGCTCGCGCAGAGCAGCGTCACGCAGCAGTTGCAGAATCTGGAACTCGAACTCGGCGCGCCGCTCGTCACGCGCACCAATCGCGGGATCGGGCTGACGCTGTATGGGGAACGGCTGCTGGCGCGCGCCGGTGTGATTCTCGGCGAGTGCGAGCGCACCGAGAGCGAAATGCGCCAACTGCGCGGCGATCATGAAGGCAGCGTCGCGTTCGGCATGACCACCGAGCCGATGATCGACGCGCTCGCGCCGGTGCTCACGCAGTATCGCGCGCGCTTTGCACGGGTCTCGGTGCATCTGGCGAGCGGCACGTCGCGCAAGATGATCTCGTGGCTGCGCGACGGCTCGCTCGACTTCGCCGTCGCGCTCGTCGCGGCGAGCACCGATACGCACGATCTCATCGTTACGCCGCTGTATCCGTCGGACCCGGTGGTCGTGTGCCGGCGCGCTCATCCGCTGCGGCATGCGACGACGCTCGCCGCGCTCGCCGGGTGCGACTGGATCGCCACGCGCGCGCCCGGCACGCTGAACGAGCCGCCGGTGAACCGCCTGACGGACCTGTTCGCCGCGCACGGCCTCGCGGCGCCGCGCATCGTCGCGACCACCGAGTCGCTGTTCGATACGCTGCATCTGGTCGCCGAAACCGACTGGCTGTCGCTCGAACCGTCGGTCGTCACGCGTCACCGGATGTTCGGCGGCGAGCTTGCGGCGATCCCGATCGCCGAGCGGGCCGCCGGTTCGCAGGTGTGCGTGCTGCAGCGCGCGAGCGTGCCGCTCACGCCAGCCGCTCAGGAACTGGCCACGATGATCGCGTCGTATGCGCGGATGACGAAGCGCTAAGGCGGGGTGCCCGATGCGAGGCCATCGGCGGCCGCGGCTTCACGTGCGCGGACTGCGACGGCCGCCGATGAACCGGCGGTGAGCGGGCAGCCGCGCAATCCGGTCAGCATGCCCGCGTCGGCAGCGTGTCGTCGCGCGGGACACGTCTCCACGCGTGTCTGTGCGTGTCTGTGCGTGTCTGTGCGTGTCGGTGCGTGCCTGTGCGTGCCTGTGCGTGCCTGTGCGTGCCTGTGCGTGCCTGTGCGTGCTGCGATGCAAGCCGTGATGCACGCCGCGGCGCTCGCACCGCTTGCGCCCGTCCGCGCCCGACGCTCAGGTCTGCGCGACCAGCAGTTCTTCCGCGCGCGCCGGCGGACGCAGCCCGTCTGTGCGGTCCGCGAAGTAGCGCTTTGCCAGATCGTCCGCGCACACGTGCTGCGCCGCTCGAAACCCCGCATTACGTGCAAGCGCAACCATCTCGTCCGGCGTAAAGAAACTGATGAACGGCGTGCCGCTCGCGCGCGCACCCTGCTGCGCCCGTTCGAGACCGGGCCGCACCTGCGGGTCCGCGTGATCGAGCGGCAGCAGGAACGTCGTCGCGAACGTCGAACCGGGCGCGCAGGCCGCGACTTCGCGCAGCGTCGCGGCGTTTGCTTCTCGCGTCAGGTACATGCTGACGCCAGTCGACACCACGACGGCCGGCTTGCGCGCGTCGAACCCCGCCGCGGCGAGCGCGTCGCGCCAGGGCTCGCCGGCCTCGAAATCGACCGGCACGAAGCGCAGCCAGTCCGGCACGCCGAAGCCCAGTTCGACGAGCCGGGCCCGCTTCCAGGCCTGCGGACCCGGACGATCGATCTCGAACACCGTGAGACGCGACGCAATCTCGGGCCGACGCTGTGCGAAGGTGTCGAGACCCGCGCCGAGGATCACGTACTGATCGAGCCCACGCTGCGCTTCGTCGGCTACCCGGTCTTCGATGAAGCGCGCGCGGGCGACGATCGACGCGCGAAACGGCCGCGTAAAGCCGAGGTCCATGTCGCCGCGTGCGCGCCAGCCGGCGTCGGGGGCGAGCAGCGCGAGGCCGATGCGGTCGTCGAACACGTGCGGCGGCGGATCCGCCATCACGTGCAGCGCGCGCCACAATGCGACGCGTGCGGCGGTGCTGTCCGGTTCGGGATCACGCGGGTCGTTCATGATGGTTCACCTTGTCCGCGTTCAGCGCCGCTCGCACGCAGCGCGCGCGGCAAGCAACCGGCGCGGCGTCACGCCTGCGCGGACGAAACCGTCTGGATGACTTCGAAGCCTTCGAACTCCGGATGCCCGAGATAGAGCGCACGCGTGTCGCCGCCCGCATGGCGATGGGCGGCCCGGAATGCGTCGGACGTCGTCCAGTTTTCGAATGCGGCGCGGCTCGCCCAGAGCGTGTGGCTTGCATACAGGACATGATCCGCCTGCCGCGCGCCGCGCAGCAGATGAAACGCGATAAACCCCGGCACCTCGTGCAGATGCGTGTCGCGCGTGGCCCACAAGGTCTCGAATGCGTGCTCCGAGCCGGGCGCCACCTTGAAGCGGTTCATTGCGATGAACATGGCCGTCTCACTCGTCGTTGTGGGGGACGCACGATGCGGGGCAATCTGACGGTCAGTGCGGCGGCCGCAAACGCGCAATGCGTATTGGCGCGCGCAGTGCCGCGCGGCACACGCCATGCGCCACTCGCCGCCGGTCAGAAAATGCTTGCGCACGCGATACGGCCCGCGCTGTCGCGTTGCCGCGCGGCGGCGATGCCGCAGTCGCGGCGCGGTCGCCGGCCATGCGCAAGCGGCGCTCAGGCGCCGTTGACGGAGTCCTTGAACGCCTTGCCGGCGACGAACTTCACCGTCTTTGCCGCGGCGATCTGGATCTCTTCACCGGTCGACGGGTTGCGGCCCACGCGTGCCGCGCGCGCGCCGGTCGAGAACGACCCGAAGCCGATCAGCTGCACCGTCTCGCCTTTCGACACGGCGTGGGTCACCGTCTCGATGATCGCGTCGATCGACTTCGCGGTTGCCGTTTTGCTTTCGCCGGTCGCTGCCGCAACAGCGTCAATCAGTTCCTGCTTGTTCATTGCACATCCTCTTGTCTATTGGTCAAACCGGCCGCCATTCGGTATGCCGGACCCGCAACCCTACCCCAACCGGAGGGTTTTGCGCAAATCGAGATACTGCGCGAGCCGCTATCGTACCGCGCCTCGCGGCGCGACAGCACATTGGCGCTGGACGGCAATTCTCATGCCCAGCCTGCGTCGGCACGGCCAAGTGAGCGGAACATCCGTCAAACTGATGCGATTTGCGACGATATGAATGCGGATGGGCACGTATACGCCGTCGACGCGGGCAGCGCCCGCTTCCCGAACGTTGTCTGCGATGGCGTGTGTCGCACGACGCGCCCCGCAGCGATGCGAGGCGCGCTCCCGTTGTTCGCACAACGCGGCATCCTCACGAGGTGGCGGGGGCGGACTCCGCGAGCGGGCGTGCGCGTGCCTCACCCCAGGCACGGACTGCCCGACGCGGCTTCATGTCGGGATCGGTCGACGCGCGACGCAATAGCGTGACTTCGGGAGACGGAAACGTCGGCAGTCTGCGGTTCCGAAAGCACCCGCGCACGTGAGTTGCAGGACGCCGTGCGTGCCCGTGCCTCTTGATGTCGCGACAGGTCAGTCGCCACACGAAGGGCGGATTTCATTGATCGTCCTGTGTCGCCGATTCAGCCTGTTTAAAACATAGCATTCCAAAACAATGTCAATAAATTCGTAATACTGATCTATATCGTGCCATACTCCGGCATGACCCGATTGCCATGACTGCGATGTCCTCGCCGATATCCTCGCTTTTCCTCGGCCCCCGTTACGACCACGACGAGGGCGTGCGCGAACACTTCTTCTGGTGCAGTACCCAGACGTCCGTCTACCTGCACATCCGCTCGCCGCATCTCTTCGACGTGAGCCAGTGGTATCACTTCGCGTTATCTGACGGCACACCACGTGAAGAACATAGTGACCTGCTGCGAGGTATGAGGGACGCTCGCGCGGCATGGTTAAGATTCAATACGCTGGACTCGCTTCTGTCCCAATCTTCCCACGACCTGCGTGCTGCGCTCGGCACAGGCGATGGCTACTACGAGATGTTCAAGATGAACGACCGCCGGGTCGCCGCGGCGCTGTACGAAGAAGTTCAGGCCGGCCGGCTCATCTTCGTGCCCGATCGCGAGGCGATGTGCGCGTGCATGAAGGCGATTCGCGAGGAACGGCAGAGGGCCTCGCAGGCTGCTTGTGCGAGGCTTCAGCAACCTGTTACGGCCGACCGGGCTCGGGGCCGCGCGGACGCGGCCCCGGGCACGCCCGTGAATCCCGGCACGGCGGCATACTCTCCGGGAACAAGCCAGAAGCCGCCCAGCCATGCGCGGCCGTTCGCGTACACGCCCGATCCGGTCGATCGCGATACCGAAGCGTTGGCGGCCAGTACAAATAATCCCGATTACGCAGCGAGGATGCTCGGATACGAGCGGCAGACCTTTGGCAACATGATCCACGCGATGAAAGACGACCTCGATCTGGGCGGTGCCGATAACGTCATTTGGCACGACAACGGCGACGTGGAATTCGGCGGTCAGATGATCGGAAACATGCACGATTACCAGTGAGCCCGGGATGAACGCACACCCACTAGCATACGCATCCTTCTCCCTTTCAGGCGACCAGGTGGTCCCTGAGTTCTGGACCGGCTATTTCGCTGTCCAACCCGATACGGTCATCATCAAGGGAGAGCCCTTTGTCGCGTCGTCTGGCCGGATCAGCCGCTTTCCCGGACGAACTAGCGTATGGAGTCTACGCACGAGGACCGTCGTCCATTCCGATCAACTGGAGCCACACCTTCGTTACCTGGTCGAACGCCTGGCGCTGCCCCGGTCCGATCTTCGTCAACTCGTCAAACGTAGCGCCGCACGAATGCGCTTCTTCTGCTACTGGAATAACGCCTCGGGCGATCGCATTCCCGATATCCCCGCGGATATCCGCGCGTTGATGGACGACATGGGCGGCACGGTCGACATCGACGAATACCGTTAACCCCGCGGCACCCACACGCCGATCCCCCGCATACGCACAATTCTGAGTTTCGCAAAAGTCCTGAAAGCGCGAACAAGCGGGCGGCTAGACTACCGTTGCAAGCATCGATGGTGCACCCGGCCGTCGCGCCGCTGCGCGTAGTCGTGCCTGGTTTCCGCCGTCGCATCCTCGCTCATGTTCCCGTTCAGTCCGTCCTGGCAGGAGAGCACCATGAAAACGTCCGTCTTTGCGATCGCCGCGCTGGCGCTACTGGCCGCGCCGGTCGTCACGTATGCGCAGTCGTCGAACGCGCCGATGACGCGCGCCGAAGTCAGGCAGCAACTGATCGATCTCGAACGCGCCGGCTATAACCCGAGCGTGTCGAACGACGCGGATTATCCGCACGATATTCAGGCCGCCGAAGCGCGCGTCGCCGCAGCCAGGTCCGCGGCGCAGACAAGCTACGGCTCGGGGATGAGCGGCTCCGCGCAGTCCGGCGAGCCGCCCGCGCTCACGCCGGGCGAGTGATCGGGCGCATGGGCGCGATCACCGCGTCAGCGCATCGGCCCACATCAACGCGCATCCGGGCGCGGCGCGCGACGCGCGCCCGTGCTTCATCGCCCGCGTATCACGCCGCCTGCCGGTAGTAGATGTTCTGCGGATGACGCGCCTGCGCGAAGAAAAACCAGCGCTCGGCGACGAGTCCCGCGTATTGCACGACACCTGCCGCGACGAGCAGCCCGAGCGGCGCGGACACCGGCACGCGCGCGCCGGCCAGCGCGAGCAGCACGAACGGAACGGCGAACGCGCCCACCAGGAAGGTCCATTTGATCCGCTGCAGGGTTTGCAGCGTCTGTCCGTGGAAGAACTCGCGCAGGTTGAACGCGCCGGCCGTGAACCCGCGCGAGGTCTGCACGAGCTTCGGCACGTGAATCCCGGTGGCGCTCTGTACGGTCGACTTCGGCCGCAGACGCGCATTGCGCGCCAGCGCCGCGAGGCGTCCCGCGCATCCCGCGAGCGTCAGCACCGCCGCGCAGGCGGCGAGCGGCGCGGCAAGCGGCGGCGCCCACCCGGCCGCGCAGGCCGCCGCGAGCGTGCATCCCGACGCGCAGCCGAGCAGCACGAAATTGACCAGCGTGAGCGGTGTCGCCCATTCCTGCAGAAAGCGCAGGCACGCGTAGATCATCGCCGTGCAGACGAACAGCACGCCGCTCGCGAGCACCGTCAGCGCGCCGATCGCCAGCGACCACGGCGAACCGAGTACATGTGCGGCGCCGTAAGCGGCCGAGCACGCCAGAAACGCCGGCAACGCGAGACATTCGCGCGAGAGCCAGGACGTGCGCCACATCGCGATCGCCCGCCATGCCCGCTCAGGATGCCCGAGGTGAAAGAACGAAGCGAACAGCCCGAGCCCGCCCAGCACGACCGCAAGCGCCGCGCCGAACATGAAAAACTGCACGGACGCGCCCGCCTGCGCGGTGGCCCACCCGAGCCGGGCGGCCAGCTCGACGCCGAACAGCGCGATCATCAGGCCTTGCGCGGCGCCGCACAGCGTTGTCAGGAACACGACTGAGAAAGCGGGCTTCATGCGCCACTCCCGAGATTAAGCAGGTTGAACAGACGTCCGAGCGCCCCCTGGCGGACCGGCTGCGCCGCATCCGCATCTGCGTTCACGTTCGCGCGCAGGGACGGCGCCGGACGGGCGGCGGCGCTCGCCGGCGAGCCGGCGTTGACCGCGTTCGTGCCCGCAGCCGCGCCCCGCTCCCCGTTCGGAACCGCGGCAGCCTCGCCGCCGCTCGCACAGCCGCACGAACCGCTGCCGCATCCACCGGTTTTCTGGCGCGGCAGATAGTGATTGGCCGGCTTCGTCCCCCACTCCGGCATCAGCTGATAGCCGCCGCGTTCGCGGATTGCCTGGGACACCGTGGAGTCCGGGTCGTGGATGTCGCCGAACAGGCGCGCCGACGTCGGACACGCGAGCACGCAGGCCGGCTTGCGATCGCGCTCGGGCAGCGCCTCGTTATGGATGCGGTCCGCGCACAGCGTGCACTTGGTCATCTCCTTGCGCGCCTCGTCGAGTTCGCGCGCGCCGTACGGGCACGCCCACGCACAGTACTTGCAGCCGATGCACTTGTCGAAGTCCACCAGCACGAGACCGTCCTCCTTGCGCTTGAAGCTCGCGCCGGTCGGACACACGGGCACGCACGGCGGATCCTCGCAGTGCAGGCACGATTTCGGGAAGTGGATCGTGTCGGTCAGCGGAAACTCGCCGGCCTCGAAGCTCTGCACGCGGTTGAAAAACGTGCCGGACGGATCTTCGTCGTACGGACGGAAATCGGCGAGACTGCCGGCTTCGCCCGACGTATTCCACTCCTTGCAGCTCGTCACGCACGCGTGGCATCCCACGCAAACGTTCAGATCGATTACGAGCGCCATCTGGGTCATGTCGGATGCTCCTCGTTATTTCTGTTTGCCGTTCGCGCGCAGCCGCGCGGCGAACTCGCCGCGACCGGCGAAATAGCGCTGCACGAGCCGTTTCGCGACGCCGGTCGAACCGGGCAGCGGCGTCATCGGGGCGAATTGCGGCAGCGTGTGATCGGCGTCGGCCTCGGCCGGATAGATGCGCACCCGCACGTCGTACCACGCCGCCTGTCCGGTCACCGGATCGGAGTTCGACATCCGCGCATCGGCTGGCGTCGCGCCGGGCAGTTCGTCGGTGATCAGGTGGTTCAGCAGGAAGCCGCGCTGCGATTCGTTCGCACCCGGCCCGAGATTCCATGCGCCGGCCGCCTTGCCGATCGCATTCCACGTCCACACGGTGCCGGGCTCGACCGCCTCGCTATAGCGCGCCATGCAGCGCACCCGCCCCCACTGCGATTCGACGTAGATCCACGCGCCGTCCTCGATGCCGTTCTCGCGCGCCGCGCGCGGATTCATGAACAGGAAATTCTCGCCGTGAATCTGGCGCAGCCAGGCATTCTGCGAATCCCACGAGTGGTACATCGCCATCGGCCGCTGCGTGACCGCGGACAGCGGATAGCGCGCGCGGTCGGTCGCGTCGAGTTCGAGCGGCTCGTACCAGAACGGCAGCGGATCGAAATAGCGCTCGACGCGCGCGCGCAGCCGCTCGGGCGGCTGGCGGCCGGCGCGCTTGCCCTGGGCCGCGAGGCGGAACGTCTGCATCACTTCCGAATACAGCTGGATCAGGATCGGCGTGTCGAACTTGCGAAAGCCGTTTTCGACCGCCCACTTCAGGTACGGACCGTTCATCCCGCGCATGTACTGCAGCGACTGCGGCAGCGTGTAGTGGAACACGCAGTTGTTCTTCGCGTACTCCTCCCACTGGCGCGGGTTCGGCTCGCCGACGAGCGCCTTGTCGCCGTCCTTGCCGCGCCAGCCGATCAGGAAGCCCACGCCCGAATCCGGCGCGGTCTGGAAGTTGACGATGAAATCCGGGTAGTCGCGATAGCGCCGCGCGCCGTCCGCGGTCGTGAACGCGGGCAGCTTCAGGCGGCTCGCAAGCTCGATCAGCACCTCCTGGAACGGCTTGCATTCGCCGGTCGGCGGCACCACCGGCACGCGTACCGAATCGACCGGGCCGTCGAACTCGGAGATCGGCCGGTCGAGCACCGACATCGCGTCGTGCCGTTCGAGGTACGTCGTGTCGGGCAGGATCAGGTCCGCGAACGCGGTCATCTCGGACTGGAACGCATCGCACACGACGAGGAACGGAATCTTGTACTCGCCGTTCTCGTCCTTGTCGGCGAGCATCCTGCGGACCTCGACCGTGTTCATCGACGAGTTCCACGCCATGTTGGCCATGAAGATCAGCAGCGTATCGATCGGGTACGGATCGCCGCGCCACGCGTTGGTGATCACGCTGTGCATCAGACCGTGGACGGCGAGCGGATACTCCCACGAGAACGCCTTGTCGATGCGCACCGGCTCGCCGTCGCCGTCGACGAACAGGTCCTCCGGCGCGGCCGGCCAGCCGAGCGGCCCGGTCGCGAGCGGCGTGTTCGGCTTCACCGCGTCGGGGCTGTTCGGCGGTTTGGCCGACGGCGGCACCGCGCGCGGATACGGCGACTTGTGGCGAAACCCGCCCGGCCGGTCGATCGTGCCGAGCAGCGTCATCAGGATCGACAGCGCGCGGATCGAATGAAAGCCGTTCGAATGCGCGGCAAGCCCGCGCATCGCGTGAAACGCGATCGGGTTGCCGGTGACGGTTTCGTGCGTCTCGCCCCACGCGTCGGTCCAGCGGACCGGCAGCGTGATCTTGTGATCGCGCGCGGTCTGCGCCATCTCGCGCGCGAGACGCCGGATCGTGTCGGCCGGGATGCCGGTGATCTGCGCGGCCCATTCGGGCGTGCAGTCGGCCGCGCGCTCGCGCAGCAGCGCGAACGACGGCTGCACCGGCGTGCCGTCCTCGAGCGTGTAGGTGCCCGCGAGCGCCGGCTCCGCGCCCGGCGTGTGATGCAGCACCGCGCGCTGGGTGCGCAGATCCCACCACTGGTGATTCTGCGGAAACAGCGCATTGACCTCCGGCGCCTGCGCATCGCGCACGAACAGGCCGAAGCTGTCGCTCCCGGCGTTCATGTCGAGCAGTTCGGCGGCGTTCGTGTAGCGCGCGACGAAGGCGTGGTCGTACGCGTCGTTCTCGATCAGCTCGCGGATCAGCGCCATGAACAGCGCGCCGTCGGTGCCCGGGCGGATCGGCACCCACTCGTCGGCGATCGCCGCATAGCCGGTGCGTACCGGATTGATCGCGATGAAGCGGCCGCCCGCGCGCTTGAACTTCGACAGCGCGATCTTCAGCGGATTCGAGTGGTGGTCCTCGGCGGTGCCGATCATCAGGAACAGCTTCGCCTGGTCGAGATCGGGGCCGCCGAATTCCCAGAACGAGCCGCCCATCGTGTAGATCATGCCCGCGGCCATGTTGGACGAGCAGAAGCCGCCGTGCGCCGCGTAGTTCGGCGTGCCGAACTGCTTCGCGAACAGGCCGGTGAGCGCCTGCATCTGGTCGCGGCCGGTGAACAGCGCGAACTTCTTCGGATCGGTTGCGCGCAGGTGCGCGAGCCGCCCGGCGAGCGTCGAGAATGCCTCCTCCCACGAGACCGGCTCGAACTGCGCGCTGCCGCGCTCGGCCCCCGCCTTGCGCCTGAGCGGCTGCGTGAGCCGCGCGGGCGAATACTGCTTCATGATGCCTGACGAGCCCTTCGCGCAGATCACGCCCTGGTTCAGCGGATGTTCAGGGTTGCCGTCGATATAGCGCACCTCGCCCTCGCGCAGATGCACGCGGATGCCGCAGCGGCACGCGCACATGTAGCACGTGGTGGTCTTGATCTCCAGCTGCTCGTTCTGCGTGCGCGCCGTGTGTTCCATTCCAGCCTCCCAGTCGACGCCCGCGCCCCGTGCGCGTAGCTTCGGGCGGACGCCGCGCATCGGCATGCGGCTCCGCTCATGGCTTTATCCTAAAGCGCGTATAAGCAAATGAAAAATCGTTATTTGATATCGCAACTATCGCGCGAGCCGATACTTCGGGGCGCAGCGCGGGCACGCGCGCGCCCGCGCTGCGATAATGAGCGGCCCCACCCCACTTCATCGAGCAAGGAGTTGCAGTGACCGATTCCAGCCTTTCGTCTTCCCGCGACGCGCAGCCCCGCGTCGCGTTCCTCGGCCTCGGCGTCATGGGTTATCCGATGGCCGGCCACCTGGCCCGCGCCGGCCTCGACGTGACGGTCTACAACCGCACGTTCGCGAAGGCCGAGGCCTGGGTCGCCGGGCACGGCGGCCGCGCGGCGCGCACGCCGCGCGAGGCCGCCGAGGGCGCGCAGCTCGTGATGGCCTGCGTCGGCAACGACGACGATCTGCGCAGCGTGACGCGCGGCGAAGCCGGCGCGTTCGCCGGCATGGCGCGCGGCGCGGTGTTCGTCGACCATACGACCGCGTCGGCCGACGTCGCGCGCGAGCTCGCCGGGCACGCGGCCGGGGCCGGCCTGCAGTTCATCGACGCGCCGGTGTCCGGCGGCCAGGCCGGCGCGCAGAACGGCAAGCTGACGATCATGTGCGGCGGCGACGCGGCCGCCTTCGAGCGCGCCGCGCCAACGCTGCGCCACTACGGCGCGGCGGTCACGCGGATCGGGCCGTCGGGCGCCGGGCAGCTCGCGAAGATGGTCAACCAGATCTGCATCGCCGGGCTCGTGCAGGGTCTCGCGGAAGCGATCCACTTCGGTCAGTGCGCCGAACTCGACATGCCGCTCGTGCTCGACGTGATCGGCAAGGGTGCGGCCGCCAGCTGGCAGATGGACAATCGCGGCAAGACGATGGTCGAAGGCCGGTTCGATTTCGGCTTCGCGGTCGACTGGATGCGCAAGGACCTCGGCTTCTGCCTCGAAGAGGCGAAGCACAACGGCGCCGCGCTGCCGGTCACGGCGCTCGTCGACCAGTTCTACGGCGACGTGCAGAACCTCGGCGGCAACCGGCTCGACACGTCGAGCCTGATCTGGCGGCTGCGCCAGCTCGCGCGCGCCCGGCAAGACTGACGGCGCGGCGCCCGGCGGCTCAGCGCGTCTTGCACAGCACCGCGGTCATCAGCAGCGGCATCACTTCGTGCACGAGCGCGTCGCTGCCGGCGTCGCGCAGATGCGCGCCGACATCCTCGCTCGGCCCGAACACGACGACGCCGTACAGCGAGCCGGACATCGCCGCGCCGCTGCCCTGGCGGAACAGGTCGTCGTCGGGCGCGTAGCCGAGCACCGCGTAGACGCGATAGCCGAACGCGCTCAGATGGCTGCCGCGCGCCGGGCGAAATGCGTTCACCGAATTCGCCTCGACGCGCATCGGCTGCGCGTCGATCGCGTGCGCCTGCCTGAGCGATGCGATGAACGCATGCGCGCTCGTGGTGCAGGCCAGCTGTGCGTCGAGCGCCTGCGCACTCGACGCAACCGAACAGAGTAGCGCGCCGCTGCCGCCCAATAAGGCGAGCGCGGCCGCCCAGCACTTTCTCATGGTCAGGCCACCTCTATCCCGGCGGGAGGTCGGGTACGCGCCGCGCCGCTGCATCGCGCGCGCCGCGCGGCACGCACCGCGCGTGCGACGCCCGCACGTCCAGCTTACCCGAGTACGCGCAAGCCGACATGCGCGGGCGCACACTGCGCGCGGGCGCGGCCGGCGCGGCACCGCCCCGCAGCGCACCGCCCGCGCGACACGTGGATGACACGTTGCGCGCGCCGCGTGACGTTCCGGCGAAAGCCGGGTGCGAGGGTGTGATCGTCCGGCGCGTCGCGCGCCGGGCCCGGACTCAAGGTTCGACGACGAAGTCCGCGCGGGCGCGCGTCGTCGCGATCAGGCGGGCGTTGGCTTCGTCGCTGCGCTCGACCCACTCGCGCGCCGCCTCGGGCGTGCGGCCGAACTGCACGTGACGCGCGATCAGCCGTTCGAGCCGCAGCGCATCGTCGACGCCGACATACCAGATCTCGTCGATCAGTCCGCGCACGTGCCGCCAGTGCCCGCGATCGAGCAGCAGATAGTTGCCTTCGGTGATCACGAGCGGCGTCTGCGGCAGCACCGGGATCGCATTGGCGATCGGCTCCTCGAGCTCGCGCCGGAAGGTCGGCGCGTAGACGGTCTCATCAGGCGTCTGCGCGCGCAGCCGGCGCAGCAGCGCGACGTAACCGGCGCTGTCGAAGGTGTCTTCCGCGCCCTTGCGCGATGCGCGGCCGAGACGCGCGAGTTCGACATTGGCCAGATGAAAGCCGTCCATCGGCACGACGACTGCCTGCTGCGCGAAGTGTTCGGCGAGTTGCCGGGCGACCGTCGACTTGCCGGCACCCGGCGCACCGGTCAGCCCGACGACATAGCGCCGGCCGCCGGCAATGCGCTCGCGCAGGCGGGCGAGATGGGTTTCGTTGATCATGCGCAGCGTTTCCCGTGAAAAGCGATGCCGCCACGTTACACGAAAGCGTCTGGCGTGCAAGGGCGCGGGGGGCTTGCTGCTTGCTGCCTGCTGCCTGCTGCCTGCTGCCTGCTGCCTGCTGCCTGCTGCCTGATGCCTGCTACTTGCTGGCTGCTCCGCAGTCCGCCGTCCGCCGCCTGCCGCGCACCGCCAGCCGCACCCCGCCCGCGCCGGACGGCAAGCCCGCTACGCGTGCGCCCCGTCGCCGTCCGAACCCGCGCCGCGCAGCGCGTCAAGCTGCGCCAGCGCGTCCTGCGGCAAACGCCACTGCGCCGCGCGCAGATTCTCGCGCAAATGCGTGAGCGACGACGTCCCCGGAATCAGCAGAATATTCGGCGCGCGCTGCAGCAGCCACGCGAGCGCGACCTGCATCGGGGTCGCGCCGACGCCGCGCGCGACCGTCGACAGCACGTCCGACTGGATCGGCGTAAATCCGCCGAGCGGAAAGAACGGCACGTACGCAATGCCGGCGTCCGCCAGCGTATCGACGAGCGCATCGTCCGCGCGCGCCACCAGGTTGTAGTGATTCTGCACGCACACCACGTCGACGATGCGCCGCGCCTCGTCGATCTGCGCCGCCGTCACGTTGCTCAGGCCGATATGGCGGATCAGCCCGCGCTGCTGCAACGCCGCCAGCGCGCTCACCTGCGGCTCGATCGACCCTTCCGACGGATGATGGATCGCGCCCATCACGCGCAGGTTCACGACGTCGAGCACGTCGAGCCCGAGATTGCGCAGGTTGTCGTGCACGCCGCGCGCGAGCTGCTCCGGCTCCATCGCGGGCAGCCACGCGCCCGCCGCATCGCGCACCGCGCCGAGCTTCGTGACGAGCACGAGGCGCTCCGGATACGGATGCAGCGCTTCGCGGATCAGCTGGTTCGTGACGTGCGGACCGTAGAAGTCGCTGGTATCGATATGGTCGACGCCCAGCGCGATCGCTTCGCGCAGCACCGCAAGTGCGGTCTCGCGGTCCTTCGGCGGCCCGAATACGCCCGGACCGGCAAGCTGCATCGCGCCATAGCCGATCCGCTGGACGGGACGGCCGGCAAGCGGGTAGGTGCCCGCGGGACTGAAGTTCGACATGACACGCTCCTTCGTGAATGAACCGGATGAGCGACAGTATGGCGACGATTGCGCTGTTGAATAATCCCCTCTAGATTGTACGGGTCGTTTTAAATTGTGCACAATCGACTGATGGAACTGAACGATCTGGCCGCCTTTCTGGCGGTCGCCCGCGCCGGCGGCTTTCGCGATGCCGCGCGCGCGAGCGGCCTGTCGCCGTCGGCGCTGAGCCTCGCCGTGCGGCGTCTGGAAGCGAAGCTCGGCCTGCGCCTGCTGAACCGCACGACCCGCAGCGTCGTGCCGACCGAGGCTGGCGCGCGCCTCATCGACCGGCTCGCGCCGCTGTTCGGTGAAATCGAGAACGCGCTCGACGTGCTGAACGGCTTTCGCGAGCGGCCGACCGGCACGCTGCGGCTGAACGTGCCGTCGAGCGCGGCGCGCATCGTGCTCGCGCCGCTGCTGCCGCCGTTCCTGCAGGCGTATCCGGAGATTCGCGTGGAAGTCGTCGTCGAGGACGGGTTCGTCGACGTGCTCGCAATCGGCTGCGACGCCGGCATCCGCTACGACGAGCGGCTGGAGCAGGACATGATCGCGGTGCCGGTCGGCCCGCGTGTGCAGCGCTTCGCGACCGCCGCCGCGCCCGCGTATCTGGACCGGCACGGCCGGCCCTCGCATCCGCGCGAACTGCTGGCGCACGCCTGCCTGCGCGGACAGTTCGCGGGCGGCGCGAAACCCACCTGGGACTTCGAGCGCGACGGCGAACACGTGCGTCTCGACCCCAGCGGCCCGTTGCTGGTGCGCCCGGGCGCCGCAATCGATCTGGCGGTGAGCGCGGCCGTCGCGGGCGCCGGCGTCGTGCATCTGTTCGAGGACATGCTGCGCCCGCAACTGGAGAGCGGCGCACTCGAACCGATCCTCGAACCATGGTGGCAGCGCTTCTCCGGTCCGTTCCTGTACTACCCGGGGCACCGGCATCTGCCTGCGCCGCTGCGCGCGTTCGTCGATTTTGTCAAAAACTTCGACGCTGTGCGCGCTGCTTGAGAGCGCGCAGCGCACGGCGCGCACGGCGTTTGGCGTTTGGCGTTTGGCGTTTGGCGTTTGGCGTTTGGCGTTTGGCGTTTGGCGTTTGGCGTTTGGCGTTTGGCGTTTGGCGTTTGGCGTTTGGCGTTCGGCGTTTGGCGCACGGCGTTTGGCGTTTGGCGTTTGGCGTTCGGCGTTCGGCGTTCGGCGTTCGGCGTTCGGCGCACGGCGTTCCGCGTTCGGCGCACGGCGTTCCGCGCACGGCGTTCGGCGTCGCGGCGAACGCGCTGCATCCGCGCCCGCCGCGCCGTCGTCACGCGACAGCCGGAAAATCCACCACCGTGTCGTTCACCCGGTTCACCAGGTTCGTGAACGTGATCGCCGCGATCGCCAGCGTCACTTCGATCACCTGCTGCTCGCTGTAGCCCGCCGCGCGCAGCGCATCGAGTTCGGCGGCCGGCAGCGTGCCGTGCGTGCTCACCAGCTTGCGCACGAAGTACACCAGCGCGTCGCGCTTCGCGTCGCCGGTCGGCGCGCCGACGCGCACCTGCTCCATCGTCTGCGGCGCAAGACCGGCGAACTTGCCCATCAGCGTATGCGCGGCGATACAGTAGTCACAACCGGCGATCTCGCTCACCGCGAGCTTGATCGCTTCGATATCGGCCTTCGCGAGACTGCCGCGCGCCAGCACGCCTTCGACGTTCAGGATCGCGGCAAGCGCAGCCGGGCTGTGCGTGCCGATGGTCGCGTACGCATTCGGCACGCGGCCCGCGGCCTTGCGGACCGTGGCAAACACTTCGGCGGTAGCGCCCGTGGCGGCTTCAGCAGCAATGACGGAAAGACGGGACATGATCGACTCCTTCGGGTTCTGGTTGGGTTGCCCGCCACCGTGGCTGGCATGGAAGACAGTTTAGGGGCCCAAGGAGAGCTTTTTAATGCCACAATGTCGCACATTCATGCTCAAACGTCTCAATCCATCCCGATGGATCTACTCAGCCGCCTGCTTGCGTTGATGCCCGTCGCGGGTCGCGTCGATGTCCGGTGCCAGTTCGGCACGCCGTGGCGCATCGACAATCCCGGCACCGATGCGCGCGAAATGCCCTATCACGTCCTGCTGCGCGGCGAGGCGACGCTCGACGGTCCGCACGGCGAGCCGGTGCGCATGCGCGCGGGCGACATCGTGCTGTTTCCGGCAGGCGCGCCGCATGCGCTGCACGACGGCAGCGGCGCGGCGCCGCGCGCGCCGTCGCGTGAGGTGGTGGACGGCATCGCGCTGGAGCGCAACGGCGGCGACGGCGTCGATCTGCTGTGCGGGCGTTTCCTGCTGCCGGCGATGCCCGAGCGGCTGCTGCGCGAAAGCCTGCCGGCGCAACTGCTGGTGCACAGCGTGCCCGAACCTGCCGGCGCGCAGGCCGACGACGGCCCCCCCACGCAAGAAAGCACGGCCGGTGGCGGACTGCCCACGAGCCGGCTCGCGCGGCTGATCGCCTTGATGCGCGAGGAAGCACTCGAACAGGGTCCGGCCAGCACGACGCTGATCGACCATCTGTCGGGCGCGCTGTTCGCGCTGACGCTGCGCTTTGCGAGCACGGCGGGCACGCCGCCGCGCGGTCTGCTTGCGCTCGCCGCGCGGCCGCGCCTGCAGCCGGCGTTGGCGGCCATGTTCGACGCGCCGGGCGAGGCGTGGACGCTGCCCGCGCTCGCGCAGCTTTGCCACATGTCGCGCGCGACCTTCGTGCGCCAGTTCGACGACGCGTTCGGCCGCTCCGCCGCCGACGTGCTGACCGACGTCCGCATGGCGCTCGCCGGCCGCAAGCTCGCACAAACGAGCCTGCCGGTCGCCGACATCGGCGAGGCGGTCGGCTACCAGTCGGATGCCGCGTTTCAGCGGGTGTTCAAGCGGCAGGTGGGAATGACGCCGGCGCAGTGGCGGGCGGCGGCGCAGGCGGCGGGGAACGCTGCGCGGGCGGACTCGCGTACATGATGCCGCTGCGCGCAGCGTCCCCCCGGGAGCCGCGATTTCGAGCACACTCGCATCGGGCACGCCGCGTGCCGTGACGCGGACAGGTCGCGCGACGGGCAGTGCAACGGGCAGCCCGCGCGCCTCATCATCACCCATCACAAGGACACGCCATGAGCGATCCGATCCGGAACCCGGTCGATTTCCGTCAGCAGCGCGCGAGCG
This sequence comes from Paraburkholderia sp. PAMB 6770, assembly GCF_057748135.1. Lineage (NCBI taxonomy): Bacteria > Pseudomonadati > Pseudomonadota > Betaproteobacteria > Burkholderiales > Burkholderiaceae > Paraburkholderia > Paraburkholderia sp. PAMB 6770. Next base: position 1,624,944 of record NZ_CM173239.1, read on the forward strand.
GCATCGCCGCGATCGCCGTCGCTTCATTGCTTGCCGCGGGACTCTGGCTCGGCGTCGATCACCTGATGTCCCCGCTGCCGGGCATGGACAGTCTCGCAGCCCGGATGCTGCTGACCCTCAAGTGCTGTTGCGTGGCCGTGCTGTTTTGCCTCGTGACCGGCATCGAAGCCGTCGCGCACGAACGATTGACCTCGCCCGCGTTCGATCCGCTGGCGAACTTCGAAACGAGAAGGCTGCGCGTCAATCAGCGATATCTGCAGAACACCGTCGAGCAGATCATCGTGTTCGGCGTCTCGCTATTCGGGCTGGCGGCCTACTGCGCCGACGGCTCGGCGATGCGCGCGGTGGTGGCGACGACCGTGACCTGGATCGCCGCGCGGGCCGCGTTCTGGCTCGGCTACCATCGCAGCGCGGCGCTTCGCGGGCTCGGCGCACCGGGAATGGCGCTCAGCATGATCGTGCTGCTGTATGTGACGGGTCGGTTTGGGCGCGAGATCGCGGGACCGGCGGGGGCCATCGTGCCGCTCGCCATGTTCCTTCTGATCGAAGCCGTGCTGTTCTGGGGAACACGGCCGGACAGACCCGCCGGCCGCTGACCGGGCAACGCGACCGGAGCGGATCTGTCCGCTTGTCTGTCCGCTCATCTTCCCGCTTGTCTTCCCGTTGTCTTCCCGTTGTCTGCCCGGCTCCGTGGCCCCTCGCCTCGGCCTGAGGCGCGGTCGTCGGTGCAGGATGGGCTTCGCGGGAGAAGCGGCTGCCGATGTAGCCGCTATTGTGCAGCCGGCGACACCGTGCTCGGCGTCGCGAGCGTGTTATGGCTTCCGGGCGGGTTGGCGAGGTCGCTCGTGCGAGTGCTCGTGCTCGTCGGCATCCCCTGGCTCTGCGATCCGGCACCTGCGCCGCTCTCCGAACTCGTGGCGCCAGGCGTGCCGTAGCCGCTCGTGGCCTGGACCGGCGACACGGTGCTCGGGGTCGCCAGCGTGTTGTTGCTCTGTGCATAAACGCTGCCGGACAGCGCGAGTGCGGCGGCGGCCGCGATGAATGTGAGGCTTGCCTTTTTCATGACGCGTTCCTCTTTGATTGAATGGGAATGTCGACGCCAGCGATCGCTTTGTCCTGGCCTATGCAGTGCCGTGCGTCGATAGCGCGGGATCGAGTCCACGCGGGTAACGCGAAGTTTAGAAAAAGGGCCCCCAATCATTAAGCGCATTGCTCGCAAAGGTAAATTTCGATTTATGTGCGCATTGCGTAATGCATGAAATTTCCGCGCCCGGTTTGCAAATCGTGCATGCGTCAAGGCGGACGATTCCGCTGCCCAGGCGGGCCGGGCGTGTCCGGTACCCGTCGCGCGCGATTTGCATACGGATTCGCTCGTGAACGGCGCGTATCGGGCGCTTGCCGCCTCCGTCGAGCCCGGCGCCGGTGCGCCACACCTTCTTGCCTTCATCGGACAGTTCGCCGCTGCTATGCGTGGTGTCGGGCTCGGTCCCTTCAACCGCCATCGAGCCGCCCGGCTGTTCCTGCGCGTTCTGCTTCCTCTGCTTCCTCTGCTTTCGCGCGGCGATCCGCTCGTCGCGGGACTGTCCGGCATAGGTGTTCGTGTTCATTTCGCGCTTCATGCTGCATGCGATGCGACAACCCGACTGCCGCATCGCGCGTGCCCGTCATCATTCAGTCAAATCTGGAATGGCAAATGCTGCCGTTTGATCGACGCGATCGACGCATTCCGGTCTATCGACAATTATTTCGTACTACATATAATATTCAAGAGGATTGAATCATGACCCGACCCCGCCCACGTTTTCAGGTCAACGTCTGCGGCGGCGACTTTCAGCACGTCGCCGGGTGCTTCCGCGTGTGGAAAAGCGAGCCGCTCGTTGACCGGCCTTACGGCGTCATGTTCGAAGGACGCGATGAAGTCAGGATGCTGTGCCAGGACGAGTTCGATGATCCCGAGCGGGCCCGCAAGGCGCTTGAAACAGCCCGCGGCCCGGACGATTCCTATGCGCTTGCGCCCCGCTACGACGACGGCGCCCGCGAACTGTGGATCGTGATAGCCGCATACAGCGGCTGAGCCGACGCCGTACGATGTCAAACGCAACGACGTAAAGCACACCGTCGCCAAACGCAATCACGCGCTGAAAAAGGCCCCTGTCAGCGAATGGCACGAGAGGCGCAACGGCGCAACCGGCCGGTGTACCGCACCGTTCGCCTGCGGGACTCCGGTCACTTGAAATCGTCGGATGCGATTCCCAGCCGGCGCATCTTGTCGTACAGCGTCTTGCGCGGCACGCCGAGCGTCTCGCAAGCGAGCGACGCCCGTCCCGAAGACGCGCGCAACGCCTCTTCGATCAGGCGCCGCTCGAACAGGTTCATCTGCTCGTCGAGCGTGCGCGGCGCGCCCTCCGGGCCGTCCTCCGGGTCGCCGGTCCCGAGTCCGAGCGTGTAGCGCTCGGCGACGTTGCGCAGCTCGCGCACGTTGCCGGGCCACGGACGCGCCATCAGCCGGTTCAGGCGCGCGGCGCCGATGTCCGGCACCGGACGGCCATAGGACGCTGCCGCCTGCAGCACGAAGTGCTCGAACAGCAGCGGAATGTCTTCGCGCCGCTCGCGCAGCGGCGGAATCTCCAGGACGATCACGCCGAGCCGATAGTAGAGGTCGTCGCGAAACCGCTGCTGGCGCGCGAGATCGAGCAGATCCGCTTTCGTCGCGGCGATGATCCGGCAGTTCATCGGCAGCAGTTCGTTCGAACCGATCCGCTCGAAACGGCGCTCCTGAAGCACGCGCAGGAACTTCACCTGCAGCGCCATCTGCATCGTCTCGATCTCGTCGAGAAAGAGCGTGCCGGCCTGCGCATATTCGAGCTTGCCGATGCGGCGTTTCAACGCGCCCGTGAACGAGCCGGCCTCGTGGCCGAATACTTCGCTCTCGAACAGCGATTCCGGAAGACCCGCGCAGTTGAGCGCCGCAAAAGGCTTGTCGCGACGCCGGCCGAAATCGTGCAGGCAGCGCGCGACAAGCTCCTTGCCGGTGCCGGTCTCGCCGAACACGAGCACGTTCGCATCGGTGTCGGCGAGTTCGAGAATCAGCTTGCGCAAACGCTCGACGGGACGCGAATGCCCGAGGATCCGCGCGTCGATGCGCTCGCGGCTCTCCAGTTGCCGGCGCACGGCCGTCAGTTCGAGCGTCAGGCGCCGCTGTTCGAGCGCGCGCCGTGCGAGCTCGACGATCCGCTCGGACGCGAAGGGCTTTTCGACGAAATCGTAGGCGCCGAGGCGCATGGCCTGCACGGCCATCGCAATGTCGCCGTGCCCGGTCACGAGAATCACCGGCATCGATGCGCTCGCGGCCTTCACGCGTTCGAGCAGTTCGAGTCCGTCGATGCCGGGCAGGCGCACGTCGCTGACGACGATCCCCGGAAAGTCGCCGTCGAGACGCGCGAGCGCCTCCTCGGCGGAGCCGAACGCATCGACCTCGATATCGGCCAGCTGCAGCGCCTGGACGGTGCCAAGCCTCACGGCGGCGTCGTCCTCGACGAGCAGCACGCGCAAGCTGTCTGGGATCACGGATTGTCCTCCCTGTCGGTGCGTAGATAAATGCTGAATTCGGCGCCGCCGCCCGGCCGCCCGGCCGCCTTCAGCGCGCCGCCGAACTCGCGCACGATGCCGTCCGAGATCGCCAGCCCGAGACCGAGCCCCGCGCCCTGCTCCTTGGTCGTGAAGAACGGCTCGAAGAGCCGCGCGCGCACCGCGTCGGGCAGGCCCGTGCCGGTATCGCGCACACGGATCACGGTCGCGTCGCCGTCGGTCTCGACCGCCACCTCGAGGCGGCGCACATCGGCTCCGCTCATCGCGTCGAGCGCATTCGCGAACAGGTTCACGAGCACCTGTTCGAGCCGGTTCGCGTCGGCGAGCACGCGCGCGCCCGCCTGTTGCGCGTCGAACGCCAGCTCGACCCGCTCCTTGCGCAGCCGCTGTCCGACCAGGAACAGCGCATTGTCGATCGCCTCGGCGGCGACGACCGGCTGCAGCTGCGTCGGCGCCTTGCGCGCGAAGCGCTTCAGTTGCGACGTGATGCCGCCCATCCGCTCGATCAGTTCGCCGATCATCCGCAGATTGGCCTCGGCGTGCGCTGCACGACCGCGTTCGAGAAACGTCAGCGCATTGTCCGACAGCGTGCGCAACGCCGCCAGCGGCTGATTGAGCTCGTGCGTGACGCTCGCCGCCATCTGGCCGAGCGCGGCCATCTTGCCCGCCTGCACCAGTTCCTCGAACGCCGCCTTGAGCTGCGCCTCGGTTTCCCGGTGCATCGCGACCTCGTGCTTGAGATTGCGGTTCGCGCGGCTGAGCGCCGCGGTGCGGCGCGCGACCTTGCGTTCGAGCTCCTCGTTCAACTGCTGCAACGCCTCGCGCAGCGCGAGCCGTTGCGCGACGATGTGCCGCCGCTGCAGCACGGTCAGCGCGAGCACCGCGACGAACGCGAGCCCGAGCGCCACCGTCCTTGCCACCGAGCGCGCCACCGCCTTCGCGGGCGCGAGATTCGACAGCACGACGATGTGCCAGTCGGTGCCCGACACGGGCCGCGTGACGACCAGGAACGCGGTCGGAAACGGGCGCGGAGTCGGCAGGCTGGCGGCAAGCGGATTGCCGCGCGCCACCGATTCGATCCACGCATTCGGCGCAAGCGTGCGCACGATCGTGAAGCCAGCCGGTTCGAGCGCGCCGGGCGCATCGTACTGATGCGTGCGGACGATCCCGGCGCGCGCGGCGGCCGACAGCGGACGCAGCGTCCGGTACTTGAGGCCCGGCACCGACGACAGCATGATCACGCCGTGCGCGTCGGTGGCGAACACGGGCTCGGCGCCCTGCCGCCAGACGGATTCGATCCGGTCGAGATTGATCTTGAGCGTGACGACGCCGACCACGCGGTGCGCGTGGTCATAGATACGCTCGGCGAGAAAATAGCCGGCTTCCTTGCTGACGGTGCCCAGCCCGTAGAAGCGTCCATAGCCGTCGCGCATCGCACCGATGAAATACGGGCGAAACGAGAAATTCGAGCCGACGAACGTCTTCGGGAGATTCCAGTTGCTCGACGCGAGCGTGTTGCCTTGCGTGTCCATCACGTAGAACGCACTGGAGCCCGCGTCCGCGTTGACGGTCTGCAAATAGGTATTCACGCGCGCGACCACGCGGCGATCGGCCGGATTGCGCAGCATCGACAGCACGTCGGTGTTCAGGCTCACCAGCGACGGCAGGTAGCTGTAGCGGCGCACCTCGCTCGTCAGCGCGTTCTCGTAGCCGTCGAGCCGATGCGCGGCGGTGTCGCGCAGCGTGCCGATCTCCACCTGCTCCGCGTAACGATAGGCCAGCCACGCGCCCGCCGCTATCAGCAGAACCAGCGCGAACGCAAGCATGAGGCGCGTGCGCCGCGAGGTTGCCCACACGTTCTTCACGACCGGCCTCCCGCCAGCGCGCGGCCGACGGGTTCGCGACCGTTCATTGCCCACCGCCCCATTGCATCGTCTCCTCCGAAGCCGTCATTCTAGCGGGACGCGCGATGGTGGCCATCGGACAGACGGGCGGCCCGCACGCCGGCGACCCGGGACGCCGCGCTGGTTTCGTGCGGTGCGCGCCGTCGCAGCGGGCCGTCCGGGAGGCCGATGCGCCGGCCTCCCGGACATCGGCGGGCCCGTCACAGCCCGAAGTAGGTCTCGCGCACCGCGTCGCTCGCTTCGAGTTCCGCGCGCGTGCCCGATACGCGCACCTTGCCGTGATCGAGCAGATAGCCGCGATCGGCGAGGTCGAGAAACGCGATGTTCTGCTCGGCGATCAGCAACGACGTGCCGTCGCCAATCGCGGTCCGCAGCGCGTCGATCACGTTCTTCACGAACACGGGCGCGAGCCCGGAGGACGGTTCGTCCATCAGCAGCAGACGCGGCTCGGCGATCAGCACCTTCGCGATGCCGAGCATCTTGCGCTGCCCGCCCGACAGGCTCGCCGCGGCGGCGCGCCGCTTCGCCGCCAGCGCGGGAAACAGCGCGAACAGCACCTCCTTGCGCTGGCGGATCTTCGCCTCCGGCATGAAATAGCCGCCGAGCGCGATGTTCTCGTCGATCGACAGCGTCGGGAAAACGCCCAGCTCCGACATGAACGCGATGCCGCGCCGGATGCGCTGGTCGGGCCGCAGCGTGTCGATGCGCTCGCCGTCGAGCGTGATGCGCCCGCCCGTGCACGGCAACAGCCCGATCAGCGTGCGCAGCAGCGTCGTCTTGCCCGCGCTGTTCGCGCCGAGCAGCAGCACCGTCTGCCCCGGTTCCACCTGCATGTCGACGCCCCACAGTACCTGCATGGCGCCATAGCCCGCCTCCACACCCTCGATTACCAGGGATGCCGTCATCATGCCGCTCCAATGAATGCCGCGATCACCTCGGGGTCGCGCGAGGCCGTCGCGAGCGGTCCCTCGAACAGCATGCGCCCCGCGCCGAGCACGATCACGCGCCCGGTGATGCGGTTGAGGAAATCGAGCAGATGCTCGACCACGATCATCGCGATGCCGCGCGCCGACAGCCGCTGCAGCAGATCGGCCATCACGTTCAGCTCGGCCGGGTTGAGCCCCGCGCCGATCTCGTCGACGAGCAGCAGCTTCGGCCGCGTCGCGAGCGCGCGGCCGAGATCGAGCAGCTTCTGCTGGTTCACGGTGAGCGAACCCGCATGGCGCGACGCGACGCCTGCAAGGCCGATCTCGTCGAGAATCGGCGCGACCTCGCGCGGGTCCAGACGCACGCTGCGCGCCGCGACCTCGACGTTCTCGCGCACCGTCATGTCGCGGAACACCTTCGGCACCTGAAACGTGCGGTTGATGCCGAGATGCGCGCGGCGATGCATCGGCAAGCGGTTGATCTTGTGCCCGAGAAAATCGATCGTCCCCTCGTCCGCCTGCAGCAGTCCAGAGATCACGTTGATGGTCGTCGTCTTGCCGGACCCGTTCGGGCCGACAAGACCGACGATTTCGCCGGGCACGACGCCGAAGTTCACGTCGTTGAGCACGACCTGTGCGCCGAAGCGCTTGTGGACGCCGGCCAGTTGCAGCAGTTCAGAAGACATGGAACCCCCGGCGTTGCAGCAGCGACAGCAGACCACCCGGCAGGAACAGCACGAGCAGCACGATGAGACCGCCATAGATGAACTGGAAGTACTGCGGCGTCGAGATGCCGATCGCCGCATACAGCGCGTAGAGCAGCGCCGCGCCGACGATCGGCCCGATCACGGTGCCGACGCCGCCGAACAGCGCGAACACGATCGCGAACACCGAGAATTGCAGCGTGAACACCGCGTCCGGATAGAACACCGAGAGGCCCCACGCGTACACGCCGCCCGCCAGCCCCGCGACCAGCGCCGACACGAGCCAGGCGGCGAGCCGCGCCTGCACGACGTTGACGCCCGCCATCGCCGCGCTCACCGGGTCCTGCTTGACTGCCCGCAGCGCCATGCCGAAGCCGGACAGGCGAAAGTAGGCCGCCAGCGCGCACGCGAGCAGCAGCACCCCGAGCATGCAGAGATAGCTCGCGCCCGGATCGTAGACCTGCTCGATCTTGAGCCCGTAGGGGCCGCCCGTGATGCCGGCGAGGTTCGGGTTCGACACGACGAAGTAGATGATCTGCGACGCGGCCAGATTCGCAATCGAGAAGTACGCGCCCGAGAGCCGCAGCAGCGGCCCGAGCAGCAGCCCGATCAGCGCCGCCGCGACGCCGCCGCCCGCGACGCACACAAGCACCGGCAGATGCGTGTGCATCACGAGCAGCGACGTCCCATACGCGCCGCTGCCGAAAAAGCCCACGTAGCCGAACGGCAAATAGCCGGTGAAGCCGTACAGCAGGTTCAGCCCCTGGGCGAGCACGATGAACGTCATGATCGTGAACAGCAGCGACTGGTTGCCGTACAGATGCGGGGCCGCGACGAAGATCGCGGCGAGCGCCGCGAGCAGGATGGCCGGCGCGCGCAGGCGGCGCGGCGCAGCCGCTCCGGTTTGGGGGAGAGTGATATCAGGCAAGACGCACCGCCTTTCCGAGCAGGCCCGAGGGACGAATGAGCACGATGATCAACAGGAGCACGTAAGGCACCACGTTCGACCACGACGAATAGTAGGTTTGCATCAGCATCGTGCCGAGACCGAACACGAGTCCGCCGGCGATCGTGCCGAGCGGATTGCCGAGCGAGCCGATGATCACGATCGCAAACGCGGTAGTGGTCAGATTGCTGCCGAGATCCGGCGACACCGAGCCGAGCAGATACGGCACGAACACGCCGGCGATGCCCGCGAGCGCGAGACCCGCGACGAACGCGATCGTCGACACGCGGCGCACGTCGATGCCGGTGGCGACCGCCTCGTCGCGATTGGCCATCACCGCGCGGGTCGCGTAGCCGAGCCGCGTGCGCGAGAAATACAGCCACAGCACGACCAGCGCGGCGATGCTGACGCCGGCCGCCCACCACCAGCTATCGGGAAACTGCTGGCCGAATGCGCCCAGATTGCCGCTGCCGAGCGCGTCGTCGGGCAGCGAGCGCTGGTCGGCGCCGAACAGCAGCACCGTCAGCGCTTCGAGCATCTGGCCGATGCCGAAGAACAGGATGAACGACAGCATTTCGGGGTCGTCGCTGCGCTGCAGCCGCGGCACGACGGCCCGGTACAGCGGCCAGCCGATAATCGTTGCGCCCGCAACCGACAGCGGAATCGCCCATAGCGGGTTGAGCCCGAAATGCTGCGAGACGAGCCACGCCCCATAGCCGCCGAGCACGATGAACTGCCCGTGGGCCAGATTGATGATGCGCATCACGCCGAACACCAGGTTGAGCCCCAGTCCGACCAGCGTGAAGAAAATACCGTACAGGATGCCGCCCATGACGGCATAAGCAAGAAGTTCCACGTTCGTCCCTTCGCAAGCGAGGAGGTGACAGCCGGCGCCGTCATGCGGCGCCGGCCGGTTCCTGATCCGGGAAAGCGTCCGGCGATCAGTGCGCCGGCGCCGGATACACCGGCGTACCGGTCGCGTGCGCCTGCGGATACACGACGACGAACTTCAGCCCCTTGTTGCCGTCCGGCACCATCTGCGCGACCGGGAACGGCTGCCCGAGCTGCGCGCCGTTCGCATTGATCTCGAACGCGCCGAGCAGCGTCGTCGTCTTGCCGGACATGTCCATCAGCGCGCGGTGGAAATCGGTCTGCGTGAACTGCGGCGCATCGCCGAGCATCTTCTGCATCACGATGCCCGTGTTGTAGCCGGCGGAATCGAGGAAGGTCGGATCCTTGTGCTGGGCCGCCTGGAAGGCGGACGCGAACTGCGCGGTGTTCATCCCGTAGCTGACCTTGTCGTACTTGACGAGCGGCGGCGTCGGGTACGTGTACGTGTACGCGAGCGCATCGGTGCCGGCATCCTTCGTGAGCAGTTGCAGCAGCTGGCCCGGGAAGATCGTGAACGTCATGTCGAAATGCAGCCCGCTTTGCGACAGCTGACGCAGGAACGCGATGTCGTTCGGCGCATAGCCGAATTCGAGCAGCGCCTGTGGGTCGGCTGCTTTTGCCGTATGCAGCAGCACGTTGTAATTCGATTCGGCCGTCGGCACGCTGTGGTAGAACACCGGCGTCACGCCGCCCTTGATGAGCACCGCCTTCATCGTCTCGGCCTGCGAGGCGTCGAAGTCGTTCGCCCCGTAGATGATCGCGACACGCTTGATCTTCTGCTTCAGCAGGAAGTTCGCGAGCGGAACCGGCCAGACCGTCGACGACGGAATGCTCACGTCCGCAAGGTAGTCGGTTTTCTGCGTGAAGAAGTTCGCGCCCGAGCCGGTCGGGTCGATCAGCAGCATGTGGTGTTCGGCCGCGAGCGGCACCGCGACCGAGGTGAGCACCGAGCCGAAGTCGGCAACGAGCAGATCGACCTTGTCCTGCGTGATCAGCTGGTTGTAGAGCGTGGTGGCCGTCGACGTCGAGCTCTGGTCGTCGTATGCGACGATCTTCACCGGAATCTTCTTGCCATAGGCTTTCACGAAGACGCCGCCCTGCTGGTTGACGGTGTCGGCCCAGAACTTCAGACCTTCGTATTGCCCCTGGGACGCCACGGCGAACGGGCCGGTGCTCGCGTAGAGCGTGCCGATGCTGATCTGCGCCGGCGCGGGTGCGGCATGCACACCGAGACTGGCAAGTGCGCAGGCGAGCGCGGCGGCGGCCATTTTCAGCGGCGTGGAGGCTTTACGGGTGGGTCGAACGTGCATCGAGATCTCCTCTGGGATGGTTGTGACATCAAGACCTGTCCACGCCGCACGGCGACGGCCGTGACAACGCACGTGGTCAGGGTGCTGCTGCGCGGGAAGCGAATCGGAAGCGAATGACAAGCGAAAGCGAACCGACAGCTCAGGGCTCGGCCCGGCTCGTCAGGACGAGCGGGAAGCGGGGAAATAAGCGGGGAAATTCATGACGTGTCTCCTTGGAATCGGTAATCGATTGTTTGGAGACGTTTAAGCAAGGCATATGCCAGTCACGCGAACGCGGGAAATGGCCTGATGCAGCGGGGTCCGTGCGGGTCGCAACGCGCAGGTTGCGCGGAAATCCGCACAAAGGCGCCGGAGGATGGCTGGAAAAAGTGACGCCCGGCAGCCGCGCCGGGCGCGTCGCCGGGATGAGGCTCCGCTCTAGTGAGACCAGAGCGCCTCGTCTTCGCCGTCGCCCGGCTCGCGGGCGCCCTGCCCGATACCGGAATCGAGCTGGCGGCTCAGGCGCAGGATATCGGTCAAGCCGAAATCGCCCGGATCGGGGCTCGGACGGTTGCGCGCCCGCGCGATGCGCGCGGCGATCTGCCACGCGCTCGAACGCTCCCGCAGCAGCGCGGCGAGCGCGTCGGCGAGAAGCTGACGATCCGCGTCGGTTCCGGGATCGAGCAACGGGTGACGGGGAGCGGCCGCGCGCGCCGCCTTCGTGCGCGCTGCCGCAACATCCGGCGCGCGCACCCGGCGCCGGTCGGGGGTAAGCTCATCCGCTTTCACGATGCTGCTCCTGGGGTAGGCGCGCCTGTTTCGCGCGGGTTCAGGCGATAGGCCAAGGGGCGGTGCGACGCGCGCGCTTCAGCGCCTCGCGACGACCAGCGTCCCCGGCAACGGCCGCGGTGCGTCGGCGGCCGGGCTCGCCGCCGTGCCGGCGCCGAGGCCCGTGCCGTTCGACTTGCGGCGCGCCGAATGGCGCTCGATTCCGCGCTGCAGCAGACAGAACGCGCAGAGCAGCGCGCCGATGACAATGCGCGTCCACCACGAACTCAGCGTGCCGTCGAAGATGATGAGCGACTGGATCGTGCCGAGAATCCCGACGCCGAACACCGAACCGATCACATAGCCGACGCCGCCCGTGAGCAGCGTGCCGCCGATCACGGTCGCGGCGATCGCGTCGAGCTCCATCCCCTGTGCCTGCAGGCCGTAGCCCGACAGCACGTAGAGCGTGAACACGAGGCCGCCGAGCGCCGAGCAGAAGCCGCTGAGTGCATACACACCGATCTTCGTGCGCGCGACGGGCAGCCCCATCAGCAGCGCCGAGCGCTCGTTGCCGCCGATCGCGTACACGTTGCGGCCGAAGCGCGTGAAGTGCGCGACGTAGATCGCGCCGGCCAGCGTGGCGAGCGCGATGAACGCACCCGCGGTCAGCGAGCCGCTGCCGATCGCCACGCTGAATTCCGACACCGCATGAAACGTGCGCTCGTGGATCGCGATCGACTCCGTCGAGATCAGGAAGCACGCGCCGCGCGCGAGGAACATGCCCGCCAGCGTCACGATGAACGGCTGCAGCCGGAAATAGTGGATCAGCGCACCCATCGCCGCGCCATACAGCGCGCCGACTGCCAGCACGATCGGCGCGACCACCCAGATCGGCCAGTGCAGCCATTCGGCGCCGACTGCGCAGAGCATCGTCGTGAACGCGACAACGGCGCCGACCGACAGATCGATGCCGCCCGACACGATCACGAAGGTCATGCCGATCGCCACGATCAGCAGGAACGCGTTGTCGACGAGCAGGCCGAGCAGCACCTGCAGCGAGCAGAAGCCCGTGTACATCACCGATCCGAAGCCGAACAGCAGCGCGAACAGCGCGATCGTAACGATGATCGGCAGCGTGCGCGGGTCGGTCAGGCGTCGTGTCATCATTTTGCAGTCCTGTTGAGTAGCCGCAATCTTGCGACGGCGAATGCGAACGCCCGGCGTGCCTCGCGAACGAGAATCGCACGCGCGGTGTCCGACTGGATCACGCACACCAGCAGCACGACGATCGCCTTGACGACGAGCGTGGCCTCGGGCGGCACGCCGATCGAATACGTCGTGTACGTGAGCGTCTGGATGATCAGCGCGCCGAGCACCGTGCCCGCGAGGCTGAAGCGCCCGCCGAGCAGCGACGTGCCGCCGAGCGTGACGGCGAGAATCGCGTCGAGTTCGAGCAGCAGGCCTGCGTTGTTGCCGTCCGCGCTGCGGTCGTTCGAGCTGATCAGGATGCCGGCGACGGCGGCCATCGCGCCCGAGAACACATAGACGCTGAACACGATCGCAGCCGAACGCAGCCCGACAAGACGCGTCGCCACCGGATTCACGCCGATCGCGCGGATGAAAAGGCCGAGCGCGGTGCGGCTCACGAGCAATGCGGTTGCGGCCGTCACGCCGATCGCGATCCACACTGCGCACGGCACGCCGGCGAGATAGCCGTCGCCGAGCACGAGGTAGCCGCGCACGCCGATCGGGATGATCTGGCCGCCCGTCAGCAGTTGCGCGACGCCACGGCCCGCGACCATCAGGATCAGCGTCGCGATGATCGGCTGCATCCCCACCGACGCGACGAGCAGCCCGTTCCACGCCCCCGCGAGCAGGCCCGCGCCGAGCGCGGCGAGCAGCGCCACGGTCACGCTCGGCGTCGCGCCGGCCAGCACGACGGCCGCCGCCGCACCCGCGATCGCAACCACCGCGCCCACCGAGATGTCGATGCCGCGCGTCGCGATCACGAGCGTCATGCCAAGCGAGACGATCGCAAGCGGCGCGGCACGGTTGAGGATATCGATCGGCGCGCCGAACAGATGCCCGTTCAGCAGCGTGATGTCGAGAAACGTCGAGCGGTACGCCACGTTCAACGCGAACAGCGCGACGAGCGTGAGCACCGGCCACGCAAGCGGGTGGCGCAACGCGGTCCGGATCGCCTTCATGCGCCGCCCCCCGCGATGAGCCGGTACACGTGGTCCTCGGTCATGTCGTCGCCGGCGAGCTCGGCCACCTTGCGCCGGTCGCGCAGCACCGCGACGCGATCGCTCACGCGCACGACCTCGCTCACTTCCGACGAGATGAACAGGATGGCGAGCCCTTTGCGGCATAGCGCGCTCACGCGATCCATGATGTCGAACTTCGCGGCGATGTCGATACCACGTGTGGGCTCGTCGAGAATCAGCATCTTCGGCTCGGTGGCGAGCCAGCGCGCGAGCAGCGCCTTCTGCTGGTTGCCGCCCGAGAGCAGGCCGATCGGCTGCTCCGCGTCGCGCGCCTTGATGCCGAGCTGCGCAATGTACGCATCGGCGATCTGCCGCTGCCGCGCGCGGCTCAGATAACGCAGCCAGCCGCGCCGCGCCTGCAGCGCGAGCACGATGTTCTCGCGAATCGACAGGTCCGCCACGATCCCCTCCTTCTTGCGGTCTTCCGGACAGTAGCCGATGCCGCGCCGGACCGCATCGCGCGGCGAGCCGAGCCTGACCGGCTCGCCGTCGATGCGGATCGCGCCCGCGTCGGCCCGCTCGGCGCCGAACAGCAGCCGCGCGGTCTCGGTGCGTCCCGAGCCGAGCAGCCCCGCGAGCCCGAGAATCCGCCCGGCGCGCACGTCGAGATCGACCGGATGCATCACGCCGCGCTGGGCGACGCCGCGCATCTGCGCAAACGTCGTCGCGGCGCCCGGATCCACGCGGGCGTCGTGCGCGGCGTTCTCCGCGCCGCTTTCTGCTCCGTTCTCCGCGGCGTTTTCCAGCACGGGCGACGCGGTACGCACGTGCCCGACCATCTTCGAGACGAGCTGATCGACCGCAAGCTCGCTCGCGAGATACTCGCCTTCGCGCTCGCCGTTGCGCATCACCGTGATGCGGTCCGACACCGCATAGGTCTGTTCGAGAAAGTGCGTGACGAACAGGATCGCGATCCCCGATGCCTTCAGCCGCCGCATCACGTCGAAGAGCCGCGCGACCTCGCCGTCGTCGAGGCTCGACGTCGGCTCGTCGAGGATCAGCACACGCGCGTTGACCGACACCGCCCGCGCAATCGCGACCATCTGCTGCACCGCGATCGGATAGGTGTCGAGCGACTGCGTGACGTCCAGATGGACGTTCAGCGCGACCAGCGCGTCGCGTGCGCGCGCGTGGATCCGCTTCCAGTCGATCGCGCCGCGCCGCATCGGCTGCCGCCCCGCGAAGATGTTCTCCGCGACCGACAGGTTCGGGCACAGATTGATCTCCTGATAGAGCGTCTGGATGCCGGCCGCCTCCGCATCGAGCGGCGCGGCGAAATGCACGCGCTGCCCGGCCATGCGCACTTCGCCCGCGTCGGACGGCAACACGCCCGTCAACACGTTGATGAGCGTCGACTTGCCGGCGCCGTTCTGTCCCATCAGCGTATGGATCTCGCCCGGCAGCAGGCGGAAGTCGACGCCCTGCAGCGCCCGCACGCCGGGAAAGGTCTTGCTGATCCCGACAGTTTCGAGGATCGGGGATGCGCTCATCGTCACGCTCAGTACTTGCGCTGCGGCAGAATTTGCGCGGCGACGTCCATTGGGAAAATGGTTTCCTTCGTGACGATGCGCCGCGGCACCGGCTTGCCAGCCGCGATGTCCTTGACGGCGGCCATCAGTTGCGGTCCGAGCAGCGGGCTGCACTCGATGTCGACATTGATCTTGCCCGCAATCATCGCTTCAAAGCCGCCCTTGGTCGCATCGAACGACACGACGGTCACGTCCTTGCCGGGCTTCATGCCTGCCTCCTCCATCGCCTGGATCGCGCCGAGCGCCATGTCGTCGTTCTGCGCGTAGACGACATTGATCTTCTTGCCGTAAGTCTTCGCGAACGCTTCCATGACCTGCTTGCCGCCCGCCAGCGTGAAATCGCCGCTTTGCGACGCGATGATCCTGAACTTCGGATCTTTCTGGACGAGTGCCATCAGCCCGGCGTGGCGGTCGTTGGCCGGCGCGGAACCGACCGTGCCCTGCAACTCGACGACGTTGATCGGGCCCGGATCGTTCTTGTAGTGCTGTTCGAGCCAGTTCGCCGCGCGCTGCCCTTCGGCGAGGAAGTCCGAACCGATCATCGTCCGGTAAAGCGTCTTGTCCTTCACGTCGATCGAGCGGTCCGTCAGGATCACCGGAATGCCGGCGCGCTTCGCTTCGGTCAGCACCGGCTCCCAGCCCGTCTCGACCACCGGCGAGAACGCGATCACGTCGACGCGCTGTGCAATGTACGAGCGGATGGCCTTGATCTGGTTTTCCTGCTTCTGCTGTGCATCCGAGAACTTCAGGTTGATACCCGCGTCCTTCGCGGCCGACTTGACTGACTCGGTATTCGCGGTGCGCCACGCGCTTTCCGCGCCGACCTGCGAAAAGCCGAGCGTGATGTCCTTCGCGTTCGCGCTGGCAGCCGGCAGCACAGCACAGACAATCGCAGCGCCCAGCATGGCGGTGAGCGTCCGCCGTTTGATGCTTGTCATCGTTCTTCTCCTGTTGTTCCTGTTGTTGACGGCATGGTGAATCTTCGGTACCGCACGACCCCGCGAGCCGGCGCGACGACAGACGATGTCGCCGCGCAGGACGAAGTCACATCATAAGGACGACGAAATGTTTTCCTGTTTATCCATCACCCCTGATACGCCATCGGACGCCGGGCGCTCCGCCCGCCCCGCCGCACGCGAGCACACGCCGCCGACGCAGGGCTTCGCGTGCTGCATGCCCAATCCGCGCAGCGCGCCGGATTTGATATAGGCAGACTATATGTCGCGAACGGCGCCGGTGCGACTAGCGTTTTCCCGATGTTGCCCGTCTATATAGTCATTCTATTTATAACGCATAGCACGACATGTCCGTCCAATTTTCAGGAAAGTCAGTCATTCATGTTCGCTTCCCATGAAAATCAACCGACTAATTCCTATCCAGGCCTCACTATGCGCTTAATAAATAGTATTTCTATTTTGAATGAGTCTTGGACGGCATCTGATCGGCAGAGCAGCACCGTAAATGCAAATCGTTACTATTCTCATTGTTGTTGACGAAAACTAACCGCGCCGGTACGATGCAGCGCTGATCGACGGGCATCCCAAGGAGAAGCATGTGAACCCGATGCGGCGAGCCGCGCTGCCGGACGAAACGCAGGCAGGCGAGCGGGCGCGAGCTGAGGATATCGGCGCGCCTCCGTCGGCGCGTCACGCCGCCCCGGATCGCTATGACCGCGTCGCGCGATTTTTTCACTGGATCTTTGCCGCCGGCATCATCTATGCGAGCATCGCGGGCTATTCGCTCACCCGGATTCCCCACGGCCCCGTCCGCGACGCGCTGTCGCAACTGAACATGTCGATCGGCACCGTGCTCATCGCGCTCTTTCCGTTCCGGGTGGGCTGGAAACTGTGCCGCCGCGAACCTCGCGCGCTGCCCGGCGTGTCCGCCCGGCAGCAAGCGCTCGCGCACGTCGTCCATCGCGCGCTGTATGGATTGATCTTCGCTGTGCTTGCAAGCGGCTTCCTGATGGTCCCGAACGGCTACCCGTTCTTCGGCATGCTCAGGATTCACACGCCGTTCCAGCACGGCTGGCTGACCGACGATCTGTTTGCGGTGCATCGCGCCAGTTGCGCGCTGCTGGCGGGCGGCGTGATCCTTCATGTGCTCGCCGTCGTCAAGCACCAGCTGTTCGCGCGTCGCGCAGTGCTCAGCAGGATGCTCTGAGCATTCGGCCTTGCGCCGCGTTAGCCGCGATTGTCAGACGTTCGCCGCTATCGCCCCGCCATCCCTGCCCGGGCAAACGCCGGCGCGCGTGGCAGCGTCAGCGTGAACGTCGTGCCCGCGTCCGCGTCGGAGCTTACGCTGACCTCGCCGCCGTGCATCTGCACGATCTCGCGCACGATGTGCAGCCCGAGCCCCAGGCCTTCGCGCGGCCGTCCGCCCACCCCGCTTGCGCCGAACGCGGTGAAAAGCTGCGGCATCACGTCGGGGGCGATCACGCCGCGATTGTTCACGGCAACGCGGATCGGCCCGGCGGACACCGCATCCACGCTCACCCCCACCTCGCCGTGCGGGTCGCCGTGATGCAGCGCGTTGCTGACGAGGTTCGACACCGCCTGCCACAACAGATCCACGTCCCAGCGGCCTGTCGAGTCGCCTTCGCAGCGCAGTGCGAGCCGGCCCGCGTCGGCGCGCGACGCGAACTCGTCAAGCACGCCGCGGCACAGCGCCGCCAGCTCCGCCGCGCGCGGCTGCAACTGCAGCCGTCCGCCCTGCAGGCGCGCAAGATTCAGCAGCTGTTCGACCATCCGCGCCATGCGCAGCGCGCTGTTGCGGATGCGCGTCGCGGTCGCGCTCACCGGGTCGGCCGCCTCGACGCGCATCAGATACTCCGCTGACGCAAGCACCGCGCCGAGCGGGGTGCGCAGGTCGTGGCTCAGCACCGCCATCAGCATCTCGTTCGCTTCGAGCATCTGCCGCGCGGTCACCAGTTGCGCGGCCAGCTGACGCTTGTGCTGTTCGAGCTGCACGAACACTTCGACCTTCGAGCGCAGGATGCGCGGATCGAACGGCTTATACAGGAAGTCGACCGCACCCGCCTCATAGCCGAGGAACGTGCGCGACGCGTCTTGCGCCGTCGCGGTCAGGAAGATGATCGGCACATGCGAGGTGCGCGGGCTGCCGCGCATCAGCGCCGCGAGTTCGAAGCCGTTCATGCCCGGCATGTTGACGTCGAGAATCGCGAGCGCCACGTCATGGCGCAGCAGCAGGTCGAGCGCCGCGGTGCCGGAGCCGGCCACGAGCAGGTTGATCCCGGGGCGCTCGAGCGATGCCTGCAGCGCGGTGATGTTGTGCGCGATGTCGTCGACGAGCAGGATGTTCACAGGAAAAGTCGGCATCGGTTCGGTCATCATGAGCAGGAATGATCGGAGCGGTACGTCAGTTGCGCGAGGCGTCGCGCGAGCGTCGAGGGGGTCAGTATTTCGTCGGCCACGCCGCGTTCGATCGCCGCGCGCGGCATCGCCGGCGACGCGGCGCTGTGCGGCGCCTGCACCCATGTGCGGCCGCCGTGCGCGCGCACGGCTTCGAGGCCGCGCGCACCGTCGTCGTTCGCACCGGACAGCAGCACGGCGACGAGCCGCTCGCGGTACACGCGCGCGGCGGACTCGAACATCACGTCGATCGACGGCCGCGAAAAGCGCACTGCCGCCTCGGTCGACAGCGCCACCGTACGGTCGTCTTCCACCATCAGGTGATAGCCGGGCGGCGCGACGTGCACGCGGCCGCCGAGCACGCGCTCGCCCGCATCGGGTTCGATCACCGGCAGCGCGCTGCGGTAGCTGAAGGTCTGCGCGAGATAGCTCGGCGTATCGGCCAGCACGTGCACGACGACGATCACCGCCGGCGCGAAGCTGGCCGGCAGCGCCGCGATCAGCCCGTTGAGCACGTCGACGCCGCCCGCCGACGCGCCGATCGCCACGGCCTCGATGGGCGACAGGCTGCCGCCTGCGCGCACGCGTGCAGTCAGAGGCTTGCCATGCATGACGACACGCGCGGAAAAAGGGAGTTCGATCGCATGGCGGCGCTAGCGTTTCTGGTAGATGCGCTCGCGCGCGCAAAATTCGTCGAATGCCTCGAAGCGGCTCGAAAAGCGCAGCGTTTCGCGCGCGCCGAGGCCGAGAAAGCCGCGCCGCACCAGCGCGTGCTCGAACAGGCTGAGCGCGCGGTCCTGCAGCGAGCGGTCGAAATAGATCATCACGTTGCGGCACGACACGAGATGCGCTTCGAGAAACACTTCGTCGGTGGACAGGCTGTGATCCGCGAACACGACGCGCTCCTTCAGTCCGCCCGCAAACCGCGCGCTGCCATAGGCCGCGTGATAGTAGTCCGACAGCGAGCGCCGTCCGCCCGCGGCCAGATAGTTCTGCGAAAAGCCGGCAATGCGTTCGAGCGTGTAGATGCCGGCTTCCGCGCGCGCGAGCGCGTCGCGGTTGATGTCCGTTGCGTAGAACAGCGTGCGCTCGGTCAGCCCCTCTTCGTCGAACAGGATCTTCAGCGACCACAGCTCCTCGCCGGTACTGCACCCGGCCACCCAGACCTTCACCGACGGATACGTGCGCAGCACCGGCATCACATGGCGGCGCAGTGCGAGGAAATACGACGGATCGCGGAACATGTCGCTCACCTGTACCGTCAGGTACGCGAAGAGCCGCGCGAAATCGTCGGCGCTGCGCATGATGCGGTCCTGCAGCTGCGACAGCGTCGCGACCCCGAAGCCGTCGAGCGCCTGCTGCAGGCGGCGCCGCAGCGACGACATCGCGTAGCGGCGAAAGTCGTGCTGGTACTTCAGATAGATCGCTTCGAGCAGCAGCTTCAGCTCGATGTCGAAGTCGTCTTCGGACGCGGCGGCCGGCACGGTGGCGGATGGGTTCATCGGGGAGGTTCCTTGCGCGCTAGCGCTGCCGCAGCCACACGCGGCACAGCGACACCAGCTTGTCGACATCGATCGGCTTCGAGACATAGTCGTCGGCGCCGGCTTCGAGACAGCGGATGCGGTCGTTGGCCATCGCCTTCGCGGTGAGCGCGATGATCGGCAGCTGCGCGAAGCGCGCATCGCGGCGAATTTCGGCCATCGCGGTCAGACCGTCCATCTCGGGCATCATGATGTCCATCAGCACCAGATCGACCTCGGGGCCGTCCCTCAGCAGCGCGAGCGCCTCGCGGCCGTTGCGCGCGATCTGCAGCGTCGCGCCGAGCGGCTCGATCACGTGCGACAGCGCGAAGATGTTGCGCACGTCGTCTTCGGCCAGCAGGATCGTGCGGCCCTCGAACGCGTTGTCGCGCTGCCGCACGGTGCGCAGCATCCGCTGCTGCTCCGGCGCGAGCGACGACTCGACGCTGTGCAGGAACAGCGTCACCTCGTCGAGCAGGCGCTCCGGCGATTTCGCCCCCTTGATGATGATCGATTTCGAGTAGCGTCGCAGCCGGTGCTCTTCGTCGCCGGACAGCATCCGGCCGGTATAGACGATGACCGGCAGCGCATGGTGGGTCGCATCGGCCGCGAGTTTTTCGAGCAGATCGTAGCCGGTGCCGTCGGGCAGCGCGAGGTCGGTCACGACGCAGTCGAACGGCGCCGCGGCGAGCTCCGTATAGGCGCGCGCGAGCGTGTCGACCGCGACGATCTCGGTGTGCTCGCCCTGCAGCAGCGCGCGGATGCTCTCCCGCATTGCGCTGTCGTCCTCGATCACGAGCACGCGCTTCAGGCTCTGCTGCAGGCGCGCTTCCAGACGATGGATCGCGGCCTCCAGCGTCGAGCGCGCGGTCGGCTTGAGCGTGTAGCCGATCGCGCCGAGATGCAGCGCCTTGTCCGCGTGATCGGTCGCGGACACGATATGGATCGGGATATGGCGGGTCTGCGGATCGCTCTTCAGCCATTCGAGCACGGTCAGCCCCGAATGGTCCGGCAAGCCGACGTCGAGCAGCACCGCGGCCGGGCGCATCTCGCGCACCCGCGCGAGGCCGCTCGCCGCATCGGGCGCATGGACGAAATCGAAATCGAGTTCGTGGGTCAGATCGCGCAAAATCTGCGCGAACGCCGTATCGTCCTCGATCGCGAGAATCAGGCGGCTGCCGCGCGTGCGCGCGTGACGATCGTCGGCGATCGGCGCGCGCACGGACGTGTCGCGGGTATCGTCGGGTTCTGCTTCGGCTTCGGCTTCTGCGGCGGCGCGCGCGAACGACGCCGGCGGCGCGACGTGCCGCGCGTGGAAGACGGCATCCGCCGCCGGGCCGCCGCCCGGCGCACCGCTTGCGGCACCGTTCACGACACCGTTTGCAGCACTGTTTGCAGCACCGTTCACGGCCTCGTTCGCCGCGCTGCCGGTCACGGCGCGCGCGTCGGCCGGCAGCCACAGCGTGAACACGCTGCCCTTGCCGAGCTCGCTCGCCACCGTGATGCGCCCGCCGAGCAGCCGCGCGAACTCGCGCGAAATCGACAATCCGAGTCCGCTGCCGCCGTACTGGCGGCTCGTCGAGCCGTCGGCCTGCTGGAACGCCTCGAAGATCAGCTCCAGCTTGTCCCCGGCGATGCCGATGCCGGAGTCGCGCACCTCGAAACGCAGCATCCCCGCGTCGGCCGGCGCGACGGTGAGCGACACCTCGCCGCGCTCGGTGAACTTCACCGCGTTCGACAGCAGGTTGCGCAGGATCTGCACGACGCGCTGACTGTCGGTGACCACCGTCTCCGGCACGCCGGGCGCGCGGTCGAACGCGAGCTGCAGGTGCTTCGTCGCCGCGAGCGGCCCGAACGTCTCCTGCAGCGACTGGAGCGTCGCCGTCAGCGAGACGGTCTCCCACTCGATGTGGATCTGCCCGGCCTCGACCTTCGACAGATCGAGAATATCGTTGATCAGCGTGAGCAGATCGCTGTTCGACGCGTGGATCGTCTCCGCATAGCGCACCTGCTCGTCGGTCAGGTTGCCGGCGCGGTTCTCCTGCAGCAGCCGTGCGAGGATCAGCGAGCTGTTCAGCGGCGTGCGCAGTTCATGCGACATGTTGGCGAGAAACTCGGACTTGTAGCGGCTCGACTGCGCGAGCCGCTCCGCGTTGGTCGCCAGTTCGCTCTGCGCGCGCAGCAGATCGGCCTTTTGCCGTTCGAGCCGTTGCGCATATTCCTCGAGCTGCACGTTGGTCTGTTCGAGCTCGGCCTGCTGCGCTTCGAGACGCGTCTGCGATTCGATCAGCGCCCGGCCCCGCTCCTCGAGCCCTTCGTTCGATACGCGCAGCTCCTCCTGCTGCACCTGCAGTTCCTCGTTGAGCTGCTGGGTCTCGACGAGCGCATCCTGCAGGCGTTCGCGATACAGCGCGGCTTCCAGGAAGTCGCCCATCATGCTGGCAACCCGCTCCAGATACTCGTGGTCGCGCGCTTCGAGCGGGCGCAGAAAGCCCAGCTCGACCACGCCGTTGACGGTGCCGTCGCTTTCGAGCGGCAGCACGACAAGGTGAGTCGGCCGGCTGCCGCCGAGCGCCGACGCGACCCGCACGTAGTTCTCCGGCACGTCCTGCAGCACGCGCACGCGGCGCGCGTGCGCGACCTCGCCGACGAGCCCCTCGCCGCTGCCGAACGTTTGCGCGACCTGTCCGCTGTCGGCGGCGAATCCGTAGCTCGCGATGCGCCGCAGCACGCCGGATTCGCGGTCGCGCACATACAGTGCGCCCACCGCGACGCCGAGATAGTCGGCCAGAAATTCGAGCATCGCGCGGCCGACCTGCATCGACGTGGCCTGGCCGATCACGCGCTCGCCGAGCAGCCGCTGGCCCGAGCGCAGCCACACCTGCTCCTGCAACGCGCGGGTCTGCGCCTCCTGCTGCTGCACGATGCCGGCATACGTGCCCGCGAGCCCGAGCAGTTCGCGCCGCCCCAGCCACGCGAGCAGCGCGCCCGCCGTGATGCTGAACAGCACGAACACGCTGACGAGCAGCACCGCGACATGACGCGTCTCCTCGTCGCGCTGCTGGCGCAACTGCAGTTCGGTGTCGAGGAAGTTGGCGAAGAGTCGCCGCGTCTCGTCGAATTCGAGCTTGCCGCGTCCGCTCGCAACCACGGGTTCGACATTCTGGCCGTGGCGGTGCAGATCGATCATCTGCTGCGCGAAGCCTTCCCAGCGCTTTTGCAGCGCGCCGATCTGGCGCAGGCGGTCGACCTGCGGCGGGTTGTCCGCGACGAGCGAGGCGAGCGACGCGAGTTCGGTCACGAAGCGCGGCTGTCCGAGCTCGTAGGGCGCGAGAAACGTCTCGTCGCCCGTGATCAGAAAGCCGCGCAGCGACGACTCGCGATCGACGGCGAGCCGCAGCATCTCGTTCGCCTCGCCGATCACGCGCTCCGAGTGTTCGGCCCAGCTCATCGTATTCACGAGGTAAGCAATCAGCGCGACGAATACCGCCACCGTCAGCACGCCGATGCCGAGCGGCAGCGCGATGTTGCGGCGGATGATGCGGCGAAAGCGGTCTTGTTCGGCAGCGGGAATAGCGGACATTGTTCTTGTGTGATTCCTCGGGTCAGCATGCTCGGATCGGCAACAGCCCGCGATCCGCCGTGTGCGCCAGTCTGCGCGCAGCGCGTCGGGCGCGGCGCGCCACGTATGATACCTATGCGCACCGCGCTACGTCGACACGCGCCGCATACGGACGACGCTTCAGCCGCGTGCGCTGCGGGCAGCCACGCTGCACTGCACACTGAGCACCGCGCGTCTTGCACCTTGCACCTTGCACCGCGCACCTTGCACCGCGCACCTTGCACCGCGCACCGCGCACCGCGCACCGAGCACCGAGCACCGAGCACCGAGCACCGAGCACCGCGCGAGCGTGCAGCATTTACACAATGGCGACATTTCGCGTAGCGTTTCTTGCAACCCACACGCGTAGCGTTGTGCGATACGCACCTGCACCTGCACCTGCACCGGCGCCTACGCCTGCACCTGCACCTGCACCTGCACCGGCGCCCACGCCTGCACCTGCACCTGCACCTGCACCGGCGCCCACGCCTGCACGCACGACTACGCCCGGGCAGACGGGCCGGGGAACGGCCTCAGCCTGCCCTGTCTGCCCGCGGCTGGCGGCTGGCGGCTGGCGGCTCATGTCAACACGTGCCGACACATGCCGATGCTTGCCGCGCGCGGCCGCTGCGGCGTCGTCCGATGCGCGCGAGCCCGTCGCGGAGCAATCCGCGTGCCCATTGGCGTGGGTCGCCACGGCTGCTGCGACGCAGCGTGGCACGCGCCCGCATGCATCGGTGCGACCGCACGCGACGAGCGGGGAACGCAATTTGCTGCGGTGCATCGCCGTGCCGATCCCTTGACGATGCCTCCGCCATGTCCGCTCGCCTTCGATTCCGCCGCGCCCCCTGCGTCCGCCTGTGCGCGCTCGCGCTGCTGGCGGGCTGTGCCACACTTGCGCCCGCTTTCGCACAGTCCGCCCCCGCACTGTCCGCCGCCGCAGAGTCCGCCCCCGCCGCGCAAGCCGCCCGCGCGAAGCCGACGCGCGCATCCGCCAACCCGCTCGCCGCGCCGCCGCTGCCGCCGTCCGTCCCGTCCACCGCGCCGACGGCGTCCCCGGCACCGGCTGCGCGCGTGGCTTCGTCGGCTTCGTCGGCTTCGTCGGCTTCGTCGGCTTCGTCGGCTTCGTCGGCTTCGTCGGCTTCGTCGGCTTCGTCGGCTTCGTCGGCTTCGTCGGCTTCGTCGGCTTCGTCGGCTTCGTCGGCTTCGTCGGCTTCGTCGGCTTCGTCGGCTTCGTCGGCTTCGTCGGCTTCGGCAGCCACCGCAGCCACCCCCGAGCCGCCGTCGATCGCGCTCGGTCCGCTGTATCGCGACGTCGAACTCGCGCACCTGTACCCCGACAGCAAGACCTTCGCCGACATGAATCCCGACGCCCCGCCCGCGCAGATCGTCGCCGCCTATGCGCGCGCCCGCGTGGCGCCCGGCTTCAGCCTCGCCGCGTTCGTGCGGCAGCACTTCACGCTGCCCGCGCCGCCCGGCAAGCCCTACGTGTCCGATCCGGACCAGAACGTCGTCGCGCACATCGACACGCTCTGGAACGTGCTGCGCCGCAACCCGGCGCCGCCCGCCAGCCCGTGGTCGTCGCTGCTGCCGCTGCCCGCGCCGTACATCGTGCCGGGCGGCCGCTTCGACGAGATCTACTACTGGGACTCGTACTTCATCATGCTCGGGCTCGAACAGAGCGGCCGGCACGCGCTCGTCGACGACATGCTGAAGAACTTCGCGTCGCTGATCGACCGCTACGGCCATATCCCGAACGGCAACCGCAGCTACTATCTGAGCCGCTCGCAGCCGCCGTTCTTCGCGCAGATGGTCGCGCTCGCGGCGCATCGGAACGGCGCGCAGACGTACCTGCACGCGCTGCCCGAACTACGGCGCGAATACGCGTACTGGATGGCGGGCAGCGACACGCTCGCGCCCGGCCACGCGACGCGCCACGTCGTCAAGCTCAGCGACGGCACGCTGCTGAACCGCTACTGGGATGCCCGCGCGGCGCCGCGCGACGAGTCCTACCTCGAAGACGTCGAGACCGCGCGGCGCACCCCGCAGCGCGCGGCCACCGACCTGTGGCGCAACCTGCGCGCGGGCGGCGAGACCGGCTGGGATTTCAGCTCGCGCTGGTTCGCCGACGACAGGACGCTCGGCACGATCGACGTCACGTCGCTGATCCCGGTGGATCTGAACTGCCTGCTGTACCAGCTCGAACGCACGCTCGCCCACGCGTACCGCCTCAAAGGCGACGTGACGCGCGCCGAGAACCTCGAACAGCGCGCACAGGTGCGCGCCGCCGCGATCCGGCGCCTGCTGTGGGATCCGGCGCTGCATGCGTTCGGCGACTACGATTTCGCCGATGGCCGGCTCATGCACCGGCTCACCGCCGCGACCGTCTACCCGCTGTATGCGGGCATCGCGACGCGCGAGCAGGCGAACGCGGTGGCCGCGACGTTGCGGCGCGGGCTGCTGCGCCCGGGCGGCCTCGCGACCACCCAGGTCGACAGCGGCCAGCAATGGGGCGAGCCGAACGGCTGGGCGCCGCTGCAGTATCTCGCGGTGACGGGCCTGCGCCGCTACGGACAGCAGGCGCTCGCCCGCACGATCGCGACACGCTGGATCCGCACCAACGTCGCGTACTACGAGCGCACCGGCAAGCTGGTCGAAAAATACGATGTCGACGATCCGAATCCCGCCGTATCGGCGGGCGGCGGCGAATATCCGCTGCAGGACGGCTTCGGCTGGACCAACGGCGTGCTGCGGGTGCTGCTCGCGCAATATCCGGACGCCGTCGACGTGCGCGCAAGCAGCCCCGCCAGCGCGGCGGCGGCCCCGTCCCACTGAACGCGCGCCGGTCTGCGCGTCGGTCTGCGCGTCGGTCTGCGCGTCGATCTGCGCGTCGATCTGCGTGCCGGTCTGCGTGCCGGTCTGCGCGCCGGTCTGCGTGCCGGTCTGCGCGCCGGTCTGCCCGCCGGTCCGCGCGTCGTCCGCGCGCAACACGCGGCGATTGCACCGAAAGCTGTATGGATGTACAGTATTTCCCATGATCTTTCGTTGCCGTGTAGCGGCACGTTCAGGGAGCGGGTTTATGGACATGCGCGTTCGTACGCTGGTCGGCCATCCAATGCCCGAGATGGCCGCTTTCATTGCGGAACTGAAGGCCGCGTTCGGCGAGCAGCCTGTCGAGGCCGCGATCAACCGCGGCAAGGCGGGCGAGCCCACCTTCCACGCCACGGAGAACGGCCGCTCGGTCGGCACCGCGGCGCCGCCTCCGGCAAGCGTCTGGCGTGTCGACCGCGCGGTGCGCGACCGTCACTGGTGCGCCGGCTGTGACGGATCGTGCGTCGGTACCGGCCGGCGCTGCCGCGCGGGCTAGCATGCGGCACAATAAGGGGGTGCCGCGGCGTGGAAACATCCGTCGGTGCGGTGCGCACGCCATCATGACCAGGAGAACAGGATGCTTCGAGCGTTGAGCGCGGGTGCGGTGTTGTGTCTGCTCGCGTCCACAGCCGCCGCTAGCGGCCACTATGTCGAAATCTGGAATCCGCCCGAAGCGCGCGCCATGCAGCCGCTCAGGAAAGGGCGGGTGAAAATCGGCAAAGCGCTGCTGCACGGGCACAGCCTGTCGAGAGTCAAACCGCACCGCGTCGCCGCGCCGCTCATCAAATCGCCCGCCTCGCCCCACACTGGCGACGGCGACAGCAACTGGCGCATCGGTCCGCGCTTTCACCATCTCCCGCCGGTCATCACGCCCGAAGGCAACGTGCTGCGTGTCAGCGACCGCCGCATGACCGTGCAGGTGACGCATTGAAAAGCACCCGCGGCACGGCACTTGCCCGTGCACGCATCCTCCCGCCCGGAGCACGCGCTGCCCAGGCCACGCGTCGGTCGGAGGCCGCGCAGCAGGTCGCCGGGCCGCCGTCCGCGCCGAGACGAAAAATGGAACCTGAACGGTACAAGGGCTACGAGATCTGGGGCCATGCGATTATCCAGGACGGCGGCTATGCGGCCGGCGGCACGGTGACGCGCGCCGGCAAACTGATCGAAGGGTCAGGCGTGCTCGGCCGCTTCAGCACCGACCAGGATGCACGCCTCGCCGGGCTCGACTGGGCCCGTGCGTGGATCGACAGCCACGGCTAGGCCTTGCGGTGACGCCGGCGGCGACACGCGCGACAACACGCGTGGCGTGCGGGCCACCGCGTTTGACAGCCGAGTCGCGCCGATCTGAGCGGGCCTGGCTCACGTGCGCGCCACCCCGCGCCACCCCGCGCGCCCCATGTGCATCACCCATTCACGCCACCGACCGATCCGCGCAAAGCGCCGTTCGCCGCGCTATCGGCTCGGTCCGCAATCCCAACCAGCCGCTTCACGCTTCCCGCTTCGCCTGGGCGGCAGCCCCTTCCCGGGTATCCTGCCCGCTGAAAATCCATCTCCCGCGTGCCATCGGGACAAAATCGTCTTTTAGTTCGCATTCCTTATTTTAAAAGTTCCATAGATCGCTCAAGTGCCGCACATAGGCGCCCGCACAGCGCACGCCTGAAAGAATTGGTTGCAAATTCGCTTTCCGTGCCCTACTTCGCTTTAAGCCTGCGTTAATAGTCACTTGCCAGGATGATTGCACGGCGTCCCACCGGCGCCGCGTTTCCGCAGCCGCCTCCGGGACGGCTCGCCGGCTGCGGGCCCACTCCGCTTCGAAGAGGTCAACATCGTCATGGCCAGCCATTCGCCTCACCGCAAACGCAGCCAACCTGCGATGTCGCCGCTGCTGCGCGCGCTCACGTTCAGCCGCGCCGCACACGGCCCCGTCACGCAGGCCATGCTCCTGCAGTCATACTGCGCGCTCGATGCATTCCGGCGCGGCCACGGCTCGCGGGATCTGTTCATGCAGCTCGGCCGGCATCTGCTGGTCGCCGAGGAGCTGTGCCGGCTCGGCTACGCCAGCGACGCGCTGCCGTGCATCGAAGCCGCCCACGACGCCATGGTCACGCTCGACGCAGGCGAACTCGCGCAGCACGGCTGGGACCTGCGCGAAGACCCGTATGCGCGGCTCCGCGCGGCGCTCGCCGTCTTCGATGCACAACTGGCCGACGCGTCGCTCGACGCGATCGCGCACGCCGAAGCGCGGATGGTCGCGGGTCTGCTGCGCGTGAGCAGCGCGCTCGCGCCGGTCGAAGCATCCGCCTGACAGGCGAGGTCGGGGGCGCGAGGCCGCGCCCCGCCGCGACGGCGCGCATCGCCCAGCGCACACGGCCTCGCTCGCCACGGCGTCGCCCGGCGCGTCAGAACTGGTAGTTGATCGCCAGATCGAGCACGGCATTCGACGAGCGCTGCGTGACCGGGCTCGCCGCGGCGCCGCCGACCAGTTGTTCGAGCGCCAGATCGCAGGTCGCAAACCAGTGTTTCTGGAAGAACCAGACCGCCGACACGCCGAATCCGGCCGCCTTCAGCCCCGCGCTCGCATGGTAGTACGGATAGCGCGAATCCATCGCCTGTTGCGAGTCGACGCCAAACCACGCGTTCATGTATTTCGAATCGGCAAACGTGAGGCTCGGCCCGGCAAACCAGAAGAAGGTCTTCGAGCTTCCGGGCAGCGGCATGTAAGCGCCCAGGTCCCCCACCCAGCCATTCGAGCCGCCGAAGCTGCGGCGGATGTCCGCGCGCAGCACGAGCGGAAACGACTTCGACACGACGTAGTCGCCGGCAATCTTCAGTTCGGGCGCGGGGTTGATGTTGCCCATGCCGTGCAGTTCATCGTCGTCGTCCTGGCCGCGCCGGCCGAGGTCGTACGCGGCGCCGATGCTGATGCGCCAGTTCGGCCCGCGCAGCACGTTCACGCCAATCCCCTCGCCGGTCGACGCGAAGAACAGATCGCGATAGCGCACGTCGAAGACCGGGCCGCCTTCGATGTGGTAGCGCACCCCACCGTCATAGCGCGGCTGGAAAGCGGCCGCCGCGCCGAGCTGGACCTGCCAGTCGGGCATATTCGGCTGAAACAGCTTCTGCAACGGCACGCCCGCCGAGTACTGCCATTCGGCGAGCGGCGCGGGCGTTTGCGCGCGTACCGTCCCCGACGTGATCGCGAGCCCGGCGATCGTCGCGGCGGCGAACAGCGGCGCGGCGCCTGCGCGCGACAATGGCAATGCCTGGTCCTGACGCCGCGGCGCCCCCTTCTTTCGACTTTTCGACACCTGTCCTCCGATCGCCCGACGGCGCACTGGGATTGACGGTCCGCGCCGCATCGCCGGCCTGTCAAACCGGCAGCCGCGACGCGTCGCGCAGTCGTTTCCCCGCCGGCAAGCCATCCGGAGCCGGCGTGGAAACGGCGTCCGCGCGCCGACGGCTCCGGCCAGGCGGCGAACATGCCGCCCGGGGCCGCGTCACGGACGGCTCATACCGTCGCAAAATCCGGGCCCGAACGGCGTCTTCCTCGCGGCCGGCGTACGCGGCATCGCACCCGCCTATTGCCCCGTCCGCCCCGCTCCCGCCACCAGCACCGGCTGGTCGCGATATAGCGCCGGAAACAGGCGCTTCAGATTCGCAACCTTCGGCAGATCGTTGATCGCGATGTACAGCGAACCCGGATGCAGCGTGAGGTAATTCTGGTGATACGACTCTGCCGCGTAGAACCCCTTGAACGGCTCGACGCGCGTGACGATCGGCGCGTCGAACGCATGCGCCGCGTCGAGCTGCGCGATATAGCGCTGCGCGATCTGCTGCTGCGTCGCGTTCTGCGGAAAGATTGCCGAGCGATACTGCGTGCCGTGGTCCGGGCCCTGATAGTCGAGTTCGGTCGGATCCTGCACCACCGAGAAATACACCCGCAGAAGCTGTCCATAGGTGATCTTCGACGGATCGTAAGTAATCTGCACCGATTCCGCGTGTCCGGTTTCGCCGGTACTCACCATCTCGTAGTGCGCGGTGCTGCGCGCGCCGCCGCTATAGCCGGCCAGCGCCTGCCTGACGCCGCGCACGTGCTGGAACACGCCTTGCACGCCCCAGAAGCATCCGCCGGCAAGCACGGCCGTTTCGTCGTGCGCGGACGCCGGCTGCAGCGGTTCGTCGAACGCGGGTGCCGGCAGCACCGGCGCCGGCGGCTCCGGGTCGGCAGGCCAGGCCGGGCGCTGCGCGAACAGCAGCGCGCCGGCGCACGACGCGGCAGCGAGCGCGCCGAGCGTGACGCGTGCGCCGTACGCGCGGCGCACGCGGGATATCGCGCGCGCTGTGCCGCGCGAGATGAGCAGTCTGATCGGTTTCATCATGTCAATCCTCGTCCAGGTGAGAGGGCCGGCGGCGCGTCGTGCACGGGTGACCGGAATGGGCCCCGGCCCGGACCGCGACGACGCGTCCGGACGCAGGCCTCATGCTTGGTCGCGTGAACGTCGCCGTTATGACAGCGGCCAGCGCGGTCTTGCCGTTGGTCAGGCTGTCGCTTTTGCTGTCGCTTTTGCTGTCGCTCTTGCTGTCGCTTTTGCTGTCGCTCTTGCTGTCGCTCTTGCTGTTAGCCAGGCCGTCGCGCCTGCAAACGCTCCCGCAGACCGCGCGTGCACCGCTTCGATACGCGCCCGCGGCCCGTGCGCGCATCCCGCCGCCCTTACCCGCCGCGCGCCGGCGCCAGTTGCTCGCGCAGGAATCCCGTCAACGCGCGGATCGTCGTCGAGCCTTGCCGGTGTTGCGGATACACCGCGTACAGCGCCGACGCGCGCGGCAGATACGGGTCGAGCACCGGGACCAGTTGCCCCGCCTTCATCGCGGCGGCAACGATGAAATCCGGCAGCAGCGCGATCCCGAGCCCGGCCATTGCGGCATCGCGAATCAGCTCGCCGTTATTGCTGCGCAGCGGCCCCCGCACCTCGACGTGGCGGCGCGCGCCGTCGACGGCAAACTCCCAGCTTGCGGGCCCGCCGTGGCCGTAAGCGAGACACGCGTGGCGCGCGAGGTCGGCGGGCGTCGCCGGCGCGCCGCGCCGCCGCAGATACTGCGGGCTGCAGCACGCGAGCATCCGCACGTCGCCGAGCTTCTGCGCGACCAGCGTCGAGTCGGCCAGCGTGCCGATGCGGATCGCCATGTCGAAGCCCTCGCCGACCACGTCGACGAGCCGGTCGCTCAGCTCCATGTCGAAGCGCACGTCCGGATAGCGCTGCAGAAACGCGGCCACCAGCGGCGACAGATGCAGCACGCCGAACGACATCGGCGCGCTGATCCGCAGCAGCCCGTGCGGCGCGGCGCGCTGCAGCGACATGGCCTGCCCGGCGTCCTCGACCTCGGCGAGAATCCGCTTCGCGCGCTCGTAAAACGTCTGACCGAGCTCCGTCACTGCCAGTTTGCGCGTATTGCGCACCAGCAGGCGCACGCCGAGCGCCGCTTCGAGCGCCATCACGCGCCGGCTGACGAACTGCTTGGACAGCGCCAGCCGGTTCGCGGCGGTCGTGAAGCTGCGCGCGTCGACTGTCGCGACGAAGATTCGCATGTCATCGAGCTGCATCGGGAGAACGGTTGCCTGCGGTCGGATTGTCTACAAGGATAGGACAGTGTTTCCTTTCCGTGCCCGATTATGACAGCATCGATTGACGTACACTGCCTGCCATCGATCGCGGGCGCCGCCGCCGCGCGGTCCTACCCTTCAGGAGAATCCGCATGCTCGAGATCCGACACGCCCACGAACGCGGCCGCGCGGAGCACGGCTGGCTCAGCTCGCGCCACACGTTCTCGTTTGCGCAGTACCACGATCCGCAACAGACCGGTTTCTCGGACCTGCTCGTGATCAACGACGACCGCGTCGCGCCCGGCCGCGGCTTCGGCACGCACCCGCACCGCGACATGGAAATCTTCTCGTACGTGCTCGAAGGCGCGCTCGAACACAAGGACACGATGGGCACCGGCTCGGTGATCGTGCCGGGCGACATCCAGTTGATGAGCGCCGGCACGGGCGTCGCGCACAGCGAGTACAACCCGTCGCGCACGGAACCGGTGCATTTTCTGCAGATCTGGATCGTGCCGCGTGCGTTCGGCACCGCGCCGCGCTATCAGCAAAGCCGCTTCGACGCCGCCGGCAAGCGCGGCGCGCTGCGCCTCGTGATTTCACCGGACGGCGCCGACGGCTCGCTCGTCGTGCAGCAGGACGCCCGCGTGTACGCGGGTCTGTTCGACGGCGACGAGCACGCGCAGCTTGCGCTGCCCGCCGATCGCCGCGCCTACGTGCACGTCGCGCGCGGCAGCGTCAAGGTGAACGGGATCGCGCTCGGCGAAGGCGACGGCGCGCGCGTGCGCGACGAGCGCACACTGCGCTTCACCGACGGCCGCGACGCCGAAGTGCTGGTATTCGACCTGCGCAACGCCGACACCCCCGATCTGTGGCACTGAGGCCGCACCCCGCCACCCTTTATTGACCCACCAAGGAGAATCGTCATGCGCTACACCCTGTTCGATAACCAGAAGGACGGCGTCCTGCTCGTCGCCCGCGTGCTGCTCATGCTGCTGTTCGTGATCTTCGGCTGGTCGAAGATCACCGGCTTTCAGGGCACGGTCGCGTACATGGCCCACGTCGGCGCGCCGCTGCCGCCGCTCGCGGCGGTCATCGCGGTCGTGATGGAGCTGTTCGTCGGCATCGCGATCGTGCTGGGCGTCTACACGCGCCCGCTCGCGGCGCTGCTCGCGCTCTACACGCTCGGCACCGCGCTGATCGGCCATCCGTTCTGGGGCATGAGCGGCATGGAACGGCTCATGAACATGATCAACTTCTACAAGAACATCAGCATCATCGGCGGCCTGCTGGTGCTGTGCGTCGCGGGTCCGGGCAAGTACTCGCTCGATCGCCGGTAGGCGCCGCGCGCCAAACTGGCGAATTGCCTTCGTTCATGGCTTCTGTTCGGATCATCGCCGCACGCGCGCCGATCTTACGCTTGTGACAGGATCCGTCGCGCGCATTGCGCGGCGGTTCCGCCGTGACGAGGAGAAGGCCGTGGATATTGTCGAACTCGCCCGCGCCGCGGGCCTGCAGATTCTGCTCGATGCCCGCATCGGCCGGCAGACCTATCACAGCGTGACAGGCTCGCTGTCGTCGCTGCAGCGTTTTGCCGACGCGGTGCGCGCCGCGAGCAGCGAGGAGCGCGCCGCGCCCTCTGTCTGCGCGCAGCCGCACGAGGCGTAGGCCCGCAGCGTCAGCTTCCGGCCGCCGCGTACTGCGCGAGCACGCGCGCGCGAATGGACGGCCTGATGTTCGCCTGCGCGAGCCTGCCGCGATAGTGCGCGCGCACGCGCGGATTCATCACGCGAAACCACAGCGGCGGCACATACGCGAGCATGATCATCGTCGCGTAGCCCGACGGCAGTTGCGGTGCGGCGTCGATATGGCGCAGCGCCTGATACGGGCGCGTCGGATTCGCATGATGATCCGCGTGCCGCTGCAACTGGTACAGAAACAGGTTGGTGACGATGCGGTTGCTGTTCCACGAATGCTCGGCCTGGCAGCGCTCGTAGCGGCCGTCCGGCAATCGCCTGCGGCCGAGCCCGTAGTGCTCCAGATAGTTGACCACTTCGAGCAGCGACGCGCCATAGACGGCCTGGATCAGCAGGAACGGCAGCACCGTGCGGCCGAATAGCGCGATCATCGCGGCCCAGAGCAGCGCCGTCATCGACCACGCCTGCAGCACCTCGTTGCGCCACGTCCACCGCGAGCGCCCGGCGCGCGCTGCGCCGCACCGGCTGTGCTCAAGCGGATGAATGAAACGTCCGTTGGATGGCGTGCGCGCACGAAAGCGCTGCCGCGCTGCAATAAAAGCAGGCCGCGCGCGCCTGAACGCGAACGGCCCGCGGATGTCGCGACGCCGCGCGCGTCATGTGCGCGGCGGGCGCGGTGCTCAGCTTTCCGCGAGTTCGGCCTCCGCCTGCCGCGCTTCGGCTTGCGGCGCGCTGTGACGAATCAGATGGTCGAATGCGCCGAGCGAGGCCTTCGCCCCTTCGCCGACCGCGATCACGATCTGCTTGAACGGGACGGTCGTCACGTCGCCGGCCGCGAACACGCCCGGCACCGACGTCGCGCCGCGCGCATCGACAACGATCTCGCCGTGCTGTGTCAGTTCGAGCGTGCCCTTGAGCCATTCGGTGTTCGGCACGAGGCCGATCTGCACGAACACGCCTTCGAGATCGATACGCGCGCTCGCCCCGGTGCGCCGGTCCCGATAGACGAGGCCGTTCACGCGC
Organism: Paraburkholderia sp. PAMB 6770; assembly: GCF_057748135.1. Lineage (NCBI taxonomy): Bacteria > Pseudomonadati > Pseudomonadota > Betaproteobacteria > Burkholderiales > Burkholderiaceae > Paraburkholderia > Paraburkholderia sp. PAMB 6770. The sequence goes on from NZ_CM173239.1 coordinate 1,659,438, forward strand.
GCGCCGTCGCCGGCGATCTCCGTGGTCTGCGCGTCGGTGATCACAGTCACGTTCGGCAGGCTGCGCAGCTTGCGCTGCAGCACTTCGTCCGCGCGCAGTTGCGCGCCGAATTCGAGCAGCGTGACCGCGCTCACGACGCCCGCAAGATCGATCGCCGCTTCCACGCCGGAATTGCCGCCGCCGATCACCGCGACGCGCTTGCCCTTGAACAGCGGCCCGTCGCAGTGCGGGCAGTACGCGACGCCGCGATTGCGGTACTCGCGCTCGCCCGGCACGTTGATTTCGCGCCAGCGCGCGCCGGTCGCGAGGACGATCGTGCGCGCCTTCAGCACCGCGCCGTTCGCGAGATGCAGTTCGTGCACGGCGCCGGGGATCAGCGCTTCGGCGCGCTGCCCGTCCATCACGTCGACCTCGTATTGCTTCACGTGCTGTTCGAGCGCGGTCGCGAACTTCGGCCCCTCGGTTTCCTGCACCGAGACGAAATTCTCGATCGCGAGCGTGTCGAGCACCTGGCCGCCGAAGCGCTCCGCGAGCACGCCGGTGCGAATCCCCTTGCGCGCCGAGTAGATCGCCGCGGCCGCACCGGCCGGCCCGCCGCCGACGATCAGCGTATCGAACACCGGCTTGTGCGCGAGCTGCTGCGCGGCACGCGTGCCGGCGTTCGCGTCGAGCCGCGCCAGAATCTCCTTGACGCTGCTGCGGCCCTGGCCGAACACCGCGCCGTTCAGGTACATCGTCGGCACCGCCATGATCTGGCGCGCGTCGACTTCGTCCTGGAACAGCGCGCCGTCGATCGCGACGTGACGGATGCGCGGATTCACGAGCGCCATCACGTTCAGTGCCTGCACGACTTCCGGGCAGTTCTGGCAGGACAGCGAAAAGTAGGTTTCGAACTGATAGTCGCCGTCGAGCGCGCGAATCTGCTCGATCACCGCCTCGTCGAGCTTGACCGGGTGGCCGCCGGTCTGCAGCAGCGCGAGCACGAGCGACGTGAATTCGTGGCCGAGCGGCACGCCGGCAAAGCGGATGCCGCCCGGCTTGCCTGGCTCGCCGATCGAGAACGACGGCGTGCGCTGCGCGTCGCCGCGCCGCTCGATCACCGTCACGCGCGCCGACAGCGACGCGATGTCGTCCAGCAACGCGCGCAATTCCTGCGATTTCGCGCTGTCGTCGAGCGACGCGACGATCTCGACCGGACGGCTGAGCTTGTCGAGGTACGTTTTCAACTGGGTCTTGAGAGAGGCGTCCAGCATGGCGAAGGGTTCCGTAGCGAGAGTGGGGCGAACCGGCCCTTGACGAAAAGGCCGTGGGGCGGCGCGAGCGCGCCGCCCACGTGTCAGTGCTGCATTCCTGGCTGCCGTGCGCGGCCTAGATCTTGCCGACGAGATCGAGCGACGGCGTCAGCGTTTCGGCGCCCGGCGTCCACTTCGCGGGGCACACTTCGCCCGGGTGCGCCGCGATGTACTGCGCCGCCTGGACCTTGCGCAGCAGCTCGCCCGCATCGCGGCCGATACCGTTGTCGTGAATCTCGCACAGCTTGATCTCGCCCTCGGGGTTGATCACGAACGTGCCGCGCAGCGCGAGCCCTTCCTCTTCGATCAGCACGTCGAAGTTGCGCGAGATCGCCAGCGTCGGGTCGGCGATCATCGGGTAGCGGATCTTCGCGATCGTCTCCGACGTGTCGTGCCACGCCTTGTGCGTGAAGTGCGTGTCGGTCGACACGCTGTAGATTTCCACACCGATCTTGCGAAACTCGTCATAGCGGTCCGCGAGGTCGCCCAGTTCGGTCGGACACACGAACGTGAAATCCGCCGGGTAGAAGAACACGACCGACCACTTGCCCTTGAAGTCGGCATCGGTCACGGTGCGGAAATCGCCATTGTGGTAAGCAGTAGCCTTGAACGGTTTGATCGGGGTGTTGATGATCGGCATCTTGACTGTCCTCGTGTGTACAGGGTTGGGAGAAAGTGAGTACAGTATGTCGGCAACCGCTTCATAGAAAAAGTTGATTGTTTAAATGACAATGATTGTTCATAGCTATTCAAAGGCGCGCTGGACCGACGCCGCCGCACGAGGCAAGCGGCCCGGCCCGCGCCCGTTCCCGCCTGGCGCGGGCGCACCGCCCCGCCCGCCCCGCCCGCCCCGCCCGCCCCGCCCGCCCCGCCAGGCCGCCCGGAGCGTGCGATGAGCGGGCGCAGCGGGACCACGGGCTTCATCGGCTGGCTGCCGTACATCGTTGCGGGCACCTTCTTCATGGAGTACCTCGACACGACGGTGATCGCAACCGCGCTGCCGCAGATGGCGCAAGCATTCGGCGTCGGCCCGAACAGCGTGAGCCTCGGGATGACCGCCTACATGCTCGCGCTCGCGATCTTCATTCCGGTGAGCGGCTGGGTGGCGGACCGCTGCGGCTCGCGCACCGTCTTTCTGAGCGCGATCGCGGTGTTCACGCTGGCGTCGGTGCTGTGCGGCCTGTCGGAGAGCGTCGCGCAATTCACCGCGGCGCGCGTGCTGCAGGGGATCGGCGGCGCGATGATGGTGCCGGTGGGACGCCTGATCGTCGTGCGCAGCACGCCGAAAAACCGTCTGATGGAAGCGATCTCGACGATCACCTGGCCGGCGATCGCCGCACCGGTGGTCGGGCCGCCGGTCGGCGGCTTCCTGACGACCTACGCGAGCTGGCGCTGGATCTTCATGCTGAACGTGCCGTTCGGCGTCGCGGCGCTCGCGGCCGTCGCCGCGCTGGTGCCGAACCTGCGCGGCAACGAACGCAAGCCGCTCGACGGGGCCGGCCTCGTGCTGAGCGGCGCGGCGCTCACCGCGATCCTGTACGGCGCGGAACTCGCCAGCCAGCCCGCGGAAAATCCGTGGTACGGCGGCGCTTTCATGCTGGCGGGACTCGCGATCGGCGCGATCGCGGTGCGTCACGCGCGACGCCATCCCCATCCGCTGATCGATCTTTCGACGCTGCGCATTCCGACCTTCTCGGTGACCGTCGTGACCGGTTCGTTCACGCGCATCGGCATCGGCGCGGTGCCGTATCTGATGCCGCTGCTGTTCCAGATCGGCTTCGGCCTGTCCGCGTTCAAGTCGGGGCTGCTGCTGCTCGCGAGCGCGCTCGGCAATCTCGGCATGAAGGCGCTGACGACGCGCATCCTGCAGCGCTTCGGCTTTCGCCGCGTGTCGATCGTCGACGTCGCGGCTGCCGCTCTCTTCACGATTGCGTGCGGGATGTTGACGCCGCTCTCGCCGCTCGCCTGGGTGCTGTTCATCGTGTTCGGCTACGGGGTCACGCGCTCGATGCAGTTCTCGACGCTCGCGACCCTCGCCTACGCGGATGTCGCGCCCGCGCAGACGAGCGCGGCCAGCACGCTCTGGAGCGCCGCCGCGCAGATGACGATCGGCCTCGGCATCGCGTTCGGCGCGGTGGCGCTGCGCGCGGCCGCCGCGTGGCATGGCGAACACACCGGGCATCGCTTCACGCTGGCCGACTTCGAACTTGCGTTTCTCGCCGCCGGCCTCGTCACGCTCGCGTCGGTCGGCGGCTACTGGGGGCTCGCACACGACGCCGGACAAAGCGTCGGCGGCGGCTCGCGACGCACGTCGTCGTAAGCGGCCGCGCCGGTTCCGGGCCGCCGCTCGCGGCGCGGTCCGCGCGGGCGCCGTGCTGGCACAGTGCCGGTGCGCCGCCATGCTGGCACAGTGCCGCCGCGCCGCCATGCCGGCCCCATCCCGCTTGACGCCCGCCGCGCTTTGTGATTCCATTACGGCCATGCTGACCGCACAGACCCTGCTATCCCACCTGCTACTAGCCCGCTCCCACGGGCAAGGTCTGTTGCTACGCGCATCGCGCTTCTAACGCGCGCCCCGCGCACCCGCTTCTCCCGCATCACCGACCTCGCCCCGGTTGCCTGACCGGCGGTTCTGCTTCGTCCCGTTTTCCTGCCTCCGGTCGACAGCTTCGCTGCCGCAGCCGGCCCATGACTGACGCGCGACGTTTCGCACGCCCCGCAGCAACCTTGATCCACTTCAACCCCGCGAGCCCATCATGCTGAAAAATCCTGCGACCAGGTACCACCCGTTCACGCCCGTCAACCTCCCTGACCGCACCTGGCCGTCGCGCACGATCACGCGTGCGCCGGTCTGGATGAGCACCGACCTGCGCGACGGCAACCAGGCGCTGTTCGAGCCGATGAACGCCGAGCGCAAGATGCGCATGTTCAAGACGCTCGTGCAGATCGGCTTCAAGGAGATCGAAGTCGCTTTTCCGTCGGCGTCGGAGACCGATTTCAACTTCGTGCGCGAGCTGATCGAGGGCCGCCACATCCCCGATGACGTGACAATCGAAGTGCTCACGCAGGCCCGCGACGACCTGATCGAGCGCACATTCGACTCGCTGCGCGGCGCAAAACGCGCGATCGTGCATCTGTACAACGCGACCGCGCCGGAATTCCGCAAGATCGTTTTCGGGCTCGACCGCGCCGGCGTGCGCGAGCTCGCAGTGCGGGCGGCGCGCACGATGCAGCGCTGCGCGGATGCGATGCCGGACACCGATTTCACGCTGCAATACAGTCCCGAGACCTTCACCGCGACCGAGCTCGACTTCGCGAAGGAAGTCTGCGACGCGGTGTTCGACGTGTGGCAGCCGACGCCCGAGCGCAAGGCGATCGTCAATCTGCCGGCCACCGTCGAAGTCGGCACGCCGAATTTCTACGCGGACCAGATCGAATGGATGCACCGCAACCTCGCCCGACGCGACGCGCTGGTGCTGTCCGTGCATCCGCACAACGACCGCGGCACCGCGGTGGCCGCGGCCGAGCTGGCGGTAATGGCGGGCGCCGACCGCATCGAAGGCTGCCTGTTCGGCAACGGCGAACGCACCGGCAACGTCGACCTCGTCACGCTCGCGCTGAACCTGTACACGCAGGGCGTCGACCCGGGCCTCGACTTCTCGCGCATCAACGACATCGCCCGCACCGCCGAAGCCTGCACGCAGTTGCCGATCCATCCGCGCCATCCGTATGTCGGCGATCTCGTGTTCACCGCGTTCTCGGGCTCGCATCAGGACGCGATCAAGAAGGGCTTTGCCGCGCAGCAGGACGACGCGCGCTGGGAAATTCCGTACTTGCCAGTCGATCCGCGCGACCTGGGCCGCACCTACGATTCGATCATCCGCGTGAACAGCCAGTCCGGCAAAGGCGGCATTGCATACCTGCTCGAACAGACCCAGGGTGTCGTGCTGCCGCGCCGCCTGCAGGTCGATTTCAGCGCGGCCGTGCAGCGCCTCACCGACGACAGCGGCCACGAAGTGAGCGCCGCGCAGATCTGGGACGTGTTCCAGGACGAGTACGTGCGCAGCGTGGCGCCGCTGCGCTATGTCGGACACACGCTGTCTGAAGCGAACGGCCGCGAGCACATCGACCTGACGGTCGAACTGCACGGCAAGCCGGTGAGTGTCGAAGGCGCCGGCAACGGACCGCTCGACGCGCTGATGCACGCGCTGCGCACGCCAGTGCAGGTCCAGCACTACGAGGAACGCGCGCTGACGCAAGGCGCCGACGCGCGGGCCATCGCAATTGCCGAGATGGCCGGCGCGGACGTGGTGGGCAGCGCGTTCGGCGTCGGGGTGGACGAGAACCTGACCACCGCGTCGATTCGCGCGGTGATCAGCGGGATCAACCGCGCGTATGCGCGCTGCCCGGCCGATGCGCAGGCCCGCTTCTTCGACGCGATCGCGCGCGGCGCGAGCCCGCACGGCGCCGCGCGCGACGCGGCGCTGCAGGCCGGCTGAGCGACGCCGGAGCCAGGCCGGCAGGAGGCCGCCCGCGCATGCGGGCGGCGCCTCGCTGGCCGCGCGTCAGAGGTACGCGCACTCGCGCATCCACTTGGTCATGATCCACTTGTCGCCGCTGCGCACCGGCGCGCCGCCGTGCAGCGTCAACGGATCGAGCTGGCGCGCGCCGTTCATGTAGCGGAAATAGACGGCGCTGCCGCGCCGCCCGACCACCGACAGGCCCGCGTCCGGAAAGATCGTCTCGCCGCCGTCGGGCACGTCGTTCAGGTAGACGATCAGCGTCGCGACGCGCTGGCCGCCGCGCGCGGTGTGCACCGCGCTGCCGGCCTGGTCCGGCGCGAAGTAGTCGAAATGCGGCCGGTACTCGCCGCCCACCCCGTAATGCAGGATCTGCAGCCCCTCGCCGTTGTCCACCGGCCAGTTCATCAGGCTTGCGATGCGCTGGTCGAGACGTTCGATCAGCGCATCCTCCGCGCGCGCAAACCAGATGCCCTCGCTGGTGCGGTTGCGGATCACATCCTCGGCGCCCGTGTCCGGATTGACGGTGGTCGAGCGTGTGAGCCGATGCCGCGAACGCTCGATCATCGCGTCGCACTCGTCGGGCGACAGCACGTCGCCGAACACGATCACCTGTGGACGCTCGCAACGCATCAGCACCTTGACGTCGCGGTCGAACGCCCGAATCAGGTTGCCCTGGGCGACCGGCGAGGGGTCGTACACGTAATCGCGCGGCAGCGCCGGTGCGGACTGCGCGACCGTGCCCGCCGCCGCGGCGGCCGCCGGCGTACCCGCCGCGCGCTGCACCGCCGCACTCGCCGACACCACGTCGAAGCCGGCGCGCACCATCGCTTCGATCATCGATTCCGCCGAACAGCCCCGCTCCGTATTGGTGGCTAGCCATGTCTCCCAGGCCGCATCCACGACTGGCATAAGTGCTCGTCCCCCTGGTTGTACGCTCAACAAACCGGCGCGTGCCGGCCTCCCGACTCCGCCCATACTGCCTCATCCGTCCCGTTTGAATCAAGCCGCCATGCGGCGCGATCGCGGTACCGCTATGCCGCCGCGCCCGATCCGTTATATTCTTGCGGATATTACGAACGATGAACAACCGATGGACCCACGATGCCGCGGCGCCGATCACGGTCCCGGCTCACGAGAGCGAACCCGATGGATCCCAGACTGATCCGCGGCCGAAGCGCGTTGCGCGCATTGCCGCGCCCGCGCCGGTTTCCGGCCGATGACCCGCGCACCACAATACAGGTGCTGCGCCGCGCCTCCGATCCGGCGCGCGCCGGGCTGATTCGCGACGTGGTCGACGCCTTTCGCTGCCTGCACGGCACCGTGCGGCGCTTCGCGCAGATGTTCGCCGCGACGCCTGCCGAGCCGCTGCCGGCGGCGTTCGGTCCGCTGCTGTCGCGCCTGGCGGCGCAGGGTCGGGCCGCGGGCTTCGGCCGCCTTGCCGAACTGCTGGCCGCGATCGATGCGGCGCGCGATGCGGAAGCGCTGCGCGACACGCTCTTTAGCGACGCGAGTCACGATCTGGCGACGCTGCGCCGCACCGCCGCCGAACTCGAACGGCTCGACGCCACGCTGGTCGAGCTATGTGTCGAACACGTGCTGCAGCGGCATGCCGGCGCGCCGGCCGATCCCGCCGGCACGACGGCGTAACAGCCCCCTCGTCGCCCCCCCCTGCACCGGACCCGAGAACCTCATGCACGCGCCCCCGTTTCGCCTTGCCCGCCACGCCCGCCTGCTGCCCGCCGAACTGCTCTCGCAACGCACCGGCGACGCGTCGCCGGAAACGTCACCGGAAGTGCCACCCGAGGTGCCACCCGCGGCACCCCTCGGCCCGCCACGCGCACGGCCCGCGGCGCCGCGGCGACGCGCGCGTCTCGCGGAACTCGATCCGCATCTGCATTGCTCGGTGATCGGTACGTGCCTGAGCGTGCATGAACTGCGCAATCTGGTGACGAAGTTCAGCGCGCTGGACCGGCAGCATGCCAGCGACCTGGAGATCCATCACGCGGCGGTCGAGCTCGCGATCGCCGGCGGCGCGGCCAGCAAGGCGCTGCACAAGGCGCTCGACGAGCGGCACGCCGGCGCGGTGCGCCGCTTCGCTCCGCTGGCCAGCGAAGAGGCGCTGCTCGCGCAGTGGCACGAAGCGGTCCGGCAAGGCGACATCCCGCCCGCGTACTGGGCGCTGATGACCCATCCACAGGCAACGCTGCGCGTGCGCCAGGCCGCGTTCGGCGAGGTGCACATGCTGTCGCATCTGGTCGGCGCGGCAAACCGCGCGGACCTGCGCCGTCTGGTCGCGCTCGAAGAGGAGAACGCCGCGCTGCGTGAGAAGGTCGCGCGGCAGCAGGTGCGTCTGCAACAGTTGAGCGCACAACATCAGGCCGTCAGCACCGGGCTGACCGCGCAGATCGTCCGGCTCACCGGGCAGGCGAAGCGACAGGACGCATCGTCGGCCGACACGCGCACGCTGCAGCAACAGCTCGCCGACAGCGAACAGCGCGTCGCGCACGAAGCGGGCCGCCGCGAGGCGGCCGAGCAGCGGCTCGCGCAGCAGCAGGCCAGCGCCGATGCGCTGCGCGCGAGCCGCGACGACGCGCTCGCGCTGCTGCACGCGGTACAAGCGGAGTGTCAGGCGCTCGAAAGCGCCACGCTCGGCGCGCCCGATGCGCAGCCCGGTGCGCGCCGCGTCGCGCTCGACAGCGTGCGCGGCAAGTGCATCGTCTATGTCGGCGGGCGGCCGGGCACCCAGGCCGCGCTCAGGACGCTCGTGAGCGCGGCGGGCGGCGAACTCGTCGTGCACGACGGCGGGCTCGAGGATCGCAAAGGCCTGCTCTCGGGGGCGCTCGCGCGCGCCGACTTCGTCGCGTTTCCGGTCGACTGCATTGATCACGATTCGATGGGGACGATCAAACGGGTGTGCGAGCGGCATGGCGTGCGCTATCACCCGCTGCGCACCGCGAGCGTCGCGAGCTTCGTGGAACTGATCGCTCGGCTGGAACGCGCGCCGGCGCCGACGCCGGCCGTCGCGACACAGGGACGGCCGCCTTCGGCTTTCTGCCTGCGGCACGGCTAGCGCAGCGCATCCGGTGCATCCGAGGCGGTGCATCCGAGGTGCGTGACGCGGATCGACGCTATCCGCGCATCAGCCGCGTGAGTTCGGCGATCTGTTTCGCGGCGGCGCGATGCGCCTCCTGATTGATCTCGCGGTAAAGACGCACGATTGCTTCGCCCACCGGCGTCAGCACGCAGCCGCCGCCGCTTTGCCCGCCTTGCTCGGATACGGTAGCGGGTGATTTCAGCGACCGGTTCAGCTCGTCGATCAGCAGCCAGGCGCGCCGGTACGACATGCCGAGATGACGCGCGGCCGCGGTGATCGATCCTTGCTCGCGCACCGCTTCGAGCAGCGCGACCTTGCCCGGCCCGAGCGCGACCACGTCGCCCCGGCAGATGCGCATGCGAAAACGCACGTCAGGCGACTCGCCGGCGCGCGCGCGCGGGCGGGCTGACTGGGCCGGACTGGACGACTTGGGTGAGCGCTTGGCGGGATCGGTCATGCGCGCAAGCATACACGAACCGTACCGCGAGACGGCAGCCACGCGCGCATGCGCGGCACGTGCTGCGTGCTGCGTGCTGCGTGCTGCGTGCTGCGTGCTGCGTGCTGCGTCAGCGTACAGCAAGCGCGCAGTAAGACCGCCGCAAGACCACAATAAAAGCACGGCAAGCGCACCGCGGCCCTGCGGTCAGCGCACGTCCAGCACCTGCGCGATCACCTTCGTCACCCGCTTCAGATGGCGCGGCGCCGCCATGATGTCCGCGCCCGAATACAGCACCGGGACGCCGTCTTCGACTCGCAGCGGCTCGCCCGCGCACTCGTAGGCGATCAGCACGCTGTCGCCCACCGCCGTATTGAAGAGTTCGTGCCACGAGAACGTCACCGCGTAGCCGTCGTGTGCGCGCGCAACGAACACGGTGCGCTTGAAGTCGCCTGGCATATCGTTGCGCAAGCCGGCTTCGTCGATCAGGTCGATCAGACGCACGCCCCGGTACGCGCCGACCTCGCGAATCAGGCGCCGGGTCGTGAAGCAGCGCAGCGTGAACGGCCGTGCGAGCGCACTTTCGTAGCCGCGCAGTTGCTCCACCGACAGCGACAATGGACGCAGCACCGCGCCCTCCAGCACGAAATCGCTGTCCGCGGCCTGCAGCGGCGACGCGTCAGCGAGATTGATCAGGTCCATCCGTTGGCTCTCCGTCTGCAAAACAGCGTGAAACAGGGCATCGAGGCGCGTGCGTGGCCGCCTCTCGACATATTCTTGCGAATATTACGTGCCGTGCCCTATGCCGACCCAGTCTCGTCGGACACATACCCGACATATCGCGGCGCCGATGATCGCAGCCGCCCCCCGTGCCACCGCGCTTCGCGCCTGCCGAGCGACGCGCCGCGCGCAAACGCCGCCCCGAAAGCAGCCAGAAAATCCGCCCCGCGCGGCCGATCACGTCGTAATATAGCGTTCTTTATAACGATAAAGGAACGGGTATGATTCGCAAGCTCATTGCCGGCCTCGCGCTCACCACCGGTCTCGCGGCCGCCGCGCCCGGCTATGCCGCCGACAACACGGTCAACGTGATGTACGCAGGCTCTCTCGTCAACCTGATGGAACGCAGCGTCGGTCCCGCTTTCGACACCGCGACCGGCCTGCAATTCGAGGGCTACGCGGGCGGTTCCAACAAGCTCGCCCATGAAATCAAGGGCAAGCTGCGCCGCGCCGACGTGTTCATCAGCGCGAGCCCGAAGGTCAACCACAGCCTGATGGGCGAGGTAAACGGCAATCACATCACCTGGTACGTGAATTTCGCGCAATCGCCGCTGCTGATCGGCTACAACCCGCACAGCCGCTTTGCCGCCGACTTCAAGACCAAACGCTGGGATCAGGTGCTGCAGGAGCCGGGCATCCGCATCGGCCGCACCGACCCCAGGCTCGATCCGAAGGGCGCGTTCACGATCACGCTGATGAAGCAGGCCGCCGCTTTCTATCACGAGCCGGATCTCGTCGAGAAGACCCTCGGCGCGCCGGAAAATCCCGCACAGGTGCTGCCTGAGGAAACCCTGGTGGGCCGTCTGCAATCCGGTCAGCTCGACGCCGGCTTCTTCTACTCCACCGAAACGTCGGATCTGAAGATTCCTTCCGTGCAGCCGCCGGCCGAACTCGGCGCCAAGGCGAGCTACACGCTGACGGTGCTGACCGATGCGCCGAACGCCGCGGGCGCCGCGCGCTTCGTCGACTTCCTGCTGAGCGCGCAAGGCCGCGCGTTGCTGAAGCAGCACGGCGTGGACGTGGTGAAGCCCACCGTCACCGGCAACCGGGACGCGATCGCCGCGTCGATCCAGGCGGTGCTCGACGCGGCGCAATAAGTTATCTGGAGTCCTTATGAAGCGTGCCGCTGTCAGGCCGCTTGGCTGGCTTGCCGCGCTGCTCGCGGTCTATCTGTGCGCGCCGTTCGTCGCGAGCGTGCCGCAGCTCGGCGCAGCCGGCTGGTCGCAGGTCGACTGGCATGCGACGTGGTCCGCGGTCGCCGTCTCGGCGGCGAGCGCGAGCGTCGCCGCGCTGCTGATTCTTGCCGGCGGCGTGCCGCTCGGCTATCTGCTCGCGCGCGGCACGTCGCGCGCCATGACGCTGCTCGGCTTCGTCGTGCAGTTGCCGCTCGCGCTGCCGCCGCTCACGAGCGGCGTGCTGCTGCTCTTCCTGATCGGCCCTTACAGCCCGCTCGGCAGGCTGACCGGCGGCACGCTCACTGACTCGTTCACCGGCATCGTGCTCGCGGAGACGTTCGTCGCCGCGCCGTTTCTGATCATCGCGGCAAAATCCGCGTTCTCGGCCGTCGATCCGGTGCTGGACGACGTCGCCGCCACGCTCGGCCATCATGCCGCGAGCCGTTTCCTGCGCGTGACGCTGCCGCTCGCGTGGCCGGCGATCCGTGCCGGGCTGGCGCTTTCCTGGCTGCGCGCATTCGGCGAGTTCGGCGCGACCGTGATGGTCGCGTACCATCCCTATTCGCTGCCCGTTTATACGTACGTCGTGTTCGGCAGCCAGGGGCTGCCCGCGATGATGCCGCTGCTGTTGCCGACGCTCGCGATCGCCGTCGTCTGCGCGGCGCTGTCGCTGTACAGCCGGCGCCAGACCGCCGCGGCCGCGCCGCTCGACGCCGCCGACGACACCCTCGCGCCGCGCGCGGCCGACGCGCCTCCGCCCGCGTCCGGGCCGCAGCGGCTCGCCTTTCATCTGACACGCCGGCTGGGTGCGTTCGAGCTCGACATCGCATGGGCCCCGGCCACGCGGCGCCTCGCGCTGATCGGCCCGTCGGGATCGGGCAAATCGCTCGCGCTGCGGCTGCTTGCCGGGCTCGAACACAACGAACGCGGCATCGTGCGACTCGGCGCAACCGATCTCGGTGCGCTGCCGCCCGAGCAGCGCCAGATCGGCTACATGCCGCAGGACTATGGGCTCTTTCCGCACATGACGGTTGCGCAGCAGCTGTCGTTTCCGGTCGGCGCGGACGCCGCGAGCGCGCGCTACTGGCTCGCGCATCTGGGTCTCGGCGAACTGCTCGATCGCCTGCCGCGCCAGTTGTCGTTCGGGCAGCGCCAGCGGGTCGCGCTCGCGCGCGCGCTGACCCGCCACAGCCAGCTTCTGCTGTTCGACGAGCCGTTCGCCGCGCTCGACACGCCGCGCCGGCGGCGCCTGTTGCAGGCGCTGCGCGCGCTGCAGCGGGAAATCGCGGCAGTATCGATCATCGTTACGCACGACCCGGATGAAGCGGCGCTGCTCGCCGACGAAGTGCTCGTGATCGAGCACGGCAAGATGCTGCAGGCCGGCCCCGTGGATGCGGTTTACGCAAGGCCCGCGTCGATGCGCGTGGCCGAATTGCTCGGGCTGCGCAATGTCGGTACCGGGCGGATGGCCGCCCCGGACCTGCTCGATCTCGCGCCGGGCTTGCAGATCCGTGTGCCTCGGCCCGGCGCCGATGCGGGCGCGCCGGTGATGTGGCGCGTCGCGCCGCGCGCGTGGTCGGCGAACGCGGACGGCCCGTTCACGGGCACGGTCGACGCGATCGAGCTGCGGCGCGGCGAGCGCTACGTGCTCGTCGACATCGCGGGCGTGCCGTTCGAACTGGCGAGCGAGGACGCCCGGCTGCGGCCCGGCACGCAGCATCGCTTCGCCCTCGACCCGGCGGGCGTCGCCGCCTGGACCGCCGCGCCGCTCGCGCAGGCCGAGGCCGCGCCCGCGTAACGCACGCATTCACGGCAGCCCCGCGCGCGTCCATGAAGATCAGAACACGCCGGGAATCACGCGAAAGCGCACGCGGGTGCAATACGCACGATAGGCCGCATCGTCGCCCAGCAGCTTTTCCTCGCGCAGGATCCGGTAGACCTGCAGCGCAAACAGCCCGGCATAGACGATGAAATTCTGCCAGCCGAAATTGGCCAGCAGAAAACCCAGGTGGGAGAGCGCGTAACCTGCGTAGATCGGATGCCGCATCACGCGGTAAGCGCCGCCCGACACGACGCCGCGATTGGCCGGCAACAACCCGTACGAGCGCCGCAGCGAGAGCTTCGCGAAGATCTGCCACGCCAGCCCCAGCGTCTGCAGCGCGATGCCGGCCGCTTCGGGGATCAGATGCTGGCCTGGCGCGAGCCGCACCGCGAGGAAGTAGTATGTCGCGGCCACCGTGCAGACGAACGTCGCCGGTGCCCAGTCGCGCCGCCGTGGCGCGCGCGAAATCAGCGACAACGCGATCGCGAGCGTCTCCGACACGACCAGCAGCAGCAGCGTCACGCGCTGGGGCCTCGCGAGCCACTGCTGGATCGCCGCGACCGCGAACACGCTCATCAGCAGCACGGTAGTCGCGCGCGCGAGCCCATCCACGCACCGCGCCCCCCAGTCGGCGGACCCGCTCCCGGGTAAAGCTTTGTCGGTGTTCATCATGCAGATCTCCGCGCGGATCGGTTACTTCGACAGTCTCAGGATTTCGGATGCCAGCTTCGAGAAACACGGCGTCATGTCCGCCGGCGTCAACGCACTGCAGTAGACGCCGACCGGCTGCGCCGGGTTGTAGCAGCGCGCGAGCGAATCCGGCGTGTTGGCCATGCACTTGAGCACGTCCTGACCGATTTCGCCGTTCGCGCCCTCCGGCTGCAGCAGCTCCGAGCCGCGCCCGATCGCGTAGACATATGTGCCCTCGGTGCGCGCGAGGTTGGCCATCGCTTCGGCGATATTGCGCCCGGCATTGTTCACGTTCGCGTAGTTCACGGTGCTCGTCACCACGCGCGGCGTGTTGGTGATCACCGGAATCGTCTGGTTGTTCAGCCACGACGTGTTGTGCGCGTTATAGAACGCCGGCAGTTGCGTGACCAGCTTCGACGCGGTGTTGTTGTAGCACGGCGACGCGAGCTGCTGGCTCTGCACGTTGTCCGCGTAGAGCGCAGACGGCGTATTCGGGGTGTCGCCGCTGATGATCGTGCCGGCCAGCGAATTGCAATTCTTGTTGCTGGTCGGAAAGATCGACGCAAAGCTGTTCGGCGCGCCGTCCGAGAAGAACACGATCACGCGCAGGCTCGATGGTTGCGTGATCACCGTATTCAGCTGGTTCAGCGCATTCCAGTACGCCTCTTCCGAGTTGGTGCTGCCGGCGAAATTAAACGCATTGATGCTATTTGTCATCGCGGCCATGTTGAAGCCGCGCGCATTGCCGTTGAACGGCTGGTCGACCACCGTGCCGTAGGCGAAGTGAATCAGCGCGACGCGGTCGGTCAGCTGGTTGAACTGCTGCAGAAACGTAATCGCAGCCGAACGCACGGCCGGCGGCACGGCCGGGTCGGTCGCCATCGAGCCGGTGGTGTCGATGATCAGCACGAGGTCGAGATCCTTTCTGACGGTCTCCGACGCACTCGCCACGTTCAGCAGATTGAAGCCGAACAGGTGCATGAAGCCCACCGGCAGGACCGCCTGTGCCGACGTATCGATCGTCACCGTGCCCTGGTTGAACACCACCGAGGGCGTATTCAGCGACGCTGTCGTGCCGAGATAGCCGGTCGGATAGTTCGCGTTGAAAAAGCTCTGTGCGGCCGCGATCGCATTGGCGCTCTGCGCGGCCTGGCTGCTGCCGTTCGTGACGGCCTCGCCGGCGGCGACCGCCGCCGCATCGGATGCGGCATCGAGCTTCGCCTTCACCATGTAGCCGAGCCCGGAATCCACCGCGATGCCGACCACCGCGAGCAGCAGCAGGATCGACGCCGCGACGACGATGCTCACCGCCCCGCTCTGTGCGTTCCGGCCGGGTCCGCGCCCAGCGTTCATCGATGTTTTCATCATGCCCCCGCGTGCCGGTCAAAATACGTTCATCGCGTACAGATCCGGATTGAGCACCGTCGTCTTCGCGCCCAGTCCGAAGTTCGCGGAGCCGAACAGATACTGCATCCGGTAAAAACTCTCGACCACATAGACGATCTGCCCCGCCGACAGCTGCCCGCTCAGCACGTTGGCCGTCGGCGCGGACAGCCCCGTGCCGATGCTGCTGCAACTGCCGTCGCTCGCCCAGTCGACGCTCGGGCAGTTCCACACCGCGCTCGTCGGCGCATACGCGCTCTGCGTGCCGTTGGGCAGCCACTGGTACTGCGCGAGCACGATATTGCGGATCGTGCAGTTGGTCCCCTGCGCATTGCAGTTCTCGTTGTCGCCCATCACCTCGGTGATGTACATCATTCCATTGTCCGTCATGTCGAGCGGTGGCGTGGTCGCGATCAGGTCGCCCATGATCGTCTGCATCGGGTACGTGAGCGAAGCGCGCAACGCGAGATTCGCACCCTCGCGGCTCAGGTTCACGAGGATCAGGTTCGCCTGGATGTTGCGCGCGAGATCGTAGACCGGCACGGCGAGCAGCACGAGCAGCGGCAGCAGCAGCGCGAACTCGACCGACGCGACGCCGGCCATGCGGCGCGCTGAGCGATGGAAGCGGGCGGCACGCATCAGAACGCCTCGTTGCGCATGGTGGCCGCGACGCTGAACGCGTACAGCCCGTTCGGGAAAAACGGCTTGAGCAGCGGCGTGAGCAGCGGCCACGTGCAGTTCAGCTGCAGCACGATCAGGTCGCCGGGCCCGCCGAACATGTTCGAGCCATACGTGCTCGGCGCGCCGTTCACGGTCACCGAGATCGACGGGTTGACGAGCGTGTAGAGGCCCATCGACGCGTCCTGGATGTCCTGGATCACGGCCAGGTAGCGCTGCGGGTCCGCGCTGTCCGGATCGAGATTGCTCTGCCCCGTGACCGCGTAGCGCGCGCCCTCGTGCACCGCGTACTGCATGGTCAGCGTGACCCAGAACAGCAGGCCGAGGTCGATGATCATGCAGATCACGAAGATCAGCAGCGGCGCGATGATCGCGAACTCCACGGCGGTCGCGCCGCGCTGGCCGCGCCGCGAGCGGGCGCCGGTCCGAAATCCCGATGTGTTCATCTGCTTCTCCCGTTTCGCGTATCCGCACTCGTGCATGTCGCCGTGCCGCGCCTCAGCCGCCGATCGCGCTGACGGTCGGCAGCATCACGCGATAGATCTGTACCACCGCCGGCCCGAGCAGCACGATCAGCAACGCCGGAAAAATGAAGAACATCAGCGGAAACAGCAGCTTCAGCGCGACCTTCGCGGCCCGCTCTTCCGCGAGATGACGCCGCTTCGTGCGCAGCATGTCGGTGTGCACGCGCAGTGCGGCGCCCACGCTGGTGCCGAAGCGCTCGGCCTGGATCAGCATCGTGACGAGTGTCTCGACGTCGGCAACGCCGGTGCGCATCGCGAGATTGCGCAGCGCGCGCTCGCGGCTCGACCCGGCACGCAGTTCGAGCAGCACCAGCGAGAATTCGTCGCTCAGCACCGCGCTTTTCATGTGCAGCTCCTCCGCGACGCGCAGCATTGCCGCATCGACGCCCAGGCCCGCTTCGACGCACACGGTCATCAGGTCGAGCGCATCCGGCAGGTTCTCGAAGATCTCCTGCTGGCGGCGGTCGATGCAGTGTGCGAGCACGCCGTTCGGCAGGTAATAGCCGAGCGTCGCAAACAGCATCAGCAGCGCGGCGAGCAGCGCAAGGCTGTGCGGCAACCCGTCGTGCAGGCTGCCGAGCGCGAGCAGCGCGGCAAGCGGCAACGCAAGCGCGAGCACGGTCTTGGCGGCGAAGTACAGCGCCGCCGCCGATGCGCCGCGCCAGCCGGCATTCATGAAGCGCGTGCGCAAGGCCGACTTGTCCCAGCCTTCGCTCGGCAGCGACAGCTTCGCGACGTGCGCGGACGCTTTCGCCACCGTTTCGAGCCATGCGGCGCGTCCCTGCTCGACGTCCGCGGCGACGTTCGCGCTGCGGTCGCCGGCGTAGTCCGGGCCGAGCGCGAGCGCGTCGAGACGCCGCTGCAGCACGCTCGGCCGCACGATCAGCATGACCCCGAACGCCGCGCAAAAGACAATCACGAAGGTCGCGCCGAGCAATACGATCTGCATGGTATTCATGTCTGCCTCACAAGCATCCCGCCGTCTGGCGTCCTGTTTCCGGTGCTGCCTATGGTCTTGCCTTTCGTCCTGCTCATCGTCCTGCTCATGGCCCTGCAAGACATCGCGCTACACGCGGATGCGGATGATCCGCCGCATCCACACGATCCCGATCAGCATGCTGGCGAGCGACCCGAAGATCATCTTCATGCCGGCCGGATCGTGGATCAGTCCCATGAAAAAGCCCGGGTTGATCAGCAGGATCACGCCGGCAAGCGCGAACGGCAGCACCCCGAGAATCCACGCGGAAAGTCGCCCCTCGGCGGAGAGCACCTTCACCTTGCTGAGCAGCTTCAGCCGCTCGCGAATGATCTGGCTGATGTTTTCGAGGATCTCCGACAGGTTGCCGCCGGCCTCGCGCTGGATCAGCACTGCAATCACGAAGTAGCGCAGGTCGATCAGCGGCACGCGCGCGACCAGGTTCTTCAGCGCGTCGTTCATCGACACGCCGAAGCTGATTTCGTCGAACGTGAGCTGAAACTCGCCGCCGAGCGGATTCGACAGTTCCTCGCCGACCATCCCGAGCGCGCTCGGGAACGAATGGCCGGCGCGCAGCGCGCGGCTGATCAGGTCGGCGGCTTCGGGCAGTTGCTGTTCGAGTTGCGCGATGCGCTTCGCGCGGCAGCGCCGCACCCAGGCGAGCGGCAGCAGCGCGGCGAGCGCCGCGAGCGGCGCGCCGGCGAGTACGGGCCATGCCAGCACGAACGCAACGAAGCCGACGAGCGCCGGCAGCAGCAGCGTGAGCGCGACGAAGCGCCCTACCGACCCGTTGCGACCGGACTGCTGCAGCATCCGGTCAAGCGTGTGCACGCGCGGCATCTTCAGCAGCAGCCGTTCGAGCACCGGCGAGTCGCTCAGCATGCGCGCCTTCAGGATCGACAACTGGTCCGCACTGACATGCGCGCCCGCCGACATTGCGCGAATACGCTGGTCGAGCCGCCGCACGACGGGGCCGTGACGGCTGTTCCACCACAGGTAGACCGCCTCGATCGCCAGCACCACGGCGATGAACAGCAGCACCGCAAAGCCCATATATAGCTGGTTCATCTGTCGCCCCCGCCGTCCCGGTCAGACCTCGAAATGCCGTTGCGGATCGTAGATCGCATCGGGCACGTTCACGCCGAAGGCCTGCAGCCGCTCGCTGAACTGCGGCCGCACGCCGGTTGCGCAGAAATAGCCTTTCACGTGGCCATGCGAGTCGACGCCCGTGCGCCGGAACGTGAAAATCTCCTGCATGTTGATGATGTCGCCTTCCATGCCGGTGATCTCCTGAATGCTCATCAGCTTGCGCCGCCCGTCGGTGAGGCGCGAGGCCTGCACGATCACCGTGAGCGCGGAGGCGATCTGCTGGCGCATCGCCTTCGGCGGCAGCGCGAGCCCCGCCATGCTGACCATGTTCTCCAGACGCGTGAGCGCATCGCGCGGCGTGTTCGCGTGGATCGTCGCCATCGAGCCCTCGTGGCCGGTGTTCATCGCGTGCAGCATGTCGAGCGCCTCGGCGCCGCGCACTTCGCCGAGGATGATGCGATCGGGGCGCATCCGCAGCGCGTTCTTCACGAGCGAGCGCTGGCTGATCTCGCCCTTGCCCTCGATGTTCGGCGGACGGGTTTCGAGCCGCAGCACGTGTTGCTGGCGCAGTTGCAGCTCGGCCGCGTCCTCGATCGTGACGATCCGCTCGTCGGCCGGAATGAAGCCGGAGAGCAGATTGAGCATCGTCGTCTTGCCGCTGCCGGTGCCGCCCGAAATCAGCACATTGATCTTCGCCTTGATGAGCGCTTCGAGCAGTTGCACCATCGGCGTCGTGAACGTCTGGAACTCGATCAGGTCCGCGACCTTCAGCGGATTCACCGCGAAACGCCGGATCGACAGCAGCGGGCCGTCGATCGCGGATGGCGGAATGATCGCGTTCACGCGCGAGCCGTCCGCAAGCCGCGCGTCGACCATCGGCACCGATTCGTCGATGCGCCGCCCGACGCCCGACACGATCTTCTCGATCACCTTCATCAGGTGCGCGTCGTCGTAAAACTGCACGTCGGTCAGTTCGAGCTTGCCGCGCCGCTCGACATAGACCTGGGACGCGGTGTTGACGAGAATGTCCGAAATTGTCGGGTCTTTCAGCAGCGGTTCGAGCGGACCGAGTCCGAGCATTTCGTCCTGCACGTCCTGCACGAGCTGACGCCGCTCCAGATCGTTCATCAGGATGTTGCGCTCCTCGATCAGCCGTGCGACCAGTTGCGCCAGTTCGCGCCGCACCTGCTCGGGGGTGAGCCGCTGCAGCTTGTCGAGCTCGACGCGCTCGATGATCGCGCTGTGCATCTCCATCTTGAGCTGCTGGTAGGCACGGCGCGCCGCGGAACTGATGACGGGCTGCTCGGGCGCGGCCGCCGCGCGCACGGGCGCGGGCTCGTGCGCGTTGAACGCCGCCGTGTCGGCGAGGGCCGGCAGGCCGAACGGTTCCTCGGCCTGCCTGAAAAGATGTTCGCGCAATGACATGAGAAGCTCCGGGTTCGATGGCGACGGCATGCACGGATCTCGCGAAGGCGGGCAACCTCAGGTCGCGCGCGCCTGCACGTGAGGGCGCGCCGGGAACAGCCGCCCGAGCAGCGCATGACCCTGCGCGGGCGGCGCCGGCACGAGGCTGTCGGCGAGGGCGGTGACGCTCTTTGCGATCGCGCTGCCCTTATGCAGCTTCAGCACCGGTACGCCCTGGTTGACCGAATCGAGCACCGGGCCGGCGTCTTGCGGCAGCACCTTCCACACCTTCGCGCCGAGCACCGCTTCGAGCTTGTCCAGTTCGATCTGGCTGCGCCGCTCGTACTGGTTCACGAGAATGCGCTGGCGCTCGGCCGGGTAGCCGAGCGACTGGAACAGGTACAGCAGGCGCTGCGCCGCGCGAATCTGCGGGACGCTCGGACGCAGCACCGGGAAAATCAGGTCGCTGTGGTCCAGTGCGAAGATCGACACCGGATTCACGCTTTGCCCGACGTCGCAGATCACGACGTCGTACTCCGTGCGCACCAGTCCGAAGATCCGTTCGAGGTGGCTTACCTTGATGTCGCCCGCCTTCACCGGATCGCCCGCGCCCGCGAGCACGTCGAAGCCCGGGTGCGCGTGCGTGAGGCACGCATCGAGAAACGACGCGTCGAGCCGGTCGATCTGCGCGCACACGTCCGCGATCGTCGCGGGCGACGTCTTGTCGCAGACGAGGTGCGCGGCATCGCCGAACTGCTGGTTCAGATCGACGAGCAGGACCCGGCGGTTGCGCAGCGTCGCCAGCGCGTACGCGAGATTGGCCGCGACGAACGTGGTGCCGCTGCCGCCCTTGCACGACACGAAGGCAAGCACCTGCGCATGGCGCTGGGCGCCTTCGGTGCGGCGCCCTGCAATGCGCTGCAGATCCGCACCGAAGCTGTCGTGTTCGAGCGGCCAGGGAGCGATGTGCCGCACGCCGGCGCGCATCGCGCGGATCAGCAGATCGGGCGACGGCGCCGGCACGACCAGTGTGCAGACCAGATCGCGATGGCGGTTCAGCAGTTTTTCGAGCGCGTCGAGATCGGCCCCGCCGGTCTGCCCGCCGTCGTAGATCAGCAGGTCCGCTGCCTGCAGCGCATCCGGATCGGCGGCGAGCGGCGCGAGGCCATCGGTGCGCGTCGCCAGTTGATGCGTGACGCCGCTCGCCGCCGCACAGGCCGCGATCTGTCTGGCGCGTTCGGCGTCGCTTGACACTAGCAGGATCTTGATCATTTCGTTGACTCCACGTCTCGGATACGCTGACGGCAACGCGCCGCACGCGCGGCGTTCACGGCGTGCCGGCGCTCGAACCGCCGCCGTACGGCTGCACCGCGACCGACGGCTGCGCAAACGACTTGCCGTAGCGCGTCATCGTGCCGGCCGCGGCGATGCCGTCGACGCCGCTCACCGGATCGGGATTGCGGCCGGCCCGCGGCTCGAGCACCTGCGCATCGCGCACCTGACGCACGGCGTCGCCGAAATGCGCGTCCCATTGCGGTGTCGACGTGAGGCAGCCGGCCAGCGTCAAGCTGAGGCCCGCGCAGACGCCAAGGCGAATGATTGTGTTGAGCATGTTCATGTTCGGCTCCAGTTCGGGATGGCAGGCGTACGCGCGGCGCTCAATGCGGCTCGCCCGCGTCCGACGACAGCGGCCTGGCGGTGGCGGTGGGCTGCGCGACCGCATAGACCGCCGGCGGCACGGCATCGGCTGGCGACGGCTCAACCGTTGCGCGCGCAACCGGTGTCGCCGCACGGCCGGCCGTGGGCGCGGCCGGGGCACCGTTCGACGGCTTCGCGGCAGCGGCGTTGCCCGCGTTGCCCGCGCCGCCTGGATGGTGCGCGTTGCCCGGCAACGCGCCGGCTGCAGCGGACTGCGCCGGTGCTGCGGAAGGTGCCTGAGCCGGTGCCTGAGCCGGCGCCGCCGAAGGTGCCTGAGCCGGTACCTGAGCCGGCGCCGGCAGGGCCGCCGCCGGCAGGCCGGTGGCGGGCGCGGACGCCGGGGCCGTCTTGTGCCCTTCCATGTTGCCGGTGAGCAGCACGCCCGCTTCGCTCACTTCGCCGAAGTGGTCGGTCGGCAGCGGATAGTGATCCGGCAGCGGCTTCACGAGGCGCGGCGTGACGACGAACACGAGTTCGGTTCGATCCTGCTGGAAGTTCGTACTCCGGAACAGTGCCCCGAGAACCGGGATCTCGCCCGCGCCCGGCAACGCGTTGATCGTACCGGTCACGTTGTTCTTGATGAGGCCGCCGATCGCAAAGCTCTGGCCGTCCATCACCTGCAGCGTCGTCGACGCGCGGCGCGTCGTGATCAGCGGCAGCACCGTAGTCGTGTTGCCGGTCGGCGAAGTGACGGTCGCGCCGGTCGGCGACAGTTCGGACACCTCGGGCGCGACCGTCAGGTTGATGCGCCCGCCGTCCAGCACGGTCGGCGTGAAGTTCAGGCTGACGCCGTAGTCCTCTTCCTGCAGCGTGATCGTCGTCGTGCCGTTGGCCGTCTGCGCCACCGGAATGAACACCTTGCCGCCCGCGAGAAAGCTCGCCTGCTGGCCGCTGATCGCCATCAGGTTCGGCTCGGCGAGAATCTTCACGAGCTGGTCGCTCTTTTGTGCGTCGACTGCGAGACCGAGCGGCAGCTTGTTCGACTTGATCAGGCTTGCCTGTCCGGCGCCGCCGCTCAGGAAATTCGCCAGCAGTCCGAAGCTCCAGCTGCCGAAACCGCCGTTCAGCGAAGTCTGGGCGCCGAGCTCGTCGATCAGCGTCTTCGACACTTCGGCGACCTTCACTTCGAGCATCACCTGCTGCGGCGCGCCGACCGTCAGCATGTTGATGATGCGCAGGTTCTTGTCGGCCGTCTGCCCCACGCCGCCGCCGGCGGCGGCAACCGCGCCGGCCACGCCGCCCGCCCCGCCTGCGCCGCCTTGCGGCGCCGCGACCGGGCGCGTCGCGCGCTGCAGGAACGCATTCGCGAGTTCCAGCACGCGCTGCAGCTTCACCGAGTCCGTCACGGTGCCCGACAGCACGAGGCTGTCGGCCGCCGCGCTGACGTGGATGTCGTGCTGCTCCGGCATCAGTTGCGCGAGCGTCGCCTGCAGGCCGCCGGGATCGACGCCGACTTCGACGTCGATCACGCTGCACGAGCCGCTGCGGCCCTGGATGATCATGTTGGTCGCGCCGACGTCGGTGCCGAGCACATACAGCGTGGTCGGCGACACGAGCATCGCCTGCACGATGTCCGGATTGCCGACCGTGCGCGAGCGTACCGCCTCGGGCAGATCGACCATCGTCGACTTGCCGACCGCCACGTTGACCGTAGTGTGCTCGCGCAGGTCGCCGGTGCAGTTCGGGCCCTTCGGCTGCATCGCGGCGGCCGGCGCGGCGCGGCTCACGCCGATCGTCAGGTTCACGCCGTTCGACGCCACCGTGAGCGGCCTCGCGGCCGACGCATTCGTCTGCGCCAGCGCGGGCGCACTGCCGAGCGAGAGCGACACGCAGGCCGCGACGGCGACGGCCGCTGCGTGCTGCGTCAGGGTGGCGTGCCGGCTGCGTCCGGTACGGCGCCCGGCCGTGTGCTGAACGCCGTAATCGATATGGTTCATGTGATGTCCCCCGGGAGGAGGCCGTTGCCCGGCCCTGGCCCATGCTGGTGCGATTGCGTGTGCGAGGGGCCGCCGGTCACGCGGCCCGCCCGCTTCAGAAGCATTCCCTGCTGTCCTGCGTGCCCGTGATCACCTTCACGCAGTCGGACGGCGCACGCGCGGCGATCCGCTGCACGACGTGCACGGTCCGCACCTCGGGCTTCGGCGGCGGCGCGACCGGCTCCTTCAGCAGCGACACCTTCGTCGCACCGGTGGTCGTCTCGCGGGCGGTGTCCACCTGGTTGCGCAGCACCAGCGACAGCGTGCCGACGCTGCGCGCCAGATCAAGCTTTTCCGCCTGCTCCGGCGTCACTTCGAGGGTAACGGCGTTGACGACGCGCGGCTTCGTGTCGTCGCGGCTCACTTCCTGCGCGACCGCCAGCACGAGGATCTTTTCGAGCACGATCTTCGAGATGTTGCGGTCCTGCGGATCGCCGGGCGTCACCGGGCCGTCCTTCTGGGTGTCGACGATGATGTCCACGTAGTTGCCCGGCAGCGCGAATCCGGCTACGCCGATCACGTCGTTCACCCGCACCGTGATGGCGCGCTTGCCTTCGCCGATCACCGCCGACAGCCCGCCCTGGGTGCCGATCGGCGCGAGCTTCGATTCGAGCAGCGGCTCGCCGCGCTGCGCGCTCGCCCGCAGCACGCGGCCGTCGAGCTTCTGCGCATCGGTGAACGCGCCCGGCGGCAGGCTGCCGCTCGGCCAGTCGATCATCCGGATGTCCTGCGGGCCGAGCCGCTGGCCGAGATTGATATCCGTGGAGGCGACGGCGACCCGCGTCGATGCCGGCGTCTGGTTCATCATCCAGCGCGATGCGAACAGCACGGCCGCCAGCGCGGCGAGCGTCGCCACGATCAGCATCGTCAGCGCTCTCATGTTTTTCATGTCGCACTCCTTACTGTTTCATGTCCTGAGCGGCCTGCCGTAGCGCCGCCCCACCCCATGCTGCCATCCCATCTTCCGTTTGACGCGCTTCTGCGAGCGCGCTGTCGCAAACGGTTGGCCCCGCCCCTTCCCTCGATCCATCCTGGCCTGCTGCCGACGGCCTGTGTGCTGCTCGCGATGTACGGCCGACGCGCGGCCGACGTGCGACTAATGCGAGACGATCACGACGACGAGCGCGCCCAGCGCAATCGCCACCCCGTACGGCAACCGTCCCAGCGCCGTGCCCTGCGCGGCCCGCGTGCCCGGCTGCGCGAGCCCCGCAGCCAGCACGAACAGGCTCGCGCCGGCCGTGCGCCACTGCCGCCGCGCGGCGATGAGCGCGAGCGAGCCGAGCCCGCCGATCACGAACGTCGCGAGTGCGATCGACAACACCATCGATGCGCCGCCGAGCGCGCCGAGCGCGCCCATCAGCTTCACGTCGCCCGCGCCGAACGCGCGCAGCAGATAAAACGGCAGCAGGACCGCGACGCCGGTTGCGCATCCTGCGAGGGCCTGCCAGAGTCCCGCGCTGCCGTGATGCGCGCTCCACTGCACCGGCAGCGCCGCGGCAAGGCCGGCGAGCACCAGCACGTTCGGGATGCGCCGCGTGCGCAGATCGGTGTACGCGGCGGCACCGGCGAGCACGAGGATGCACAGCACGGCGGGAGACGCGAAAGTGTTCATGGCAAGGCCCGTTGTATCCGGTGATGCAAAAATCGGCTGCGGCTGCGGCGCGGCGCACGCGCGACAGCGCGCCGCCGACGCCCGCACGACACCCTCGGGAAGCGCGAGCCGCGCGCAAGGCGCTGCCCGGCGCTGCCCAGGGCAGCACGCCGCTTAGCCGCCGTTGGTGTTCGCGGCGGCGGTCTTCAGCTGCGTGCCGACGTTGTTGAACAGCGTGGAGAGGCTCGTGCCCGCGAGCGTGGCGCCGGCGATGATCATCACGGCGATCAGGCCGGCGAGCAGCCCGTATTCGATCGCGGCGACACCGTCTTCGTCGCGGACAAAGCGCTTCACTTCGTTGATGATGGCGTTCATTTGTCAGTCCTCGTTGCGTAAAAAGTGTGGTCGGGAAAACACCCGCTGCGGGGTTGCCGCATTGCCGCGAGTGCAGGGCATTTAGCGACGACCGTGCCAGCGGCCCGCGAGACCCGCGCAAAGCCTTGTGTACACAGGGTTGCGCGGGTTCAGGCCCGCTTCTGCGCGGGGATCGGCCTATCCGGGCTGTAAATTCTGTTTCACCTTCGTAAGCCAAATGAAACGACGCGTGTGCCTGCTGTGAGCGGTTCCGTGCGCTCGCGCACACACGGGCTCGCAAACCGCGAAGTCGGCGCCGCAGGCCGCGCAAGCGCGCCGCGACACGCTTCGCGCAATGCTGAGCGGCGCCGCGGCGGCCGCGCGCGACGGGCGAATGTGCGCTCGCCCACATGGTCTGAAACGTCTCAGCGATGAGACGCTCGCGCGATGCGCAACGAGCGCGGATCGCGGGTCGGCCGCGCCCGCCGCCGGGCGGCGCAAAGGTTTGCACGAGGCGAGGCTCGGGCCACGCCGTGCGTGCGGTGCGGCCAGACCCGCGTCCGGACGGCATCGCGCGGGCCGCGCGGTCAAAACGCCCGATTCGCACCACCGTGCTTTTGCGCCGCGCATGGGGCGGGGTAAAGTTTTCTCAAACTTGAGACGCGGTGCGATGCGCGCACGTCGTTTGTCAATCCTTAACAACGTCGCGATTGACGCAGCCTTAAGGGTCTGCGATAAACACAACTAGAGCCTTACGATCATTTCGGCATTCTGATTTCCGCGTATGGCAATCGGAAAGCGTTTGAACTATGTTGAGGCCATGCGCCGTCAGAGCGCGACACCCGTTCGGTGCAGCGGAACACGAGCGGGATCAGTACCGGCTCAGCGGGGGCACACATGTTCAGCCAGACCTTGTTTCAGCATCTCGTTCGCGTCACCCGCCCGTGGGTCGACGCGCTGTCGCGCGCCACCGGGCGCAACGCGCCGCCGGGCGCCGCCTCTGTTCGCGCCATGCGTGCTGTCGCCGTGGCGCGCCGTGTGGACCCTCACCCGTTCAATTCCGCTTCAGTGGAGCGCCACCGCCTTGCGGCGCGCGCGCACCGCATGCCGTGGATGGACTAAGGACTGCCGAGCGTCAGCCCTTGGGGCGACGACTGTCACGACACCGGAAAAGAACATGAATACGACCCCCGCCCCACGCGATTCCGAGCGTACGGTGCTGTGTGTATCCGAAACGCCAGACGAAATGCTGGTGAAATTTCTCTCCGCCTGCGGCTGGCAGGTGGCTCACGCGAAAACCACTGCGCTCGCCGAGCGCATCATCGAGCGCGACCGCGTGCGCGTCGGACTCATCGAGTTGCCGGCGCACTGTACGCCGCAACATCTGTCCGCACTCGAAGCCTGCATGCAGCGCGTCGATGCGAACTGGATTGCGCAGATCGAGCCGGGCCAGACCGGCGATGCGCTGGTGAGCCGCTTCATCCTCGACTACTGCTTCGACTTCGTCACGCGGCCGTGTCTGAACGAACGGCTGATCTTCGCGCTCGGTCACGCGCACGGGCTGTCGAGCCTGCGCCGCGCGCAGGTCGCGCCGGAGGCGTCGCTTGGCCGGCACGGGATGGTCGGCCAGTCCGCCGCGATGCTGCAGCTCTATCGCCAGATCGACAAGTGCGCCTCCAACGATGCGCCGGTGTTCATCGCCGGCGAGTCGGGCACCGGCAAGGAACTGACCGCGCGCGCGATTCACGCGCATTCGGCGCGCACCACGCAGGCCTTTGTCGCGATCAACTGCGCGGCGATTCCGCCGACGCTGCTGCAAGCCGAACTGTTCGGCTACGAGCGCGGCGCGTTCACCGGCGCGATGCAGCGCAAGACCGGGCGGATCGAGGCGGCCAACGGCGGCACGCTGTTCCTCGACGAAATCGGCGACATGCCGCACGAGTGCCAGGCGGTGCTGCTGCGCTTCCTGCAGGAAGGCACGATCGAGCGGCTCGGCGGCAACACGCCGATCGAAGTCGACGTGCGGGTGATCTCCGCCACGCACGTGGACCTGGAAAAGGCGGTCGAGGACGGACGCTTTCGCTCCGACCTCTATCACCGGCTGTGCGTGCTGCGCCTCGTCGAGCCGCCGCTGCGCGAGCGCGGCGGCGACATCCGCCTGCTCGCCAACTATGCGCTCGGCATGTATCGCCAGGACGGTGCGCGCAAGATCCGCGGCTTTTCGAGCGACGCGGTCGTCTCGATGTCGAACTACGGGTGGCCGGGCAACGTGCGCGAGCTGATCAACTGCGTGCGCCGCGCGCTCGTGATGAGCGAGGGGCGCTTCATCACCGCCGCGGATCTCGGCTTGCCGCAGCGCGTCAGCGCGCCGACCGAAACGCTCGCGGAAATCCGCAGCAAGGCGGAGAAGGACGCGATCGAGCGCGCGCTGCAGCGTCACGGCTACAAGCTGACCGAGGCCGCCGCCGATCTCGGCGTGTCGCGCGCGACGCTGTACCGCCTGATGCATGCCAATCGCGTGAGCGCCGATCCGGCGGCATCGCATGACGCCGCGCCCGGCGGCACCGACGCGGCAAGCCGGACGGAGCAGCGGGTCCCTTCGCTGACGTAACGCGGCGGCGCAGCAGCGCGGCGGCCTGCGTCGCCGCCGAGGATCGGGCGGATGGCGCCGACGGGGGGCCCGGCGACCCCGTGCCGACGGATTGGCGCGCATGCGGTGCCCCCGCGCACCGCTCGTGCTGTACCTCTATACCCCTCCTCCCACTACCCCACGTCCCGCTATCCAGGACTCCGCTCAACGAGGACCGTGCGGCCACGCTCGACCAGGCGCGCTGGCCGCGCCCGGCACGGCACTCCCGGCACTCCCGGCACTCCCGGCACTCCCGGCACTCTCGGCACTCCCGGCGCTCCCGGCGCTTCCCGTGCTTCCACCGCACCCTTTGATGGCCCCGGGCCCCGTGCGCACCGCTTCGCAAAACGGCCCGCGCCGCGGCAGCGTAGCGTCCCAGCCATTACAATCAGCCGGCATCGGGCACCGGCTTGCCCAGCCTGGGCGACGCCTTCCGCGATCTTTCTGAGGAACTTGCGCGGCGGCCCTGCTGTCGGCTCCACATCAGGCCGCACGGTTGCGCCCCGCTTCCGGATGCCCTTCGTCGTGACTGCCGAACTGTCCCATTGCCTATGCGTACCTTGCTCGTTGCCTCGCTCCTGCTGCTGTTTTCGGTTCCCGTGCTGGCCGGGCCGGCGCCTGCCTCCGCCCCCCGCGCAGCGCCTGTCACGCTGACGCCCGCGCAGGCGCGCACGGCGGTGCAGGCGCTCAACGATCCGCAGCGCCGCGCGCAACTCGTCGATACGCTGCAGGCGATCGCCGCGGCCGGCGCCCTCGGCACCCCGGCCTCCGCCCCACAGGCCGCCGCACCCGCGCCGGCCGCACCGGCCGCGCCGGCGCCGGCCGCCGCGAGCGGCCCGGTTGCAAAAGTGCGCGAGGCGCTAGAGTCGAACGGCCTTGCGTCGCAGCTCGCGCGTGACGGCGCACGCTGGGCCGGGAAGGTCGTCGGCGCGCTGCAGCGCTCGCTCGGCGCGTTGCTCGATACGGCATCGGTGCATGCGTGGTGGCAGACGCTGCTGCACAATCCGCACCGGCGCGCGGAACTGGGCGGCATCCTGCTCGCGCTGCTCGGCGCGCTGCTGCCGGCGCTCGCGGTCGAATGGCTCGCCCGCCGTCTGCTGCGCCGGGCGCTGCTCGCGCTCGCGGCACACCGTTCGATCGATCCACGCGAGCTGTTTCTCGACGAAACGCCCGCCGATGCAAACGACGCTCCGGGTGCGCCGGCCGACGCTGCCACGCGGGACGTCGCCGGCACGCCGGCTGCTTCCGCCGCCTCCGCTGGATCCGCCGCCTTCGCCACTTCCGCCACTTCCGCGACTCCCGCCACTTCCGCCACTTCCGCCACTTCCGCCACTTCCGCCACTTCCGCCACTTCCGCCACTTCCGCCGCTTCCGCCGCTTCCGCGACTCCCGCGGCCCCAACGGCCCCAGCGCCGACCACGGCCGAGGACAGCGCCACGCGCGATGCCGCGGCGCAGGCACAGGCGAGCGCGCGCGGCCGGCTTCACGCGGTTCGACACTGGTCGCTGCTGCGGCGACTGCCGCGTGCCGCGCTGCGCATGCTGATCCACTTCGTGCCGCTCGCCGTGTTCGTCGCCGCTGCGAGCGTGCTGATGCCGCTGCTCACCACCGAGGGCACGCCGCAAGGGCACGCGCTCGACGCGATCGTCGACATTTACGCGCTGAGCCGCACGATCGTGATCGTCGCCGGTTTCTTCCTGCAGCCCGACGCGCCGCGGCTGCGGCTGCTGCAGATGAGCAACCACTGGGCGCAGTTCCTGCAGCGCTGGGTCGTGATGATCGTCGGCGTGGCGGGCGTCGGCTCGGCGCTCGCGGACACCGCCGCCTCGCTCGGACTGAGCGAGCCCGCACGGCTTGCGGTGATGAAGGTGGTCGCGCTCGCGACCCACGTGATGATCTCGCTGATGATCTTCAAGTGCCGCAAGCCGGTCGCCGCGCGCATCCGCGCACGCTGCGCGGCGAGCCCGTCGCTCGCGGTGTTCGGCAATGCGCTCGCCGACTCGTGGGCGAGCGTGAGCATCTTCTTCGTGATGGCGCTGTGGTTCGTCTGGGCGCTCGACGTGCGCAATGGCTACCACACGCTGACGCACCTGGGCGGCATTTCGGTGGCCGTGCTGATCGGCGCGCGGCTGGGATCGATCGTCGTGTTCGGCGCGCTCGCGCGTGTGTTCGACGTACGCGACGACGCGGGCGACCCGTCGCTCGTCCATCAGCATGCGTACCGCTACTACCCGTTGCTGCGCGGGATCGTGTCATGGGTGGTCGGCATCGCGACCGTGCTCGGGCTGCTCGAGGTGTGGGGGGTGAACGTCGCGGCGCTGTTCGAGCGCGGCACGCTCGGCCAGCGGCTCACGTCCGCGCTCGTGACGATCGCCGTGGCGGCCGTGGTTGCGCTGTTCGTCTGGGAGACGACCAACGTCGCGGCGGAGCGGCGCCTGCGCCGCTGGACCGACGCGGGCGACCTGGTGCGCGCCGCGCGCCTGCGCACGCTGCTGCCGATGCTGCGCACCGCGCTGTTCGTCGTCATCGCGCTGATCGTCGTGCTCACGGGACTGAGCGAACTCGGCGTGAACATCGGGCCGCTGCTCGCGGGCGCGAGCATCTTCGGGGTTGCGCTCGGCTTCGGCTCGCAGAAGCTCGTGCAGGACTTCATCACCGGCATCTTCCTGCTGATGGAGAACGCGATGCAGGTGGGCGACTGGGTGACGCTCGCGGGCGTCTCCGGCACGGTCGAATACCTGTCGATCCGCACCGTGCGGCTGCGCGGCGGCGACGGGTCGCTGTACACGGTGCCGTTCAGTTCGGTGTCGACGGTCAACAATACGAATCGCGGGCTCGGCAACGCATCCGTGAAGGTCAGCATCGCGTATGGCGAGGACATCGACCGCGCGATCGCGACGCTCACCGAAATCGGCGCGGCGTTGCGCGCGGATCCGAAGTACCAGAACGCGATCCTGTCGGACTTTGCGTACTGGGGGGTCGACTCCGTCGACGGCGCCGCGCTCACGCTGGTCGGACAGATCCAGTGCCGCGACAGCGGCCGCTGGGGCGTGCAGCGCGAATTCAACCGGCGCATCGCCGACCAGTTCCGCGCACGCGGGATCGCGTTCGCGAATCCGCAGCGCACGGTGATGGTGCCGGGCGACGCGGCGGGCGTCGCGCTGCGGCCGGATGCGCACGCGGACGATGCCGCGCCCGACGGTGCAGCGCCGGGGGCGGGGCGGGCGGGGCCGGCGGATTGAGTGGGGAGCGGGCCTGGGCCGGGTTCGAATCCGGCGCGCGTTGAGCGTGAACGCGCGCCGCGTGCGCGCGAAGATCGCTTCGGCCGATGTGCGGCGTGCTCAGGGTAAGCGCGTCAAACGTTAAAAAATGGATAACGTTCGGGCGGGTGTTGGCCGCGCTCGATGCTCAGGAATTCGAGCCATGGGCGCTTCGTCCATCGACTGAACGTCGGTATAGGGGCCGATGACAGCCTTGCCGATCAGCGAGGTAAGCGGGTGATGAACGAGCAGCTCCTCGTACAAACCGTCGCCGAGGCGCTTTTCGACGTTCTGCGGATTCAGCCCGAGTTGCCAGAGTATCCGGCCTGAAACGAATCGCCTCCGCCCTTTCAGAATTGCGCCGTCACCTGAAACCCGAGCGTGACGCTCGGCGCGGGAAAGCCTGACGGCGCATAGATCGGCGTACCCGCGAACACGTCGTAGCTATAGGTACCGAGACGCGACGGTACCGAACCCTTTACGCCGATAGCCGCGCCCGCAAGCTGCGTACCGGCGAGGTAGGCGGCGGACGGTCCCCACAGATGGCCGTAGTCGATACCCGCATAGAGAACCTGCCCCGACTGCCCGAGCGGATACTGGAGTTCGTTGCGCCAGTAGAAGCCCTTTTCCGCCGCGAGCAGCGTCTGACCGCTAAAACCACGCACCGTATAGCGGCTCCCGATACTCAGGTCGTCGAGATAGTTCAGCTCGTCATTGGTGAACTGGCTGTGCAACGTACCGACATAGCGAAGCGACTGACCGGCAACCGCGAACGGGACCGAGAGGTTCGCGTCGAGCGTCGTCATGTGAAAGTAGTACGTCGGGCCACCGGACGTAT
The DNA here is from genome assembly GCF_057748135.1 of Paraburkholderia sp. PAMB 6770. Taxonomy (NCBI): domain Bacteria; kingdom Pseudomonadati; phylum Pseudomonadota; class Betaproteobacteria; order Burkholderiales; family Burkholderiaceae; genus Paraburkholderia; species Paraburkholderia sp. PAMB 6770. Next base: position 1,691,650 of record NZ_CM173239.1, read on the forward strand.
CCGGCATCGCGCCGAGCGCGCCGATACCCTGGCGGTACGCCAGGGTGCCATCAAACTGCGCCGCGCCGAAGTAATGGCGATTGGTCAGGCCCGCCTCGATAAACGTATTGTCGCGGTACTGCTGGGGTATGGAGGTATCCGCGATAAAGCTCTCACCCCACCGCTTGATGAGCTGGAACTCGACGCCCGATACGTCGCTCTGGCTACGGTACATGACCCGCTCCAGCTTGAGGCCCGCCGTCTCCGCGTTGCCGCTCGCGACGAAAATCTGGCTGGCCTGCGCAACCTGCTGGTAGTACGTGTTCGTATAGCCGTAGAGCGTACCGGTCCAGTCGCCCCAGGGGACCGCATACGAGGCATTCCAGCCATGCGTGCCGAGGTCGTGATTGCCGAACTGGAGATCCTGATTGAAGCCGCCCGAAAGGACGTCATTCAGGCCGAGGGGGTTGTAGAGCGCGAGCGAGGCGTTACCGATATAGCGGCCCGTCTCGTCGGTCCCCGAGTTGTCTGCCGCGAGAACAAGCGACCATGGTTTTGTGCGCTTGACGGTCACGACGACGTCGCTCTCGCCCGGTAACGTACCGGGCACAATCTCCATCGTGGCGTCCTGGTTCGGTACGCGCTTCATCTGTTCGAGACCCTGCTCAAGGTCGCGCAACTGGAGCACGTCACCGTCCCGCGCAGGAAACGCGGATTTGAGCGAGCCGCGCGTATTGGCGTCGGCGAACTTGAGATTGCGGATAACGCCCGGTATGAGGGCGAATTTAAGCGTCCCCTTTGAGAGGTCCTGCGCCGGCAGAAGGACGCGCGTCGTGATGTAGCCCCGGCTCAGGATGACGCCTTGCAGCCCCCTGGTCAGGAGGTCGAGGCCCTGTTTGCCGACGCATTGGCCCTCATAATGCTTCAGCCAGTCATTCAGGAATGCGAATCGGTCCATCGGAAGCGCGGACGCGCCTTTGACGCGGACGGCTTCGGGTAGCGTATCGGGTACGTTGACCGAGAACGAGTCGATACGGAAACACGGCGTCTCGACGGGCAGGACGGGCCATTCCCCCGCTGCGGGCGCCGCCGAGCGCACGACGGGCGCGGCGACGGTCGCCGCGCGCTGCTGCGCGTCGCGCTGCTGCTGAACCTGCTGTTGCTGTTCGGCGTTCGCGCGGGCTGCTGCTGCCACATCGGGCGGGGTTCGCTGCGCGTGGGCGAGTGATATCAGGGCTGTGAGCGGCATAGCCGCCAGCCTTTTTCGGATTTTCATTCGGATAGGTGTTCTACTTATAAAGAAAGATTTCGAACCTTCGCCAAGCCAACACGACACGGAAAGCGCAGTACGCCTTACCCTCGATGCGCCTCAAGTTCAACTTTCTTCAATACTCCAGTTTTCTCATCAAAATAGAAATTTGCTGCCTTGCTTATGCCCGTTGGCACTGATGCAAACCCAACAATCACATACGCACTCGATTTATACAAGTATGTCCAGATCTCCAGCGATCCAGCGGTGATTTTTTTATCCGGCGGACCAAATTGACTAACTACGTCATCTCTAGTTGCAACTTCGGGTTTGAATTGACCCGCCAGCGACTCCTGAGTCGCGTCCTCAAGCTTCATATTTCCCGTTCTTTGACCAGAGCTGAAAGCGCAGCCAGTCAACGCTGCGACAAGTAGGGCAATTGATATTGTCTTCTTCATAAGAACCTTAGATTCAAAACTTCAATCATATTTCATGGCTTAGGAGCGAGATGGCCCGGCATCCAGACCCATTCCGCACCACTCCATCTCCAGTAGCCCATAACCCAGAATGCATTGCTGTTCGGCGTTCGATAGGGCTGCATTTCAGACTTCGGCGGCGGCATGGGTGGCGCGCCGGGCGGCACGTTCTGATATGCCGCCAATAGCGTGAGCGCTGACAGCGCGACATATTTGCCCGACGCATCTAACTGTTCACTGGCAAGCTTCTAGCAGGCTATCCAGTTCTCTGTAGGCAGTGGATGCGACTGCATCAAATTCACCCACCGCTAACTCGACCGTCTTTACATTGTTTCCGCCGTCGGCCGAATACACAACCTTCGAAAGCTCTCGCGTATCCACTAAGTAGATATGCCAAGCGTTGAAGATGTCGACGTGCGGGCAAACGTCAAAGCACGCCGGCATGAAGTCGACAGGAATCAGCCTTGTTAGATCGTCGCCACTTTCATTCAGAGATTCCTGAATAACGCGAAAGATCTTTTTTCCATCGAAAAGTGCCAGAGGCGGCGCAGTACGTTTCCCTGCGTCGCCAATGATGTATCGCATCGAAAACAGGACATCGCGCAAGGAGGTTCCTTCTTCAAAGTCCCCGACTTGTTCACCACCGATCCAATAGCAAAATCTACCGAACATCCATGTGCCGCCAGAATGTTCGTTCAATTCAAACTCGATCGCAAACCTTGCTTTGTCGCCGTATAGCATACTCATTTCCCCAGAATTTTCAGAACACTCGCCGGGACCTTCGAGGCCGGGATTGTGCCGCTGAAATGCACCGTTCCGGCGTTGTCCGAGAAGTACTGATAGTAGCCAGTCTCGCCTTGGGCATACCAAGTTCCCATACCCCCACGCACTGCGCCACTCTTGTATGCAGTTTGAGCGTCTGCCGGCTCGGGTGTCTTTTTAGGGTTATACAGTGGGCTGCTTGTATCGTGCGCTGGATTCGTCTGATACGTGGGCTTCACGCGCGCGCCCACGTTCGACGGATTGTAAGGATCATCTGATAGCGCAGGACTCGGGGTGCCGTTGTCCGAGCCCTTTGAAAGGGTCGCATTACCGGGCGCATACCCCGTTATGCGGTAAGCTTCGCCACAACGTCCGGCTTGCCAAGTGCAACCAGACCGACTTCGGGATCGTCAAAGTAGCCAACGCGTTGAAAAATGATACCGTCATTTTTTACGTTAGATTGGATCAATTTGAAATCGTCGCTCAATCGGCCTGACCATCCACTGGACTCTGACAAATTCGGCGCAATGTCAGGGAGGGCAAGCAGGTAAGTACACGATCCCGGCTGCATTGTCTCAGGCACGAGTACCAAGGCATCCTCTTCAAGGCGAACGGCGCCAAAGAACTTCAGTTTTCCACATTGCTCGACCATGAACTCTCGTCGATCTTGGAGTGCCTCAAAATCTAATCCCTGAGCCTTTAGGGAATTAAATATTTTCCTGTAGCGTATGATCCGCGTGTCATCCTGCCAAAGCGTGTTACCTAGCAGAAGCCAAAGATAATATCCGCTCATACGTTCGCGTATCGAGCAATATACAAAACGCAAAACTTCTAAGAGTGCCGCATCGTGCGGTACTCTCTTTGCGATCCAATCAGCGGCCGACAACTCGATAGTCTTTTCGTACGCTGACCGTTCCAGTGTAATTAGATCATTCTTCGTGAATGCATTTTCGGCCACGTCTACGTTGATTTCAGTAGTCATAGTGATTTCCTGCCGGATCGTTAAAATGAGCACCTCGATTCTGCGGATCATTCTTTCCGAAAAAATGTCCGCCTGCATCATCGCGAATGATTACTTCCTTTGTTCCACCGCCTTCTGAGGGAACCTCGTACACGTACTGATAACCGGGCTGAACGTTTCCTTGTCGATCAACGTTAGGCCTGACTTCGACCGGTTGTTGACTCACGGGAATTCCAGCGTTGCGCTTTGCCTCATTGAAGGCACCGCTACGGCCTGCGCCATCAGGAGACATGTTCGGCGGCGGCGCACCACCATTATCGGTCGAACTCGCTTGCGTTCCGCTATCACCCTTTGCGAACGTCGCATTACCGGGTCCATAGCCCGGTGTTCCCGGCGCCGCCTGTCCCGCTGGGGAGTTTACCAATACGCCTTGCGTACCCGTAGTCGGCGGCTCGGCGCCACCCATGCCAACAACCGCACTCAAGCCGTTACGAATGCCCTGCAAAATCAAGTCTAGCGGCGACTGAGAAAGCGGGTTGTTACTCTTGCTTTCTCCCGTCAACTGCGCCTCGTCGTCCATCGACTGGTTGTACAGTTGCACAGCCGAGCCGGTAGCCGCGCCAGCCGTCCCGCCGACGAGGGCTCCGCCGAGCCCGGCAGCTATATTGCCTGCGAGATTGCCGATCACCTCCGAGCCAGTACCTAACGTCACACCTTGCTCGATTTCAGCGATTCCCCTGGCAGCCTTCGAAGCAATGCCCGCGCCTGCGGCACCGCCAACGGCAGTAAAGATACTGCCTCCGCCAAGTCCGCCAATGAGCGCGCCACCCGCTGCCTGCAACAGCGCGCGGCTGTCTCCGCCTTCGGCCCACGCCGCTGCCGTGGCGGCATCGGTGGCGGTATTGCGCTTGTTATCCGCATACGCGCCGATCCCTTGCGCGACCACCTGGCCCGCCGCCTGCGCGGCCTGCATCGTATCGGCCTGCTGCGAGAGGATATTGCTGACGTCCGGCGTATTCGAAACCGTCCCGTTCGTATTCGTCGTATCGCGGCTCAGGCCCGCGACGTCCTGAGTCTGCGCGGCCTGGTTCGTGATGTTGATGGTGCCCGCGCTGACTGCGCTGCGCGTCGTCGCACTCTGGTCGCCGCTTTCGTTCTGCGTAATCATCGGCCCGGCGCAGCCTTTTCATCGAGCCATTGCTATTTGAGCAACGATATCCTCATCTGAATTAATTGACATAACCGGATCACCGTACCCTTCGACGTTATCACTTAACCACTGCTCTCCAAGTCGTTGACCGTGAAATTTGGTCACAACACTAAATTCATCGGCACTTACGACGGCAGCAAGTCGCTCTGCCTGTTGGTCCGCGTTCCATACTGCAAACACCTCCTTCACAAGCAAGATGGCCTGTGCAAGCGGCGACACCGAGTCGTAGTCTTCAACATGCAGTGAATTGAGGAAACATTCGTAGCCAGTGCAATCGGGAAAGCTATCTCGTGTCACATTCGTGGTTCCTGACAGACCACGAAGGACATAGCACCCATTACGCAGATCGAACCCGCTATCTGCTATATTCTTTAGCGAGGGGTTCAGCGAACAGTCCAATTGTGTTTCGCTCAAGGCACGCTTCATAGCTCGATTAATTTTCATTACTTACCTCCAAGGTACTTGTCCAGTCCCTTCTGGATTGCGGCATTGAAGCCCGGATCGTTCAGCAGCTTGTTGACTGAATTCGGCGCATCTGGGAACGAATTCGTGCCCGGATCGTAAAGATATTTGTTTCCTTGATTGTCCTGATAGTGAATCTGGCCAGGGCGCTGACCGGGATTCGGATTCTCCACGTCAATTCGCTCCTTGCCGTCCCCCTTCCAAATGGTCTTGCTGGGAAACTGTGCTCCGTCAGCGCCCAACATTGGAGTGTTGGAATCATTAGCGGACGATGACTGCCCATTTTTTGCCAGCGTGGCTGTATCGGCCCCATACCCCGGTGTTCCCGGCGTCGCCTGTCCTGCACCATCTACAAGTACACCTTGCGTACCCGTAGTCGGCGGCTCAGCGCCATCCATGCCCACAATAGCACCCAGCCCGTTACGGATGCCCTGCAAAATCAGGTCTAGCGGCGACTGCGAAAACGGGTTGCTGCTCTTGCTTTCTCCCGTCAACTGCGCCTCGTCGTCCATCGACTGGTTATACAGTTGCACAGCCGAGCCGGTAGCCGCGCCAGCCGTCCCGCCGACGAGGGCTCCGCCGAGCCCGGCAGCTATATTGCCTGCGAGATTGCCGATCACCTCCGAGCCAGTACCTAACGTCACACCTTGCTCGATTTCAGCTATTCCCCTGGCAGCCTTCGAAGCAATGCCCGCGCCTGCGGCACCGCCAACGGCAGTAAAGATACTGCCCCCGCCAAGTCCGCCAATGAGCGCGCCACCCGCTGCCTGCAATAGCGCGCGGCTATCTCCGCCTTCGGCCCACGCCGCTGCCGTGGCGGCATCGGTGGCGGTATTGCGCTTGTTATCCGCATACGCGCCGATCCCTTGCGCGACCACCTGGCCCGCCGCCTGCGCGGCCTGCATCGTATCGGCCTGTTGCGAGAGGATGTTGCTGACGTCCGGCGTATTCGAAACCGTCCCGTTCGTATTCGTCGTATCGCGGCTCAGGCCCGCGACGTCCTGAGTCTGCGCGGCCTGGTTCGTGATGTTGATGGTGCCCGCGCTGACTGCGCTGCGCGTCGTCGCACTCTGGTCGCCGCTCTCGTTCTGCGACATCAGCGGCGCAACGGCAGGTGTGCCGCTTACCGAGCCCATCCCGACAGCCTTGCCCGTGTTGCCCCAGCCCACACCCGCACCGATGCCGTTACTCGTCGCGTCATAATGCGACTCGTTCTGGATATCGGAGTAGGTCAGCGTACCGGTGGTGAGCGTGTTCTTCTCCGCTTCCGCAGTACTCGAAACCACCGCGCCGGTCAGGCCCGTATTGCCCTTGACGTTGATATCAAAGCCGCCGCTACCGGCATTGATACCCGCCTGTCCGTTGACCTGGGCGTAGTTCGCGTCGGCGTGGCCGTTCTGCGCGCTAAAGCTCGCGCTACCGCCCGTCTCGCTAATGCTGAACCCGCCGCCCGAACTGCTCTGGTGCGCGGTACTGACCGTCGTATCCTGGACGCTCTGGATATTCAGGTTGCCGCCGACTTGTGCGGTGACCTGGTGACCGTTGACCTGCGAGCCGATGATATTCGTGTCGCCGCCCGAAACGACGGTCACGCTGTTCGCGCCGTTGATGTTCGAGGCGTTCTGGATCGCCGCGCTACTGTTGCCGTCGCCGTGCGCGTTCTGCATGGATGCTGAAACGCCGACGCCGTTCGTCCCGATCGACACGCCCACGCTCGAACCCGACGACGAATTCGAGCTTTGCGTCACATCGGTATTCGTCGTATTGACGATGTTCACCTGATTCCTTGCCGCGAGGACGACGTCGTTCGCGCTGACGTTCGAACCGGCGATGGTCAGGTTGCCGCTACCCTCCGTACCATTACCCGTTGCCACGAATGCAGCGGTACCGCCTGCCTGAACGTTCGAGCCGACCTGGGTCGCCTGATCCTCCGACGACTGGCTCTGGCTATGACTCGAACCAACGCTCACCTGTACGCCAATGCTTGGTGCGTTGGCGGCATCCGAGATACCGTTCTTTGCCAGACTGTACGCACCGTACCCCGCAATCGCCGCGTCGCCGCCCGCCGCGATCGCATGCAGCGCATCGGCGCGACCGTTGCTATTGCCGCTCGCGAGCGTCTGGCTCTGCTGGTACGCGCCGTTGATCGCATCGCCAACGCTGCCCGAGAGGCCGATGGTTACGCCGCTGCTGCTCGTCTGCTGGGTCTGGCTCGTATGGCTCGTATCGGTCGCCGAATCGATGATGACGTTCGCCGCCGTACCCGTCACGTTCTGCGCCGCGACGAGGTCGCTGCCGGTGACATGCAGGGTATTGCCCGCCTGAATCGAGAGGTTCCCGTTCAGCGAGCCGACGACGCTGCCGTTGTTCGTGACGCTCGACTCCTGGTCAGTCGTTGCGAGCTTGTTGGTACCGATGGTAACGGTCAGGCCGCTCGTCCCGAGGCCCGTATCCTTCTCCTGATAGGTACTCGACGACTGCTGCGTATTTTGCGTCGTCGTGATATTGACGTCGTGCCCGGCGCTCAGACTGACGTCGTTCGTCCCGACAACGGTACTGCCGGCGACGTTAATATCGTTCCCGCTTGAGATCGTCACGGCATCGGCGGAGACCGTACTACCCTGAGCGACCGTCGTCGTCGTATCGCTCGAACTCCTGACCTCCTTGCCGCTGACCACGTTGCTGTGGCTATGCTGCTCCTGCGAGTTGTCGACATAGGTCGCGGTGGCCGCGCCGATATTGACGTTGTTCGTTGCCGCGAGCGTTGCCGTCCCCTGGTCGAGATTGATCGTGCTGCCGACAACGTTGATGTTGTTACCCGAGGCGACGGTCAGCGAATTGCCCGAATTGAGCGTCGTCCCCGTCAACGTATCGGTGGACGTATGCAACGACTCGGAGTAGCTGCCGTGGCTGTCGCTACCTGAACTGTTGCTGTTGACGGTCGAGGTTGCAGTCGCCGCCTGGAGGGTGACGTCGCCCTTCGCGACAACCGTACCGCCGCCGCCGAGATTGATGTTCGCTCCCGTCGCGGTCAGGTTGCCGCCCACGCCGATTGCCGACACGCCACCAACATTGACGTTGCTCCCGGTCGCCTGGTTGATGTTCGTATCCGATACGCCATTCGCGCGCGCCACGACTTTCTGCTCGCCGGTCTGGACCGTACCGATATCCCAGTTGCCACCGACGCTCATGCCGAGATTGCCGCCGACATTCAGGTTGCCCGCGTTCTGCTCGACGTTACCGCCGGTCACGATCGCAGCGTCGCCCGCCACATTGAGGTTCGCAATAGGGCCGAGTGTCGTCGTGGTGCGCGTCGCGCCCGTCGCGCTGACCTGGTTGACGGTATTCGCCGCCGTATTGAGGATCAGGTTGCCGCCCGCGTTCAGCGCGAGGCTTCCCGCGTTCACGTTCGCCGAGGTAAAGTCGATATTGCCCGTCGTCGCCAGCGACATGAGGCCGCCGCTTTGCAGCGTACCGAACGCGTTATTGATCTGCTGGCCCTGAATGGAGAGCGTATTGCTCGCCTCTACGGTCCCGGAATTATTGAAGGTTTGCGCGTTCTGCAGATCGATACTGGTCGCGCCGATAAGCGGCCCGTTCATGTCCTGCTGGCTCGCCTTCGCGAGATAGACGACCGGGACGAGCACGGACTGCCCGTCGACGATCTCGGTCTGCATGATGACGACGTTCGTCGTCAGCGCCGCGACCTGGTCCGGCGTGAGGGCCATGCCGAGCGGCAGGTTCAGCGACTCGGCGAGCGACGCGCCCGCCGCCATGAGCGCTTCGTACATCGACTGGACGTCGGTATAGGGGCCGAGGACGGCCTTGCCGGTCAGCGAGGTCAGCTGGTTCTGGACGAGCTGTGCCTCGTACAAACCGTCGCCGAGACGCTTTTCGACGTTCTGCGGATTCAGTCCGAGCTGCTGGAGATAGTAGTTGCTCGAAATGAACGAGGCCGCGCTCGTGAAGGCCGGGTTCGTCTCGATCAGGTACGGCGCATTGGGCGCGGTATCGGGCCTGAACAGGCCGCCCTGGGGAATCGTCAGGTTGCTCAGGACGTTCACCGCCGTCGCGCTCGCGATGACGGCATTCACGAGCCCCGGGCCGCCGTTGACCGAAGCGGCTGCGCCTTTCGAGCCGCCCGCGTTGCCCGCGACGCCGCCGACGCTCACGCCCCCGGGCGACTGGCCCGGAACAAGACCGAGCGACGGAATCCCCGCATTGCCCGCCGTGTTGTCGATGTTCACGCCCGTACCGGTAATCGTGCCGCCAGCCGTCCAGGTGGATTCGTAGTCGGGCAGTCCATAGGTACGGACATCGGCGGGCGCGGCCTGCGTATAGCCGCCCGGATGGCCGGTCGGGAACAAAGGCGTCGGGTCGCCAAACGGCAACTGCCAGTTGTATTCCGAGTTGTCGTAGTTGTTGTAATGGTAGTAGCCCGAGTACGTCACCTGGACCTCGGGCGCGAGCTGCCCCTGCCAGCTATTCGCATCAAGCGTTGCGGGCATCGCGATATTGCCGACCGCCGCGACCGCGCTCCAGTCGTTCTGGAACAGGCCAACGTTCGACAGGTCAAGATTGCCTCCGGCGATAATCTGCGCCTGCGGGCTGATCGACGCGATGAGGTTCGCGACCGCAACGCCCGTATAGGTCGTGTACTGATACGTCGAGTTCCACTGCCCGCCGTGGGGCGGATCGGTATAGACGCCGCCGATACAGGTCGGGCAAGGCGTTCCGACCTGGCCCGTCGTACCCGACAGGCTGATGCCAAGCTGCGTGAGCAGGTTCGGATCGACCGCCTGGTTCAGGCCGGTCGTCGTCATCGTCGTGCGCGTATTCGTGACCTGGTTCGCGTCGAGCGTCATGTCGCCCGCCGACTGGATCAGCGCCGACTGGTTGCGGATCAGGTTCGCGTTCGTATAGTTGCCGTTCGCATCCTTGCCGCCCGCCAGCACGATGGCGCCGAGACCGTAAATCGCGGTCGTCGCCTGCGTATCGGTCATCGTCGTATCGTCGCGGTTCCCGATATCGGGCGCGAGGATTTCGAGCAGGCCGTTACTGTCGGTCGCGCCGATCAGCGCGGTCGGTCCGACGTTTGTTACGGACTGCGTAGCATTGAGCGAGACGCTACCGCCGACCATCGCGCCCGTATTCTCCAGCGTGGCCGAGTGCGTCGTCAGCGTGCCGCCCGCCATCATCGCGCCGCTGTTCTGGATATCGCTCGCGTGAATGTCGAGGTTATCTGTCGCCTCCAGCGCGCCGCCATTCGCGAACGTGCCGGGTAGCGTAAAGGCAAGGTCGTGACCGGCGTTGAACGAGAAAGCGGCGGTCGGCGCAAAGTCGCCCTGCATGTTGATTGCGACGTCGTTCGCCGCGCTATAGGCACCGCCCCCGTTCAGCGTCGCCGCGTCGACGCTCAGGTTATGGGTCGCGCCGATCTGCCCGTTCGTATTCGTCATCGCGCCGGTCGTCGTGATCGCGACGTCGCCGGTCGAACCCGCGAAACTGCCGATTTCGCCGTTGCTGTTGTCGACGGTATTCGCCTGGATACCGACGCTACCGCCGCTCACCTGGCCGCCCTGCGTGTTAGAGAGCGCCGCGGTATCGACGGCGACGTTGCCGTTGCCCGTCACGACGCCGCCCGTATTGATCATCTGGCTAGCGCCCTGGATGGTCGTATTGCCCGTCCCGAGGCCGCTAACGAGACCGCCCGTATTGTCGACGGACGCGGCCTGAACGTTGAGCGTGCTCGCATCGCCCGGCTCGCCGGTACCCGACTGGATCTGTCCGTTCGTGTTCGTCAACGCGCCGCCGCTGGCGAGCGAAAGGGACCCGAGCGAGCGTACCGCGCCCTGCGCGTTGTCGATATTGCCCGCGACGTTCGCCGCGATGTTGCCCTGCGCAGCGAATACGCCGCCCGCGTTGTCGAAGCTGCCGGCCTGTGCTGCGATCTGGCCGGCAGTGATGATTTTGCCGCCGACGTTCGAGAGGGAGCCCGAGCCGTTGCCCGGCGCGATCGTCAGCGTACCCGTTCCGGCGTCGAGAATCGTACCGCCGTCGTTGATGAGTGTGCCGGGCGAAAGTGTCAGGTCCGTACTGTTCGTCTGGATCGTGCCGCCCGCCGAGTTGTCGAGCGTATTGCCGACGTTGACGCTCATCGGCGAGGCGCCGTACTGCGTGATCGTCCCGCCGTGGTTGAGGAGATCCGTCGCGCCGAGCGCGAGCTGGTTCGCCTCGATATCGCCGTTCGAATTGTCGAGCGTGGAGCCGATCGAGAGCGTGAGATCCGGCGCGACGATCGAGCCGCCGCTATTGGTCATCGATCCGCTCTGGACCGTCCCGTTCGAGGCCGCGCCGACCTCGCCGCCGTTGTTGCTGAGCGACCCGCTCGCGAGGCTCAGACCGGCATTCGAGAGCAGTTTGCCGTTTGTATTGTCCAGCGCGCCGCCAACGGTTGCGGTTACACCCGTCTGGCCGAGCACGAGGCCTGCCGTATTGTCGAACGCGCTGGCCCCGGCGACGACCGTTCCGTTGCTCTCGATGGTCCCGTTCGCGTTCGAGATCGTCCCCGCGCCGCTGCCCGCGTCGAGCGTGAGCGTTCCGGTTCCGGCGTGAACAAGGGAGCCGCCGTCGTTGTCGAGGGTAACGGGCGTCAGCGAGAGATCCGTACTGTTCGTCTGGATGATGCCGCCAGCCGAATTGTCGAGGGTGGACGATACGGCGACCGTCATCGGGCCGCTTCCCGTTTGCGTGATCGTGCCCGCGTGATTGACGAGGTCCGTCGCGTTGAGCGAGACCTGCGCGGCCTGCGTCGTGCCCGAGCTGTTGTCGAGCGTCGTCGCGCGCTCGCTCACCGTCTGGCCCGCCGTAATCGAGCCGCCGCCATTGGTCAGCTTCGCGCCCGCGTTCACCGTCGTATTGCCTGACGCGCCGAGCAAACCACGGCTATTGTCGACCGATTGAACCCCGGTTACCTGGAGGTTCGTCTGTGCCGATACCGTCCCGTGGTTGGCAATGGTCCCGCCTTGCAGCGCGACCGCGCCATTGCCGCCGATGAGGCCGCCCTGTGCGCCGGTTGCGGTCGTCCCTGCCGCGTTCGTGATTGCGCCCGTCGCCGTGACCGAGAGACCGTCGCCGTTGAGCGACGTGATGCGGCCGGCGGTATTGTCAACGGAGGACCCGGATACCGCCATGCCCGCCGCGCTCTGCATGGTCCCGGCGCTGTTCGCGATGGCGCCGCCCTGAACCTGCATCGCGCCTTGCGAGACCATCGAACCGGCCTGATTGTCGATCTGGCCGGCTGCCTGCGCGACGAGCGGCCCTTGCGACGAGATATCGCCGTTCTGGTTCGAGAGGTTGCCTGCGGTCAGCGTTGCGCTACGGCCCGCCGCCAGCGAACCGTTGTCGTTGTCGAGCGTGCCCGCCGCACTCGCCGCGACAGAGCCGCCCGCGCTCGTCGTCGCGCCCGCGAGGTTGAGGCCGCCCGCGTTCGCTGTCAGCGAGACGTTGCCGTTCGCCGCCGTCTGGCTGCCGGCGAGATTGACGCCGCTACCCGTCAGCGTTGCGTTGCCGCCGGCCACGTTCTCGCCGGTCGCGTTGAGCTGCCCGCTCGTCGAGACGTTCAGGTTTCCCGAGCTACCGAGTGAGCCGTCGTTGTTCACGCCCGCGCCGAGAATACCGGTCGAGTCGAGCGATCCGGCATCGATGGTCGTGCCCTGTTGGGCCGCAACGGTGCCGCTATTCGTGAGCGCGCCCGCCGAGACGATGGCGGTATTCTGCTGCCCGTAGATGGTCCCCGTATTGGCGAGGCTCGCCGCGTTGATGGCGACGTTGCCGCTCGCGGTCATTGTGCCCGCCTGGACAAGCTGGCCCGAAGCCGTGAGGATCAGATCGCCCGCCTGCGCAGAGAGGGTGCCGGCGTTCGCGACCCCGACACCGTTCTCGTTGCTCGTCAGGACGATACGGTTTGCGTACATGCCGCCGAGCTGCGAGACGTCGATCGAGACGGCCGGGGGCGCTCCGCTGCCTGCGACCGCGCCCGGCGTCAGGCTCGCATAGTCGATGCTGTTCGAGCCGGCCGTCACGTTCAGGGCATTGGCATAAATCGCCGCGTTGACCTGTACGGCACGCGCCAAAAGATCAACCTCATCGATATTTGAAGCATTGAGCCCCGCGCCCTGGACAGTAATTGTCCCGCCGGTTACGTTAAAACCGGTCAGGTTGCCGTTACTGTCGATCAGCGGATTGCCCGTAGTCAAAATTCCCCGGGACGTATTGATAAAACCGCCGCCGTCGACCACAATGCCCGAACCGTTTGCGATGACAACAGCCGCTTTCTGGCCCGCGACCTCGACATAACCGCGTAACTGGCTCGGATTGTTGCTATTGACCTGGTTGACAATGATTTTTGCGGCGTCGTTCGCCCCGTAATTCGGGTTGCCGGATATCATGCCCGCGAGTTGTGTATTCACATTGACGGGCGAATTGTTCAATATCGCGCCACTTTTGCTTACGTCAAATTGCGAATACGTGTTAAGCGAGACGCCCGCCCCCGAGGGCTTGTTTACGTTTACTTGAGGCAGGCCATTTGCCGTAGTAATGGCGCCCGGCGCGTGCGCGCCCGACGGTACGATCTGCGCATCCGCGAGAACCGGAGCGAGCCCGAAGAGGGCCAGTGCGGCAAAAGCCGCATGACGCAGGGCGAAAAGCGTCATCGGACGAAGCGCGCGCGACGCTCCGGTGTCGCTTTGGCCTGCCGTATGTCCGGTTGCAGTCTCCGCAACCGCGACGGGCATACCCCGGAGCGTGCTGAAAACAAGCCGGTAACAGTTTTTATTCATGCTTATACCCGTAATGCTGAATAAAGCCCGCCCGATGCGAGGCGCCTCCCAGTCAATGGACGACACAAGAAAACGACGACCAGCAGGCGCCGCATTTCGATTCTCTTTGAGCGTAGCCGGCGAGATTAACAGGCCGATCTGTAAATCGCCATCGGATAAGTCTTAATTAATATCAACCTGACAATATTTGATGATTTATCTGTTATTTATCGACTTCCCTTTCGCCAGGCATTTTGCGCATCCGGGTTAAATCGGGATCGGGAGACCGATATGGACTGGCGCAGCGTGGACCGGAGCCTGGGCTGCACCAACGTTGATCGTCCCTGTTGTCGGGGAAATCGCGCAAGGCGTAGCGGTCATGCGAGGCGGTATGATCGGTGCAATGCCCGGAGGATGGTACGGCCTCGACCCCGTCAATTGAGTAAATTGCCGCAATTGCGTCGCCTACGGGTGTTGCGTCAACATCGGCACACACTCACGACGGACAACGATCTTGCGCAAGCGCGGCGCTTTTGCGCAAGGCCGTGTCGCTTCGCGGTCTGGCGCGCGCGGCGCGCGGCCGCTACAGTCGAAGAGCCGCCCCATGCCCTACCACCGACGCATACGATGAAGCAGGCCAACGACTCGTGGATGCCCGACGCGGCCACTCCTTCCGGCGGCGCGCACGACACCGCGGCCGCGCCCACCGCCGCGCCCTCCGTCTACGCCACCGGCACGGCGGAAACGCCAGTGCCCCTCGTGGCCGATGCAGCGGCTGGGGCCGACGCGCCCGTCACCGCGCGCCCCGCCACCGGCTCGACCGCGTCCGGCAGCCTGCGCGCCACCGCGATCCTGCTCGCCGGCTATGCGATCCTGATCACCGGCAACGGCCTGCTCGGCACGCTGATCTCGCTGCGGCTCATCGCCGAACACAGCTCGTCGCTGCTGATCGGCATCGTGCAGTCCGCGTACTACGTCGGCTTCATGGCCGGTGCGATGAGCGGCGGCAGCCTGATCGGGCGCGTCGGGCACCATCGCGCGTTCGTCACGTTCGCGGCGGTGTCGTCATGCTGCGCGCTCGGCTTCGCCGCGTCGGCGAGCCCAGCGCTCTGGGTCGCGCTGCGGCTCGTGATGGGATTCTGCCTCGTCGGTATTTTCACGGTGATCGAAAGCTGGCTGCATCAGGTTGCGAGCAACGCGTTGCGCGCGCGTGTGTTCTCCGCCTATCTGATCACGAACTATCTCGGCGTCGGCACCGGACAGTTTCTGCTCGGGCTCGCCGACCCTGCCAGCTTCGCGCTGTTCAGTCTCGTGAGCGCGCTGTTCTCCGCGTCGCTGATTCCGGTGACGCTTGCCGGCCACGCGAGCGCCACGCCCGCAACCGGCCCCGCGGCGCCGGGCCGCGGGCTGTCGCGCTTCGCGCGCGGGCTGGCGGGGCTGAAAACCGTCGCGAAATGGGCGCCGCTCGGCGTGTGCGGCTGTCTCACCGCCGGTCTGCTGAATAGCTGCTTCTACACGATGCAGCCCGTTTTCATGAGCCGGCTCGGCTATTCGGTGACGGACGTCGCGCATTTCATGGGCTTCGCGCTGCTGGCGGCACTGCTGCCGCAATGGCCGGTCGCGCGCCTCGCGGACCGCTTCGAGCGGCGCGCGGTGATCGTCGCGATCACGGTGCTCGCGGCCGCGTGCAGCCTGGTGCTGTTTCTCGTGCGAAGCGGCATGCTGGTCGAGGCGGCCAGCTATCTGTACGTCAGCGTGGTGTTCTCGCTTTATGGCGTCGTGACGTCCTACGTGAACGACTGCGTGCCGGCCGATCAGCGGCTCGCGGTCAGCGGCGGCCTGCTGCTGATTTTCTCGCTGGGCGCGAGCGCGGGGCCGGCGCTCGCATCGGCGTCGATGGCGCTGACCGGGCCGGGCGGGCTCTATCTGTTCACGGCGATCGTGACCGCGCTGCTCGCGGGGTTGACGCTGCGCAGTTTGAGCCGCAGATAGCGTGCGGCCGGCCGAGGCACGGCGGAAGCGACCGCGGGCGGGCGCTACCCGGCTTACCGGCGCCTGCTGCGCGGGTCGATGCCGTTCTTCTGCAGAAGCTTGCGCAAGCGGCTGTTTTCCCATGCGAGCGCAACGATCATCACGGCAGCCATCAGTGGCCCCAGCCACGCGCGCCCGTTGGCATACAGCGAAAGGACGAGAAACACTGCGGCGACCGCTACGGCGATGGCAACAAGCGCGAGCCGGTCTTTCAGCCAGGGGCCGGTCATGCGGTTTTGCCCAGAGCGGCGTAACTGCGGCGCGAAGTACCTGGCTGCATCAACTCGGGATGCATCGCCATATGATCGAGTAACGGCTTCGGCAAAGACACCCCGGTGCGCATCGACCAGAACGTGACGGCATGCAGCGCCGAAGTGGTCGTACTACAAGTCAGTCTGGCGTCCGCCGCCACCATCAGACTGCCTATCAGACCACCGACATACCAGGACGCATAAAACGCGGAAGCAGCAGCCAGAACTTCAGAAATTGTTCCTGCTCCGATCAACTCCCCTATCGTCACCTTTGCTCCAAATGTTTTGATGGCGCCGGTGATCTGGGCAATCGTCGACACAACCTGCTGCTGCGTAGAAAACAGGCTTCCCGGGACTGGCAACCCCAAGGCAGTCATGTTGGCGGCGAAAGCTTCACGGAAACTTGGGCAAGACATCGGATCCTCTTGAGCGAAGAAAATCCGGCAATATTAAATGAATAAATTTTCCTGACGATTTACAAATATAATAGGGAAACTATATTAATAAATTTGTCGTTTAGATTCCGAGAAATTTATTCCGCATTCCCGTAGATTTCCATCGGGCCGAAAATCGCATCTGTTGCGCCACCTTGTCCCCCTACCCCGCCCCCTCCCCCCACCACACCACCGTCAGCGACCGCACGCCCTGTGCGCCGCGAATCAATACGCCTTCGATGTCGGCGGTCGCCGACGGCCCCGTCACGAGCACCGCGTAGCGCGCGTGCCGGAAATCGTCGCGCCGGTACACGTGCTGCAGGCCGTCGACGAGTTGCGCCGGATCGAGCAGCACGACCAGATGCTGCACCAGATACCCCAGTGCGTTCACGCGATACTCCTGCTCGCTGAACCACACCGAGCCCGTTTCCGCGACGCCGAAGCGCGCCCGCACGACGCCGACGTCGACGTCCTGCAGCGACGCCGGCGGCGTGTCCGCCTCCAGCGCGCGCGTGCCCGCCACCTCCGGCACCGCCGAGCAGATCGACGCCGCCGCGCCGAAGCGCGCGTGGATCAGCGCCAGCACGTCGGCGCCGCTCGCCGCGTCCACGCACGCGCCGCCCATGCCTTCGAGCGCGGCCGCGAAACGCGTGCGCAGATCCCCCTCCGGCGACGGAAAGAGCGGCACCTCCGGGCGCGGCTGTGCCGGCGGCTGGGCCGCGCGCACGCGGGCCAGGAAGGTGTCACGCGTGGCCATCGCCACCTCCGCGATTCTTTCGGTACCACGCATGGAAGGTCTGCTTCGGCGCCTCCGGCAGCTCGCGCTGCCGGCCCCAGATGTTCAGCGGGTTGTACAGCACGAAATTCGGCAGATGCCGCAGCGCGCCGCCCATCGACGCCATCGTCGCGCGATAGAGCGTCGGGCTCGCGAGCAGCCGCCCCGCGAACTTCAGCACCTCCTGCTTGACGAACGGCACCTCGTGGCGCGCGCTGATCACCTCGCGCCACTTGTAGATCTGTTCGTGAATATTGATCTTCACCGGACACACGTTCGTGCAGCTGCCGTTGAGCGTCGACGCAAACGGCAGCGCGCTATAGCGCTTCAGATCGAAGGTCGGGTTGATGATCGCGCCGATCGGCCCCGAGTACGTGCCGCCATACGACAGCCCGCCGCTGCGCCGATACACCGGGCACGTATTCATGCACGCGCCGCAGCGGATGCATTTGAGCGAATACCAGAAGTCCTGCATCGCAAGCCGCTCGGAGCGGCCGTGATCGACGAGGATGAAATGCATTTCCGTGCCCGGCCGCGGCGCGCGGAAATGCGACGTGTATTGCGTGATCGGCGAACCGAGCGCGCTGCGCGACAGCATCCGGATGAACACGCCGAGATCGGCCACGGCCGGAATCAGCTTCTCGATACCGATCGACACGATATGCAGCGGCGGCACATTCGCCGACAGATCCGCATTGCCCTCGTTGGTGCACACCACCACGGTGCCCGTTTCGGCGACCGCGAAGTTGCAGCCGGTCATCCCGGCGGTCTTCTCGCGCACGAAATACGGCCGCGTGTTCATCCGCTGGCTTTCGGCGAGGTAATGGATGTCGCTGTTCTGCGGATCGGTGCCGATCGTGCGGCCGAACAGCTGCGCGACGTCCGCGCGCAGCTTGTGCACGGCCGGCACGACCATGTGACTGGGATCCTGATGGTCGAGCTGCTGGATCCGCTCGCCGAGATCGGTCTCCATCACGGTGATGCCGCGCGGTTCGAGGTAGTCGCGCATCGCGCACTCGTCGGTCAGCATCGACTTGCTCTTGACGAGCGTCGTCATGCCGCGCGCCGACATCAGCTGATGAACGATCGCGTTGTGCTCCTCGGCGCTGTCCGCCCAGTGCACGACCACCCCGTTGGCCTCGGCCGCCTGCGCGAACTGCGCGAGGTAGTCGGCCAGGTGCGACAGCGTGTGCTCCTTGATGCCCGACGCGAGCGCGCGCAGCGTCTCCCATTCGGGCAGCGCATGCGCCTGTGCATCGCGCTTGCTGCGCAAGTCCCACAGACGCCGGTCGTGAAACGCGACATGCTCGCTCTTCGCGATGAACGCGCCCGCCGCCTTCGCATGATCGAGCCGGCTCATGCACGCGCTCCGTTCAGCACCTGCGCGATGTGGATGAAGCGCACCTCGGCGCCCATCCGTTCCGCGCATCCCTGCTGATGCATCAGGCACGACATGTCGCCCGACACGATGTACTGCGCGCCCGCCGCCAGATGATCGCGCACCTTGTCCTGGCCCATGCGCACCGACACCGGCTCCTCGGTGACCGAGAACGTGCCGCCGAAGCCGCAGCATTCGTCGGGCCGCGCCGGCGCGACGAAGCGGATGCCCTTCACGCCTTCGAGCAGCGCGCGCGGCTTCGAGAACGGCGCGCCCGCGATCTCGGACATCGACGCCTCCTTCAGATGCCGCAGCGCGCTGCAACTGGTGTGCAAGCCGACGCGATACGGAAACTCGGCCCACGGAAACGCGCGCGCACCCACCACGTCATGCAGGAATTCGACGAGCTCCCAGGCGCTCGCGCGCACCTTCTTCACTTCGTCGGTCTGCCCGATCGCGTTCAGATGCGCGCGCACATGATGGATGCAGCTTGCGGACGGACCGACGATGTAGTCGTAACCGGCGAAGTTGCGCACGAACACCTGCTCGGCGCCGGCGGCCTCGGCCTGCGCGCCGCTGTTGGCCATCGGCTGGCCGCAGCAGGTCTGCGCGAGCGGGTAGTCGACCTCGATGCCGAAGCGTTCGAGCAGTTCGAGCGTCGCGATTCCGACTTCCGGGTAGAACGCATCGATGAAGCAGGGGATGAACAGCGCGACTTTCATGAATTGAAGGCTCGGCGGGCGGCAAGCGAACGACGCATGCGGCGGCATTCGCTCGACCAGTCATACTGGTCAAGTTGGTCTGACCAAGACTATAAGGAAGTGGGCAAACGCTGTCAATTGGGGCACCGCGGGGGCTGCGGCTGCCTTACCGCCCCCCACGCCGCCGCGCAGGGCGCGGCCCGCCGGCTCGGGCGCGGTCCGCAGGCGGCCCGCTCAGGACTTCGCCGCTTGCGCCTCGTACAGCTCGCGCACGTAGCTCAGGTGGCGCTCGGCCGCGTGGCGGGCCTTCTGCGCGTCGCGCGCGCTGACTGCGTCGAAGATCGCCTGATGCTGTGCAAGCAGTTGATGCTCCTTCGCGTCGTCGTAGTCGATCAGTTGATGGTATTGGCGCATGCCCTCGCGAATCAGCGCGTGTATGCCGTGCATCGCATGCGCGAGCGCGATGTTGTGCGTCGCGTCGGCGATCGCCAGATGAAACGCCACGTCGCGCTCCGCGAGTTCCTCGCCGTCGCCCGACAGCGCGCAGGCCTTCAGCGCATCGAAGGCCGCGCGAATCTTCTCGAGATCGGCCGCGCTCGCGCGCTCGGCTGCGTAGACCGTCGCGATCGATTCGAGCCCCTGGCGCAGTTCGAGAAGGTCGATGCTCGTGCGCGGATTTTGCAGCAGCAGTTCCGCGAGCGGCTTCGAGATCACCGGCGCGGTGACGTCGACCACCGTGAAGCCGCCGCGCCCCGAGGTCTCGATGTAGCCATCGGCTTCGAGCCGGATCAGCGCCTCGCGCAGCGACGGTCGCGACACGCCGAGCTGCATCGCCAGATCGCGTTCGGCCGGCAGACGATCGCCCGGCATCAGCGCGCCGTCCGAAATCAGCCGTTTGATCTGATCGGACACGACATCGGACAGACGCTTGCGCGTGAAGGACTGGATCGGGCGAAAGGGCATGACGGCAGTGAAGAGGCTGCGGGACGCGCGCGGCCGCGCCGCGCCGTCGCTCAAGCGCGAATTATAGCGTCCTGCTGCAGCCGCGACCCCGCGCGCAGTTGCGCGACGAACGCCGCGATCCGCTCGCACGCGTCGGCGAGACGCGCCTCGTCGACGACGAAGCCGAGCCGCACATAGCCGTTCGCGGTGTCGCCGAACGCGCTCGCGTCGAGCAGCGACACGCGCTGCGCGCGAAACAGCTGCCACGTGAAATCGACGGTATCGAGCCCGCAGCCGCTCACGTCGACCATCATGAACATGCCGGCTTCCGGCAGCAGGCAGCGCAGCCCCGGCACCCGGGCGAGACGC
Organism: Paraburkholderia sp. PAMB 6770; assembly: GCF_057748135.1. NCBI lineage: Bacteria > Pseudomonadati > Pseudomonadota > Betaproteobacteria > Burkholderiales > Burkholderiaceae > Paraburkholderia > Paraburkholderia sp. PAMB 6770. The sequence goes on from NZ_CM173239.1 coordinate 1,712,449, forward strand.
GCGTACACCACGTCGCGGCGGCGCCGGTAGACCTCGCGCATCTGCGCGACGATCGCCGGCTTGTGTTCGAGCGCGACGCGCGCGGCCTCCTGGACGAAGCCCGGCAGCCCGTACAGCATGCACAGCGCAAGACGCCCGAGGTGGCCGATCAGTGCCTCGGGGCCGATCACCCAGCCGACCCGCCAGCCCGCCATCGCGTGCGACTTCGACAGGCTCGACACGGTGACGGTGCGCGGCGCCATCCCGTCGAGCGAGCCGATGCTCACGTGCTCGCGCTCGAACGCGAGGTCCGCATAGACCTCGTCGGCCAGCACCCACAGGTCGTGCCGGCACGCGAGCCGCGCGATGCGTTCGAGATCGGCGCGCGGCATCACGACGCCGGTCGGATTGCAGGGCGTCGCGAAGAAGAGTGCTTTCGTGCGCGGCGTGATCGCGGCTTCGAGCGCGTCGCAATCGACGTGAAAACCGCGCGCCGGATCGACCGGCACCGGCACCAGCGTCGCGCCCGAGGCGCGCACGCACGCCTCATAGGTCAGATACAGCGGCTCCGGCACGATCACTTCGTCGCCGGCTTCGCACAGGCACAGCGCGCTCGCGAAGATGCCGTTCTGCGCGCCCGCGCACAGCATCACGTTGGCCGCGCCGACCGGCTGGCCGCTCATGCGCGTATGCTCGCGCGCGATGGCCGCGCGCAGCGGCTCGCGGCCGACCACCGCGCTGTAGTGCGTGTCGCCGTCGCGCAGCGCCTGCACCGCGCGCTCGACGATCGGCGCCGGCGTCGCGAAGTCCGGATCGCCGACGCTCAGCACGATCACGTCCTCGCCGCGCGCGGCCGCCTGCTGCGCCGCATGATGGATCTCCCATGCACTCGTGCGCCTGCCCTGCAGCCGCTCGACCAGACTCGAATAATGCATCCTGCTTACCCCCGCCATCCCGTTTCGTTGACGCACCACGACGCGCGCCCCGAACGGGCGACGTCCTGTCGTCAATGTAATGGGGCGCGGACCCGGCGTCCATCGCGGCGACGCTTGCCGCGACGGTTGCCCCTACAGTTGCCGGCGCAACTCGGCGGGCGGGACCTTCATCAGGTTGCGATACTTCGCGACGGTGCGCCGCGCGACGAGCACCCCCTGCTCGGCCAGCATGCGCGCGAGCGTGACGTCCGAGTGCGGGTCGTGAACGTCCTCCGCGGCGATCATTTCCTTGAGCAGCGCGCGCACCGCCGCGGACGAACACGTACCGCCGCTGTCGGTGCCCAGCTCGCGCGGAAAGAAGTGCTTGAACTCGAAGATGCCGCGCGGCGTCGCCATGTACTTGTTGCCCGTCGCGCGCGAGATCGTCGATTCGTGCAGCCCGAGTTCCTCGGCGACGTCGCGCAGCACCATCGGCTTCAGCGCAATCTCGCCATACTGGAAGAACGCCTTCTGATGCGCGACGATGCATTCCGCGACGCGCTGGATCGTATCGAAGCGCTGCTGCACGTTGCGGATCAGCCAGCGCGCCTCCTGCAACTGCTGCGACAGCGGCGAGCGGCTCGAACCGCCCGCCTGCGCGAAGAGCCGCGCATACAGCCGGTTGATGCGCGCGCGCGGCTGCACCGCCGGATTGATCGTCACGCTGAAGCGGTTGCGCACCGCGCGCACGATCACGTCGGGCACCACATAGCTGCCGTCGGCGCGGCCGTATGCGTTGCCCGGCTTCGGATCGAGCCGGCGCACCAGCGCGCACGCGATGCGCAGCGCCTCGGGCGTGCAGCCGAGCTGCCGTTGCAGCTCCGCGTGCTCGCGGCGCGCGAGGCGCTCCAGATGATGCCCGGCGACCTGGCGCGCAAGATCGCGGCCGGCCACGTCGGCGGGCAGCGCATCGAGTTGCAGCGTGAGACATTCGGCGAGCGAGCGCGCGCCGATCCCCGGACGGTCGAGCGTCTGCACGAAGCGCAGCGCCACGCGCAGTTCCTCTTCGCCGAGCGGCGGCTCGATCTCGACGATCGCGGCAAGCTCGGCGAACTCCTGACGCAGATAGCCGTCGTCGTCGATGGCTTCGATCACGACCTGGGCGGCTTCGCGATCGCGCGCGTCGAGCTGGCACAGGCGCAGCGCATCGTGCAGTTGCTCGCGCAGCGACGGCTGGATCCGCACCCAGTCCGCCGGGTCGCTGTCCTCGCCGTCGCCCTGCGCGCGCGACGCGCTGCGGCCAAACGTTTCGCCGGCGAAGTCGGCGGGAAAGTCCGCGGGCGCATCGTCGCGCGCGCCGCCGTCATCCGCTTCGCCGCTGGCTGCGCCGGCGCCGTCGGCCGCGCCGGCATCGTGGGCGGCCGCGCTGTCGTCATGATTCGGACTGGTTGCGAGCGCAACGTCTTCGGAAGCGGCCTGATCGTATTCGAGAAAGGGATTCGTATCGAGCGCCTGGCGCAACGCCTGCTGAAACTCGATGGACGACAGTTGCAGCAGCCGCACCGACTGCTGCATGCGCGGGGTCAGGGCCAGCGACTGTCTTGTACGGAGTTCGATGGAAGGCATGGTGCGTAGTCCTGTGGCGGAGCGATATCCGGGAGGACTGTATTGGAGCAACAGCTATACCAGTTTTTGCAAGACACTGTTTTGTCGAGGTTTATGCCCGCCCGCAAGCCGTGGCACGGCACGCGCGCCGCGGCGATTTTTACAATTGGGCGGAAAATTGCGCCCTCGCTGTGTCCTCGCTGTGTCCTCGCTGTGTCCTCGCTATGCCCTCGCTATGCCCTCGCTATGCCCTCGCTGCGTTCTGCTTGCGCGCTGTTTTTGCGCTGCTTTTGCTCCGTTCGCGCGGTGCGCCGGAGCGCGCCTGCGGGCCCGTGCCGCGGCGCGTGCAGCGCCGTGGCACGGCACGCGGCACGCGACTTGCGGACGCCTCCATGTGGACGGATATCCTGCCGGCGCCTGCGCGCCGGCGGCAAGCCGCCGCATTGACCGACAACATCAAGGAGCGACGCCATGAAGACCTTTCCCCTCCTCAAGACCGCGGGTGCCGCAGGTGCGATCGTCTGCGCTGCGTTTGCGCTGAACGCGCACGCGCAAACCACCCCGGCGGCCGCGCCGTCGGGTGGATCCGAAACGATGGGCCAGCACATCGACGACGGCACGATCACCACAAAAGTAAAGGCCGATCTGCTCGCCGCGAAAAACGTCAAGTCCGCGCATATCCATGTGAAGACGCGCTCGGGCGTCGTCTGGCTGACAGGCACCGTTCCGACCTCCGACGACAAGGCCGCAGCCGCCGAAGTCGCCCAGGACGTGTCCGGCGTGCACACGGTGAAGAACCGTCTGCGGGTCGTGGCTGAATAAGGTGACGGGAGGTGGCCAGCGCCGGCCAGGTGAGCGCGCGTTGCCGGCAGGTCATACGGGCGACGACGCTCAGCCGTGCGCCCGGCTACGAGAGCCGGGCGCCTGTGTCCCCTCGCCGCGATGCGGAGCGCGAGCCAGGCCCGGCGCCTGGCTTGACTGCATGTCGTGCTGCGGCGACCGCCTGTCGTTGCGCGCGCGGACACGCCGTCACGGCCGCCCATCACGGCCGCCCGGGCAGATTCGCCGCGGGCAGGTAAATTCTGCGCTGTCTGCCTTCCCGATCTGACCATCCGTTGACGTCCCCTTCCTCCTGACGCGCCTCTCCGGCCGGGGCACGCGGGCCGCCAGCGGCATTACGGCCTGTGGCACGAATACTGCTTGATGGAGCACGTCCGCGGCCGCGCACACGGTACCGCGCTCGCCCGGAGGCCTGCACGCCGGGAGCCGCAGGCGAAGCAGGCAAGCAAGGCAGGCGAACAATAACGACGAGGAGAATATGCGATGAAAATAAGGAGAACAGAATTTCTGATCGGCGTCGCCGTGGTTACTTCGGCCGTCGTGCTGCAAGTCCGCGAGTACACGCTGCAGCCGCCGCGCGCGAGCGCCGGGGCGGCGCGCGTCTCGGAGTCCTGCCGCATCGCGCCGCGCGACGGACTGATCCAGGCCGCCTGCGTCGCGCCGCCGACCGACCGGCTGCCGGCCGCCCGTGCAAGCGCACCGGTGCGCACGCCGTCCCGGCTCTGGGTGTAGGCGGCCCGTCTCGCGAGCCGGTTTGCCGCGTGCGACCATCGCCGGTCTCACGTGAACCGGAAACCTTTTCCGTGAACCCGAAACCTTGACGGAGCCGCTCCACGCGGCTGCGTTGATGCTGTTTGCGCTGTTTGCGCTGTTTGCGCTGAAGCGATCGCACGATGCGCGATCGCCGCACGCGCGGTCTCGCCGCCCGCCGCCGCGGCGATCAGAGCCCGCAGGGCGCCATCGTCAGCGCGACGTCCGTTGCGGCGAGGCAGAGCACGAACATCGTGCTCGACAGCGCGCACACCCGCGCAATAAACCAGTCGCGCTCGGCACGCGTGCCGCGCATGGCGGCCGGAAACCGCCAGTTGATCCGCGACGTGCGACGCAGGTTGTGCCATGCGACCGCGAGCCCCACACCGCCGAGCACGATGCACGCAAGCCCCGCGGCCACCATACCCGGCGACGCCCATACACCGGGACTCGCGACGAATGACAGGGTGTCCGACAAACACCGCCGCCGCACCAGCTGTTGCGCAATGCCGAGTTGCAGCAGCCACGCGAGCGGCGCGGCAAGCAGCGCGACCAGCGTCCGCGGCCAGCCGATCAGCCTGCTGCCGCCGGACGGTTCGTGCCGGAACGCGCCGCGCTCCCGCCCCGTCTCGAACGCCGTCTGTCCGTGCGCGCTGCGTCGGGTACGCGTGCGCGAATCCAGTCTGTCCATGTGCATGTCAGTCCCCGTAACCAAGCCGATCATGCGCCCGCTTCGCCCCGGTCCGGGCGCGCGAGCGGCGCCGGCGGCACGCCTGCCCCGCTGATGCCGATGGGCCGAGGCGACGCGCCGGCCTCTGCCCAGGTCGACAGCAAGAAGCACGCCGGTGCGGCGCGACCGCACCCCCGCGGCCCGCGAGACGCCGCGCGCCCGGCCATGCGACGCCTCCGCGACAAAACGCCGCCGCTGCGTCGCGCAGCGTCGCCGCAGCGCAAGAATTTCAACGGCCCACGCGCTTTTACCCGGGCTCGCCACGGTCATGGCGGTCATGGTCGTTACGGCATGCCGGCGCGCGCGACGGGCCCGCAGCGCGCCCTCGCCTCATGCGGCGCCGCGCCGCGCGCCCCGGGACGAGCCGCTAGAATGACGAAGTTCAGATCCCCCCACCCTGCCATGACGAACACCCATCGCGAGCGGCGCGCCGCGCGCGCCAGCGCGGCCTACTCGCTGTTCGCTTTCCTGAAGTCGCTGCCGCTGCCGGACCGGCTCGTCGAAGGCTGCGCGATGGCGCTGCAGGCCGTGGCCGGTGCGAGCCTCGCATACTGGCTCGCGCAGCGGCTCGGCGCGCAGCAGCCCTTCTGGGCAGCGATTACCGCGATCGGCGTCGCGCAGCACAGCTACGTGGATACGCGCAACCTGTCGCGCGACCAGTTCATCGGCGCGATGGTCGGCGGCCTGTGCGGTCTCGCGGGCGCCGTGTTCGGCGGCGGCCATTTCGCCGCATACGCGGTGGCCGTGGCGGGCGCGATCATTCTCTGCTGGGGCGCGAATATCGGCAGCGCGGCGCGACTCGGCGGCATCACGGCAACGATCATGCTGCTCGTGCCGCGCGCCGGGCCCGCGTGGCAGATGGCGCTCGTGCGCCTCGGCGAGGTCACGCTCGGCACGGTCAGCGCGTTGCTCGTGTGCTGGCTGATCGCCCGGATCGAACGGCGCTGGGCGGCACGCATCGAGGCGCGCGCCCAGCGCCGCGCCGCAAGCTAGCGCGCCTTCGGCGGATGCTGGCGCGCTGCCTCGAGCTGCTCGCGGCGCGGACCGCCCTGGCGCTCCAGCATCCAGCCCGGGTACTCGGCCGGCAGCGCGCTCACCGCGTCGAGCCGGGCAAGCTCCGTGGCGTCGAGCTCGACCAGGGTGGCCGCGATGTTGTCGTCCAGTTGCTCGACCTTCTTCGCCCCCACGATCACCGACGTCACCGCGCGCTGATGCAGCAGCCACGCAAGCGCAATCTGCGCGACCGATACGCCCTTGTGCCGGGCAATTTCGCGCATCGCGTCGATGCAGTCGTACGCGCGCTCGCGCTCGACCGGCGGAAAGTCGAAGGTGGTGCGCCGGCTGCCCGCCTCGCCCTGCTGCTCGCGGCCGTACTTGCCGCTTAGCAGGCCGCCGGCAAGCGGGCTCCAGACCATCAGCCCCAGGCCCTCGCTGGCGAGCATCGGCACGAGCTCGCGCTCCAGGTCGCGTCCCGCGAGCGTGTAGTAGGCCTGCAGCGACTCGAAGCGGGTCAGCCCGAGCCGCTCGGCGATGCCGAGCGCCTTCACGATCTGCCACGCAGCCCAGTTCGACACGCCCACGTAGCGCACATGGCCATGCTGGACCAGCGTGTCGAGCGCGCGCACGGTCTCCTCGATCGGCGTGGCGGGGTCGAAGCCGTGAATCTGGTAGAGGTCGATGTGATCGAGCTGCAGACGCTGCAGGCTCGCCTTCACGCCCGCGAGGATATGCGCGCGCGACGCGCCGCGCGTATTCGGCGCCTGTGCGGTCATGCCGAACACCTTGGTCGCGACCACCACCTGATCGCGCGGCACTTTCAGGTTCTTCAGCGCCTGTCCGGTAATCTGTTCGGACAGGCCTTGCGCGTAGACGTCCGCGGTGTCGATGAAGTTGATGCCCGCGTCGAGCGCGCGGCCGACGAGGCGTTCCGCGTCAGCCTGCTGCAGGTCGCCGATCTGGCGCCAGATACCCTCGCCACCCCCGAAGGTCATGGTGCCGAAACAGAGTTCAGATACGAACAGGCCGGTGCGGCCAAGCGGGTTATAACGCATCGCGGGCACTCCATGTCAGGGGACAGAGGAACGAGAATACTGCAGCGTGCCCGATTTCACCGGCAAGCTGCCATCCCCCGTTCGGCCAGGATGGCGCATGCGTCGCAAACCTGCGAGACTGGCAGCCGCTCCCTTCGATGGCTGAGCCGCAGCCCCCTCTGGAAATGGCCCGTCACGCCCCCACTTTCGCCAGCATGAATGCCCCCGCTTCGTCGCCCGGCGTGCTCGACGGTTTTCATCCGGCGGTGGCCGGCTGGTTCCAGAAGACGTTCGCCGCGCCGACCGCCGCGCAGGCGGCCGCATGGCCGCCGATCCGCAGCGGCCGCGCCACGCTCGTCGCCGCGCCGACCGGCTCCGGCAAGACGCTCACCGCCTTTCTCGCGGCGCTCGACGCACTGGTGCGCGAAGGCCTCGCGAACGGCGGCACGCTGCCCGACGCCACGCTGGTCGTGTACGTGTCGCCGCTCAAGGCGCTGTCCAACGACATCCGCCTGAACCTGCAGCAGCCGCTCGAAGGGATCGCCGCGGAACTCGCCGCGCGCAACCTGCCGGCGCTCGAAATCCGCACGTCGGTGCGCACCGGCGACACCACGCAGCAGGAACGCCATGCATCGCGCAAGCGCGCGCCGCACATTCTCGTGACGACGCCCGAATCGCTGTACGTGCTGCTCGGCTCGGAGTCGGGGCGCCGGATGCTCGCGAGCACGCGCACGGTGATCGTCGACGAAATCCACGCGCTCGCCGGCAGCAAGCGCGGCAGCCACCTCGCGCTCAGTCTCGAACGGCTCGGCGCGCTGTGCGGCGCACCGCCCGCGCGCATCGGACTGTCGGCCACGCAAAAGCCGATCGGCGCAATCGCACGGTTTCTGGTGGGCGCGGCGCAGCCGGAGGACGCCGGCCGCGCCGCGCCGGACTGCGCGATCGTCGACACCGGTCACGCGCGGGCGCGCGATCTCGCGCTCGAACTGCCGCCGGTGCCGCTCGAAGCGGTCATGTCGAACGACGCGTGGACGCTCGTCTACGGCCGGATCGCGGAGCTGGTCGCGCAGCACCGCACCACGCTCGTCTTCGTCAACACGCGCCGCATGGCCGAGCGTGTCGCGCGCCACCTGGGCGAGCGGCTCGGCAAGGAAGCGGTGGCTGCGCACCACGGCAGCCTCGCGAAGGAACTGCGCTTCGACGCCGAACAGCGCCTGAAGCGCGGCGCGCTGCAGGTGCTCGTCGCAACCGCGTCGCTCGAACTCGGCATCGACATCGGCGACGTCGATCTAGTCTGCCAGCTGGGCTCGCCGCGCGCAATCGCGCCGTTCCTGCAGCGCGTCGGCCGCTCCGGGCATCACGTGGGCGGGATCCCGAAGGGGCGGCTCTTTCCGCTGTCGCGCGACGACCTCGTCGAATGCGCGGCGCTCTTCGATTGCGTGCGGCGCGGCGAGCTCGACGCGGTGCGCATCCCGCGCGCGCCGCTCGACGTGCTCGCGCAGCAGATCGTCGCCGAGACGGCCAGCGCCGAATGGCACGAAGACGCGCTGTTCGCGCTGGTGCGCCGCGCCGAACCCTACGCGCAGCTGGCGCGCGAGCAGTACGACGCGGTGCTGCACATGCTCGCGCAAGGCTATACGAGCCGCCACGGACCGCGCGGTGCATACCTGCATCGCGACGCGGTCGGCGGCCTGCTGCGCGGCAGGCGCGGCGCGCGGCTCGTCGCGCTGACTTCAGGCGGCACGATTCCCGACAACGCGGACTATGCCGTGCTGCTCGAACCGCAGGCGCTGAACATCGGCAGTGTCAACGAGGACTTCGCAATCGAAAGTCTCGCGGGCGACGTGTTCCAGCTCGGCAACACGTCGTACCGGATCCTGCGCATCGAACCCGGCCGCGTGCGGGTCGAAGATGCGAACGGACAGCCGCCGAACATCCCGTTCTGGTTCGGCGAAGCGCCGGGGCGCAGCGACGCGCTGTCGTTCGGCGTCGCGCGCCTGCGTGCCCAACTCGACGCGCTGCTCGACGCACCCGCCGGGCACGCGGCCGGCGCGGCGCAAGACGGCACACGAGACAGCGCGCAAAGCGACGCGCAAAAGGACTTACAAAACGACGCACAAAAGGACGCCCCAAGCGACGCGGCCGCCCGCGCGCTCCGCTGGCTGAGCGACACCCTCGCGCTCGGCCCGGCCGCCGCGCAGCAGATCGTCGACTATCTCGCGCGGGCCCGCGCGGTGCTCACCGCGCTGCCCACACACGACACGCTGGTGATGGAGCGCTTCTTCGACGAATCCGGCGGCACGCAACTCGTGATCCACACGCCGTTCGGCAGCCGCATCAATCGCGCGTGGGGCCTCGCGCTGCGCAAACGCTTTTGCCGCAGCTTCAACTTCGAGCTGCAGGCCGCCGCCACCGAAGACGCGATCATCCTGTCGCTCACGGGCAGCCACAGCTTCGCGCTCGACGAAGTCTGGCGCTACCTGCACCCGAACACGGCGGGCCATCTGCTGGTCCAGGCGCTGCTCGACGCGCCGCTGTTCGGCGCGCGCTGGCGCTGGAACGCGGTCACGTCGCTCGCGGTGCCGCGCTTCACCGCCGGCCGCAAGAGCGCGCCGCAGCTGCAGCGCATGCGCAGCGAGGATCTGCTCGCCGCGGTGTTCCCGGAGCAGCTCGCGTGTCTGGAGAATATCGTCGGCGAGCGCGAGCTGCCGCAGCATCCGCTCGTCGATCAGACCATCGACGATTGCCTGCACGACGCCATGGATGCCGACGGCTGGCTGCAGGTGCTGCGCCGGATCGAACAGGGCGAGATCAGGCTCGTCACGCGCGAGCTGCCCGCGCCGTCGCCGCTCGCCGCGGAGATCCTCACCGCGAAGCCTTACGCGTTCCTCGACGACGCGCCGCTCGAAGAGCGCCGCACCCAGGCCGTGCTGAACCGGCGCTGGTCGGATCCCGCGTCGTCGAGCGAGCTGGGCGCGCTCGACGCGCAGGCGATCGCCGCGGTCTGCGACGAAGCGTGGCCGCAGCCGCGCAGCGTCGACGAAATGCACGAAGCGCTGAACGGGCTCGCCTGCGTGAGCGACGCGGAGGCCATGCGCGACGCCGGCTGGTCCGCATGGCTCGCCGCGCTGGCCGAAAGCGGACGCGCGACCCGGCTGCGCGTCGCGCGGGAAGCGACGCTATGGGTCGCCGCCGAACGCTTGACCTGTGTCTGCGCGCTCTATCCGGGCGTCGAACCGGATCCGCCGCTATGCGCGCCGAAGGGCTTCGCCGAACCCTGGAGCGCGGACGATGCGTTGACCGAGGTGGTGCGCGCGCGCCTGAGCGGCCTCGGTCCACTGAGCGGCGTCGCGCTGGCCGCGCCGCTCGCGCTGCCGGTTGCCGCGATCGGCCAGGCGCTCGGGCGCCTCGAAGCCGAAGGCTACGTGATGCGCGGCCGCTTCACCCCGCAGGCGAGCGTCGACGAATGGTGCGAGCGCCATCTGCTCGCGCGGATTCACCGCTATACGGTGCGGCGGCTGCGGCGCGAAATCGAGCCGGTCGAGCCGCGCGACTTCATGCGGTTCCTGGTCGAGTGGCAGCATCTGACCCCGGCCACGCGCGGCGACGGTCACGATGCGCTCGCCGCCGTCGCCGCGCAGCTTGCCGGATTCGAAGCAGCGGCGGGCGCGTGGGAAGACGAGATCCTGCCGGCACGCGTGAAGGACTACGCGGGCAGTACGCTCGACGCGCTGTGCCGCGGCGGCAAGCTGGTCTGGACGCGCCTCGGCGCGCGCGCCCGCACGGCGGCGCCGGTGCGCAGCACGCCGGTCGTCCTGCTGCCGCGCCGCGATCTCCTCCCGTGGCAGACCGTCGTCGACGCCGCGCAGCCGGCCGGCGCGGCGCCAACCGACACCGCGCTGTCGGCTCGCGCGCAGCGCGTGTACGACGCGCTGCAGCGCCACGGCGCGATGTTCTTCGACGAGCTGACGGCCGACGCGCATCTGCTGCCGATCGAACTCGAACAGGCTCTGGGCGAACTGGTGGCCGCGGGGCTCGTCAATTCGGACAGCTTCGCGGGTTTGCGCGCGCTGCTGCGGCCGGCCGCCGCGCGTCGCGCGCACGGGTCGAAACGGCGCGGCGCGCGCTCCGGGCCGCTTCTCGGCGGCATGGACGACGCCGGGCGCTGGGCTCTGCTCAGGCGCGGCGCATCCGTTGCCGGCGACTCAGTGGACCCGGCGAATCCGCCGGACCGAGCGAGCGCTGCCGGCACCGTCGCGCCGGGCCGCGCCGGGCGGTCGCCGCATCGGCCCGCACTGTCGCCCGAAGCACTCGAACACGTCGCGCTGACGCTGCTGCGCCGCTACGGCGTCGTGTTCTGGCGCCTGCTCGAACGCGAGGCCGCGTGGCTGCCGCCGTGGCGCGAGCTGCTGCGCACGCTGCAACGGCTGGAAGCGCGCGGCGACCTGCGAGGTGGCCGCTTCGTCGCCGGCTTCGCCGGCGAGCAGTTCGCCTTGCCCGAGGCCGTGGCGCTGCTGCGCGAGGTGCGGCGCCATCCGCATGACGGCAGCTTCGTGTGCGTCGCCGGCACCGACCCGCTGAATCTGGTCGGCACGCTGCTGCCGGGCGACAAGGTGCCGGCTGTCGCGGGCACGCGCGTGCTCTATCGGGACGGCGTGGCCGTCGCGAAGCTCGTGGCAGGGGAATTCGTCTATCTGGACGCCGCGGACGGCCCGGCGCGCGAACAGATGCGCATGCGGCTCGCGCATCGTCATTGAGCGGCGACGGCGGCAGCGGCGACGCCCGCCCGCAAGCGGCGGGCCGCGACGTCGTCGCGGCGGTCATCAGGAACCCGGCGCGGAGCGGAGCGTAGTGCGTGTCGCGTGTCGCGTGGTGCGCCTCGCCGCCGCGCGCCAGGTCAGGCGGTCTTCGGGCCCGTCAGCGCGCGGCGGCGATCACGTCGGCGACGGTGGCGGTCAGCTTGCGGCCGTACGGCACGTGCAGGAACTCGTTCGGCCCATGCGCGTTCGACTTCGGACCCAGCACGCCGCACACCATGAACTGCGAATGCGGGAAGCCTTCCCGCAGCACGTTCATCAGCGGAATCGTGCCGCCCTGACCCATGAATGCGCAGTCCGCGCCAAAGTGCTCGCGCGATGCGCCGTTCAGCGCGGCCGCAAGCCACGGCGCGAGTTCGGGCGCGCTCCAGCCGGTGGCCGCGCCCGTATCCGGCCGGAACGTGACCTTCGCGTTGTACGGCGGATCGAGTTCGAGCAGCGTCTTCAGTTCGGCTACCGCCTTCGCCGCGTCGACGAGCGGCGGCAGCCGCAGCGACAGCTTGAACGCGGTGCGCGGCCGCAGCACGTTGCCCGCGTCGGCCAGCGCGGGCAGCCCGGCCGCGCCCGTCACCGACAGCGACGGACGCCACGTCGAACTGATCAGCGCTTCCTTCGGATCGGTGGTGGTCGGCAGCACCTGGCGGCCGTCCTGCGCACAGGACCACGGCAGCTTCTTCCACACGTCGTCGCCAAGGATGCGCGCGGTCGCTTCCGCTTCGCGCATCCGCTCGGCCGGAATCGGGCAATGGAAGCCCTTCGGCAGCAGGTTGCCGTTCGAGGCGTCCTCGAGGCGGTCGAACAGTTGCCGCATCACGCGGAAGCTCGACGGCGCAATGCCGCCATAGCCGCCCGAATGGATGCCTTCGTCGAGCACCTGCACTTCGAGGTCGCCCGCGACAAGCCCGCGCAGCGACGTAGTGAGCCACAGCTGGTCGTAGTTGCCCGCGCCGGAGTCGAGGCAGATCACCAGCCCGACTTCGCCGAGCCGCTCGCGCAGCGCGTCGACATACGGCAGCAGATCGTAGCTGCCCGATTCCTCGCAGGTCTCGATCAGGCCGACGCAGCGGGGCCGCTCGATGCCTTGCGCATCGAGCGCCGCGAGCGCGGTGACGCTCGCATAGATCGCGTAGCCGTCGTCCGCGCCGCCGCGGCCGTACAGCTTGTCGTTTTCGAGCTTCGGCGTCCACGGACCGAGGTCGTTGCGCCAGCCGTCGAACTCGGGCTGCTTGTCGAGGTGGCCGTACAGCACGATCGTGTCGGTGCTGCCCGCGCGCGTTGCCGGGGTCTCGAAGAAGATCACCGGAGTGCGCCCCGGCAGGCGCACCACTTCGAGCTTCAGCCCCTTGACCGGCTGCCGCTCGGCCCATTGCGCGGCGTCCGTGAGCACGCGCTCGATGTAGCCGTGCCTCGCCCAGTCGGGATCGAACGCCGGGCTTTTCGCCGGCACCGCGATGTAGTCGGTGAGCGCGGGGACGATCTCGTCGTTCCACTTGCGATCGACGAACGCGCGCAGCGCATCGTGGTCGATCGTGCCGCCGTGCTCGAGGGTATCGTCTGAGATCATGATGAGCGGTCCGTGCAGTCGAAACCCCGATGATAGCCCCGTCGCGCGTCAAACCCAAAAGGCCGCGCCGCGCCTGCCGGTACACCGCAAAACGCGCGACAATGGAAACCGTCGTGGAACACGGAGCGTGTCATGGGAAGCCGGGTTGTCGTTCAGGTCGTGACGGCGCTTGTCACGCTGGCGCTCTATTTCCTGCCGGCCATCATCGCCGACCGGCGCCGGCGCGACGACGTGCTGATCATTGCGCTGTTCAACGCGTGCATCGGCTGGACCGGGGTCGGCTGGCTCGCCGCGCTGTACTGGGCGCTGCAGCCCAATCCGCCGCGCAGCCTCGCGCAGGACGTGACGCTGACGCGCCGCGCGACCGGGATGAAGCACTTCTCGACGCTGCTCACGCAGCGCGCGAGGCGCCGCAGCGAGCGGCAGAACGAATCGTCATGATGCGCATCGCGGCGCGCGCGAGGCGCGCTGTCGCGTCGCGATGAGAAGAGCGAAAGCGGGAACCGTGGCAGAGGCGGAGGCAGAGGCAGAGGCGGAAAAAGACGCGTATAACCCGCGTCATCCCGCAATCAGCGGGTCTGCGCGAGCGGCGTGAACGCGCGCAGCTTCACCGAGCCGGCCGGAATCGAACGCGGTTCGCGCTGCAGCTGATGATGATCGAAGCGTTCCTGGCGCAGCTCGCCATGCTCGTCGAACCACTGGCACAGTGCGCCTTCGTCGTCGCGACCCGAGCGGCCGACGTACGTGACCGTCATGCGCGCACCGCCGCTTCGCAGCGTCACCACGTCGCCCACATTGACGGGGTGGACTGAAGACGTATCAAACGAATCGAGCATGGCAGTCCGCATATCAATTCCCCGTGTCAATTCCCCGCGTGAAAGGCCCAGCCATTTTTATCCGGTACCGCAGACTGGAGACGATTGGCGGTTCAGGAAATGGTGAAGTGACGCAAGATTAACAATTGAATATTCAGGCTGCAAGCGATTTTTCGTGATACCGTTTTCATCGCGGCGAATATCAACCGGCACGATCATTCGCCCGGAACCCGAAATAATGCTCTCCGGAAAACCTCGATATCCGCAGGACTGCCGGCCTGCCTGCCGCGTCGGCAGGCATTACCTGGGCGGCGCGGCAGCCGGGCGTAAAACCTTCCGCAATATAGCCTTTTGCAAAGTCTTTTTAATGAGGCTGCAATTTATATTGCATTGCAATGAACGGGGCCATCCATAAATCACGCAATCATGGATGAATATCAGCCGGGGGCGAAACGGAGCGATTTAAGTGCGGCGCTGCACCGTTTATGTCATCCGTGCGTCATGCTGGCGTGCCAGGCCCGGAAAAATGCGTAATTTTTGTGCAGGCTTTCCGTATGGGCGCGGCTTGCGATGCTGCAATGCGGAAATGCGCGATGCGGTTCACGCGGCGTCCGCGCATGCGTGATGCGCGGACTTGCACGGACATGCATGCACGGACGCTGGGCGAGAACCGGGAAGACCGTCAGGGTTCGGCAAAAGGCAGGCTCTGCTGGCCATCCGCGCGCATGTCGAAGACGTTCAGCGTCATCGCGACGAGCGCGTAGTAGCCGAGCAGCGCCACCAGGTTGAGCGTCACCGGGTGGCCAAAGCGGGCGACCGTGGCGTCGAACGTCGCCGCGGATACGCGCTTCGTGTCGTAGAGTTCGGCGGCGAACCGGTAAATCAGCGCGTCGTCAGGATCGTCGAACGCCGGCGTCTCGCCGCAGCGAATCGCCTGCGCGAGCGCTTCCGGCACGCCGGCCTTGCGCGCGATCGGATAATGGATGAACCATTCGGCCTGCGCCTGCCAGCGGGCAGCCGTCACCAGAATCGCCAGTTCGGACAGCCGCAGCGGCAGACCGGTCTGATAGCGGCAAAATGCGCCGAGCCGCTGCGCATGCTGCGCGAGCGCGGGGCTGTGGATCCAGCCGAGAAACGGACCGTTCAGATTGCCGCGCGGACCGCTCAGAATCTCGTCGAGCACCGCTTTTTGCTCGGGGGTCGCGCTTGCGCGGTCGAAGGGGGGAAGGCGCGTCGTCATCGGAAACCGGTCCTCGCTGGGGAAAAAGGGCGCCGCGCTCAGGCCGCGGCACGATCGCGCGCCGTGTCAGCGCGCGGCGCGTGCCCCGGATGATACGAGCGCGGCGTCGATCGCGTCCGCGAGGCGGGCAACGATGCGCTCGATGTCCTGCGCCGTGCAGATGAACGGCGGCGCGAGCAGCACATGGTCGCCACGCCGGCCGTCGACGGTGCCGCCCATCGGATACACCATCAGCCCGCGCGCGAACGCTTCGCGCCGGATCGCCGCGTGCACCCGCAGCGCCGGGTCGAACGGCGTCCTGCTGCCGCGCTCCTGCACCAGTTCGACGCCGACGAACAGGCCGCGCCCGCGCACGTCGCCGACGTGCGGATGCGCCGCGTAGTGCGCATGCAGTTGCGCGCGCAACTGTTCGCCGCGCGCGCGCACGTTCTCCAGCAGCCCGTCCTCGGCAATCACGCGCTGGACCTCCAGTGCCGCCGCGCACGCGCTCGCATGCCCGATGTACGTATGGCCGTGCTGGAAAAAGCCCGAGCCGCCGACGATCGTCTCGTAGATGCGCGCGCTCGCGAGCGTCGCACCGATCGGCTGATAGCCCGCGCCGAGGCCCTTCGCGATGGTGAGCAGATCGGGCGCGATGCCGTCCTCCTCGCACGCGTACAGATAGCCGGTGCGCCCCATCCCGCACATGATTTCGTCGAGGATCAGCAGCACGCCGTAGCGGTCGCACACCGCGCGGATCTTGCGGAAATACGCGCGCACCGGCGGCACCGCGCCCGCCGTTGCGCCGACCACCGTCTCGGCGACGAACGCCGCGACCGTCTGCGGGCCGAGCGCGAGAATCGTCTGCTCCAGTTCGTCGGCAAGGCGCTGCGCAAACGCTTCCTCGTCCTCGCCCGGCCGCTGCTCGCGATACGCATAGCACGGGCTCACGTGATGCGCGTCGATCAGCAGCGGCAGGAACGGCTCGCGACGCCACGCATTGCCGCCGATCGCGAGCGCGCCGAGCGTATTGCCGTGATAGCTCTGGCGCCGCGCGATGAAATGGCGCCGCTGCGGCTCGCCCTTCTCGACGAAATACTGCCGCGCCAGCTTCAGCGCCGCCTCGATCGCCTCGGAGCCGCCGCTCACGAAGTACACGTGATCGAGCCCCGGCGGCGCGTGCTCGACCAGGTGCGCGGCGAGTTCCTCGGCCGCCTGCGTCGTGAAGAACGACGTATGCGCATACGGCAACTGCTCGACCTGCCGGCGGATCGCGTCGATGACGCGGCGGTGGCTGTGGCCGAGGCACGATACGGCCGCGCCGCCGGATGCGTCGATATAGCGCTTGCCTTGCGCATCGACGATCTCGATGCCGTCGCCGGCCACGGCGACCGGCAGGCTCTGGCGGGGAACACGGTGAAAGACGGCGCTCATGCGGGGCATCCTCGGGTGGGGCCAAACGGTCAGGAGGCGGCGCCGCGCGAGGCGGCCGCCGGAATGAAGGCGTCGAACGTGCAGTGCCCCTGCTGGTGCACCTGCAGGGCAACGCCGTCCGCCTCGATGCGAAACAGCGCGCTCGCAAGCGTGTTCTCGCCGTCCGGATCGAGCGGATCGTCGCGAAAGACCGGTAGCCCCTCGGGCGCGCGGTCGTACAGCACGCGCAACAGCGCGGCGCCGCTCACGGGCGCGCGCAGCGCGGGCAGCAGCGCATCCACGCGCGCCTGGCGGTCGCGCGAGGACGCGGTGACGATCTGCGCTTCGGCTTCGCTGCCGGCATGAACCAGATGGTTCGCGTGTCCCGCAAGCGACGTGACGGCCACGACGTCGCAGCGCCGCGCGCTCGCCTCGACGCTCAACAGGCGCGCATCGCCCGCGCTGCCGAGCGTGTGATGAAAACCGCCCGCGCGCGGCAGCGTGCGCAACAGCGTCAGCGCTTCGTCGAGCGAGGCGGCGTCGAGCACCGCGCGCGCGACGATCATCCGCGGCACGCCGACCGCGGGCTCGCGCAGGCGCAGGTTGTTGATCGCCTGGACGAGCCCCGCGCGATTCGCGGCGAACGTGTGGCCGGGCAGCGAGCCCGGATAGTAAAAGCTGACGAAACCCGGCTTGCCGGCCGGCTGCACGTCGACGATGAAGCAGCGCTCGCGCAGATACGGATCGCCGTCCTCGTTGTGCGCGATGAAGCGCGTGTGGCCGGACACGGCGGCGAGCGTCGTGCAGCCGTCCGGCGTGCGGTGCGCGAGCTCGCCGCGGCAATTCCACAGGAACACGTCGTCGACGGACCAGCCGAGGCCCGCGGCCATGCCGTCGAGCTCCACGACGAGCGCCGGACACTGCGCTTCGGCCGCCGCGCGCAGCGCGCGCACGTAAGGATGGCCGCGCCAGCGGCTCACCTCCCGCCAGGCCGCGCTTTGCGCGAGGTAGCCGGCCATCACGGGCCGCGCCAGCGCGCCGAGCTGGAAGCCGATATCGTCCGGCCGGCCCGTCACCCTCACCACATTCCACTGTTGCATCGCCGCACCCGCCTCGTTGCGGCGACGACCGCCTGCCCCTGCCGCGAGGAGCCGGCGGCGTCGCCTAATTTCAACATTCGGTAATCATACGAAAATTATAACAACATTTGTTGTTGCCATGGACGCGTGGATGCTTCCCGTGCATCGCGGACAGCTTCACTTCAGCAGGAAAACGGCGCGTCCATCAGGGCACGTAGGCGCCCTTCGCATGCAGCGCGCGCTCGGCGAGTTCGAGCTGTTCGAGCGCCTGCTGGCCCTCCAGCGCGAGCAGATGCGCGACCAGCGATTCCGCGAGCGCGGTCGCGGCGACCAGCGACGGGAAAAACGACGGGCTCTCGTGCGCGAAAATCAGCACCTTGTCGGCGTTCAGCGCGATCGGCGACACCGCACTGTCGGTGATCGCGACCAGCTTGCTGCCTTTTTCGAGCGCGGCTTCGGCGACGCGCGCCGCCTCGGCCGAATATGGCGCGAAGCTGACGACGACCGTCGCGCTGTCGCGTCCGATCGTGCGCAGCTGCATTTCGAGCGTGCCGGCCTCGCCGCCGAGCAGCGACACCGACGCGCGAAACAGCCGGTACCCGTAGACGAGCCCGAACGCGACCGGATAGCACGAGCGAAAACCCGCGACGTGCACATGCGCGGCCCGGCGCAGCAGGCGCGCGGCGTCGACGACGGTGCGCGCGTTGTGCGCGGCGGTCACGTCGAGATTGTGCCGTTGCGCGGCGAGCAGCTCGCGCGCGAGGGCGTCGCGCGCGCTCGTCCTGACGAGCGCGCGGGCGCGGCTCGCGAGCGGCTCGGGACGCGTGCGCACACGCGCGACGAACAGCCCGCGCAGTTCGTTCCAGCCCGGAAAACCCAGTTGCTGCGCCAGCCGCACGAGCGACGCGGGCTGCACCTGGGCCCGCTCGGCGACCTTGCGCATCGACAGCACCGCGACTTCGTCGGGATGGTCGAGCAGAAACGCCGCGCCCAGCTGGAACTGCGGGCTCAGTTCGGGAAAACGCGCGCGGATCAGGGCGGCGAGCTGGTCGAAGCTGTCGGGCATGCGGGCGTCCGGGTCTCGTGTGACGGCAGATGTTACCACCGGGCCTCCCGCCCGCCGACGCCCGCTCAGAGCAGGGCGACGACCCGCACGTCGCCCTGTTCGGCAGACGCCACGACCTTGCCCGCGACACGCCGGAACGTGATCGTCACGCTCGCGTCGCCGACCCGCAGATCGCCGAGTTCGAGCCAGTCGATGCCGTCGGGCAGCGCGGGCTGCGCGATCAGCACCTCGCGGTGCGCCGCATCGATGCTCACGCCGAGGCACGCTTCGAGCATCATGAACGGCGAGCCGGCGGCCCAGGCCTGCGGCAGGCATGCCACCGGATACGCGGTGGGCGGCTCGCCGCGGCGGCGCGGAAAGCCGCAGAACAGCTCGGGCAGGCGCATGTCGAAATTCACCGCCGCCTCGAACAGCGCCTGCAGCAGGTGCACCGCGGTCGCCTTGCCGCCGTAGCGCGCGGCGCCGCGCGCGCACAGCGCGTTGTCGTGCGGCCAGACCGAGCCGTTGTGATAGGCCATCGGATTGAAGCGCGCCTGGCCGGCCGCGAGCGTGCGCACGCCCCAGCCGGTGTGGAACAGCGCCGATTCGAGGCCGCGCACCACGGCCTCGCCGCGCTCGCGCGCCGGCAGCCCGAACGCGAGCAGATGGCCGGCATTCGACGCGAGCACGCGGCACAGTTCGCCGTGCCCGTCGAGCGCGATGCCGTAGAAGCCGGCCTCCTCCATCCAGTACTTTTCCTCGACGCAGCGCCGGATGCCCGCGGCGCGCTGCGTGTATGCCTGCGCGTCGCCGGTGAGGCCGCGCAGCGCCGCGAAGCGCGCCATCGTATCGAACGCGGCGCTCGCGTAGGCCTGCACCTCGACGAGCGCGATCGGCCCTTCCGGGAAGCGTCCGTCCGCATGGAACACCGAGTCGTGACTGTCCTTCCAGCCCTGGTTCGCGAGGCCCCCCGCCGACTCGCGCTGATAATCGAGCAGCCCGTAGCGATTGCGGTCGCATACGCCCGCGACCCACTGCGCGGCGCGCACGAGCGCGGGCCACAGTTCGTCGATCAGCGCGAGATCGTGGGTGCGCGCGACATACGCGCCGGCCAGCACGATGAACAGCGGCGTCGTATCGACCCCGCCGTAATAGAGCGCGAACGGCACCTCGCCGGTGGCCGCCATCTCGCTCTTGCGCATCTCGTGCATGATCTTGCCGACCGCCGCGTCGCGAAACGCCGAGTTCTCGCGCGCCTGATGCTCGGCGAGAAAGCGCAGCACGCCGCGCGCGAGTCCCGGCTGCAGCCACAGCGTCTGCAGCGCGGTGATCACCGCGTCGCGGCCGAACGGCGTGGAGAACCACGGAATCCCCGCATACGGGTACGGCCCGGTGTCGAGGTCGGTGGTCAGCAGCCCGAGGTCGGCGAGCGAGCGGTCGATCCATGCGTTGAACAGCGGGTTGCTCGAACGCACCCGCGCGCTGGCACGGCGCCGCTCGCGCATCACGAGGTGCGCATCGACGAGCGCGGCGCGCACCGCGGCGCGCCCGACGCGCGGCCGCGCCGCGTCGATCTGCGACAGATGCGCCTCGCTCACCGCGTGGGTCGCCGTCGCAACGGCCGCGTCCGCGCCGCCCTTGTGGGCGTCGACCTGCACCGAGACCGCCAGATAGATCGACACGCATGCCTGCGCGGGCAGTTGCACCGTGTAGTCGGCGCGATCGGCGAACAGCGTGTCGGGCGTCGGCGAAAACGCGATGCGCACGCGCCGCGCGACGTCGTCGAGCCCCACGTAGCCGAGCAGCACCTCGCCGTTCTCGACGCGCGCGGGCTCGATGCGCCCCTGGCGCTCGCGCTTCAGGCCACGCACCTCGAACATGTCGCGAAAGTCGCTCGCGAACGAGATCGACAGCGGCACGACCGCATCGCTCGTGCCGTAGTTCGTGAGCGCGATCGCCTCGTTGAGCACGGTGCCCGACAGCACGCGCACGCGCTCGACGTGGATCACGCCTTCGGGCGTGCTGTCGCCGCCGAGCGGCGGCAGCGGCCGGTTGGTCAGATGCGCGGTGAACGCCGCGTTGTCGCTGCTCACGCCGCCGGACAGCAGCGACGGCGCGCGCCCGCCGAAGGTGAGCCGCAGTTGCGACAGCACGCGCGTGTCGTTCACGAAGAGGCCGTCGTCGTGGCCCGTGATGTCGCCCAGCGCGTCGTTGACGATGAACGTGTCGCCCGATTTCAGCACCGACTGGTCCGTGCTCGCGACGCTCTCGCTTTCCGGCGCGATGAATGCGCCGTCCTGTTCGTGCTCGTGGTGATCCGCACCGCCTGAGTGCGAAATTCCGCCAAGGGCTTCGGCTTGCTGCATCAGTCACTCCTGTGCAAGGGGCTTCGTTCCGGTGGTGGAGCGCTCGGCCCACGCAACGACCTTAACACAGGCGCACGCGGGATTTGCACCCGCGCAGCCGGCACGTTCCATGCGGGCCGGCGTGCCGGGCGGCCTGCATCGGCGCCGCCCGGCGCATCGCTCAGCGCGCTCAGCGCTGCGCGATCGGCTTCGCCTCGCGCGGCGCCGCACCGATGAACAGCTGGCGCGGACGGCCGATCTTCTGCTCCGGATCCGCAATCATCTCGTTCCACTGCGCGATCCAACCCACCGTGCGCGCCATCGCGAAGATGCACGTGAACATCGCCGTCGGTATCCCCAGCGCCCGCTGCACGATCCCCGAATAAAAGTCCACGTTCGGGTACAGCTTGCGCGACACGAAGTACTCGTCCTCCAGCGCGATCTTCTCCAGCTGCATCGCCAGCTTGAACAGCGGGTCGTCGTGCAGCCCCAGCTCCTCCAGCACCTCGTGGCACGTCTCGCGCATCAGCTTCGCGCGCGGATCGTAGTTCTTGTACACCCGGTGACCGAAGCCCATCAGCTTCACCCCCGAGTTCTTGTCCTTCACCTGGCGGATGAACTCCGGAATCTTCTCCACCGAGCCGATCTCCTCCAGCATGTTCAGCGCCGCCTCGTTCGCCCCGCCGTGCGCCGGGCCCCACAGGCACGCAATGCCCGCCGCGATGCACGCAAACGGGTTCGCCCCCGACGAGCCCGCCAGCCGCACCGTCGAGGTCGACGCGTTCTGCTCGTGGTCCGCGTGCAGGATCAGGATGCGGTCCAGCGCCCGCACCAGCACGTCGTTCACCTCGTACTCCTCGCACGGGTTCGAGAACATCATGCGCATGAAGTTCGCGCTGTACGACAGATCGTTGCGCGGATACACGAACGGCTGTCCGATGCTGTACTTGTACGCCATCGCCACCAGCGTCGGCAGCTTCGCGATCATGCGGATCGCCGACACCTCCCGGTGATGCGGATTATTGATGTCCAGCGAGTCGTGGTAGAACGCCGACAGCGCTCCCACCGCCGCCACCAGGATCGCCATCGGATGCGCGTCGCGACGGAAACCCCGGAAGAAAAAGTGCATCTGCTCGTGCACCATCGTGTGCTTGGTCACCGTGTTCACGAATGCCGTCTTCTGCGCCTCGTCCGGCAACTCGCCATTCAGCAGCAGGTAGCACGTCTCCAGAAAGTCCGCGTTCTGCGCCAGATTGTCGATCGGATAGCCCCGGTACAGCAGCTCCCCCTTGTCCCCGTCGATGTACGTGATCGCCGAGTTGCACGCCGCCGTCGACATGAACCCCGGATCGTAGGTGAACTTGCCGGTCTGGCCGTACAGTTTGCGGATGTCGATCACATCCGGGCCCATCGTGCCCTTGTAGACCGGCAACTCGACGCTCAGGTCGCTATCGGAGAACTTCAGTGTGGCGTGGGTCTTCGAGACGTTCATCGGCGCTGTCCTTTTCGTGTTCATGGTGCGCGAATCGGGACGATCCGCACCCGGCCGGCGTGCAGATCGCACGCGGCCTGCGCGGTGCATTTTACGGTTGCGGGCCGCCCGGATTGGCGCTGCGCCACGCAACACAGCCTCTCCCGCTTTGCAACATTCGCACTGCGCCGCGACGCGGCCCGGCTGTAACGATTCGCGATATTTGCCAGCAAAATGAAAGGCGATGTCGTCCGCGCAACAATGTTTTTCCGCAGGTGTGCAGCGCAACACGAGCAGGTCTGCGATACTGGCGTACACGGCGCATTCCGGTATGAATCACCGGCACCCGAACATGAAGCGGTTTTTTTGCCCGCCCCCACACGACGGGCTTTTTTAATCGGCTTGACAGAACAGGAACAACAGATGAATGCCTCGCTCGAAACGCTGTTTCCGGATCACGACCATACCGAAGACAGCATCGTCACCGCGCTGAACCACCAGGACATCGTCGTGGCGCTCTCGTCGGCACTGAAGACGCAAAACGTCGCCGTGCTGCACATGCTGTATCCGCGTACGGACGCACGCACGCATCACAGCCTCGACGCGCTGGTCGCCAAGATGCACGGCCACGGTCTGCACGAGACGGCCAACCTGATCGCCAACGAAGCCCATTATCTGGTATTCAGGAACCCGGCCAAGGCGTGGCGCGCGTTCCAGGAGATCCGTAACGACTCGCTCGCGATCGGCGTGCATCTGTACTATCACGGCCTCGTCGGCGAGGCAGCGGAACACGCGCTCGACGCGGACGCGCATCGCAAGGCATAAGCGGGTGCACGCGGCCGCGCATGCCGCAAGGCGGCTACGCGGCACGCGCAACGGAACGGAGCAAGGGCACGGCGGCAACGGATCGTCCCGCACGCGGCGGCCATCCGCCGCGCGGTGGCGGCGCGGTGGTGGCGCGGCGCGCGAGAGGCGCTACCCGATCGCGAATGCGTCGACGAGCCCCGCCCGGGCGGCCACGCCCGCGCCGCGCACCGCACAGGTCAGCGGTTCGTCGGCCACGCGCACGTCGATTCCGAGTTCGGCGCGCAGCCGCCGGTCGAGGTTCGCCAGCAGCGCGCCGCCGCCGGTCAGCACGATCCCGTGATGTGCAATGTCGGTCACGAGCTCCGGCGGCGCCGCCTCGAGCGCGGACTTCACTGCGCTGCTCACGTGCCGCAGCGGTGCGTCGAGCGCATCGGCGATGTCGCGGTTGCTGATCTGCACGGTACGCGGCAGGCCGTCGTCGACGCTGCGCCCGGTCGCCGGCATCGATTCGGGCGGCACGTCGCGCAGCGCCGAACCGATCGTCTTCTTCACGTGCTCGGCGGTCTGCTCGCCGAGCACGACGCCGTACAGCCCACGAACATAGCTGACGATCGCCGCATCGAACTGGTCGCCGCCCACCCGGATCGAGCCGTTGTAGGCAAGCCCGCCGAGCGCGATCACGCCGACCTCGGTCGTGCCGCCGCCGATATCGACCACCATCGACCCGGTCGCCGCCGACACCGGCAAGCCCGCGCCGACCGCCGACGCAAGCGATTCGCCGATCAGACTCACCTTCCCCGCACCCGCGGCGCGCGCCGCCTCGCGGATCGCGCGGCGCTCGACCTCGGTGGCGCCCGCCGGCACGCAGATCGTAAACGCCGCGCGCCGGCCGAACCGCGCGCGCGGCCGCGCCATCGCCACGAACTGGCGGATCATCTGCTCGGCAGCGGAAAAGTTGGCGATCACGCCGTGCCGCATCGGCCGCACGGCCTCCACGTTGACCGGCGCGCGGCCGAGCAACTGCTTCGCCTCAAGGCCGACGGCCGCGATCGTGCGGGTCGGCGCTTCGGTCTGTTTCTGGAAACAGACCACCGACGGCTCGTTCAGCACGATGCCCCGGTCGTCCGTATAGATCAGCGTATTGGCCGTGCCCAGGTCGACCGCCACGTTGTCGCGCAGCAGGCTCCGGAACAATGGATGAGGCGGCTTCGAACTGGCCATGGGCAGGCTCTGCAAGTGTCGTGATCGCCCGGGTCGGGCGTGGCGATGCGGTCCCCGTTCGCCTCGTCCGCGCGGCTGGGACGCCCGCGCGGCGCGGCAATGTGTGCGGCGCGCGAGATTGTCGCGCGATTAAGCCGTTAACGGCACCTGCGCAGAAACCTTTAGAGCGGTTTCTCGCACCCAGAATATTTCCATTTATTTCGCGCTCGGCCCGGTGCCCAGTGCGCGGACGAGTGCATCGCGCCCGAGCGTCACGCCCTCGTTCGAGATCGTATGGCCGACGCCCGGCAGCGCGAATGCGCCGACCGCAAAACCCGCGTCGCTGAACGCATGAGCCGCGCGTTCGAGCTCGTGAACCGGAATCACCGGATCGTCGACGCCGTGAATCAGCGTGAGCGGCGTGCGCGGCCGCGCGCTGACCGGCGACGCGAGCCGCCCCGAATACGCGAGCACGGCGGCTGCCGCGTCGGCACAGGTCGCCGCGTGGTGCAGCGCCATGATCGCGCCTTGCGAGAAGCCGACCATCGCAAGCCGGTCGAAAGGAAGCGCGAGGCGCGCGCATTCCGCGTCCAGCATCCGCCGCAGCGCCGGATAGGCGGCGACGACGCGGGCACTGCGGTTCGCCTCCGTCACGTGCTGCAGGCTGAACCACTGGCGGCCGCCAAAACCGCCGTCGAACGGCTCGCTGCCGTCGAGCGACGCGAACGCGACGTCAGGCAGCGTCGCGCGCCATTGATCGGCAATCGGCAGCAGGTCCTGCGCATCGCTGCCCACCCCGTGCAGCAGCACCACCAGCGCACGCGCCGGCGTTTCAGCCGGTGCGCAGCGCCAGCCGTGTTCGAATCGTTCCCAGCTCATCGCCATGTCCCTCCCCGGGGCGCTGCGCGACGCGCGCGGACCGCGGCTGCGGTCCGCGCGGCGCGTAGCGGTGCGGCACAGCCGCGAGGATACGCCAGCGGGACGCGTTGTGCCGCGCCGGCGCTGTGCGGCCCGGCCGGGTCGGGCACGCGTGCGGCGCCGCGCGTGCAAACCGGAGCCCGCACGGCTTCACCCCTCGTCGTCTTCGAGCCGCAGCTTCGCTGCCGGCACGCCGGTGCGCGCGCCCCAGTAATAGATGACGAGCGCGATCGCCGCCACGGCGACCGAGTCCCACGGGTCTTTCAGCACGCCGATCCCGCCGAAGCTGCCGAGCGAGGACATCACGATGATGGCCGCATAGAACGCGACCAGCCACAGCGCCGCGCGCACCTGCTCGCGCAGGCTCAGATGCGCGGTGGGCACCCAGCGGCGACACAGCAGATAGACGACGAACATCGCGAGCTGCAAGCCGAGCAGCCAGGACACCGTGTGCCAGCCGGACCAGTAGACGATCAGCGCGGCGACCACGAACGATGCCGGCCCCGTCAGCGCGAACGCGCTCGCGCGAAACGGCCGCGGCAGATCCGGCGCGCTGCGGCGCAGTGCGGCGACCGACACCGGCGCGACCGCATAGCTGAGCACCAGCGCCGCCGACACCGTATCGATCAGCGCATCCCATGACGGAAACGGCAGCGTCCAGAACACCGCGAGCCCGAACGTGAGCCACAGCCCCGCGCGCGGAATACCCGACGCCTCGTCGATGCGGGTGAACACGCGGAAGAACGTGCCGGTCTTCGCCCATCCATACACGACGCGCGGCGTCGCGTTCATATAGATGTTGCCGCAACCGCTGGGCGAGATCATCGCGTCGGCGACGACCATGTAGGCGAGCCAGCCGACGCCGAGCGCGAGCGCGATGTCGCGGTACGGCAGCGAAAACGCATGCGCGACCCCCTGCCAGCCGCCCGCGAGCGTCGCTGACGGAATGCCGCCGACAAACGCGAGTTGCAGCAGCACGTAGATCAGCGTCGACAGCAGGATCGACAGGATCAGCGCGACCGGAATCGTGCGCTGCGGGTGGCGCACTTCGCTCGCGACCGACACGATCGGCGTGAGCCCGAGATACGCGAAGATCACGCCGCCCGCCGACACCGCCATCTCGATGCCGCGCGCGCCGAACGGCGCGAAGCCGTGCAGCGTGAGGTTGGCGGGCTTGAAGAACGTCATCAGCACGACGATCACCGACAGCGGCACGACGAACTTGAACACGCTGATCACGTTGTTCGCTTTCGCGAAGGTCTTCACGCTCGAATAGTTCAGGTAGAAGAACACGCCCAGCAACGCGGTCTGCACGCACCAGCCGGCGGCGGTGGGCGCACCCGAGCGGCCGGCGCTCAGCCCCGGAAACCAGGCGGCCGCGTACTGGCGCGCGGCGACCACCTCGATTGCAATCAGGCTGGAAAACGCGATCAGCGTGATGAAACCCATCAGGTAGCCGAGCAGCGGCCCGTGCGAGAACACCGGGTAGCGCACGACGCCGCCGGCGCGCGGCAGCGCCGCGCCCAGCTCGCAATAGACGATGCCGAGCAGCAGCACCGCGACGCCGCCGAACAGCCACGAGAAGATGCCGGCCGGCCCGGCGATCGCCGCGACATGCGTGGCGGCGAACAGCCAGCCCGATCCGAAGATCGCGCCGAGGCCGATGAACGTCAGGTCCGCGAGCGAAAGCTGGCGTCTGAAGCGGCCGTGTCCCGTGTCGGCGCGCGCGGCATGCGCAAGCGGCGTGGAAGGCTGCGCGGGGGCGGTATCCTGCATGAACGTGTCTCCTGTCTGGTTGTGTCGGGTGAGGACAAGTATCCCCATCCGCGGCGCTGCGCGGCTTGAGCGGTTTCCCCTCGCGAGGCGGCGAAATCGGCACAGACACAGGCGCATGCACGGAAGCAGACGCAGACTCAGGCACATGCCGTCGCGCCGGCACGTTTCAGCGTTTCTCATTAAGATACCTGCGACATGCCGTGCCGCCGCGCCGGACACCCACGCGGCTGCCGGGACCGTGACAGTCCCGCGCCCCCGACCTCTCGCAGGAATGCCTTTGCAAAACCAGGCCCCACCTCCACCGCCGCTGCAAGGCGGCACGCTCGTCCTCGCCACCTTCGCGGTCGCGCTCGCGACGTTCATGAACGTGCTCGACACGTCGATTGCGAACGTTGCGATCCCAACCATCTCCGGCAACCTCGGCGTGTCGGTCGACGAAGGCACGTGGGTCGTCACCGTGTTCGGCGCGGCCAACGCGGTGTCGATTCCGCTGACCGGCTGGCTCACGCAGCGCATTGGCCAGGTGCGGCTGTTCGTCGGCGCGATCCTGCTGTTCGTGCTGTCGTCGTGGCTGTGCGGGATCGCGCCGTCGCTGCCGATGCTGCTGTTCGCGCGCGTCGTGCAGGGCGCGGTCGCGGGTCCGCTGATTCCGCTGTCGCAGGCGATCCTGCTCGGCTCCTATCCGAAGGAGCGCGCGTCGAGCGCGCTCGCGCTGTGGGCGATGACCGCGACCGTCGGCCCGATCGCGGGCCCGGCGCTCGGCGGCTGGATCACCGACAGCTACAGCTGGTCGTGGATCTTCTACATCAACATTCCGGTCGGCCTGTTCGCCGCGAGCGTCACGTGGATGATCTACCGGCAGCGCGAAACGCCCACCCGCAAGCCGCCGATCGACGTCGTCGGACTCGGCCTGCTGATCTGCTGGGTCGCGTCGCTGCAGGTGCTGCTCGACAAGGGCAAGGACCTCGACTGGTTCGGCTCGCCGCTGATCGTCGCGCTGGCGGTGGTCGCGTCGGTGAGCTTTGCGTTCTTCCTCATCTGGGAACTCACCGACGCGCATCCGATCGTCGATCTGCGTCTGTTCGCGCAGCGCAACTTCCTCGGCGGCACGATCGCGATCTCGGTCGCCTACGGGGTGTTCTTCGGCAATCTGGTGCTGCTGCCGCAATGGATGCAGGAGTATCTCGGCTACCGTTCGCTCGACGCCGGGCTCGTCACCGCGCCGCTCGGCATATTCGCGGTGATCCTCGCGCCGGTGATGGGGCGCGTGCTGCCGCGCTCGGACGCGCGCGTGATCTCGACGCTCGCGTTCATCGGCTTTGCGATCGTGTTCTACATGCGCTCGAAGTACGTGATCCAGATCGATACCTGGCATCTGGTGCTGCCCACGCTGCTGCAGGGCATCCCGATGGCGCTGTTCTTCGTGCCGCTCACCGCGATCATCCTCGCGGGCCAGCCGCCGCAGAAGATTCCGGCGGCCGCCGGCCTGTCGAACTTCGTACGCGTGTTCTGCGGCGCGGTGGGCACCTCGATTGCGGGCACCGAATGGAACAACCGGACTGTGCTGCATCATGCGCGCCTCACCGAGCGCGCGAGCGTCGACAATCCGCTGTTCAACCAGCAGATCGACACGACCCGCACGCTGCTGCATCTGGATACGCGCTCCGCGCACGCGCTGTTCGACGCCACCGTGAACTCGCAGGCCGCGATGATGGGCCTGAACGACATCTTCTACGTATCCGCGATCATTTTCATTCTGATCATTCCGCTCATCTGGATCACGCGGCCGGGTCACGGCGGCGGCGGACCGGGTGCGTCGGGCGCGCACTAGCCGCGCCGCACGCGCGGCCGGGGGCCGGGGCCTGTTGCCGATGTCGGGTGCCGATGCCGGGTGCCGATGCCGGGTGCCGGTGCCGGGTGCCCGTTGCCGTTGCCGATGCCGGGTACCGGGTACCGGGTACCGGAGGCCCGGTGCCAGTGCCGGTATAGGAGCGGGTGCCTGGGACCCGCCCCGGCATCGCGCGCCGCCACGGCGCCCATGCCGTACAATGCGTGCCCGCCCCCGTTTGCGCACGCCCATGGACTACCCCGGCATCCTCGAACAGATCCGCGACGATCTGCAACCGTATCTCGGCACCGGCCGCGTCGCCGACTATATTCCCGAGCTCGCGAAGGTCCCCGCCGAGCGCTTCGGCATGGCGATCGTCACGACGCGCGGCGAGGTGTTCCGCACCGGCGACGCGGACACGCGCTTTTCGATCCAGAGCATCTCGAAGCTGTTCGCCTGCACGATGGCGTTTCGCCTGCTGGGCGACGCGCTATGGGAGCGGGTCGGCCGCGAGCCGTCGGGCACGGCGTTCAATTCGCTGGTGCAGCTCGAAGCGGAACACGGCAAACCGCGCAATCCGTTCATCAATGCGGGCGCGCTGGTCGTCACGGACGTGCTGTGCCGCCGCTTCGTGCGCGCGGAGACGGCGCTCGTCGAATTCATGCGGCGCCTGACCGGCGCGCCGGACATCGACTATGACCTGCGTGTCGCGCAATCCGAGTTGCAGCATGCGCACCGCAACCAGGCGATGGCCCACTTCATGGCCAGCTTCGGCAACATGGACATGCCCGCGGACGTCGTGGTCGACGCGTACTGCCGCCAGTGCGCGATCTCGATGAGCTGCGTCGAACTCGCCCGCGCCGCACTGTTTCTCGCGAACGGCGGTGTCGCGCCCGCCAGCGGCGAGCGCGTGCTGGACGCCAGTTCGGCCAAGCGGCTCTCCGCGCTCATGCTGACCTGCGGCACGTATGACGCCGCGGGCGACTTCGTCTACCGCGTGGGCTTGCCCGCGAAGAGCGGCGTGGGCGGCGGCATCGTGGCCGTGCTGCCCGGGGAGTTCGCGGTATGCGTGTGGTCGCCGGGACTCGATGCAAACGGCAACTCGCTGGCCGGCGTACAGGCCCTGGAGCGGTTGACCACGCTGAGCGGACGGTCGATCTTCTGAAGACCGGGACCGCATGCGGGCGGGCAGCCGCCCGCATCGCTCGCGGCCCGCACGGCGCAGCCGACGTTTCGCAGGCGTTCGGCGCGCGAGCACGCTACGCCGCGGCGATCAGGTCTTGCCGGCCGCGAGCGATGCCCGATAGGCATTCAGCTGCGGCAGCAAAAGCGCGCGCCGCTCGAGACTGTCGCGCGACCAGTACTGTTCGCGATCGTAATACGCCGGCACGGCCGGCGCGCCCTCCGGCAGCACCACCCAAGGCTGCTTCGACGCGGTAAAGATGTGGATGTCGGGCGGCAGCCGGTCCGGATCGTCCAGCGTCCCGACACGGATGAACGTGAGCAGCGGGCCGGCCCCCGCATAGTGACTCCAGATCGCAACCGAGCAGTGCGGACAGCGCGCGATCCGCTGGCCGCGTCCGCTCTCGGACGGCGTGTCGACCCACTTCGGCGCGCCGGCCGTCAGTTCGACCCGGTCGCTCTCGACCATCGCATTGAGCGCAAACGCCGCGCCGCTCTCGCGCTGGCACCAGCGGCAATGGCAGCAATGCACGACCAGCGGCGCACCCAGCAGGCGATAGCGAAGGGTGCGGCAGTCGCAGCCGCCTTCAACGGGATATACAGCGTCGTGATTCACCGGAAACGCCTCCTGCCGATCCGCAGCGGACCTGATGACGTTGACGTCGACGGCGAGCCCGTCTCCCGTTCGTTCAGCGCCGTTTCGGCACGCCATTATGGCGTTGGCGGACGGGGTGCTTCAAGCGCGGTGTCGTCGCGTGCGGCCCCGCGCGAGGCCGGTTTCGCCTGCCCACGCCCGCGCGGGGCCGGGCCGTGGCGCCGCGCGAACGCATCTAGTAATTGACATAGACCGTCACGGTATCGGAATAGCTGTCGGGAGTGTAATTGGCGCTCGGCGCAGTGGCGTACACCGTCAGCGATTCGGCCAGACCGTTGCCGCTGCCGGCTTTCCCGTTGCCCGCGGTCGTCGACGTGGCCGTGTTGCCCCAGGGGGTTCCGCCCGGGCCTGGCGTCGAACTGAGCTGATACGGCACCCCGTCGGTATTGCCGCTGCGTGCGCCTTTCATGACGCCGGCGCCCGCCGTATTGCCGTTGGACGGTGCGAGGCCGACGAAATACGGCGTGCCGCTGGTGCAGGTCACACCGAGCGTGTTGCTGGCGGTGGTGTTCACGGCCGTCGACGCCACCGTGCCGAGATTGACGCTGCCCGCCGTCACGATACAGACCTTCTGCACGGTTGCGGAGGCAACGAACGAGGCACTTCCGGCATTGAGCGCGTGGGGACCGCTCGTGCAGGCGTTGGGCGGCGTGCCCGTGTTGATGCTGTAGGAACCGCTCACGGTGGCGGAAAGCGTGCTGTTGTAGGTGCCGGCCACGGCGCCCGTCTGTCCGGCCGGCAACTGTGCATAGAACGGCGTTTGCCCGGTCACCGTGGTCGACAGGATCAGGCCGGCCGGAATGGCAACGGAGATGCTCAGCGGCAAGGGTGTCGAGGGTGTCGCCGTGGAGCCCCAGATCTGGCTGTTCGCCGCATTCGCATAAAGCTGGTATTGCAGGGTATTGCCGCCGCTCGCGAGCAGGCGCGGATTGGCCTGGCTCCCCCCGGTGCCGGCATTCAGGTTCACGCACATGACGATGTTGGCCTCGGGCGACAGCAGGAGCCCGAGAACCCCGGTGCTGGTGCAGGACCAGTTGATCGACCCGCTGACGTTGACCGTACCGCTCGTCAGATCGACCGTGCCGAACTGGACATTGCCGATCGTCGGATTCGCACAGCTGACGGACTGGGCCTGCGCCGCAAGCGGCAGGCCCAGCACGCCGGTCAGCAGCGTCAGGACGAGCAGCAGCATGCGCCGGCCGCAGCGGCTCATGATGAAGCGTCCTGCCGGCATACAAGCGGACCGATCGAGGGAATGGTCGGGCCATCGCTGCGGTAATCGAAACGTGCCCGGCATGATCCTGAAGGTGTCCGAACGATCAGCGTGTTGTGCTCATTCAGCGTATCCAGATAGACCGTGCCGTCGAAGCCGACCATCGCACCGCGGTCGGCCTGGTGTTCGATCGTCACGCGGCTGCCGACGGGCAGCGGCTGACCGCTGGCATCGTGCAGGACGACCGAGGCCGCGCGTACCGGCGTCACGCCGAAGCGCACCCATGTTCCGGCGCGGTCCGCGGGCGTCGCGAGCGCCTTTACGCGGTCGATCCTGACGTTTGCGGGAAGATCCATCGGGTCGATGCTGAGCCGGTTGTTCTGGTACGCGTTCAGCGGCGACACCAGCAGCAGGCCGCGGCTGTCGGTGGTCCCCACCAGGTTGTTCTCAAGCTTCACGGGCACGTGAGCCATGCCGTCGGTGGAGACGACGGCAAACCCCGTATTGATCTGCCGGGCCGCGAACACATCGCCGCCCATCCACACCAGCGCGCCGGTGGCGCCGACATAACCGTAGCGGGCCGGACCGGTCGCGTCGACGCCCGCCTGCACCTGGGCGTCACGCCCCAGATAGTCGAGTTCCGCTTGCCCGCCGCGCTGGTCATCGCCCGCGCGCACGGCCGCGCGCCAGCCGAAACCGCCTTCGCTGGGCGGCGACTGGCTTGCGTCGACGACGAATGCCGTCCCGTTCCCGGTGTGTTCCGCGCTGCTGCTCACCGTGATGTTGCGTTCCAGAGCGAACGTGCCCACGAGGAATACGCTTCGGCCGCCCGCGCCGCCGATGTCCTGGTTGAAGCTGAGGCTGAGCGACAGCGCCCGCCCGACCGAGCCGGACCAGTATGCGCTGAGCAGCCGCGCAGCCTCCTGCCGCGGGTAGCGCAGCTGGACGTAGCCGGCGCCGAAACTGCCCAGGTGCCGGGTGCTGTACCC
This sequence comes from Paraburkholderia sp. PAMB 6770, assembly GCF_057748135.1. NCBI lineage: Bacteria > Pseudomonadati > Pseudomonadota > Betaproteobacteria > Burkholderiales > Burkholderiaceae > Paraburkholderia > Paraburkholderia sp. PAMB 6770. The sequence continues at coordinate 1,745,633 of NZ_CM173239.1, forward strand.
CGCCGACGCCTGCGCGCTGACGCGCGGCGGCGGGGGCCCGTAGAGCGTCGCGACGTCGCTGTAAAGGCCGCGCGTGCGGATGCCGCTGACGCTGACACTGACACGCTCGTTACGCCAGCTATAGCCCAGGCCGTACAGGGTGCCGCCGTGGCCGGCATACGCGCTCTGCGCAACCGATGCGGACACCACCCCGCCGGCGCTGCCCAGCAGCCACGTCGCGCCCCCGCCGCCGTTAATCAGCCGCGCGGTGCCCTCGGCGTGCCCTTCGAGCGTCAGACAGTTGCTGACGCCGTAACGCCATGTCCCGCTGACAAGCGGATCGTGCCCGTAGCTGAACGAGGTCAACCCATAGTTTTCGCGCACCACGCCCAGTTCTGCCGACCAGTCGGAGAGCCCCGGCGCCAGCAGCCGCTGTTCGTCGTAGAGCGAGAAATTCAGGGTGGACGCGCGGCCGAGCGCATCGGTCAGGACCACCTGCGCGCGGCCCGCCCCGCTGACGCTGGGAATCGCATTGAGCTGGAACGGCCCCGCCGGCACTTTCCCGCTGTATTGCTGCACGCCGTCGATGAACAGTTGCACGTTCGACGGCAGCGTGGCCGAACCGAAGAACGCCGGCAGCGGCGCCGTCACGCGATACGGCTGCAGCGAGAAATTGGTGCCGAGCTGAACGCCCGCCATACGGGTGGCGCGCGACCACGACAGCGCATCGGTCAGCGTGTCGCCGAGCCTCAGCGTCAGCATGCGCTCGGGAAACGAGGTGCTCCAGCTGGTATCCAGACGCACGGCATGGTCCTGCCAGCCGGCACCGTTGTTGCGGATCGCCTCGGAAAGCGCCGTGGAACTCCATACGCCGCCGCTGTCGAACGCGCGCAGTTCCGTGAATGCGCTCAAAGCGGTGCCCTGCAGCCCCTCGGTACCGAAGAGCGCGTAGTTCAGCAGGACGCCGGGTGACGCGGTCGCGCCTGGGCGGCGGTTGTCGGGCGCATTGAGCACCGTGGTGTCGAGCCGGAGCATGCTGAGCGGTGCGTCGATGACCACGGCCTGATGGCGCGCGTCATAGTGCACCTGCACCTCGTTCAGGCTCGCCAGCCGCAGTGGATCGGCCGTGTCCGCAGGCAACGCGAAACCGAGTTCATGCAAGGTGGCGGCACTCGCCCAAAGCTCGCCGTCGCGATAGCCGAAATGCGCGAGACCATGCGCAGCGCCGTTGACCGTCGTGTCGAGATACAGGTCGCTGCCGCCGAGCCGGCTCACGCTGTCGTTGCTGGCATTGCTGTCGTTGCTGGCATTGCTGTCGCGGCTGTCGACGAGGTACGCCGCCGCGGCGGCGGGTCCAGTCGGCACAGCATGATCAGCGGCGTGAGCAACGGACACAAACAGACTCTGCAGCAGGAAGGCTTTAGAAAGAACGTGTGGCCGGCGACAGGTTTTGCGTGGCCTTCGCACCATTCACCATTGCCTCAAGAGTGCCGCCATCGGTCAGGAACGCGGCAGACGGTTTCAGCATCCAGCGCATGGTTGCGCCCGGCAAGACATAGCCGAGCAGGCCGGATGCGATGATGGCACGGTGCCCCGCCGCATCGACGTAGCTCAGGCTCGCCAGTTGGGCATGGCCGTCACCGTGATTGCTCACCTGCAGCCACGCATGATCGGCGTCGCGCACCAGGTTCCATTCGAGTTTTGGCGCAATGGCCGCCACCCCCACGGGCCTGACGAAGACCGGCACCGAGTAATGCAGGACGAACTGCAACCCCGGCTTGCCCTGCGAGTCGACCGGCAATTCGTCGATCGACAGGCGGTAGGCGTCTTCGACTGCGCCGGCGCCAACCGGTGGCGCTCCCACACGGATGACCCGCACCAGTTGGCGATCCCCCGCCTCCAGTTGCAGCATCGGCGGACTGATGACGAGGCCGCGCGACTCGCTGAGCTGATCGCCCTGCCGGTCCTGAGTCCAGTGGTAGACGCGCACCTGGGCGTGCAGCGGGGTGTCGCCGGTATTGCTCAGCCACAACCCGTCCGCGTTTTGCGAGGGCTCGAGCGTGACGCTGGTGGGCGCGACCTGCAAACCGCTTGCTGCAGCATGACCGCCCCATGCCAGCACGCTGCCGAGCAACGCGCTGCACAGCGTGTGCCGCGACCGGGGGAATCTCATCGCGGCGCTCAGAAATTGACGTTGACGGTCACCGTATCGGCATAGCTATCCGGCGTGAAGTTGGCGCTTGCGGCTGTCGCGTAGACCGTCAGCGTCTGCGCGAGCCCCGTGCCCGTGCCGCCGACCCCGTTGCCCACCGCGGTCGATGTCGCTGTATTGCCCCACGGCGTGCCCGAGGGGCCGGGCGTCGAACTCAACTGATAGGGCACCTTGTCGGTGTTGCCGGCCAGCGCGTCGGCCGTGCTCATGGCGCCACTGCCTGTGGTGGTGCCGCCATTGGCCGCCGACGGCGCGAGACCGATGTAATAAGGCGTGGTTTTGGAACAGGTGACACTGATCGTGTTGCTGCCCGTGGTGTTCACCGCCGTAGCGCTCACGGTGCCGAGGTTGATGTTCGACGCGGCGCCCGCCGTGACCGAGCACTCGTCCTGAATCTTTATCAGCACCTGAAAGGTGGCGGTGGCGAGACCGGCGGCATGGGCCGGCGGCATCAGGCTGGCGGAAGCGAGCAAGGCGAAAGCAAGCGGGGTTTTATTGAGCGGCATGACCATATATTCCAATGCGATAGACTGAACGGCGGATTGAACTGCGCTGAAAACCACATCGACATGCAATACGGACGCCCACCTGACGACGAACGATCGCATTTTGCGTCAAATTGCGTCAAACCTACGGGTCAAGCAGTGGCTTCGGGCATGCGAGCGGCCGGCTCACGGATTGCGTCCTGAATAGCTGAAAAGGCTTTCCGGCGGGCGCACGAGCATGCAACACGCCGCTTCCCCGCATGACTTGCCGCATGAATTTGCCGAGCCCGCCAAACAAAATCACCGAATAAAGATCAATCTGAAATTTTCAATTTAATTAAACCGCATTAATTAAATTCGCTATATGAAAATATAATCTCACAATCCAAATTCCACAAACAAGCAGAAAATTCTGAATTTAATGTGGGAAAAGTGATTTAAAGCGTAGCCCGCGACGCGGGGCCCGGTGAGCCCGCGAGATGCAACCGGGACGCCCGCGCACGTGCGTCCGCCGGCGAATACCTGCCGACGCATGCCACACACCCAGCACCCGTCCGCGGCTCCCGCCGCCCTCAGGACAACGGCACCCGGACCGGCACCCGGACCGGCGACCCGCTCAGACCGGCCATCAGCGCCCGCCGGCCCGACCCACCGACCCACCGACACGATCCTGCCCCACATTTCCCCTTTGACAACGTGTCTTAAGATATATATCTTAAGACACATCTTACGATACATCGAGGAATCCCATGCGCCACGCACACCCCTTGCGCCGCCCCCATCGCGATCACGATGCGTTCCCGGACGACGCCCGCTTCTCGCTACACGCGCTCTGGCATGCGATATACGACGCGCGGCGCCGCGCCGCGTTCGTCGACGCGGCGCGCGAGCCGTTTGCGTCGCGCCGTTTTTCGCTGCACGGCGGGTGGCATGCAATCGGCCGGCATCATCACGGTCGCGGCGGCGACCGGGGCGGCCGGTTCCCGGGCGACCCGAACGATTTCGGCGACGGCGAGCGCTTCTCGCGCGGCCGCAAGTTCACGTCGGACGACCTGCAACTGCTGCTGCTCGCGCTGCTGGAATCGCGTCCGAGTCACGGCTACGAACTGATCAAGGACCTCGAAAGCCGCTCGAACGGCTTCTATAGTCCGAGCCCCGGCATGGTGTATCCGGCCCTCACCTACCTTGAGGAACTCGGTTACGTGACCGTTCAGGTCGAAGGCAACCGCAAGCGCTATGCGCTCGCCGAGCCGGGCCTCGCGTACCTGGACGGACAGCGCGAGCGCGCGGAACTGATGCTCGCAAAACTCGCGCACGTCGCGCGCAAGATGGACTCGGTGCGCCGCGCGCTCGCCGGCGAAGAACCGCTCGACCCGGCCGAAGGCGGCTGGTTGCCGGAACTGGTCGAGGCACGCCGCGCGCTCAAGCACGCGCTGCTGCGTCGCGACACGATCCCGGCCGACGAGCAGCGCCGCATCGCGGCGATCCTCGCGCGCGCGACGGCCGAAATCGAAGGCGGCGCGCCCAGCCAGCCGGCCTGATGCCGGCACCGCGCCACCCCCCTACTTTCTGGAGACTTATCGCATGTCCGAAACGCTCGATCTCGCGGTCACCCGCGTCCGGCATCCGCTGAAATTCCGGCTGCTGCAGGTAAAACGCGTGCACGCGGTCACACCGCATCTGCTGCGCGTCACGCTCGGTGGCGACGATCTGCACGACTTCCAGTCGGCCTCGTTCGACGACCACGTGAAGGTGTTTTTTCCGGCTCCCGGCGCCGACAAGCCGGTGCTGCCCACCGCCGGGCCGAATGGCCCGGTGTTTCCCGAAGGCGAACCGCGGCCCGTCGCGCGCGACTTCACGCCGCGCCGCTTCGACCGCGACGCACGCGAACTCGACCTCGAATTCGCGCTGCACGACGCCGGTCCCGCGACCCGCTGGGCGCGGCAAGCGCGCGTCGGCCAGTCCCTCGGCATTGGTGGACCGCGCGGCTCGCTGGTGATCCCGACCGGCTTCGACTGGCATCTGCTGATCGGCGACGACACCGCGCTGCCCGCCATCGCGCGCCGTCTCGGCGAGCTGCCGGCGGGTACGCGCGCGGCCGTCGTGCTCGAAGTCGCGGACCGCGCCGCGCGCCTCGACTTCGCGACCGCCGCGGAACTGCACGCGCTCTGGTGCTATCGCAGCGACAGCCCGTATCGCGGCGACGCGCTGCTGCACGCGGTGCGCGAACTCTATCTGCCGGAAGGGGAAGGCTATGTGTGGGCCGCCGGCGAAGCCGCGACGATGCGCGCGGTGCGCTATCACCTGTGCACCGAGCGCGGCATCGACAAATCGCGCATCCGCGCGGCGGCTTACTGGCGCGAGGGTGCGTCGGCGGTCCACGAAAACCTCGACGACTGAGCACGCGGCGCGGCGCTACGCCGCGCGCGCACCGAGGTCGGCGAGCGGATGCGCATCGCGCGCCCACGGCGACGCGAGAAAACGCCGGACCTGGTCGCTGCCGACATCGGCCAGCGTCGCGGGCGTCCAGCGCGGACAGTGGTCCTTGTCACCATGCCGCCGCCCATCGACACGCCGTCGAGCAGCGCGACGAGCGGCTTGGGAAACCGGCGCAGCGCGTAATAAAGCCGGTACTCGTCGATAAGGAAGTCGAGCCAGCCGGTCTCGCCGCGGGTTTTCATCCGGTACAGCGCACGCACGTCGCCGCCCGCGCAGAAGCCCTTGTCGCCCGCGCCGCACAGCACCGCCGCGACGATCGCACGGTCGTCGCGCACGCAGGCAAGCCGTGCGGCGAGCTCGCGCACCATCGTGTGCGACAGCGCGTTGAGCGCCGCCGGCCGGTCGAGCGTGATCACCGCCACGCGGTTGATCACGCGCAACCGCACCGCGCCGTCGGCGCCGGCCGCCGTCCCGCTATGCGGCGGCGCGAGCGCAGCCGTGCTCATGCGCGCACCGGTGCGTCGTTGCGCGCGCCGGTATGCCAGCGCGGCGGGCGTTTTTCGAGGAACGCGCGCACGCCTTCGCGCGGATCGGGGCCATCGAACAGATCGACGAAGCGCTCGCGTTCGAGCGCGAGCGCCGCGCGGCGCGGCACGCCGTCGCGCGCCTGGTGGATCAGCGTCTTGCCGAACGAGACCGCCTGCGGGCTGAGCGTCGCGACGCGCGCCGCCATCGCCAGCGCCGCGTCGAGCGAAGCCCCCGTCTCGACCACTTCCTCGACGAGCCCGATGCGCGCCGCGGTCGACGCATCGACGCGCTCGCCGGTCAGGATCATCCGCTTCGCCCAACCCTCGCCGACGAGCCAGGGCAGCGTCTGCGTGCCGCAGCCGCACGGCAGCAGCCCGACCGACGCCTCCGGCAACGCCATCTGCGCATGCCGTTCCGCGATGCGGATATCGGCGGCGAGCGAGCATTCGAGGCCCCCGCCCATCGCGTAGCCGTTGATCGCCGCAATCACCACAGGCCGCGCGTGCTGCAGCGCGTCGAACGCCGCGCCGAAGCGGGCGGCCGCAAGCCGCGCGGCGGCCTTGTCGCCGTCGGCGAACGTGTGCAGATCGGCGCCGGCGCTGAAGAACTTCGGCCCGCTTCCGGTGATCACGATAGACCTGACGGACTCCTCATCATCAAGGCGCTCGACCGTCTGCTGAAGCTGCAGCAACCCGTCAGGCGTGAAGGCATTGGCCGGCGCACGCGCGAGCGTGAGGACCGCCACGGCGCCGCCGTGCGCATAGTCGATGCCGATCATTGTGCGGCTCCTTCGCGACGATACAGCCGGATGACGGATGAAAAATCGAGCTTGCCCGCGCCGCCGGCGCTATGCGCCTGATACAGCTGCTGCGCAAGCGCGCCGAGAAACACCGGCCGCCGCGCGGCGCGCGCCGCGTCGGTCGCGAGACCGAGGTCCTTCAGCATCAGATCCGTACCGAAGCCGCCGCTGTAGCCGCGCGAAGCCGGCGCTCCGTCGATGACCCCCGGAAGCGGGTTATAGGTATCCGAACTCCAGCACCGCCCGGTCGACGTATTGATGATGCCCGCGAGCACGCGCGGATCGATGCCCAGCGACTCGCCGAGCGACATCGCTTCGGCCACGCCCGCCATCGTGATGCCGAGCAGCAGGTTGTTGCAGATTTTCGCGACCTGTCCGGTGCCGACCGCTCCGCAATGCACGATGTTGCGCCCCATCGCCGCGAGCACCGGCCTGACGGCCGCAAACGCGGCGTCGCTCGCGCCGACCATGAACGTCAGCGTGCCGGCCGCCGCGCCGCCGGTGCCGCCGGACACCGGCGCATCGACGAACGGGTTGCCGTGTTCGGCGGCGAGCGCCGCGCAGGCCGCGACGCTCGCCGGATCGATCGTGCTCGAATCGATGACCGGCGCCCCGCGCGCGAGGCCGGCGAGCACGCCGTCCTCGCCCGCCAGCACGCTGCGCACATGGGCCGCCGCCGGCAGCATCGTGAGCACGCATTCGGCGTCGCTTGCGGCCGCTTTCGGCGAGCCGGCCGCACGCGCGCCCGCCGCGACGAGCGCGTCGCGCGCCTGCGCGTTCAGGTCGAACACGCTCAGTGCGTGGCCGGCCTTCAGCAGGTTATGCGCCATCGGCGCGCCCATGTTGCCGAGCCCGATGAACCCTATCCTCATGATGTCGTCTCCGTTGCGTGAAGCGTGGCGCGTTCAGCGCAGGCTGATCGTCGTGTTGACGCCGTCGCTCGCCGACGCGTCGTCGAACCAGCGTGCGGTCACCGTTTTCGTCTGCGTGTAGAACTGCACGACCTGCTTGCCGTACGGTCCGAGATCGCCGAGCTTCGAGCCGCGCGAACCGGTGAAGCTGAAGAACGGCACCGGCACCGGAATCGGAATGTTGATCCCCACCTGCCCGATGTCGATCTCGCTCTGGAACCGGCGCGCCGCCGCGCCGCTCTGCGTGAAGAGCCCGACGCCGTTGCCGGACGGATTGCGGTTCACGAGCGCGATCGCATCGTCAAGCGTCGGCACGTTGATCACGAGCAGCACGGGCCCGAAGATTTCGGTGCGGTAGATCTCCATCTCCGTGGTCACGTCCGTGAAGACGGTCGGACCGACGAAATTGCCTTCCTCGTAGCCGGCGACGCGCACGCCGCGCCCGTCGAGCGCGAGCGTCGCGCCTTCGTTCAGGCCGGCGTCGATCAGCCCGAGCACGCGCGCTTTGGCCGCGCGCGAAACGAGCGGGCCGATGTCGGTGCCCGGCTCGCTGCCGGCATTGACCTTGAGCCTCGCCGCGCGTTCGACGAGCGCGGGCAGCCACTGCTGCGCGGCGCCGACCAGCACCGCAACCGAGGTCGCCATGCAGCGCTGGCCAGCCGCGCCGAAGCTCGCGCCGACGAGCGCATCGAGGGTCTGCGCGCGGTTCGCATCGGGCAGCACGACCGCATGATTCTTCGCGCCCATCATCGCCTGCACGCGCTTGCCGTGCTCGCTGCCGAGCCGGTAGACATGCGTGCCGACGGCCGTCGAGCCGACGAACGACACCGCCTTCACGAGCGCATGCGTGCACAGCGCGTCGACCACGTCCTTGCCGCCGTGCACCACGTTCAGCACGCCTTTCGGCACCCCTGCTTCGAGCGCGAGCTCGACGAGCTGCATCGTCGACAGCGGATCCTGCTCGGACGGCTTCAGCACGAACGTGTTGCCGCACACGAGCGCCATCGGGAACATCCACAGCGGGATCATCGCGGGGAAGTTGAACGGCGTGATGCCCGCGCAGACGCCGATCGGCTGCCGCAGCGTGTACGTATCGACGCCGCCCGCGACGTTCTCCAGAAACTCGCCCTGCTGCAACGTGCCGACCGAACACGCATGCTCGACCACTTCGAGGCCGCGGAACACGTCGCCCTCTGCGTCCGGCAGCGTCTTGCCCTGCTCGGCGCTCAGCGTGCGCGCAATGCGCGGCAGATGCTCTCGGATCAGCGCCTGGTACTTCAGCATGATGCGCATGCGCGCGCCGACCGGCGTGTGCTTCCACGACGAGAACGCTGCGTGCGCGCTGCGGACCGCTTCGTCGACCTCGGCGAGCGTAGCCATCGGCACGTGCGCGAGCACCTGCTGCGTCGCGGGATTGACGACCTCGCGCCACTCGCGCGTCGCAGACTCGACGAACTCGCCGTTGATCAGCAGCCTGACGCGCGGCACGTCCGCGGACGACGTCAGGGAGGAGCCGGCTGTGGCCGGAGACGATGCGCTCATGCTGGATGCTCCTGTGCAAGGGCCGCGCGGCGGCCCGACCGGGTGAACGCAGCGGCTGCGCGCCGCCGCGATGAGGGAAGAAGACCGCGAGAAGACACGCGCCGCGTCTATTTGCCGTTCGTGCCCGCCAGCTCCGGGAAGTCCTCCTCCCAGAACTCGCCGGGCATCCGCGCGGGCTCGGCGCCGCGTTCAAGCTCGCGGCGGCGCAATTCGACGCGGCGGATCTTGCCGGAGATCGTCTTCGGCAGCTCGCTGAACTGCAGCCGGCGAATCCGCTTGTACGGCGCGAGCTTCTCGCGCGAGAAGCGGAACACGCTGAGCGCGAGCGCGGCGCCCGGCTCGTGACCATGACGCACGGTGACGAACGCTTTCGGCACCGCGAGGCGCAGCGCATCGGCACTCGGCACGACGGCGGCTTCCGCGATCGCCTCGTGTTCGATCAGCACGCTTTCGAGTTCGAACGGGCTCAGCCGGTAATCGGAGGACTTGAACACGTCGTCGGCGCGGCCGACGTACACGTAGTAGCCGTCGTCGCGCCGCAGGGCGACATCGGACGTGTGGTAGTAGCCGTTGCGCATCGACTGTGCGGTCGCGGCGGGATGGTTCGCATAGCCCGTCATCAGGCCGAGCGGACGGGCGTCGAGCGGCAATGCGATCTCGCCCTCCCCGACCGGCTGGTCGTCCGCGTCGACGAGCGCAACCCGGTAGCCCGGCAGCGGACGGCCCATCGATCCCGGCACCACCGGCTGCCCCGGCGAGTTGCCGATCTGGCAGGTCGTTTCGGTCTGCCCGTAGCCGTCGCGAATCGTCACGCCCCACGCATGACGCACCCGCTCGATCACCTCGGGATTCAGCGGTTCGCCCGCGCCGACGATCTCGCGCAGCCGCACCGGGTAGTCGGCGAGCGGCTCCTGCACCAGCATGCGCCAGACGGTCGGCGGCGCGCACAGCGTACTGACGCCGCAGCGCACCAGCACGTCGAGCACGTCTGTCGGCACGAAGCGCGCGAAGTTGAACACGAACACGCAGGCCTGCGCATTCCACGGTGCGAAGAAGCAGCTCCACGCGTGCTTCGCCCAGCCCGGCGAGCTGATGTTCCAGTGAATGTCGCCCGGCTGCAGGCCGATCCAGTACATCGTCGACAGATGGCCCACCGGATAGCTCGCGTGCGTATGCTCGACGAGTTTCGGCTTCGACGTGGTGCCCGACGTGAAGTAGAGCAGCAGCGGGTCGCTCGCGCGCGTCGGCGCATCGGGCACGAACTGCGGGTCGGCTGCGGCGGCGCCCGCGAGATCGAGCCAGCCGTCGCGCGGCACGCCGGCCGCGAGGCGCGTGAGCGGCACGTCGAGGCCGTCGAACTTGGCGGTTTCCCCGCTGTCGACGATCGCGAACGTCGCGCCGCCGGCCTGCACGCGCTCGCGCACGTCATCCGGCGTCAGCTGCGTGGTGGCGGGCAGCACGATGGCGCCGAGCTTCATCGCCGCGAGCATCACGTCCCACAGTTCGACGCGGTTCGGCAGCATCAGCAGCAGACGGTCGCCGCGCCGCACGCCGGCGCCGCGCAGGAAGTTCGCCATGCGCGACGAGCGCTGCGCCATCTCCGCATACGAGTAACGGGTGCCGTCGCTCGCCGGGTCGTCGACGATCCATAGCGCCGGCTGGTCGTTGTGCTGCGCTATCGCGTCGAAATAGTCGAGCGCCCAGTTGAACGTGTCGAGCGCCGGCCACGCGAAGGTCCGGTACGCGAGCGCGTAGTCGGTGCGGTGGCGCAGCAGCAGGTCGCGTGCATCCAGAAATCGCTGCAGCGAAGCGGTATTCCCGATCATCGTCGTCTCCTGAATGGCGCGAACGCGCATTGTCTGGGGTCTGCCCGCGACCTATTCTGCGCTCAAACGTGCCGCGCGATCAGCATTCGCTGCACTTCGCTGGTGCCCTCGTAGATCTGCGTAATGCGCGCGTCGCGATAGTGACGCTCGACCGCATAGTCTTCGAGGTAGCCATAGCCGCCGTGGATCTGGATCGCGTTCGAGCAGACCTGCTCGGCCAGCTCGGACGCATACAGCTTCGCCTGCGACGCTTCCGACAGGCACGGCCGCCCCGCGCTGCGCAGCCGCGCCGCGTGATGCACGAGCAGCCGCGCGGCGTTCAGGCGGGTCGCCATGTCGGCCAGCATGTTCGCGATGCTCTGATGATCCTTCAGCGCCTTGCCGAACTGGATGCGCTCGTGCGCATAGCCGCGCGCGGCGTCGAACGCGGCGCGCGCGATGCCGATCGCCTGCGCGGCGATGCCGATGCGCCCGCCTTCGAGATTCGACAGCGCGATGCGCAAGCCGTCGCCGCGCGCGCCCAGCAGGCTGTCCTCGGGTACTGCGCAGCCGTCGAGCGTGATCGCGCACGTATCGGACGCGCGAATGCCGAGCTTGTGCTCAGGCGGACCCACCTGAAAACCGGGCGTGCCGGTCGGCACGATGAACGCGGACAGGCCGCGCTTGCCGCGCTCGGGATCGGTGACCGCGAACACGATCGCGAGGCCCGCGCGCGCGCCGTTCGTCACGAACTGCTTGCTGCCGCTCAGGATCCACTGGCCGTCGCGCCACTGCGCGCGCGTGCGCAGGTTGTTCGCCTCGGAGCCGGCCTGCGGCTCGGTCAGGCAAAACGCGCCGATCGTGCGGCCGCTCGCCAGCGCATGCAGATAGCGGTCCTTTTGCGCGGCCGTGCCGAAGTTCAGAATCGGTCCGCAACCGACCGAATTGTGCACGCTCATCAGCGTCGCGCACGCGGCGCAACCGGCGGCGATTTCCTCGAGCGCGAGCGCATAGGCCACGTAGTCCGTGTATGCGCCGCCCCACTCGGGCGGCACGATCATCCCCAGCAGGCCGAGCTCGCCCATCTGCGCGACGACGTCGTCGGGCAGTTGGGCATCGCGGTCCCAGCGCGCCGCGTGCGGCGCGAGACGGTGGCGTGCGAAATCGCGCGCGGCGTCGCGAATCATCCGTTGTTCGTCGGTGTAGAAGTCGTCCATCTGCGAGATCCGGCGGAGCCTGTCGGGATGCGTGTCATGTCGTGCCGCAGCGCGGGCCGTGCCGGCGACGACGCTGAACGCAGCACAAGTGTAGGCAAGCGGCTGGACAGCCGCGATGCTCTGGCCGATCATTTCGCGTGAGCGCATTTGCCATACCGGCATGGCGCAGGACCACGCAGAAGTCTTGCACGATGCATCGTGTACCGGCGGCCGCGTCGCGCGGTGAGCGGATCGGCCAGCGTGCCGTCCACCGCCGCGTGGTCCCGGCGGACAATCACCGAACCCCGAAGCACCCCCGATGAAGAACGACAAAGGTACGATTTCGGTCCGTCTCGTCGACGAGACCCTTGCCCTCGCCCGCGCGCGCGGCGTCGACGTGCTGCCGCTCGTCGCGGCGGCCGGCATCGCGCCGGCCATGCTCGCCGAGCCGAAGAGCCGCATCTCGTCCGCGCAATATGGCGCGCTGTGGGCCGGCATCGCGCGCGCGATGGACGACGAGTTCTTCGGCCAGGATTCGCATCCGATGCGCTTCGGCAGCTTCATCGCGATGACGCACAGCGCGCTCACCGCACGCAACGGTGCGCAGGCGCTCACGCGTGCGCTCGGCTTCATGCGCCTCGTGCTCGACGACCTGAGCGCCGATCTGCGCATCGAACCCACGCACGCGCGCATTGCGTTCGCGCACCGCGAAGGCGCGCCGCCTCCGACGATGTTTGCGTACGCCACTTACTTCATCGTCGTCTACGGGCTCGTATGCTGGCTGGTCGGGCGGCGCATCCCGCTGCACGCCGCGCGTTTTCGCTGTGCCGCCCCCGCGGCCGCGCACGAGTACCGGCTGATGTTCTGCGACGACCTGCGCTTCGGCGAACCCGGCACGCATGTCGACCTCGATCCGGCGTTTCTCGACCTGCCGGTGATCCAGACCGCGCAGTCGGTAAAGCCGTTCCTGCGCGATGCGCCGGGCAGCTTCGTCGTCAAGTACCGCAACCCGGACTCGCTTGCCGCGCGCATCCGCCGGATCCTGCGCACGCTGCCCGGCGCGCACTGGCCCGCCGCGCACGAGATCGCGCAGCGCCTGCACGTGGCCGAGGCGACGCTGCGGCGGCATCTGAAGCAGGAAGGCCACACGGTGCAGTCGATCAAGGACGACTTGCGGCGCGACCTCGCCATCGGCGAGTTGCAGCACGGCAGCCGCACGATCGCGGAAATCGCCGCGCACGTCGGGTTCGCGGAGCCGAGCGCCTTTCATCGGGCGTTTCGCAAGTGGACCGGCATGCGGCCGGCCGACTACCGGCCCGCGCGCGGCGCACGGCGGCGGCGCTGATGCCGCAAAGGCAAGCCGCCGCGACCGTGCGTCGCCCGCCCTCCTCGCAATACTGGATTGCGAAATCCTTCATGGCGAACGCGCGGCGTGCTTTCTAGAATGTCAGCATCACCGTTGCCTGTTTGACAGGAGCCTGCCATGAACGGCATTTTTCGCGTGTGGTCCGGTGTCATCCTGACTGCCGCATGTGCCGGCGCGGCACACGCCCAGACGCTGGCCGCGCCGTGCCAGCCCGTGCCGAAAACCCGCGCCGAAGTCAGGGCCGACCTGATCCGCTGGGAAGCGGCGGGCTTCAACCCGCTCGACTGGGTCGACTATCCCGACAACGCGCAGCAGGCCGCGCGGATCGTCGCGCAACAGCGCGACGCCGCCGACGACATGCCGCGCTGCGCGCCGTAAGCCGCCAGCGCGCCCCGTGCGCGCCGTGCTTCGCGCGGCGCGCGCGGGTCATCGGCCGGCAGACGTGACGGACCGCCGCCGCACGGCGCGGACCGGCCGGTTCCCCTCGCGCGCAAGGCCGGTTTCGGTAAAATAGGCGCGCCGAAGCGAGCCCCGTGCAAACGCCGGCCGCGCGGTGTACGCGCCGCGCGGCGGCGGGTGATTTTGCGCTGCCGCACCCGTCATCCGATCTGAACCGCTACACGAGAACAACACCTTGGGGGAACGACAACAATGAATCTGGCTGAGCGCTTTTTCCGGATTTCCGAATCCGGCTCTTCCGTGCGCATGGAAATGCTGGCCGGCCTCACCACCTTCCTGACGATGGCCTACATCATCTTCGTCAACCCGGCGATTCTCGGCGACGCCGGCATGCCGAAAGACGCGGTGTTCGTCGCGACCTGCCTTGTCGCGGCACTCGCGTCGCTGATCATGGGCCTGTATGCGAACTACCCGATTGCGTGCGCACCGGGCATGGGATTGAACGCGTATTTCGCCTATACGGTCGTCAAGGGAATGGGCTTCACGTGGCAGGCCGCGCTCGGCGCGGTGTTCATCTCCGGCTGCCTGTTCATGCTCGTCACGCTGTTTCGCGTGCGCGAGGTGATCGTCAAGGGCATTCCTCATTCGATTCGCGTCGCGATCACCGCCGGCATCGGCCTGTTTCTCGCCATCATTTCGCTGAAGACGTCCGGCGTCGTGACCGGCAACCCGGCCACGCTCGTCACGCTCGGCAACCTGCACGACGTGCATGTGCTGCTCGCGGTGATCGGCTTCTTCGCGATCGTCACGCTCGATTTCCTGCGGGTGCGCGGCGCGATCCTGATCGGCATCGTCGGCGTGACGGTGCTCAGCTTCTTCTTCGGCGGCAACCAGTTTCACGGGATCGTGTCGGCGCCGCCGTCGATCAGCCCGACGCTGTTTCACCTCGACATCCGCGCCGCGCTGTCCACCGGCGTGCTGAACGTGGTCCTCGTGTTCTTCCTCGTCGAGCTGTTCGATGCGACCGGCACGCTGATGGGCGTCGCGAACCGCGCGGGGCTGCTGGTCGAAGGCAAGCTCGACCGCCTGAACAAGGCGCTGCTCGCCGACAGCAGCGCGATTCTCGCCGGGTCGCTGCTCGGCACCTCGTCGACCACCGCGTACATCGAAAGCGCCTCGGGCGTGCAGGCGGGCGGCCGCACCGGCCTGACCGCGCTCACGGTCGCCGTGCTGTTTCTCGCGTCGCTGTTTTTCGCGCCGCTCGCGGGCGTGGTGCCGGCGTACGCGACGGCGCCCGCGCTGCTATATGTGTCGTGCCTGATGCTGCGCGAACTGGGCTCGCTGCCGTGGGACGACGCGACCGAGGTGATCCCCGCCGCGCTGACCGCGCTGATGATGCCGTTCACGTACTCGATCGCCAACGGCGTCGCGTTCGGTTTCATTTCGTACGCGGGGCTGAAACTGCTGACCGGGCGCGCGCGCGAAGTGAAGCTGGTGGTCTGGGTGATCGCCGCCGTTTTCCTGTTCCGCTACTTTTATCTCGGCTCCGAATAGGCGGTGCGGTAGTTCGCGCTGCGCGGGTGACTCCGTGGCGCGCGGGTCGTGGCGCACAAGTCGTTCGTGCTGCGCGGGCGTTTTGCGCTGTGCGCCGCGGCAGCGGTGGCGCACTGCCCGGCGCCGTGCACCGGGTCATGCGCCGGAGCGAAAGGAACGCAACGCTAGTTCGGCCAGTTCGCCTCGTAAAAGCGCACATAGCCGCTGCGCAGCACCGCACATTGCGCGCGGGTTTCGGACAGCAGGCGGCGCGTGGCCGCCTCGATCCTCGGACGATGCTCGGCGAACGCGCCGACCATGTCCTCGAGCCGCGACGACGCGGCGCCGTAATGATCTTCGAGCGCTTCGGCCGTGATCGTGCACTCGACCCTCGCCCCATCGACCAGCGCCGGAAACGCGAGAGTGAGTTCGCGCCCCGAATACTCGGGGGCTTCGTTCGGGAAATGGATCTGCATGGGATTCGCCTTCGGTTGACAGCGGGATCACCCGAAACCGCGCGCCGTCCTCACGGAAGCCGCGATGCGGCCGGCGACGCGCGGGCTGCCTCAGCGGCCGGCCGCTTCGCCGCATCAAGCCGCTGATTCCAATCACTTTAGACGACTTGCGGCACGCCGCAAGTATTCGTTGCGCGCGCCGCGCCGGCGCTCCGGCGCGCAAGCCGCATCGGTCCGGCTGGACACGCCGTGCGCAAACGGTGTGCCGGTCCGCTTGCCGCGGCGCAGCATCAAAACGTATCCGATGCGCGCCGGCGCATCCGCCGTCCCCCGACGCCGCCCCCGCTTTGCGGTATCGTGACGGCCTTCGCCCGAGGTCCCACGCCATGACTGAACCCGCCCGCTCCTTTCTCGTGCGCGTCGAACCGCTCGGACACACGTTCGACGCGCCGGAATCGCTGACGCTGCTCGAAGCCGCCGGCTTCGCCGGCCTGCGTCTGCCGCGCTCGTGCCGCAACGGCACGTGCCGCACGTGCCTGTGTCATCTGCGCAGCGGCCGCGTGTCGTACACGATCGAGTGGCCCGGGCTGTCGCGCGAGGAAAAGGCCGAAGGCTGCATCCTGCCTTGTGTCGCGATCGCGCAATCCGATCTGGTGCTCGACGCGCCGGACGCCATCGCGCTGGATATGCCTGCCGCGCCCGCGTGAGAGATGCATCGCGGCATTCTCGCGGGCGCGCAAACGGCGAAGACGTGTCGCTGCGTCTTATGACAATCCTTCGCATACCTGAATAAAAGAATCGCACGCCAGCCGGCTTGCCGCGCTTCGCTGCCGCGCGCCGGATGGGCCGCGGCGCTCAGCCGCCGGCTTCCTTCATCTCCTTCAGGTGCTTGTAGACGGTCGCGCGCCCCATGCCGAGCAGCGCCGCGACGTAATTGGCCGAGCTGCGGCCGCGAAACGCGCCCTCGGCGTACAGCGCTTCGACGAGCGCGCGCCGGTGTTCGCGCGTGAGGCTGTTCAGCCCCAATTGCCGCTCGCGCAACCAGTGGTGCAGGAACGTGTTGATGCGGTCCTGCCAGTCGTCGCGAAAGAGCGCGTCGTCGGGTGCGACGGTGCCCGTCCCCTTGATGAACAGATCGAGCGTCGCGCGCACCTCGTCGAACACGGCGATATTGAAGTTGATGCACAGCACGCCGGCCGGCTGCCCCGCATCGTCGAGCAGCACGTTGCTCACGGAGCGCATGCGCCGGCCGTCCCAGTTCAGCTTCTCATAGGGGCCGGTGACGCGCGCGCCGGGACCGGCCGCGTCGGCTGCGTCGGCTACATCGCCGGTCTCGTCGGGGGTCGACGCGTCGCCGGCCGCACGCTTCGACAGGCTGTTCGCGATGTGAGCGATCGTGCCCGCGCGCAGATCGTGGATCACCGCCTCCGCGTACGGGAAGAACAATGCGGCAATGCCGTCGGCGATCGGCGCATAGCGGCTCAACAGGAATGCCCGGTTGTCGGGGGCAGGCGTGTTCGGCATCGGTGCGTACAACGGGTCAAGGTGTCGAAAGAGCGGGACATGCGCCAGGCACGACGCACAGCGCGCGGAGGCCGCGAACGCTGCGCGGGTGCGATCCCAGCCGGCATTGTATCGGGGGCAATGCATGCATGGGGGTGCGGGGGTGCAGGTCTGCGGGTCTGCGGGTCTGCGGGGTGCGGGGTGCGGGGTGCGGGGTGCGGGGTGCGGGGTGCGGGGTGCGGGGTGCGGGGTGCGGGGTGCGGGGTGCGGGGTGCGGGGTGCGGGGTGCGGGGTGCGGGGTGCGGGGTGCGGGGTGCGGGGTGCGGGGTGCGGGGTGCGGGGTGCGGGGTGCGGGGTGCGGGGTGCGGGGTGCGGGGTGCGGGGTGCGGGGAGTAACGCACCTATCGTAGCGCGCGCGGTGCGGCATAGCGCGGCGCGGCCTGCGGCAGCGCAGCCGCGCGCACCCGGCTGATACGCATTTTTGTCCGCCTGGCGAGCCGATTTTTTTCATGCGATAACGCGGAGTATTCCTTTCCCCGGAGCCCACGATGGCCACGCTCGAAGCACTGCGCGCCGTGCTTGACGATGACGGCACGCCCGAGATCATTCGCAATCACATCATCGATTCGCTGCAATATGCGCTGCGCAATCACGGGCCGGTGTTCACCGCGCGGGAGATCGAATGGCTTGCCGCCTGGGACGATGCGCGCATTCCGCTCGCAGCCGCGCGCGAGCGCACCCGCCGCACCGCCGACCTCACAAGCTGAGCGGAGCGAGGCCGGGCCGGGCCAATCCGGGCGTCCGCGCACGGCGTGCAATCAGGGAGGCGCGCATCCGTGCTATTCATCGTCGGCGGTTTCGTGCATCATTACGGGATTGCCGGATGCCGCACGGGTGGCATCCGGCAGCAGCCACGACCGACGCGCTGCTGCGCGCACGCCGTCGCGGCTGTCTCCCCGCTGTTCGCAGCGCTTCCGTTTCACCCACACCGGGCAGGCCTCGCCTGCGGCGTCCGCGCTGCCACGCGCCGCCCCGATGTGCGTTGCGTGCGACGGATCGATACCCGCTGCGCGCCTTCTGTCCACCCGGCATCGGCGCGCGATTGACCGACTGGATCCCGAAACCGGCGCAGCCGGCTCTTCGCGACCGAACCCCGACGGCTTGCATCCATGCCGAACGGGTTCGGCCCAGACCCGTTCGGCCCTGACTGGCTCCCAGCCTGCCGTTATTCACGCGGCGCGCGACCCGTCGCCCTCGTGCGCGCGTCGTGCGGCGCAGCGCTTGCGCGCTACCGTCTCACAGGACAAGTATTCGATGAATTCTGCTGTCAAGATTTATAAAGGTTTCGAAATTCACCCGCTCGTCTATCCGAGCCGCCCCGCCGCGAGCGCACGTCATGCGCTCACCGGCTACGAAGCGTCGGTGCGCATCTGCCGCGTCGGCGCAAACCCGTCCGCCGACGGCCGCGTGTTCCGCCTGCCCTACATGTGGCCCTTCGAGGCGGCCGGCAAGGCGCGCATCGCGTGCATGGCGCATGCGGAGCAACTGATCGACGGCCGCGTCGACGGCCAGTCTGTCGCCGACCTCTAGGTGCGACCCCACGCGCGGGAGCGCCACGCTCACCGGTCATCGCCGGGCTGCCTTACACCACGCTGCGTCACACCGGGCTGCGCCTCCTCGGGCCATGCCGCTCTGCGCGACGCCACGTCGGGCTGCGTCATGCCGGGCTGCGTCAAGCCCGGCCACGCCTTCTCGGGCCATGCCGCTCTGCGTAACGCCCGTTTTCAACACGCTGGGCCACGCCAGGTCGGGCCCACTCGCGGCCGGCGCCACCGGTGCCGGCGCTACAGGCTGAACACCGCGGCAAGCCCGTGGTCCGCGCCGCGCCGGCGCTGCCGCACGACCCGTTCTTCGAGTTCGCCCAGATGCGCGCGCATCGCGTCGAGCGCGGCCGGCAGATCGCCGGATTCGAGCGCATCGACGATCTGCGCGTGCTCGTCCGCCGCGCAACGCGTACCCTTGGCGGGATCGAACAGCGCCTTGTAAAGCTCCGTCTTCGCGACGAGCCGCGCCACGCAGTCGTGCAGTTCCGTGCGCGCCGCGCCGCCGCTTGCGAGCCCGGTCAGCAACAGATGAAACTGCCCGGCAAGCCGGACCGCCTCGTCGACCTGGGCCGCGTGCTGCGCTTTCTGCTCGGCTCGCACATGCGCGCGCAGACGGCGCAGCGACTGCGCGCCGCACGCGCCGCATAGCGCGACGATTACGCCGCTTTCGACGATCTGCCGCGCGCGATAGACCTCGCGAATATCCGCTTCGGTCGGCGACGGCACGAACGCGCCCCGATTCGTTTCGAGCACCAGCTTGCCTTCGGCGCCGAGCCGCGCGAGCACCTTGCGCACGGCCCCGCGCGTCGCGCCGAACGTCGCGGCGAGTTCGCGCTCGACCAGTTGCGTGCCCGGCGGCAGCCGGCCGGCGAGCAGCGCGGACACGAGCGCCGCGTACACGCGCGCCTCGGGGTCGGGCGCAACGCGCGCGGCTTCGGCAGCTTCGGCAGCTTCGGTATGGGTGGCCGGTGCCCGGCGGGTGCGAGTGGTCATGGCAGCATGCCTCGAGCAGCATGGAAGAGTCGATGACGGGCGTCATCGTAGCGGACCCGGCGTGCCGCCTCAAGCGCTGCGCGAGCCGATTCCGGATACCGGGCATAACAATTATGGTTAACCATTTTTAGACATTATGGTTGACCATAACGGATCCGCAACCGCCTCGCCGGACACCGCCCCAAACCGCGCACCCGGCGTCTCCGCCTTCCGACCCAGCCCCATGACCGACCCTGTTTGTGCCGCACGCGACGGCCGCCCACGCGTGATGCGCCGCTTTTCCCGAGCCTGCCAGGCGCGGCTCGTCCCGCTGGTATGGCTGGCCGCGATCGTCGCGATCGGCCTGAACCTGCGGCCGCTGCTGACATCGATCAGCCCGCTGCTGCCGTCGATCCGCGCGGCCACCGGACTGAGCTATGCAGGCGCCGCACTGCTGACGAGCCTGCCGGTGGTCGCGATGGGGCTCGGCGCGTTCGCGGCCGGCCCGCTCGCACGCGGAGTCGGCGAGACGCGCGGCGTCGCGCTCGGACTGCTCGCCATCGCGCTCGCGTGCGGCACGCGCTGGCGCGCGGATAGCGGCGCCGCCCTGCTCGCGAGCGCGACGCTCGCCGGCATCGGCGTCGCGGCCATCCAGGCGCTGCTGCCGGGGGTCATCAAGCAGCGCTTTGGTCACCGCGTCCCGCTCGCGATGGGCATCTTCTCCGCGGCGCTCATGGGCGGCGGCGGACTCGGCGCGCGCCTCAGCCCCGCGCTCAGCCGCTGGGCAGGCACATGGCACGCCGGCCTTGCGTTCTGGGCCTTGCCGGCGCTGCTCGCGCTGGCCGGCTGGCTCGCACTCGGCCGATGCGCGAGGCGCGCGGCGACAGGTGCAGCAGGCGCGGCGGATACCGCCGATGCCGCTCGCACGGCACACCCCGGCGAGCATTCGCGCGTTATCGCCGCCTCACGCACCTCAGACACCTCAGACACCTCAGACACCTCAGACACCCCACACGCCTCACACGACGCACACACCCCACACGCCCCGCATACATCAAACACCACCCGCGCCGCCCCCCTCCCACCACCGCCCGCCGCCGACGGTCCGCCGCTGTGGCGCCGGCGCCGCGCATGGACGCTCGGCCTGCACTTCGGCCTCGTCAACGGCGGCTACACGACGCTCGTCGCGTGGTTGCCCGCGTATTACCAGCAGCAAGGCGCAAGCGTCGCACAAAGCGGCGCGCTGCTCGCGACGATGACGCTCTTCCAGGCCGCCGCCGCCGTGCTGCTGCCGCTTGCGGCCGCGCCGTTTCGCGACCGGCGGCCGTGGCTCGTGCTCGGTCTCGCGGCGCAACTCGCAGGCATCGCCGGCCTTGCGCTGTGGCCGCTCGGTGCACCGCTGCTATGGGTGGCGAGTGCCGGCGCGGGACTCGGCGGCACCTTCGCGCTCACGCTCGTCACCGCGCTCGACCACGCCGAAGCGCCGCGCCTCGCGGCGCGTATCGCGGCCTTCATGCAGGGCGTGGGCTTTGTGATCGCCGCAATCGCGCCGCTCATCGCAGGCGTGCTGCGCGAGGCCACCGGCACCTTCCGCGCCGCGTGGCTGCTGCTCGCACTGACCCTGTGCGCAATGATCGTGCTGACGCGGGTCCTCTCGCCGCGCAGCTACGCGCGTGCCTTCGGTCCAGCTCACGCTTGGGCGCGCGCAGCGGGGTAAGCCTGCGCGCACACCTGTCTCTGCGTCACCGCCATGTGCTGCGCCACGCACCGCACGCCGGCCTTCCGCGCCCAAGCCACGCGCTGCGCTGCTCACCGCACGCCTGCCTCTGTGCCAACGCTGCGCAGCACATACCTGCCTGCGCGCCACCGCCACGCACCACACGCCTGCCTCTGTGCCAAAGCCACGCGCTGCACCGCACGCCTGCCTCCGCAAACCGGCCTTCCGCGCCAACGCCACGCGCCGCGCCTCCCGCGCGCCCACCCGCGTCCGCCATGACGCCGCGCCTCGCGCCACCTCGGTGCACACGTGCTGCGCCGCACCGCTTCGGTGCGCCCTCCACCGCGCGGTGTCCACAGCATTCGCGCGAGCGGTCCGCCCAAGCCGCCGTCATCGGCATGGCATGACGCTTGCTTGAAACAGCCCGACCCTCGCAATGACGCGGGGCCATCCGTACGGAGCCCGCGCCGCCTCGCACCGGCGCGCGGGTTCCGGCAAGGACGCCGGTCCGCTCCGGCGCGTGCCGTTGCGGCGCGCCGTGCGCCGTTGTCCCTCCGGTCGGGCAATGACGTTCGACGCCAGCTGTCGCCGGCCTCACCGCCGGCATGCGATTGAACGCCATCATGACGCCAGAACGCCACCGCCCGCAGTCCACACCGTCGGCCAGCCCGCCCTTGCGAGCGACCGGGCCGCTCGAGCGCTCAGCCGCTCGACGGGCGCCCGCGGCCCGCCGGCCCCGGTCGCGCCCCCTCGCCCCCTTGTTCCCGATCCCGCACGAAACCGCCCCGACATGCTGCGTGTACTGCTCGTAACCGACACCGACAAGCCGATTGGCGATCTGCGCGATGCGCTCGCGCGGCTCGGGTACGACATGCTCGCCGACACCGCGACCTCGCAGGCGCTGCACCGGATCGTCGAGCGCGAGAAGCCCGACGTGATCATCATCGATACCGAATCGCCGTCGCGCGACACGCTCGAACAGCTCGCCGTGATGAACGCCACCGCGCCGCGTCCGGTGCTGATGTTCAGCCACGACGCGAACCAGCAACTGATCCGCGACGCGGTGGGCGCCGGCGTCACCGCCTATCTCGTCGAGGGCCTCGCGACCGGACGGCTCGCGCCCATCCTCGAAGTCGCGCTCGCGCGCTTCGCGCAGGAGTCGCAGTTGCGCGAGCGCCTTGCGCAGGTCGAGGGCGAGCTTGCCGAGCGCAAGCTGATCGACCGCGCCAAACGTCTGCTGATGGACCAGCAGAACCTTGCCGAACCCGCCGCGTATGCGAGCCTGCGCAAGCGCGCGATGAACGAGGGCGTGAAGCTCGTCGAGATCGCGCGCCAGATCGTCACGGCCGCCGACCCGGCTTCCTGATACGCCTGTCATGAAACCGCCCGCCCTTGCCCCTGCCCCGTCCGCGCTCGAACAGACCCATGTCCGGCTCGGCTTCGTCTCGCTGTCGGACGCGGCGCCGCTCGTCGCCGCGAAGCTGCTCGAATTCGGCCACGCGCACGGCCTCACGCTCGAACTGTCGCGCCAGCCGTCGTGGGCGGCGCTGCGCGACAAGCTGCTGGCCGGCGAGCTCGATGCCGCGCACGCGCTCTACGGCCTTCCATACGGCGTGCAACTGGGCCTCGGCGGGCCGCGCACGGACATGGCGGTGCTGATGGTGCTCAACCGCAACGGCCAGGCGATCACGCTGTCGAACCGTCTCGCCGATGCGCTCGCCACCCACGGTTCGCTGCCGGCCGCGCTGGCCACGCTCGGTCGCAAGCCGGTGTTCGCGCAGACCTTTCCGACCGGCACGCATGCGATGTGGCTGTACTACTGGCTCGCATCGCAGCACGTGCATCCGCTGCGCGACGTCGAAAGCGTCGTGATTCCGCCGCCGCAGATGGTGGACGCGCTCGCCGGCGACCGCCTCGACGGCCTGTGCGTCGGCGAACCGTGGAATGCGGCGGCGCAGGCGCGCGGCGTCGGCCGCACGGTCGCGTACAGCAGCGAAATCTGGCCCGACCACCCGGAGAAGGTGCTCGCGTGCCGGCGCGATTTCGCGCTGCGTCACCCGCACACCGCCCGCGCGCTCGTGCAGACGATGCTCGAAGCGTGCCGCTGGCTCGACGGCGACGGTCATCGCAACGACATCGCGCGCTGGCTCGTGCGGCCCGAGTACATCGGCATCGACGAGGCGCTGATCGCGCAGCGCCTCGCGCGCGAAATCGCGACGCCCGTGCCGCGCCGTCTGCCGGTGCGCTTCTTCGACGGCGGCGCGGTCAACTACCCGCGCCCGGCCGACGGCGTCTGGTTTCTCACGCAATACGAGCGCTGGCGCATGATCGACGCGCGCGACGACTATGCGGCCCTCGCCGCGTCGATCAACCAGACGCAGCTGTATCGCGAGGCGGCAAGCGCGATGGGTATCGCGCTGCCGCCCGAGCGCGTGCCGGCGCTGATGATCGACGGACGCGAATGGACCGGCGCCG
Source organism: Paraburkholderia sp. PAMB 6770 (assembly GCF_057748135.1). NCBI lineage: Bacteria > Pseudomonadati > Pseudomonadota > Betaproteobacteria > Burkholderiales > Burkholderiaceae > Paraburkholderia > Paraburkholderia sp. PAMB 6770. The sequence goes on from NZ_CM173239.1 coordinate 1,769,553, forward strand.
ATCCGCGCGGCTATGTGAACGGGTTCCCGCTGCGCGCGTAGCGCGTTCGCGGCCTGCTTGCGTCAGCGCGGGAACACCGCGTCGGCGACCCAGCCCGCGTCCGTGAGATGAACGCCTTCGCGAAGCTGCATCGTGCCCTCGCCTTCGATCACGCGCGCCACCATCGGAAACGCGCGCAACACGCGTGGGTCGCGCACCCATGACGCCGGCGCAATCCGGTACGTGTAGAGCACCGAGCTCACTCGCTGTCCGTTTTGCGTGACCGGGGTTTCCCAACCCACCACCTTGTCGAGCGACAGCGAAGCGACGCAGAGGTCGCCCGGATGCGTCACGCGCGAGGGGGCGCTCGCCACGTCCACCGGAAGGTGCAGATAGTATTTCCGGCCTTCCGCGGTGAGCGCATACGCGCGCCCCGGCGCGCGAATCGTCTTGCCGTCCTGGTCCTTGCGTTCGAGCATCACCTCCTTGCTTTCGACGAGGCCGACCTGTTCGAGCACAGGCATCTGGCGCGCGTCGCGTGTGCCCGCCGCCGCGTCCTGGGCGCTCACGTAGATGGGCCAGTCGTATTTGGCCACGCACAGGTGGCCCCGCTTCGCGAGGAAATCGCGGATCGCCGCCGTGAAATTCGCCTGGTTGGCCTCCTCGCGCGAGTCGCGGCATCCGCCGAGCATGCCAAGTGCGATCAGGAACGCGGCCGCGCAAACGCGCCGCGAAACGAAAGGGGGTTGCTTCATGGTGTCGTGGCCGGTTTCCGGTCTGATAAAAATGGGAAGCGTGCCGTCCCCGTCAGGGGCACGGCACGATTATCTGCAATCCGAATCAATTTTTGATCAATTCCGGATCAGTTCACACAGACGCCGCTCGCCGGTGGCGTCGCGGGCGGCTGGTAGCCGTCGGTCAGCGTGTCCAGGAAACAGATCACGTCCTGCATGTCCCGCTCGCTCATCACCGGCGCGGAGTGCACCGGGCGCGGCTGCGTGCCGCTGCCGAGCGTGTTCGTTCCGCCCGCGCCGGTTCCCATCGGCGCCTCTTCGTCCACGTTGCCGCGATAGGCTGCGGGCAAATCGTTGAACGTCGAGACCGTGGCGCCCGACGCATAGGTCGGAAACAGCGCGTAACCGGGATTGTGCGTTACGTTGCCGCGCTCGCCGCCGCTCGACGGGTACCAGTATTCGGGGTTGGTATCCCGCGTGTTGTAGAAGTGCAGCACTTGCTGCAGCGAGTGGAACACGCCGTTGTGGAAAAACGCGCCGCGGGTGGCCACGTTGCGCAATGTCGGCACCTTGAACAGCCCGCAATAGGCGTTCGCCGCGCCGGCCGACGCGGGCTGGTGGTCGGTTCGGTAGGGGCCGCACAGCCCCATGTCGAAGTACGACGCGGCGGTGTTGGCGGGAATCGGGCTCGGGTTGCCCGGAATCGACGTATCGTTGCGCGGCACGCCGAGCGCCTGATAGGTGAAGTCGGTCATGAGCGCCACCGTGCCGTTGAAGTTCGCGCCCCCATAGTGGCAGGCCGCGCAGTTGGCCGCCCCGTTGAAGAGCGCGAGCCCGCGCATTTCGGCCGCCGTCAGCGTGCCGCCGATCTTGTTGCCCAGATACCGGTCGAACTTGCTCGAATAGGGATGAAAGCTCGGCTCCTCGCTCTGATACGCCTGCAGCGCCGCGCCGATGTCGCTGAAAGCGACGTCCGCGTCGCCGAACACCCCCGTGCCGAACGCCTGCTCGAAAAGCGCCGCATATGGCGCGTCGCGGACCTTCTGCACCACGGCAGCCTTCGACGCATTGTTCATCTCGATCGGGTTGAGCAGCGGCAGGGCCGCCTGAGCCGCCAGCGTATCCGCGCGGCCGTCCCACATGAATCCGCCGCCGGGCGCATTCTGCGACACGCCGTCCGGGTTCATGGAATCGTCGCTGTAGGCCGGCGTCATGTCCTTGTAGCGCAGCGACGGCACCGCGCGCACACCCGCCGAAACGCCGTCCGAACCGAGCTGGACGGCAAGGCTGTCCGGCGGACCGTAGCCGTACTGGGGCGAATGGCACGTGGCGCACGACATGTTCCGGTTGCCCGACAGATTGACGTCGAAAAACAGCTGGCCGCCGACTTGCGCCGCGAGACTCAGCGGGGCCGACGGGGCTGCGCCCGGCGGCACCGGGCTGGCCGCGCCGGCGGGCGCAGCCGGGGCGCCGTCGGCGGCAGCGGGCGACGCGTCGCCCGCTGCCGCGCGTTGCGCGGGATTGCCGCCATCCCCGCCGCCACAGGCCGACAGGCTCAGCGCATACGCACATAACGCGTAGACAGCCCGCTTGCGCATCGCGAATCCTTGACTCATGCGCCGGCCTACCGGAGTGCCCAGACGTTGGCCTGCGACGCGTCCGGCCCGACCTGGGCGGCGGACAGCGACGTCCCGGACACGTCGCCCGGATTCAGGCGCTGCGTGTAGCCCGCCGGAATCACGTACGCGTGATTCATCGGCCGCACCGAATCGAAGTGCGTGTCGGCACTGCCCGCATACTCCGGCAGGTTCACGATGTTCTGCGCGATGAACCGCTCGGTGTATTTCGCGCGGCTGAGGTAGGACGCGTCGTTGCCGGGATCGCCGATCTGGAACATATCCTGCAGCGTCCGCACGAACGAGAAGTGGCTATATGCGTCGCTGTCGATCACGCCCTTCGGCGCATCGGGCTGATTCGTCAGTACGGCGAAAATCGAATTGCCGTGACCGTGGTTCCCCGCGCTGTACTTCGCCACAGGCGTCGCGGGCGGCAGCCACGCGCCGCCCGCACCTGGCTGCAGCGGCTGGTCGCCGCTCGCGGTGGACGTGTTCCAGCCGCAGCACGACGTGCTGCTGCCGCCGCCCTCGTCGAACATCACGACGATCGCCACCCGGCGCAGCGGGTTCGTCCACAGCGGCGACGCCTGGATCCGGCTGATCAGTTGCTGCACATAAGCGTCGCCGCGCTGGATGATCTTCGTCCCGGTGCAGCTCGGATCGGACCCCACGCCGTGCATGTCGTCGCACTGGTCGGGCATGATGAAGTTCAGGTTGCCCACGTCGCCCGTTGCGAGATCGGTGCCGAGCTGATCGTAGTCGTAGCCCGCCGGAATGCGGTAAGCGGACCCGTTGGCCCACGCGGCCGCGCTCCACTGGGTGCCCGCCACCGTGCGGTTGTCCGCGAAGAACTCCGGCAGGTTGCGCGTGCTCTGGTACGCCATGCCCGGATGGTGCTTGGTCTTGTAAAGACCCGCCGGCACCGCGTAGTTCGACGTGCCCGGCCCCCCTGGGCCCGTGTAAGTCCCCTTGACGCTCGCATCGGCGATGCTGTCCGCGCGCGGGTCCTGCCCCGGATTCATCGACTCGCTATACGTGCGCCACGTGAGGCCCGCCTGCGAGATCAGCGTGAACAGGCTCGCCGCCTGGACGTTGTGGTTCGCGGCCGCGCCCACCGCGCAGCCGCTGCTGCCATAGGACGAAAGATGCGCGGTGTCGAGCGGCGGCATCGCGGCGGTGGCCACCAGCGGCGCGCCGTCCGACGCGCTGCCGCCGGCAAACGCGACGTCTGTCGGCGCGTTGCTGACCCCCGACCCCGGCGCGCCGGCGCCGCAGCCCCACCAGTTGTCGTCGGTGATTCCCCAGTCGTCGGCGCCGCCGAGCGCCGTATAGTTCGGCTCGCTCGGATTGCCCGTCGAGTAGTAGGTCGTGAACTGGTTGCCGCTCTTCAGCAGCGCATTGATGTTCGGCGCGTTCGGCGAACCCAGGATCGCGTTCGTGCTCTTGTTCTCCATCATGATCACGAAGACGGCGTCGTAGCGCGGAATGCCCTCGATGTTGAACGCGGCCTGCTGCGCCTGCGCGAACGTGATGGGGGCCTGCGCCGCGAGCGGCGTCACGGCGGTCGCGGCCGTCACGTGCGAACCGGCCGCCGCGAGCGGCGGCAGCGCCGGATCGCCGCCGGGCACGGCAAGGTTGTCGGGATAGGGATCGCGGCGTTCGAGCCTGGTCGTGGCGTACGTATAGCGGTTCGTGAGCGGCTGGTATTCGGCGAGCACCGCTGCCTGCTGCGCGCCGGACAGGCTGTTGACGTCGGCCAGCGCCTGCGTGCCGCTCACCTCGACCGACCCGCCCGACACGCCCGGGACCGGGCCGCTCAGGCGGCTGCCGAGATTCGATTTTTCCTGCGCGTAGGACGTGCCGTTCGCCTCGACGAGACGCTGCACCTCGCTCGACATGGGACTGATCACGACGTGCGACGCGCCCTGATCGGCGATCTGCGCCGCCGACGCGCGCAGGATCAGATGGTTCGCCACTGCCGCGCCGGTCGCGGTGTTGGTCGCGCGCGTCGATACGTCGGCCACGAGCGGACCCTGGACCGCGCTCTGCAGCGTGAAGCGGCCGGATGCGTCGGTCGTCGTCGACGGTTCGCCCGGCTCCAGGGTGCCGCTGCCGTTCGCATCGACGAAAACCGTTGCGCCGGCGTAATAACCCGGCTTGATGAGCGGATCGCCGGTCGTACTGCCCGGCACGAACCCGCTCGCCGCCACCACGCCGCTGTAGGTCGCGAGTGGTGCGGCGGGGGCGGTGGGGGCGGCGGCGGTGCCCGGGCGGCCCGCATCGCTCACGTCCGCTGCGCTCCCGCTGTCCGCGCTGCCGCCGCTTGCGCCGCCGCACGCGGCGAGCAGGCACGCCGACGCGATCGACGCGAGCAGGCAGGCGTTGATTCCCGATCTTCTGAACGACATGGTGAATTCCTTGGTTCGCTGTACAAACAACTGTCGGTTTTCACGACAAGGAGGCCGCGGCCGGCATCGCCGCCGCCCGGCCACGACCCGCCCCGCCGCGCACGCGGCGTTCGGGTAGATCGTTTGCAAAGCTGAACCATGGCTATCTGTCAGTACAACGAATAACCTGTTCCACCCCATCGCTTTGGCATCCTCATCGCTTTTGACGCGCTGGGAATTCTAGGGAGCGAATGTGTAAGTTAAATGAATTAAATAGTAATGGTTAAGAAAGTATTTTTGGGATAGACGCGCGCGCCGGGGAGACCGCGCTGCAATCGGCGCCCCGGCGTCCCTGCCCCGCCCTTACTGCGGGGTTGCGTCGAGCGCGCGCAGAATCCGGTACGCGGCGGCGACCCGGTCTTCGATCGGGAAATTGCGGTTGCCGAGGATCACGATGCCCAGCCGCCGGTCGGGAATGAAGGCCACGTACGAACCGAATCCGCTGGTGGAGCCCGTCTTGTTGATCCACACGTCGCCGCGCGGCGCCTCGGGCGGCTGCAGCCGCGTCGCGGGCGAGCCGTCGAAGATCATCGCCGGACCGTTGCCCGCCAGCAGCGTCGTCAGCGCAACCGGGTACGGGTACTGTTCCCACGCGAGGTCCTGGGTGAGCGGGCCGGCCTTGAAGTAGCCGGTATGCGTCTGCGTGAGCGCGCGCTGCAGCGTGGGATCGAGTCCGCCGAGCTTCATGTTGCCGGCAATGAAGCGCAGCATGTCGGCCGCCGTCGACTTCACGCCATACGCCTGCGGCGCGAGCACGCCGCCCGTCATGCGCACCGGCTGGCCCTGCTTCGTGTAGCCCTGCGCGTAGTCGGCTTCGCGCGCGGCCGGCACGTCGATGAAGCTGTCCTGCAGACCGAGCGCGGGAAAGAGCCGCCCTTGCATCAGCCGCGTGAAATCCTGTCCCATGCGGTCCGCGGTGATCAGGCCGAGCGTTCCGATCCCCACGTTCGAATAGGTGCGATACGTGCCGGGTACGTGCGCCGGGCGCCAGGTCTTGAAATAACGCATCAGGCCGGCTTCATCGCGGATGTCGTCGGGCACCTGCAGCGGCAGTCCGCCGGGCGTGTGCGTGCCGAGTTCGAGCAGGCTCAGCCGGCCGAACGGCGTGCGGTCGAGCGACGGCAGATACTGCGACACGGAATCGGACAGCGAGAGTTGATGGTCGACATCGGCGAGCGACGCGAGCGTCGCGGTCAAGGTCTTGGATACGGAGCCGAGTTCGAACAGCGTCCGGTTCGTGACCGGCTGGCCGGTTTGCGTCGACGCGACGCCATAGTTGAAGACGCGCGGCCGGCCCGCGACGATGACGCCCACCGCCATCCCCGGGATATGGTCTTTTGCCATAAGCGGTTGTATTGCCTCGTCGACTACCGTCTCGACCCGATCGGCCGCCGCATAGGCGGCATGGCCTGCGCCGACGAGCGCCCATGCCGCGCAAAGCGCCTTCATCATCGCGGATACCGTATTCCTGAGCTTCATTGGCGGGCTTCCTTCCTTGAGTGGGAGCGTTGAGGAGGCGCCACTATCGCGTGTCCGGCGCGCCGTGGCAAACGATGATAAGTTGCCCGTCACCCCAGAAAAACTTATAGCTCGAAGGGACTCGCGGACGCGCGCGCCGGCATGCCGGGCGCTCGACGGCGGCCGGCGGTCATGCAATCATCGGGGGCCGCCCTTTTCACCGCCTTGCCTTCCCGCCCATGCCGAACCGCAACGCATTGACGACCTGCACGCTCGCGATCTGCCTCGCCGCCGGCGCCCCGGCGTGCCGCGCCGCCGGCGCGTCCACGCAGGCGCCGGCGGTCTACGCGAACGTGCGCTACGCATACACGATCGAATATCCGCGCAACCTGCTGGTGCCCGGCGAGGAAGCGGACGACGGCGACGGCGTCGTCTTTTCGGCGAAATCCGGCACCGCGCGGGTCGCCGTGTGGGGGCGCTTCAACGCGAACGGCGACACGCCGGCGCGCATCCTGCACAACGAGGCGCAGCCGTACTGCCCCGACCCGACGACGCGCTACGCGGTCAGCAGGCGCACGCTGGTGGCGTTCTCCTGTACGAGCGCGCACAACCAGATCGTCTATGAAAAGGTGCTGATTCACGGAGATACGCTGGTCGCCGTGCAGTTCATCTATCCGGCCGCCGAGGAAGCGACGTGGTCGCCCGTCATCCGGGAAATGGCCGGGTCGCTGCACGTCGAATAGGCGCAAACCGGCACGGGGCGCGATATGCGACAGACGCGCCGCCGTCGGCGGCGCAAAACGGCGGTTTCATCGCGCCGGGGGACGTCCGGTCACGCGCGATCACGCGCGATCACGTCCGGTCACGTCCGGTCACGTCCGGTCGCGCGCGGCTCGCGAGGTAGTCCACCAGTCTTTGCGCGGCTGGCTGCAGTGCTTCGCGGCTCCTGAAGCAGACGACGAAGCGGCGCTGCGCCCAATCGTCGGTCAGCCCAACCGTCTTCACGCCGAGTGCGGACCGGTAGGTCTGCGCGACTTCGACCGGCACCACGCTGATGCCCAATCCCGCCGCGACGACGCGGAACGCGGCATCGAAGCTCGACACGATCACGCGATACGACAGCGTCTTGCCCGCGCGCGCCGCCGCGCGCTGCAGCATCGTATGAACCGCGGTGCTCGGCAGCAGCCCCACATGCTCGTAATCGAGCGTCTGCTCGAAGCCGAGCGCCGGCTGGTCCGCGAGCGGATGGTCCGGATGCACGGCAAGCACCAGCCGGTCGCGCCGGTACGGCACGTGCTGCAAACCCTGCAGGCTCGCGTTGTCCCAGCACACGCCGACGCTCGCCGCGCCCTCGCGCAACTGGCGCACCAGATCCGAGGACAGGCGCTCCTCCACGTCGACGCGGATATTCGCATTCCCGGGCTCGCGCATGAACGACGCGATGTCGTCGAGCAGCGCCTCCGCGATCGCCGAGGCCGACGCACAGATGCTCACGCGCCCCCGCAGCCCGCCGCCGAACGCGGCGACATCGCTTTCGATGCGCCCGATCGTGAACAGCACGCTGCGGGCATGTTCGAGCAGCGCAACGCCCGCGCCCGTCGGTTCCACGCCGCGCCGCGAGCGCGCGAGCAGCGGCACGCCGAGATCGCCTTCGAGCTGCGCGATGCGCTTGCTGATCGCCGACGGCTCGATGTGCGCCTCCTGCGCCGCCCGCGCAATGTTGCGGTGGTCGCAAACGGCCACGAAAAGCCGCAACGTTTTCAGGTCGATGTCACGCACGATGGCGCCTCCTCAGCCCTTCCGGTTCGGAAGGTTAACGGTTCCGAAATACCGCTTTAATGTATTTCTGGAAGCTCTAAAGTTAGCACACCGGGTGACCCATCGGTGGGCCCGCCGGTTAGCGCATCGCGGGCGGCCGGCCGGCCAGACGAGTGGATTCAACGACCCGCGCCAACGGAGACAGTCATGCCCTTGTTCCCCCCCGACGTCGTGATCCGCGAAGTCGGCTTGCGCGACGGCCTGCAAAGCATCGCGCGCACGTTGCCGACCGCGCGCAAGATCGAATGGATACGCGACGCATGGTCGGCCGGCCAGCGCGAGATCGAAGTCGGGTCGTTCGTGCCGGCGCGGCGGCTGCCCCAGCTTGCCGATACCGGCGAACTGGTCGCCTTCGCGAAAACGCTGCCGGGTCTTTTCGTCTCCGTGCTCGTCCCGAACCTGCAAGGCGCCGAGCGTGCGCTGGCGTCGCATGCCGATCTGCTGCTCGTGCCGCTGTCGGCGAGCCGCGCACATAGCCTCGCCAATCTGCGCAAGACACCGGACGAAATGGTCGCCGAAGTGGCGCGGATACGCGCCGCGCGCGACGCCGCCGGCGCGCACACGCTGATCGAGGCCGGGATCGGCACGGCCTTCGGCTGCACGATCCAGGGGCGCGTCGACGAAAGCGATGTGCTGCGCGACCTGCAGGCCGCGCTGGATGCCGGCGCCGACCGCGTGAGCCTCGCCGACACCGTCGGCCATGCGGGCCCGCGCGCCGTGCGCACGCTGTTCGACAAGGCCCGCCGGATCGCCGGCGAACGCTTCTGGTGCGGCCACTTCCACGACACGCGCGGCCTCGCGCTCGCCAACGTGTACGCAGCGCTGGAGACCGGCGTGGCGCGCTTCGACGCGACGCTTGCCGGCATCGGCGGATGCCCGCACGCGCCCGGCGCGAGCGGCAACGCATCGAGCGAAGATCTGGCCTTCATGCTCGCCGACATGGGCATCGGGACCGGCATCGATATTCACGCGCTGCTCGCGCTGCGTGCGAAGGTCGCCCAGTGGCTCGACGGCGAGACGCTGCATGGCGCGCTGTGGCGCGCAGGACTGCCAAACACTTTTTCGCGCGCAGCCGCAAGCGGCGCGCCGACCGTCCAGGACTTCACACGATGACGCCTTCCACACGACTTCCGCTCGACGGCGTGCGCGTCGTCGAGTTTACGCACATGGTCATGGGGCCGACGTGCGGGATGATCCTCGCCGATCTCGGCGCGGAAGTGATCAAGATCGAGCCGCCCGGGGGCGACAGGACGCGCAGGCTGCCGGGGCTCGGCATCGGCTTTTTCCGCACGTTCAATCGCAACAAGAAAAGCGTCGTGCTCGACATCCGCACGCCGGACGGCCTCGACGCCGCGCTCGCGCTGATCGGCACCTGCGACGTGATGCTCGAAAACTTCCGCCCCGGTCTGATGCAGACGCTCGGCCTCGGCTACGAGACGCTCGCGAAACGCTATCCGCGCCTCATCTACGTCTCGCACAAGGGCTTTCTGCCCGGCCCGTACGAGAAGCGCCTCGCGCTCGACGAGGTCGTGCAGATGATGGGCGGGCTGTCGTACATGACCGGCCCCGTCGGCCGGCCGCTGCGCGCGGGTACGTCGGTGAACGACATCATGGGCGGCATGTTCGGCGCAATCGGCGTGCTCGCCGCGCTGCGCGAACGCGACTTCACCGGACGCGGCCAGGAGATCCAGAGCGCGCTCTTCGAGAACTGCGTGTTCCTGTGCGCGCAGCACATGCAGCAATACGCGATGACGAAGGAAGCGCCGCCGCCGATGCCCGCGCGCGTCTCCGCGTGGAGCGTCTACGACGTATTCACGCTGGCGGACGATGCGCAACTGTTCATCGGCGCGGTGAGCGACCGGCAGTTCGTCACGCTGTGCGACGTGCTCGGCCGCCCCGATATCGCCGCCGAGCCGCGCTTCGCGAACAACGCGCTGCGTGTGGCCGTGCGGCCCGCGCTGCTCGACGTGCTTGCCGCGATACTGAAGGACCATCGCGCGGACGAACTCGCGCCGAAGCTTGAAGCGGCCGGCATTCCCTATGCGCCGATCGTGCGGCCGGAGCAACTGCTCGACGATCCGCATCTGAAAGCGAGCGGCGGCCTCGTGCCGATGCAAGCCGACGACGGCACGACGACCGACGTCGTGCTGCTGCCGCTGACGATGGGCGGCCGCCGTCCCGGCGTACGCCAGGCGCTCGCGCGGGTCGGCGAACACACGCAGGAGATTCTTTCGCGCCTGACGAAGCGCGCCACCGGATGACCGCGCGCTTCACCCGCGGCGCAAAACGGCCGCGCGCCGCATGACGGATACCGAAAACACCACTACCCCGTCGCTATTCGCAGGATTCAGGAGACACCTATGCCCCCCTCTGCCGCCGCGGATTCGCGTCCGCTCGTCGCGCCTGTCGTTGCTGTCGACGCGACGCCCCGCGCCGCGATTGCCGCCCGTATGGATCGCCTGCCGGTCACCCGGCATCTGTGGCAACTGATTTTCCTGATTTCGCTCGGCGGCTTCTTCGAAGTCTACGATCTGATCTTCACCGGCTATGTGGCGCCCGGCATGGCGAAAAGCGGCCTCCTTCACACGACGACGCATGCGTTCTTCGGCATGACGGGCATCGCCGGGTTTATCGCCGCGACGTTTGCCGGGCTGTTCGCCGGCACCTTTGCATTGGGCGGGATGCCCGATCGCTACGGCCGCCGCGCCGTGTTCACGGTCTCGCTGCTGTGGTACTCGGCCGGATCGGCGATCATGGCGTTCCAGCACACGCCCGAAGGAATGATCCTGTGGCGCTTCATCACGGGCATCGGCGTCGGAATCGAGATCGTCACCATCGACAGCTACGTGACCGAACTGGTCCCGCAGCACATGCGCGGCCGCGCGATGGCGTTCAACCAGTGCGTGATGTTTGCGGCCGCACCGGTGGCCGCCATTCTGTCGTACTGGCTGGTCCCGGCGAGCGTCGCGGGCTTCGAGGGATGGCGCATCGTGATCCTCGCGGGATCGGCGGGCGCCGTGCTGGTGTGGTTCATCCGGCGCGCGGTGCCGGAGAGCCCGCGCTGGCTGGCGATGCATGACAGGATCGAGCAGGCCGGGACGATCGTGAGCGCGATCGAGGCCGTGGTCGCGCGCCAGTCGGGCCGGCCGCTGCCGCCGCCGTCGCCGGTCATCGGGCAGCCCGCGCACCGGCGCGCATCGCTTGCCGAATTGTGGCGCGCGCCGTATCGCTCGCGCCTGTTCATGCTGATCGTCTTCAACTTTTGCCAGGCGATCGGCTACTACGGCTTCGCCAACTGGGTGCCCACGCTGCTGATCGGTCAGGGCATCGCCGTGACGAAGAGCCTGCTCTACTCGTTCGTCATCGCCTTTGCGTTGCCCCTCGGGCCGCTGCTGACCATGGCGTTGGCCGACCGGGTCCAGCGAAAGTACCTGATTGTCGGCGGCGCGCTGGTGGTAATCGTGTGCGGGCTGATCTTCGCGCAGGTGACGGCCGCCGTCCCGCTGATCGCGCTGGGCGTCCTGATCAGCCTCGCCGGGCAGGCCATCTCGGTGTGCTATCACGCGTACCAGGCCGAACTGTTTCCCACGGCCGTCCGATGCCGCGCCAATGGCATCGTGTATTCGGCCAGCCGGGTCGGCGCGATGATGTCGGGATTTCTGATCGCGTTCCTGCTCAGGAACTTCGGCGTACCCGGGGTCTTCGCGGGGATCACAGCCTGCATGCTGGCGGTCGTGATATCGATCGGCACATTCGGACCGAAAACCAATGGTGTGCGCCTTGAGGAATTGAACCACTGAAGCGCGGTTCCCAACGGGCACGGGCCCGCGCTGGACCGGCCCAGACGAAATTCAAGCCCGCAAGCGGCGCGCGGCCCGCGCGACGTCCACCGCCTGCGGGCCGCCCGCCTTTCAGCGCAGTTGCTGGATCCGGATCATGTTTCCGGCGGGATCGCGCACGCCGAAATCGCGCACGCCGTAGGGCTGGTCGGTCGGCGCCTGGACAATCTCGGCGTCGCATTCCTGCAGCCGCTGGAAGACCGCGTCCAGATCCGCCGCGCCGAGCAGCAGCATCGCGAAGGTGCCCTTGGCCATCATTTCGGCAATCGTCTGCTTCTCCGCGTCCGTGACGCCGGGCGTCGCGTTGGGCGGATACAGGACGATGGAAGTGGCCGGCTTGCCCTTCGGGCCGACCGTGATCCAGCGGTTGCCGCCGAACGCGACGTCGTTGCGGATCTCGAAGTCGAGCGCGTCCCGATAGAACGCGAGCGACGTCTCCGGGTCGGCGTGCGGCAGGAAAGTCGAGTGAATCGTGATGTCCATGATGAGTCTCCGTGGTGGGCAAAGCGACAAGAACCGGGGGGCCGACGCGGCGCCCCGAACCATCGAAGACAGTCTAGGCGGGTGCTTTTTCCCGCGCTTCTCGATTCCTGACCGGTCGCGTCACCTGCTTCGCGACGCATGACGGGATGCCCTCGGCCTCGCGCGCGCAATCGCGCCGGTAAGCGCCGGGCGACACGCCGACCCGCTCCGCGAAGCGGGTGCCGAACGTGCCCAGCGACGCGCATCCGACCTCGAAGCACACCGCCGTCACGCTCAGGTCGCCGCGGCGCAGCAGCGCCATGGCGCGCTCGATGCGCCGCGTCATCAGGTACGCGTAGACCGACTCGCCGTAGGCGAGCCGGAACTGCCGGCTCAGATGCCCCGCCGACATGCCGATGCCCTGCGCGAGCGACTCGACGTCGAGCGGCTGCGCGTAGTCGCGGTCGATCCGGTCGCGCACGCGACGCAGGCGGGCAAGGTCGCGCAGGACCGTATCGGAGGGGGTGGCGGGCATGGGCGTATGCTGCCATGCCCGGCGCACGCGTTCAATCCTGCGCAATCCCGTGCGGCGGATTGCGCCACGATCGCGACGGCGCGGCGGCGCGCCGTCGCGCGTCACAATGCAGCGCGCATTGCCGGCGGCGCGCGCCGTGGATGCCGTGGATGCCGTGGATGCCGTGGATGCCGTGGCTGCCGTGGCCGTGGCTACCGTGACCGCCGTGGCTGCCGTGGCTGCCGTGGCTACCGTGGATGCCGTCGCTACCGTGGATGCCGAGACCGCCGAGACCGCCGAGACCTCCGTGGCTACCATGGCCGCCACCGGCCCCCCGCATCGGCTGGCACGGCGCAGGCGGCCGCCTTCGGTTATAATGGCAGGCTTGTCCGCTTCGCACCGCGCTACTTTTTACCGGCACCCCAACCTCGGGATCCGCATCCCGGACCGGCGCCGGCGCGGTGCGAACCGCCCTTCACCGGTCGCCCGGTGAGGTCGGCGACAGCCGTATTCATGGGACGTCATCCGCGCATGCCCTGCCGCGCCGGCCTGACGGACTGCCGCGCCAGACTCATCCCCTCGCGTGCGTGACGCGCCGCCCACACCGGGTCGCCTTCATGCCTTGCATGACGCCTGGGCCGCCTATCCAACCCATGCTGCTCCCTGTCGCCCGGGCGCGTGTCGATCACCGCCCGCCGCTTCTTTCCCAGCGAGGCACCGCACACCCGTGCCCCGCCCATGAATCAGGAACCTTGAATGGCAAAAGAAGAACTGCTGGAACTCGACGGTATCGTTGACGAAGTGCTGCCGGACAGCCGCTACCGCGTCACGCTCGACAATGGCGTGGTCGTGGGCGCGTACGCATCCGGCCGCATGCGCAAGAATCACATCCGCATCCTCGCGGGCGATCGGGTCACGCTGGAACTGTCGGTGTACGACCTGACGAAAGGCCGGATCAATTTCCGCCACAAGGACGAGCGCAGCGGCGGTTCGGCGCCGAGAGCCGCGGTGCGTCGTCGCTGAACGCGCCGTCCCGGGCCGGCGCGATGCATCCGAAGTTGCGCAAAACGGCCCGGATCAGCGTGGAATCCGGCGAAAAATGTCGTTACTTGATGCAGTATCACGCGTATAGTGCTGGCTGACACACCGCCGCGCCTCGCCCGTTTTGATCGGGAATTCGAACTATATTCGTCGTGGTCGAGCGTCATGGCACGCATCGCCGGGAAACATGGCGAAGCCCTGAGCGGGCCGCCCGTGTGTCGGGCCAGCCCTCGGGCCTCGGTCCAGTCCTCACCCGAGTGCAACGGCACAGACCGGAACCCCCGCGAGGCAGCATCGCGTCGCAGGCGTCCCGGCTAATCATCGTGCGAACTCACAACCAGGAAAAGAATTGACTACCGTCACCCCGAAGGAAAACGAGCCCGTGGAAGTCGCGCTGCGGCGCTTTCGGCGTTCGATCGAGAACACCGGACTGATCAAGGAAATCCGCGCGAGGATGGCGTATGAAACGCCGACCGCGAAGCGCAAGCGCAAGAAGGCCGAGGCCGTCGCCCGCCTGCGCAAGCAGATCCGGCGCTCGATGCCGCCGAAGAAGCTGTACTGAGCCGCACTGAGCGAAGTTCGACGCGCCGGTCAGAACCGCCGTCGAGATAGCCGCCCTGGCCGTTGCCGGCGCAATTTCCAGCGCGGCTGTCAGCGCAGTTGCGAGGACCGGCCACCGCCGCCCGGCTCCCGGCTCGAATCCGGCGCCGGCGCCGGGATCGGCAGCGAACGCTACGCGGCGTAGCGCGCCTCGTCGAGATCGGCGATCAGCGTGGGCCCGCCCGGATGCCAGCCCAGACGGGCCTGGGTCCAGGCGCTGGAAGCCGGCATGTCCATGCCGGCGAACATGGCCATCCAGCCGAAATACGCAGCTGCCTCGTCAGGGCCAATCGACCTGACCGGCAACGACAGCCCCCGGCCCAGCGCTTCGGCAATGTCGCGGCTGCGCACCCCCTCCTCGCCGACCGCATGAAAACGCGCGCCCCGCTCGCCGGCCTCGACCGCGAGCCGGTATAGACGCACGACATCGGAAAGATGCCCGGCGGGCCAGCGATTATTCCCTTCCCCCAGATAAGCGACCCAACCCTTCTGCCGGGCGATCCCGACAAGCGGCGTAATGAGCCCCTGGCGCAACGGATTGTGAACCTGCGGCAGCCGCATCACGGACACGTTGACGCCTGCGTCCAGCAGCGCCTGTCCGGCGAGTTCGGACGCGCTGCGCGGATTCGGATGATGGCGGTCGAACACGTCTTCGGTCGCCGGCTTGCCCTGCTGGCCGCCGCCCATCCCGGTGCCGGAAGTGATGACGAGCGGCCGGTCCGACCCGGCAAGCGCGGCGCCGAGCGCCGCGATCACACGGCTGTCCTTTTCGCAATTCTCGGCGAACCGCGAGAAATCGTGATCGAAAGCCGTGTGGATCACCGCATCCGCCTGTGCGGCGCCGCTGCGCAGACTCTCGGGATTTTCCAGCGTGCCGCGATGCACGTCCGCGCCCGCCTCGACCAACGCTTGCGCGCCCGCGTCCGAGCGGGCCACGCCGATGACCTGATGACCGTGCCGAATGAGTTCGGGAACAAGCGCCGAACCGATGAAACCGGTCGCGCCTGTCAGAAAGATACGCATGATGAAGTCTCCGAAGGTTGATCACGCGCTCACTATCCGATGCTTTGCTATCCCGTTAAAGTAGTGACATTATCATGGTAAAACGACTAACAGGATACCGATACCGATGGATACCGACCGATCGCTGGGCGATTTCCTGAGAAGCCGGCGGATACGCCTGGATCCGGCCAGTTTCGGGTTCGCCGGACGCAGGCGGACGCCGGGGCTGCGCCGCGAGGAGGTGGCCCAGCGCGCGCGCATCAGCCCGACCTGGTACACGTGGCTTGAGCAGGGCCGGGGTGGCGCGCCGTCGGCGGCGGTGCTGGAGCGGATTTGCGGCGCGCTGATGCTGACGGATGCCGAACGCGAGCACCTGTTCGTGCTGGGGCTGGGGCATCCGCCGGAGGTGCGGTATCAGACGGTCGAGCGGGTCGACCCGCGGCTGCAGCGGCTGCTGGACTCGCTCGACGCCAGCCCGGCCATCATCAAGACGCCGACGTGGGACGTCGTGGCATGGAACCGCGCCGCCGCGGTCGTGCTGACGGACTATGGCGCGCTGCCGGCCGGGCAGCGCAACATCCTCCGTTTCCTGTTTCGCGACCCGGCCATCCGCGCGAAACAGCATGACTGGGAAAGCATCGCGCGCTTCGTGGTGGGGGCGTTCCGGGCCGATGTGGCGCGCGCCGGCATGGCGTCGGAGGCGGGCGAACTGGTCAAGGAGCTTTGCGGCACCAGCGCCGAATTCGACGCGCTGTGGCGAGACAACGACGTGCTCGGCCACGCGGACGCCGGCGGCGTCAAACGACTCGCCCATCCCGTGCTGGGGCTGATCGAACTGGAGTACTCGGCGTTTTCCGTCGATGGACGGCCGGACCTCGGCATGATCGTGTATACGCCGCTTGATCGTGAGGTGGCGCGGAGGATCAGGGGGCTGGCGGTGGGAGGGCCGGAGGCGGCGGTCGGGGGGCGTGAGGGGTGAAATGGGGAGGGGCGATTTGAGCTGGACGTCCACTCCGGGTCAACACGCGCCACATACCGCCATCATGCACGCCCGAAGCGGCTCGGCCGCATCGCGAGGCTAGACGCGCCGGGCACCTGGCGCCGGGCGCGGCGCAGCCAGAAACGGCCATCAAGCAAGCGACGCCCCGGCATGTGAACGTCCAGCTTCGCTCACCTGAAAATCGTTCGTTGCGCCCCGTCCGACAGGCAAGGGGCACCTCGCCCACAGCGCCAGTCAGTCCAGCCCGGCCGGGTTGGCGATCCGCAGCCGCCACCCGCCGTCGCGGCCCTTCTCCATCACCTGCGTCGCGGTGCCGCGCTCTTCGTGATCGCGACTGTCCGGTAGCATCACGCTCAGGGTCCAGTCGAGCAGGACCAGGGCGATGTCGCCGCTCGTCAGCACGCGGCGCACGTCGTTACGGATGCGCGGGCGCAATCGCAGCAACTGCGCAAGGCCGGCGCGCAAAGCGGCGGGGCTTTCCTGCACCACCTCGCCATTCGTCAACCGCATCGTGGCCTCGTTGCTGAACATGCCGAGCACCGCATCGAGATCGCCGGCGTTCAGCGCGGCATCGAACGCGACCGCGACCTGCCCGGGCGAGTGGCACGCGACCGCGTTGCGCTCGATCGCAGCGACGAATCGTGCGATGAGCCGCGCCACCTCGGCCGGCGCCTCCAGCGGCGACAGGTGTCCCGTTCCGGGCAGGACGTGCAGCGCCGCATGCGGAATGCGCGGCAGCAACTCGGCCTGCAGCGTCGCGACGCGATCCACCTGGTCGAGCTCGCCGGAGATGACGAGGGTCGGCGCGTCGATCGACGCCGTCGCCGCGGTGATGTCTTCGCGCATCGCCACGTCAGGCCAGGCCGCCTTGGCCTGCGGTGCGCCCTTCAGACTGTCCTCGATGACCTGCTCGCGGCGAGCGGCGTCGAGCGGTTTTGCGGTCAGTACATGATCGATGACGAATTCCACCGATTCGCGCGTTTGATAGGCGCCGGTCAACGTCGCACGTTGCGCGTCGGACAGGCGCATCGGCGACGGCGGCGACGGCGCGACGAGCACCAGACCTTCGAGGCCCTCCGGCCGGCGCGATGCGACAAGTTGAGCGACCTTCCCGCCCATCGAATGACCGATCAGGACGTAGCGCCGCAGTCCCAGCGCTTCGATAACGCCTTCGGCGTCGGCGGCGAGATCGGCGATGCGATAGCCGTCGGCGGGCGCCGCGGAGTCGCCCCAGCCGCGGTGATCGGTGGCCACGATCCGATACCGGTCGGCCAGTTCGTCTGCGACCGCGTCCCACGTGCGCGCCGAGCCGCCGTAGTAATGCAGGAACACCAGCGCCAACTCGCCGTGGCCCCGCTGCGCGACGTGAATCCGCGTGCCGTTCGATTCGATGATCATTTTTTGCCCCTTCGTCCGTTAGCTGATGCCCGCATCGTAGATTCGAATCCCCAGCTTGATAATTGCCGGATTGGTTCGCTCAGTCGATAATCCGGTTATCGAATCAGGGGGCAACATGGACCGACTGACGAGCCTTGGCGTATTCGTCGCCGCTGTCGAAGAAGGCAGCCTCGCTGCGGCGGCGCGCCGCTTCGGGCTGTCGGCAGCGATGGCCGGCAAGCACGTGAGCGCCATCGAGGCCGAACTGAATGCACGGCTACTCCACCGCACCACACGGCGCCTGAGTCTGACCGAGACCGGCCAGACATACTACGAACGCGGCAAGCGGATTCTCGAAGCCTTCGACGAAGCGAAGCGGGAAGCGAGCGACTCGCAAGGCACGGCGCGCGGCGTGTTGCGCATCGCGGCGCCTGTCACGTTCGGCGCGATGCACCTGGGCGAGGTGGTGGCGCGCTACATGGAGGACCATCCGCACGTCAACGTAGAAGTGCAGCTCGGAGACCGCTATGTCGATCTCATCGATGCGGGCGTTGACGTCGCCATCCGCATCGGACGGCTGGAGGCCCCGGGACTCGTGACGCGCAGGCTCGCGCCGTGCCGGATGATCGTGTGTGCGTCTCCCGCCTACCTCAGGCGGCATGGGACGCCGCGCAAGCCGGACGAATTGATGAGCGCGCAACGACTGGTGTTCAGCGAGGTTGTGTCGGCGGGGGACTGGACATTGCACGACCGCAGGAACCGCGCGCACGTCATCGACGGACCTTGCCGGATGACGGCCAACAACACTCAGATGCTGCTCGCCGCCGCTCTGGCCGGAGCGGGCATTGCGTACGGCCCGACCTTCGTGTTCGGCGCGCCTATCCGGCGCGGCGAACTTGTGGAGCTGCTGCCGGCCTACCGTGCCGCTGACCTGGCGATTCAGGCGGTTTATCCGAGCGCGCGGCGCATACCGCTCAAAGTGCGGCGCTTCATCGACTACCTCGCCGAAGCGCTCGGCGACGAACCGCCTTGGGATCGCAAGGAAAGGGCCCGGAAGCGCGGCTGTTCGAGCCTGGAAAGCGGCGGTTGAGGACGGGCGGGTGAAAGGGGCGGTTCAGGGTTGGGGGGCGTCCGGTGGTGGTCGGCCATGAGCAGCCGGTCGACCGCATACTGAGGCAGACATTAGGATGGCCGCTTCACTCAGTTAAGGGGCGTTCAGGCCACGGACGTCGACACAAAAGGCTAAGTCCCCTCAATGTGCTGTTTTATGTCATTATTTCGCGCTATGAGGCGCCCGGTTGCACCATCGGCATAAAAATATGGCTGGGTAAATAGACGTCCGACAAGTGGAGTGTAACGTGACAGAAGACAATAAGAAGCGCAGCTACCCAAAGATTTCCAAAGGCAGTTGGTTTAGTCTTCGTGACAAATTCAAGCAACGGATACCAGCTGAGGTTTCCCCCAATTACATCGCAACCGCATTGAGTATGACGCCTGCGTCCGCAAGTGCGAACGTCATTCCGCCTCTGCGTACGTTTGGATTAATTGACGATAACGGTAAGCCCACCGACTTGGCTGTGCACTGGAGGGACGACGAAACATATGGTGACGTCTGTGCGACCATCATCAAAAACACCTATCCGAGCGAGCTTCATGACTTGTTCCACTCGTCCGACGCCAACCCCAAAAAGGTAGCCGCCTGGTTTGCGCGCGACGGAAAAGTCGGCGAGTCTGCGGCTAGGATGTATTCACAAACGTATTTGATGCTGCTTGAAGCGGATCTGGATAAGGCCAAGGGAGGGACACAGCCTAAGGCAAAACCCGCATCCAAATCGTCGCCCACACCTTCCAAAGGCGTGACGCCGAAGCCGGCGAAATCCTCTGCACACGCGACGACTAACGGCGCAGTCAGTGCAACGCCCTTGCAGCAACAACCACCGGTAGGTGAAGGGGCGCATACGTTCTCACCCAAGCTCCACATTGATGTGCAAATTCACATCTCGCCGGAAAGCAGCCCCGAACAGATTGACAAGATTTTCGAAAGTATGGCCAAGCACCTCAAGGACTTCCGTTCTTGAGCACAACCATGGATATTGCCAAGACTTTGGAAGTCGCGAAGCAACTGCGTGACGCAGTGCGAGCCAAAAATCTGCCCCCCGAAGAAGGAGCACCGAGCGCCGTTGAACACGTTGTTTATTTCTCGCTAGTTAGGGGTACGAGGTCTTATATCGAAAAGATAGTGCATCAAATAAATGGCTCGTACGAGGGCGGATGGTATGACGCATCGGCAGTCATGACTCGTCGGCTTGTCGAAACGCTGATCATCGAAGTATTCGAAGCGAGCGGAATCGCTGAAAAAATTAAAAACGCCAACGGTGACTTTCTTTACCTGCGAGACCTCATAGGCGTGCTAATAGCTGAGAAAAGCTGGAATCTATCGCGGAACGCCAAGGCAGCGCTTCCCCGATTGAAAGATGTAGGCGACCAGTCTGCCCACAGCCGCCGCTTTACCGCTCACCGGCAAGATATCGACATGCTGATCCCCGATCTGCGCGTGGTCGTCCAAGAACTTGTGACCTTGGCAAAGCTGAAATAGGCGGGGGTACAGCAGAAGATCAAGTCGACGATTGGACAGTGTCGCCGCGCGGCACTGTGTAGAGACATGTGTTGCGCTGTTTCGGCTGTGAACAGGTCGAGGACAGTCGAGGTGCGAATGTCTGGCAAGCAACCTGTAACTGCTGCCTCAC
The DNA here is from genome assembly GCF_057748135.1 of Paraburkholderia sp. PAMB 6770. Taxonomy (NCBI): domain Bacteria; kingdom Pseudomonadati; phylum Pseudomonadota; class Betaproteobacteria; order Burkholderiales; family Burkholderiaceae; genus Paraburkholderia; species Paraburkholderia sp. PAMB 6770. The sequence continues at coordinate 1,790,187 of NZ_CM173239.1, forward strand.
GAACGCCGATGCCCGAATGTCAGCAGAAGCGGTCATCAACAGGCTTCCAATGATTGTCAGGTCCAGGCTGATCTGGGTCATTCGAGATTGGTGCGCAGAACAACCCCGGGAGCCATCACTTGTCGCTCAAAAACAGCGACCAACGCAACCTCTGTGCCAACGACAACGAGTATTGGTTCGATTAGGCGAGCGCGATCGCTTCAGCGCAGATACACTGCGACACTGCGCGATAGCGAACCCTCAAGTGCTCACGGTGATCGTGAGCCATATCTAATGGGAAGAGGAAAAAGCAATGGATGTTAAGACACTCATTTCTGAGTTGGCTGCAGCCAAGGTGGCTTTGCCTGCGGTCGAAGACAACTACTGTAAAGCTCACTCGATCCACCACACACCGAAGAAGTTGGACTTCTACGTCGAGCCAGCACTGGATGCTCCCAACTCGCTCTCTCCAATCCTACTAATTTCCGCTCCCGCAGCTGTCGGTAAGACCACGCTCGCGCATCATATTCACGCACAGTTGACCGCCTTGGGTCAAGGCGCCTTGTATATTCCTCTTCAAGAAGCGAGCATTGGGCATGATTTTTTTGCTGGACGGCTTGCCGGTGTGTTTCCTCATCTTTCCAAACGCCAGATCCTCGATGCGGTGTTCAAAGGTGAGATCGTCCTCCTATTCGACGGCTACGATGAGGTCACAATGCGATCTGACCAAATTGATCGCAACAAGGAATTCATCTCGGAAATAAAGTCAGAGCTTAACGACTTCGAGCAGCGGCACGGGAAGGCCCGGCCTTGTATCGCCTTCCTCTTCAGGTCCGTGTTTGCTGACTTTGGCGTGTTTGATGAAATCAAGAAAATTGCTACAGATGTATCCGTTCTATTCTTCGACGCAGCTCGTAGAAAGCAGTTTTTAACTGAGTACCTGGACACAAAGGATGAATCTTCGAAAGGGCATCTCTCGGCAGGTTTTCTTGACGGATTCGAAAATTCTTTGGATAGCGCCAAAGATGACGCCTCCGCATTTTTCGGTCACGCTATTGTTCTTAGCGCTTTCGGAGACTACTTGCATGAGCAAGACGAGGCAAATGCGGTAAAACTGGTTTCTAATCTCAAGAACAGTGAAGCGATAGAAGCTGTTGCGGTAGATCTGCTCACCAACATTATTAAGTTGATTCTTGAGCGCGAGGAAGGGAAGTTTCCGATTCAAGATTACGTGCGCCATATGCCGGATTTTGTGCCATATTCGTCGCATGCACAGGAGCAACTCCTGCTTGGCGTCGCAGCCGATGAGTTTTTGCGCAGAGCGGGACGGACTCCTGATCGTGTGGCGCACGCGATTAACGGATTGGTGGGCATGCTGGAAGCGCACGTTGGGTATGAGGCGCTCGACGATACAATCAAGGAGCAGCTTAGAAGGTGTTATGAACTTTCGGCCAGACCTGGTACCCTGGCGGGATGAAAAGACGCAGACCCTACCCAACGGATGTATCGGACGAAGAGTGGTACTTCGCCGCTCCGTACCTGACCTTGATGAACAAGGACGCGCCTCAGCGTCGCTACGAATTGCGCGAGATGTTCAACGCTTTGCGCTGGATTGTCCGTGCGGGTGCACCGTGGCGTCTGCTGCCCAATGATTTTCCGCCGTGGGAGACGGTCTACCAGCAGACGCAGCGCTGGATTCAGGCGGGCTGTTTCGAGGCCATGGTCAATGACCTGCGTTCGATTATCCGGGTGGCGCAGGATCGCCGAGGTCAGCCCAGTGCAGTCATCCTCGATGGCCGTACGCTGCAGTCGACGTGCGAGAGCGGTCCACGCGCAGGCTACGACGGGTACAAACGCAAGAAAGGCAGCAAAGTGCACATGGCGGTGGACACATTGGGGCAACTGCTTGCGGTGCATGTGACGCCGGCCAACGAACAGGAGCGCGCGCAGGTCGGAGAACTGGCGCGTCAGGTTCAGCAGGCCACGGGCCAGACGGTCAAGGTGGCGTTCGCCGATCAGGGATATACCGGCGAGGAGCCTGCGCAGGCAGCACTCGACGAAGGAATCGAGCTTCAGGTAATCAAACTGGCGGAGGCGAAAAAGGGGTTCGTGCTGTTGCCGCGCCGCTGGGTGGTGGAGCGCAGCTTCGGCTGGCTTAACCGCTTCCGCCGTCTGGCCAGAGACTACGAGCGATTGCCCGAAACCTTGGCTGGCTTGCATTTCGTCGTATTCTCCGTGCTTATGCTCGTCCACTTTGCAGCCCTTAACAAAAGTGCATAACACCTTCTAGACAGGATTATCGCAACGAGCTTGAGCGGCGGATCACGCACCACCCGTTCATCGACGTGCCCTCATCCAAATTCGGAGATGGGGCCTTGCTGCAGAAAATCGAATTTCGCAACCCGGTATATCGCGAATATTACTTTGCACAGGTTGTCTTGCGTGATGCAAAGGGGGCGTGGACGCTGGATGCAGTCAGAAACGACTATTCTCATTATTTGGCGCTCTTCTTTCTGGCTCTTGTGAAGGATCGCGACATTTCGGAATACGATGGCTTTTTATTTTCTCTGATATCCCTTTTTGCAACATCGAGTTCCGGTAATGACTTTTACTTCAAGTTGCAGTGGATGCCCGATGCCGATCGATGGGAGGGAACGATCGATACGTCTCACCTGCAAGTCAAGCCGTTCTTCCTATCAAGTCCCTTGTTGACAATCTCAATTCCGCTTCATGGAATTCTTCAAGATGCCATCTTTATTGGGGCGGGAGACTGCATTCTCGAAGTTGCCGGACCAGGTCCCGGAGTGGCTGACGCACAAATTGAACTTACGGACTGCACGTTTGCCGTACCAGAGATTATTTTTTCAGCTTACGCGACAAGATTTTCGAATTGTGAGATTTCCTGCGAAACTCTAAATTTTGCCGATCAGGTTGGTTCGCTCGAAGGGGTGGACACACTTGCGATTCGTGGCTTGAATGGCAAGGATGCGCACCTACAGCACTCTGACTACGTCAGAAGTCGTTGGGAGGCCACTCTTAACGCTGCCAAGAGTGTTGGCGGAATGAAGGGCAAGACATTGTTTCAACGGAAGCTGCAAAAGATTTTACTACGTTTCCGAAAACACCATCGCGCAGAGTTTGGGTGTTACGAAAAAAAATTTAAAAGTAGAATTCTTGCAGACAACAACGATGTTGAAGTCGAAAAATTGGCGGAATTCTTGTTTGCGCATGATTTTCTAACGCGAAACACCCCCGGATTAGTTGTTATGGATCAAGAGAAATTTTCTGGCTACGACATCAACTACGCCAAGCAAAATCAGATAACGTTCGGACCAAAGTCGGAAAATCTCTATGCTGACTTAATCGCTTCGCCCTACGGCGCCCTCTTCAGGTAGTCGGCGTAAACATGCACGGCCGCGCTGTACGCTAGCAGCGGCCCACGCAACTAAATCGGCACAGGAAGCTTGGATGACCGTTGCGGCGCCGACAAAGTGCCTTCCCGCTTGCCAAACAATGACGGCAAACGTTGCCGTCGCAGTCGTTTATGTCGCACGGTCGAGCGTCCGCTTCGGGTCGATACCCACCCCACCCCGACAAGACCGCAGAATCACCCCACGCCTGCCCCACTCCGGTCATTCACCATGCCAGAGAAAAATGGATGGAGCCCGCGGGCCCCGCTCGCCTCGTCCGCAGGCACCCGACTGGAGCAGGTCGCCGACGCCGCGCAACGCTCCATCGTCGCCGCCATCCCGGCCCGATCGCGTTCAGGAGCGCGTCCGTTCGCACTTCAGAGGCCGAGCCTTCGCTCGCTCATCCACTTCACGATCGCCGGATCGCGGTGGGAGAAGAAGCTGCTCTTGCCGGTCTCCAGCGTTGCAATTGCCTGCATATCGCCCTCGGACAGCTCAAAGTCCATGACAGTCAGGTTTTCCAGCATCCGCTCCTTGCGCACGGACTTCGCGAGCGCGACGATCCCCCGCTGAACCAGCCAGCGCAGCACGACCTGCCCCACGGTCTTGCGGTAACGTTGCGCAATCGCCGTCAGTAGTTCGTTCCCGAACAGGTTGTTCCGCCCTTCGGCGAACGGCGCCCACGCCTCCGGCTGAACGCCGGGTTCACGCATGAAATCGACGCTTTCAGCTTGCTGGTGGAAAGGATTGACTTCAATCTGGTTGACGGCCGGCTTTACCTCGTTGAACGCCGTCATGTCCATCAGACGGTCCGGCTGGAAATTGCTCAACCCGATCGCGCGCAGCTTGCCCGCGCGATGCGCCTCCTCCATCGCTCGCCAGGCGCCGTGCACGTCCGAGAACGGTTGATGGATCAGGAACAGATCGAGGTAGTCCAGACCCAGACGCTTCAGCGACTTGTCGATCGCCAGCCGGGCGCGTTCATAGCCGGCATCCTCCACCCACAGCTTGCTGGTGACGAAAAGCTGGTCACGCGGCACCCCGCAACGCCTGAGGCCGCGCCCGACGGCCTCCTCGTTCCTGTACGAAGCAGCGGTATCGATGAGGCGGTAGCCCACCTGCACCGCGTCCACGACGCACTGTTCGCATTGCGCCTCGTCGGCGATCTGGAAGACGCCATAGCCGAGGATCGGCATCTCCATTCCGTTGTTCAGCGTGACGGTTTGCATGGTCGGTTCTCCAGGTTGAAAGTCGGTGTGCCATAACGGCTGCTCATGAGGCGCCGGGCCTGCTCGACCGTGGCGAGGCACGCGTCGGCATACGGCGTCGCTGGTCGGGTCTCGAACATCTTCGCGTCAAACGCGCGCTGCAATAGCCCGGCGGCCACCCGCGTACTGCCCGGTCTGGGAAACAGGCGGCAGGAACATGTTATTCTGCAGTCCGAATAATATTGATGTCGCTTCCTCTGACCATCGCGCCACCCAGGGGTAAAGCAGCGAGCGTGGCCACGACGACCCGGCGCGTCCGCCCGGCGGCGGAGATCCCTCCGGCACGACTCATCGCCCCACCCGCGCCTTCAACGCAGCCGGGTAGCGATCGCCGTGAATCTCGACCTTTGCAAGCGCCTCGCCGATATGCTGCAATTCATGTGCCGTCAGCTCCACGGCAGCCGCACCGAGGTTTTCATCGAGTCGATGCAACTTCGTCGTGCCCGGAATCGGGACGATCCACGGTTTTTGGGCGAGCAGCCATGCCAGCGCGACCTGGGCCGGCGTCACGCCCTTCCCCCTGGCGATCGCGCCGATCGCGTCGACGAGCGCCTGGTTCGCCTGGAGAGCCTCCGGCGTGAACCGGGGAACGATGCTGCGGAAGTCGTCCTTGCCGAACGTCGCATGACGGTCGATGGCGCCGGTGAGGAAACCCTTGCCGAGCGGACTAAACGGCACGAAGCCGATCCCGAGTTCCTCCAGCGTGGGGAGGATTTTTTCTTCCGGCTCACGCCACCACATCGAATACTCGCTCTCGAGCGCCGTCAGAGGCTGCACCGCATGCGCCCGCCGGATGGTCTGCTCGCCGGCCTCCGACAGGCCGAAGTGCTTTACCTTGCCGGCCTGGATGAGCTCCTTGACGGTGCCGGCGACCTCTTCGATGGGCACGTCAGGATCGACGCGATGCTGGTACAGCAGGTCGATGACGTCGGTCTTCAGGCGCTTGAGCATGCCCTCGACCGCCCACCGGATGTGATCCGGCCGGCTGTTGAGAATCTGCTGCCTGCCGTCTTCGCCGAACGTGAAGCCGAACTTGCTGGCGATGACGACCTGATCGCGAACCGGCGCCAACGCCTCGCCGACGACCTCTTCGTTGAGATACGGCCCGTAGACTTCGGCGGTATCGAAGAAGGTCACGCCACGCTCGAAGGCGGCGCGAATCAGTTCCACGGCCTGGGTTCGATCGGTGGCGGGGCCATAGCCGTGGCTCAATCCCATGCATCCGAGGCCGATCGCCGAAACCCTCAGTCCCGAACGGCCGAGCTGTCGTGTTTTCATGATGCGCTCCCTGCAGTAAACGAAGCGGGCACGTGGCCCGATGTCCATTACTGTAGAAGCATCAGTTCCAAGCGAATAGTCGATTACCTCTTGTTCCAGTATCAACTTCAGGTTGATACTAAATGGCACGCGAGCCCGTCCGTCTTGCGCTTCAAGAGACAATCTGACCATGCCCGTCAACGACTTCAAGGCCATCGCTACCTTCGCCAAAGCGGTGGAACTCGGCAGCATCCGGCAGGCCGCCCTGGCGCAGGGCGTCACGCCCCAGGCCGCCAGTCAGACCATCGCGCAACTGGAGCAGCGTCTCGGCGTCCGCCTGTTGCACCGGACGACGCGCAGCCTCGCGCTCACCGAAGAAGGGCGGCAATTTCTGGAGAACACGCAGCCCGCGTTGGCGGCGCTCGACAGGGCGCTGGTTCTCGCACGCGAGTCCAAAGATGAGATCGCGGGTCCGCTGCGCATCGTCGGGCCGAAATCGTCGTTCGCGGCCATCCTGATGCCGCTGCTCGACGCGTTCTGTCGCCGGTACCCCGGCATTCAGCCGGATGTCCAGCTCGATGACGGTATCGGCAACTGGGTACTGGATCGCGTCGATGTCGGCTTCAGGATCGGGGCATCGGCCAGCGAGGGCGTCATCGCCCGGCAACTGTTCCCGGTCCAGATGATCGTGTGCGCGACACCGGACTATCTGAAGGCGCATGGAACACCATCGACACTGGACGACCTGGCGATGCACCGCTGCAGCGTTTTCCGGCACCCTGTCACGGGCAAGGTTGCGCCGTGGTACCTGAACATCGACGGCAAACTCGAACACCGGCAGATGTCCCCTGCGTTTGCGACAAACGATTCGGAACTGGAAGTGCAAGCCGTGCTAGCGGGGCAAGCCATAGGGCAGCTAGCGGGTTTCTCGGCCGCATCCCATATCCGGGCAGGTCGACTGGTGCCGGTTCTCCTGCAGCATATGAGTACGCACATTGGTTTGCATCTTTACTACGGAAGCCGAACCGCGCAACCCAAGCGAGTCCGCGCATTTCTGGATCTCGCGTTCGCTCGCCTGCATGACTGCGGCGACTACGTGCTCACTGAAAAAGAAATCGCGCATTTCAGGTCGCGAACCAGGCGAACCCGTCGAACGCGGTAGCATGACCAGCCGGTTCGACGCGCATCGAATCGTGAACATCGAATCCTGAATTCGGAGCAGCGGAATCGGCCATGAAGCGACCACACCCGCGTTCCAGCGGCTCGTCGCGCCATGTCGCGCGAGCCGCTCGCAAGCGTTCATGCGGCGTGCCCGAATCAGAGGGTTGCCTTCGCCCCCTCCGCGAAATAAACAACGATCAGCGCCGCCTCGCTGCGCGTTTGTGCTGCGGCGGCTGCGCAGCGCGAAGCTCGGACGAGTCGAGGAAAAAATTCCGGTTACCGGCCATGCGCTCGATCATGAAGTCGATGAACGTCTTCACGCGCAACGATTGTTCGGTTCGATGCTTGTAGTAGATATAGATCGCGCCGTATTCGCTGACGTGCGGCACCAGCAAAGGAATGAGTCGGCCGCTTCTGATATGAGCCGTGGCATTGAAGCTACCCAGCTGCCCGATGCCGAGACCCGAAAGCACCGCCTGCGTTTCCAGTTCCGTATCGTTCACGCAGATGGCCGCGGGCACGTCGATATAGACGATTTCATCGCCGAGACGGAACTGCCACTGTGCGAGCTTGCCCGTGTTTGCGCGCCGATATCCGGTGCAGCGATGTTGAGCGAGTTCCTCGATCGTCTGCGGCGCGCCGTTGCGTTCGATATAGTCCGGCGATGCGCACACGATCAGCTGAATTGGCACCAGCCGGCGCGCGATCGAGCCGCCCGACGGCGGCGGTCCGCCGCGGAATCCCACGTCGGAGCGGTCGGTCACCAGGTCCGTGAACTGATTGTCGAATTGCACCTCGAGCTGCACGTTCTGATAACGCCTCTGGAATTCCTCGAAGTACGGCCACAGCACCGGGAGCCCGAGTGCGCGCGGCGCGCTCACGCGCAGCCTGCCGGCCACGTCTTCATTCGAGCGGCGGGCTTCGTCGAGCGCGGACGACAGAATGCCGAGCGCCGGCTCCACGCTGTCGAGCAGCCGCTGGCCCTCCTCGGTCAGGCTCAGCTTGCGGGTGGTCCGATGAAAGAGCCGCACGCCCAGCGCCTTCTCCAGCTGCATCACCGCATGGCTCGCCGCCTGCGGCGAGATGCCTTGATCGACCGCCGCGCCGCGCAGGCTCCCGAGCGCGGCGGCACGGACGAAAGTGGTGATCGCACGAATTTCGTTCATTTCCGCGGCCCCTGATTCGCAAACAACCGTTGATTATCACGCCAGCAATGCACGGCTAGTTTATGCCAATCGCCACGGCTACCATGACATCACTTCATCACACACGCAGGAGAGACGTCATGGCTCACGTTCAGCACGGTGACTTCAGGCGCGTATGGTTCATTACCGGTGCCTCGCGCGGCATTGGCGCATTGATTGCCGAAGCGGCGCTCGCGGACGGCAACGCGGTCGTGGCCGCCGGGCGGAACGTCCCGGCTATCGTCGAGCGTCTCGGCCGCTCCGCGATGGTGCTGCCGGTCGCGCTCGACGTGACAGATGAAGCCCAGGCAAAAGCGGCCGTGCAGGCGGCGGTCGACAAATTCGGCCGCATCGATGTGCTCGTCAACAACGCCGGCTTCGGCCTGCTCGGTGCGGTGGAAGAATCGGCCGACAAGGACATCCGCCGCATGTATGACACGAACGTATTCGGCTTGCTGAACGTCACGCGGGCGGTGTTGCCGACGATGCGCGCAAACCGCGCGGGCCACGTGATCAACATTTCATCGATTGGCGGTTATCGGGCCGCGGCCGGATTCGGGGCGTATTCGTCGACGAAGTTCGCCGTCGAAGGCATAACCGAAGCGCTGTACGCCGAGCTGAAACCGCTGGGCGTCCACGCGACCGTCGTCGAGCCGGGGTATTTCCGCACGGACTTTCTGGATGCGTCCTCGCTCGTCGTTGCCCCTGACGTGATCGCCGATTATGACGAAACCTCGGGCGCAGTGCGCCGCAAAGCCGTGCACATGAATCACAACCAGCCCGGCGACCCGGTGAAGCTCGCGGCCGCGCTGCTCACGCTCGTCGACGCGACGAACCCGCCGTTGCGCCTGCCGCTTGGCACGGACACCCTGGCTGCCATCGCTGCGAAAAACGCTTACGTGACGCAGGAAATGGAAACGTGGAAGGATCTGTCCGCGTCGACGGACTTTCCTGCGTGAGTGATCCATGTGTGATCCATGCGTGATCCCCATGCGTGATCCCCATGCGTGATCCGCGTGCGATCCACGCGTGCGATCCATGCGGCACATCAGACGCGCGACATCCCCAGCGTGACCGCACCGGCGCCGATCAGCGCGAGCCCGCCGCCGTAGCCGAAACCGCGCTGCGCCGCGCGACCCGCCAGACGTTGCGCGGCGAAGCGCGCGACATGCGCATATCCGGCCGCATTCAGCGTCGCGAGGATCACAAACGTGGGCAGCAGGATCGCACACTGCTCGACATACGCCGCATGCGGCGAGATGAATTGCGGCACAAACGCAATGAAGAACACGATGCTCTTCGGATTGAGCGCCGTGACCGCCCACGCGGACAGAAAACGTCGCTTCGCCGACCGCCCCGCTCCGCCGAACGTCACGGCGCCTTGCTGTCTCGCATGGGCGATCGCGCGCAACCCGAGGTAGATCAGATAAACGCCGCCGCAGAGCTTGAGCGCGGTGAACGTGACGGCGGACACCGCGAGCAGCGCGCCCGCCCCGGCGAGCGAGACCGCCATCGAAGTCGTGTCGCCGGCCGCCACGCCCGCGATGGTGCTCCATGACGAGCGGCCGTGGTTCGCGAGCGAATCGCCGATCACGAGAAGGATCGTGGGACCGGGGATCAGCAGCAGGACCATGCTCGCGCCAGCGAATGCCAGCCAGGCGGTGAGGTTCACGGATGTCTCCTTTCAGTTCGGAACCTTGAGTGATCCACAACGGCACGCGGCTGTCAAACAGCGCAAGCCTCGTCTGCGCACGCGCATTGAACCCTCTCCACGATAACCGCCCGAGCCGCGTTGCCGGCGCCAGCGAAAGTCGCGGGACGCCGCGCGGCGACTCACCCCGCCGACGGGCGCCGCCGCGCGGCCACGCCCCCGCCGGGCTGTGCATCCGGCGCGGGAGCATCGCCGGAGGCGCCGTCAAAGCGGACCCGCGCGGCATGGATGTCGGGATAACAACGATCGGCCCACTCGATGAGCGCCGCCATCGGGTCCAGCAGGGATTGGCCTAGCGGGGCCAGGCGATATTCGACGCTTGGCGGGCTGGTGGGAAACACATGGCGGGTGATGAGTCCGTCACGCTCCAGATCGCGCAGTGTCTGGGTCAGCATGCGCTTTGAAATGTCCGGGATGGCCCGGTGCAGCTCGCTGAAGCGCTGCGATCGCATCGCGAGCTCCATGATCATGAGCATGCTCCATTTGTCCCCGATACGGTCGAGCACGTCGCGCACTGCGCAGTGTGCGGGCTGGGCGTCGTCCACTTGACGTTGATACCGGCTGAATCGTTCGAGCGCATGCTGGGCGGTGCTCATTCGGGTTCCCTTTGACTCTTCAGGTAACAAAAAACTGCCTCCTTCCGGCGCGAGGCAGAGGTCTCTATGATAGACCTGTCCTCAAACAAAGACCGCTCCTCGGGGCGCGCGGATGGCAATCCCGGCTCCCGCCCGCCTTGTGTCACGGACGCCGGCGGGCATCGCGGGCGGCGGGGCGGGGCGTGGCGGGGTGTGCCGTCGCGGGCGGAAACCGAAGCGTCCCGTCGTGCCGCGCCCCCCCCCGCGGCCGCAGAGAGGTCCGCGTGGAGGGGTCATGCTTATTTCAGGAGAAACACATGTTTTTGGTCATGGGAATCACGGGGCGCGTAGGCGGCGCAACGGCTCGACATCTGCTGGAGCAAGGAAGGACCGTGCGGGCGCTGGTGCGCAATCGCGAGAAGGCAAGGCACTGGGCGGACCAGGGCATCGAACTGGTCGACGGCGACTGGAATGACGCGGACGCGATAGCGCGCGCGCTCGAAGGAGTCGAAGGCGCGTTTGTGATGCTGCCGGCTGTCTGGGCACCCTCGCCCGATTTCAGGGAAGCGAGGCGCGTGATCGCGAACTATGTCGAGGCGCTGACCCGGGCCGCGCCGCCGCGGGTGGTCGCGCTCTCGTCGATGGGAGCGAACAGAACCAGCGGGCTGGGCATGATCACGGCCCTGTCGCTCCTGGAGCAGGCATTGCACCCGCTGACGTTGCCGACGGCCTCGGTGCGGGCCGGCGGATTTTTCGAAAACTTCCTTTACGGCCTGCACGTCGCCCAGGGCGGCACGCTACCGGTCTACTACACCCCGACAAGCCGGCAGTCGACGATGGTCGCGACCGACGATGTCGGCGCCGAGGTGGCGCGGCTGCTCGCCGGGCCGGCGTGGTCCGGGCATCGCGTTGTCGAGCTTGGCTCGATGGTCAGCGCGGATGAGGTCGCGGCCCATCTGGGCGAGGTCTTGCAGCGCGAGGTCAACGCCTTTGCCATCCCGCGAGCCGGTTGGGCGGCCGCGTTCGAACAGTCCGGCGTCCCGAAGGACCGGACCGGACCGGCCGAAGCGATGTTCGACGCCGTCAACGCGGGCTGGATGGACCTCGGTGTCGCGGGCACGGAGCACGTCGCGGGCACGACGTCCGCGCGCGACGTCTTTGCGGCGGCAACCCGCAAGGCCGCGACGGCGTGAGCCGCGGCGAGCGGCCGGCCCGCCGCTCGGACGGCCGCGCCGGTCCCCGGCAACGCCCTCTTCGAAGAAGGGAGAACGAATGTCCAGGTTTTCGTGGCACAAGGTGTTACCTCGGGTGCTAGCCGCGTTTTTCGTCGTGGGATCGCTCAGCAATCTCGTCGCGCCGCGATCCATCTTTGAGGAATACCTGAAGTGGGGCTATCCGAACTGGTTCCATTTCGTGACCGGTTCGCTGGAACTCACGACCGCCGTTCTGCTGGCGCGGGCGCGCACGCGGCGGTGGGGCGCGGCGCTCGGCTGCGCGGTGATGCTGGCCGCGCTGGCCACGGTCACAGCGCACGGCGAATACGGGCATGGGGTGGCGCCGCTTGTCGCGGCGGCGCTGGCGGCGGTGGTTGGCTGGACCGCCTGGCGCGAGCGGCCGGCGGCCGGGTGCGCGGCGCGGATCTAGACGGCTGTTGAACTACGCCTTGCCGATGCGCGGCAGGTCTGTCTGAGGAGTCGCCGCGCCGGTTGGGTCCGTGTCGATGTTTTGCCGAGCGTACTTGACTCAGGTGAAACCGACGCCGTCTCCTCGCCGATTGGCGTTTCTACGTCGCTCTGCCTTCAAGCGCACGCATACGCGTGAGGTTGCGGGCCGTCTGAGTAAGCCGTATCAACCGCTCGCCCCGGTCCCAGCCGCGATTCACAGTCCGACGAATCGGGCCGACCGCTTTGACCGGCAAAAGACCGCCTCGATGCACTGGCGGTGGCGCTAGCTGATCGCACAGCCGGTCCAGTGCGTCGCGCGAGCGTCAATCGCCGAGCCGCCTGCGCGGCTGTCGTGTTGCGCCACATGCAGCGTGACACGGTTGGCGCGGCAACTCGTCACGAAGTCCACCGGATCGTAGTTCTTGTCGGCACCCACAGTAATGGGGGCGCTGGCACCTGGCGCTGTGTCCGCGAGCATTGGAGCCGCAGCATCGCGTTCGGCCGTACTGCTAGCCTGCGCACCCGTGCGTTCACCACCAGACCATGCCGGTTATCGGTATGCCGGTGCCCGATTTGTGCGTCTCGTTGAATAGCCCCACGATGACGTCGTGCTCATGCAGTCGTTCTTTGTTCTTGCTGAAAATCGAGTGGCACCCCTCATCGTCCATCGACAGGCCGACAAACCAGCGAAACGGCCTGTTGCAGGAGATTTGCTCCATCAGCATACGTTCGCTTCGAATCGAATACGGCACCTGCAGGAGCACCGCGCGAATCAGCTTCTCCGGGGGGCGTCCATTCCATTAACGCCTCTCCGGGGCGATGCTCGGGCGGCCGCCCTTCGCGCCCACCGTACATGCGTGCTAATACCGGGTCCATACGCGTGAGCGCGTCGTTCAACCAGATACGAATCGGGCGCAAACGGTGGCTCGCAGACACTCAGCGACCCGTCCGCACGCCAATGCGTGATCGACACATTGGTATACGCCACATCGGACCAAAGACGCAGGCCAGCTATTCGTGCACGATTATGTTCGCACTACCGGTTACGCATTTTCCCAATAGGTAATGCGATACACATCATTCACCGAAACAGATAGCTCACGATTGCTATCTAATTGTCATGAATATGCAGATCAGATAATTTTATTTTTTATGATATGACATTTTTGTGGCGATCGAAAGATTGCCACTGCTATACTCTCCCTCGCTTTAAACAAACCATCTCGCGAGTGATCGGAATCCGTTTTCGCCCTGAGTTATGCAGATCTATTTTTCAATCGCGACACATCTACTGCCTAGTCCGGCGTGCCGGGTCATGCCATTTCATAGTCGGCGCTATCTGGCGGCATGCGTAAATTTATTTCAAAATAAAATGAAGGCATTTAAACACGAATCAAACGTACGCTCCTACTGCAGAAGCTTCCCCGTGATTTTGAAGAAGGCAAAGAACGCGATTATCGAAGCATCGAATGGAACCCGTTATATCGATTTTCTCGCGGGCGCAGGATCACTAAACTATGGCCACAATAATGAATCGATCAAGTCCTCTTTATTGAGATATATTGTCAGCGACAATTGAGCTTCCCCTGAATTTTCGCCTTCCAGCAGGTCGTGTATAAACTCGACCCAAAGGAAGGAAAGAAGAAATGTTCAAGGTACCGCACCAGGTGTACACGGCAGAGTTCAAGGAAGCTGCCGTGCAACGAGTCAAGGACGGGCAAGGCGTGAGCGCCGTGGCCCGCGAATTGGGTATGTCGACGCAGACGCTGCGCAACTGGCTCAAGGCGTCCGAAGCCGGCAAGCTGAACGGCGCCGGGGCGAAGGTCGTCACGGCAGAACAGATGGAGCTCTCGCGCCTTCGAGCGGAGAACAAGCGCTTGCAGATGGAGCTGGAAATCGCAAAAAAAGCGGCGGCGTTCTTCGCGAAGGACCTCCTGTGAAGTACGCCTGGATTGACACGCAGTGCCGGCACTATCCGCTGTCGGCGTTGTGCGAGGTCCTTGATGTCAGCGTGAACGGCTATCGCGCCTGGAAGCGCGGCGGCACGCCCGAGCGTCAGCGGCTGACCGATGCGCAGTTGCTCACGTTGATTCGGACGATTCACGCTCAGTACAAGGGCGCCTACGGCTCGCCGCGCATGACTGAGGAGGTTCGCGCTCGCGGCTTTCCAGCCAGCAAAGCACGGGTGGAGCGGCTGATGAGCAACAACGGTATTCGAGCCCGCCACAAGCGCCGTTATCGGGTGACAACCGATTCTCGACACAAACTGCCGGTCGCGCCGAACGTGTTGAACCGCAACTTCACGCCGGCCGAGCCCAATCAGGTGTTCACGTCGGACATCACGTACATCTGGACGGACGAAGGCTGGCTGTATTTGGCCGTCACGCTGGACCTGTTCAACCGGGAAGTCGTGGGCTGGTCCGTCAAGCCGCGCATGACGGCGGACCTTGTGACCGATGCACTGACGATGGCATGGTTCCGCCGCCGGCCCGCGCCCGGCGTGCTGCATCACTCGGACAGAGGCAGTCAATACGCGAGTCAAGAATTCCAGCGCAAGCTGAACTCGTACGGCATGCGCTGCTCGATGAGCCGCAAAGGCAGTTGCTGGGATAACGCGCCGACAGAAAGCTTCTTCAACAGCCTGAAGAACGAGCGGGTACACGGCACGAGGTATCGCACGCATCGCGAAGCCGTGGCGGACTTGTTCGAATACATTGAAGTGTTTTATAACCGCAGTCGTCGTCATTCATCACTCGGCTTCGTGTCGCCAACCCAGTTCATGCAAAACTGGCTTGCGGCTCAGCGAACAAAGGAAACGGCTGCATAACCCGGGGCCTCTGGAAGGCGAAAAACCGAGGGAACCTCAAATATCACCCAAAGCCTCGATTTACATACAGAAGCAAAATCCACATTTATTGAGGCTTTTGTTGAAACCGCTTTGACTCCTCGTGGGCTCGACTACAAGTTGCAATTTACAGGGCCCACCGGAACGAACGCGGTAGAAGCCGCGCTCAAGCTTGCTCGTCTCGCCAAGGGGCGGCCGACTATTGGCGCGTTTACCAACGCGTTTCACGGTATGACCCTTGGTGCGCTCGCGGCGAGCGGCAATAGTGATAAACGCGCTGGCGCGGGCACAGCGCTTCACGGCGTGACAGTATTTCCTTACGACGGTTATCTGGGTCCCAAGATAGATACGATTACTTATATCGAACGCCTTTTGACGGACCCTTCGAGCGGTGTACCGAAACCTGCTGCCTTCATTGTCGAAACCGTGCAGGCTGAGGGGGGAATTCACGTCGCCTCCTATGAATGGCTTCGAAGGCTGGTCGAGATGGCGCGCCGTCAGGACATCCTCGTCATTGTCGATGACATTCAGGCGGGATGCGGACGGACAGGATCATTCTTCAGCTTCGAAAAGGCGGAGATCCGCCCGGATATCGTATGCCTATCCAAATCACTCGGCGGGTATGGGTTGCCGATGTCCGTCGTGCTGATCACGCCGGAATTGGATATCTGGAAACCAGGACAGCATAACGGCACGTTCCGAGGCAACAATCTCGCTTTCGTCGCTGCTACAACCGCACTCTCCTTCTGGCGCGATCCTTCATTCGTCGTCTCGGCTCAGGCGCGTGTGGGCCAACTTGAGAACTGGCTAGCCGGCCAACTGGCCAGATATGGTGATGAGCAGATCTCCGTGCGCAGCAAAGGACTGATAGCTGGACTCGAATTCAGCGATCCTTCGATTGCCAGTGCTGTATCCGCAGAAGCGTTCGAGTGTGGCGTGATCGTCGAAACTTGTGGCGCCCGCAACCAGGTACTGAAGTTTTTACCACCGCTGACCATCGAGGCCGACGTATTCGACGACGGCCTAGGGCGCGTCGCCTACGCAATCGACAAAGTCATTCATCAAGCGCGCGCGTAACGCGCTGCAGGTCTTTTTCTCAGGTTCGTACATTCTGCCTACACATGAACAATTCAGTACTTGACGTAGTCGGTATCGGCTTCGGCCCCGCAAACATCGCGCTCGCTATCGCTCTGGAAGAGATGCAGCCAGCGTTGACTCGAGCGTTTCTCGATCAGTCGACAGAGGTCGTCTGGCAGAAAAACATGCTGTTCGAAAACGCACTCGATATTCATTCCAACATTCAGAACATCCCTCATCGGGATCTAGTTACACCGCGCAATCCTCGAAGCCGCTACACGTTCCTTAATTATCTGCATGAAAACGGCCTTCTATTCAAGCATCTGAACATGGACCTGATGATGCCGATGAGGCCGGAGTACGCGCGTTACATCGGTTGGGTCGCAAAGCAACTTGGCGGTGTCTTCCAGGGGGGCACGCCGGTGGCCTCCGTTTCAATCAGTTCAACGCATCCCGCTTATGAGGTCAAGACGGCGGACGGACGCATCATTCTTGCTCGCAACGTCGTGCTCGGGACCGGACGGGTAGCGAAAATTCCGGCCGCCTTCAAGAACACATGTTCGACCAATGTCGTGCATTTCAGCCAGTATCTCCCCGCGATCGAACGCATGGTTAAAGAAGGCGCCCGCACCGTCGCAGTCATCGGCAGCAGCCAGACCGCCGCGGAAATCATGCTGCATTTGACCAAGCAGTATCCAGAATTGCACGTCGATGGGATCATGCGGCGCTTCGCGTTTCCACTGAAAGACACTTCGCCTTTTATGAGCGAAATCTATTTTCCTGAATTCACGGAGGCGTATTACAAAGCCAGCCCCGCTCTTAAAAAGCGCTTCGACGAAGACGTGTACAGGACCAACTATGGTGCGGCCGATCTGGATGTGATCGAGGAGATTTACAAGCAGGTCTATTACGACACCTTGAACGGGAAAAACAGGTTGGAGTTGCTGAGAATGGCCGATATCACCGAGGTAAATGAGATAGACGGGAAAATTTCCCTGATGCTTCAGCATCATCTCGAATCGACGACGCGCGAACATCGTTACGACGGCATCATTCTTGCCACGGGCTTCTCCAACTATGGTGCCGCAGAGGGAGAGATCAAAATCCCGGATCTGCTGAACAACGTCAAGGACGTTCTTCATCTTGAGAGTGGTGCAATCGTTGTCGAGCGCAATTATGCGATTCGTACGCGAGCGGAAGCGCCTGGAAAGTTGTTCCTTAACGGCTTGTCTGAATCGATGCACGGCATGGGCGATGCTGGTTCCCTCAGTCTCGCTTCCATACGCGCAAAAGAGATTGTGGAGGCAATTGGACCCCACGTTGATGCCTGATCTATACGGCTCGCATGGAGAAAGTGAAATGCATAAGGGGAACTTATGTTGATGCACAACAATGTCCTGACCCGATTGCGAACCGCGGCGTTCGATGCGTGCCAGGAAAAGGGCCTGTTCGATAGCGTCGAAGCATCGCAAAGCGAGTCCATGATTCATGGCGTAGGGTCATTTGCCATCTTTTACGTGCCGGCGTCGCGTCCAGTTGTCGTCAAAGTGGGCTTGAGCAGTATCCTAGCTGACGAAATCGAGTTCTATCGCGTCGCTGAAGTACATTTCGACAAACAGATGGAGCACTGTCTACCCGCTGTGCTTGCCTACTCGCTGGACGAACAGACCGGCTGGTTTGCGATGGAAGCAGGGCAGAAATCGACACTCGAAGAGATTCTCTACGAAGACCGGCGCAGTCTGAAGTTGCGAACTGGGTGGATAGAAGACGCGCGTGCCGTCCTGACAAAGATGGTTCCGGTGTATCGAGCCACTGCAGCGGACGAAAAATGGTCGCTGAGCAATTACCATTTATTCGGCCGGCTTGAAAATCTGCTGAAGACCCCCGAATTGATCGCATCAGTCCATCATTTCCTCGGTGAGAATGTGACGATCGAGGCGCTGGCACGAAGCCGGCTTGTCATCAATGGCACCCTCTATCCGGCCTTGAGCGATCTTCTCCGCAGACTGTCTGCATGCGAGCCGGAGATCGGCCAGACCCACTCCTCGCTCATTCATGGTGACTTGCAAATCCGCAATGTAATTCCATCGACGGCGACCACCGGTTATCTGTTCGTCGATCCGCGAATCAAATGGGAAGGGCAAGGTTCACGCCGGATCGGCTATGGCTCGCCACTTTACGATGCGGCAAATTTTTTACATAGTGTCGCCGGCATGTCGTCCATCCTCGCACACAAGGATTGCCGCGAATCCAGCAGACTCTGTCGCGATGCCAAGCTCACTCGCGGAAAAGTCACGTTGTGGATGGATGAAGTGTTTCTCTTGCAGACCGAACACGCGATCGATGCGATGGTGGCACTTACACGTGAGCTAATGCCGGAAATATTTTTGCCGGTCGGATGGCAGGCTCATCTATTGGCATATGCGTCCAACTCCACTATCGGCTGGCTAAAAAGCATCCCGACCGTCGAAAACGAAAAAGCGTGGCTCAGCATGTACGCCAATGGCGTACGATTGCTATCCCGCGCGGTTTACTATGCCGAGGCAGCCGCACTTTGTCCGCGGAAACCAGCACTCGCCCTGTAATCTTCGCAAGCGTTTAATCCATGGCTAAATGATGGGCTATTCAATGAGACATCTAGTATTTGTCGACGGTAATGGGCAGATTTTCAATGCCATCAAAACAGCATTGGAATGCGACTATACCGTTTCATTCATTAAATCAGATGAGTTTCAATATTACCAGCAAAACGCTGAGACTGAGGCGATAATAGCGCGGCTTCATACAAAAATCGTGTTGCCCAGAACGACGGATAGCGCGCTCGTCCTCGACGCGCTGCGTCGGCTCCACCGTCAGGTACCGATCGATGCGGTTTTCAGTTTGCTCGACTTACCTATCGTTGCGGTTGCCGAAGCCTGTGAGGAACTCGGTCTACGATTTCCAGCTCGCGACGCGCTGGTACGAACCCGCGATAAAGGACTGATGAGGGAGACGCTGGACGCACAAGGCATTCCCTCCGCAAAGTCTATGAAGGTGAAGACGTTGTCGGACGCGCTTGGTGCGGCAGACGATATCGGCTACCCGGTGATTCTCAAACCCATTTCCGGGCTAGCGAGTATCGCGGCGACGTGCGTACACGACGAACATGCGATGAGATCGGCATGGCAAGGTGCACGGAATCGGATGCGCACGTTTCCGGACGAAATCCAGCGCAGTATGGGTGACGGACTGCTAGTCGAGGAGCGCCTGGCCGGCGATATGTTCTCCGTTGAGATTGCTGTTCGCGACGGTGTGCATTACGTTTTTATGCTGTCAGGCCGTGACCGGAATTCATTCGATGAAACCGACGTGCTCGGCATCACCATGCCGGCAGGCCTCACCTCGCAGCAATGGGACGCCGCAGTGGACTACGTAAAGCAAGTGCTGAACGCGCTCGGATTCGACTTCGGCTTCTTTCATGTGGAGATGATGTGGACCAAACGTGGTCCCCGGCTGATCGAGGTGAATCCGCGTCCGATGGGCGGCAGCATGCCACTGCTATATCGCCAGCTAACCGGGCACAATATCTTCAAGTCCCTCTTCGCGCTCCATCTCGACGAACCGTTGGCATCCGTATGGTCACCCGGAAAAGGGCATATAGCGTCTTGGCGGATACGGCTGGCGAAACCGGGGGTTCTCCCAGCCAGCATCAACTGGCAACAATTCAGCGAGGCCGATCCCGATCTCCTGAACATGACCATCGACGTCGCTGGAGACGATTCAAAATTGCTCCCTGAATTGTCGTTGCTCGGGCGATTCCAGATTCGGCGCGGGTCGGCACTTGCAGCAGCGGATGCCGCTCGTGCACTGCTGGAGGCAGTCGAGCGGGCCTCTGGTTTGCGACTTGTGTTCCCATCGAATGTTTTCACCCCGTCCAACGCCAGTAGATCGGCAGACTTGGCATGACCGATCCGGCCAAAATGCATTCTTCGATGGAACAGATCGTTCAGGCAGATTCGATCAAAGGCGCGTCGACCCTCGCCCGAGATCGTAACTACGTGCTTCTGTCGGCCGCGTTGTTTTTATCGAATTTTGGCAGCGTCATGCTACTGATGAGCCTGTCGCTGAAAGCGTTCGTGGACACGGGGTCCAGCCTCATTGCGGGCGCAGTGTACGGCAGCCAGTGGTTGATCCCGTTGGTGTTCCTGCCAATGGTCGGCTGGCTCGCCAATCGCTTCGCCGTGCGCAAACTCATGAGCATCGCTCAAACGCTGTCGATAGTGATCACACTGCTGGTGAGCCTTTGCTACCCAAAGCATCTTCTCCTGTTTTTTTGCCTGATGGCCGTGCGCGGCGTACTCGAGAATGTTTCAAAGTCCGGGGCGGCGGTGGCATTGAAACTGTACATGCCGACCACGTTGCTAGAGAGAGCGTCCTCTTACTACGACACAAATCGCTATGTGTCGTCGGCAGTAGCATCTCTTGCCGGCGTATTGCTGCTTGGCAAGATGTCGATCGCTCAGCTATCGCTAATTAGCGCGTTCTCGTTTCTCGCCGCAACTGCTTGCTATGGCTGCCTGCCCTATTTGCCAGCGGTCGATGCGCGCCAGCCACGCCCGAATTTGTCCTATTGGCGCGAAACACATGCAATTTTGCGTCGCAAGGCCGAGTTGAGGCGCTGCTTTTTTAATCTAAGCTTGATGACCGGCGTGTTTCAGGGCTTTTATTACATCGCGCGGAGTACGCTGCCGATCGGACAGTTGGGCCTCTCCATAGGAACGGCTGCATTAATTCAAGCGCTCATCAGTTTGACTTTTACAGGTGGAGCGATGTTCGTCGCCCGTTTTCTAATGGAAGGCTCCCCGTTGAATCGCATTCTGCTGCCAGCGCTACAGGTCATGCTCGGCGCAGCCTTTATGATGGGTAGCGTGATGACCCAACGCCCGTTCGTGAGCATAGGTTGCTTTCTTGCCTGCCTATTCTGGTACGAAGTGTTTTACACAAGGACGAACAACAAGGTGATGCTGGAGTGTTCGCCGGCCGAGATTAGTTATATATCGTCTGCAAAATACGGTGCGCTGACCTTTTCGATGTTATTGGTGATCCTTGCCTGCGGCGCCCTGTCGGACCGAATCGGCTTCGCCCATATGACTGAAGTGATGTCGATTGCCGTCGCGCTGGCATATGTGGCGTTGAACATCCGCGATTCGCGCCAACTTTCGTGACCGGCTCGTCGAGCCGTAAGAATCTGAAACTATGTATACCCTGCATATCGGAAACACCAACTATTCGTCGTGGTCGCTACGGCCGTGGCTTTTGCTGCGCATGTGGAATATCCCATTCGTTGAGAAAGTACACGATTTTCATCCCCAGTCGAATTGGACTGCATTCAAGGCGTTCTCGCCAGCCGGTACGGTGCCTTGCCTTATCAACGGTGACCTGTCGATTGGCGATTCGCTAGCGATCACTGAATATCTCGCCGAAACGCATCGCGGCATATGGCCGGCGTCGCCTCAGGCGAGGGCGTGGTTCAGATCGATCGTCGCGGAAATCCATGCTGGATTTTTTGGATTACGAAATGAGTGTCCAATGAGTGTCGGTGTCCGGGTGCGCCAGACCGTGACATCGGAGCGTCTGGCACACGATATATGTCGCGTTCGCGAGATTGTAGAAACCGGACTGGCGCGTTTTGGCGGTCCATTCCTCAGCGGCAATGTATTCACGGCAATCGACGCCTTTATTGCACCGTTCGCTTTTCGGGCACAAACCTACCAGAGATCATTCGGCCCCCTGACCGATCAGTACTTTCAGCGCCTGCTGTCGCTGGAACCGATGCTTGTGTGGCAACAGAGGGCGTTATCCGATCCGTGGCGCGAGCCCGGTCATGAAGCGGAAGTTGGCAACGCCGGCGTGCTGGAGCAGGATTTGCGCACCCAAGCGCGACGCCAGGCGCCCCAGTTTGATGACGGTGGGCAGCGAGAGAAAGCGGAAGGAAAAAGCGCACAGACGGAGGCGCAATGAATACCACGATTTCCACCGTGATCTTCGATCTGGACGACGTGCTCTGCCACTACAATCGGCACCGACTGGCGAATCATCTCGCCGAGGTGTCGGGAAAAACCGCTAGCCTGATTTATGACGCGATCTGGCACTCAGGGCTGGACGCGCGCAGCGATCGTGGAGAAATCACGGCTGACACCTACATCCGGGAAATAGGTGAACGAACGCGATTCGACTTCACATTGGAACACTGGCTGGCAGCACGACGCTCGGCGATGACATTGAACGAAGCGGTGTTCCTAATCGCGAAGGAGATTTCCGATCATTGCCAGATTGCCGTCTTGACGAACAACAGTCCACTTGTTCCGAAGTATATGGCCCGTCTATGCAGCCCGATTGCATCGTTGTTCGGGCCTCACATTTATGCTTCGGCGCAGTTCCGGTCAGCAAAACCGGATATGGATGTTTATCGGTACTGCCTCGACGAATTAGGCGTAGCCATAGCGGCAACCACGCTGTTTATCGACGATCTCGCCGCCAATGTGACCGGCGCAATCAAGGCCGGGCTGCAGGGGTATGTATTTACCGATGCAGTGAGTCTGCGTCGGGAAGTGACCCAAACTGGAGTACTGGGTCGATCACGGTAATGTGCAGCTGGACGAGAACCCCAATAAGATTGCCACGAAGGATGTCCGATAATCTATCTCACGGCAAGAACGTTTTTACTGTTCAGGCCTTGGTGGTTCATTTTGATTCTGATTATCACGGCAACGGCTCTCGAAAGTCATGTTCCATGGAAAGGTTTTAAATACCGCACAGATTCGTCGCTCATTTCCTGCTATTCGAAATAGCTGAGTCCAGTTACAATCGAAACGATAAACACGACAACCGCTCCCAGATCAGGACTTTCGTCTTGCGGTCCATGTCGCTTTCTGATCTCTATTCAAAAAAAGCGGAGTGCGTCGCCGCACCCCGCCCCCATGGAGACTTCAACTGCGTGTCGCCGCGTCAGCTCAATGCGACGCGAGATACGCCTTGACCGCAGGCAGCCCCGGCTTGCCGTCGAACGTCGTCACGCCGGCAAGCCATTGATCGAGCACTTGCGGATTCGCCTTGAGCCAGTCCAGTGCCGCCTGGTTCGGCTCCACCTTGTTCATGATCGGCATCATCACGCGATTCTCGATCGCCGTCGTGAAGTGCAGGTTCGACACCAGCTTCGCCGCATTCGGGCAGCGCGCCGCATAGTCCGGCGGCGTCGCGGTGAACACCTTCGCCTCGCCGTAGTTCGGCCCGAACACCGCGTCGCCGCCCGACAGATAGTCCATCTTCATCTCGACGTTCATCGGGTGCGGCTCCCAGCCGAGGAACACGATCCACTTCTTTTCGCGAATCGCGCGGTTCACCTGCACCAGCATGCCCGCCTCGCTCGACTCGACCAGCTGGAACTTGCCGAGGTCGAACTGGTTGCCGGTGATCATCTTCTGGATCAGCGCATTGCCGTCGTTGCCCGGCTCGATCCCGTAGATCCGGTTGCCGAGCTTGTCCGCGTACTTGTGGATATCGTCGAAGCTTTTCAGGCCGCCCTGGTACACATAGTCGGGCACCGCGAGCGTGTACTTCGCGCCGGTCAGGTTCGGCGCGGGCAGCACCTTGATCGCGCCGGCCTTCACGAACGGCGTGATGATCGGATCCATCGTCGGCGACCAGTAGCCGAGGAACACGTCGATCTGCTTGCTCTTGATGCCGGCAAACGTGATCGGCACCGACGCGATCGTCTTGGTCGGCTGATACCCGAGCCCCTCGAACACGGTCGACGCGAGCCCCGTGGTCGCGGCGATGTCGGTCCAGCCCACGTCCGCGAAGCGGACCGCGCGACACGCAGCCGGATCGGCTGCGTGCGCGGCGATGCACGCGGTGCCCAGAACGGCCGCGACGGCCCACGTCATGCTTTTCTTCATCGAAATACCCTCTTTTGTCGTTGCGTTAATGGGGCTGCCGGCGCTCCGCGCTCGGCGAATGTCCGAACTGCGCGCGATACGCCTTGCTGAAATGACACGGCGAGTGAAACCCGCAGATCGCGGTCACCCGCGCGATCGACGTATCGGTCGTGCGCAGCAGATCGCGCGCGCGCCTTAATCGGAGCGTCAGATAGTAATGCGTCGGCGACACGCTCAGGTACACCTTGAACATGCGTTGCAGGTGCCGCTGCGACAGCTGCACGAGCCGCGCGAGCTCGTCGAGCGACAGCGGCTCCTCGATGTTCGCTTCCATCAGCCGCACCACCTCGACCAGTTCCGCGCGCGAAAAGCCCACGCGCGCATCGACCGGAATCGGCTGCGGATCGTTCGCAGTACGAATTCTTTCCAGAATGAACTGCTCCGATACCTGCGCCGCGAGCGGCTGACCGAGCCGGCCGCCGACGAGATTGAGCATCAGGTCGAGCGGCGCGGTGCCGCCGGTGCAGGTCAGGCGATCGCGGTCGATCACGAACAGCTCGTCGGCAAAGCGCACGCGCGGAAATTCCGTGTGCAGCGCGGACAGGTCCTCCCAGTGCACCGCGCAGCGGTAGTCGTCGAGCAGGCCGGCCGCCATCAACGCATAGGCGCCGGTGCAGATGCCGCCGAGCGGCACGCCCTGCTGCGCGACCTCGGCAAGCAGCGTCTTCACGCGTCCGTCGACCGCATGCCGGATCTGCGTGCCGCCGCAGACGATCAGCACGTCCGGCAAGCCGGCATCGTCCAGCGTGCGGGTCGGCTTGACCGTGATGCCGTTGCTCGCCCGCGCGGCGATGCCGTCCGGCGTCAGCACCGACCACCGGTAATGCGGCGCGCGGCTCACGTAGTTGGCCATGCGCAGCACTTCGACCGCGCTCGAAAACGCGATCATCGAAAAACTGGGTAGCGTCAGAAAGCCGAAATGCGCGAGACTTGCCAGGGGCGCGCTCAGCCTGGGCGCTTCAGCCGTCGCAGGGGTCACATCACGCTCCATGGACACGGGATGAGAGGGGCCGCCGCGAGTGCCGCACGGCGCTCGCGTTCGCAGGAATCAACGGTACCGGAACCCGTACCGGCCGCCCCGCGGCCGGCATGCGGCGCTCAGCTCTGGGCGATCGCGTCCGTGCGGCGCATCCGCATCACGCTGCGCAGGCCGGCGAAGCGCGGCGCACCGGCCGTGCCCGGCGAGCGGCCGAAGCTCTCGGTGATGCGGTCGAGGATGATCGCGAGCAGCACCACCGACAAGCCGCTCTCGAAGCCGAGACCGATGTCGAGCCGCTGGATGCTGGCGAGCACGTCGTTGCCGAGACCGCCCGCGCCGACCATCGAGGCGATGATCACCATCGACAGCGCCATCATGATCGTCTGGTTCACGCCCTGCATGATCGACGGCAGCGCGTTCGGAAACTGCACCTTGTAGAGCAGTTGCCACGGCGTGCAGCCGAAGGCCTGGCCCGCCTCGACGATCTCGCGGTTCACGTGACGGATGCCGAGGCTCGTCAGGCGCACGGCCGGCGGCATCGCGAATACGACCGTCGACAGGATCCCCGGCACGCGGCCGAGGCCGAACAGCATCGCGGCCGGAATCAGGTACACGAAGGCCGGCATCGTCTGCATCAGGTCGAGAATCGGCCGCACCACCATCGACACGTGGCGGTTCTTCGCGGTCCAGATGCCGAGCGGAATGCCGAGCACGAGGCTGATCAGCGTGGACGACAGCGTGAGGCCGAGCGTGATCACCGTTTCGTCCCAGAAGCCGGTCGCGAAGATCAGCAGCAGCGCGCACGTCGTGAACAGCGCGAAGCGCCAGCCGACCCGCCACAGGCCGACGCCGATGAAGAACGCCATCATCGCCCACATCGGCACGGCCTGCAGCCCATGCTCGATGAGGGCGGCGAACGCCTCGATGGCGCGGCCGATCGCATCGAACGTGCTGGCGTCGTGATCGAGCAGATAGCGGACGGAATCATCGACCCAGCGGCCGAGCGGGATCATCTCAGACATGGGAGCCTCGCGTGCGCGTCAGGACCTTCAGGACAGCGGCCTGGTTAATGGAGCCGCAATAACGGTTTTCATCGTCGACGACCGGCAGCGCGGTCGGGTTCTCGCAGACGCGCGAGACCACCTGCTCGAGCGTCGCCCCTCGCGAGATGCATTCGACCTTGCGCAGATCGGGCGTATCGCGGCCGATCGCATCGCGCGTGACGAAGCCGCGGATGCGCCGCTCGGCGTCGAGCACGAACGCGTATTCGGCGCTGCCGTTCAGCGACTCGGCGACGCTCGACGAATCGAGGCTGCGCACGAGCGGCACCGCGTTGGTCTGCATCAGGTCGCCGGCGGTCAGGTAGCGGCTCGTGTCGACGCCCTCGAAGAACGCGCGCACGTAATCGTCGGCCGGGTTGCTGACGATGTCCTGCGGCGTGCCGATCTGCACCACGCGGCCGCCTTCCATGATTGCGATGCGGCTGCCGATGCGCAGCGCCTCTTCGAGGTCGTGCGACACGAACATGATCGTGCGGCGCTGGTTCTTCTGCAATTCCAGCAGCACGTTCTGCATTTCCTTGCGCTTGAGCGGGTCGAGCGCGGAAAACGCCTCGTCCATGATCATCAGCGACGGATTGACCGCGAGCGCACGCGCGAGTCCGACGCGCTGCTGCATGCCGCCGGACAGCTCGGCGGGCAGCTTGTTCGCGAAGGCCGCGAGCCCGACCTGTTCGAGCACGCCGAGCGCGCGTTTTTCGCGCTCCTTGCGGCGCACGCCCGCGACTTCGAGACCGAATGCGGCGTTCGACAGCACCGAGCGCTGCGGCATCAGCGCGAACGACTGGAACACCATGCTCATGTCGGTGCGGCGCAGCGCGGTCAGTTCGCGACGGCGCACCGCGGCGATGTCGCGCCCGTCGACCAGCACCTTGCCGGCCGTCGGCTCGACGAGCCGGTTGATGAGCCGGATCAGCGTCGACTTGCCGGAGCCGGACAGGCCCATCAGCACGAAGATCTCGCCCTCCTGCACATCGAACGACACGTTGTGCACGCCGACCACATGACCGGTCTTCGCATGCACTTCGTCCTTGGTGGCGCCGGCGGCCAGCATGTCCAGCGCCAGCCTGGGATTGGCCCCGAACACCTTACATAAACCTTCGACCACGACCTTACGCGAATTCATCGAATTGCTCTCCTCGTGGTGCAGGCGGCGGCCTGCACGATGTGACTGTATGGTTGCCAGAAAAAACCCCGCGAGGCCGACTAATTGCGACAAACGCTTGCGCAAATACGACACGCCGATCCGCGCACGATCGTTCGACGCCCGGCGAAACCCTTGGTGGACGGGGTAGACAGCGATGCTGCAACGCCGCATGCGGAAATCGCCGATGTCGCGTATGAACGGATCCACGTCCGGCTGACGATGCCTTGCGTCGCGCGTGCGACAGGATCGCACGGCGGGGACGATACACGGGCCGGCGCGTTCAGGAGAGCGGGAGGGGAAAAAGATGCGGCAGCGCAGCGAGACAGGCGCGCCGGGCTGCCGCGAACCCGGAGAAGAACAGAGGAAGCCGGGATCACCGGCGGGAGGACTGGGGAAACGGACAAGACGCAGGACGCCGGTTCATTGCGTCCTGAATTATTTCGCATTCCTTTTCAGGCTGATTTTCCTGCCTGCTTTTCGGACTCCTGTTCATCAGGTTTTCGAATCGACCTGAAAAACAGGCTGGCCGCGACGCATACCGCCGTGTGCGCCGCGGCGAAGCAGCCTTTACGGCTGCGGCAATCCGACGACGAACGCACCGCCCTGGAAGCGTTGCGCCGGGTCGTCGTGGTCGTCGGTGGGCGCCTGCAACGCGAAGCGGCTTTCGAACTGCGTGGAATTGTCCTGCGGCCGGTAGCCGAGGAACGCAGCCTTCCGGTTGTCCCACCACAGCACGCGATTGTCCGACACGCCGTAGACGATCGCGTGGCCGACGCGATTCGTGAACAGCGAGCAGCGCACCAGTTCGACGAAGTCCCGATAGCTGAGGTACGTGACGAGCATGCGCGGATTCTTCGGCGCCTCGAATGACGAACCGATGCGGATGCAGACCGTTTCGAGCCCGAAGCGGTCGTAGTAGTAGCGCGACAGCGACTCGCCGAAGCACTTCGTGACGCCATACAGGCTGTCCGGGCGCAGCGGCGCGTCGGCGTCGATCACCTCGGTGGTCGGATGAAAGCCGATCGCATGATTCGAGCTCGCGAACAGCACGCGCTTCACGCCATGTTTCTGCGCCGCCGCATACAGGTTGTAGACGCCGCGGATGTTCGCCTCCAGCAGCGCATCGAACGGCGCGTCGACCGAGATGCCGCCCAGGTGGATCACCGCGTCGACGCCTTCGAGCAGCGCGTCGACGCCGGCGCGGCCCGCCAGATCGAGCACGACGTGCTCCTCGTGCGCGGCCGCGTCGCCGATCGGCACGATGTCGGACAGCCGCACGCTGTCCGCCCATTGCGCGAGCGGCTCGCGCAACTGCCGGCCGAGATTGCCGGCCGCGCCGGTCAGCAGCAGGCGCCGAAACGGCTTGCCCGCGGTTCGCTGTTCATCAGTCATTCAGGGGATTCTCCGTTGCCGCTGCCGCGCCCCGGTCCTGCGCGCCACAGCGGGCGGCGCGCGGACCGGCGCATCGGACAGCCTGTCGTCTCAGGCGCGCGCGGCCTCTGCCACGCGCGACACGTTCGCCTCGCGCCGTTGCGGCTCGCCGGGCTCCTTCAATACGAACCACACGACGAGCGCCCCGATCAGGTCGAAACAGCTTAGCGCGACGAACATCGGATCATAGCCGAGCGTCGTGACGAGCGCGCCGACCGCCAGCGAGAACAGCGTCGCGCCGGCGAAGCCCGCCATCCCGGTGAGCCCGGTCGCGGTGGCGACATCGTGCTTGCCGAACACGTCGGACGCGAGCGTGTAGAGCGCGCCGGAGAGCGTCTGATGCGCGAAGCCGCCGACGCAAAAGAGCGCGATCGCCACATACGGGCTCGCCACGAGGCCAATGCACGCCGGGCCGATCATGCACAGCGAGCCGGTCACGACCACCAGCTTGCGCGAGGTGATCAGCGACACGCTGAAGTGCTTCTGATACCACGGCGCGAGGTAGCCGCCGAGCACGCAGCCGACGTCCGCGGCAAGGAACGGCAGCCACGCGAACATCGCAATCTGCTTCAGGTCCATGTGGCGCACGCTCGCCATGTAGAGCGGAATCCAGAAGTTGAAGGTCTGCCACGCCGGCTCGGCAAGAAAACGCGGAATCGCGATGCCCCAGAACGCGCGGCGCCGCACGATCGTGCGCCACGCCGGCCGCGCGGCCGGCGCGGACCGGTAGCGCGCTTCCTGGCCGGCGAGGATGTAGTCGCGCTCGGCGTCGGACAGCCGCGGCTGCTCGTGCGGCGCGCGATACAGCAGCAGCCAGAACACGCTCCAGACGAGGCCGAGCACGCCGATCGCGACGAACGCCGTGCGCCAGCTGCTGTGCAGGATGCACCAGACGACGAGCGGCGGCGCGATCACTGCGCCGATCGACGAGCCGATGTTGAACCAGCCGGTCGCGATCGAACGCTCCTTCGCCGGAAACCATTCGGAGGTCGCCTTCAGCCCGGAAGGGATGCCGGCCGCCTCGGTCACGCCGAGCAGCCCGCGGAACGCCGCGAGCGACAGCCAGCCGCTCGCCGCGCCGTGCAGCATGCAGGCGAGCGACCACGCGAGCGCGAACAGCGCGAACCCGAGCTTCGTGCCGAGCACGTCGAGCACGTAGCCCGCGACCGGCTGCATCACCATGTAGGCCGCCTGGAACGCGGCGACCACGTACGCGTATTCGGCGGTCGAGATATGCAGCAGCCGGTTCATTTCCGGCGCCGCCACCGCGAGCGAATTGCGCGCGATGTAGTTGACGATCAGACCGGTCGTGACGAGACCGATCATCCACCAGCGCATTCCTTTCATCTTGCCCATGTGCTCCTCCGCGAGACGGCGCTGCCGGAGCGCGCCGCGTCTTGTGGACTTCCGGTCCGCGCGGCTCGCCGCGCGGGTCTCCACCATGGGCGCAACGATAGTCAATCGGGCCGCCAGTTGTCAAGCAACATGGCATGACGCAAACATCCCTTATTTTGGGATTTAGTTTTTTATCAATTTTTATACTATTTTCAACGACTATAAAGCTATTTTATCAAAAAATAGCTCAAAGTCCTCGTTTACCCTCGAAGTCGTTTTGCCAAACAACTTGACGAGATAATCCGCTACCGGACCGCACGGCTCGCCGGCGCCACGGTCCCGCCCGACACCAGCCCGGCGATCGTCGAATAGAGCTGCGCGCTTCCGACCGGCTTTTCGAAGTACGCGCTCGCGGGAATGCGGACCGCCCGCGCATGGGTGTCCGCCTGCGGCGTCCCGGTCACGAACACCGCCGGAATGTCGCGACAGGCGTCGTTCGCACGCAGCGCCTCATAGAACGCGAAGCCGTCGATCGCACCGCCCAGCATGATGTCCAGCACGACGATATCGGGCTTCGACTGCTTCAGCAGCGCGAACGCGGTTTCCGCATCGGCTGCGACCTTCACGTCGCAGCGCGCGCGGCGCAGTTGCGCCCCGATCACCTTGCGCGACGCCTGGTCGTCGTCGAGCAGCAGCGCCGTGTAGCCCTTGAGCGGATAGTGCCGCTCGCGCCGTTCGTAGTGCACACCCGCCGAGCGGCGGGCGGCGGAGACCGTCACCGTGTCCGCCTCGCCCGGCTCCACCTCGCCCAGCTCGCGCAGGGCGCGCGTCGCGGCGGACGGCGGGCGGTTGACCGTCTCGTCGAGCGCGGCGGGCGTGCCGAGAAAGAGTTCGAGCGCGTTGTCGGCCTTCAGCGCGAGCCCCTGCTCGCGAAGCAGCGCGGCGAACCCTTTCACGAAGTCGGCGGGCCGCCGCTGCGCGAACTCGATGTTGAACACCGCGCCGCCGCGGGCGGCCTCGACCACGTCGAGCCACGACCCGAGGCCCGAGCGGGCGCACGCGGCGTCGACCCGGGTCAGCGCGTCGCGCTCCGGCGCGGCGTCGGATGCAACAGGTACGGTGGATGCGTGCTTCATCGGAATCCCTCAGACGTTTTATTGTGGTGCGGACTGCGCCGCGCGGCGCGTCCCCTTCATGCGCCAGGCCTGCGCGCGAGCCATGCGTTCAGTGTCCTCCGGTCATATGCCGCTTCCGGCAGCGTATTGAGAATCTTCAGCGAGCGCAGCGCGGCAAGGCGGCGCGCCTCGTCCGTCGACATGCAGTCGCGCAGCGCCGCGTCGCAACGCGCGTCCAGCGGAAACGGGAAAGGATGCGCACCGGGCGAGTCGGAAGCGTGCATGGCAACGGTTATCCATGGATGGTGGACGTGAAAGTGGCGCTCTGTTGGGTGAGATATCGGCGAGGTACCGGGTTGCTGAAGTGCGGCCGCGGCGTGACCGGCGACCTTTTTTGATGCAGATCAAACTCGGGCCACCGGCGCGTGACCGCCCCGGTGTACGCGGACGCGCGTGAGCGTGCGCGCGCGTATGTGCGTGCGCACGCAAGTTCGTGTGTCCGGCGGTGCCGCCGTCCGGCCGTGCACGGGACGCGTGCGATCGCGCCTCAAAAAGATGCGGGCGCCCCCTTCAGCAACGTCTGCAAGGGCCGTCAAAGAAGTTGAACCGCATGCCATGGCGTGCGTTCAAGACATCCAAGAACCTGAGAGGCCCGCATACCCGCGTTCGCAGTCTGCCTGTCCGTGACCAGACGGACGGCAACCGGCTGTCGATACGCGACGCATGCTGTGGCATAGCCCGACCGCCTGCCCCATATCGATACCGAGGGAGCCCTACCGATGCGCACGAACCTGCCCGTGACCACGACGGAATATGCGTTTCCGGACAACGACATGCTGGTCTCCGCGACCGATCTGTCGAGCATCATTCAGTATTGCAACCCCGCATTCATCGAAGTGTCCGGCTTCACCCGCGACGAACTGATCGGCCAGCCGCACAACATCATCCGTCATCCCGACATGCCGCCTGAAGCCTTCGCCGACCTGTGGGCCACGGTGAAGCAGGGCAAGTCGTGGACCGCGCTGGTGAAGAACCGCCGCAAGAACGGCGACTTCTACTGGGTGCGCGCGAACGTTACCCCGATCGTGCAAAACGGACAGACCGTCGGCTACCTCAGCGTGCGCACCAGGCCGGGCCGCGACGAGGTGCGTGACGCGGAATCGCTGTATGCCCGCCTGCGCGCCGGCAAGGCGGGCAACTGCCGGCTCGTCGGCGGCCACCTCCGCCATAGCGGGCTTGCCGGTGTCGGCGAGCAGCTGCGACGCGCCCGCCACAGTTCGCGCGTGCTCGCTGCCGGCGTGCTCGGGCCGGCCGCGATGCTGGCGCTGGCTGCGCTCGCGCCCGCGTCGTCGCGATGGATGCTGCCCGGTGCCGCGGCTGCCGTCGTGTTCGTCTGTACGAGCCTGCCCGCGTGGCGCCTGACGCGGCGCGTCGAGCAGGAGGTCGTCACGCTCGGCGCGCTCGCGGCGCGCCTCGCGGCGGGCGACCTGACCGTTCATGTTCCGCCACGCAGCGGCCAGACAACCGGGCCTGTGTTCGCGAGCCTCAACCAGTTGAAGGTCAACCTGACCGCGATCGTGTCGGATGTGCGCAAGCAGATCGATCATCTGAAGCTCGCAACGCGCGAAATCGCGAGCGGCAACATGGACCTGTCGAGCCGGACCGAACTGCAGGCGGCATCGCTGCAGGAAACCGCCGCATCGCTTGAACAGCTCACCGCCACGGTCAAGAACAACTCGCACTCCGCGCAGCAGGCCAGCCAGATCGTCGAGCGCGCGCAGGGCACGACACGCGCCGGATGCGACGCCGTGCAACTTACCGAAAACACGATGCACGCGATCTCGCGCTCGTCCGAGCAGATCACCGCGATCGTCACGACAATCGACAGCATCGCGTTCCAGACGAACATTCTCGCGCTGAACGCCGCTGTCGAGGCCGCACGCGCCGGCGAATCCGGGCGGGGCTTCGCGGTCGTGGCCGGCGAAGTCCGCGCGCTCGCGCAACGCTGCGCGGCCGCCGCGAAGGAAATCAAGCACATTATCGAATCGAACGTGAACGCCGCGCGCGAGGGCAGCACGAGCGTCACGCATGCGGCCGCCCAGATGAACGAGATCTCGGGCGTGATGTCGCGCGTGCAGGCGATCATCCAGGAAGTCGCGAGCGCAAGCGGCGAGCAGTCTCAAGGGATCGACAGCATCAACCACTCCGTCATCCATCTCGACGATTCGACCCAGCAGAATGCGGCACTGGTCGAACAGAGCGCGGCCACGGCGCAGAACCTGTCGAATCAGGCCGAGGTGCTCGACGAAGCCGTGCGGCTGTTCACCCTGTGATGAAAGGCACGATCCGATGAAACCAGGCCGGCCCATATGCTCGGGTTCGAGCGATACCCCTAAAAAAGCAGTCCTGACGATTGGAGAACTGGCGACATGCGCTGGCGTTTCAGTCAGTGCGATCCGCTTCTACGAAGATCGGCACCTGCTGAGCGGCTTCCGTACGCAAGGCCAGCAGCGCCGCTATCGCCAGGAGAGGGTTCGCCGCCTCGCGTTCATTCGCGCCGCCCAGGCGGCGGGCCTTTCGCTCTCCGACATCCGCCATGCGCTCGACGCGCTGCCCGGGCAGCGCGCGCCGACGCGGCAGGACTGGGAGCATCTTGCGCAAACGTGGCGGCCGCTGTTGCAGGTGCGCATCGACAGACTCGTCGCGCTGCGCGACAACCTCGCGGCATGTGCGGGCACCGAGTGCGGCAGGCGGCCGGCAGGCGCACCGTGCCAGCCCGAAGACCGCTTCATGAGGGGCGCCGTCGTGCACGCCGATGACACGGTCGCCGCATGAGCGTCGCCTGCGGCGGCAGCGGCGCGGCGCCTCACGTCGCGGCGAGACGGCGCCCCGCGGGGCCTCGTCCGGCAACCCTGCGCCGCCCCGCATCGACACTGTGCGGCTCAGAAATTGTACTTGTCGATGTTGCTCGCATCGAACGTCGTCGGCGGTCCGAGAATGATCTCGCCGTCCTTGCCGATCGTGCGCTTGCCGAGCTTGCCCGCGTCGAACGACTCGCCTTCCTTGCCGGTGATCTCGCCGGACGCGAGCGCCGCCGCCGCATACGCGGCGAGGTAGCCGAGCTGGCCCGGATCCCACAGCTGGAACGCCTTGACGGTGCCGTTCTTCACGAATTCGCGCATCTGGTTCGGCGTGCCGAGGCCTGTGACCTGCACCTTGCCCTTGCTCGACGACGACGAAATATAGCGCGCCGCCGCCGCAATCCCGACCGTTGTCGGCGCAACGATCGCCTTCAGGTTCGGATACGCCTGCAGCAGCCCCTGGGTCTCGACGAACGACTTCTGGTCGTCGTCATCGCCGTACGCAATCTTCACGAGCTTCATCTTCGCGTACTGCGGCTTCTTCAGTTCCTCCTTCATCCACCTGATCCACGTGTTCTGGTTCGTCGCGTTCGGCGTCGCTGACAGGATCGCGAATTCGCCCTCCCCGCCGATCAGCTTCGCAACGAGCTGGATCTGTCCACGCCCGATGCCCTCGGCATTCGCCTGGTTCACGAACAGTTCGCGGCCGTCGGGCGCCGTGTCCGAATCGAAGGTCACCACCTTGATGCCCTGCGACATCGCGCGCTTCAGATACGGGACGACCGCATGCGCGTCGTTGGCGGCAATCACGATTGCGTCCTGATGCTGCGTGATCATCGTGTTGATGTACGGCACCTGCGACGACGCACCCGCATCCGACGGCCCCACCACCTTGCCGATGCCGCCGAACTCCTTGATCGCGGCAAGCCCGCCGTCGTCCGCGATCACCTCGTACGGATTGTTGATCTGCTTCGGAATGAACGCGATCTTCAGGCCGCTCTTGATGCCCGCCGCGCCGGCCGTACAGCTGATGCCCAGCAGCGCCGCGCACAGCGCGAGCGCGCCGGCATGACGTAGAGGTTTGAACATGAAGTGTCTCCTGGTGGGTGATCGGACCTGCGGGTCCGGGTTGTTGATATCGGATCGGCCGCGCGGCGGCGCCGCTACGACGCTACGACGCTACGACGCTACGACGCTACGACGCTACGACGCTACGACGCGCCCGAGCGCGCCAGATAGCGCCGGTCGCGCAGCGCGCGCCAGCGGGCCACGAGATTCGGAATCAGCACCGACGCGAGCAGCAGCGCGCCGGTGACGATCGTCAGCGTCTCGCTCGACACGTCGACGAGTGTCAGCGCGTTCTTCAGCACGCCGATGATCAGCAGCGACAGCAGCACGCCCGCCATCGAACCGCGTCCGCCGAAGATGCTCACGCCGCCGAACAGCACCGCGGCGATCACCGCCAGCTCGAACCCCTCGCCGTTGTCGCCGCGCGCGCTCGTGAAGCGCAGCGTGTAGACGACCCCGGCGAGCGCGCTCATCAGCCCGGACAGCACGAATAGCCGCAGCCGGATCTTCGCGACCTCGATGCCGGAAAACGCCGCGGCGGTCGGGTTCGCGCCGATCGCATACAGGCTGCGGCCAAACGCGGTGGCCTGCAGCAGCACCGTGAACAGCACCGCCGCGACGATCACCGTGACGAACGGCAGCGGAATGAAAGTGCTGCCGAGGTTGTTCATCCCGAATGCGGTGTAGCCCGCCGGAAAATCGGCCACCGCCCGATCGCCGAGCAGCACGTACGCGAGGCCGCGAAACAGCGCGAGTGTGCCGATCGTCACGGCGAGCGACGGCAGGTTCAGCCTGACGATCACGAGCCCGTTGAACAGTCCCGCGAGCGCGCCGGCCGCGAGCACGAGCGCGATCACGACCGGCATCGGCAGGCCGAGGTGCCACAGCACGCCCATCAACGCGCTCGATACCCCGAGCACCGACGCGACCGACAGGTCGATCTCGGCCGCCACGATGACCAGCGTCATCGGCAGCGCCATCAGCGACACCTCGGTCAGATCGGCGAGCACATTGCTCAGGTTGTCACTGCTCAGGAACACCGGCGACAGGATCCGCCCGAGCACGAGCGACGCCACGAGCAGGATCGCCAGCAGCGCTTCCCAGCGCAGCGGCGTCTCGCGTTTGCGCGTGAGCAGCGCGGAATCGGGTTTAGCCATGAGCGCGTTTCCTCATCATGCGTTGAGCGACGGAGCGGGCGAGCAGCGTGTCGGCGGCGATCGCGATCACGATCAGCGCCCCCTGGATCGCCTGCTCCCAGAACGGCGACACGCGCAGCACGACGAGCGCGATGCTGATCACCCCCAGCACGAGCGCACCGAGCGTCGCGCCGAGAATCGAGCCGACCCCGCCTGTAATCGCGACGCTGCCCACCACGGCCGCGGCGACGACCTGCAACTCGATGCCCTTCGCGGTGCTCGCGTCGACCGTGCCGAAGCGCGCGAGCCACAGTGCGCCGGCGAGGCCGGCGATCGCCCCCGACAGCAGAAAGCCCGCCATCACGCGCCGCTCGACGTTGACGCCCGCGAGCCGCGCGGCCTCCGGGTTCGAACCGATCGCATAGTGCTCGCGGCCGCCGCGGAACTGCTTCAGATACACCGACAGCGCAACGAGCACTGCCAGCGCGATCAGCGCGAGCGTCGGCACGCCGAACACGGCGCCGGTGGCGAGGCGCGAGAACGCATCCGGCAGGCTCGTCGCATTGATCTGGCCGCCGTGCACCCACGCGTAGTCGGCGCCGCGAAAGATGTACAGCGTCGAGAGCGTCGCGACCAGCGACGGCACCCCGCCCACCGCCACCAGCAGCGCATTGATGCCGCCCGCGACGAGGCCGATCGCGACGCCCGCCGCCAGCGCGACGAGCACCGGCATGTGCGGAAACGCGACGTACAGGCTGCCGACCGCATACGCGGCGATACCGACCGTCGAGCCCACCGACAGATCGATATGCCGCATCAGGATCACGACGGTCATGCCGGCCGTCAGCAGGCCGATGATCGATACGTTCAGCAGCACGTCGCGCAGGTTCTGCAGGTTCAGAAACTGCGGCCGCGCAAGGCCGGTGCCCGCGATGAGCAGCACGAGCACGACGAACAGCGTGGTCTCGCGGCTTTTCGCGAGCACCGTGACGAGGCCGCCGCTGCTGCGGGCGGCCGGTGGCGCGGCGGCGTCCGGCCTGTCGTCCACCACCGGCGCCGCGTGAGGATGAGGTTGGGAGTGGCGCATCATGCGGCGTGCCCCAGTGCGCCGGCGGGCTGCCCGAGCGCAGCGCTCATGATCCGCTCCTCGTTCGCGTCGGCGCGCGCGATCTCCGCGCTGATGCGTCCTTCGTGCATCACGAGCACGCGGTCAGCCATGCCGAGCACCTCCGGCAGTTCGCTCGATATCATCAGCACGGCCATGCCGCCCGCGACGAGTTCGGCGAGCGCGCCATAGACCTCGGCCTTCGCGCCGACATCGATGCCGCGCGTCGGCTCGTCGATGATCAGCACCTTCGGGTCGGTCGCGAGCCATTTGCCGAGCACGACCTTCTGCTGGTTGCCGCCGGACAGCGTGCCGACCGGCGCGCCCAGGTCGGCCGCTTTCAGCCGCAGCCGCGTGCCCCACTTCGCCGCCAGTTGCGTCTCGCTGCCCGCGGCGATCAGCCCGTGCCGCACGAGCCGGCCAAGCACCGTCAGCGACGCATTGCGCGCGATGCTCAGCTCCAGCGCGAGCCCCTGCTGGCGCCGGTCCTCGGGCACGAGCGCCAGCCCCGCGCGCACCGCGGCCGCCGGCCGCCCGGTCGCGAGACGTTCGCCGGCGATCCACACCTCGCCCGCATCGAGCGGATCGATGCCGAAGATCGCGCGCGCCACCTCGCTGCGGCCCGCGCCGACGAGCCCCGCGAGCGCGACGATCTCGCCCGCGCGCACGTCGAATGCGATATCGCGGAACACGCCGGCACGCGTGAGCCCGCGCACCTTCAGACGCACGTCGCCGGGCGTCACGTCGGCCTTCGGATAGAAGCTCTCCAGATCGCGCCCGACCATCCGCGCGACGATCTGCGCGGTGCTGAGCGTCGCGGTCGGCGCATCGAACACTTTTGCACCGTCGCGCATGATCGTCACGTGCTGCGTGAGCGCGAACACCTCGTCGAGGCGGTGCGTGATGAACAGGATCGCGACATTGCGCTCGCGCAGCTTGCGCACGATCGCGAAGAGCCGCTCGACCTCGGTCAGCGACAGCGCGGCAGTCGGCTCGTCCATGATCAGCACGTTCGCGTTCAGCGACAGCGCCTTCGCGATCTCGATCACCTGCTGGTCCGCGATCGACAGCCCGCGCACCAGCTGGTCGGCCTGCAGATCGACGCCGAGCGACGCGAGCAGCCCGTCGACCTCGCGACGCATCGCGTCGTACTGGATGCGGCCGATCCGGTCGACCGGCTGGCGGCCCATGAAGATGTTCTCGGCGATCGACAGGTCGAAGAACAGCGTCGGCTCCTGATAGATCACCGCGATGCCCGCGTCGCGCGCGTCGGCCGGCGTCGCGAAGCGGCGCGGCGCGCCGTCGACGCGGATCTCGCCCGCCTCCGGCTGATGCACGCCGGCCAGAATCTTGACGAGCGTCGACTTGCCCGCGCCGTTCTCGCCGAGCAGCGCGTGCACCTCGCCCGCGCGCAGCGTCAGGTCGCCGTCGAGCAGCGCGCGGACCCGGCCGAATGATTTGCTCGCATGCCGCAGTTCGAGCCGCGGCGTCGCGTGTGTCGGTTGCTGCACAGCCTGTCTCCTCCATGGTGCGGCGCGCGCGGCGCCGCGTGTCCACCCTCTTGCGCGGCGCGCCGCGTCAGATCCGGTAGATGCGCTGCGCGTTGCCGCGAAAGAGCGCCTCTTGATCCGCCTCGCTCGCATCTGCGACGATCGCGCCGTACGCGTGCCACAGGTCCTCGTAGCGACCGAACAGCCGGTCGACCGGGAAGTTCGACGCGAACATCGCGCGCCCGACGCCGAACGTGTCGATCGTCTCCAGAACGTAGGGCCGCAGGCTCTCGACGCTCCAGCGATGATCGAACATCGCGAGTCCGCTGATTTTCACCGACACGTTCGGGCAGGCCGCCAGCATCCGCATGCCGTCGCGCCACGCACGATAGCCGGCGACGCTGCTGCGGTCGACGAACATCCCCGCGTGGTTGACGATGAACGGCGTGTCCGGATGCGCGTGCGCGAGCGCGGCGGCCTCGGCCATCTGCGACGGATACAGTTGCAGATCGAACGACAGCCCGTAGCGCCGCAGCAGCGCGAAATGCGCGCGCCATGCCGGTTCGCGCATCAGATGCCGGCCGACGTAGTCGTAAAGCGGCGTGTCGTGCACGTTCAGGATCTGCCGCACACCGCGCGTATTCGCGAACGCCGCGTGCGCTTCGAGCACCTGGGCGGCATGGGGCGCGCTCAGATCGACTGCCGCGACGATGCCGTTCGGCATCCCGCGCGCGCCGTCGCCTTGCGCGATGTGCTGCAGCCAGCGGGTCTCCTCGACCGGATCGGCGGGATCGTGATTCGCCTCCACGTGCACCGTCTTCAGAATCTCGATGTCGCCGCGCTCGCCGAGCAGGTCGGCGAGCAGATAGTCGTGCCGCAGCGCGCGCGCATCGCCGACGAACGACACGCCCGGATTCGCGAGCCACGGATAGTGATGCGTCTTCAGGTCCCACAGATGGATGTGAGGATCGACGACCTGCATGAACGGCCTCCGTTGCGCGGCGGTTTAGTGTGGCGCGGTGTCGTGCGCGGCCGCCTGCGGCAGCGCGAACAGCGGATCGAGCGCCTGTTGCAGCGGCACGCGATCCGCGTCGGTCTGCATGATGTCGGCCATGTAATCCCACCATTTGCGCATGATCGCGCGTTGCGGCAGGCTCGCCATCCGGTGATCGCCGGTCCGGGTGAGGACCGCGAACAGATGGTGCGTGGCAGGATCGAGAAAGATCCGGTAGTCGACGATGCCCGCTTCGCGCAGCGCGTCGGCGAGTTCCGGCCAGATCGCGGCGTGGCGGCGCGCGTACTCGTCGCGCATGCCGGGGTTGAGCACCATCCGGAAAGCAATCGTCTCCATCGCGGCCTGTCTCCGTGCGGGTCTTTCATTCAGTTGAACGCGCCCTGGTGAAGCGTCTGATACGACTATAATTCGCCCATCGATAACATCTCAATCCGTTGTTGGGATTGGGCGATCCAGAAATCGAATCGCACCGCCGCCCGCCATGAGCCAGAACGCCGCTACCGTCGCCCTCGTCAACCGGCTCAAATTCAAGCATCTGGCGCTGCTCGTCGCGCTCGACGACGCGCGCAACCTGCATCAGGCCGCCGACGCGGTCAATGTCGCACAGCCAAGCGCGTCGCGCATGCTCGGCGACATCGAGGAGGCGTTCGGCTTCCTGCTGTTCGAGCGCAACGCGCGCGGGATGCAGCCGACCCCGCTCGGCGTCGTCACGCTCGCCTACGCGCGGGGCGCGCTCGCGCAACTGACGCGCTTTGCCGAAGACCTCGACGTGAAGCGCAAGGGCGGCCACGGCCAGTTGACGGTCGGCGCGATCATGGGCGCCGCCCCCGACCTGCTCGCGATGGCCGTCGCGCAACTGAAGACCGAGCGGCCGCTGCTGAACGTGCGGATTCTCGGCGAAACCAGCGACCAGGTCGTGCAGTTGCTGCACCGGCGCGCGGTCGACCTTGCGCTCGGGCGCCTGACGAGTCCGCTCGAACACAACGATTTCAGCTTCGAGCCGCTCGCGCGCGAAACGCTGCTGCTGGTCGTGCGCACCGCGCATCCGCTCGCGCACTGCGCGGCGATCACGCTTGCCGAACTGATGGCATGGCCCTGGGTCGCGCAGCCGGTGACGAGCCCCGCGCGCGTGCTGTTCGAGGAGGAGCTTGCGCGCGCCGGTCTCGCGACGCCGGTGAACCTGACCGAATGCGCATCGATCTTCGCAACGCTGCAACTGCTCGAAAACTACGACGCGGTCGCGATGCTGCCGGAGTCGGTCGTGCGCGACCACGTGCGCGGCAAGCTGCTCGTCGCGCTGCCGGTCGAGATCGGCAAGAGCCTCGCGGGCTTTGGCATTCTCACCCGCAAGCAGGAACCGCTCACCGAACCCGCCGAGCACTTCGTCGCGCTGTTGCGCAGCGTGTCGCGCCTGCTGCCGGGCGACGCGCAGCCGGGCGCGCCCGGCGCAGCGTGAGACGGCGGCGTGCAGCACGCTCGCGCGGCCCGCGTCACTGCAGATTGACGAACATCCCGCCGTCCACCAGCAGCGCCGCGCCGGTGACGTAGCGCGCGCGGTCCGATGCGAGAAACACCACGCACTGCGCGACGTCGTCCGGTTCGCCGAGGCGCCCGAGCGGAATGCGCTTCTCGAAGTAGGCTTTTTTCGCTTCGTCGGCGAGGTCTTCGGCGTTCAGGTCGGTCGCGATCGTGCCGGGCATCACCGAGTTGCAGCGGATTCCATATGGGCCGAGCGCGATCGCGCACGACTGCATCAGCGAATGCACGCCGGCCTTGGTCGGCGTGTAGTGGGTCTGCATGGCGCCGCCCACCAGCGCGCTGATCGAGCTGGTCGCGACGATCGCGCCGCCGGTGCCCTGCGCTTTCATCTGCTGCGCGGCGGCCTGGGTCACGTAGAACGCGCCGTTCAGGTTGACCGCGACAGTCTGCTGCAAGACTTCGGGCGGCATGTCGAGAAACGCGTGGAACGGACAGATGCCGGCGTTGCTCGCGAGCACGTCGAGCCGGCCAAACGCATCGGTTGTGCGCGCAACGAGCGCCGGCCCGGTCGCCGGATCGGCCACGTTGCCCTCGACCGCGATCGCGCGGCGCCCGAGCGCCTCGATCTCGGCGAGCACCTCGTCGACCGCGCGGCCGCGCCCGTACGACGCATCGTTTTCGCCCCAGTAGCTGAGCGCCACGTTCGCCCCTTCGCGCGCGCAGGCCACTGCGATCGCGCGGCCAATGCCGCGCGATCCGCCTGTCACGATCACCACCTTGTCCTTGAGCAGCACCGTTGTCTCCTTGAGCGGGTCATCGTCGGGTTCCGGCGCGCCGCACGCGGCGCGCGCACCGCGGGCGCACGCGCGCTCAGCGCGGATACGGCCGCGCGAGCGCGCATTCGGGATTGAGCCGCACGCCGAAGCCCGGCGTGTCCGGCACCTTCATGCGGCCGTTCACCGGCACCGGTTCGTCGAGCAGCAGCGGCGTGAACATCGGCACGACCGCATCGGCCTTCGGCGCCATCATCAGGAACTCCGCGAACGGCGAGTTGTGCCGCGTGACGACGAAGTGATAGCTGTACACCGACGAACCGTGCGGCACCACCATCACGTTGTGCGCGTCTGCGAGCGCCGAGATCTTGATCAGCTCGGTGATGCCGCCGCACCAGCCGACATCCGGCTGGATCAGGTCGCAGCAGTTCATCTCCAGCAGCATGCGAAAGCCCCAGCGGGTCGCCTCGTGCTCGCCGGTCGACACCATCATGCCGCGCGGCACGTTGCGGCGCAGTTCGGCGTAACCCCAGTAGTCGTCGGGCGGCAGGCATTCCTCGATCCATTTGAGCCCGCAAGCGTGCGCGCCTTGCGCAAGACGCGTCGCATACGGCACGTCGAGGCTCATCCAGCAGTCGAACATCAGCCAGAAGTCGTCACCGACGCGGTGGCGCATTTCGGCAAGCGTGGCGAGGTTCTGCTTCAGGCCCGCATCGCCCTCGGCCGGGCCGTGCTGCAACGGCAGCTTGCCGCCGATGAACCCCATCTGCTTCGCGAGATCGGGCCGCGCGCCGGTCGCATAGAACTGCAGCTCGTCGCGCACCGGACCGCCAAGCAGCTGATACACCGGCTCCTTGCGGACCTTCGCGAGCAGATCCCACAACGCGAGATCGACGCCGGAGATCGTGTTCAGCACGATCCCCTTGCGGCCGTAGTAGAGCGTCGCGTAGTACATCTGGTCCCAGATCTTCTCGATGTCGGTCACGCACTGACCTTCGATGAAGCGCGCCAGATGCTTCTCGACGATGAACGCGCCGATCTCGCCGCCGGTCGTCACCGCGAAGCCGACGGTGCCGTCGCTCGCTTCGACTTCGACCACGAGCGTGCCCAGCACGTTGATGCCGAACGATTGCCGGCTTTGCCGGTATTGCGGATAGCGCGCCATCGGCGTCGCGATGTGGTCGTCGATCCAGTGGCCGTCGGCCTGGTCGTGATAGTCGGCGCCGCCGCCACGAACGATGAAGGCGCGCACGTGCTGGATGGTGGGCATGGCCATGAATAAGGCTCCGGGTTGAATGCGTGAAGGCGCGGCGCGCGCCGGGCAGGACGGCGACGGGCGGCGCGGCGATGGGTGGCCCGACCGGTGGCGCGACCCGCGGCGCGGCGCGCGGCGCCTGTCGGGCGCTCGCGGCGCGCGGCGCTCAATAGGTCGCGCGGCCGCCCGACAGATCGAATACCGCGCCGGTGCTGAACGCGCAGTCTTCCGACGCGAGCCAGAGGATCAGCGACGCCGCCTCGTCGGGCAGCAGAAAGCGGTTCATCGGGATCTTCGAGAGCATGTAGTCGATATGCTGCTGCGCCATCGAATCGAAAATCTCGGTCTTCGCCGCAGCCGGCGTCACCGCGTTCACGAGGATGTTCTTCGTCGCGAGTTCCTTGCCGAGCGACTTCGTGAGTCCGATCAGCCCCGCCTTCGACGCGCTGTAGTGCGACGCGTTCGGATTGCCTTCCTTGCCCGCCACGGACGCAATGTTGACGATGCGTCCATAGCCCTGCTTCAGCATC
Source organism: Paraburkholderia sp. PAMB 6770 (assembly GCF_057748135.1). Lineage (NCBI taxonomy): Bacteria > Pseudomonadati > Pseudomonadota > Betaproteobacteria > Burkholderiales > Burkholderiaceae > Paraburkholderia > Paraburkholderia sp. PAMB 6770. Next base: position 1,834,071 of record NZ_CM173239.1, read on the forward strand.
TGCGGCACGATCGCGCGGCAGGTCAGGTACGGGCCGATCAGGTTCACGTCGATCACGCGGCGCCAGACCTCCGGCGTCAGCTCCCACGTCGTGCCGTTGCCGCCGGTGATGCCCGCGCAGTTGACCAGCACGTCGATGCGGCCGTGCGCGGCAAGCGTCTGCGCAGTGGCCGCGTGCACCGACGCCTCGTCGGTCAGCTCGACGACGGCCGTCGATACCGCGCCGCGCGCGCCGAGTTCGGCGGCGCTGCGGGCGAGGCGCGCGGCGTCGACGTCCCACAGCGCGGCGGTCGCGCCCGAGTCGAGCGCGCGCTGCGCGACCGCGTAGCCAATGCCGCGCGCCCCACCGGTGACGACGACGACGCGCCCCTCCAGATCGATCCGGTTCATTCTGCTGTCTCCCGTGATGCCTGCGGCATCCACCTTGCTGTCGTGATTGCTGTCGTGATGCGGATGCCGCTCAATATAAAAGCTGCCCGATACCCGAACAATCCGAGTATCGGAACACGCGATAGCAAAAGTGGATCGAATGCGCGGACGCGGCGGCAAGCCCCGGATGATGTGTGACAGAATAAGGTGCCGTCTTCGTGCCCGCGCCGCCCCGCCGACCGGAAAACCGCGCGGCCGATGAACCACCCTGCGAGGAAACGCCTGCATGAGCTGGAGTGTCGATCAGCAACTGGCGCTGGACGCCTGCGGCGCGGTCGCCGCGCTTCGCAGCGGCCGTCTGCGCGCCGCCGATTACGTGGCGACGCTGCTCGCCCGCGCCGCCGCGCTCGATTCGCTGAACGCGCTGACCGTGCTCGACATGGACGGCGCGCTCGCGCAGGCCGCGCGGCTCGACGCGCTGCCGGCACAGGAGCGGGCCGCGCTGCCGCTCGCCGGGCTGCCGGTCGTGATCAAGGACAACATCAATACGCGCGGCCTGCCGACCACGGCCGGCACGCCCGCGCTCGCGGGCTTCGTGCCGGCCACCACCGCGCCGTCGGTCGGGCGGCTCGTCGATGCGGGGGCGATCGTGTTCGGCAAGGCCAACATGCACGAACTCGCGTTCGGCATCACGAGCACGAACCTCGCCCCGCACGCGGGGCCGGTGCGCAACCCGTACGACCCGAGCCTGATTCCGGGCGGCTCGTCGGGCGGCACGGCCGCGGCGATCGCCGCGCGCATCGTGCCCGCCGGCCTCGGCACCGACACCGGCGGCTCGACGCGGATTCCGGCCGCGCTCACCGGCATCGCCGGGTTGCGACCGTCTGTCGGCGACGGCGGCGCCGAGCGGCGCTATCACGATCCGCTCGCGGTCGTGCCGATCAGTCACACGCGCGACACGGTGGGACCGATGGCGCGCACCGTCGCGGATCTCGCGCTGCTCGACGGCGTGATCACCGGCGATACGTGCTGGCCGGATGCCGCATTGTCCACGCTGCGGCTCGGCCTGCCGGCGCCGCTGTGGGACGCGCTCGAACGGCGTGTCGAGCGTGTCGCGCGCGATGCGCTCAAGCGGCTCGCGGCGGCCGGCGTCACGCTCGTGCCGGTCGCGCTGCCCGATCTGCTGCCGCTGAACAGCCGCATTGACGGCGTGCTCGCGCTGCACGAAGCGTACAGCGACGTGCCCGCCTGGCTCAGGGCAAACCACGCGCCGGTCACGACGCTCGAACAGCTCGCCGCTCAGGTGGCGAGCCCCGACGTGCGCGCGATCTACGACACGATCGCCGCAGCGCCGTTTGCGGCGGCGTATCCCGACGTACTGCGCGTGTGGCGCCCGCAACTGCAGCGCCTGTATGCCGGGACGTTTGCTGCGGAAGGACTCGACGCGCTGCTGTTTCCGACCACGCTGCTCGCCGCCGTGCCCATCGACGCGCTGCATGGGTCGTCGACGGTCTCGGTCGGCGGCGGGCCGCCCGTCGACGAGATGAGCGCGTTCCTGCGCAACACGAGTCCGGGCAGCAATGCCGGCATTCCGGGTCTGTCGTTGCCGGCCGGGCTGAGCGAGGATGGTCTGCCGGTCGGCCTCGAACTCGACGGCCCGGTGGGCAGCGACCGGCGGCTGCTCGCAATCGGCGTCGCGATCGAACAGCTGCTGGGCGGCGTGCCCGCGCCGACACTATGAGGCGCCTGCGGCTGACGGTCCGGACCGGCATGAAGGATGCGCGCATCGACTCCATCGAGCGCATCGAGCGCATCGAGCGCATCGTGCGCATCGTGCGCGGCGCCGCGCGATCGCTCGCGTTCGCGGCGGTCGTCGGCGTGGCGACCAGTTGCGCGCACATCGCGGCGCTCGACCCGGATGCGCTATGGAAAATCGTCGGCGGCCAGTGCGTGCCCGAGGAACAGGCAATGGGCCGGCCCGGCCAGTGCACGCGCGTGAACCTCGCGGAACATTACGCTGTCCTGAAAGATATTCGCGGACGCAGCCAGCATCTGCTGATTCCGACCGAGCGGGTCACCGGCATCGAGAGCCCCGCCGTGCTCGCATCCGGTGCGCCCGAGTACTGGGCATACGGCTGGGACGCGCGCCCGATCATCGAACACTCGATCGACCGGCCGCTCGCCGCCGAACAGTACGGCCTCGAAATCAATTCGAAGTTTCGCCGCTCGCAGCAGCAACTGCACATCCACATGGACTGCATGCGCGTCGACGTGATCGCCGCGCTTGCCCCGTATCGCCGTATCGCGCCGGGACGCTGGCACTGGGCCACGCTCGACGGCTCGCGCTACCGCATCATGCGGGTCACGCAACTCACGCGCGCGGACAACCCGTTCCGGATCGTCGCGCGCGACCACCCGGATTCCGCGTCGATGGCCACGCAGACGATTCTCGTGACGGGCGCCGGGTCGTCCGCGCAGCGCGATGGCTGGCTCGTCCTGAACAGCGGCCTCGACCTCGAAGGCGGCACCGGCACGGCCGAGGGGCTGCTCGATCACGCGTGCCGGCTCGCCGGCACGCACGCGCCTCACTCCGCGTCGAGCACCAGCAACTGAGCGCCGTCGGCGACCTGATCGCCGACGCCGTACAGCACCTCGGCGACCTTGCCGGCCGCGGGCGCTTCGATCGTGTGCTCCATCTTCATCGCTTCCATCACGATGAGCGGCGTGCCTTTTTCGACCACCGTGCCCGCCTCGACCAGCACCGCGATCACCTTGCCCGGCATCGGCGCGGTCAGACGGCCCTCGCCGTGCTCGGCGTCGGCCGCATGCGCCAGCAGGTTCTGCCATTCGAACGCCAGCGCTTCGCCGAGACAGAACACATGGAACACGTCGCCATCGGCGAACACGCGGCCTGTCACGCGCCGCGCGCCGAGCGTCGCGCCGTATTCGTGCGCGTTCGCGCCGCGCCACCACGCGAACGGTTCGGGCTCGGGTTCGGATTGGGGCGTGCTCCCGCACGCGAGCGTCTGCTGCGCGCCGTCGCGCGCGAACGTCGTCGCGAGCGCCTGCTCGGTATCGAGATCGCGCCACGCAAGCGCCCTCGTCAAGCCGCCGTTCAGGCGCCAGTGCGCGAGCGCATCCCATGGCGAGGCAAGTCCCTCCGCGCCGGCCACCGCCGAAGCGGCAGCCTGTGCGGCGGCGGCCGTCGCCTCACGCGCGAGCAGCGCCGCGCAGGCGAGCGCGAGCGCCTCGCGCCGCGGCTTGTCCGCCGGTGCAAACAGCGCCGCGTGATGACGCTCGATCAGGCCCGTATCGAGATCGCCGCTTGCGAACGGCTCGCTCGCGACGATGCGCCGCAGAAATTCGACGTTCGTATGCGGCCCCACGACCTCGCATGCACGCAGCGCCTGCGCGAGCCGCGCGAGTGCTTCCTCCCGCGTCGCGCCATGGACGATCAGCTTCGCGATCATCGGATCGTAGAACGGCGTGATCGTGTCGCCCTCGCGCACGCCGCTGTCGATCCGCACCGGCGCGCGTGCGCCGGGCGCGCCGATCGCGAACTCGACGCCCGCCGGCATGCGCAGCAGCTTCAGCGTGCCGGTCGACGGCAGAAAGCCGCGCGCCGGATGCTCGGCGTACAGACGCGCTTCGATCGCGTGCCCGTCGAGCGTCAGTTGCGCCTGCGCGAGCGGCAACGGCTCACCGCCGGCCACGCGCAACTGCCATTCGACGAGGTCGAGGCCCGTCACCATTTCGGTGACGGGATGCTCGACCTGCAGCCGCGTGTTCATCTCCATGAAGTAGAAATCGGCGCCCGTCATGATGAATTCGACGGTGCCCGCACCGACATAGCCAACCGCGCGCGCCGCCGCCACCGCGGCCTCGCCCATCGCACGCCGCACGTGCGGCGCGAGCCCCGGCGCCGGCGCCTCTTCGAGCACCTTCTGATGGCGGCGCTGCACCGAGCAGTCGCGATCGAACAGCCACACCGCGCCGCCATGCCGGTCCGCGAACACCTGCACCTCGACGTGACGCGGGCGGGTCAGATACTTTTCGATCAGCACGCGATCGTTGCCGAAGCTGCTCTTTGCCTCGCGCTGGCACGACGCGAGCGCGGCGGCGAACTCGGCGCTGCGCTCGACCACGCGCATGCCCTTGCCGCCGCCGCCCGCGCTGGCCTTCAGCAGCACCGGATAGCCGATCGCGTCGGCCTCGCGCTGCAGATGCCGCGGATCCTGATCGTCGCCGTGGTAGCCGGGCACGAGCGGCACGGCCGCCGACTGCATCAGCGCTTTGGCCGCCGCCTTCGAGCCCATCGCCGCAATCGCGGCAACCGGGGGCCCGATAAAGACGAGACCGGCCGCCTCGCAGGCTTCGGCAAATGCTTCGTTCTCCGACAGAAATCCGTAGCCGGGATGGATAGCCTCGGCGCCGGTCGCGCGCGCCGCATCGATGATCCGCTCGATGCGCAGATAGCTGTCCGCCGCTGCCGCACCGCCGATGTGGACCGCTTCGTCACAGGCCGCGACGTGTTTCGCGCCCGCATCCGCATCCGAATACACCGCGACGCTCGCGACGCCGAGACGCTTGCAGGTGGCAGCGACCCGGCACGCAATTTCGCCGCGGTTCGCGATCAGGATCTTGTTGAACATGAGAAGTCTCGCTGTGGTCTCGCCAGGGGGTTGCCGGGTTTCGCCCGGTATCGCCCGATTTTGCCGGGCCGCATGCGGGGTCGGGTCAGCTCCGCCAGGCCGGCGCGCGTTTGTCGAGGAACGACTGCACGCCCTCGCGCCCTTCCGCACTCGCGCGCACCCGTGCGATCCGGCCGGCGGTGTCGGCAACCAGTGCCTCGTCGAGCGCGCGGCCCGCGACGTCCTGCACGAGCCGCTTGCCCGCGCGCACCGCGTGCGGGCCGTTCGCACACAATGCGTCGGTGATCCGCTGCACCGCGGCGTCGAGTTCGTCCGCGCGCACCGCCTCGCTCACGAGGCCGAGCCGCAGTGCGCTTGCGCAATCGAACGGCTCGGCCGTGACGAAGTAGCGGCGCGCCGCCTGCTCGCCGAGCGCGCGAATCACGTAGGGTGCGATGGTGGCCGGAATCAGCCCGAGCCGCGCCTCGGACAGGCAGAAGCGCACGGTGTCGAGCGCAACCACGATGTCGCAGGCGCTCACCAGACCCAGGCCGCCCGCATACGCGTCGCCGCTCACGCGGGCGATCACCGGCTTGCCGCAGCGGTACACGGCCGACAGCATGTTCGCAAGGCGCAGCGCGTCGGCGCGGTTCTCGTCGTCCGAGTAGCCGGCCATCTTCTTCATCCAGTTCAGGTCCGCGCCCGCGCAGAACGCCTTGCCGTTCGCCGCCAGCACGACCGCCCGTACGTCGTCGCGCGCATCGAGTGCGCAAAACACCGCGTCGAGTTCCGCGATCATCGTCTCGTTGAACGCGTTGCGCACGTCGGGCCGGTTCAGCGTCACCGTCGCCACATGGCTCGCGACATCCAGCAGCAGGGTTTCGTAGTGCATGTCGGCTGACTCCGTGGATCACATCCTGAACACGCCGAAGCGCGTATCGCCGATCGGCGCGTTCATCGCCGCGGACAGCCCGAGACCGAGCACGTCGCGGGTCTGCGCCGGATCGATCACGCCGTCGTCCCAGAGCCGCGCGCTCGCGTAGTACGGGTGCCCCTGATGCTCGTACTGTTCGCGGATCGGCTGCCTGAACGCCTCCTCCTGCTCCGCGCTCCACGTGCCGCCCTTCGCTTCGATGCCGTCGCGCTTGACCGTGGCGAGCACCGAGGCCGCCTGCTCGCCGCCCATCACCGAGATGCGCGCGTTCGGCCACATCCACAGGAAACGCGGCGAGTACGCGCGGCCGCACATCCCGTAGTTGCCGGCGCCGAACGAACCGCCGATGATCACCGTGAACTTCGGCACCTGTGCGGTCGCGACCGCGGTCACCATCTTCGCGCCGTGACGCGCGATGCCCTCGTTCTCGTACTTGCGCCCCACCATGAAGCCGGTGATGTTCTGCAGGAACACCAGCGGAATCTTGCGCTGGCAGCACAGCTCGATGAAGTGCGCGCCCTTCACCGCCGACTCCGAGAACAGGATGCCGTTGTTCGCGACGATGCCCACCGGATGCCCCCAGATGTGCGCGAAACCCGTGACGAGCGTCGTGCCGAAGCGCGCCTTGAACTCGTCGAACGCGGAATCGTCGACGATGCGCGCGATCACCTCGCGGATGTCGAAGGGCTTGCGCGTGTCGGCGGGAATCACGCCGTACAGGCTCTGCGCGTCGTAGCGCGGCGGCTTCGGCGCCTGCAGCGCAAGCGGCGGCGTCTTGCGCCGGTTCAGGTTGCCGACGATACTGCGCGCGATCGCGAGCGCGTGCGCATCGTTCTGCGCGAGATGGTCGGCGACGCCCGACAGACGCGTATGCACGTCGCCGCCGCCCAGGTCTTCGGCGCTGACCTCTTCGCCCGTGGCCGCCTTCACGAGCGGCGGGCCGCCGAGAAAGATCGTCCCCTGGTTCTTCACGATGATCGACTCGTCGCTCATCGCCGGCACGTAGGCGCCGCCCGCGGTGCACGAGCCCATCACGACGGCGATCTGCGGAATGCCCTGCGCGGACAGGTTCGCCTGGTTGTAGAAGATGCGCCCGAAGTGATCGCGATCGGGAAACACCTCGTCCTGGTTCGGCAGGTTCGCGCCGCCCGAATCGACCAGATACACGCAGGGCAGCCGGTTCTCCGCGGCGATCTCCTGCGCGCGCACGTGCTTCTTCACCGTGACCGGATAGTAGGTGCCGCCCTTCACGGTCGCGTCGTTGCAGACGATCACGCACTCCGTGCCCGCAATGCGCCCGATGCCGGTGATGACGCCCGCGCCCGGCGCGTCGTCGTGATACATGCCGAAGGCGGCCAGTTGCGACAGTTCGAGAAACGGCGTGCCCGGATCGAGCAGTTGCGCGATGCGCTCGCGCGGCAGCAGCTTGCCGCGCGCGACATGCTTGTTGCGCGCGGCCTCGCCGCCGCCCAGCGCCAGCTTGCGGGTTTTCTCGCGCAGATCGGCGACCAGCGCCTCGAGCGCGGCCGCGTTCGCGCGGCAATCGTCCGAGCGTGGATTCAGCTTCGATTCGATGACGGGCATCGCTTTCTCTCCTCGATGTCGTGCGACGGCTTACATCGTTTCCGCGAACAGTTCGCGTCCGATCAGCATGCGGCGAATCTCGCTCGTGCCCGCGCCGATCTCGTAGAGCTTCGCATCGCGCCACAGGCGGCCGACCGGATACTCGTTGATATAGCCGTTGCCGCCGAGAATCTGGATCGCCTCGCCGGCCATCCACGTGGCCTTCTCGGCGGTGTAGAGAATCACGCCCGCGCAGTCCTTGCGCACCTGGCGCACGTGCGCGGGGCCGAGCGTGTCGAGCTGGCGGCCCACCGCGTACAGATACGCGCGGCACGCCTGCAGCGTGGTGTACAGGTCGGCCACCTTGCCCTGGATCAGCTGGAACTCGCCGATGGGCTGGCCGAACTGCTCGCGCGCGTGAATGTACGGCACCACCGCGTCCATCACGGCCAGCATGATGCCGGTGGGTCCGCCCGCGAGCACCGCGCGCTCGTAATCGAGCCCGCTCATCAGCACCTTCACGCCGCCGTTGAGTTCGCCGAGGATATTCTCCTGCGGCACCTCGACGTCCTCGAACACGAGTTCACCGGTATGCGAGCCGCGCATGCCGAGCTTGTCGAGCTTCTGCGCAACGGAAAAGCCCTTCATTCCCTTCTCGACGATGAACGCCGTGATCCCACGCGCGCCGGCCTCGACATCCGTCTTCGCGTAGACGACCAGCGTGTCGCAATCCGGGCCGTTGGTGATCCACATCTTCGTGCCGTTCAGCACGTAGTGCCCGCCCTTGCGCTGCGCGCGCAGCTTCATGCTGACCACGTCGGAGCCGGCATTCGGCTCGCTCATCGCGAGCGCCCCGACGTGCTCGCCGGACACGAGCTTCGGCAGATACTTCGCCTTTTGCGCGGCCGTCCCGTTGCGATGAATCTGGTTCACGCACAGATTCGAATGCGCGCCGTACGACAGTCCGACCGACGCGGACGCCCGCGAGATTTCCTCCATCGCGACCATGTGCGCGGCGTACCCCATGTTCGCGCCGCCGTATTCCTCGGCGACCGTCATGCCGAGCACGCCCAGGTCGCCGAACTTTTTCCACAGATCCATCGGGAACTGGTCGGTGCGGTCGATCTCGGCCGCGCGCGGTGCGATCTCCTTCGCCGCAAACGACGCGAGACTGTCGCGCAGCATGTCGATCTCTTCACCAAGCGGGAATGGCAAACCGGGCAGATGGGTCATCGCAGTGTCTCCAGGAATTCGCGAGCGCGGCGGGCGGTATCCTGCGTACACGGCCCGCCCGCGTTGTACCTGCGCATTTCACGCCAGATTTACGTATACGTCAATAGATAATTCTGAGTGAAGCTCATATTTCCTGTTTGGCACGTTTTTGCGTGCTAGACTCATTCTTGCCGGATCTCCGGCACACCCAATTCTGAACGGGACTCATATCATGGCCGCCACCCGCGCCGAACTGCCGCCGTCGCGCCGCCAGCCGGCGGGGCGCAAATCGCAGCAGCGCGTGAAGGAAATCCTGCAGGCGGGCCGCGACGTATTCGCCGAAAAAGGCTACGAGCGCGCGACCACCGCGGAAATCGCACAACGCCTCGGCATTTCGGAGGCCACCGTATTCAGCTATTTTCGCGGCAAACGCGAACTCTGCGCACGGGTGATCGGCGACTGGTACGACGAAATCATTGGCGCGATCGACGAGGGACTGCCGCGCGACGGCAGCGTGCGGCAGCAATTCGCGTTCATCGTGCGCATGCATCTGCGGCTGATGCTCGTGAACGGCACCGACCTGTGCGCGCTCGTGCTGTCGGAGGGGCGCGCGCGGCATCACGAACTGAGCGAGGCGTTGACCGAACTGCAGCGCCGCTATACGGCGCCGCTGATGCGCGTGCTCGCGCACGGCCAGCACCTCGGCCAGATCCGCACGGACGTGCCGCTGCGGCTGCTGCGCTCGATGGTGTTCGGACCCATGGAGCACGTGCTGTGGGACGCGACGCTCGCGAATCGCCAGATCGACATCGAAGCGACCGCACAACAGCTGATCGACGTGCTGTGGGCGGCGCTGCAGCCGCCGCAAGCCGCGCTGGCCGCGCTCGTGCAGTTCAGGAACGAGGTCGACGAAGCGAGCCGGCGGCTGGCACAGGCCGAAGCGAACCGGGCTGACTGTGCCGGGTTGGAAGGGGAAACGCGCGCCGGGACGCGCGGCCCGTAAAGCCGCACCCGCATGAACGCGCGTCGAGCAGGCGGCCGGCTCGGCCACCCGTGCAGGCCCGGCGGTTCATCCGCACGCGACGCGAGTCATGGGATCTGGCGCACCCCACACGCTCGACGCCGCTTCATGTCATGTATACAAAGTCCACAAAACGCCACGAAAGACGCGTTCATCTTCTCGGGATCCATTTATAATTGTAGGTTGTATACGTTTTCCAACCTTTGATCGAATACCCAGGGATCGCTGATGGCTGGATCGAACGCGGGAATGGCCCCCGAGGCAAAAATCGGCTTGAAACACTCCCAGTTGTCAGAAGTCGTTGCCGAGGAAGTCCGCAAGGACATTCTTGGCGGCCGGTACAAACCAGGCGAGAGGCTTGTCGAAGGAAAGCTGGCCGAATCGATGGGCGTATCGCGCATCCCGGTGCGCGAGGCGTTGCGCGGCCTTGCCAATGAAGGGCTGGTCGAAATCCGGCCGCGGCACGGCGCGGTCGTCGCCACGCTGTCGCCGGAAGCGGCGCGGGAGATGATCGAAGTGCGCGCCGCGCTTGAAGGGTTGAACGCGCGCCTCGCGGCGAGGCGCCGCTCGCCGGAACTCATCACCGAGATCCAGCGCGTGCTGAAGGAAGCCCAGGACAAGCTCTCGACCGCCAGCATCGAGGATCTGATCGCACTCAACGGACGCTTCCACGACGTGCTGTACGCGGCCGGCAACAACAACGTGCTGCAGGAACTGATGCGCTCGCTGCGGGAACGCACACGTGTTTTCTTCTGGCAATCCACGCCGGAAGACATCCGCACCACCTGGGAAGAACACGAGGCCATCCTGCGCGCGGTGGTCGCGGGCGATGCCGAGCTGGCGTCGCTCCTCGCCGAGCGGCACGTGCTGCATGCCGGCGACAATTACCTGAACGTCGCATCGCGCTGAACCCAGCACGCGCCGCGGGACCACGCAAACAGCGTGCCCTCGCGGCGCCGCGCGCCCCTGCGCTCGCTCAGGCCGCACCCAGCGCCGCTTCGGCCGGCGCACGCGCTTGCGTGAAATCGAAGCTGTCCGTGTACAGATAGCGCAGATTGCCGCCGTTCTGCACAAAGGTGGACTTGGCCTCGCGGATCATCACCGGCGCGCCGCACAGGTAGACCGCATACTCGGACAAATCGCCGAGATCTTCGAGCATCGCCTGCTGCACGAAGCCGCGCCGCCCGGTCCAGGCCGAAGCGCCTTCCGAGAGGACGGGGACATACGTGAACTCCGCGAAACGTCCGGCGAGCGCGCGGATCCGCGCATCCGCGTACAGATCCTCCGCGCGGCGGCCGCCCCAGTACAACCAGACCGGCGGACCGTCCGGCGCCTCGGCCATCGCCTCCAGCATGCTCAGCAACGGTGCGATGCCTGTACCCGTCGCGGCCATCACGACAGGCCGAAAATCGTCTTCGTGATAGCCGAATCCGCCGAGCGGCAACCGGACGTCGAGCGTGTCGCCCTCGCGTAGCGTGCCGAGCACGCGGTCGGTGAAATACCCGCCCGGAACGCGCCGCACATGCAGATCGACGATATTGCCGGCCGGCGGCGACGCCATCGAAAAGCAACGGCCGCCGGCGTCGCCCGCCTGCACCTCGACGTACTGCCCCGGCCGGAAGATCGCCTCCTGCAACGCCGGAATTCGAAGACGCAGTGCGCAGACATCGTGGTTCAGCAGGGTCTTCGACTCGATGACGGCCTGCCACATCGCCGGCTCCGCCACGGACGCAAGCGGCCGCTCCGTGCTGAGCACGAGATTCGCCGTGGCGCGCGCCTGGCACGCGAGCGCATAGCCTTGCGCGGCCTCGTCCGGCGTCAGGCCGGACGGCAGTTCGTCATATGCGACGCTCCCCTGCACGAGCTTGACGCGGCAAGTCCCGCACCCTCCGAAGCGGCATTCCGACGGCAACGGGACGCCGTTGCGCAGCGCCGCGTCGAGAATCGACTCGTCCGGCTGCGCGCCGAAACGGCAGCCCTCCTCGATCCATTCGACCTGAAACAAAAGATCCTTACTCATCGTCGGTCTAGAGCTTGATATCGGATTGCACCAGCACCTCGTGCCCGCGCGGCTGCAACAGATCGCGCAGCGCCGCGAGGCCCGCCAACGCCGCCTGGGTGTCCTGCTCGCCGTTGCCGCCGCTCAGACCGATGCCGCCCACCACCTGACCGTCCACCACCACCGGGAAACCGCCGACGAACGCGGCGAACCGCCCCTCGAAGCTCAACTGGATGCCGAACGCCTCGTTGCCCGGCAACGCGGGGCCGTTTGGCGCAGTCGTGAACAGGTGCGTCGAACGACGGTGCCCCGCCGCGGTGAAGGCCTTGTTCCAGGCGATCTGCGGCCCGGTGATGCGTGCGCCGTCCATGCGCTCCATCGCGAGCGGAAACCCGCCGTCGTCGACGACGCATACCGTCTCCAGTACGCTGATCGCACGGGATCGCTCGATGGCCGCGGCAACGATGTGCCGCGCCTCGCCCAGTTCGAGCCGGAAAAACTGTTTCATTGAATCCTCTCCCTCGCGGACCGGCTGGGTCCACATTCAATAGCCGCGGTAAACCGTCTTCGTCTGCAGATAGAATTCGAGACCGGTGCGTCCCGACTCGCGAAACGTCGATGTGCTCGATTGCTTCAGGCCGCCAAACGGCGCGTTGATCAGATTGCCGGTCGTCGTGCGATTGATCTTCACCGTGCCCGCTTCGATCTCGTTCGCGAAACGATGCATGAGCGCCGGGTCGCGGGTGACGATCGCCGCGGCGAGACCATATTCGCTGTCGTTGGCCACTTCGATCGCCTGCTCGTAGCCGCTCACTTCAATGACGGAGATCACCGGGCCAAAAATCTCCTCCCGCGCGATCCGCATGTCCGGTTTCACATCGACAAATACTGTTGGTTGTACGAAATAACCATGATCGTACTGCGCACCGGCGGGACGCGCGCCTCCCACCAGCAGACGCGCCTCATTGCGCCCGGTCTCGATGTACCCCAGTACGGTCTCAAGTTGCGACGCCGTCGCCAGCGGACCGATGTCCGTGCCCTCGTCGAGCCCGTGACCGATCTTCAGCTGCGTCACCTTGTCGACGAGCTTCTGCGCATACGCGTGCCTGACCGCCGGCGTGACGAGGACCCGGCTCGTTCCTGTACATGCCTGCCCGCTCAGCGAGAAGCCCCCCTTGATCGTCAGTTCGACCGCGAGATCGAGGTCCGAATCGTCCAGCACGACGAGCGGATTCTTGCCGCCCAGCTCCATCTGCGTGCGCGTGCTGAGCGGGACCGCACGGTGAATCTGTTCGCCCACCGCGGTCGAGCCGGTAAAGGAGACGGCGCGAATCTGCGGCGAGCCGATGATGGTGGGCCCGACTTCGGACGCACGGCCGGTAATCAGGTTCAGCACGCCGCGCGGGAGGCCGGCCTCGACGAATGCTTCCGCAAGACGCAGGCCGCTCAGCGGCGCATCGGACGAGGGCTTGAACACCACCGTGTTGCCGCAGATCAGCGCAGGGGCGATCTTGCGCGCCGGAATCGACACGGGAAAATTCCACGGCGAGATCACGGTGACCACACCGAGCGGTTCGCGCAACGTGTACACGGACATCTGCGGGTCGTCGCAAGGAAACGTCTCGCCGCCATATGATTGCGCCTCGATCGCATAGAAGCGCAGCGTCTGCGCCGACCGGCGAAACTCGTCTCTCGCGAGCCCGATCTGCTTGCCCTCCTCCCGTGTGAGTTCGTGCGCGAAGCGGTCGGCATGGGACTCCAGGTAGTCTGCCGCGCGCAGCAGCACCTTGGCGCGCGCGCCGACCGACTGGGCGCGCCAGCCGGCAAACGCCCGCGCGGCTGCCCGCACGGCGGCCTGTGCATCGTCGGCAGCGGACGCCTGGAAGTGGCCGACCACGTCGCGCGTATCGGCGGGGTTGCGGTTCTCAAACGTGCGGCCGAGCCGGCTCTCGCACCATTCGCCGTCGATATGGTTGAAGAAAACCTGAGTGCCGTTAGAGGTCATGAGACAGATCCTGATATTTCGATGGGTCGCACGTCACGCCACAGCGGCGTGACGTGCGAATCAATGACAGGAGATGTATGCCGCCTTATGCGGCCATCTCCAGCGCCTGCAGCGGAATCTCGTGCTCGACGTAGTCGTAGTAGAGCGCCGTGGTGTACAGCAGGCGCATCTGCGCGCCAATCTCGCAGATCTTCAGGCACCGCTGCTGCAATTCGGGCGTGTTCGCGTTTTCAAGGACGATCTGGTAACCGCGCTCACCGTGGATCTCGTCGGACACGATGTGCAGATCGAAAAACTCGACTTCCTCATCGGTGAAGCGGTATTTCTCGCGCAGCGTCGGCGTCTGCTTGCGATAGATCGACGGCACCTGCGATTCGAGGCCGACTACCAGTCCGGCCACTGCGACGATCGGATCTTCGCGCATCGCGACGGTATAGCACCAGCCCTGCAGGCCTCGCGTCGTCGGCGACATGTTGTCCGGGTCGATCACGCGCTCGCGGGTCGTTCCGCACGCCTCGGCAAACCGGATCAGCAGGTCCGTATGCCGGTCGCCGCCGATCTCTTCTTCGTACATGTTGGCGAGCAGGAAATCTTTTGCCTCGGTCAGATGATCGGGGAAGCGGGCATACAGATAGCCGAGGTAGTCCGCGAACGGACCGACATAGTGGTAATGATTTTCCGCCCAGCGCGCGAGGTGCGCGCGGCTCAGCTTGCCGCTCGCCCACGCGACGCTGAACGGCGCCTTGTTCGCACTCTTACCTTTGATTGCATTTTCCAGTGCGGCGCGGAAATCGCTGGGATTCATCAGTTCCGACGACATGAGTACTCCTGGTTAGGTTGTGTGCTCGAGCCAGGCTCGATTAGTCTACTGTATACCGTTTATCGGAAAATGCCAAGCAGGCTCGACGACCTGTGCGGGGCATGCCCATCGCGCTACCAGATCAGGATCGCGACGAGCGTCGAGATCAGGAGGCCCGCGACGACAGGCATCAGCATGTAGCGCACGACCTGCAGGATCGGCACGCGCGCGAAGCTCGCGACGGCGGCCAGTGCAGACCATGCGGTGAGTGTCTTGCCGGTCCACACGGAGCCCATCTGCCCGATCGCCGCCAGCGTCGATACGTCGAGGCCCAGCGCGCGCCCAAGCGCACCCGACAAGGCCCCGGTCAGCGGCAAACCCGCGAAGCCGGACCCGTCGATGCCGGTGATCATGCCGGCCAGCATGATGCCGTACGACGCAAAGAACGCGTTATGCGGGATGTACGCCTGCCCCGCCTCGACGAGCTGCGCGAGCAGACCCGGCACCGGGGCGCCGGCTTTCAGGCCGAGAATCGGTCCGGCCGTGCCCGCTACGCCAATGAAGAAGAAGCCTGCGATCGGCAGCACCGAGCTCATCGCGCGAAACGAGAACACGAACCCCTCGGTGACGTGCTCGGCGACGCTGCGGCACACACTCCGGTAATCGCGGGCGGCCGCCACGGCCACCATCAGCAGCCCTGCCACGCCACCCACGAGCGCGGCGGCGGCATTGCCGGTCGCACCCGTCACGCCGTGGATGACGTGCGGCAGGATCATGTAGATCACGATGCCAAGAAAGGTGAGCGGTGTGACGAACGCAAAACAGCGGGACCACCACCGCTGCGCGGGGGTCAACGCATCGCGCGAACTGGCGGGCTGACCAGCCGATCCGCCCGCATGGCCGCCGACATCCGGCGCGGCATGCTGCGGCTTGCCGCGCCGGATGCGTGCCCGGCTGCCGCCCGACGCCGGCTGCACGATGACCGAACTCGCCGTCACCTGCGTATTCTCCCAGCGCTCGAGGTGCTGCACGTCCGGCTCGCGGATCTGCTTGCGGATCATCGCGTAGGCAATCAGGAACGCCACGCCTCCGGTGACGAGCGACAGCAGCATCGCCTTGTTCGCAACGTCGGGCAATGGCACGGCGGCCGCTTTCGCGCTGATGCCGGGCGCCACCTTCATCACAAAATCCGACGACAGCGCCGTACCGAGCCCCGCGATCCCGATGCACATCGCGGCGCCGAGCGGCGGCACGCCCGCATAAATCGCCGCAGGCAGCAGAATGCCCGCGATGAGCGGAACCGCCGGAGTCGGCCAGAAGAAGAGCGACAGCACGTAGCTGACGGCGCCGAGCACGAAGAAGCCCAGGTGGCCGTTCACCATGACCGCGCGAAACGGACGCACCATCAGCACGTCGGCGTTGATCCGCTTTAACGCATTCAGCAGCGCCGTCATCAGGGAGATGACGAGGAAGATGTTGAACAGCTCGCGGGCAGCCGTCAGCGGCGCGAAAAACACCGCTTCGAGCGCGGTCGCCAGATGACCGGTTGCGGCAAACGCCGTGGCAAAGGTCGCGAGAATCGCCGGTGCAACGACATTCGCGCGCAATACAAGGGCTGTGATCACCGCAGCGATTCCGCACAGGTAGATCCAGTGTGCGGAGGTGAGGACAACATGCGTTTCCATTGCTTCTCCTGACCGCGCGGACGGATAGACGGGCGCCGGCTGTCCGGCACCGCGATCCGCGCGTATATGGTGGGGGCCAGGCACGCCGCGGTTCCGGCGCCGTGCAGCAGGCCAGCTCGTAATATCGTATTTCTTATATTAGTAGACAGTATACAAAAATGATGCGCAAGCCTTGTCGGGTAATCTCGTGTCTCCTGCCTGTTCGAATATCGCGGCGCGCTCGTGCCGCCTCCCCCTCCGCCGCACCGCGCTTCTTGGCACGCGCGGTAGCCGCCGTCCGCGACGCAAAGGAAAGACGTCCGCTAGCGCCGCGCAGTCCGGAAGAATTCGAGGATCTCGCGGCCGAGATACGCTTCCCCGGAGTTGAAATGCGCGACGATCGACGTGTGGTTGTGCCCGCGCATCTGGATGAATCGCGGCGGCACGCCGCGACTGCGCAGCACGTCGATGAAGCACTGCGCGCCGTATTCGTCCAGATAGGGGTTCTCGTACTCTGCAACGACGATCATCAGCGGCACCGTCGAGCGGTCGATATGCGACAGCGGCGATCTGGCGTGGTACAGGCTTTCGTCGTCACCGAAATAGGCCCGCACCGGTCCGGCGTTTGGATTGCCGGCCCGAACGTCGGCAACCAGTCGCGCGCTGATCAGCACGAGGCCCGCCACTGGCGGCTCGATCGGACGCCCGCCGAGAGCGGGATCGAACAGACACGCGGCGGCATGCGATCCGCCCGCCGAATGACCGATCAGAAAGACGCGCTGGCTATCCACGTTCAGGCGTTCCGCCGCGTGGGCCACATAGGCGAGTGCTTCGCGCACGTCCTCGGCGCCGGCCGGATACATTGCATCGCCGGCCAGCCTGTATTCGACGTTGAATGCGACGAGGCCCTGACTCGCGAACCAGTAGCACACATTGTCGTAGATTTCCCCGTTCACGCTCTTGTTGCCGCGAACGAACGCGCCGCCGTGCACGAATACTACGGCGTCGCGCCTCGCTGAAGACGTATCGGCCTGCGCCGGCAGAAAGATGTCCAGTACCTGGCGGGGATGTGCACCGTAGCGGGCATCGCGCTCGACGCGCACCGACGACTTCGGCATCGCGGCAAGAACCGGCGTATAGCAGTCGATCACTTTCTGCCGATGACCGGTGATGTCATCCCCCCAGCGAGGACCGATCTGCAGCAGCATTTCGCGCTGTGCTTCCGGCAATGCGCCAAACACTTCGGCATCCTTATTGAGTGATGTCACCATGATACGCTGACGTCTCCATTCACAAAGGTTTGACAGGCCATCCGGTAGCCCTGCTGGAGTTCGGCTTCGCTCAGGTGGCGCCGCTCCTTTGGCTTGACACGGTCCGTGTGTTCGATGCCGTGCTCGATCCTGCATTTGCAGGTGCCGCACATGCCGCCACCGCATTTGAAGGGAATCCCGCCCTGCTCGCGCAGCGACACGCGCAGCAGGTTGCTGTCCGGCGCAGCGGCAACCGACTTGCCGCCATTGCTGAGAAACGTGATGTGAATCATGGGTGAAATCCAGGCTTGTTGTCGTGCTGGGAGGCCGGCGCCGCGTCGTGCCGGATCAGGCGCGCATGCGATGCGCCGCCTTCCGTCAGTGCTCGCAGCGCGGCCTGTGCGGCGGACAACGTGGCAAATTTATCGAGAAAACGCGTCGGCACGTGGTTCACCAGAGGCGGAACCGCCTCCTCGACGATCGTCACCCTGGTCTCTTCGGTCAGGGACGCGATCACGAATGTGGCAATGTGCCGCCCGGCATACAGATAGTCGTAGCAATCGGCCACGCTCATGCCTTCCGCCATGTCGGTCCGGTACAGGCCCGGCTTGCTGGTCAAAATGACATACATGAATATGCTTACCTCAGTCGTCCTGTGATCTCTGCCGGTCAGGCCGGAATGTCGTCCTGACGCAATTCGATGTCCTGATTGATCCACAACTGGCAGGCAAGACGATAGCCATCACCGAGACGCTCGCCGAGCTGGCGGCGCTCCTTCCAGTTCGGCTCCGGCAAATGCTCGGCGCCGCTCAGCACGAGGCAGGCGCACTTCGAGCACTTGCCCATGCCGCACTCGTAGCGCAGATGCGGAAAAGGAAACTGCCTGACGCCGGCCCGCACCACAAGGTTGGCGTTGTCGTTGACTTCCGCGCGGTACACCTGGTCGTTTTTGTGGAATATCACTGTGGGCATGGTCGTTCCTTGTCTACCCTGTTTCTCGCGGCAACTGGCTACCCAGCGCCTTCATTTCAGTATACTGTATTCTTAGAAAAGAGGCAGTATGCGTCTTGAAAAAGCTTCTGTGCCGCCACGGACGATCCGTCAACCGTTGTCGCAGGCAGGCACGCTTGGCCTGCGAACGCGCTGGGCCACGTCACGCGTCCCGTTCGCTACACAGGCACGCGGGGAGCCCGCACCGTATCCGCCCGAGCCGCGTGGCATCAGTCAGGACCGCCCCGGCCGCGCCGGCCCAGCACGGTGATCGGGATGGCGGGCACGAGTCTGACGAGCACGCACGCGACAAGCATCAGCAACATCATGGCAAGCAGTGCATCGCTTACCGCGTGCGAGAGACTCGCGCGCGCGATCGTTACGATCGTGCTTCCATCCACCACGCCTGCAGGATTGGGGCCCGGCGACAGCAGACGCTGCGCGGCATGGCTCTTCATCAGCGCCTGCGGGTCGTGCAGCAGGCCCGGCGACACATGGCGGCGCTGTCCCGACGCCGCCAGCGCGACGCCCATGTTGAGCCTGTAGAGCATGTCGATGGCCGCGCCGCTGGCAGCCGTGCCCACCATTCCGCCCACCATGCGCGTCGACTGGACCATCGCGGTCGCGATACCGAGGTGCAGTTTGCCCGCCACCTGCTGTGCGAAGACGGTCAGATTAGGCATCACGAGGCCAATGCCCACGCCGCCCGCAGCCATCGCCACGAACAGCGGCACCGGTTGCGCGTGCCAGCCGGTCAGCGCAATGCCCGCACAAGCCACGCCGAGCAGCGCGAAGCCCGCATAGAGCAATGCGTTCGGGTTGCGCAGCCGCATGACGATGCGCGTATTGAGCACGGTGCCCACCGTGATGCAAACGACGAGCGGCGTAATCATCACGCCCGCCTGTTCGGCGCCGATGCCCATTCCGCCCTGAAGCAGCAGCGGCACATAAAGCAGCAACGTGAACATGGCCATGCCCATCAGCATCGACAACAGCAGCAGGACGACCATCGCGCGATCGCGCACGAGCACGCCTGGAATCACCGGCTGCAAGGCGCGCGACTCCACGCGCGCGAGCAGCACGCCCCCCACCGCCACGGCCGCGGCCAGTGTGGACGAACGCAGCCAGCCGCCTGATTGTCCGAGTGAATCGATGAGCGCCTGCAATCCACCCAGCGTCAGCGCGATCAGCAGCGCGCCGGCCCAGTCCGGACTCAGCTTTCCCGCGGGCTGATGCCGCACGTCCGGCAGATGGGCGAACGTCAGATAAAGGCTTGCGATGCCGACCGGGATATTGACGAAAAACGCCGAACGCCACCCGTAGTGCACGCTCAGAAACCCGCCAAGCGAAGGCCCCAGCGCATTGGCAAGTCCGAATGCACTTGAAAACAGTACTTGCCAGCGCAGGCGAACCACCGGATCCGGAAACAGATCGGGAATCGACGCGAAGCAGGTCCCCACCAGCATGCCGCCGCCGATGCCCTGCAGCGCGCGAAACGCAATCAGTTCGCGCATATCCCCGGCCGCGCCGCACAGTGCCGAAGCGACCGTGAACAGGCTGATCGCGACAACGATCAGCCGCTTTCGGCCATACCAGTCACCGAGTCTGCCGAAAATCGGCACGGTGATGACCGAAGTCAGCAGATAAGCTGTGGCAACCCATGCGTACAGGTCGAAATTCTTCAGTTCGGCGACGATCGTCGGCAATGCCGTCGCGACAACCGTCTGGTCGATCGCAACCATCATCACCACCGTGGACAGACCCAGCATCGCCAGCAGCGAGCGCCTGAACGACAGTTCGCCGGACGCCGCGCTTGCGGCACGAGATGCCGTCTCACTGGACGTGACGTCGCGCATGGTCAGATCCGTTCGGTGTCCGAAACACTGTGCCGCGCACGGCTTTGCCACGCTAGCGCGGCAAGTGCGATGTCCTGCAGGCCGATACCGACCGCCTTGTAGAGCACGATGTCTGCGCTACGCTCGCGGCCTCGCGCGCGCCCTTCGAGCACGTCGCCAATCTCGACCACGTCATCCCAGCGAAATGCGCCGTCGGCCGCGAGGATCAGGTCGCCCGCCTCGCGCCGCGCCTGCTCGCGCAACTCGACGACGATGGCCGCCGCGCGGGACACCGCCGTATCGTCGAGTTCTCTCGTATGCGGCAGGCTCGAACCGATTGCGACCACGAGGGTACCGGCTTCGAGACCGCCCCCGTCGAACAGCGGGGACACCGAGCGTGTCGCCGTCACGACGATGTCCGCATCGCGCAACGCCTCGTCGCCGCGCGCGGCAACAGCGACGAGGCCGCGCCCGCCGTATTGGCGATTCAGCGCGTCGACCAGTGCATCGACACCGTGCAAGCCGACGATACGCACTGTCGTCACGTCGCCGTACGCGGCGAGTGCATGGGCATGCGCCCAGCCCTGCACGCCGGTTCCGAAAACAGTCGCGGTGCGCGCTCCGGGACGGGCCAGCGCGCGCACCGCGAGCACCGACGTGGCCGCCGTGCGGATGCGTGTCAGCGCATTCCCGTCAAGCGTCGCAAGAAGGCTGCCGTCGACCAGCGAAAACAGCACGATCGAAAAGCTGAACTGCCCGTTGATCGTCGTGTACACCTTGGCACCGGCCACGCCCGCATACGGCAGCACCGCAGCGAGCGTCGACAGTTTCACCGCGCCGACTTCCGTCCGCACGCGCTCCTGCACCGCCGCCTCGCCGCGCGACAACGCCCGGAATGCCCGCTCGAGCGCGGGCATTGCTTCGTCGAAAGAAACCAGCCGTTCGACCTCGGCATCCGTCAGATGAATCATCCTGTCCGCTCCTCATTTTCAGTATATCGTATACCAAATCTCGCGCACAGGGAATGGACGGCACCTGGCACTCACGGCTGGACCCGCAGCGGACCTAGAAGGCCGTCCGAATGCCGCCGCCGACCGTATAGCCGGACGACAGGCGAGTAGCGTGGTCATCCAGCACAGCCGCATAGACGTCAGTACGCTTCGACAACGGATAGTCGTACCCGAGCGCCCACGTGTTCCGGGTCATGCTGTCCGAACCATTGCTGCGGGAAAACGCGTCCGAGGCGAGGATGCGGCCGGTGCCCAGCGGAATCGAGAAGCCGAGCTGGCCGGTGTTGATTCCGACATTGCCGCTCGCCACCGAATCCCACACGTGCAGATACTGCGCATAACCCTTGATGAAGCCAGCGTCGTAACTCACGTTCATCGATGCGGCCGACTGCGTGCTCATGCCCGGAATCACGCCGGACAGGTCACCCGGTGTCGTGTCGAACCGGATCTGCTCCCACACGGCTGTCGCAGCGAGTTTGCCGTTGCTGTAGCTGAACTGGCCGCTCCACTTGTCTTCGCCCGGATGACCGGGGTCGTTGCCGAATGCGTACATCGCCCTGCCGCTCATGCCGTCGACATCGGGCGCCGTATAGAGCACGCTGTTGGACCATTCGCCGCCATCGGCGACGCCCTGCTGACCCTGCTTGCCCTCGTACGTCTGAAGCACGATCGGCGAGAAGGTGAACGAGTTGTTGAACGGATTGAACTGGATTGTCGAAAAATACAGCGGCGGCGCGATCTGCCCCGCCACCACGCTCCCCCAGTTGCCGCGCAGGCCTACCCACGCATTCCGGGAAAAGAACGTATCGCCTGCAAACCGGCCGTACGCGCCCGTGTTGGTCTTGAAGTAGCTCTCGAGTTCGAAGATCGCATAGTTGCCGCCCCCCAGATCCTCGCTGCCGCGCACGCCCCAGTAGGGCGATGTCATTCCACCGCTGCCGAGCGTTCCGGCAGTCTTGCCGCCGAGCGCCCTCTGCGCGCCTGCCCACGCATCGACCACACCATAGAGGTCGACGCTGGATTGCGCCCTGACTGCGGCGCTGGCAAGCAGGCCGCCTGCCGCAAAGAGCCACATCGCTTTCCGGACTTCAAACTTCATTGATTAACCCCTTTCAATTAGTAGTACTTCCTATAGACCACGACAAATCCATCTGCGCAGACGATCAACCGGCCGGCTCGGCCGATCCGCCCATGTCACCCCCCATCACTAGAATTTTATATTTTGTATACCGTCTCTAGCCAAATTTCCGATGTCAAGGAAAATTCTGGACGTCCCGGGAATGAGGAATCGCCCGCGCGACGGCAATTCCCCCGTCCGACGGGCTTGAAGGCGTGAATCAGGCGAATGCAGCGAGTGGCCGCGTCATAGCGAACCCAGGGAGCGTTCTGGCGTCGCCTGAAAGACGCCTGTATCGGGCGACCGACGCGCGAGGAAGGTACGAGGGTGGCGCGAAAACGGTACGAGGACCGCGCGCGCCACGCCGTGGAAGCGGCCTGCGGGCGCGGCCGGATGCGGTCCTCGCCCGCTACCGCGCCGCCAGGCGGTGAAGCGAAAACAACGGCGTCCGGCGGCACAGCGCCGGCTTGGGGTGCGGTCCGAGCGGCCGCTCAGACTGCAGCCACTCCGACGTAATTCTCGGCGAGCGCGGTCGCCGCTGCGCGCGAAGTCGTCACGTGCTCCAGTTCCGCGACCTGCAACCGCTGCTCGAAGGGCGACGCGTCGTCCAGACGGTGCATCAGCCGCGTCATCCACCACGAAAAATATTCCGCGCGCCAGACGCGCCGCAGCGCCGTCGCCGTGTACGCGTCGAGCAGATCCGTGCGGCTTTCCCGGTAGAACGCGCGCAGCGCGACATTCAGCACGCGCACGTCGGCAACCGCGAGGTTCATGCCCTTCGCGCCGGTCGGCGGGACGATATGCGCTGCGTCGCCGGCGAGAAACAGCCGGCCGTGCTGCATCGTCGACGAGACGAAACTGCGTAGCGCGACAATATTCTTCTGGAAGATGCGGCCCTCCGTCACGTGCCGGCCGTCGGCCGAATCGACGCGCGCGTGCAGTTCCGCCCAGATCCGGTCATCCGACCAGTTTCCGGCCGAATCGTGCGGGTCGCACTGGAAATACATGCGCTGCACGTTCGGCGAGCGCGTGCTCACCAGCGCGAAGCCGCGCTCGTGCCGCGCATAGATCAGCTCATCCGACGACGGCGGCGCTTCGCACAGGATTCCGAACCAACCGAACGGGTAAACGCGTTCATAGTCCTTGCGCAGCGCTGCGGGAATCGCTTTGCGCGATACCCCTTGCGAGCCGTCGCAGCCGATCACGAAATCGCACTGCAGTTCGTGCGCGGCGCCGTCGTGCTGGAAGCAGACCGCGGGCCGCTCGCTGTCGATGCCGTGAATCGACGTATCAGCCACGTTGAACAGCAACTGTGCGCCGGCCGCGACGCGCGCCGCCACCAGGTCCTTGATCACTTCGTGCTGCGCGTAAACGCGGATCGAGTGGCCGGTCAGCCCGGTCAGATCGATGCGCCGGCGCTCGCCTTCGAACGCGAGTTCGAAGCCATGATGCAGCGCGCCCTCGGCCTGCATGCGCTCACCCACGCCGGACTCGGTCAGCAGGTCCATCGTGCCCTGTTCGAGCACCCCCGCGCGGATCGTCGATTCGATCTGCTCGCGGCTGCGCGTTTCCAGCACGACCGACTCGATTCCTTGCAGATGCAACAGATGGGACAGCAGCAGGCCGGCAGGCCCGGCGCCGATGATACCGACTTGGGTGCGCATGAATGTCTCCTGAGGGCAGGTTGTTCGATGCGCGCAGTGTGCCGACAGGTGGATGTATCGCGCAACACGATACGATGGATAAACACTATCTTGAAAATGAATAATGCGCCGGTGCGACGCCCGCGGCGGATCGCGGTAGCGGCGGCTGGGCATATGCGCGGTGGGGGGGCGTGTTTTATCCGCCATATCTGCCGCAACGTGCCTGCCGCAACGTGCGCCCCGCCCTCTTCGGGATTGCCGGCGGCCAGCAATGCCGCAGCAACTACCCCGGTGGCGCGCAGCCTCGCGAAACGAGTCCGCAGATGTCCTGATGCGCCCCGAGTCTTGACCCATCGCGGGTGACATGGAGCGAATGCGCCTGGCACCGCGCAGAGTCGCGACGACGCGCGCCGGTACCGTCCAGCTTGCCTCCGGATCGGTGAAGTCGTGGTCGAGGATGCCGTGCGCCGCGTCGGCTCGCATTCTGAGCCGGGCCGCGCCACGCGTGCGGGCTGAAGTTTGCGGCGCCGGTTAGCGATCGTTCGGGGCGCGTCCAGCCCGGCGCGCGCCGGCAACGCCTGAGCCCGGCCCTTGCACGGGCGCGCCCCGCCCTCGCCCAGACGACCGCTTGCACAGCCGCTACACGCGAAATGGCGAATCGTGAACAGACATTCGGAGCGGATCTCCTATTTGAACGCGCGCATTTGCGCCGTCATCATCTGCAGCATCTTGTTCGATGCGACAGACAGACGGCGCCCCGCACGGGTGACAAGATGAGCTTCGGCATCCGCGAGAATGGGATGATTGATATCGAGGACAGACAGCTCGCCGGCTTCGATTTCAGTCGTCACCGCGAAAGCGGGCAAGACCGTGATGCCAAGCCCCGACTTGACGAACTGCTTGAGGATGGCGATGGAGTTGGTCGTCACCACCGGGTCCAGCCGCAGCTTCTCCGCGTATTCGACCGCCTGCAGCATCTGCCGGGTACCGTACGAAGCGTGTGTGACCGCGAGCGGATACCGGGACAGCTCCTGCACGCTCATCGGGCGACGTTCGTTCCACACAAAGCCGGGGCCGACGACCGCCATCATCGGTTGACGCTTGATCGCGCGCGACACGAGCTTCGGCTCCTGCGGCGGGTTATAGACGAGGCCGATCTCGCCTTCGTCCT
Source organism: Paraburkholderia sp. PAMB 6770 (assembly GCF_057748135.1). Classification (NCBI taxonomy): domain Bacteria; kingdom Pseudomonadati; phylum Pseudomonadota; class Betaproteobacteria; order Burkholderiales; family Burkholderiaceae; genus Paraburkholderia; species Paraburkholderia sp. PAMB 6770. The sequence goes on from NZ_CM173239.1 coordinate 1,859,283, forward strand.
CGGATATCTTGCGAATCACGTCGTTGGTGCCGCCGAGTTCGAGATTGACCTTGATGCCGGAGTACTGCTGGCAGAAGGTTTGCATCGGTCCCGACAGCAGGTCGGAGACGAACCCTTCGCCCAGAACGATATTCACCTGCCCTGTCCTCAAACCGCGAAGCTCCTGCAGGCGCGACAGCAGATCGTCCCGGTGAGCGAGCTGCTCGCGGAAATATTCGATGACGTACTGCCCCGCCGCGGTGGGCGTGACGCCGCGCGCGTGCCGCTCGATCAGCGTCGCGTCCAGCTCCTTTTCCAGAAGGCCGATCTGCCGACTCACCGCCGATGGCGCGACGTTCAGAAAGTCGGCGGCCGCGCGGATGGTGCCGCAGCGGACAGCTTCGAAGAAATAGACGATGCGGCTATCGGTCAGGTTATCGGTCATGGCAATGTTCTAAAATTTAGAACGATATCAATATTGGCGTTGATTGATTGTACGTCTCCTTCACGTGAATATGGCGGCAGGAAACAGGCATGGGCGCCGTCCGCGGCCATGCCAACACGAACGGGAGCACGTGCAATGAAAGCAGTAGGGGTGATCGGTCTGGGGAACATGGGGGCAGGCATGGCGCTGTCGGCCCGACGCGGCGGCTATCGCGTGCTGGGTTATGACGCGGCGCCGGGCGCGGCCGAAGCGTTGCAGGCGCAAGGCGTGCAAGCGTGCGCATCCATCGCGGCCGTCACGCGCGAAGTCGACGTGCTGATCCTGTCGCTGCCGACCTCGGCCATCGTCGAAGAAGTGGTGCTCGGCCAGGGCGGCGTAGCCGAAAGCGCGAAGCCGGGCCTGATCGTCGTCGATACGACGACGGCCGATCCCGACAGTACGAGGAAAGTGGCGGCCGCGCTCGCGCAACGCAGGGTGGGTTTCGTCGACGGCCCGGTGAGCGGCGGTCCGAAAGGTGCAGCCACGGCGACCATGACGATGGTGCTGGGCGGCTCGGCTTCCGATGTCGAGGCCGTTGAACCCGTTCTCTCGATCATCAGCGCGAAGCGGGTGCATGTGGGCCCCGTTGGCGCGGGGCATGTGACCAAGATCATCAACAACATGCTGACCGGCATTCATCTGCTTGCAGCGAGCGAAGCGGTTCGCGCGGCGCAAGCCAGCGGCGTCGCTGCGGAAAAGCTCGTGGAGGCGCTCAACGGCGGCTCAGGCCGCAACAGCGCGACGCTCACCAATTACCCCACGTGGATCTTCAACGGCAGGTTCGATTCGGGCTTCACGATGAAACTCATGCGCAAGGACGTGCGCCTCGCCATGGCCCTGCTCGATAGCGTGAACGCGAGCGCCCCCATCGCAAAGGAGTCGGGACGGCTGTGGGCCGCCAGCGAAGCGAGTATCGACGATGCGGAAGACTTCAATCGCATCGTCCAGTTCACCGAATCGAAGTAGAGGATACGACCCATGGAATACAACGCAGCAGAACAGCTTCTGGCGGCCTTTGCACATTTCTTCCCCAACGCGAGAACCATCGGCTCGTATGTCGGCGGTGAACTGATGGAAGGCACGGGCGAATCCATTCAGCTTTACGACGCAGCGACCGGCAAGCCGGGCCTCGCATACAAGGACGGTGCAGAGGCGGTGGTCGTGCAGGCGGCGGCAGCCGCGGAACGTGCGCAGAAGCAATGGTGGGCGTTCACGCATGCAGCACGCGGCCGCGTCATGTTCGAGATCGCACGCGAGATCCGCAAGGAAGCGGAGCACATCGCGCGGCTGGAATCGCTTGGCTCCGGCAAGCCCATCCGCGATTGCCGCGGCGAAGTGGCGAAAGTCGCCGAGATGTTCGAATACTACGGCGGCTGGGCCGACAAGTTCTATGGCGAAGTCATTCCGGTGCCGACCTCGCATCTGAACTACACGCGCCGCGAGCCTGCTGGCACGGTGTTGCAGATCACCCCCTGGAACGCGCCGGTCTTCACATGTGGATGGCAGGTCGCTCCCGCCATTTCGATGGGCAACGCGGTCCTGCTCAAGCCCTCCGAACTCACGCCGTTCACGTCGCTCGCGGTGGGCCTGCTCGCCGAACGCGGCGGCGCGCCGAAGGGCTTGATCAACGTGCTCGCGGGTCTCGGTCAAACGGTTGCGCAAGCAGCGATTGCCAACAAGGCGGTGAAGAAGGTCGTGTTCGTCGGTTCGCCGGCGACGGGCGCGCGCATCGCGGAAAGCGCGGCGAAGCGCGTGCTGCCGTGCGTGCTCGAATTGGGCGGCAAGTCGGCCAACATCATCTTCGGCGACGCCGACCTGAAGCGCGCCGCGCTCACCGCGCAAGCCGCGATCTTCGCGGGGGCGGGGCAAAGCTGCGTCGCGGGATCGCGCCTGCTGGTGCAGCGCTCGGTGTACGACGAATTCGTCGAGATGGTCGCGGCGGGCGCGAAGAAGCTCAAGGTCGGCGCACCGCTCGACGAGTCGACCGAAGTCGGCCCGATCAACAACCGCAAGCAGTACGACCATGTGATGTCGATGATCGAGAGCGGCATCGCATCCGGCGCGACGCTTGCGGCGGGGACGGCCGAGCGCTCGGAGGCAGGCTACTTCGTGCCGCCGACGGTGCTGGCGGGCGTATCGAATGAAATGGCTGTGGCGCGCACGGAAATCTTTGGGCCGGTGGTGGCCGCGATTCCGTTCGACACGGAAGAAGAAGCGATCGCCATTGCCAACGACACGGAGTTCGGTCTGGCAGGCGCGGTGTGGACCAACGACGTGGCGCGTTCGCATCGGGTGGCCGCGCAGGTCGACGCGGGCACGTTCTGGATCAACGGCTACAAGACCATCAACGTGGCGTCGCCGTTTGGCGGTTATGGCCTGAGCGGTTATGGCCGTTCGAGCGGCGTCGAAGCGCTGCACGAATACACGCAGACCAAAAGCGTATGGGTCGAAACCGCGAAAGCGCCTGCGACGACCTTCGGTTATCTATGACGTCTTGAGCACGCGTATCCGTGCCGCACACCCGCCACACGAGAGCGGCACGGCGCACAACAGAGCCAGACATGAAGGAGCAGAGAATGGAAAGCACGCTGAGCGCGGGACGCGATGAGGGCGGAACCTTGAGAACCGCAAAGCTCTTTTTTTATGCGGCGGTCATCCTCCTGATCGCGGAGTTCATCGGTTCGTTTACCTTCAGGATCGGACCGGGGAAAGTCGTCCTCTTGCCGATGATCTGGGCGCTGTTGCTGGGCGCGGCGCTCGGCGCCGTCTCCGGGCGATGGACGAGCAGTGCGCGCCTCGACGTGCGCAGCCAGTTCCATGCGGCGGCGATTCTGCAACCCGCGTTGCTGCTGTTCGTATCGAAGCTGGGCTTGATGGTCGGCAGCGCGTTGCCGAAACTCGCGGCGGCTGGCTGGGCACTGGCGTTCCAGGAGCTCGGGCATTTCGTCGGGACGATTCTGCTAGGCCTGCCTCTGGCGCTGCTGCTCGGCATCAAGCGCGAGGCGATCGGTGCGACGTTTTCGGTGGGCCGCGAACCGAGTCTTGCCATCATCGGCGAGAAGTACGGCATGGATTCCGCAGAAGGACGGGGCGTGCTCGCCGAATACCTGACGGGTACGGTGTTTGGCGCGGTGTTCATCGCACTCTTTGCAGGCTTCGTCGCGAGTCTGCATATCTTTCATCCGCTTGCACTGGCGATGGGTGCCGGCGTCGGTTCGGGCAGCATGATGGCGGCGGCATCGGGCGCGATCGCGGCGCAACAGGACCCGGAAACTGCGAAAGCGGTGCTCACGTTCGCCGCGGCCAGCAATCTGATCACGACGACCGTCGGTACCTATTTCACCCTGTTCATTTCATTGCCGATGGCGCTGGTCGGCTATCGCGTGCTGGAACCGCTCATCGGACGCAAAACGAACGCATCCGCCGCAAGCGATGCCGTCGCATCCCCCCCGACACTCGGCGACGTGAAGACCGACGTGCCTGACCTCGGCTACGGCGGCAAGCTCCTCGCGTGGGGCGCCACTGCAGTCATGGCGCTCGTCGCCGACTGGATCACGCACGGCACCACGCCGATGCGGGGTTTGCCCGGCATGCTGATCATGATGCTGGCGGCCCTCGTGGGCGATGCCCTGGCGCAAGTCACGCGGCGAAAGATTCCAGCGGTGTGCTGGGTATCGATCGTCGCCATGTTTCTGACCTCGCCATGGTGTCCGTGGGGCGCGCAGATCGCGCAGATCAGTTCGGTCAACGACTTCCTTGGCGTCACCACACCCATGCTGACCTTTGCAGGGCTTTCGATTGCGAAGGATATTCCGGCGTTTCGCCGGCTTGGCTGGCGCATCGTGCTGGTGTCGTTCGTGGCCAATGCGGGGACGTTTCTGGGCGCGGCGGTCATCGCCCAGTTGTTCCACGTCTGACGGTCCTCCGGCTGTCCATTCCACTGGCGCAGGACGAGTCGCCTGTTTCCGCCCTGACGCCTCGAACGTGTTATGCGGGCTCGCGGTCGCTCATCGGTTCAGGCATTGAGCAACGCGCGAGTGCCGACGCAGATGGATGGACCATCATGCAAATCTACGACAGGCAGACGACGCTGGCGTACCTGTCAAGCTGAGCGTTTTGAAAGGAAACCGGGCGATAACCCTTTATCAACGTTTTGGGTTCAAGATCGTCGATACGACTGGCTCGTCGCTTCAAATGAGGCGCGGGTAACAGGCACGCGGCGGCCAGTCGTGGCGATCGATCGCCCGCGTATCACATCCTCCGAAACGCCCAGTCGCGTCATCGCCCCCCCGCCGGGGGCCAGCATCCATGCGCCGCTTGCGCGGGTCGACTTTCCTGCCCCCCCGGCCGTTCCCCGCGAAAACCGGACGCAGCAACCGATATCCGGGTTGACGGTTGCCGGTTCCTGCTTGCCGGGTAACGCTGTCGGCCCATGGTCGGCAAGGAGCGGTCGGTCGACATTGAGACGCGAATCCCCAACCATTCCCCATTACGGCCGCATCGGCACGCGCCCCGCCCCTGCTTGCCCATCGATTGTTGGCGGAATCTAAACGAAGTGTTCAATCCGCGAGGATTTATCTGGCGCAATGCGCTGGATATCATCATCCCTCCAGGAGGCTTTAACCCTCTGCAGCGCGCGCCGGGCATCGGGTCGGCGCGCGCCCGCCCCTTCCCCGCGACGGCATGGCGGACCGCGTGTTCGCCGACGCGCCGCAGTCAGCCGTCCAACGCCATTGCGCCCGCAAGGCGGGTGCCCAATCAGGGATTCCACGTGAACGGAGCCACACCCTCTTCGAACCTCGCCGGCGCGACAAGCCGGCCCGTCGACCCCTGGTCCACGGTGATCTCGCAACTCGTCGTGAGCAGCGCGCCGGGCGCGCGCGTCGTCGACCGGCCGACCGTCGTGCGGCGCAAACGCTGCGACAAGGGCGCCAGCGCGAGCTGCTCCGGCGGCCGCGCGACCGCCGCGACGCGGGCGCGGCCGCCCGCGGCGCCGTCGCACAGCACGGTCGTGAAGTTCGTCGAGCGCTTCAGCGCGAAATCCGTGTCGATCACGTGGCGCGATGCGACGGCGGCAAACTATTCGGAACAGCTGTGGATTCGCCGCATTGCGCGCTCGCAGGGCGTATGCGCGATCACCGGCGCGGCGATCGTGCGCGGCGACGCGGTCTACGGCCCGGCGGGCCGCACGGCGGTACGGCCCGCCAACGGCTCGCAGATGGTGCTCGCCGAAGCGCTCGAAGCGCTGGAATAGAGCGGCCGGGTGCGCCGGCACGCGGCGCTCGAACTGCCGCGGCGGCGCGACGCACAGGCCGGCTGCGAATACGCCAAAGTTCGAAAGCGGCAAAGCACGCCGGCCGGCGACGTTCCCCTTCGGTTGCACGCGCAACCATGCGGCGCCGGGACGGCATGCCGCGCGGCAAACCCGCGCGGCACGCCATGACGCACGCGGTACCGGGCACCGGCGCCGCTCACGGGCCCGGTGCCCGCGCGCAGGCGGCCCGGAAGCGGCCTGGAAGCAGCCCGGAAGCGGCCCGCCGCGAACTCAGTCGCGATTCGCCTGCAGCACCGTGAGTGCCGTCATGTTGATGATCCGGCGCACCGTCGAGCTCGACGTCAGGATATTGACAGGCGCATTCACGCCGAGCAGGAACGGCCCGACCGCGACATTGCTGCCCGCGCCCGTCTTCAGCAGGTTATAGGCAATGTTGCCCGCGTCGACGTTCGGGCACACCAGCAGGTTCGCCGCGCCCTTGAGCCGCGAGTTCGGCAGCAGACGCTGGCGCAGCCCTTCGTCGAGCGCGCAGTCGCCGTGCATCTCGCCGTCGATTTCGAGCTCCGGCGCGAGCGCCGTCACGCGTTCGAGCACTTCGCGCATCTTGCGGCCCGATGCCGAGCTGCCCGAACCGAAGTTCGAGCGCGACAGCAGCGCGACCTTCGGCGACAGGTTCAGCCAGGCCATCTGCGCAGCGGCGGCGATCGTGAAGTCGGCAATCTGCTCGGCGCTCGGATCGTCGTTCACGTGCGTGTCGACGAGCGCGAGCGTCTGCCGGTCGAGCAGCAGGATGTTCATTGCCGCATAGGTGCGCGCACCGGCACGCTTGCCGATCACTTCGTCGACGAAACGCAGGTGATCGTGATACGCGCCGACCGTCCCGCACACCATCCCGTCCGCGTCGCCGAGGCGCACCATCATCGCGCCGATCAGCGTGAGCCGGCGGCGCATCTCGACGCGCGCCATCTCCTTCGTGATGCCGTCGCGGCAGCGCAGCTCCCAGTACGTGGTCCAGTATTGATGAAAACGCTCGTCGTATTCGGGGTTCGTCACCTCGACGTCCTCGCCGAGACGCAGGCGCAGGCCGAACTTCTCGATGCGCGAGAGCAGCACCTCGGGACGGCCGACCAGAATCGGCCGCGCGAGCTTTTCGTCGACGATCACCTGCACCGCACGCAGCACGCGCTCGTCCTCGCCCTCGGTGAAGACGATGCGCGACTTGCCGCCTTCGCGCACGAACTGCTTGGCGGCCGCGAAGAGCGGCTTCATGAACGCGCCCGAGTGGTAGACGAACTGCTGGAGCTGGTCCGTGTACGCTTCGAAATCGGTGATCGGCCGGGTCGCGACGCCGTCTTCGATCGCCGCCTTCGCGACCGCTGGCGCAATGCGCACGATCAGCCGCGAATCGAACGGCTTCGGAATCAGGTACTGCGGCCCGAACGACAGATCGTACGCACCGTAAGCCGCGGCGACCGAGTCGTTCGGTTCTTCCTGCGCGAGGCCGGCGATCGCGTGCACCGCGGCAATCTCCATGCGGCGCGTGATCGTCGTCGCGCCGACGTCGAGCGCGCCGCGGAAGATGTACGGAAAGCACAGCACGTTGTTGACCTGGTTCGGATAATCCGAGCGGCCGGTCGCCATCACGACGTCGTCGCGCGCCTCGCGCGCCACTTCCGGGAAAATCTCCGGCGTCGGGTTCGCGAGCGCGAGCACGAGCGGACGCGGCGCCATCGACTTCAGCATCTCCGGCTTCAGCACGCCGCCGGCGGACAGGCCGAGGAACACGTCGGCGCCCTCGATCACGTCGGCAAGCGTGCGTGCCGACGTTTCCTGCGCGAAGCTCGCCTTGTCCGGATCCATCAGCGCGGTGCGGCCCTGGTAGACGACGCCTTCGATGTCGGTCACCCAGATGTTTTCGCGCGGCAAGCCGAGATCGATCATCAGGTCGAGACAGGCGAGCGCCGCGGCGCCCGCGCCCGAGGTCACCACCTTGACCTTCGAGATGTCCTTGCCGACCACTTTCAGGCCGTTGATGAACGCAGCCGACACCGTGATCGCCGTGCCGTGCTGGTCGTCGTGAAAGACCGGAATCTTCATCCGTTCGCGCAGCTTGCGCTCGACGACGAAGCATTCGGGCGCCTTGATGTCTTCGAGATTGATGCCGCCGAACGTCGCCTCGAGGCTTGCGATGATCTCGACGAGTTTGTCCGGGTCGCTCTCGGTGATTTCGATGTCGAACACGTCGATGCCGGCAAACTTCTTGAACAGCACCGCCTTGCCTTCCATCACCGGCTTCGATGCGAGCGCGCCGATGTTGCCGAGGCCGAGCACCGCGGAGCCGTTGGTGATCACGCCGACGAGATTGCCGCGGCTCGTGAAGCGCACCGCCTGGCCCGGATCGGCGGCGATTTCCTCGCACGCCACCGCGACGCCCGGCGTGTACGCGAGCGCGAGGTCGCGCTGCGTGACGAGGGGCTTGCTCGCCGTCACCGAGATCTTGCCCGGCGTCGGAAACTCGTGATACTCCAGCGCTGCCTGACGATCGGTCTTGTTCATCTGTCTCGCTCTCTGGTTATTGGGCCGGGCCCATCCCGGCAGCCATCGATGCGCAGATTCTAGGCAGCGGGCGTTCGCGGTCTATTTTGATTTAGTATGGGGGCATTATTTTTTGCTGATACCCCCGGAACCCGCGCATCGTGTCGTCCAGTCCCGACGAAGTCACAAGGCGATTGAAAGCTCGGCTGAAGATGCGCCACCTGCAGTTGCTGCTGCAGATTCGCCAGCACGGCTCGCTCACGCGCGTCGCCGAGCAGGTGGCGAGCAGCCAGCCCGCCGTCACGAATGCGCTCGCCGAGCTGGAGAGCATGTTCGGCGGCGCGCTGTTCGAGCGCTCGCCGCGCGGCATGACGCCCACCGCGCTCGGCAACGCGGTGCTCGCGCGCGCCGAGGCCATGCTGCACGACCTCGATTACCTCGCGCGCGACATCGAGGCCCTCGCGGCCGGGCACGCGACGCGGCTTGCGATCGGCGTGATCCCGTTCGTGTCGGGCCGCACGCTCGCGGCCGCGATCCAGCTCATGCAGACCCGGATCGGCCAGCGCCTCACGATGACGATCCACGAAGACAGCAGCGATACGCTGATGGCGAGGCTGCGCGACCACACGCTCGACATCGTGATCGCGCGCGCGGCGGCCGCGGTCGATCTCGACCAGTTGCGCTTCGAGGTGATTCACCCGCAGAAGCCGCGCCTGATCGCGAGCCGCCGGCTCGCCGCGCGGCTCGCGCGCAGCCAGCCGGGCCTCGCGAGGCTGCGCGAACTCGACTGGGTGCTCGGCCTGCCGCAGACGCCGATGCGCGAGCAGATCGCCGACCTGTTTCTGCACGCGGGCGTCACGCCGCCTTTCCCGGTGCTCGAAACCGCGTCGCCGCGGCTGATCGGCGAAATGATCGTCGCCAACGAAAACGCGGTGTCGATCGTGCCGGCCGATATCGCGGAAGAGCTCGTGCATATTGCCGGCGTGTCGATCGTGCCGCTCACGCTCGACTGGACCTTGCCGCCGGTCGCCGTGTTCACGCGCGCGGGCGTGCCGCGCGAGATTCACCACGCGTTCGCGCAGTCGCTGCGCAGCCAGTACGCGCGGGCCGGCCAGTCGCGCCAGGCCTGAACGGTGCGCGCGGCGGGAGCCGCATGCGCGGCGCGTGCGCTCAGCGCGCGCCGGCGACCTTGCGCTGGCGCCACAGGCACAGCAGATCGCACGCGAGATGCGCGGCCGCCAGCGCGGTGATCTCGCTCTGGTCATAGGCGGGCGCGACCTCGACCACGTCCGCGCCGATCAGGTTCAGCCCGCCGAGGCCGCGCACGATCGCCAGCGCCTGCGCCGACGACAGTCCGCCCGCGACCGGCGTGCCGGTGCCGGGCGCAAACGCCGGATCGAGGCAGTCGATGTCGAAGGTCAGATACGCGGGCCGCTCGCCGACGATCGACAGGATCCGCTCGACGCTCGCACGCGCGCCGTGCTCGTGCACCCAGGGGGCATCGATGACGTCGATCCCCATGAAGTCGTCGTTCCATGTGCGGATGCCGATCTGCACCGAGCTGCGCGGATCGATCAGGCCTTCCTTCACGGCCTTGTAGAACATCGAGCCGTGATTCAGGCTGTCGGGATGGTCGTCGGCCCACGTGTCGCAATGCGCGTCGAAATGCACGAGCGACAGCGGCTTGCCGTACTGTTCCGCGTGCGCGACGAGCAGCGGATAGCTGATGTAGTGATCGCCGCCGAGCGTCAGCATCTTCGCGCCTGCCTGCAGGATCGTGCGCGCGTGCGCGACGATCGACGGCTTGATCGTGACCGGGTTGTGCGCGTCGAAATAGCAGTCGCCATAATCGGCCACCGCGAGATCGTCGAACGGATCGAAACCCCACGGATAAGGACGCAGTTCGGCAAGCTGCACGCTTGCGGCGCGGATCGCCGCGGGGCCGAGCCGCGCGCCCGGACGAAAGGTCGTCGCGAGATCGAGCGGAATGCCCGAGATCGCGACGTCCACGCCCGCGAGATCGCGCGTGTAGCGGCGGCGCATGAACGAAAGCACCCCTGCATAGGTGTTTTCGATCGACGTGCCATACAGGGAGGTGCGACGGATGGCGCCGTCGCCGCGCAGCAGTTCGGTCATGAAGGTCGGGCTCGCATCGGAAGGTCATGCGCGGCGCTGGCACGCGGCGCCCGGCGCCCGGCGCCGCGCCGCACGGGGCCGCACGCGCCGCCTATTCTAGTGGCTTCGGCGCGCATCGCCTCAGCGCAGCGCCATGCCTGCCCCGCGGCGTTTCAATACAGTACATCGCGACACGCAGTCGGCATACACTATCCGCCATGCGGCGGTGCCCGTCGCGTCCGCGATCCCGTCGGCACACGCTGCGTCCCGCGTTTCCGATCCGCCTTCGAAGAACCATCATGACCTTGCAACTCACTCCCGCCGTTGCGTCGAAGTTCGCCAGCCTGGCGCTCGCCCATCTGACGCGCGAATATCCGAACAAGCTGACCCATGCCCTTGCGGGCCCGCAGGACGTCAAGGGGCCGCGCGAGCTGCATCCGATCTTCTACGGCAGCTACGACTGGCACTCGTGCGTGCACGGCTACTGGCTGATCCTGCATCTGCTGGAGCGCTTTCCGGACCTCCCGGAGGCGGCGCGCATCGTCGCGCAGGTCGACGCGCATTTCACCGAGGCCAACGTCGCCGGCGAACGCGCTTATCTCGACCTGCCGCACAATCGCGGCTTCGAGCGCCCCTATGGCTGGGCATGGCTGCTCGCGCTGTCCGCCCAGATCCATGCGCTGAAGATCTCGCCCGCGGCGCGCTGGGGCGTCGTGCTCGCGCCGCTGACCGCGACTTTCGTCGAGCGCTTCGAGTCGTTCCTGCCGAAGGCGACGTACCCGCTGCGGGTCGGCACGCATTTCAACATGGCGTTCGCGCTGGCGCTGACGCTCGACTTCGCGCGGCAGACCGGCCACACGGCGCTCGAGTCGCTGGTGATCCGCACCGCGCATCGCTGGTATCTGGACGACGTCGCGTGCCAGGCCTGGGAGCCGGCCGGCGACGAGTTCCTCTCGCCGTCGCTGATGGAAGCCGAACTGATGCGGCGCGTGCTGCCGGCCGCGCAGTTCGTCGAATGGTTCAACCTGTTCCTGCCGGGCCTCGGCGCGCGGCATCCGGAGACGCTGTTCGAGCCGGTCACCGTTACCGATCGCAGCGACGGCAAGCTCGCGCACCTCGACGGCCTGAACCTGAGCCGCGCGTGGTGCCAGCGCGCGCTAGCCCGCGCGTTGCCGGCCGACGACCGGCGCCGCACGCTGCTGAACGACGCGGCCGAGCGGCACCTCGCGAGCGCGCTGCCGCACGTCGCGGGCGACTATATGGGCGAGCACTGGCTCGCCACCTTCGCGACCCTCGCGCTCGAAGCCTGATACGTCGCCGGCGCGGATCGCGCTATCGCGGGCGCACTGCCGTGGTCTGCCGTGGTCTGCCGTGGTCTGTCGCAGTCTGTCGCGGTCTGCCGTGGTCTGCCGAAGTCTGCGCCGGCCGGCGAGGCGAGCGGCGGTGCGCAACGCACCGGACGGGCCCGCGCCGGGCCTGCCACGCACCGCGCCGCCCGGAACTTGCCTGGCACGCGTCTTTCTTAGCTATATATATCGAGGGAGACAAACATGCTTCGCGTTATCGCCGCACTCGCGGCAACGGTGGTGCTCGGCGGCTGTGCGATCGGTCCGGGCTACGGCTATGGGGACTACGGCCAGACCTACTATCCCGACTACGGCGGCTACGGCTACGACTATTACCCGGGTTACTCGTCAATCGGTATCTGGGGCGGCGGCGGGGGCTGCTGCTATTTTCATCACGGCTACTGGCCGCATGGCGGATGGCACGGTGGCGGCCACGGCGGATGGCACGGCGGCGGACACGGTGGCTGGCATGGTGGAGGGCACGGGGGTGCGCATGGCGGCGGCGGTGGACACGGCGGAGGCGGAGGCAACTGGAGCCGCTAGGCCCGCGCGACCTGCCGGATTGTGCCGGAACCGGGGCCGCGCAAAAGCATCGCGGCGGCTCCGTGCTGCAATGCGCCGGCAGGCATTTGCGCCCATGGCCGGCCACGCAAAAAAATATGGCCGCAGCAACGCTGCGGCCATGTCATAGGCGCGGCTTTTACCTGCCACGCTCGATCAGTGACGCCGAAACTCCGGCGCGGCCCCGTATGATTCATCCCCGTATGTATTGGTATGGTATTGGTATGCTTAGTCGGCAACATTTAGTTACCTTTGTTACAGCCTAATGCATCTGTGCCCGAACGCCATTATGGTTTTCCTTGACGGGCGACGGGAGGCTGGCTGCAAAGGTGCGCCGGGCTTGCCATCGCGCAAATTTGACCTACATTTATATTCATACAAAAAAACGATTCGTCGAACGCAATCAGTCATTTTTACCGCATCATCACGGGGCTCGCCATGTTGACGTTGATCGACCAGGAGATCGCGCATCTCGCGCTCGTCATGAAGCCGTCACTCTGCGGCGATCTCGGCGGCCCCATCCTCCCTCCCGAATACTGGCGCAGACGCCTGCATGCGCTGCTCGATCTCCATCACGTGACCAAAACGCAGTTGACGTCGATCGATGCGCTGTTGCTGCAACTCGACGCGCTCGATCGGACGCTCGTCGACGAACCTCGCGTGCGCCACGGATAGCGCGCTGCTCACGCACCACGCACCGCGCGCGGTGGCCGCGGCGGTGTCGGCCGGCTGCGAGGCGCTCGCCGCGCGGTTGGCGGTCCGCCGGGCCGCGCGCTATCATGAGCGGCGCCTGCTCCGGCGCGACGCGCCGACGTCCGGCCTCCCGCTTGCGTGTCGTGGCCGAAGCCGATTCGCCCGAAAACGGCCACGTCCAGTGGCCGTTGACCTTTCCGGCACGCCCCGCGCAATGCCGCGCCGGTGCCGCCGACAGCCGCGCGATGCGCCCGCCCGCTCCCCACTCCTCTTTTCCGACGAACGCCATGGACTTCACTCAACAACTCGCCGCCCTCACCACGTCCGAGCTGCAGACCGCCGGCGCCAACCAGGCCACCGCCATCGCGGTGAGCGTGCTGCTGCGGCATCTGCGCTCGCCGGCGCTGTCGTCGCTGCTGACGAGCGCCTTCGAGAACCATCACGCGGTGATGTTGCAGACGCCCTGGCCCGACCCGATGCTGCAGTCGTTCGCGGCAACGCGGCGCTTTCTCGAAGGCGCGGCAAAACCCGCCGGCGGCGATGACGCGTCGCCGGCAATGGACTAGCCGGCACGCCCACGCGAGTCCGGCCCCGCGTCCCAGGCCCGCCGCAGCCGCCTGGACTGCCGCTACTGCCTGGACTACGTGGATTGCCGCTACTGCCGCTACTGCCTGGACTGCCACAGCTGTCCGGACTGCCGTAACCGCCGTAACTGCCGTAACCGCCGTAACCGCCGCAGCCCCGGACTGCCGCGACTGCCCACAGGCCGACCCGGCTGCCCGGGCCGTCCGGACTATCCCGTCCGCCCGAACCGCGCAGTTCAACCGGCTGCGCCCACACCCCTGGCATCGGCAGATAATGGGTGTCCCCTTCTTCGAGGAGTGCGCCCGCAATGCCCGCCCCGTTTCGCAAAGTCCCCCGTGTGCTGCTGACCAATGACGACGGCATCGACGCCCCCGGGCTCGCCGTGCTCGAAGCCGTCGCCGCCGAGCTGGCCGATGAAGTCTGGATCGTCGCGCCCGAGCATGACCAGAGCGGCACGTCCCACTCGATCAGCCTGCATTCGCCGCTGCGCGTGAGCCGCCAGGACGCGCGGCGCTTCGGCGTGAGCGGCACGCCGGGCGACTGCGTCGTGATGGCGGTACGCCACCTGATGCGCGAGACGCCGCCCGCGCTGGTGCTCTCGGGGATCAACCGCGGCGGCAACCTGGGCGTCGAAACGATGTTCTCCGGCACGGTCGGCGCGGCGATGACCGGCCTGCTGCTCGGTCTGCCGTCGATCGCGCTCAGCCAGACCTTCCGCGATCGCGACAACGTGCGCTGGGCCACCGCGCGCGCACTCGCGCCGGACGTGATCCGCCGGCTGCTGGCGATCGAGCACGACACGCCCGTTTGTCTGAACGTGAACTTCCCCGATGTCGATGCCGCCGAGGCCGGCCCGCTGACGGTGACGACCCAGGGCCCGGGGCTCGTCGAAGGCATCGAGGTCGAACCGCACGTCGATCCGCGCGGCATGGCCTATCACTGGCTGCGCTTTCAGCGCGGCCCGCGCGCGAATCCGCCCGACAGCGAGACCGCGGTCGTCGCGTCGGCGCGCATCGCGGTCACGCCGCTCGCGTTCGACCGCACCGACACGCGCGCGCGGCAAACGCTCGTCGCCGGACTGCAAGCCGCTCGATAGCGCAGCGGGCCGGGTCGCGGCCGGCGGCGTGACGCGCGCCGCGCCGGCTACGCGGCGTCGACCTGCGCCTTGAGCGCGTCGATGAGCGCGCGCACCTTCGGCGCCGTATACCGCGCGGGCGGCAACAGCGCGTGAATGCCGGCCGTCGGCGCCGCCCATTGCGGCAGCAGACGCACGAGCCGGCCGGCGGCAACGTCGTCGCGAACCGAGAAATCGGTCAGCGCGGCGACACCGCCGCCCGCGAGCGCCGCCGCGCGGCAGGCGGGCGCGGTATCGGCGAGAAAGCCGGCGGCAAAGCGGATTGTCTGCCTGCGGCCGCGCGCGCGTTCGAGCGGGACGTCGAGCGGCTTCGGCAACACCGCCATGCCGATATACGGCCACGCCGCGAGGTCCGCGGGCGCCTTCGGCATCGCGTGCGCGGCCACGCATTCGGGGCTCGCGACCAGCCAGCGCTCGTAGGTGCCGATCTTCACCGCACGATGCCCGGAATCGGCCAGACGCCCGAGCCGGATCGCGACGTCGATGCCTTCCGCCACCAGATCCACGCGACGGTCGCCCGATACCAGTTCGATATGCAGATCCGGATGCTGCCTGCGCAGGCCGACCAGCACCGGTGTGACGATCAGCGCGCCGTAATCGACCGGCGTCGCGATGCGCAGCGTGCCGTGCAGCGCGCCGCGCTGGTCGAGCGCCTGCAGCGCGGCTTCGGCGGCGGCGAGAATCTGCCGGCTCGCTTCGTAGAACTGCCTGCCCGCCTCGGTCACGCTGACGCGGCGCGTCGTGCGCACCAGCAGGCTCGCGCCGACTTCGGCCTCCAGCCGCTGCATGTGCGTGCTGACCATCGTCTTGGCGATGCCGAGCCGGTCGGCCGCCGCGGTCAGCGAGCCGGCCTCGATCACCGCGACGAATACCGCGAGCCGGTTCAGGTTCACGTCGCTTGCGCCTGCCATCGGATTGTCCACTCAAAGAGGAAAGAGTAATACGGATTATCCCTCTTCCCGCGTGCGGTGGCGCGCCCTAAGCTGGCGGCATGTGCGACACGAGCGCACGATTTCAGGAGCTGTGATGCGGTCGCCCCACCCTGCCCAACCCATTCGTCTGTACACCGCGCGCCTGTCCGGCCACGGTCATCGCGTGAAGCTGTTCCTGACGCTGCTCGGACTGCCGTTCACGACGATCGAACTCGACATGAAAGCGCGCGAAAACCGGCAGCCCGCATTTCTCGCGCGCAATGCGTTCGGCGAAGTGCCGGTGATCGAGGATGGCGACCTCGTGATCAGCGATTCGAACGCGATCCTCGTCTACCTGGCCCGCCGCTACGGCAATCCTGGCTGGCTGCCGCAAGACCCGGCCGGAGCGGCAGCGGTGCAGCGCTGGCTGTCGCTGGCGGCCGGCAAGATCGCCTACGGTCCGTGCACGGCGCGGCTGGTCAAGCTGTTCGATGCGCCCCGCGACCTCGCCGCCGCGCAGCGCATCGCGACCGACCTGTTTGCGGTGCTCGACGCCGAACTGGCCGATCGACGCTTCGCAACCGGCGCGGCGCCGACGATCGCCGATGTCGCTGCCTACGCGTATATCGCGCATGCGCCGGAAGGCGGCATTTCGCTGGCACCCTATCCGCATCTGCGCGCGTGGCTCGCGCGCGTCGAGGCGCTGCCCGGCTTCGTGCCGATGCCGCGCAGCGAAGAATGCGATGTTGCACAGGATAACTGAATGAATCCGGCAGATAAACCGATGGAGCCTGCCATGCCAACCTCGCTATCCGTAGCGCAACCTGACGCGCGTGCGTCGCGGTTTCATGCCGGCGAGCGCGCCGCGCAGGCCCGCGCCGGTGTGCCCGACGCTTACGCGCAAGCCGCACAGCGCGCGATTCGCGATGCGATGCCCGAGCAGCACCGGACATTCTTCGCGGCCCAACCGTTCATCGTGCTCGGCGGCCTTGATCCGGCGGGCCAGCCGTGGGCGACGCTGCGCACCGGCGAGCCGGGTTTCGTGTCGTCACCGGATCCGCGCACGCTGCGCATTACCGGCGCCGAAGTGGCAGGCGACCCGTTGACGCATCACTGGCGTGCGGGTGCACTGCTCGGTGTGCTGGGCATTCAACCGGCCACGCGACGGCGCAATCGTGCCAACGGCGTGATTTCGGCGCGACAGGGCAGCGTGCTCACGGTCGACATCCGTCAGAGCTTCGGCAACTGTCCGCGGTATATCCAGGCACGCACGCCCGCATACGACCCCGCGGAACGGGCGGCCGCGCCGGCCGTCGACATGTCGACACGGCTGAGCGCCGAGGATCGCGCGCTGATCGCGACAGCGGACACGCTTTTCATCGCGACGGCCAACAGCGCCCCCGATGCGGGGCCCGGGCGAGGCGTCGACGTCTCGCATCGCGGCGGCAGAGCCGGCTTTGTGCGAATCGACGACGAGCGCACGTTGACGGTGCCCGATTTCAACGGCAACGGCTACTTCAATACGATCGGCAATCTGTTGGAGGACTCGCGCGCCGGGTTGCTGTTCGTCGATTTCGCAACGGGCGACCTGCTGTTTGTCGCAGCGCAGGCGCAGATCGTCTGGGACGGCCCGGAACTGCGCGCGCACCCGGGCGCCGAGCGGCTGATGCGTCTGCGGATTACCGAGGCAAGACGCAGCCGGCACGCACTGCCGCTCCGCTGGTCGGCGCGGGAATATGCGCCGCAACTGGTCCACGCGGAAGGTTGACGACACAACGGTGTGCGGCACGCCGCCGTGCGCTCGCCGCGAGGGCGGCAATGCCGGGACATCGCGGGTGTCGGCGAAGAATCCGTGACACGTTACCCATCGATCTGGGGCACGTTAAAGGCGCCCTTTAGCGATTTCAGCTCGGTGCGGTGCATCGCCGCGAGGCGCACCAGCAGCCGTTCGCCGGCCGGCAGCAGATGCACCTCGACCTGGCGGCGGTCCACCTCGCTGACCTTGCGCCTGACCAGCTCCAGCGCCTCGCAACGCGACACCAGCGCGACCACGCCGTGATGCTGGGCCTGCAGACGCTCGGCCAGCTCGCCGATGGTGGCCCACGCCCGGCCGGGATAGCCCTTGATATGCAGCAGCAGCAAATACTGCAGCGGCGTGATGCCCTCGCTCTGCGCCGCGCGCTCCGAAAAGCGCTCGAACCGCCGCATCTGGTAGCGAAACTCCGAAAGTTGCTCGAAGTCTGTCTTGGCGAGGCTGCGCGCGGGCTTTTTCATCACGGTCATCCGTTCATGTTACATTAGATGTCCGAATATATCATAACGTGATGGTTTTCCGTGAAACCGCTTGTGGACAGCGGCGCAAGTCGCCTGGTGCACGCTCACGCGGCCTGTTTCAGGCCGCTGCTCGTGACGCGGTGCAGCCCGGCAATCAGGTCCGCGGGTGTGATCATACCCGCCACGCGATCGCCCGCGTCGAGCACCGGGATGTGATGGTGACCGTCTTCCGCGAACAGCGGCAACAGTTCGACGACCGGCATGGCCGCGCCGACGGTGCGCACCCGCGCCTGCATCAGATCGCCGACCGCCGGCGCGGCCGCGGCGGACCGGCTGCGCCCGCGCCGCAGCCAGGCGGCGAGGCCTGTCGTGCCGGCGATGCCGGGCGTGCCCGCCAGATCGGTGCGCGTGACAATGCCGACGACCTGCCGCTGCGCGTCGACGACCGGCACCGCCTTGATGCGATGACGCTCCAGCACACGCAGCACGCCCGGCGCCTCCGTGTCGGGCGACACGCTCAGCACCGGCGACGACATGATGTCCGCACAGGTCAGCTCGTGAATCGAGCGTGCGTAAGCACGCAACTCGACCTCGCGCACCAGCGAAGCAAGATCGTCCGGCGCCACGTCAAGCCATTCGCCGCGACGCCTGAGCGCCGCCTCGACGTCGGCCTGCGTGACACCCTGCCGCGACGGCTGCGCGGGACGCGCCACGTGCGGGTAGCGGTGCCCGGTCAGCGCGTGATACGCGAGCGCCGAGCCGAGCAGCACGAACGATTGCACCGCCACCGGTTCGAGTACGAAACGAAAGCCGAGCGCATGGATTGCCGGGCCGCCCAGCACCGCGGTCAGCGCGACCGCGCCCGACGGCGGGTGCACGCAGCGCAGCGCAAACATGACGCAAATCGCAAGCCCCACGGCCAGCGCCGCAGCGGCGACCGGATCGGCAATCTCGCTGGCACACGCGACGCCCACGATGGCGGACACCAGGTTGCCGCCGATGATCGACCACGGCTGCGCAAGCGGGCTCGCCGGCACCGCGAACAGCAGCACCGCGGACGCCCCCATCGGCGCAATCAGAAAGGGGATCGGACTGCCGCTGCCGAGCCCGATGCGCATTGACAGGCCGGTGATCGCGATTCCCACCAGCGCGCCGATACCGCAGCGCACCCGCTCGGGCCAACGCACCGCCATAGCGGACGGGAGAAAACTGGCAAACCAGCGTGCGGCGGCGGAACGGGACACGGCATACCCTGCAGGCGAAATGGTGGTCGCAACGTGCGACGGGACCCCACCATAAGGCCACACCGCCGCGGAACGAAGGAACGAGCGGTCATGATTATATGCGAATGTGATATATGAGGCAGCACGCCGGCCTAAAAAATGCGGGGTCGACGCAAGTCTGGATCGACACGGCGGCAGATCGCAGGCACGCGTGGTCGCGGCGCACCCCGGCCAATCAGGGCAACGGGGAATACACCGGGAAATAGGCGGGAGACGACAAAACGAGGAGCGGCAACGGGGATTGCAGAGGACGAACGCGCCGCACGTGCCCGGCGTGCGAGACAGGCCGCGCACAACCGCAGCCCGTGATGATGCACAGCGAAACCGCGCCCGTCAGCGGGGCGCGTGGGAGTTCAGTACGGGCGGCGGTGCGCCTCGGCGATCACCGCGCAGGTTTGCAGATGCAGGTGCAGCGCGTGGCGCGCGACCGCGGCAAGACGGGCAAGCCAGCCAGTCCGTGCGGACGAGGAAGTCGTGGTCAGGTCGCTCATATCGGGCTCCGTGTGGATAGGGTGATCGGAAACCTAGCATTATCACCTAGGTATAAACCCTATTATACGCATCTCGTGCGGCAGCGCAACACGCTAAATCCACGCCCCCTTCCTTCTCGAAAAAGCCGATAAATCCTTACTTACCTGCCTACGAAAGCACCTGACCGCTGCTTCCCTTCACTATCTCATCCTGATTTACCCGGATGCCAGCGTCTCGATGCTGCGCCGCGCCATCGCCGCGCAGCCCGTGCTGGCAAAGGCCCTCGGGCCGCGGACAGCGTTTTTCGCCCCGTGCGGCGCATCAAATCGGGGCCTTGACGCATCCCGGCGTCGCTGCTGTACTAAATAAAGCAAAGTGATTTAATTAAGGCCGCGCCGCCAGTCCTGCATCAGCCGGCGGCAACGCGGCCGCACGAGAAGCGCGTCCAGCGCTCGCCAACGATCGATTCGGCGTCGTTCATTTCATCGTTGTCCATCATCCGGAGGAGCAACTCATGAGTCTGAAATCCTGCAGGCATCCGGCCGTTCGCGGCCTCGTCACGCTGTGCGTCGCATCGGCCGCGCTCTGGAGCGCGAACGCCGCGCTCGCGGCCGGCTCCGAGCCGATCGTCGGGCTGATCACGAAAACCGACACGAACCCGTTCTTCGTCAAGATGCGCCAGGGCGCGGAAGCCGCCGCGAAAAAAGACGGCGCGAAGCTGCTGACGGCCGCCGGCAAGTTCGACGGCGACAACTCGAGCCAGGTCACCGCCATCGAAAACATGATGACCGCCGGCGCGAAAGCGATCCTGATCACGCCCAGCGATACGCGCGCGATCGTGCCGACCATCGAGAAGGCACGCGCAGCCGGCGTGATGGTGATCGCGCTCGACACGCCGACCCAGCCGCAAAGCGCCACCGACGCCCTCTTCGCCACCGACAACTTCAAGGCGGGCGAGCTGATCGGCGCATACGCGAAGGCCGCGATGGGCGGCAAACCCGCGAAGATCGCCACGCTCGACCTCGCGCCCGGCATTTCGGTCGGCGAGCTGCGCCATAACGGCTTCCTGAAAGGCTTCGGCGTCAAGGAAGGCGACCCCGCGATCGTGTGCAGCCAGGACACCCGCGGCGACCAGGCGAAGGGCCAGACGGCGATGGAAAACTGCCTGCAGAAAGACCCGAACATCAACCTCGTCTACACGATCAACGAACCCGCGGCGGCCGGTGCATACCGTGCGCTGCAGGAAGCAGGCAAGACCAAGGGCGTGATGATCGTGTCGATCGACGGCGGCTGCGAAGGCGTGCGCAACGTGAAGGCGGGCGAGATCGCCGCCACCGCGCAGCAATATCCGCTGAAGATGGCCGCGCTCGGCGTCGATGCGGGCGTCGCATACGCGAAGACCGGCAAGAAGGTGAGCGGCTATCACGACACCGGGGTCACGCTGATCACCGACAAGCCGATGGCCGGCGTGCCGAGCAAGGACACCCAGTTCGGTCTCGCGAACTGCTGGGGGCAGTAAGCCTGTCACATAGTACAACTGAGCAATGAGGAGCGCTGCGCCGCTCCTCCCGGTTTGCCGCGCGGCGCATGCCGCGCCCTGCATCAAGGACACCATCATGTCGACTCCTTCCGCCCCCGCGCCGCGCGGCCGCACGCTGTCCGAGCGCCTGCCTTCGCTCGCCGAGATCGGGCCGCTCGCCGCGCTCGTGCTCGCGTGCGCATTCTTCATCACGCAGAGCAACCGCTTTCTGTCATTCGAGAACCTGTCGCTGATCCTGCAGCAGACGATGGTGGTCGCGGTGATCGCGATCGGCCAGACGCTGATCGTGCTGACCGCCGGCATCGACCTGTCGTGCGGCATGATCATGGCCGTCGGTTCGATCGTGATGACCAAGTTCGCGGTCGATCTCGGCGTGCCGCCGGTGCTCGCGATCTTCTGCGGAATCGCCGCAAGCGCCCTGTTCGGCGCGCTCAACGGCGTGCTGATCACGCGCATCAAGCTGCCGCCGTTCATCGTCACGCTCGGCACGCTGAACATTGCGTTCGCGCTCACGCAGATCTACTCGAACGCCGAAAGCGTATCGAACCTGCCCAGCGCGATCATGTTCCTCGGCAACACGTTCCGCATCGGCCCGGCGGAGGTGACCTACGGCACCGTCGTCACCCTGCTGATGTATCTCGTCACGTGGTTCGTGCTGCGCGACACCGTGCCCGGCCGGCACCTGTACGCGCTCGGCAACAACCCCGAAGCAGCGCGCCTGATGGGCCTGTCCTCGCAACGCATCCTGCTGACGGTCTATACGCTCGCCGGCGCGATCTACGGCGTCGCCGCGCTGCTGCTGGTGTCGCGCACCGGGGTCGGCGATCCGCAGGCCGGGCAGACCGAGAACCTCGACAGCATCACCGCGGTCGTGCTCGGCGGCACGAGCCTGTTCGGCGGACGCGGCTCGATTACCGGCACGCTGCTGGGCGCGCTGATCGTCGGCGTGTTCCGCAACGGGCTCACGCTGATCGGCGTGTCGTCGGTCTATCAGGTGCTGATCACCGGCGTGCTGGTGATTCTCGCCGTCGCCGCCGACAAGCTGTCCCACCGCACCGCCCGCTGAAGCCACGAGGAGTTCGCCATGTCCACGCCCCAACCCGCCGCCGTCATGCCCGTCCTGCAGGCGCGCGGCCTCGTCAAGCGCTACGGCCAGGTCACCGCGCTCGACGGCTGCGACTTCGAAGTACTGCCAGGCGAAATTCTCGCGGTGATCGGCGACAACGGCGCCGGCAAGTCGTCGCTGATCAAGGCGCTCTCGGGCGCCACCGTGCCCGACGAAGGCGACATCCTGCTCGACGGCAAGCCGGTGCACTTTCGCAGTCCGCTCGATGCGCGCGCGCAGGGTATCGAAACCGTCTATCAGGATCTCGCGGTGGCGCCCGCGATGACCATCGCCGAAAACCTGTTCCTCGCGCGCGAACTCGTCAAGCCGGGCTGGCGCGGCTCGCTGCTGAAAATGATCGACAAGCGGCGCATGCTCGACGAAGCGACCGCCCACATGAAGGGCTTGCAGATCGGCATCCGCTCGATGCGCCAGGCTGTCGAAACGCTGTCCGGCGGCCAGCGCCAGGGTGTCGCGGTCGCGCGCAGCGCCGCGTTCGCGCGTCACGTGGTGATTCTCGACGAGCCCACCGCGGCGCTCGGCGTGAAGGAAGGCAACATGGTGCTCGAACTGATCCGCCGTGTGCGCGACCGCGGGCTGCCGGTGATCCTGATCAGCCACAACATGCCGCACGTGTTCGAGATCGCCGATCGCATCCATATCCAGCGGCTCGGCCGCCGCGCCGCGCTCGTGAAGACCAGCGACATTCACATGTCGGAAGCGGTGGCGATCATGACGGGCGCGAAGGAAGCGGACGTGAAGGCATTTGCATGACGCGCGCATTGTGCTGACGAGGCCCCGGACGATGGCGACTACCGGAACCCGTGCGCCGCTCAAGCGCACGGTCGGCTCGAACCAGGTCGGCATGCGGCAGTTCAACGAGCGGATCGTGCTGCAGGCGATCCGCCTGCACGGGCCGCTCGCGAAGGCGGAAGTCGCGCGGCTCACGCGCCTGTCGATGCAGACCGTGTCGATGATCGTCGACCACCTCGTCGACGACGGCCTGCTCGCGCGCCAGCCGCGCGTGCGCGGACGCATCGGCCAGCCGTCGGTGCCGATCGCGCTGCGGCCCGAGGGGGCGTACACGATCGGCATCAAGGTCGGACGGCGCAGCCTCGACGTGCTGGCGATGGATTTCGTCGGCCGCGTCTGCAGCCGCGAGGTGCTGGATTACGCGTATCCCGATCCGCACGTGCTGTTTCCGGCGCTCGAAGCGCGCCTCGCGCGCGTGAATGCCTCGCTCGGCGCGCACGCGGACAAGGTGGTGGGCGTCGGGGTCGCGGCGCCGCTGTGGCTCGGCGGCTGGCGCGACTTCCTCGGCGCGCCGCCGGACGCGTTCGCGGCATGGACCGACATCGACATCCGCGCGCGCGTCGCGGCGATGACGGGGCTGCCCGTCGAATTCGCCAAGGACACGACGGCCGCCTGCGCGGCGGAACTCGTGATGGGCCAGGGACGCGGCATCCATCACTTCCTGTATCTGTTCGTCGGCACGTTCATCGGCGGCGGCCTCGTCGTCGACGGCCACCTGCACGGCGGGCCGCACGGCAACGCCGGCGCGGTGGGGTCGATTCCGCTCGCGGGCACCGCGCGCGGCGGCGCGCGCCAACTGCTGCATGCGGCGTCGGGATTCGTGCTCGAAAGGCTGCTCGAAGAAGCCGGCCAGCCGGCGGCCGCCGCGCACGATCATCGCGCGATGACGCCGGAATGCTGGCGGCAGACCGAGCAATGGCTCGCGACCGCCTGCCCCGCGCTCGCCGGCGCGCTCACCAATGCGACCGCGCTGCTCGACCTCGAAGCGGTCGTGATCGACGGCGCGCTCGATCGCCAGCTCTTGCGCGAGATCATCCGCCGCACTGAACGGGTGCTCGACGGCTTCGAATGGGAAGGAATGGTGCGCCCGCAACTGCTCGAAGGCGCGATTGGCGCCGACGCGCGCGCGATGGGCGGCGCGATCCTGCCGCTCTACGCGCATTTCGCGCCGGTGCACGAGCTGTTCCTGAAGCCCGCCGCGGAAGTCGGCTACTGAACGGCCCCGTCCGCCGAAGCCGCGCGCACTCAGCTATGCGTGACCGGTCCCGCGCCCGCCGTCGCCGGCGGACTCGCGGGTTCGGTGAGAAGCGGCTGCAACGCCGGCGCGAGCGACTTCAGCAACTGCACCGACATCGCGCTCGTGAAGTCGTAGCGCGCCGCATAGGGTTCGTGCACGTAGGCGGTCAACGTGCCATAGAAACGGTCGCCCATGATGAACACGAACGTCGCGCTGCGGTTCACCTTGCGCGACTCGATCAGCCGGCCGCCCTTCGCAAACACTTCGAAGCGCTGGTCGCCGGTGCCCGTCTTGCCGTAGACCGGCAGCATCGCGCCGTCCGGAAAGCGCATCCCGTCCTGGAGCCGCACGGCCGTGCCGCCCTGCACGACGTCGCCGAGCAGCCGATGCACGACATGCACGATCTGCGGCGACAGTTGCGCCTGCGGTGCCGTGTCGGCGCGCACGAAACGCGTCTCGTAAGGCGTATGCGATGCGAAATCGAGCTGCGTGATCGTTTCCGTCGGCAGGCTCTTGCCGCCCGCGGCGACCACGCCGATCAACTGCGCGAGCGAGGACGGACGGTCGCCGGACGCGCCGATCGCCGCGGCGAACGACGGCGTCAGGTCGCTGAACGGGTAACCGAGCGCGCGCCATGCGCGGTCGATCGCCGTGTAGGCGCGCAGCTCGATCATGTGGCGGATGCGCCGGTCCTGCGTGGCGTGATAGCGGGTCTTGTAGAGCCATGTGTAAGCCAGCATGCGCGCATCGTGGCTCGCGGTCTGGGTCTGCGCGAGCGTCGCATCCGGGTGGGTGCGCAGGTAGCTGACCGTCCACAGTTCGAGCGGATGGACCTTCGCGATATAGCCGCGGTCGTTCAGATTGAAGCGGTCGATGCCGTACTTCGCGTAGAGCGTGGCGAGCGCATCGTCCGGGAGATTCTGCGCGGGCGTGCCCTTCAGTTGCGCGCGCATCTGTGCGTCGAACCAGCCCCGCGAGCCGTCGGGCTCGACGCTGCGCAGCACCGTCGCGATGCGCGGCGGCGACTTGCGCACGCCGTGGAGCAGCAGCGCGAGCGCCTCGCCCCCGGTCTTGCCGTGATACTTCGTGTAGAAGCGCTTTTCGTAGACGCGGCTCTCCGCATCGACGAAGCGGTCGAGATAGTGCTTGCGCACCACCGGATCGTCGAGCCAGGCGGACGACGGCCCCGACGTCCGGATCATTTCGTAGTGCACGATATCGCGCATCAGCCGCACGAACACGAGATTCACCGAGTGCTGGAACGCATCCTCGATCGTCAGGATCCGCCCGTTGTCGCTCTTGTCGAAATTGCTGAAGGTCTGCTCGCCGCCGCCCGTGTAGAACACTTCGCCCGGATTGGCCGAGTACTTGCGCTCGACCGCGGCATCGAGCATCGCCTGCAGCGAGCGGTCCCGCGTCTGCTCGAAATAGCCGATCGCCCAGCGCGACAGCGCGTCGGTCGGATCGGGCTGCACGCGCTTCAGCTGCGCGACGCTCATCGCGCCGTAGCGCGCGTGCAGATCGGACATGATCTGCAGATACGTGATCACCGTGCGCAGCTTCGCGGTCGAACCGAGGTTCAGCCGCGCGCCCGAGTTGATGTCGAACGGCTCGTTGACACTGTCCGTCTGCACACGCACGAGATTCGCGCCGCCGGTGCGCTCATACAGCGTGAAGCTGAACGCGATCTTCGACGGATCGTCGCCCGGGCGCAGCATCTCCGGGCCGTACAGGCCCGCCGCCTGTGCACCGGCCTTCGTGCCGGCCGCCGCGAGCTGCGCGGCAACGGCCTGCTGCACCGCGTTGTTGAGCGTGCCCGTTGCCCGCAGATCGAGCCGGTCGAGCTGGTAATAGCTCGGCAAGCCGAGCGCCGACAACAGATGCGTGCGCATCTGTGTGACGGCTTTCTGCGCGACGAACGACGCATCGTCGCGCGACGCCGCCGGCGCGTCCGCGAGCGCGATGTGCGTCGCGAGCGCCGCGTCGCGCAGCGCCGGCGTGATCACGCCGCCGCTTGCGAGCAACCGCAGATAGCTGTCGGTCATCCGCTGCAGCACCGGGTAGCCCCGATGCAGGAAGTACGACGGCGCGCGCTGCGCGATCATCAGCGACAGCACTTCGCGAAACGCCCGGGCGCGCTCCGCAAGATTGGCGGCGTCCGGCCGCGCCTTCAGGATAGCGTTCACATCGGCGAAATCGCGCCCGTACCAGGCCTTCAGACCGTCGCCGATACCGTTGATTTCGCCCGTGCCCGGCCGCGCCGACAGCGGCACCGAGTTCAGATACTCGACGACGATCTCGCGGCGCGCCGGCATCGTCTGCGGCCCGTTCAGATACGCGCGCACCGACGCCGACGCGATCTGCCGCAGCTTTTCCGGCGGCGAAGCAGTGCGTCCGTCCGCCGAGTGGCGGAATTTCTCGATCTGCGTGGCAAGCGTGCTGCCGCCGGGCTGCGCCTGATGCCGGTCGACCAGGCGGATGCCTTCGTCGAGCAGCGCGCGGCTGAAACGCCCCCAGTCGATCGCCGGATTGCGGTTCGGCTGGTTGCGGTCGAGCAGTTGGCGATCCTCGATGAAGAGCAGCGAATCGACCATCAGCGGCGGCACCGCATCGAAGCTGCCGTAGACGCGATGCGGGTAGCGTGCGTCGAAGAGCGTCTTGCCGGTGCCGTCGACAAGTTGCAGACCGGCCTGGTCTTTCTCCTGATACGGCAGGAACAGACCCGCATCGGCCAGTTGCAGCATGCGTTCCGAATCGCGCGCCTGCGCGGCGATGACAAATCCATGGGTATTCAGGCGCTTTTCGAACGAAGGCAGCAGCGCGTAGCCGAGCCGCTCGTCATAGGGTCCGGCGGAAGGAAAGCGGATATCGGGGCTCGCGCCGTTGCCGACGGTAAAGCCGACGTCGCGCGTGAGTTCGGACAGATAGCGCGCCTGCAGGCGGGAGGTCTGGATTTCGAGCTGGCAAAGTTTCGCGAAGATCGCGAGCGCGACCAGCAATGCGGCGATGAGCGACCACTTGAGCCATTTACCGAACGATACGGCAGCGGTTGCGCTCGCGCGATGCGGAATCCGAACGAGTGGCCGATTCATGGCGGCGTCTCCCTCGCAGGCCGCAAGGATGCAAACATGGCCTGCATCGCATTCAGTGTAGCGCTGTTCGTCCCGTCCCGACGGGGCCGGACTTACCCGACAGTCTCGCGCCCGCAACACCGCTTCAAGCGGGCCTGGCAAAGCGCGAAGCGGCATGAGATAGTGAGTGTTTCCGCGTCGCTTTGCGCAGGCAGACCCGCCTGCGGCCGCAAACAGCCCGCGCAGCACGCGCACAGCAAGTACGCGCACGCGCGCACTGCGCCGCACGCCGCGCGCCGCGCCCGCGAAAACCCGCTCCCGAGGCTATCCTTTTCGTTCGACCTGGCGGCGTACCGCCGCGTTCACCCGTTTGGCCGGCGCGCCTGCAGCAGCGCGATGAACTGCGCGGCCGGCGCCGGCAGCACGCCGCCGCGCCGCGTGACGATGCCGAACGTCTGCGACGGCGACTTCAGTTGCACCGGCAGGATCCGCAGCAGCCGGTGCTGTGCGAACAGCGCGGCGATGCCGGCCGGCAGCAGCGACACCAGGTCCGCGCTCTGCTGCAGCAGCGCCACGGTCACGAAGGTCGACGCGGTCGAGATCGCGCTCGCCGGCAGGCTCATCCCGGCGAGATCCAGTTCGCGTTCGAGCAGCGCGTGCAGCGGCATCTGGCTCGGATACGTGACCCAGCGATAGCCGGCGAGATCGCGCAACGTCATCTCCCGGCGCAGCACCGGCGGATGCACGCGGCCCACCACCACCGACAGCGGCTCGGCGCCGAGCGCGTGATACGCATAGCGCGACGGATCGGCACTGACCGCGGCGCGGCCCACCACGAGATCGAGCCGCCCGTCGTCGAGCTGCACGAGCATGCGCGCGCTGGTGTCCTCGAGGATTTCGATCGCGAGGTCCGGGTCGCTCGCGTGCAGCGCATCGAGCGCCGGCAGCACCCAGTCCGCGAGCGCCCCCATGATCGCGCCGATCGCGAGCCGGCCGCCGCGCCCCGAGCGCAGTTGCGCGACGTCGCGGCAGAGCGCGGTCAGGTCGGTGGCGACGAGTCGCGCATAGCGGATCACGCAGTCGCCGAACGGATTGGGCCGCATCCCGTTCTTCGAGCGTTCGAACAGCGGCGCCTCCAGCATCGTCTCCAGTTCGTGCAGCGCCTTGCTCGCCGCCGACTGCGTCATCGCCAGCGCGCGCGCCGCCTTGTGCAGCGACTTGTGATCGTCGAGCGCGATCAGCAGGTGCAGCTGCTTCATCCGCAGCCGCGAGAACAGCACGTTCAGCGTGTCTTTCATGTAAGTCGCAAAAGCGATCACGAGTTGGAAACAATTCACTATACAAGGCACTTGCGCCCGCCGTATAGTCGATGCGCGCTGCCGGGCGCCCCGCCCGGCGCTCCCATTCAACTTCCCGCCTGTCCGCCATGAACAACGCCATCTCGCGGCCGCGCTATCGCGGCGTGTTTCCGGTCGTGCCGACCATCTTCGACGAAGCCGGCCGGCTCGATCCCGAAGGCCAGAAGCGCTGCATCGACTTCATGATCGATGCGGGCTCGAACGGCCTGTGCGTGCTCGCCAATTTCTCCGAACAGTTCAGCCTCTCGGACGACGAGCGCGACATGCTGATGCGGCTCGCGCTCGACCATGTGGCCGGCCGCGTGCCGGTGATCGTCACGACCACCCACTTCAGCGCGTATCAGTGCGCGCAGCGCAGCAAGGCCGCACAGGACGCCGGCGCCGCGATGGTGATGGTGATGCCGCCGTACCACGGCGCGACGATCCGCGTGCCGGAGCGCGGCATCTACGCGTTCTACCAGACGGTGTCCGATGCAATCGACATCCCGGTGATGATCCAGGACGCGCCGGTGGCCGGCACGCCGCTGTCGGCGGCGTTCCTCGCGCAAATGGCCCGCGAGCTGCGCAACATCGCGTACTTCAAGATCGAGACGCCGCAGGCCGCCGGGAAGCTGCGCGAGCTGATCGAGCTGGGCGGCGCGGCGATCGAGGGTCCGTGGGACGGCGAAGAGGCAATCACGCTGATGGCCGACCTGGACGCCGGCGCGACCGGCGCGATGACCGGCGGCGGCTACCCGGACGGCATCCGCCAGATCGTCGACGCGTACGCCGCCGGCGACGCCGAAGCGGCCGCCGCCCACTACCAGCGCTGGCTGCCGCTCATCAACTACGAAAACCGCCAGGGCGGCCTTGCGTCGTGCAAGGCGCTGATGAAAGAAGGCGGCGTGATCCGCTGCGACGCGGTGCGCGCGCCGCTGCCGCCGATGCATCCGGCCACCCGCGCCGGACTGCTCACCATCGCCCGGCGCCTCGATCCGCTGGTGCTGCGCTGGGGCCACTGAGCGCGCGGCCGGCGCGGCGCGCCGCCCGGCCGGGTCGCGCGTAGCCGAGGCCAGCATGCCCGGCCTTGGGCGGCCTTGGGCGGCCAGGTGCGGCCCGGTGCGGCTTGGGCGGCTTGGGCGGCTTGGGCGGCTTGGGCGGCCCGTGAGGCCCGTGAGGCCCGTGAGGCCCGTGAGGCCCGTGAGGCTTGTGCGGCCTTATGCGGCCTTATGCGGCCCGGTACGGCTCGTGCAACCTGCACAACCCGCGCGTCCGCCATCGCGGGATGGCGGACGGCGCCAAATTGAGTAACATAGCCGCGCACCCCATCACTCGCCGACCCATGACAGCACCACGCCGAGAACTCACGCCGGAAACGCTCGCCGAACTGCTCGAACGTGTGGCCGCGGAAGACCCCGCGGCACTGCGCACGCTCTACGACACCGTCGCCCCGAAACTGTTTGGGGTTGCGCTCCGTATATTGAGCAGGCACGAGTGGGCCGAGGAAGTGTTGCAGGACAGCTTCGTCAACATCTGGCGCTACGCGGGCGATTACCGTCGCGGACTGTCGGCGCCGATGACCTGGATGTCGACCATCGTCCGCAACCGCGCGCTCGACCACCTGCGGCGGGTCAACCCGCAGGAAACCGAATGGAGTGATGGCTTGGAAGACCTTGTCGCAAGCGCAACCCCGGACCCCGAGGCGCTGTCGGCCGTCAGTCTGGAGGCGCGGCAACTGGACGGATGCATGCAGCAGCTGGAGCCGGCCCAGCGCCAGGCGGTCGCCCTCGCCTATCTGCGCGATCTGAGCCACAGCGAGATCGCCGACGTGCTGACCGTGCCGCTCGGCACCGTCAAGTCATGGATCCGGCGCGGCCTGAGCAAGCTGAAAACCTGCTTGGGGGGTGCGTGATGAACCTGCACCGCTATCCGCATCTGGTCGATCTGCTCGCCGCCGAATACGCGCTCGGTACGCTGCGCGACGGCGCACGTCGCCGGCTGCAAACCTATGCGCGCGGCGACGCCGTGCTGCGCCGCGCACTGCTTGACTGGGAACAGCGTCTCGCGCCGATGGCCGAACTCGCGCCGGAAAGCCTGCCGTCGCCGCAGGTCTGGGCACTGATCGAGCGGCGCCTCGGCCTGGGGTCTACGGCGGCGTCAGCCTCCGCGGGTGCGGCTTCGGCGGCGGCGTCAGCCTCCGCGTCGTCGGCCCCATCGGCCCCGGCGCGGGCCGCCGCCGCGCGCGCGCCGCGCCGGCTGGTCGACAGCCTCGCGTTCTGGCGCGGCTGGGCGGTCGCCGTCACCGCGCTCGCGGCGATCGCGCTGGTGGTCGCGCTGCGCCCGCTGTTCGCGCCGGGCCCGCCAGCGGGCGTACCGCCGGCCACGCTCGCGCAGCAGGGCGAGGCGGCGTTCTCGCACGTCGCCGTGCTCGCCGACAAGACCGAGAAGCCCGTGTTGCTCGTTGCGTGGGACGAGGCGCACGACACGATGTCGGTGCATCGTGTCGGCAAGGTCGACCTGCCGCCGGGCAAGGCGATGGAGCTGTGGGGCATTCCCGCCAGCGGTCATCCGGTGGCGCTCGGGATGATGCCCGACAGCGGCAACGGCACGCTGCCGGCCCGTCACGCGCGGCCGGAGGGCTATGCGGCGCTCGCGATCTCGATCGAGAATCCGGGCGGCTCGCCCAATCCGAACGGCCCGAGCGGCCCCGTCGTGCTGAGCGGCAAGCTGCTGCCGGTCACGTAACGTGACGTGACGCGGATGCGCAGCTACTACGAAGCGACCGTGCACCGGCCGTCGCGCCCGGCGCTGCGCGGCCGGCAGAGCGCGGAAGTCTGCGTGGTCGGCGGCGGGCTCGCCGGACTGTCCACCGCGCTCGGCCTCGTCGAGCGCGGCATCCGCGAGGTCGTCGTACTCGACGCCGAGGCTGTCGGCTTCGGCGCGTCGGGCCGCAACGGCGGCTTCGTGTTCGGCGGCTACAGCCTCGACTGCGCGGATCTGCTGCGCCGCCTCGGACCGGCGCGCGCCCGCGCGCTGTACGCGCTCACCACCGACGCCGTCGCGCTGATGCGCGCGCGCATCGCGCGCTACGCGATCGACTGCGACCTCACCGACGCCGGCGTGATCCTCGCCAACTGGTTCGGCGACGACGCGCGGCTCGACCGCCAGCGCCGGCTGATGAAAAACAGCTTCGGCGTCGACTGGGAACCGGTGCCGGCCGCGACGCTCGCCCAGCGCCTGAAAACACGCCGCTATTGCGGCGGCCTTTTTGAGCGCGACGCGTTTCACTTTCATCCGCTGAAGTACTTGCTCGGCGTCGCGGCGGCGCTCGAAGCCGGCGGCGCGCGCGTGTACGAGCACTCGCCGGCCGTGCGCATCCGCGCGCAGGCGGGCGGCTTTGCGGTCGAAACGGCGGCCGGCGTGCTCGACGCGCGCCATGTCGTGATGGCGGGCGGCGGCTACGCGCGCGACGTCTATCCGCGCGTCGAACGGGCGGTGCTGCCGATCGCGACCTACGTGATGGCGACCGAACCGCTCGGCGACCGTCTGAAGGACGCGATCGATACCGCGGCGGCGGTCTACGACACCCGCTTCGCGTTCGACTACTACCGGCCGCTGCGCGACACGCGCATCCTGTGGGGCGGCCGCATCTCGGTGCGCAACCGCTCGCCGCAGGCGATCGCGCGGCTCCTGCAACGCGATCTCGTGAAGGTGTACCCGCAGTTGCGCGACGTGCGCATCGAGCACGCCTGGGGCGGCCTGATGAGCTACGCGCGTCACAAGATGCCGCAGATCGGCCGCGACCCGGACGGCGTGTGGCACGCGGTCGGCTTCGGCGGCCACGGGATGGCGCCGACCACGGTCGCCGGCGAGCAGCTCGCGGCCGCGCTGAGCGGCGAGCGGCCGATCGCCGAAGGGTTCGCCGCGTTCGGCCTCGCGCCCGCATTCGGCGCGCTCGGCCTCGCGGCCGCGCAGCTGACCTACACGGCGATGCAGGCGCGCGACGCGCTCGCCGCGTACCGCCACCCGGCCGCGTAAGACCCGGCGCACGCGGCCGCCCGGCCGCGCCGGGCGTTGCCCGGGCGGTCCGTGGACGGAGAATCCGGCGTGCTAGAATTTCCTGTCATCGCCGATGAATTACACAATGCAAAAGGCAAGCAAGGGCGCCGCTCCCGATCCCGCCGGCATCCCGTCCGAACCCCGGCCCGGCGGCGCGCGGCGCGGCGAGCCCCGGCGCCGGTACGATCCCGAAGAGACGAAGCGCAACATCCTCGAAGTCGCGACCCAGGAGTTCTCCGCGATGGGACTCGCGGGCGCGCGCGTGGACGCGATCGCCGAGCGCACGAACACCACCAAGCGCATGCTGTATTACTACTTCGAGAGCAAGGAAGGCCTGTATCAGGCCGTGCTCGAAAAAGTGTACGGCGACATCCGCGCGCTCGAACAGGACCTGCACGTGAGCGAGCTGGATCCGGTCGAGGGGATGCGCAAGCTCGTCGAGTTCACGTTCGACTACCACGACCGCCATCGCGACTTCGTGCGGCTGATCACGATCGAAAACATCCACGGCGCGAAGTACGTCGAGCAGTTGAAGACGTTCAAGACGAACAATGCGAGTGCGATCGAAACGATCGAGGACCTGCTCGCGCGCGGGGTCGCGTCCGGCCAGTTCCGCAGCGACGTCGACCCGATCGACCTGCACCTGATGTTCAGCGCAATGTGCTTTCACCGGATCGGCAACCGGCACACGTTCGGCACCGCGTTTGGCCGCGACCCGTCGCATCCGCGGCTGCGCGCGCGGCATCGCGCGATGATCGTCGACGCCGTGCTGCGCTATCTGCGCAAGGACGACTGATCCCGCGGCATCGCGGGTGCCCGGCGCCCGACCCGATGCGCAACGCGAGGTGCGCAACGCGAGGTGCGCAGCGCGAGGTTCGCAACGCGAGGTTCGCAACGAAGCGCGAAATGAAGAGCACAACGAAACGCGCGGCGCGGCGCGCGGCGCCGCGCAACCCGGCGCAAACGCACAGCGTGGGCCGCCGTCGCCACCCGGCTGCCCGGCTGCCCGGCTGCCCGGCCGCCTCAGCGGCGCATGACGCCCGCGTGCGTGCTACGCGTGCATCTCGATGCGGCGAATATCCCCGACGATGAAGATGTACGACAGCGCGCCGATCAGCGCGACCACGCCGATGAAGATCAGCGCGCCGACGAACGAGCCGGTCGCCGCGACGATGAATCCCACCACCAGCGGCGTCACGATGCCCGCCAGATTCGCGGCGAAGTTGAAGATGCCGCCGGTCACGCCGAGCAGCCCGTCCGGCGCGATATCCGACACGAGCGTCCAGCCGAGCGCCGCCATCCCCTGCGCGAAAAACGCCACCGACAGGATCGCGATCACCGCAACGTTGCTCTCGACGTAATTGGCGAGAATGATCGTCGACGCAAGCAGCAGCCCGGCGATGATCGGCAGCTTGCGCGCGAGGTTGGCCGACGCGCCGCGGCGCAGCAGCCAGTCCGAGAACAGGCCGCCGAACATCACGCCGATCGACGCCGCAATGAACGGCATCACCGCGAAAAAGCCGATCTTCAGCCAGCCCATATGCCGCGCAGTGGCCAGATAGGTCGGAAACCACGTCAGGAAGAACACCAGCGTCGAGTTCCCGGCGAACTGGCCGAGGCAGATGCCGGTCAGTTGCCGGTGCTTCAGCAACTGGCCGATCGTGCGCCAGTCGAAGCCGCGCGCCGCGCCGGCCCGGCCGCCGGTCTGTGTGCCGGTCGGTGTGCCGGTCGGTGTGTCCGTCTGTGCGGCGATCTGCGCGCCTGCCTGCGCACCCTTCTGCGCACCGCCGCGGCGATGCGTGAGTCCGCCGCCCGCCTCGATGTACTGCAGTTCTGCCGCGTTCGCCGCCGGATGCGCATGCGGCTCGCGATAGCAGAACCACCAGACGAGACCAAACGCGATACCGACGCCGCCCACAACCCA
Source organism: Paraburkholderia sp. PAMB 6770 (assembly GCF_057748135.1). Lineage (NCBI taxonomy): Bacteria > Pseudomonadati > Pseudomonadota > Betaproteobacteria > Burkholderiales > Burkholderiaceae > Paraburkholderia > Paraburkholderia sp. PAMB 6770. The sequence goes on from NZ_CM173239.1 coordinate 1,894,016, forward strand.
GAACAGCGAGCGCCAGCCGAACGCACCCATCAGCGCGAACAGCACCGGGCTGAAGAACGCGAGGCCGATGTACTCGCCGACGGTGTAGGTGCCCGTCGCCATCGCGCGTTCGCTCTGCGGAAACCAGGTGGCGACCACCCGGCTATTGGTCGGAAAGCACGGCGCCTCGGCCACGCCGAGTCCGAGCCGCAGCGCCATCAGCGGCGCAATGCCGCTCACGAGCCCTTGGGCGAGCGTGCACAGCGACCAGAACGTCATCGACAGGAAATACGTGAGCTTGCTGCCGAAGCGGTCCAGAAACAGGCCGCCCGGAATCTGCGCGACCACGTAGCTCCACGAGAACATCGAGAACAGCAGCCCGAGCAGCGCGGCGTTGATGCCGAGTTCCTTCGTCAACTGCGGCGCCGCGATGCCGAGCACGGTGCGGTCCAGGTAGTTGATCAGCGTGCCGACTGCGAGCAGCGCGAGAATCCGGTAGCGCACGTTCGAGCGCCGCGCGCCGGCAAGCGCGGACGGCGGCCGCGCGGCGTCGTGCAGATCGGGCTGCGCAGGGTGACTGGGTTGCGGCATGTCGTGTCTCCACCATATGTTGTTGGATGCGCGAAGCGCGGGGCTCAGCGCGGCAGCAAGGTCTGGAAATGCGCGAACATCCGCTCGGCATCCGGTTCCAGTCCGGTAAAGAGGCGCAGCGCGTCGACCGCCTGATAGACCGCCATGCCGCCGCCGCTCAGCGTGCGGCAGCCCGCTGCCTCGGCGGCCTGCAGCAGCGCGGTGCGAATCGGGAAATAGACGATGTCGGCCACCCACAGGTCGCGATGCAGCAGGTCGGCCGGCAGCGGCATGCCGGGGAGCTTCGCCATGCCGGTCGGGGTCGCGTGAATCAGGCCGTCGGCCTGCGCGAGCGCTTCGGCAAGCGCGTCGCCGGACCCTTCGCCCGCGCGCACCGCGGCGGCCGGAAAGCGCAGCTGCAGTTCCGCCGCAAGCGACTGGGCGCGCGCCGCGTCGACGTCGAACAGCGTCAGCGCGCGCGCGCCCATCGCGAGCGCCGCGTGCGCGACCGCCGCGCCGGCGCCGCCCGCGCCCAGTTGCACGACGCGCGCGAGCGGCGCATCCGGCAGGCCGCGCTGGAACGCGCGCGTGAAACCAGAGCAATCGGTGTTGTGGCCGATGCGCCGGCCGTCCCTCAGCAGCACCGTGTTGACCGCGCCGAGCGCGCGCGCGTCGTCGGACAGCTCGTCGAGGAGCGGGATCACCTGCTGCTTGCACGGATACGTGATGTTCAGCCCGTCGTAGCCCATCCGCCCGGCGGCGGTCAGCAGTTCGGGCAACGCGGACGGATCGAGCTTCAGCGCTTCGAGATCGATGCGGCGGTACACGTAGTTCAGACCGAGGCGGCGCCCCTCCTCCTCGTGCAACGCGGGGCTCAGCGAGCCGCCGATACCGAGGCCGATCAGCCCCACCAGGAACGACTGGTCGCTCGCGGAGGCGTTCATCGTGCCGCCCTCGCGCGCACGATCGCGGCCATCCGCTCCAGCGCGAGCACATAGCCCTGCGTGCCGCAGCCGACGAGCACCGCCTCGGCAATCGCCGACACATACGAGTGGTGCCGGAACGCCTCGCGCCGGTGCACGTTCGAGATGTGCACCTCGATGACCGGCTTGCCGATCGCGCTGAGCGCATCGGCGATCGCAACCGACGTGTGGGTGTACGCAGCCGGGTTGATGATCACGCCGTCCACCGTCGTGCGCGCCGCGTGCAGCCAGTCGATCAGTTGATGCTCCGCGTTCGACTGGCGGAAATCGAGCGCCAGATCGAGCCGCGCGGCCGCGTCGCGGCACATCCGCTCGACGTCCGCGAGCGTCTCGCCGCCATAGATCGCCGGCTCGCGCGTGCCGAGCAGGTTGAGATTCGGTCCGTTCAGGACCAGCACCGATGCAAAGCTCATCACCACCACTCCAGAAAAATCCTGCCCGCCCTGCGCGGCCCGCATGGCGGCGCCGGGGTGAGCGTGCCGGTAGTGTGCGCCCGAACCCCATGCGCGTCTTCTGGGGTTTATGCTAATTTGTACGATCTAGTTAGTTTGTATAGACTCCGGCCATATTCAATTCAAACTGGGCGATTACGCCGGTTTTTGGGAATGTCGAGGGAACGGGCTGGTTCATTTCCCGACGGTTCCCGACGTTTGCCGCCGTTATGCCGCCTCTTTTTCGCCCCACAGGAGCCGTTCATGCAGCGTTCGATTGCCACCGTGTCGATTAGCGGAACGCTGGTCGAGAAGCTGACGGCGATCCAGGCGGCCGGCTTCGACGGCGTCGAGATCTTCGAGAACGACCTGCTGTACTTCGACGGCTCGCCCGCCGACGTGCGCCGCCTCGCTGCCGATCTCGGCCTGAAGATCATGCTGTTCCAGCCGTTCCGCGATTTCGAGGGCGTCGCGCCCGAGCGCCTCGCGCGCAACCTCGAACGCGCGAAGCGCAAGTTCGAACTGATGCACGCGCTCGGCACCGACCGGATCCTCGTCTGCAGCAACGTGTCCGCCGATACGCTGCGCGACGACGGGCTGATCGTCGAGCAGCTCGGCGCGCTCGCGCAGGCCGCCGAAGCGGCCGGCGTGACCGCCGGCTACGAGGCGCTGGCCTGGGGGCGTCACGTGAATTCGTACCGGCATGCGTGGCGGCTCGTGAACGCGGTCGGCCATCGGCACCTCGGGCTCGTGCTCGACAGCTTCCATACGCTGTCGATCGGCGACCCGCTCGACGAAATCGCAACGATTCCCGGCGAGCGCATCGCGTTCGTGCAGATCGCCGACGCGCCGAAGCTCGCGATGGACGTACTCGAATGGAGCCGTCATTACCGCTGCTTTCCGGGGCAAGGGGATCTGGACGTCGCGGACTTCGCCGCGCGCGTCGTGGAGACGGGCTATCAGGGGCCGCTGTCACTGGAGATCTTCAACGACGGCTTTCGCGCCGCGCCGACGGCGGCGACCGCAGCCGACGGTCACCGCTCGCTGCTGTATCTCGAAGAATGCGTGCGCGAGAAGCTGAAGCCGGCCGCGCGCGCCGACGCCGACGCCGCCGCCCCCGCCGCCGTACTGTTCCGTCCGCCGGCCGCGCCTGCGCATATCGGCTTCCAGTTTCTCGAATTCGCGGTCGACGACGACGCGCGCGCCCGCCTCGCCGACTGGCTCGGCAAGCTGCAGTTCCGGCGCGCCGGCGAGCACCGCTCGAAGGACGTGACGCTGTATCAGCACGGCGCCGCGTCGATCGTGCTGAACGCGGAGGCGGACTCGTTCGCGAGCGCGTTCTTCCAGCAGCATGGGCTGTCGCTGTGCGCGTCGGCGCTGCGCGTGGACGACGCCGCGCGCGCGTTCGAGCGCGCCGCCGGTTTCGGCTGCGCGCCGTTCTCCGGCAAGGTCGGCCCGAACGAGCGGGTGGTGCCCGCCGTGCGCGCGCCGGACGGCAGTCTCAGCTATTTCGTCGACGAGGCGCCAGACGCGCCCACGCTGTTCGAAGCCGATTTCGTGCTCGCGTGCGACACCGCGCCCGCGACGCCGCTCCTGAGCGGCATCGACCATATCGTGCTGTCGTTGCCGGCCGACGCGCTCGACACATGGGTGCTGTTCTTTCGCGCGGTGCTCGGCTTCACGGCCGAGCCGGGCTATGTCGTGCCCGACCCTTACGGGCTCGTGCGCAGCCGTGCGCTGCGCAGCCGCGACGGCTCGGTGCGGATTGCGCTGAACGCGTCGGTGGACCGCCACACCGCGGTGGCCGAGGCACTGCACACCTATCGCGGCACGGGGCTGAATCACGTCGCGTTCGGCACCGGCAACCTGTTCGACGCGGTTCCGCAGTTCATTGCGGCCGGCCTGCCGATCCTGCGCATTCCGCGCAACTACTACGACGACCTCGCGGCCCGCTACGCGCTGCCCGACGCGCTGATCGACGCCATGTCCGCGCGCCACATCCTGTACGAGCGCGACGAGCGCGGCGGCGAATTCTTCCACGCCTGCACCGAGCCGCTCGACCAGCGCTTTTTCCTCGAAATCGTCGAGCGGCGCGGCGGCTATGACGGCTACGGCGCCGGCAACACCGCCGTGCGGCTCGCCGCACAGGCCCGGCAGCGCCGCCACTAGACGCGCCGCGAGGCGCGCCGCTTCCGCACCGCTTTCCCGGCAGCACGCACCGCAACGGCCTCGTCCCGAGGCCGTCGGGGCACGGCGTCGCCGCGCCCCGCACATGACAAGAAACCCACGCTTCACAACACGGAGACGACCGATGAAGAAAACTCGCCACACCCTGAAAAAGCTCGCCCTCTCGACCGGCGCGACGCTGTTCGCCGCGCCGGCATTCGCGCAGAGCAGCGTCACGCTGTATGGCGCGGTCGACGACGCGTTCGTCTACGCGAGCAACCAGAAGGGTCACTCGAACCTCTATCTGCGGCAGGGCAACGTGTACGCGTCGAAGTTCGGGCTGCGCGGCAACGAAGACATCGGCGGCGGCACCCACGTGATCTTCGACCTGCAGAATGGCTTCGACCCGAATACCGGCGCGCTTTCGTCGGCCTCGCAACTGTTCAACCGCGAGGCCTACGTCGGGCTGCAGAACGCGACGTACGGCACGCTGATGCTCGGTCGCCAGTACACGCCGTACTACCAGTTCGTCGGCCCGCTGACCGGCAGCAACTGGCTCACCGGCGCGACCGGCGCGCACCCGGGCGACATCGACGGGCTCGACACGACGATCCGCATCAACAACGCGGCGGTCTACGACACCCCGGACTGGAATGGCCTGCAGGCAAGCGGCATGGTGGCGCTCGCCGGCATCGCCGGCAGTCCCGGCGAGGGGCAGACGCTGAGCGGCGCGCTGCGCTACGGGCGCGGCCCGCTGAACCTCGCGGCGGGTTATCTGAGGATGGACAACGCGCAGCAGACCACCGGCTTCGATCCGGCCTCGACCGGCAGCTTCGGCACGTCGGCGCTGAATGCCGGCTACGTGTCGGCGCGCGCGCTGCAGCACGTCGCGCTGGCGGGCAACTACACGCTCGGCAACCTGATGCTCGGCGTGAGCTGGTCGAACGTCGAGTACCTCGCCGGCGGGCGCGCGCGCTTCGCCGACACCGCGGTATTCAACACGTACGCGGCGCTTGCCACCTACCGCTTCTCGCCGGCGTTCGACGTCGGCGGCGGGTTCGCATACACGCTCGCCTCGCAGGCAAACGGCATCGGCAGCGCCGCGCGCTATCAGCAATTCTCGCTGAAAGAGGCCTACCACCTGTCGAAGCGCACCTCGCTGTACGCGCTGCAGGCCTACCAGCACGCGAGCGGACAGACGCTGGGCGCGGCGGGCGCCGGCGACATTGTCGACGCCGCGCCGTCGGTCGGCGACTCGCAGAACGCGACGCCGTCCTCGACGAACGGCCAGTTCGTCGGCATGGTCGGCATCGCGACCCTGTTCTGAGCATCGCGCGTAACGCCGCGTAACACTTTGCCGATTCTTGCAACATGTGCGCCCCGCTCATGCCGGGGCGCTTAAGAATGGTTTAAGACTCGCCCGCCATGATCCACCGCACGGCAAAACAAGAGGTGGAAAGCATGGCCCCGACAGATCGCAACCCCGCTGCACCCGCGGCGCCCGCCAAGCGGCCGACGATATTGCGTCGTCTGTTGAGCCACCACGAACTCGCCACGCTGCTGCTGTTGCTGCATGCGCCGATCGACGCGTCAGCCAAGCCGGAGATTCCGATCCTGCACGAGGCGGGGCTCGTCGAGACGGTCGCGAGCGAAGCCGGCGCGTCGAGGATTCGCCTGACGCCCGAAGGCAATGCGGTGCTGCGCGGTCTCGGCGTGCGCGACGTGCGCTCGAAGCGCGACGACGACGACGACGCCTAGGCCTGCCACACCGCGTAACCGGCCTCGCGCAGCCCGATGGCCAGTTCGACCTCCATGTCGCGCGCGCCGTCATACGGCATCGGGTTGAACACCGCATACAGTTCGGGCATCAGGCGCAGCCCGTAATCGCGCACGAAACGATTGGCCTGGATGCCGGCCTTGTGGCGGTCGAAGCGCAGATCCGGATCCAGCCCCGTCATCCCGACATACACGCAAGGCCGCTCGAAGCGGTAGTCCGGATTCGCGCGGCGAAAGCGCGCCTCGTTCCACACCGGGTCGGATAACGCGATCACGTAGACGCAGTAGCGGTGACGCGCGCGGCTGCCCGAACCCGATGTCATCGCGCCGCGTCAGCCCTGCGCGGTGCCGTGCAGCAGCATCCGGTACTCGGTCGGCGTGATGCCGACGGTCGCCTTGAACTGCCGGGTGAACGCGCTGTGATCGGTGTAGCCGCACAGCGCGGCGACGTCCGTCACCTTGTCGTGCGACACGAGCAGCGCGGTCGCCGCGTCGAGGCGCGTCTTCAGCAGCACCTGGCGCGGCGTGAGATGAAAGACCTTGTGAAAGTAGCGTTCGAGCTGCGCGACGGACATGTCGGCCATCGCCGCCAGCTGTTTCAGGTTCAGCGGCTGCACGTAGTTGTCCTGGATGGACTGGACGACCGCGGCGAGCCGGCTGTACGCGGGATGACTGACCTCGTCCGCCTTCAGGTCGCGCGAGATGCCCGCGAGCCCCACCACCCGCCCTTCCGTGTCGCGCAGCGGCTGCTTGCAGGTCAGGCACCAGCCCGGCTGGCGCCCCGGATACAGGTGCAGCTCGAGCTGGTCGACCAGCCGGTTGCCGACGGTGATGATGTGCCGGTCCTGCGCCGTATAGATGCGGCCGAAGCGGCGCGGAAATACGTCCTCGGCGGTCCTGCCGAGCAGCGCGGCCTTGTCCTTGTGGCCGCAGCGCGACGCCAGCGTGCGGTTGACGAGCGCGTAGCGCGCCTGTGCATCCTTCACGAAAAACACCACGTCGGGCATCGCGTCGAAGACCGGTTCGAGCAGCGTGAAGTGCGACAGCATGCCCGTCAGCGTGGCATCGGCTGGGTCGAGCGGATGATCCAGCGGGTTCATCATGCGTATCCAGGACATCGGGTGTGGAGGCTGCGCTCGATTATAGAGCCGGGCGATACGGCAAAAAAATGGGGCTAAACCGCGCGGCGGCAGTTTGTTCGGGTCTCGGGTTTGCTGGTGGTAGTGCTGGTAGTGCTGGTAGTGCTGGTAGTGCTGGTAGTGCTGGTAGTGCTGGTAGTGCTGGTAGTGCTGGTAGTGCTGGTAGTGCTGTCGTTGCTGTCGTTGCTGTCATCACTGCGCTGTCGTCGTTGCGCTGTCGCCCTCGAACGGTCGCCACCGCGCGGGCGTCATCGCTCCGGTGCGCTGTCGTCGGTCGCGGCCATCAGTGTCGCGATGCGCGCCGGATACACCGGCGGGCGCACCTGCGCGGTCTGCCAGCCGAAGTAGGTCTCAGCCGCGCTGCCGCAGATCCGCCCCTGGCATGCGCCCATCCCGCAGCGCGTCTGGAGTTTCGCGTCGCGCCAGTTCGCCCGCCGTGCGACGTCGCCAAACGGCACGTCCTCGCAGCGGCACAGCAGCGTGTCGTCCGGCGGCGGCGTGCGCGCGGCGTCGCGCAGTGCGAACGCGCGCGCGACGCGCTGCGCGAAGCGCCGCCAGCGCGCACGCTCGCCGGCACACGCAGCCGCCGCGTCGGCGCGCCCGCCTGCGTGCCAGCCGGCGATCTCGCCCTCCACGCGCGCCAGTTCCATGCCGCCGACGCCGGTACACTCGCCCGCCGCCAGCACATCGGCAATCGACGTGCGTTGCGCGTCGTCGACGACGATCGCCCCCGACGCGTCGATCGCGCAGCCGAGCGCCCGCGCAAGCGCACTCTCGGGCGCGAGCCCGTAACCGCACGCGACGCGCTCGCAATCCAGCGTGACCTCGCGCGCGCCGCGCAGCACCGTCACGGCCTCGACGCGCGCCGTGCCGTGCGCGGCGCGCACGACGCTGCCGCTCCAGTAGCGCGACAGCGGAAAGCCGCGCGTCAGTTGCGCGGCCTGCAGCAGCTTCGCGGGCGTGGCGCCGAGCGACAACGCAAAGCGCGCCACCGCGGCAGCCGGCGCCTGCTCGACGACCGCCTGAACCTGCGCGCCCGCGGCACGCGCGGTCGCCAGCGCGGCCAGCAGCAGCGGACCGCTGCCCGCGATCACGATGCGCTCGCCGCGCACCGGCAGGCCCCCCTTGATCAACGCCTGCAGGCCGCCCGCGCCGGTCACGCCCGGCAGCGTCCAGCCGCTGAACGGCAGCAGCCGCTCGCGCGCGCCGGTGCAGAGGATCAGCGTCCGATAGCCCACCTGCATGCCGCGCTGCCCGGCCAGTTCGACGAGCAGCGTGCGCGGCGCGGGCAGCGCCACCACGCGCGCCGATGGCCATGACGTGAGCGCCGCCGGATCCTGCAGTAACGCCTGCACCGCGCGCAGCGGCGCAGGCATCGGGTGCGCCGGCCCGTGCCGCCAGACCTGACCGCCCGCGCGCGGGTTGTCGTCGAGCAGGGCCACCCGCGCGCCCGCGCGCACGGCCGCCTGCGCGGCGCTCAACCCCGCCGGACCCGCGCCGACGATCACGACGTCGAAATCCTGCTTCATCGCGGCCCCGTCGTGTCGATCCGCTGGCCGTTCGCGCACAGGGTCTGGCACGCAAGCACGTGCCGCACGCCGTCGACCGTTACTCTGCACTCCTGACAAATCCCCATTCCGCACAATGCGCTGCGCGGCTCGCCGCTCACCGACGTGCGGGTCGCGCGCACGCCCGCGATCGCGAGCGCGGCAAACACGGTCATCCCGGCTTCGACCTGCACGGCGCGTCCATTGATCGTCACGGTGAGCGGGGTCGGCATCGGTTCAGGCACGCAGTTCGGGTTGAAAGAAGCGCTGCGGCAGATACGGATCCGGCGGAATCGGCGTGGCTTCGCCGACGATCTGCGCGGCCAGCAGTTGCGCGCTCGCAAGCGACGTGGTGACGCCGAGTCCCTCGTGCCCCACCGCGAGCCACACGCGCGCGCCGGCGGCATCGTCGAGCGGGCCGATCAGCGGCAGACCGTCGGGCGACGCCGCGCGAAACCCGGTCCACGCGCGCACCGCACCGAGCGTCGGCAGCGCCGGCAGATAGCGTGCGGCGCGGCGCAGCATCGGCGCGAGCACGTCCATCTCGACGGCGGGATCGGTCGTGCCGAACTGCCGCGACGAGCCGATCAGCAACTGCCCGGTCGGGCGCGGCTGCGCGTTGAACGCCACCGAGGTGCCCGCCGCGTGATGCGCGCTCTTGATGTAGCCGAGTTCGAGCAGTTGATGGCGGATCAGCCCCGGATAGCGGTCGGTGATCAGCAGATGGCCTTTCTTCGGCTGAAGCGGCAGCGTCGGCACGAGGCGCTGCGCGCCCATGCCGTTGGCGACGATCACGCAGGCGCCCTCGATACGCTCGCCGCCGGCCAGCGTCACCGCGCGCGCGTCGACGGCAGCGACGTCAGCGAAGCAGCGCACCGTGATGTTCGCCGCGCCGGGCGCCTGGGTGAGCAGCCATTCGGCGGCCGTCGGCGCATAGACGATGCTGTCGTCCGCGATGCGCAAGCCGCCGGCCATGCCGGGCGCAAGCGCGGGCTCGCAGTCGGCGAGCGCACGCGCGTCGAGCCATTCGGCCGCGACGCCGTGCGCCGCGAACAGCGTCTGCATCGCGCGGGCGGCCTGCCGCTCCTCGTCGTCGGCGGCGACCCACAGCGTGCCGCAGCGCGCGAACGCATCGCGCGCGCGCAACTGCGGCGCAAGCGCGAGCCACAGTGCGCGCGACCACGCGCTCAGCGCGAGTTCCGCCGGCGAGTCGTTCATCACGACGATGTGGCCCATCCCCGCGGCCGTCGCGCCGCCGCCGATGCCCTGCGCGTCGATCACCTCGACGCGCAGGCCGCGCGCGGCGAGCGCGGCGGCGCACGCCGCCCCGACGATGCCCGCGCCGACGATCACCGCATCCGCGCTCATGCCGTGCGCACGCCCCATGCGAACGGATCGCGCGCATCGAAGCACAGGCGGCCTTCGGCCATCACGTATGCGTGACCGGTGATGGTCGGCACGATCGCCGCGCCGCCGTCATCGCCCGCGCCTTCACGCTGGTAGCGGCCCTCGAACACGCTGCCGACGATGCTCTCCTGCCGCCATGTCGCGCCCTCGGCGAGCAGGCCGTCGGCCGCGAGGCAGGCGATCTTCGCACTGGTGCCGGTGCCGCACGGCGAGCGGTCGTATGCGTTGCCCGGACACAGCACGAAGCTGCGGCTGTCGATGCCCGCGCGCGAGCCCGGGCCAAACAGTTCGATATGGTCGATCAGCGCGCCGTCTGCGCCGGTGATGCGCTGCGCGATCAGTGCATCGCGGATCGCCGCGCTGAACGCGGTCAGCTCGGGAATCCGCTCGGCATCGAGCGTCTTGCCGTGCCCGGACGTGAGGAAGAACCAGTTGCCGCCCCACGCGATGTCGCCGGCAAGCGGACCGAAGCCCGGCACATCGACGCTGACCGCCTTGCGATAGCGATACGCAGGCACGTTGCGCACCGCGACGCTGCCATCCGCGTTCAGCGTGGCCTCGACGACGCCGACCGGCGTCTCGATGCGATGCGCGCCGGGCCCGATGCGCCCCATGTGTGCGAGCGACACGACGAGCCCGATCGTGCCGTGCCCGCACATGCCGAGATAGCCGACGTTGTTGAAGAAGATCACGCCAGCCGCGCAGCCGGGCGTATCCGGCTCGCACAGCAGCGCGCCGACCACGACATCCGAGCCGCGCGGCTCGGTGACGATGCCGGCGCGCCACGCGTCGAAGCGGGTGCGAAACACGTCGAGCCGTTCGGCGAGCGTGCCGCCGCCGAGATCCGGGCCGCCGGAGACCACCAGGCGGGTCGGTTCACCGCCGGTGTGCGAGTCGATGATGTTCACGGTTTTCATGGCGCCATCTTAGGAAGGCGGGTACCCGGCGGTCTTGAGAACAGTGCGCGCGGATTATGACGATTTCAGCATAATCCCGGATGCGCCGCGCGGCGCCTCGCAAGGGTCCGCCGGGCGCGCCGTCCGCGGGCCCCGGCGCCTTGCGCCGCAGCATGAAGATCGTGGCGCGCCGGGCACCGCATGCCGGCGGGCATGACGCGCGCCCCCGCGGGTCCGCGCGCGACACGGCGATGCGATGCGCGCACAGCGACTATGCTGAAATCGTCATCCGGCGCGCGCGAATCGCGCAAGACGACGCCTTTTTCGATCCTTAAACTGCGCTCTATCCATCACGCTCAGGAGAGAAGCCGTGGCGCATATCTGGGAGGGCGTTCTGCCCGCCGTCACCACCAAGTTCAACGCGGATTTCAGCATCGATCGCGCGAACACGACGATGAACATCGAAGCGCAGATCGACGCGGGCGTGGACGGCATCATCGTCTGCGGCTCGCTCGGCGAGGCGTCAACGCTGTCGCTCGACGAGAAGCTCGACGTGCTCGACATCGCCGTCGCGGCGGCGCGCGACCGCGTGCCGGTCCTGCTGACGATTGCGGAAAACAGCACACTCGACGCGTGCCGCCAGGCCGAGGCCGGCGCGGCGCGCGGCGCGGCCGGCTACATGGTGCTGCCCGGCCTGCGCTATCTCTCCGACCGGCGCGAGACGCTGCAGCACTTCCGCCAGGTTGCCGGCGCGAGCCCGCTGCCGCTGATGATCTACAACAATCCGCTCGCCTACGGCGTCGACACGACACCCGACATGTTCGCCGAACTCGCGGACGACACGAAGTTCGTCGCCATCAAGGAATCGTGCGGCGACGTGCGCCGCGTCACCGATCTGATCAACGTGGTCGGCGACCGCTACGCGATCCTGTGCGGCGTCGACAATCTCGCGATGGAAGCCGTGCTGATGGGTGCGCACGGCTGGGTCGCGGGTCTTGTGTGCGCCTTTCCGCGCGAGACGGTCGCGATCTACCGGCTGCTGAAAGCCGGCCGGCTGGAGGAAGCGCGCGCGATCTACCGCTGGTTCGCGCCGCTGCTCGCGCTCGACGTATCGCCTAAGCTGGTGCAGAACATCAAGCTGGCCGAGGCGATAGTCGGACTCGGCACCGAGCACGTGCGGCCGCCGCGGCTGCCGCTCGCCGGCGAGGAGCGCGCGGCCGTGGACCGGCTGATCCGCCGCTCGATCGAGACGCGGCCCGCGCTGCCCGCCCTCTGAGTCACGAACCCCGCGCGGCCGCTCAGGAAGCCGCTCAGGAAGCCGCACGGGAAGCCGCGCCGGAAGTCGCACGGGAAGCCGCACCGGAAGCCGCGCGGGAAGTCGCACCGGAAGCCGCACCGGAAGTCGCACGGGAAGCCGCGCGTGAAGCCGCGCCGGAAGTCGCTCAGGAAGCCTTTCACGAAGCCGCTCAGGCGGCCGCCTGGCGAACCTGCGCGTCGCGCCCTTCGAGACTCAGCAACTGATAGCCGCTGCGGTACACCGGCTGCAGCCGGAAGCCGTTGTGCGCATCGATCTGCAGGAGCAACCGCAGGCGCGACACGTGACTGTCGATGGTACGGGTGAACGCCCGGCATTCGCGCCCCCACACGGTCGCGAAAATGTGATCGCGCGACAGCACGCGGCCGACGTTCGCGAAAAACAGCACGGCAAGCCGGTACTGCGTGCCCGACAGCGCGACCGGCGCGCCGTGCAGCATCACGATCTGGTGACGCGCGTCGAACCGGTAAGGCCCCACCGCAAACCCGACGGACCGCTGCCGCGCCGGATACGCGCGCCGCAGCAGCGCGGCGACGCGCGCGCCGAACTCGGCCGCGCGCAGCGGCAGCGTGATGTAGTCGTCGGCGCCCGCGGCGAATGCGCGGACCGCGCTGCGCTCCGCGCCGTCGGCCGAGACGAGCAGAACCGGCAGCGGATTGCCGTGCACGACCCGCACGCAGCGCAGCGCGTCGAGTCCCGCGCCGTGCCGGCCGCCCTCGTCGAGCACCAGCAGGTCTACCGTGGTGTCCGCAAGCGCGGTCGATAGCGTGCGCTCGTCGCCGCAGACCGAACAGGTATGTCCCATCCGCGCAAGGATCGGTTCGACCGGCACGCATCGCCGGGGATCGTGCTGAAGCAGCGCAACATGCATAACGGAGGCTCGCGGCGGGAAAGGTGCTTCCGATTGTGCAAACCGGGGATCGGCGGGACCATCGGAACATTCCTAAATCACTGAGAATCTGGCGCGAACCGACCGGATCTCATCGCATTCTGACGCCAACCGGCATTTTCTTGACGCACCGCGCGTCGTGCCCCTGCACGACGCTTCGCCGCACGGCAGCGCCCTGCATCGACGCTTCAGCCCGTCTCGAAGCATCGCGGCGGCCGCATGCCCTACGATGGACGCATCATGAAAACGTCTTCTCCCACCTCGTTCGGCCTGCCGCTCGCGCGCATCATCGCGACGCTGAGCATCGGCTTCGTCGTCACGCAGCTCGACGTGACCATCGTCAACATTGCGCTCGCGCGTATCGGAGCGGATCTGCACGCGCGCGTCGCCGGCCTGCAGTGGATCGTCGACGCGTACACGCTCGCGTTCGCGGTCCTGATGCTGTCGGCCGGCGCCCTCGGCGAGCAGTTCGGCGCGCGGCGCCTGTACGCGGGCGGCATGGCGCTCTTCGCGGGCGCCTCGCTCGCCTGCGGCCTCGCGCCCGGGCCGGCGACGCTGGTCGCGGCGCGCGCGTTGCAGGGCGTCGGCGCGGCGGCGATGCTGCCGAACTCGCTCGCGCTGCTCAACCAGGCGTGCGCGCACGACCCGCGCCTGCGCGCCCGCGCGGTCGGATTGTGGACCGCGGCCGGAGCGATCTCGATTGCCGCGGGCCCCGTGGTGGGCGGCGTGCTGATTGCGGGGTTGGGCTGGCGCAGCATCTTTCTCGTCAATCTGCCGCTGTGCGCGGCCGGACTGCTCGCGACGCTCGCCTGGGTGCCGGCCGCGCCGGGCGCGCGCCGCGCCGCGGGCGAGCGCGCGCGCGGCCTCGACCTGCCGGGGCAAGGCCTGGCGGTGCTCGCGCTGACCGCTTTCACCGGCGCGGTGATCGAATGCCGGCCACTCGGTGTCGCGCATCCGCTCGTCGTCGGCAGTGTCGCGGCGGCGCTCGCGGCCGGCGCGGCCTTCGTCGTCGTGGAGTCGCGCGCGGCCGCGCCGATGCTGCCGCTCGCGCTGTTCCGCAAGCGCAGCTTCAGCGCAGCGGTGCTGTTCGGCATCTGCGTGAACCTCAGCTACTACGGGATGGTGTTCGTGCTGAGCCTGTACCTGCAGCAGGCGCGCGGGTATTCGGCGACGGGCGCCGGCCTCGCGTTCCTGCCGCTGACCGGCGGCTTTCTCGTGTCGAACGTGCTGAGCGGCTGGGTGGTCGCGCGCTTCGGCGTGCGGGTGCCGATGATCGCCGGCGGCGCGACCGCCGCGCTCGGCTACGCGCTGCTGCATCACCTCGACGCCGCGACGCCGCTACCCGTCGTGCTGATTGCGTTCGTGCTGATCCCGTCCGGCATGGGTCTCGCCGTACCGGCCATGACGACCGCCGTGCTGGCGAGCGTCGAGCGGCAGCGCGCCGGCATTGCGTCGGCGGCGCTGAACACCGCGCGCCAGGCGGGCGGCGCGATCGGCGTCGCGGCATACGGCGCGCTGGCGAGCGGCACGGGCGCGGCGCACATCGTCGCGGGAATGCAGACATCGAGCGCGATTTCGGCAGGACTACTGATCATTGGAATCGGCCTTGCCTGCCTGATCCATCCGCAAGCACACGCGGCACGGCCCGATGATGCGGCGCCCGCCGGGGGCGCCGCGCAGCCGGTCACGCGGCCAGCCGGGCAACCGCTCGAAACGGACTAGGGTCGTCGGCAAAAGACCGGCCGCGCCCGCGGCGACGCCCGCCTTCCGGCGGCCGGACGGCGGGCGTCAGAGCGACGCGTGCTGGATCTCGCCGCTCGCGAGCGCGCGCTCGATCAGCCCATCGGTCTGCGCCTTGCCGATCGCATGCGCGACAAGCCGCGCCGGATCCTCGAATTCGGCCCGCAGCGCCGCCAGCAGCCCCGAGGCATCGAAGATCACGAGCGTCTCGGCGGAATCGGCGCGGCTGATGATGACGCGCTGCAGCGTCGGCCCTTCGCCGAGACTGGCGCAGAACTGCATCACGTTGCCGTCGATCGTCTGGTCGAAATTCTGGATCATCGTGGATTCCTCATGGGTGCATCGGAACAGGATACACGCGCCGGAGCGCAGCGGGCGCAGCGGGCGCAGCGGGCGCGGCGCGGGCGGTCAGCCGAGCAGGCGGCGCGGCGCGCGGGCGCCGTCGATGCTCAGGCCGCCCGCGCCGGTCACGAACAGCAACAGGAAACCGCCCGCGATGCCGATGTTCTTCCAGAAGTGAATCACCGCGTCCCGCTGCTGCGCGGGGTCGCTCAGGTTCCAGAAGTCGTGGCCGAGCAGCGCGGCCGCCACCGTGTAGGCGGCCATCACCAGCGCGAGCGGCCGGATCTTGAAGCCGACGATCAGGAACAGGCCGCCCAGCACCTCGACCGCCGTGGCAAGCGGCGCCGCGACCGGCACGAACGGCACCCCCTTCGCGTGCAGCCACGCGGCGAACCCCGCGTAACCGAGCAGCTTCATTGCTCCGCTCCAGACAAACAGGACGGACAGCGCCAGGCGGGCGAGGAGAATGAGGCCGGAATCGACGGGACGCGTCATGAGGGCGGGCTCCAGATCGTGAATATCCGACAGACCCGGTGCTGCCGCGTCAGTTCCCGCGCGGCATCGGGATGCCCTTGCTATCATCGTGCGGGCGGCCGGCGCATGCACCGGCGGCCCCTTTTTCTCCCGATCGCGGCGGACTCCCCATGACATCCCTGTTCGATCTGAGCGGCCGCACCGCGCTCGTCACCGGCTCGACACGCGGGATCGGCCTCGCACTCGCACAAGGCCTCGCCGAAGCCGGCGCCGCCGTGCTGATCAACGGCACCCGCGCCGACGGCGTCGAACACGCGGTGGAGCGGCTGCGCGCGCAGGGCTTCGACGCGCGCGGCGATGCGTTCGACGTGACCGACGAGCGCGCGGTCGCCGCCGCGTTCGACGCGTGGGACCGCGCGGGCGTGCGGGTCGACATCCTGATCAACAACGCGGGCATCCAGTTCCGCCAGCCGTTGCTCGAACTCGCGCTAAGCGACTGGCAGCGCGTGATCGACACCAACCTGACCAGCGCGTTCATCGTCGCGAAGCAGGCTGCGCGCCGCATGATCGCGCGCGGCGGCGGCGGCAAGATCGTCAATATCGGCTCGCTCACGAGCGAGGGCGCCCGCGCGACGGTCGGCGCGTACACCGCGGCCAAAGGCGGCATCAGGATGCTCACGCGCGCGATGAGCGCCGAATGGGGCGCCTCGGACATCCAGACGAACGCGATCGGCCCTGGCTACATCCTCACCGAAATGAACCGCGCGCTGATCGACAACGCCGCGTTCGACGCATGGGTCAAGGCCAGCAATCCGTCGCAACGCTGGGGCAGGCCGGAGGAACTCGTCGGCACCGCGGTCTACCTGGCGTCCGCGGCATCGAGCTACGTGAACGGCCAGATCATCTATGTAGACGGCGGCTGGCTCGCGGTGCTCTGACCCGCGCGCCGCCGCTGCATCAACGCGTGCAGTTGCGCGGCGCGGGTGCGGGTGCGGGTGCGGGTGCGAATGCGTCCGCGCAGGCATCCGCCACGCGCCCGAGCACCGCGTCCCAGTCCTCGTGCGCCGCGCGCGCGAACAGCCGCAGCGTGTCCGGGTACCACGGCGAATCGGTGCGTCCGCGAATCCAGCGCCAGTCGGGATTGCGCGCCGGCAGCAGCACCCAGCAGCGCTTGCCGAGCGCCCCGGCGAGATGCGCCACCGACGTGTCCACGCAGATCACCAGGTCGAGCTGCGCGACGATGGCCGCGGTATCGGCCAGATCCTCGACCTGCGAACCCAGATGCAGCAGCGGCTGGCCGGCGGGCGGGCTGAGCGCCTCGTCCTCGCCCTGTCCTTTTTGCAGGCTGATGAACTGCGCGCCGGGCACCCGCCATAGCGGCGCGAGCGTCGAGAGCGACGGCAGCGACCGGTGCGCGTCGTTCTGGTGCCGCGCATTGCCCTTCCAGACGAGGCCGACGCGGCGGCCGGGCGGCAGCGCACCGAGCACCGCGCGCCAGCGCGCCAGCAGCGCGGGCTCCGCGCGCAGGTAGGCCGCCGGCGGAATCGTGTCGACGCGCGTGCGCAGATAGAGCGGCGCGCTCAACAGGCTGGTCCAGCCGTCGTAGTCGCCGGCGGACGCGCGCGCGAGCGCGTCGCGATGATCGCGCACCGCGTCGACACCCTCCACCGCGACAAGCAGCCGATGCAGCGGCGCGAGGCACGCCACCGTCAGATGCCGCGCGCCGCTCGCCTTCAGCTGCGCCAGGTAGCGGCCGAACTGGATCATGTCGCCGAGCCCCTCTTCCTGCCACACCAGCAGCGACTTGCCCGCGAGCGGTTCGCCGCGCCAGCGCGGACACGGCAGCAGCGCGGGCGTCTTGTGGTAGATGAAGTCCGGCTTGCGGTAGCGCGCTTCGTAGCGCCGCCAGCCTTCGTCGAAGCGGCCGGCGCTGAGCAGCAGCGTCGCGAGCGCGAAATCCGCGTCGGCGTTGTGCGGTTCGATGGCCAGCGCCTGCCGGTAGGCCGCCTCGGCGTCGTCCGTCCGGCCGAGCTCCTTCAGCGCGTTGCCGAGGTTGTAATGCGCGGGGGCGAGCGCGGGCCGCAACGCGATCGCCTGCGCGTACGCGGCGGCCGCGTCGGCCATCCGGCCGCGCTCGTGCAGCAGGTTGCCGAGATTGTTGTACGCCTCGACGGCCGCCGGATTCAGCCGCAGCGCGTCGCGGTACGCGGCCTCGGCCTCGTCGGGCCGCTTGAGCCCGTACAGCGCGATGCCGAGGTTGTAGCAGGCCTCGGCGTACCCCGGCTGCAACGCGAGCGCCTGGCGGCAGGCCGCTTCGGCGTCCGCGAAGCGTCCCTGATCGCCGAGCACGCCGCCCAGATTGTTGTATGCCTGCGGGTAGTCGGCGCGCAGTGCGATCGCGAGCCGGCAGGCGAGCTCCGCCTCGGGCAGCCGGCGCTGGCCTTTCAGCACGCCCGCAAGGTTGTTGAGCGCCTCCGGGTAGTGCGCGCGGACCGCGAGCGCCTGGCGGTACGCCTGTTCCGCGTCAGCGGGACGACCCAGCGCGTTCAGCAGGTTGCCGAGGTTGTTGTGCGCTTCCGCGCAGTCGGGGCGCAGCGCGAGCGACGCGCGGTACGCGGCCTGCGCGTCGTCGAGCCGGCCGCGGTCGTGCAGCACGATGCCGAGGTTGTAGTGCGCCTCGGCGTAATCGGGCCGGCACGCCAGCGCCGCGCGGTAAGCCTGCTCCGCCTCGTCGATGCGCGCGCGGCGGTACAGCGTCGCCCCGAGGTTGTTGTGCGCCTGCGCGTCGTCGGGACGCTGCGCGAGTACCGCGCGAAACTGCGCGTCCGCTTCGTCGAGCCGGCCGAGTCCCTGCAGCAGGATGCCGAGGCTGTTGTGCGCATCGGCGAACGCGGGCTCGGCCGCGATCGCTGCGCGCCAGTATGCCTCGGCGGCGTCCAGCCGGTCGAGGCCGAGCGCGCAGACGCCGGCCATGTGCAGCGCGCGCGGATCGGGGCGCGCGCCTGGCGCGGGGGCCGGTGCGGAACCACCTGGCGCTGTACCCTGCGCTGTACCCTGCGCTGTACCCTGCGCTGTACCCAGCGTTGTACCCGGCGTTGTACCTGGCGCTGTACCCTGCTCCGCCCCCTGCGCAAGCAGCGGCTGCACGCATGCCGCCGCGTCGGCGAAGCGGCCGGCCGCGCACAGCGCAAGCGCGGTCGCGAGCGGATCGGCGCCGGGCGGCGCGTTCGGGGATGACGCGCTCATCTGCGCGGAGGCGCGCTCACGATGCGTGCGCCCTCAATGCAGATCGGCGCGCACGCGCGCCTCCTCGGCGACGCCGCCGTCGGCCATCAGGTGCTCGACGAAGCGTTGCGTCGCCGGGTCCTGGATGAAGCCCGCTGCCGAGTGCGCGGCCAGAATCGCCGCGCCTTCCTGCGGCTTCGCGACCACGAAGCCCTGCACGTAGTCGACGCCGATGTCCCGCAGCGCCTGCAGCGTGACGGCGTCCTCGACCCACTCGGCGATACTGCGCATCCCGAGGTTGCGCGCGAGCGCGACGATCGCCTCGACGATCGCCGTATCCGCCGGATGCGCGCACATCGTGCGGACGAACTCGCCGTCGATCTTCAGCGCATCCGCCGACAGTTCCTTCAGATACCGGAACGACGTATAGCCCGCGCCGAAGTCGTCGAGCGCGATCTTCGCGCCCATTTCGTGCACGCGCGCAATGAAGCGCTGCGTGTTCGCGAGATCGTGCAGCGCGACGCCTTCCGTGATTTCGAGGCACAGGTAATGCACGACCGCGCGATAGCGCGCGAACAGCGCAAAAATCTCGTCGAGGAACGGCCCGTCGTTGAGCGAGCCGCCGCTCAGGTTCACGCACACGAAGTGCGTCTTCGGCAGCGCCGCGTGATGCTGTTCGAGCCAGGCGAGCACGCTCGTGAGCACCCAGCGGTCGATCGCGGTGATGTTGCCCGACTCCTCGGCCGCGGCGATCACCTTGTGGGCCGGCAGCGTCGAGCCGTCCCCGGCGCGCCAGCGCAGCAGCACTTCGAAGTCGAGCGACGCGCCCGGCGCATCGAGCGACATGATCGGCTGCATCACGAGAAAAAGGCCCTCGGGCACGCGGTTCTGGCCGAGCGTCTCGACGAGCATCAGTTCCCTGGCACGCTCCTCGAACGCCGGCGCGCCCTTGCGATAGGCGACCAGTTGCCCCTGCACGCCGTGCTTCGCCTTGCGGCACGCGGCGTCCGCATGCGACAGCGCATCCTGCACGCGCACGCCGGTCGCGCATTCGACGATGCCGATCGCCGCACGCATCTGGAACGCGCTCTGGCCGATCTGATACGGCGCCGCACCGATCGCCGCGATCAGCTCGCGGCCGAGCGCGACGGCCTCGTCGATCGTCGTGCGCCCCATCACGCAGATAAACTCGTCGCCGCCGATGCGGCCGACCGCGTCGTCCGGGCGCATCAGCGCCTGGATGCGCGCGACCACCTGGCGGAGCACTTCGTCGCCGGCCCGATGGCCGAACAGATCGTTGACGAGCTTGAAGCGGGCGAGATCGATGTAGGCGAGCGCCCACGGCGCGGGTTCCTCGCTTTGCGCGCCGATGGCGAGTTCAAGGCCGCGCCGGTTCAGCACCCCGGTGAGCGGATCGTGGCCGGCAAGAAAGCGCAGCCGCTCGACCGCCTTCGAGCGCTCGGTCACGTCCTGCAGCGAGCCCTCGATCCAGCCGTTCGCGCGGGTCGCCTTCAGCGAATAGCGCCGCTCGCCGGTGCCGCCCGCGGGCGAACCGCCCAGCTCCAGCTCGCCCTCGCTGCCCTTGTGCGCGAGCGCGAGCAGCGCGCCCCATGCGCCCGGCTCGAAATAGTCCTTCCAGAGGCGCTCGCGATACTCGGACTTGCGCAGATCGAGCATCGCGCGCAGCGCCGGATTCGCGCGCACGAAACGTCCGGTTTCATCGAGCGTGAACAGGCCGATCGGCGTCACCTCGTAGGTGTTGCGCAGCTCGCTCTGGATGCGCCGGCGCCGCTCGCGCTCGGCGCGCATCTGCTCGGCGATCGCGAACGCGGCCATCATGCTCGACGTGAGCGCCGCGAGCACCGGGCTCACGCCCGCCGCGAGCCGCGAGATGCCGAACACCGCGCCGAACACCTCGGAGAGGGTCGCGACCAGCACGACCGCGAGCGATGCGACGTACCACATCACGGTGCGCGAGCGCGCTTTCCACACCAGCCGGCCGAGCAGGAAAATCAGCACGCCGATGCCGAAGCCGCCGATCCCCCACAGCGCCAGCTCGAAATGCCCATATGACAGCGGCACCGCCAGCGCGAGCAGCAGCAGCCCCGCGTACTGCGCCGCGCGCAGCAGCCACTGATAGCCGATGCGCAGCAGCTCGCGCCGGAACAGCTGGCTGAACAGCGCCCCCGTCAGCAGGTAATAGGCGGCGAAGCTGAGCTTGCGCAGCAGCGCGAGGTCGTCCGCGGGGATCACGCGGCCGAGCCATTCGCCGTCCCAGCCCATGGCGTTCGCACACAGGCGCAGGTTGCCGACCAGCCAGACCGCGAAGATCACATAGGTCCACTCGCGGTTGATGAGCGCGGTGACGAACACGAACACCGCGAGCGTGAGCAGGCCGCCGGCGATCAGGCCCGAGCTCTGCTCGAAATCGAGTTCCGCGTTGCGCAGCTGCCGCGGGGTCCATGCGAGCACCGTGAGTTCGGCCGGCCCGGAAAAGCGGCTCTCGCAGAGGATCGTTTCGGGCGCCGCCAGCCGCCCGAGCGACAGCGCGAAGCCCGCGCGCGCCGTGCGTATCTGCCCGGAGGTCGCGACGCGGTCGCCCGTGCCGAGCGGATGCAGGTCGCGCGCGCGCCAGCATTGCACCGAGCGCGCATGGCGGGACGGCAGTTCGAGGAGCGCCGGGCGCGCCGGGTCGTCCGCGGGCGCGGCGACGAAACTGAACCAGATCGGCGTTTCCGACAGATGCGTGTGATAGCTCGCAACCGCCGGCGTGCCGGCGAGCCGCGCCAGCGCTTCGGCCGGATCGGGCGACGTCTGTTTTGCGTCGAATACGTGAAACGCGAGCGGCGGTCCGTGCTCGGCCGGAAACTCGCGCGGCAGGAACAGCATCGCGATCAGCGCGCCGAGTGCGATCAGGGCCGGCACCGCGTAGACCGAAAAGGCGTACAGCGCCTGATCGAGCCACGAACCGGACCGTCTGATCTTGAAGCGGGACAACGCACCAGACAGCGACATACCTGCGACTCTCCCCCGAAGTGCTGCTTGTCTTCCTACCTTGAGTCGCGGCGGCGGCCGCGCCCTGCGCCCGCCCCGCTCCCGACTGCCCTGCAGCGTCACTTCGAGGTGCGGCCCGCGTGAGCCCGCGAGGTCAGCCGGCCGCGACGAGATCAGCGTGCTCGTCGCATGCTAACCTGTCCGCGGGCAAAGTGAAACGCTCTGCTTGCCGCAAATCAATGTCCGGATGATGCGTCTGGAACACGAAGCCGAACAGCGGATGCCCCGCCTCCCGCCACTGCCGCCGCGCCTCGCTCACCTCGCCCGCCAGCACCCGGTGCGGCAGATTGCCGACGTGCGGCATCGGAATGAATTGCCGGTCGCCGAACACATCCTGGAACAGCATTGTCTCGTACTCGCGGTCGAGCGGCGCGCGCGCGGTGATGATCATCCAGTCGATGTGCTGCTGCTCGCAGAACAGAAACAGCGCCTTGAACAGCATCGCCTTCACGACCCGGCCCGGCGCGCCCGCCGCCACCGCGAGGCGCGTTGCCTCGGCGAGCCGGCCGCGGCTGCACCAGTCGGGCAGCGCGACCGAGCGCTGCACCTGCAGCGGCGCGTGCTCGTTGGTCTGGATCCGCATCGTGCCAAGCGGCGCGCCGTCGAGCTTCGATTCGGCCAGCAGGATCGTCCCGCCGGGCGCGCGGTCGCCGTCCTCGACGCCCAGCCGCTGCGCGAATTCCGGCACATGCCGTCCATACGCGGTGCGCCGCAGGCGGACCACCTGCTCGAGATCGGCGTCCTCGGTGGCGATACGTACGGTAAACGGCATCCAGGCGGGCTTCTGAAGCGGCTCGACCGCGATCAGTTCCGGCTTGCGGCCACGCTCTTCGGACATCCGGACGACTTCGTGTGTGAGATTCAGACGTTCCATTTTTATTCCCCAAGGAAGGTGACAAGGAGTTGCCGTTTGTTCGACCAGGGGCGTCGAGCCAACCGACTGTGCGAGCGTCGCACGAAGTCAAACGAAACTGTGCGGGTTACCGAAAGTTAAATGGATGTTTTCATTGAAATCTGGCGAAAAAATGCGGCCGGAGTCGACCGGCATGCGGGTCGGCGGGTGGGCCGGCCGGTGGGCCGGCGGGCGCGGGCGCGGGCGCGGGGGTGGGCCGCGGGCGCTGCCGCGCGACGGCGGCGCCCGCTTGCTCTACACTGACGGGCTTTTATCCGGCGACGCCGCCGCTCCCGACGCTGCGCGCCTCCGCCCCCTCGACGATGACCCTTCCGCCCACCGAACCGGCCGCAGAGCCCGCCGGCGCCCCGCCCGCCTCGCCTGGGCGCTCATTTGGGGGTTATGACACGCCTGCCGGGTCTGCTGGGTCTGCTGGGTCTGCTGGGTCTGCTGGGTCTGCTGGGTCTGCTGGGTCTGCTGGGTCTGCTGGGTCTGCTGGGTCTGCTGGGTCTGCTGGGTCTGCCGGGTCTGCTGGGTCTGCCGGGTCTGCCGGGTCTGCCGGGTCTGCCGGGTCTGCCGGGTCTGCTCCGTCGGCCTCACCGGCCCCATCGGCCTCAGACGCGCCGCCCGGCGGCGCCCCGCCGGCGCGGGTCGCGCGCAGCCGGGCATTCCAGCGCTTCTGGTGCGCGCGGGTGCTGTCGTCCCTGTCGTTCCAGATGCTGGCGGTCGCGATGGGCTGGCATATCTACGCACTCACGCATAGCGCGTTCGCGCTCGGGCTGGTCGGGCTCGCGCAGTTCCTGCCGATGTTCACGCTGACGCTCGTGGTCGGCCAGGTGGCCGACCGCTACGACCGGCGGCGCATCGCGGGCATCTGCCAGACGATCGAGGCCGCCGCCGCGCTGCTGTTCGCCGCCGGGTCGCTCGGCGGCTGGATCAGCGCGCCGCTGATCTATGCGCTCGCCGCATGCGTGGGCGCTGCGCGCGCGTTCGAGTCGCCGGCGCTGTCGTCGCTGCTGCCCGGCGTCGTGACGCGCGCGCAGCTCCCGCAGGCGACCGCCTGGGCGACCTCGGCGGGACAGACCGCGCAGATCCTCGGCCCGGCGCTCGGCGGCCTGCTATATGGAATCGGCGCGGGCAAGGCGTACCTCGCCTGCGCGTTCGGCTACGCGCTCGCTGCGGCGCTCGTCACGAACCTGCCGCTGCAGGGCAAGCCGCCCGCGCGCACGCCAGTGACGCTCGCGTCGGTGTTCTCGGGGATTGCGTTCATCCGCAGCCAGCCGGTGATTCTCGGCGCGCTGTCGCTCGATCTGTTCGCCGTGCTGTTCGGCGGTGCAACCGCGCTGCTGCCCGTGTTCGCACGCGACATCCTGCACGCCGGCCCGCTCGCGCTCGGGATGCTGCGCTCGGCCTCGGCAGTCGGCGCGCTCGCGGGCACGATCTGGCTCGCGCATTTCCCGCTGCGCCGCCGCCCCGGCGCGGCGATGTTCGGCGGCGTGATCGCCTTCGGCATCGCGACGATCGTGTTCGGGCTGTCGCACCGCTTCGCCATTTCGCTGCTGGCGCTCGCGGCGCTCGGCGCGTCGGACGTGATCAGCGTCGTCGTGCGGATGTCGCTCGTCCAGCTCCGGACGCCCGACGCGATGCTCGGGCGCGTGAGCGCGGTCAACTCGCTGTTCATCGGTTCGTCGAACCAGCTCGGGGAGTTCGAGTCCGGGCTGACGGCCGGCTGGTGGGGCGCGCAGCGCGCGGTCGTGATCGGCGGGGTGGCCACGCTGGCCGTCGCGCTGCTGTGGATGCGACTGTTCCCGGCGCTCAGGCAGATCCGTTCGCTAGCGGCGGACGACGACGCGGCCAAAGCGGTCTGACAACCGCGCGCCCGGCGGATGCGGCCGCACGGGGCCCGATAGCCTGCCGCGGGCACGGGCACGGGCGCCAGCACCAGCACCAGCACCAGCACGGCTGCGGCTAAGGCTGCGGCTAAGGCTAAGGCTAAGGCTGCGGCTAAGGCTGCGGCTAAGGCTAAGGCTGCGGCTACGGCTACGGCTAAGGACACGGGCGGCGCCCGTCGTCGTCCGCTTCGCTCCATTGTGTGCGCGGCGCCGCATCCGATGCGCCGATCCGCACCTTTTCGCGCTATGCTGGTCGAAAGCAATGCAAGGGTCATACGCCCACGCGAGCAAGGAGGAGATATGCAAAGCGCTCATCACGTTCATCTCGAACTGCGTCACGCATCCGTACCCACCTACGTAGCCAGTTACCTGTTCCCGATCGTCCTGATCCTCTACGAGGTGTACCGGGTCGGCCGCTGGATCCACGATTTCGGTCTGAATTTCACCCATTTCCACGACATGGGCTACGAATTCCTGCTGATGCTCGCGTTCGTTGCGCTGCAGATCGTCGTGGAAATCGTGTTTCTGGTCGGCGCGGCCGCCACGCGGCATCCGGACTACGCACATCGGGTGGCGAACGTGCTCGCCGGCATCGGCTGCTCGCTCGCCGTGATCGCACTCGATCTCGCCCTGCAATACGCGGTGTGACTGCGCAGGCCGGCGATGCCGGCCTGCGACGTCGCCTGGCCGGTGCTTCATCGCTGCTTCATCGCCGCTTTGTCGCGGACGCGCCATCGCGTTGCCCGCGCCGCGGGCAAGCCGTCATCGTGCACGCGGGCGGCGGCCGGCCCGTGCACCGGCAGCGACCGGCCCATGCACCGGCAACGGCCGGCCCAGACACCGCCACGGCGCTTATGACGCGCGCGGCGCGTCCGGCGCGAGCAGCACGCCCTTCTTGAACACGAAGCAGCCGTAGCCGCGGCGCTCGCCGGTCGCGATCACGCAATAGGCGGTCTTCGCGCGCGCGTAGAAAGCAAACCGTTCGAGCGACGCAAGCGGCAGCGGGCCGCCGTGCGCGGCGTCCACTTCGGTTTGCACTTCGCGCTGCACGGCGGGAACCGTCTGCGGTTCGCCGACCACTTCCATCCGCAGTGCCGGATGGTCGACGAACGTATCGAGCGGCAGCACCGACAGCACCGCGCGAACCGCACGCGCCGAGTCGGCGCCGTCCAGACGCAGCAGCTTGCCGGACACCGTTGCCCGCGCAACCGAATCGGCGGGGAAGTTCGCATCGCATATCACGACCTCGTCGCCGTGGCCCATCGCGCGTAGCGCATACAGGATGTCGGCGTTCAGCAGGGGGTCGAGGTTCTTCAGCACGGTGTCTCCATGGGCTCGTTTGACGGGATGCGCGCCGGAACGCAGGCCGGCGCGGCCCTGGCATTATCTATCACAAACTGATAGGTTAGCGACGGGAAGCGCCTGTCGCGCCGAAACGGGTCATCCCTCATTGCCGAAGGCCCGCGCGTCGGATAAAAGTACGCCTGCCTCGCGCGCGATACGCCGCCGCGGCGCAGCACGACACAGACCTCGACCCGCCCGGCCGCGACCGCGCGGGCTCTGCCGGATCCCGTCCAGCCCTGGCGGATCCCACCGCGCGCCCCTCTCTCAGGTTCTGGCAGCCCTCGGAAGAAGCCAGAACTTTTTACGCCAGCCTTGCGCTGGCGTTTTTTTGTCAGCTCTCTTTGCAAGCAGCCGCCATGCCGCGCGCGCTCCGCCGGCGGTCCGCACGCCGCGACGGATTTTCCGCCCTGATTCCGTTTAAAGGGACGCATACCGCGATCGCCGCCGGCGATGCGGACCCCGCCCCTTCCGGACAGGCACACAATGGCCAACCGCATTCTCCTTGTCGACGACGACGCCGATCTGCGCGCGCTGCTGAGTACCTATCTGACCCGCCACGGCATCGAAGTGGCGACCCTCGGCCATGCGCGCTCGCTGGCGCTGCGTCTCGAACAGGACCGTCCCGACGCGCTCGTGCTCGACATCACGCTGCCCGGCATCGACGGACTCGCTGTGCTGCGTGCGTTGCGCGCGCAAGGCGACGACTTGCCGGTGGTGCTGCTGAGCGGACTCAGCGAAGCCGTCGATCGCATTGTCGGCCTCGAACTCGGCGCCGACGACTATCTCGGCAAGCCGTTCAACCCGCGCGAACTGCTCGCGCGCATCGACGCGGTGTTGCGCCGTCGCGCCGGGCCGCCGTCGATCGCGCGCGGCCGGCCGCACGCGCTGCAGATCGGCCGCTTCACGCTGGATCCCGGCACGCGCATGCTCCGCACCGGGGAACGCGCGCTGATGCTGTCCGCAAGCGAGTTCGCGCTGCTGAACGTGTTCGTCTCGCATGCGATGCGCACGCTCACGCGCGAAAGGCTCAACGATCTGCTCTATGGTTCGGCGCGCGCGCACACGGACCGCGGCGTCGACGTGCAGGTCTGGCGTCTGCGGCGCATCCTCGAAGTCGATCCGTCGGCGCCGCGTCTGATCCAGACCGTGCGCGGCCGGGGCTACGTGTTCGTGCCCACCGGTGCGCCGCAAGGCGGCGCGCTCGCCTGACGCGCGCCGTGCATGCGGACCCGGGGGGCGGGGGGCGGGTCCGCGCGGTTGTTGTACGGTTGTTGCACGGTTGTCAGGTCGATCGCCAATGATCTGGCATCGTGCGCCCCCCGGCCCCGCCTTTGCGCTCCGACCCGCAAACGATTCCGCGCAACAATCGCGACCGCGCTGCCTTTTTCCGCTTCGCATGGCGCGAATCGGCGGCGCGGCGATACGTCCTCGCCCGCGTTACAAACGCTGCGGAATTTGTAACCAGCGCCGCGGAGGATGTTACGAATCCATTCGACCCCGAATGCATTCGGGTCGCCGGTACATATTACTGGAAATTTCACATCCTTTCTTTTTCCTTTCTGTTTTAATCGGCTATTGGCATTTACACCGATGGCCGCCCAATTTCTTCAGATGATTTTCCAGTTCTCCGTCCGGCGCGCCAAAGCGCTGTCCTGCAAGGCACGCGGCGGTGCGACGGGGTTCCGTTACAGCACCATGAAAGAGTTACCGAGAAATGTTGTATTTAAGCGAGATATTTTTTTGAGAAGGTATTGATTTCCTCAAGTGCACTTCATACAATTCCCTCCAAGCTGTTACGAGATGTAACACCTTGTATCAATCAGTCAGCTTTCGTATCAGGCAGTGACTTGTCGCCGGAGGACCGCGAGTCCGGCGAGGCAGAAAAGCATAACGGCACACCAAAGCCGGCATAGCAATTCGGGGCTTCGGAAACAGCAAAAATGGACCGCAGCAGCGAAACTCGGGATTCGATCCGCGAGATCAACTTGTCTTACATCATGCTCGCACAACGCATGTTGCGCGAGGACAAAGCCATCGGCATGTTCCGTCTGGGACTGTCGTCGGAGCTGGCCGATCTGCTGACGGGCCTGTCGCTCGCGCAGGTCGTCAAGCTTGCCTCCTCCGACCAGCTGTTGTGCTTTTTCCGCTTCAACGACCACGCGATGCTGTCGGCGCTGACGCAGTCGCCCAAACACACCGAGGTCGCGCCGACGCACGCTGCCATCCTGCTTGCCGGGCAGCCGGCCGAACAGTTCGCCTGACGGAGTCACGACGATGCTCAAGCGAAGCCTCACGGAAGACGCCCAGGAAGTATTTCGTGCGATCGCACTGATCGAACTGGGCGCGCGCATGCAGGTGCTCGAAAGCGAGTTGACGCTGTCGCGCGACCGCATGATCCGGCTGTACCGCGAGGTGAAGGGCGTGTCGCCGCCGAAGGGCATGCTGCCGTTCTCGGCCGACTGGTACATGACGTGGCTCGCCAACATCCACGCGTCGCTGTTCTACAACACGTACCTGTTCCTGAAGAAGGAAGCGCATTGCTCGCATCTGGATGCGCTCACGAAGGGCTATCGTCTTTATCTCGAACATTGCCAGCACAGCGGCGCCGAGCCGGTGCTGGATCTCACGCGCGCATGGACGCTCGTGCGCTTCTTCGACGCGGACATCCTGCAGCTCACGCCGTGCTGCCGCTGCAGCGGCAAGTTCGTCGCCCACCGGCACGACCTGCAGCACAACGTGGTGTGCGGCGCCTGCCAGCCGCCGTCGCGCGCGGGCAAGACCCGCAAGGCCGCGGCCGCCGCGAAGGCCGCCAGCAAGGAAGAGGCGCTCGACGCGCCGCAGGTCGCCGAAGCCGCCTGAGGGCGGCCCCCCCTCCGTCACAGGCAGCGTGCCGGGCGGCGCCGCGCCCGCATGGTCGTTGCGTGCGCAACGACTGCGGTCCGCCGCATATCGCCGGGTCCGGCCCGGTCGCCCCCGTTCTCCCGCTCACTGTCCTCCGGCAAACGTCTGCGCGACGAGCCACAGGTTCGCCGCGCCAATCACGCCGAACAGCGCCCAGGCGGTGCTGCGCGTGACCCAGCCGTTCGCGAACGGCCCCATCAGCGAGCGGTCGCCCGTCATCCGGATCAACGGATAGAGCGCGAACGGCAATTGCAGGCTCAGCACCACCTGGCTGGCGACCAGCAGCGTCCCGACCGCGCCGTTGCCGAACATCTGCACGCCCAGCCACGCCGGAATCAGCGCGAGCACCCGCGTGATCAGGCGACGCTGCCAGCACGGAATCTTCAGCTTCAGAAAGCCTTCCATGATGACCTGCCCGGCCACTGTGCCGGTAAACGTCGCGCTTTGCCCGGACGCGAGCAGCGTCACGGCGAACAGCACGGCCGCCACGCTCGTGCCGACGATCGGCGCGAGCAGCCGGTACGCATCCTCGATCTCCGTGACCTGGTTGTGCCCGGTCGCATTGAACGCCGCCGCCGCGAGAATCAGGATCGCGGCGTTGATCAGCAGTGCGATCGCGAGCGACACGATCGTATCGAGCCGCGCGAAACCGATCGCCGCCGCGCGGCTCTGCACGTCGCGCCCGACCGCGCGCGTCTGCACGATCGACGAATGCAGGTAAAGGTTATGTGGCATCACGGTTGCGCCCAGGATGCCGATCGCCAGATAGAGCGGCGCGCGGCTGTCGATTGCGCGCCACGACGGCACGAGCCCGGCCGCCACCGACGGCCAGTGCGGATGCACGAGCGCCAGCTGCACGATGTAGCCCACGCCGATCGTCGCGATCAGGCCGAGGATGATCGCTTCGAGATCGCGAAAGTTCTTGCCCTTCAGACCGAGCACGATCAGCGTGTCGAACGCGGTGAGCAGCACGCCGGTCGTCAGCGAACAGCGGAACAGCAGGTGAAACGCGAGCGCGCCGCCCAGCACTTCGGCCAGATCGCACGCGACGATCGACACCTCGGCGAGCAGCCACTGGATGCGCGCGACCGCCGGCGTATAGCGCTCGCGCGAGAGCTGCGCGAGATCCTGCCCGGTCGCGATGCCAAGCCGCATGCTCAGGCACTGCAGCACGATCGCGGCGAGGCTCGACAGCATCACGACGAACAGCAGGCGATAGCCGTAGCGCGAACCGGCCTCGATGTCGGTTGCCCAGTTGCCGGGATCCATGTAGCCGATCGACACCAGCAGTCCGGGACCGGCGAACTGAAACAGCTTTTTCCAGAGCGCGGCGCGTGGTGCGACGACGACCGTACCCTGCACTTCGGATGGACAGAACGGCGCGGTGGCGGTCGTAGGTAAGTTGAATGGCAAGCCGCGGACCTCTTGAGGGGGACCTGGATGCGGCGCTGCGGGAAGCGCGCCGCGGACGGCCTCCAGTGTACAAAGAAACGCGGCGGCGCGCCCCGCCGCGCGCGCCGAAACCGCCCGCCGCGCGGCTAGCCGGACGTATGCGCCGGGCTCGCATGCGCGGCGGCGGCACCTGCCGATGCGGCGTCCGCCGCGGGCGTACCCCAGCCGCCGCCGAGCGCGCGGATCAGGTTCACCGTCGCCACCGCCTGCGTGCCGGCCAGCTGGCTCGCCTGCAGTTGCGACTGCAACACCTGGCGCTCGCTGTCGATCACGTCCAGATAGCTGACCTGCCCTTCGTCATACTGCTCCTGCGACAGATGGGCGGCGCGCTGCGACGCGCCGAGCGCGGCATCCTGCGCATCGATCTGCGCGCCGAGCAGCCGCAGGTCGGCGAGGTTGTCCTCGACCTCCTTGAACGCTTCGAGCACCTGCTGGCGATACTGCGCCACCGCCTCGTCGTAGCGGCCGCGCGCGCCGGCGAGGTTGGCCTTGCGCCGGCCGCCGTCGAACAGCGGAAGCGTGAGCGCGGTGCCCGCGAACGGTCCGAGCAGGAAGGTGCGGCTCGACCACATGAACAGATCGCCGAGCGTGGCCGACTCGTAGCCGAACGCGCCGGTGATGTCGAGCTGCGGGAAGAACGCGGACTTCGCGAGCCCGACCCGTGCATTGGCGGCGGCCATCGCGCGCTCGGCGGCGGCGATATCGGGGCGTCGTTCGAGCAGCGCGGACGGCAGTCCCGGCGGCACGCGCGCGGTCACCGGCACGAGCGGTGTCGCCGGAAACGAAAAGGACTCCGGCGTCTCGCCGAGCAGGATCGCGAGGCTGTGCTCGGACGCCGCGCGTTGCCGCGCGACGCCGATCGCCGCCGCGCGCGCGTTCGCCAGTTCGTTGCGCGCCTGCGCGAGATCGAGTTCGCTGATGTCGCCGTTGTCGAAGCGGTGCTGGATCAGCTTGAGCGCATCCTCGCGCAACGCGACCGTCTGCTGGTACAACTGCCCTTCGCGATCGAGCTCGCGCAACTGGAAGTAGTTCTGCGCGACGTCGGCCTGCAGCGCGAGCTGCACGGACAGGAACAGCGCCTCGCTCTGTTGCGCGTCGGCGGTTGCCGCGTCCACGTTCGCGCCGACCCGCCCGAACAGATCGGTCTCATACGAGACGGTGCCCTGCGCGCGCCACAGTGTCGTGCTCTGCGAGCCCGCGCTCTGCGGCTCCAGCAGCGACGCCGACGAGACCGTCTCGCGCGTCGGCCCGAAGCCCGCATCGAGTTGCGGGAACCAGCCGGCGTGCGCCGCCGCGCGCAGCGCCCGCGACTGCTCGACGCGCGCGGCCGCCGCCTTCAGGTTCTGGTTGGCGGAGGCGGCCTGCTGTTCGAGCGCGTCGAGCGTCGGGTCGCCGAAGATCGTCCACCATGCGCCGCGCGGCGCGCCGTCGGACGGCTGCGCGGGCTTCCAGCGACCCGCCTCCTGTGTCGTGAGCGCAGGGGCTTCCTTGAACGCGGCCGGCACCGGCACCGCCGGACGCCGATACGCGGGCTCGACCGAGCAGGCCGCGAGCAGCGCGAACAGCAGCGCGCCGGCCAGCGCGCGCGACGTCGCAACAGAACGAAAATCGAACCATGTCATCACGCTTCTCCTCGTGCGTCGCCAGCGGGCATCGCGTAGCGCGACGCATCCTTCTGCGCGACATGAATCTTGCCGCCAGCGAGCGTGCGCAGCACCACGTAGAACACCGGCGTGAGCATCAGGCCGAACAGCGTGACGCCGAGCATCCCGAAGAACACCGCGATCCCCATTGCGTGACGCATCTCCGAGCCGGCTCCGCTCGACAGCACGAGCGGCACCACGCCCATGATGAACGCGATCGACGTCATCAGGATCGGCCGCAGCCGCAGCCGGCTCGCCTCGATCGCCGCCGCGAGCGGCGTGCGGCCGTCGTGTTCGAGCTCGCGCGCGAATTCGACGATCAGGATCGCGTTCTTCGACGCGAGCCCCACCAGCACCATCAAGCCGATCTGCGTGAAGATGTTGTTGTCGCCGTGTGTGAGCCACACCCCCGTGAGCGCGGATAACAAACTCATCGGCACGATCAGGATCACCGCGAGCGGCAGCGTCAGGCTCTCATACAGCGCGGCGAGCACGAGAAACACCAGCAGCACGCTGATCGGAAACACCCAGAGCCCCGCATTGCCGGCGATGATCTGCTGGTACGTCAGATCGGTCCACTCGTACTTCACGCCGCGCGGCAGCGTCTGCGCCGCGATCCGCTCGATCGCCGCCTGCGCCTCGCCCGACGAGTAGCCCGGCGCGGGACCGCCGTTGATGTCCGCAGCCGTATAGCCGTTGTAGCGCACCACCATTTCCGGCCCGTAGGTCGGCGTCACGGTGACGAGCGACGACAGCGGCACCATGTCCCCGGCCGCATTGCGCGTCTTCAGCTGCAGGATGTCGTCCGGATGCGCGCGGAACGGCGCATCGGCCTGCACCCGCACCTGATACACGCGCCCGAAGCGGTTGAAGTCGTTCACATACAGCGAACCGAGGTAGATCTGCATCGTGTCGAACACGTCGGTCACCGGCACGCCGAGCTGCTTCGCTTTCACGCGGTCCAGATCGACGTTCAGTTGCGGCACGTTGATCTGGTAGCTCGAAAACACCGGCCCGAGTTCGGGCGCGCTCGCCGCCTTGCGAATGAACGCCTGGGTTGCATTGTTCAACGCGGTATAGCCGAGCGCGCCATGATCTTCGAGCTGCAGCTTGAAGCCGCCGAGCGTGCCGAGACCGAGCACCGGCGGCGGCGGAAACACCGCGACGAACGAGTCCCTGATCGCCCCGTATTGCTGGTTCAGCGCGCCGGCAATCGCGCCGGCCGACAGGCTCGCGCTGCGCCGTTCGCTAAACGGCTTCAGCGTGACGAACACAATGCCGGCGCTGGAGCTGTTCGTGAAGCCGTTCACCGACAGCCCGGGGAACGCGACCGCGTCCTCGACGCCTGGCTGTTTCAGCGCAATCGCGCTCATTTCGCGGATGACCTTCTCGGTGCGATCGAGCGACGCGCCGTTCGGCAGTTGCGCGAAGGCAATCAGATACTCCTTGTCCTGCGCGGGCACGAAGCCGCCCGGCACGACGCGCGTGATCAGCACGGTCGCGCCGAGCAGCACCGCGTAGACCGCCAGCATCGCGCCTTTTCTGCCCAGCACGCCTTTCACGCCGCGTCCGTACGCGCTCGACCCGCGCCGGAAGACCTTGTTGAAGCCGCGGAAAAACGGCCCCAGCACGCGGTTCATCGCGCGCGTGAGCCAGTCTTCGCGGGCATCGTGGCTGCGCAGCAGCAGCGCCGACAGCGCCGGCGACAGTGTCAGCGAGTTGAACGCGGAGATTACCGTCGAGATCGCGATCGTCATCGCGAACTGCTTGTAGAACTCGCCGGTCAGGCCCGTCATGAACGCGAGCGGCACGAACACGGCCACCAGCGTCAGCGCGATCGCGATGATCGGTCCGCTCACCTCGCGCATGGCCTTGTAGGTCGCCTCGCGCGGGCTCAGGCCGCTTTCGATGTTGCGTTCGACGTTTTCGACCACGACGATCGCGTCGTCGACGACGATCCCGATCGCGAGCACCATCCCGAACAGCGACAGCGCGTTGATCGAAAAGCCGAACGCCAGCAGCAGCGAGAACGTGCCGATGATCGACACCGGCACCGCGATCAGCGGAATGATCGACGCGCGCCACGTCTGCAGGAACACGATCACGACGATCACGACGAGCGCGATCGCTTCGAGCAGCGTATGGATCACCGCATCGATGCTCGCGCGCACGAACTGCGTCGGGTCATAGACGATCCGGTAGTCGACGCCCGGCGGCATGTCCTGCTTCAGCTCCTTCATCTGCTCGCGCACCTGCGCGGAAATCGCGAGCGAGTTCGCGCCCGGCGCCTGCTCGATCGCCAGCGCGACCGCCGGCTTGTTGTCGAGCAGCGCGCGCAGTCCGTACTCGGATGCCGCCAGCTGGATCCGCGCAACGTCGCGCAGATAGGTCACGCCGCCATCGGGCGCCGTTTTGAGCACGATGTCGCCGAACTGCTCGGGCGTCTGCAGCCGGCCGCGCGCATTCACCGACAGTTGCAGCGGCGTGTCCGGCGCCGACGGCGCACCGCCGATCACCCCCGCCGCGACCTGCACGTTCTGCTCGCGAATCGCGTTCACGACGTCCATCGCGGTCAGGCCGCGCGCCGCCACCTTGTGCGGGTCGAGCCAGATCCGCATCGCGTAGTCGCCCGAGCCCCACAGCTGCACCTCGCCGACGCCCGCAATCCGTTCGAGCCGGTCCTTCACGTTCAGCAGCGCGTAATTGCGCAGGTAGGTCATGTCGTAGCGGTTGTCCGGCGAGATCAGGTGCACGACCATCGTCAGCGTCGGCGAGCTCTTGATCGTCGTCACGCCGAGACGCTGCACGTCCTCCGGCAGGCGCGGCAGCGCCTGGTTCACGCGGTTCTGCACGAGCTGCGTCGCGAGATCGGGGTTGGTGCCGAGCTTGAACGTGACCGTCAGCGTCAGATTGCCGTCGCTGTTCGCCTGGGACTGCATGTACAGCATGTTTTCGACGCCGTTGATCTGCTCTTCGAGCGGCGACGCCACGGTCTCGGCGATCACTTTCGGATTCGCGCCCGGGTACTGCGCGTGCACGACCACCGACGGCGGCACCACCTCCGGATACTCGGAAATCGGCAACTGGAACAGCGCGATCACGCCCGCCAGCAGGATCAGCACGGACAGCACGCCCGCGAAGATCGGCCGGTCGATAAAAAATTTCGATATGTTCATTCTGGAATCCCCCGATTGGGACGATTGGGACGCGCGCCGCTCACGAATTGCCCTGCGCGCCGGACGCGGCCTGCGCCAGTGCGTCGCCGCCCGCCGCATCCGGGTCCATCGACACCGTGTGCGCGCGCACCGTGATGCCCGGGCGCACGCGCTGGATGCCGCCCACCACGATCCGCTCGCCGGGCTTCAGGCCCGCCGTCACAACGCGCAGATCGCCCTGCCGCTCGCCGAGCGACACCTGCCGGTAGGCGACGCGGCCTTGCCCGTCGACGACGAACACGAACTTGCGGTCCTGATCGGTGCCCACCGCGACCTCATTGATCAGGAGTGCCTGGTGAGGCATGCTTCCCCCCACTTTCACCCGTGCGTACAGGCCGGGAATCAGCATGCCGTCCGCGTTGTCGAAGCGCGCGCGCACGCGAATCGTGCCCGAGGACGTATCGAGCGTGTTGTCCACCGACTCGATCACGCCGCTGCGCGAGTAACCGCGCTCGTCGGCAAGGCCCAGCTCGACCGGCACCTTCGTGCGGTCTTTTTCGCGGGCGATGTAGCGCAGATAGGTCTGCTCGTCGACGTCGAACGACGCGTAGATCGGCGAGACGGACACCAGGGTCGTCAGCGTCGGCGCGTTCGCGCCGGCCGCCACGACGTTGCCGACCGTGATCAGTGCGCGCGACACACGGCCCGACACCGGCGCCACGATGCGCGTATAGCCGAGGTCGATGCGCGCGCTTTCGAGCGCCGCCGCCGCGGCCTTGACATCCGCGTCGGCGGTGCGCGCCGCGTTCTGCTTCGCGTCGAAATCGCGCTTCGCGATCGCGTTGTCCGCGATCAGCCGCTGCGCGCGCGCCCAGTCGCTCGCCGCATAGCCGGCCTGCGCCTGGGCAGCGGCCAGTTGCGCCGCCGCGCGGTCCACCGCCGCCTGGTAGGGACGCGGATCGATCACGAACAGCGTGTCGCCCTGCTTCACGAGCGCACCGTCCCTGAAGTTCACCGAGACGATCGTGCCCGACACCTGCGGACGCACGTCCACATGCTGCACGGCTTCGAGACGCCCGGAATAGCTCTGCCAGTCCGTGACGGTTTTCTGCACCACGGTGGCGACATCCACTTCCGGTGCGGCGGGCGGCGCCGCGTGGGCGGGCGCGTCGGCATGCACGCGCACCGCGCCGAATACGCCCAGGCCCGCGAGCGCGACGACAGCCAGCACGGCGAGCGCGATGCGCGAGGGGGAACGAAACATGACTGACATAGGAAGCTCCGGGAAAGAGAATCGGGTATCGGGTATCAGGTTGAGCGGGCGCTGCAGGCGGCGAAGCGGCACTGGAAGAACCGCACCGCTTCCTCCAGCGCGTGCGTGTCGTCGGCGAGCGCCGCGTGCGAGACGCCCGGAAAACGCACCACCTGGGTCGGCACGCCGGCGCCGATCAGCTGGCTCGCGTACTTCTCGGCCTCGACGTGCAGCACATCCTTTTGCGCGGTGACGATCAGCGTGGCCGGCAAGCCGGCGAGCCGCGACGCTTCGAGCGGCGCCGCATACGGGTGCATGCGCTGCACCGCCTGCGGCAGATACGCGCGATAGCACGCCGCGCACTGCTGCGCGGTGATGTCGGAATCGAGGTGGTCCGCGTCGCCGACCCGCGTGAGGCTCGGATCGAGCATCGGCCCGACGAGCGCCTGCGCGACGATGCGCATGTCGCCGCGATCGCGCACCATGAACGCGAGCGAGTTCGCCAGGTGTCCTCCCGCGTCGTGGCCCGCCGCGCCGAGGCGCCGCGCATCGGCGCCCGCCGCACGGGCGTTCGCGCACGCCCAGCGGGCCGCGCGATAGGCGTCCTCCGGCGCGGCCGGAAACGGAAACTGCGGCGCGAGCGAGTAGCCGACCGACACGACCCATGCGGGCACCTGCGCCGCGAGAAAGCGCGCGGCACGGTCCGCGTCGGCAAGCGAGCCGCGTACGAAGCCGCCGCCATGAAAATAAAGCAGCACAGGCAGCGCATTTTTCGCGCGGGGCCGATACAGCCGCAGCGTCAGCGGCTGCGCATAGCCGTCCACCGTCACGTCGGTGACGGCGAGCGCCTGCGCGGCAGCCTCGTCCTGCGGCCCCGCGGAAGACGGCGTAGCGAAGGAGTCCATTGAAGACGCACTCACCCATGAAAATACGAATGGTGCGCATTGTGCGTTCGGCAAACTTCCAAATAAATGCCTATAATCCGGCAACACAATTCGGCATGCCAAAACAATCATTGCCGCATGCCGGCGCAGTGCCGTGACGCGCAAGATGCGACCCGCATCGCGCGGCGTCCTTGCCCTTTTCGGAGATCAGCCATGGACCGGCTTCAGGCCATGCAGGTGTTCACCCGTGTCGTCGATACCAACAGCTTCACGCGCGCGGCGGAAACGCTCAATCTGCCGCGCGCGTCGGTCACCACGATCATCCAGAATCTGGAGGCGTTTCTCGGCACGCGCCTGATGCACCGGACGACCCGGCGCCTGTCGCTCACGCCGGACGGCGCCGCGTACTACGAGCGCTGCGTGCGCATTCTCGCGGACGTCGAGGAAACCGAGGCGAGCTTCCAGAACGGCAACCGCAAACCGCACGGCAAGCTGCGCATCGACATGCCGGGCTCGCTCGGGCGCCTCGTCGTGATTCCTTCCCTGTGCGATTTCCACACGCGCTTCCCGGATATCGACCTGCAGCTGGGCCTCACCGACCGGCCCGTCGACCTGCTGCAGGAAGGCGTGGACTGCGTGGTGCGGGTCGGCGCGCTGCAGGATTCGTCGCTGGTCGCGCGGCGCATCGGACTGTTCGAGGGCGTGACCTGCGCGGCACCGGACTATCTGGTGCGACACGGGACGCCGGGCACGCTCGCCGAGCTCGATGCGCACCATGCCGTGAATTATTTTTCGAGCCGCACGGGCCGCGTGATCGACTGGGCGTTTCTCGTCGACGGCAAGGAAGTCGAGGTGAAGATGAAGGGCCGCGTCTCGGTCAACGACGCGGATGCGTACGTCACCTGCGGCCTCGAAGGCTTCGGGCTGATCCAGCCGGCGCGCTTCATGGTGCTGCCGTGGCTGCAGTCCGGCAAGCTCGTCGAAGTGCTGCCCGAAATCCGGCCGATGCCGATGCCGATCTCGGTGGTCTATCCGCACAGCCGGCATCTGTCGCCGAAGGTGCGGGTGTTCGTCGACTGGATCGCCGAGCTGTTCGAGCGCTGCCCGCTGCTGAGCGGACGCGGCCGCCTCGACACGCCGTGCTCGAAGCGCACGCTCGAAGAGCGCGAAGCCGTGTCGTCCACCGACACGCCGGTGATGACCGAGTGGGCCGTGTGAGCGACGCCGGCGCGGCTATTTCGCCTGCGCCGGATGTGCCGGATGTGCCGGATGTGCCGGATGTGCCGGATGTGCCCGATGTGCCGCCTGTGCCGCCTGTGCCCGATGCGCGCGCGAGGCGCGCCACAGGCGCGTGGCACGCCGGCTGAAGGCCGCGGCGATATCCCCTATGCTGGAGGCTGGCGTACGGCGCGGTCCCACCCCGATGAGCGCGCCGTGACCCGCATGCGGCCCCCCCCTTTCGCCGCGCATGCGAACCTCAACGGGAGCTGGACAATGGACTATGTGAAACTGGGACGCACCGGCCTCGAAGTCTCGCGCCTGTGTCTCGGCTGCATGAGCTACGGCGCGCCCGGGCGCGGCACGCATCCGTGGACGCTCGACGAAGCGGACGCGCGTCCGTTCATCCGCCAGGCACTCGACCACGGGATCAACTTCTTCGATACGGCCAACGTCTATTCGGACGGCACCAGCGAGGAGATCGTCGGCCGCGCGCTGAAAGACTTTGCGAAGCGCGATGAGATCGTGCTCGCCACCAAGGTGCATGGCCGCATGCATCCGGGCGCAAACGGGATGGGGCTCTCGCGCAAGGCGATCCTGCGCGAGATCGACGCGAGCCTCAAGCGCCTCGGCACCGACTACGTGGACCTCTACCAGATTCACCGCTGGGACGACACGACGCCGATCGAAGAAACCATGGAAGCGCTCAACGACGTCGTGCGCGCCGGCAAGGCGCGCTATATCGGCGCGTCGTCGATGTACGCGTGGCAGTTCGCGAAGGCGCTGCACGTGGCGGACCGGCACGGCTGGGCCCGCTTCGTGTCGATGCAGAACTACGTGAACCTGCTGTACCGCGAGGAGGAACGCGAGATGCTGCCGCTGTGCGAAAGCGAAGGCATCGGCGTGATTCCGTGGAGCCCGCTCGCGCGCGGGCGTCTCACGCGCGACTGGGACACCGCGAGCGCACGCTCGGAGACCGACGCGTTCGGCCGCTCGCTGTACGTGCACACCGGGGACGCGGACCGGCGCATCGTCGAGCGCGTCGGCGAAATCGCCGCGGCGCGCGGCGTGCCGCGCGCGCAGGTCGCGCTCGCGTGGGTACTGCAGAAGAGCGCAATCACCGCGCCGATCGTCGGTGCCACGAAGCCGCACCACCTCGATGACGCAGTCGCCGCGCTGTCGCTGACCCTGTCGGCCGACGAAGTCGCGCAGCTCGAAGCGCTGTACGTGCCGCACGCGGTGACCGGCTTCAAATAGGCCGCAACACGGGCCGCAACACAGGCCGCGCGCCGGCCCGCGTCACGCGGGCGGCGTGCGCTGCGCGCGCGGCACGTCCGGCTCGAAGAACACCCAGCGCACCTGGGGAAACGCGGCCTGCAGATCGGCTTCGATCACGTTGATCGCATCGACCATCGCGCGGCCGCTCGGATACGCGATCATCTCGGCCTGCACGGCGACCACCACGTCGCGGCCCCACTGCAGCGTGATCAGGTTGATGACGCTGCGAATCTCGACGCGCCCGCGCAGATGCGCTTCGATTGCGCGGCGCACCTCGGGGCTCGCCGATTCGCCGACGATCATCGACTTCACCTCGCGCGCGACCAGCGCGGCGATCAGCATCAGCAGCAGGCCGACGCCGATCGAGCCGAGCGCGTCGTAGCGCGGCTCGCCGGTGAGCATCGTCAGCAGCACGGCGACGAACGCGATGGCCAGTCCCGCGAGCGCGGCGATATCCTCGCCGGCGATCACCAGCAGATCCGCCTCGCGCGTTTCGCGAAACCACCGCCACATCGACTTGTCCGGGTGCGTCTTGCGGATCTCGCGCAGCGCGCCCATCAGCGACAGCGTTTCCAGCACGACCGACACGCCCAGCACCGCGAGCGCGACGAACGCATCGTTCAGCGGCTCGCGCGCGAAGAGCCGATGCACCCCCTCGTACACCGAGAACGCGCCGCCGACAAAGAACAGCAGCAACGCGACCAGCAGCGAATAGAAGTTGATTTCGCGCCCCGCGCCCATCGGATGCAGCGGGCTCGGCGGCCGGCGCGCCTCGCGCCGGCCAAACAGCAGCAGCAGCTGATTGCCGCAGTCGGCGCTCGAATGGATCGCCTCGGCGAACATCGAGCCGGACTGCGTGAAGATCGCCGCGGCGAACTTGCAGACCGCGATGCCGAAGTTCGCGGCAAGCGCGTACAGGATGGCTTTCGGCGACTCTTCTTTCATCGTTGCGCGCGCAACCGGTGCCGCGAAGCGGCCTGCATCGGACCGGGCGCGGCGAGGCCGCGGGCGCGCGCCCTCATGCGACGTCGACCCGGCCGGTACCGGCGCGCATCTCGCCGATCACCGCGGCGCGCGCGAAACCGTCCGCGCGGAATATCGCGAGCACCTCGTCGACGCTATCCGGCGCGCACGACACGAGCAGGCCGCCCGAGGTCTGCGGATCGGTCAGCAGCGCCTGCGCGAGCGGCGGCAGCGTCGCGGCGAGGCCCACGCTGTCGCCATACGAGGCCCAGTTGCGCCCCGATGCGCCCGTGATCGCACCGTCGGCGGCAAGCGCCTCGACGCCGTCGAGCCACGGCAGATCCGCGTAGCGCAGATGCGCATCGAGCCCCGCGCCGCGTGCGAGTTCCAGCGTGTGCCCGAGCAGGCCGAAGCCCGTTACGTCGGTGAGCGCGTGCACGCCCGGCAGCGCGGCGAGCGCGGTGCCCGGACGATTGAGGCGGGTCGCGCAGTCGATCATCGCCGCATAGCCGGCCGCGTCGAGCCGGTTCTTCTTCAGCGCGGCCGACAGCACGCCCACGCCGAGCGGCTTGCCGAGCACCAGCTGGTCGCCCGCGCGCGCGGCCGCATTGCGCTTCACGCGCTGCGGATGCACGACGCCGAGCGCCGCGAGCCCGTAGATCGGCTCGACCGAGTCGATCGAATGCCCGCCCGCCACCGGAATGCCCGCCGCCGCGCACACGTCCTCGCCGCCGCGCAGCACGGCTGCGATCACGTCGTGCGGCAGCACGTTGATCGGCATGCCGACGAGCGCCAGCGCGAGAATCGGCTTGCCGCCCATCGCGTACACATCCGACAGCGCATTGGTGGCCGCGATGCGGCCGAAATCATACGGGTCGTCGACGATCGGCATGAAGAAGTCGGTCGTCGCGACGATCGCCTGCTCGTCGTTCAACCGGTAGACAGCCGCGTCGTCGGCCGTTTCGGTGCCGACCAGCAGGTCCGGAAACGCCGGCAGCGGCACACTGCGCCGAAGCAGACCGGACAGCACGCCCGGGGCGATCTTGCAGCCGCAGCCGCCGCCATGCGAGAGGCTCGTCAGGCGAGGCACGGCGGAATTCGAAGGAACAGGTTCGGTCATGAGATCGGCAGGGTGGCCACGCAACAGTGCGTATAACAGTGCGTATTATGGGCAATCCGGGCGCACGGCGTCCAACGGCCGCGCACAACGCGTGCGCCGGCGCGGCGCGGCCCCCCCCCCCCGGGCGGCGCGTCGCGGCCGTCTCACTCCAGAAACACGTACTCCGCCATGAACGGGCTGCGCCCCTGCTGCCCGTCCGCCGAGCACGCGCGCGCGGGCGGCAGCCCGCCGTGCGTGGCGAGCCGCTGCACGTAGCGCACCGATTCGAGCCAGCCGGGGAGCCCCGCATTGCTCGCCTGCAGCAGTTCGAGCGGGAGACTGGCGGGCGCGTCGGGATTGGGCATCGCGTGCAGCAGCCGGCCGGTGATCCGGCTGCCGTCCGCGCCTTCCCACGCGGGACCGGTGCCGAGCGTCGCGAGCGGCTGCCCCGCCGCGTCGTAGAGCTGCGCGCTCGGCCCCACATA
Organism: Paraburkholderia sp. PAMB 6770; assembly: GCF_057748135.1. Classification (NCBI taxonomy): domain Bacteria; kingdom Pseudomonadati; phylum Pseudomonadota; class Betaproteobacteria; order Burkholderiales; family Burkholderiaceae; genus Paraburkholderia; species Paraburkholderia sp. PAMB 6770. The sequence continues at coordinate 1,936,407 of NZ_CM173239.1, forward strand.
GACCCACGACGGCCGGCCGTTCGCGGCGGCCCGGCACACATAGCGCTGCGTGCCGGCGGCTTCCAGCCGCGTCAGCACCCGCGTCGCCACCGGCGGCGCGAGCGGGCCCGACGGCGAGCCCTGGGCCTGCGCGGCAACCGGCGTGATCGTGCAACCGGCCAGCAGCAGCGGTGCGCCCGCCAGGCTCGTCAACCACGTGCGGCGCCGGCAAATACCTGAAAACATGCAGTGATCTCCTCGTCGAACCCGTACGCGCAACCCGCGCGGCTGCGACACGCGCCGCGCGGACGTACCCGGACGCAGCGATTTTAGCGGCCGGCTTCCGCTGACGGGGAAAACGCGCGCATCAGGGCGCGTCGTCGGCCGCCGCGGCTTCGGCGAGCCACAGGCCGATCATGTCGCTGGCCCAGCGCGGATCGTCATGCGGCAGATCGTGTCCCGCCCACGGGTGCCGCAGATGCGGCACATGCCAGGCCGCCGCGACCGACGCCGAGCAGCACGGGTTCACGAGACGGTCGCCCGCCGACGACAGGATCAGCGTCGCGCATCGCGGCGCCGCGCGGCCGGCGCGAAAACGCGCCGCCGCCCATAGCTGGCGCAGCGCGTTGGCGCGGCTCACCGGCGCGCTCGCGCGAATTGCCGTCCACGCATCCAGATCGGCCGCGCGCGTCGTGTGACGGTTGCAGGTGATCGCATGAATCGCGGCCTCGGCCGCGGGCGCGTCGCGCCAGTGCGCGGCGGCGCGCAGCAGCGCCCGCCATGCGGACGGACGCAGCCGCTGCAGCGCGCCGCTGAAGGGCCGCATGCTCGTGTTGATCAGCACGAGCCGCTCGATGTCCTGCGGATAGCGTTCGGCCCACGCGGTGGCGACCATCCCGCCGAGCGACATCGCGACCACCCGGTACGGGCCGTCCACGCCCGCGTCCGCGAGCGCGCGCCGCAGCGCGTCGACCATCTGCGGCACCGCGCCCGGTGCGCGCGCGTGCACGAGCGTGCCGTTGCCCGGCAGATCGGGCAGCAGAATCCGGCCCGCCGACACGGCATCGCGCAACAGCAGCGGAAAATCGCCCCAGTGACGCGCTTCGCGCGTGAGCCCGCGCAGCAGGATCCACGTGCTCATCGGGTTGCCGTGCGGCGCCAGTGCTCGCTCGCGCGCCGCAGCATCTGCGCGCGCCGCTCGCCTTGCGGCAGCCAGCGCGGCGCGGCAAACGCGGCGCGCGTCAGGAAGTCGAGCAGATTCGCGTGACGGCGCAGCACGCGCGCGGTGCGGTGAGCCTTCACCGGGTTGAACATCCCGTGACGGGAAAAAAGCTGGCGCGGATTCTTCTTGATCCACAGCCACGAGCCGAGTTCGAGCGTGAGCGGCAAGAACACGCTCGACGCCGGCGCGCGATCGTACAGGTAGTCCCACAGATCGCCATGCAGCAGGTATTGATGGCTTTGCGGCTCGAACGCATATCCGTGATGCGGATGCGCCCGTTCGAGCATCTGCTTGAGCGCGTACATCTCCGGCAGATGCGGCATCAGCGCATGCGTGCGCGCGTAGGGAAACCAGATGCTGTCGGCCCACCCGTAACCGGAATGACAGTCGAGCGCGAAGCTGAGCGGACGCGCGGCGAGCTCCGTTTCGACGAGCGCCACGAGCGCGGCGGCCTCGCGCTCCAGCGGCGCGCCGCGCCGGCCGCGATACCAGGGCAGCCACGCCCCCACCCGCTGACCGCCCGCGAGCCACGGCACGCGCGCGTCCGCATCCTGCGGCGCGTTGCGCATCAGGTCGACGCCGTTCGGATTCGCGCGGGTCGCGGCCCACATGCCGCCCGGATTGCAGATCGGCACGAAGACCAGCCGGATCGCTTCGAGCTGCTGCATCAGCAGCGTGTCCCATTCGAGCCGCGACAACAGCGCGCGCATGTAGTCGAGCACGAGTTGCGTGCCGATCCGTTCAAGCCCGTGAATGCCGCCGAAGAAGCCGATGGCCGGCGCGCGCGGATCGCGCGAGCCGATCGTCGCGGCCAGCAGCGGGAAGGTCCGGCCGCGCACGTCGACATCCGCGAGCGTGCGGACCTCGAAATGCGCGCTGCCCGCATCGAGGATCCCCTTGAGGTCCTCGTACTCCGCAAAGCTGTCGGGAAGAAAGCTCAGTGCCTGCATCGCAGCGCCGGTCCGTTGTGCAAGGTCGGAAAGAATCCATCGAGGATCCCGCGTCAATATAACGCGTCCCTTCGCACAAGCGGATGACGGAATACCCGCAGCGCGCGGGCGTCACGGCGCTGTCACGTTGGCGGGCGGCAGCGGACGAAGCAGGCCGCGCCGCCCGCGGACTCAGACGCGTTCGATCGCGAGCGCGATGCCCTGGCCGACGCCGATGCACATCGTGCACAGCGCATAGCGCCCCTGGGTGCGTTGCAGCTGGTACATCGCGGTCGTCACGAGACGCGCGCCGCTCATGCCGAGCGGATGCCCGAGCGCGATCGCGCCGCCGTTCGGATTCACGCGCGGATCGTCGTCGGCCACGCCGAGCGCGCGCAGCACCGCGAGACCTTGCGACGCGAACGCCTCGTTCAGCTCGATCACGTCGAACTGGTCGAGGGTCATGTTCAGCCGCGCAAGCAGCTTTTGCGTGGCCGGCGCCGGGCCGATTCCCATCACGCGCGGGTCGACGCCGGCGGTCGCGACACCGAGCACGCGTGCGCGCGGCGTGAGACCGAAGCGCCGCGCGCTCGCTTCGCTTGCGAGCAGCAGTGCGGCGGCGCCGTCGTTCACGCCCGATGCGTTGCCCGCGGTCACGGTGCCGTCCGCGCGCACGACGCCGCGCAGCTTCGCGAGCGCTTCGAGGCTCGTCTCGCGGGGATGCTCGTCGTGCGACACGACCACCGGATCGCCCTTCTTCTGCGCGATCGTCACGGGCACGATCTCCTGCGCGAGCGTGCCGTCGCGCTGCGCGCGGGCGGCTTTCTGCTGGCTGCGCAACGCGAACGCGTCCTGGTCGGCGCGGCTCACGCGATAGTCGGTCGCGACGTTCTCGCCGGTTTCCGGCATTGAATCGACGCCGTACATCTGCTTCATCAGCGGGTTGACGAAGCGCCAGCCGATCGTCGTGTCGTGGATCTCGGCCTGGCGCGCGAACGCGCTCGCGGCCTTGCCCATCACGAACGGCGCACGGCTCATGCTCTCGACGCCGCCGGCCACCATCAGCGCGGCCTCGCCCGACCTGATCGCGCGCGCGGCGATGCCCACCGCGTCCATGCCCGAGCCGCACAGGCGGTTGACCGTCGAACCGGGGATGTCCTTCGGCAGTCCGGCGAGCAGCAGCGACATGCGCGCGACGTTCCGGTTGTCCTCGCCCGCCTGGTTCGCGCAGCCGTAAATCACGTCGTCGATCGCGCTCCAGTCGAGCGCCGGATGACGCTCCCTCAGCGCCTTCAGCGGCACGGCGCCCAGATCGTCGGCGCGGACCGACGACAGCGCGCCGGCATAGCGGCCAATCGGCGTGCGGATCGCGTCGCACAGGAAAGCTTCGGTCATGGTTGTCTCCAGTTGAACGGGATGCCGGGCGCCCCAATTGTTCTTTATGTGAACAATAGATCGCTAATCGAACATCAGGCCACGATGATAGGCGGGAGCCGGAAACCGTGTCAAGGACATCCGCTGCGGGGAGGCAACGTCCCTCGCGGGATACCGGCTGGCGCAGGCCGGGCAGGCCTGGCGCATTTTCAGATTACTCCGATAGGCACCCTCCCCCGGGAAAGCTAGAGCGTGTTAGGCACTTTGGATAATGGGCACAGCATGGACGAGCATGAGCATGGCAAAGACGACAAAGTGCAGGCCCGCCAGGGTTTCAGGCAAGCGCTCATAGTCGCGTGCCAGCCGCCGGAAGCGGTTGAGCCATCCGAAGCTGCGCTCGACCACCCAGCGACGCGGCAGCAGCACGAAGCCCTTTTTCGCCTCGGGCAACTTGATGACCTGCAATTCCATACCTTCGTCACGAGCGGCCTGTGCCGCCGTGTCACCCGTATAGCCCTGGTCTGCAAAGGCGAGTTTCACTGTCTGGCCGGTGACGTGCTGAACCTGGCGCGCCAGCTCGCCCACCTGCGCACGCTCCTGCTCGTTGGCCGGCGTAATGTGTACCGCGAGCAGCAGGCCCAGGGTGTCGACGGCCATATGAACCTTGCTGCCCCGCTTGCGTTTGTGACCGTCATAGCCCGCGCGCGGACCGCTCTCACACGTGGACTGCAACGTGCGGCCATCCAGGATAACCGCACTGGGCTGGCCCTGCCGCTCCTGTGCCACGCGCAGCACCGAGCGCAAATCGTTGACCATCGCCTCGAAGCAACCCGCGTTAAGCCAGCGTTGCGTTTGCTGGTAGACCATCTCCCACGGCGGAAAATTAGTCGGCAGCATGCGCCACGACGCACCGGCGCGCGCCATCCAGCGCAGCGCGTTGAACATTTCGCGCAGTTCGTATCGGCGCTGCGGCGCGCCTTCGTTCATCAAGACCAGGTAGGGAGCGGCGAAGCTCCATTCCTCGTCCGAAACGTCCGTGGGATATGGCTTGCGTTCTGGCATTCCGCCAGGTTACCAGGTTTGACCGAAAGTACCTAACACGCTCTAGGTTGCGTTCTCCGTGTCAGGAAACGAGGAGAAGCAGGATGGCAGACGAACGGCATCCCCTTACGCACACGTTCGGATTCGACCGGCTGGTGAGCCGCTACGAAGAGGAAACGTGCCGGCTGGAGCGCGCACTTGCCTCGCATTGCGCGACGCTGCGCAGCCACCGCTTCGAACTGAAGGAACGCGTCGGGTTTGCCCGGCGGCCGCATACCGGCAAGCTGGCGCAGGCGCTCTGGGACGTCTCGTGGCGGATGCCGGACCTGCATGGGGCACGCCTCGGCGAGCTGCGCGCGACGCGCGGCGTGGAATCGGTGGCCGCGCGGCTGCCCGGCTGGCTCGATCCGTACGGGACGGCTGACGTGATGGAGGTGACCGGCATCGTGCGGGCCGACCCGCAGGCGTCGCCGGTGGAGCGCGCGCAGGCCCGCTTTGCGATGAAACGCATCGTCGGGTTTGGGCAGGCGGTCGTGGATGCGCGCGAGTCGCTCGATCTGGACTTCGCGGGCGACCATCTGATCGATGCGGCGCGGGAGATCGGCACGGAGACGGTGGTCGACGTGCTGCTCGGACGGGCGACCGTCCGGGTGTCCCACGGTGCGACGGCCACGCCCGAACCGCACCGGGCCCCGGCGAAGCCCGCGCGCACGGCGGCTTCGTCCCGCGCCGCTGCGGCGCCGGCCCCCGCGGCGCCGACCAAGGCGCAGCGCTGGGCCGAGCGCAAGCAACGGGTGGCAGCCGGACGCGCGGCGCCGTCGGCGCGGGCGAACGCGGCCGCGCAGCGGCTCGCGATCAATAACGTGGCGGTGGAAAAAGCGCGGCTCGCCGATCATATCTATCACCCGACGCGGGCGGTGCCGCAGGGGTGGCGGAATGTGAGCGGGGATGCGGGGGTGCTTAAGCAGTATGGCCTCGCGCCGCGACTCTTCAACATCGAGGGCACAAACTTTCGCGCGCAACTTTATACGCCGGACGCCTCTGTCAAGTGATCGCTGGCATCGAAAAACAGAAGGAAGCGGACATGGCGATCCTGCAGGAGTTGACACCGTGAAGCGTGGAATTGCTGCACTCAGCCTGGTCACCCTCTTGCTATCGCTAATGCCTTTTGTGAAAAACGCCATGAAAAAATTCCCCGCTACCGATTTCTTCTCTGGCCAGCAACTCGTGCTTGCCCAGGCCATCGAAGAGGGCGACATCCAGAAGGTTCAGCAACTTGCCCCCGCCACCGATCTCAACACGCCTGGGCGCAAGCACATGACATTGCTGTTCTTTGCCATACAGAAAGCCCTCCAGCGTGATCCGAAACAACTGGCCATGATCACCGTGCTGGTCAAAGCCGGCGCCGACCCGCGACAGCAGGTACCGGGTTATGGCAGCGTGTTGGGCGTCGTGCTCAACAGCCCGCATCCCGAGTTCCTGCACGCGCTGCTCGATGCCGGCCTCGATCCGAACACGATGATCGACGGAGATGCGCCCATCATCTTCTACGTGGTCCAGGAACCCACATTCGCCTCACTCAAACTGCTCGTCGCGCGCGGCGCAGATGTCAACCAGCGGGATTCGCTGCGCAATACCCCGCTTTACGAGGCGCTGATGGGCGATTCGCTCGACCAGATCGACTATCTGCTCGACCACGGCGCCAACCCCAACACCTGGAACGTCAACGGCGTGTCGTTCGCGCTCGCATTGTCCGACGATCTCAACCGGAATGCCTCGGCCCCCGATTCGATCACCTACAAAAAACTCGTCGAAATCCGCGACCGCATCATCCGTCTGGGAGTCAAATGGCCGCCAGAAACGCCCGAGCAGATCCGCGCGCAGTGGGGCGAAGCCAATGGCGATGTGGACGACCGCAAGCATGTCCGGGCAACCCCGCCGGCCCCGCGCTAGCGAACAACACGGCACACGCAGCAGCGGCCCCAGACACTATCCTGCCTGCACGCGCTCATCCTCGATGTAAGCGCGGATCACCTCAGCAAAGCTGCGCTCCACCGGCAGCCCTAACTGCTCCGCGCGCGTCGTGTCCCACGCGCCGGGCCAGCTGCCGACAATCTGCGCAATACGCGCGTCGGGCCGCCACGCGATGCGCGCCGCAACCGCGTCGCCGGCCACTTCGCGCAGCGCGGCGATCATCTCGTCGACGCTCACCGATAGCCCCGGCAGGTTCACCGCGCGCTGCACGCCGAGCGCGTCGGCATCGAGTTCGAGCCCCGCAATCAGGCAGGCCACCGCCTTGCGCGGCGACAGCAGCCACAAACGCGTGCTGCCCGCCACCGGACAGATCGCGGTCTCGCCGTTCAGCGGCTCGCGGATGATGCCGCTCGCGAATGACGACGCCGCCGCGTTCGGCTTGCCCGGCCGCACGCTGATCGTGGGCAGCCGCAACACGCGGCCATCCACGAAACCGCGCCGCGTGTAGTCGTTCAGCAGCAGTTCCGCCATCGCCTTCTGCATACCATAGGACGACTGAGGATTGAGCGCGGTATCGTCGCGCACCTGCTCAGGCAGCGCGCCGCCATAGACGGCCACCGAACTCGTGAACACCACGCGCGGCCGATGGCCGCGACGCCGGCAGGTTTCGAGCAGCAGCCGCGATGCGTCGAGGTTGATCCGCATCCCGAGGTCGAAATCGGCCTCCGCCTGGCCGCTGACGATCGCGGCCAGATGGAAGATCGCGTCGGTATCCGGGTCGATCAGCGCGTCGAGTGCCTGCGGCGCGGCGATGTCCGCGACTTCGACGCGGACGCGCGCATCGCCGTCGAAGCCCCCGGCGCGCGCGACGTCCGCCAGCACGAGTTCATCGAGCGGTTGCGGCGCGCCGTCCCGTCCGCGCAGCGTGCCGCGCGCGAGCAGCGCGCGCGCCAGATGCCCGCCGAGAAATCCGGCGCCCCCTGTGATCAGTACCTTCATCGGCATTTCTCCGCGTGTCGCAAAAGGGTGTGCGTACAACAAAGCGTGCAACAAAGCGACCCGCAAAGCATGCCACGAGGCGCCCGGCGGCGCGCCCGTGCGCGGTTCGGCGTCATGCGGTGCGCCGTAGCGCGCGCAGCCAGCCGAGTCCCGCCGAGGTGTCCCCGCGCGGCCGGTATTCGCAGCCGATCCAGCCGTCGTAGCCGAGCGCATCGATCAGTTCGAACAGGTACGGATAGTTCAGCTCGCCGAGGTCCGGCTCGTGGCGCTCCGGCACCCCCGCCACCTGGATGTGGCCGATGCCCGCGATGTCGCGTTTGAGCTTCGTCGCGAGATCGCCCTCGACGATCTGGCAGTGATAGCAATCGAACTGCACCTGCAGGTTCGGCGCGCCCACCTCGGCGCAGATCGCATGCGCATCGTCCTGCCGGTTCAGCAGATAGCCGGGCATGTCGCGCGTATTGATCGGCTCGATCAGGATCGTGATGCCATCTGCGCGCGCCGCTTCGGCCGCATACGCGAGATTGCGCAGATAGCACTCGCGCTGCCGTGCGCGCGATGCCTCGTCGGCGAGCAGGCCCGCCATCACGTGCAGCTTGCGGTTGCCGAGCCGGCGCGCGTAGTCGAGCGCGGTATCGATGCCGCGACGATATGCGTCCTCGCGGCCCGGCAACGACGCAAGCCCGCGTTCGCCGGCCGCCCAGTCGCCAGGAGGGGCATTGAACAGCGCCTGGACAAGGCCGTGGTCATCGAGCCGCTGACGCAGGTCCGCGGCCGGAAAGTCGTATGGAAACAGGAACTCCACCGCGGCGAACCCGTCGCGCGCGGCGGCGGCGTAGCGGTCAAGGAACGCGTGTTCGGTGTACATCATCGTCAGATTCGCGGCGAAACGGGGCATGGAGCCACTCCTGGTGAACGTCCGGGTCAATCAGCGCGTGAAGGCGCCGGCGCCGTCACGACGGTTTCGCTTGCGGCAGCGTGATGCCCGGAAAAATCCGGATCACCGCCGCGTCGTCCTCGCCGCCGTGTCCGGCGGCCGAGGCCATCATGAACATCTGGTGCGCCGCCGCCGACAGCGGCAACGGAAATTTCGAGCGGCGCGCGGTATCGAGCACGAGCCCGAGGTCCTTCACGAAGATGTCGACCGCCGAGAGCGGCGTGTAGTCGCCCTTCAGCATGTGCGGCACCCGGTTTTCGAACATCCACGAGTTGCCCGCGCTGTGCGTGATCACGTCGTACAGCGCGTCGGCGTCGACGCCTTCGCGCCATCCGAGCGCCATCGCCTCGGCGGCCGCCGCGATATGCACGCCGGCGAGCAGCTGGTTGATGATCTTCACTTTCGAGCCCACGCCGTGTGCGTCGCCGAGCCGGTACACCTTGCCGGCAATCGCCGCCAGCACCGGTTCGCAGGCCGCGTAGGCAGCGGCCGGCCCGGAGGTCATCATCGTCATCTCGCCGGATGCCGCGCGGGCCGCGCCGCCCGATACCGGCGCATCGAGCATCAGCAGCGACGCGGCGGCGAGGCGCGCGCCGAGCGCCGCCGCGAACTCGGGCGGCACCGTCGCGCTCGCGATCACGACACCGCCGGCCCGCATCCGCGCGGCCGCGCCCTGCGGGCCGAACAGCACGTCCTCGGTCTGCGCGGCATTGACGACCAGCGTGATCACGATGTCGCACTGCGCGCCGAGTTCGGCGGGGCTCGCACAGGCGATGCCGCCCTGCGCGGCGAAGTCCTGCAGCACCGCGCTGCGCAGATCGCATGCATGCACGCGAAAGCCCGCGCGCAGCAGCGTGCGCGCCACGCCGAGCCCCATTGCACCGAGGCCGATCACACCCACGTTAGCCGCCATGTTCATCTCCCGACAGAGTGCGCGCGCCCGCCTGGGTCAGACGGCGCGCCGCGTTGTGCAGATGGGTGGCGGCTGCGTGGCGGGCGGCGGACGCGTCGCCCGCCCGGATCGCCGCGACGATCGCCGCGTGCTCGTCGCGCACTTCGCGCGAGAAATCCGCGCGGCGCGCCTCGTTGCGGCGCGTGACGAGCGTCCCCGCTTCGAGGTACTGGTTCAGGAACGCGAGGGTCTTCAGGAAATACGGATTGCCGGTCGCTTCGGCGATCGTCCGGTGAAACGCGACGTCCTCCGCCACGCCGTCGCGCCCCTCGGCGACCGCACGATCCAGCGCGGCAAGCGCGGCATCGAGCGCGGCCAGATCGGCTGCGCTGCGCCGCTGCGCGGCTTCCGATGCGACCTCGGCTTCGATCGCGCGGCGCAGCGCCAGAATCTGCAGCACCGCGTCGCCTTCGATCGCCTCGGCGTAGTCGATGCGCAGCGGCCGCACCGCCCCCTGCGCCGCGACGAATACGCCGCTGCCCTGGCGCGGCTGCACGACCCCTTCGTTCTTCAGCCGCGACACGGCCTCGCGGATCACCGTGCGGCTCACGCCGAACTGCTGCGCGAGCACCGCCTCGGTCGGCAGTTTGCCGCCGCGCGCGAACACGCCCTTGTCGATCTGCCCGAGCAGTTGCTGCGCGACCGCATCGCTTAGCGCGCGTGCCGGAATCTTCTCGAACATGGCGGCCCGATTGATCATGTGATCGGGTTATCATACAAATCTGCATGCACGCGGCGTATCGCGGCAAACCCTGATGCGTGCGCGCTGCCCGCCCGCTGCCCCCCGCTGCATGAGCGGCCGACGCGCCGCGCGGGCGCCGCGCCGGCCGTCAAACCCGCGCGCATGGCCGGCGCGATTGGCGAAATCCGCGTCAATCGGCTATCTTCTCGGCTTTCCGCGTAACGCGGCGAACCCGCAGGCGCGGCCGGTCACGACCGTTCATTCCCACCGTCACCACCACGAATCCACACCGATTCATGAACAAAGCCCCTGTCGCGCCCACCGACGCCGCGTCCTCCGACGCTGCCGCGCCGGACAAGCCGGGCGACTCGTACGTGCAGTCGTTTGCGCGCGGCCTCGCGGTGATCCGGGCGTTCGACGCGCAACGGCCCGAGCAGACGCTCACCGACGTCGCCGCCGCCACCGGTCTCACGCGCGCCGGCGCGCGCCGCATCCTGCTCACGCTGCAGACACTCGGCTACGTCGAGTCCGAAGGACGCCTGTTTCGCCTGACGCCGAAAATTCTCGATCTCGGCTTCGCCTATCTCACGTCGATGCCGTTCTGGAACCTCGCCGAGCCGGTCATGGAGGAACTGTCCGCGCAGGTGCACGAAAGCTGCTCGGCCGCCGTGCTCGATCGCAGCGAGATCGTCTACGTGCTGCGCGTGCCGACCCACAAGATCATGACGATCAACCTGTCGATCGGCAGCCGGCTGCCGGCGTATTGCACGTCGATGGGCCGCGTGCTGCTCGCCGCGCTCGACGAGCGCACGCTCGACGCGACGCTGAATGCGTCGCCGCTCTATGCGCACACGCCGCGCACGGTCGTCGATCGCGAAGAACTGAAGAAGCTGATCGCACAGGTGCGCCTGCAGGGCTGGGCGCTCGTCGACCAGGAACTGGAGGTGGGCCTGATTTCGCTGTCCGCGCCGATCCGCAACCGCCAGGGGCGCGTGATCGCCGCGATGAACATCAGCGGCAACGCGCAGCGCTCGTCCGCGAAGCAGATGGTCAAGACGTTCCTCGATCCGCTGCAGAACGCCGCGCGCAACGTGTCGGAACTGGTCGCGCGGCGCGGCTAGGCGGGCGGCGCCGCGCGGTCGCGCGGTCACGACATTGCAGCGCCGTGCCGGCGCGCGGGTCGCCGCGCGCGCCGGATCAGGCCGGCAGATAGCGCTCGACGAGGCGCGCCCAGAATGCGGCCCCCACCGCGAGATTGCGGTCGTTGAAGTCGTAGTGCGGATTGTGGACCATGCAACCGTCTTCGCCGACGCCGTTGCCGATCCGCAGGAACGTGCCGGGGCGCTTCTGGAGCATGAACGCGAAGTCCTCGCTGCCCATCAGGATATCGGTCTGCGCGACGACGCGCTCGTCGCCGACCAGTTCGCGCGCGACCTGCACCGCGAACTCCGTCTCGGCGTCGCTGTTCACGACGACCGGATACCCTTCGATGTACTCCACGCTCGCCTTCGCGCCGTAGCTCGCGGCCTGCTGCTCCGCCAGCTCGACAATACGTTTCTTCAGCAGCGCGCGCACCTCGGGGCTGAACGAGCGCACGCTCAGTTCGAGCCGCGCGGTGCTCGCGATCACATTGTTCGCGGTCCCCGCATGCATCGAGCCGACGGTGACGACCGCCGGCTGCGACGGATCGACGTTGCGCGCGACGATCGTCTGCAGCGCCATCACGATGCTGGCCGCCACCACCACCGGGTCGACCGCCAGATGCGGGCGCGCCGCGTGGCCGCCGACGCCCTCGATCGCGATGATCGCCTTGTCGCCCGCCGACATGAACGGGCCCTTGCGAAACAGCAGCACCCCCGGCTCCGCGCCCGGATGATTGTGCAGGCCGAACACCGCATCGCACGGGAAGCGCTCGAACAACCCGTCTTCGATCATTTTTTGCGCGCCGCTGTCGACGCCGCTTTCCTCGGCCGGCTGAAAGTACAGATGCACGGTGCCCGAAAAACGCCGTGTGCTTGCGAGGTGCCTGGCAGCGCCGAGCAGGATCGTCGTGTGACCGTCGTGGCCGCACGCGTGCATCTTGCCGGGCGTGCCGCTCGCATACGGCAGCCCGGTCTGCTCGACGATCGGCAGCGCGTCCATGTCCGCGCGAATGCCGATGCGGCGCGTGCCGCTGCCGGCCGTCAGCGTGCCGACCACGCCGGTGCGTCCGACGCCGCGCGTCACCTGCCATCCCCATTCCTCCAGCTTGCTCGCCACGAGCGCCGCGGTCGCGACTTCCTCGTATGCGAGCTCGGGATGGTGATGGATGTGATGGCGAATCTCGCGCAGCATCGGCGCGGCCGGCTCCAGGTCGGCAATGCGGGTCAACGGGGAAACAGCGTGCGGGGCATCGGTCATCGGTCACTCCGGAAGGGGCGCGCGAGGCCGGGGACGCGGTGCGGGCGCGTCGGCCTGGCGGGTCGGGCGCGGCGCGGCGTTGCCGCGCCGGGTTGCAGACGCGCATTGTAGCGCGCGGTGCGCAGCCCATGCCGCGCACCGCGCAGGATCGCGCAACGATCGCGCAACGATCGCGCAACGATCGCGCAAGGACCGCTCATGGACCCGCTCACGCCGCCCTCGCGCCCCCTTCAGGCCGCGCGCCCGCCATGCCGCGCAGGCCGCCCCCGCCCGCACGGTGGACAGCCCGATCGCCCAGCAGGTACGATGCAGCCCGCATGCGGCAACGGCAGCCACGCGAGTCAGGCGCAATTTGCAGCACTATCCGGTGTTTCACCAAGTACGCAAATTTTTTGACCTGATAAGCTTTGCCCGCGCTGCGAGCCCGCCGGGCTCGCGCACAATGCCGCCCGGTCGTAAGTCGCGCCGGGCCTCTCCCGCCGCGGCACAACCGCATGCGGGCGTAACACATGAACCACTCCGAGGAGTACAACAGTGAAAAAACTGCTAGCGGCTTTGACGGTCGCCCTGCTTGCCACCGTCTCGATTGGCGCACATGCGAAAGACTGGTCGACAATCCGCTTCGGCGTCGACGCCAGCTATCCCCCGTTCGAATCGAAGGGTGCGAACGGCCAGCTCGTGGGCTTCGATATCGACCTCGGCAACGAGATCTGCCGCCGCCTGCACGCGAAATGCGTGTGGGTTGAAAACGACTTCGACGGGATGATCCCCGCGCTGAAGGCGAAGAAATTCGACGGCGTGCTGTCGTCGATGTCGATGACGCCGCAGCGCGAAGAGCAGATCGCGTTCTCCGACAAGCTGTTCAACACGCCGACGCGCCTCGTCGCGAAGAAGGGCTCGGGCCTGCTGCCGACGGCCGAATCGCTGAAGGGCAAGACAGTCGGCGTCGAACAGGGCACGATCCAGGAAACGTACGCCAAGACCTACTGGGAGCCGAAGGGCGTGAAGGTCGTGTCGTACCAGAACCAGGACCAGGTCTACACGGACCTGCTGTCGGGCCGCCTCGACGCGTCGCTGCAGGACGCGGTCGAAGCCGATCTCGGCTTCCTCAATACGCCGCGCGGCACGGGCTATGCGTTCGCGGGTCCGAACCTCGTCGATCCGAAGATTCTCGGCAATGGCGCCGGCATCGGTCTGCGCAAGGAAGACACCGACCTGAAGGAGAAGATCGACGGCGCGATCTCGTCGATGATCAAGGACGGCACCTACAAGAAGATCGAGAAGAAGTACTTCACGTTCGACGTGTACGGCAGCTAAAAGCCGCCCGCACGACAGACAGCACGCGGCACGCGCCGCGTGCCGCGGTCTTGCGCAACGGGCCCCGCCGACCGGCGGGGCCCGTTGCATTTGCGGCGCCGCTGCGCGCGCGGTTGGTTGCGCCCGCAACGATACCGGGCGGGCCCGCACGCTGCCCAGCGCGGCGCAGATCGGCTAAGATCGAACGACAGGCTGGCGCCGCGTCGCGCCGCCGGTCTCGCCGGATCCCGGCTTTCCCACTGCAATCAAAGACATAGCGCGGACCGCGCCGGCGTGGTCCGCGCCCGGACATCATGCGAACACACTCTCATCCGCTCATCTCCCCGACCCTCGGCACCGCCCGCAGCCTGACGAGTTTCCACTACGGCGCGGGCGGCGGGCAAAAGATCTACATCCAGTCGTCGCTGCATGCCGACGAGTTGCCCGGCATGCTCGTATCGTGGGCGCTGCGGCGCAAGCTGGCCGCGCTGGAAGCCGCCGGCAGGATCCGGGGCGAAATCGTCGTCGTGCCGGTCGCCAATCCGATCGGGCTGAACCAGCATCTGCTCGGCCATCTGATGGGCCGCTTCGAGACGCACACCGCGCAGAATTTCAACCGCAACTTCCACGACCTCGCCGCGCTCGTGCAGCCGGTGATCGAGTCGCGCCTCACGGCCGATGCCGACGAAAACCGCCGCGTCATCCGCGCGGCGATGCGCGAAGCGCTCGACGCGCAGCAGCCGGCCACCGAACTCGACTCGCAACGCCTCGCGCTGCAGCGCATGTCCTACGACGCCGACGTGGTGCTCGACCTGCATTGCGACTGGGAAGCCGCGCTGCATCTGTACACGAATCCGGACCTGTGGCAGGACGTCGAGCCGCTCGCCCGCTATCTGGACGCGAAAGCGTCGCTGCTCGCGCTGAATTCGGTCGGCAATCCGTTCGACGAAATCCACAGCTTCTGCTGGTCGGACCTGCGCAACCGCTACGGCGAGCGTTTCCCGATTCCGAACGGCGCGATCTCGGTGACGATCGAGCTGCGCAGCCAGCGCGACGTCACGTATGAATTCGCCGAGCACGACGCGCAGGCGATCGTCGAGTACCTGACGCATCGCGGCGTGATCGACGGCACGGCAGCGCCGCTGCCGCCGCTCGCCTTCCCGGCGACGCCGCTGGCCGGCGCCGAGCCGATCGTCGCGCCGATGAGCGGCGTGCTCGTGTACCGCACCGAACCGGGCACGTGGGTCGATGCCGGCCATCCGATCGCCGACATCGTCGATCCGCTCACCGATCAGGTCGTCACGTTGAAGAGCAGCGTCGCCGGCGTGCTGTACGCCCGTCACCTGACGCGCTTTGCAACCGCCGGCCTCGAATTCGCGCGGATTGCCGGCGCCACGCCGTTCCGCAGCGGCTCGCTGCTGTCGAACTGACGAACGCACAGCCGCGCGCGCCGCGCCTGCCCCGCTTCGCGGCGGGGCAGGCGCGGCTGCGTCACCCGGCCTCTTTCTGCGATGCCCGCGCATCTGGTACGCTGCGCGCTTCGAGACTGTCAGCCCTTCACCCGATGGAAACCCCTTTCAACGACCGCGGCGTGTCGGTCACGCGCAACGCGCTATCGGCCGCCGGCCAGGTATTCCCGTTGCGCGACATCCAGGCCGTGCGCGTGCAGACCGTGCCGAAGAACCGCGTCGTGCCGCTTGCCATTGCGGCAGCCGGGCTCGTCACCGCGATCGTGGGCGCACTCTACTGGTGGCCCGTCGCGCTCGTGTGCGGCGCGATGCTGGTGGTGGTCGGCTACCTGAGCTGGTCGACCCAGGACATCCTGCATCGGCTCATCGTGACGACCGCCGGCGGCGAACGCGAAGCACTGTCGAGCGTGGACCGCCCGTTCGTCGAGCGCGTCGCCCAGGCGGTTCGCCAGATGATGCCCGCTGCGCCGCCTGCTGCGCCGCACTGAGGCGGCGCACGGCGCATCACGACAGATCGACCGGCTTCACGCGCCAGATGTCGCGCGCGTACTCGGCGATCGTGCGGTCCGACGAGAACTGGCCCATGCCGGCGACGTTCTCGATCGCGCTCTGCGCCCATTGGCGCGGCGTGCGAAAGCGCGTATCCACGTCGCGCTGCGCGGCCGCGAACGCGGCAAAATCGGCCAGCACCATGTAGTGATCGCCCCAGTCGACCAGCGTGTGGAAGATATCCGCGAAGCGGCGCGGGTCGTCGGGCGAAAAAAAGCCGCTGCGGATCTGGTCGAGCGCCAGGTGCAGATCGGGGTTGTCCTCGTAGAGCTGGCGCGGCCGGTAGCCGCGCGCGCGCAGATCGTCGACCTCGTCGGCGGTATGGCCGAAGATGAAGATGTGCTCGCGTCCGACCGCATCGCAGATCTCGATGTTCGCGCCGTCCATCGTCCCGATCGTCAACGCGCCGTTCAGCGCGAGCTTCATGTTGCCGGTACCCGACGCCTCGGTGCCCGCCATCGAGATCTGCTCGGACAGGTCCGCCGCCGGAATGATCAGCTCCGCCACGCTCACGCCGTAGTTCGGCACGAACACGACCTTCAGGCGGTCGCCGACGAGCGGATCGCGATTGACCTTCTCGCCGACGTCATTGATGAGGTGGATGAGCGTCTTCGCCATCCGGTATGCGGACGCGGCCTTGCCCGCGAACATCACGACCCGCGGCACCCAGTCGCGTTCCGGATGCGCGCGGATCTGGTTGTAGCGCACGATCACATGCAGCACGTTCAGCAATTGCCGCTTGTATTCGTGAATGCGCTTGACCTGCAGATCGAACAGCGCGTCCGGGTCGAACGCAATGTGCGTATGCTGCGCGAGCCGTTGTGCGAGACGCGCCTTGTTGCGCCGCTTCGCCTCGCGAAACGCGTCGATGAACGCGTCGTCCTCGCGCAGTTCGCGCAGTTGCGCGAGCTCGAACAGGTCGCGGCGCCAGTGCGTGCCGAGGCGCGCGTCGATCAGCGCCGACAGCGGCGGGCTCGCCTGCGCGAGCCAGCGGCGCGGCGTGATGCCGTTGGTCACGTTGGTGAAGCGCTGCGGATCGAGCCGCGCGAAATCGGCGAAGATGTCGCGCGTCATCAGTTGCGAATGCAACTTCGATACCCCGTTGACCTTGTGGCTCGCGACGATCGCGAGATACGCCATGCGCACGCGTCGCTGCCCGTACTCGTCGACGAGCGAGATGCGCCGGATCATGTCGATGTCGTGGCCCGAGTGCATGCTCACCTGTTTCAGGAACTCCGCGTTGATCTCGAAGATGATTTCGAGGTGACGCGGCAACAGGCGCGCGAGCATCTCCACTTCCCACGTCTCCAGTGCTTCGGGCATCAGCGTGTGGTTCGTGTACGAGAAGATCTGCTGAACCTGCTTCCACGCGGTATCCCACGGCACGTGATGAATGTCGACGAGCAGGCGCATCAGCTCGGGGATCGCGAGCACCGGGTGCGTGTCGTTCAGATGCACCGCGACCTTCTCCGGGAAGCGCACGAACGTGCTGTGCGTGCGCTGGTAGCGGCGAATCAGGTCCTGCATCGTCGCGGACACGAAGAAATACTCCTGGCGCAGCCGCAATTCGCGGCCTGCGGGCGTCGAGTCGTCCGGGTACAGCAGCCGCGACACGTTCTCCGACATGTTCTTCGCGGCCACCGCGCTGCGGTAGTCGCCGCGGTTGAACGCGGACAGGTCGAGCTCCTCGGTCGCGCGCGCGGACCACAGCCGCAGCGTATTGGTCGCGCTCGTCGCATAGCCGGGGATCACCGTGTCGTAGGCGGTCGCATTCACGTGCTCGGTGTCGATCCACTCGACGTGCTCGCCGCGCTGCACGGTGCGCCCGCCGAAGTGCACCAGGTACTGGATCTCGGGACGCGGAAACTCCCACGGATTGCCGGCCCGCAGCCAGTAATCGGGCGCCTCGACCTGCTCGCCGTCGACGATCTCCTGGCGGAACATACCGTATTCGTAGCGGATTCCGTAGCCAAAGCCCGGGATGCCGAGCGTCGCCATCGAATCGAGGAAGCACGCAGCCAGCCGGCCGAGGCCGCCGTTGCCGAGCGCGGCGTCGGGCTCCAGTTCGGCAAGCGCGCTCATGTCGACGCCGAGGCTCGCGAGCGCTTCGCGCATCGGCTCGTATATGCCCAGCGCGAGCAGTGCGTTCGTGAAGGTGCGGCCGATCAGAAACTCCATCGACAGGTAGTACACGCGCTTCACGTCCTGCTCGTATTGCAGGCGGGTGGTCTTCATCCAGCGCGCGACCAGCCGGTCGCGCACCGCGAGCGCGGCCGCGTGCAGCCAGTCGCGCGGCTGCGCAGTCACGGCGTCCTTGCCGACGCCGTACATCAGACGGTTCGAAATGGAGCGCCGTAGCGCGTCGACGGTACTGTTGAGCTGGTCAATCTCCAGATCCACCGCGGTCATCGAAGCCTCCGGTAAAAGCGACGCGGCACGCGCGCCCTGCCAACGGACGGACAACGCACACGAGCCGGTCAGGCGGACAAAGTAGCAGCGTAGGACATTTCATCGCACGCGTCACCCGCGCGTGCCCATTGCGACGGCCTCCGGCGCGCGACAGACGCTTGCAAACCCGTGTCGCCGCTTTGCAATTGGCTTGCGGGCTGCGCGCGCGCGCGCGCACACGCACACGCACACGCATGGTGCACCCGGACACGCCGCACGCCCCCTTGCACCCATGCCTGCACTACGATGGATGGACAGGGTGACATAGCGCGGTGACAGACACGGTACCAACGCACGGTAAGACGCGCGGCACGCATCGCCCCGATGCCTGCGTATCGCGCGTCCATTGGCCGGTTCGCCGCACGGGAGGTCAACATGAACGCACAAACCATGCTCGGCATGTTGCACGCCGAAGAACTGCTGCTGATCTCGGTGATCCGCGCGCTGCCGCCCGAGACGCGCAGCGCGATCGCCGACGGCTTCCATGCGCAGGTCGAGCGGACCGAATCGCCGCATCGGGACGCCGCCGCCGGGCGTGAAGCCACCGAAGCATTCACTGCGCATATTCGCCGGCTGTCGATTCTGCTTGCGTCTTTCAGTTGAAAGGAGCGGACGGCGGCACGCGAAAACGCCCCTGCTCGGGGATGCGGGTCGCGCTGGACCGTTAGTTGCGTTAAAGACGCCGGACCACCGCGTCCGAGTCGTCACCGTGCGCGCAGTCGCGCCTGCTTTGGGCCGGATCGCGTCGCGACCCGCTGCATCGTGCGCGCCACACTCGCCGCGCGCACCGAACGCGCCACACGCACCGCACGCACGCGCCACACACACGCACGACCGGCCCGGCGCGCGCAGGCGCCCGACGGGCCGCCTGCACGATTGCGCCATCTCTGCAACAATGACGACCTTCGCGACCGGTGATCGATCCTCGCAGCCGACCACCCGCGCGCCTGCCCGACCAACCCGTTGATCCGCGTCCTCGCACCGATGCGCGGCGCGCCGCGCGAAACCCGGCGCGCCGTGCGTGCGCCGACGCGCCACCTCGCAGGGATTCGCCTTGTCCGAACAGCCAGGCCCGACACCCGACGTCCCGCTGCGCGCCGACGCGCCGATGTCGGCCAGCCACCAGCGCGCCATGGCCGCCATCATGCTGGCCGTCGCGCTCGCGACGCTCGATACGGCAATTGCCAACACCGCGCTGCCGACGATCGCCACCGACCTGCATGCGGCGCCCGCCGCGTCGGTCTGGATCATCAACGCCTATCAGCTTGCGATGGTCGCGACGCTGCTGCCGTTCGCCGCGCTCGGCGATATCGTCGGGCACCGGCGCATTTACATCGGCGGCATCGCGACGTTCACGGTGGCCTCGCTCGTGTGCGCGCTGTCCGGCACGCTGCCGATGCTCGCGCTCGCGCGCGTGCTGCAGGGCCTCGGGGCGAGCGCGATCATGAGCGTGAACGTCGCGCTGATCCGCTTCCTCTATCCGCCGCACCGGCTTGGCCGCGGCGTCGGGCTGAACGCGCTGGTGGTCGGCGTGTCGTTTGCGATCGGGCCGACGGTCGCGTCGCTGATCCTGTCGCTCGGCAAGTGGCCGTGGCTGTTTGCGGTCAACGTGCCGCTCGGCGTGCTGGCGCTCGGCTTCGCGCTGCCCGCGTTGCCGCACACGACGCGCGGGCGCCACGCATTCGACCCGGTTGCCGCGCTGCTGAACGTCGTCACGTTTTCCGCGCTGATCTTCGCGCTCGCCGAAGCGGCGCAGCGCGAGCCGGCCCGCTACGCGCTGGTCGCCGCGGTGCTCGCGCTGGTGTTCGGCGCGCTGCTGCTGCGCCGCGAAGCGGGCCACCCCGCGCCGATGCTGCCGGTGGACCTGTTCAGGCTGCCTGTGTTCGCGCTGTCGGCGCTCACCGCGGTCTGCTCGTTCGCCGCGCAAGGGCTTGCGTTCGTGTCGCTGCCGTTTTATTTCGAGGACCTGCTGAACCGCAGCCAGGTCGAGACCGGCTTTCTGATGACGCCCTGGCCGGTGGTCGTGGCGCTCGCCGCGCCGTTTGCCGGGCGGCTGTCCGATCGCTACCCGCCGGGCCTGCTCGGCGCGATCGGCCTTGCGATCCTGTCAGCGGGGATGGCATCGCTCGCGCTGCTGCCGGCGCACCCGCAGGTGCTCGACATCACGATCCGGATGGCGGTCTGTGGCGCGGGCTTCGGTTTTTTCCAGTCGCCGAACCTGAAAGCACTGATGGCCAGCGCGCCGCCGCACCGCAGCGGCGGGGCGAGCGGCATCGTCGCGACGGCGCGGCTGCTGGGTCAGACGACCGGCGCGGCGCTCGTTGCGTTGAGCTTCGGCATGAGCGGCCGGCACGGGCCCACGCTGTCGCTGGCGGCCGGCGCGGTGTTCGCGCTGCTGGCGGCTGTCGCGAGCGCGCTGCGCCTGCTGGCTCCGTCGCACCGCGGAGGCGCCGCGGCCCGCGCGGCGGGGCGATAGCGGCGGCTTGCGGGGGGGCGGGGCGTTGGCAGTGCTCTTGCAATGCCTTCGCAGTGCCCTCGCAGCGCCTTCGCAATGCCTTCGCAATGCCTTCGCAGTGCCTTCGCAGTGCCTTCGCAGTGCCCTCGCAGTGCCCTCGCAGTGCCCTGGCAGTGCCCTCGCAGTGCCTTCGCAGTGCCCTCGCAGCAAGCACCTTCACAGTGCCTTCGCAGCAAGCACCTTCACAGCACGACAGCAAACACCACGCGCAACGCCGTCATCGCAGCAGGGACGTGTGTGTCGCGCGCAGTCCGATGCGCTCAATGCGCGGCGAAATACGCCTTCACCGCTGCCACGAACGTGTCGATGTCCGCGCGCGACACGTCACGATGCGTGACGAAACGCGACGCGTACAGCATTTGCGTCAGGATGCCGCGTGCCTTCAGCCACGCTTCGAGCGGCGCGCAATGCTGCGCGGGAAACTGCGCGAACACCATATTGGTCGCCTGCGACAGCACCGTCACCGACTCGATCTGCGCGAGCCCCGCCGCGAGATGTTCGGCGTTCGCGTGATCGTCCGCGAGACGCTCGACGTTGTGTTCGAGCGCATAGAGGCACGCCGCGGCCAGCCCGCCCGCCTGGCGCATGCCGCCGCCCAGCATCTTGCGCCAGCGGTGCGCGCTTTCGATCAGCGCGCGGCTGCCGGCCAGCACCGAGCCCACCGGCGCACCGAGCCCCTTGGAAAAGCAGATCGACACCGAATCGAACGGCGCGCACAGCGCGTCGACCGGCTGCCCCGACGCGACGGCGGCATTGCAGACGCGCGCGCCGTCCAGATGGGTCGACAGACGATGGGAGCGCGCGAGTTGCACGGCCTGCGCCACATAATCGGCCGGCAGCACCTTGCCGCCGATCGTGTTTTCGAGCGCGAGCAGCCGCGTACGGGCGAAGTGATCGTCGATCGGCTTGATGGCGGCGGCGATCTTCTCGAGCGGCAACGAACCGTCGGCGGCGTTCTCGATCGGTTGCGGCTGGATGCTGCCGAGCACCGCCGCCCCGCCGCCCTCGTACTTGTAAGTGTGCGCCGCCTGCCCGACCAGATATTCGTCGCCGCGCGCGCAGTGCGCCATCAGCGCCGCCAGGTTGCTCTGCGTGCCGCTCGGAAAGAACAACCCGGCTTCCTTGCCGGCCCATCCGGCCACCACGGCCTGCAGACGCTGCACGGTCGGGTCGTCACCCCAGACGTCATCGCCGACCTCGGCGGACATCATGGCCGCCAGCATCGGCTGGCTCGGGCGGGTGACGGTATCGCTGCGTAAATCGATCATCGGGGAATCCTGTGGGAGTGAACGGGCGCGGACGGCGAACGGCGTCGCGCGGCATGCGGAGCGGGTAATCCGGACAGTGTATTCAATTATGCCGGCGCTGAAAACCGCGCGTTGCCGGCAAGCGCTCCCGGCGCATTGGATGCGCGCGCAACCATTCGCGGGCACGCCAGCCGCGCCGCGATACGGGCTGCTCGCGCGGCGATCGGCGTGGAGGAGCGGCGAAGAAAGGAACGAGAAAGGAGAGGCCGTAAGGCGACCTGCGCTCCGGCGCTCCGGCGCTCCGGCGCTTCGGCGCTTCGGCGCTTCGGCGCTTCGGCGCTCCGGCGGTCCGGCGGTCCAGCGCTTCGGCGGAACAACGGTGCACTCGCTGGGCGGTCGAAAAAACCGGCCGCCCGGCACGCCACGCCCGCGCGACACCCGCGCGACAAGCGGCGGCCCCGGCGGGTGCCCCTCAAGGAGCGGCTAGCCGCCCTGTTTCGGCAGCCACGCGAGCGGATCGACCGGCTGGCCGTCCTGACGCACTTCGAACTGGATCGACGCGACCCCGCGGCTGTCCGTGCCGACCTCGCCGATGGTCTGTCCTTGCGTGACCACGTCGCCTTCCTTCACGAACATCGCGCTGTTCTGGCCGTAGGCGGTGATCAGCGAATCGCTGTGCTTGATGATGATGAGCGGCCCGTAGGACTCGATCCCGTCACCCGCATAGACGACCCGTCCCGCCGCGGCCGCCTTCACCGGCTCGCCGACCCAGCCGCCGATCACGATGCCCTTCGTCACGCCGGGCTTGAAGGTATTCAGGAGCGGCCCCTGCAGCGGCCATTTCAGCATGCCCGGCACGGGCGCCGCCGCCGTGCTCGCGGCCGCGCCGGACTGCGGCTGCGGCGCGGCCGCGGTTGCCGCGGGCGGAACCGGCATCGAGGCCGGCGGCGGCGCGACCCGCAGCACCTGCCCCACGGTCACCGACGCATTGGGCTGCAAGCCGTTCCAGCGCGCCACGTCCTGTGGCCGCTGACCGAACGCCGCCGCGATGGCCGGCAGCGTATCGCCCGGATTGACCCGGTAATAGCCGGGCTCGACCGGCACGCCGGTGCTGTAACTGCCCGCCGTGCCGTTATCGGACGCCGGCGACGCTCCCCACGGCGTGATCGTGCAGCCCGCGAGCGCCACGACGGCCGTTGCGGTGAGCAGGCGTTGCAAACCCGTACGAAGTGACTGATCTGTCATCTGAAAAACCTCGACATAAGAGTCCATCAATCTTTTCATCTGTGCCCCGATGCGGCGCGCCACGCGGACGGCGGCCGCGCACCGCGCGCCGCATCTTGCCTGGCGGTCCGAAGCAATATCATCCGTTTCAAACGGAGCCTTCGGTCTCGACGACGAGCACGCGCGCCTCGCCAAGCGGATGCGCAACGTGCTCGGTGCCGGCCGACGCGTAGAACACGTCGCCGGTTTCCAGCACGACCGACTGCTCGACGCCGGCCTCGCGGTACCGCATTTCGACGCGCCCATCGAGCACGGCGAACACTTCCTCGCCGTCGTTGACGTGCCAGCGGTAAGGCTGATCGGTCCAGTGCAGGCGCGTCGTGATGCCGCGCATGCTGGCGATCTCCATTGCCCCCCACGGGCGCTCTGCGGTAAAGCTTCGGCTACGAATGACTTTCATTTTTCTCATGCAGACTGAATGACGGTACGCGCCGCCGCGTTACGCACCCTGTGCAAGCCCTTGCCCGTGCGCATGAGCGGGACGACCCCGCGACACTGCCGCCCTCATTATAGGGGCCCATGACGCCGGCTTGTACGATCGCCCGCGCAACCGCCTGTCCGGCCCGCCCGCGAGCCCTCGCCATTGCAACCCGCGGACGCTCGCCTATACTGGGTCTTGCCGATGCGACGTACCGCCGCCGACGCTCGCCGCCACATCCTGAGTTCCGAAGGAGTCCGGGGATGAACAAAGCCACGTTTCTGGCCGTGCAACTGAACGTCGACGATGTTGCGGCGTCCTCTGGATTGGTCGAGTTGCTCAACGCTCACCTGGTGTTCGCGGCGGACGTGGCCGAAGCGGCCGACGCCCTGGTCCAGCTTGCCAGCATTGCCCGCCTGTCGAGCGGCATCGAGGCAAGCGTCGAAATTCCCGCCGTCGCGCTCGAACGGCTGCGCGAAGCGCTCGACACCCTGAGCGGCTACGACGAGTCGTGGCTGCTCGCGCTGGAGCCGAGCCGCGCGCTCTTCGACGGGATCGCGCACCGGCATCGCACCTTGCACTGAGTTCACCGAGCATCGCGACGCGCCGCTCTCGCGGCGCCCTGTCCACTGCCCTGTTTTCGTTGCCCGCCCGCCACGCCCGACGCTCCGGCGACCGCCGTACTGCCGGCACCGCGCGACGACGGACTTGCCCCTGAGAGGAACCGCCGTGAAAAGTCTTCTGAACCGACGCAGCGCCCTACCCGGCTCCGGCCCGTCCCATCTCGTGCCGATCGGCCTCGGCAGCCATGCGCCGCGCGGCGAGCCGCCCGAGGACGCCGAGGAGGTCTCCGACCCCCAGGAGTCGACGGCCCGCCCGGTCACGACGCTGCGGCCGGTGCCCACGGTCCCCTCGCAGGTGAACGGCAAGTCGCTGCAAAGCGCGGACGCAGTCGAACTCGAGTGGCTCGCGCAGGAGGATGCGCTCACGACATTCCGGCTGTTCCGCAGTTTCGACTACTCGGTCAGCCTGTTGTTCCATGCGCATGCGCTCGTCTACTACGTGGCGCTCTATCAGGACGGCTCGCTGTGGCGCGCGGTGAAGGCCGGCGACCTCGATGCCGCCGAGGCCGCGTTCCATCATTTCGAGGAGCAGGCGAGCCGTCTTGCCGAAGGCGAGACGCGCCGCGCCCAGCTTGCCGCGCAGAATGAACAGCTCGCGCGGATGATCGCCCAGTCCGAGGCGCAGGCCGAGCGGCTGCGCGGCAACCTGCAGCGCAACGCGGCCCAGGAGCAGTCGGTCAGCGGGCGCCAGCATCAGGTGCGCAAAGAGGTGGCGCAGCTCGAAGCGCAGCGCGTGGCCGCGCAGGCGCAACTGAACAAGGCGTTCCGGCAGATCCACCAGTTGAACGTCGCGAGCAGCGAGGGCGTGCCGCATCTGCCCACGCGCTAGAACGCGCTGCACGCCATCGACGGCCCAGGCGCGTAAGGATTGAAAGTGAGCGGCGTGCGGGCCGCCCGACGCGGCCCGCGCGGCTGCCGGGGCGACAGCCAGGCGTAAACCCTTAACCCGCTTGAGACGACGCGTCCGGGCGCGCCGTTCAGCCCTGCGACCAGTTCGCGTGGAAGCTGCCGGGCTGGTCGATGCGCTCGAACGTATGCGCGCCGAAGAAATCCCGTTGCGCCTGCACGAGATTGGCCGGCAGGCGCTCCGAACGGTACGCGTCGAAATACGCAATCGCCGACGCGAATGCCGGCACCGGCACGCCGGCCTGCACGGCCGCCACCACCACGTCGCGCAGCGCCCCCTGGTATTGCGCGGCGATGTCGCTGAAGTACGGGTCGAGCAGCAGGTTCGCGAGCGCCTTGTCCCTGGTGTAGGCATCGGTGATCTTCTGCAGGAAACGGGCGCGAATGATGCAGCCCGCGCGGAAGATCTTCGCGATCGTGCCGAAATCGAGATCCCAGTGGTACTCGGCGGAGGCCGCGCGCAACTGCGCGAAACCCTGCGCGTACGAGATCACCTTGCTGAAGTAGAGCGCGCGGCGCACCGCTTCGACGAACGCCGCGCGGTCGCCGCCGAACGCCTGCGGCGACGGTCCGCGCAGCACCTTGCTCGCCGCGACCCGCTCGGTCTTGAGCGACGACAGCACGCGCGCGAACACCGACTCGGTGATGAGCGGCAGCGGCACGCCGAGGTCGAGCGCGTTCTGGCTGGTCCACTTGCCAGTGCCCTTTTGCGCGGCGCGATCGAGGATCACGTCGACGAGGTCCTTGCCGGTCGCCTCGTCCTTTTTGCCGAAGATCTTCGACGTGATCTCGATCAGATAGCTGTCGAGCTCGCCCGTGTTCCACTCGGTATAGACCGCGCCCAGCTCCGCGTTCGTCAGGCCCGCGACCTGCCTGAGCACCGCGTAGCTCTCGGCGATCAGCTGCATGTCGCCGTACTCGATCCCGTTGTGCACCATCTTCACGAAGTGGCCCGCACCGTCCGGGCCCATGTAAGCGACGCACGGCTCGCCGTCGGGCGCGCGCGCGGCGATCTGCGTGAGAATCGGCGCAACCAGGTCGTATGCGTCGCGCTGACCGCCCGGCATGATCGACGGGCCTTTCAGCGCCCCCTCCTCGCCGCCCGATACGCCGGTGCCGATGAAATGCAGGCCCGCCTTCGCGAGCTCCTGATTGCGGCGAATCGTGTCGGTGAAGTGCGTGTTGCCGCCGTCGATCAGGATGTCGCCCTTCTCCAGCAGCGGCTTGAGCGACGCGATCGTCGCGTCGGTCGGCTCGCCGGCCTTCACCATCAGCAGGATGCGGCGCGGTGTTTCGAGCGATTCGACGAACGCTTCGAGCGTGTAGCTCGGCACCAGCTTGCGGTCGGGGAATTCGCCGATCAGCTCGTCGGTCTTTTCGCGGCTGCGGTTGAACACGGACACCGCATACCCGCGGCTTTCGATGTTCAATGCGAGGTTGCGCCCCATCACCGCGAGCCCCACTACGCCGATTGCCTGTTTGCCCATTTGAATTCTCCAGATTCCGTCATGTCGGGACGCCGCGCCCCTGCTGCCCTCGCCGCGCGGCCTCAAGGATGCAAGCATAAAATAAACGGCCATGCACCGCTCGCAGAACGGCATGCGGCCCGCGCGCGACACCGAAGCCGCGGCGAAGCCCGGATCAGACCGGCGTCATCGGTGCGCGTTCCTGCGCGCGTTCCTGCGCGCGTTCCTGCGCGCGTTCCTGCGCGCGTTCCTGCGCGCGTTCCTGTGCGCGTTCCTGTGCGCGTTCCTGTGCGCGTTCATGCGCGCGTTCATACCCGCATTCACTTGCGTTTCGTGAACACCAGACTGAGATTGTTCGCCGGCATCCCGATCGGCTCGCCGCAGTCGAACCCGTGTGCGTCGCCTAGCGCGACGACCTGTTCGAGATCGCGCACGCCCCATGCCGGATGACGGCTGCGCAACTGTTCGTCGAAGGCCGCGTTGCTCGGCGCCGTGTGGGCGCCGCCGCGCCGGTACGGGCCGTACAGGTACAGGATGCCGCCCGCGCCGAGCACGCGGCGCGCGCCGTCGAACAGCGCGAGCGTCGCGCTCCACGGCGAAATATGGATCATGTTGATGCACAGCAGCGCGGCGGCGGCATCGATGCCCCACGGCGTGCACTCGACGTCGAGATCGAGCGGCGCGCGCACGTTCGCGAGCGCCGCATGCGCGGTCCATGCGGCGATCGACGCGCGCGCGCCGGCATCGGGGTCGCTCGGCTGCCAGTCGAGCGCGGGCAGCGCGGCGGCGAAATGCATCACGTGCTGACCGGTGCCGCTGGCAATTTCGAGCACGACGCCGCGCGCCGGCAGCACGTCGCGCAGCACCGCGAGGATCGGCTCGCGGTTGCGCTCGGCGGCAGGCGCGCGCTGGCGCAATGCAAATTCCGGGTCGGAGTCGGATGTCATGGGGGTGGCCTCCTGATGCCGCACATTATCGGCGAATCGGGCGCGCGATGCGGCGAACCGCGCGACAAAGCGCGCACCGGACCTGACGGCGAACCGCGCGCGTCACGCCGGGGCAACGCGCGCCGCCAGGGCGCCGAGCGCATCGCCGCACGGCGCCTCGACCTTCAGCGCGAGCAGCGGATCGGCGCGGGTGCGGCCCAGATTGACCGCGGCAATCGGCTTGCCCATTTTTTGCGCCCACACGCAGAAACGATACCCCGAATACACCATCAGCGACGATCCGACCACCAGCACCGCATCGGCGGCTTCGAGCGCGCGCGTCGCCGCTTCGACTCGGGGACGCGGGACGTTCTCGCCGAAAAACACCACCGCCGGTTTCAGCAGGCCGCCGCAGCGCGGGCAGGCGGGAATGCGGAAGCTGCCGGGGTCGTCGTCGAAATGGGCGTCGCCGTCGGCGGCCGGTTCGGCGCGCACGGCGCGCAGCGCCGGGTTGTCCGCTTCAAGCTGCTGCTGGATCGTCGCGCGCGCGTGCGCGGCCCCGCAATCGAGGCACTGCACCGCGCCGATGCTGCCATGCAGTTCGATCACCGCTTCGCTGCCGGCGCCCTGGTGCAGCCCGTCGACGTTCTGCGTGACGAGCGCAGTCAGCCGCCGCGCGGCCTCGAGCCGCGCGAGCGCGCGATGCGCGGCGTTCGGGCGCGCCTGCGCGAGCACCGGCCAGCCGAGCATGCTGCGCGCCCAGTAGCGTTGCCGCGACGCCTCGGAGCCGAGGAACGCCTGCAGCGTGATCGGCGGCGAGCGCTGCCAGTCGCCGTTTGCGTCGCGGTAGCCGGGAATGCCGGAAGCGGTGCTGATGCCCGCGCCGGTCAGCACGAACACGCGCGGGTGGCGCTGGATGAAATCGTACAGCGCGTCAGGGGACGATTCAGGCAATGTCGATGAAGGGCATTCGGTCATGGGCAGTCCTGCGGGCGGCGCACGTCGGGGTGGGGGCCGGCGCGCGGCCCGGCGTATTCCGGCGGGTCGTCGCGGGCGGTTGCGGGTGGTCGCATGCGGTCGCGGGTCGTCGCGGGCGGTCGCGTGCGGTCGCGTGCGGTTGCGGGCGGTCGCGGGCGGTTGCGTGTCGTCGCGGGCGGTCGCGTCTTATCGCATGTCCTCGAGTCTTGTCGCGTGTCATCGTCGGTCGTCACATAGCGCCGGCACGCCGGTCAACGACGGCCGCGCGGCTTCGCCGGCCGGCCGTGGCGCGCCGCCCATTCGGCTCGCGCCGCTTCGTAACGCCGCAGGGCGGCTTCGTAGAGATCGTAGACGCACGGATCGCAACCGTTGCCGCAACACGCATCCGGGCTGGGCGCGACGGGCGGCGTCGGAGGAGGGTCGTCGCCCGGGGGGGTGCCCACGTCGTCACGCGGGTTGCCGCGCAACGGCCCCTTGTGCGAAGCACGCGTCATGGCGAAGTCCCGGTTCAGGCGAACTCACAGTATAAGACGCGCCGGCGCACGCCGCCGTCAGCCGCGCCCGACGAACGGCATCTTGCTCGCCATGATCGTCATGAACAGGATGTTCGCCGACAGCGGCAGCTCGGCCATCTGCAGCACCGCGTCGGCGACCTGCTCGACGTCCATCAGCGGCTCCGCCGCGATCTCGCCGTTCGCCTGCGGCACGCCGCGCGCCATCCGGGCGGCCATTTCGGTCGCCGCGTTGCCGATGTCGATCTGTCCGCAGCAGATGTCGTACGGGCGGCCGTCGAGCGACACCGCCTTCGTGAGTCCGGTGATCGCGTGTTTGGTCGACGTGTAGGCAATGCTGTGCGGCCGCGGCGCATGCGCGGAGATCGATCCGTTGTTGATGATGCGCCCGCCGCGCGGCATCTGCGCCTTCATCAAACCGAACGCCGCGCGCGTGCAGAGGAAGACGCCCGTCAGGTTGGTGTCGACCACCGCGCGCCAGTCGTCGACCGACAGCGCGTCGATCTCGACCGGCGGCGCATTGCGCCCCGC
Source organism: Paraburkholderia sp. PAMB 6770 (assembly GCF_057748135.1). Taxonomy (NCBI): domain Bacteria; kingdom Pseudomonadati; phylum Pseudomonadota; class Betaproteobacteria; order Burkholderiales; family Burkholderiaceae; genus Paraburkholderia; species Paraburkholderia sp. PAMB 6770. The sequence goes on from NZ_CM173239.1 coordinate 1,966,064, forward strand.
GTTGTTGAACAGCACGTCGAGCCGGCCGTAGCGCGTGCGGATCGTCTCGAAGAGCATCGCGACGCTGGCTGGATCGCTGACGTCGCACGGCACCGCGAGCGCCTGCGCGCCCCGCGCGCCGGCTTCCTCGACGAGCGCGTCGAGCGGTGCGCGGCGGCGGCCTGCCAGCACCACGCAGTAGCCCCGTTCGAGCAGCCGGCGCGCGCTTGCGCGGCCGATGCCGCTGCCTGCGCCCGTCACGAGCGCGATCCTGCCTGTGCCTGTGCCTGTGCCTGTGCCTGTGCCTGTGCCTGTGCCTGTGCCTGTCACTATCGCCCCCTCCTGTCGGGTGAGCGGAAACCCGGGCGGCTTCCGTCACCCGCATCCTCGCACGGCTCGCGGATGCGGGCAGCGGGGCCGCACGGCCCGCGCGGCCCCGCTAGATGAGAAAGTCCGCCGCCATGTCGTCGTCGTTGCGCGCTTCGAGCTCGCCGCTGCGGCAAGCCGCGAGGAAGGCGTCGTAATCGCGCTCGACCTGATTCGCGTACACGAGCGCGTAGTCGGTCAGCGCTTCGGCAAACTGGTCGCTGCGCCCGATGTACGCGCGCAGCTCGATCGCTAGCCCGCTCGCCTTCGCGTGCGCGCGCGCGAGCGCCCACCCGCACAGTTGCGCGTAGCCCGTCAGCAGATCGTTGTCGAACAGCTCGACGTTCGCCGACAGCTTCATGTCGCGCAGCTGCCGAAAATAGAAATGCCGTCCCGACGGACCGCTCGCCCAGCCGAGAAAGATGTCGCTTGCCGCCTGCAGCATGCGCTGCCCGCGCACCACCCGCTCGCCTTCGTGAAGCGGCGACGGCGCCTCGAAGTAGCGCGAAATCACCGACGGCCGCGCTTCCTTGATCTGCAGGAACAGCGGCTTGCCGAGGTGGTCGGTATTGAGCAGCACGAGGCAGCGCGTGCCGACGCTGCCGACGCCCACCACCTTGAACACGAGGTCCTGCGTCGAGAAATGGCTGAGCAGCTCGCGGCGGTCGTACGCGAGCGTCTTCAGGTAGCTCGCGTACATCGGCTCGATGAGCCTGCGCCAGTCGCCGATCCTGAACCAGTCGTCCTCCGGCTCGAACAGCGTGTTCGCGCCGTGCACGTGAAAGAGCGCGGGCGGCGCGTCGCGGATCTCGAAGTGCTCGCCGTGCTGCTCGCACAGCTTCTCCAGCATGCTCTCGTGCGTGCGGCCCGCCGCCTTTTCCATCGCGCGCCGCACGGTGCGGCGGCGCTCCTGGGTAAGCGCGGTCTCGCTCATGCGCTCGAACGAGATGTGCTCGTACCACAGTTCGAGCGCGCCGCCCTGCGCGTACTGCGCGACGCGGTCGCGGTATTCGGTCAGCGCGGTCATCGCGAGGTCATGCGCGACGCCGCGGCTCAGCCGCATATGGCGCGCGGTCACCACCAGGCTGACCGCGAGCCGCTTCAGGTCCCATTCGAACGGGCCGGTCGCGACTTCGTCGAAGTCGTTCAGGTCGAAGATGAGCCGCCGCTCGGGCGTCGCGAAGCCGCCGAAGTTCAGCAGATGGCAGTCGCCGCAGATCGGCATCACGAGGCCGGTCGCCGGCCCGCGGGCGAGGTCGTGCGCCTGCAGGATCGCGCTGCCGCGCAGGAAGGCGAACGGCGACTCCGCCATCCGTCCGTAGCGCAGCGGCACCAGCTTCGTCACGCGTCCCTCGCTGCTTTGCCGCAGCAGCGCGACGGGATCGCGATGCAGATCGCCGACGCCGCGATGGAGCGAGCGCTTCGAGTGCTCGCGCGCCGCCTTGCCGCGCGCCTCCCGCTGCGCGATGGTGCTGGCTTTCATGCTCTCCTCCGTTGGAATGGTCTGCCGGGCGGCCCCGCGCCGCGCCGACGGCGCCGGCCGCACCTGCGGGAGAGCCGGCCGTGGGCCGCGGCGCGGCGCGGGTGTCCACGATGCCGTATTAGAGCGTGCACGCCCGCGCCGCGCAAGTACGGCGACGGACGTGCCAAGGATGCGCGGCGGCACGCCGGCGCGCATCGCGGGCGAGAGCGGCGCGGGGGCGCGTCAACCGATGCGCGTCAACCGATGCACCACGCATTCTGATCAGGATAACGAACCGACCCGGCAAGACGCGGCGATCGGGCGAACGAGCCCGCCCGTGTCGCTCACACGCAGTCCTGCCGCCACGCCGGGCAACCACGCCGGGCAACATGTGCGACGTGCAACAACGCGGCGCTGTGCGTCATTAGCGATACACAGGGAACGCGTCTGACGCCACATGCTGGTGAGACGCGACGGCGTCGAGCTTCGCACGCGCGCGTTCGACGGTCCGCTCGAACGCCGCGCGCTGCGCACCCGCGAGCAGCGGGGCGCCGGGGACGTCCGTGACGCCGAGCGGATCGACCGGCTGCCCGTTCAGACGCACCTCGAAATGCAGGTGTGCGCCGGTCGATACTCCGCTGCGTCCGATCGCGCCGAGCGGCGCGCCCTGCCCGACCGGCATCCCCACCCGCAGCCCCGGCGCGAACGCCGACAGATGCGCGTACCGGGTCGCATAGCCGTGCGCGTGATACACGAGAACATAGCGCCCGTATCCGCGGCCGGCGCCCACGTAGCCGATCGTGCCGGCCGCCGCCGCCCACACCGGCGTGCCGGACGGCGCGGCGAGATCGATGCCGGCATGCAGCACGCGCTGGCGCGTCACCGGGTGGAGCCGGTAGCCGAACGGAGAACTCAGCCGTGCGCGCGGGACCGGCATCGCAAAAGGCTGCGCACCGGGATGCGCGCCGTCGAACGAGTAGTACGCCCCCGTGCCGCCGCCTGCCGGCTCGAACCAGACGGCCGTATAGGTACGTCCCGCGGCGCGCAATTCGACGGCGCTCACGCGACGCTGCGCCGGCGTAGCCGGGACACCCGGGACACCCGGGACACCCGGCGCAGCGTGCGTCGCGTGCGCAGCCGGTTCATGGATGACCCGATAGCGGTCCTGCGGGCTCGCCTGCATCGCACCGCCGAACGGATCCGCGAAGATTGCCTTGACCTCGGCTGCGAGGTCGTCCGGCAAGCCGACGAGCTGCCACGTGCCGTGCGGTCCGGCCGCCAGCGCGCCGTCGTACCAGCCGCCCGCGTCCGCCGGCGAGGCAAGCGAAGACGCAAACAAAGACGCGAACGAGGACACAGGCGACGACCCAGGCGGCGACGCCAGCAACGACGCAAACGACCGCGCCGCGTCCGGCGTGCCGCCGGCGGACCTGGGCGCCGTGCACGGCGCGAGATAGCGCCGGCACATCGCCACCAGTACCGCCTGATCGGGCGCCAGCGTCAGCGACGGGTTCGTGAGCAGATCGCGCCGCAGCACGGACGGCCCGCCCGTCTGCGCGCCGGCTGCCCATCCTGGATGCGGCGCGGGCGGCGCGAACGCTACGCGCGCGGGGTCGGGCGCGCCGACGCGCCCCGCTTGCGACGGCGGCAGCGCGCCATGCGCGACGCCCGACCCGAGCAGCGCGAGCGCCGCGCCCAGCGCAGCCGCGATGGCCGCGCGGGACCGCGCGACCGGCGAGGTCCGCGAGATCCGCGAGATCCGCGAGATCCGCGAGGTCTGCGAGGTCTGCGAGGTCTGCGAGGTCTGCGAGGTCTGCGAGGTCTGCGAGATCCGCGAGGTCTGCAAGACCCGCTTCAGGAAGCGCGCGGCAGGGTGCCATGCAAAGGAAGAGCGTTGCGAACGCTCAGGGGACTTGCTTCGATACGACAACCACATCATCGTTTGACAGTCTCGCAGTTCAACCCGCAGTTCAACCAGAAGGCTGCCGGCGCACGCGAGGCGTGCAGGGGCGCGCACAAGGCACCCGGCAGTCGGAAGGGTCTGCTGCAAAACGGCCGCCCTCGCGCCGGCAATGGGCAACCGGCAACGGGCAATGGGCAATGGGCAACAAGCAAGGACGGAACACGGTGGCCCGGCAACAGAACCTGCGAGTGTACGGACAAAAACGGCGCGAAAAAATCAGACTCGTCCGGCTTGATGCACTGCTCAACGGGAGGACACGTCAGCCCTCCACCGACAAGCACCCTTGACATCGTCTGACTCGCGGTTCGCCCCCTTGCGCGGCGGCGGACTAATGGTCAAGATGGACAGGACTGCCGCATGCCTGCGGACAGCGACATCACACGGCGCAACCCATCGGCTTCACTACGCCATCGGGTTTGCGAGGCGGCGGCGACATGCCGCCGCACGCATCCGGCATCCTGAGGTGACCCATGAAAATCGATACCTACGGCACCCTCGTCATCGCATCGCTGGTGCTGCTGCTGGGCAACCAGCTCGTCGCGCGCATCGGACTGCTGCGCGCCTACACCATCCCCGAGCCGGTCGCGGGCGGACTCGTCGCGGCGCTCGTGCTGCTGGTCGTGCGCATGGCCGGCCATGTCGAAGTCCGCTTCGACGCCGCGCTGCAGACGCCGCTGATGCTCGCGTTCTTCGCCACCATCGGTCTGAACGCCGATCTCGCCAGCCTGCGGCGCGGCGGCCTCGTGCTGGTGCGCTTTCTCGGCGTGGTGGTCGGCCTGCTGGTGCTGCAGGACGCGGTCGGCATCGGCCTCGCGCGGCTGCTCGGCATCGATCCGCTGTTCGGACTGCTGGGCGGCTCGATCACGCTGTCGGGCGGGCACGGCACCGGCGCGGCCTGGAGCAAGGTGTTCACCGAGCATTACGGCCTGCAGTCCGCCACCGAGGCGGCGATCGCCTGTGCAACGTTCGGTCTCGTGATGGGCGGCATTCTCGGCGGCCCGGTCGCGCGCGTGCTGATGCGCCGCATCGCGCCGCACGGCGCGCCGCCCGCGGCAAACACCGCCGACGAAGTAGGCCACGCATTCGAAGAGCCGAAGGCCGAGCAGCCGACCACGCCCGCCGCATTCATCGCCACGCTGTCGCTGATCGCAATCAGCCTCGCGGCCGGCAACGCGATCGCCGGCCTGCTCGCGGGCACGACGTTCGAGTTGCCGGCGTTCGTCTGCGTGCTGTTCGTCGGCGTGCTGCTGAGCAATGGCCTGAAGGCGCTCGGCAAACCGGTCGCCTCGCATGCGGTGGCGCTGCTCGGCAACGTGAGCCTCGCGCTCTTTCTCGCGATGGCGCTGATGACGCTGCGCCTCTGGGACCTCGCCACGCTCGCGCTGCCCGTCATCTCATTGCTTGCCGCGCAGACCCTGCTGATCCTGCTGTACACGATCTTCGTCACGTTTCGCGTGATGGGCCGCAACTACGACGCCGTCGTCCTCGCGTCCGGCCATTGCGGGTTCGGGCTGGGCGCGACGCCCACCGCGATTGCCAACATGCAGGCCGTCACGAACCGCTTCGGGCATTCGCATGTCGCCTTTCTCGTCGTGCCGATGGTCGGCGCGTTCTTCATCGACATCGCCAACGCAATCGTGATCAAGGGCTTTCTCGCGCTGCCGCTGTTCCACTGAACCGCGCCGGCCGCGCGCCCGCACGCGAGATTGCCCGTATACACGGAATGGTTTGTGCCGCACACTCGCGCTTTTGCCCGCATGCGCGGCGGCACGCCGCGCATGCGGCTCCCTCCCCGAAGCCGTCCGCACACGTGAAATTCGCCCTCCTCAAACGCTGCGGCACCGCCGCGGCCGTGCTGCAACTGTCCGCCTGTTCGTGGTTCGGCTTCCTGCATCCGTCCGCGCCGATGGCCGCCGGCGGGTCGCTGAGCGTCGCACCCGCGCGGATGTTCGTCTACCTGGCCGCGCGCGACGGCAGGATTTCGCCGAACCGCATCGAGAACACGGCGATGAGCAGCATCGTGCTGAAGGAGGACATCAACGAGGCGGTGCGTGACGCGGTCGCACGCGCCCTGCGTCTGCGCGGCTTCCAGCTCGACAACCCCGCGCGCGCGCTGGCCGGCCGCATCGAGCACTTCTCGGTCAGCGACATCCGCTCGCCGGCCGTCTGGACGCTCAGGACGCACTACACGGTGCACGACACCGCGACCGGGCGGCTCGTCTATGCGTCCACCCAGACGGTCAGGCTCAGGCGCCCGACGTTCACCAACGCAAACGACGCACTCGAAGATACGGTCTCGCTGAGTGTCGAAGCGCTGATCCGCGACCCCGCCTTCCTCCGCTCGGTCAACTGAGCGCTCCGTCAACCGGACGCCCGGCCCCGCGTCCCCGGCGCGCGTCCCGGCCCCTCGGCACGGCCTCGCAGCGACTCGGTGTTAACGCGGAAAACGCGCGCTATGCGCGCACTTTCGTGCGCTAATCGCGCAACCGGGGCGGGACACGGATTGTCGAAGCCCCGCGTCGCCCCTATCCTTCGGGGAACCCTGCAGCCCACGATGCGCGCCTGGCGGCCACCTCCCCCGGCACGCGGCGCCTGCAGCCCAAGACACAGGAGACAGACCATGACCCCGGCAGTCACGACCGCGGCGCCCGTCGGCGCCGGACTCAACGCACAGGCGGCCCGCAAGGCCGCGCTGGGCAGCTTCGTCGGCGCTGTCGTCGACTGGTACGACTTTCTGCTGTACGGCATCATCGCCGCGCTCGTGTTCAACTCGCAGTTCTTTCCGAACGTCAGCCCGGCGATGGGCACGCTCGCCGCGTTCGCCACCTTCGGCGTGGGCTTCCTGTTCCGTCCGCTCGGCGGCTTCGTCTTCGGTCACTACGGCGACCGGCTGGGACGCAAACGCATGCTGGTCCTCACCGTGATGATGATGGGCCTGTCGACCGCGGCGATCGGCCTGCTGCCGTCGTTTGCGCGGATCGGCTGGTGGGCGCCGCTCGCGCTCGTCACGCTGCGCGCGATCCAGGGCTTCGCGGTCGGCGGAGAATGGGGCGGCGCGGCGCTGATGGCCGTCGAAAGCGCGCCGGAAAAGCGCAAGGCGTTCTACAGCTGCGGCGTGCAGGTCGGCTACGGCGTGGGCCTCGTGCTCGCCACCGGACTCGTGTCGCTGATCAGCCATCTGATGGACAATGCCGCGTTTCTCGCATGGGGCTGGCGTCTGCCGTTCCTGTTCAGCGTCGTACTGGTGCTGATCGGACTGTGGATCCGCACCAGCATGCAGGAGTCGAAGGAGTTCACCGACAGGGTCGCCGGGCACCGGGCGGAGAAACGCCGCCTGCCGATCGTCGAGGCGCTGCTGCAGAATCCGAAGGCGTTCCTGCTGATCATCGCGCTGCGCCTTGCGGAGCTGTTCACGATGTACATCGTCACCGCGTTCGCGCTCAACTACTCGACCGCGAACCTCGGCATGCCGCGCAGTTTCTTTCTCACGATCGGTTTTCTGGTCGGCGCGGTGAGTTGCGTGACCATTCCGCTGTTCGCGCTCGCCGCCGACCGCTTCGGCCGCCGCAACGTCTACATGACCGGGGCGCTCGTCGGGATGCTGAGCGCGGTGCCGTTCTTCGTCGCACTCGATGCACGCGCAACGATCTGGATCGTGTTCTTCGCGGTGATGCTCGCCAACGTTGCACACGACATGGTCGTGAGCGTCCAGCAGCCGATGTTCACCGAACTGTTCGGCACGGCGTACCGCTACAGCGGCGCGGGGGTCGGCTACCAGGTCGCGAGCGTGGTGGGCGGCGGGTTCACGCCGTTCATCGCGGTCGCGCTGGTGAGCGCCGCCGGCGGATCGTGGCATCCGGTGGCGGCCTACCTCGGAATCGGCTGCCTGCTGTCGCTCGTCGTCGCCGCACGGATGAAAACCGGCCGGACCGTCGCCTGATCCCGCCGCGCGGCGCCCGCATCGCGGGCCGCCGCGCTCGCGACGCACCCCACGCCGCGCCTGGAGCCAATGCCGGACGGACGGCGAACCGCGCTTCAAGCGCGTTGCAGCCGCACTGCGCGGTGATTGCAATCGCAGCCCGATCGCGCCGGGATAGCGGCCCCATACCGGCCGGAAGCCGTGGCTTCTGTGGCTCCCGTGGCCTCCGTGGCCTCCGTGGCTTCCGTGGCTTCCGTGGCTTCCGTGGCTTCCGTGGCTCCTCTGGCTTCCGGGGGCTCCCACCCGCCCCGCCGTCCAGGCCGCCCCCTCCCCCGCTGCGCTTCCGATCGTTTCGATCCTGCCTTGCGGGCGCATCGTGTCAGGCCTGTCCCTTATGCAGTCCTATCTCATATTGCCAACGCGTCGCGCACCACCTATCGTTCAGTCGCCGACGTCTTTTTGCACGCTCGTTCGTTCAATATGAAGACCGACGACCTATAACGGCGACGCGCGTGCATGACGCGGTTCTGTAGTGTGGCAGCCCCCCCAGGACAAGACCTGTGTCAGGAGACCGACCATGAGTACAATCAGCGAGCCGCGCGGCAGCAGCGGCTCCGCGCCTTTCTTTTCCAAACAGGCCACCATCGCCAAGCCCGGTTTCTCGCGCTGGATGGTGCCGCCCGCCGCGCTTGCCGTGCACCTGTGCATCGGCCAGGCATACGCGTTCTCGGTGTTCAACGGCCCGCTCACGAAGGTGATCGGCATCACGCAATCGGCGCCCGGCGACTGGAAGCTCACGACGCTCGGCTGGATCTTCTCGCTGGCGATCGTGTTCCTCGGCCTGTCCGCGGCGTTTGCCGGCAAGTGGCTCGAACACGTCGGCCCGCGCCGCACGATGTTTACCGCGGCATGCTGCTTCGGCGGCGGTTTCATCGTGTCGGCGATCGGCGTCTGGCTGCATCAGATCGTGCTGCTGTACCTCGGCTACGGCGTGATCGGCGGGATCGGGCTCGGCCTCGGCTATGTGTCGCCGGTGTCGACGCTGATCCGCTGGTTCCCGGACCGGCGCGGCATGGCGACCGGCATGGCGATCATGGGCTTCGGCGGCGGCGCGATGATCGCCGCGCCGGCGTCGGTGGCGCTGATGAACCACTTCCGCAGCGCGACGAGCGTCGGCGTCGCCGAGACGTTCGTCGTGCTCGGCATCGCGTACTTCATCTCGATGTCGATCGGCGCGCTGCTGATCCGCGTGCCCGCGCCCGACTGGAAGCCCGCAGGCTGGACGCCCCCTGACACGAGCGCGAAGAAGATGATCACGCGCGCGCACGTGCACATCGACGAAGCGCTGAAGACGCCACAGTTCTACCTGATCTGGCTCGTGCTGTTCCTGAACGTGACAGCGGGGATCGGCATCATCGGCCAGGCCTCCGTGATGATCCAGGAGAGCTTCAGGAACACGGTGAGCGCGGGAGCCGCCGCCGGCTTCGTTGGGCTGCTGTCGCTGTTCAACATGGGCGGACGCTTCGTATGGGCTTCAGCGTCGGACTGGGTGGGCCGCAAGAATACCTACTCGATCTTCTTCGTGCTGGGCGCGGTGCTCTACTACCTCGTGCCGGGCTTCGCCGGCGCGGGGCAGATCGCACTCTTCGTGCTCGCGTTCTGCGTGATCCTGTCGATGTACGGCGGCGGCTTTGCGACCGTGCCCGCGTATCTGGCCGACATGTTCGGCACGGCGTTCGTCGGCGGCATCCACGGCCGGCTGCTCACGGCCTGGGCCGCGGCCGGCGTCGCGGGCCCGGTGCTGGTGAACTACATCCGCGCGTACGAAGTCGCGCACGGCGTCGCGAAGGCCGACGCGTACACGATGACCGTTCATATCATGGTGGTGCTGCTCGTGGTGGGTTTCATCTGCAACCTGCTGGTGCGGCGTGTCGACGACGCGCACTTCATGAGCGACGCGCAGCTGAAATCCGAACAATGAGGAAACCGAAATGAATGAAAGCCCGTCGGTACATCGCACCTCGCCTGTCGCGCTTGCGGTTTTCTGGCTGTATGTGCTGATTCCGCTCGCGTGGGGCGTCATCAATACGCTGCGGCAAGCGGTCAAGCTGTTCGGCTAGACGCCGCCAGGGCCGCCCGTCGCCGCCCGCGCGCGACGGGCGGCCGCGGCGGCGCGCTCACGCCCGCCGCTCTCGCGACACGGCGGCCGGGCGGCCGCCCGCTACGCGAGTTCGAACAGCACCTCCTGCGCCCCTTCCCACAGCACGCGCGTGCCGAGCGCACGCAGATGCTCCTTGCCTTCGACGATCGTCAGGAAATGATTGCCGGCGAGCTGCCCCAGCTTGCTCGCGAAGCAGCACGCGCCATACGCGAGGATGAGCTCCGTTTCGCTGTAGCCGCCCGGATAGAACAGGATGTCGCCCACCGACGGATGACTCGTATGATTTTCGAAGCCGACCGCCTGGCCGTCGTGTTCGAGCCGGAAATCGCCGAGCGGCACCCAGCAGCCTTCGCCGCTCCAGCGCACGTGAATCAGCTTTTGCCGGTACGGCAGCAGCTTCAGGAAAGCAGCCACGGTATGCGGCGCGTCGGGATGCGTGTCGGCCACGAACGAATGGCCGCAGGCGGTAATGCGAAGTCGGGTCATGAGCGTCTGTCCACAGAATGCGTGAAAGGGGTGGCCGGTCGGCGCCCATTGTCGCGCCGCTTGCGCGGCGCCGACAGTAACAGTTGCGGCGCGGCCGGTCGGGCCAGTTCGCGGGCACGCCCGGCCGCTGCTCCGGGTCCGCGCCGTGCCGGGCGCGCGCCGGCCGCTTCACACGCCGGGCGCCGCCCGCTACGGCACAAGACACCCGTTCGTGCGGCGCGTCAGGGCCGCGGCGCGGCCAGCGCCTGATTCCGTTCGGTCAGCGTGCGGATCAGCCCGTCGAGACCGGATTGCCCAATCTGTTCGCCGAACTGCTCGCGATAGGTCTGCACGAGCCACGCGCCCAGCACGTTCAGATCGTACACGCGCCAGCCCTGCGCGGTCTTGCGCAGCCGATAGTCGATCTCGACCGGCTGCGAACGGGTCAGCGCCACCGTGCGCACGAGCGCATCGGTGGCCGAGGGCGCGACGTGCTGCGGCGGGTATTCGATCCGCTGGTCGGGACGCAGTTGCGCGAGCGCGCCCGCATAAAGACGGATCAGCAGCGTACGGAACTGCACCACCAGTGCCTGCCGCTGGGCCGGCGTCGCTTCGCGCCAGTAGCGGCCGAGCGCGAGCCGGGTCGTATAGTCGAAGTCAACGTAAGGCAGGATGTCGCGGTTCACGATGTCGATCACGCGTGCGGAATCGTCCGGCGCGATAGCCTCGTGCCGGATTTCGTCGAGCACCTGCCCCGTCGCGCTGCGGATCAGCGCCTGCGGCCCCGACTGGTCGTCGATGCGCGCGTGCGCGACCGAACTCGCCGCCGCGAGGAGGGCCATCAATACGCGCAGCAAAAGCATTTTCATCGGATGCGGCGCGCGTGCGGCATGCGCTTCGGCAGGCGTGCGTTCACGACTTGAGCCGGTAGCCGGTCCTGAAGATCCACGCGATGATCACGAGAAACACGGCGAGAAAGAGCGCCGTCATCCCGAGACTCACGCCGACGTTCACGTCGGCGAGGCCATAAAAGCTCCAGCGGAATCCGCTCACTAGGTAGACGATCGGATTGAACAGCGTGACGATCTTCCAGAGCGGCGGCAGCATGTTCACCGTATAGAAGCTGCCGCCGAGAAAGGTGAGCGGCGTGATGATCAGGAGCGGCACCAGCTGGAGCTTCTCGAAGCTGTCGGCCCAGATGCCGATGATGAACCCGAGCAGGCTGAAGGTCACGGCCGTGAGCACGAGAAACAGCACCATCCACAGCGGATGCTGGATCTGGATCGGCACGAACAGCCCCGACGTCGCGAGGATGATGAGGCCGAGCAGGATCGACTTCGTCGCCGCCGCGCCCACGTAACTCACGACGATCTCCAGATAGGACACCGGTGCGGACAGCAGTTCGTAGATCGTCCCTGTGAAGCGCGGAAAGTAGATGCCGAACGATGCGTTCGAAATGCTCTGCGACAGCAGCGACAACATGATCAGCCCCGGCACGATGAACGCGCCGTAGCTCACGCCGCCGACCTCGCGGATGCGCGAGCCGATCGCGGAACCGAACACGACGAAATACAGCGACGTGGAGATCACCGGCGCGATGATGCTCTGCATCAGCGTGCGCCACGTGCGCGCCATTTCGAACCGGTAGATCGCGCGGATTGCGTGCAGATTCATTGCCGGCCTCCCACCAGACTCACGAAAATGTCTTCGAGCGAACTCTGCGTGGTCTGCAGATCGCGAAAGCGCACGCCGGCATCCTCCAGCCCCTTCAGCAGCGTGACGACGCTGTTATGCTCGCGCTGCGCATCATACGTATAGGTCAGTTCGCTGCCGTCGGCCGACAGCGTGAGCCGGTACGCGTCGAGCGCCGGCGGCAGCGCCGCGACCGGCTGCTCCAGCTGCAGCGTGAGCTGCTTCTTGCCGAGCTGGCGCATCAGTTCCTCTTTGCGCTCGACCAGCATGATCTCGCCGCCGTTGATCACGCCGATGCGCGCGGCCATTTCCTCGGCCTCGTCGATGTAGTGCGTCGTGAGGATGATCGTCACGCCGCTTTCGCTCAGCGCGCGCACGAGCGCCCACATGTCGCGCCGCAATTCGACGTCGACGCCCGCGGTCGGTTCGTCGAGGAACAGCACGCGCGGCTCGTGCGACAGCGCCTTGGCGATCAGCACGCGGCGCTTCATGCCGCCCGACAGCGTCATGATCTTGTTGTTGCGCTTGTCCCATAGCGAGAGGTCGCGCAACACCTTCTCGATCCACGCGGGATCCGGCGGCTTGCCGAACAGGCCGCGGCTGAACGACACGGTGGCCCACACGGTCTCGAACGCGTCGGTGGTGAGTTCCTGCGGCACGAGGCCGATCAGCGAGCGCGCGGCGCGGTAGCCGCTGCCGATATCGTGGCCGTCGACGCTCACCGTGCCTTCGCTCGGCTTCACGATCCCGCAGATGATGCTGATCAGCGTGGTCTTGCCGGCGCCGTTAGGACCGAGCAGCGCGAAAATCTCGCCGCGCTCGATCGTCAGGTTGACGTTCTTCAGCGCCTGAAAGCCGGACGCATAGGTTTTGGACAGATTCTTGACGGTGACGATGGGCGTCATGGATGAAGTAAAAACAGGCGCGAGCATGGATCGAACGGGCCGGGCGCAGGCCCGGCGCTTCGTTGCAGAGGCAACGACAACTTCCGCAATGTAGCCGAAAGTGGCCGATCGTGCCGACAATCTGCCTGCGCCCGCTCACTTCACTTCACGTCGCGCCGCGTGGCCCCCCCCGGCGCCGCATGTGTCGCGCATCGCCGCGGGCGGCGGTGCGGCCGCCGCGCACCTGCCGCGCACCTGCCGCTCGCCCGCCTTACACCGCCCGGCGCCGGGGCGGCCACGCGGCGCGGCCCCGCCCGGGGGCGTGGGGAAATCCGCCCGGCTCAGCCCGCGAGCTTGCGGAACGTCTCCAGCACCGCCTCGCCGCGAAACGGCTTCACGATCCAGCCCTTCACGCCGGCCGCCTTGCCGCGCTCCTTCATCGCCGGGCTGCTCTCGGTCGTGAGCATGATCACGTTCACCGCGCTGTTGCCCAGTTCGCCGCGGATCTTCTCGACCATCGTCAGCCCGTCCATGTTCGGCATGTTGACGTCGCTGATCACGAGCCGCACGCCGGGGCTGCCGCGCAGCTTCGCGAGCCCGTCCTTGCCGTCCACCGCCGTGTCCACGTCGAGGCCGTTCTTGCGCAGGAAGCCCGCCACCTCGTCGCGCACCGTGCTCGAATCGTCCACCACCAGAATTTTTGCCATGTTCGTCCTTGATGTTCGTCCGTGTTGAGTCGTTCAAAACAGTTCGAGTTCGCCGCTTGTCTCGGGCACGTCGTCGATCTGCGCGACGAAATCGAGCGGTGCATGCGCGCACACGCACAGCGTCGCGCCCAGCGTCACGCCGTCGGCGAGCGTCACCGCATACGTCGCGAGCAGATCCGGCTTCAGCGCAGCCAGATACGATGCACACTTCGCGCTCAGCAGATACGGCGTGGACATCCCGAGATCCGGGAAATGCTGTTGCAGCGACTGGTTGAGCGCGCCGCAGCACAGGTTGCTGATCTCCAGAAACACTTCGCGAAACGCACGTGGCCCGTCGTCGCGCACGTAATGGCGCACCGTGCGTTCGTCCTCGCCGAAGTGCAGGATCAGCAGCAGCCTGAACGCCAGCCCGGAGAGGGTCAGCACCGCGAGGTGCGTGTGCGGCGCGCCGGGCACGCGCGCCTCGCCAGCCCGAGTGATCTCGCACGTGTCGTCCGGCCGCGCGGCAAGACGCGTGCGCAGCGCGTGGAACAGAATCCGCTCGAAGCCTTCCCGTGCATGCGGACCGATCACGGCGCCGCCTGCTGCAGTGCCGCCTCGAACTGGCTCGCGAGCGTCTCGACGCTGGCAAGCGACGCCGCCAGCATCTTGCCGCCGGCCTGAATGTCCTGAAACGTCGCGGTAGTCGTGAGATCGTTGCGATGCAGGCTGTCGCGATAGCTGCGCGACAGTTCCTCGGAGCGCGCAGCGAGCGCACGCACCTCGCTCGCGACGACCGCGAAACCGCGCCCCGCCGAGCCGGCGCGCGCCGCTTCGATCGACGCGTTCAGCGACACGATCACCACGTGCCGCACGATCGACGACAGTTCGTGATTCTTCGTATGCATGTCCTGGTTTTGGGTCATCAGCGAGATCATCTGCTCGTGCCAGCGTTCGAACGTGGCCGCGAGCCCTTTCAGCCGCGACGCTTCGCTCGCGATCCGGTTCGCCTGGCGCTCCCACTGAACCTTGTCGTCGCGCGCGGCCTGCAGCGCATCGTGCGCCTGAACGGCATGCCGGGTCTGCGCATCGAGTTCGTCGCGCAGCGCGCCCAGCATCGCTTCGAATCGCTCCCTTTCCTCCAGGTGCTGCGCACCCAGCGCATCCACGCGCGCCTCGGCCTGCGCGAGCGCCGCTTCATGGCGACCCGCGTCGGTGCGCGCGCGCCGTTGTGTCCTCGCGTGCGCGAACCGCAGCACACCCAGCGCGCCACACGCGCTCGCCGCGCCGCCCGCCAGCGCCGCCCACAGATACGGTTGAATCACTGCTTTTCCTTGCCGGCAATCAATTGAACATTGCGCACGTCGCGCGCTCAGGCGACCAGCGCGCCGCGTGACGCATCGCCGCCCGCATGCGCGCGCAACGGCAGACCGACGGTGTCGACCGCGAGGTGCGCCGGCAGGCTGACGATCGTCTCGAACGAGCGGAACGCCGCGCCCACGTGCGTATCGGTGAAGCGCAGCGCGATGCCGCCCTGCGCGCGCGCGAGGAAGTCGCGCACCGCATCCATGCCGACGCCGCGGCCCGACACCTCGGTCACCGCATCGGCCGTCGAAAAGCCGGGCCGGAAAATCAGTTCCGCGATCTGCTCGTCGCTCAGCACCGCATCGGCATCGATCAGCCCCTTGTCGATCGCGACACCGCGAATCCGCTGCAGCGCGAGTCCGCGCCCGTCGTCGCCGAGCGTGATCTCCAGCGCACCGCTGTCGACGCCGACCTCGATGCCGATCGTGCCCGCCGGCGGCTTGCCCTGCGCGACGCGCGCGTCGGCCGCCTCCAGGCCGTGATCGACCGAGTTGCGCAGCAGATGCATGAATACGTGATTCAGCGTGCTCGCCGCTTCGCCGCGCACGCGGTAGCCGTTGTCGTCGATGCGCACGGCGGGCGCGTCCTTGCCCAGTTCGCGAGCGAGCGACGGCAGCGAGCCGAGCACCCCCGCCAGCGCCTCGCCGATGCTCGCGGTGCCGAGCACGCGCAAGGTCTGGCGCACGGTGTCGCGCATTGCCTGCAGCGCCTGCAGATCGTCGCCCTTCGCCGCTTCAAGCAGGCGCAGGCTCTCCTGGATGTGCGCGATGTCGACCCTCAGATACTGCTCGGCGGCGTCGCGCGGCATGCTACCCTTGCGGCCGAGGCTCACCTCGTTGATCGTTGCATAGCTGTCCAGCGCGGCGCGCACGCGCGCCAGCTCCTGCATCAGCGTGTCCTGATCCCATTCGACGTCTTCCGCCGCCTCGCGCAACGCGTGATAGCGCTGCTCCGTCTCGTGCACGACGCCGGTCAGGTATTGCAGGTTATAGGTGCGCGCGTTGCCCTTGATCGTGTGCATGTTGCGGAACAGCCGCGCGATCGCTTCGCGATCGGCCTCCGAATGCTGGCGAATGATCCGTTCGTTTTCGCTGACGAAGCCGGTCGCGCTCTCGATGAAGCGGTGGAACTTCTCTTCGCTGACCGCGAGTATCTCGCCGATCATTTCAAGCTGGCGCTTCTGCTCGCCCGCTTCGGCCGCGAGCTTGCGCAACTCGGTCACGTCGCGCACGCACAGCATCAAACGCACGATCGTGTCGTGGTCGTCGGTAATCGCTGACCAGTTCAGGTCGAGAATCTTCACGCGTCCGTCCGGCATGCGCCGTTCGATCTCGCCGATCAGCAGATGCTCGTTGAACGCGAAGTTGATCGCATCCTCGCCAAGGCACGCGTGCACCGCCGCGTCGATCTGGGCGCGCACGTCCGCGCTCAGGTCCGCCTGCGCGAACACCAGCGCCATCAGGTCCTGGCCCGCTATCTCGCGGGTCTCGAAGATCGCTTCGAGATACGCCGAGTACTCGGCGTGAATGACGCCGCCGTCGAGCACGGTGAGGATGCCCTGCTGCATGTTCTGCAGCATCGCCTGGATGTCGGCGGTCTTCTGCCTGAGCTGCAGCGCGCTCTCCTCGATCTTCGCGATCATCTCGTTGAAGGCGACGATCGAGCGGCCGATTTCGTCGAGGCGGCCCACCGGCACGCGCCGCGTGAAGTCCTGACTCGCGGCGATCTCGCTCATCATCGACTGCATGCGCGTGAGCGGACGCGTGATCTGGCGATACAGCAGCACGCCGATCGCGGCCAGCACCAGCACCGTCAATGCGGTCACGATGCCGATCGCGGTCGTCGTGGTCGACAGCGTGCCGTTGAGCGCGGCAATGGCCGCATCCTTTTCGCGATTCTTCTCGATGCGCAGCGTCTCGACGATACCTTCGAGCTCGTCGCGGTATTCGGCGACGTCGGCGAACAGATAGGCCTGCGCGAGCGCGTCCTTGCCGGCCGCCTTCATCTTCGCGGTTTCGTCGATCGCGGCGAAATAGTTGCCGAGGCTTTCGTCGGCCTGCGCGACCAGTCCGGTCTGCGCGTGGCTCGCGGCATCGCGCGCCTGCAGCGCGAGCGCCTGCTTCAGCGCCGCTTCCTTCGCTTTCAGCTCGTCGCGCGCCTGGGCAACGAGGTTGCCGTCGGGCGAGTAGACGAGCGTCATGACGGCGAGCTGGACGTCCTTCACCTCGGCCACGAGATCGGACGAGGCGAGCGCACTCGGCACCACGCCCTGCGTCACGGTTTTCACCTCGACGGCGCTGCGCGAGGTCTGATAAACCGCATAGATGCCGATCGCGGACAGGGCCGCGAACATCAGAAGGACCAGCAAGATGATGCGATGACGAATGGTCATGAAGGCAATTCCCCGTAAGCTGTGCGCACCCTGGTGTGGAGCACGCGGCCCGATCTTGTTGATTGCGTGAGCCGCTGTGACGAGCGTCACGATTATCGTGGGAAGAATGTGACCTGCAGATGACCATGCGCGGATCCGTGGGCCGCGCCGCTGCTCGCCGTTGCTCTGAACGACGGGGATAGACGCGCATTCGTGCGCGTTCGGAAAATATGCGCGGCGCGGCGAAATGTTGCTCAAGTTCCGCCGCGCGCCGCCGTTACCGATGGCCGTTATCGTTTTGTGCCCGCTCAGTCGAGCAGCGCCCGCACCCCCTGACGCGCGTCGCGGCGCAAGCGTTCGAGATCGAGGCCGGGAATGACGCCGTCGTCGACCACCACGCGTCCGTTCACGATGCTGTAGCGCACGCGCACCGGCTCGCCCGCGACCACCGGCGCCACCGCCGGATCGTGAAAGCCGCCGAAGCGCAGCGCGTTCAGATCGTAGACGACGAGGTCGGCCGCCTTGCCGGCTTCGAGCGTGCCCACGCCGGCGAGACCCAGCACGCGCGCGCCGCCGGCGCTGCCCCAATGGATCGTCTGCTCGACGCTCGTCGCGTCCGCACCCTGCGCGGCACGGTGCACGAGCCACGCGAAATGCGCCTCGTGGCTCATGCTGCCGGATTCGTTCGACGCGACGCCGTCCACGGCAAGCGACATCGGCACGCCCGCCTGCGCCATCTGCGGAGCCGGCGCAATGCCGCTGCCGAGCCGCGCGTTGCTCGCCGGGCAATGCGCGCAGCCGCTGCCGCTTTGTGCGAGCAACGCGATCTCGCCCGGCTGCAGATGCACGAGATGGGCGAACCAGACGTCGGGGCCGAGCCATTCGTGATCGGCGACGAACTCGACCGGCAGCTTGCCGAAGCGCTCACGGCAGAAATCCACGTAACGCATCGTCTCCGACAGATGCGTGTGCAGGCGCAGGCCCATCCCGCGCGCCGCGCGCGCGAGCTCGGGCAGCAGCGCGGGCGGTAGCGAAAAGGTCGGCGTGGTCGGCGCCACCACCACGCGCCGCATCGATGCCGCGCCCGCGTCGTGATAGCGCGACTTGAGCCGCTCGATGTCGGCGAGCATCTGGTCGAGCGTCTCCGGCAGCAGCGCACCGCTCGCGAAACCCGGATGATCCCCCGCCGACTGCAGCGCGCCGCCGCGGCACAGCACGAAACGCATCCCGAACGAGGCGGCCTCCTCGAACAGCAGATCGCCGCTGTGCGTGGACCCGTCGCGGTGATACAGGTAGTGGTGATCCGCGCAGGTCGTGACGCCCGACAGCAGCAACTCCGCGAGGCCGAGACGCACCGCGGTGCGCACCAGTGCGTCGTCGAACTTCGCGAGCCGCGGGTACGGCACCGCCGCGAGCCATGCCTGCAGGTCCGCGTTCAGGCCCGACGGCACGCCTTTCAGCAGGTTCTGGAACAGATGATGGTGCGTGTTGACCCAGCCCGGGTAGACGACGCAGCCGCTTGCGTCGATCACGCGCTCGCCGTCGCCGGGCACGAGATCGCGGCCGATTTCCGCGATCCGTCCGTCGCGGATGCGCAGGTCGACCGACCCGAGGCGCGCGTCGTCGCCCTCCCGGCCGCTCATCACCGCGAGCGGCCGCCTGATCAGCAAGGATCCGGTTTGCGTGTTCAATGCGTTCTCCTTGTGGATTCAGACCGTCTGCTGCTCGTCGCCGACGAGCGGATGCGTGGCCGCCGACAACGGCGGCGCAGCATGCACGCCGTTCAATACCGCATTCAGCGCGACCGACACGAGGCACGCGAGCACCACGCCGCTTTGCAGGAACGGCTGGGTCCACTCGGGCATCCGGCCGAACACCGTGGGCGCCATCACCGGAATCAGCGCGGTGGCGAGCGAGAAGCCGACGATCAGCACGTTGTAGCGGTTGCCGTCGAAGTCGACCTTCGCGAGCGTCTGCACGCCGGCCGCCACGACCACGCCGAACATCGCGATACCCGCACCGCCGAGCGCCGCGGGCGGCGTCGAGGCCACCACGGCGCCGATCTTCGGCACCAGCGCGACCACGCACATCAGCACCCCGCTCACCGCGACCACCCAGCGGCTGCGCACGCCCGTCAGGATCACGAGACCGACGTTCTCCATGAACGCGATGAACGGGAACGCGGCGAACATGCCGGCAATCGCACTCGCGAGGCCGTTCGCGCGCAGCCCGCTCACCACCTCCTCTTCGCTCACTTCCTTGCCGGCGATGCCGCCGATCGCGACGAACAAGCCCATCGATTCGACCATCTGCACGATCATCACGACGATCATCGTGA
Organism: Paraburkholderia sp. PAMB 6770; assembly: GCF_057748135.1. Classification (NCBI taxonomy): domain Bacteria; kingdom Pseudomonadati; phylum Pseudomonadota; class Betaproteobacteria; order Burkholderiales; family Burkholderiaceae; genus Paraburkholderia; species Paraburkholderia sp. PAMB 6770. The sequence goes on from NZ_CM173239.1 coordinate 1,985,715, forward strand.
GCACCGGCACGAGTGCGAACACCGGCGTGCCGAAATGGAACGGCACGGGCACCGTGAACCACGGTGCGCGCGTGACCGGCGTGAAATCGCCCATGCCGAGCGCGCAGGCCAGCACGCCGCCGGCGATCAGACCGATCAGGACTGCCAGGTTGCGCACGAATGCGTTTGCAAACCGGTTGATCCCGAGAATCACCAGTGCGACGAACAGCGTCACGCCCAGATAGGCCAGTCCGCCGAAGTGCCCCGCGGCCTTTGCGCCGGAGCCGCCGCCGACCCAGTGATACGCGACCGGAAACAGTTGCAGGCCGATGACGATCACGATGCATCCGGTCACCACCGGAGGAAAGAAACGCCGCAGCCGCCCGACGACCGAGGCCGCCACCATCGTGAACAGCCCCGCGCCGATCACCGCGCCGCACACGCCGGCAAAACCGACCCCCGGGCTCGTGCCAATCGCGATCACTGGCCCGACGCTGCTGAACGCGACGCCCTGCAGGATCGGCAGCCGGACGCCGAAACGCCAGCAGCCGACCGTCTGCAGGATCGTCGAGATGCCCGAGCAGAACAGCGCGGTGCTGATCAGGATCGTCGTGTCGGCCTGCGACATCTTCAGCGCCGACGCGACGATCAGTGGGACGGCGATCGCGCCGATGTACGCGACCAGCATGTGCTGCAAACCGAGCGTGATCATCTGGCGCTTCGGCAGAACCCGGTCGACCGGGTGTACGGCAGTGTTCATCGTCTGTCTCCTGAATCTCGTTGTCGATCGGCACGCGCCTGCCGGCTTGCCTGTGCGCCGGCGGCGCGGCGCGCGCCGCGCGGTTCGCCCGTCAGGCCGTCACTGGCTCGGCAAGGCAGGCGTGGAAGCGGTCGGTCAGCGCGGCGCGATCGAGATCGCGGCCGATGAATACGATGCGGCTCGTGCGCGGCTCGCTCCCCCACGCCTGCGCCGCGCGCAGTTCGATGATGTCGTGCACCCCTTGCAGCACGTAGCGATACGGCTGACCGTGCACCGCGAGAATGCCCTTCATCCGGAACAGCGCGTCGGCGCCGGCGCGGCGCAGCTCGGCGAGCCAGGTCTGCAGCGCGTCGAGATCGATGTCGGCGGCCACCTCGATGCCGACCGAAGACACCGTGGGGTCGTGCTGATGGTCGTCGTGATCGTGAGCGCCGGCGTGCGCGTGATGGGCGTCGTGGTCCGTCTCATGCTCATGCTCATGCTGATGCTCATGCCCGTGCGCCGCCGCGCCGAGCAGCCCGTCCGCGTCGACCAGCGTCTGCGCGAACTCGGACGCGCCCACGCCGAGAATCCTGTCGAGATCGATCTGCGCATAGCTCGACGTGACGATCTGCGCCGTTTCGTTCAGCCCGCGAATGCGCTGTGTGAGCGCGTCCACCTGCGCACCGGTGACGAGGTCGACCTTGTTGATCACGATGCGGTCCGCGCAGACGATCTGGTCGACCGCCTGGTTGTCGGTGCCGTCGAGCACGAGATCGTCCAGATGCGCGCCGATGTGCTTCGCGTCGACCATCGTCACGACCGCGTCGAGCGTCACGCGCTGCGCGATCGGATCGTCGATGAAGAAGGTCTGCGCGACCGGGTACGGATCCGCGAGACCGCTCGTCTCGACGATGATGTGATCGAGCCGCTCCGGCCGCTCGACCAGCATCCTGACGATGCGCACCAGGTCTTCGCGCACCGCGCCGACGCAGCAGATGCAGCCGTTCGTCATCTCGTAGATTTCCTCGGTCGAGTCGAGCACGAGGCCGCCGTCGATCCCGATCTCGCCGTATTCGTTCTCGATCACCGCGATCTTGCGGCCATGCTTCTCGCGCAGGATGTAGTTCAGCAGCGTCGTCTTCCCCGCGCCGAGAAAGCCGGTCAGCACGGTGACCGGAATGCGTTCGGGGTGGTGGTGCGTCGTATGGATCATCGTCATGTCGTCTCTCCAGTCGTACTCTCGGAACTGCTCTTCTGCAGCGAGGAAACGCCGCACGCCTCGCCCCAGCGCGCGACGCGGCCGGTATCGAGCCCGAACAGATCGAGCACGCGGCCGAGCGTGTGATCGACCATCTGTTCGAGCGATGCGGGTCGTGCGTAGAAAGCGGGCACCGGCGGCGCGACGATCGCGCCCATCTCGGTGACCGCGGCCATGTTGCGCAGATGCGCCAGCGTGTACGGCGTTTCGCGGGCGAGCAGCACCAGCCGGCGACGCTCCTTGAGCGTCACGTCGGCGGCGCGCGCGAGCAGCGTCGACGACAAGCCGTGCGCGATCTCGGCGAGCGTCTTCATCGAGCAGGGGGCGACGATCATCCCGAGCGTCGCGAACGAGCCGCTCGCGATGGCCGCCGCGATGTCGTCGCAGCGGTACGTGACCGATGCGAGCGCGTTCAGCCCGGCGAGCTTCAGCGACGTTTCGTGCGTCATCGTCAGCAGCGCGCCGCGCGAAACCACCAGGTGCGTCTCGATGTCGAGCCCGCGCAGCAATTCGAGCAGCCGCTGGCCGTACACGAAGCCCGACGCGCCGCTGATGCCGACCACCAGCCGCCGCGCGCCCGCCGCGACACGCGCGTTCATGTCCGGCCTCGCGCGCTGTCGTCGAGCCGCGCGAGCACGGCGCGTGCACGTTGCTGCGCGGCATCGCCGATGCGCGCGCGCACGCCGTCGAACCCCGCGCCGCGCGTCGCGTCGATCCCCATGCGCGAGGTCGTGCCGGTCGCGGACGCCGACGGATCGAGCGCGCTGCCCGGCAGCCCGTCGACGACGAACAGATCGCGATGCGGCTGGAAATGCGTCGCGATCGCCCACAGCACCTCGGCGTCGCTGCTGACGTCGATGTCGCTGTCCACCGCGACGACGTTCTTCAGATACGGATCCCAGCCGAGCAGCGCGAGCATCACCTGGCGCGCCTCGCCGTCGCGGCCCGGCGTCATCGCGACGTAGCAGTGAAAATGGGTGCCCGAGTTCGGATAGTGCACGGCGGTCACGGCGGGAAAGCGCGCTTTCAGCTTCTCGATCATCTCCGCTTCGCGCGGCAGGCGCGCGAGCGTCAGATGCTCCGCATACGGGCCGCCGACCACGTCGACGAGCCACGCGTCGTGACGCCGCAACAGCGCGTCCACGCGCAGCACGTTGTTCGTCGAACGGTCCGACGAGTACCCGGTGAATTCGCCGAACGGTCCTTCGTCCGCGTGCGCATCGGGATCGATATGGCCTTCGAGCACGAACTCGGCCGCGGCCGGCACGCCGATCCCATGACGCGGCGTGCGCACGATCGCGAGCGGCTCGCCGAACAGGCCGCCCGCCACAGCGCGCTCGTCGCAGCCGAACGGCACGCGCGCGGCGGCCGCCAGCATGAACAGCGGATGCGCGCCGATCACCATCGCGACCTTCAGCGTGTCGCCGCGCGCCTTCGCGGTCTGCAGCATGCGCCACAGATGGCCGCGCGAATGCAGGCTCGTGGCGAGCGCATTGCGCGCGTGCCGCATCGAGCGGTGATAGCTCAGATTCGCGATGCCGCTCGCCGGATCCTCGGCGACGATCACCGCATTGGTCACGTAAGGACCGCGATCGGTCTCGAAGTGGCGGATCATCGGCAGGCACGCGAGATCGACCGCATCGCCCTCGAACACCTGATCGAGCACCGGTCCGTGCGCGACGACCTTCGGCGCGAGCGGCGCATTCGCGCGCTGCTGGTACGCGTCGTGCAGCGCGTCGGGCGCGACGCCGAACAGGCGGGCAATGCGCGCGCGCGACGCGAAGCAGTTCGTCACGAGCGGCGTGCCGATGCCGTCCACCCGTTCGCAGACGAGCATCGGATGCGCGCCGCGCGCGGCCAGCCCGGACACGAGCGCGCTCACGTCCTGATCGGCGGACACCGGGTCCGGGACCGTCAGCACATCGTCGGCGAAACGCGCGCGATACGCGTCGACGAACGTGTGGAAATCCTGGGTTTCACTGAAAACGCTATACGCCATGATGGCTCCATCGGATCAGCCCGTGCTCCGGGCGTGGCCGCCGGACGGGCCGGCCCCTGCGGTGCGCGGATGCCGCGCGCCGTGTGCCGGCGCGCGGCGCCCGCGCGGCGCTCACACGTAAGTCGACTTCAGACGCTGTTCCGCTTCCGCGAGGTCTTTCGGCGGCTTCGTCGGCTCGATGCCCACCAGCCGGGCAATGTTGTTGCCCATGTAGTCCTCCAGACCGTCCTCGTCGAGTTCCATCCCCTGCGGGGCGGGCGAGCACAGCATCTCCAGCTCGCGCAGCCACATGCCCGGTTCGTTCGGCGGCGAGTCGGTGCCGAACACGATCTTGCTGCGCGGCAGCTCGCGCGCAAACTCGACGATGCGCGACTGGAAGCACCAGCCCGATTCGCAGTACACGTTCGGCGTATCCATCGCCATCCAGAACGCCTCGAACGAGTAGTTGCCCCCCGTCTGGATCCCGAAGTGACCGATGATGAAGTTCACCATCGGGAACTCGCGGATGATCGGATAGAACTGCGTCGGAATGGAATACGGGCCGTCGCCGGTGTGGATCAGCACGACGACGCCGAGCTCCGCGCACTTCTTCATCGCCGGGCGCAGCCAGTCGAGCGCGCGGTCGGGCCGGTAGCCGTGCATGTTCGCGTGCAGCTTCAGCATCTTGAAGCCGTACTCCTTCACGTGGAATTCCAGCTCCGCGGCGCCGTTTTCCGGGCCCCAGCGCGGGTTGTACGTGAAGTTGCCGATGAAGCGGTCCGGGTACTTCTGCGTGAGCTCGGCGATATACGACATGTAGTCGCGGATGCCGTCGCGGCCGCGCCGGTTGCCGTCGCGATAGCCGGTATTGCCCGGCGGCGGCTGGATGAAGCCCATGTCGATGCGGCGCGGCTTGCCGTTGATCAGGTAGGGGCCGTCCATCATCTTCAGCAGACGCTCGCCGGTAAACGGCTCGCCGGTGTGACGCCACGCTTCGTCGACGAGGTTGGTCGGGTGCAGGTGCGTATCGATGATCATCAGCGGGCTCCGGCGTAGGCGGACTGGCCGGCGCGCGCGTCCCGCGTGCCGGAAAACGGGTTCAGACGGGCTTGCGCCTCGGCGACGCTGCGCGGCGGCGGGCTCGGTTCGAGTCCGATCATCCGCGCGAGGTTGTTGCCGAGGTAGTCTTCGAGCGTGTCCTCGTCGAGGTTCAGGCCCTGCGGCGGTTCGTGGCAGAGCACCTCGAGCAGCCGCAGCCACATGCCGGGTTCGTTCGGCGGCGTGTCGGAGCCGTAGAGAATCTTGTGCTTCGGCAGTTCCTTCGCGAACTCGACGATGCGCGACTGCAGGCACCAGCCCGACTCGCAGTAGACGTTCGGCGCATCGAGCGCCATCTGGTACGGCTCGAAGCAGTACACGCCGCCCGTCTGCACGCCGAAGTGCGCCATGATGAAATTGACCGACGGAAACTCGCGGATCAGCGGGTACCATTCGGTCGGAATGCTGTACGGGCCGTCGCCGGTGTGCAGCTTCACGAGCAGGCCGAGGTCCGCGCACTTCCTGAGCGCCGGGCGCAGCCAGTCGAGCGCGCGGTCGGGCCGGTAGGCGTGCATGTTGGCCTGCAGCTGGACCATCCGGAAGCCGTGCTCCTTCGCGTAGAACTCGATCGCATCGGCGCCGTTCGCGGCGCCGCAGCGCGGGTTGTAGACGAAGCAGCCGAGCAGCCGGTCCGGGTAGCGCTGCGTGAGCTCGACGGTGTACGCCATGTAGTCGTCGATCGACTCGCGCCCCGAACGTTCGCCGTCGGTCCACGTGTAGATGGTGTTGCCTTGCGGCGGCTGGATGAAGGCCTTGTCGATACGGCGCGGCTTGCCGTTGATGATGTAGGGACCATCCATCATCTCGATCAGGCGCTCGCCGGTGAACGGCTCGCCGTCGTGGCGCCAGGCGAGGTCGACCAGGTTGGTCGGATAACAGCTGGTGTCGATGATCATGTACTCGATCTCCAGGTAGGGGAACTGGCGCGAGCCAGTTGTCGGATCGCGGGCAGGCGCATCGGCAGGACCGGTCTCGCGCGGGTCCGCCGGCGCTGCCGCCCATGAGGCGCGGCATCGTCCGGGCGAACCGGTGCGGCCATTCCGTGCGGCCTTTCACAAGGCGCGTCGCTTGCGCCTTCCCCTCGCCGGCATCGAGTGTCACACTGACGTGCACTGCTGCTTGAGTGGCAGTCTCACCGCAGCGCGCGTCTCTGTACAATATTTTTTGACCTCGTTCCTGATACGTTGGCGATATGGACCTCCGGCTCTTGCGTTACTTCGCGGTACTCGCCGACGAACTGCATTTCGGCCGCGCAGCCGCGCGGCTGCACATCTCGCAGCCGCCGCTCAGCCAGCAGATCCGCCTGCTCGAAGAAGAGATGGGCGCGGCGCTGTTCCTGCGCTCGCAACACCGGGTCGAGCTGACGGAGGCAGGGAAAACACTGAAGGAACAGGCGCCGCTGATCTTCGCGCAGTTCGAACGCGCGATCGACCTCACGCGTTGCGCGGGGCGCGGCGAAGTCGGCAACCTGGAGATCGGCATCATCAGCTCGGCGATGATCGATCCGCTGCCGCGCCTGCTGCACAACTTCGCCGAGGCCCATCCGAAGCTGCACTGGCGGCTGCACGAGATGACGCCCGCCGCGCAGATCGCCGCGCTGAAGGAGCGGCGGCTCGACGTGTGCTTCTTCCGCGTCGCGCACGACGACCCGGAGATCTGCTGCGAAGCGGTGATGCGCGATACCGCCGTCGTCGCGCTACCGGACGCGCACCCGCTCGCGCGGCGCGCGACCCTCGCGCTGCGCGAGCTGGCGCACGAGCGTTTCGTGTCGTTCGGGCTGGATCATTCGCAGCTGGCGCGCGCGCTGCACGACTGCTGCGTCGAAGCGGGCTTCACGCCGCGCATCGTGCAGCAGGTCGTCGAGGTGCACACGCTGCTGTGTCTGGTGCGCGAGCACATCGGCATTGCGCTGCTGCCGTCGGCCACGCAGCAGATGAGCACCGGCGGCATCGCGTTCGTGCCGCTCGCCGCGCCCGGTCCCGACGTCTCGCTGCACGCGCGCTATCGCACGGGCGACGCCTCGCCCGCGCTCGCGCTGTTCCTCGCTCACCTGCGCGCGGCCACGCCATCGGGGGCGTCGGACGCCTCCGGGGCGTCGGACGCCTCCGGCGCGCGCTGCGACGCCTGAACGAGCGCGCGGATCGCGTCGACGACCGGCGCCACGCGCGACGTGCGCTCGCGCGGCCACACCGCGTACAGGTTGTAGTGGGTCGGAATCGCGACCGGAGTCAGCTCGACGAGGCGCCCTTCGCGGCGCGCATCGAGCGCGAGCAGCCCGCGCGCGAGTCCCGCGCCGACTCCCGCGCACGCAGCGGCGATCAGCGCCGCCGCGTTGTCGAACACCGCGACCGCGGCCGGCTCCACCGGGGGAAGGCCGGCGGCCGCGAGCCACGGCACCCAGGAGCGCTTCGTGTAGCCCAGCAGCGGCAAGTCGAGCACCTGCGACGCGTCGAGCGGCGCCGCCAGCCCCACGCGCGCGAGCAGCGCGGGCGCGGCCACCGCGCTCAGCCGGTCGCCGCAGACCAGCTCGCTTTCGAAGCCTTCCCACGCGCCGTAGCCGTAGCGCAGCGCGAGATCGGCGCGCTCGAACGCGCCGCGGTCGTGCCGCGGCGCGGACAGCAGCGTGAGCGACACGCCGTCGAGTTGCGCGAGCAGCGTCGGCAGGCGCGTGACGAGCCAGTGCTGCGCGAGTTCGGGATCGACGTCGAGCACGATCGTCTGCCGCGCCTTGCGCGCGTGCACCGACGACAGCGCGTTGTCGATCTGCTCGAAGCCGTCCGCGAGCTGGTTCGCGAACAGCACGCCTGCATCGGTCAGGACGACGCGCCCGCCTTCGCGCGCGAACAGCGGCCGCCCGACGAACGCTTCGAGCGTGCGGATCTGCTGGCTGATTGCGCCATGCGTCAATGCAAGCTGCCGGGCAGCGCTCGAAAAGCTGCCCGCCTTGGCCGCGCAGAGAAACGCCTGCATCGACTGCAGCGACGGGTACCGTTTATACATGGCTGTTAGCCCGGCTGACGGGCGCTGATAGAAATCGTCGCTTGCCGCTCGCGGGTGCCGGTTTCGATAATTCCGTCAAACACGAGGAGACACGGAATGATCGAGATCGTCGTCAACAACGAGCGTCACTCGCTCGATAATGTACCGGAAGACATGCCGCTGCTGTGGGTGCTGCGCGACCGCCTGAAGCTCACCGGCACGAAATTCGGCTGCGGCGGCGGCTTTTGCGGCGCGTGCACGGTGCATCTCGAAGGCGAAGCCACGCGCGCCTGCCAGTTGCCGATCGGGGCGCTCGCGGGCCGCCACATCACGACGATCGAGGGGCTGTCGCCCGACGGGCGCCATCCGCTGCAGCTCGCCTGGGTCGCCGAGGACGTGCCGCAATGCGGCTACTGTCAATCCGGGCAACTGATGTCCGCGGCCGCGTTCCTGAAGGGCCAGCCCGCACTCGACGACGCGAGCATCGCCGCCGCGATGTCGGGCAACATCTGCCGCTGCGGCACCTACGAGCGCATTCGCCGGGCGATCCGGCGCGCCGCCGCAGTGGCGGCGATCGAGCAGCCGGAGGCATAAATGGCGCGCATCGTTCAATCCGCGGACACCGTGCCGCAGGCGCCGCGCCGCCGCTTCCTGAAACGCAGCGCCGGCCTGCTCGCAGCGGGCCTCGCGGTCGGCTTTCATCTGCCCGATGCCTGCGCGGCCGCCGCGAACGCGAGCGGCGATCCGCATCCGCAGCCCGGCGAATTCGAACCGAACGCATGGGTGCGCGTGCTGCCCGACAACACGATCAAGCTCGTCGTGCACAAGCACGACTCGGGCACCGGCGTGTATACCGCGCTCGCGGCCATCGTCGCGGAAGAGCTCGACGTCGATCCGTTCCGCGTCGACGTGATCACGCCGGAAGACCCGTTTTTCATCGCCTACCTGCATCCGCTGTGGAAGGTGTTTTCGACCGGCGGCAGCACCAGCGTCGCGCTCGAATTCGACCGCTTGCGCCACGCGGGCGCAACCGCGCGCGCGATGCTCGTCGAGGCGGCCGCCGCGCGCTGGGGAACCGGCTCCGCCCACTGCACGACCGACAATGGTTGCGTGATCAACGGACTGGACGCGCGCCGGCTCGACTATGGCGCGCTCGCCCGCGAAGCCGCGCGCCTGCCGGTGCCGCGCAACGTCGCGCTGAAGAATCCGGCGCAGTACAAGTACATCGGCAAGCTGCAAAAGAAGCGCGACGCGCTGCAGAAATCGACCGGCGCGCTGCGCTACAGCCTCGACGTGATGCTGCCCGGCATGCTGGTGGCGCTCGTCACGCGCGCGCCGGTAATCGACGCGCGCGTGCGCCACGTCGATGCGCGTGGCGCGCTGGCCATTCCGGGCGTGCGTCACGTGCTGCAGATTCCGCCGCGCCCCGATCTGCTCGGCGGCAACCAGGCCGGCGTCGCGGTGCTCGCCGACGACTACTGGGCCGCTCATCAGGGACGCGCGGCGCTGCACGTCGAATGGGAGGACAGCCCGTTCGAAACCTTCGACAGCGCCACGCTCGCCGCCCGCCAGGCCGCGTGGCTCGACGATCCGGACGCGCGCGTCGTGCCGACCGTGCAGACGGGCGACGCGGCGCAGACGCTGCAACACGCGGCGCAGGTGATCGACGCGTCGTACTCGATGCCGTACAAGGCGCAGAACGCGCTCGAACCCGTCAACGTGACTGCGTGGGCGCACGACGGCGCGATTGCGTACTGGGGTGGCCTGCAGGTGCCGTCGGTGGTCGAAGAGGCCGCCCAGGCGATCGGCGGCATTCCGCACGAACGCGTGACGCTGCATCAGCATATCTCCGGCGGCAGCTTCGGCTCGCGCGAATCGAAGTACTGGCTGTTCGAAGCAACGTGGCTCACGCTGCAGACCGGCACGCCCGTCAAGCTGATGAACAGCCGCGAGGACGAAATGCGCGCGCTCTTTTATCACTCGGCAAGCTACCACCGCGTGCGCGGCGCGCTCGACGCGCAGGGCCGGCTCGACGCGATGCAGCTGCGCGCGGTGATGCCCGCGTCGCCGGAACAGTGGGAGCCCGGCTATTTCGACCGGCCGAACCGGATGGACTACAGCACGACCGAAGCGATCAACGCGGGCGAATTCTCGTACCGCGCCCCGCATCTCGATCTGGGCTGGGTACGGCACGAAACCGGTGTGCCGACCGGCTGGTATCGCGCGGTCAGCTACATCCCGAACGTATTCGCGGTCGAATCGTTCATCGACGAAGCGGCGCACGCGGCCGGCCGCGATCCGCTCGACTTCCGCCTCGCGCATCTGCACGACCAGCCGCGCCACGCACACGTGCTGCGCACCGCCGCCGCCCGCGCGGGCTGGCACGACCCGCTGCCCGCGAACGTCGCGCTCGGCATCGCGACCAATCAGGCGTACGACAGCTTCATCGCGATCGTCGCGCGGGTCGCGCGGCGCGACGGGCGGCTCGTCGTCGAAAAGCTCACGTGCGTCGCGGACTGCGGGCTCGCCGTGTCGCCCGGCGGCGTCGAGGAGCAGCTGTACGGCGGCATGATGTGGGGACTCGGGCACGCGAGCGCGGATCGCATCGACATCCATGATGGGCGCGTCGTGCAACGCAACTTCGACACCTGCCGCGTGATGCGGATGAGCGACATGCCGGCGGTCGACATCCAGATCGTCGAAGGCGATCCCGCGAAGCCGGGTGGCGTCGGCGAGCTGTCGAGCCCTTCGGTGACGCCCGCCGTCGCGAACGCGATCTTCCGCCTCACCGGCGAGCGCAAGCGCACGACGCCGTTCGACATGACCGTGAAGGCATGACACGCGAGCGTTTCGATTTTCCCATCGCGCCCTGTTATATCGCAGTACGAATCAATATTGATTGCCACGCCTGGGACCATGGACGGGGGCGGGAAACCGAAGCGCGCGCGCCGCGCCCGCCCCGCTAGTTCAGCGCCGGCAGCCGGCGCCAGCGCGCGTCCATGTCGCGCAGCAGCGCGATATAGCCGTTTGCGCGCCCGCTGCCGAGACTCGCGCTGGCAGCCTCGTTGGTTTCGTTCCAGAGCTGCGCGAAGCGGCTGGCAGCTTCCGCGCGCGCTAGCGGCTGGTTCAGCAGCATCGCGAACGCGAACGACAGCTCTTCCACACTGCGATGCGGCGACCAGGCCGCGGACGTCGGGTTGGTCGGATTCAAACGGTCCTCGGGCTAGAACGTGCGGCAAGCGACGCACTGTCATCGGCGCGCCAAACTTTTCGGGCACGATTGTCGGCCATGATTGTCACCGGAATATTACGGGGAAGCGCCGCGCCGGCGCCCGCTCTCGCCGCGCGGCGCGGGCGGCGCGCATGAGCGGCACGCGGATCCGCCGCGCGGCGCTGCTGCTGGCGGTGCTCGGGGTCGCGCTCGCGATGGGCGCGCCGTTCCTGCTCGGCGCGCGAGGCGTCTGGCAGGGGCTGCGCAGCGTCAGCCCGCCGCTGTTCGCCGCGCTCGCGGCGAGCGCGCTGCTGAGCGCCGCCGCCAAGGCCGGCAAGCTGCATCTGATGCAGGCCGCGCTCGGCCTGCGGCTGCGCTTCCGGCGCACGCTGACGATCACCGTGGTGACCGACTTCGCCTTCCTCGTCTCGCCGCTCGGCGCGGCCGGCTACGGCGTCAACATGGGGTTGCTGCAGCGCGCGGGCGCATCGTGGGCGCTCGCGACGACGGTGGTCGGCGCGGACCAGGCCCTCGATTTCACGTTCTTCGCGGTCGCGGTGCCGCTCTCGCTACTGGTCGCGCTGGGGCCGCTCAGCCAGATCATCCCGGCGTTTCCGCTGTCGGCGATCGTCGGCGCGCTGCTGGGTGCGGCGGTGCTCGCCATCGTGCTGTGGGCGAGCCGTCGCCCGCTCGCCCAGGCGCTCGATGCCGCGGGGCGGCGCATCCTGTGGCTGCGCGCACGCCGTGCGCGCTGGGACCGCTTTCGCCGCGGCGTGAAGGTACAGTGGGCGCGGCTGCTCACCGGCTCGCGCGGGCGGCTCGCGGCACTGCTCGTGCTGACGACGCTGCAGTGGCTGCTGCGCTATGCGGTGCTGTGGTACATCCTCGCCGAGCTGGGCTACCGCCTGCCGCTCGGTTTCGTGCTCGCGGTGCAGGCCGTCGTGCTGCACGCGGCGCTGTGGACCGGCGTGCCCGCCGGCGGCGGCAGCGGCGACCTCGCGCTCGCGGCGGCGTTCGCGCCGTGGGTGCCGCGCGCGCCGATGGCCACCGCGCTCGTGCTATGGCGCTTCTCGACCCTCTATTGCCCGCTGCTGATGGGCGCGGCCGGCTTCATCGCGCTATCGGCGCGGCGCGGGCGGCGCGCGTAGCGTCATCGCGGTGCGCGTGGCGTCGTCGTGGTGCGCGTAGCGTCGTCGCGGCGCGCATGGCGACGTCGCCACGCGCCCTGGAGGCGGCGCGCGTCAGACCGCGCTGTCGCGCGGCTTTCTGAGCCGCACCGCGAGCCGCGCATGGCCCGGATGATCGACGCGCAGCGCGAACAGACGCAGCGTCTGCGACACCAGTGCGAGCGGGTACACGGCCTTCAGCAGATCGGCGATCATCCGCCATTCGGCCCGCAGGCCCTTCCAGTAGCCGAGCTTTTCGGTCTTGCGCGCCTGCGTGACGTGCGGCCAGTGCGTGACCGCGATCGACATCCGGCGCGCGATGATCAGCCGGTTCATGAACACCTCGATGCCGAAGCGCGGCAGCCCGCGAATCTCCTTTAGCGCCGCGTCGAGCAGACGACGGTGCACGACGCGCTCGCCCGACACGAAATCGAGCCCGATCAGGCGGAACACCAGCAGACTGTTCTGCCGCAGGCTCAGGCTCACTTGCGCGCGTCCGCTCAGCACCGGCTCGGCGAGCGCGCCGATGTCGCCTGGCGCGAGCCCTTTCAGGTCGGCATCGAGCAGCATCAGCCACTCGTTTTGCGCGGCGGCGATGCCGAGCGCCATCGCGGCGCTCTTGCCGCCGTTGCGCGCACAACGGATCAGCCGCACGGACGGGAACCGCCGCACGACGTCGGCGGTATGGTCGGTCGAACCGTCGTCGACGACGATCACCTCGTCGAGCAGCGGATGGACCGACGCGACCGCGAGCACCGCCGCGATGCGCGGCGCCTCGTTGTACGCGCAGATGATGCATGAGACTTTCTGGCTTCGGCTGGGCATGAATGGATCGGTGAGTGGCGGGAAAGGAGGGAGGGCCGGCCGCGCACGGCGCCCGCCGTCGCGGGTCGCACGCCTGATACCGCCCTGCCGACATGATCCACACGAAAAAGGCGCCGCGATGACAGCGGGCGGTTTGGCGCGCACTGCGCGGCCCCGTTGGCCCCGTTGGCCCCATTGGCCGTTTCCGCCGTTTCCGCCGTTTCCGCCGTTTCCGCCGTTTCCGCCGCCTCCTCCGCCTCCTCCGCCTCCTCCGCCTCCTCCGCCTCCTCCGCCTCCTCCGCCTCCTCCGCCTCCTCCGCCTCCGCCGCCTCCTCCGCCTCCTCCGCCTCCGCCTCCTCCGCCTCCGCTTCCGCCCCCGCCCTCACCCCGGCAGCCCGGGCAGCGCCACCCCGAGTGTCTGCAGCAGCAGCACCGCGTTCAGGCCGAGCACCGCGCACGCCGCGACGAGCGCCGCCGCGGCAAGCGCGAGCCCGTTCGCGTGCTCGCCCATCACGCGGCGCCGGCAGGTGAACCACACGAGCGCGGCCATCGGCACCGGCAGCGCAAACGACAGCACGACCTGGCTGAGCACCAGCGCGCGCGTCGGATCGACGCCGGCCGCGACCACCGCGAACGACGGCGCCATCGTGATCACGCGGCGCAGCCACAGCGGAGTCTGGAAGCCGACGAAGCCCTGCATGATCATCTGCCCGGCAAGCGTGCCCACCACCGAACTCGACACGCCCGACGCGATCAGCGACAACAGGAAAATGCCGGCCGCGCCGATGCCGAGCAGCGGCGCGAGCGTGTGATAGGCCGCGCCGATCTCGGCGACGTCCGGATGGCCCGCATGGAATGCGCCGCTCGCCATGATCACCATCGCCATGTTGATCAGGCCGGCAATCGTCAGCGCAATCACCACTTCGATCGACGTAAAGCGCAGCAGCGTCACCTGCTCGCGCGCGTTCTGCGCGCTGGCGCGCTGCTGCGTGAGGCCCGAATGCAGGAACAGCGCGTGCGGCATCACGGTTGCGCCGACGATGCCGACCGCGATCGTCACCGCGTCGAGATCCGGCAGGCGCGGGCGCACCAGTTGCCCCAGCAGGTGCGGCCACGCAACCGGCGCAATGAACAGCTCCGCGAGATAGCACAACCCGATCAGCCCGACCAGCGCGCCGATCGCGAGTTCGAGCGGCCGAAAGCCCGCGCGCTCGAACAGCAGCAGCCCATAGGTGACGAGCGCGGTGATCGCCATGCCGGCGTACAGGGGCAGATGAAACAGCAGCGCAAGGCCGATCGCGCCGCCGAGAAACTCCGCCAGATCGGTCGCCATGGCGGCGATTTCGCTGACGACCCACATCGCCAGCACCGCCGGCAGCGGGAAATAGCTGCGGCACAGCTCGGCGAGATTGCGCCCGGTGACGACGCCGAGCTTCGCGGAAAGCCCCTGAAACAGCATCGCGACGACGTTCGCCAGCACGACGACCCACAGCAGTGCGTACCCGTAGCGCGCGCCGGCCTGGATGTTGGTCGCGAAGTTGCCCGGGTCCATGTACGCCACCGACACGACCACGGCCGGCCCCGCGAACGGCAGCACCAGCGCGGCGCCGCGGCGGCGCCCTTCGAGCGCCTCGCGCAGCGCGCGACGGGTGCGCGCGGTGAGCCCGGCCGGGGCGGTGTCGTCGCGCACACGTTCGTCCATCGGTACCTCGCCTGAGGGCGCCGCGGCGGCGGGCGGCCCGCGCGGGCCGCGCACGGACGGCCTGCGGGCGCCGGCTGGCGCACCAGAATGGAGCGGGCCGCGCGACGGCTGCCGCGCGCTCGCATGCGGCCGAATGCCGCCACGTATTAATTTCTCACAATTATCAGAATCGCGCGTCAGCGAAACGGCCGCGCCGGACGTTATGCTGTTGCAGCCGCGCGGCGCCCTGCCGGCGCATGTTTCGCGGGCAATTCCCCTCTTCGGACGTTTTACCTCATGGCTTACTCGCCGATTACATTCCTTTCGCGCGCAGGCATCTCCTGCGCGCTTGCCTGCTGTCTGATCGGCCCCCTGCACAACGCCTGCGCGGCAGACCGCGTAATCGTGCTCGACTCCGGCGAAGCCCAGCTCACGCTGATCGACGAGGCCACCCACAAGGTGGTCGGCACCGAGCCCACCGGCAAGGAGCCGCACCATCTGATGATCACGCCCGACGGCAAGTCGCTGATCGTGGCCGACTCGGTGTCGAACAACCTGATGTTCGTCGATCCGCACAGCGGCAAGGTGCAGCGCATCGTCGAGGATATCGAGGACCCGTACCAGCTTGGCTTCTCGCCGGACCACAAATGGTTCGTCACGGCCGCGCTGCGAATGAACCGCGTCGACATCTACCGCTACGACGGCACCAACGTGACCCTCGTCAAGCACATTCCGCTCGGCAAGACGCCGAGCCACATCACGTTCTCGTCGGATAACCGCACCGTGTTCGTCACGCTGCAGGACTCGGGCGAGCTCGCCGCGATCGACCTGCCGACCCAGACCGTGCTGTGGAAGCTGCACGTGGGCAACGAACCCGCGGGCCTGTGGATGGTTCCGGGCGACCGCTACCTGCTCGTCGGCATGACCGGCGAGGACGACGTGACGGTGGTCGACTGGCACAAGCGCCAGGTGGTCAAGAAGATCCACACCGGACGCGGCGCGCACAACTTCCGCAATCTCGACGACGGCCGGCACGTCGCGGTGACGAACCGCGTCGACAGCACGATCAGCCTGATCGACTACACTACGCTCACCAACGCCGGCGACATCACCGGCCTGATGCCGGGGCCGGACGACATGGAGCTGTCGGCCGACAAGCGCTACCTGTGGGTCGGCTTCCGCTTTGCGCGGCACGTGGGCGTGATCGACCTCACGACGCGCAAGCTGATCGCCACGATCCCGGTGGGCCGCTCGCCGCACGGCATCTTCTTCGACAACCGCGCGCCGGTGTATTCGCCGAATCCGGACTGAACGCGGCCGGCGCGGCGCATGGCCCGCGCCGCCCGGCCATCGTGACGCAACCACGGGAATTACGATGCTTCATCAACTCGTCGCGCAACTCGACAATGTGGTGTCCTGGCTGCAGACGCAGCTGTACGTCGACGTCGTGCAGCCGTTCTTCTACCGTTTCGGCCTGATGGGCTACGACGAGGACACCTACGACGCGCTGTACTGGGTGATCGTCGGCGTGCTCGAAATCGTCATCACCTACCTGACGCTGCGCCCGCTCGAAGCGCTACGGCCGATCGAGCCGTGGCAGAACCGCAAGGCG
This sequence comes from Paraburkholderia sp. PAMB 6770, assembly GCF_057748135.1. NCBI lineage: Bacteria > Pseudomonadati > Pseudomonadota > Betaproteobacteria > Burkholderiales > Burkholderiaceae > Paraburkholderia > Paraburkholderia sp. PAMB 6770. The sequence continues at coordinate 2,002,223 of NZ_CM173239.1, forward strand.
CTGCGCGCGGACGTGATCTACACGTGGATCGCGAAGCTCGGCATCATCAACGTGGTGTTCTTCGTGCTGCTGCAGCCGCTGTTCGACCACTGGCAAAGCCTGATCGCGATCCACAACATCCCGAACATCGATCTGGACGGCGTGTGGCCCGGCGTCACCGACCAGCCGCTCGTGTCGTTTGCGATCTACCTCGTCGTGCTCGACTTCGCCGGCTACTGGTATCACCGCTGGCAGCACCGCTTCGGCGTCTGGTGGGAACTGCACGCGGTGCATCACAGCCAGCAGCAGATGTCGCTGTGGTGCGACGACCGCAACCACTTCCTCGACGACATGATCCAGGCGGCGTTCTTCGCGGCCCTCTCGCTGTTCATCGGCGTGCAGCCGACCCAGTTCGTCGTGCTCGTCGCGGTCAGCAACTTCATGCAGAGCATCCAGCACGTGAACGCGCGCCTGCCTTACGGGTGGCTGCTCGAACGCATCATCGTGAGCCCGATCTTTCACCGCCGCCATCATGCGGTCGGCTACGGCCACGAAGGCACGCGCTACGGCTGCAACTTCGGCGTGCTGTTTCCGTGGTGGGACATGATGTTCGGCACCGCGTCGTGGAACCGCGAACTCGAACCCACCGGCATCCGCGACCAGTTGCCGGCGCCGCACGGCGCGGCGCGCAACTACGGCGGCGGGCTGCTCGCGCAGCAGGCGCTCGCGTTCGTGCGCATCTACGAGCGGCTGCGCGGCCGCCGCGCATACGCCGCCAACGGCGACGCGGCGGGCTGAGGCACAAGCCGCGCGGCGGCTTACTTGCCGCCCGGGACTTGCTGCCCGGGACTTGCCGCCCGGGATTTGCCGCCCGGGATTTGCCGCCCGAGATTTGCCGCCCGAGATTTGCCGCCCGGGATTTGCTGCCGGTTACTTGCCGCCCGCCGCGCCGGCCGCGGGCGCGCCGAAAAAGCCCTTGTCGTACGCGTCGCAATACGCCTTCCAGTCGGCGATCACCTGCGCCTCGCATTGCACCGCACGCTCGACGAGCGGCAGACGCCAGTCCTTGCGCTCGCCGAACGCAATCAGCGCGTCGGCGCTCGCCGAACCCTGGCGGCCGCTGCTGCGCAGTTGCGCCCACGCGCTGAGCTGCGCCATGCTCGCGACCACCGCCGCCAGGCGCGGCAGCTTGCCGTGCCAGTCGGCGAGCGCGACCCGGTCCTCGGACGGCTGCAGGCTGCGCAGCACGTACGGCCGGCCGCGAAACTCGACCGCGTGCAGAAACGCCTGCGACACCGCCTGGCAGCGCCGCTGCACGTCGACGACCCGGTGCGCTTCGCTCGGCCAGTCCGGCTGCCGCGTCGCCACGCGCACGCTGACCGACGACGGCAGCGCCTCCTTCAGATCGATCAGGTAATTGCCGTCCGGCGAGCCTTTGCCCTCGACCAGCAGCACGTAGCGGTCCACGCCGAGGCTGCCGGTGCCGGCGACGCGCCGCGCGACGTCGATGACCCGGAAGAAGGCCGGGTTGTCCTGATGGCGCGCGAAATCGTCCACGAACGCGGTGACGGCCGCGCGCGCGGCGTCGTCGATCGCGAGCGCCTTTTTGCCGTCGATGCGCAGCACGCGCTTCTTGCCCTTCAGCTCGCTGCGCCGGTTCAGCAGATCGGCACGCGTGCGCGTCGCGAGCGACTCGAACAGGTCGCGCACCATCCCCTCCGACGTCTCCGCCTCGATCCAGCGCGCCTTGCCGAACGCGAGCGCGTCCGCATAGGCGTCGACCGCGGTGTGGCACAGCGCAAGCGCCTCCGGGCGGCTCACGCGCAGGTCCGCGGCACCCACCAGCATGCTAGCGAGCAGCCGGATCAGTTCGTCCAGCGCCGGGGCAAGGCACGCCTCGTCGAAATCGTTGATGTCGAAATAGACAAGGCGGTTATCGCCCTTGTAGCTGCCGAAATTCTCCAGATGCAAGTCGCCGCAGATCCACACGGGCGGCGCCTCCGGCAACCGCTGCGCGGCAACGCGCGCGTAGAACAGGTGGCAGGTGCCGCGCAGGAACACGAACGGCGACGTCCGCATCAGCCGGTACTTCATCGCAAGCCGCTCCGGCTCGCGTGCCGCGTTGAACGCGGCGATTTCGTGCGGAACATCCTTCATCCGGGACTCCTCGGGAAACGGGGGTGAGACGGCGCGCGCGACGGGCGGCGCCTCGCTATCAGGAGCCGGCCATCAGGTAATAGCGGCCGGCGGCGTCGACGTCCGCGCCCAGCGCGCAGGCCTGCGCGGAGCCGCGCGTGGCGACATCGAGCGTATCGGGTTCGATCAGATGGAGTTCGGCCACGCAGTGCTCGCCTGCGCCCGCGGACGCCGCGCCGGCGCGCCGATGCGCGTCGTCGACCCGCACCCGCGCGACCCCGCGCGCAAAACGCACCTCGGTCTCGACGCCGGCGCTCTGGTCGCGCACCGCGCCGGCGTCGTCGACCACCGGGCGGACGAACGTCGCGTCGAGCCGGTACAAACCCGGGCGGCCCTTCACCGGCGCAAGCGTGACGGTGCTCCAGCTGCCGAGGTCCACGTAGCGCGCGAAGCGCGCGACGCCGGCCGGCGGCCGCCGCACCGCATCCTCGCCGGCGATGCCGGCGATCCGCGCGCCGGCCATCGCCAGCATGCGGCCGAGCAGCGGGTCGTCGGGCGCGATGCCGGCGCGGTCTTCGGCACTCCGGTAGTACGCGCGCGCGGCGATGAAATCGCGCTCCTTCGCGCGCACGTCGCCCTCGTGAATCAGCGCGAGCGCAACCCGGGCCGCAGCGTCGTTGCGCGCATTCGGCCCTGGGTCCTGCTCGGACTCGAGCGTCGCGACGTTCGCAAAAACCGCTTCGAGCCCGACGAGCGTTCGCGCGTCGTCGATGCGCCCTTCGTCGAGCGCGTCGACGGTCAGCGCCGCGCAGGACGCATTCGTGCGGCACTCGACATCCCGGCCGGCGAGCGCGTGATGCCGGTAGCGCTGCGCAGGCGATGCGCCCGGCGGGCCCGGTGCGCCCGGCGCGGTCTGCGCGGCCCCCGGCAACGGTTGAAGAAGAACGAGAGCGGCAACGGCGACGGAAATGGCGCGCATGGCAGGCAGCAGTCGTGATCGGAAGGTCGACAGGAAAGCGCTTTCGTGCGCGCGGCGCCCGCGCACGCCGGCGCGGGCTCGTGCGCGGCCAGGGCGGACGCGCCGCGGCCCCCGCAGGGCAAGCCGAACACCACGTCGTCGGTCGAAAGCGGAGCACTCACGAAGACACCGGATGAATCGTGCGATTGAAGGCCATTCGAGTCTAGCACCGATTGCGCCGCGGACCGGCGCACCGGACGCGCCCGCGTCGCGTTCGTTCCGGGGTTCCGGGGTTCCGGGGTTCCGGGGTTCCGGGGTTCCGGGGTTCCGGGGTTCCGGGGTTCCGGGGTTCCCATATCCTCGCGTTCCTGCGTTCCTGCGTTCCTGCGTTCCTGCATTCCTGCATTCCTGCATTCCTGCGTCCCCACGTCCCCGCGCTCCCGCGTCCGCCGGACGCTCGCCGCGCTGACGCGCCGGCCGCCAGCGCCCTCAATAAAACGCTTGCACGGCCGTAAACCAGTGGAGCCGCATCTCATATGCGGCAGGAATCCCTATGCCCGGTACTTACAATTTCTGGCTGGTCGCAATCTCCTTCCTCGTGGCGACGCTCGCGTCGTACACGGCGCTGGACCTGACTGGCCGCATCTCGCTGCTCGCCCCGTCGCTCGCGCGTCACGCCTGGCTCGCCGGCGGCGCCGCCGCGATGGGCGTGGGCATCTGGTCGATGCATTTCATCGCGATGCTCGCGCTGTCGCTGCCGATCCCGCTCGGCTACGACATCGCGCTCACCGCGCTCTCGCTGGCGATCGCGGTGGTCGTGTCGTATTTCGCGCTGTTCTGCATGACGCGCGCGCACGTCACGCTCGCGCATCTCACCGTCGCGAGCGTGCTGATGGGGCTCGGCATCGCCGGCATGCACTACACCGGGATGGCCGCCATGCGGATGCAGCCGGCGATCCAGTACCAGCCCGGCTGGTTCGCGGCGTCGATCGCGATTGCGATTGCCGCCTCGTTCGCCGCACTGCAGATTGCCCGCCGGCTGCGCGGCGGCGTGCGCCACGTGGTGCGCGCGCGCTTCGCCGCCGCGCTCGTGATGGCCGTGGCGATCAGCGGCATGCACTACGCCGGGATGGCCGCCGCGACGTTCCCGTTCGGCGCGGTGTGCGGCGCGGCGAGCGGCATCAGCACGGTCTGGCTCGCCACCGCGGTGACGCTGTCCACGCTCGCGATCCTGAGCGTGACGCTGATGCTGTCGCGCTTCGATGCGCGGACCACCTTCCTCGCGAATGCGGTCACCCGCCTGAACGGCCAGATCGTGCGCCTCGCGACGCTCGACACGCTGACCGGCCTGCCGAACCGCGCGACGCTCACCGAGCGCATCGACGCGGCAATCGAGCAGGCGCACCGCCGCCAGAACCGCTTTGCGATCCTGTTCATGGACCTCGACGGCTTCAAGACCATCAACGACTCGCTCGGCCACTCGGCAGGCGACCAGGTGCTCGCCGCGTTCGCGCAGCGGCTGCTGCGCTGCGTGCGCGAGGCGGACACGGTTGCCCGGCTCGGCGGCGACGAATTCGTCGTGCTGTCGGAAAACCTGGCGTCGGCCGACGACGCGCGGCGCATCGCCGAAGGCGTGCTCGAACGGATGCGCGAAGGCGTCTGGGGCGACGACGAGCCGCTGCAGGTGATGCCGAGCATCGGCATTGCGATGTATCCGCAGGACGGCGAGACGGTCGACACGCTGCTCAAGCACGCCGACGCGGCGATGTACGAGGCGAAGCGCGCCGGCCGCAGCACCTACCGCTTCTTCGAGGCGCGCATGAACGAAGCGGCCACGCGCATGCTGCAGATCCAGCACGCGCTGCACGAGGGGCTCGCGCATCAGTATTTCTCGCTGCATTTCCAGCCCAAGTTCCGCGGCGACAACAACGAGCTGGCCGGCGCCGAGGCGCTGATCCGGCTCGATCATCCGCAACTCGGTTCGCTCGCGCCGCTCGAATTCATCCCGATTGCCGAACGCTCCGGGCAGATCGTGCCGATCGGCTACTGGGTCGTGCGCGAGACCTGCCGGCAGATCCGCCGCTGGCGCGACGCGGGGCTGCCGCCGGTGAAGGTCGCGGTCAACCTGTCGCCGCGCCAGCTCGCGCAGCCGCAGCTCGTGCAGACGATGCTCGAGATCGTCACTGACGGACAGGTGCCCGCGGCGCAGATCATGTTCGAGATCACCGAGACGGTCGCCATGCAGGACGCGGCCAAAACGGTCGAAACGATACGCGAGTTCCAGGCGTGCGGCTTCGAGATCGCGATCGACGATTTCGGCACCGGCTATTCGAGCCTCGCGTACCTGCAGCGCTTTCGCGTGAAGCAGCTGAAGATCGACCGCTTCTTCACAAACGGCCTCGACGGACAGGGGCCCGAGGGCGAGGCGATCGTGTCGGCGATCATCGCGCTCGCGCACTCGCTCGACATGGACGTGGTCGCCGAGGGCGTCGAAACGGCCTCGCAGCTCGACAAGCTGAAGGCGATGATGTGCGACGAGATGCAAGGGTTCCTGCTCGGCAAGCCGATCGCGGCCGACGCATTCGGCGCGCTGCTGAAGAAGCGCATGGCGCCCGTCTAGCGGGTGGGCACGGGCGATTGCCTGGGGCGCGCCTGTTCGTTTGTCTGCGGCCTGCAGCCTGCTTGCCGCCCGCCCGCCTGACTGCCTGACTGCCTGACTGCCTGACTGCCTGACCGTCTGCGGCCTGCCGCTTGCTGCCTGCCTGCTGCCTGCTGCCTGCCTGCTGCCTGCTGCCTGCTTGCCGCCTGCCTGAGACCGCCTGCCGGCCCACCCGCCCGTTCGCCCGCGCGAGCGCCGCCCCCTACCCGACCAGTTGCCGCAGACGCGCTTCCAGCGCGGGCGTCGCGCGCGTGAGCGGCGCGCGCAACTCGTCGCGAATGAGCCCCTGCGCAGCCAGCGCCGCCTTCACCGGCGCCGGATTGGGCTCCGCGCACAGCGCCCGCAGCAGCGGCACCAGCGCGTGATACCGCGCGCGCCCCTCGTCGAGACGCCCCTGCGCGAGCGCCCGGTACAGCGCGACGAAGCGCTCCGGATACAGATGCGCGGACGCCGTGATCGCCCCGCTGCCGCCCACGCACAGCGTGTCGAACAGGCGCAGGTCGTCGCCCGCGAGCACCTGCAGACGGCCGTCGAGAATCAGCGCGAGCGTCGTGTCGGGCGAGCCTGCGCAATCCTTCACCGCAACGATGCGCGGATGCGCGGCGAGCGCGAACAGCGTGTCCAGTTCGAGCCGCACGCCGGTCCGGTACGGAATGTCGTACAGCACGACAGGCTGTTCGCTCAGGTCGGCCAGCATCGTGAAATGCCCGATCAACCCCGCCTGCGAGGGCCGGATGTAATACGGCGCGCTCACCAGCAGCCCCGCGAGCGGCAGCGCGTTCAGTTCGCGCACGCGCGCCCGCAACGCGGCCGGCTCGTTGCCGGACACGCCGGCCAGCACCGGCAGGCTGCCGGCTTCGTCGAGAATCGTCGCGAGCACGCTGTGCTGCTCGGCAGCATCGAGCGCAGCGGGCTCGCCGGTCGTGCCGAGCGCGACGAGCCCCGCGACGCCCGCCTCCGCATAGCGGCGCACGAGGCGGCGCAACGCCGCATGGTCGAGCGCGCCGTCGGCAAACGGCGTGACGACGGGAATCCAGATACCGGAAAAGACAGACATGAGTTCACCTCGAAAGCGACCGTATCGATTCCGTACAGTGGCGCGAGGGAAAGCGGGAGAGGACAGGCCGGGGGCCTCGAGGAGCTGTTCCGTCGCACATCTGACGGAACAGCAGGCTCCGGTCAGATGAGCCGCTGTTTTTTGGCTTTGGCTTGCGCGGCCGTGCGGGCGCGCGCCTGCTGTGCGCGGGCGCAACGGATTGCACGGACGGAGAGCGACGAGCCGGATGCCATGCGCAGCAGTGTAACCGGCATCGCGGGCGGCGCGCCAGCGCGACGGCGCGTCGCCGGATGCGGGCGGCTTGACCTCGGCGGTTTGACCTCGGCGGTTTGACCTCGGCGGTTTGACGTCGGCGGTTTGACGTCGGCAGCTTGACCTCGCCAGTTTGACCTCGGCGGTTGAACGTCGGCCGGTTTGACGTCGGCCGGCCTAAGTCAGCCGCTCTATGTCGGTCGTTCTATGGCAGTAGGTAGCCCGACATCAGCCGCTTCACGTCAGCGGCAAAACGCACGAAAAGGCCGGTCGCCGGCTTCGCAGACCCGCGCGGCGCGCGGACGCAGCACCACCGTTTTCGCCGTCCCGGCGTAGCGGCAGACGAGGTACGGATCGACGCCGGCGAGCGGCCAGCGGTCGTAGCGCGCGCCCGGTTCCGGCGCGAGATCGGCCATGCCGGCAGGCGGCCCGTCGTACAGCGATGCGTTGTTCAGCCGGTGTCGGACGCCCCCCTCCATGAGGCTCGCCGGGCACGCGAACGGCCGCGCCGCCGCCGCGGGGCCGGCGAGCCCCGCGCACAACGCAACGCCGAGCGCGACCGATCTAACGCACCACATAGAACTGATCCCCGTCGTTGACCATCGCGCCCTGCCCGTGGCGAAAACGCAGGACGCGCTCATGAACCGGCTGCCTCGTGTGCCCGTTCCACTGATCCAGCACCCGGATGCCATGCGCGTCCTGCCCCAGGTAGACCGCCGCGTGACTGCGGCCATCGGTGTGGTTGCCGTAGCGGCCGTCCGGATCGAACGTGGCGATCACGGTGCCGGGCTGGATCGTGCCGGATCCCTTCACCGCCTCGCCGCGATGCCAGAGCGATGCCGGCGGAATGAGTGTAACCGCGTGCACGAAGGAAACACATTGTCCATTTCCAACGAGTTGTCCTCTGAGACCCATCGCGGTGGTCAGATTGGCGACGTAAGGCATTCTTTCTCCGGCAAACGTGGGGGCATGGTCCGGCCGCGCGCCGCCCGGCGAGACGTGCGCGACGGCCCTTCATCCGCGGCGCGCGACAGGTGCGCGTGCTGATCGCAGAGCGGGCAATTTAACCCAATATCTATCTTGCAAATAGCCTGATTGAGATAAATTTATTTGCTCTTCCGGCGCGCCGTTCACAACGGACTTGACTTCTGCACGGGCCCCACTAATATACGCAACGCGTACATCAACCCTCAGCCACAGGTGGCCCGCATGAGCGTCCCGCAACAAGCCTTTCTCCGCGACGCGATGCGCCGCCTGAACATGACCCGCGATACCTTCGCAAACCGCATCGGCGTGTCGCGCCGGGCGCTCGACACGTGGCTGCTGCCCGACGACTCGCAGGAATCGCGGGCGATGCCGGAAATCGTCGAGCGCTTCGTGTCGGAGATCGTGGGCCAGGGCGAGTCTCGCGAAAACTATACGCAAAGCGTAGACGCGCAGCCGCTCGCGAACCAGATGCTGTTCGAAGGCAAGCCGCAACTGCTGTCGGTGGATCAGTTCTCGCGCGATGCGGTCGAGGCGCTGTTCCGGGTCGCGGACATCATGCAACCCATCGCGCGGCGCCGGAAAATCTCCCGCGTGCTCGAAGGCGCGGTGCTCGGCAACCTGTTTTTCGAAGCGAGCACGCGCACGCGCGTGAGCTTCGGCGCCGCGTTCTGCCGGCTCGGCGGGTCGGTGTGCGACACCACCGGCTTTACGTTCTCGTCGATGGCCAAGGGCGAATCGATCTACGACACCAGCCGCGTGATGAGCGGCTACGTCGATGCGCTCGTGATCCGTCATCCCGAACAGGGCTCGGTCGCGGAGTTCGCGCGCGCGACCAACATTCCGGTGATCAACGGCGGCGACGGCCCCGGCGAGCACCCGAGCCAGGCGCTGCTCGACCTGTACACGATCCAGCGCGAGTTCTCCCGGCTCGACAAGATTGTCGACGGCGCGCACATCGCGCTGGTCGGCGACCTCAAGTACGGGCGCACCGTGCATTCGCTCGTCAAGCTGCTCGCGCTGTACCGCGGCATCAAGTTCACGCTGATCGCGCCGCCCACGCTGGAGATGCCGTCGTACATCGTCGAGCAGATCTCGCGCAACGATCACGTGGTGGAGCAGACGCACGATCTCGCCGCGGGACTGCGCGGCGCGGACGTCGTCTACGCGACGCGTATCCAGAAGGAGCGCTTCGCCGACGAGTCGTTTGAAGGCTACACGCCGGACTTCCAGATCAACCAGGCGCTCGTCGACGGCGTCTGCGGCCGCGACACGCTGATCATGCACCCGCTGCCGCGCGACAGCCGCCCCGGCGCGAACGACCTGAGCACCGACCTGAATCACGATTCGCGGCTCGCGATCTTCCGCCAGACCGACAACGGCATCCCGGTGCGGATGGCGATCTTCGCGGTACTGCTCGGCGTCGAGAAACTGGTCCAGCATTCGATGCGCGACGCCGCCTGGCGTCCGCCGGCGTATCTGGGCCCGGACGACGCGGTGTTTCATGGGATTGATTGAGGAGGCGTGGACGCACCCGGACAGGCATCCGGATTGAATGCACGCGAATGCACGCGCGCGGGGATACGCGATCGCGAAGACCGGCGACGTGCCGGACGCGAGCGATATGCCCGCTCCGCTTACGGCGCGCCGATATCGATCGATCAATCCGATGGGCCGCTCGCAGGGCGGAGCCCCGTTGACCCGCTGTCGACAAGGGCCAGCGCCTCAGCCCTGTTGAGGATAGCGCCATAGCCTGCGCGACGATGCACGCACGCATCGCCGGCCTGGATCGCGGGGACAGGCGGCGCGGATCAAAACGGCCGGCGCGCCGTCGCCCATGCGGACGCCTGTTGACCGCGCGCTCGTGCACACGCGCGGGCGACGATGGTACGGACGTTCAATCGGCCGACTACGATACGCGTATCGCGATGCCTGCGGAAGATACCAACCTGCTCAAAGGTATTCCCGCAAACGTCATCCCTGCGAGATCGCAGAAACGGCACGCCCGCGCGGCGCCCAGCCACGCCCCCCGTCCCTTGCATATACCCGCGTTGCGTCGCACAATCGGCGCATCCTTCTCTCCACGATCGCGCCGATGACCTACGCTTCGCTCGCCACAGGCGTGCTGCTCGCCGCCGGCCGGGGGTCGCGCTTCGATCCCGCGGGCCTGCACAACAAGCTGCTTGCCCGTCTGCCCGATGGCAACGAGGTGGCGCACGACGCGGCGCGCAACTTGCTGCGCGTGGTCGCGCGCGTGCTCGCGGTGGTCCGTCCCGGCGACGAGACGCTGGCCCGCATGCTGAACGACGCGGGCTGCGACGTCGTGTTTTCCGAGCAGGCGCTGCGCGGCATGGGCGCGAGCCTCGCGGCCGGCGTCGACGCCTGCGCCGACGCGGAAGGCTGGATCGTCGCGCTGGCGGACATGCCGTGCATCGCGATACCGACAATCGAAGCCGTCGCGCGCGCACTCGACGGCGGCGCATCGATCGTCGCGCCGTTCTATCGCGGGCAGCGCGGCCATCCGGTCGGCTTCGGCGCGCGCTATCGCGACGCGCTCATCGCGCTCGACGGCGACACCGGCGCCCGCGCGCTGCTGGCCGCCCACGCGGTCACGCGCGTCGACGTCGACGATCCGGGCATTCTGCGCGACGTCGATACCCCTGACGATTTGCAGGCGCTGCAGACGCTCTGAGCCGTTGCGCGCCGTGCGGCAGCAAAAAAGCGGCAAATGGATGATTCGCGTCACGCACGCGCCGCGTGTTTCGCCTACGCTATCAGCGTCAGGGCCCGCGGCGCCGCTCGTTCCGCGTGCGCGCCGCGCGGGCCCGCCGTCCGACTCGCGAGGTGACGCCATGACCTGCCGCATCCATACGACGCCCATCCCCGATCCGCACGCCGATCCGACCCGCGACCCGGAGGCCGATCCGCTCACGCCGCCCGCGCCGGGTCATCACAACGACGAGCCTCAGCGCCCCGAGGCGCCGCCGGACAAGGACCCGGTCTGACGTCACGCCGCCGCGTGCGAACGCGCACTGTCCACGCGGCCGTGCGCCCCCATTAATCAGTACTGCGATTCAATCCATTCTGCAGGCTGCCGGTGGCCGTACCCCGTACCCCGTACCCCGTACCCCGTACCCCGTACCCCGTGCACCGTACGCCGTACGCCGTACGCCGTACCCCGTGCACGCATTGTTCATACGAAACGCCATCGGATGCGGCCTGCCGCCGCTACGGGTTTCCCCTGCTACATCGCGCATCCTCGCCGGCCGTAATCACACACAGACCCGGAGTGTCGCCCGCCCCCTCGCCCGGCGCCCCCCGGTCCTGACCGACCACCCCCCTCCGATGGAAACGCGCTATGCAAACAATGACCTTGAACCGAAAACTGGGGTCGATGATTATCGTGCTCTGGATCGGCCTCATTCTGATCGGCGCATTCGGCGCGTGGCATAACCGCGCGTCGATGATCGCCGACCGCCGCGCGCAGATCACGACCCTCGTCCAGGAAGCCGACACCGTGGCCACGCATTACTACACGCTCGCGCAGCAGCACGCGATGAGCGAGCAGGACGCGCAAAAGCAGGCGCTCGCCACGCTGTCCGACCTGCGCTACGGTACGGATGGCTACATCTCGGTGAACGATTCGCAGCCGGTCATGCTGATGCATCCGTTCAAGAAGGACCTGATCGGCAAGAATCTCGGCCAGTTCACGGATCCGGCCGGCAACCATCTGTTCCTCGACATCGTCAACGCCGGCCGGCAGCCCGATGGCGGCTTCGTCAACTACCTGTGGCCGAAGCCGGGTCACGACAAGCCCGTGGCAAAAACCAGCTACGCGATGCGCTTTGCGCCGTGGGACTGGTACATCGTGAGCGGCATGTACATGGATGACGTGGAGCATGCGTTCATCGAGAACCTGCTGACGTGGCTGGCGATCACCGTGGTGCTCGGCGGCCTCGCGACCGGCGCGATGCTGCTCGTGCTGCGCAGCGTGCATCACGCGCTCGGCGGCGCGCTCGAAGACGCGGTGGGCGCGGCGCAGCGCATGGCGCACGGCAATCTGACGGTCGACGTGCCGCTGCAGTACCGTCACGAACACAGCCTGATGCACGCGCTGCGCGCGATGCAGGGCAGCCTCGTCGAGACCATGTCGCGGGTGCGCAGCAGCACCGAAAACATCAACGTCGGCGCGAGCGAGATCGCCGCGGGCAACACGGACCTGTCGCAGCGTACCGAGCAGCAGGCCGCCGCGCTGGTGCAGACCGCGTCGAGCATGGACGAGATGACGGTCAACGTGAAGCAGAACGCCGAGAGCGCCTCGCACGCCGCGCAACTCGCCGGCCAGGCCGCCGACGTCGCGACGCGCGGCAGCCGCGTGGTGGACGACGTGGTGCGCACGATGGGCGAAATCACGAACAGCTCGCGGCAGATCGGCGACATCATCGGCGTAATCGACGGCATCGCGTTCCAGACCAACATCCTTGCGCTGAACGCAGCCGTCGAAGCAGCGCGCGCCGGCGAGCAGGGCCGCGGCTTCGCGGTCGTCGCCGCCGAGGTGCGCAGCCTCGCGCAGCGTTCGGCAACCGCGGCGAAGGAAATCAAGGCGCTGATCGAGACCTCGACGCATACCGTCGAAACGGGCGCGACGCTGGTGTCGAACGCCGGCTCGACGATGGGCGAGATCGTGCAGTCGGTGCGCCGCGTGAACGAGATTCTCGAAGAAATCAGCCACGCGTCGCGCGAGCAGAGCGCGGGCATCGAGCAGGTCAACCGCGCGGTCGGCGAGATGGATCAGGTCACGCAGCAGAACGCGGCGCTCGTCGAGCAGGCCGCGGCGGCCGCGCACTCGCTGAAAGATCAGGTCGGCGCGCTGCACGACGCGATCGCGAGCTTCGCGCTGCCGGCCTGAGCGCCGCGCGCGGCACGCTGTGCTTCGCCGGGGCGGTACGCGGCCATGCCGCGCGCCGCCCCGCTCGACACCGCACCCGGCCGGATTTCTTACGCAAGCATCGCAAATACATTACACTTTATTTACAATCCGGGGATCGACGCATGCCTCGCATGCCCGCCGGTCCCGCGTGCATGCGAGCCGGTTCCCGCCCTGCTTTCCCGGCTCGCGCCCATGTTCCGCAAAAAGCCCCCGCGCTCCGACGCCCCGTTCGCCCGCCATCCCCTGCTCGCGCCGGGCCTGCCGGCGTGGCGCTCGCGCTTCGTCGTCATGCTGATGAGCGCGGTCTTCTGCGTGCTCACCGGGCGCGCGTTCTGGATCCAGGTCGTCGATCATCGCTTCTACGTCATGCAGGGGCAAAAACGCTATCAGCGCACGATCGCGCTCGATGCGATGCGCGGCCGCATCGTCGATCGCAACGGTGCGCTGCTCGCGGTCAGCCTGCCGACCGCGGAAATCTGGGCCGATCCGCAGCAGCTCGATCCCGCCGCGCTCCCCGAACTCGCGCGTCTGCTCGACATGCCGCCCGACGCGCTGCGCCAGCGCGTCGGCACCGACCGGCGCTTCGTGCTGCTCAAGCGCCAGGTGGAACCGGCGATCGCGCAGCGCATCGGTCAGCTCGGCCTCGCCGGCCTCACGCAGGTCGCCGATTCGAAACGCTTCTACCCGGAAGGCGAATCGGCGGCGCACGTGGTCGGTTTCACCGATGCCGCGGATCACGGCCAGGAGGGGGTCGAACTCGCGGCGAACGCCCAGCTCGCCGGGCTGGCCGGCACGCGCGAGGTGATCCGCGACCGGCTCGGGCGCGCCGTCTCGGAGACGCGCCCGCCGGTGCCGCCGCTGCCCGGCGCGACCGTCCAGCTGACGATCGACCGCCGCATCCAGCAGCTCGCGTACGCGCAACTGAAGCGCGCGGTCGGGCTGCACCACGCGCAGGCCGGCAGCGTCGTCGTGCTCGACGCACGCAACGGCGAGATTCTCGCGCTCGCGAACTATCCGAGCTTCGATCCGAACGACCGCAGCCGCCTCGCCGGCCCGCCGCTGCGCAACCGCGCGGTGGTGGACACGTTCGAGCCGGGTTCGACGATCAAGCCGGTGGTGGTCGCGCTGTCGCTCGACACCGGCCGCGTCGGCCCGCACAGTCTCATCGATACGTCATCCGGCGCATACCGGATCGGGCGCGCCGTGATTCACGACACGTCGGACCACGGCATGCTGAGCGTCGCCGAAGCCGTGCAGAAGTCGAGCAACATCGCACTCGCGCGGCTCGCGCTGGATCTGCCGGCCGAAATGATCTGGACAACGTATCAACGGTACGGCATCGGGCAGAAACCGGTGCTCGCGTTCCCCGGCGCCGCCGCCGGCCGCCTGCGGCCGTACCGGCGCTGGCGGCCCATCGAGCAGGCGACGATGGCCTACGGCTACGGGCTGTCGGCGTCGCTGCTGCAGCTCGCGCAGATGTACACGGTGTATGCCGGCGACGGCACGCTGCAGCCGGTGCGGCTGCTGCGCGACGACCCGGGGTCCGGCGCCGCGGCGCCGCCCGCGCGCGCCGTGACGAGCGCGGCAACCGCGCGCGAGATTCGCGCAATGCTCGAACTGGCCGTCGGGCCGGGCGGAACCGGTCAGGCCGCCGCGGTGCCCGGCTATCGCGTCGGCGGCAAGACCGGCACGTCGCGCAAGCAGAGCGGCCTCGGCTACGCGCAGGGCCGCTACCGCGCGCTCTTTGTCGGCCTCGCGCCGATTGCCGCGCCGCGCCTCGTCGTCGCGGTGATGATCGACGATCCGGCCGGCCGCGCGTACTACGGCGGCACGGTCGCGGGGCCGGTCTTCAGCGCGGTGACAGGCGGCGCGCTGCAGTTGCTCGGCGTGCCGCCCGACGCGTGAACGCCCGTCCCCCGGACACCCGGAATCGCCATGCGGCCGGCCCACAGCGGAGCGCCGCCGGGCATCATCGCACCGCCATCAACCCGCCTTCAGTCCACCTTCAGCCCACCGTCAGCCCACCTTCAGCCCACCTTCAGCCCGCAGGCAGCTCGTCGGCGCAGACGGCCGCTTCGACGCGGTTGCGTCCGTTGCGCTTGGCGCGATACATCGCGCGGTCCGCCTCGTCGATCAGCCGCTCGCCTTCCGCAGCCGCGCGCGGCGCAGCCGCCGCATGGAACACCTGCGCCGCCACGCCGATCGACACCGTCAGCGCGATGCGTTCGCCGCGCTCGTCGCTCAGATCGAGCCGTTCGACCGCGTCGCGCACGCGCTCGGCAGCAACCAGCGCGTCGTCACGGCTGCCTTGCAGCAGCGCGGCGAACTCCTCGCCGCCGTAGCGCGCGAGCGTATCGCCGAGCCGCACGTGCTGACGCACGCACGCGGCAACCGCGGCGAGCGCGCGATCGCCGGTCGGATGGCCGTAGGTATCGTTGATCTGCTTGAAGCAGTCCACATCGATGAACAGGCACGCGACCGGCGCCGCATAGCGAGCCGCGCGCTGGATCTCCTCGCGCAGCCGCTCGTCGAAATAGCGCCGGTTCGACAACCCGGTCAGCGCGTCGGTCATGCCCATGTGACGCAACTGCTCGCGATGCGCGACGTTATCGAGGCTCGCGGTGACGATGCGCGCAAAACGCTGCAGGATGTCGGTCGCCATGCCTTCGCCGAAGCGGCCCGGGTCGTCGCTGCCGAGGCACAGATAGCCTGAGGTGCGCCCGGCGGCCACAAGCGGCAACAGGATCGCGCTAGCGGGCGCCGCGCGCGCGCCGAAGAATGCGTCGCGCGCCTCGGCGTCGAGCGTGCACACGCGCCCGAGCCACGGCTGGCCGCCGGCGCACAGCCGCGCGCCGCTCAGGCGGCCCGCGCGGCTCGTCAACAGATTGCGCCGCCCGAGACTGCGCAGCGCGCCGGGTGCGAGCAGGTCGGAGAGCATCGGCACGCGCGCGTCGAGCCACAAGCACACGTCCGACAAACCGAATTCGCCCGGCAACTGCACGAACAGCGTGTCGAGAAACGATGCGAACCCCTGCGCGCCGATCAGGCACAGCTCGACGTCCTGGAAGCGCCGCAGCGTGCGCTCGTTGTGCTGCACGGTCTCGACGAGGACGCGCAGGCGGTCGGACAGCGGCGTGTGTGCAAGATGTGTCACGTGAGCACCGGACGGGCCGAAGGCAAGATGGAGGCGGCAGCCCCAACCGCCGGTATAACGGCCGTTTTGGCCGCTGCTTGAGGGTCGGATGCGCAGTGCGCCGGCACGCTCGCCCCGTCCGCTTCGCCCGGCATTTTTACATTTTCATTACTATGACATTTTCACGAGAAAGGAAACCGACTCTGTACTTTCACGGCTGAATGGTTCAATGCGTTCGCCTTACATCACGTCCCCTGAAGGTCTGCCCCGTCCGCACGATGCCCGCCCAGGCGGCGCCGCGTACGAAACACAAGACCTGAACAACGAAAATCACCACCCTTTGGGAGTCACGTTACATGTTGCGTCGAGCCTTGATTGCCGCGCCTTGCGCCGCGCTATCGCTTGCCCTGTTTGCCTGCGGCAGCAATCACGTCCAGCTTACCCCCGAGGACCAGTTGCAAACGGCGACGCCGATCAAGCACCTGGTCGTGATCTATAACGAGAACGTCTCGTTCGACCACTATTTCGCCACCTATCCGAAGGCGACGAACCCGAGCGGCGAACCGGCGTTCACGGCGGCGTCGGGCACGCCGGCCGTCAACGGCCTGAGCGGCACGCTGCTCACCGCGAACCCGAACTACACGAACGCCGCCAACGGCGCGGGCGCGGTCAACCCGTTCCGCCTGGATCGCACGCAGGCGGCGACCGCCGACCAGAACCACGCGTACACGGCCGAACAGCAGGCCTACGACAACGGCCTCGCGGACCTGTTCCCGAAGTACACGGGTAACGGCACGAGCGGCGGCGCGGGCGCGTTCGGCACGACCGGCCAGGTGATGGGCTACTTCGACGGCAACACCGTCACCGCGCTGTGGAACTATGCGCAGCGCTTCGCGATGAGCGACAACGCGTACACGACCGACTACGGTCCGTCGACGCCGGGCGCGCTCGCCGTGGTGTCCGGGCAGAACAACGGCGTGCAGCTCGTCAAGACGACGAAGCAGCCGTCGACGGTCGCATCGCCGACCTACTACATCAACGACGGCCAGGGCGGCTACACGCTGATGGGCGACGTCGATCCGGCCTATGACACGTGTTCGAGCACGACCGATCAGGTGCTGCTGAGCGGCAAGAACATCGGCGACCTGCTGAATGCGGCGAACATCACCTGGGGCGGCTTCATGGGCGGCTTCGACCTCGCCGAAACCAACCCGAACGGCACCACCGGCTGCAAGCGCAGCACGACGGCAACGGCAGTCGGCGCGGCGACCGCGGACTACATCCCGCACCACAACTGGTTCCAGTACTACAAGTCGACGTCGAACCCGCAGCACACGCGTCCGAGCTCGGTCGCGGCGATCGGTTCGAGCCTCGAAACGGACGGCAAGACGCCGGAGCCGGCCAACCACGAGTACGATACCGACGACTTCTTCAGCGCGGTCGAGGCGGGCAACTTCCCGTCGGTGAGCTTCCTGAAGGCGCCGGCCGCGCAGGATGCGCACGCGGGCTACTCGGATCCGCTCGACGAGCAGGCGTTCGTCACGAAGGTCGTCAACTTCCTCGAACAGCAGCCCGACTGGGTCAACACCGCCGTGGTCGTCACGTATGACGACTCGGACGGCTGGTACGACCATCAGTTCACGACGCCGCAGCACTCGTCGTTCGACAGCCAGGCGGACCAGCTGAACGGCGCGGGCGTGTGCGGCACCGGCACCCAGGCGAACGGCATCGACGGCCTGCCGGTGAACGGCCGCTGCGGCCCCGGCACGCGCATTCCGTTCCTCGTGATCTCGCCGTGGGCGAAGAGCAACTACGTCGACCACACGCTGATCGACCAGACCTCGGTGGTACGTTTCATCGAGGACAACTGGCTCGGCGGCGAGCGGCTCGGCGGCGGCGCGTATGACGCGAGCGCCGGCAGCATCATGACCCTGTTCAACTTCAGCGGCACGGCCAACACCACGCCGCTGTACCTGGACCAGACGGTCGGCACGCCGGTCGCGACGCCGCCTGCCCTGTAAGCGCCGGCGTCCTGCCGCGCGCCGGCCAGCGGGCCGGCCGCGGCGCGCCGCACAACGCCGTGTTGCAGCCGTCGCGGCCGCAACACGGCGCAACCGTTTGATGCGCCCGGTTCGATGCCGACGTACTCTCCGCCCTGCCTGCCGATACCACACTCATGAGCGAGCTTTCCTCTCCGTCCCTGAACACCCCTCCCGCGGCCGGCAAAGAACCGCGCAACGGCAAACGGTTCGCGCGCCGCGCGGTCGCCGGCGTGATCGCCGCGGCGCTCTGCTACGCGGCATTCGCGCTCGCGCTGCCGCAATACACGCCCGCCGCGGTCGGCCAGATCGTCGAGGACCTGACGGGCGCGAACCCCCACCCGATCAAGCTGCTGCGGCCTCCGGCCGCGCCGCTGAGCGCCGTCGCGCAGCTCGGCAAGCAGATGTTCTTCGATCCGTCGCTGTCGGCCTCCGGGCGGCAGTCGTGCGCGTCATGCCACAGCCCCGCGCACGCATACGGCCCGCCGAACGCGCTGCCCGCGCAGTTCGGCGGCCCCAGCCTGACGCTGCAGGGCTACCGTCCGCCGCCGTCGCTGAAGTACCTGGAGCGTCAGGCGAACTTCAGCATCGGCCCCGACCCGTCGGACAGCGACGCGCCGATCAACCTCGTGCAGCTCGCCTCGCAGAACGCGGACGTGCAGAAAGCGCAAAAAATCGCCGGCACCGCGGCGCCGTCGCAGCAAATGGTGCCGCAGGGCGGCATGTTCTGGGATGGCCGCGTCGACACGCTGCAGCAGCAGGCGTCGGGACCGATGCTGAACCCGGTCGAGATGGCCAACCCCAGCATCGCCGCCGTCGCGAAGAAGCTGCAGACGCCGGCCTACCGGCAGACCTTCATGCAGCTGTTCGGCCCCGCCGTGTTCAACAACCCGCAGCTCGCGGTCTCCGAAGCGATGTTCGCGATCGCGCGCTACGAATACGAAGACCCGTCGTTCCATCCGTACGACAGCAAGTATGACTACTGGCTCGAAGGCCGCGCGCGCCTCACGCACGCGGAGCTGCGCGGGCTGCGCCTGTTCAACGACCCGAACAAGGCCAACTGCGCGGGCTGCCACCTGTCGCAGCCGGGCCGCGACGGGCTGCCGCCGCTCTTCACGGACACCCAGTACGAGGCGCTCGGCGTGCCGCGCAACCCCGCGCTCGCGCAGAACCGCGATCCGCACTTCTACGACATGGGCATCTGCGGACCTTTCCGGACCGACCTGAAGACCCAGACGCAATACTGCGGAATGTTCCTCACGCCGACGCTGCGCAACGTGGCGACGCGGCACGTGTTTTTCCACAACGGCGTCTATCACACGCTCGCGCAGGTGCTGACGTTCTACAACGCGCGCGACACGGACCCCGCGAAGGTCTATCCGCGCGGCGCGGACGGCCGCATCCGCAAGTACGACGACCTGCCGGAGCAGTACTGGAAAAACATCGACGTGGCCGACGCGCCGTTCGACCGCAAGTTCGGCGACCCGCCCGCGATGACCGACGCGGACATGCGCGACATCATCGCGTTCCTGCAGACGCTCGATGACGGCTACGGCGCGCAGCACTGAGCCGCACGCGAAACAGGCCCGTGCGGGGCCGTTTTAAGGCTGGCTTAATTCTGACCTGCAACCATGCGGCTCAACATCCCCTGTTGAGCCGCCTGTGCACCGGCGGCGTTTTTTTATCCGGGATGCAAGGGGCGAGATACGCGACGCCATATCCGCGAACGTGTGCAGCTGCCAGGAAAAGACACGCCATGGTTGAACAATCGGTCATCGAACATCTGCAGGCCATGCCCGAATGCGGGTGGGCCCAGCAGATCCAGTCCTGCACCGTCTCCGACGCGCTGCAGCCGCCCTGGGGCCGCTCCTACCGGCTCGTCGAGTGGACCTTCAAGCACGCCCCCGACGCGCGCCGCTGCGTGGTGCCGGCCGAAAGCAGCGCGCTCGACATCGCGCGCGCGCTGGTATCGCACGTGCCGGGACGGCGCTTCAGCCTCGACGGCGACCACTGAGCCCACCGCCGCATCCGGCGCCGGTCGCTTTTGCAATCCTTGACAGTCGTCCGGGGCGTACGCGCCTATCATCGGGGCATCCGCTTGCAACGATGGGGACTGACTGCAATGAGGTATCCGTACAATCTGCTGACCGCGGCCTGTCTGCTCGCGCTGATCGTCGGTTCGTCGATCCTGCTGATCATCGTTCACTGAGCGCGCGCGCTAACGCCGCGCTGCCGAGGCGCTTCTCACGTTCCACGCTTTTCTCACGTTCCACGCTTTTCCGGCTTCGCCCCGTTTCTCACACCCCTGCCCACTCCGCGCGCGGCGCCGTCGAGCCGCGGATCACCAGTTCGCCCGGCAGCACCAGCGTGCGGGTCGACATCGCCGGTTCGGCAAGCCGCTGCATCAGCAACTGCATCGCATTGCGGCCGATCTCGTAGACCGGCTGCGCGATCACCGTGACGCCGGGCGACACCAGCTCCGTCCACGCGTCGTTGTCGAAGCCCGCCAGCGCCATGACGACCGCGGGCGTGCGCGCGGCGTGCGCGCGCAGCGCCCGGTACGCGCCGAGCAGCAGCAGGCCGTTGCTGGCGACGAGCGCATCCGGGCACGCCGGGCCGCCCTGCGCGAGCCAGGCGCTCACATGCCGCCACGCGCTGTCGGGATTCGGCTCGACGAACTGCGCCTCGGCCGGCAGGTCGTGGCGCCGCAGCGCCTCGACGAAGCCCGCATGCCGCTCGCGGCCCGTCGTGCTGGCATTGCCGAACAGCCCGGCAATGCGCCGGTAGCCGCGCGCGACCAGATGCTCGACGAGGCGCGCGCAGGCGTCGCGGTTATCGAGCACGACCGCGTCGGCGCTGCCCGCTGGCCCCGCGCGGTCGATCATCACGACCGGAAAGTCGTACGCCTGCGCACTGAAGCGCTGCGCGGCGTCGTGCGTCGGCGAGTAGATCACGCCGGTCACGCGCTCCTCTTCCATCAGCCGCAGGTACATCGCCTCCTTTTCCGGATTCTCGTCCGTGTTGCACAGGATCACGCGCAGCCCCTGCTGGTACGCGGCGTCCTCGACGGCCCGGCTGACCTCGGTGAAGAACGGGTTGCGCACGTCCGAAACGATCAGCCCGATGGTCGCCGTATCGCCCGAGCGCAGCCGCCGCGCGGCCGCGTTGGGCCGGTAGCCGAGCTGCTCGATCGCCGCGAGCACGCGCGCGCGCACCGCGTCGCGCACCGGCCCGTTGTTCGACAGCACCCGCGACACCGTGGTGACCGACACGCCCGCCGCCTGCGCGACGTCCTTGATTCGTAGCGTCATGAAAGTGGTATCGATTCCGTTTCGTGCTCGGTATTTTCCCTGGATTTGCCGGATGCCGGCCGCCCGGACCGAATCGCCCACATGCCGGCTCGTCGGGCCTCTCCGAGCATTCTAACCAGGTTCGCGGATTTTTCAGCGAAATGAAGCGGCGTCGGCATGGCTTGACTGTGGAAGTGGTATCGATTCCAATACGCTCACTTCAATGAACCGATCGAGGAGACGCGATGCCGTCGCTGCTTACCGCGCAACAGGTCCGCCTCAACGCGGCCGCCGGCTCGAAACACGACGCGATCGCCCAGGCGGGCGCACTGCTCGCCGCCGCGGGCTGTATCGAGCCGGGCTACATCGACAGCCTGCACGGGCGCGAGCAGGTCTCGAACACCTATCTCGGCAGCGGCGTCGCGATTCCGCACGGCCTGCAGGACGACCGCCATCTGATCCGCCGCACCGGCGTCGCCGTGCTGCAGCTGCCGCAGGGCGTCGAGTGGCACGACGGCGAGCGCGTGCACCTGGTGGTCGCGATCGCCGCGCAGTCCGACGAGCACATCGCGCTGCTGCAGCGGCTCACGCGGCTGATCGGCGACGCGCCGCAACTGCGCGCGCTCGTCGAGGCGCGCGAGCCGCAGCGCATCGTCGACGCGCTGAATGGCGGCGCAGCGGGCCCGGCGGCGATCGTCGCCAGCACGCCGGCGGATCTCGCCGAGCGCGTCGAACTCGTGCTCGACTATCCGCACGGTCTGCACGCCCGTCCGGCGAGCGCGTGGGTCGCCACCGCGAAGCGCTTCCAGGCCGCGCTGAGGGTGCGCCACGGCGCGCACGCGGCGGACCCGAAGAACCTCGTGAGCCTGCTGCAGCTTGGCGCCGGCGCGAACGCCGCGCTCACGCTGTCCGCCCAGGGCGTCGATGCGGCTGACGCGCTGGGCGCGCTGCGGCGCACGATCGAAGCGCTGTCGGCCGAGGAACATGCCCGCGCGGCGGCGGCGCGCGCCCGTCGCGAGCAGGCGCAGCCGCCGCAATGGACGCCGCTCGACGCGGCGCGCACGATCGAAGGCGTGAGCGGCAGTCCCGGCTTCGCGCTCGGCCCGATACGCGTCGTGCGGGCGGCCCGGCTCGCCATCGAAGACCGGCCGGACGAGCCGCTCGACGCAGCGCACCGGCTCGACGCCGCGCTGCGCGCGACCGCCGCGGAGCTCGACGCGCTCGCGCGCGACACCGCCGCGCGGCTCGGCGCCGCCGAAGGCGAGATTTTCGCCGCGCACCGCGAGTTGCTGAACGACCCCGCGCTGCTCGCGCATGCGGCCGCGCTGCTGCTCGACGGCCACGGGCTCGCGTGGTCGTGGCACGAAGCGGCCACGCAGCAGGCCGCGCAGCTCGCCGCGCTGCCCGACCCGCTGCTCGCCGCGCGCGCGATCGACCTGCGCGACGTGTCGCGCCGCGTGCTGCGGCACCTGGGCGAAGCCGTCGACGCGCCCCCGCGGCACGACACGCCGGCGCTCCTGATCGCCGACGACCTGACGCCGTCGGACACCGCGCAACTCGACCCGCACGTGACGCTCGGCTTCTGCACGGTGGCCGGCGGCCCGACCTCGCACACCGCGATTCTCGCGCGCACGCTCGGCGTGCCCGCCGCGCTCGCCTGCGGCGCGGCGCTGATGGAACTGGAAGACGGCAGCGACGCGGTACTCGACGGCGCGAGCGGCCGCCTCCATGTCGGCGTGTCGGCGCGCGATCTCGAACGCGCGCGCCACACGCAGCGCCAGCTTGCCGAGCAGGCCGCGCGCGACGCCGCGGCCCGCGCACTGCCGGCCGCGACGCTCGACGGCCACGTGCTCGAAATCGGCGCGAACCTGACGCGCCCGGAGCAGGTACGCGGCGCGCTCGGGCACGGCGCGGACGGCGTCGGGCTGATGCGCACCGAGTTCCTGTTCCTCGAACGCCACGACGCGCCCGGCGAGGACGAGCAATACGACTGCTACCGGCGCATGGTCGAGGCGAGCGGCGGGCGGCGCCTGATCATCCGCACGCTCGACATCGGCGGCGACAAGCAGGTGCCGTATCTGAACCTGCCGCACGAGGCGAACCCGTTCCTCGGCGTGCGCGGCCTGCGCCTGTGCCTGCGCCGGCTCGACCTGTTCATGCCGCAGTTGCGCGCGCTGTATCGCGCCGCGCAGCACGGCCCGCTGTGGATCATGTTCCCGATGGTCGCGACGCTCGACGAAGCGCGCGAAGCGCTCGCGCTCGCCGAGTCGGTGCGCGCGGAGCTGAACGCGCCGAAGGTGCCGCTCGGCATCATGGTGGAAACGCCGTCGGCGGCGGCCTTCGCCGATCATTTCGCGGCGCTGGTCGACTTTTTCTCGATCGGCACCAACGATCTGACCCAGTACGTGCTCGCGATCGACCGGGAGCACCCCGAGCTTGCGCGGATGGCCGAGAGCCTGCATCCGGCGGTGCTGCGGATGATCCGCCAGACCGTCGACGGCGCGCGCCGCCACCGCAAATGGGTCGGCGTGTGCGGCGGCCTCGCGGGCGATCCGCTCGGTGCGGCGATTCTCGCGGGCCTCGGCGTCGACGAGCTGTCGATGAGCCCGCGCGACATTCCCGCGGTCAAGGCCCGGCTGCGCGGCGCGCGGCTCGACGCACTGCAGGCGCTCGCACGGCACGCGCTCGACTGCGAGGACGTCGAGGCAGTGCGCGCGCTCGATACCGCCGACATCGAGGCCGCCGCATGAACACCGTCGTCACCGTCACGCCGAACCCGGCGCTCGACCAGACCGTGAGCGTCGCGCATCTCGCGCTCGGCGAGGTCAACCACGCCGCGTCGCTCGAATTCAACGCGGGCGGCAAGGGCGTCAACGTCGCCGGCTGCCTCGCCGATTACGGCATCGCGACGATCGCCACCGGCCTGCTCGGCAGCGTGGACAGCGCGCCGTTCGACGCGCTGTTCGCCGAAAAGCGCATCGTCGACCGCTTCGTGCGCGTGCCCGGCCGCGCGCGCATCAACGTGAAGCTCGTCGATCCCGCGCGCCGCCAGACCACCGACGTCAACCTCGCCGCCGCGACGCCGGACGTCGCGCACGTCGCGGCGCTCGCGCAGCGCATCGTCGAGCTGGCCGCGCCGGGACGCTGGTTCGTGCTGGCCGGCAGCCTGCCGCCGGGCATCGACGTGTCGTTCTATCGCCGCGTGAGCGCCGCGCTGCACGCGGCGGGCGCGCGCGTCGCGCTCGACACCAGCGGCGCGCCGCTCGCGGACGTGCTCGGCGCGACCGAGCCCGCGGAACTGCCCGATCTCGTCAAGCCGAACCGCGCGGAGCTGGAAGCCGCGCTCGGCCGCCGCTTCGACGACGAGGACGCGCTCGTGCAGGGCGCCTGCGCGCTGGTCGAGCGCGGCATCGGGCGGGTCGTGGTGTCGCTCGGCGAGCGCGGTGCGCTCGGCGTGACGCGCGCGAGCGGCCGGGCGGCCTTCGCGGGCTGGCATGCGGCGCCGCTGCGCGTGCCGGTCGCGAGCACGGTCGGCGCGGGCGATGCGCTGGTCGCCGGGCTGATCGCGAGCCTCGTCGAGGGCCGCACGTGGGACGAACTGGGCCGGCGCGCGAGCGCCTTCGCCGCCGCCAAGCTCGCGCGCGTCGGCCCGCATCTGCCCGAGCGCGCGCACCTCGATGCGCTCGCCGCGCGCGTGCAGCTCGCCGCCTTCGAGATCGCCGCCGACGCGCGGCCCGCTGCCCCCTTTCACACCGTGTGAACCCGAGAACACCATGGACAAGCTGATCGGACTGGTATCGTCCCCCACGCACGGCGCCGCCCCGGCGGTTGCCGCCGCGGCGCTCATCCGCGCCGCGCACCGGCGCGGCACGCCGCTCGCCGTCGAGACGCGCAGCGCGCTCGGCGTGCACAACCCGCTCACGGCCGCGCAGATCGACACCGCCCAGGCGGTGCTGATCGCCGCGGACGACGACGCGCCCCTCGACGAAGCGCCGTTTGCAGGCAAGGCGATCCATCGCGTGTCGCTCGACGACGCGATCCGCAGCGCCGATGCGCTGCTCGCGCGCATCGCGAGCGACCGCGCCGCCGCGCCCGGTCACGATACGGCGCCCGCGCGCGTGCTGAAAATCGTCGCGATCACGTCGTGCCCGACCGGCATCGCGCATACGTTCATGGCCGCCGAAGGGCTCGCGCAGGGTGCGAAGTCGCTCGGCCACGCGATTCACGTCGAAACCCAGGGCTCGGTCGGCGCGCAGAACACGCTGACGCCGGAGCAGATCGCCGAGGCGGACCTCGTCGTGATCGCTGCCGACACGCAGGTCGACAAGAGCCGCTTTCGCGGCAAGCGCCTGTACGAAAGCGGCACGAAGGCCGCCATCGGCAACGGCGCCGCGCTGATCGGCAACGCAATCGCGCAGGCGGGCATCGAAGGCGGCGGCGCCAGCGGCGCAAGCCTCGCGGACCAGGTCGCGGCGGCGAAGAAACAGCGCGCGGCCAGGGCGAGCGGCCCCTACCGGCATCTGATGACCGGCGTGTCGTTCATGCTGCCTTTCGTCGTCGCCGGCGGGCTGCTGATCGCGCTGTCGTTCGCGCTCGGCGGCATTTACGCGTTCGACGACGCGCACAAGGGCACGCTCGCGTGGGCGCTGTTCCAGATCGGCGCGAAATCGGCGTTCGCGCTGATCGTGCCGGTGCTCTCCGGCTACATCGCGTACTCGATCGCCGACCGCCCCGGCATCGCACCCGGCATGGTCGGCGGCATGCTCGCGGCGAGCCTCGGCGCGGGCTTTCTCGGCGGCATCATTTCCGGCTTCCTCGCCGGCTACACGGCGCTGCTGATCAGCCGCAAGCTGAAGCTGCACCGCAACCTCGAAGGCCTGAAGCCGGTGCTGATCATTCCGCTCGTCTCCACGCTGGTGGTCGGGCTGCTGATGATCTACGTGGTCGGCTCGCCGGTCGCCTCCGCGCTGCGCGGGCTCGAAGCATGGCTGCGCTCGATGCAGACCGGCAGCGCGGTCACGCTCGGCCTGCTGCTCGGCGCGATGATGGCGTTCGACATGGGCGGCCCGGTCAACAAGGCTGCTTACGCGTTCAGCACCGGCCTGATCGCAAGCCAGGTGTACACGCCGATGGCCGCGACGATGGCGGCCGGGATGACGCCGCCGCTCGGCATCGCGCTCGCGACGTGGCTGTTCCGCAACCGCTTCGTGCCCGACGAGCGCGAAGCGGGCAACGCGGCGGCGGTACTCGGCATCGCGTTCATCACCGAAGGCGCGATACCGTTCGCCGCGCGCGATCCGATGCGGATCATTCCGGCGTGCATGATCGGCTCGGCGATCACCGGCGCGATCTCGATGGCGAGCGGCGTCGAGCTGAAGGTGCCGCACGGCGGCATCTTCGTGCTGCCGATTCCGAACGCGGTCACGCATCTGGGCCTGTACGTGCTCGCGATCGCGGCCGGCACGGCGATCACGGCGCTTGCGGTGGGGCTGCTGAAGCGCCCGCTCGCGGCGGACGCTGCGTGAGGCGCGCCCCGCGATGACGCGCGCCGCGACCCCCTGCCCGCCTGC
Organism: Paraburkholderia sp. PAMB 6770; assembly: GCF_057748135.1. NCBI lineage: Bacteria > Pseudomonadati > Pseudomonadota > Betaproteobacteria > Burkholderiales > Burkholderiaceae > Paraburkholderia > Paraburkholderia sp. PAMB 6770. The sequence goes on from NZ_CM173239.1 coordinate 2,029,210, forward strand.
CTGCGCAGCGGACTGCGCCGGCGAGACGCGCCGGCATGGCGAAACCTATCGGGGCTACCGGATCGACGTCGAGCAGATCGTCGACGCCGGCGGGGTGAGCGTGCGCCGCACGCTGTCGCGCCGCCTCGGCGAGCGGTACGCCACCGTGTCGTGTCACGCGAGCGCCGCCGGTGACGACAGCCGGTTGCCGCACCGCGCGCGCGCGGCGCGCGGTTCGTGCGGTTCGTGCGGTTCGTTCGACGCCGCCATTCAGGAAGCCCGCGAGGCGGTCGACCGGCTGCTCGGCGGCTGGCATCCGGCCTACGCGGCCTATGCGGCCGACACGTTCTCGTACCCGCGCGCGTGCCTGTTCCCGTGCGATGCGCAAGCCGGCGCCGACGCGGTGCCGGCCCCGCATGCGCGGACCGCGTAACGCCGGGTAATCGATGCACGCGATGCACGCGATGCGCGCACGCCGACGCGCCTGCGCCGCTTCCGGGACACGGCGCGGCGCGCCCGTCGCTGCCTCAGATCGCGAGGCGCGAGATCTTCGAGCCTTGCAGCGACACACCGGCCATCAGGCCCGCGTTGGTCAGCACGAAGGCCTCCACCGGGCTCGTCGCGGTCGACGTGTCGATGTCGCCGTTCGCACCGACCTTCAGCACCGCCACCGTCGCATCGGCGCCGGCCGCCCAGCCCTGGCTCGAACGGAACTTGTCGAGCGCGTCGTTCGTCATGAACAGCATCACGATAGCCTTCGACTGCGCACCGATCTGCAGTCCGAACGAACCGGCCGCGATGCTGTAATACCCGACGGTATGGTCGTGCGTGCGCAACGCGCCCTGCCCGTACTGGCCGCCCACCCAGAAGCCCGCGGCAATGACCGACGGGAAAACCAGCACGCCCTGTGCCTTCGCGACCAGTTCGCGCGAGCCGTGCACGGTCTGATACAGGCGGTCGAGTGTCGAATCGACCCCTGCGTTGATGCTGTGGCGCTTGCCTTCGTCGACGGACGCGCCAGTGTCGGATGCGGGCGGCGTCGTCGTGCAGCCGGCTAGCGCGAAGCTCGCGGTAGCAAGCGCGGCACTGGTCGTGAGGAGGAATTGTCGGCGACGCATGGTGGACTCCTTTGTCTGATTCGATCAGGTTGAGATGCGCCGGCGCTGCTTGCGCGGCGCAGGCCGGTTTCGTTCGGATGCTTTCCTGCGCCGCCGCACCACGCTCTGGGTCAGGTGCTGCGCCGGGTGTGGTGCGGCGACGGCTATCCCCTTCAATGCAAATTGCGGGCCATCTCGTGCACCGCCTCCGCAGCGGCGCCCGGAAGCCCCGCGGGCCGGCGGTTCGACGCACACGCGCCGGGCACGACGCCGCGCCGGACGTGTCCGCCGCGCACGATCGTCCCCGTCGCGGCCCGCCCTGCCCCAGGCAAAAACGACATTGACCCGGTACGTCTTACCCGCGACACCGTGCATGCCCTGCCTGATTGCCCTGCCTGATTGCCCTGCCTGATTGCCCTGCCAAGTGCAACCGCGTGACGCGGCGGCCCGCCGCGGCCACGCGCCGCGCGGACTAACGCGTGCCGGTGAACGGTCAGGCCGGATAAGCGACGCGCCGCGGCCGCGCCGTTGCAGGCAGCGTGGGCTGCCGGGGTGCAGGTGTGCCGTCGCGGCTGCCTTCGAGACTCGCCTTCAGGAACTGCTGTCCGCGCCGGATCCACGACTTCACGGTGCCCGCCGGCACGGCCAGCGTGTCGGCAATCTCCGCGTGCGACTGGTCGCGGAAGTACGCAAGCGCGATCGCCTGACGCTGCATCGGATGCAATTGCCGCAGCGATGCTTCGAGACGCGCGGCGTCGAGCGAGCGATGCAGGCTGGCTTCGGGTTCCGCGCCGTCGAGGCCGTCGCCGGATACGCCGGCGGCAGCGCCGAAGTCGTCCGGCAGCGGTTCGGTCAGTGCGGCGCGACGCAGCAGATCGAGCGCCTGATGGCGCACGATCGCGGCCATCCACGTCATCGCCGCCGCGCGTTCGGCGCGGTAAGCGGACGCGAACCGCCAGATCTTCAGATAGCTATCCTGCAACGCATCTTCGGCCGATGCGCGATTGCGCGTGATGCGCAATGCCACGCCGAGCAGCGCCGGCGCGCTCAGCGTGTAGAGATCGCGAAACGCCGCCGCATCGTGCTGGGCGACCCGTTCGAGCAGCGCGACGAGCGAGCGCTGGCGACCCGGGGCGCGCGGGTCGAGGTTGTGCGACACAAGGTCCTCCGGTTCGGTGTAGCGTCGGGTCTGCACGCAGTGCGTCAGACGTGCGACCAGACAGGCGCCTGGCCGCGCGCCGGCAGCAGGCTCAGAAACTCGCGACGCAACGCGGCATCGCTCAGGAACGCACCGCGCATTACGCTGTTGAGCATCTTCGCGCCATCGTCCTTCGTGCCGCGCCAGTGCATGCAGGTGTGCTCCGCCTCGAGCACGACAGCGAGGCCGTCGGGTTCGAGGCGGCTTTCCAGCAGATCGGCAATCTGCTGGATCGCTTCTTCCTGAATCTGCGGCCGGCTCAATACCCAGTTGATCAGTCGTCCGTACTTTGACAGTCCGATCAGATTCGAGCCCCCGTTCGGCATCACGCCCACCCAGATGCGTCCCATGACTGGACACAGATGATGCGAGCACGCGCTGCGTACCCGCAGCGGGCCGACGATCATCAGTTCATCGAGGCGCGCCGCGTTCGGAAACTCGGTGACGGCCGGCGCCTGTTCGTAGCGGCCCGCGAACACTTCGCGCACGAACATCTTCGCGACGCGGCGTGCGGTATCGCGCGTGTTGTGATCGTTGTCGACGTCGATCACGAGCGCGCGCAGCAGATGCTCGACCTGTCCGGCCACTTCCTCCTGCAATGCGTCCACCTCGCCGTCGCGCAGGTAGCCGGCAATGTTGTCGTTCGCATGAAAGCGCACGCCGGCACGGCGCAGACGCTGCCGGATCCGCTTCGACAGCGGCATGCCGGAATCGGAATCGGCGCCGCACGGCATCGGCTCGCTGGCGGCTTCGATGCCGGCTTCGATGTCGGCTTCGATGTCGGTGTCCATGATTCCCTGTCCTGATTCGCTCGTGGTCATGATCCTGTCCGTCACGGATGTGCGCGTCGTTGCGCCCGCCATGCAGTCGCGCGATCCGCGGCCCGATCGGTCGTGCGTCAGGTTTCGCGCGGACCGCTCAGCCAGCCCTCTTCGCGCGCGATGTGCGCCAACGCCGACTCGAACAGCACGAGCGAGCGATTCGCGATGTCGCCCAGATGCCGGTGCAACAGGCCGTCCTTTTCCGTCCGCGCGCGGCATTCGTCGCTGTACGCCTCGAACGCGGCGAGCTTCAGCACGAGTTCGGCGAGATGGCGCGGACACTCGCATGCGATCGTCGACGAGCGCGCCGACAGCGCGGCCAGCACGGCTTCATCGAAGCGACGCGCGGCGCGCGCCCACAGCGCGTCGCGCAGCATCGCGCGCTCGCTGCGCGCGGCCATGCACAGCGCGCCGAACAGCTGACGCAGGTCGAGCCGCCCAGCCGGTTCGCGATACAACTGCACCCCGGCCAGCCGCAGCATCTGCGCGACACGCCCGGTGCCATATGCATAGACGACGGCAATGGCACGCGCCTGCAGCGCTTCGGCAAGGCTCAGGATCTGCGCCGCGACGTCTTCATGCAGCGACGCCACCGACACCAGCAGCGCGTCGGCCGATCCACTCGCGCAGTGCGCCGCGGCGGATTCGAGCGACGCGTAGTCGATCACGCGCGCGATGCCCGCCTCCTTGCGCTCGGACGCTGCGTCGCGCACCCGCTGCGCGACCAGTGCGCCACACACCGCGAGCGTCAGGTCGACCGGGCGGGCAGCCGCCGTGCTGTCCTGCTCGCTTCGCCCGATGTCGAGCGCGCGTGCCGCGAGCTGTTCGAGCTGCGCGTGTTCGAGCTTCGCAATCGCGCCGATCGGATGTCCGCGCTGCACGAGACGCCTGAGCAGCGCAAGCCGATGCACGTCGGGTTCCGAATAGCGACGCTGCCCGGAATCGCTTTTCGGCGGCGCGACGACGCCGTACCTGCGCTCCCAGATCCGCAGTGTCGCGACAGGCATCTTCGCAAGCTTCGCCGCCTCCCCGCTGCGGTACAGGCGGGGCCATGTGTCGTCAGAAGCCGGGATCACGATATCGCTCCTGCCATCTACGTTGTATCGGAATCATAGTCGCGTTCGAATTCGTATTACTGTATTTTTTCGACTCATTTCCGATTCATTCACGTTTTATTGTTTTGAATTATCAATTTGAGCGCGGAAATTCAATTCATCCTCCGTGCAGCATGTGCGTCACCCTGCCCGCGCGCAGCACGGCGCGATTGCGCGCGCCAACCCACCCGAAACCGCCCGATCCCGCCGCGCATGACGATGCCGACGAGGCCACGCAGGGCCCGTTCGCACGCGGCCCACGCGACCCGCGCGCCCGTCGTTCCAGCGATGTTCCGATGAGCGCCGCGCGGCGGCATCGGGTCGGCTTACAGCACTGTCATGTGCCGGCATTGCAATCAGCTTTCGTGTGTCGCGTCGCACAGCAACCGTCAATGCAATCTGGAAATCTGTGATCGTGTGACCTACGATGAAGTCTCTCTTCGGTAGTACTGCAAATCGCCGCATGCGCAGGCGGACCGGATACGCAAGAACGTACAACGGGACATCCGGTCGGCACGCAGGTTCGCGCGGCGTATGAAACGGGGACTACATTGCGACAGACATGCGCGCCCGCGCAACACGCGGCGCGCGACCTCATGCAGGCAGGCGGCCCGTCGTGTGATGCCGGTCCGTCTCCGATGCACCGCAGGCAGCGCACGAACGCCCGCTTGCCGTACGCACGCGCGCACCCTGCGAAGCCGACGCAGCGTATTCCCCAGGAATGCGCGGCATGCGTCGAATAGGGGAAACTACTGGAAGGGGACAACACATGATGACCCGATCACCCGCCAGACGACGTCAACGTCGCCTCGTGCTCAAGGCTGCCGCGGCGGCAGGGATAGCGCAGCTCAGTGCACCGTTCATCATCAGCGCGCGCGGCGAGGTGCCGATCCGGATCGGCCTGAACGATCCGCTGACGGGCACCTACGCGGAGCTCGGCAAGAACGAGCAGGTCGGCTGCGAATATGCGATCGACCGGCTCAACGCAAGCGGCGGCATCCTCGGCCGCCCGGTCGAGCTGCTCGTCGAGGATTCGACCAGCGCGGACACCGGCACCGCGGTACAGAAGGCGCGCAAGCTGATCGAGCGCGACAAGGTGGACTTCCTGCTTGGCAACGTGAACTCAGCGATGGCCCTCGCCATCGGCCAGGTCGCGAACGAACTGAAGACGCTGCTCATCGTGACAGGCGGCCACACCGATGCGGTGACGGGCACCGACTGCCACTGGAACGTCTTTCGCGTGTGCAACACCACGCGCATGGAAACGAACTCGGTGTCGAAGGTGCTGTTCGACCGCTACGGCAAACGCTGGTTCTTCATTACCCCGGACTACGCGTTCGGACACACGCTGCAGCAGGGCTTCGAAGCCAGCCTGAAACAGTTCGGCGGCACCGAGGTCGGCGCCGCGCTCGCGCCGCTCGGCACGACCGACTACTCGTCCTACCTGATCAAGGCGCAGGCTGCGAAGCCGGACGTGATCCTGTTTCTCACCGCCGGCGAGGATGCGGTCAACTCGTTGAAGCAGGCCGTGCAGTTCGGCCTGAACAAACGCTTTCACATTGCCGGCGCGCAGCAGGAACTGGAGGTGCTCGAAGGATTGCCGCCGGATGCACGCATCGGCACGTGGGTGTTCGAATGGTACTGGAACCAGCCGAAGGTCCCGCACGTCGCGGAATTCGTGGCCGGCATCCGCAAGAAGGCCGGCCGCGTGCCGACCGCGCGCCACTGGTTCGGCTATGTCGCGGTCAACACGCTCGCGCTCGTCGCCAACCAGGAAAAGACGCTCGACGCGGTCAAGCTCGCGAAGGCGCTCGAAGGCTTCAAGCTGCCGCCGGAAGTGGGTCTGATGCCGGACACGCCGTTCTATCGCGCGGGCGACCACCAGCTGATGCCGGATCTGTACGTGGGCCATGCGGTATCGCAGGGCGCGCTGCCGGACGACCTGTTCCACGTCGACGAGATCGTGAAGGGCGTCGATGCGGCGCTGCCTGTCGAGCAGACCGGCTGCAAGATGAAATGGGCCTGATGCGCGCCGCGAAGCCGGTGCCGCGCGCCGCACGCGCACGCACGGCGCGTGACGCGGCGCGCGTGCGCGGCGTGCCGGAGGGCGCCGCGCGATGACCCAGCTGATCCTCTTCAACGTGTTCAACGGGTTCGTGATCGGCGCGTTCTATGCGCTGATGGCGCTCGGGCTGTCGCTGATCCTGAACCTGAGCGGCATCATCAACTTCGCACACGGCGGCTTTCTCGCAGTCGGCGCCTATCTGGCGTACACGATCATGCCGTACACGGGCTTCTGGGCCGCCCTGCTGATCGCGCCGCTGCTCACCGCGCTGCTCGGCGTCGTGCTGGAGCGGCTGCTGATCCGGCGTCTGTACGGGCGCGATCCGCTCTACAGCCTGCTGCTCACGTTCGGCCTCGCGTTCATCCTGCAGGACGGCACCCGCTCGATCTGGGGCCCGCAGACGCTGCCCTACCAGATTCCGGCCGGGCTGGACGCGCCGTTGTCCACGGAATTCTTCTTCATCACCGGCTACCGGCTCTTCATGGTCGTGCTGGTCGTGGCCGTGGTCGGCGCGCTGTTTGTTTTCCTGAAGCGCACCCGCAGTGGAATGCGCATTCGCGCGGGCACCGGCGACCTCGAAATGGTCGCGGCGCTCGGCGTCAATGTGCGAAGGCTGCGCACGCTGAATTTCGGGCTCGGCATTTTTCTCGCCGGGCTCGCCGGCGTGCTGGCCGCCGGCATGCTCGGGCTCGAACCGACCATCGGCGACTCGCTGATCATGCCGAGCTTCGTCGCGATCATCGTCGGCGGGCTCGGCAGTCTGCCCGGCACGCTGCTCGGCGGCATCCTGATCGGCGTCGCATCCGGCCTCACCGCGGTGTTCTTCCCGTCGGCCACCGAGGCCGTGATCTACGTAATGATGGCGATCGTGCTGCTGGTACGGCCGCGCGGGCTGCTCGGCGAAGAAGGGAGGAACCAGTGAGGCGCACTCCGCCCCTGCTGCGCGATGCGCTCGTGTGGCTGCTGCTGCTCACGATGCCGTACTGGATCGGCTGGCTCGGCGGCTATACCGCGCTCGGCACGCGGGTCATCGTGCTCGCGCTCGCCGCGATGGCCGTGAATTTCCTGCTCGGCTTCACCGGCGTGCTGTCGTTCGGACATGCCGCGTATTTCGGGCTCGGCGCTTACGGCGTCGGCATGACGATCCGCTATCTGGTGCCGGACACGCCGCTCGGCATGCTGGTCGGCATGGTCACAGGCACGCTCGCGGGCGCCGTGATCGGCGCGCTGATCATCCGTCTGCGCGGCGTCTACTTCGCCATGGCGACCATCGCGTTCGGCCAGGTGTTCTACTTCATCGCATTCCGCTGGAACGCGGTCACCGGCGGCGACGACGGCCTGTCCGGCTGGCACCGGATGCCGCTGCGGCTTGGCGGCCACACGCTCGACATCCTCGGCAACGGTCTCGCGTTCTACTACTTCGTGCTCGCGTGCTTCGCGGTTGCGGTCGCACTGATGGCCGCGCTGTTGCGTTCGCCATTCGGACGCACGCTGCTCGCCGTGCGCGAGAACGAAAAGCGCGCGCGTTTTCTCGGCCTGCCGGTCGAGCAGCACATCTGGCTGTCGTTCGTGATCTCGTGCTTCTTCGCGAGTCTTGCCGGCACGCTGTACGCGCTGCTGAACAACTTCGCGGATCCGCACGGGCTGCGCTGGGACCAGTCGGGCGACTTCGTGATCATGGCCGTGCTCGGCGGGATGCGCTCGCTGTGGGGACCGCTCGTGGGCGCGGCGATCTTCGTGCTGCTGCAGGACTACATCTCGAGCCACACGGAGAACTGGATGTCGTTCATCGGCCTGCTGTTCGTGCTCGTCGTGCTGTTCTTCCCGCGCGGCGTGCTCGGCATCCGGTCCGGGCGGGGACGCTCATGAGCCTGCTCGTGGTCGACCACGCGACGCGCCGCTTCGGCAACCTGAACGCCGTCAACGACGTGTCGATGCGGGTCGAGCCCGGCGAACTGTGCGCGGTCATCGGGCCCAACGGCGCCGGCAAGACGACGTTCTTCAACCTGATCAGCGGATTTTTCCGGCCCACGTCCGGCCGCATCCTGTTCGCGGACCGCGACGTCACCGCGCTCGCGCCGCACCGCCGCGTCGAAATGGGCATGGCGCGTACATTCCAGATCACCGAAATCTTCCCGGAACTGTCGGTGACCGACAATCTGCGCATTCCGGTCGAACTCGCCGCGGGCTACCGGCTCTCGCCGTGGCTGCCGCGCGCCGCGCGCCGCGCGATCGATGCGCGCGTCGCCGAACTCGTGGCGCTCGGCGGCCTCGGCACACGCGCGCACCGGCTCGCGGGCGAGCTGTCGCTTGGCGACCAGCGCGCCACCGAAATCCTCATGTCGCTCGCGTTGCGCCCGAAACTGCTGCTGCTCGACGAGCCGACCGCCGGCATGGGCGACCAGGAAACCTACGACGTGACCGCGCTGATTCGCCGCCTGCACCGCGACGAGGCGCTGACGATGATCCTGATCGAGCACGACATGCGGGTGGTCTTCCAGCTTGCGCAGCGCATCACGGTGCTCGCCGAGGGCCGCATCCTCGCCGAGGGCACGCCCGCGCAGATCGCCGCCAACGAAGCCGTGCAGACCGCCTATCTGGGGACCGAAAAATGACCGTGCTGCGCGCCGAGGGATTGCAGACATGGTATGGCAAGAGCCATATCCTGCATGGCGTGTCGGTCACCGTGAACGACGGCGAAATCGTCGCGCTGCTCGGCCGCAACGGCGCCGGCAAGACGACGACGATGCGCAGCCTGATGGGTCTGACCCGGCCGCGCGAAGGCACGGTCGAGATACTCGGCAAGGCGTGCGCGGGCTGGCCGCCGTACCGGATCGCCGCGCTCGGCGTGGGTTACGTGCCCGAGGGGCGGCGCATATTCGGCAATCTGACGGTCCGCGAAAACCTGCTCGTGCCGCTCGAGCGGCCTGGCCCGTGGACCGGCGAACGCGTGCTCAAGCTGTTTCCCCGTCTCGAAGAGCGGCGGCTGAGCCGCGGCCGGCAACTGTCCGGCGGCGAGCAGGAAATGCTTGCGATCGCCCGCGCGCTGCTGCTCAATCCGCGCATCCTGCTGCTCGACGAGCCGTCGCAGGGGCTCGCGCCGCTGATCGTGCAGGAGATGTTCGACGTCATCGCGACGCTGCGCACCGAGGGCGTCGCCGTGCTGCTGGTCGAGCAGAACGTCCGGGCCGCGGTCGCGATCGCGGACACCGCCTGTGTGCTCGACGACGGGCGCGTCGTGTTCGCGGGGTCCGCACGCGAATTCGGCAGCGACGAGGCGCGCGTACGCGCGCTCGCCGGCGCCAGCGCCAGCGACTGGAACAGCCCGTCCGAGCCGTGATGCCGGCCGCGCCGCGCCGGCGCGGCCGATCCTGTCACATCGTGATGCAAGCACCGGATGCCCGCGCGAGGCGCCGGCGGACATGCGGCGCCGCGAGGCACACGATGTGCTTGCCCGTCCGCGGCAAACCGGCACATCCCCCATCTGCCCGCTGCATTCACGAATGGCGGAATTTTCCGGCCTTGCATCGGGTCGAATCAACATGGCTGCGTGCGTTTGCGCGAGAAAGGCAAACATCGGGCAAACCTCGGGCAAACATCGGGCAACCCTCGGGCCAACCTCGGATCTCGCTGCGAAACGAACAGACATCCTCCGGCAAACGGAGGCGGCGAGGCATCAACAAGGAGACGGGAATGAGCACGACGTCCAGTTTGACGCTATCGGGCAAGCTCCGGCGCGAAGCCGGCATCATCGGACTGCTGTTCGCGAGCACGACCAGCATGATCGGTTCGGGCTGGCTGTTCGGCGCGTATCACGCCTCGCGCATCGCGGGGCCGCTCAGCATCGGCAGCTGGGTGCTCGGCGCGATCATCATCATGCTGATCGCGCTGTGCTTTGCCGAACTCGCGTCGATGTTTCCGCGCAGCGGCGCGCTCGTGCACATGAGCCATGCGAGTCACGGCGCGGGCCTCGGGCGCATCTGGTGCTGGCTGCTGTTTCTCGCGTACGTGCCGGTGCCGGCCGTCGAAACCGAGGCCATCGTCACCTACGCGAACAATTACCTGCCCTGGTTCATCCAGCCCGGCAGCGACGGGCTGCTGAGCACCACCGGCTTTATCGCGTGCGCGCTGCTGCTCGGCGTGACCGCGCTCCTGAACCTGATGGTGGTGCGCTGGCTGCTGAACGTCAATTCGACGGTCACGTGGTGGAAAATCCTCGTGCCGATCGTGACGATCGTCGGCCTGATGGTCGCGAGCACGCACTGGGACGTGATCCACGCGGCGCCCGGCACCTACCATCTGTCCGGCATGTTCACCGCGCTGCCCTCGGCCGGCATCGTGTTCAGCTATCTCGGCTTTCGCACCGCGATCGACCTGGGCGGCGAAACCGCGAATCCGCACCGCAACATTCCGCTTGCGGTGATCGGCGCGGTGGTGCTTGCCGCGGCGATCTACATCATGCTGCAGGTCGCGTTCATCTGGGCGCTGTCGCCGGCCGATCTCGCGCAGGGCTGGTCGCACCTGAGCTTCAAGGGCGAAATGGGGCCGTTCGCGGGCCTCGCCGCCACCCTCGGTCTCGGCTGGATGGCCACGCTGCTGTATATCGACGCGTATATCTCGCCGGGCGGCACCGGCCTCATGTACGTGACGGGCGGCTCGCGCGTGCTGTTCGCCGCCGGCGAGATGAGCGCGGGCCCGCGCGCGCTCACGCGACTGAACGGCAACAAGGTGCCGTGGGTCGCGGTGGCGCTGATGTGGGTGGTCGGCGCAATCTTCCTGTTGCCGTTTCCGGCGTGGCAGAAGATGGTGAACTACATCACGTCCATCACGGTGCTCACCTATGGCCTCGGGCCGATCGCGCTGCTCGTGCTGCGCCGCAATCTGCCCGACATGGCGCGGCCGTTCCGCATGTGGGGGGCGTCGATTCTTGCACCGCTCGCGTTCATCTGCAGTAATCTGGTGATTTACTGGACCGGCTTCGACACCAACAGCTTCCTGTTCGCACTGGTCGCGATCGGCTTCGTGATTTACGCGCTGTACTACCACCTGGTGCTGCACAAGTCGGCGAGCGATTTCGGCTGGAAGCACATCGCATGGCTGCTGCCGTGGTTCGGCGGGCTGTGGCTGCTGTCGTGGCTCGGCACGATCGGCGGCGGACGCGGCGTCATCGGCTTCGGCTGGGACATTCTGCTCGTCGCGATCTGGAGCGTCGTCGTGATGGTGCTGGCGGTACGCAGCGCGATCCCGCAGCCGCAGACCGTCGAGATGATGGAGCGCATGGACCAGACGAGCTGACACGCGCGGACCGGCAGAGCATCAACGACGTACTGGCGAGGTCAATCATGTAGTTGCGCTGAAAACCCGACATGACGACAGAATCGACCGGGCAAGACGATGCGCCCGACCTGCACGATGCGGACGAAGCGCGCCGCGTACGCGTCGCGCCGCTGCAGCCGGGCATGAACGCGCATCCCGAAGAGGATGCGCCCGAACCAGTCTCGCTGTACTGGCTGTGCGTGCTTGCGCTCGTCGTCGGCATCGTCACCGGGTGGGGCGCCGTGGTGTTTCGCGCGCTGATCGGCCTGGTGCACAACGCGCTCTTTCTCGGCCGCTGGTCGTTCGCGTATGACGCGAGCCATTTCACCGGGGCGTCACCCTGGGGCGCGCTGGTGATTCTCGTGCCGGTGCTCGGCAGCGTTGTCGTGACGTGGATCGTCAGCACGTTCGCGCCGGAAGCCAAAGGCCACGGCGTACCGGAAGTGATGGACGCGATCTACTACAAGCGCGGCGAAATCCGTCCGGTGGTGGCGGTCGTCAAGTCGATCGCGTCCGCGCTCGCGATCGGCTCCGGCGCGGCGGTCGGGCGCGAAGGGCCGATCATCCAGATCGGCTCCGCGCTCGGCTCCACGCTCGGCCAGTTCGTGAAGATGAGCGCCGGCCAGCGCATCACGCTCGTCGCCGCGGGTGCCGGCGCGGGCATCGCGGCGACCTTCAACACGCCGATCGGCGGCGTGCTGTTCGCGACCGAGCTGATGATGCCGGAAATCAGCGTCAACACGTTTCTGCCCGTTGCATTGGCGACCGGCACCGCGACCTTCATCGGCCGCCTGTTCTTCGGCGCGGAGCCGGCGTTCTTCGTGCCGCACCAGTTGGCGGCCATCCCGAACCAGCCAGGCGGCGTGTTCACGCTCGTGCTGTACGCGCTGCTCGGCGCGCTCACCGGCGCGGCGGCCGCCCTGCTGATCCGCGCGCTGCACTGGGCCGAGGACGCCTTCGACCAGATTCCGGGCCGCTACGTGCGGCACGCGCTCGGCATGCTGATGGTGGGCGTGCTGATGTACCTGCTGATGCGCAACGCCGGGCATTACTACGTCGAGGGCGTCGGCTACGCGACCATCCAGGCCACGCTGTACGGCCAGCTGCAGGGCGGCGCGTTCCTGCTGATGCTCGCGCTGTGCAAGACGGCGGCCACCTCCGTGAGCCTCGGCTCCGGTTCGTCCGGCGGCATCTTCTCGCCGTCGCTCTTCATCGGCGCAACGCTCGGCGCCGCGTTCTCGACGCTCGTCTCGCTCGCGCTGCCGGGCGCGCCGGTATCCGCGCCGGCCTTCGCGATGGTCGGCATGGGCGCGATGGTGGGCGGCGGCACGGGCGCGGCGATGACCGCGGTCACGATGATCTTCGAAATGACGCGCGACTACGACATCGTGCTGCCGATGATCATTGCGGTCGCGTTCAGCCTCGGCGTGCGCCGGCTGCTGTCGCCCGAAAGCATCTACACGCTGAAGCTCGCGCGGCGCGGCCACGCGATTCCGAAAGCACTGCACGCGAACATGTTCTTCGTGCAGAGCGCCGCGCAGGTGATGGACACCGACGTGTTCGTGCTCGACGCACAGGTGCCGTTTCGCGATCTGATCGCGCGCACCGAGGGCCCGGCGTTCCGTCACGTCGTCGTCACGAAGGACAACGCGCTCTATGGCGTATTGCGCATCAACACCGGCCTGCGGCGCGCCGTGAGCCAGGGTGTCGCGGACATTACGCTCGGCGAGCTTGCGCAACGCAACTTCATCGTCGTCCACGAGAACGATGCCGCGTTTTCCGTGATCAGCCGGATGCGCAGGCAGCGCGCGGTGATGGCCGTGGTCACCCGCCGCCCCGAAGGGCACGCGGCGCGGCGCGTGGTCGGCGTGATCGCGAAGGAGCACATCGCGGAGGCCGTCGCGAGCACGATCTCGATCTTTCCGGGGCAGTCCGACCGGGCCCGCCGCGACCGCGACGGCAAGCCCGCGGGCCGCGCAACCCCGCCCTGGCGCGGCCGATTCCGCCGCAAAGGAGCCCATGATGAAACTGACGCATGACCTGCACGGCCTGCGCGAACGGCTCGGCAAGCACCTGCACCTCGATGCGCTGATGAAGCGCAGCGCCCAACGCCCGGCGGACGCCGCACTCGAATGGGTGATCGTCTACCGCACCGCACACGGATTCTGCTGCCTGTACCGGGGCGAACCGGTCGAATTCGCCGAGATGCTCGACGTGCAGGTGTGGGCCGAAGACAGGGACGTGCAGGCCTACTTCATCGGCCTGTGACGCACCGCGCCGCCACGGGCGCGCATCGCGCGACTCGCCGCCCTGCGGCGGCGGCCGCGCGCGGGAAACTTACTGGTAGACGATGTCGACGCGGCGGTTCTGCGCCCACGACGCCTCGTCATGGCCGAGCGCGACCGGCTTCTCCTTGCCGAAGCTGACCGCTTCCATCTGCGAGTCCGGCACGCCGAGCGCCTCGAGATCCTTCAGCACCGCTTCCGAGCGCTTCTGGCCGAGCGCGAGGTTGTATTCGTCGGTGCCGCGCTCGTCGGTGTTGCCCTGGAGCATCACGTGGCGATCCGGATGCGAGCGCAGGTACTGCGCGTGCGCCGCGAGCAGCGACTGGTACTCGGGCTTGACCGTGTAGCTGTCGAAGTCGAAATAGATGCTGCGCTTCGCGAGCGGGCTGTTCGGGTTGTTCAGTTCGTCGACCTGGGCGGGCGACGGCGCCACCATCGTCGACTGCGCACCGGTGGTCGTGTTGCCGGTCGCCTCCGTGTTCATCTTCGTGCCCGAATGGCACCCGGCCAGTACGACCGCGGAAAGAATCGCTACCAGAAAACTCGCTGCTTTCATGAAAGATCTCCCTTGAATCGATCGGGGCAGCGTCAGCCAGCCGTTAGAAAGCCATTAGCCAGCCGTCAGCCTGCCCGCTCCACGCGTGCCGCGGCGTCAGCCCTTGTGCCGGGCAGCGCCCCCTCCCTCGTCGACGACGACGAGCACGCTGCAATCAACCCGATCGAGCAACTGGCCGTCCATATTGCCCGTCCACCAGCGGGCGAGCCGCCCTTGCCGATGATGCCCCAGCACGATCAGATCGGCGTTCAGTTCGTGAGCATAACGCGGAATCTGCACAGCCGGATTGCCGATCGCCAGATGCCCGGTTGCAAAGACACCGAGCGTGGCGAGATCGGCCACGCCCTCGCGCAAGATGTCGCGCGCGGACGTTTCCTGCAATTCTGTAAGATCGACCGGCGGCGCCTCGAACCCTTGCCCCCAACCGGTATTGTTCAGCACTGCGAGCAGATGGGTCTGCGCCTGCAGCTGAAGCGCGAGTTCCGCGCCCCGGCGCAACGCGAGATGCCCCTCGCGCGTGGCGTCATAACAGAGAAGGATCCGACTGTAGCTTGCCATCTTCGTTCTGCCGGAGAAATGCCGCATTGGGCACGCCGCCGAACGGGCTCCCGAACGGGTGTCAACGCATTATATGTCATACCTTGACGCATATCGCGCTTTGCAACGCGATTCGCGCTGCTCTTCGCGGCGGCATGCGCGACCCTGCTGCGGCGCTCGCGCGGCACGCCGCGTCACGATGGCGCCGCGTGTAAGCCCGACGTAACCTGCCGCTCGACGCTCGACGCTCGACGCTCGACGCTCGACGCTCGACGCACGACGCTCGACGCAGCGACACACGACGCAGCGACACACGATGCAGCGACGCCACTGCGCCTCGCTTGCGCTTGCGCGCGGTCAGGCCTCGCCGTGCTCGTCCTTGCCGATCGCGACCTCGGTCGCGCCCGTGTACATGTAGCGCGGCACGTCGAGATTCTGCGGCGCGGGCTTGTCCCTGAACACGCGGCCCGCGAGATCGTAGGTCGAGCCGTGGCACGGGCACAGGAAGCCGCCGGGCCAGTCGTCGGGCAGGTTCGGCTGCGGACCGGGCTGAAAGCGCGCGGTCGGCGTACAGCCCAGGTGCGTGCAGACGCCGACCACCACCAGCAGATTCGGATGCTCGGCGCGCGAGCGATATTCGTTCTGGCAATACACCGGCAGCGGCATCGAGAACGGATGCGCGGTGTGCGGATCGGCCACCATCGGATCGGCCTTCACGACCGCCGCCATCATGCCCGCGGTGCGATTGACGAGAAACACCGGCTTGCCGCGCCAGGCCACCGTCATCATGCTGCCGGGTTCGAGCGCGCTGAAGTCGGCGGCGACCGGCGCGCCCGCGGCCCTCGCGCTCTCGGGCGGCGCGAACGATTCGACAAAGGGAATCACCGTCGCGATGCCCGCAACGCCGCCCGCCACCGACGTCGCGATCAGCCACTTGCGGCGATGCGCGTCCAGCGGATCCTGAAGCACGGTACTCATGTTCGTCTCCCGCGCGGCGCGCCCGGAGGTGCGGCGCCCCGCATCGAAGCCTGTTGACGGAGCGCGGACGCCGGCGCGGCCGTGGCCGGACCGGCGCGCCGACCGTCGCGACGGCGCACCCGCATCGCCTCGCGCGCGGTCGCGGCCGTCGCTGTCGCCCCTTGCCTGCGCGCGCCACTCACATCGACCACAGGAACAGTTCGCGCGCGTGCGTCGACGGTCCGATGTCGACGCTGCGGTGCTGCGTTTCGCCGTTATAGGTCGCGCTTACATCGTAACGGCCGTCCGGCAGCGACGCGAGCATGAACGGCCCATGCGCGGTCGCCTGCAGCAGCCGGTCGCCATGCGGGCCGGTGATGCGCACCGGAATGTCGGCCAGGTACTCGTTGCCGGCCTGCGTCTTGCCCGCAAACTCCAGCGACAGCGGATAGCGATGCATCGCCTCCTTGATCGCGCCCGACTGGCCGAGCCCGATGCCGCCCGACAGATACGCGACGTCGCCCTGGCGATGCAGCGCCGGCAGATTGCCCGGCGCGGCGAACGCGAGCGTGCTGCTTGCCGCGAGTATGCCGACGGCCGCGACGAGCCTGAACGTGGGGGAGTGCTTCATTTCGACCTCCATCAGTGAGTCGTGCCGGCACACGCGGTGCGCGGCACGACGGGTTAATCGACGGCGAGCGTCACGAACCTCCGCTCGCCGTTACGCTGCACCAGCAACGCCACCGATTTGCCGTGATGCATCAGCGCCCGGCGCAGTTGCGCGGGATCGGCAACGCGCGTGTGATCCACCATCAGGACGATATCGCCCGGCTCGATGCCCGCGAGTTCGGCCGCGCCGGTACTGCGCTCGACGCGCACGCCGCCGTGCACGCCGGCCTCGTGACACTCCTCGGCCGTGAGCGCGCGCACCGCGAGCCCTCCGGGGGCGAGCGCGCCCGGACGGAACGCGGCGCTCACGAGCGACGCTTCGTCGAGCCGGCCGAGCACGACGCTCGTCTCGTGCGTGCCGTGATCGCGCCAGTAGACGAGCGAGGCGCGCGTGCCGGGACGCAGGTCCGCGACCGCGACCGGCAACTGGCTCGAATCGGTGATCGCTGCGCCGTCGAATCGCAGGATCACGTCGCCGGGCTTCAAACCCGATTTCGCCGACGGCCCGTCGCCGGCCACCGAGCTGACGAGCGCCCCGACCGGCTGATCCAGTCCGAACGACTGCGCGAGCGGCCCCGTCACCTCCTGAATCGTGATGCCAAGCCGTCCGTGCGCCGCCTCGTGGTGCAGCTGCAACTGCCGCTCGACCTTCATGGCCTCGTCGACCGGAATCGCGAAGGCGAGCCCCTGCACGTCGCCGTTTGCGCCTTGCGGCGGAATCTCGATGCCGATCACGTTGCCGTCCATGTCGACGACCGGGCTGCCGGCGTCGCCCGCATCTTCGGTCATGTCGGTCTGGATCAGCGGAATATACGAGTCCTGCGGCAACGCCCGCGACGTGTTGCTGACGATTCCGGCGGTCACCGTATTGTCCAGCCCGTAGGGCGCGCCGATCGACGCGATCCATTGCCCGGCCTTCGCGGCGGACGACGCGCCGATCCGCACGTGCGGCAACCCGTGCGCATCGATCTTCAGCAGCGCGACGCCGCTCGCCGCATCGTTGCCGACGACGGCCGCGTCGAACGTGCGGCCATCGGCGAGCGTCACCTCGATCCTGTTCGCGTGCGCGACCACCTGCGAGGCCGTCATGATGTAGCCGTTGCCGGTCACGATGAATCCTGAGCCGAGACGCTCGGCGGTCGCGCCCGCGCCCTCCGGACCATCCGGCGAAAAGCTCTGGAAAAAGCGGTACAGCGGGCTGTCTTCGTCGCCGGACGACGGGCTGACCGGCTGGGCACTTTGCGTATCCGGCACTCCGTACGCGTCGAGGTGCACGACCGCGGGTCCGTCGATCCGCGCAAGCATCGAAAAATCCGTGATGAGGGTAGGCGCGCTGTGCCGCACGGTCACCGCCGCCGCCGTGCCGGGCGGCAGCGCGACGGCCTGGGCGAAGCACGCGCCGGAGCATGCCAGCGACACTGCCAGCAACACGCACTCGCAAACAATCAGACGCTTCATGTTCCCCGCACTCATTTAACGACTCCCTCAGGCGCGCGGGAACCGCCAGGCGTCCGCGCGCGTGATGCTGGCATTACGGCGCATCGCAACCGTTCCCGTCACGCGATGATTTGACTTTAGGAAGCGATCGTTAAAACAACCTTAAAGGCAGCGAAGGAACGATGCTGGCGCATCGCGGTGAACCGCCGCGCCGGCGAACGTCAGCGTTTCATCGGGAAAATGCAGGGTTGGCGAAAGGCCGCTACCCTGGCTGCGCACGCCGCACCGCTGCTTTACGATCCGGCGCGTGCGGTGGACGATGAAATAGTGCTTGTCCAGCGTGATTTCTCCAACAATGCCTGGCATGACTACATAATGATGAAATTCGCGTTAAATTACCTGGCATTGCCTGGTATTCAGCTCAAATACCTGGTAAAGTCACCGTGTGCGTGCAAGAGCGCGCCATCGCACGGTTTTCCGTTCACGTTTTGTCTGCAGTCAGGAGGTATCGGATGTCATCCCATGCGCACTCGCGGGAAGCCAGCGCGGCCGAGCGTTTCGTTCGCGCCACCCGGCAGGTCGATCTCGCGTTCCGGGTCGTGCGCGGCGAAACGCTGCCGCACGCGCGGCCCGTCGACCCCTCGCTCGCACAGCGTCAACTCGACGAAGCGCTCGACGAACTGGAGCAAGCCCAGCGCTACTTCGATTCGGCCGTCGGCCGGCGCACGCCGCGCCGGGCGAACTGAGCGGACCGCCGTCGCACCTTATCCCGCCCCATCCCCTGTATGGCAACCCTGGAACGACTCGAAGGTGAAGCGCGCGATCGCCTGATCCGCTGGATGCTTCACCGCATGGACGAGGTCGGCATCACGCTCGATACGCTCGCGCAATCCGTCGAAGACGACCGCACGCGCGAGCGGGCGGTGTCATATCGCGACGCGTGGGGACACACGTGGGACGGCCGCGGCGCGCTGCCCGAATGGCTGCAGCGCGCACAGGCCGCGGGGCAGAGCATCGAGCACTTCCGCTGCGACGCGCTGTCGTGACGGCATGCCGCAAGCGGCGCGCGCAGGGATCATGCGCGCGTGCCTTGCACGTGCTTCGCTAAACGCACACGCCCGAAGCCGCCTCACGGCGTTCGCATTCAGCCGCCGGCGCCGGGCTCCTTTATGCCTGGCCTCTTTGCGTCGGCCCCTTTATGCCTGGCCTCTCTGCGCCGGCTCATTTATGCCGGGGCCTCTCTGCGCCAACTCCTCTACCCGCGCGCGACCTCGCACAGGCAGTCCGCGAACCGCGCCGACGCACCCTGCCGCGCGCCGCGGCGGCGCTCGATGAGGCCCACCTCCCGGACGAAGCCGGCGTCGCCCAGCGGCAAGGCGACCACCCGCTTCGGTATCGCCAGCCCGTCCGCGAGCGGCGCGATCGCGACACCCACGCCGCGCGCGACCAGCCCGACGATGCCCTGCAACTCGTCCAGTTCGACGGCGTCCTGCACGGTCACGCGCACGCGCCGCAGAAAGCGCTCGACCAGACGCCCGCCAAACGAATTGCGGTCGTAGCGCACGAACGGCTGCTCCCGCAGCAGCGTGCGCCACGGACGCCCGGCCAGCCGGCGCGGCACGAGCAGTGCAAAGGGTTCCGCGCGCAGCGCACGCCATTGCAGTTCGGCGGGCAGCGCAAACGGCGGTTTGATGATCACCGCCATCTCCAGTTCGCCGGAATCGACCTGCGCCAGCAGATTCAGCGACACGCCGGGCGTCACGCGGATGCGCCAGCCGGGCGCGTCGTCGCGAAAGCGCCGGATAGCATCGACGAGAAACGCGCTCTGTGCCGACGCAATCGCACCAATACGCAGCGAGCCGGACTGCTCGTCGGCGCCGCTGCGCTGCGCAAGGCGCGCATAGGCGGACAGCAGTTCTTCCGCCATCTCGACCGTGCGCTTGCCGGCCGCGTTGAGCACCGCCGCGCGTCCGGTGCGCTCGAACAGCGCAAATCCGAGGTCCTGTTCGAGGCGCTGGATCTGCGCGCTCACCGCCGACTGCGTGAGGCCGATCTGGGACGCGGCATGCGCGAAGGTGCCGTAGCGCACCACCGCAAGGAAGGTTTTCAGTTCGCGCAGCATCGCTGGA
Source organism: Paraburkholderia sp. PAMB 6770 (assembly GCF_057748135.1). NCBI lineage: Bacteria > Pseudomonadati > Pseudomonadota > Betaproteobacteria > Burkholderiales > Burkholderiaceae > Paraburkholderia > Paraburkholderia sp. PAMB 6770. The sequence continues at coordinate 2,049,350 of NZ_CM173239.1, forward strand.
TTGATCGAAAAAATGATGGCTGAGAACCAAAATATATCGTTATACAAGCAATTCTGTCATTGCTAGACTCGCACTGCGTTTTCACCTGGACAACTGCGTTTTCCCTCAGACAGTCTCTCAGACCGCCCTTCAGGACACTCCCCATGACCGAGCCCGCGCAAACCGTGCCCCCGTTCCACCTCGCTTTTCCGGTACACGACATCGCCGCCGCGCGCGCGTTCTATGGCGAACTGCTCGGCTGCCCGGAAGGCCGCAGCGCCGCGGACTGGGTCGATTTCAATTTCTACGGGCACCAGATCGTCGCGCACCTCGCGCCCGACGAGGCGGGTCACCGCGCCACCAGCGCGGTCGACGGCGATGCGGTGCCGGTACGTCATTTCGGTGTGGTGTTGCCGATGCCGCAGTGGCAGGACGCGGCGGACCGCCTCGCCGCAGCCGGCGTGCGCTTCGTGATCGAGCCGCACGTGCGCTTCAAGGGCGAAGTCGGCGAGCAGGCAACCATGTTTTTTCTGGACCCGTCCGGCAATGCGCTGGAACTGAAGGCGTTCGCGGATATCGGCAGGCTGTTCGCCAGGTAGGCCGCTCGCGGCGCGCTTCCGGTACGATGACGGCATCGCAACATGCGTTCGCGCCCGGCGCGTGCCGTCGATCCCGTTTGCTTCGCCCCGCTCTTCGTCCTGCCCGCCCTTGCCGACCTATACGCTGCCCGCTCCGCTGAATGCGGAACTCGAAATTCCAGCGAGCAATTCGATTAAGAAGCTCGCGAGCCTTACTGGACAGGGATTTCCGGCTAGCCATCAGTCGCGCGACATGAGCACGTCCCCGCCATGTAGGCACCGTGTAGGTATTTCAGGTCAACGCGCCATCTGTCTATCTGGCCCAATAGCAAGCGGATCGCCCAGAAAATTTCGTATGCTATGGCTCTACCAAGGGGAAATACGATGGCTTTCAAGGAAACCAAGGGCAAGAAGACCGTGGAGGCGTTGGTGATGCCTGCACCCGGCGGTATGTTCAAAGGTTACATCCGCATCACAACCGATCGAAACGGGCAGATTATCTGCGAGATCATCGGGCGCGGGTGCGGGCGTCCTGTACCGTCCGCTGAGGCCGCAATAGAACTTGCCGAGCGAGAGGCGCGGCGCGTCATCGGACTTTAATTCGCTCATGATGGCATGGTTAAGCCAAACCGGCCATGCAACGACGGCCGGTTCTGCACCGGAATTTACTTGATGGACCGTCGACTCTATCTCATCGGTACGCGCCACACCGCGCAAAAGGGATTGCTTGCGGCCCCTGAGGACGAATACTACGAGTTTCGGAGACTTCTCGAGCAGGCTGTCTCAACCCATGTTGTCAGGACGATCGGCGAGGAGATGAGCCAGCAGGTGCTTGGTGACGTGACCTTCTCAATCGCGCGGCGGTTATGTGAGCAGCGAGGCATCAACCATCTATTCTGCGATCCCGACGAAGAAGAGCGGGCCGTATTAGAGCTTATCGATGGCGATGTGTCGGCGCGAGAGGACGAATGGTTGCGGCGGCTCCAATACGCAGAATCCCCCGTGCTGTTCATTTGTGGCGCCACGCACGTTCAAACGTTCGCGACCAAGTGTCGACATGTCGGTATCTCAGTTACTGTGCTTTACGATGACTGGGAACCGGTAGGCGGCACCTTGGGAAAGCACACGATGATCTGAGCATCCTGGATATCTCAGCGATGCGTCCAGGTGAACGTCAATATGAATGTCGCCGTTATCGAGTCATCGTTATGAGGCGAAGCCATCGCGTCGCGGCCGATGGGAATTTTCGAGTCGATCTCGAAGGTTGGCTAGAAGTTGCCGCTTCCCAAGATAATGATGTCGAGCGTCGGATTGTGGCAAGCCATGTCATAAGCTGCGCTCCGGATGCGCTGAATGTTCGCCAAGAACGTCTCCCGAGGAGACGTGTTTTTGCCTAGAATCGCGAGCGCAGTTCCGGAGATGCGGGCCGGTCGTTTCCTATCGCCGTCGCGAATCGTAAAAGATACATAGTCGCCAGTCGTTAGAAATTCAGGCGCTGATATCTGAAAAGAGTCGTCCATGGCGTTCCTCGTACGTTGGCGGAATAATCGTACTATGCCACCATAGGATAACCACGAACTAGAACACCGGCTCGTTCGCCGCCGCCCGCGACACAAACTTTCGCAACTGCCAGTCGCGGATCTGCACCAGCGCATTCGCCCACTCGCCGGGCGACAGTGTGCGCCAGGCCGGCTCCGGCCTCGGCCATACGCGCTTAACGCGAAACCCCTCGATGTCATGCCATGCAGGGCTGGCTGGATTAGCTCGAGGCGAGGGTGTGTACAGCGAAACGAACGCGGGAATGTTCGCCATCTTTGCAAGTTCGCGGATCACGCGGCGGTCTCAAGAGTCAAGTGCAACGATTAGCCAATCCATTGATTTCCAACTCCTTGGCCATTGCCTCCTCCGGCGTATCCCAGCCGAGGGTCTGACGAGGGCGCCCATTGAGCAATTTGGCAATGTCGTTTAGCTGGATCTGTGTGACTGCCGACAGGTCGATGCCTTTGGGGAGAAACTGGCGCAGCAAACCGTTGGTGTTCTCGTTGCTGCCGCGCTGCCAGGGCGCATGCGGATCGGCAAACCAGATATCGAGATTCAATCGCCTGGAGAGCTCGACATGGCAGGTCATTTCCGTTCCGCGATCGTAGGTCAGGCTCTCGCGCAGAAAGGCTGGCAGTTTCTTCATCTGGCGCGTGAAGCCCTCCAGGGCGTCCTGGGCCGTGCAGCCGTCCATGCGGCACAGCACCACGAACCGCGTCTTGCGCTCGACCAGCGTGCCCACGGCGGAACGGTTGAACGCCCCCTTGATGAGGTCACCTTCCCAATGCCCGGGCAGTTGGCGCAGCTCAATCTCCTCGGGCCGGTGAACGATGCGCAGGGCCTCGGGCACGAAGCCGCCACCAGCGAGCGTGGTGCGTCGGCGTCCCCGCACGGGCTTTTCCTGGCGCAACGCTTCGATCATTGCCTGCTTGAGTCCACCTCGCGGATGAGCGTATATCGCGGCGTAAATCGTTTCGTGGCTGACACGCTGGTCGGGATCGTCGGGATACATACGGCGAGTCTGGCAGCAATCTGCTGCGGCGACCAGCGCCAATAGACCAGCCGGTCATGCACATGCCGATACAGCGCGCTGCCGGCAAGCAGCTTGCGCCTCCGCCCGCAACCTTGACGACGAACACGGTACGTCGACGCAGCACGCGTCGCATCGTAGTACGCCGCCGTATCGCCGTTGCGTGCCAGTTCGCGCGAAACCGTCGACGCGCTTCGCCCAGGCAGTCGGGCGATCGCTCTCGTGCTGCTGCCGTTTCGATGTTCGATCATCATCACCGCGCGTTCTTCCGCGCTCAGATGCTTGTACTTCCTCATCGCAACACCTTACTTGATTCAAGGTGTTGCACTTGAAGCTAGAGACTAAGCCCTATCGAAACGGCCGGGATCGCCTGTCGACTTCGACGTCGGAGAATGGATGCTCGCTCGCGGGTTCGCGCGGGCTCAAAATCTGCCATCGGATGCGGCGCTCGGAGGCTTTGTAATTACAAAGGCTGGGGAGGAATGGTTAAGCATTACCAAATACACCGGTTAGTCTCAACTGCGACCACCTCGCGCGCGTGCGTACTGGTCGCACATTGTGAGTCAAACATATCGGTCGAGCAAAACTCGAGTTCTTCGCGTCTTGTGTACGAGGGCCAAATGCAAGTTATCACGCATCGTCGTGATTCTTCGCCGTCGCGAGAGTAGATCCTGCAGAGTTTTGCTACACTCGCCGAAAATCGACCGGGGGACAACATGGCTAGGGGATTCTTCAGCACGCTCAATCAGATCTCGCGCGAGATGGAACGGAATGCGAGGGCGCAACAGCGAATGTCTGAGCAGCAGATTCGCGCACAGCTTCGGGCGGTCCGAGAGGCTGAACGGGCTCAACGGGCCTACGAACGTGCGACGAGAGCAGACGAAAAAGAACGGAAGCGGCTCTACGCCGAATCTCGGCTTGCAGACGTTGAAAGCCAGAATGAGCAACTTGAGCACGTCGTCAAATCGCTGGAAAGCATATTGACGAATGGCTTACGGAGAAATCCAGCGATCGACTTCCATGCATTGCGCATTACGCCCAGTTTTCCGGTGCTTGACCTCAGCGACTTGGCTCCGACAGTCACTTCACCCAATTGGCCCGATTTCGACCCGGAAAAGCCGTCCGCGATAGCGGGGGTACTTCCGTGGGTGCGCAGCGCTTACGAGAAACGTCTTTCCTATGCAAAGCAGACTTTCACCGAAGCACAGCGTAAGTTCGAGGAGTTGGAACGAGCCCGACAATCCGCCATTCAAAAAAGGCACGACGATCACGCTCTCCAGACGGAAGTTGCGAAACAGAAGGCGGCCGAGCACAATGCGACGATCGATCAGTTCCGCGACGCATTCGAGAGCGGGAATGCGGAGGCGGTGGCAACGTACTTTGTAATGCTTTTCGGGAGTAGCCCATATCCAGAAGGATTTCCGCAGACAGCGGTTGCACAATACCAGCAGGAATCAAAGCAACTGGTGGTTGCTTATGATCTGCCACCTTACGAATCCCTGATTCCGACGCAGAAGGGGTTCAAATACGTCAAGTCGTCCGATGCGGTGACCGAAAGTCCTCGGCCAGAATCGCAGCGACGGGCGCTGTACACGTCTGTCGTCGCGCAGACGGCATTGAGATCGATTCATGAGATATTCGCCGCCGATACGGTCGGTCACGTGGAGACCGTCGTATTCAATGGCTATGTCAACGCTATCGATCGGGGCACCGGCAAGCCCGTCCGCCCGTGTATCGTCACAGTTAGAACCAGCCTCGATGTCTTCCACGATATCGATCTTCAGCATGTCGATCCTGCGGCGTGCCTGAAGGCCTTGAACGCTTCTGTCTCGAAGAGCGCCGCAGAACTAGCGCCGGTCCGGCCGGTGCTGGAACTGAACATGTCGGATCCCCGCTTCATCATCGAAGATGACGTGCTCTCGACCCTGGACCAGCGGCCGAATCTCATGGATCTGTCGCCAGGCGAATTTGAATCGCTGATCACAAACCTTTTTCAGACGATGGGCTTGGAGACCAGGCAGACGCAAGCATCGCGTGACGGCGGCGTCGACTGCGTTGCGTTTGATCCGAGGCCAATTTTTGGCGGCAAGGTGGTGATCCAGGCCAAGCGTTATAAGAACACGGTCGGTGTGAGTGCTGTCCGTGACCTGTTTGGGACCATGCAGAACGAGGGCGCGTCGAAAGGCATCCTCGTCACGACAAGTGGTTACGGGAAGGCGGCATTCGAATTTGCCAACGGTAAGCCGATCGAGCTTCTAGCTGGCAGCAATCTGCTCTATCTGTTGCAGGAACATGCCGGTGTCGAAGCAAAGATCGTAATGCCGGAAGACTGGAAAGACGCGGCGCCGGATGAATATGTATCGTAACTTTGGCACGCCATAGTTGCCGCGGCCGTGCTATCGACTGCGCGGTCCAACTTCGTTAGACCTCATATTTCAACCGCTTCCGGCACTCACGCAGGAACTCATTGACTTGCCGCTGCGTTTCGCGCCACTCCGCGGATCGCATGCCGTGTTTCGTTGAATTGGCTGCGGCGGCCTCCTTGCCGGCATCAGTTCTCGGTCCGGTGGACCGTTGCCATGGCTTCCATCGCCGGATTGCCTCGGCCTGCTTCGCCCGCCGCTCCGGCGTCCAGCCATTCCCCATGCTGATGCTCCAAAAGTTCGTTCGTCTGGACGCCCCCTTCTTCCCGTGCGCGGGAGGGTGGGATAGTGCCGTTGTTGATCTGTAAGCGGCCAGCCATCCCATCTTGACGCGCGAGGAAGGAGTTAGCTGGTCGCGGCCGGTTGCCATCGATGCGGCAGCAACGAGGCGATATCGCTATGCCGGTGTGTCGGCAGTCGCGTGAGAACATCCTTGAGATACGCTTGCGGCTCATGGCCGTTGAGTTGCGCTGACCGGATGAGGCTCATGATCGCGGCTGAACGTTGACCGGCACGAAGTGATCCGGCAAACAGCCAGTTGTTGCGTCCGACAGCCCACGGGCGGATCTGGTTCTCAACCCAGTTGTTATCGATCGGCACAGCCCCGTCGTCGAGATAGCGCGTCAGCGCTTCCCACCGGTTGAGCGTGTAGTCCAGCGCCTTCGCTATCGCCGAGCCCTCGGAGACGATCCGGCGATGTGTGATCAGCCACTCGTGAAGTGCATCGCACACTGGCCTGGCTCGATGCTGTCGAAGCTGGTATCGGGCGTCATCGTTCAGTGCTGCGGCGTCGCGCTCGACATCGTAGAGCGCGGCGAAGAACGGTAGTGCCTGCTTCGCCACCTCGCTGCTGTGGTTGGCATGCAGTTCGTAGAATTTGCGCCGTGCGTGCGCAGCGCACCCGATCTCGGTGATGCCCTGCTGGAACGATGCCTTGTAGCCGCTGAAGTCGTCGCATACCAGCTTGCCATGCCAGCCATCGAGGAACGCCCGGGCATGCTCTCCAGCACGGCTGCTGGCGAAGTCGTAGACCACGGCGCGCAACCCGCTGAGCTGGGTGGACGTATACGCCCACAGGTACGCCCGATGTGTTTTGCCTTTGCCGGGACTGAGCATCTGTACCGGTGTCTCGTCTGCGTGCAGCACGGCCTGCTTCAGCATCTCCTGTCGGAGCGCGTCCACCAGCGGCTGCAGTTGCACTCCGCACGCGCCGACCCACGCCCCCAGCGTCGACCTCGGAATGGCGAGACCGGCACGCGCAAAGATCTGTTCCTGACGATACAGCGGGAGGTGGTCGGCGAATTTGTTGACCAGTACCGACGCCAGCAGCCCCGTGGTCGGGATGCCCTTGTCGATCACATGCGCCGGCACGGGGGCCTGGATCAACGTCTCGCAGTTGCGGCATACCCACTTGCCCCGGATATGCCGCTCTACCGTGAACACGCCCGGCGTGTAGTCCAGCTTCTCACTGACGTCCTCGCCAATGCGGACACGTTCGCAACCACACCGGCAGGTCGTGCTGTCCGGCTCGTGCTGGATCTCGATGCGCGGTAACTGCGCAGGCAGAACCGATCGCTTCGGCTGTTCGCGCTGTGTGACTGTGGCGGGTTGCAGTTGCTCCAGCTCGATCTCGATGGCGGCCAGATCGCCATCGATCGCCTCGTCGAGCAGGTTCATCTGTTCACCGTTGAACTGCTCGCTGCGACGGCCGAACTGCTGGCGCTTGAGAATCGAGATCTCATGCGTCAGATGGTCGATACGTGTCTGCCGGAAGCGCAGTTCGCGGTCACGCTCGCTGACTTCACGCGCCTTCGCCTCGATCTCCAGATCCTTTGCCTGAACCTGAGCCGCGAGCTGCGCTGCCAGCGTGCGCAGTTGTTCCGGGCTGAGGGCTTCGAGATCGGATGGCAGGTTCATGCGAATCAGTCTGCCAGAAGCCAGCAACCCGGAGAAGCGAAACAGTTTACGCCGCCATCAGACGATCCGGATCACGCTGTCCGGTCCGACGCGTTGCCACGGCAGGCCCAGCACAAGCGCCGCGAGCTGTTCGTGCGTGAGGGTGTGCTGCTTCGGCTCGCTGCCGACAGGTGGCCAGCTGAACTGACCTTGATTCAGGCGCCGGGCGGCCAGCCAGATGCCGAAACCGTCGTGAATCAGAACCTTCACGCGGTTGGCGCGGCGATTGGCGAACAGCCTTCTCGGCGTACGCGTAGATCGGGTCATCAGGCGGCACAGACCATTCACCGTTTGCCTTGCACTGGTCGACGAACTCGGCCATCGTGATTTCGGATCGGTGCCGATCCTGCTTCCCGATTTCGGGCAGTACGGATTGCTGATTCATCGCAGCATCTCCTTTGCTTCAACGAGCGGTATAGATGGCATATCTAGAGGGTGCACGCCCGGCGTGTTAGGGAGACCAACGAAAATAGGCTCTATTGACACGGCCGGCGTGTCAGTGGAAGAGGGCTCTGACACGATCGGCGTGTCAATCAGGCCGCTAGTGACACGCCCGGCGTGGTAAGCGATGTGTTTTTCGATGGCACCTTCGGAAGATCCGCGAACGCCAGATACGGGAACGCGTGCGGCGACACGTCGTAGTCGTTGTTGGGGTCTAGTGCGAAGAAAGTGAGGGCGTACCAGCTCGCCCAATTGGGCCTTCGGCCTTTGACCGTCTCGAACAGGAAGCCCGCCGCCATAAGCTCGGCTCGTGCTTTGTCTAGGGTGTCGCGAGATTTCCAGCCACGCTTCTCGTGCATATGCGCCCACGTGCAGATCAGCCGCCCGTTGTCGTCCCCGCGGTACTGCTCTAGAGGGTGTTAGGCACCTTGGATAATAGGTACGGCATGAACAAGCATCAGCATGGCGAATACGACAAAGTGCAGACCGGCCAGGGTTTCGGGCAAGCGCTCGTAGTCGCGCGCCAGTCGCCGGAACCGGTTGAGCCAGCCGAAGCTGCGTTCGACCACCCAGCGGCGAGGCAGGAGCACGAAGCCCTTCTTCGCCTCGGGCAGCCTGATGACCTGCAGTTCGATGCCTTCGTCACGAGCGGCCTGCGCAGCGGCCTCACCCGTATAGCCCTGATCAGCAAACGCCAGCTTCACCGTCTGGCCCGTTGCCTGCTGAACCTGACGGGCAAGCTCGGCCACTTGTGCCCGCTCCTGTTCATTGGCTGGCGTAATGTGCACAGCCAGCAGGTTGCCCAGCGTATCGACGGCCATATGCACCTTGCTGCCTCGCTTGCGCTTGTAACCGTCGTAGCCCGCACGCGGACCGCTTTCGCACGTGGACTGCAACGTGCGCCCATCCAGAATCACCGCACTGGGCTGTCCCTGACGCTCTTGAGCAACCCGAATGACCGAACGCAGATCGCTGACCATTGCCTCGAAGCAGCCCGCGTTCAACCAGCGTTGCGTTTGCTGGTAGACCATTTCCCAAGGCGGGAAGTTGGTCGGCAGCATTCGCCACGATGCACCGGCTCGCGCCATCCAGCGCAGCGCGTTAAACATCTCGCGCAGCTCATATCGGCGTTGTGGTGCGTCTTCGTTCATCAAGGTCAGGTACGAAGCGGCGAAGCTCCATTCCTCGTCCGATACATCCGTCGGGTATGGCTTGCGTTCTGTCATCCCGCCAGGGTACCAGGTTTGACCGTAAGTGCCTAACACCCTCTAGCAGGTCCAGCAGGAGCTTGATCGCGTGTGCTGACAGGGCGATGAATGCTGAACTTTGCAGGACAACGGCCCGCAGCGGGTAGAACCGCCCAGCGGGCCGCTTGTCCTTCGCACCCTTGAATCTCTTTCTGGAGGTGCTCATACATCACGCGCCCTCCATATCGTGGAGTGCGGATCGCACCTCGATATTGGCGGCGCCGAGCAAAAGCACGAGAACGCTATCAACCGTATCGCGGCGAATGCGCAGGGGCGGCTTGCGCTCAGGGCCAGGGTGCGCGCTCGTGCGCAGCAGGACGAAATCCGGATCGTCTGCGGGCTTGATATCGATGTAGAGGGCCATTATTTGCCCTCCTGTACGAGAATCGATGTAAACTTGCGCTGTCCTTGGGCGCTCGATTGGTTTTTATCAGTCGGGCGCTTTTTCATTATTGGCCCTCGCTCAGTTGTTCGAGAGCATCTGCCGGCCAAAGAAGGCGTCCGTTTGGGAGCTTGATCGGACGAACGCCGAAGTAGGACCCCGTTTGGCTGTAGCGTTTGCGGATTGATTGCGGGAGGATGCTCAGGAGCGCGGCCAGCTCCTCGGTCGTGATGGGGCGGCGCGTCTGAATCGCCGTAAGTTGTTGCACAGTCATGTGGTGCGCTCCAAGGTTGCGCGACTCAACATGAATCGCTTGGAACGCAGCCTGAGGACCGCAACAGCGGCATCAGTGTTGCGCAACAGTTGCAGCCTTATCCGGTAAGGGTTTCAGGCCGATTTGCGCAATAGGGCAACGCAATAGCGTTTAGTAGTTTCTGCCGCGCACCTTCCGGCCTGATAGGTTTGCGGTCGGAAATTTCGATGCTTTCGCGGACGCCTCAAACTTGTCTTTCGCCTGCTGAAGCAGCCTACTGATGCGCTGTGGCTTCACGCCGTACTTTTCACCCGCCGCTTTTTGGGTGAAGTCCGGCATCTTGCTCTCGTCCAGCAGCGTGCGCAGTTCGGCGTCCGACCATTTCTCGCCCTTTTTCTTGATTGTCCGGATTGAGGCCGCCAGCGTCTCGCCAGCCTTTGCACTGGCTATCAGAGCACTGGTTATCGCCGATTTGATAGGACTGCTCCCCGGCTCAGTGACGAGCATCTGGTAATTGCGCTCGAATCCTGGTTGCGTAAAAAGCGATTCAATCGGTATAGCTTGTTCGGGTCTATCCGGTTCCGGCGTGCTCGGCCCTGCCGTTGCTGGCACCACAACATCAGTCTGAGCGCCGACGGCAGGCGCTACCGATACAGCGACGGCGCCCTGCATCCGAAGACTGCGGCTTTGTAGGTACCGGATAAAGTCGTCCCGACTCATGCGCCCCTTGGAGATGTCGGTCGTTGGCGTGCCATCGGGCGTCACGAGTGATAGGTCACCTTTTTTCGCCATCTGCTCGAATTGCTGCCTGTGTGCCTCAGATACGTCTGTCCAGCGAGCCTGCGCCTTCACCGTTTCGTCACTCCAACAGAAATCGCCGTCGAGCGACCAATCGGGCTTGTTCCCTGCCGCGTTGAATTTCCCGCGCCACTCTTCAAACTGGGCGCGCGAGCACGGCGCTGGCGGATTGCCGCATATCGAACGCACAAGGCGCCATTCATCGCTGGTCAATAACTCATACTTCGATTGCGTTGACCCCGGCTCCTGCCTGGCCGCCGTCACCTTGAAAACCGTCGTTAGTCGCTCATCATTCGGTATTGCCACGAGCGAGAAAGCAATATGGTCTGCGAGCCATACGGCGAAATGATTAGCACTGGGGACCACGACAACGCCGGAACCCAGTGCAGCTTTCATGGCTCCCCGTTCCTTGCTCAACACATCGTCCTCGATACTACGCAACCAGGCAATATCGAAGCCTCTGGCCTGACACCACTCGACAAAATCGAGCGGGCGAACCCGTGCAGACGGATTGACCTGGCTGCGCCAGATACCCAGCACGCGCTTCGCGTCGGCAATGGCGGTACAGTTCTGCTCCGATTTCCAGAGGCCATCAAGGCCCTTTACGCGTCCGGCCGGAATCTCCGTGCAAAGTTGGCCGTTTTCGATGGGCGCTTGCAGGCCGCAGACAAGCATGGCGGCAGCAGCGGGCGCCATGTATCGAAGTCTAGATACCGGGTCAATGTGGTCTGCTTCAGTGCCTCATCGCTGAATCCGGAGCCAGTGAATAGGGGAGCGGGCCGGCGGCGCGCCCAATAGGTCGCTTGTTCCTCTATCAACTTTTCAGTCTCTGCACTGCGTACGCCTACCCATATCGAGCCACCACCGTTGAAAGGCTCGTCGGGTGGCGGCACTGTGCCAGCGTGAGCTAATGACGGAGACTTAGCCCACGTGCTCGCAGTGAACGCGGAGCCTGCTTCAAACGCGCGCAAATCATCACGGTGGACCCTGAGCATCGCCATCTCAAAACGGGGGAGTTCGTGCAAAAAATCTAAGAATTTTGCAAAGCCTTCCTCAGCTTTAACCAGTTCCAAAAACTCATCCCGCGAATAAGGCACGTAGTCAATTTCGGAGCGCTTCTTTGGATTGGGGAAGTGAAGACGCAATTCTCCGTAACACTTCAGGACATAATTCACGTCCGCCGGGACGTTAAATTTCTTACTCCAGCGCTTCGCCACCTCTTCAACTGTTAGCCACTCGGGGATTGGGTCCGGGTTACTCATCAGCGCCCTTCATGCGCAAACCTTCAGTCGGGAGCCCCTGCCAGGCCGGTGAAGGTATCCGGCTTTTCCGCCCGTCGGCGTAGGCAGGGGCTTGATCGTCAGGCCGCGGTCAAACTACTTCGCGGCCTCCAGACGCACCACGGCGCGGCTTCCCGTCGCTTCGGCGTAGCGGGAAAGCGTGCGCAGCGACGGCATCGTGCGGCCACTCTCCATGCGCGCGATAGTCGATTGCGTCGTCTGCATCTTCTCGGCGACCTGTTCCTGGGTCAGTCCGGCACGCACGCGCGCAGCGATGAGCTCGCGCGCAACGGCAAACTCCGGTGCCTGCGCTTCGTATTCAGCCTGGGTATCCGGGTCCGCAAGCAAGCGCTTCTTCAGGGTTGCAAGGTCAGTCATCGTTCAATCCTCTTTCATCCGTGTATAGGCCGTCTCGATGGCCCGGCGCGGCGTCTTCTGCGTCTTTTTCACGAACACGTGCAGGACAACCAGGCGCTGCCCAGTCCGTGTGACGTATATCGCGCGCGCAATGCCATCGCGGCCGGTCATGCGGATTTCCCACAGCTTTCCCTCCAGCGGACGTACGTGCGGCATCCCGACGCGCTGCGGGCCAAACTCCGCCAGCATCTCCGCGATGTGCAGGAAGCGGGCTCGCATATCGGACGGCAGCGCAAGCAATTCGGCTTCGGCCTCGGGTATCAGCTCAACATGCCACGACATCAGTTTATCTCTTTTTTGCTATATTTGCACATTACTGGCTGACCGCGTGCAGACCCTGCCGAACCTCTTCTGGCTTGAACTCAATGCCAGCCTGCTCGAGCATCCATGTCTCGATCTTGTCGTGCCAGCTCCGGAGTAGATCAAGCGGCCGGCGCCGGTAGTGCTTCTCTGCAATGCCAGATGGTTTGTGCCCCTGAATCTGCGCGACAACACCGACGGGAACCTCGCACCACTCTGACAAAGTGCCGAATGAGCGGCGCAACCCATGGAGAGTTACCAACGGCAAACCGGCCGCTTGCAGGACAGCCCGATGCGCAACCCCTGGGTCCGTGATCCTACCGCTAGACGCCGCTTTGCTCGGAAACACCCACGGTGAAGGCTCGGATTTCTTGCCCGTCTCAAGGTCGATGACAGGAATCTCATTCAGACGCTTAAGTTCGGCAAGAAGCGACGCAAGGTAGGGAGTGAGAGGAATGACGCGCCCACTGTCCTGATCCACCTTATCGGCAATCGACAGGCTCCGCCATTGAAGATCGACATCGATCCAGCGAAGTGCTGCCAGTTCCTCGCGGCGGGCCCCGGTAATCAGCAGCCCCTGAAGATAGATAGACAACACACGGTTAGGCATCGACCGGACACCCAAGAACCACGCTTTCAACTGCTCACGTTGCAGCGAGTCTCCATGCCGGACATTTATTTCGGGGACCAGATTCCGCACCGACCTGGCTGAATAGGCATCAGCCGGTATCAAGCCTGCGTATTCTGGCACTTCTCCGGTCCATCGGATGAATGCACGAAGCATGCGGTACGCGAGACTCGTTACGGTCGGCCGGTTTTGAACTTCCGCAGCGAGCCAATCGGAAATGCGCGCGGAAGTCAGTTCGCTGAGCAGCAATGGCCTGAGGCTCGAAAGGACGCTGGAAACGGTCACACCACTGCCTATCTTCTTCTCCCGACCACCGACTTCGGAATGGCGCAGATGATCCTGATAGGTCCTCGCGCTCCAGTGGGGCCTACGTGCCGTCAGATAGGCTTTCCATGCTTCATCAAAAGTCACCGCCCTGCGCTTTTCCTCGCGCTGCTTCGCTTCATGGGCTGCGCGCTGTTCGGCGCGCACTTCGCGAGGGTCCTTGCCATTGTCGATCAGCGCCTTCAATCGGCCAGCTTCAACGCGGGCCTTTCCAAGATCCCAGGCTCGAGGATTGCCAATCGTGACGCGGATGGTCTTGCCGCATAGTCGTGATTCAAAGATATATGCACGCGAACCGGCCGCAGTGACCCTTAGGCCCAAGCCCGGCGCCTTCGCATCCCAGAAGATGCTCTGCTGTTTATTTGGCTGACACGCGTATGCTTCGATGCGCGCCGCTGTGAAGCTTTCCCTTTTCATTGCCCGTCCATGTAGGCACCATGTAGGCATATTGTGTCGTAATCGATCCACTAGGGTCAACGCAAATGCAGCAGCAATATCCACCTAAACACCTGTTTCTATTGATTTAATCAACACCCCTCAACGTGAGTCACACCCTTTCAACTGCCGTTTCTTCAGAACTCGAAATCCGCAAGAGCCGCTTCATCGGCTATGCGATCCCTGTCGCGGACCGCGAGGCCGCGATGGCCGAGTTGCGCGCGCTGCGCGCCGCACACCCGGGGGCGACGCATGTCTGCTGGGCGCTGCTGGCGGGGGGCCAGTCAGGCATGTCGGATGACGGCGAGCCCTCGGGCACCGCCGGGCGGCCCATTCTCGAAGTACTGCGGCATCACGACCTGGATGGCGTGCTCGCCGCCGTCGTGCGCTACTACGGCGGGGTGAAGCTGGGCGCGGGCGGCCTCGTGCGGGCGTACACGGATGCAATCGCCCGCGTGCTGCAGGACGCGCCGCGTATCGAACGGATTGCGTACTGCGTGCTGACCGTCGAGATCGGCTACGCAGACGAAGCGCGCGTGCGGCGCTGGATCGAGCAGGCACAGTACGCGCTCGCGGACAGCGCGTATGGGCTCGGGGTGCGCGTTGCGATCCGCATGCCGGCGCCCGCGCTCGACGCCGCGCGCGATGCGCTGCGCGATCTCACGCAGGGGCGCGCAGTGTTTCCCGGTGCCGACTGAGCGCCCCGTCACCGGCACGCGCGCGGCGCCCGGACAACCCCGTCAGGAAGCCGCCACCTCAGTTCTGGCGTACCGTCGCCCCGTGTCGCTCTCGCGCGTGTCTTCGAGGATCATCGCTGCGCCCTTTTCCGCCACCATCATCGTCGGCGCGTTGATATTGCCGGACGTGATGTTCGGGAAGACCGACGCATCGACGACCCGCAGCCCGGCGATGCCATGCACGCGCAGGCGCGCGTCCACGACCGACGTGCGCGGGTCGGGGCCCATCGCGCAGGAGCCGCACAGGTGGTAGATCGAGCCGGACTGCTCGCGGAAGTAGGCAAGCAGCGCGTCGTGCGTATCGACCTGCGGCCCCGGCGACACCTCCTCGACCGTGATCCCCTGCAACGCGGGCGTCGCCATGATCTTGCGCACCAGTTCGCAGCCCTGGATCACGTCGTCGATGTCCTTTTCTGTCGCGAGCGCGTTCAGGCGGATCTTCGCGGGCTCCTCGGCGCGGTTCGACGCGATCTCGATCGAGCCGCGGCTCGTCGGCCGGCACGGGTTGAACGCGAGCAGGAATCCCGAATACGGCTCGGGTTCGAGATTCGCCCGGCTGCTCTTCGGAATGCGATACGACAGCGGGTTGAAGTACAGCTGCAGGTTCGGCAGCGCCTCGTCGTCGCGGCCGCGGAAAAAGCCGCCCGCCTGGTTCACGCTCATCGCGAGCGGCCCCTTGCGCGTCAGCAGATACTGCAGGCCGAGCTTCAGCTTGCCGAGGAGCGGCCGCATCTCGTCGTTCAGCGTCTTCACGTTGGCGCGATAGTAGAAGCTCACGCACAGATGATCCTGCAGGTTGCGCCCGACCGCCGGCAGCGCGTGCCGCAACGGAATGCCGTGCCGCGCGAGCAGCGCCGGATCGCCGACGCCGGATAGCTGCAGCAGCTTGGGCGTATCGACCGCTCCCGCCGCGAGGATCACTTCGCGCGTCGCCGTGAAGGTGCGCTCGCGGCCGTCCTGGCGGACCACGACGCCGCTCGCGCGCTGCCGCGCGTCGATCAGCACCTGGGTCGCCAGCACGTGATGCTCGACGGTCAGGTTGCGCCGCCCGAGCGCCGGATGCAGATACTCGAAGCTGCTCGACGAGCGCTGGCCGTTGCGGGCATTCACGTCGTAGATGCCCGCGCCCTCGAAGCGCGCGCCGTTGAAGTCGTCGCTGCGCCGGTAGCCGGCCTGCTCGCAGCCGCGCACGAACACCTTGCAGATCGGATGCGCGGCGTCTTTCATCGGCGAGATGCGGATCGGGCCGTCGGCGCCGTGATGTTCGGTGTTGCCGAGCGGGTGCGATTCGAGCTGACGGAAATACGGCAGCACGTCGCGATACGACCAGCCGGAGTTGCCGGCGGCCGCCCAGTCGTCGAAGTCCTGCGGCTGACCGCGCACGAAGATCATGGCGTTGATCGAGCCGGAGCCGCCCTGCACCTTGCCGCGCGGGCAATAGAGCGAACGGTTCGCGAGCGCCGGCTCGGGTTCGCTGTAATACATCCAGTTCCAGGTCTTGTTGTAGTAGGTCTTCGTGAAACCCACCGGAATCCGGAACCAGAACGAGTCGTCCTTGCCGCCCGCTTCGAGCAGCAGCACCGAGTGCTGGCCCGACTCCGACAGACGCTGCGCGAGAATGCAGCCCGCCGAGCCCGCGCCGACGATGATGTAGTCGTAGTTCATGATGTTTGCCGCCTGACGGCGCCTGCTTCAGTGAATCCGAAGTGAATCCGGGATCGACCCGGGGTCGATCCGGAAGTGACGGTGCCGCGTCAGCCCCTGGCCGGCGCAAGGTCCTTCACGTCGACCGGCCGCGCCTGCATCTGCAGATGCAGGCGTTCGCCGGTATACGGCGTATGGCGCCGCACGACGTCCATGTTCAGCTCGACGCCGAGGCCCGGTTCGCGCGACGGAATGATGTAGCCGTCCTCCCAGCGCAGCGGCGTCTTCAGCACCTCGGCGTGAAAGCCGCCCCAGGTGCCGATGCTTTCCTGAATCAGGAAGTTCGGCGTGCACGCGGCCAGCTGGATGCTCGCGGCCGCGCCCACCGGGCCGTTGTACAGATGCGGTGCGATCTGCGCGTAATAGACCTCCGCGATGCTCGCCACCTTCTTCGCTTCGAGCAGGCCGCCGACGCGCCCGACGTTCAGTTGCAGGATCGATGCGCCGCCGGCTTCGAGCAGCTTGAAGAATTCGTACTTCGTGGTGAGGCGCTCGCCCGCCGCGACCGGAATGCTCGTGTGCGCGGCGACCTGTGCCATCGCGCGTTCCTGGCCCGGCGGCACCGGTTCCTCGAACCACAGCGGATCGTATTTTTCGAGCCGTTTGGCGAGCCGGATGGCCGACGACGGCGCCATCTGCCCATGCGTGCCGAACAGCATGTCGGCGTGGCTGCCGACGGCCTCGCGCACCTTGCGGCAGAACGTCTCGCAGCGATCGAGCACCGCCAGCGACAGCTGGTGCCCCGAGTACGCGGTATATGGCCCGGCCGGATCGAACTTGACCGCGGTAAAGCCGCGCCGGACGTTGTCCGCCGCGCATTCGGCGGCGAGGTCCGCGTCGTCGTAGTCGTACTCGCCGCGGCTGTTGCGCGGGTACAGGTACGTGTACGAGCGCAGCCGCTCGTGCACCATGCCGCCGAGCAGTTCGTAGACCGGCTTGCCGGCCGCCTTGCCGATGATGTCCCAGCACGCCATTTCGAGCCCGCTCACCACGCCCATCATCGTCAGGTCCGGGCGCTGCGTGAAGCCGCTCGAATACGCTTCGCGCCACAGCCGCTCGATGTGGTGCGGGTCGCGCTCGAGCAGGTAGCGGCTGAACACGTCTTCGATGATATGGGTCATGGCCTGCGGGTGAAACGTCGCGGAATAGATTTCCCCGACGCCCTCGATCCCGCACGCGGTTTTCAGCTTCACGAAGGTCCAGTACATGCCGCCGTGATGCGGCGGCGGGACGGCGACAATATGCGTTTCGAGCGATACGACTTTCATTTACACCCCTTTTTTCTTGTTGAGCAGGCGCCGCAGCACCAGCGCGGCGACGCCGCCGAGCAGCGCGACCGCGGCCACATAGCCGAAATACAGCTGGTATCCGGCGACGCCCGGATACGTCTGCGTCAGATAGCCGTTGAGAAGCGGCAGGAATACGTCGGGCGAATAGCCGAGCACGGAGATCAGCCCGATCGCGAGCCCGGTGGTCTGCGCCGGCACGTTGCAATGGTCGAGCAGCGACCAGTACAGGCCGCGGATCGCATAGGTCAGGATGCCGATGAACAGCACGAGGAACACCAGCGCGAGATGGCTGCCGAGATGCGGCGCGGCGATCAGCGCGAGCAGCGACAGCGCCGCGAGAAACAGCGCGAGCGCCAGCACCGACGTCTTCTGGAAACGGTCGCCGGCAAAGCCGCCGCCGATGCCGCCCAGCGGGCGCATCCACAGCTTGAGCGTCGTGATCGTGCCGGCCATCACCACGGACAGGCCGATCGCGCCCTCGTGCAGATAGGCGGAGAAGCTGTAGGTCGCCCAGAACACCTGATAGCCGCAGAACACGATCGCCGCGACGAGCCACAGTTCCGGAATGGCCGCGAGTGCGCGCAGTTCGACCAGCACGTTGCGCGCTGGCCGCTCCGTGCGGCGGGCGGCCTGCGCCGCGCACGCCTGCGTGTCCGCCCGCGCGTCGCGGATCAGCGCGAGCAGCACCCCGAGCGCGATGCACAGGCACGCGTACAGATAGACGACCAGCCGGAAGCCGGTGGCCACCGCGCCGCCGCGCGTCTGCGTGGCCCATGCGAACAGCGAGATCGCGATCGTCGCGAGCAGCGCCTCGACGAGCCCGCGGCCGCCGTCGAGAAAACCGAAGAAGCGCCCCTGCTCGTCGTGGCGCGCGATCATGCTGACGCGCTTGATGACCGCGGCCCAGAACGTGAGCCCGGTGGTCAGCCCCCAGCCGCCGTAGATCGCCATCAGGCATTCGAACGACGGCGCGGTGGAGTACCACAGCCCGAGCACGCCGGTGGCGATCAGCGAAAAGCAGATCAGCAGGCGCGGCGCGATGCGGTCCGCGAGCCAGCCGCTCGGCAGGTAGCTCAGCAGGAAAATCGTGCCGAGCGACGAGTACAGGTAGCCGAGCTGGCTGTCGGTGATGTGGAACACCGCGAGCATCGTCGGCTGGTAGACCTGCCGCAGATAGAGAATCGGGTAGATCGCCCCGGCGGCGATCACCAGCAGCAGTAGCTGCAGATAGCGATGCCGGCTCTGGCCGGCCTGCGCCGCGGCCTCCCCGGCCGCGGCGGCGGGGACGTCGAACGATACGGGTTTGGACGACACGGCGTGCTCCTCGGAGACGCACGCGGCCGAGCCTGCCGGCGCGGCGCCCGTGCGTTGTCTCCCATCTGGTTATTGTGTGGCGGCGCGCGGACGGCGCGCCGCGCAACGCGTCAGTACTTCATCACCACGAGGCGGGTCTGCGTGAATTCGAGCATGCCGTGCTTGCCGTCGTCGCCGCCCAGACCGGAGCGCTTCCAGCCTGCGTGGTAGCCCTGGTAAGGGTCGGCCGGGGTGCGGTTCACGTACAGCTCACCCGCTTCGATCGCGTTGGCGACTTTCATGGCCGTGCGGTAGTTCTCGGTGAAGAGCACCGAGGCGAGGCCGAACTGGTGATCGTTGGCCATGGCGAGCGCCTCGTCCAGGGTGCGATAGGACACCACCGGCAGGATCGGACCGAAGGTTTCCTCGCGGATGATCTCCATGTCCTGGCGGCAGTTCGACAGCAGCGTCGGCGGGTAGAAAAAGCCCTTGCCTTCCGGCAGCCGGCCGCCGGTTTCGAGCTTCGCGCCGGCGACGACCGCGCGCTCGACCATCGCATGAATCGCACGGCGCGCGGCGTCGCTGACGAGCGGGCCCATCCGCGCCGGATCCCCGGCGCGATCGCCGAACGGCACCGCGCCCATGTGTTGCCGCAGCAATGCGACAAAGCGCTCATGCACGCTCTCGTGCACGTACACGCGCTCGATCGCCGTGCACAGTTGCCCGCAATGCGTGGTTCTGGACGCGACGAGCGCACGCGCCGCGGCTTCGAGGTCCGCATCGGGCTCGATGATCGCGGGCGTCTTGCCGCCGAGTTCCAGCGACGGCTTCGCGATGTTCGCCTGGCAGTATTCGAGCACCTTGCGGCCGGCGCCGACGCTGCCCGTCAGCGTGATCATGCCGACCGCCGGGTGCGTGCAGAGCGCCTCGGCGCTCGCATGACTCATCGCGAGAATGTTGATCACGCCGGCCGGCACCCCTGCTTTCGCGATGGCCCGCGCCATCTCGAACGCCGAGCCCGGCGTATGGTTGCTCGGCCGCACCACCACCGTGTTGCCGGTGATCAGCGCCGGCGCGACCTTGCGCATCAGCGTGTAGACCGGGTAGTTGAACGGGATCAGGCAGGCCACGACGCCGATCGGCTCGCGGTGCAGCACGAGGTTTTCGTCGGGCGAATCGCTCGGAATCACCTCGCCTTCGATGCGGCGCGCCCATTGCGCGTGATAGCGCGTGATTTCGGCCGCATAGACGGCTTCCGCGGTGGCATCCGCGACGCTCTTGCCGGATTCCGCCGCGAGCGCCGCGCCGATTGCGGGCGCCGCTTCGGCGAGCGCGTCGGCGATGCGGTGCAGGCACGCGGCGCGCTCGACCGACGTCAGCCGGCGCCATGCCTTCTGCGCGGCGGCCGCGGCCTCGACCGCGGCGATCGCCTCGTCGCGCGACGCGGCCGACACATG
This sequence comes from Paraburkholderia sp. PAMB 6770, assembly GCF_057748135.1. Classification (NCBI taxonomy): domain Bacteria; kingdom Pseudomonadati; phylum Pseudomonadota; class Betaproteobacteria; order Burkholderiales; family Burkholderiaceae; genus Paraburkholderia; species Paraburkholderia sp. PAMB 6770. Next base: position 2,069,840 of record NZ_CM173239.1, read on the forward strand.
GCCGACCAGCGCTTCGGTCGCCGGATTGCAGATGGGAATGCATTCGTCGCTAGCGGGTTCGACGAACTGGCCGTTGATGAAATTCCGATCGAGTCGCATGGTCCTTTACCAGAAGACGTCGCGCATCCGCGCGTTGCCGGCGACGAAGGGCGTCGTCCGCCGGCGCATGGACAGCATTCTTTCCTGTGCGACGATCGGTCACAAGCGACTATTTTTTCTGATTAACATTCATAAAACGCATGTTCTGGAAAATTTCTGGTGGCGCACCGAGGTAATCCGAAATGGCCAAGATGACCATTCCTACAGGGACAGGGGAGAATGACGGCGTATGCGTGACTGGATGTCGCGCCTACCGGATTCACGCCGAGATACGCAAAAAAGTCATGCTCCAAGGCGTCGAAAGCCGCATCCGGAAACACGCCGGACGCGGCCGCGCCAGCAAGCAAAACGCCCGCCACGCGCCGGCACGAGCCGGCGGGGCGGGCGCCAGGAACCGGCGCGCAGCGCGCCGGTTCCTCCGGACCAGGCCGGCGTGCGGCGTTCAGCCCGCGTGCGCGTGCGCGGTCGCGTTCGCGGCGCGCTGGCCGATCGGGAGCACTTCGTGTCCGTGCGCTTCGTTGATGATTTCCGCCGCCGACAGGTAGAACGCGAGCGCCGCCGTCAACAGCCCCATGTAGCCGCCCGCCATGTGCAGCAGCGCGGAGCTCGCCCACTCGCCGGCCGCCAGCAGGAAGAAGGTGATCCACAGCGCGAGGAAAATCGCCTGCAGCGCCTTCGGCGAGCGGAACGTGCCGATCCACATGTAGAACGTGAACACGCCCCACAGCGCCAGATACCAGCCGACGAACGAGGCCGGCACCTTGTCGTGCAGGAATAGCACGAACAGCGCAAACGACCACCAGAACGCGCCGTAGCTCAGGAAGGCGGTCGCGCCGAAGGTATTGCCGCGCGGCAGCTCCATCACGCCCGCAATCGCCTGGGCCGTGCCGCCGTACGCGAGCGCGCATGCGAGCACGAGGTCCATGCCGGCGCCGGAGAACCAGCCGGCGTTGATCATGCTCAGGAGCCACGTGGTCAGCGCAAAACCGGCGAGACCCAGCGGCGCGGGATTCGAGTACTTCTTTGCTTCGTTCGCTGTGCTCATTACTGTCTCCTTGATGATGGGATCGAGGTCCCGTTGGTCAGGTAGCGTGCGTTGCCGCTACGGTTACGTCGCTTTTGTCAGTTGTTCGAGAATCGCCGGATTCTCCAGCGTCGACACGTCCTGGGTGATCGCCTCGCCGCGCGCGAGCGAGCGCAGCAGCCGCCGCATGATCTTCCCCGAGCGCGTCTTCGGCAGGTTCTCGCCGAACCGGATGTCCTTCGGCTTCGCGATCGGCCCGATCTCCTTGCCCACCCACGCCCGCAGCTCGCTCGCGATGCGCGCCGCCTCCTCCCCTTCCGGCCGCGCCCGCTTGAGCACCACGAACGCGCACACCGCCTCGCCCGTCGTCTCGTCCGGGCGTCCCACCACCGCCGCCTCCGCCACCAGCTCGTTGGCCACCAGCGCCGACTCGATCTCCATCGTCCCCAGCCGGTGGCCCGACACGTTCAGCACGTCGTCGATGCGGCCCATGATCGTGAAGTACCCCGTCTCCCGGTCGCGCACCGCACCGTCCCCCGCCAGGTACAGCCGCCCCCCCAGCTCCGCCGGGAAGTAGCTCTTCACGTAACGCTGCGGATCCCCCCACACCGTGCGCAGCATCGACGGCCACGGCCGCCGGATCACCAGTATCCCCCCCTGGCCGTCCGGCACCTCCTGACCCGTCTCGTCCACCACCGCCGCCATGATCCCCGGCAGCGGCAGCGTGCACGAGCCCGGCACCAGCGGCGTCGCCCCCGGCAGCGGCGTGATCATGTGCCCCCCCGTCTCCGTCTGCCACCACGTGTCCACCACCGGGCAGCGCCCGCCTCCCACGTGACGGTGGTACCACACCCACGCCTCCGGGTTGATCGGCTCGCCCACCGTGCCGATCACCCGCAGCGAGCTCAGGTCGTAGCGCTGCGGATGCACCTTCGCATCCGCCTCCGCCATCTTGATCAGCGAGCGGATCGCCGTCGGCGCCGTGTAGAACAGCGTCACCCCGTGACGCTCGATCATCTGCCAGAACCGCCCCGCGTCCGGGTACGTCGGCACCCCCTCGAACACCACCTGCGTCGCCCCCAGCGTCAGCGGCCCGTACGCAATGTAGCTGTGACCCGTGATCCACCCGATGTCCGCCGTGCACCAGAACACGTCCTCAGGCTTCCAGTCGAACGTCCACTTCAGCGTCTGCGCCGTCCACAGCAGATACCCCCCCGTGCTGTGCTGCACCCCCTTCGGCTTGCCCGTCGAGCCCGACGTGTACAGGATGAACAGCGGATGCTCCGCCTCCACCCACTCCGGCGCGCACTGCCCCGACTCCTGCTCCGCCAGCTCGTGCATCCAGTGATCGCGCCCCACCTGCCAGCCCACCGTCCCCCCCGTGCGCCGGTACACGATCACGTCCTTCACCGCCTCGCACCCGCCCAGCGCCAGCGCCTCGTCCGCGATCGCCTTCAGCGGCAGCGCGCGGCCGCCGCGCATCTGCTCGTCGGCCGTCACCAGCGCCACCGCCCCCACGTCCACGATCCGCTCGTTCAGCGACTTCGACGAGAACCCCCCGAACACCACCGAGTGCGTCGCCCCGATGCGCGCGCACGCCTGCATCGCCACGATCCCCTCCACCGACATCGGCATGTAGATCACCACCCGGTCGCCCTTCTTCACCCCGCGCCGCTTCAGCGCGTTCGCAAACCGGCTCACCCGCTCCAGCAACTGCGCATACGTGACGTTCGTCACCGTCCCGTCGTCCGCCTCGAACACCAGCGCCACCCGCTCGCCATGCCCCGCCTCCACGTGACGGTCCAGGCTGTTGTACGACGCGTTCAGCCGCCCGTCCCCGAACCACCGGTAAAACGGCGCATCCGTCTCGTCCAGCACCTGCGTGAACGGCGCATGCCAGCTCAGCGCCTCGCGCGCCAGACGCCCCCAGAATCCTTCGTAGTCACGCTCCGCTTCCGATACCAGCGCGCGGTATGCGTCCATGCCGGAAATGGCCGCGGCTTGTGCAAGCGCGGCGGGCGGGTCGAAATGGCGGTGTTCGTGCAGCAACGACTCCAACATGGCTTGTCTCCTTTATGGCGACGGGCGTCGCGACAGGTCGGGTTTTTATGTATTACGCGGCCGCAGGCGGCGCAGGGCGCGAATCCACCCCTTCTTTATTGTTAGTCCGGCTTGCTTACCTGAAACTTACGCGGCAAAGGCGCGCGGAATGGGGGAGTGGGCAGACTCACGGAAAGCGAGGTGCGCTCGCATACTCCTGCGAGCTGGATGACGGCTGTGCGAGGTATTTCGCCAACCTGCGGGGCTCGGCCTGGACGCGTACGGCAATACGCCAAAGCAGAATGTCTTCTGTGAAACGTCCATTTTCTAGCCACCGGTATAAAGCCCCTTATATGAAATCTGCCCAAACATAAAAGCAAATCCCACCGCATCCTGCAACCCTTCGTTCACCCCACCCATGATCAACGCCGCAGGAGCATTACGAATTGCCAAACCGATCAAATCCGGCTTTACCATGCCCAAAACAAGAAGATCCGGATGAATTCCAGGAAGCATGAACGATCCCGTTCCACCCAGCAAATAACCGGCTGCACCTTCGAGACAGATTGTCCCGCCCTCAAGAATTTTTGGGTCGGCAAGATCCGGATTTTTAAAAGAATCTGTTAAATAAAGCCATCCCCTGCTTGTAAAATCGGCCGTGGATCCCGCTCCACTCCATTCGTCGCCCTTCACGATGACCTTGGGAAGGGAAAATCTTGAAATTCTCATCATTGACGAAAAACTGCGAGATATGCCGATTCCAAAACCGCCATAGGTATACTCATGTCCCTGGCCCGCTGCCTCCCGCCGGTCTCGGGCCCCTCTCTCGACAGGGCCCCCGCGACTCGACGATTCGCGATGCCCGCCTAACCGGCCGCCAAAGCAAGCGCGCCGGCGCGGTCCGCCACCCGCGGCTCCCCGTGCAGCCGCGCCCCGATCGACGTCTGCGTCACCTCGCCCAGCAAGCGCGCCTGCCCGTCCAGCACCGGGATCCACGACACGCCATGCTGGTAGAGCCGCGACAGCACCGTGCGCAGGTTGTCCTCCGGCGACGCCGCCGCCACAAGCGCGGCGAGCCGCTCGCCGCAGCAGCCCGTCGCGTCGCGCGCCGCCCGGCGCCCGACGTAGCCGAGCACCTGCTGTGCGTCGCCGAGCACGATCACGTGATCGCTGTCGGCGTCGTCCATCGCCGCGAGCGCGTGCGCAAGCGGCGTATCCGCGCGCGCGGTCGGCGCCGGCGCGACCGCGTCGCCCGCCCGCACCAGCAGCAGGCGCCTGAGCGTGCTGTCCTCGCCGACGAAGCGCGCGACGAATCCGTCGACTGGTTGCGCGAGCAACGTATCCGGGGGCGCGTACTGCACGAGCCGGCCCTGGCGAAACACCGCGATCCGGTCGCCGAGCCGGATCGCCTCGTCGATGTCGTGGCTCACCATGATCACCGTCTTGTTCAGCTGGCGCTGCATTTCGAAGAACTCGTTCTGGATCGATTCGCGATTGACCGGATCGACGGCGCCGAACGGCTCGTCCATCAGCAGCACCGGCGGATCGGCGGCGAGCGCGCGAATCACGCCGATCCGCTGTTGCTGCCCGCCCGACAGCTCGCGCGGATAGCGCTTCAGATAGCGCTTCGGGTCGAGCGCGACCATCGCCATCAGTTCCGCCGCGCGCTGCGCGCAGCGCTTGCGGTCCCAGCCCAGCAGCCGCGGCACGATGGTCACGTTCTCCTCGATCGTCATGTTCGGAAACAGCCCGATCTGCTGGATCACATAGCCGATCCGCCTGCGCAGGTCCACCTCGTCGAGCGACGCCGTGTCCTCGCCGCCGATCAGCACGCGTCCCGACGACGGCGCGACGAGCCGGTTGATCATCTTCAGCGTCGTGGTCTTGCCGCAGCCCGAGGGGCCGAGAAACACGCAGATTTCGCCGGCCGGCACCGACAGGCTCACCGCATCGACCGCGCGCACGATCTGTCCGTCTTTTTGCGTAAATGTCTTGCTTAGCGTATCGAGTTCGATCATGTCCGTTTCACTCCTTCCGACGTCAATGCGCGTTGCAGCGCCTGCAGCAGCAGGTCGGCCACCATCGCGAGAAGGCTGACGAGCGCGGCGCCCACCAGCAGTTTCATCATGCTGCTCTGGCCGATCGCACGCAGGATCAGCGTACCGAGCCCGCCCGCGCCAATCACGGCCGCTACCGTCATCACGCCGATATTCATCACGACCGCGACCCGCACGCCGGCGAGGATGACGGGCACCGCGAGCGGCAGTTCCACCCGCCGCAGCTGCTGCCAGGACGTCATCCCGAGGCCCGCGCCGGCTTCCCGGAGGCTCGCGTCGACCTGGCCCAGCGCAACGTGTGTGTTGCGCATGACCGGCAGCAGCGAATACAAAAACACCGCCGTCACCGCGGGCAGCGCGCCGATCCCGTGGCCGATCCGCGAGAAGAGCGGAATCATCAGCCCGAACAGCGCAATCGAGGGCAGCGTGAGAATCACCGTCGCCACACCGAGCAGCGGCGCCGCGAGCCACGGGTGGCGGCTCATCAGCACGCCGAGCGGCACCCCCACGACAATCGCGCTGCCCACCGCCATGCCGACGAGTCCGATATGCTGCAGCGTCAGGTGCAAGAGCAGCGGCCAGCTCGACGACAGATAATCGAATACGTTCATGCGTTTCTCCTTCAGGGCAGCGGATGCGCGCGCAGGAACGCGGCGGCCACCGCCTGCACCGGCTCGCCGTCGAGGTCGACGGCCTTGTTCATTTTCTGCATCACGTCGTTGTTCAGCACAGCAGACAATGCATCGAGCTGCGCGGCCAGCTTCGGATTGCGCGCGAGCACCGCTTCGCGCACCACCGGGGTGGCGTTGTACGGCGGGAAGAAGTGCCGGTCGTCGTCGAGCGCGACGATGCCGAAGCCCTTCACGCGGCCATCGGTCGTGTAGACGAGGCCGATCTTCAACTGCCCATGATGCAGCGCCGTGTAGACGAGGCCCGGATCCATCTGCCGCAACTGGGCGCGGCCGAAGTGCATCCCATAGGTCGCGAGCAGCGGCTTCAGTCCGTCAGGACGGTTCGCGAATTCGGCGTCCATGCCGAACACGTCGTCGCGGGCGTCGGGGTCGTGCGCGAGATAGGCGGCGAGCTGCGAGATGGTGCGGATACCGGTGCGCTGCGCGAAGCGCCCCGGCACGCCGAGCGCGTAGGTATCGTTCAGCGGCGAAGCGGCCAGCCAGACCAGGCCGCGCGGCGCGTCGAGCGCCTTCACGCGTGCATACATCTGCTGCGGCGAGAGCTTCTCGCCGATCCTGTCATAGACCAGCGCGGCGGTGCCGGTGTAGTCCCACATCAGATCGACCTGGCCGTTGCGCAGCGCGCTGCGCAGCAGCGTACTGCCGAGCCCCGCATGCACTTCGACCGTATAGCCGCGCGCGCGCAGATACTGCGCGGTAATTTCCGCGAGCACGTATTGCTCGGTGAAATTCTTCGCGCCGAGCACGATCGTCGTTGCCCAGGCCGGCGTGCAAAGCGCCGCGAGGAGCGCCCCGCATGCCGCCACGCGCGCGAGACGCCGCGCGCGGCCGGCGGCACGCTCCAGATGCCCTATCAGGATGGACCTCAGCGCGCGCATCATGCCGGCACCCCGTGGCGAGCGAGCCATTGACGCGAGCCGAGCGCGACGAGCATATCGAGCGCCAGCGCAACCATCGCGGTGGCCGCTGCCCCCATCAGCAGCAGCGTATCGTTGTCGAGATAGATGCCCGGAAAAATCAGCGAGCCGAGACTGTCGGCGCCGATCAGATACGCGAGCGGCGCCGTGCCGACATTGATCGCCAGCGCCGTGCGCACGCCGCCGACGATGACCGGCATCGCATTCGGCAACTCGACGCGCAGCAGCGCCTGCCCGCCGGTCATGCCGATCCCGCGTGCGGCCTCGCACAGCGCAGGCGGTACGTTCTTCACCCCCTCGCAGGTGTTGCGCACGATCGGCAGCAGCGATGCGAGAAACAGCGCGGCAATGGCCGGCGCGTCGCCGATGCCGAACAGGCCGAGCGCGATCGCGAGCACCGCAAGCGACGGCACCGTGTTGCCGATATTGAAGAGCTGCATCAGCAGCCCGGCCTGCCGCCGCAGCGCAGGCCGGCTCAGCAGCACGCCGGCCGGGATGCCGACAGCGAGCGCGAGCGCCATCGAATCGCCGACCAGCAGCAATTGCCGCCCGGTGTAGTACGCGAGATCGCCTGCATGGCTTTTCAACGCAGCGACGCCGATCCCCTCCGTCAGCGCCCACGCGAGTCCGGCAAGCGCGACCGGTATCCCGATCAGCCGGACAGTACGCGTTCTCATCATGATGACCCTCCTGTTCGATGGAATGTGCAGGACACTCCGGGAAGGACACAGGACGCTTCGCGACGGACCGCGAAGACCGGACGAACCCGCGACAGGGCAAACGGAAACAGGATTCCGCGGACCGGCGACGATGCTCGCGCGCAGGCGGGTACGCGAACCTCTGACGGTTCGGCACGCATACGCGTGAACGCACGGGCGTTCCTCTGACCTTCATGCCCTGCGCGAAAACGCGAAGGCACCGGAGCAAGGCACCGCCTTGCGGCGGCAGGATTGCGGAGCAGGCGAACCGCTCCGCAGGGACCGGAGGTCCCGTTTGATGAGGCGACGACAAACACACGACCGCTTGCAAAAGCGGGGCAGCGCGTCGCACTACGTGGCTTGGATCATAATGTGATTAAAACGTGAGAATTGTAACGTGAATCGGCACGTCGGTCCAGCCGCACGCGCATTTATGCCGCATTTTCCGTGCAATCGGTCATATCCGACTTTTAAGTCGCATTCCTGATTAAATCCAGAAAGTAAAATTTTTCCACTGGTTTTCCCGGTGACCAGACATCGCCGCGCGGCACCGCGCGCTGCACGGCCAAACAGGCCTCGTTTTAAGCCTCGCTTAAGAAAAGCCCTCTACGCTGCCCCCTCCTTGACCGGTCGCGCAGCGCGGGCCGGGGCCCCGTTTCTCCGGTATCGACTACATGGCTTTTCGTGCATTGACCGCGACGCCCCGCATGGCGGGCGCCGCGATCGTGGCGGCAGCAATCGGATCGGCCTGCTTCGTGTGGGCGATGCGCGAGCCCGTCTCTCCCGCAACGGACGATCCCGCGCCGTTGACCTCCCCGCCCTTGCAGACTGACGCGCCGGCCAACGCGAGCGCCGCCCCCGCAGCGCCCTCAGCACCGCTCGCCTCCGCGACCCACGTGGCCGCCGCGCCCGCGCGACTGACGGTCGAGAATGCAGTCATTACGCGCAGCTTTGCGGATGCCGCGCAGCGGCTCGGCATCGACGCCGCCACGACGCTCACGCTGTCGCACGCGTTCGCGGACCAGCTCGACTTCCGGCGCGACCTGCCGCCGGGCAGCACGATCCGCTTCGTGTTTCGCGCGCGCTCGCCGCGCGGCGCAACAGGCCGCGCAACGCACGCCGCACACCCGCCGCGGCCGGTCGCCGTGCGCATCTCCACCGGCACGGCCGACCACACGGTGTTCCTCTACCGCAACCTGGCGGGCAAGGCCTTCTACTACGCGCCCGACGGTCGCCGTCATGCGGCATCGTTCAGACGCTATCCGCTGCGCTTCACCCGCGTCTCGTCGCCGTTCTCGAAGCGGCGCTTCGATCCGTTCACGCACCGCTGGGCCGCCCATGAGGGCGTCGATCTGGCGGCGCCCTCCGGCACGCCGGTCCATGCGACCGCGCGCGGCGTCGTCACGTTTGCCGGCTGGCAAACCGGATACGGCCGGGTGGTCGAGATGAAAAACGTCGGACCGTATTCGACCACCTTCGCTCACCTGTCGCGACTCGCACCGCACCTGAGAGCCGGCAGCCGCGTGCGGCAAGGGCAGGTGATCGGCTACGTCGGCGCCACCGGATGGGCCACCGGCCCGCATCTGCACTACGAGGTGCACGTGAACGGCGTGCCGCGCAATCCGCTGACGGTGGCGCTGCCGCAAAGCGATCCGCTGCGCGGCGCCGACAAGCGGCGCTTCGCGCAGCAGGTCGAGCAACTCGACGCGTTGCTGTGATGGGCCGCGCCGCATGACGCGCGAAATTGCACACCGCGGACAGATGGTATAGGGTTGCAACTCCGCATTCGCCCGCGCTGTTCCATGACACACCTTCCTCCGTGGCTGCGCCGCGTTGTCACATCGCTCGGACCGCACGGCTATCTGGCCATTCTCGTCGCGCTCGATGCAGCGTTGATCGTCCAGCCGGCGCTCGCGCGCATGGGGCCCGTCTGGCATGGCGACTGGCTGGTCGACGCCTGGCGCTTCGTCGACACGTCGGCGCTGATCGTGCTGCCGCGGCTGGTGGTTGGCGGCGGGCTCGCGACGATGACGCTCGGCCTCGTGCTGCGCGCCCGCGTCGCCTGGGTCCTGACGCTGCTGCTGCTCGCCGGCGCGGCGGCCATCGATGCGACCGCCGGCTACCGCGGCCATCTCGTGCTCGCGTTCACGGTCGTGCTGGTCGCGCTGCTCGTCTACGAGTGGCGGCACTTCGATCGCACGAGCATCGCCGCCAGCGGCCTGTTCGCGTTTCTCGCCATCGTGTCGCTGCTGATCTATTCGGTATTCGGCACGCTCTATTTCGGCGACGGCTTCGCGCCGCCCGTGCGCGACCTCGCGACCGCCGCGTACTTCTCGATCGTGTCGATGTCGACGGTCGGCTACGGCGACATCGTGCCGCATTCGAGCGCGGCGCGGCTGTTCACCGTATCGATGATCGTGTTCGGCATCACCGTGTTCGCGACGTCGATCAGCGCGATCATCGGCCCGGTCGTCGGCGGCAATCTCAAACGGATCGTCAAGGGAGGCATTTCGAACGTGATCCGCAAGAACCATTATCTGATCATCGGCGCGACGCCTGTCGCGCTGAGCGTCTACACCGGGCTGCACAAGCGCGGCTATCCGATCACGGTGATCGTCCCGCCGAACATCGAGCACAGCTATCCGCGCGAAGCGGATCTGGTCGTCGGCGACGCGACCGACCCCACGACGCTCGGCCACGCGGGCGCCACCACTGCGCGTGCGGTACTGATCATGCGCTCGGACGACGCGGAGAACGCGTTCATCGTGCTGGCGATCAAGGAGCTTGCGCCGGACGTGCGCACCATCGCGCTCGTGAACCAGCAGCGCAACCTGCAGCGGCTCAAGCTGCTGAAGCCGGACGTGGTGTTCTCGCCGCAGCAGCTGGCGGGCGAACTGCTCGCCAGTTCGCTCAGCAACGAGACGATCGACAACGACGTCATCGCGCAACTGCTGTTCGGCGCGACGCAACCGCGCTGAGCGCGGACGGAATACGCGGCGCCTACGCGCACTCGATGCGGTTGCGCCCGTTCTTTTTCGCGCGATACAGCGCGAGATCGCTGCGCGACAGCGCGGATTCGACGTTCGGGTCGGCCGGCGTCAGCGGCGCGATGCCGATGCTGACCGTCAGCACGATCGGCCGCTCGCCGTCGACGAGCGGCGCCTCGGCGATGCGCCGCTGGATGCGGCGCGCAATCGCATAGGCGGCGCTCACGTCCGCGGCGCGCAGCAGCACCGCGAACTCCTCGCCGCCGATGCGTCCCGCGAAGTCGCCGGCGCGCAGATGCGCATGCAGGATGTCGGCGAAATGCCGCAGCGCGCGGTCGCCGATCGCATGGCCGAACTGGTCGTTGATCGACTTGAAGAAATCGAGGTCGCACATCAGCACCGCCGCCGCCACGCCATCCGCGCGCCGCAGCGCCGCCAGTTCCGCCTCCATCTGACGCATGAAATGACGGCGGTTGGGCAGGCGCGTCAGCGCGTCGATGGTGGCGAACTCGTGCAGTTCGGCCTCGATGCGCTTGCGCTCGGTGGCGTCGGTGATGAAGCCGTGCCAGACGGTGCTGCCGTCCGCGAGCCGCTGCGGCTTTGCGTCGCCCTGGCGCCGGCACAGCCCCTGGCGCGGCAGCACGACGCGGTATTCGAGGTGCCACGGCGCGAGCTGCGTGGCCGATGCGTCGAGCGACGCGCGATAGAGCGCGAGATCCTCCGGATGGATGCGCTGCTCGACGAGCGTGGCGTCGTCGGCAAGCTGCGCGGGCACGAGTTCATAGATGTCGGCGACGTTCGCGCTCGCATAGGGAAACAACGCGCGGCCGTCGGGCAGCAGCCGGTACTGGAACACGAGGCCCGGCACTTCGTTGGTCAGGTTCGTGACGAGCTGGGCGGTCTCGCGCAGCGCATCGGACATCTTGCGCAGCGACGTGATGTCCGTGGTCGTGCCGATCATGCGCAGCGCGCGCCCTTCGGCGTCGCGGCTCACGACCTTGCCGCGGCTGCAGATCCATTTGTAGCTGCCGTCCTTGCAGCGGATCCGGTGCTCGACTTCGTAGCCGTCCGTGCGGCCGTCGAAATGCGCCTGCATCGCGGCTTTCACGTAGTCGCGATCGTCCGGGTGCAGGCGCTGATAGGCCTCTTCGATACGGTCGGACAACTCGTCCGGCCGGTAGCCGAGCAGCGCCTTCCAGCCGCTCGAATAACGGATCTCCCCGCTGACGACGTCGCGATCCCACACGCCCGTGCCGCTGCCGGCAATCGCCAGCGACAGCAGCCGCTCGCGCGCGCGCAGCCCCGCGAGTTCCGCGTCGTGCCACGCGCGCTCGGCGACGGCCTGTGCGAGCCCGGCGGCGGCGAGCGCGAGATCGTCGAGCGCGGCGCGCGCCGCGCCGTCAAAGAGACGCGGCGCCGGATCGGCCAGCACCAGGCACGCGCCGCGCTCGCCCGACGGCGTGCGCAGCGGCCAGCAGGCGAGAAACCGCAGCGGCGGCGCGGGCCGCTGCTGCAGCCAGCCCGGCTCGGCGTGCAGGTCGGCGATGAAAAACGGCTGCTGCACCGCGTCGAACGCACCGTCGCAACGCAGCGCGAGGAGCGCGTCACGCACGGCCGCTTCCGTGTGCGCGCCCGCGGCCGGCATGTCGCGCGCGCCGGGCAGCACGAGCGCCGCCGCCACGCCGAACTGCCGCAGCGCCAGCCGCATCAGTGCGCCGAGCGCCGCCGCCGGCCCGTCCGCCGGCGCCTCGCACGAGGCGGGCAGCGCGCCGCGCGACGCCTGCGAAGCGGCCTGTGACGCGGCCTGCGAGGCGGTCTGTGAGGCGGTCTGTGAGGCGGCGGTAGTCGGCGTTCCGGACATGCGGATACTCGGAAAAACGGGCAGAAAAGGTGCGAGCGAGTATACGCCGCCACCGCCCAAACCGGTACGACAAAACCCGCTTATGCCCAGCCCGCGCGGACGACGGCGCCGCGCGCCGGGGTCACGCGGGACGGCGCGCGTCGCGCCGCACCGCCTGCGGCGGCAAGCCGAACCCGCGCACGAACGCCGCGCGCAGATGACGGCGGTCGCGAAAGCCGGTTTCGCGCGCCACCACGTCGAGCGGATGACGGCTTTGCTCGATCATCAGACGCGCCGCCTCGAGCCTGAGCCCCTCGACCGCCTTCGCGGGCGACTGGCCGGTCTCGCGGGTGAACACCCGGCTGAACTGACGGGGGCTCAGATGGGCCGACGCCGCGAGTTCGTCGACGCTCAGCGCGCGGCCCAGGTTCTTGCGCGCATAGTCGAGCGCGGTCTGGATCCGGTCGGATTTGGGCGCGAGATCGAGCATTTCCGAATGCTGCGACTGGCCGCCCGAGCGCCGCTGATGCATCACGAGCTTGTGCGCGACCGAGCGCGCGAGCGCCTCGCCCAGATCGCTTTCGACCATCGCGAGCGCCAGATCGAAGCCGGCCGTCATCCCCGCGGAGGTCCAGACCGGCCCGTCCACCACATAGATGCGGTCCGCCTCGACCTGCACGTCCGGATAGCGCTCGCGCAACGCGGCCGCGAACGCCCAGTGCGTGGTGGCGCGCCGCCCGCCGAGCAGCCCGGCCTCGGCGAGCACAAAGCCGCCGGTGCAGATGCCGGCCACGCGCCGCGCGCGGCCGGCCGCGCGGCGCAGGAACGCACGCAGCGCAGCCGGCGACGGCGCGGCGAGCGGGTCGTTCACGCCCGCGACGATCCATGTATCGACCGCCGCGCGCCCTCGCGCCGCGCGCGTGCCGACGCTCACGCCCAGCGACGAATGCACGTCGCCCCCCGCGAGCGAGTAACTGCACGGCGCGTAGAACGGCTCGCCCGCGACGACGTTCGCATACTCGAACACGGACTGCGTGGCGAGCGCCATGATCTGAAAGCCGTCGCTCAGCAGATAACCGACCCGGTGCACGTTTTGCCTCCCGAACCCTGATGTCCTGAAAGATGACCTTATACGTCATTTCCGCCATCGTCAAATCCGGCCAGAATGCCTCTACGGATTCAGGTAATCCAGTCAACCTCATCAGGAGCGCAATCATGACCCAGGTATCCGGGGGCACGGCCCTCATCACCGGCGCGTCGTCCGGCATCGGCGCAGTCTACGCGCAGCGGCTCGCACGCCGCGGCTACGATCTCGTGCTGGTCGCGCGCGATGCGGCGCGGCTCGCGGCGCTGGCCGGGCGCATCCGCAGCGAAACAGGGCGCGACGTCGCGGTGCAGGTCGCGGACCTGAACACGCGTGCCGGCGTGCAAGGCGTCGAAGCCCGCCTGCGGGACGACGCGCGCATCACGCTGCTCGTCAACAACGCGGGCATCGGCACGCACACGCCGCTCGTCGACAGCGACGTCGAGCAGATGGAGCGCATGATCGGCCTGAACGTCACCGCGCTCACGCGTCTCACGTATGCGGCGGTGCCCGGTTTCGTCGCGCGCGGCCGCGGCGCGGTGATCAACATTGCGTCGATCGTCGGCATCGCGCCCGAGATGCTGAACGGAGTCTATGGCGGCACCAAGGCGTTCGTCCTCGCGTTCAGCCAGTCGCTGCATCACGAACTCGCCGCCCAGGGCATCCGCATCCAGGCGGTGCTGCCCGGCGCCACCGCCACCGCATTCTGGGAAACCGGCGGCCTGCCGCTCGAACACCTCGACAGCCGCATCGTGATGTCCGCCGAGGACATGGTGGATGCCGCGCTGGTCGGCTTCGAACGCGGCGAGACCGTCACGATTCCGGCGCTGGCCGACGCCGCGCAATGGGACGCCTTCGAAGCGGCCCGCCAGGCGATGTCCGGCAACCTGTCGAGCAACGTCGCAGCCGCGCGGTATCGCGCGCCGGCGTGACGGTATGCGGTTCCGACGGGGTGTGAGCGCGCGGGACCGCCCGCGGGCGGTTCAGCGCGCGAAGCGCTGCCGGTAGAGCTGCGGCGTGATGTCGAGCACGCGCACGAAACTGCGCCGCATCGTGTCCTCGCCGCCGAAGCCGCAGCGCGCCGCGATCCGTTTGAGCGGCCACGCGGTTTCGTCGAGCAGACGCTGGGCGGCCTCGACCCTCAACTGCTCGACCATCCGCGCGGGCGTGCGCCCCGTTTCGGCGCGGTAGTGGCGCACGAAACTGCGCTCGCTCATCTGCACGCGCGCGGCCAGCGCCGGCACCGCCAGGTCCGCCCTGAGATTGTCCGCGATCCACGCGTGCAGCGCGCCGAAGCGCTCGGCCGCGTGCTGGACGGACAGCAGCGCGCTGAACTGCGCCTGCCCGCCGGGCCGCTTCAGGAACACCACCAGATCGCGGGCGACGTCGAGCGCCAGCGCGCGCCCGAGGTCGTCCTCGACGAGCGCCAGCGCGAGATCGATGCCGGCCGTCACGCCGGCGGACGTCCAGACGTCCCCGTCGCGCACGAAGATCGGATCGACGTCGACGCTCACGCGCGGGTAGCGCTGCGCGAGCGCCGCGCAATGCGCCCAGTGCGTGACGGCCCGGCGTCCGTCGAGCACACCCGCCTCGGCGAGCAGGAACGCCCCCGAGCAGACCGATGCGAGACGCCGCACGCGGCCGGCCTGGCGGCCGATCCACGCGACGAGCGCGCGGTTGCGCGCCGCCGCATGCACGCCCTGCCCACCCGCGACGATCAGCGTGTCCGCTGCGCGGCCCCCCGCGCGCAGGCCATGCGCGTGCACCGCGACGCCCGCCGACGTCGTCACGAGCCCCGCCTCGGCCGCGATCACGCGCGGCACGTAAGGCCGCGCGCCGCCGCGCGCCGCCGCGCATTCGTTCGCGGACGCGAAGACCTGCAGCGGACCGGTCACGTCGAGCAGTTGCGCGCCGGGAAACGCGAGCACGTGGATCGGCCGGAGCGGGACGGCAGGGTGTGGGGCGGCGGGCATGGTTGTGGCGGAAACTGTCTGCGATATGGCGTTTTCGCCACACGGTACGCCGCTAGAATCGATTTGTCCATCATGCATCGCGCGCCGCGCGGTGCCTCTCGCGAGGTCCTCTCATGACAGTGCAAATCGGCTTTCTGGTATTCCCCGGCGTGCAGCAGCTCGATCTGACCGGCCCCCACGACGTGCTGGCGTCGCTGCCCGGCGCGACGGTGCGGCTGATCTGGAAAACGCGCGAGCCCGTCGTCTCCAGCAGCGGCCTCGTGCTGACGCCCACCGACACCTACGACGACTGCGCGGCGCTCGACGTCATTTGCGTGCCGGGCGGCACGGGCGTCACCGACCTGTTGCAGGATGCGCCGACGCTCGCATTCGTGCGCCGCCAGGCCGCCCGCGCGCGCTACGTGACCTCGGTCTGCACGGGCGCGCTGCTGCTCGGCGCGGCGGGTCTGCTGCGCGGGCGGCGCGCGACGACCCACTGGGCCTTTCACGCGCTGCTGGCGCCGCTGGGTGCGATCCCCGTGCGCGAGCGCGTGGTCCGCGACGGCAACCTGATCACCGGCGGCGGCGTGACGGCGGGCATCGATTTCGCACTGACCGTCGCCGCCGAGTTGCAGGGCGAAGACACGGCGCAGGCAATCCAGCTCGAACTGGAATACGCGCCCGCGCCGCCGTTCGACGCGGGCAGCCCCGACACGGCGCCCCGCCCGATCGTCGAACGGGTCATGCAGGACGCGTCGGAAAGTATCGAGCGGCGCCGGCGGGTGGTGATGCAGATCGCCGCAACCCTGCCGGGCTGAGCCCGCTCAGGCCGGGCGGCGCGCGCCGGGCAGCGCCGTCACGGCCGGCGCGCTTGCGCGGTCGCGCACAGATCCACGGCGAGCGCCACCGCCAATGCGAGCGCGCCGATCGCGAACAGCAGCCGGTAGTCGCCGCCGCTCCTGACGAACAGAAACGACAGCCCGTAGGCCGCGCCCGCCTGCAGCACCGCGAAACTGGTCGTGGCGCGGCTCCACGCCCCCTTCGCCGCCGAAGGATGATGCGCGAGCAGTTCGTTCACGCGGCCGAGCACGAGCGGCACGATGCCCGGCGTAAATGCGCCCATCAGCACGCTCGACACCATCAGGCCCGCCGGCCCCACCGGGAGCGCCGGCAGCGCGGCCGCCACGATCTGGATCAGATACGCCATTCGCAATGCACGGCCGAAGCCTGCGCGGTCGGCCAGATGTCCGCTCGCGAGCGGCCCCACGATCGCGCCCAGGCCGTACAGCACCCAGTACTGCGCACCGGCCTCCACACCCTTGCCCAGGCCGCGCGCGACGAAGTCCACCAGAAAGATCATGTGCGGCACGAGGCCGACCGCATTCAGCCCGTATTCCGCGTAGAGGGCACGCAGACCCGCCACCCGCTGCGTCCGTGCCTGCGTCGCGTGCGCGGGCGCGCCCGCCCGAGAGGGCGCATCGTGCGACGCCTGCTGCGCCGGCCAGCCGTTCCATGCGATCAGCGTGAGCAGCAGCGAGACCGTCGCCAGTCCGAGCCACGTCGACGCGAGGCCTTCGCGCAGCAGAATCGGCACGATCGTGCCGGATGCCGCAATCCCGAGGCCGATCCCGGTGAAGATGGCCCCGCTGGCAAAGCCGCGGCGCGCCGCCGGCACGTGCGCGAGCACGGTGGGAGCAGCCAGCACCATCAATGCGCCGCCCGCGAGCCCCGACGCGAAACGCCACAGGAAAAACCACAGGAACGACACCGGCACCGCGCAGGCCACGAAGGCGACGGTCGCGAGCAGCATCATTGCGCGCAGCACGTGGGCGGGCTGCGCGGCGCGCGCCATCGGCCCCGCCGCGAGCGCCCCGGCCAGGTAGCCGCCCAGATTCGCCGCGCCGAGATAGGCCGCCGTCGCAGCCGGAAACCAGTGCGCGCCGATGATCGCCGGCAAAAGCGGCGTATACGCAAAACGCGCGAGGCCGATGCCGACGAGGCTCGCACTCGCACCCGCCACGGTCGCCCGCCACACGTTGGCGGGCGTCGCGCGCGTCGACGCATTCATAACCGCATGCTGCATGATCGCTCCCGCAAGCCGCTACCCGTCGGGTATCCGTTGATGACGGTACCCAGTCTAGGCCGGCGCGGGTCGCGCGAGAACGCACGCGCGACGGAAGTCATGCTTACGCGGCGCGTATCAATCGGCGTCGACACTCGCGCGGAACTGCGCAAAGCGTTCGCGCAGGCGCGGCACCGCAAAGTCGGCGAACGCGCGCACCTTGGGCACCGCGAGGCGTCCCTGCGGCGTGACCAGGTTGACCGGCAACGGCGCATGTTCGTTGTCGCGCAGCACGATCGTCAGCCGTCCGTTCCCGATTTCGTCCGCGACGTGATACGAAAACATCCGCGTCACGCCATGACCGGCAACCGCCGACGCCACCGCGCCGCGGATCGTGTTGATCACGAGGCGCGGCGAAAACTGCACGACCTGCGGCAGCGCGGCGGCGCCCGTCGCCGGAAAACTCCATGAATCGAGCCCGAAATGCGTCATCGAGACGATCGCGTGCCCGGCCAGATCCGCCGGCTGCCGGATCGCAGGATGCCGCGCCAGATAGTCGGGCGACGCGACGACCACGCGCCGCACTTCGCCCAGCGGAATCGCGACCAGCGTCGAGTCCGCGAGATGCGCAATGCGCAGCGCGACGTCGATCCCTTCGTCGACGAGGCTCACCGGACGGTCAAGCAGTTGCACGCGCACCGAAACGTTCGGATGGCGCTCGATGAACGCGTCGACGATCGGCCGCAGCACGTCCTCGCCGGCCGCCACCGGCGCGGTCAGCGTCAGCACGCCGCGCGGCGCGGCGCGCGCATCGGCCACGAGCAGGTCGGCTTCGTCGAGATCCGCGAGGATGCGCCGGCACGCCGACGCATACTGCTCGCCCGCCTCGCTCAGACGCAGCGTGCGCGTGGTGCGGTACAGCAGCGGGGTGCCGGTGTGCGCTTCGAGAAACGCAATCGCGCGGCTCACCGCCGCGGCCGAGCGGCCGAGCCGGCGGCCCGCGCGCGCGAGACTGCCTTCGTCGAGCGTCGCGACAAACACCTTCATGGCGTCGATCCGGTCCATAGGCTGTCCTGCGCGGCAAGAGCGGTGCGCTTGAGTCTACCGCAAGGGCGGCGCCGCGGCGCCGCGGCAGCGCGGCCCGGCGGGTATCTCTGCCGGCGATACCCGTATCAGAACAAAGCGCGCGTCGCGCGCGCGACGCGTTGCTACAGTAATCGCGCACATTACGCACAATCACGCACATACCGCACAGGAGAGTCGCGATGGAACAACTATCCGTGTTGAGGGCCTTCGTCGCGGCCGCGCAGCATCGCAGCTTCAGCAAGGCGGCCGACGCGCTCGGCGTCACCACCGGGTCGGTTTCGAAAGCGATCGCCCGGCTCGAAGCCAGCGTGCAGACGCGCCTGCTGCACCGGACGACGCGCTCGGTCACGCTGACCGAAGAAGCGCAAGCGTATTACCTGAGCTGCCGGCGTCTGCTCGAAGAGCTCGACGAGGCGCACCGCCTCATCATGCGCGAGCGCGAAGTGGAGGCCGGCAGGCTGCGCCTCGTCGTGCATCCGGTGCTGGCCGGCGACACGCTCTGCCGGCTTCTGGGCCGCTACCGGACGATCGCGCCGAACGTGAACCTCGGTGTGGCAATTCAGGAGAGCGCCGTCAACCTGTACGACGGGCGCGTCGACGTCGCGATCCTGCCGCCCGCGGGCGTCGGGCAATCGGCGGCGATCCGGCGCAGCCTGCTCCGCACGACGCGCGTGCTGGCAGCGGCGCCGCGCTACCTCGTCCGGCACGGCACGCCGAATCAGGCAGGCGAGCTGTCTTCCCACGTCCTGCTTCTGCCGTCGCAGCCGCAGCGGCCCGATGCGGATACGGTCACGCTGATTGTCCGCGGTGAGCCGCTGCCGATCACGCCGGCCTTGTCGATCGAGGGCAACGACGTGCTGCTGCGTTCGATCGCGCTCGGCGGCAGCGGCATCGCCGCGCTGCCCGAAGCGATGATCCGCGACGATCTCGCGGCCGGCAACCTCGTCCCCGTCCTGCCCGCATGCGAGGTCGCGGACGGCGCGATCGAACTGTGCCTGTTCTACGCACATCGCGCCCTGCTGCCTGCGCGCGTCAGGACGTTTGTCGATTTCTGCATGACGTTCTTTCGCGAACACGATCGCGCCGGCTTGCCGGGCGCTCCGACGCTGCCCGCCGGTGCATGCGCCGCCGATGCGCCCGCGCGACAGCGCGTGGCCGCCTGAGCGGCACCGCTGCGATCTTCCCCCGCTGAGTGCGCGCTGTGCGTCACGTGCGTCACGTGCGTCATGTGCGTCATGTGCGCCACGTGCGTCATGTGCGCCACGCGAGTCGCATGCCGCGCGTGCGCGCGTAGCGCACCGTTCCCGCACTTCGCGGCGGCGGGCGCGCCGCACGCTTCGCCCGTCAACGGGCGGACGCGGCTTTCGCCTGCGCCCAGCGGTCGAGCACCGCGCAGCCGATCAGCAGCGCGCCGGTGAAGAAGAACACGTCGCGCATGCCGGCATGCACGCCGATCGCGCCGCCGACGAGCGGACCGATCACCTGCCCGGCGTACTGCGCGGACTGCAGGTAGCCGAGCATCTTGCCTGATTCGCGTTCGTGCACTGCATGACGCACGAGCTTCGTGATCGACGGCAGCAGGCCGGCCAGCGTCATTCCCATCAGTCCGCGCAGCGCGGCAAGCTGCCACCAGTGCGTGACGAACGCCTGCGGAATCATCACGAGCCCGGTCGCGAGCAGACAGCCGACGATCACGTTCCACCCGCCGATACGATCCGCCAGCGCGCCGAGCCGCGCAGCCATCAGCATGCTGCCGAACGCGGAGCAGGCCATCACCACGCCCGCCACCGTCGCGAGCCGGTCGTGCGCGACGCCCAGCTGGCCGATATAGACGGTGATGATCGGTTCGATCGACATGTTCGACAGCAGCACCATCATCCCGGTGACCAGCAGCGCCGCGAGCACCGTGGGGTTGCGCATCGTATGCGCGCCCGGGCGCGCGGCCTGCGCTTTCGGTTCGGGCCGCGCGCTGAAATCCTCGCGCACCAGCAGGATCGTCAGCACCGCCGCGACGCCGATCATCGCCCCCGCCGCGAAAAACGCGCCGCGAATTCCGATCAGCCCCGGCAGCACGCCGCCGATCAGCGGCCCGACGAGATTGCCGGCGAGCACGCCGGTCGACAATACGCCGAGCGCCCAGCCCGACCGCTCGGGCGGCGCCTGGGTGCCGATCATCACGATCGATGCCGACGCATAGCCGCCGATCAGCCCCGCGGCAAACCGCAGCGCCACCAGTTCGTACACGTTGTGCGCGAGTCCGATCGTCGACATGACGACGGCCATCCCGAGCGCGGCGCGCACGAGCATCGGCTTGCGGCCGTAGCGATCGGCCAGTTGTCCCCAGAGCGGCGCGGTCAGCGCAGTGCCGAGGAAGGTCACGCCAAACGCGATGCCCGACCATTGCACGACCGCCGCCGTCGAGGTCACGCCGAGTTGCTGCACGTAGAGCGGCAGAAACGGCAGCAGCATGCTGAGGCTCACCAGCGTGGTGAACGAGCCGAACACGCAGATGGCGAGATTGCGGCGCCAGTACGGCGCATTGCGTGCGGCATAGGTCGGCGCTCCGGCGCGCGACAGGCCGGATTCGGTGAGAGCGTGGGTCGCGTTGTCCATGGCAGTCCCAGGGATCCCGTGGCGCCGGCCGCGAGCGAGTTGCCGCGGCGCGGGCGAGACCGTCGCCTGGCACGAACGGTCATTGGCGACCATTCTAGAAGGCTCATCCGCGCACCAGGTTGACGCGCGGGAACAACTGACTTTCCGTGGACGTCCTGCGCGGACGTCCTGCGCGCCCATCCCGCGAGGAACGGTTACGCGGCAGCCATCAGCGCACCCGCGTCGGCGCGCGCGATCTCGACGAACGCATGCAGCGCACTCGACACGTATGCATCGCGCCGGCGAATGAACTGCGTGCTCACGCGTGCGTGTTCCGGCGCGAGCGTATGGATCGCGACGCTGTCCTGCGCCGCCGCATTCGACACGACGCCGCGCGGCAACAGCGTCACGCCGATGCCCGCGGCGACGCACGCGATGATCGCGTCGAGCGAGCCGAACTCCAGCGGCGTCGCGGTGAGCACGCCCGATGCGGCCAGCCACGCATCGAGCCGCTGCCGATACGAGCACCCGAGGCGGAACACGATCGTCTTCAGCGGATTGAGCGCGCGCAACGCAGCGAGCTCGCGCACCGTGCGTGGCGTGACGAGCACCAGCTCTTCCTGGAAAATCGTTTCCGCGTGGAGGTCGGGATGATCGACGGGGCCCGCAACGAATGCGCCGTCGAGACGGCATTCGACGATATCTGCCGTCAGGCTCGCGCTCGTGCCGGTCGTCAGCGACAGCTGCACCTGCGGATACGTGCGCGCAAAACGGCTCAGCACTGGCGCAAGCCGCAGCGCCGCAGTGGTTTCGAGCGTGCCGAGCGCGAGCGGGCCGGCCGGCGGCCCTTCGTCGAGCGCGGCGCGCCGCGCGTCGCCGACGAGCCGCGCGATACGCGCCGCGTAAGGCAACATCCGCTCGCCCGCCGCCGTCAGGCTCACGCCGCGCACATGACGCTGAAACAGCGCGACGCCGATCTCGCGCTCCAGCGCGCGGATGCGGGCGGTGACGTTCGACTGCACCGTATGCAGTTCCGCCGCCGCGCGATTCATGCTCCCATGACGGGCGACGGCCTCGAAGACCTTGAGGTCTGCAACATCCATGGTAGGCACCTCGACGAGATCGGTCACGCGCGCGGCCCCCCGTCCGGGGATGCCGGCTGCCGGCCCGCGCGACGCGCTTTCATCGACATGCTGTCAGGGTCGTCGCGTCACCGCGTCACCGCATCGGCGATGCGGCAGCGGCGCCCATCGTACACCAAAGCACACCCGGCCCGAGACGCGTCATGCGGCGCGTTCATCGGCCGGCGCGCGCGAACGTCACGCCGCGATATCGTCCAGCGAAAACGGCGCGGCCGACTCCATCCAGTCGTACGCATCGTGCTGATGCGCCCATGCCCAGTTGCGCGGCGCGCCATCGCGGCGTGCGCGCCACTCCGCGTTGCCATGCGCCGCCTGCGCGGCGACGCTCGCCGCTTCGACCGCGCGGCATTCGAAAACGTCGTGTTTCATCGTGTGTCCTTCGAGGGTCCGGTTGACGATCCGCATCACTCGCACGGCACGGCTTGCGCGCCGCGCGCCGCGGCGAGCAGCGCCGCAAAACGCTCCAGCGCGGCCACCGTGCTGTGCACCGAGTGGTATTCCTGCTGGCCGATGCGCGCATCGAGCACCACCGTCATGCCGGATTCGCGCGCGAGTTCGAGAATGTTCATCTCATGCCTCCTGCTGACCATCAGATGCGTTCATCATCGCGCCCGGGCGCGCGAACATCAACGCCGCCCCGACGACATCACTTTTATCGAATCGCGAACAATCGGGCACCGTCGCAAACGGGCGCGCCCCTTCGCGCGCCGCGCAATCATGCCGACGCGTGCAGCCGCGCGATGCTCTCGCGCATTTCCCGTTCCAGTTGCGCGACCAGTTCGGCGGCCGGCAACGCGCGCGCGAGCGCGACGGCCTGGCCGGCCCATTGCGCACCGAAACCGGACTCGCCCCGCGCTTTCGCCGCGCCGTGCAGCGCCTTGCCGGCGTCGTAGGCGATCGGGTAGTCGGGCGGCGGCGGCGCGGCGGCGGCATCGCCGAGTTGCGTGAAGCGGTTGACGAGGCCCCGCGCGGGCCGACCGGAGATCGCGGACGTAAGCGTCGTGTGACGAGCGGACGTGCCGAGCAGTGCACGGCGGTAAGCGTCGTCGATCGCCGTTTCCGGGCACGCGACGAACGCCGTGCCCAGTTGCGCGGCCTGCGCGCCGAGCGCCAGCGCGGCGACGATGCCCGCGCCGTCCATGATGCCGCCCGCGGCGATCACCGGCAGGTCGAACTCGCGCACGAGCACGCGCGTGAGCGCGAAGGTGCCGAGCCCCTCGTCGAACGCGTCCGGATCGAACATCCCGCGATGACCGCCCGCTTCGATACCCTGCGCGACGAGCGCATCGACGCCCGCGGCCGCCGCCTGCGCGGCCTCTTCGACGCTTGTCGCGCTCGCCAGCAGCCGGATGCCCGCCTGCCTGAGGGCCGCGATCGTCGCAGCGGGCGGCAGGCCGAAATGGAAGCTGACGACCGCCGGCCGCTCTTCGATGAACACCTGCAACATCGCGGCATCGACGACGAAGCTCGTATAGATCTCGTGGAGCGCGGCCGGCGGCGTCGCACCATATTGGTCGAAGGACGGCGCAAGCCAGCGCAGCCACTGCTGCTCGCGCGCCGGATCGGGCTGGGCCGGCCGGTGGCAGAACACGTTGACGTTGAACGGCTTGCCGGTCAGCGCGCGAGTCTGCCGGATCGTCTCGCGCGCGGCGTCCGCGCGCATCGCGCCGACGCCGAGCGAGCCGAGTCCGCCCGCATTCGACACGGCGGCGGCAAGCGCCGGCGTGCTGACACCGGCCATCGGCGCCTGAATGACCGGCTGGTCGATCCCGAGCAGACGCAGGAGCGCCCCGCTTGCTGTCTGTTGGCTCATCTCTGTTTCTCCCGACTCACATGAAAGGGTGGACTGCCGCGCGCAACGGCCTCGTTCGACCGGTCTGCGTGTCGCTGCGCGAGCAGCGTGCCGTGCAAGGCATCATACGCATGGCTGCTATGCCCTGCCTGCGCGATCAGATACGTGCCGACCGTCGCGATTCGCCGCGTCCGCACGACCGCGGGCACGCGCTGCCGCACGAGCACCGAGCGCGGACACAGCGCAACGCACGTGCCGGCCGCGACGCTCGCCACGACCGCAGGATACGACGCGCATTCGCGCACGTCCCGGTCCTGCCCTGACCGCCCGGCCGGATGCGCGAGTGTGCCCAGCCAGCGTTCGAGCACGTCGCGATAGGTGCAGCCGCGCGCGAATACGGCGAGCGTCGTGCACCGCACATCCTGCGCGCGGCGCACCGGCGGATGATCCAGCGGCACCAGCAGCAGCAGGTCCTCTTCGAATGCGAGTGTCGCCGCGAGTCCGTCCGCGATGCCCTCGTCGCGCGTGCGCGGATTCGTCCGCGTGCGGGCGACAAAGGCACAGTCGAGCCGCGCCGCGGCGACGTCTTCGACGAGCGCCTGCGATGTGCCGATGCGCATGTCCAGTCCGACACCCGGCCAGCGCGTGTGATAGGCCGCCAGCAGCGCCGGCAGGCGCGCGGCCGCTGCGCTTTCGATCGTGCCGATGCGCAGCATGCCGGCCGGCGCGGACGCGCCGATCGCATGGCGCGCGTCGCCGGCGAGCGTGCGCAACGGGGACGGCGTAACGACGTTCATCGGATTCCCGCACGGATGGCTGGCGGCAAAGCCGGTTGCCGACGGCCGGCCGGTGGTTCCGGCACGGGCGTCGCGCGTTGCCTGTCGTCAATGTACGGGGACGGAGTGCCGCTGCCAACACCCCGGCGCGCAAGGCAGTCTTTCCACCGGGTTATCAATCGGCCGCGTCGCGGCACGGCCCGCCGCGGCTAGTGCGGCAGCAGCATCGCGAGTGCGGCCACGCCCATCACGGCGGTCGCGATCCAGCCCAGCGCGACCACCGGACGGCTCGCGGTAAAGCGCCCCATGACGGCATGCCGCGACGCCAGCACGATGACGACGGCCATCAACGGCACGGCGACCACGCCATTGATGACCGCGCTCCAGAACAGCGCTTTCATCGGGCTGACCGGCGAATACTGCAGCGCCAGTCCGGCCAGCACGCTGACCGCGATGATGCCGTAGAAGCCGCGCGCGTCGGTGACGCGGCGCTCCAGGCCCTCGTTCCAGCCCATCGCCTCGGCAAGCGCATAGGCGCCTGAGCCGGCCAGCACCGGCACGCCGATCAGGCCGACGCCGAAAATCCCCGCCGCGAACAGCAGATACGCGAAGTCGCCCGCGAGCGGCCGCAGCGCGCCGGCGGCCCGCGCGGCGGTGTCGATGTCCGTGATGCCGGCCGCGTGCAGCGTCACCGCGGTGGCCAGGATGATGAACCACGCGGTGAGATCCGAGTACAGCATGCCGCTCCACGTATCCCAGCGAATCCGGCGCAGCTCCGCGCGCGCGGCGCGCGGATCGCGCACGAGCGGCGCACTGCCGGGATGCACGTGCATGTCCTCGACTTCCTCGGACGCTTGCCAGAAGAACAGATACGGACTGATCGTCGTGCCGAACACGCCGAGCACCACCGCCGCCGCCGACGCGTCCGGCGTAAAACGCGGCCAGAACGTGCGCAACGCCACCTCCCCCCAGGGCACCCGCACGACGAACACGACGCCCGCATACGCGAGTAGCGACAGCGTCAGCCACTTCAGGAAGAACACGTAGCGGTGATACGGCACGAACACCTGCAACAGCAGCGTCACCCCGACGAAGACCGCGGTCATCAGATGGCGGTCGAGCCCGCTCACGAGTTGCGCGACCTCGCCCATCGCGGCGACGTCGGCGGCAATGTTCAGCGTGTTGGCGACCAGCAGCAGCGCCACCACCGCATACAGGACGGCCGGCGAAAAGGCCTGCTTGATGTTCGCGGCGAGCCCTCTTCCGGTGACGCGGCCGAGGTCCGCGCACATCGATTGAATCGCCGCCATCAGCGGAAACGCAAGCGGCATCGTCCACAGCATGCCGAGACCGTACTGCGCGCCCGCCTGCGAATACGTCGCGATGCCGCTCGGGTCGTCGTCCGCTACGCCGGTGATGAGTCCCGGCCCGATCCATGCGAGCGGGTGCGTCTTCAGGCGCGCGAGCCGCGCGCGCAACACGCCGTGCCGGCGGGTGTCGTCAACGCGCATCGGTGTGCCTCGCTCGGGAAAATAAGGGCGCTGGATCGACGGCGCCCGGGCGCCTTCGGTATTGAACCGGGTACGCGGCGGCGCGCGTTGATCCATGTCAAGCCGCGTGCATCGCCGGATCGCGAGGCTGCCGGTCTGCGAGGAGGACGACGCGCGACCGCGCGTCGGCGCGCGCGCATCACGAGCCGGTCTGATCGCGCCAGTGGTAAGCCGGCTGCCAGCCGAGCAGACGCTTGAGCTTCGCATTGCTCAGCAGCGTCTCGAACTCGCCGAGCGGCTTCCTGAGCGGGACGTCCGGGTAGAAGCGCTTCAGCAGTTCGGCGCTCGGCAGGTCCGACGAGACGTCGTCCGCGGCGACGTTCATCACCTGGAAGCCGAGGCCGTCCTTTTCGATGCCGAGCCGGCAGGCTGCCGCCAGGTCGCGGCCATCGATGTAGCTCCACGCAATGCGCTTGCGCAGCGACGGATCGGCGTTCCACGCGGCAAATTTCCGGTAATCGTCCGGTTCGAGCACGTTGCCGATGCGCAGACAGTAGATGTCGGCGCCGGTGCGGCGGTGGAACGCCTTGGCCGTCACCTCGTTGATCACCTTGGACATCGCGTAGCTGTCCATCGGGTCGACCGGATAGTCTTCGTCGAGCGGAAAATACAGCGGATCGCGATGGCGATGCGCAAACACCGTACCGTAGGTCGTCTCGCTCGACGCGAGGATGACCTTGCGGATGCCGAGCTTCGATGCGGCATCGAGCACGTTGTACGTGCCCATCACGTTGACGCGAAATACTTCGTTGTCCGTTGTAATGAAGATGCGCGGGATCGCGGCAAAATGCACGACCGCATCGATCGGCCGGGGTTCGAGATCGTCGTCGAATTCATGCATCTTGACGCTCGCGGCCAGCGCGTTGAACACCTGTCCGGCATCGGTCAGCTCGGTGAGCAGGGTCCGGGCGGTCGCCTTTTTCATCGGCACCCGGTCGACGTTCAGCACCTCGTACCCATGCGCCACCAGATCTTCGACGACCCACTTCCCAGCCAGTCCGCTACCGCCGGTTACGACCACTCGCTTCGTCATGTGTCTCGCTCCTCGATTTCAGGTTCAGCCCGCCCATCGAGCCGACTGCGCCATGCTAAACCAATCCGCGCGGCGGGGTTGGCGCGCGGGTGGGGGTCGGCAGCGGCGGCAGCGGCAGCGGCGGCAGTCTCGCTATCGCGCCCGCGCGCGCCGGCATGACGAGGCGTTCGGGCATCCGGAAGCCGCGCAGCTTCAACCGGGTCGGCGGGCCGGCGCCCGCCTGCACGCGCCGCACGTAGCAGCCCCCCACCCTGCCAATCCAGCAAGCACGGCTAGGCACAACGGCACGCGATCCCCGACAATCGGCAACGACGCTGCCTCCTCGCACCATCCCGACCATGCCCACGCACGCCGACGCCACGACCGCCTACACGCAACGCTTCGACGCGATCCTCGCCCACATTGCCGCGAACCTGGACGGCGATTTGTCCGTCGAGGCGCTCAGCCGCATCGCGCATTTTTCGAAGTTCCATTTTCACCGGCAGTTCGCGGCGTATGTGGGCGTCCCCGTTGCGCGCTACGTGCAGTTGATCCGTCTGCGCCGCGCCGCCCACCGGCTCGCATCCGGCGCGGCCGGCACGGTACTCGACGTTGCGCTGGAAGCGGGCTTCGACAGCCCCGAGGCGTTCAGCCGCGCATTCCGGCGCGCGTTCGGCATGGCGCCGGGCGCATTCCGCCGGCACCCGAACTGGCATGTCTGGGGTGCCACCTTCGTTGTTCCCTACCTTTCGAGGAAACTGTCCATGCAGGTCAACATCGTCCAATTTTCCGCGACCCGGGTCGCCGCGCTCGAACATCGCGGGTCGATCGGGCTCATCAACGAAAGCGTGCGCCGGTTCATCGAGTGGCGCACGCAGAGCGGGCAATCCCCGTTGGCGTCGTGCCGGACCTTCGGCATTCCGCGCAACAACCCGGACACGACGCCCGCAGACGCCTTCCGCTTCGACCTCTGCGCGGAGACCCATGAACCGGTCGCAGCGAATGCATGGGGCGTACGCGAGTTCGTGATTCCGGGTGGCCGCTGCGCGCGGGTTCGACATGTCGGCTCGACCGACCACATCGGCGAGACGATCTATCCGATCTACCGCGACTGGCTGCCCGCGAGCGGCGAGGAACCGCGCGACCATCCGCTGTTTTTTCACTATGTGAGCATCGGCCCGGACACGCCTCAGCACCAGTGGCAAACCGACATCTACATCCCGCTCGCATGACCCGCACAGGGCGCGGCGCCAGCACGCGCGGCGCGTGAGGCGCGTGAGGTGCGTGAGGTGCGTGCCGCACGCTCGGGCATGGCCGGCGCGCACGGCACCGCATGAAGCGGCGCGCTCATCCTTGCAGAAACGCGAAGTCGCAGCCCTCGTCCGCCTGTAGGATCTCGCGCTCGTAGAGCTTCGCGTAGCCGCGCTTCGCGGCCGGCGCCGCGCGCGGCGGTAACGCGGCGCGGCGCCGCGCGAGTTCGTCGTCCGGCACGAGCAGTTCCAGCGCGCGCCGCGCGACGCTCAGACGGATCCGGTCGCCGCTGTGCACCAGCGCAAGCGGGCCGCCCGACGCGGCATCCGGCGTGATGTGCAGCACGATCGTCCCATACGCGGTACCGCTCATCCGCGCGTCGGACAGCCGCACCATGTCCTTGACGCCGGCCCTCGCGAGCTTGCTGGGAATCGGCAGATAGCCGGCCTCGGGCATCGCCGCGTCGCTCGTCGGGCCCGCGTTGCGCAGCACGAGGAAGTCGTCCGCGCGCACATCGAGCGCGTCGCTGTCGATCCGGCTCGCGAGATCTTCCAGCGAGTCGAACACGACCGCTCGCCCTTCCTGTTCGAACAGCGCGGGATCGGCCGCCGAGCGCTTGAGGATCGCGCCGCGCGGCGCGAGGTTGCCGAACAGCGCGACGAGCCCGCCCGTCTCGCGCACCGGCTCGGCCGCGCGCCGCACGACCGCGTGGTCGACCCAGCTTACCTCGTGAAGCCGTTCGCCGAGCGTTTCGCCGGTCACGGTACGGCAATCGAGATGCAGCAGCGGACGGAGTTCGCGCAGGATCGCGGGCACGCCGCCCGCCGCATACAGGTCTTCCATGTAGTGCTCGCCGGTCGGCTTCAGGTTCACCAGCACCGGCGTCGTCTCGCTGAGCGCGTTCAGCCGGTGCAGATCGACCTTGATGCCGAGGCGCCCGGCAATCGCCGTCAGGTGGATCACCGCATTGGTCGAGCCGCCGATCGCGAGCAGCACGCGCAGCGCGTTCTCGACCGACTGCCCGGTGATGATCTCGCTCGGGCGGATCGGCCTGTGGATCAGATCGAACGCGACGCGCCCCGTATGCTCCGCGATGCGCAGCCGGTCCGCATCCACGGCGGGGCACGCGGCGCTGTTCGCCGGCATCATGCCGAGCGTCTCGGCGATGATCGCCATCGTGCTCGCGGTGCCCATCACCGCGCAGGTGCCCGCGGTGGACGCAAGACGCCGCTCGACCTGGTCGATCTCCTGCGCGCCGATTTCGGCCGCGCGAAACTTCGCCCAGAAGCGCCGGCAGTCCGTGCATGCGCCCAGCCGCTCGCCGCGATGGCGGCTCGTCGACATCGGCCCGGCGACCAGTTGGACCGCCGGGAGGTCGGCCGACGCCGCGCCCATCAGTTGCGCGGGCACCGTCTTGTCGCAGCCGCCGAGCAGCACGACCGAGTCCATCGGCTGCGCGCGCGTCATCTCCTCGACGTCCATCGACATCAGGTTGCGGAATTTGAGGCTGGTCGGCGCGACGAACGTCTCGCCGAGCGAGATCGTCGGAAACTCGATCGGCAGGCCGCCGGCCGCGAGCACCCCGCGCTTGACCGCGTCGATCAGTTCGGGGAAATGCCGGTGGCAATTGTTGAAGCCGCTCGCCGAATGCGCGATGCCGACAATCGGCCGGTCCAGCATCTCGCGGCTATAGCCCATCGAACTCGCAAACGTGCGCCGCAGATAGACGCTGAATTCACGGTCTCCGTACTGCGTCAGCCCCTTCGCAAAACCTGCCGGCGGCTCGTTGCCGTTGCGCTCGCTGCTGTTCCGATCGCTCATGATGATGCCCGCTGTCCCCGTGCGTCATGCACCCCGTCCCCCGCGACGCGCCGCGCGCGCGTGTTCGCCGCCCACGCGCGCGAGCGCCTTCGCGCCCGATTCCATCGCTACCGCCCCGCCATTATGGACGTATCGAGCGAATCCGGCGGCGAACCCGGCGGCGCCGGCCGGGCGCGGGCAGCCTCATGCGGCGGCCGGGATCATGGCGGGCGCGAGCTGGGTATGCAGGTACGCTTCGAACTGATCCCTCACCTCGGGATGACGCAGCGCAAACTCCACGGTCGCCTTCAGGTACCCCAGCTTGCTGCCGCAGTCGAAGCGCGTGCCCACGTAGCGATACGCGAGCACCTGTTGTTGCGCGAGCAACGACTGCAGCGCGTCGGTCAGTTGCAGCTCGCCGAGCGCGCCCGCCTCCAGCGAGCGGATATGTTCGAAGATCGTCGGCGTCAGCACGTAGCGGCCGACCACTCCGAGGTTCGACGGCGCGACTTCCGGCGCCGGCTTCTCGACGATGCCCGACAGCTTGAACACGTCCTCCTCCCATTCGCGCCCGTCGATCACGCCGTAGGCACCCGTGTCTTCGCGCGCAATCGCCTCGACGCCGACCACCGAACTCTGATAGTGATTGAACACGTCGACGAGCTGCTTCATCACCGGTGTCTGGCTGTACAGCAGGTCGTCCGCGAGAATCACCGCAAACGGCTCGTCGCCGACCAGCTTTTCTGCGCACAGCACCGCGTGGCCAAGGCCGAGCGCTTCGGCCTGACGCACGTAGAAGCAGTTCACGTGGCTCGGCTTGATGCTGCGCACGACTTCGAGCAGCTTGTCCTTGCGGCGCGCCTCGAGTTCGGCCTCGATTTCGTACGACTTGTCGAAATGATCCTCGATCGCGCGCTTGCTGCGCCCGGTCACGAAGATCATCTCCGTCATGCCGGCCGCGATCGCCTCTTCGACCGCGTACTGGATCAGCGGCTTGTCGACGATCGGCAGCATTTCCTTCGGGCTCGCCTTGGTCGCCGGTAAAAACCGCGTTCCGAGGCCCGCGACGGGAAATACCGCTTTGGTCACTTTCAGCATGATGTCCATTCCCCCAGTTCGATTGTTCAATGACGGCATGGCGACGCGCGCCATGCCGGCGTCCCCGAATGGTCTATAAAGCAGTTTTTATATGGACGAGGTAGGAATTTCCGCGTGCTCTTTTTCGATCATGCTGAAAAAGAACGCCTCCGGTGCGGGTACGGCCGACCGGCCGGACAAGGCCCGCTTCGCGCTGCGACAGGCAGCCCTTGCAACACATGGGCAACACGATACGCACCGCAATAGCCGCGCTGCACCGGAGCATTTGCGCCGGGCCGCGCGATCGGGAACCGTATGACTTCGGAGTCTACTCGATGTCGTCCATCGGCGGCAACTTGCCCGAGCGCGCGCGAAAGCGCCGCACAGGCTCGTCGCGCAATGCTTCACGGTAGGCGGAAACGGCCACGAGCACCAGCAGCACGGCAATTCCCGCAAGAACATGCAGATTCATCGGCATCCCCCTTGAGGAACGGCACACCCGATGAAAGTAGCATTGCAAATTCGACAAATAAATCACTCTGTACGGCATGCCGATTTATTTACCAACTTTACATTTATCTTTCTATTTTCCATTTCGGCGGGCGAATAATTTTTGAAAATATTCTGTTTAATTTACCGGCTTCCCTGCCGGTAGGATCGCGGATATCCGCACGATCCCGCGACCACACGATGAGCGACTCCGCCCTCGACACCCTGCTGCCCGCTTCGCCCCCCGCGCAGGCCGCCACGCACGCAGCCGCCGTCACGAACGAACATCTGCTCGACGCGATGCGAGGCGGCGCGGCCCTGCTCGTCGCCTATTTTCATTGCCGCCAGGTGACGTGGATCGGCATGGAGGCGTTTCACCGCCTCGGCCGCAGCCTCGCGGACCCGTCCACGCTCGTGGCATGGCTCACGCTGCCCGTCGCGTGGGGCTCCGCGGGCGTGTCGGTTTTCTTCGTGATCAGCGGCTACTGCATTCATCGCAACGGCGCGATACGCCTCGCGGCCAATCCGCACTACCGGCTCGCTGCGCGGCCATTCTGGCTGCGGCGCTTCGTGCGCATCTATCCGGTGCTGCTCGCGGCGCTGCTGCTCACGCTCGCGCTCGACACCGCGAGCCTCGCGCTGCCCCCGGTCAGCCACAAGATTCTCGCGCTCGGGCCGCACGCGTTCTGGGTGAACCTGCTGTCGCTCCAGGGTATCGCCGGCAAGACGTATGGATCGAATGGCGCGCTCTGGACGCTGTCGATCGAAGTCCAGTTCTATGTGCTTTATCCGCTGCTGTTCGCATTGCGCCGCCGCTTCGGGCTGAACGCGACGCTCGTCGGCGTCGCGCTTGTCAATCTCGTGTCGGCGTTCACGCTGCAGCGGCACGACCTGGTGTTCTTCACGTCGTACTGGTTCTCGTGGATGCTCGGCGCGTGGATCGCGGAGCTTCGCGCGCGCCGTACGCCGCCGCGCCTGCGTTATGGCAATGCCGCCGCGGCGGCGCTCGCGCTCGGCGGGTGCGCCGCGTTTCACTTCGGCCAGTACGGTGCGTTCCAGCTCTGGGCGGCCGCATTCGCCTGCTGGCTCGTCAACGCGCTCGCGCGTCCGCCCTCCGCGCCCGGCCTCTTGCAGCGCACGTTCGCGCGGCTCGGCGCATTCAGCTACTCGCTCTACCTGATTCATCTGCCCATTTTTGTGCTGCTGTCGTCGCTGCTGTTTCGCTCGGCGCTGCAGACGTCGATCTGGCCGTCGCTTGCATTCACGGCGGGCGTGCTGCCTGTCGCGATGCTCTTTTACTGGCTCATCGAGCGGCCCGCGCAGCGGATGTCGCAGCGGCTTGGACGGCCAGCCGCGCGGTAACGGCGCACCACGCGCGGCACATGACCGGCGCACTGCGGACACGCACCGCAACGCAGCGCACGCGGCCCGATAGCCCAGCGCGCGTCAATGCGCGGACGCGGCGGCGCTCGATCGCCGCTCGACATCGCAGCGCTGACGATCGCGAGCGATGACACGCCGCATGCCGCACGTCATGCCGCACCACGACGCCCACCTGCCGCAACCCGCTCCAGCAGACGCTCCACCGCCGCCACGTAGCGCGCGCGGCCGAAGCGCCGGCGCGCGGTATCGAGACCGCTTGCCGCCAGCCGCTCGCGCAGCGCGCCATCGTCGCGCAGACATTCGATCGCGCGCACCAGCGCATCGACGTCGCCCGGCGTGCACAGCAGGCCGTTTTCGCCATCGTCGACGATCTCGGTCACGCCGCCGTCGCGCGAGGCGACCACCGGCCGCCGCGCGAGCATGCCCTCGACGATCACCCGGCCAAACGGCTCCGGCGCAATCGACGTGTGCGCGATCACATCCATCGCACGCATGCAGGTTGCGATGTCGCGCCGGAAGCCGAGAAAATGCACGCGTGCGGCAAGCCCGTGCGCATCGACCCAGGCCCGCAATTCCGCTTCGTATGCCTCCTCGCCGAACAACGCGGTCCCGACGAACACCGCATGCACGTCCGGCATCTGCAGCAGCGCTTCGAGCAGCACGTGCTGCCCCTTCCAGCGCGCGAGACGGCTGAACGCGCCGACGAGAAACGCATCGGGCGGCACGCCGATGCGCTCGCGCAGCCACATGGCCGGCACGTCGCGCACCGCGGCGAACGGCGCCTCGTCGACGCCGTTGTGCACGACATCGATACGCGCCGCGTCGAACTTCGTCAGTTGCTGGAATGCCTGCGCGGACGCGCGCGAGTTCGCGATCACGTGCGTCAGGCCGAGCTTCGCGCTGATCTTGACGATCGAAAGCTGCATGCGGCCGAAATGCCCGGCGCTCACGATGTCGCGCAAGTGCCAGACCACTGGCTTGCGCGCGAGCCAGCCCGCGAGGACGCCGATCACCATCGCGCGCTGCGTGTTCGCGTACACCACGTCCGCGCCGCGCGCGCAGCGCGTGGTCGCGCGCACGAGCGCCGCGACGCCCGCCAGCAACCGGAACCCCGGCACGACGCTGCCGTCGCGGCGCACGCCGCGCAATGCGTCGTTGCCGAGCACCTGCACGCGGGCGCCCGCCGCGTCGAGCGCTTCGCGAAACGGGCCGTCGGCGAACAGCAGCACGTCGGTGCGTGCGCGGAGCGCGCTGACGACATCGAGCAACGACAGCTCCGCGCCGCCGAGCACGCCGCTCTGGTCGATCGCGAGCACGCGCGCGCGGCCGGCCGCGGCCAGCGCGGCGGCGGCCGGCCGCTGCCACGTCGCCGCCAGCGCCGCGGGCACGGCGTCGACCACCTGCGCAATCAGTCGCTCGCGAAAACGCGCGACCGAGAAGCGCTCCGCGTTCGCGCGGCAGTCCTGCGCTCGAATGCGGCCCGGCGTGCGCTCGAACGCGTCGAGCGCATCCATGATCGCGGCGACGCTCTGCTCGGCGAAGAAGTGTCCGGTCGGCGGCGCGCCGTCGCTGCCGTCACGCACCGTCTCCAGCGCGCCGCCCTTGCCGTAGGCGATGACCGGCGTCCCGCACGCCTGCGCTTCGACCACCGAAATGCCGAAGTCTTCTTCCGCGGCAAACACGAACGCTTTCGCCCGGCTCATGCGTTCGCGCAGCACCGCAAACGGCTGATAGCCGATCACCTCGACGTTCGGCGCACCCCTCGCCCTGGCCCGCACCTTGTGCAGGTCCGGGCCGTCGCCGATCACGACGAGCCTGCGCTGCGGCATCCGCGCAAACGCCTCGACGATCAGATCGATTTTCTTGTACGGCACGACACGCGACGCGGTCAGATAGAAGTCCTCCTTCTGCGTTTCGAGCGCGAACGCATCGACGTCGACCGGAGGAAACACCACCGCCGCATCGCGACCGTAGACCTTGCGGATGCGCCGCGCAATGAAACCGGAGTTCGCGACGAAGCAGTCGACCCCGTTGGCGGTGCGCACGTCCCAATGACGGATGTAGTGCAGAACGAGCCGCGCGAGCGCCGATTTCAGACCACGCGTGAGGCGCGATTCCGTCAGGTACTGATGCTGGAGATCCCACGCATAGCGGATCGGCGAGTGCACGTAGCTCAGATGAAACTGGTCCGGTCCGGTCAGCACGCCCTTGGCAACCGCATGGCTGCTCGATATCACGATGTCGTAGCCGGACAGGTCGAGCTGCTCGATCGCGAGCGGCATCAGCGGCAGCCACGCCCGATAGCGGGTGCGCGCAAACGGCAGCCGCTGCACGAAGGTCGTCGTCACCCGCTTGCCGTACAGGAACGCGCGATCCTCGACGAAGTCGACGACCGCGAACAGGTCCGCCCGCGGAAAGCACGCGATGATCTGTTCGAGCACGCGCTCGGCGCCGGCATACGTGACCAGCCAGTCGTGCACGATCGCCACGCGCGGCACGCGCGCCGGCGTGCCCGTGTGCGCGCGCGCTTCGCGCGGCGCATCGGGCACGGTGCGCGGCGATCCGGTATCGGCGAGCGGCGCCGCGCGTTCGTCGCGCAGCGCGGGATCAGCGAGTTCGTGGCTCATGCGATTCTCCTCGACGTCAACCTGAACAGCAGGGAACGGGCATAGCCGCGCAACCGGGGCGTCATCGCGACCGACCACGCGACGTTCGCGGTCGCCAACAGCACGCCCGCGGCGAGCGGCTGCACGATGCCGGGCAACCACCACGCGCACGCGAGCGCGGCGGCGAGGAAACTCAGATGCGCGAGCATGTCCGCCAGAATCGTGCGGGTGCGGATACGCGCGAGGTAC
This sequence comes from Paraburkholderia sp. PAMB 6770, assembly GCF_057748135.1. Classification (NCBI taxonomy): domain Bacteria; kingdom Pseudomonadati; phylum Pseudomonadota; class Betaproteobacteria; order Burkholderiales; family Burkholderiaceae; genus Paraburkholderia; species Paraburkholderia sp. PAMB 6770. The sequence goes on from NZ_CM173239.1 coordinate 2,106,097, forward strand.
AGCAGCACCAGGTAATCGAACAGCGCGCGCGCCAGCACGGCGGCCGCCGCCCCCGGCAGCCCGAAGCGCCCGATGCCGAACCACAGCACACCCGCGAACACCGGCAGTTCCACGAGCCCGACCCGCGCGGCGACCGCCGGATCGTTGCGCGCCTGGATCAGGACGCGCGCGACGCTCGCCTGCCCGACCAGCCAGACCGCGACGATCAGTACGCGCCCGACCGGCGCGCCGTGCGCGGCGAGCACGGGCCCGACCCACAGATGCAGGAACGGTGCGAGCACAACGATCGCGCCGATCGCCACCGGCGTGAACGCGCCGTTCAGGAACTGCATCGACTGCGCGGCGATCTCGCCCGCGTCGTCGCGCTGCAGCGCGGAGAGCCGCGGAAACAGCGTACGCACGAGCGCATTGGGGACCATGTTCAGCCGCGTGACGAGGTTCTGCGGCACCGTGTAATACGCGACGAAGCGCGCACCGAGCCCCGCGCCGAGCAGCACGCGGTCGAGCGAATCGCCGATCATCGTCGTCACGCTCGCAATCAGCATCCAGCCGCCGAAACCGAACAGCGTGCGGGTCGTGTCGAGCCGCGGGCCGCGCAGCGCGGTGATGCCGAGCACGCGCAGCGCGGAGCGGCCGAGCAGCAGCGCCGCGACGAAGCGCGCGAGCACCGCCGCCGCGAGCACGGTCTGCAGGTTCGCCGCAATCGACCATGCAGCGGCGAGCGGCAGCAGCTGGAACAGGAACGTGCCGAAGGTCTGGTTCGCGTTGTAGATGCCGAAGCGCTCCGCGCCGTTGATCGCGCCCGCGAACACCCACGACACGTTCGCGAGCGGGATGGCCACCGCGAGCCACGGCAGCGCGCGATACACCTCCTCGCGCAATTCGGCCGGCACGTGCGTGAAATACGCGGTGTAGAGCGCACCGCCCGAATAGATCAGCAGGCCGCCGATCACCCCGGTGGTCAGGTTCAGCCAGAACGCACTCCAGAACACGCGCGCGCACGCGTCGGCGTCGTTCGACGCGTACGCCTTCGAGATATGGTTCTGCGCGGCCATGCTCATGCCGAGATCGAGCACGCTGAAGTAGCCGATCAGCGTCCAGACCAGCGCAATCACGCCGTAGCGCTCGACGCCGAGCAGCCGGATATACGCCGGCACCGTGACGAGCGACACGAAGGTCGGCAGCACGAGTCCGATCAGGTTGATCCCGACGTTGCGAAGTATTCGTTTGTCCATGAGCAGTCCGTTCAGGCCGGGCGCGCGCGGCGCCCGCCCCGGGTTCCGTTACGCAGGTTTCCAGCGGTACATCAGCACCTTGCCGCGCGCATCCTCTTCGACGAATACGAGGTACTCGCCGTCCGCCATCCGGTGCGCGGAAATGCCGAACGGCACGTCGACCCAGCCCGACGCGTAGCCGACCCGCGCGTCGGGACCGAACGTCCCGATCTCCTGCGCGGTGTCCTTGTCGTACACATGCACGATTCCCGCCGGCTCGACCACGAACACGTAGCGCCCCTCGACCGTCAACCCCGCTGGCGTGAGCGGCGGCTTCGCTTCGGGATCCCACGGCAGGGACAGCCGGTAGCGCATGTGCGGCGTCCCGCTCGACCAGTGGTCATAGCGCGCGAACACGCGCCCCGCTTCTTTCGGAAAGCCCGGCGGATGCGGCGCATCGGCGGTATAGCCGGCCACGTAGAGCGTGTCCGTATCAGGCTCGTAGATCACGCGATGCACGTCGGTGAAGGGCGCCGGCACCGGATAGGTGCTCACGTGCGCATACGAGTAGATCGGGTTGCCGTGTGCATCGAGCCCGCCGAAGCGAAAGCGTGCGATCGGTCTGCTGTCGCGGGCGCGCCAGATATCGCCATGCGTATCGATCCACCAGCCCCAGCCGCCCGCGAGCGGCTCGCGGCCCGGATTGCGCTCGAATTCGCCGGCATCGAATGCGCCGTTGCCGTTCTTGTCGCGCCAGATCCAGTCGCCCCCGGGCGGCGCATCCGGGACGCGCTGCACCGCGCGCGCGCGGCCCGCGATAAAGCCCGATGGAATCGCAATTTCGCCGTCATGCCGCGGATCGAAGCGGTAGATCTTCAGATGATCCGCGTACATGTCGGTCAGATACAGAAACGTGTGGCCGTCGAGCGCGCGCGCGGTGGGCAGCCCCGGCCACTCGTCCGTGAGGAAGACCGGGTCTTCCGGATAGCGGAATCTGTCCGATAGGAATCCTGCATATTTCCAGTCCTGCCCCGGCGGTTTGGACAGGTCGAGATCGAAGCGCTTGTTTCCCGTATAGACGCTGTCCGGGCGTGCCGGATCCATCCACGCGCCGTCGACGAACAGCAGCCCCTGCAGCACCCAGCGCCGCTGTCCCGACGGTGCATAGCTTTCGAGCGTCGCGCCAAGGCCCGCGCCGATCGGCGTGTCGTCGCGCGGGCCGATTCCGTTGGTCGACACGTAGACGTTGCCGTGCGCGTCGCAGCCCACTCCGGTCAGCCCGTTGAAGCGGCGCGGGCCCGGGCGGCCGGCCACCCCCGAAAAAATTCCGCCCTGCTCGCCGAGCGTCGCGGCAAGCGTGTAGCCGTGCGCGCCGCGCGCGTAGATGAGGATCTGCTGACGCGGCCCGTTGTCCGCGATCAGGATACGGCCGGCCGGATCGAGCGCGATATCGACGGGATCCGCGCCGTCGGGCAACGGAATGCTGTCCGCGAGCACGCGGCCGTCGCGCGCGTAATGCACGACGTGCGGCGTCTTGCCGGTGAGCGTATCGACGAGCGCCCATAGCGTGCCGTCGCGCGCCAGCGCCAGTCGGCCAGGCTCGTGCGCGCTCCACTGCGTCTTGCGCTGCATCGACTGCGCGTCATACACCTCGATGCGGTTCATCGTCGTGTTGCTCACGTAAAGCAGCGCGTCCGACGCGGCGAGGCCGCCCACGCCCGCGTCCGCATCGGGCTTGCGGCCGGCCGGCGTGTCGTCGATTTTCAGAAAGGCATCGGCCAGCGCTGCGTGCGGGTTGTGCGGATCGGCAACCGCCTGGAACGCAGCGGCGCGCTTCGGCGCATCGAGCGGCCGACGCGTCACGCCATACCATTGCCGCCCTTTCGGCGGCCAGATGCCGCTTGCCTGCAGCTTGCCGCGTTCATTGCCGACGCCGACCGCCGCATACAGATAGCGGCTGTTCACCGCGACCGCGTTGCCGCCGCTGCCGCCCCAGCCATGCGTGCCGCCCGCGAAGCCGAGCACGTTGCCGTTCTGGTACGCGCTGATCTCGGCGCCGCTTTCGTCCCACGGCGCATCCGTGTACACCTTGCCGTCGGGCGTCACCGCAATGGCCGTAATGTTGATCTGCACCCACTTGCCGTCGCCGAAGCCGAACGTATTGCCGATCCACGACGTGCTCACGTGCAGTTGCGGCGCGGCCGCCGCCTGCCAGAGCGACGCGCATGCGCAGAACCCCGTCACCGTCAAGGCGAGCGGGCGGGCGAAACGCCGGATCCGGCGCGCGATGGAGCATGACGAAGGCAATGCGTTCCCCCGTGGCAATGAACACGATCCGCCCAATCATGCCGGACATTCGCGGCGCCGATTTCCCGCAGAAATTCGAAATTAATTCAAAAAAATTCAGGCCTTTTTTGACGGAACACGCCATGCCACGATGGTTGGCGAGGCGCTGCCCTGGCCGCTTCCCCGCCGCCTGCTCCGATTGCCTATTGCCCACTGCCGACTGCCGATGAACGACATCCCGCCGGACCCGCCTTCGTCTTCGCACCGGATCGCACAGCTCGACGGCCTGCGCGCAATCGCCGTGCTCGCGGTCTTCGCGCAGCACGCGGTGCATGCGCCGCTCTGGATGGGCGTCGATCTGTTCTTTGTACTGAGCGGCTTTCTGATCACCGGCATCCTGCTCGATCGCAAAGCACGCCAGTTGCCGTATTTCGGCTACTTTTATGCGCGGCGTGCACGTCGGATCCTGCCGCCGTACCTGCTGCTGCTCGCGGTATCGTCGCTGCTGTTCGGCACCGCGTGGGTGCACTACTGGCCGTGGTACGCGTTCTTCGCGACCAACATCGGCGATGCGCTCGGTCAAAGCGGCCACGACAGCCTGAATATCCTCTGGTCGCTCGCGGTGGAAGAGCAGTTCTACCTGGTGTGGCCGTTCGTGGTCCTGCTGCTGCCGACCCGCCGGCTCGCGCTCGCGGCCGCCGCGCTGGTCCTCGCCGCACCGCTGCTGCGCGCGATCGCCACGCCGTGGTTCGCAACGTTCTGGCCGATCTACTATCTGACGCCGTTCCGCATGGACCTGCTCGCGGCAGGCGCGCTGCTCGCGCTCGCGGTACGCACCGACCCGACGATGCTGCCGCGCTTCAAGCCGCTCGCGGTCGCGCTGTTCTTCGCGGCGCTCGCGGTGCTCGCCGCGCTGCACCTGCATTTCCCGCGCTTTCGCGCTGACAACACACCGCTGTCGAATGCGGCGCTGTACAGCATCTCGCTCGTGCTGTGCACGTCGGCCGTTGCAATCGCGCTCGCCTCGCAGGGCTGGGTGCGGCGCGTGCTCAGTCATCCGGTGCTCGTCTATATCGGCACGATCAGCTACACGATCTATCTGATCCACCTGACGATTCTCTACGCGGTCTGGCCGCTCGGCTATGGCCGCTGGGCAAGCGCCGGCATCGCGCTCGGCGCGACGCTCGCGTATGCGAGCGCCACGTGGTTCCTGTTCGAGCGGCGGCTCACGCGCGGGCCGCGTTCGCGCGCGACGCGCGAGCGCGCGCTGCCAGGCCTGTCGGGCACGCGCTGAAACACGCGCGGATCGCGTGCTCATTGCTTCATAGCGCCGCTTTCAACACTTTCACCTCACCGCATCATATCGACAACGTCGCCAACCCAGAGGCCAGTCCATGAACGACCGACGCAAAGCGATCATTACCGGCGTGTCCGGCCAGGACGGCGCTTACCTCAGCAAGCTGCTGCTCGACAAGGGCTATCACGTCGTCGGCACGTACCGGCGCACGAGCTCCGTCAATTTCTGGCGGATGAACGAACTCGGCATCCTCGCGCATCCGGCGCTCGAACTCGTCGAGCACGATCTCACCGATGCCGGCTCGACACTACGGCTCGTCGAGCGCGCCGGCGCGCAGGAGGTGTACAACCTCGCCGCGCAAAGCTTCGTCGGCGTCTCGTTCGACCAGCCGGTCACGACGGCCGAGGTCACCGGCATCGGCGCGCTGCACCTGCTCGAAGCGATCCGCGTGGTGAACCCGGGCATCCGCTTCTATCAGGCGTCGACCTCCGAGATGTTCGGCAAGGTGCGCGCGATCCCGCAGAACGAAGACACGCCGTTCTATCCGCGCAGCCCGTATGGCATTGCGAAGCTGTTCGCGCACTGGTCGACGATCAACTATCGCGAATCGTACGGAATCTTCGCGACGAGCGGCATTCTCTTCAACCACGAATCGCCGCTGCGCGGACGCGAATTCGTCACGCGCAAGATCACCGACTCCGTGGCGAAGATCCGGCTCGACAAACTGCCGGTCCTCGAACTCGGCAACCTCGATGCGAAACGCGACTGGGGCTACGCGCCCGAGTACGTCGAAGGCATGTGGCGCATGCTGCAGGCCGACGCGCCCGATACCTTCGTGCTCTCGACAGGCCGCACCGAAACCGTGCGCGACTTCGTGACGATGGCCTTCTCGGCAGCCGGCTTCCAGCTCGAATGGACCGGACGCGGCGAGCGCGAAAGCGGTCTCGACATCGCCACGGGCCGCCCGCTCGTGCGCGTGAACCCGCGCTATTACCGGCCCGCCGAAGTGGACCTGCTGGTCGGCGACGCGCACAAGGCACACGACACGCTGCAATGGACGCCGCAAACGACGCTCGAACAGCTCTGCCAGATGATGGTGACCGCCGACCTGATGCGCAACGAACGCCATGACACGTTCTGACGCGCGCACGAGCGAACGCGCGACGGCGGACGCAGGCCCGAGCGCATTCATCACCGGCCTCGCGAGCTTCACCGGCCGCTACATGGCGCAGCGGCTGCGCGCCGACGGCTACCGCATTGCCGGCACCGTGCAGCCGGGCACCGCCGCGCCGGGAATCGCCGAGCGCGCGTACAGCGCGGACCTGCTCGATCCCGCTGCGCTCGAGGCCGCGCTCGACGCGGTGCAACCGGCGGTGGTCGTGCATCTCGCGGCGATCACCCAGGTGACGCACGAGGACGTCGCCCAGACCTATCTGGTGAACGTCGTCGGCACGCGCAACCTGCTCGCCGCGCTCGCCCGACTCCCCCAGCCGCCGCGCGCGGTGCTGCTCGCGAGCAGCGCGAACGTCTATGGCAATACGGATGCGGGTGTGCTCGATGAAACGCTCCCCCCTCGCCCGGCCAACGACTACGCGGTCAGCAAGCTCGCGATGGAACACGCGGCGAGCCTCTGGCGCGATGCGTTGCCGCTGGTGATCGCGCGGCCGTTCAACTACACCGGGGTCGGCCAGCGCGACGGCTTCCTGTTGCCGAAGATCGTCGATCATTACGCGCGCGGCGCGCGCACCATCGCGCTCGGCAACCTCGACGTCGAGCGGGATTTCTCGGACGTGCGCGACGTCGTCGAGACCTACGCGCGGCTTCTCGCGGCGGCGCCGCGCGGCGAGACCTTCAACGTCTGTTCGGGCACGGGCCGCACGCTGCACGAGGTGCTCGATACGCTCGCGGGAATCGCCGGTTATGCGATCGACGTGCAGGTCGACCCGCGTCTTGTACGCGCGAACGAGGTGCGTCGCCTGGTCGGCTCCGATGCAAGGCTCGCGCAGGTGCTGGGCGCGCGAGCGCGCATACCGCTCGACGACACCCTGCGCTGGATGTACCGCGCCGCACGCAGCCGCTACGCGTCATAACGGCTGCGCGCACGCTTCAATGCATGCGGCCCGCCGCGATCGCTTCGCCATAGACGGCCGCGACGCGCTTCGCGATCACCGCATTGTCGAAGTGGGCGAGCGCATACTCGTGGCACGTCCGCGCATCCGGCAGCACGAGACGCGATGTCAGCGCGCGGTCGATGCCGTCGGCAATCGCCTCCGCGTCCGCACCGGCCAGCACGAGCTCGCGCGACAGGCCCGTCACCGCCTCGGGCAAGCCGCCGACCGGCGTCACGAGCACCGGCGTGCCCGCCGACAGCGACTCCACCGTGATCAGGCCGAAGCCTTCGAGCGCGACGGTCGGCACGACCGACAGCGTCGCCGCGCGGTACAGCAACGGCAGCTTCGCATCCGGCACGAAGCCGAGCAGCTTCACGTTGTCCTGCAGCCCCGCGGCGTCGATGCGCTGCTGCAGTTCGGGCGCAAGACGCCCCTTGCCCGCAATCAGCAGCAGCACGTCCGGATGGCTGCGCCGGATGCGCCCGAGCGCGTCGACCAGATTCTCCAGCCCCATGCGGCGCACGAGGCGCCGCACCGCGAGCACGATCGGCCGGCCCTGCGGCAGTTGCAGCCGGTAGCGCGCGAGCTCGCGCGTGCAGTCCGGCGCGAAGCGCTGGACGTCGACGCAGCCCGGCACCACGCGCACGCGCTCGGCCGGCACGCCGTACTCGCGCGTGAGAATCTCGCCGAATGCCTTCGACAGCACGATGAGCCGCGACGAGCGCTCGTAGACCGAACGCTCCAGCGCATGCTTGATCCGCTGGCTGAGCGACACGGAACCCTCGACGCGGCTCTCGTCGGCCCACGGCCCCTGAAAGTGCGACACCTGCGGAATGCCGCGCGTGACGTCGAGGCCCGGGAACGTATAGAGCGCGAAGTGCGACGAGATCACATCGGGACGATGTCGCTCGATCTCGCGCCGCAGCGCGTGCCGAACCGCGATCAGCCGCAGCGGCAACACGCGCGACGCCGGTCCGAAGCTGCGGATCGCCCCGCCGCTGTCGGCCTCGACCTTCGGCGAGCCGGCCACGACGCCGCGCACCTGCACGCCGGCCGCGGGCAGTGCGCCGATCAGCGAGTGGTACATGCGATCGAGGCCGCCTGCGCGCTCGGGAAACCAGTGCATGCCGATCTGCAGCGAACGGATGGAAGGAGATGTCATCATGATCGGGTTCCTGTTCGGTTCATTCAGCGTGCGCCGGGCGGAATCGCGCGCGACGCGCCTGCTGAGGAGACGGCGGGCACGGCGGGCACATCGCGCACATCGGGCGCATCCGCATGCGCAAGAGCCGGCGCGGCGGTGCGCGCCGCCGCGCCGCCCGCTGCCGCATCGCCGGCGAGCCGGCGATACAGCGCGACGTACTGACCCGCCATCCGCGCCCAGCCGAAACCGGCCGCCCGCGCGGCGGCGGCCTCGCCCATCGCCGCGCGGCGCAGGCCGTCGCCGGCCAGTTGCGCGAGCGCGGCCGCCAACGCAGCGACGTCGTCCGGATCGTCGAGCACGATGCCGCACTCGGGCGTGATGATTTCCGCGCCGCCGGCGGTGCGCGCGGTTACCACCGGCAGCCCCGCGGCCATCGCCTCCAGCAGCGACAGGCTCATCGCTTCGTAGCGCGACGGAAACACATACGTATCCACCGAGTGCATCAATGTCGGCATCTCGCCGACCAGTCCGAGGAAGTGCACGCGCGGCGCGACGCCGAGCGCGTCCGCGAGCGCGGGATAGGGACTGCCGGGCAGATAGCCCGCGACCACCAGATGCACGGTATCGGGCAGGTGCTGCAACGCGTGCAGCACCGTGCCGAGATTCTTGCGCGGCGTGCGCAGGTCGCCGACGAACAGCAGCAGAAACGCGTCGGCGGGCAATCCGAATGCCGCGCGGCTGCCTTGCGCCGCCGCAAAGCCCGCGACGTCGACGCCGTTATAGATCACGGCGAGCCGCTCGGCCGGCGCGCCGCCGGACGCGCGAATCTCGTCCGCGACCTTGCGCGACACCGCGGCCACGACCCGCGAGCGGCGGTACGCCCAGCGTTCGAGCACCGCGTTCGCGCGCGTGTAGACGAACTGGTACGCGGACCACAGGCCGCGCGTCGGCGCGAACGGATAGTACGGGCTGCGGGCCCAGCCGCCATGCACGAAGTGCGCGGTGTTCACGTCGGCGCGCGCCCACGTGATGAAACCGTTGACATGCAGCAGATCGTACGCGGCACGGTTTCGCCACAGCCACCATGCGCTGTGCAGCGCAAACACCTGCTGGCGCACGAGATTGGTCGGCCACGCGCGCGAAGGCTTCACGCATACCCATCGCGCGCGGGGGTACGCCAGCAGATCCGGCGCGACATGCGACGCGATCAGCGTGACGTCGAAGCCGGCCTCCAGCGCGGCGCGCGCGATCTCGTGATTGACGCGGCCCTGGCCGTCGTTGTGGCGCACGACATGCGTGACGATTGCGATTCTCAATCGGGAACCTCCGTAGAGCGGACGGCGGCGCGGCGCGCGAGGGCATGCCAGTGACGCGCCGCCAGAATGGAAAAGACGCTCGAGAAAAACAGCAGCCCGCCGGTGCCGACGAGCGAGTTCGTGAACACGAGCATCGCAAAGACCGACAGCGCGAGGCTCAGGCACGCGGTCACGTAGCGGTCCTTGCGCAGTTTCAGCGACGCGCGCAGCGCACGCACCAGCAGCCACAGAATGCCGGAGAGATAGAGCAGCGTGCCGGGCCAGCCGAGCACGAACGGCACGTTCATCACGCCGCTGTCGAAGCTGCCGTATTTGCCGAGCGCGCCGTTGCCGCTCGACAGCTTCGTCGATGCGCCGGTTGCGCCGAGCCCTTCGCCGGTCACGTCGGTGAACGCGGTCTTCGCGAAATCCGCATAGAACTGGTCGCGCGCTTCGTAACTCTGGTCGCTCTTCAGGTTGACGAGCGTGTCGAGGCGCGCCTGCATCCGGTCGGCAACCGGGCCGATTGCAAAGAGCGGCACGCACAGTCCGGCCAGCACGAGTGCGCTTGCGACGATACGCACGCGCACCCGGTTGTTCGAGCGCGCGAGCTGGATCAGCATCGCGATCGCCCAGCCACCCCACGTCGAGCGCACCAGCGACAGCGCAAATGCGAAGAAGCCGAGCACCGCCGCGATCCAGCGCACCCGGTGCCGCGCCGCCATCACGAACACCATGGCGCCCATCATCGCGAACGCGAACGGGCCCGACGAATTCATCGTGCTGAACACGCGCACGCCGAGCGCCACCGGATCGCCCTGCGAGTCCATTTGTGCACCTTGCATCCACATCGCGTCCCACGCCGGCATCACGAAGAACTGCACGAGCCCGTACCCGCCCATGACCAGCATCCCGTAGATGAACGTGTTGACGATCGTGTCGCGATAACGCGGATAGTCGCGCTCGTTGGCCATGATGTGAAAGCCGATAAGCAGCGGATAGGCCCAGTTGGCGAGGTCGTAGACCGCCGCAAGCGGCCCGCTCGCCACCACGCCGACGAGAAACGCATACAGGAGCCCGAGAAACGCGAGCAGCAGCGGCAACCCGCGACGCTGTGCAAGCACCGGGTAATGACGCAGCACGGACAGTGCGCTGATCATCGTCACCGCAAGCGGCGCGATCTGGATCAGGCTCGTCGGCGTATAGGCCCCTTTCGACCAGTCGGCGAGGCGTCGCACCTCGGGGCTCAGGAACCACAGCCACCACATGAAGCCGATATAGCGCGGCGGATTCACGACGTAGAGCCACAGCCCCGTCACGACCGCCAGCACCGGAAACGCAAGCGTCACGAGCGCGCCCTGATGCGCGGCGATCAGCAGCGCGGTGACGAGCCAGAACGCGGCGGGCACCAGCGTGTCGCTGCCGGGCAGGCCGCGCGCCCGCGCGCGGCGGCGGGCGTCGCGCGGCGGCGCGGCGGACGCCGGGGATGCCGCAGCGGGCGGCCACGCGGGCCGGTTCGGAGAAGACGTCCGCATCATCCGGTCCTGCCCGCCGCTTCGCCGGACGGCGGCTGCGGGCGCGCAGGCGAGCGCGCGCGCACGCCGCGCGCATCGCTGCGCCGAAGCATCTCGCGCGTGAGCTGCACGTGCTGCTGCGCGAAGTGGCGGGTCGTCAGGTCCCGGGCGACCAGTTGCCGATACGCGGCGCGCGCCTGCTCGAGCGCGCGCTCGGGTGCTTGCGCGAGCGCTTCCACCGCAGCGCGCAGCCGGTGCGGATCGCCAGGCCCGACGTAGGAGACCGCGCTGTCGTCGAAATAGTCTTCCAGGGTGCCGACTTTCGTCGCGACCATCGGCTTGCCGAGCGCGGCCGCTTCGAGCATCACCGTGATGCCGGACGCGTGCGTATTCGGCCGCAACGGGACGACGACGATATCGGCCCACGCGTACAGCGCGCGCTGTGCGTCGAGGCCCGATACGCGCACTACCTCGACATTCGGCACCCGCACCGCCGCGCCGACCCGGCGCCGCGTCGCGATGCGCACGCTGTAGCGCGCATCGCGCCCCAGCGCGGCAACCAGCGTGAGCCAGTCGCGATCGCGGTCGTTGCCGATCGCCGCGACGCGCAGCGGCGTGTGCGGCTGCCACGTCTCCGGCGGACGCGGCGGGAAGTCGTCGGTATTCAGACCGTAGTACACCTGATGCGCCGCGCGCCCGAAGTATTCGCCGCAGCGCAGCGCGTTCTCGCGCGCGAGCGTCGTCAACAGGTCCGCGCGCCCGAGCAGCTTGCGATACAGCGCGCGGCGCAGGCGGCTGTAGCACGGCCAGCGGTCCAGCAGCCACACGCTCTGCGCGAGCAGCAGCGGCCGGCTGCCGCCGCTGCGCGCGCACAGCAAAAGCAGCAGCGCGACGGCCAGATGTTCCTGCTCCGTGTGCGTCCAGATCACGTCCGCGTCGAGTATCGCGCGGCGGTTGCGCCACGTATGAAGAAAATCGAAACCGAGCGCGGCTTTCAGCGCGCGGCGCACGAGACGCACCGGCGCGCGCTCGGCCGCGTCCTGCGTGTAGCTGAGCGCGAACTCGTCGGACTCCGCATGATGGTAGCCGTACAGGCAGCCGATGCCGTCGCCCTTGCGGTAATACCGCGGATCGGCGCCGTGAAACAGGTGAACGTGAACGTTCGTGACATTCATTCGGATTCCTGTATGAAATGGCGTTGACATTCAGGCGGCGCGGCGGGCCTCGTGCGCGCCGCGGCGGACCGCCCGCCAGCGCGCGAGCGTCGTCCGGCGCCCGCGCAGCGTGTCGAGCGACGCATGCAGCAGGCCCGGATAGACGCGTGTGCCCACCAGTGCGTACCACCACCACGCCGCCAGGCGATGCAGCGGCGGCAAATGGCCGCGCAGGATCAGATGCAGGTTGTAAGCGGCGTTGCGCAGCGAATCGAGCGTCTGCGCGTTGCGCGGATCGTCGCCGGGGCGCGGGGCCGGGAAATGATCGACCGCGACGAGCGGGTCGTACACGAGCTTCCAGCCCGCGCGCTTCACGCTCAGGCTGAACGCCATGTCGTTGTGCACCTGCGCGCCGCTGCCGCGCAGGCGGCGATCGAAGCGCAGCGCGCCGATCGCCGCGCGCCGGTAGCTCATGTTCGCGCCTTTGAGCAGGTCGACCTCGCGCGCGGCGCCCGCGCCCAGATGATGATTGCCGACCACCTTGCCGGAGGAGAGCAGCAAGCCGACGCGCGGACGCTCGCCCACCAGCGTGCGTCCTGCTTCGTGGACCCAGTCGCGGCCGCCCAGCGCACCGAGCGTGGCATCGGCCGCGAACGCGGCCTCGATGCGCTGCAGCCAGTCCGCGCGCGGCGCCGCATCGTCGTCGGTGATCGCCACGACGTCGCCCGCCACCGCGTCGAGCCCGCGGTTCAGCGCGGCCACCTGGCCGGCTTCGTCGACGCGCGCGACATCGACCCGCAGCACACGCGCCGCCGGGTGCGCGGCCACGCATGCGTGGGTGGCCGCGTCGTCGCCGCGCGCGACGACGACGATCTGGTCGGGCGCGCGCCGCTGGCGCAGCAGCGCGGACAGGCAGCGCGACAGGTCGTCGGGGCGCCGGTAGGTCGGCACGAGTACGCTCAGCTTCATCGCGGTTTCTCCTTGTGACACGCTCAGGTGCCGAGGTACTCGCGGGCAGCCGCATAGCCATAGCCATAGCTGCCGCGCGCGCGCTGGGGCACCGCGTTGAACACACTGCCGGTCACGTTCACGCCGGCCGTGCGCAGGCGCTTGAGCGTGTCGGCGATTTCGCCTTCCGAATGCATGCCATAGCGCAGCACGACGAACGTCGTGCCCGCATGGCCGGCCACGATCGCCGCGTCGGTGACCGCGAGGACCGGTGGCGTGTCGATCAGCACGGCGTCATAGGCACCGGACAGGTGCTGCAGATACTGCGCGAGACGCGGCGACATCAGCAGCTCCGACGGATTCGGCGGACGGCGCCCGCACGAGATGAAGTGCAGGTTGTCGATCTCGGTGTTCCGGATCGATTCCGCCAGCGAAATCTGGCCCGACAGCAACTCCGAAAAGCCCCGCTCCTGCGGGCCGCCGAGATAGCGTTCGAGTGCGCCGCGCCGCATGTCGCCGTCGATCATCAGCACGCGCTTGCCCGACTGCGCGAGCAGCACGCCGAGGTTCGCGGTCAGAAAGCTCTTGCCGACGCGCGGCACCGAGCCGGTCAGCACGATCACCGGATTCGGCGCATCCATCACGCTGAACTGCAGCGACGTGCGCAGGCTGCGCAGACTCTCGATGGTCAGGTCCTTCGGATGCCACTTCGCGAGCACGTCGCGCATCCGCGCGCCGCCGCTGACCGGCGGCCGCTTTTCGAGCGCCGCCTGCTCGGCCGACAGCGGCACGAGACCGTAGACGGGCAGGCGGAACGCCCGCTCGATCTGGTCCGCGTCGACAATGCCCTTGAACAGGTTGCGCCGCAGCAGCACGAAGCCCGTGCCGAGGATCAGGCCGAGCAGCGCCGCCGCCGACACGATCAGCGCGCGCTTCGGCTTCGACGGCGTGCCCGGACGCAGCGCCACGTCGACGATATGCACGTTGCCGCCCGTGCCGACGCGCTGCACCGACAGCTCCTGGATACGGTTGAGCAGCAGCACGTAAATGTCCTCGGCGACCTTCGCGTTGCGCTGCAGCTGGACGGCCTTCACCTCGGTGGCCGGCAGATCGCGAAAGCGCGTGTCGTATTTCTGGCGCTGGTCTTCGAGTTCCGCGAGCTGCTGGCGCGCGGCGATCAGCGCCGGGTGCATTTCGCCGAAGCGCTGTTCGAGCGAGGCGATCTGCAGTCTCAGCTCGGAGATCTGCTGCTCGTAGGTGACGCTGCCCTGCAGGTAGATCTTCGCTTCGTCGCTCGCATCGATCGAGCCGGACTTCGTCTGGTAGGCGGTCAGCGCGGCCTCGGCATTGTGCAGATCGGCCTTCAGGCGCGGTTCCTCGCCGCGCAGGAAGTCGAGCATCTTGCTCGCATCGGCCTGCTTGCTGCGCACGTGCTCGCGCAGGTACGACTGCGCGAGCGCATTCGCGATATCGGCGGCGCGCTGCGGATCCGTATCGCCGAGCGAGATGCTGATGATGCCGGTCTGCTTGCCCTCTTCCTCGACCTGGATCGCACCCTGGAACGCGCTGATCGCGTCGAGATCGTTCATCCGCACGACCGTGAAGTGCGTCCCGGGCCGCGCGACCAGCTGCCCCACGCTCAACGTCACGCCGTTGCCCTGCGCGGTTTCGCCCACCTGTCCGCTCAGCAGCGTGTTGCCCTCGGGATCGTCGAGCACATAGCGGCCCCCGGAACCCGCGACCAGCGTGAGTTCCTTGCCTTCGAGCGACGGCGGCACCTCGACGTCGTTCACCTGCGCGATCTCGCCGCCCCACGCATACTTGCGCAGGCCCAGCCAGGGTCGCGCCGGTTCGCCCGGGGTCGCGAGCCGCTGCGCCAGGCTGCCGAGCACCGGGATCGTGTCGGGCCTCGCGAAGAAGTTCAGGTGGAACTGCTTGACGACCGGTTCGATCACGCTGCGGCTTTCGATCATCTGGATCTCGGCGTCGGTCGGCAGCGTCTGCGACTGGCCGCTGTTGATCGCCGCGCCCGAAGGCGTCTGCGTGAGCGCCTGGGACGTGTTGTCCTCGGGCTCGACGCGCACGACGGTGTTGGCCGTATACACCGGCTTCGCGACGTAGCAGTAGAACACGGCCATCGCGATCACGACGCACGCGATCGCGATGAGCCAGCCGATGTCGTCGACGATCACGCGCAGCAGCTGGCCGAGGACCACGTCCTCTTCGTCGGGTGCCGCGTCGCGCACGGATGGGGTCACTGAAGTGCTCACGATGGGATTCCGTTGTCTGGAGGGTTGCTCGGGCCGCGTCCGGCGTCCTGTCGGGCCGCGCGCGTCATTGCGTGATTTCCTTCACGTAGAACACGGATTCGATGGTCGGCAGGACTTCGCGCAGCAGGCGGTTGAATGTCGCGGAGCCGGCGGTGCCCACATACACGACGTCGAACGGCTTGAGCTGGAAGCGCGACGACAGCATGATCCCGTCGGGCTTCGTCATGTCGAGCCGGTAGATTTCCGGGTGGGTCGGATTGTTCTGCTTGTCGCGCATCACGTAGATCTGGCGCGGATTCGCGTCGGTATCGAGAATCCCGCCTGCCGAGGTCAGCGCATCGGCAATCGTCAGGTTGCCGCGGATCATGTTCGTCTCGACCGGCGTCTTGACCTCGCCCAGCACGAATACGCGGCTATCGGAGCGGTCCGGCACGTACACGACGTCGCCGTTCTGCAGCAGCACGTTCTGGCTCATGTCGCCGCCCGTCAGCATGCGGTTCGCGTTCAGCACGTAGCGCTTGCCGTTGCGGATCAGGCGCACGCGCTGGATGTCCGCGTTATCGGTCTCGCCGCCCGAGCGCGTGATCGCGTCAAGCAGCGTGAGCGGCACGTCGCTCAGCGCGAGCGGGCCCGGCGTCTTCACGTCGCCGGTCACCTGCACCTTCTGGCTGCGATACGCGAGCACCCGCACGTCGACCTGGGGATTGCGGATATAGCCGAAGAGCCCGCGCGTGATCGCTTCGCGCACCTGCGCGACGGTCTTGCCGGCCGCCTGCACCCGGCCGACGAACGGAAAATAGATCGTGCCGTCGGCGGCGATCGTCTGCCCATAGGGGTTCGACTGGCCCGGTAGCGCGTTCGTATAGGGTTGTTCGAGCGCCTGCCCGAAAGTCTGCGTCGTGTTGTTCCCGGCGGAGAACGTCGTGCCCTGCGGCGTCGACAGTTCGGGATGGTCGTAGACCGTCACGCCGACGATGTCCTGCGGTTCGAGCCGATACACGTAATCCGCCGGATCCGCGAAGGCCGGCTTCGGCAGCACCTGCGGCGCGGCGGCCGCGCTGTTCATCTGCTGCACGAGTTGCGGCGTGA
This sequence comes from Paraburkholderia sp. PAMB 6770, assembly GCF_057748135.1. Lineage (NCBI taxonomy): Bacteria > Pseudomonadati > Pseudomonadota > Betaproteobacteria > Burkholderiales > Burkholderiaceae > Paraburkholderia > Paraburkholderia sp. PAMB 6770. The sequence continues at coordinate 2,122,419 of NZ_CM173239.1, forward strand.
TCAGCTGGACGTTGTAGGTCGGGCTCGGGCCGGACTGCGGCTGCTCGTTCAGACCCGACGTATCGAGGTAATTGCCGGGCGCGCTCGCACACGCGCTCAGCAGCGTGCCGAGAGCCAGCACCAGTGTCAGTTTTTTTGTCAGCATATGCGTACCAGCCATTCCTTCACCAGACGTTCCATCAACGCGAGACTCGCGCGATACTCGGCTTCGTTGCCGCCGTGCGGGTCGTCGACGTCCGCATTCTCGCGGGTGCCGAGCGCATAGACCTTGCCGCGCGCGGTGGGCTCGATGCGCTCGACCGCGCTCACCTGGCGGCGCTCGGTGACGAGCACGAGGTCGGCGGCGCGCACGAGATCGCGCGTGAGACGCCGTGCGCGATGCGCGCACACCGTCACGCCGCGCTCGCCGAGCAGGCGGTGCATCACCGGATCCATGCCCGCGCCGTCGACCGCGTGCAGGCCCGCCGAGCCGAACACGGGCGCCGCCGCACGCGCGCCGCGCGGCGGCTGCCACGCGCGAAACAGCTGTTCGAGCGCCGGCGAGCGGCACACGTTCGCGTGGCAGACAATCAGCACCTTGCCGAACATGCCGCGCATGGCGTGCCCCGGCGTGCTCATGCGCCGGCCACTGCGCGCGCGGCCGCACCGGCCGGCCGCGACGCCGTGCCCGCCCGCCCGATCGCGTGATACTCGAAACCGAGCTCGCGCAGCGCGGGCGGATCGTAGAGATTGCGGCCGTCGAAAATCAGCGGCGCCGCGAGGCGCGTTCGCAGCAGATCGAAGTCCGGCGAGCGGAACACTTTCCACTCGGTCAGCACGACGAGCGCGTCGGCGTCGTGCACCGCATCGAGCGCGTCGCCGACGAACGCGAGGCGTGCAAGCTGTTCGGGCGTATCGCGCAGATCGCGCGCGAACACGCGCTGCGCCTCGGCAGACGCGACCGGATCGTAGGCCCGCACCTGCGCGCCGCGCGCGAGCAGTCCGGCGATCGTCGCGCGGCTCGGCGCTTCGCGCATGTCGTCCGTGTTCGGCTTGAACGCGAGCCCCCAGACGCCGAACGTGCGGCCGCGCAGATCCTCGCCGAAGCGCGCGACGATCTTGCGGACCATCACGCGCTTTTGCGCGTCGTTGACCGCCTCGACCGCGCGCAGGATCTGCAGCCGCTCGCCGCATCCCTGCGCGGTGTGCACGAGCGCCTGCACGTCCTTCGGAAAGCACGAGCCGCCGTAGCCGCAGCCCGCATACAGGAAGTCGTAGCCGATGCGCGGATCGGAGCCCATGCCGCGCCGCACCGACTCGATGTCCGCGCCGACGCGGTCCGCGAGATTCGCGAGTTCGTTCATGAACGAAATCCGCGTGGCGAGCATCGCGTTGGCCGCGTACTTCGTGAACTCGGCCGAGCGGACGTCCATATGCAGCGTGCGCTCGTGGTTGCGGTTGAACGGCGCATAAAGACGCGTCATCGTCTCTCTCGCGCGCTCGCCCGGCACGTCGTCGTCGCAGCCGAGCACGATGCGGTCCGGCCGCGCGAAATCGTCGACCGCCGCGCCTTCCTTCAGAAACTCCGGGTTCGAGACGACCGAGAACATCGGCTCGACGCCGCGCGCGCGCAGCTCGGCGCGGATTGCGTCGCGCACGCGCTGCGCGGTGCCGACCGGCACCGTCGACTTGTCGACGATCACCTTGAAGCCGTCCATGTGCCGGCCGATCTCGCGCGCGGCCGCGAGCACGTATTGCAGGTCGGCTGCGCCGTCCTCGTCGGGCGGCGTGCCGACCGCGACGAACACGACATCGCCGTGCGCGACGGCCGCCGCGACGTCGGTGGAAAAACGCAGGCGGCGCGCGCGGCGGTTGCGCCCGATGATCTCCGCGAGACCCGGCTCGTAGATCGGCACCGCGCCTTCGTTCAGTTGGGCGATCTTGTGTGCGTCGACATCGAGGCACACCACGTCGTTGCCGATGTCGGCAAGGCATGCGCCGGTGACGAGCCCCACATAACCACTGCCCATGATCGTCAGATTCATGTTCACCTCGATTGAATGAACCGCCTCGCGAGGCGGCGAACGCGCGGCGCACCGCGGCGCCCGTCGGTGGGTCAATAGGCGTTGCTGCCCGAAAAGCCCTTCCACATCGTCATCGCGACGATCTTCAGGTCGAGTGCAAAGCTCCAGTGCTGCATGTAATGCAGATCGAACCGCACGCGCTCGCGCATCTTCTCGATGCAGTCGGTTTCGCCGCGATAGCCGTTGACCTGCGCCCAGCCCGTGATGCCCGGCTTGATCCGGTAGCGCTGCATGTAGCCGCGCACGAGGTCCTTGTAGATGTCGTCGTGCGCGATCGCATGCGGACGCGGCCCGACCACCGACATCTCGCCCTTCAGCACGTTGATGAACTGCGGCAGTTCGTCGAGACTCGTGCGCCGCAGGAACGCGCCGACCCGCGTCACGCGCGGATCGCTGCGAGTCGCCTGGGTCACCCGGCCCGCCGCTTCGGTATGCACCTTCATCGAGCGGAACTTGTAGATCTCGAACTCGTTGCCGTCGAGCCCCTTGCGGCGCTGCCGGAAAAACACGGGCCCCGGCGACGACAGCTTGACCGCCGCCGCGATCGCGACGAGCAGCGGCAGCAGCGAGACGAGCACCGCGCACGCGAACAGCCGGTCGAAGACGCGCTTCGGCAGCACGTGCAGCGGCGTGACCGGCGATGCGGCGAGGTTCAGCGCGGGCACGCCCAGCAGTTCGACCGCCGGCTGGCCGAACAGCGCGAGGCTGCGCACGTCGGGGATGAAGCGGATGTTCACGAAGTCGTGGCGCAGCTCGGTGACGATCCGGTGGATCGTGTGCTCCTTCGACATCGGCAGCGCGAGCCAGAGTTCGCGGGTCGCATGGGTACGCAGGAAGCGCAGCATCGCGCGAAGGTCGTGTTCGAGCGGCACGCCGTCGAGCGCGGATTCGTCGCGCGGCGCATCCTCGTTGAACAGCAGCACCGGCATGAAGCCCGCATCCGGGCGGCTGCGCATCTGCTCGATCAGAAAGCGCCCATAGCGGTCGTCGCCGGCAATCGCAACGGTCTTCTGGTTGTAGCCCTCGCGGCGCAGTCCTTTCAGCACCGCGTACACCACGGCTTTCGACGCGACCAGCAGCGCGATCGATGCGATCGCCCATCCGCCGAGCCACAAGCGCGACAGCGCATCGGCGCGATGCACGCTGAAGCTGAGCAGAATGCCGGTGCACTCGACCGCGATCCACGCGAGCGCGACCCGTGCGAACAGATCGTAGAGAGGCTTGCCGCGCCACGAACGATAGATGCCGAACGCCGGGAACATCCAGATCGCGAGCACGCAGTTGAATACCAGCGCGCCGCTCTCCACGTCCGTGAGCGGCACGAACGCCCCGCGATGCAACAGCGCGGCAACGAACGCGGCCGCGGTGATCGCGGCGACGTCGGTAATGCGGGCAAGCACGCTCAGCATATCGGGGCCCTCGGTCCATTGAAAACGAATCGCTCATCCGGCGCGCCGCACCTCGCGCACAGTCATCCGGATCCGAGCTAACCCTAATAAAGCGTTGAAAAATAGATCGCGCAAGGCGCAAAAATATCTCTAAATGTATCGATGCCGTTTCGGCGATTTATTTCTGAATTTTGATGGCAAAAGATACCGTTTTTGCGGGCCTCGACGCGCCGGCCACAGGGGGAAATCGCGCACAATTTGCCGGTTTTCCGCACCGGCGGCGTTATTCCGGCGAACCCGCTTACCGGTTTCCAGGACATTTTTCGGGCCATTATTTTCAGTAGATCGCAGGCGGAAAATTAAATTTCGCCTTCATCTCTTCAATATTTTTTATTTTCGTTTAGACGTCGTTTTTATGACGCATTTTATGCATGCTACAAATCGGCAGACCCCTCACCGACGCTCAAGGAGACAGACATGACCGATCAGGGTTCGGCCGTCGCCACCGCACACGCAGCGCAATCCGGCGCGCGCGTGCGAACCGCATTGCAGGTATGTCCGGTCGTGCTGGCAGGCGGCGCGGGCTCACGCCTGTGGCCGTTGTCGCGCGAACAGTATCCGAAGCAGATGATCAACCTCGTCGGCGATCATTCGCTGCTCGCCGACACGGCGGGACGACTCGATACGCTCGCCACCGATTTTCCGCTTGCGGCGCAGTTGCTGGTTGTCTGCAACGAGGAACATCGCTTCATGACGGCCGCGCAGTTGCGCGCGGCCGGCAAGGAAGCGCGCCTGATCCTCGAACCCGTGGCACGCGACACCGCGCCTGCGCTGACGCTCGCCGCGCTGTCGGTGCTCGCCGCGCAGGGCGACGGCATCCTCGTCGTGATGCCGGCCGATCATGCGCTCACCGACCTGCAGGCGTTCCAGACAGGCATCGCCGAGGCCGTGCGCCACGCGGCGGCCGGTCATATCGCCACGCTCGGGATCGTGCCGACGCGCGCCGAAATCGGCTACGGCTACATTCAGGTCGGCGCGCCCCTGGACACCGCCGACGCAGCGCACGCAGCCGGCACGCACGGCGCCCGCCACCTGGCAGGCTTCGTCGAGAAGCCTTACCTCGAACTCGCGCAGCAGTACGTCGCGTCGCAGCGCTACTGGTGGAACAGCGGCATCTTCATCGTGCGCGCGTCGACGTGGCTCGACGCGATCCGCCGCTTTCAGCCGGACATTCACGCGGCGTGCGTCGCCGCGTTCGAGCGCGGAACGCACGACGGCAATTTCCTGCGCGTCGAGCGCGACGCGTTCGCCCGCTCGCCGGCGAATTCGATCGACTATGCGGTGATGGAGCGCCTCGCCACCGATCCGGGCGTCGCGAAAGGCGTCGTCGTGCCGCTCAGTGCCGGCTGGACCGACCTCGGCTCATGGGACACCGTCTGGCAGGTCACGCCGAAGGACGATGCGGGCAACGTGAGCCAGGGCCACGTGATGTTCGAAGACGCGAACGACACGTTCGTGCATTCGGACGGACGTCTCGTCGCATGCATCGGCACGCACGACCTCGTCGTCGTCGAGACCGCGGACGCGGTGCTGGTCGCCGACCGCGCGCACGCGCAGGACGTGAAGAAGGTGGTGCGCCGCATCCGCGAGCGGCACGGACCCGAGGCGGTGGTTCACCGCAAGGTGTATCGGCCGTGGGGCCATTACGATTGCGTCGACGGCGGCGAGCGCTTCCAGGTGAAGCGGATCGTCGTCGAGCCCGGCGCGCGCCTGTCGCTGCAGATGCATCATCATCGCGCCGAGCACTGGGTCGTCGTGCGCGGCACGGCGCTCGTCACGCGCGGCGAGGAACGCTTCATCGTGTCGGAAAACGAATCGACCTACATTCCGCTCGGCGTTGCGCACCGGCTCGAAAACCCCGGCAAGATGCCGCTCGAAATCATCGAGGTGCAGTCGGGCGCTTACCTCGGCGAGGACGACATCGTGCGTCTGGACGACCAGTACGGACGCCGGTGAACCCCACGCACGCCGCGGCGCGCGGCCCGGCCGCGCGTCACCCCGCCGGGCTGCGCAGCCGCGGCGCCGCGAGCACGCACTCCGCGGCGCCGGCGGCCTCGCGCACCGGCTCCGCGCACGCGGAGGGCAGGCCGTCCGACGGAACGAAGCGGCGCACCGGCGCAAGACGCGCGTCGAACGGGCCAGGCAACGCCGCGCCCGCATGCGGCGCGGCCCGCGTGACGGCTGCGCGCGGCGGGGAATCGGCCTGGCTCGAGGTGGACGGGAGCGCATCGGCGCACGCCGTCGTTGCGGGTGATGTTGCGGGTGATGTTGCGGGTGATGTTGCGGGTGATGTTGCGGGTGATGTTGCGGGTGATGTTGCGGGTGATGTTGCGGGTGTCGTTGCCGGTGTCGTTGCGGCCGTCGGCGCACCGGCGGCCACGGCGACCGCGCCGGCCACACCCGCCTCGCCCAACGCCGCGGCCCACGCCGCCTGCGCGGCGGCCGCGCCGTGCGCGGCGCCATCGATCCACGCGCGCGCCCAGTCGAATGCATAGTGCAGCGCGGCGTCGCGATCGTCGAGCGGCGGCCCGACGAGGCCCGAGCGTTCGACACGCCGGCCATCGCGCAGAATCTCGACCGATGCGCGATATTTATGCTCCGCATCGCTTTCCACGGCCAGGTGCATCGTGTGGCCGCGCCATTCGGCGATCTCGGTTCGCCGCGCCGCGCCGCCGATCCAGACGGTGCTGCGCGCGCCGGCCGCTTCGTCGTCCGTCGATACGGGCTGCGAAGCATCCTGCGTCTGCGCAAAAAGGGGCCCGGCTGCGCTCGGCGCGACGTCCGCCGGGCCCGGCATTGCGTCCGCGCTGGCGAGCTGCCGCGTCATGCGCGCAATCGGATCGTCGCCCTGCCACACGGGCTCGCCTGCGAGCTCGGCAGCCGGCACGGGCGCCTGCCAGGCATCGGGACTCTTCCAGTAGACCGCGGGCAGCCCGTCGTCTTCGACGAGCGCCTCGCTCGCGACCACGCCGCGCTCGACGGGCAGCGCTTCGGGAATGTAGATGAAGGCGCGGCCGCACGCGGACAGGATGCGCACGAGTTCGGCGAGCGTGCCGTTTGCGTGCCAGTCGTCGAAGCGGCGGCGGCAGGTGGGACCGGACGGATAGCGCGCCGGCAGGCGCGACCACGATTCGCCGGTGGTCAGGATCCAGAGAACGGCATTCGCGACCACGCGCGGCTCGGCGCGCGGACGGCCGCGGCGATTGATACGGATCGGCGGTTCGTCCGATACCAGCGCGGCAACCTGTGCCCACTCTATGTCGCTGAGTTCGTCGTACGTCATGCTTTTCTCCATGCAGCCGACCAAAGCTGCAAAAACCGCGCATGCACGGCCTGATCGGACCGCGTGTGCGCTCGGTTGCACCATATGCTTATCTGTGGAGAGCTTTGCCGTCGATATCCGCACCCGGGTGGTGCGAACGGTCACGCTAGTGACGCAAAGTATGTGGTCTCGCTCGTGCAGGGGGAGAAATGCTGGACGAAGCATACCATCTGTGCGTCGCAACATGCGAAGTCGGGCTCAACTGTTACGCTTCGAAACAAAGCCGTTTCACTGCGCGCGCGAGCCGCCGCTCGCGCGCGCGCCCGTCGCGTCGCGCCTTACGGAAGCTTTCGACAGAGGACGCGCGCGGGGGACGCGCTGCGCCATCGCCTGGAAAGCACCGCTTCGCGGCGTATCGCAGCGCGTGCACGCGTCGCGGATCGTGCAGCGCATCATCGCGCAGCCGTCGAACATGAGCCGCACCTGTGCCGCGCGCAAACCGCGCACGACGCGTGCCTGATACGCGTCGATCCGGGCGCGCCGTTGGCGTCAGAACAACACATCGATCGAATGAAACAGCCGGCGCCGCTCCGGTTCGGTCGAGCGCGTGCCTTCGTCGATCACTTCGCGCAGGCAGTCGAGAAAACAGCCGGCCGCCGGACTCGCCGGCACGCCGCGCCGCGACGTCACGCTCACGAGCGTTTCGTCGACCTTCTCGGCAAGCGGCAGCACGCACAGATTCTCTTTCGCGAGACGCGTCTCGACGAGCGGCCACGGAAACACGCTCAGCATGTCCGTTTGCGCGAGCAGGCCGAGCACGATCGCGAGCGAATGCGCGAGCAGGATCGTGCGCGGCACCTGCATGCCGCGCTGCCGGAACAGGCTGTCGGCAATCGGATCGCCGCTGGCGGCGTCCCAGTTCAGCACCCACTCGGCGTCTTCGAGCGCGCGCAGGCTGCGGCAGTCCGCGCGCGGATGACCGCGCCGCGCGACGACAGCGGAATGCGTCGAAAAGAGCGGCACGCTGTGAAACCCGGAGGCCGGCGACGCGGGCGCGGGACGGCCGATCGAAAAATCGAGGCTGCCGTCGCGCAGTCTCGGCTGCACGAGCGCGAGCAGCCCTTCGAAGAATTCGAGCTGCACGTCCGGCATGCGCGCGCGAAACCGCTGCACGGTCGGCGGCAGGAAGGTCAGCGCGACCCACGGCGTGACGCCGACCGACAGCTTGCCCGCGCCCGCGCCGCGCATTGCGTCGATCTCCGCCTCGGCGCGCGCGATCTGCCCGAGCACGAGCCGCGCGTGCACGACCAGCGTGCGGCCGAACTCGGTGAACACGGCGCCGCTCGCGCTGCGGATCACCACCGGCACGCGCAGATCGGCCTCCAGTTCGCGCACGGCCTTCGTCACCGCGGCCGGCGACAGGCCTAGCGAACGCGCCGCCGCCCGGATACTGCCGGTATCCGCGATCGCCGCCAATGTACTGAGTTGATGGAGTTTCATCGGAAGGATCGCCACGAGGCCGGCAACCAGTAGTTGCCACCACAACGATTGTAGCGCTGCCCGTCGGAAAAATCGCGGGCTATGCTGATCCGACCTGTCCCGCCAAGGATTTCCCGAGATGAACACGATGGTCATTCCCGCCGGCATCGCCGGGCTCGCCGACGAAATGATTGCGCTGCGCCACCGCCTCCACGCGCATCCGGAACTCGCGTACGAGGAGCACGCAACGAGCGAACTCGTCGCGCAATGCCTGAGCGCATGGGGCTATACCGTGCATCGCGGGCTCGGCGAGACTGGCGTGGTCGGCCAGTTGAAAGCAGGCGCCGGCACGCGCCGGCTTGGCCTGCGCGCGGACATGGACGCCCTGCCGATCCAGGAGCAGACGGGCCTGCCGTACGCGAGCACGATCGCCGGCAAGATGCACGCATGCGGCCACGACGGCCATACCGCGATGCTGCTCGCCGCGGCGAAACATCTCGCGCACACCCGCGCATTCGACGGCACGCTGAACCTGATTTTCCAGCCCGCCGAAGAAGGGCTTGCCGGCGCGCGCAGGATGCTCGAAGACGGACTCTTCGAACGCTTCCCGTGCGATGCGGTGTTCGCCATGCACAACATGCCGGGCTTTCCGACCGGCAAGCTCGGCTTCCTGCCGGGGCCGTTCATGGCGTCGTCGGACACCGCGACGATCACGGTGACCGGGCGCGGCGGACATGGCGCGGTGCCGCACAAGGCCGTGGACCCGGTCGTCGTGTGCGCGCAGCTGGTGCTCGCGCTGCAGACGATCGTGTCGCGCAACGTCGCGCCGCTCGACATGGCGATCGTCACGGTCGGCGCGATTCATGCGGGCGAAGCCCCGAACGTGATTCCCGAAAGCGCGCAGATGCGCCTCTCGGTGCGCGCGCTGCGCCCCGAGGTACGCGATCTGCTCGAAGCGCGCATCACCGAAGTCGCGCATGCGCAGGCCCAGGTCTACGGCGCGCGCGCCGAGGTTCGCTACGAGCGGCGCTATCCGGTGCTCGTCAACGACGCGCGGATGACCGCCTTCGCGCAGGACGTCGCACGCGACTGGCTCGGCGACGCAGGCCTGATCGCCGGCATGCAGCCGCTCACCGGCAGCGAGGACTTCGCGTTCCTGCTCGAACGGTGTGCGGGCAGCTACCTGATCATCGGCAACGGCGACGGCGAGGGAGGCTGCATGGTCCACAACCCCGGCTACGATTTCAACGACGACTGCCTGCTGACGGGCGCCGCGTACTGGGTGCGTCTCGCCGAAGCGTTCCTCGCCTGAACGCGCCACGCCGCGCCGCTAAAAGACGCTGCCTCACACGACTGCATCAAGGAGACACGCATGCGCTACGCTGCATCGACGCAGGAGCCCGCTGCCGCCCTGCCCCCCGCGATTTCGCCGGCCCTGCCGTCCACGCGCGCGGGCCGCGCGAAGGCGATCGCCGCGATCACGCTCGGCAACGGCCTCGAATTCTTCGACTTCACGATCTACAGCTTCTTCGCGATCGTCATCGGCAAGCTGTATTTTCCGGTCGAAGGGTCGCTCGCGCAGCTGATGCTCGCGGTCGGCACGTTCGGTGTCGGCTTCGTGATGCGGCCGATCGGCGGCGTGGTGCTCGGCGCATACGCGGACCGCGCGGGCCGCAAGGCGGCGATGAGCTGCACGCTGTGGCTGATGACGGCAGGCTCCGCGCTGATCGCGTTCGCGCCCGCCTACGCGTCGATCGGCATCGCGGCGCCCGCGCTCGTGATCGTTGCGCGTCTCGTGCAGGGCTTCGCGCTCGGCGGCGAAATCGGCGCGTCGACGGCGCTGCTGCTCGAATACGGCAGCGACCGCACGCGCGGCTACTACGGCAGCTGGCAATTCGTGAGCCAGGGGCTAAGCACGCTGCTCGGCTCGCTCGTCGGCGTGACGCTCGCGGCGACCCTCTCGACGCCGTCGCTCGAAAGCTGGGGCTGGCGCGTGCCGTTCGTGATCGGCATGGCGATGGGGCCGATCGGCCTCTACATCCGGCGGCATCTGGACGAAACGCTGCCGCACGCCGCCGGCGCGGCGCACGCGGCCCCGCCGGCGCGCGCCGCGCAGCCGCTCGGCGACATCCTGCGCCCTCACCTGGGCGCGATCGCGGCAGGGGTCGTGACGACGATCGGCGGCACTGCGGCGAACTATATCGTCGTGTTCTACCTGTCCACGTACGCGATCCGCATTCTGCATCTGCCGATGTCGACCGCGCTGCTCGTCGCATCGACCGCGGCAATCGTCACCGTGCTGTGCTCGCCGGTCGCGGGGTCGCTGTCCGACCGGTTCGGCCGCAAGCGGGTGCTGGGCATCGCGCGCGTGCTGCTCGTGATCGCGATCTACCCCGCGTTCGCGCTGATCCACGCGGTGTCGGGCCTGGCGGTGCTGCTCGCGGTCGTCGCCGGACTTGCGGTGCTCGTCACGCTGACGGCCGTGCCGAACATCGTGATGTTGCCGGAGATGTTCCCGCGCGAGATCCGCGCGACCGGCATGTCGATCGTCTACTGTCTCGGCGTGTCGATCTTCGGCGGATTCGCGCAGTTCTTCGCGACGTGGCTCATCAAGCTCACCGCGAACCCGCTCGCGCCCGCGTGGTATCTGATCGGCTGCGGCGCGGTGTCGCTGCTGCCGCTGCCGTTCATGCGCGAAACCGCGGGGCGGCCGATCGACTGACGGCGCCGGGTGCTCAGAAGCTGTGATCGATGCCGGCGGTGATCACGAGTTGCCGGCTGGTCGACGAAAAGGCAAACAGCGACGGCTGCAGCGCCGCGTAGCGCGCGTCGCCGTTGGCCATCTGCAGCGCGCCAACCAGATACAGCATCGTGCGCTTCGACAGGCTATAGTCCGCCCCCAGGTTGATCTGGTTCCATGCGGGATGCTTGCCGGACTCGCCGTCCGCCGCCGGAAAGCGGCCCTCGGTCAGCAGCCACGCGGTGCCGAGCGTCAGCGCGGGCGTCACCATGTACTTGAAATTGATTTCGTAGTTCTGCAGATGCAGGCTCGTCGCGTCGAGGTAGTCGTACTGGACGTCCGAAAACGTCGCACCGAGCGTCGCCTTGCCGATCTGATACGCGCCGCCGAGGCCGATCACCTGCTGCGTCGCGACACCCGCGCCGAACGGGTTCACGGTGAACGGATTGCCGTAATCGTCGGTCGAGCCGACGCCGTTGAGCGCACCGACCGCGCCCGCGCCATTGCTCGCGCTATCGGGATTGTCGAGCCGCATGTAGCCCGCGCCGAGGCCGAGGCCGCCGTGGTGGTAGCCGAGCGCCGCGGAAAAGAAACGGTTGTTCGCGAAACCACCGGTGGCATTGCTGAAGCCGTACAGCGTGCCGAACTGGAAGCCGCCCACCACCGGGCTCATGTACTTCACCGAGTTGTTCACGCGAAACGACCCGTTGAAGTTGTCCGAATCGCCGATGTGGCCGCCGATCGCGCCGGCCCAGTCGTTGTCCGACGCGTAAGCCGCCACCAGATCCTGGGTCGGATCGTACTGGCGGCCCAGCGTCACCGTGCCGTACGCGCTGCTGCGCACGCCGACCGTCGACTGGACGCCGAACAGCCGTCCGCCCGCGCCGGGTGCAAAGGCGCCGTTCGACGGCTTGAAACCGTCGGCCAGCGTGAAGAGCGCCGCATAGCCGCCGCCCAGATCTTCGACGCCCTTGATCACGAACCGGCTGCCGGTCGCATTGTTGTCGAGCATCCGGAACGTGCGCCCGGCGCCGGGATTCGCCGCGTACGGATTCCAGTTGTAGCTGCTCCCCTGGTTGCTCACATAGGCAAGCCCCGTGGTGATTTCGCCCGCCAGCGTCACGCCGCTGCTCTGCGCGTGCGCCACGCCGACCGACGCCATCAGGCACGCCATACCGCAAGACATCCGCTTCATCTGCCGCCTCCAAGTCTGTTTATATAATATCAACTACGTTAATTTATTTGACTCAGTATCGGAAGCGCAAAATGCGGTGTCAAGCACATCCCATGTGTTTAGTGGTTTACGAGAGCAGATGGATCGCAGTCCACACGTTCTCAACCGGGTGTAGTGTGCGACTCATCGATATGGAGTGCGAAGCAAATGGACAGCCGGAATTTCCGCCTGCGCCGGCCCGGTCGTACAACGCCAAAAGGCCGGCGAACAGCGCTCTGCTCGCCGGCCGGATCGCGCGCGAAGCGGCGCTATGCCGCGCTACGGCTGACGAACTTCGCGCAGAGGTAGTCCTGCAGGCCCTCGATGCCGTTTTCCCTGCCGAATCCGCTTTCCTTGATGCCGCCGAACGGGGTTTCGGCCTGCAGCAGCATCACGCTGTTGATGCCGACCGCCCCGGCCTCGATCTCGTCGGCAAGCCGGTCCGCGCTGCGCAGCGAGGTCGTGAACGCATACGCGGCGAGCCCCATGGGCAACCGGTTCGCGCGCTCGATGACGTCGTCGAGATCGCTGAACGGCGCGATCGGAACGAGCGGGCCGAACGGCTCTTCGCTCATCACGCGGGCCGTGTCGGGCACGTCCGCGAGCACGGTGGGCGCAAAGAAAAAGCCGGGACGCGCGAGCGGCGCGCCGCCGCATGCGATGCGCGCGCCGGCCGCGCGCGCATCGGCGACGAGCGCCGCCATCTGGTCCACGCGCCGCCGGCTCGCGAGCGGTCCCATGCCGGTTTGCGGATCGAGTCCGTCGCCGACGCGCAGCGCCGCCGCGCGCGCCGCAAACGCATCGACGAAGCGCGCATAGAGCGACGCGTGCACATAGAAGCGCGACGGGTTCGCGCAGATCTGCCCCGCGTTGCGGAACTTGAAGCCGGCCAGCGCCTCGATCGCGTGGTCGAAATCCGCGTCCTCGCAGACGATCGCCGGCGCGTGCCCGCCCAGTTCCAGCGTGACGCGCGTCAGATGACGCCCGGCCTGCTCGCCCAGCAGGCGGCCGACCGGCGTCGAGCCAGTGAAGCTGATCTTGCGGATCGCGGGCGACGCGATCAGCGCGCCCGAGACCTGCGCCGGATTGCCGAGCAGCATCTGCACCGCGCCGGGCGGCACGCCCGCTTCGACAAACGCGTCGACGAGCACCGCGACCGCCGCGGGCGTCTCCTCCGCCGGCTTCAGCACCACCGTGCAGCCGGCCGCGAGCGCCGCCGCGAGCTTGCACGCGGACAGCATCACCGGGAAATTCCACGGCGTGAACGCCGCCACCGGACCGACCGGCTTTTGTACGACCAGGTGCTGAACCCCCGGCATGCGCGCGGGAATCACGCGCCCGTATGCGCGCCGGCCCTCTTCCGCGAACCATTCGATGATCTCGGCGGCCTGCGCGAACTCGCGCTTCGCCTCGGCGAGCGGCTTGCCCTGTTCGAGCGTGAGCCGCAGCGCGCCGGCGTCGCTGTTTGCGCGCACGTGCGCGGCCGCCGCGCGCAACACCTGGCTGCGCGCAAACGGCGACTGCGCGGACCACACGCGAAATGCCGCGACAGCCGCATCGATCGCGCGCCCGATGTCGTCGGCCGAGGCCGCCGCGTACTCGGCCAGTACCGCCTCGGTGGCGGGGTTGGTCACCGTGCACGACACGGCGCTCGCGCCGTCGCACCATTGGCCGCCGATCAGCTGGCGCGGCCGGGGATAAGCAGGGGTATTCAACAGTGTCTCCTTCACAGCAATGGATGGTGGACAGCGCGAGCGGCGCGTTCTGTGCGCGCTTTCTCGCCCGGGCGGCGGATCCGGTCGCGACGCGGCTCAGTCGATCGACGTCACGTGGGCCAGTTCCGCCGAAATCGCCTGCGCGCGTTCGACGAGTTCGGGGGCGAGCTTCGCCATTGCGCGCTTCGTCAGACGCACCGCGGGACCGGCGAGCGCGACGCACGCGAGCAGTTCGCCGCGGCGGTTGACGATCGGCGCGGCAATCGCATGCAGATGCTCCTCGTAGCCCGCGTGGTCGAGCGCATAGCCGCGCTCGCGCGTGCGTTCGAGTTCGGCGACGAGCGCGTCGCGCCCGACAAGCGTGTTCGGCGTGCGCTGCACGAGCGGCACGCGCGCCAGATAGTCGTCGAGCGCGGCGGGGCTCAGGTACGCGAGCCACTGCTTGCCCGCGGCCGTGCAATACATCGGCACGTGCTCGCCGAGATCCGCCGCGACACGGTTCGGCAGCGGACTCTCATAGACCTGCAGCACGACCATCTCGTCGCCGCGCCCCACGGTGAAATGAATGGTCTCGGACGTGTCCTTCCACAGCTGCAGCAGTTGCGGGCGCGCGGCTTCCAGCGGCGGAAAGCTGTGCTGCTGCGCGGACGCGAGCTTGAGCACCGCGTTGCCGAGGCGGTAGCGGCGCGTCGTCGCGTTCTGGACGAGGAAATCGTATTCCGCGTAGGTCTTCAGAATCCGGTGCACGATCACCTTGTCGATCCCGGTTCGCTGGCTGATCTCCGTCACACCGAGATCGCTGCTGGCATTCGCAAACTGGACGAGGACGTCCAGCGACTTGGCAAGGGTTTTCATTGATGGTCTCCAGCTTGACACGCAGAGGGTAGCTTACCATACTGTTTTAACGATATGTAAATACTGTTTATATATTATCAACACGGAGACTGGCAAGTGCATAGCAATCCGGTAGCAAACCGCCAGGCGGTCGAAGCGGACAACGCCCGCTACATCTGGCACCCGATGACCGCGCCCGCGGCGACCGGGGCGGCGCCGCCGCTGATCATCGAACAGGGCGACGGCGTGTTCGTGCGCGACTCGCAGGAGCGCACCTATCTCGACTGCACGGCCGGCCTCTGGTGCGTGAACGTCGGCCACAACCGGCCGGAGATCAAGCAGGCGATCGCCGCGCAGCTCGAGCGGCTCGCGTACTACGGCACGTTCGCGAACCTGTCGAACGCGCCGTCGATCGAGCTGTCGGCGAGGCTGATCGGCATGCTCGCGCCGGAGAAGATGGCGCGCGTGATGTTCGGCAGCGGCGGCTCGGACGCGAACGAAACCGCGTTCAAGCTCGCGCGCCAGTACTGGAAGATCGTCGGCAAGCCGGAGAAAACGAAGATCTTCTCGCTGAAGAACGGCTACCACGGGCTGCACTTCGGCGGCATGTCCGCGAGCGGCAACGTGATGTGGCGCCGCGCCTACGAACCGATGATGCCCGGGTTCGTGCAGGTCGAGGCGCCGTACCTGTACCGCAATCCGTGGACCGACGACCCCGAACGCCTCGCGCAGCTGTGCGCGGACGCGCTCGAACGGGAGATTCTCTTTCATGGCGCCGACACGGTCGCCGCGTTCGTCGCGGAACCGGTGCAGGGCGCGGGCGGCCTGATCGTGCCGCCGGCCCGGTACTGGCCGCTCGTGCGCGAAATCTGCGACCGTCACGACATCCTGCTGATCGCCGACGAGGTCGTGACCGGCTTCGGACGCACCGGCCATCTGTTCGGCGTGCGCAACTGGAACGTGCGCCCCGATATCATGAACTTCGCGAAGGGGATCAATTCCGCGTACGTGCCGCTCGGCGCCACCGTGTTCAGCGAAAAGATCGCCCAGGCGTGGGATGCGTCGAACCATCCGCTCGCGTCGATCATGCACGGCTATACGTATTCCGGTCATCCGGTCGCCTGCGCGGCGGCTCTCGCCAACCTCGACATCGTCGAGCGGGAGAACCTGCCGGGCAACGCGGCCGAACAGGGCGAGTACTTCCTCGCGCGCCTCGCCGAACTGCTGCAGTACCGCCAGGTCGGCGACGTGCGCGGACGCGGCCTGATGCTCGGCATCGAGCTCGTGCTCGACAAGGCGAGCCGCGCGCCGCTGCCGCCGACGCATCCGTCGTCGAGGAAGCTGTACGAGACCCTCTGCCATGCCGGGCTGCTCGTGCGGATCGCCGGCAACAAGATCATCCTGTCCCCCCCGCTCGTCTTCCGGCGCGAACACGTCGACCAGAGCATGGACGGACTGCACGCCGGTTTCGCCGCGATCGCGGCCGACTGAGCGCCCGCGAGACAAGGAGGAAGACAAAAGTGCACAGCCATCTGAAGCTGCAGCGCGACATCGGCACATCGCACACATTCGTCGATGCCGCCTCGACGCCGCTGAACGTCCCCGGCAGCGCGCCGCGACCGACGCTGCTGAGCGTCCAGCGGATCGCCAAGGCGCTGGGTCACGCCGGCATGCGCAACCCGATCATCGGCAACCTGTCGTTCGACGTCCGCGCGGGCGAGTTCCTGTCGATCGTCGGCCCGTCGGGCTGCGGCAAGACCACGCTGCTGATGTGCCTCGCCGGCCTCTACGCGGTCGACAGCGGGTCGGTGTCGTTCGACGGCCAGCCGGTCAGCGCGCCGCCGCCCGGCATCTCCGTCGTGTTCCAGGACTACAGCCGCTCGCTGCTGCCGTGGAAGAACAATCTGGATAACGTCGTATTCGGCATGAAGCGCCTGCGCGACCTGAACCGCGCGCAGAAACTCGACTACGCCCACGAACTGCTCGCAAGCGTCGGTCTGCAGGGCTTCGAGAAACACTATCCGTGGCAGGTGTCCGGCGGGATGCAGCAACGCATCGCGATCGCGCGCGGCCTCGCGGCGCGCTCGCGGCTCCTGCTGCTCGACGAGCCGTTGGCGGCCGTCGACGCGCAGACGCGCGCCGACATGCAGGACCTGCTGCTCGAACTCGCGAAGCGCTATCAGCAGACCTGCGTGCTCGTCACGCACGACGTCGACGAAGCCGTGTACATGGCCGACCGGATCGTCGTGCTGTCGAAGCGGCCCACCGTGGTCGCCGCGGACATACCGGTGCCGCTCGCGAAGCCGCGCACGCAGCTCGACACGCGCGAAGCGCGCGGCTTCCTCGATCTGCGCCACCAGGTTGTCACGATGATTCATGCCATGCGCGCGAGCAACTGACACCCCGCACGCCCCACCCTTTCCCGTTCCATATCGTTTGAGGAGACACCCCATGCTGAAGCTGAAGACGCTCTTCAGTGTTGCCCGCTGCGCGCGGTCGCTGGCCACGGCGGCTACGGCGGCCACGCTCGTCACGGCGGCCGCGCTTGCGCTCGCCGCGCCGCCCGCGCAGGCCGCCGCCGCGACGCCGATCCGGATCGGCGAGCTACGCGCCGACTCGATGATCCGCATCTACTACGCGATGCAAAAAGGCTACTTCGCGCAGGAAGGGCTCGCGCCCGAACTCGTCACGCTCGGCTCCGGCCCGGCGGTCGCCTCCGCGGTCGCGAGCGGCGCGGTCGACATCGGCTACTCGGGGATCATCCCGGTGATCTTCGCGAAGGCGCACAACCAGCCGTTCGTGATCGTCGACACGCTCGACTACGAGTACGGCACGCCGTCGAAGCAGGACACGTGGATTATCGCGAGCAAGCGCTCGAACATCCATACGCTCGCGGACCTGCGCGGCAAGACCATCGCGATCAACGCGACCGGCGCGATCTGCGAGCTGCTCGTGAAGGACCATCTGGCGAAAGCGGGCATTCCTTACGATGCGGTGAAGAAGATCATCGTGCCGTTCCCGCAGATGGCCAGCATGCTGCAGGTCGGCAACGCGGACGCCGCGTGCATTTCCGAGCCGTTCTATGCGGCTGCGCGGCTGTCGCCGAACATCCAGGCGGTGACGCTCGCCTCGGGTGTCGTCGCGAACCTGCAGCCCGCTCAGCGCATCGCGCTCGACGTGCTGTTTGCGCGCGACGACTGGGTCAGGCAGCACGCGGACGTGCTCGCGCGCTTCAACAAGGTGCTCGATCGCGCGAGCGCCGACTTCCGCGCGAATCCCGGGCTGTACCAGCAATGGCTCGTGAGCGCGTTCAAGCTCACGCCGCCGCTCGCGGACGCGGTCACGCACTACTTCGACTGGGGCAGCACCGTGCCCGACGCCGCGTCGCTGCAACCGCTGACCGAAGCGCTCGTGCAAAACGGTCTGCTGCAGAAGGAGGTCGACCCGCACACGCTGATCGCGAGCGGCACCGCGAAGTAAGCCCGCCCCGGCCCATCGGAAGCCCGCCCGCGCGGCGCCCCGGCTCGCCCGGCGCCGCGCGGACCCACCGGACGCCCTACCACGCAGGTGATGCAATGAAACCTTGGATGAAGCCGTACATCGGCTTCCTCGCCGGATGCGCGCTCTGGCAGATCGTCGTGCTGAGCGGCCACATCCCGCGCGAATTCATGCCCGGCATCGGCGCGATCTTCGCGGCGCTCGCCGGCGAGCTCCAGTCGGCCGGCTTCTGGCACAACGAAGCGCTGACGCTCACGCGCACGCTGGTCGGACTCGTCGCGGCCTCCGCGCTCGGCCTCGCGGCCGCGATCGCCGCCGCCCGCTACCGGGTGGTCGAGGACGCACTGCGGCCCGTCGTCAACATCATGCGCTCGCTGCCGCCCGCGGCGCTCGTGCCGCTGTCGATCTTCGCGCTCGGCCTCGGCTTCGGCCTCTTCCTGTTCATCGTCTGCTTCTCCGGCGTCTGGACGGTCTACGTGAGCGCGGCCGGCGCACTCGCCGAAAGCGAGCCGGTGCAGCTGCGCAGCGCGCGCACGCTCGGCTATGGCGCGTGGGCGATTCTCTGGCAGGTTCGCATCCCTGCCGCGCTGCCGCCGATCCTGACCGGCGTGCGCCTCGCGGTGGCCGACTGCCTGATCGCGACGATCGCGGCCGAAATGCTCGCCGGCAGCAACGGCATCGGCTTCATGCTGTACGACAGCGCATTTTCGATGCGCACGGCCGATACGTTCGCGCTGCTCGTCGTCGCCGGATGCAACGGACTCCTCTTCAATCAGGCAGTGCTGCGCGTGCGCGCGGCGCTGGTCGGCTGGCACGACAGCCTCGCTGCGATGGTGCAACCATGAAGACCCTCTCCCAACGCGTGAATCTTCCCGGCATCGTCTTCCTGCTGCTGCTCGTCGGCGCGTGGGAAGGCTCCGCGCGTGTCGTCGCGTCGCCGAACTACCCGGGTTTCGTCGACGTCGCGCG
Organism: Paraburkholderia sp. PAMB 6770; assembly: GCF_057748135.1. Classification (NCBI taxonomy): domain Bacteria; kingdom Pseudomonadati; phylum Pseudomonadota; class Betaproteobacteria; order Burkholderiales; family Burkholderiaceae; genus Paraburkholderia; species Paraburkholderia sp. PAMB 6770. Next base: position 2,141,640 of record NZ_CM173239.1, read on the forward strand.
CGCGCTGTGGCATCACGGGCCGGCGCTTGCGCAAGCGCTCGGCGTGACGCTCGTGCGCGCGGGCGCGGGCTTCGCGCTGTCGCTCGTGACGATGCTGCCGCTCGGCATCTGCCTCGGCCGCCTGCGCTCGCTCGGCGGTTTCTTCGAGCCGCTGATCGACCTCGTGCGCCCGCTGCCGCCGCTCGCGATCGTGCCGGTCGTGATGCTGTTCGCCGGCACCGGCAACCTCGCGAAGATTCTCGTCGTGTTCTACGGCGCGGCGTTCCCGATCCTGATCAACGCGATCGATGCGACGCGCGCGACGCATCCGCTGCTCGTCAACGTCGGGCGCTCGCTCGGCCTGTCGCGCGCGGAAATCATGCGCGACATCGATCTGCCGGCCGCGTTGCCGCAGATCGTGAGCGGCATCCGCATCAGCATCGCGCTGTCGCTGCTGATCAGCGTGAGCGCCGAGATGCTGCTGTCGACCAACGGGATCGGCAATTTCATCGTGCAGGCCCAGCAGCAGTTCGAGATCGCAGCCGGGCTCGCGACGATCCTGATCATCGCGATCGCGGCACTGTGCATCGAAACCCTGTTTTTCCGCATCGAGCAGCGCCTGCTCGGATGGCATCACGAGCGCGCGAAGGTGACGCGCTAGCGCGCGCCGCCCGCCCTACCCGTATCCGACTCAAGAGATCCATGCAATGAAGCCCACCACGGCCCTGAATCCGCAGCATCTGCAGCATCTCCTCGCGCGCGAGCAGCAGCACTTCGCGCAGCGCCACCCCCGCTCCGCCGAACTGTACGCGCGCGGCAAGGCGGTCTACCTGTACGGCACGCCGCTGCACTGGATGACGCTGTGGCCCGGCTCCTGCCCGGTCTACATGCGCGAAGGGCGCGGCGCGCATCTGCACGACGTCGACGGCAACGTGTTCGTCGACCTGTGCCTCGGCGACACCGGCTCGATGTTCGGCCACTCGCATCCGGCCATCGCCGACGCGATCGCCCGCCAGGCGCAGCGCGGCGTCTCGGCGATGCTGCCGTCCGAAGACGGCGTGTGGGTCGGCGAGGAGCTCGTGCGACGCTTCGGCCTGCCCTACTGGCAGCTCGCCACGTCGGCGTCCGACGCGAACCGCTTCGCGCTGCGCCTCGCGCGGATGATCACCGGTCGCGACAAGGTGCTCGTGTTCAACGGCAACTATCACGGCTCGGTCGACGAAACCCAGGTCGAGTTCGATCCGCAAGGGAAGATGCGTCCGCGCACGAACGTGAGCGCCAACGGCATGGATCACGAGCGGCTTGTGCGGCTCGTCGAATTCAACGACGTCGATGCGCTCGAACGCGCGCTCTCGCAGCGCGACGTCGCATGCGTGATCACCGAACCGATGATGACCAACATCGGCATGGTGCCGGTCGCTCCCGGCTATCACGCGGCGCTGCGCGAGATCACGCGCCGCTACGGCACGCTGCTGCTGATCGACGAGACACATACGATCTCGACCAGCCCCGGCGGCTGCACGCGCGCATGGGGGCTCGAACCGGACATCTTCGTGCTCGGCAAGGCGATCGCGGGCGGCATTCCATCGGCGGTCTACGGCGTGACCGAAGCGGTCGCGCAGCGTGTCTGGGCCGCCAAACCGCCGGTGTGGGCCGGCGGCGAGAAGCGCAACAACCATTCGGGCTTCGGCGGCACGCTGGTCGGCAACCAGCTGACGATTGCCGGACTGCGCGCGACGCTCGAACACGTGATGACCGACGGGAACTATGCGCACATGATCGAAATGGCCACGCGCATCGCGCGCTGCGTGCGCGAAGGCATCGCGGCACACGACCTGCCGTGGCACGTCACCCAGATCGGCGCGCGCGCGGAATACATGTTCATGCCGCAGCCGCCGCTGAACGGCTCGCAGGCCAGGGCGGGGCGCGACGGCACGCTCGAATCGCTGATCCACCTGTACCTGCTGAACCGCGGCGTGCTGATCACGCCGTTCCACAACATGATGCTTGCCTGCCCCCAGCTCGCGCCGCAAGACGTCGACCGACACAACCGCGCCTTCTCCGAATGCGTTGCGGAACTGGCCGGAGACTGATCATGGGGCGACTCGACAACAGGATCGCGCTCGTCACGGGCGCCGGCCAGGGTATCGGCGCCGCGATCGCGCAACGCTTCGCGCAGGAAGGCGCGCACGTGATCGTGTCCGATCGCGACGCGGCGCTCGCCGCGCAGGTGGCCGGCGCGCTCGTCGAGACGGGCGCCCGCGCGAGCCCCTGCACGCTCGACGTGACCGACGAAGCCGCCTGGCAGCAGACCGTCGCGTGGCTGCAGCGCGAGCACGGCGGCCTCGACGTGCTCGTGAACAACGCCGGCATCGCGCTCGTGCGCTCGATCGCGGATACGTCGCTCGCCGATTTTCGCGGCGTGATGCGCGTGAACGTCGAAGGCGTGTTCCTCGGCATCAGGCACAGCGCCGCGGCGCTCGCCGCGCGCGCCGCGGCGAGCGGCGGCAGCGCGGCGATCGTGAACCTCTCGTCGGTGCTCGGCGTACAGGGCATCCCGGACAACATCGCATACGGAACCTCGAAAGGCGCGGTGCGGCAACTGACGAAGTGCGCAGCGATCGAGTTCGCGGAACGCGGCATGCCGATCCGGGTGAACGCGGTGCTGCCCGCCGTCACCGATACGCCGATGGTGCGCCGCGAAATCGAGGAATGGGCCGAGCAGGGCACGTTCGGCACGCGCGACGTCGCCGCGACCCGCGCCGCGTTCGGTGCACGCGTGCCGCTCGGGCGCATCGGGCGCGCCGAGGAGATCGCCAGCACGGTGCTGTTCGCGGCCTCCGACGAAAGCGCGTTCACGACGGGCGCCGAGTACGCGGTCGACGGCGGCCGACTCGCGGTCTGACACGCATCGAAAACAGTGGAGCACACAACCATGAAGCAACGACTTGATGGGCGCGTCGCGCTCGTCACCGGCGGCGGCCAGGGCATCGGACGCGCGATCGCCGAGGTATTCGCGGCCGAGGGTGCGCGCGTGGTCATCGCGGCGCGCAGCGCCGCCGGCGAAGACGTCGCGGCACAACTGCGCGCGCGAGGCTGCGATGCGCGCTTCGTCGCGCTCGATGTCGGCGACGCCGAAGCCCTCAGGCACACGGTCGGGCAGATCGCCGCTGCGCAGGGCGGTCTCGACATCGTCGTGCACAACGCGGCGGCCTTTTCGCGCGATCCGATCGAAACAATGTCGCCCGACGCGCTGGAGCGGGTGCTATCGGTGAACCTGAAGGCCCTCTTCTATCTCGCGCAGGCCGCGCTGCCTCACATGAAACAGCGCGGCGGCGGGCGGCTGCTGGTGACGTCGTCGATCACCGGGCCGCGCGTCGCGATGCCGGCGACCTCGCATTACGCGGCCAGCAAGGCGGGCGTGAACGGTTTCATCCGCACGGCGGCACTCGAATTCGCTCCGTTCGGCATCACCGTCAACGGCGTCGAACCGGGCTATATCGACACGCCCGCGATGAGCGCGCTCAAGGAACGCTTCGGCGAAGCGCAGCTCACGCGCTACATTCCGCTCAAGCGCCTCGGCCGCCCGGAGGACATCGCGCATGCGCTGCTTTACCTTGCAAGCGACGAAGCAGCGTATGTCACCGGACAGACGATCGTCGTCGACGGCGGCTCGACGCTGCCCGAAAGCCCGGTTTTCATGGCTGCCTGAACGCCTGGAAGCCTGGAGGCCTGGAAGTGACCCGAGAAGTAGCCTGAAAGCGAGCCCGAAGAAACCCGAACGCCGCGCGTCACGTCTCGTCGCCGGGCGTCTCGCCGCCGCTGCGCCCGATTTCGCGCCGGGTCAGTTCGCCCGCGCGCTGTTCGAGGCGGGTGAGCAGCGCGTCGAGCAGATCCGCCTCCGCGTCGCTCAGGCACGCGAGGAATTCGATGTTGTACTGCTGGCCGCCCGCGCGCGCGCGCTCGTACGTGAGCCTGCCGGCGTCGGTCAGCGTCAGCACCGTGAGCCGCTTGTTCGACGGCAGCCGCGTATTGGCGATCAGCCCCTTCCTGACCAGTTGGGCGACGCAGCGGCTCGCGACCACCGTGTCGAGCGCCGCCAGCGCCGCGAGCCGCGTCAGGTTGAGGTCCGGGTAACGTCCGACGAACGCCAGAATGCGCCAGTCGCGCCGGCTGATGCCGATTTCGCGGCGAAACATCAGGCCGACACCCTGCGTCGCAACCCGCGCGAGGTTGTGAATCCGGTACAGCAGGAAGTCCTCGATATGCACGGGGCGCTTCAACGCTGACGTCGCGGGCGCGGGGGAGGCAGGTTTCGGACGCGGCACGGTCGGATCGCTGGAAAGGGGATCAGTGCGCATTATGCCGCGCCGCGCCGCGCGGACACGCGCGCAGCGGCGCGCCTCGTTGTGCGTTTGCACATACGTTTGATTAGGTCAAACGTGTGCGCGCTTCCTAACATCGTGACTGGGCGGCCGCCGCGCCGCAGATCAATGAACGCTACCCGCATGACATCGACCCGCAACGTTCTCTTCATCATGTGCGACCAGTTGCGCCGGGATCATCTCGGCTGCTACGGGCACCCCTACCTGCGCACCCGCAACATCGACGCGCTCGCGGCGCGCGGCGTGCGCTTCGACAACGCGTTCGTGACCTCGGGCGTCTGCGGCCCGTCGCGCATGTCGTATTACACCGGCCGCACGATGACGAGCCACGGCGCGAACTGGAACCGCGTGCCGATGTCGATCGGCGAACTCACGCTCGGCGAGTATCTGATGCGCCACGGCCGCACGCTCGCGCTCGCCGGCAAGACCCACGTGCAGGTCGACGCGCAGGGGCTGGAGCGGCTCGAGATCGCGCGCGCGAGCGCGCTTGGCCAGCGCCTGTCGTGCGGCTCGTTCGTCGAGCTCGACCGCTACGACGGCCATCACGAACCCGGCAGCGAAAGCGGCTACCCGGCGTACCTGCGCCGCCACGGCTATGCGAGCGACACGCCGTGGAGCGACTTCGTGATCGGCGTCGAGGACGAGCGCGGCAACGTGCACTCCGGCTGGAAGATGCGCAACGTGCGCTGGCCCGCGCGCGTCGCGCAGGCGCACTCGGAAACCGCGTACATGACGGATCAGGCGATCCGCTACATCGAGCAGCAGGGCGACACGCCGTGGGCGCTGCATTTGTCGTACGTGAAGCCGCACTGGCCCTACGTCGCGCCGCGCCCGTATCACGACCTGTATTCGCTCGACCAGTGCCTGCCGCCGGTGCGGCGGCGCGCGGAGCACGATGGCGCGCATCCGGTCGTGGCCGCTTACCGCCAGCATGAAGAAAGCGTCAATTTCTCGCGCGACGAAGTGTCGAACACGGTGCGCCCCGTCTACCAGGGACTGATCCAGCAGATCGACGACCATCTCGGCCGGCTGTGGGACACGCTTGAGCGGCTCGGCCGCTGGCAGGACACGCTGATCGTCTTCACCGCCGATCATGGCGATTTCCTCGGCGATCACTGGCTCGGCGAAAAGGAGCTCTTCTACGACACCGTGCAGCGCGTGCCGATGATCGTCCACGATCCGTGCGCCGATGCGGACGCGACACGCGGCACCGCCGACGCGCGCTTCGTCTCCGGTGTCGACGTCGTCCCGACGGTTCTCGATGCGCTCGGGCTGCCCGCCTACGACGAGCGCGTCGAAGGCGCGTCGCTGCTGCCGCTGACCCGCGCGGATGCGGCGCGCGCGCAGGGCTGGCGCGAGTTCGTCGTCTCCGAGCTCGATTACAGCTTCCGCGGCGCGCGCGTGACGCTCGGCCGCCGCCCCGACGCATGCCGCGGCTGGATGGTCCGCGATGCGCGCTGGAAATACGTGTACTGGCAAGGTTTTCGCCCGCAACTGTTCGATCTCGCGGAAGATCCCGACGAATACGTCGACCTCGGCGCCGACGACAGCCATGCCGCGATCCGCACGCGCCTGCACGCGCAGCTCGCGCAATGGCACGGCGCGCTGAAGCAGCGCGTCACCGTCGATCACGCGATGGTCGAAAGCCGCACCGACAGCCACAAGAAATGGGGCGTGTTTTTCGGCGAATGGTAAGCCGGCAGGCCGCGCCGCACCACGATACCGCGGCGCCGCCGCATCGGCCCAGCGGGCCCGGAGGAGACACACGATGCACGATTCAACGGCCACATCGCACGAAGACGCGACCTATCGGAAGATCGCCCGCCGCATCGTGCCCTTCCTGTTCGTCTGCTACGTCGTCAACTTTATCGACCGGGTCAACATCGGTTTCGCGAAACTGCAATTCCTGCAGGATCTCAGGCTGAACGATGCGATCTTCGGCATCGCGGCCGGGATGTTCTTCATCGGCTATGTCGTGTTCGAACTGCCGAGCAACCTGCTGCTCGCGCGCATCGGCGTGCGCAAGACGCTGCTGCGCATCATGGTGCTGTGGGGCAGCCTGACCGTGCTGCTGATGTTCGTGCAGAACGCAACCATGCTCTACGTGCTGCGCTTTCTGCTCGGCGCCGCCGAGGCCGGCTTCTTTCCGGGCATCGTGCTGTACCTCACGTACTGGTTTCCGGACAGCCGGCGCGGGCGCATCCTGAGCCTGTTCATCATGGCGGTGCCGCTTGCCGGCGTGATCGGCGGGCCGCTGTCCGGCTGGGTCATGAGCCGTCTGCACGACACGCTCGGCCTGCGCGGCTGGCAATGGCTTTTCCTGTGCGAAGGCCTACCCGCGATCGGACTCGGCATCATGGCGCTGCTCTACCTCGACGACCGTCCCGCCGACGCGCGCTGGCTCACGGCCGCGCAAAAGCGCAAGGTCGAGGCCGCGCTCGAAGCCGACCGCGAGCGGCGCCGCGCGCATGCACCGCCGCCCGCGCGGCTGCGCGACGTGCTGTGCCATCCGCGCATCCTGCTGCTGTCGGCGATTTACTTCTGCATTTTCATGGGCCTGAACGCGATCGGCTTCTGGATTCCCACGCTGCTGCGCCAGGTCGGCATTCCCGGCGTGCGCGAAATCGGCTGGACGAGCGGTGCGATTTCGGTGTGCACCGCGATCGGCATCGCGCTCATCGGCCGCAGCTCCGATCGCCGGATGGAGCGGCGCTGGCACGTCGCACTGTGCGGCCTGACGGTCGCCGCCAGCTTCGTGCTGCTGCCGCTCGCCGCGCACAGCATTCCGTTCACGGTGGTGCTGCTGATGGCCGCGTCGATCGGCATCTACGCGACGCTGAGCCTGTTCTGGACGATCCCGACCGCCTACCTCGACGGCGGCGCCGCGGCCGGCGGCATCGCGACGATCACCGCCATCGGCGCGCTCGGCGGCGCCGCGAGTCCGTCGCTGGTCGGCATGCTGAAGGCCCACACCGGCAGCCTCTACAGCGGGCTCGTCGTGATCGCGCTGCTGCTCGCGCTCGGGATGCTCGCGCTGCTGTGGGCGATGCCCGCGTCGCGCCGCGTGGAATCCGGCGCGCTCGGCCGCGCCGCGCTCAAATGAACGCGCGCCGCCCGTGTCAGCCGAGTCCGGCCAGCAGATCGTCGATCGCGCGGTAAACGCGCTCGACGACTTCCGGGCCGACCTCACGCTCCAGCGCCGCGTAGCACGTCTCCAGTTCCTTCGAGATCACCCGCACGAGGTTCACGCTGCGCGGCGTCATCTCGACGAGCACGCGCCGCTGGTCGTCCGCGAAGCGCTCCTTCGTGACGAGGTCGAGGCTCTCCATCCGCGCCAGCACGCCCGCCATGCTGGGGCTCGAAATCGTGCAGAGATCGGAGATCTGGCGCGGCTCCAGCGGCCCCTGTTCGTTCAGCGCACGCAGCACGCGCCATTGCTGCTCGGTGAGGCCATGCGCGGTAATCAGCGGACGAAAGCGCTCCATCATCTTTTCCCGCGCGCGCAGCAGCAGCATCGGCAGATTGCGGTGAAGGCGTCGGGTGGTGGCGTGTGCGGGCATGGCAAATAGCGTGAACCGGCGAATGCTTCAGGGAAAACCCGCACAAGCGGGGGAATCGGTTGACCGTCGATGATACCGGCTGGCAAAATACTAACATGTTAGTATTTAGACGCGTGAGGAGCACATCATGTTCGCGCTGACCGATCATCTGCTACATATCGAGGGCGAGCCCCTGCCGCGCGACGTCGACGCGCGCACGCTCGCGGCGCTGCTGTCGGACGGCGCGCATTGCCGCGCGCCCGTCGCGGGCGCCGTGTATGGCACGCTGCTGAACGACCGCGCCGCGCTCGCGGCGCTGGGCGACGCCGTGCACGCCGCGCCGTACAAGGCGCCGCCCGGCGCGCCGGTGCTTTACCTGAAGCCGCGCAACACGCTCGCCGGCCATCGCGCGCAGGTCGCGGTGCCGCGCGGCGTACCCCACGTCGAGGTCGGCGCGTCGCTCGGCATCGTGATCGGCCGCACCGCCACGCGCGTGAGCGAGCGCGACGCGCTCGCTCACGTCGCGGGCTACACGCTCGTCGCCGACATCAGCGTGCCGCACACGAACGTCTACCGGCCCTCGGTGCGTCTGCGCGCGCGCGACAACTTTTGCGTGATCGGGCCCGCGGTCGTCGCGCGCCGGCACGTCGCCGACCCGGACGCCCTGCCGATCGGAGTGCGCGTCGGCGACAAGCCGCCTTTCGTTGCGAGCACATCCACATCGGTGCGCCGCGTCGCGCGCCTGCTGGCCGACGTCACCGATTTCATGACGCTGCGGGCCGGCGACGTGCTGACGCTCGGCGTGCCGCATGGCGCACCCGTCGCGCAGCCCGGCGAGCACGCGGTGCTGACGATGGGCGGCTTTGCGCCGCTTGCCGTGTCGTTCGTCGACGCCGCCCCCCACGAAGGAGCGCAATCATGATGCGCGGACGTGTCGCCTATGCCGGCGCAATTCACGAAGCCACCCCCGACGCGCACCGCGTGCGCCTCGCCGACGGCCGGGTGTGCGAGGAGCACGAGCTCGTCTGGCTCGCACCGTTCGAGGTCGGCACGATCTTCGCGCTCGGCCTGAACTACGCGGAGCATGCGAAAGAGCTGCAGTTCGCGAAGCAGGACGAGCCGCTCGTGTTCCTGAAGGGACCGGGCACCGTGGTCGGCCATCGCGGCGTGACGCGCCGGCCCGACGGCGTCGCGTTCATGCACTACGAGTGCGAACTCGCGGTCGTGATCGGCCGCACCGCGCAAAACGTCACGCGCGCGGATGCGCTGGATTACGTGGCCGGCTACACGATCGCGAACGACTACGCGATCCGCGACTACCTCGAAAACTACTATCGCCCGAACCTGCGCGTGAAGAACCGCGACGGCGCGACGGTGCTCGGTCCGTGGCTCGTCGACGCGGCGGACGTCGCGGACGTGACGCAGCTCGAACTGCGCACCTACGTGAACGGCACGCTGCAGCAGCGCGGCAACACCCGCGACATGGTGACCGGCATCGCGGCGCTGATCGAGTATCTGAGCAGTTTCATGACGCTCGCGCCCGGCGACGTCATCCTGACCGGCACGCCGGAAGGGATCGTCAACGTGAACGCGGGCGACGAGGTGGTCTGCGAGATCGACGGCCTGGGCCGTCTTGTCAACGTGATCGCGTCGGACGCCGACTTCGGGCGCATCTGACCAAGAGGAATTCCCCATGCGAATCGAACATCTGATCAACGGCCGCGCCCATCCGGGCCGCGACTACTTCGAGACGGTCAACCCCGCCAGCCAGGACGTGCTCGGCGAGGTCGCGCAAGGCGGCGCGGCGGAAGTCGACAGCGCGGTGCGCGCGGCAAAGGACGCGTTCCCCGCGTGGGCCGCGACGCCGGCCGCGGAACGCGCGAAGATCATGCATCGCCTCGGCGAACTGATTACGCGCAACGTGCCCGAACTGTCCGAAGCGGAAACGCGGGACACCGGCCAGACCATCTCGCAGACGCGCAAGCAGCTGGTGCCGCGCGCGGCCGACAATTTTCATTACTTCGCGCAAGTCTGCACGCAGGTCGACGGCCACACGTATCCGACGCCCACGCATCTGAACTACACGCTGTTCCATCCGGTCGGCGTGTGTGCGCTGATCTCGCCATGGAACGTGCCGTTCATGACGGCCACGTGGAAAGTCGCGCCGTGCCTCGCATTCGGCAACACCGCCGTGCTGAAGATGAGCGAGCTTTCGCCGGTCACCGCGTCGATGCTCGGCACGCTCGCGCTCGAAGCAGGCGTGCCCGCGGGCGTGCTCAACATCGTGCACGGTTACGGCAAGGAGGCGGGAGAGCCGCTTGTCGCGCATCCCGACGTGCGCGCGGTGTCGTTCACCGGCTCGACCGCCACCGGCAACCGGATCGTTCAGGCTGCGGGGCTGAAGAAGTTCTCGATGGAGCTGGGCGGCAAATCGCCGTTCGTGATCTTCGACGACGCGGACTTCGAGCGCGCGCTCGACGCGGCCGTCTTCATGATCTTCTCGAACAACGGCGAGCGCTGCACGGCGGGTTCGCGCATCCTCGTCCAGCGCAGCATCTATGCACGCTTTGCCGGGCGCTTCGTCGAGCGGGCGCAACGGCTCGCGGTCGGCGACCCGCTCAGCGACAGCACGGTCATCGGGCCGATGATCAGCCAGGCGCATCTCGCGAAGGTTCGCAGCTATATCGAACTCGGACCGAAGGAAGGCGCGACGCTCGCGTGCGGCGGCCTCGACGCGCCCGCTCTGCCGGACGCGCTAAGGCGCGGCAATTACGTGGCGCCGACCGTGTTCGTCGACGTCGACAACCGCATGCGCATCGCCCAGGAAGAAATCTTCGGTCCGGTCGCGTGCCTGATCCCGTTCGACGACGAAGCACACGCGGTGCGCCTCGCCAACGACATCGCGTACGGGCTGTCGAGCTACGTGTGGACCGAGAATGCCGGGCGCGCGCATCGCGTTGCGCAGGCGATCGATGCCGGCATGTGCTTCGTGAACAGCCAGAACGTGCGCGACCTGCGGCAGCCGTTCGGCGGCACCAAGGCGTCCGGCGTCGGCCGCGAAGGCGGAACGTGGAGCTATGAGGTGTTCCTCGAACCGAAGAACGTCTGCGTGTCGCTCGGCTCGCATCACGTGCCGCGCTGGGGCGTGTAGGCTCCGCCGCATCGTCCATCAGAAAGGAGACCGCGATGGGCCAACTCGCACTTGCAGCAAAGATCACCCACGTGCCGTCGATGTACCTGTCGGAGCTCGACGGTCCGCACAAGGGCTGCCGGCAGGCGGCCATCGACGGCCATCACGAGATCGGCCGGCGCTGCCGCGCGCTCGGCGTCGATACGATCGTCGTGTTCGACGTGCACTGGCTCGTGAACAGCGAATACCACATCAATTGCGCGCCCCGCTTCGAAGGCGTCTACACGAGCAACGAACTGCCGCACTTCATCCGCAACATGCCCTACGCGTATCCCGGCAACCCCGCGCTCGGCCATCTGATCGCGGACGTCGCGAACGAAATGGGCGTTGCGAGCCGCGCGCACAGCGAGACGACGCTCGAACTCGAATACGGCACGCTGGTGCCGATGCGCTACATGAACGCCGACCAGCACTTCAGGACCGTCTCGGTATCGGGCTGGTGCATGTGGCACGATCTCGACACCAGCGCCCGTTTCGGCCGCGCCGTGCGCCGCGCGATCGAGGAGCGCTATGACGGGACCGTCGCGATTCTCGCCAGCGGCTCGCTCAGCCATCACTTCGCCGACAACGGCACGGCCGCCCGGTACATGCACCGGGTCTGGAATCCGTTTCTCGAACTGATGGACCGCCGCGTCGTCGAGCTATGGGAGGACGGCGACTGGCAGACCTTCTGCGAAATGCTGCCGCTCTATAACGAAAAATGCTGGGGCGAAGGCGGAATGCACGACACCGCGATGCTGCTCGGCGCGCTCGGCTGGGACCGGTACGACGGCAAGGCCGAGGTCATCACGCCTTATTTCGGCAGCTCGGGAACGGGCCAGATCAACGCGGTCTTTCCCGTCACGCCGTTGCCTGCACAACCCTGAGGAGTACGTCATGCCGCATCTGACACTCGAATACAGCGCCAACCTCGCGGACGACACGAGCATCGGGCTGCTGTGCCGCCAGCTCGCCGACTGCCTCGACGCGCAACGCGAGAACGGCGCGCGGGTCTACCCGCGCGGCGGCATCCGCGTGCGCGCGTTGCGCTGCGATCAGTACTGCATCGCCGACGGGCGCGCGGATGCGGCGTTCCTGCACGCGCATCTGAAGATCGGCGCCGGGCGCGCGGCCGACGTGCGCGCTGCCACCGGCGATGCGCTATTCGACGTGATCCGCGCGCACTTCGCGGCGCAGTTCGAAACGCAGGGCCTGGCGCTCTCGCTCGAACTGAGCGAATTCAGCGAAGCAGGAACGTGGAAGCACAACAATCTGCATGCGCGCCTGAAGGCCTGATGCAGGTAACCCGCACTTAACCGCACGCAACCCCGCACGCAACCGCACACGCAACCGCACACAACGCCGCCCTCGTCTTGCCCACACCGCGCAGACACCCAGGCACCGGAGTCGACCATGCTAGACCCGCAGACCATCCGCGCGCTCGCTGCGCAGCTCGATCAGGCCGAGCAGACCCGCACGCAGTTGCGCCACTTTTCGCGCGCCTACCCGCAGATGACCGTCGACGACGGCTATGCGATCCAGCGCGAGTGGCTCAGGCTCAAGCTCGAACAGGGACACGTGATCAAGGGCCGCAAGATCGGACTGACGTCGCGTGCGATGCAGCGCGCGTCGCAGATCGACGAACCGGACTACGCGCCGCTGCTCGACAGCATGTTCATCGAAAGCGGCCAGGACGTCCGCGCGGATCGCTTCATTGCGCCGCGCGTCGAGGTGGAGCTTGCGTTCATCCTGAACCGGCCGCTGACGGGCCCGGATGTCACGCTGTTCGACGTGCTCGACGCGACCGCGTGGGTCACGCCCGCGCTCGAAATCATCGACGCGCGCATCGAGCAGTTCGATCGCGAAACGAAGGCGCCGCGCAAGGTCTTCGATACGATTTCCGATTTCGCCGCGAACGCGGGCGTCGTGCTCGGCGGGCGTCCGGTGCGGCCGCACGAGGTCGATCTGCGCTGGGTCGGCGCGCTGCTATACCGCAATGGCGCGATCGAGGAAAGCGGGCTCGCGGCTGCCGTGCTGAATCATCCGGCTACCGGCGTCGCGTGGCTCGCGAACCGGATTGCCCGCCACGGCGAAAGCCTGCGCGAAAAGGACGTGATCCTCAGCGGCTCGTTCACGAGCCCGGTCGTCGCGCGCGCCGGCGACACCTTTCATGCCGACTACGGGCCGCTGGGCGCCATCAGCCTGAACTTTCTGTGAGACTGCCATGAAACCCGCCTCCCTGTCCGTTCCGCCCAATCCGTTCAGGCATGCGCTCGCCGCCGGCCGCCGGCAGATCGGCCTGTGGGCCGCGCTTGCGGACCCGTATGCGACCGAGCTGCTCGCGACGGCCGGCTTCGACTGGCTGCTGATCGACGGCGAACACGCGCCGAACGATCTGCGCAGCATCCTGCTGCAATTGCAGACGCTTGCGGCCTATCGCTCGCATCCGGTCGTGCGGCCCGTGAAGAGCGATGCGGCGATCATCAAGCAGTTGCTCGACGTCGGCGCACAAACGCTGCTGCTGCCGATGATCGATAGCGCGGACGAAGCGCGCGCCGCGGTCGCCGCCACCCGCTATCCGCCGCACGGCATTCGCGGCGTCGGCAGCGCGCTCGCGCGCGCATCGCGATGGAACCGCGTGCCCGATTATCTGGGCAGCGCCGAACGCGAACTGTGTGTGCTCGTCCAGGTCGAGTCGGTCCGGGGCCTCGATCAACTTGCGCGGATCGCGCGCGTCGATGGGGTCGACGGCGTGTTCTTCGGCCCGGCTGACCTGAGCGCTTCGATGGGTTACCTGGGACGGCCCGGCGAGCCTGCGGTGCGCGATGCGATCTGCGCCAGCATCCGGGCCGTCCGCGACGCCGGCAAGCAGGCCGGCGTGCTGGCCACCGACCGCGCGATCGCCGACGCGTACCTCGATGCGGGCGCAACCTTCGTCGCGGTCGGCACCGATACGGGGCTGCTAAGCCGCGCGGCGGCGGAGCTGGCCGCCGCGTACGGGACGGGGGACGGGGCGGGGCCGGCGGAGGGAATGGGGGGGTATTAGCGGCGGAGGCCCTCGAACGGGCCCCTCAAACCGCCAGGCACAAATACTTGATGACGAGATAGTCGTCGATCCCGTAGTGCGACCCCTCGCGTCCCAGTCCCGACTGCTTCACGCCGCCGAACGGCGCAACCTCGTTTGAAATGAGGCCGGTGTTGATGCCCACCATCCCGTATTCGAGCTGCTCCGCCACCCGCCAGACGCGCTGGATATCGCGGCTGTAGAAGTACGCGGCGAGCCCGTATTCCGTGTCGTTCGCGAGCCGTACCGCTTCTGCGTCGCTCGAAAACCGGAAGACCGGCGCGAGCGGCCCGAACGTCTCTTCGTTCGCGACGCGCATGTCGGCCGTGACGCCGGCCAGCACCGTCGGTTCGAAAAAGCCCTGTCCCAGCGCGTGCCGCCGCCCGCCCGTCGCGAGCGTAGCGCCTTTGTCGAGCGCGTCGGCAATATGAGCCTCGACCTTGCGAACCGCCGCTTCGTTGATCAGCGGGCCCAGCGCGACATCGGGCTCGGTGCCGCGGCCGACCTTCAGCCGTCCCACCGCGGCGACAAGCCGCGTCACGAACGCGTCGTACACGCGATCGTGCACGTAGAAGCGGTTCGTGCAGACGCAGGTCTGGCCGCTGTTCCGGTACTTCGACGCGATCGCGCCTTCCACCGCGGCGTCAAGGTCGCAATCGTCGAACACGATGAACGGCGCGTTGCCGCCCAGTTCGAGCGAAACCTTCTTCACGGTGGATGCGCTTTGCGCCATCAACAGCCGCCCCACCGCCGTCGACCCCGTGAACGACAGCTTGCGCACTACCGGGCTGCTCGTGAACGCATGCCCGATCGCCTTCGGGTCACCGGTCACGACGTTGAGCACACCCTTCGGGAGACCGGCCCGCTCGGCGAGCACGGCCATCGCAAGCGCGGTAAAAGGCGTCGCTTCCGCCGGCTTCACGACGATCGGACAGCCCGCCGCCAGCGCGGGCCCCACCTTGCGCGCGATCATCGCCGCCGGGAAATTCCACGGCGTGATCGCCACGCACACACCGACCGGTTCCTTCACCACCACGAGGCGCTTATCCGCCGCGGGCGTGGCCAGCGTGTCGCCCGCCACCCGTTTGCCCTCTTCCGCGAACCATTCGATGAACGACGCCGCATACGCGATCTCGCCTTTCGCCTCGGCAAGCGGCTTGCCCTGTTCGTGCGTCAGGATGGACGCGAGATCGTCGACGTGCTCCATCAGCAGCGCGTACCAGCGACGCAGCACGCCTGCGCGTTCCTTGGCGGTCTTCGCGCGCCACGCGGGCCACGCCGCGCCGGCCGCGGCGATCGCCCGCAGCGCCTCGGCCTCGCCCATCAACGGCACGCTGCCCAGCACCGCGCCGGTGGCGGGATCGGATACGTCGAGGCACGCGCCCGAGTCCGCCGCGCACCACTGTCCGTCGATATACGCGTGATGGCGCAAGAGCGCCGGATCCTTCAAAACAGTGGTCAATTCCACGATTGCTCCTGACTGGATAAAACCATGACGGGTGACGGCGGCGCTCACCGAAGCCGGAACACCGACACTGCGTCGCGCAGCATCGCGGCCTGGCGGTCGAGCGATTGCGCGGTCGCCGCGGTCTGCTCGACGAGCGCCGCATTGCGCTGCGTGACTTCGTCCATCTGCAACACCGCGCGGTTGATCTGTCCAATCCCCTGATGCTGCTCCTGCGCCGCACACGCGATTTCGCCGATCACGCTCGCCACCCGTTCGATCGACTGCTTCACGTCGTTCATCGCGGTCCGCACGAGGCCGGCTTTCTCCGACCCGCTCGCCGCAAGCGACGTCGAATTCGCAATCCGTTCCTTCACTTCCTTCACGGCGGCCGCCGTACTTTGCGCGAGATTGCGCACCTCGCCGGCCACGACGGCAAAGCCGCGCCCCTGCTCGCCGGCGCGCGCCGCCTCGACCGACGCGTTGAGCGCGAGGATATTGGTCTGGAATGCAACCGATTCGATCAGCCCCGTGATCTGCGCGATTTTTTCCGAGTTCCCGTTGATGCTCATGATCGCGTCGATCAGTATCTCGACCGCATGACTGCCGTCGCGCGTGAGCGTCGCTGCTTCGCGCGACAGGTCGCTGGCGAGACGCGCATTTTCAGCGGTCTGCGCAACGGTCTGCGTCAGTTCCGCCATGCTGGAGGCGGTCTCCTCCAGCGAGGCCGCCTGCTGCTCGGTACGGTCGGACAGTTCGACGCTTCCTGCGGCGATCTGCGACGAGCCGGTATTCACCGACTCGCATCCGCTGCGCACCTTATCGACGATCGCCGCGAGCGCATCCTGCATCATCCGCAGTTCGTTGAGCATCTGCCCGGCTTCGTCGCGGGCGAGCGCATCGATATGCACGCCGAGGTGGCCGCCCGCGATGGCCCGCGTGGCCTCCACCGCGCGGTGCAGCGGCACTCGGATCGAGCGCGTCAGCCAGCGTCCGGCAACCAGCGCGGCGAGCACCGCCGCGAGCGACGCGACAAGAATGCTCGCGTACATCGTCTTGCGCAGCGCATCGAGTTGCTGCCGCCCGCGCGCGATGCGGCTGCGCTCGTAATCTTCGAGGCGCTGCATCGAACCGATCAGCTTTTCGGTGCCGAGATAGGCGCCGAAGTGCTCGGTCAACGCAGACAGATCGCTGATGCCCACGGAGAAATCGTCCACCTGCTTGCGCATCGCGACCAGCCGCCCGACGACATTGCGTTGCCACGCGCGGTACTGATCGCGTGCGTCGGCCGCCAGCGCGGTCCCCTGCGGGGTCGGGTCGAACGACTTCAGCTGCGCGAGCCGCGCGGGAAAGTCGTTGCCGTGCGCATCGATCCATTGCTTGTGGCTCGTCTGCCCATCGAGATTATTCGCAAGCACGGCCCAGACGATATTCAGGTAATCCGCGGTGCCGTCCTTGATCGACAGCAGTGCGTCTTCCGAATCCGCAATCGCCTTCTGCTTCTGGTCTATCGCCCAGACGCTGTACAGGCACAAGCCCGAGCTGACGAGAAAGGCGACGATGACACTCGCGAACGCCACGCTCGCCTTGCCCCCGATGGACAGGTCCCGAATCGGTTTCATGATGGTCCTTGTTGCCGCGCTACCCGTTCGCGCGCGCGGCTATTCGAGTTGTTGCGCGGCAATCTCCGCCACCCGTTGCACGTGCGAAGTCGCGGCCTCGCGCGCGCGTTGCGGGTCGCGCGCACGAATCGCGTCGAGAATCCGCGTCATTTCGGCCACTGCCTGACGACCACGATCGTCCGACGCGATCGTCAGCGCCCGCAGCCGGTTGATCCGCGCATTCAGCGTCTGCACGATCTCCCACGCCACGGTCTTGCCGCCGCCTTCGAACATCGCTTCGTAGAACCCGGTGGTCAGCTCGCGCACGAGCGGCAGATCATGGGTGGCGAACGCATCGCGAATGCGCCCGATCTGGCCGTCCAGACGCAGCACGACCTCCGCCTCGGCGTGCTGCGCACACGCGGCGGCCGCATCGCCTTCCAGCAGTGCGCGCACGCCGTAGATCTGCGCCGCGGTGTCCACATCGAGTATCGCGACGATCGGCCCCTGGTTCGGAACCGATGCAACCAGCCCTTCGGTTTCCAGATGGCGCAGCACTTCGCGCACGACGGTCCGGCTCACGCCCAGCTCGTCGCACAGCGCGCGCTCGACGAGCCTCGTGCCGGGCGCGAAATGCGCGTCGAGAATCGCATTGCGGACCTTCGCGAGCGCGAGTTCCCGCAACGTCGTGGTGGGTCGCTCGACTTTCAGCGTCACGGCGTTGTCGTTTGCGTTCATCATGCTGCGGCAAAGAGCCTTGCGTCATGCGCGTCCCACGCGACGACAGCGGACGCGCCGATCGACAGACCGTCGGGCCGGTGCTGCGCCAGCGCGGTACGGATCGAGATCTCCTGCTGCCAGGGCGTCGCGACCGCGTAATGCATCGCGTCGCCGAGATAGGTCATGTCGCGCACCGTCACCGGCAATCCCGCCGGCACGCTCGCCTGCTGCCCCGCGTGAATGCGGATGCGCTCCGGGCGGACCATCAGCGCCGCGTCGTCGCCGACGCCGAGCGACAGGTGCAGGCTGTCCGCCTCCACGGGCTGCCCGTTCGGGAACACCGCGGCGGTACGGCCGGCGCGCTTCGCCGTCACGCGGATCGGCAGGAAATTCGAGTTGCCGATGAAGCTCGCGACAAACCGCGACGCCGGATTCGCATACAGTTCCTCGCCGGTGCCGACCTGTTCGATACGCCCCTGGTTGAACACCGCGATGCGGTCGGACAGGCGCAGCGCCTCCTCCTGGTCATGCGTGACGTAGAGGATCGTGACGCCTGTCTCCTGGTGAATCCGCCGCAGTTCGAGCTGGATTTCCTCGCGCAGCTTCTTGTCGAGCGCCGACAGCGGCTCGTCCATCAGCAGCAGCGGCGGATCGTATGCGAGCGCGCGCGCAATCGCGACGCGCTGCTGCTGGCCGCCCGACAGTTGCGCAGGCATCCGGTCGCGGCACTCGAGCAGATGCACGAGGCGCAGCATTTCGTCGACCTTTGCCTTGACCTTCGCTTCCGGGGTCCGGCGCACCCGCAGCGGAAACGCGACGTTTTCGCCCACGCTCAGATGCGGAAACAGCGTATAGCGCTGGAACACCATGCCGATGTTGCGGCGATTCGGCGCAACGGAAAGAAGCGGCTTGCCGTCGAGCAGCACCCGGCCGTCCGTGGGCTCCTGAAAGCCGGCGACGATATAGAGCGTCGTGCTCTTGCCCGAGCCCGACGGCCCGAGAAAGGTCATGAACTCGCCCTTCTTCACGTCGAGCGACACCTGGTCGATCGCGACGACCCGGTCATACGTCTTGCGCAGACGCTGAATCTGCAGAAAGGAATCCATCATCATGCATTCTCCGTCGATGGCGCGCGGCGCAGCAGCGCGCTAACCAGCATCAGTACGACCGTCAATCCGACGAGCAGCGACGACGCGGCCGCAATCACCGGCGTCAGGTCCTGGCGCAACGTGGACCAGATCCGCACAGGCAACGTCTGCAGCGTGGGGCTCGCCATGAAAATCGACACGACCACCTCGTCCCACGAGGCGAGGAACGAAAACACCGCCGCCGCGAACAGGCCCAACCGGATCGCGGGGAGCGTGACCCGCAGTTTCACTTCGAGCGGCGACGCCCCGCAGATCAGCGCGGCCTCTTCGAGCGCCGTGTCGAAGCTGCGCAGCGAGTTGCTGATCGCGATGATCGAGAACGGCAGCGCGATGATCAGATGGCCGATCACGAAGCCGACCAGCGTACCGTTCAGGCCGATCCGCAGAAAGAACGCATACAGCGCGACCGCGATCACGACCACCGGCAGGATCATCGGCGTAATGAAGAACGCCTGCACCGCGGCGCGGCCGCGAAAGCGCCCGCGCACGAGTGCGAGCGACGCCAGAAAGCCGATCGATACCGACAGCACCGTCACGATCACCGCAATCTTCGTGCTGGTCAGCAGCGAATTGAGCCAGTCCGGATCGGTGAACAGTTGCCGGTACCATTCGAGCGTCCAGCCTGGCGGCGGAAAGATCAGCCACTGCGAATTGCCGAACGACAGCGCGACGATGAAGACGATCGGCAGCAGCAGGAACAGCGCCACCAGCACGCCCACCGTCACGAGCGCCCAGCGCAGCGCGCCGAGCCGGTCAAAATCGAGCAACATGGCCTTACCCCCCGAAACCCGCGCGGTTGCCGCCCGTCAGCCGCAACTGCAGCGCGTAGAGGCCCAGCGTGACCACCAGCAGCACGAACGCAGCCGCGCCCGCGAGCCCCCAGTTCAGCAGTTCCTGCACCAGTTGCGCGATCAGCTCCGCCAGCATCATGTACGACGGGCCGCCGAGCAGCGCGGGCGTGACGAAGTAGCCAAGCGCCATCACGAACACCATCAGCGCGCCCGACGCGACGCCGGGCATCGCGAGCGGCACCAGCACGCGCCAGAATGCCTGCCAGCGGCCTGCGCCGCAGATCGCGGCGGCGCGCAGCGTCGATGCGTCGATGCTGCGCAGCGTCGCGTGCAGCGGCATCACGAAAAACGGCAGCATGATGTAGGTCATGCCGATCGTGACGCCGACCAGGTTGTTCACCAGGTTCAGCGGCGCATCGATCACGCCGAGCGCCATCAGCACGCGGTTGATCGGCCCGGTCTGCTGCAGCAGCACCATCCATGCGAACGTCCGCGTGAGCAGGTTCGTCCACATCGACAGCAGCAGGATCGCGAACAGCAGCGTGCTCACCCGGCGCGGCGCGATCGCCAGCAGCCACGCGGTCGGAAAGCCGAGCGCGACGGTCACGGCGGTCACGACCGTCGCCACCAGGAAGGTGTTGCCGAAGATGCGCAGATAGGTCGTCGAACCCAGCAGTTGCGCATAGTTGTGCAACCCCGGCGCCGGTTCGAGGAGGCTGCGCAACAGCAGCGACAGCACAGGCAGCATGAAGAAGACCACCAGCAACAGCAGCGCGGGGGTCAGCAGGCGCACACTGCGCCAGTCGCCGCGCCGGCGCACGGCGGGCGCCGCAGGCGGCGCGACGGTACTGAGAACGTTGGGCATGGCGATTCCGTTCGGCTTCGGTAGCGGACTTCCCGGTTACTTCGACTGCCACGCGTACCAGCGCTTCGCAATCTCGTCGCGATGATCCGCCCAGTACTTCATGTCGAGGTTGATCTGCGTGGTCTTGTGTTCGTCAGGCAGCGTTTTGGCGACATCCGGGGCCATCAGCGCCGCCGAATGCAGGTTGATCGGCGCATAGCCGGTTTCGGCCGCGAACTGCGCCTGCGCCTGCGGACTCGTTGCGAGCGCAAGGAATTTCATCGCGTCGGCCTTGTGTTTGCTGCCCTTCGGCACCACCAGCATGTCCGCCGCGGTCAGGTTCTGGTTCCACGAAATGCCGACCGGCACGCCTGTTTCGGCAAGCGCGTGCAAACGGCCGTTCCAGAACATGCCGATCGGCGCCTCGCCCGACGCAAGCAACTGCTGCGACTGCGCGCCGCCGCTCCACCAGACGATGTCCTTCTTGATCGTATCGAGCTTCCTGAATGCGCGGTCGAGATCGAGCGGATACAGCTTGTCCGGTGACACGCCGTCGGCCAGCAGCGCGATTTCGAGCACGCCGGGCGCGGACCACTTGTAGAACGTGCGCTTGCCCGGAAAGCGCTTCGTGTCGAACAGGTCGGCCCAGGTGCGCGGCTGCGCCTTCGGATAGTCCGCCTTGTTGTAGCCGAGCACGAACGAATAATAGAAGCTGCCGACCGCGCCCGGCGATACGAAGCGCGGGTCGAGCCCGTCCTTCTTCACGACGGAGAAATCGATCGGCTCGACGAGCCCCGCCTTCTGCGCGGCATACGCGAAGTCGCCCTCGACGTCGACCACGTCCCAGCTCACGTTGCCGCTGTCCACCATTGCCTTGAGCTTGCCGTAGTCGGTGGGGCCATCCATCAGCACGTTGACACCGGTCTGCTTCGTGAACGGCTGCGCCCAGTCTTTCTGCTGGGCCGCCTGCGTCGTGCCGCCCCAACTGGTGAACACGATCGTATCGGCGGCATACGCGGGCGCGGGCGCGCTCGCGGCAAGCGCCGTGCAGGCGGCGAACAACGGTACGGCAAACGAGGTCCATCTGCTGCTCATGTCTATCTCCGTAGGATATGTGCTTGGGGTTCGCTGCAACAACCGCGCATCACGCGAGAGGCGAAAAGCGCGCCGGCTTCATGATCTTGTTTTCCATCTCGTCCATCAGCGCCTGGATCTTCGGCGCGAATGCCTGCCATGCCGGGTTCTCGGCAAGCGCCGCACGGCGGCGCTCGCGTTCGTCGAGGCTCGGATAGGCCCAGATATGCACGATCTGGTTGAGCGGCCCGATTTCGGAATAGAAGTAGCCGACGAGCTGACCCAGATAGCGCTTTTGCAATGCGATGCCTTCTTCTTCGACCAGCTTCAGATACGCGGGCACGGCGCCCGTTTTGATGCGGTAGGTGCGGATTTCGTAAAACATGGCGACAGGGCTCCCGAAAACGTGCTCAGCGCATCACGAACGGATCGGCGATCGGCTCGTCCGACGTGCGGATCCAGACCGACTTGGTGCGCGTGTATTCCAGCACCGCGTCAAGCCCGCCTTCGCGGCCGAGACCGCTCAGCCCGTAGCCGCCGAACGGCACGACCGGCGAGATCGCGCGATACGTGTTGACCCAGACGATGCCCGCATGCAGCGCGCGCGTGAGCCGGTGCGCGCGCGTCAGGTCGCGCGTGAACACGCCCGACGCGAGACCGTACGGCGAGCCGTTGGCGAGCGCGATCGCGTCGCGCTCGTCGTCGAACGCAAGCACGCTCAGCACCGGGCCGAACAGTTCCTCCTCCGCGCACGGCACCTGCGGATGCGCGCAATCGACGATCGTCGGCTCGAAGTAGTGGCCGTGCGCGTGGCCTGCGGGCTGCGCGCCGCCCGTCACGATTCGTCCGCCCGCGGCGACGCTCGCCGCGAGTACCTGCTGGATATGTTCGAGCTGCCGGCGAGTCGCGAGCGGACCCATTTCCGTGGCCATCTCCGACGGGTCGCCGATCCGGATCGCGCGCGCCTTGTCGACGAGGCGAGCGAGCAGCGCATCGTGCAGGCCGCGCTGCACGAGCAGACGCGAACCCGCCACGCAGCTCTGGCCGCTCGCGGCGAAGATGCCGGCGATCGCGGCATTGCTCGCGCTGTCGAGATCCGCGTCGTCGAACACGAGGATCGGCGACTTGCCGCCGAGTTCCAGCGAGACGGCGGCAAGATTCCCGGCTGCGTTGCGCATCACGTGGCGCGCGGTGCCCGGGCCGCCGGTGAACGCGATCCGCGACACCAGCGGGTGGCTTGTCAGCGTGCGCCCGCATGCGTCGCCGAAGCCGGTCACGATGTTGACGACACCCGGCGGAAAGCCCGCGTCGTGCACGAGCCGCGCAAATTCGAGCAGCGGCGCGGGACCGTCCTCGGACGCCTTCAGCACGATCGTGCAACCGGCGGCGAGCGCCGGCCCGAGCTTCACCGCCGACAGGAACAGTTGCGAGTTCCATGGCACGACGGCCGCGACGACGCCCACCGGCTCGCGCCGCAGCGTGACTTCCATATCGGGCTTGTCGACCGGCAGCCACGCACCCTGGAGCTTGTCGGCAAGGCCCGCGTAGTAGCGGTAATACTCTGCGACATAGCCGATCTGGCTGCGCGTCTCGCGGATGATCTTGCCGGTGTCGCGCGTCTCCAGTTCGGCGAGCGCCGGCGCATGCTGCGCGACGAGCTCCGCGAGCCGGTAGAGCAGCTTGCCGCGCGCGCTCGCGCTCAGGTTTGCCCACGCGGGGTCGCCCAGTGCGCGGTGCGCGGCATGCACCGCGCGATCGACATCGGCTGCGCTCGCGGCCGGCATGCGCGCCCACACCGCGCCGCTCGCGGGGTCGATGCTGTCGAAATACGCGGCCGCGTCCTCGAACGCGCCATCGATGTAATGCTGGAACTGTCGCACCATGTCAGGACTCGCTACGCCACCCGGGGCATCTGCGCATCCCGCCGCCGGGCAGCAGGCGCGGCCGCGGGATACGTACTGGTCGTTTCGTTTCCGTCGCCGCGCTCGACGCGGGCATCGGGGCTCATGTCGCTCATGTCGCTCATCGCGCGAACGCCGGCATCACGTCCGAGATGAACAGTTCGAGCGACTTCTTCTTGCGCTCGAAGCTCATGTTGCTGTCCAGCCAGAAGCTGTACTGGTCGTAGCCGAGCGCCTCGTACTGCTTCAGGCGCGCGATCACGTCGGCCGGCTCGCCGATCACGAGGTTCTTGCGGATCGATTCGCGCGAGTACTGCGGGAACATCTCGACGTCGTCCTGCGTGAGCGGCTCGATGAAGCCCTGCCTGACCGGGCGGGCGTTCTTGAACCACTTGCTGAAGTAGCGATAGAAATCGGCGAGGCTGTCGACGGCCGCGTCGACCTCGGTCGGGTTCGCGCCGACGAACGTATGCATCAGCATCATCACCTGCGGCCGCGGCACGTCGGGATGCGCGCGGCACGCGGCGTTAAAGCGCTCCATCAGGCTCGCCACTTCGGCGTCGCCCGCCGCGAGCGAGGTCACCTGGACGTTGCAGCCGTTCGCGACCGCGAAGTCATGCGAGTTCGGGTCGCGCGCGGCGAGCCACATCGGCGGATGCGGCTGCTGGATCGGCCGCGGGACGGGCGTCGTCGAGGGCCACGACCAGAATTCGCCCTGATGCGCGTAATCGCCTTCGAAAAGCCGGCGCAGCGCCGGCACCAGTTCGCGCATCCGCGCGCCCGCGCCCATCGCATCGAGGCCGGGCATCAGCCGCTCGTACTCGAACGTGTACGCGCCGCGCGCAATGCCCAGATCGAGCCGCCCGTTGCTCGCCACGTCCACCATGCCCGCTTCGCCGGCGAGCGCGACCGGATGCCAGAACGGCGCGATCACCGTGCCGGTGCCGAGGCGGATGCGCTCGGTGCGCGCGGCGAGCCACGCGAGACTGACGAGCGGATTGGGCGCGATCGTGAACTCCATCCCGTGGTGCTCACCGATCCATGCGGTCTCGAATCCGCCGCGCTCGGCGATCTGTACGAATTCGGTCGTCTGCTCGAAGAGCGTGCGATGCGATGTCGTCGTGTCGTACCGCTCCATATGCAGGAACAGCGAAAACTTCATGATGTTTCCTTTCCCGTGAAAACAGCTGGGTTCATCGATGGCGCCCGCAGCGCCCGGCCGCCCATCGGCGCGTCAGTGGGGCACCGCCAGCGGCTGCACCCTGCCCGCCTCCGTATCGCCGACATAAATGCCGAATGCGTCCTCGCTGCGCTCGCGCACGTAGCGCTGCAGCATCGAGCGCACCGCGTCGTCGCGCAACGCCTCCCATGGAATGCGTCCGAGCGGCACGATGCGGATCGCGCTGTCCATCCACGCCGCGCCGCTATCGATCACGCGTCCGCGGTAATAGATCTGCACGCCGGCGCCCTGCTCGCTGCGCGACTCGAACACCGCGAAGATGAAGTCGAGATGGACGTTCAGGCCCAGCTTCGCGAGCACGCCGCGCAGACTTGCCGCGTTGCCCGCCGATTCGAGCCGGATGCCGGTCGGCAACTGCAACCCGTCCGGCGTATCGAGCAGGACGAGCCCGTCGCGGTGTTCGAGAATCGCACCCACCTGGGCGCGTGCGCCGGTGGCCGTCAGCGCATCCTGCGAGAGGCTGAAGTTCACGTATGCGCCGCGGCAATAGCCGAGCGGCGACGCACTCGTATGCAGAAAGTCGACGACGCGGCCGATCAGGATGATGTGGTCGCCCGCATCGACGACTTCGTGCGTCGTGCAGTCGAAGCTCGCGGCCGCGCCCTTCATCACCGGCGCGCCGGTGACGCGCGGCTGCCATGCGACCTGCGCGAACTTGTCGGGTGCCTTCGACGCGAACACGCCGGACACCGTCTTCTGATCCTCGGCGAGCACGCTCACCGCGAAGTGCCGCGTCTGCGAAAACACCCCATAGCTCGACGCGGTCTTCGCGATGCACACGAGAATCAGCGGCGGATCCAGCGACACCGACGTGAACGAGTTCGCCGTGAAGCCGCGCGGCGAACCGTCGGGCTGCACCGTCGTCACCACGGTCACGCCGGTGACGAACGCACCGAGCGCGCGCCGGAAGCCGGCGACATCGAATGCCGGCAGGTCGGACGGCGTAGCCGGCTGCGCATTGACTTGAACACTCATGACGCTCTCCTCAGGGCCGCGCGGGCGCGGCGCAACGACGCCGGGCCTGTGCGAGAAAGTCCAGCAACCGCGCGTTGACCGCATCGGGATGCGTGACCGCCATCATGTGACGCTCGTCCGGAACGATTTCGGCGCGGCCGAGCGGCGCCTGCGCGGCCATCGCGCGCGACATCTCCGGACTCGAATTCGGATCGCCCTCGCCGGTCAGAAACAGCGCCGGTACCGCGAGCGCGCCGAGCCGGCCGACGTGCGCGTCGTCCGAGCACGCGAACAGCCGGTACGTGCGCGCGTAGCCGAGCGGATTCACCGCCAGCAGCAGCGTGCGGACGAACCGCGCGGCGCCCACGAGCGAGGCCGGCACCGGATCGCCGAACCAGCGCGACAGCGTCGCGTCGACGCTGGCCTCGGAGCGCTCGCTGTCGAGCGTCGCGGCACGGCTTTGCACCGCTTCTCGCTGCGCGGGCGAGCGCCGGTACACCGCGTTCAGCGCCGCCACGCTCAGCGCGCGCGCCGGATACGCGAGCGCGAACTCCAGCGCGACGAGCGAACCCATCGAATGGCCGACGACGTGCACGGCGTCGATGTCCAGCGCGTCGAGCAGATGCGCGAGCTGCGCCGCGTACTCGGCAAGCGTCGGCGTCGCGGACGGCAGCGCGCTGTCGCCGTGGCCGCGCATGTCGTATGCGAGCACCTGGTAGCGCGCGCTCAGCGCGTCGATCTGCGGCGCCCAGACGCTGCGGTTCATCCCGACGCCGTGAATCAGCACGACGGTCTCGGTGCGGGCAGCGCTCGCGTCGCTGACGTCGCTCACATCGCGCATTTCGCGCGCGGCGGCGGCGCCGTCGGCGCGGGCGTACAGGCTGTAGCCCGTCCCCGCGACAACGCCGTGCGTGACAGCCGGCGCGGACAGGCAATCAGGCTTCATCGGCGGCGAGTTCCTTCAGGTCCTGGTAGCGGTCGCCGATCCGGTGATGCGGCCGGCCGCCGATCGATGCACCGAGCGCGACGACGATTTCATCCGGCGCCGGCGCATCGACGATCGAGAACTGCACGGTCAGGTAGTGCGAACGCATCCCTTCGTCGTGCTTGTGCATCAGCGGAATCGAGATCGGGCAGTTCGGGCCGCCGCGCAGATTCGTGAAGCTCAGATAGCTCTTCGCGCCGACCGCGGTGCGATAGTGATTGCCGAAGCGCAGCGTATGAATCAGCGCGGAGGCGTGCTCGATTTCCCCGGACGTGCCGACGATCGCCGCCTTCCCGTAGCCCTCGACCGCATCGCCCGAGCCGGCGAGGCCCAGGATCTGCGCGGTCAGCAGCTCGCCGAGTTGCGGGGCGAGCGCGTGAATCTCCGGCTTCAGGTCCTCGACGAAGCCGCGCCCCGCCCAGGGGTTGCGCAGCACCGCGGCGGCGGCAAGCAGCTTCAGCGGCCGTGCGGCGGCCTTGCCGCCTTCGATCAGCGTGTCTTCGGCATACGTGACCAGCTTGCGTACTTCCAGCTTCATATCGTTCTCCAGACGACGGGCACAGGGCCCTGGGTTCCGTTCAATGAGATTATGGTATGCCATATTTTGGTCGACACAAAGCATTTCAGTATTATGGAATACCATGATATTGAGGACGGGAACTCACGTGCCTGCCGCAAGCGGCAAATGGCAACCGCCGGTCCGGGCGGAGGCCGCGGCAAGCGCACGAAGGAATCACGGGAAAAGAGACGCGCAGGCCGGCGTCCGGGAGCCGGCATGCGGGCGTGCCGGCGTGACAAGCGACAGGAACCCAGACGCCGGGCCGGCGTGCTGCCCGCGCGACGGCCGCATGGCCGCCGCACGGCGCGTAGCGCCTTGACGCCGTAGCGCCGTAGCGCCGTAGCGCCGTAGCGCTTTAGAAATGGTGAATCATCGCGACGCGGTACACCACCTGGTTGGTCGTCGACGACGGACCCGCCGCCGCGAGCAGCTGCGCGTCGTCGAACTGCGTGCCCGTGTTCGCGCTGTCCACGTGCTGGTACGCCGCCTGCATGTACAGCGACGTGCGCGGGCTCACGTCATAGTCCAGCATAAGCGCCACCTGCTGCCACTTCGGGCTGTAGTTGCCCGCCGTCGTGTCCAGCTTGCCCAGCGTGTACGTGTACGACGCCCCCAGCCAGAAGTTCGGGCGGAAGTAGTACTGCCCGTTGATCTCGAAGTTGTCGAACTGCCACCCCGTCCAGCTGCCCCCGTTGGCCGGATCGATCGAGCCGCTCAGATACCCGTTGCCCGTCGGCGAGTCGATCTTCGTGTGCGAGTAGTCCACCGCCAGGAACAGCTTGCTCCACTTGTACGCCAGCGCCGCATCCAGGTTCTCCTGCGACGCCCCCGTGAACACCTGGTCGCCCGCCACCGCCCCCGCGCTGCCGTCGCCCGGATTGTCGATGTTCATGTACGCCAGCACCGCCGTCAGACCGCCGTACTGGTACTGCCCCGCCGCACTGACCAGCCGGTTGTCCGCGAAGCCCGTCGCATTGCTGAAGCCGTACATCGCCTCGCCGGTGAAGCCCGACAGCGTCGGCGACACGTACTTGATCGAGTTGTTCACCCGGAAATCCCAGTCCGTGTTGTCGTTGTCGAACGGCGTCGCGCCCACGTCGCCCGCCCAGTTGCCCGCCGCACTCACCGCGCTGAACATGTCGATGGTCGGATCGTACTGGCGACCGAACGTCACCGTGCCGTACTCCTTCGACGCCAGCCCCACGTACGCCTGGCGACCGAACATCCGGCCGTCCTGACCCAGCGCCCCGTTGCTCGCGTTAAAACCGTTTTCCAGCAGGAAGATCGCCGAGGTGCCGCCGCCCAGGTCCTCCGTGCCCTTCACCCCGAAGCGGCTGCCCACCACGTCGCCGCTCTGCACCTTCAGCACCGACCCCGAGCCCGCGTTGTTCGTGAAGTTCAGCCCCTCGTCCACCAGGCCGTACAGCGTCACGCTGCTCTGCGCGTACACGCTGCCGCCACATAGCAGCAGGGCCGGAATCGTCAGCATACGGATTGTTTTCTTCATTCGTCTCCACCCAATTGGAAGTATCAGAAAGCGACGCCGGTGCGTCATCGCGCGCTGCGCGGGCCGTTCCCGGCACGTCGAAGGGGCCGGGTGCGCGGCGCCCCGTCCTGGTCTCCTGCGACCCACGCGAGCCGAGCGCCGGAACGTCCCGGCGTCCGCTCGAACGGATCGACCGATCAACAGCGTCCGGTCCGCCGGCCACGGCGCCTCCCCGCCGGCAGGCAGGCTTCGTGGTCTGAACACTGTTCATCGAGATTATGGTATTCCATATTTTGGTCGACAAAAAGGCGACAAATATTATGGAATACCATGATATGGTTTATGCGACTGGCGTCGGACGGCAATCTGATCTGCTTCTGGCGCATGGGGACAGGCGCGGGTCGCCCGCCGGCGGGCAGGCGCACACAGGAAAAAGGCCGCCGGGCGAAACCCGGCGGCCTCTGGAATCCGCTTGACGCGCGCCTCAGGCGTTTGCGAACCGCTCGCCCTGCTCCGCGAGCACGCCCAGCGCCAGCGCCGTGGTGCGCCGGATATGCGCGATCGACGCGGCCGACGCAGCGTCGGCGTCGCGCCGCTCGATCGCGTCGAGCAACGTGTTCATCTCGCGATTCGACTCGTCGCCGCGCCCCGGTGTCGCGATGGTCAACGCGCGCAGCCGGTTGATCCGCGCGTTGAGCGTCTTGACGACCGTCAGCGACACGTGCTTTTGCGCGCCTTCGAACATCGCCTCGTAGAACTGCTCGGTGTATTCGAGCACGCGCGGCAGATCCTGGCGGCTGAACGCGTCCTCGATCGTCTTGCGAATCGCGCGCAGACGCCGCATCAGTTCGGGCGTCGCATGCTCGGCGCATGCGCGCGCCGCGTTCGCTTCGAGCAGGCCGCGCAACTCATAGATTTCGCCGACCTGGGCGGGGTCGAGCCGCGCGACGATCGGCCCCTGGCGCGCGACGATTTCCACGAGCCCTTCGGTTTCCAGATGACGCAGCACTTCGCGCACGACGGTCCGGCTGACACCGAGTTCGTCGCACAGCGTGCGTTCGACGAGCCGCGCGCCCGGCCGGAAATACCCCTGGACGATGGCGCCGCGCAGTTTGTCCAGCGTGAGTTCGCGCAAGGTTTTGGCGTTGCGGTCGATTTTGAGATCTGACATGGGCTGAACATACGGGAAGTGACGATCTTCCGCGCGCATCCGCGAGACGCACGCGCAACGGAATGCCATATTATCGTCAATCTTGCCCCATTGGCCGTCAGTCGACTTTTATCGCATCGAAACCGGCCGGTCCGGCGCATGGCCATGCGCGCGGCTGCGGCCGCGGCGCCCGGCCCTGGAGCGGAATTTGCTGCGGAATCGGCTCCACGCGAACGACGCCGCGCGAACCGGCTGGCCGGCCGGCACGCAGGCGGCCGGCAGGCTGGCCGCATCGGTGCGAACGTCGGCCGCGAACGACACTCCCAGGAGCGTGACGACCTCATGAACCCGGACCTCCCCCCGGCAGCAGAGCGCCTCTGCGCCGGCTGGCACAGCGAAATGGCGCAGCGCATCGCGGCGTTCGACTGGAGCCGCACCGCGCTCGGCGCGCGCGACAGCTGGTCGGTCAGCCTCGTCGCGGCCGTGAAGCTGCTGCTCGCGTCGCCTTCGCCGCTCGTCATGCTGTGGGGCCGCGACGGCACGATGATCTACAACGACGCCTACGCCGTCTTTGCCGGCGGCAGGCACCCCTTTCTGCTCGGCAAGCCGGTGGAAGTCGGCTGGCCCGAGGTCGCCTCGTTCAACCGGCACGTCGTCGATACCTGCCTTGCCGGCGGCACGCTGACCTATCAGGACAAGCAACTGGTCCTGTACCGCCAGGGGCGCCCCGAGGACGTATGGCTCGATCTCAGCTACAGCCCGGTCGTCGGCGACGACGGGCAGCCGGCCGGCGTCATCGCGATCGTCTTCGAAACCACCGCGAAGATCCTCGCCGAAATGCAGCGCAAGACGGCCGAAGAAGCGCTGCTGCAGCTGACCCAGACGCTCGAACAGCGCATCGCCACCGAGGTCGCCGCGCGCGTCGCGATGGAAGGACAGTTGCGCCAGGCGCAGAAACTGGAGGCCATCGGCAGCCTGACCGGAGGCGTCGCCCACGACTTCAACAACGTGCTGCAGATCATCTCCGCCAACCTTCAACTGATCGAACTCGCGACGAAAGACAACCCGCTCCTCGAAAAACGCGTCATCGCGGTGCGCCATGCCGTGTCCCGCGGCGCGAAACTCGCCGCACAGCTGCTCGCGTTCGCGCGCCGGCAACCGCTCGCGCCGGCCGTGCTGAATCCGTTTCGCCTCGTCGAGGGGATGGCCGACATGCTGCGCCGCACGCTGCCGGAATCCATCGACCTCTCGATCACGGACGGGCACGCGGGCTGGCATGTGTACGCGGACCGCGGCCAGCTGGAAAGCGCGCTGGTGAATCTGGTCATCAATTCCCGCGATGCGATCGACGGGACGGGCCATATTCACATCAGCGTGGCGAGCATCGACGCACAGACGGACGAGCGCGCCACGCGGGCCGGGGTGCATGCCGGCGAATATGTGCGCGTGTCGGTCTCGGACAGCGGCAAGGGCATGCCGGAGCACGTCAAGGCGCGGGCATTCGAGCCGTTCTACACGACCAAGGCCGAGGGGGCCGGAACGGGCCTCGGCCTGAGCATGGTGCACGGATTCGTCTCGCAGAGCGCGGGATTCGTGTGCATCGACAGTGCGGAACACCAGGGCACGACGGTGGACCTGTACTTTCCGCGCAGCCTCGACACGGAAGTGGAGTCGCACCGGCCGCCGGCCGCGCGCGAGGCGCGCGGCGGCGAAACGATCCTCGTCGTCGAGGACGATGCGCAGGTCCGGATGGCCGCCATCGACATGCTCACGCAGCTCGGCTACAAGGTGCTCTCGGCGCAGGACGGCGATTCCGCGCTCCGGCTGATCCAGAGCCGCCAGCACTTCGACCTGCTGTTCACCGACGTCGTGATGCCCGGCACCGTGCGCAGCAGCGAACTGGCGCGCATCGCCAGCGGGCCGCCGTACCACGCCCAGGTGCTGTTTGCGTCGGGCTACACGCGCGACATCATTTTCCACGACGGCAAGCTCGACGAGGGCGTCGCGCTGATCAGCAAGCCGTACCCGCTCGAGGAACTCGCCCGGGCCATCCGCGAGACGCTCGATATGGGCTCCGCCGGCCAGGCGCGCGGTCCGGCCCGCATGCCTCATTAGACAGTTTAACTTGCAAGTTAAACTGTCATCGCCTATGATCCGCCCATGCCCCGTTCACGCCCGCCCGCTCCTCCGCTCGAACCCATCGTCGCCGATCTCGCCACGGCGATTGGCCAGCTCGTGCGCAAGCTGCGCGCGCAAACCCAGTCGGGCGAGCTGAACCTGT
The DNA here is from genome assembly GCF_057748135.1 of Paraburkholderia sp. PAMB 6770. Lineage (NCBI taxonomy): Bacteria > Pseudomonadati > Pseudomonadota > Betaproteobacteria > Burkholderiales > Burkholderiaceae > Paraburkholderia > Paraburkholderia sp. PAMB 6770. Next base: position 2,173,954 of record NZ_CM173239.1, read on the forward strand.
CGCAGTCGAGTGCGCTCGCGCGGCTGGAACGCGAAGGCGCGATGACGACGGCCGATCTGGCGCGGGCCGAAGTGATGAAGCCCCAGTCGATGAAGGCGATTCTGGCCGTTCTGGAAGACGAGGGATGCGTCGCGCGTCAACCGCATCCGACCGACGGCCGCCAGATCCTGTTCGTGCTGACCGCAAAGGGACGGGCGCAACGGCGGCAGCGCACGCTCGCCAAGCGCGCGTGGCTGGTCGATGCGCTCGGGAAGCTGGACCAGGCGGAAATCGAGGCGCTCGCCGCGGCGATTCCGGTCATCCGGCGGCTCGGCGACACCTGAGGTCGGCGGCCCCCATCCTGCGTCGCGGCCGCACCATGCGTGGCTGAATGCGCAGCCTTCTCTTACATGATCAGGAGTGCATATCATGAGCGTTACCCTGCTGGATCCCCACACGGCGCTGGTCATCGTCGATCTGCAGAAAGCCGTCGCCGGGCTGCCCGGTGTCGACGCCGTAACGGCGCACGCCAACAGGCTTGCCGCTGCGTTTCGCCAGCGCGGTCTGCCGGTCGTGCTGGTGAACGTCGCCGGTCGGCCGGCCGGGCGCACCGAGCAGTCGCGCATGCCGATGGCGCTCCCGCCGGGCTGGACCGACTGGCTGCCGGACCTCGATCGGCAGCCCGGCGATCATCGGGTGACGAAACACACGTGGGGCGCGTTTGCAGGCACCGACCTCGAATCCCGGCTGAAGTCGGCGGGCGTCACCCAGATCGTGCTGTGCGGCGTCGCCACGAGCATTGGCGTCGAATCGACCGCACGCGAAGCCTACGCACTGGGACTGAACGTCACGCTGGCCACCGACGCCATGACCGATCTGACGCACGAAGCACATACGCACAGCGTGTCGCACGTCTTTCCGCGTCTCGGCGAAACCGGCACGACGCAGCAGATCGTCGATCTGCTCGACTCGCGCGGCGCCTGACCGGAGCCGCGCATGAGCGACGACACCCCGCCCGCCGGAGAGCGCGTTGCGCGCGGCACCGGAGCGCTCGATCCTTCGGTATGGAGGATCACGACGGTCGCGGTGCCGGGATCGTTGCTCGCGCTCGGCGCGACGCTCGTCCTCGCTTCGCTCGCCAGTCGTGGACTCGATCTCCGCGTGCTCGTGCCGGCACTGTTCATGCGCGGGATGGGGCAAGGGGCGGTCGGGCTCCCCGCGATGTCGGTCGCGTATGAGTCGATCGAGCCGCGCACGCTGCCGATGGCCGCCACCGCGCTGAACATTCTCCAGCGGCTCCGCGGACCGACGCTGACCACGATCTGCGCGGTCGCGCTGGGGTGGGCCCTCGACACGCACACGGGCCATCGCGACGTGAACGCATGGACCTGCGCATGTCTGCTGCTTGCGATGCTGCACGCACTTGCGCTCGTCGCCGCGGCTGCGCTACCGCGGCGCGTCGAAGCAAAAACATGAAAAACCCGCGAGCGTCCGATCGCCATCGATGAGTTCGACGCATAAGCAAATCCTAAGTTTGGCTACCTAACATAGCGAACAGGCGCTGTAAAAAACGTCGGACGCGCGATGAATTCATCGATATGGATTCGATTCATCGCACGCAACCGGCAGCGTGTCGCCGATGCCGGGCCGCCCACGCGGCAGCTTCGCGCATCCGGGACCGATGGCGCTTTTTTCTCGCTAACTGGAGGTATCCATCATGAAGTCGCTTATCTCATGCGTCGCGCTAGCGGTTGCTGTTCTCACCCCCGCCGTGTCGTTTGCGCAAACGGCCCAGACACCCAACACCCCCGTCACCCGGGCCGAAGTCCTGCATCAACTGGTCCAGCTCGAACAGGCCGGCTACCGGCCATCGGGCAAGGACAACAAGTACCCCGGCGACCTGCAGGCCGCCGAGGCACGCGTGGCGGCCGAGCAGGCCAATACGGCCGTCGGCGGTACGCAGGACGGCATGTCGCAGTCGGGACAGCCGGGCGCGTCGATCGGCGCTCCGCTCCCGTATGCACATCACTGACGCCAGCGCCACGCGGCCCTCGCCGCCAACCACACGAGTGCGGCGAGGCCGCCTGCCGCGAGGCCGACATGACGCGGCGTGAACAGCATCGGCGCACCGCTCGCACGCGCTTCACGGTCGAACCGCCCGTGTGCGCCTACGTCGCGCGAAACCGGGCGATACAGGTTGTCCGGGGTGTCCGGCGGCCGCACTTCGTCGGTCAGTTGCCCCCGGTAACCCGCGCGCGCGAGGTAGCGGTCCACCAGACCCGGCGCCACGAGGTCGGCGAGGATCGCGCGCGCCGTCGAGCCGCCCAGCCAAAGCGTGCGGCGCCGGTGTTCGGCGGCAAAACGTATTGCCCGCGCAGCGGCTTCGGGCTGGTACACCGGCGCGACCGGGCGGGCCCGCCGGCCGGTCCGGTTCGCCGACCAGTCGAACTGCGGCGTATTGATCGCCGGCAGGTCCACGAGCGATAGATGCACGCGCAACCGGTCGTGCAGAATCTCCGAGCGCACGGCATCCGTGAAGCCCCGGACCGCGAATTTGGCGCCGCAATAGGCAGACTGCAGCGGCACCGAACGGGACGCCAGCGCCGAACCCACGTTGACGATCGCGCCGCGATTGCGGCGGCGCATGCGCGACAGCGCGGCCATCGTCCCGTGCACCTGACCGAGGTAGGTGACCTGCGTCGCGCGTTCGAAATCCCGCGGCGCGATCGCGGAGAGCGGCGCAAAGACGGTGGCCATCGCCACATTGATCCACACGTCGATCGGACCCAGTTCGTTCTCGACACGCGTTGCCGCCGCATCGAGTGCTTCGGCATCGGCCACGTCGGCCGGCAGCGCCAGCGCGCGCACGCCGTAGGTGCGCTCCAGGTGCTCCGCCGCACGCGCGAGCCGCTCCGGGTCGCGGGAGATCAGCGCGAGGTCGTAGCCGGCGCGCGCAAACTCTTCCACGACCGCGCGGCCCACGCCCGCGCCTGCGCCTGTGACGACCACGATCCGGGTTGCTCTGTCGTTGTGCATGTCGAATGCCGCTCCCTGCCGGGCGGGATGCCCGGAACCGCTTCACGTCCCGCAAGCCGCGTTCCCGCCTGTCACGCGCGTTCGCGCGCTAGTTGGCCGGAATCGTGACGACCGGCGCCTTGGCGCTCGTGTCGCTCTCGGCGAGCGCCATCAGGTTCTGCAGGACCGTGAACGCATATTTCGAATCGAAATCGCTGCGATCCACCCAGTAGGCCGTACCGTCGTAGGCGATCGCCACGTATGGATCCGCGGCCGGCTTCGGGCCGGCGTGCACGATGATGGTCGGCCGCGTTTCGCCGCCGATCAGCCCCACGGTCGGCTTGGTCGCGCCGCTGCTGACCTGCGCGGCGGGCACCTGCACCTGCGCGCCGAGGTCCGTCAGGATGCCGAGCACCGAACGCGTCACCATCGGAATGTCATCGCCCTGCCCGGAAGACGGCCCATAAACGATCCGGTACGTGCGCGTATCCGACGCGAGATGCAGCAGCGCACGCACGCGCGCGAGATCCGCCGCGACATCGGGCGAGCGCGCGCTGTCCGCCGCGCCCAATGCGAGGTACACGCTGTTGCCGCCCTTGTCGCTGCGCGACTCCACGTCGAGTTCGCCCGCCAGCTGCAGGCGTCGCAGTACCCTCAGCAATTCGAAAAAGCCGGGGGCGCCCGCGCTGTTCTCGCCGCCGAGCGCGCTGCCGTTCTGCAAGCCGCCGATCGATTGCGCGGTCATGCGCAGCAGCAGATCGACCGGGATGCCCCCTTCGGCGAGCGGCAGCACCAGTTCCGGCGCAAGCGGCCGGATGTACGCGGACGCATAGGCCTCGCCGGTGGTGGGCGAGAACGTGAACGTCGGATGGTTGCCGTAGGACACGCCGCCGGTTGCCAGCGCGTAGTTTGGTTCGGATCCCGAACCAAGATTGCCTGTCGCCCCCGCGTTCGAATCGAACTGGTATGCGGCGATGATCGAGCTGACCGTCAGCGAGGCCGGCGCGTCGCCATAGCGCAGCCCGACGATCGTCGCGAGAATCTCGCGCTTTCTCGCGTCGCCGAGGGCGCGCGCATAGTCCACCTGATCGGCCCGCAGCCGCGGAGGGCCGATCTGTACACAGGCGGTGCCGACACATGCGGCAGAGAGGACAGCCAGAACCGTCGCTTTCGAAATCATCGTCGTCGAGGTAAATCAGCGTGATGAATCAGTCCGCGGCTGCCGGGCAATCGGCGCAGCGTAGGCTGCGCGCGATTGTTTCACCGGTTACGCGTCATCTTTACAACAGCGGTGACCTGCCTGTTGCGAGCCCGCCTTATTGGCCGTGCTCGTCGCGGCGCTCTTTCACGACCGGCGCGCGGTTATGGCCGCGCGATCCCGGCGGCGTGCCTCGCCCGTGCGAGCCGAGCGGCACTTCGGCGGTCTGCTCGGGATGCGGTCCGCCCTTTTGCGGCATGACGTCCGGCCGCGGCTCGGGCTGATCGAACGAGCCTGGCGCGCCGCGCGCGGGCTTGCGCGCGGGCTGCGCATCGGATGGCTGCTTATCGGACCGCTGCTTATCGGACCGCTGCTTATCGGATAGCTGCTTATCGGATAGCTGCGTATCGGACCGCTTCGTGTGCGTCTCGTCGCCCGAATCGGGCCCGTCGCCCCGTGCGAGGTCGCTCGATGCGGAGGACGGATCGTGTACGGCAGAAACCATTGCGCTCTCCCTGGATCGCGGACACGCTGGCGGCACGAAGCAGTATCGTGCCGCGGCGACGCGCGCGTGTTCATGCGGGTTCATCAATCGTATCGGTACGCGCGGCATCGCAGATCGCATGCCTGACACCTGCCCGACACCTGTCTGACACGTGCGATGGCCGCACACGTGGGCATGCGCGATGCTCAAGCCATGACGCGAGCCCGTGAAGCCGCCATACGCTAAACGACACGCCCCCGCTTTCGTCCACCGGAACCCGCATCATGCCGAGTCGCCCTCATGCATCCCCTCATGCCTCTACCTACGCATCGACGCGATGGATCCCGAAGCAGGCCGTTACGCGCGGGACGATCCCGAGGCCATCGCGCGTTCGCTCAAGGCCGTCTCGCTGCGCAGACGCCGGCACAAGGGCACGCCATCGCAGTCAGCGATGTCGATGCTGAATTTCTGCATCAACCGGACCGGCAGAAACCTGCCGAAGGCGCGCCGCTTGCTACGCCACAGCGTCTGCGCTGCAACTTGGCCCTGGAGTGCCCCGCGATGAACCGTTCCGCCATCCGTTCCGCTGCGACCCGCGTCGATGCGCATGCCTACACCGTCCCCACCGATCTGCCCGAGGCCGACGGGACGATCGCATGGCACGCGACGACGCTCGTGGTCGTCGAAATCGACGCGCTCGGCCAGACCGGGCTCGGCTACACGTACGCGCACGCCAGCGCGCTCGGCCTGATCGGCGGCGTGCTCGCCGACGAGGTGCGGCGCCACGACTGCTTCGACATCGGCCGGATCCGCCTGGCGATGCAGCGCGCAGTGCGCAATATCGGCCAGCCGGGTCTCGCCGCCTGCGCGATCTCGGCCGTCGACGCAGCGCTCTGGGATCTGAAGGCGAAGGCGCTCGATCTGCCGCTCACCATGCTGCTCGGCAGGCAGCGCGATAGCGTGCCCGTCTACGGCAGCGGCGGCTTCACGAGCTACGACGTCGACACGCTCACGCGGCAACTGCGCGGCTGGGTGGAACAGGACGGCTGCCGCTGGGTCAAGATGAAAGTGGGCGCGTCGCGCGGCGACGACCCTGCCCGCGTGGCGGCCGCACGGCGAGCGATCGGCGCCGCGGGCCTGTTCGTCGACGCCAACGGCGCCTGCTCGCTGCGCGAGGCGCAGCAGCTTGCCGCCGCGTTCGCGGCCGAGCGCGTCGAATGGTTCGAGGAGCCGCTCTCGTCGGACGACCGGCGCGGCCTCGCCGCGCTGCGCGCGACGCTGCCTGCGGGCATGACGCTCGCGGCCGGCGAATACGCGTACACGGCCGACGACCTGCGTGCGCTGCTGGACACCCATGCTGTCGATACGCTGCAGGCCGACGCGACACGATGTGGCGGCATCAGCGGATTTCTCGCGGCCGATGCGCTGTGCGAAGCCTGGCACATGCCGCTTTCGGCTCACTGCGCACCTGCGCTGCATCGGCATGTCGCCTGCGCGGCGCGACGGCTCGTGCATATCGAATGGTTTCACGATCACGCGCGGATCGAGGCGATGCTGTTCGACGGCGCGCCGCAGATCCACGACGGACAGATCGCCCCCGACCTCGCGCGCCCCGGCTGCGGCCTCGAACTGCGTCACGCGGACGCGAAGCGCTACGAGACGACATGACACCCTGTTCACTGCGGAGGGATCGACCATGACGCAAGCGACCCGGATCGTCGCGGGCCTGGCCAGCGTGGGCGCGGGCGCGGCGCTCGCGGCATTCGCCACGCGCCGGCTGCGCGACGCGGCCCATGCGCCCGACACCGGCAACCACATTGCCGCGGCCCGCGCGTTCAATCGCGGTTCCGCGCTGCTTGCGCTGTCCGTGCTGAGCGACAGCGCGATGGAGCACGACCGCGGGTCGTTCGACAATCCCGCCATGTATCTGCCGCTCGCGAGCGCCGCGGCCGCGCTCGGCGCCAGCCTGCACGGCAGCGCGGACCGCACCGCCACGTCGCACCGGCTCCGGCACGCAATCCAGCTCGGCGCCGCCGCAACCGGCGCGGCCGGCACCGCATTCCATCTGTACAACGTCACGAAGCGGCCCGGCGGCCTGAGCTGGCACAACCTGTTCTACGGCGCGCCGGCCGGCGCGCCTTTTGCGCTGCTGCTCGCCGGCGTGCTGGGCGCCGTTGCCGAGCAACTGCGCGACGAACCCGGGCGCGACCCGGTACTGTTCGGCATGCCCGCCGGCAAGGCGCTCGCGCTCGTTGCCGGCATTGGCCTCGCCGGCACGGCCGCCGAGGCCGCGCTGCTGCATTTTCGCGGCGCCTGGCAGCATCCGGCGATGTATGCGCCGGTCACGGTCGCACCGATCGGCGCCGCGCTGCTGATGCATTCGGCGTGCGCGCCACGCGCGCGTCGTGGACGCCTGCAAGGGCTCACGCGTCTGTGGCTGCGGCTGACAACCGCACTCGGCTTCGCGGGTGCAGGCTTCCATGCGAACGGGGTGATCCGCGCGCACGGCGGCTGGCGCAACCTGTCGCAGAATCTGTTCGCGGGACCGCCGTTGCCGGCGCCGCCCGCCTTCAGCGCACTCGCGCTCGCCGGCCTCGCCGCGCTGCGCCTGCGGGAGACCGAGCGATGAAGGCCGCGCGCTTCCCCGGCTACGACGTGCAGGCCAAACGCGACACGCCGTCGTGGGACGCCGTCACGCGCGAAGTGATCGACGCACGTCTCGTACTGCCCGACGCTCCCCGCTTTCTCGATGCCGCACGCTGGCGCACCCTTGTCGCGCTGTGCAATTGCATCATTCCACAGGACACCGAATCATCTGGAAACGTGACGGCGGCACAGGATGCGCAGGGCCCCGTCCGGATTCCACTGGCAGCGCTCGTCGATGCGAAGCTGCAGGACGATCGCCGCGACGGCTTCCGTGACAGCCGTCTGCCGCCGTTACGCGACGCGTGGCTGCGCGGGCTCGCCGCGCTCGACGCGGAAAGCGAGATCGACGCACAACGGCCGTTCGCGGACCTCGACGCGGTCTCGCAGCGCGCGCTCGTCGCACGCATGCAGCACGGCGCGCTGCACGCGGATGCCTGGCGCGGCATGCCGGCTGACGTATTCTTCGCCCAACGCGTGCTGCACGACCTCTGTGCGGCGTTCTATTCGCATCCCGCCGCCTGGAGCGCGCTCGGCTTCGGCGGGCCGGCCAATCCGCGCGGCTACGTGCGCCTGTACACCGGCCGCCGCGACCCATGGGAAAGTGTCGAGGCTGCGGACGACAGCGAGGCCGCGCAGCAGACGGCATCGCGCAGGAATGCCCATGTACGCTGATCATCCCGATACGCCGCGCGGCAAAGACGGCCGCGCCCCCGACGTGTTCCGCCGCGGCGGCTGGATGCCGATGCGCGAGTACGCGCTGGACGACCCCGTGGACTTCGCGATCGTCGGCACCGGCGCGGGCGGGGCGACGCTCGCATGCCGCCTCGCGGAAGCCGGCTTTCGGGTGGTGGCGTTCGACGCCGGCGCGTGGTGGCGTCCGCTCGAAGAGTTCGCATCGGACGAGACCCATCAGGCAAAGCTCTACTGGACCGACGAGCGCCTGTGCGACGGCGCCAACCCGCTGCAGTTAGGCAGCAACAACAGCGGCAAGGCCGTGGGCGGCAGCATGGTCCACTTCGCGATGGTGTCGCTGCGCTTTCGTCCCGAGTGGTTCAAGTCGCGCACGCTGCTGGGCTACGGCGCGGACTGGCCGCTCGACTGGCGCGAGATGTGGCGCTACTACACCGAGGTGGAGCGCGTGCTCGGCATCGCCGGGCCCGTGCACTACCCGTGGGGGCCGAAGCGGCCTCGCTATCCGTACCGCGCACATGAAGTCAACGGCGCCGGTCTCGTGCTCGCGCGCGGCGCCGAAGCGCTCGGCATACCGTGGTCGCCCACGCCGCTCGCAACGCTTTCCGCGCCGCGCGGCGATGCGCACCAGTGCGTCTACCGCGGCTTCTGCGTGACGGGCTGCTCGACCAACGCGAAGCAGAGCACGCTCGTCACGTGGATTCCGCGCGCCGTGCGCGCGGGCGCCGAGATTCGCGACCTGGCGATGGTCGGCCGCATCGAGACGGATACCGATGGCCGCGCGAGCGGCGTGCATTTTCATCGCGAGGGGCGCTGGCATTTCCAGCGCGCGCGCCACGTCGTGGTCGCCGGCTACGCGATCGAAACGCCGCGCCTGCTGCTGATGTCGGCGAACGCGCAGTTTCCGGACGGGCTCGCGAACCGCTCGGGACTCGTCGGCAAGCATCTGATGGTGCAGGCCAACCAGGCCGCATGGGGCACGCTCGACGAGGAAATCCGCTGGTACAAGGGGCCGCCTTCGCTCGCGCTCACCGAGCACTGGAACTATACCGAGCGCGGCAAGGACTTCTTCGGCGGCTACTGCTACATGAGCCAGGGGCCGCTGCCCGTCGTATGGGCCGGCACGCAGGCCGGGCGCGGCCTGTGGGGCGACGCGCTGGTGCGTGAAATGGCGAAATACAATCACCAGGCAGGACTGAAGATCGTCGGCGAGACGCTGCCCGACGAACGCAACCGCGTGACGCTCGCCGACGAAAAGGATGCGCTCGGGCTGCCGGTCGCACGCGTGACCTGGTCGATGGGCGACAACGACCGCCGGCTCGTGCGGCACGCGCTCGACTTCATGACGCGCGCGCTCGACGCGGCCGGCGCCCACGACATCTGGACCCAGGACGACGACACCTGCCACCTGAACGGCACCGCGCGCATGGGTTTCGATCCGCACACCAGCGTGGTGAACGCCGATTGCCGCAGCTGGGACATTCCCAACCTGTGGATCTGCGACGGCTCGGTGTTTCCGACCGTCGGCGGCGTGAATCCGTCGCTCACGATCCAGGCGATCGCCTGCCGCACGGCGGACCGCATCAAGGCGCTCGCCGCGCGCGGCGAGCTGTGAAACCGCGGCGGTGCGCGCCGGCGGAGCGCGTTCCGCCGGCGCGATGCGACATCACGACTTCTTGCCGGGCAGCACGCTCGCCACGACCTGGCGCGCCGTATTCGCGATCACCCCCTTCTCGGCCGGATCTCCCTCCATCAGCGTGCGCGCGAAGTGACGCGCCTGATCGAGCGTGACGTGCGGCGGCAGCGGCGGCACCTCGGGGTCCGTCTTGACCTCCAGCACGACCGGGCGCGACGCGGCCAGCGCTTCGTCCCATGCGTCACCGAGACGCTCCGCGTCGTCCACGTAGAGGCCCACGAGTCCGAGCAGCTCCGCAAAGCGGTGATACGGCACGTTCGGAATGCGTTGCGACGCTTCGAACTTCGGGTTGCCCTCCATCACGCGCTGCTCCCAGGTGACCTGATTCAGGTCTTCATTGTTGAGCACCACGCAGATCCAGCGATGATTGCGCCATTCCTTCCAGTACTTCGCGACGGTGATCAGCTCGGCCATGTTGTTCATCTGCATCGCGCCATCGCCGACCAGCGCGATCACCGGCCGCTCCGGATGCGTGAACTTCGCGGCAATCGCATACGGGACCGCGGCGCCCATCGACGCGAGACCGCCCGACAGCGAACACATCATGCCGCGCCGGATCTGCAGATCGCGCGCATACCAGTTCGCGCAAGACCCCGAGTCGCTCGTGACGATCACGTTATCGGGCAGGCGCGGCGAAAGCTCGGTGAAGATGCGCTGCGGGTTCACCGCGCCGCCGGTCTTCGCATGCGCGCGCTCGTCGAGCACGCGCTGCCAGCGGCCGGTCGCATGCACGATGCGATCGCGCCAGCTGCGTGCGTCTTTCTGCTCCAGCAGCGGCAGCAGCGCGCGCAGCGTCGCGGCGCTGTCGCCGACCAGGTTCACTTCCATCGGATACCGCAGACTCAGCATGCCGGCGTCGAGATCGATCTGCACGCCGCGCGCGGCGCCCTCCTTCGGCAGGAACTCCGAATACGGAAAGCCCGAGCCGACCATCAGCAGCGTGTCGCACGCCGACATCATCTCGTCGGTGGGTTTCGTGCCGAGCATGCCGATGGAGCCGGTCACCCACGGCAGATCGTCCGGCACCGCGGCCTTGCCGAGCAGCGCCTTCGCCACGCCCGCGCCGAGCCGCTCCGCCACGGCGATCACCTCGTCGGTCGCGTGCAGCGCACCCGCGCCGACCAGCATCGCCACGCGGTGGCCCGCGTTGAGCACCGCCGCCGCGCGTTCGAGGTCTTCGCGGCGCGGCACCACCTCGGGCGCGCTATAGCCTACCCCCGAGTGCGCGGTGCCATGCTTGCGGGCGGGCGGCGCATAGTCGAGTTCCTGCAGGTCGTTCGGCAGGATGAGCGCGGTAACGGTGCGGCGCGAGAGCGCGATGCGCACCGCGCGGTCGACCATGTGCCGCACCTGCGCGGGCACGCTCGCCTGCACCGCGAAGGCGCCCGCGACGTCCTTGAACATCGCGGCAAGATCGAGTTCCTGCTGATAATGCGCGCCGAGCGCCGCGCGCGCCTGCTGTCCGGCGATTGCGAGCACCGGCATGTGATCGAGCCGTGCATCGTAGAGGCCCGTGAGCAGATGCGCCGCGCCCGGCCCTGAGGTTGCGATGCACACGCCCAGTTCGCCGGTGAACTTCGCGTGCGCGCTGGCCATGAACGCGGCCATTTCCTCATGACGTGCCTGCACGAACGCGATCTTGTCGCCGCTGCGCTGCAGCGCGCCGAACATGCCGTTGATGCCGTCGCCAGGGTAGCCGTAGATGCGGCGCACCCCCCATTCATGCAAACGCTCGACGATGAAATCGCTCACTGAGTACGCCATGGCTTTCTCCCTCCGGGTTGGGTCATGCCGGCACGCAGCAAGCGGCGCACCTGTCCTGTCGCCTGCGCGGTCGAACAAAGGGCGAAACGTCCAGAACACCATGTGCAGTTTGCGCAGTGCCACTTCCGGCTTCTGCAACGACTCAGGGTCCGAACCGGATTCGAGTGCATGGGGCCGCGCACGTGCGTCGTCGGCGCGCGGCGCCGCCAGCAACGGGAATGGTGGCTGTACGGTCTGTGTCGTCGCCGGGGGCAGGAGTGCATCGTCTCGGCCGCCGGCGGAGGGCTTCGCTGTGCGCGCCCCATGTGAAAAACAAGTCGTCTCGGCACAACGCGCACACGCCATGCCCGGAACGGCGAAATACGCGTGTCGCAAAAGGCATGGCCATTGCTGCACGACAGGTGCCCATCGGGGCAAGGCGGCAGCCATGCCGCCGGCGCTGCGGTCTGCCGGGCCGCCGTCACCCACGTGAAGGAGAACAGCATGAACAGGACAGGCATTCCCCCCAATCCCGCGCTGACCGGCGGCCAGGGCGCGCGCATCGTCAGCCGCGGCCGCACGGCGGCCACCGGGCCCGGCCCGGAGGTGATGGCGGCCGGCACGCTCGACGGCGACAAGGTGTTCTGCACCGACGGCGAGGAAGTCGGCAAGGTGAAGGACATCATGCTCGATGTGCAAAGCGGTGTCATTGCGTATGTGGTGATGTCGAGCGGCGGCTTTCTCGGCATCGGCGACAAGTTGCTGGCGATTCCGTGGAGCGCGCTCACGCTCGATGCCGACCGCAAGTGCTTCCTGCTCGACCTGCCCGCCGAACGCGTGCGCAACGCACCAGGCTTCGACAAGGACCAGTGGCCGATGATGGCCGACCCGGCCTGGGCGACGACCCTGCACGAGTATTACGGGCTCGATCCGTACTGGGATGTCGACCCGCGCGATCCACATGCACGCGACGCGTTCGGTGCGGTCGATCGCGATCCTGATGCGCCGGAAGCCGGCGGAGTCAAGTTGTGACGCGCGGCGGATGAGCGTCCCCGCCGGGGCGTGGTCTCCACGTGACGCGTTTTCGCGGCCCCAGACGCCCCACCGGGTCGGTCGATCCGGCGGGGCGTTCCCGTTCCGATCCGGCGCCCCCGGGAAATGCAATGGCAGATTGGCGGCCACCCCATTTTCCGCTTTCGCTACCTGTGCATGATCATCGTTTTACATCGTATTCCTTAATATATATCCATCCCCTTACGGCCGCACATCATGGACAATGCATGGCAGCATCCGCAGCAATTCATGGCGGACATACGCGCTTGTTCCCTGTCTGGTCTGAAACATTCCACACACCGTTATCAGCGTCGGCGAGCGCTTTGTGCAGCATCGATGCGTGACCCGTTGCAAGCTTTACGGCTGGTTTGTAAAGCTTGCGTCGGTGACGCCGGCGCGCCTGTCTCGCGCGGGCACGCTTCGCTGCCGCTCGCTTCGGTCACCGCTCGCGTCGGGGCGAAGCGCTGACGCATGGCTGATGCGACGCGTCGCCAGCACATCGCGTAGCGTTCCTACGGATCCGCTTCACGGGCGTTGGGACACCCGCGACACCCGCGCGCATTGCGAAGGGCCGATCGATCTGGGCGCGTCGACCATGTGCCCCGGCGCGCGACACGCACGCGCCCCCCAGTCGGGCCGGCGCATGCGGATGCCTTGCCGCGATCCGAGGCATGGGTCTTGCGGCCCGACAGGAGCGGGCTGCGAGCGGCTCGCGCCAATGCAACCCTTACTTTGGGAGGAACCGACGATGAAAAGCTCGACGAAGGCCCTGATGGTTTCGGCACTGTTGATGGCGTTTGCCGGCGGTGCGTATGCACAAGCCGGCGGTGGCGGCGGAGCCGGCGCAGGCGGCAATAGCGCAGGCAATGGCGTGGGAGCGGGCGGCGGCAACATGATGCAGCCGGGCAACGCACCGGGCGGGGATCAGAGCGGCTATGGCAGCCCGGGGGGCACCACGACCGGCGGCGGACAAGGCACGGGCACGGGCGCCTCGCCCAACTCCGTGACACCGGGCGGCGTCTACCACACCAACCCCGGCACCAGCCCGGACAACGCGACGATGCCGCCGCAGCAGCCCACTACGCCGCAAAACGGCCATTGACGATGCCGGCCGGAACGCGACGCGGCGCACATCGCGCCGCGTCGGTCTCCCGGCTTCGCGGCCCGCGTGCGCGCGAGGCATTCCGTCAAGGTCGCGTGGTGTGCGGGTGTGCGCGATCTGCCGCTTCGCCGCCTCATACACCTGCTCGCGCATCGAGCGGAAGGCGTGTTCGGATTCCGTCAGCGGCACGGATGCGCCGGCCGGGCGGCGCACGCCCGGCGCAACGCGAAAGCGCTCACCCGCTAGACCAGGTCGAGCCGCGCGCCCATTTCGACCACGCGGTTCGGGGGCAAACCGAGGTGCGCGGTCGCATCCAGTTCGTTTTTGCGCAACCGGGTAAAGAGGCTCAACAGCATGTGCCGTAGCGGACGCTGCCTCGTGTGCACCGAGAACGACTCGCGCCCGAGGTAGAAGGTGGTGGTCATCCCGTCGTAGGCCGCACATCCCGCACACGGCAGGGCCTGTTCGAGCAGATGCGGCACATCCAGCGTTTCCAGATACCCGTAACGGCCCACGATGCGCACGAAGCCCTGCGCGAGGCGCTCCACCTTGAACCGCTCGGCAGGCGCCACGCGCGGAATTTCCTCGGTCAGCAACGTCAACAGCACGACCTGCTCGTGAAGTACCTGGTTGTGCTTGAGATGATGCAGCAACGTAACCGGCACCGAGTCGCCCGCCGCCATCAGAAACACCCCCGTGCCGCTCACACGGTGCGGGGGGGCGGCGGCAATGCTCGCGACGAATGCGCCCAGCGGCAAGCCGGAGTCCCGGCGCGCCTGCTGCAGCGCGCGCAGCCCGATGAGCCAGGACGTCGAGATCAGGAACGTGACTGCGCCGATGCTGAGCGGCAGCCAGCCGCCGTCGGTGAACTTCATTGCGTTCGCCCCGACGAATGCCAGGTCCACCACCATGAACACGCCGGCGACCAGCGCAATGCGCCACACCGGCCACTTCAGGCGCACGCGCGCAAACGCGGCGAACAGCATCGTGGTGATCGCCATCGTGGTCGACACCGCAATGCCGAACGCGGCGGCGAGGCTGTCCGACGTGCGGAACCCGAGCACCACCGCAATGGTGCCGGCCATCAGCACCCAGTTCAGGCCCGGCAGATAAATCTGCCCGGCCGTGCTCGACGACGTGTGCCTGACCGTCACGCGCGGCGACAGCCCGAGCTGCGCCGCCTGACGGGTCAGCGAAAATACCGCCGAGATCAGCGCCTGCGATGCGACGATGGTCGCAAGCGTGGCCAGCACCACCATCGGATACAGGCCCCATGAAGGCACGGTCGTATAGAACGGGCGGCCGGCCGCGCTCGCATCGCGCAGCAGCAAGGCGCCTTGCCCGAGGTAGTTCGTCGCGAGCGCCGGCAACGCCATGCCGTACCAGGCGAGGCGAATCGGTCGCGCGCCGAAGTGCCCCATATCGGCATACAGCGCCTCGCCGCCGGTGAGGCACAGCACCACGGCGCCCAGCGCGACAAAGCCCTTGAAGCCGTTATGGAGGAAGAACGTGACGCCGTTGAGCGGATTGAACGCGGCGAGGATCGCCGGCGTGCGCGCGAGCGACACCACGCCCAGCACGAAAATCGCCGCGAACCAGACCGCGAGGATCGGGCCGAATGCGACGCCGACGCGGCCGGACCCCAGCGGCTGGACCGCGAACAGCGCCACGAGGATCACGACGGTGATCGGCACCGTGTAATGCGCGAAGGCGGGCGTCGCCACCTCGACCCCCTCGATTGCGCTCAGCACCGAGATCGCCGGCGTAATGACACCGTCGCCATACAGCATGGCCGTGCCGAATATCGCCATGAACACCCAGCGCAGCGCGCCGGGCCGGGTCACGCGCCCGGTCCGCTCCCCGACCAGCAGCGCCAGCAGGGCAAGCAGGCCGCCTTCGCCGTGGTTGTCGGCCTGCATCAGCACCAGCACATACTTGATGCTCACCATCAGGATCAGCGACCACAGGAACAGCGAGACGATACCCGTGACATTGGCGGGCGTCGGCGCCACCCCGAGCGCGCCGCCGAAAGACGCCTGCAAGGCGTAGAGCGGGCTGGTTCCCAGATCGCCGAAAACGATGCCGAGCGCGGTCAGCGCAAGCGCTATCGTTCCACCGGTGCTGCCTGACGCTTGCGATGCGCGCACAAGGTTCATGGAAAGGGTCGAGCGTCGTGTGAAGCCGGCGAAAGCCTGATCCGGCGTTGCGTTGACTGGCGTGGGCCCATTTTCATACGGGGGACGAAAACGATCAAAACGGTCGGCCGGCTTTGTTTCCTCAGACGGTAGCGCTCGCGTGCACCTCGCTTCGACGCACCGCTTCCATGCGGCAATGCGGTCAACGCAACATGCAGCGGTCGATGCGTCGCCGCGGCAGGGCGGGAGATCGCCTGCAGACGATGGCCCGCGCGAGGCGCGCCGCGAACGCCGCCATGTTACCCGATGCGGCGGTGCGGCGGCACGCGCACGCCCGCGTAGCGCGTGAAGCGTGGCGGAGCGCCCGCACCGCCTGCATGACCGCCGCCTGCGTGACGTGACGTGGCCGCGACGTCCGTGCTGCACTGCGTGCCGAGCCGTGATGGAGAGGCGCATTGCCGGCTTCACGCGCGCGTCGTGGCCCGTGCGTGGTACGCATTCGGCCGGAAGAGGCGAAGCGGCACAAGGAGGCGTCGTCGCACAGGGCACCGTTTGCGTGACACGTGCACCACGCCGAAGCGACCGCATGCCCCTTTTACGCCCTTTTCCGCCCCTCGTCGCGTCGCCGCCACCCGCTCGCGCGCAGCCGCCCAT
This sequence comes from Paraburkholderia sp. PAMB 6770, assembly GCF_057748135.1. Taxonomy (NCBI): domain Bacteria; kingdom Pseudomonadati; phylum Pseudomonadota; class Betaproteobacteria; order Burkholderiales; family Burkholderiaceae; genus Paraburkholderia; species Paraburkholderia sp. PAMB 6770. The sequence goes on from NZ_CM173239.1 coordinate 2,190,349, forward strand.
GGCTGTCTGACGCGCTTCGCCTCATTCAGGACAGCGTCCGCTGCGTCCAGCGCCAATCGCCTGCACGACACGGACAGCGGCGCCACTCCGGCGTAGAAATCGCTTGATACGCACCGACCCACCGCCATGCGCGTTCGTCGACGCGCAATCGATCCCAGGAGAAGTGTCATGAAACAGGCAGAGGCTTACACGCTCAGCATTGGCGTGCTCGCAGTCGTCGATACGTGGCTGACCGCCACGGTCTTTCCGGTCCCGGTCTGGGTCACGTTTATCGCCTGGGCATCGTTTTTCGTGCTCGGCGGCGGAACGACAGGACTCCTGAAGAGTGTCGCTTCCAATCTGACCGGTCTCGCGATCAGCGCGCTGACCTTGCTCGCGATCGCGACGACCCGTGACACACCGTTCGTCATCGCAATCTGCGTCGGTCTGGGCAGCGCGGCAATGGTGCAGGCCGCGAAGATCAAGCTGCTCGACGTCCTGCCGGCGATCGTCTGGGGCTTCGCGTCGACAGTCGGGACGACCGTCGCAAGCGGCAAGCCGGTTACCACGGCGGGGCTGTCCAACCCGGCGCTCGTCGCGGCTGCCGCGCTCGTGACGGGCGCCGTGTTCGGCTTCGCATCCGAGCGGCTCGGCAACGCGCTGACATTCAGGCGCGAAGCCCGCCTCAACTAGCGCTGCGACACGCGGCGGGGTGCCCCATGAACTTGCCGGACAGCGGAATTCTGTCCGCATCGATCCGTTCGGACAATTCCGGCCATCCCCGCGTGCGGTTCCTGACAATGTCGGCACGCCATGCGCCAGTGCCGATTCTGGCCGGGAAAAGCCGCTATCTTGTTGATATATCAGCACTGCCCGACGTAAGACGGAGACACGATATGCGTATCAGGAAGATCCCCACCACGGTCGTCACCGGCTTTCTTGGCGCCGGCAAAACGACGCTCGTCAATCACATCCTGGACCACACACGGCCGATGCCGATCGGTGTCGTCGTCAACGAATTCGGCGAGGTCGGCATCGACGGACAGCTGATCGTCGCGGACGAGCAGGCGGTGATCGAGATCAACAACGGCTGTGTGTGCTGCACGGTTCGCAGCGACCTCGTGACGAGCGTGCTGCACCTGTTCGCGCGTCACGGCGACAGGCTTGAGCGGCTGATCGTCGAGACCTCCGGCCTCGCGGACCCGGCCCCCGTGCTGCAGACGTTTCTTGCCGACCCCGACGTGCGCGAGCGCGTCGAACTGGAGGCGGTGATCGCGGTCGTCGATGCACGGCATGCGCCCGGCCAGTTGCATGACGAGATTGCTCGCGAGCAGATCGTGTTCGCCGATCGCATCGTGATCAACAAGACCGACCTCGTTGCACCGCCCGATCTCGCCGCGCTCACGTCGGCGCTGCGCGCGCTCAATCCCGCCGCGATGCTCGACTTCGTCACGCGCTCGGCCGTCGCGATCGACACGCTGCTCGGCCGGCGCAGTTTCTCGATCGACAACCTGCTGACAGTCGAGCCCGGCCTGCTCACCGAAGGCGAACACAACCATGCGCATGACACGAGCATCGTGTCCCGCGCGTTCGCCATTCCCGGCGCCCTCGACGCAGACCGCTTCAGCCGCTGGGCGAACCAGCTCGTGCAGTCGCAGGGCGCGACGCTGCTGAGGATGAAGGGCGTGCTGAACATCCGCGGCGAAGCGCGGCGCCTGCATTTTCACAGCGTGCACATGCTGATGGAAACCTGCTTCGGCAAGCCATGGAAACAGGACGAGCCGCGCGAAAGCCGCTTCGTCGTGATCGGCCGGGCACTCGACGAGGCCGCGCTTCGCTCGGGCCTGCACCAGTGCGTGGCCGACGTCCCGCCCGCGCCATCGGGTCGCGTCGCGCGCGAGGCCATGCCCGCCCTCCCCGGCTAGCCCGGACAACGCAACGCATCGGCGGCCCCGCGCCGACGCCCACGCCGCACCCTGTGTGCGTCATCGCCCCCTTTACTACCCATTCGGAGCACACCGTGAAATTACAGCATCATCTGGGCGGGATCGAGAACCTCGGTCCCGTCAATCTCGACACGCGCGTTTTCGCCGAACCGTGGGAGCAGCGCATCTTCGGCATCCACACCACGATGATGGCCGAGAGCGCGCATCTCGCCGCGGCACGACACGCGTATCCGGTCGAGGCGCTGCCGACCTGCTTCACCAGCAACTGGACATGGGCGTCGCTGCGCACCGGCGCGGAGGACATGCAGCCATTCGAATACTTCAAGTACCGCTACTACGAGAAGTGGCTCGGCGGGATCGCGCAGTTCTTCGTCGACGCGGGTTACATCGACCAGGAAGCACTCGCGCAGAAAAGCGCGTTTTATCGCGCCCATCCGGACGCCGCATTGCCGGACCGGCCGGTTCCGCTGCTCGCCGCCCAGATCGATGCGTATCTGCGGCAAGGCGATTCCGGCTATCACGCGCCCGATCGCGCGCCGCGCTTCGCGAGGGGCGACAAGGTACGGATCGCCGACCCGGCGGCGGTCGATCACACGCGCCTGCCTGGCTACCTGCGCAACAAGACCGGCACCGTGGACCTCGTCTATCCGGGGCGATTCTCGTACTTCGTCTCGACCGGGGTCGACGGTATCGGCGAACCCATGCCCGTCTACCGGATCGCGTTCGACACCGCCGACATCTGGGGGCCGGGCAAGAGCGAACCGGATACCGTGCTTTACGCAGACCTGTACGAAGCCTACGTCGAGGCCGTCAACCCGCAATCAGGACAATGACATGAGCGAAATCTTTGGTTTTCCACAAGACCGCGAAGCAGACAATGCCGCAAAAGTCCGTGCACTGGAAGCGCTGCTGATCGAAAAGGGAGTGATCGGCAGCGATTCGGTCGACACCGTGCTGCGCCATTTCGAAACCGTCGCGGGTCCGTTCAACGGCGCGAAGATCGTGGCGCGCGCGTGGGTCGATCCGCAGTACAAACAGCGTCTCGTCGCCGATACGCCGCGCGCGATCGCCGAGCTCGACCTGCCCACCGGCATGGCGGGCGCGGAAGGCGAGCATATGGCGGCCGTCGCGAACGACGACCAGGTGCACAACCTGATCATCTGCACGCTGTGCTCGTGCTATCCGTGGCCGGTGCTCGGGCTGCCGCCGTACTGGTACAAGGACCCGGTGTTCCGTGCACGGGGTGTGCGCGAGCCGCGCGCGGTGCTGCGCGAGTTCGGCGTCATGGTCCCGGATACGAAAACGGTGAAGGTATGGGACAGCAGCGCGCAGATCCGCTGGTTCGTGATCCCCGAGCGCCCGGCCGGCACCGGGGGCATGAGCGAGGCAGCGCTCGCCGCGCTGGTTACGCCGGAATCGATGATGGGCGTCGCGCTCGTCGCGCCGCCGCAGCGCTAGGAGCAGGCGATGTTCACGCGATTCGAGGAATACGCAACCGCATCGATGCTCGGCGAGCCGGACTCGCCGCCGCGCATCGACGGCAAGCTGCTCTTCACCGACCGCTGGGAACGCGACGTGTTCGGACTCGCGCTGTCGCTCTCGAAGGCCGGCTGCTTCGAATGGGAGGCGTTCCGGCAATCGCTGATCGCGTCGATCGCGCGCTGGGAAACGCGCGACTGCGCGCAGCAGCCGCGCTGGGACTACTACGCGCGCTTTCTCGACGCACTGACGAGCGTGATCGAGTCGAGCGGCACGCTCTCCCGCGCCGAACTCCAATGCGTGCTGTCCGTCCGCGGGCGCACAACATCCAACGCTACGCACTGCCAGGAAAACCCGTCATGACGCCCCTGACCTCGGTCCTCGCCGGAACCGCATACCCCGTCGCTTCATCGCACAGGAAGATCGTCGCGATGTATCTGGCGCTTGCGCTCATCAACCTGATCGTGTGGGTGTGGGCGTATTTCGCCATACACGCGTCGCCGATGCTGATCGGCACCGCGTTTCTCGCATACAGCTTCGGGCTGCGCCACGCGGTGGACGCTGACCATATCGCCGCCATCGACAATGTCACCCGCAAGCTGATGAACGACGGCAAACGCCCGGTGTCGGTCGGGTTCTTCTTCGCACTGGGCCACTCGCTGACGGTGGTCGTCGGCGCGGTCGTCGTCGCGATGGCGACCCAGGCGCTCGTTCACCACTTCGACGCGTTCCGGGAAACGGGGGCGATGATCGGCACCGTGGTGTCGGCCGTGTTCCTGCTTGCCATCGGCGCGCTCAACGTCGTGCTGCTGGCCGACCTGATCCGCGCGTTCCGCAGAATGCGCCGTGGACACGAGCTGCCGGCCGCCGGTTCCAGCCTGCTGCAATTCGAAGGCAACCTGCTGGCGCGCCTGTTCAGGCCGCTGTTCCGGCTCGTCAGTTCGAGCTGGCTGATGTTCCCGCTCGGCATCCTGTTCGGGCTCGGCTTCGAAACCGCCACCGAGGTCGCCTTGCTCGGCACGTCGGCATCGCAAGCCTCAGCGGGCTTTTCGATGGGAACGATCCTCGCCTTTCCATGCCTGTTCGCCGCCGGCATGCTGACGGTCGACACCACCGACGGCATCCTGATGCTCGGCGCCTACGGCTGGGCGTTCGTGAAGCCGCTGCGCAAGCTCTACTACAACGTGACGATCACGCTGATCTCGACGCTCGTCGCGCTGCTCATTGGCGGCATCGAGGTACTCGGCATCGCAAGCCAGACGCTCAGCCTGTCCGGGCGATTCTGGCACGCCGTCGATACGGTGAACGAGAACTTCGGCCTGCTCGGCTACGCGATCATCGGCATTTTTATTGCTGGTTGGATCGGCTCCGCATTGCTCTATAAAATCAACGGATACGACCGCGACGCCGCCACGGCCTGACCCGCGGCGCGCGCGGCCGTCCTGGCCGGCGCGCAGCCGGCGCACGCCTTTCGCAGGTGACCTCGATGAAGCGTATCAAGATCGGCATGGTGGTGTTTCCCGGCTTCCAGCTACTCGACATAGCGGGCCCGCGCGACGCGTTCGCGGAGGTCCGCGTGCTGAGCGGGGGGGAATGCGACTACGAGATGCTCACGGTCGGCACGACGCGCGGCACCGTACAGTCGTCGAGCGGGCTCACAGTGACGCCGGAGCGCACGATCTTCGACATCTGCCCCGAATTCGACACGATCATCGTGCCCGGCGGGCTCGGCATCTTCGATACGTTCGACGACCCGGCGCTCAGCGAATGGCTGCGCCAGCACGCCCGGCGCGCGCGGCGCGTCTGCGCGATCTGCAACGGCCTGTTCGCGCTCGGCCCCGCCGGCCTGCTGGACAATCGCGTGGTCACGACGCACTGGATGGACGTGCCGCGGCTGTCGGCGACCTTCCCGAAGGCGCGCATCGAACCCGATCACATCTACGTGCAGGACGGCCGCGTCTACACGACAGCCGGCGTGACCGCGGGCATCGACCTGTCGCTCGCGCTGATCGAGGAGGACTTCGGCAAGGGGATGGCGCTCGACGTCGCGAAGTATCTGATCGTTTATCTGCGCCGCGCCGGAGGCCAGTCGCAGTTCAGCCCACTGCTCGAATCGCAGGCCGCGCCGGGGTCGCAGACGAGTGTGCTGCAGCAGTACATGCTCGACCATCTGCAGGTCGATCACACGGTGGCGTCGCTCGCCGCGCGCGTGCACATGAGCGCCCGCAATCTCGCGCGCACGTTCATCAGGGAATGCGGCATCACGCCGATCGCGTTCTTGAGCAATGCGCGCATCGACGCCGCGCGGCGCTACCTGGAAGGCACGGATCTTTCGCTGCGCGAGATCGCGAAGCGCTGCGGATTCGAGCATACGGATGCGCTGCGGCGCGTGTTCGCGCGCCGGTTGCAGATCAATCCGGCCGAGTATCGGGAACGCTTTCGCAGTGGACCGGACGCCCAGGGTGAGCAACCGGCCCGCACGCGTGCCGGCCCTGCGCGGAAATCGCCTGCGCGATCGTCCCCGCGCGACACGCCGAACGAAGCCTCGACTGCGCGCGATGCCCGGTAGCGTTCTCGCCCCACGCGGCCGCAGCGCCCGCCCTACCACTCGGCGATGCCCACGTCGTAGTCCTCGTCATAGAACGCGACCAGAAACTCCTCGGGCATCAGCCACGAATCGACGCTCACAGTCTGCGCGCCCAGATCGATATCGACTTTCGCGTCGGCATCCACGGACTTCATCGCGTGCTCGATCGTCGAACGATCGTCGGCGCGAATTTCGGTTTTCATCGAGAACTTCACTTTTCATTCCTCCAGTCAATCACGTGCGAACAACCGCGTCCGCATCGGGCATCAATCCGCCCGCGACGGGACGCGGCCCGCGGACCCGCGCGGCGCGCCGATCCAGTGGATCGCCGACGCCACGATGCCGAGCGCGACACCGAACGTGACGATGCCCGTCCAGCCGAAGCGGCTCATCAGCCAGCCGCTGACGGTCGCGCCCACGGCGCCGCCGAAGAACGTCGCCGTCATGTAGAGACTATTGATGCGCCCTTGCGCTTTCGGATCGACCGCGAACGCGCGCGTCTGATTGGACACGAGGCCCGATTGCACGCCGATATCGAGCACGATCACGCCGGCAACCAGCAGCGTCAGCGACGTCGCCGCGCCCGAGAGAAGCAGGTAGGCGAGCGTCACGATGCCGATGCTCGCGCCGATCACCTTGCGGAACCCGATCCGGTCCGTCGCATGGCCGCCGAGCGACGCCGCAAACGCTCCGGCTGCGCCGATGATCCCGAAGCCGCCCGCCCACGCGCTGCCCAGATGCCACGGCCCGCTCGCCAGAAGCGCGGCGAGATTGACCCAGAACGCGTTGAAACAGGCCCACAGCAACGCCTGGATGATCATCGACTCGCGGATCGGACGGTTGTCCCGCGCGAGCGGCCACAGCGAGGCGAGCAGGCGCCCGTAGGAGAGGTTCGTCGAGGGCACCCCTTTCGGCAAAAGCACGGCGGCGGCGATCCAGACCGGCACCATGAACGCGGCTTCCGCGCCGTACACGGTGCGCCAGCCATACGCGGCGCCGATCACGCCCGCGATCGTGCGGCCGGCGAGGATGCCGACCATGATGCCGCTCACCACCGTGCCGACGTTGCGGCCTCGCTCGCCCGGCAACGACATGACGGCCGCAAAGGGCACCAGCTGTTGCGGGACGCAGCTCACGATGCCGAGCCCGAACGACGCCGCCACGAGCGTCCCGATGCCCGGCGCGAGCGCGGCGGCCGCGGCGAGCGCGCACGCGAGCGCGATCTGCGCGAGGACGAGCGTGCGCCGGTCGAAGCGGTCGCCGAGCGGCAACAGCAACGCGAGCCCGGTCGAGAAGCCGAGCAGCGCCGCCGCGGCGACCAGGTCGACCATCGTCACGCTGATCCGCAGCCCCGCCGCGATCAGCGGCAGGATCGGCTGCGTGCAATAGATGTTGGTGATCACCGCGCCGGCGACGACCGCCATCATGATGATCTTGCCGCGCGACGCCACAGCGGGCGCGGCGGGACTTCCGGGGGAGTGGGGCAAGTCGCGCAAGACAACCTCCTGATTCGTTGAATTCCGCCGGTGTTCGTGGCGGCATGCCGCAAACCCGGATTGACGTTCGAACGTTACGCGCTTGCATTTGCAAAGAGAATCCCTCACGATCGGGATTCATCCTTCCATTATTCGAGAGTATCGATGAACCGGCTCGAAGCGATGTCCATTCTCGTTGCCGTCGCCGAGGCGGGCAGCCTCTCGGCGGCTGCGCGCCGGCTGGACATGCCGCTCGCGACGGTCAGCCGCAAGGTGGGGGAACTGGAAGCGCACCTGAAGACGCGCCTGCTGCACCGCACGACGCGCACGCTTGCATTGACGGAGGCCGGAAGCTCGTATGTGGCCGCCTGCCGGCGCATTCTCGAAGAAATCGATGAAGCGGAGCGCGCCGCCACGGGCGAATACGCGGCCCCCAGGGGCGAGCTGGTGGTCACCGCGCCGATCGCGTTTGGCCGCTTGCACGTGGTGCCGGCGATTGCGGCATTTCTCGCGCAGTACCCGGAGATCGACATCAATCTGCTGCTGACCGACCGCGTGGTGCATCTGATGGACGAACACGCGGACGTCGCGATCCGCATCGGCGAGCTGCCCGACAGCACGCTGGTGGCGAAGCGGGTCGGCGCGGTGCGCCGGGTCATCTGCGCGAGCCCCGCGTATCTCGCGACGCATGGCGAGCCCACGCGGCCTGCGGATCTCGCCGGCCATGCGTGCATCAGCTTCGAGGCCCTGGCATCCATGCGCGCGTGGTCGTTCGGGTCCGGCAAGTCCGAAGAGTCCGTGCCGGTTCGTTCGCGGCTTGCCGTCAATACGGCGGACGCGGCGATCGAAGCCGCGATCCTCGGCGCGGGGCTGATCCGCGTGCTGTCCTACCAGGTGGCGGACGCCGTCCGCGCCGGCGCGCTGCGGATCGTGCTCGACGCGTTTGAAGCAGCGCCGCTGCCCGTCCATGTCGTGCATGCGGGACAGGCGCCGCTCCCGTTGAAGCTGCGCGCATTCCTCGACTTCGCGACGCCGCGCCTGCGCGCGCGTATCGGGTGAGCGCGGCGAGCAGATAGCCGAACTCGTAGCCGGCGACCATGATGCCCGATGCGAGCGGACGCATCTTCGCGGGCACCGTCTCCATCAGCGGCGCGACCGACGCGGTCCATTCACCGTCGAAGCCGACGCCGAACAGCACGCGCATCACCATGAACGACGCGTGGCTCCAGGCGAGGCCGCTCAGACCGGCCGAGCACGAGAACCACAACACCGCCGCCATAAACACAATCCCGCGGCCAAACCGGTCGGCGGCGGAACCCCAGCCAATCGTGCCCGCGACCTTTGCGAAGCTGGTTGCGGTCACAACGAACGCCATCGCGGGCAAGCCCACGTCTTGCCCAGATACGGAATCAGGAACAGCAGAATGGTGAAGTCGAATGCGTCGAGCCCCCATCCGGCCGTCGCCGCGAACACGATGCACCAGCTGTCGCGCAGCGCCTGAAAGTGCACGCTCACGGGGCTTTCCACTGCGAAATCGTTCCTGTCGCGTCTCCTCCTTGCTCGTGATGGGCAGCGTTTCAGGTCGCTTCGCGCACGTCCGCGAAATCGCGCGCGAGCTTGCGCGCCGCGTTCGCGAACATCAGGATGTCCACGCCGGTCGCGACAAACGTGCAGCCGAGTTCAAGGTAATGACGCGCGAGCGCCGGGTCTGACGTGAGCGTGCCTGCCGCCTTGCCCGACGCGACGATCGTGCGTATCGCGCCATCGATCGCCTGCTGTACCTCGGGATGCGTGGCCTTGCCGCGATAGCCCATTGAAGCCGCCAGATCCGCCGGGCCGATGAACACGCCATCGATGCCCTCCACCGCGCAGATCGCTTCGAGATGGGTCAATGCCGTCGTCGTCTCGGCCTGCACGAGAAGACATATTTCGCTGTCCGAAACATCGAGGTAGTCGGCTCGCAAGCTCCAGCGCGACGCGCGGCCCACGGCGCTGCCCACGCCACGCATGCCGTGCGGCGGATAGCTTACGGCTGCGACGAGCGCGCGTGCTTCGTCGGCGCTGTCGACCATCGGCACGAGCAGACTGCGCGCGCCGATATCGAGCAACCGCTTGAGCACCGCGGGGTCGCCGTTCACGGGACGCACCACGGGCTCGCCCGCATACGGGCTCACGGCCTGCAATTGCGCGAGGATCGTGCGCAGGTCATTGGGCGCATGCTCGCTGTCGATAAGCAGCCAGTCGAAGCCGGCCGTCGCGCTCACTTCGGCGAGGTACGGGTCGGCCATCGAAAGCCAGAAGCCGACCTGCTTCCTGCGTGCGGCAAGCGCCGACTTGAACGGATTAAGCGCTGAGATCTGCTTGCTCATGAATATGCGTCTCCTGCGAAGCGTCGCCGCATTGAAGGGGTTCCACCTTCCCGAGGAGGAACAGATAGTTGACGATCGCAATGCCGATCAACGCCGACGAAAACAGCAGCGCGGGCACGAACGAACCGGTCGCTCCGACGATCGCGCCCGTGACGATCGGGCCGACCACGCCGCCGAGATTCGACACCGTGTTTTGCAGGCCCGCGACCCTCGACACGGCATTGGGCGGCGCAACGTCGCCGGGCAGCGCCCAGACCTGCGAAGCCGCGACCGTGGTGCCCGACTTCGCGATGCAAAGCAGCAACACCGCCAGGAGCGCCGAATGCGCGTATGCCGCGAGTCCGATGCTCGACGCCATCACGAGTCCGATCACGAGAAAGAGCTTGCGGGTGGCGGTGAGCGAGAGCTTGCCGCTCGCGAACACGCGATCCGAGGCCCAGCCCGCGAAAATCTCGACGACGATCGACGCGAGCAGCGGTAGCGAAGCGATCCAGCCCATCTGCAGCATGCTCATGCCGCGCGCCTTCATCAGATAGGTGGGCAGCCACGTGATGAAAAAGTACGAGTTGTAATTGATCATGAAAAAGCCGATGCACATCGCCCATACATTGCGATGCGCAAGGAGCTTGCGCCATTGCGTACGCATGGGGCGCCGCGCCTGGTGTGCGGCCCGGCCGCTTTCGATATGCGCGAGCTCCGCCGCGTTCACGCGCCGGTGCATCGCCGGCGAATCGGTGAAGCTCGATTGCCACACGGCGAACCACGCGAGGCCGAGCAGGCCCGTGAGCGCGAAGGTCATCCTCCAGTCGAACGCGGCGAGCATCCATGCGATCAGCGGCAATGCGATCGCGCCGCCCAGCTTCGAGCCGCTATCGAAAATGCCCGCGACGGTCGCGCGTTCCTTGTGCGGAAACCAGCGCGCGGCAATGCCGGCGTTGCTCGGGTACGCGCCCGCTTCGCCCACGCCCAGCGCCACGCGCACGCCGACGAGCGAGCGAAAGCCGCTCGCGAGGCCCGTCATCGCCGTCGCGGCCGACCACCAGAGCACCGCCAGACCCAGCACCTTCTTCTGGCCAAGGCGATCGGCGAGCCAACCGGCCGGCAACTGCAGCAGCGCGTACGACCAGAAGAACGCCGACATGACGATGCCCATCTGTATCGCGTCGAGGTGAAACGCCGACTGGATTTTCGGCGCGGCGGCCGAAAGCACCGTGCGATCGATGTAATTGATCGCGATCGCGGCCCACATGAGGCCCGCAACCCACCAGCGCATCTTCGAGCGGCCTTGCCGCTGAGCAGATCGCAACATCCATCGTCTCCTTGCCTGTTTTAGCTATGTCGATGCGGCGCGCGACGCCGCGCGTGTTCAACTCACGATGCCCACGTGCCAGGGCACGAATTCGTTGTCGCCGAGTCCGAGCTGTTCGCTCTTCGTTCGCTCGCCCGATGCCGAGCGAACGATCAGCGCGAAGATGTCCCGCCCCATCTCCTCGATCGTGCGCTCGCCGTCGATCACGAGACCGCAGTTGATGTCCATGTCCTCTTCGAGACGTGTGAACATGGGCGTGTTGCTTGCAAGCTTGAGCGTCGGCGCAGGCTTCGAGCCAAACATCGAGCCACGCCCCGTCGTGAAGCAGATGAGGTTCGCGCCGCTCGCGATCTGACCCGTGACCGCGACGGGATCGTAGCCGGGCGAATCCATGAAGACGAAGCCCGCGCGATCGATGGGCTCGGCGTATTCGTACACCGCTTGCAGCGGCGTGGTGCCGCCCTTCATCGCCGAGCCGAGCGACTTTTCGAAAATGTTGGCGAGACCGCCCTGCTGGTTGCCCGGCCCGACCACGCCGTTGAACTGACCGTTCTGGCCGTGCGTGTAGCGCGCCCACCACGCGAGACGGTCGAGCAGCTTCTGACCGACCTCGGGCGACACGGCACGGCGCGTGAGCATGTATTCGACGCCGTGAATCTCCGGCGTCTCGGAGAGAATCGCGGTACCGCCGTGCCGCACGAGCAGGTCCATCGCGGCGCCCAGCGCAGGGTTCGCGGTGATGCCCGAGAAGCCGTCCGAGCCGCCGCATTCCAGACCGATCTTCAGATGACTGACCGGCACCGGCGTGCGCACGATGTCGTTCGCGGCGGGCAGCATCTCCTGCACGGCCCGGATGCCGGCCTCGATCGTGGCGCGCGTGCCGCCCGTGTCCTGCATCACCAGCGCACGCACGGCCTTGCCCGTCCTGATCCCTTGCGATTCGAGCAGGTCGCCCACCTGGTTGCGCTCGCAACCGAGACCGACGATGAGCACGCCGCCGAGGTTCGGATGCCGCGCGTAGCCTGCGAGGGTCCGGCGCAGTACGTCGAAGTGCTCGCCCGGCGAGGACATGCCGCAGCCGCTTGTCTGCGCGAATGCGACCACGCCGTCGACGTTGGGATAGTCGCGCAGACGGTCCGGCGTGAAGTGGTCGGCGATATGGCGAATGACTGTGGCCGAGCAGTTAACCGACGCGATGATGCCGATGAAGTTGCGCGTGGCGACGCGGCCATCGGGACGCACGATGCCGTTGAAGGTCGCGCGCTGTTCGGGCGCCACATAATCGACGGGCTTCACATCGAGGCCGAAGCCCGGGTCGCGGTGGAAATCGACGAGGGCGATGTTGTGCGTGTGAACGTGGTCGCCCGGCGCGATGTCGCGTGCGGCCACGCCAATCACGGTATCGTACTTGCGGATGGGTTCGCCCGCCGCAATGCGCCGCGCCGCGACCTTGTGGCCCGCCGCAACCTGCGCGCGCAGGCGAATCGCGTCGCCGTCGATGGAGACCGGATGTCCAATGGTCAGCGCCTCGCGCGCGATCAGGACGTTGTCGTTCTGGTTGAGCCGGATCAGCGGCCCGCTGGAGATCTTGCTGGACTGGAGCATTCGCCTGTCTCCGCTGGCGATCCGGAGCGGGCGTGCCGACGCCTGCTCCGGTCCCATGCGCGATGATTGCTGGCCACGCCCGGGAGTGCGGCCATTCATGATGAAACATAGTTACCGGTTAATGTAACCGGTAACATCAATGCCATCCTAGTACAGTTTTGGGATAATTGCCAACACCTTTTGCGCAGGAGCTTCCGCGCCCGTGACCAAGACCTCGACAGCATTCACCCCGCCCGCCGCCGGCACGACCGCGCGGCGCGCCCGCAAGACCACCGGCCGCGTCACCCTCAGCGATCTGGCCCGGCTGACCGGCGTCACCAAGGTCACGGTTTCACGCGCGCTCAACAATCCCGACCTCGTTTCCGCCGAAACGCTCGAACGCGTGCGCGAAGCCGTGCGGCAGACGGGCTACACGCCCGATCTGATTGCGGGGTCGCTCGCATCCAATCGCAGCCGCCTCGTCGTGGCGCTGATTCCCGCCATGGCGGGCAGCGTGTTCCAGGAAACCGTCGCCGCGCTGACGGCCGAACTGGAGACGGCGGGCTATCAATTGCTGCTCGGCCAGAGCGGCTACGACGAATCGCGTGAGGAGGCGCTGCTTGACGCGATCATCGGCCGGCGCCCGGCGGGCATCGTGCTCACCGGCGTGATCCATTCGGAGGCGTCGCGGCAAAAGCTGCGCGCGGCCGGCATTCCGGTGGTCGAAACGTGGGACATCACGCGTGCGCCGCTCGACATGCTGATCGGCTTCTCGCACACGCGCGTGGGCGAAGCGGCAGCGCGTTATCTGCGTGAGCGCGGCGCGCGCCATCCGGCCATCGTCACGCCGGGCGACCGCCGCGCGAGGCTGCGCGCCGATGCTTTCATCGACGCGTTCGGCGGCGAGCGCGAGATTCCGGTAGCGGCCACGCCCTCGCCCGCCCACCTTGGCGACGGCCGCCGCGCGCTCGGGAAACTGCTCGACGAGCATCCGCGGATCGATGCGGTTTTCTGCGGCGCCGACATCATGGCGCTCGGCGTGCTGATGGAGGCGCACGCGCGCAAACTCGACGTGCCGGGGCGCCTCAAGGTGATCGGCTATGGCGACCAGAACTTCGCTGGCGACACGGACCCGCCGCTGACGACCATCCGCATCGACGGCACGAAGATCGGCAAACTCGCGGCGTCCATGCTGATCGAAAAGATCGAGACGGGCGCGAGCAAGCGGGCGAAGATCGATGTGGGCTTCACGCTGATCGAGCGCGGCTCCGCCTGAGGCCGGCACTGCGCGGCCGCCGTGCAGCGTTGCCTGCAGTCGTCTCTGCCGACAGCCTGTCCGCCGTCAAGACCTGTCCGTCACATCATTTTTCCCAGTGCCTGGCTTCAAGCGTCATCGCGTCGTCTGCGATCCTGAGAAAACTTTCGACGACCGGATTCGTATATTGAAGCTGCGGACAAACCGTGAAGCCACGAAATACGATGTCCGGCGAAAATGGCCGGAACGTGATCCTGGCGGGATTGGAATCGGACGTCGCAAGCGGATTGACGATGCCGACGCCCAAACCGCGAGACACCATCGCGCAAATCGTCGCACCGTATGGGGTTTCGATGGTCGGCACCTGATTGACGTCCGCCTGACGCAGCACGCGGTCCAGCGCGGAACGCGTGTCGTCCGCATACGACGGCAGGATCAGGCTTTCGCCGCGCAGATCGCGTGCGTGGATGCGCTGGCGCGCAGCGAGCGGATGCGCAGCCGGCAGCGCACATACGCCGGATAGCCGGTACAGTTCGGCGCTCGTCACGCCAAATGCATCCGGGGTCGTCGTGGCGAAGCCGATATCGCAGTAGGCCGACGAAGCCCACCGCTGGATCGTGCCTTCGCTGCGCATTTCCAGCGATATCGCGATGCGCGGATACGCGGCAAGAAAGCGCTCGATCACCATCGGCACGAACGACAATGCCAGCACCGGCGCCGCCACGAGCCGCAAGCGGCCGCTGCCGAACTGGCGGATCTCACGGGCGGAATGCGCAAGTTTTTCGAGGCCGACGAAACTCCGGTCCACTTCGCGATAGAACGCGCTCCCCGCGTCCGTCGCCTGAATACGCCCGCCGCTGCGCGTGAACAGCGCCAGCCCCGTGGACGTCTCCAGTTCCGCAATCAGCCGGCTGATGCTCGGTTGCGACGTGCCGAGTTCCTCGGCCGCGGCGGTCATCGAACCGCGCAACATGACCAGCCTGAACGCTTCGATCTGACGTTGATTCATCTGCCCGCCTCGCCCGCTTTCGTTGATCCGGTCGCCAGCTTGCCATATCAAAATTGAATGGCAGGCGTTTTTGGTCGTATTTGACCGGATGGGCGACTCAAACCTAGACTGGTCCGGATCCTGTCACCGGCCCTACACGAATACACGATGCGCTCCGATGCCTTGCTGTTTCATGACGATTTTCGTGTGGCCCCCTACTGGTGGGACGCGGCGCCGCCGGAAACGGTCCACGATGCGTTGCCGTCCAGCGTCGACGTGGTGATTGTCGGCAGCGGGTATTGCGGCTTGTCGGCGGCCGCCGAAGCGGCGCGGCTCGGTGCGAGCGTCGCCGTGCTCGACGCCGCCGAGATCGGCGCGGGCGGCAGCACGCGCAGCGGCGGCATGGTGTCGAGCGGACAGAAGCTCGCGCTGACCCATGCGATTCGTGGGGTCTCGGACGAGCGGTTAGGACGACTGATGAACGAATCGATGGCGAGTTTCGACTACCTGAAGCGCCTTGTCGCCGAGGAATCGCTCGACGCCGATTTACAGATCACCGGCCGCTTCTTCGGCGCATTCACGCCGCGTCACTTCGACCGTTTGCAGCGCCAGGGGGATCTGTTGCGCGACAAGACCGGCGTGACGGTGCACGTTGTGCCGCGCGCGCATCAGCATGCGGTGATCGGTTCCGACTACTACTACGGCGGAATTCTCGTCGACGAATATGGCGGCCTGCATACGGCCAAATATCATCGCGCGCTGCGCGATCTCGCCCGGCGTTGCGGCGCGAGCCTGCATTCGCACGCGGCCGCGGAGCGGATCGAGCGCACTGGCGCGGGTTTTCGGGTTCGCACAACGCGGGGAACCGTCGACGCGAAGCAGGTGCTGGTCGCCACAAACGGCTACACCGGGCGGCTGCTGCCGTTCTTCTCGCGGCGCGTGCTGCCGGTCGCGAGCTACCAGATCGCAACGGAGCCGCTGCCGCCCGGACTGATGGCCGTGCTGAATCCGGGGCGACGGATGATCAGCGATTCGAAGCGCAATCTGTTCTACACGCGGCCATCGCCGGACGGCACGCGGATGCTATTCGGCTCGCGACCGGCAATCCGCGAGGTGAGCGAGCGTGAAGCGGCGCGGATGCTGCACGCCCGGATGATCGAGGTGTGGCCCGCCTTGCGCGACGTACGCATCACACACGCGTGGAAGGGTTACGTCGCGATGACGGGCGACAGGCTCGCGCATATCGGCGAGCAGGACGGCATTCATTACGCGTTGGGCTGCAACGGCAACGGCGTCGCGCTGATGAGCTATCTCGGCGCACGGGTCGCGAAGCACATGCTCGGACTCGACGCGCAGCCGGGCGCCTTCGGCGAAGGGGCATTTCCGGTCAGCCCGGCTGGCATGGCGAGTCGCCTGAGCGTGCCGGTCGGCACGGCGCTCTATACGTTCGACGATCTCTGGAGCGGGCGCACGCGCGCCGCCCTTTCCTGATACGGACGCCGACACCGACACCGAAGCCGATGGGCTTCAAGCCCGAGGAGCCGCGGATGATTTCAATGCATCACGTTTCGAATGGGCTTTGCACGCCGCGTTGCGGAGCGCGTCGTGTTCATGGATCGGGGTGCGATCGTCGGTGGCGACACGAATCCTCTTTTCTTTGCTGGCTCGCGCCCGGCTCGCGCCCGCGACCTTCTCTCCAGGATAGTGCATTGAAGTCCACGTCATTTTCTTTCCATCGCAGGTCCTTTCGACGGAGCAAACATCATGCGTTTTCGCCATCTTCTCAGCCTCGTTGCGCTTGTCGTGCCCCTGTCGTTCACGTTGGCAGGCAATGCGCGCGCCGATGAGTTCGGCACGTTGACGCCCGGCAAGCTGGTCGCCGGTGTCGATGCGAACAACAAGCCGTATTCGTATATCGACAACGGCAAGATGACGGGCTTCGACGTCGAATTGCTGCGCGCCATCGCGGCGAAACTGGGTCTGAGCGTCGAATTCCGCGCACAGGATTTCAGCGGACTGCTGCCGAGCGTCGCGAACCGGCAGATCGATCTGGCCGCGGGGTCGATTTCGATCACCACGGACCGCCTGAAGATGGTCGACTTCTCGGAGGGCTATCTGACCGGCCTGCTGAGCGTCGCAACGCTGCCGGACAGCACGATCACGAGCGATCCGTCGTCGGTGAAGGGCAAGCGGATCGGCGTCGTGCAGGGCACCATCGAAGACACGTATTCGGACAGCTACCTGCCGGGTGCGCAGATCGTGCGCTTTCCGAACCTGAACGCGGGCTTCCTGTCGATGCGCTCGAAATACATCGACGGCTATTTCGTGGACAAGACGCTCGTCGAGGGCTTGCAGAGCAAGTATCCGCAAATGCACATCGCGGACAAGCTCGATATCTCCGCCGTCAATCTGCCCGCCGGCTTCCCGGTGCACAAGGGCAACACGAAGCTCGAGGCGGCATTGAACAAGACCATTGACGAACTGGTCGCGGACGGTACGTGGGTCAGGTTGTACATGCAGTTCCACCCGGGTTATCCGAAGCCCGCGAAGCTGCCGCCGTACGCGATGAAGACTGGTAGCTGATCAAGCCTGACCGGCGGCTCAACCCGCCGCGGACGCTCAACGAGGCGCGCACCATGAATGCTTTCTTGCAGAACTTTCTCGACTGGCCGTTGCTGATCTCGTCGATGCCGTCGCTGCTGTGCACAGGCCTCGTCAACACGCTGGTGCTGTCGGTGTTTTCGACCGTGCTCGGGATCGTCGCGGGCATGGTCCTCGCGCTGATGGCCGTGTCGCACACGCGCTGGCTGATGTTGCCCGCGCAGGTGTTCATCGACGTGTTTCGTGGCCTGCCGGCAGCGCTCGTGATCCTGCTGGTCGGCCAGGGGCTCGCGCCGGTGGGACTGGCGATCTTCGGACCCAATCCGTACCCGCTCGCGATCGTTGCACTTGGGCTGATCTCGTCCGCGTATATCGCGGAGATTTTCCGCTCCGGCATTCAAAGCGTGGGGCGCGGGCAACTGTCCGCGTGTCAGGCGCTCGGCATGACGTACTGGAACAGCATGCGTTACGTGATCGTGCCGCAAGGCGTGCGGCGCATCCTGCCGGCGCTGGCGAACCAGTTCATTTCGATCGTCAAGGATTCGAGCCTGGTCTATTTTCTCGGCCTTCTGACGTCGCAACGCGATCTGTTCACGATCGGCCAGAACACCTCGGTCAACACCGCAAACCTGTCGCCGCTGGTGGCGGCGGGTGTCGTGTATCTGCTCGTGACCGTGCCGCTCACGCACGCGATCAACCACATCGACCGCTGGACCAACCGTCATTCGAATCCGGCGCGCGGCCATTCCAGCGCGGGATCGGCGCGCCGGCAGCGCAAGGCACGGGTTTCGGCGCATTCGGCCGTCTCGGCGAGGACCGGCATCGCGGATCAACATCATCACTCTTCACAGGCAGGACACCAGCCACAATGGGACCCAAAGTAGAAACGGTCGCCGACGACACCCGCTTGCCTGCGCAAGTCGATGTCGTCGTCATCGGCGGCGGCATTATCGGCGTAAGCACGGCCCTTTATCTGAGCGAGAAGGGCGTTCAGGTCGCGCTTTGCGAGAAAGGCCCGATTGCGGGCGAGCAATCGAGCCGTAACTGGGGCTGGGTGCGCGTCACGCATCGCGACATGCGCGAATTCGAGCTGAGCATTGAAAGTCTGAAGCTGTGGCGGACGCTGGACGCGACGCTCGGCATCGACACCGGCTTCAATCAATGCGGCATCCTCTACATGACGGCCGAAGACGCCGTGATGGACAAGCATCGCGCGTGGCTCGACAAGGCGCGCAACGTGGCGGGCGACGCATTCGACACGCGCGAGGTCGACGGGAAATCCGTCGCCGCCTTGCTACCCGGGGCGGCGAAAGCGTTCAAGGGCGGACTCTATACGCCGGGCGACGGCCGTGCCGAACCGCAAAAAGCCGCGCCGGCGATCGCGAACGCGTTGCGCAAACGCGGTGTCAGGATACTGACGCCCTGTGCCGCGCGCGGCATCGAAACGAGCGCGGGGCGCGTCAGCGCGGTCATCACCGAGCACGGTGCGATCCGCTGCAACAGCGTCGTCGTCGCGGGTGGCGCGTGGTCGCGGCTATTTTGCGGCAACCTGGATATCGACGTGCCGCAACTGCTGGTGAAAGCCTCCGTGCTGCGCACGGAGCCGCTCGACGGCGGCCCGGCGGTGAGCGCGAGCGACAAGAAGTTCGCGTTCCGCAAGCGCGCCGACGGCGGGTATACGGTCGCATTCGGCTTCCGCACCTATAGCGATCTCACACCCGATTCATTTCGTCTGTTTTTCAAATATATCGAAGCGCTAAAGAGTCAGCTGGGTTCCCTGCGCATCGGTATCGGCGCGCGCTTCTTCGACGAGTTGCGCCGCCCGCGTCACTGGGCGCTCGACCGGCCCACCGCGTTCGAACAGGTCCGTACGCTCGATCCCGAGCCGATCACCGAGTACACGGATGCCGGTCTGCGCGAGTTCACCCGGGTCTTCCCGCATCTGGCGCACGCGCGCATCGCGCAGCGCTGGGCGGGCTACATGGATGTGACGCCGGATGCGATTCCGGTGATTTCCGGGGTCGATACGGTGCGCGGCCTGTTCATCGGCACCGGTTTTTCGGGGCACGGATTCGGCATCGGCCCGGCGGCCGGAAAGCTGATGGCGGATCTGGTGACCAACGACACGCCGCTCGTCGATCCGCACGCGTTTCGCCTCAACCGTTTCAGCGACGGGACCAAAATCGTGATCGACGCGGGCTTCTAACGCAATGCTTCCACGGAGATGCCGATGCAAAAAGTAGCGATGATTTCCGGCGCCAGTCGCGGCATCGGGCTGGCGGTCGCAACCGAGTTGTCCCGACGCGGCTATGCGCTGTCGCTGGGCGTGCGCGATCCGTCGACGCTCGACGGCCGCTTCGACGCGTTCGCGTTTCCCTATGAAGCGCGCGACACCGGCGCGGGCCGCCGCTGGGTCGAGGCGACGGTCGAACGCTTCGAGCGCATCGACGTACTGGTCAGCAATGCGGGCATCTGCAAGCACGTCGGCCTGAGAGACGGCACCGAAGCGCTGCTCGAAGAGACACTCGACATCAACGTGAAAGCGCCGTTCCGGCTGATTCAGGCTGCGTTGCCACATTTGTGCCGCGCGGGCAACGCTCGTGTGGTGCAGATTGCGTCGCTATCCGGCAAGCGCGTGAAGAACCTCAACGCGGGCTATCAGATGTCGAAGTATGCCGCGGTGGCGCTGACGCATGCCGTGCGGCGTGCCGGCTGGGACGATGGCTTGCGTGCGACGGCGATATGCCCCGGATTCGTCAACACGGAAATGGCCGTCGGCATCGCGGATCTCGAACCGCAAGCGATGACACAGCCCGAGGATATCGCGCGGTTGGTCGCCAATACGATCGAGATGCCTAACTCCGCGAGCATCGCGGAAATTCTCGTCAATTGCCGGCATGAGGATCTGTTCTAGTGCACCCTGGCCGGTTATTGCGTGATGCACACCGCGATATAGGACGTTCGTACTGCCGCCTCTCACGTCCCCCCCACCCCCCGCGCGAGCGATACCAGCAGCAGGATCAGCAGAATCAACGCCACCGTCTTCCAGAACGCCACCGGACTGCGCTCGATCAGCGGCAGCGGCCTAGCCGGCTCCGTCTCGCCGCATCCAGCGGCAAGACGATCGAGGTCGCCGCAGACTTCGAGCGCGTCCTGATAGCGGCGCGCCGGATCGGTCTGCATCGCCTTTTCGAGCACGACATCGAGCCACGCCGGCAGATCGGGCCGGTGATGATGCAGCGGCACGCGGCCATTGAAGCCGTATGGCGAGCGCCCGCCGCTGAAGGTGCGATACAAGGTCACGCCGAACGCGAAGACCTCGGAGCGCGCATCGCCCAGCGCGCCTTTGATGAGCTCGGGGGCCATGTAGGCCGGTGTACCGGGGGCAGTGGACGGCCCCGGCGCGAGCACGCCCGGCATGTAGGCAAAGCCGAGATCGAGGAGCCTCACGCTGCCGTCGGCCAGAACCAGGATGTTCTCGGGTTTGATGTCGCGATGAAAGATGCCCTGGCGATTGAGCGCGTGGATCGCATGGCCGAGTTGCCGCGCGACTGACAGCCCGCGCGTCAAGGACATCGGGCGCGGCGTAATCAGTGTTTCAAGCGGCAAGCCGTCGAGGAACGGCATCACGACATAGAGACGGCTCTGCCGCTCCGGATCGATCGCGCTCGGCGCCAGAACGTTCGCGTCGCCGATCTTTCCGGCAAGCCACCGCTCCCTGACGATGGACTGGCGCACATTGGCGTCCTCTTCGACGCGCGGCTTCGGGAATTTGAGCGCGAGCCGCCCGCCTGGCTCGGCGAGATCGTGTCCGATGAAGATCCGCGAGTAGCGGCCGTCGCTCAGAATGGTAAGCAGCGCATAGCCGTCGACGACATCCCCACACGCGGGCACGGCACGAATCGGCAGTGCGCCGAGCACGCCTTCAAGGTAGCGATAATCGAGGACCGGAACGCGCCGCACGTCGATCACCGCTGCCGAGACGTCGTCCCTCGATCCGCGTGAGCGCGCCATCTGAACGAGGCGCTGCGCCACCGCATCGGCCGGCGCCTGCGCCGACAGCGCGGCTCGCAGCTCGCGCGCCGGCACGCGCCGGTAGAGTCCGTCGGAGCACACCAGCAGGCGATCGCCCGCCTGGAGCGCCCAGCTCTCGATGCGCGTCACCAGCGCGCTCTGCAACCCGATCGCCTGGGCGACGAAGGCGCCGAACGGCACGTTCGTGACGTCGTCGCCGCCACGCTGCGAAAGCGCGCCGTCACGCATTTGATAAAGCCGGACGTCACCCGCGCTGAACAGCCACGCCGCGCCGCCTCTGACCGCGAGCGCCGCGAAACACGCCGCCGCCAGGTTCAGCCCGGCATCGCTGCGGCCGATCTGATGCAGCCAGCGGTGGATCCCGGTCAATGCGCGCGACGCGGCGGCCTCGGGCGAGAGCGTGTCGGGCGGCGCGTAGTAACCGTCGATGAAGCTGCGCACGGCGAGTTCGGCAGCCACGCGCCCGCCCCGGCCGCCGCTCATGCCGTCGGCCAGCGCGACCACACTGCCGCGCGCCGCGCGCTGCATGACGTCGCCGAGCATGACGCCGACATAGTCCTCATTGCGCCCACCGCGGCCCGCCTCCGACACGAAGGCAATGTCAAGCTCGGGACATTCGCCGCGCTCGGGCCGCAATGTCATGCAGCCCCGCTCGGCGACATGGGCATCGGCGGTACGAAGCGTCCCGGTCATTTCCTGTCGAAAATCGCGGCCTCGCTCGATTCGAGGTCGTGCTCGATCTTGTCGAGAACCTGCGGCGCGCGCTTCTTCAGCATCGTGAGCCAGATCATGCCGAACGCCATGTAGGCGACGAACAGATAAGGCAGGAGGTTGTACGGCCAGTCCGGAACCGGATAGACGCTGCCAAAGAACCCGCCGATCATCGCGACCGCGCCGAGGATGCCCACCACGACATTGGCGAGCTTGAGGTGCCCCTGTTTTTTCAGGTAGATCGGAGCCGACACCGAGATCAGGAAATAGGCCACGATGAAGCCGAAAGTCGCGAACGTGCTCGTATAGCCGAACGTGTTCAGCGCGCCGGTGCCGAGGAGCGCGAGATCCGCGACGAGCGAGAGGATCGCGGCAAAGGCCACGGCGTAGTGCGGCGTCTGGTGCTTCGTGTGGACCATGCCCATCGAACGATGGACGAACTGATAGCGGCCCATCGAGAACAGCAGCCGGCTCGCCGCGTTGATCGAGGCCAGCACGCAGGCGAATGCGCTCACCGAGGCGATCAGGTAGAACAGCGGCGCCAGCGCGGGCGCACCGAGCCCCTTGAGCAGCGTCTGGAGCGGCGCGGTGTCGTTGCCGAGCCTCGCCACGTCGCCGCCATAGGCGACGACCATCGAGTAGGCGACGAACATGAAGAAGGCGCCTGCCACCACCATGCTCCAGATCACCGCACGCGGTATCGCCTTTAGCGGGTTCCGGGTTTCCTTGCCGAGCGACGCGGCGCTCTCGAAGCCGACGAACGAGAAGATACCGAGCACCATCGCCTCGGCCATCCCCTTCGTCGTCGTGCCGTGCAGCGACAATTGCGCATGATCGACGATGCGCTCCGGATGCTGATAGAAGACCACGAACAGCACGCCGCCGACGATCGTGATCGACGCGGCCTCGATCGCGAGGCTCAGGCGCGACGACAGCTTGATGTCGTGCGACGAGAGGAACCACACCAGCGCCGCGCTGACGACGTAGATGAGCCAGGTCGGCACGGCGATGCCGAACGGCGTGAACGCGTTCTGCACGAAAATGGCCTCCCCCGCGAGCACGCCCATCGCCGTGCCGGTATACGCCGCGATCAGCCCCCATCCCGCGATGCCGCCCGCGATCGGTCCGAGCGAGCGCGAGATAAAGATGAAGAACGATCCGGCCGCGGCGAAGCGGCTGGCGAGCACGGCGATGTTGAGACTGACGAACATGAGGCCGAGCGTCGACAGTCCGTAGACGAGCCAGCTGCCCGCGCCGGCGAGCGCCGCAACCGCCACGACATTGATCGACGGCGTCAACGTGGGAGAGATGTTGGCCAACGACTGGCCGATGGTCTCCATGAAACCCAGGCTCGACGACCGCAGATCGGCGGATGGCGAGGAAACCGAGGTAGATTGCGGCATAACGCTCATGCTGGACTCTCCTGTCGTCAGGATACGTTGCTCAATGTGGGCTTATTCGCTCCGGCTGTTCACCAACCCTGGAATCCACGACGTGCCGGCAAGCGGTACACGCGCCATCGCAGCCGCCTCCACGGTCAGCGCGACGAGATCTTCCGGTTCGAGGTGATGCACGTTCTGCTTGCCGCAGGCGCGCGCGATCGTCGTCAACTCCATGTTCAGCGTCTTCAGGTAATTGCGTACGCGCCGCGCGCCTTCCTCAGGCTGCACACGTTGTTCAAGCGCCTCATCCTGCGTCGTCACGCCCACGGGACACTTGCCGGTATGACAGTGATGGCAAAACCCCGGCGACGTATTGAGCGCCGCATAGTCCGCGGCGGCCGGATGCAGCGCGCCATCCTTGAAGTAGGTATCGCTGTTGCAGCCGAGCGCCATCAGAACCCCCTGCCCGATCGCCACCGCGTCGGCACCGAGCGCGAGCGCCTTCGCCACGTCCGCTCCCGTGCGGATGCCGCCGGATACGATCAGTTGCACCTGCCCCTTCATGTTCAGGTCTTCGAGCGCATCGACGGCCTGCCGCACCGCAGCCAGAGTCGGAATGCCGACGTTCTCGATGAAGCACGTTTGCGTCGCCGCGGTGCCGCCTTGCATGCCGTCGATTACCACAACGTCCGCGCCCGCGTGCACCGCGAGCTTCACGTCGTTGAACGTGCGCGTCGCACCGACCTTCACGTAGATCGGCTTCGCCCAATCGGTGATCTCGCGCAGTTCCTGAATCTTGATCGCGAGGTCGTCGGGACCGGTCCAGTCCGGATGACGGCTCGCCGAGCGCTGATCCACGCCCGCCGGCAGCGTGCGCATCGCAGCGACGCGCGGATTCACCTTCTGCCCGAGCAGCATGCCGCCGCCGCCCGGCTTCGCGCCCTGGCCGATCACCACCTCGATTGCGTCGGCGCGGCGCACGTCGTCCGGGTTGAAGCCGTAGCGCGACGGCAGGCACTGATAAACCAGCATCTTCGACGAGCGGCGCTCTTCCTGCGTCATGCCGCCGTCACCGGTCGTCGTTGACGTGCCGGCCGCCGTGGCCGCGCGGCCCAGCGCTTCCTTCACATTCGCCGACAGTGCGCCGAAGCTCATGCCGGCGATCGTGATCGGGATGTCGAGCACGACCGGTTTGCTGGCAAATCGTGCGCCAAGCACGGTCTGCGTCGTGCATTTCTCGCGATAGCCTTCGAGCGGATAGCGCGACAGCGACGCACCAAGGAACAGCAGATCGTCGAAATGCGGCACGCGCCGCTTCGCGCCGAGGCCGCGGATTTCATAGAGACCGCGCTGCGCGGCCGCGTGGATGTAGTCGATCGTCTTGCGGTCGTAGCCTTGCGACTCTTCCTGCTGCAAGCGGGCGAAATGAACGGGCTTTTCCATGGGGACGTTCTCGAAAATCGGGATGTTCAACGGGGGGTCAATATTCCTGGCCGGCGTCGGCGTTCCAGTGATAGAGCGCGCGGGACGAAGCGATGCGCCTGAATGCACGCGGATCGTGCGTGAGGCCCGCAGCATCGAGCAGCGCGGCGACCGCCGATACGTCCACTTCGGTCATCGGCTCAAACTGCGCGTCCGCGCCGAGCGACTCCACTTTCCCCTTCACGTACAGCACCGCTTCGTAAAGCGAGTCGCCGAGCGCATGGCCCGCGTCGCCGCAGATCACCATGCGGCCCGCCTGCGCCATGAACGCCGAGAAGCTGCCCACTGATCCGCCGACGACGATGTCGCCGCCCTTCAGCGAAATCCCGCAGCGCAGACCCGCGTCGCCATCGATGACGAGCAGCCCGCCATGCGCCGAAGCGCCCGCGCCGTTCGATGCGAAGCCCTTCACGTGCACCTTGCCGCTCATCATGTTTTCAGCCACGCCAGTCCCGGCGCTGCCTTCGATGACGATCGTCGCGTGCTTGTTCATGCCGCCCGCGTAATAGCCGGCGTGGCCGTCGATCGTGATCGCGACGTCGGCATCGACGCCGACGGCAATGTTGTGCGCGCCATTGGGCGACGTCACGGTGATCCGCTGGCCGTTCAGTTCTGACGCGTCGCCATGCAGGTACTGATTCACTGCCCGGACCGGCGTGGACTCAAGGTCGAATGTCAGGCTTTCCATACATACATCTCCTCGGGTGCGGGTTCGAAGACCTTCGCGTGCCGGATGTCGGGCAGATGCGCGAGCGAGCGGAACTCGGAGGCGATCGCCACGTAGTCGTCGTTCTCCGCGACCACGGCGGGCTTGCAGGCGAACGGATCGCGGATCAGCGCGAGTTCCGTCGTCGTGCCCATCAGGAAGGTGTAGAAGCCGTCGAGTTCCTCGAAGCCCTTCTGCAACGCGTCCGGCAGCGTGTCGCCTTCGCGCAGGCGCCATTCGAGAAAGCGGCATGCGGCTTCGGTATCGTTGTCGGTGTCGAAGCGAATCCCCTTGGGCTCCAGCTTGCGGCGCACGCCATGCGCATTCGAGAGCGACCCGTTATGCACGAGGCAGAAGTCCTCGCCCGCCGTGAACGGGTGCGCGCGATCCGGCGTGACCGCCGACTCGGTCGCCATGCGCGTATGGCCAACCAGATGCGAGCCTTTCAGGTTGGCAAAGGCGTAGCGCTCCGCGATCTGCGCGGGCAGGCCGACATCCTTGTAGAGGTCGATCGAGCGGCCCGTCGACAGCAGATAGAGCGTCGGGTAGTGTTCGCGCAGCCAGCGTTTCACGGCCTCGGCATGGCCTTGCAGCGTCAGCACAGCGTGGTTGCCCCTCGCGTCGATGTGCGCCGTGACGTCCATTGCGGCATTCAGCGTATCCGCAAGCGCTGCCCAGGCGAAGCGCTCGCCCTCTTCGGTAAAGCCCGAGTAGAGGCTGAGCTTGCGCTGGCGAGCATCGACGGCCTTGCCGAACACGGCGAGCCCCGCCGAGTCGGGGCCACGCTCGGTCATGCCGGTCAGCATCGGCACCATCAGTTCGCCGAGCCGTTCGCGTAGTGCCGGTGTCTTCACCAGCAGACCTACGATTCCGCACATATTGCGTCTCCTTAAAAAAACTCGAGGTAGCTCTTCAGCTCCCAATCCGATACGTGACGCATGTATTCGAGCCATTCCATGCGCTTCAATTTGAGGAATTCACCGGCGACCGGGCCAAGCGCATCGCAGATGAGGCGGTCGGCTTCGAGCGCATCAAGGGCCTGCGCGAGGTTCTGCGGCAGCACGCCGATCCGGTGCTCGCGCAACTGCTGCGGGGTCCAGTCGTAGAGGTTCTCGTTGGCGGGTTCGCCCGGCGACAGCTCGCGCTCGATGCCGTCGAGGCCGGCCGCGATCACGGCGGCGGTCGCCAGATACGGATTGCACGAGCCGTCCGGCAGACGCAATTCGATGCGCTCGCCAGGCATGCGGACCATCGTCGAACGGTTGTTGTCGCCGTAGCTGATGTAGGCCGGCGCCCACGTCGCGCCGGTCAGCGAGCGGCCCACGACAAGCCGCTTGTACGAGTTGACGGTCGGGTTGCAGAGCGCCGCCAGCGCCGGCGCGTGGGCGAGCAGGCCGGCCGTGAACTGGTAGCCGAGCGTCGAGAGGCCCATACCGAGCGAATCGCTGGGGTCGGCAAACAGGTTGCGCTCGCCGTCGCCGATCGACATGTGCATGTGCATGCCGTTGCCGGGGCGATTCGCGAACGGCTTTGCCATGAACGAGCAGATCATCCCGAGCTCGTTCGCGATCTCGGACGCGGCCATCTTGAAGAACACGTAGTGGTCGCACGACGTCAGGCAATCCGTGTACGTGTAATTGATCTCGAACTGGCCATTCGCGTCTTCGTGATCGATCTGATAGACGTCGATGCCCACCGCGCGCATCGATTCGGTCAGCTTTTCCAGAAACACGCGCGTGCGCGACAGACCCTTGTAGTCGTAGCACGGCTTCGCGAGCGTGTCGCTCGGATCGCACGGCTCCAGCACGCCCGATGCCGAACGGCGCAGCAGCGAGAACTCCGGCTCCAGCCCCGTATAGAGGTTCCAGCCGCGCCCGGTCAGGCGCGCGACCTGCTTCTTCAGCGTCACGCGCGCATCGAAGACCCACGGCTTGCCGTCAACGTGGCCATCGCACGCGATGCGCGCGAGGCCCGGCTGCCACGGCATCGGCGTGAGCGTCGACAGATCGCCGACGGCCATGAAGTCCGGCCCGTTCGGCTCGATGCCGACGCCCCAGATCGCGAAGCCGGCAAAGCCCGCGCCGGCTGTCAGCACGCTCTTCAGATGCGCGAGCGGCACCGACTTCGCCTTCGCCACGCCATGAATGTCGACGAACTGCGCCAACACGTATTTCACGCCTCGCTGCGAGAGCCAGGCCTGCGCGTCTTCCGCCGTGTCAAAGCGCGGAACGCTGCCGAGCGCGTCGGCGGTGACCGGCAGCTTGCTCGCGTCGTTCAGGTTCATTGCCACTCCTTGCAACAATTTATTAATGTGCAAAAATATTTCCTGTCAGGAAACTCTTTGCGCGCAATCGGTCCATCTCTTTTCGGGGTCGGCAAACGTCTCGATCTGCTAACCTTGCTTCCTTTTTCCGGGGCCATCCATGCAAAACGAGGACGACGGCAAATCACCGCTCGAACGCTATCTCGGCGCGACGATCCGCGAACTGCGCCAGTCTCACGGGCTGACCATCGCGCAGGTCGCCGAGCAGGCCGGCATCAGCCGCGGAATGCTCTCGAAGATCGAGAACGCCCAGACCGCGACCGGGCTCGACGTGCTCAACCGCATCGCGATGGCGCTCGGCGTCTCAATGTCGACGCTCTTTCGCCACTTCGACGTCCCGCAAGGCGGCGCGCAGCTGGTCAAGAAAGGCGCCGGCATGGAGGTCGTCCGCAAGGGCACGCAGCGCGGCCACACCTACCATCTGCTTGCATACGACCAGGGCCCCCGCAAGCTCTTCGAGCCGTTTCTCATTACGATGGACGACGCATCGGAACGCTTCCCCGTGTTCCAGCACCCCGGCACCGAGTTCATCCACATGCTCAAGGGCGTGATCGAGTACCGCCACGGCCAGCAAACCTACATCCTCCATCCCGGCGACACGCTCACGTTCCGCGGCGACATTCCACATGGCCCCGAACGCCTGATCAAGACCCCGATCCAGTTCCTGTCGGTGTTCGTCTACGCCCAGCCCGCCGCCGAGTGAGCTGCACCGCCGCCGACCTCTGTTATGCAACGTCCGTGCCATGTTTATCAATGAGAATCAAAAGTTCCTGTCAATAAACATCGGCGGCCCACTGCGGCTTTTCTCCAGCATCCTGCTTCCCCTGTCGCTGCCTGCCTGCGGTGCGGCCCCATCGTGAATGTAGTGCATGGGCGCACTGAAACGGCAACGCGAGTTACGACATGGCATCAGTTCCGCTTATAACGTCGCCAGTGCGTGCAGCACGCCTTCCATCATCCGGCGCAGCACCGGTTGCACGAGCGCCGCGCGCGTCTCGTCGTAGGCAAACGGCGCGCGCTCGCTCATATAGACCGACTGGCACATCTCGAGCTGGATCGCGTGCACGCCCTGTTGCGGAGCGCCGAAATGACGCGTGATGTAGCCGCCCTTGAAGCGCCCGTTCGCGATCCAGGTGAACGGGCTGTCGGCCGCGGCGGCCTCGGCGGCGGCCTGCAGCGCGGGTGCGGCGGTGCGACCGTCCTGCGTGCCGAGGTTCAGGTCCGGCAGTTTGCCGTCGAACAGGCGCGGCAGCACGCTCGCAATCGAATGGGCCTCCCACAGCAGCACGTGCTCGTGTCGCTCGCGCAGGCGCGTCAGTTCGGCGTGCAGCCGGTCGTGGTAGGGCTGCCAGTAATCTGCCACGCGCCGCTGCTTGCGCTGTTCGTCCGGCTCGCAACCAGCGCGGTACACCGGTTCGCCGCGAAACGTCCCGGTCGGGCACAGACCCGTCGTGGTTTGTCCCGGGTACAGGCTCTCGTCGTTCGGCGGCCGGTTCAGGTCGATCACATAGCGCGACAGCTTCGCGCCAAGCACGGTCGCTCCCCATTCCGAAGCGAAATCGTAAAGACGGTCGAGATGCCAGTCGGTATCGGCGACGGTGAGCGCCTCATCCGTATAGAGCGGCTGCAACTCCGGCGGAATCCGGCTGCCCAGATGCGGAATCGAAATCAGCAGGGGCGCCTCGCCGCGTTGCAGCGTGTACAGATCCAGATCGTCCATCGACTTCTCTTTAGAAAAAAACGGCGTGGTCAACGCAAGGCATCCTCGGGAAGCTGCGGCAACGCACGGGCCAGCGCTGGCTGAATCGAGCGATCGATGACCGTGCGCGTCAACGTGACGATCTCGCTCGCGAAGTCGTCCCACTCGCCTTGCCGGTGCAGCAAAAAAAAGTCGCGCCGCCCGAGACGCCCGGACGGTAGCGGCAAAACGGCGATTTCGCCGAGATAGTGCCGCGCCTGCCACAGGCACAGCGGCGTCGAGATCGCGAAGCCCAGCCGCGCCGCCACGAGGCTCAGCAGTGGATCGGTTGCGTCGAATTCGTAGCGGCGCGGACTGTCGATGCCGAGATGTCGCGCGAAGCGCTCGACCTGCTGGCCAATCACCGAGCGCGCCGTATAGCGGATCAGCGGCAGCTCCTTGTTGAGCGTGCGCCAGTCGATCTGCGCGCGGCCGGCGAGATGGCTGCGCGCGACGACCGCAACGAACGCCTCCGAAAACAGCGGGATTTCGACGATGCGCGCATCGCTCAACGTCGTCTGCGTGCAGACGGCGATATCGACTTCCCGGTCGTGCAACTGCTTCGACAGCCCGGGCGTGAGCCCGGACCACAACGAGATCTGTCGCGCCGAGTTCGACACCGCGCGAATCAGCTCAGGCCCGACCGTCGCCGCGAACGAATCGACGCAGCCCAGCCGCACCGGCAGCGTGCCCGCGTGCGTGGCATCGCCGATCCGCGTGCTGACCATCTGCGCATGCTCGATCAGCGGCCCCGCGAGTTCGAGCAACGCGCGTCCGGCAATGTTCGGGCGCGGCGGACGGCTCTCCCGGTCGAACAGCGCCATGCCCTGATCGCGCTCCAGCGCCGACACCGCCTGGCTGATCGCGCTCTGGCTCACGCCGAGCTGCTTCGCCGCAGCCGTCATCGAGCCCGTCTCGCACACGGCGACGAAAGCCTGCAGCGCGCGCAGATCGATTGGGGTTTGGGTTCGTCTCATCGTGACTCTCGATATAGGCCGGATGCTGCGCGCTCAAAATCCGCCCGTGCTCACGATGAGCGTTTTCGGACACGCATCATAAGTTTGCCTTATACAAAATTCCCTCGCGTTTCGGCTTCCTAGAATTCGCTCCATCGACTTGTCAGGGATTCCCATGAGCCACTATGACTTCATCGTGATCGGCGCCGGTGTGATCGGCACATCGGTCGCGCACCACCTCGCCGCGTCCGGCGCGACGCGCGTGCTGGTCCTTGAGCGCGGCACGATCGGCGCGGGCACGACAGCGCAATCGTCGGGGCTGCTGCGCACGCACTATTCGGTTCGCCAGAACGTCGAGCTCGCACGCTCGTCGTGGTGGGCCTTCAACCACTTTGCCGAGTACGTCGGCGACGACGACGCATCGTGCGGGCTCGTCAGATGCGGCTACATGATCTGCGCGCCCGAAGGCGAGAAGCTTGAATCGCTGCGCGCGTCGCTCGCCGCACAGATGGAGATGGGCATCGAGGTGCAGTTGCTTGACCGCGACGCAGCGCGCGCGCGTCTGCCGATCGCACAGTTCGACGACGCTGCGCTGATCGGCTACGAACCGGAAGCCGGCTTCGCCGACGCCTATCTCGTCGCGACCAGCTTCGCGAAGTCCGCACGTCGCCGCGGCGTGAAGATCATGGAAGGCGTGACGGTAACGGGCGTGATTCGCGAGGGACGGCGTGTGACGGGCGTCGAAACGAGCGCCGGCCGTTTCAGCTGCGGCACGCTCGTCAGCACGCAAAACATCTGGACCCCGGAGCTCGCGGACTGGATCGGCGTGCCGCTGCCGGTGAAGCCCGAGCGCCACACGGTGCTCGCCCTCGAATGCGATGCGGGCGCGTACACGTTCGGCATGCCTGCGTTCAAGGATCTCGGCTCGCCCGGCATGCTCTATTTCCGCAGCTACGGCGGCAGTCAGATGCTGGTGTCCGAAGGGGTGGCCGGTGAAACGCTCAATGCGCCGGAAACCGAACAAGGCGATATCTCGCTCGACTATGTCGCCGAAGTCGGCGCGCAGGTCGCCGGGCGCTTCCCCGCCTATGAGACGGCGGGGCTCGCGTCGTCGTGGACCGGCGTCTACGACGTGACGCCCGACTGGAACCCGGTGCTAGGCCATATCGGCGACGTCGAGGGGCTGGTGGTCGGGTTCGGGTTTTCCGGGCACGGCTTCAAGCTCTCGCCGGGCATCGGCAAGCTGCTCGCACAGCACGCGTGCGGCCAGCCGACCGATGTATCGCTCGCGCCCTACGCGCTCGACCGCTTCTCGACGGGTGCCCTGCTCGTTGGCAAGTATGGATCGGGCGCGGTGTCCTGACTTGCGGAGACGACGTTCATGACGATCCCCATTCTCGTTCCCGTCAAGCGCGTAGTCGATCCGAACGTGCACGTGCGACTCGGCGCCGGCGGCGCGATCGACACCGCCGGCCTGAAGGTTTGCCTCAATCCTTTCGACGAGTGCGCGCTGGAAAAAGCATTGCAGTTGAAGGAGGCCGGACACGCGTCGCAGGTAAGCGTCATCACCTGCGGGCAAGCCCGCAGCCAGGACGTGCTGCGCACGGCGCTCGCGATGGGCGCCGACAACGCGATCCTCATCGACGCGGGCGCAGCCGCCGCGACGCTGGACCCGCTCGCCGTCGCGCGCCTGCTGCATGCGTATCTGTCGGCGCACGATGCATTCGGCCTCGTGATCTGCGGCAAGCAGGCCATCGACGACGACACGGGCGGCGTCGCCGCGATGCTCGCCGGCCTGCTCGACTGGCCGCAGGCGCTCGACGCGAGCGCCATCGAAGCCGAGGGTTCCGGCTGGCGCGTAACCTGCGGCGATGACGCGGGCACGGCAACCTGGCTGCTCGCCGGCGCGGCGGTCGTCAGCGCGGACCTGCGCCTTGCGGAACCCCGGCATGTGACGCTGCCGAGTATCGTCAAGGCCCGGCAGAAGCCGCTGACGACAATCGATGCCGCCACGCTGAACGTCGCACTCGCGCCGCAAAGCCGGATTGTCGAGCTGCGTGAGCCGCCTGCGCGGCACGCGGGCATCAAGGTCACGCATGCCGCTGCATTGCTCGATGCGCTCGCGGCCCATCGGGTGTTCGAGCACACAGGAGCGCTCGAATGAGAACTCTGGTACTGGCTGAATCGGATCAGGGCGTGCCCGGCGACGCCACGCTGCGCGTGATCGGTGCGGTCACGCAGCGAGGCGCGCCCATCGACGTGCTCGCGCTCGATCCCCAAACCGCGCTCGAGGCCGCGCAGGTCGCCGGCGTGGAGCGCGTGCTGTGCTGCGGCGTCGGCGGCCTGGAGACGCCGGCGCCTGTGCCGGAAACGCTCGCCGCGCAACTGCGCGCCGTCTGCGGCGACTATTCGCTGGTCGCCGCCGCACACCGTGGGTTGGCTCGCGGTGCGTTTCCGCGCACGGCCGCGCTGACCGGCAGCGCGTTCCTGGCCGACGTGACCGGCCTCGCGAGCGACGGCCGCTTCGTGCGCGGCCTCTATGCGGGCAGCGTGCTGGCGACCGTCGCAAGCGCAAGCGCGCTTACGTTCGCGACGTTTCGCGCGTCGTCGTTTGCGCCTGTCGAGCGGGCTGGCAGCAGCGCATCCATCGTGACACTCGATGCGCCGCCCGCGTTCGAAAGGACCCGGCTCGTGGAACGCCAGACGGCGCAACAGAGCGGCCACGATCTGTCGAGCGCGCGCGTTGTCGTGGCGGGCGGCCGTGGCCTGGCGTCGAAGGAAAACATGGCGCGGCTCGGCGCGCTCGCCGGGCGCATCGGTGCGGCGCTGGGCGCGTCGCGCGCCGCTGTCGACGCCGGCTACGCGCCCAACGCCGCCCAGGTCGGACAGACCGGCAAGACGGTCGCACCCGATGTCTATCTCGCATTGGGCATCTCCGGCGCGATTCAGCATCTGGCAGGGATGAAGGACTCGAAGATCATCGTCGCCGTCAACAAGGACCCTGATGCACCGATCTTTTCCGTGGCCGACGTCGGGCTCGTCGGCGATCTGTTCGAGACGATGAGCGAACTGGAAGCGCGTGTCGATGCACGGAGCGCATCATGACGAGCCGGCTGCATCCGGATCCACACCGTGCGCCGCCGCGCCCGAAGGCGGGCGCAGGAAAG
Source organism: Paraburkholderia sp. PAMB 6770 (assembly GCF_057748135.1). NCBI lineage: Bacteria > Pseudomonadati > Pseudomonadota > Betaproteobacteria > Burkholderiales > Burkholderiaceae > Paraburkholderia > Paraburkholderia sp. PAMB 6770. The sequence continues at coordinate 2,224,421 of NZ_CM173239.1, forward strand.
CCCTTGCCGGTGCCGCAGCAGTCGATTCATTTCTTCGACTGTGCACGGCTCGTGCCCGAAGCATGGGCCAACGGCGGCGGCACCACACGCACGATCGCCAGGCGAGCCGATGACGACGGCGGCGTCGAGTGGCGTGTCAGCCTCGCCACGCTGAACAGACCCGCAAAGTTCTCGCGGTTTCCGGGCCTTGATCGGACGCTGCTGTTGCTCGACGATGGCGCGGTCGATCTGCACTCGCAGGATGGCGCATGGTTCGCGCGCCCAGGGCAGCCTGTGCAGTTCCCCGGCGACCTGCTGATATGGGCGAGCGTGCCCGCCCGGCCTGTCGGCGTGCTCAACGTCATGACGCGGCGCGACGCCTGGCGGGTCAATGTCCATGTCGCGTCGAACTCGCTGCGGATCACGGTGGCTTCGACCCATCTCGTCTTGTGCGTCGCCGGACAGTGGAGCGCGGCGAGCGCGCTGCTCAACGACGTGTCGCTCGAGCCGATGACCGGCATCTGGTTTGATGGACGAAGTGAAGAAATCGACTTGCGCGCGGTGGGGCCGGGCGCGCGCCTCGTTTCTATCGCGATCGATCCGGCGGAGCGTTGAGCAATGAGAGACGCAAGTCTGATCGGGCAATACGGCCCGCGCGAGTCGATGGAATACGACGTGGTGATCGTCGGCGGCGGCCCGGCGGGCCTGTCCGCGGCGATCCGGCTCAAGCAGCTGGCCGCGCAGAAAGGCGTCGAGATCGGCGTCTGCGTGCTGGAAAAAGGCTCGGAGATCGGGGCGCATATCCTCTCGGGCGCGGTGATGGATCCGCGCGCGCTCAATGAACTGATCCCCGACTGGAAGGAAAAAGGCGCGCCGCTCACCGTCCAGGTGAGCGAGGACCGCTTCCTGTTCCTGTCCGAAACCGGCGCGAAAGCGGTGCCGAACTGGGCGCTGCCCGATAACTTCAGGAACCACGGCAATTACGTGATCAGCCTCGGCGCGGTGACGCGCTGGCTGGGCCAGCAGGCCGAGGCGCTCGGCGTCGAGATCTTCCCCGGCTTCGCGGCCGCCGAGATCCTCTACGACGAACACGGCGCGGTGAAGGGCGTCGCCACCGGCAACCTGGGCATCGGCAAGGACGGCGAGCCCACCGCGAACTTCCAGCCCGGCATGGAGCTGCACGCGAAATACACGCTGTTCTGCGAGGGCGCGCGCGGCCATCTCGGGCGCCAGTTGCACGAGCGTTTCCGGCTGCGCGACGGGCGCGACCCCCAGGTCTACGGGATCGGCATCAAGGAGCTGTGGGAGATCGATCCGGCGAAGCACCAGCCGGGCCTCGTGATCCACACGGCCGGCTGGCCGCTCGACACCGACACCTACGGCGGCTCGTTCCTCTATCACCTGGACGGCAACCAGGTGGTGGTGGGCTTCGTGGTGGGGCTCGGCTACACCAACCCGTACCTGTCGCCGTTCGAGGAGTTCCAGCGCTACAAGACGCATCCGGCGATCCGCGCCTTTCTCGAAGGCGGCAAACGCGTGTCGTACGGCGCGCGCGCGATCACCGCGGGCGGGCTGATGTCGCTGCCGAAGCTGGTGTTCCCGGGCGGCGCGCTGGTCGGCGACGACGCGGGCTTCCTGAACGCGTCGCGCATCAAGGGCAGCCACGCGGCGATCAAGACCGGGATGCTCGCCGCCGGGGCGGCGTTCGATGCGGTGCAGGCGGGCCGCCAGCACGACGAGCTGGGCGCGTACCCGGAGGCGTTCAACACGTCGTGGCTGCACACGGAGCTGTACCGCGCGCGCAACTTCAAGCAGTGGATGAGCAAGGGGCTCTATCTGGGCACGCTGATGGTGGGCATCGAGCAGAAGCTGCTCGGCGGCAACGTGCCGTGGACGCTGCATCACCAGCACTGGGACCACGAGATGCTCAAGCCCGCGTCGCAGTGCAAGCCGATCGTCTATCCGAAGCCGGACGGCAAGCTGACGTTCGACCGGCTGTCGTCGGTGTTCATCTCGAACACGAATCACGAGGAAAACCAGCCGGCGCACCTGACGCTGAAGGACGCGAGCGTGCCGGTGAACGTGAACCTGCACACATATGCGGGGCCGGAGGGCCGCTACTGCCCGGCGGGCGTGTACGAGTTCGTGAAGGACGAGGCGAACCAGGACCGGCTGCAGATCAATGCGCAGAACTGCGTGCACTGCAAGACCTGCGACATCAAGGATCCGACGCAGAACATCGTGTGGGTCACGCCCGAAGGCGGCGGCGGGCCGAATTATCCGAACATGTAGGCGTCGCCGCCGGCTTCTGCCTTCTTCGATCGGCGGAAGTGTGACGGAACTCGATTGGCTTCCGGAAAATTACTTAAATAATTTCCGTTCGCGTAGTCCAAGCACGGATTTTCGACGTCGAACGACTGAACCAATTATGGTGACTGGCAGCAACGCGCATTCGCGACCGTTCACGCCAAGTCGTCCATCCAGATACTGCTTGCGCCAGTCGAACGGCTGATTCGCGTTCAATTCGTGACGGTGCGCAATCTCTGCCGCCGAATGTCCGCTGGATAGCGCCTCTTCGACGATCTGGCGTTTCTCGTCCACGGTGCGCCGACGATACTTCCGTGCGACTTTGATTTCGGTGAATCATGCCGACACCGGAAAAGTACTCGACTGACGGAACGTCGACGATCCTTTTCTATCGGTGCCAACAAGTTACAAGCACGCTCGCAATCCCGACGATCGCCGTGATGATGCACCCCACGATCGCGATTCCGGCCGAGCGACCAGCGAATCTCGACTGCTTCGCTGCTTCGCGCGCTGAAACGTCCGCCGCCGTCGCTGCACGCTGCGTCGCATCAAGTACCGGCCGCTGCAGATCTTCGGCATCGCGTGCATCCGTGCGTTGAAGATATTCCCGGCCGCGCGCCTGCCGGACGAGCGCGATGCGTCCGCTTCCTATCAGTTCTCGAAATTCACCGGGGCCGCCATTCAGGCCTGCGATATACGTCTCGATTTCGGCATCTGTTGCGAACATGCCTTGACGTTTTTCTTGCCTTTCAGTCGTGGTAGCGGCACGAAACGATATTGATTTGCGTGCTCGCGACTTCGTAGACCAGGCAATTCGTTTTATCAACGCGGCGCGACCCAAAACCCGTCAGGTTTTCCTTCAGCGGCTCGGGCTTGCCAATGCCTTCGAACGGGGAGCGCTGCACAGACCAAGTACATCGCGACGACCGGTTGAATCCGCCCTATACATTGCAGGCCTGCAACATCCGTCAAGCCCTTGGGGCGGAAGGCAGCCGGAGTCGAACCGACCAGGGAGCGTCTGACGCCCCCTACTGGGTTTGAAGCCCACAGACTAGTCAAACAAAATCAAAAACTTAACTCAAAAATCGTTCCGCAAACGTCCTGATTCTGGCGCATAAAAGCCCCTTGTTTTATGGACCAGAATATTTTTTGCGGAACGATTTCGTATCATTTCGTGGGCTTTACCTTGTCGCCGCGCCGGTTGCGGACATAGTGCTCAGTCATCGTCACTGATGTATGCCCGAGTTGCTTCTGAGCCTGTCGAATGTCGCCGGTACTATCCGTCTTGTCCGTCCCTGCCTTCGCTCGCAGATCGCGGAACTGGAAGTCGGCGTCTCTCACTCCGGCGGCGCGACGCGCATTCCTGAAGCGCCGTTGCAGCGTATCAAGAGTCATACGTTGTCCCTTCTCGTTGACGACAAGCGCAGTGCTTACGACCTTGTAGGTAGTCTTGCGCGCCCGGATACGGTCAATCACGGCCTTCAACTCTCCCAGTACCTCCATGCGCAATTTCTTGCGCGTCTTACCCTGGTCAATATGCAGGCAGCCATCGCGAATATCCCTCTCGTCATAGTTGAGGGTATCCTGTGGCCGCTGTCCAGAAAGGTACGCCAGATCCATTGCGTCTTTGGTCGGCTGGTCAGCGTGTGCGTAGACCCTACCGAACAGGTCATCCTCAACGTAGACGTCACGGCCCGATTCCTTGTTGACCGAGATTCCAAGGCAAGGATTCGCGGCCTTCGTCATGCCGATCTCTCGGGCAAAGTTGAACATATGGCTCAGCACCTCAACGTCACGATTCGCGCGTACATGGCCTGCATTGGCTGGCGCAATCTTTCCTTTCGCCTGATACCATGCGGCTGCTTTCTTGTGGCGCCAGTGCATGTATTGCTTGACGTTGGTCGGCTCTATGTCGTCCAGCAGAAATGACGGCCCAAAGAACTCCTTCAGCAGCCCTATTTGAACCATCTTGTCACGCTGATTCTGTGCTGCGTTGAGTGGAAGAATATCTCGCATGTAGGCGTCGAAAGCATCCTTGATGGTCGGCGACAGCATCTTGGGCATTTCCGCCTGCTCGATCTGAGCCCACTTTTGAACGGCCAGAACGAAATCCGTTCCGAGAGGCTCTTCGCGCCTTGGCTTTCCACCGTGATCGTAGTAGTAGTATGTCACTTTGCCGCGGCGGCGCGCTCGCAGTCGCTGCGGCAAATGCAGATTCACAGTCGGCTTGCGCCCCATGATTTCACCCGGCTAACAGGGCCTGCGGAACCGATTTTTTCCGCGGCGCTTCCGCCCTTGATTTCGATCCATCGATGGCCGTTCTGGGAATTATCGGGCGCCCACGCGCATTCTGCCAGAACGGGATGCCGGATGTTCGAAGCCACTCTACCTGCAATTCTTCGCGCGTTTTACCGCGGCGGCCGATCTTTATTCCCGTCAATTCCGCGACCTCTTCTTCGGTCAGAAACGTCTCGCTCACCACTCACCTCCCAATCCATTCAGCTTGAACAGAACCCCCGGAATGTTCGCTTTCATCGATTCGCGGTACTGGAGCCGCTGGCACGCGCCGACGAGGTACAGCAGATAAATCCGCTGGGTGTGGCGCGTCCATGCGTCCAGTTCCGCGCCGCCATCCGGTTTCGGAAGCGCTGGTTCACAACGCGGACGCAGGATCTCTGGCAGAGCGGCAAGCCTGTCGTCGTAATCCGTAGCCCCGGAGACGAGCGGCGCGGCCGGCGTTTCGTCGGCGAACAGGTCAGACTGCATTGTTGACTCCATCCAGCCAGTCGCGATAGCGCGAAATCGCACGAAGCAACCGGCCGAGTGCGTTTTTTCGAGAACGTGCCGCAGACTGATAGGAGCGCTCGATTTCAGCGACATCCGCGGGTTCCGCAAAATCGTCCTTGCGGGCATCGCGAAACAAGGTCCGTGCGGATATCGCCTGTCGACGTGCTACTTCGTATTCCATGGCGGCAATGCCGAGACTAGCGAGCCTGCTTGCGTTCTCCAGGGCGATTTTCTTGCTCACAGTTTGACCTCCGCGTATTCGGTTTTGACCGTGACATTGGTCGTGTGGTGGTACTGGTGAACGATCCGCACGCCGTTCCAGATATCGAGGGGGTGGCCACCGTCATTGGCGTTGTTGAGCTCCGCGTTGTAACGGGAAGTGCCGAGCCTGTCGAGAATCTCCGCGAAGATCTCAGGGCTTTCCTGAAGCCTGTCCAGCAGATCGTGATTGATCTCAATGAGGGTCCGTATGCTCACGCAGCACCTCGCGGGAATTCGTCGTGCGAGCAGCCCGCAAGGCAGACGCTGAGCATCGCGCGGTCAGTTGCCATCGCCACCTCCTTTGCGGGCGGCGTCTCCCTTGTCTTTGGCTAGAGCGTGGATACGCTCGGCGGCTTGCTCTGCGTAGAGTTCACCGTCGCAAATCATCGCCGCCCGCTCTAGCCCTTGAGCTTCGGCCCACCGAAATGCTGCCCATGCAGCCTCTGACGGTGTCGTGAATCGTTCACATCGCAGTCCGAATGCTTCCCGCTCAAACCACCACGCCTCGAAACGCTCTCGTTGGGACTGGGTCATTTCGGATCCTTGTCGGTTGCAGAGAGGGCGGCGATCTTCAGCTTTCCGCCACACCGATGACAGAACTGCATGCGGTTTTCTTCCGGTCCGCCATCAGAAAAAGACCACGCTTCGCCGCATTGCGATTCCCAGATGGCATTGTCGAAGTCGTCAAGTCGCCACTCGCACTCTGGTTGTTCCGCCGCTTCCAGCTGGTCGAGCAGAGAGAGAATGGTTTCGGGATGGGTTGCGCCTCGATATTGGATGCGCCTCTCTTCAAACAGCGCATGGTCTGGATTACCAATTACCAAGAGCATGCGTTCGCACACCTCTCTCAGTTTCGCGATATCAGTCATGAGAGGCTCCTTTGCGAGCGGCATCGATAGCGGCACGTATAGCTTGCGGACTGCCTTCGCTGTAGACGACGCCAATGTCACGCAGAGCCTTTCCGCTCAACCGGTGCATTACCCAATCGAGTCGCGCCGCGTCCTCCGCATCCCCCTCCCGCTGCCCGGTGGGTGCGGAGGCGAGGATGGTGATACGGTCACGCAGTTCTCCAAGCGCGGCCGTAGCTTCGCCCTCGTCATCGTGATACCAGCCGGTGTCGTTGAGGCAGTCGAGCAGCACCTCAAGCTCTTTGAACCCGCGCGTTTCCGTGAGCGCTCCGGGTTGCGGGGTGGTGGCGCGGGCTGCGCATTCGGCGCAAGCGATCTTATGGCAGCCGATTGCCTCGCTGATTGCGCTGGCAAGCGTCGGATATGCAGCGGTGTCCCAGCACCCCGGATAGTGCAGCGCATTCGCAATCTTCTCGAACGCCGCGCGCTCGTCGGGCTGCGCAACCAATTTGCGGTCGTCCGCAATTTGGTCGCGGTGTGCTCCCGCAGGAGCTTTCAATGCTTCGATAGCCTCATAGATAGAGTCCGTGGCCGCCGTCTTCGGGTCGATGCCGAGCACTTCCTTCAGCGATTGCAAGAGCGCCTCCTCGGCCGCCCACGCGTCGTTGCGTTCTTCGGTGACCCGCTCAAGATCCTCGCTCAGCGCTCCCGCATCTGCGGCAACGGTGGGCGTGGGTGCGGCGAGAATCGCGCGAAGCGTGGCGGCGTGCTTGTTGGCGTGGTCGCGCCAGTCTTTCCCGAAATGGTGCAGCAGGTTCGCGCCGCTATCGTGGCCAGCGAAAATCTTCAGCATGAACGCGGATTTCTTGATCGCCTCGCGCTGCTCATCGGTCAGCGCCGCTCCCGCTTCAGGGGCGACGGGAGCGGCGGTGAGCGCGAATGTCGCCAACCAATCGTGGTCGCATTGCGGACAATGCATTCCAACGATGATGCCCTCGTCATTCCAAGCCGGTTCCGATGCTTGCGTGTCGTTGTCTCCGCACAAGGGGCATCGCGGAAGCCGGAAAGGGCCGACATGTACTTTCGCTGTTGCGTCTGTGGATGCGGGAGCGGCGTAGAGCGGCTGCACCTCGTGGTGATCAGCCACGCGCCCAGCCGCAGCGAGATCAGTCGTAGCGTGCCATCCGGTCGGCGTCTGGTAGCGCCATGCGACCGGCACCTGCGCCGCAGCGGGTGCGAGAGCGGCGAGTTCGTCAGCCCACGCGCGGAGTTTTTTGACGTGCTCGACTATCTCGGGAGCTTGGGCACCGAATCCCTGTTCGCGCCATTCAGCATGAGAGCGCAGAAATTCGATCAGTTCTTTCGTATCCATATCGGTCAATCCTTGGGTGGGGCGTTAGTCGATTTTCTTCAGCCAGTTGGCGTCAAAATCCGCCATGGCTTCTGCTGGCGAATCGCCAAAGCCGCAGACGCCCTCCATCAGATTTGAACCGTACTGGGTGCACCATTTGTTTCCGTCGCGCCCGATGGTAGGTCGATAAACTGCCGAGGGACGCGCGTGTTCCGCGAACGAAACCGCGACATCCTGCATTGCGCAGCGGATCACATGATCTGCATTGCCAAAGGCTTCCCGCAATGCCGTTTCGGCAGCGTTGCCAATATCACCGCCGTGGATTCGGCTCCTGACAGCGTCATAGATGGCTTGATAGGAATCGCTCATTTTCAATCCTTGGGTGGGGTGGTCGCAAAAAGATCGCCCTGCGCGCGATGGTCCGCGCTCGACTCCGCGAGGTGCGCCGGGCAGAAGTGCGCATCCGCCCCGACCTGATGCGCGTGCACTGCGCACAGATGCCGGTCGCACGTCTTGCCGGGCCGCACGCGGTAGTCGCACTGGAAGCCGCTCGGCGCGGTGCAGCCCGCAACCGAGCAGCGCGGCGCGCGCCGGCGCGCGGTGCAGACCATGCCGGCGAAGCCGTCGGGCGTGCGGAAGGGTGTGCAGGGCATGTCATTAGCTCCCGAAGAGAAGCGGTTGCACAGCGCCGTTGGCATATACCGTCTCGAGAACCACGTCGCCGGTAGGCTCGTCACCTTCCCAGCCTTGTGGCCATGTCTCGGCGGCGATCAGCTCGCGGATGCGTGCCTCTTCTTCGGCATCGATGAGATCGATCAGTGGGCGGCCAGTGGCGCGAGCGACGCGGTTGCATTCCTCCTGGATTGACAGGATCCGGTCCAGCGCCATCAAGCGCGCTTCGAAGGTCAGCGGGCCGAGGCGTTGCGGATTCTTTGCGACGCCGCCGCCTTTGAGCTTCTCAAGACCGGGTTTGCGGAGCCTGTATTGCGGCTCGCGCAGTTCTCGCCACAGCGGCTTGATTCCGCGCAGCGGTGCGAGATAGGCCCATTGCGGCGTCGCCAGCACCGTTTCGAGCGCTTTCTCTTCCTGCGCTAGCGCACAACCGATGCAGCCCGTGCGAGCGTTGATCTCTTCAGCTTCGTCACCGCCATACGCATCGGCGATCGCGGCGGTCGACCAGTCACCGAACTCAGCTTTCGGCGCCCAATGGCGAAGCCACTCCCAGACGTGACACACACGCCAGTGCAGCAGCGGCGCGAGCGTTGCGATACGGCCGCGCAGGCCGCGCGCGTTCGGGAGAATCTGCTGATACCAGCCCTGCCCGCATTCGGCGCCGTCCTTGCCGCAGCTCATCTCGATGCGACGATCGCGGATCGCGCTTTCGCCCTGACGAACGCCAGTGATCATCAGGATGCTGCCGTCTATTCCGTCGAGCCGACAGCGCAGCGCTTCCTCCATCGGATCGATCTTGATCTGGCGCGTGCACCAGCGCAGCGTGTTGTTGTTCGGCGGCGGTACGCCGCGGCCGAGGATGTAGACCATGAAACGCTTGTCGAGTGGCGCGCGCACCACCTCGACGGCGATGCCGCGCTCGCGTAGCTCGTCCATGATCATGAGCGCTGATATCGCTAGCGGTGGAAGTTCTTGGCGAGTGTCGGCGTAAAAGACCGTGAGCGTCTTCGGTGCAACGATCTTGGCCGTGTCGATCAGCCAGCAGAGGATGGTGAGCGTGGCCGTACTGTCTTTGCCTCCAGACCATGCGATGCCCCAGTGATCATGCGCGGGTCCATAGGCCTGCATCGATTGAATCGTCAGTTCGATCGACTCATTCATCTGCAGGCGCTGGGCACCAGCGGCGAGAAAATCTAGCTGTTGAACATTCATCGGGCGCTCCGGCGATAGGTTTTTGTGAGCGCTCCATCAACGGCATGTCCGCGATCGTGCACAACGTTGGCGAGACGCGCGCGATCCTGATGGCTGGCCGTCGCTTGCCGCAACAGACCGAAATAACTGTTCGCCATCTGGTGAACGTCGGAAGCTGGCGCTGCAGCAACGCGCCGGAGCGCTTCGTTGAAGGTGCGCCGACGCGTCGTGCGGTGCCACGGTTTGATCACCTGTCCAACGAAGTCGATACCGTGCGCAACCGGTTGCAGGATCGTCTTGCGCGGATTCAGTCGCACACTGAGTCGTTCTGGCAGAAATGCGTCGACATCGCGCAGCACCGCGTTCAGCCAGTCGGCTGACTCGTGCAGAAACAGAAAATCGTCGACGTACCTGATGTAATAACGTGCCCGCAGCCCATGCTTCGCGCGCTGGTCGAGCACGTCGAGATAGACGTTTGCGAAAAACTGCGACGACAGGTTTCCGATCGGCAACCCGAGATGCGCTGGCTGATTCATCAGCCGCTTGTGCGGCGGCACGAGGTTCATCAGGCTCGGATCGCCCCGCATCTCGAAATCGGTGCGCGGGTCGTGCATCAGCACGAGTTCAGCGAGCGCCATCCACCACGGTTCTGTGATGCGCGCGGCGAGCAGCTCACGCAGGATCCGTTTGTCGATACTGACGAAGAAGTTCGCCAGATCGCACTTCAGGTAGTACGCCGGCCGGCTCCAGTTCTGCGTGATGCTGCGCACCTTCGATTCGAGACGTTGCGCAGCGTATAGCGTGCCTCGCACCTTGATGCATGCGCAGCTGTCGGCGATGAATGCCCGCTCGAAACATGGACCGATTCGGTTATACAGCAGGTGATGCACGATACGATCGCGGAAGTCCGCAGCCCACACCTCGCGCGGCTTCGGACGTGTTACGACAAAGCAGATTGACGTGCGCGGCACGTAAGTGCCGGCGCGAAGCTCATCGAACAGTTCGCGCAGGTTGTGCTCGAGCCGCACCTCGAACGCGAGCGCGCTGGGACTGTTGCGTTTCGTACGGCGGCAATCGAAATAGGCGGCGACCAACTCGCCGAAAGTCAGGTCAGCATGTTCCGTTTCATCTGCGGACGGCCCGCGCGCGGCAATTGTTGTTGTCCTTGTGGTTGTTGTTCTGGTTGCCGTTGTTGAAGTTCTGATACCAGGCGTAGGCGTACCAATCGTGCTTTCTACGTCGCCCGACCGAGCACTCAGCCGGGAAACTGCGCTGGACCCTTCCACACACCGGCGGTCGGTTTCCTCATTGCGCATGGCGTTGGCCTTTTGAGCCAGCGGCACGACCAGATTAAAAGTTCGCTCAGTCATGGCGGCCTTGACCTCCATGAAGCGGGCGAAGTGCGGACTTGCGCCACCCGTTGGCCTGCTTGCCGATGCTGGTCGTGAGTTCGATCGCCTGCGCATAGCCGGCCTGGGAAATCAGGCGCTTGTCCTTCGCGAGGCGAATCATCAACTCGGCGACCTGCAACCGCTCGAGCAATTCGAGCAGATGCGGAGCCTTCTCCTGCGCGACGTTGGCCCGGAAGATCAGCACCGTAATCTCGATGCATTCATTGGTGATCTTTTCACCGACCGAACGCTTGAAATCGCGCTGCATGTTCTTCACGAGGCTCGTTGCAATGTCGAGCAGGTCGTAGGCGACCTTGTAGATCGGAAGTTGTGTATGGGTGGCCATTGCTGACTTGAATGACTAAATTACTGAATTTCTAATCTGCGGACGGCCCGCGCGCGGCAACTGTTGCGGTCCAGGCGGTCGTCGTACTGGGTGCCGTCGCCGAAGTACTGATACCAGGCGTAGGCGCTATCCGGACGCTCCTCGGCCGACCAGTACCAGTCCTTTTCGAAGTGCTGTTTCAGGTTCGCGAACAGCAACGACTGTTCGCGGCGCGTCGGCAGTTCGCCACCCTGTTCTGTGGCCCATGCTTTGGCTTGATCCCACGGCACGCCGGCGACGTCGCCGGACAGCAGGATCAGGTGATGGCTCGGCTTGCCATCGTCGCCGAGCAAAATGCCCGCGTAGACGTCGCCGGGGGCGAGCCTGATAGTCGAGGCTGCGACCGAGATTACGGTCATTTCGGACTGCCGCCTGAGCTGCGCGATCATGCTGGCGAGTTCCGACTGCCGTTCTTCGAGTACTTCGAGCGTGAGCGTCATGGTTGACCTTATGAAATTGATGAATGATTAAATGGGCAATCTGCGGACGGCCCGCGCGCGGCAAATGCTGTAGCCCTTGCGGCCGTCGTACTGGTGGCCGGTGAGGAAGTTCTGACACCAGGCGTAGGCGTTGTTCCGCTCGTACGTCTCGTTGCTCCAGTACCAGTCTTTTTTAAACTGATCGCGGTGATGCGCCCACAACATCGACTGTTCGATCCGGTTCGGCAGATCGCCACCGATACGCTTCGCCCATTCGAGTGCCGAGGCGTGCGTGTCGCACTCGTGATCGCCGGGCAGCATGATCACGTGGTAAAAATCGCCCTTGCGATCGCCGATCGCGCCGACATAGATTTCTCCCTCAGCGAGCGGGGGCAGTTGAAGTTGCTGCATGACTTCTCCTCAAAAAGACGGGCGCTATGCGAGCCGCCCTTCATAAACCGACGCACTGGACCGTGACGTCGGGCGGGGGCTAACCTTGATTCAGCGCTTTCGCCATTCGCTTCCGCGCACCATGCGGCCGATCGGCTCGCAGACGAGTACTTCAGATTCCTTTTCGGTGCGCACGAGACCAGACGCACGCCGTTGCGCGCTTTCGATGGATGCATGCCGCTGGGGCTTCGCGTAGCGTCCGACCGTGATGAAAATCGGCGATTTCTCGCCCGGTTTCCCGAGCGTCAGTTCGTCAAGCCGCTGTTCGAGAGTCGAGTTGTTATCGCGCAGTCGGTTGACCATCGATGTCAGCGAGTCGCACTTACCTTCCATGGCAGCGAGTTCGATCTGCAGGCGGTCGCGTTCCTCAACCGCTTTGCGCGCGATCTGAACCATGTCGCGAGCGGCTTGGATCGCCTCGGTCATGGTCGGCGGCAGCCCTAGAATCTCGAACAGTTCGTCGACACGATCCGACATGTATTCGCGTGCGCTGCGGCGTTCCTCCGATTTCGTGATCATCGCGATGTCTTCTACACTCGGCGCAGGAGCTTTCGGCTTCCCACAGGAGATGTCAGCCGTGCCCGGCGTCTCGGCAGGCTGCTGCGCCGGTCCCGGTACACTGCTTGTTTGCGAGAGCCAGTAGATGTACTCGTTACCACCACCACTGCGCTTCTCGCGCTCGACCACCCCATCGCTGATCATGTGGTTCAGTTCCACCGCAACGTCGTGCCGGTCGATGCCGATCCTCTCGGCGATCGTCTTGGCCGTCGAATGGGCGACGGTCCCAAGGTATTTTTCGATCTGCTCTCTCACGATGCCTCCACGTAGCCGCAGATGACCATGTCCGGTGAATTTCCGCTGTTGAAGACTGCGTCAGCAATGCGATCGAGATCGTGGGCCGGAACCTGCCGGGTCTTCGCGACGCGATCGACGGTTCGCTGGGCGATCTGCCTTGCACGCTCGTGCGTCAGATCGATCCACATGCGCTGGCCGTGCGCTGGCACGTGATCCGGTGCATAGGTGTCTCGCCCCCAGTCCACGTGAAAGCACTTCGGTTCCTTGCACGATGGACACTCGAAGCCGAACGGCGTCACACCATCGCGGCTGTTCCAGATCCGCTCGCGGTGGCCGCACTCGCACGCGTACCACATAAGGCAAAACGCTTCTGCATTCTGGTGGCCGTTGGGTGACCTCTGCTCCAGATTAGCAGCGGCGCGTTTCGTCGCTGCCCGCTGGGCCGCGCGGCGCTCCTCGCGGCCATTCCGGCGAGGTTGCTGGTACGGGCGATTCATTCGAGATTCCCGTCCTGTTCTTCGTGCCAGCGCTTCCAGCCCCTCACCCACTCCATGCAGAGCGCGCCAGCCATCACCGGACAGGCGCCCTGCGGCTCGCCTGCCGCAGCGGCGTCGTAACCAGCCTTCTCAGCCGCATCAAGCTCTTCCTGCAGCGGCTGGTGCTCGATCGCCGTGAACTCGGCATCAACTACGTCGTCGGGTGGACCGTTCATGCCATCGCCGTCTTCGGCGGTATATTCACCGCCGAGATCGAGGCCGCGCTGATCGCCTTCACCCTTCACTTCATCCATACCTAACGTGTGATCCTCGGCGCACGCAACCACCACCAGAACCGCCTTACCCTGCGCCTCATACAGCTCGTGAAGCGATGGAGCGTTCGCGCCGAACTTGATGACTGCCTTTACGCCATCCTTGATCGTGATCTGATCGAGATCACCGGCGACTACCGTGCGACCTGCGCTGGCCAGGGCGTGGACAGCCATCGCGACATTCGTCTGTACGCGGTTGCGCACGCGATCAATGATGTCGTTCTGCTTGTGCTCGGACAACTTCACCCACACATCGGGCAGCAACTTCAGTTCGGTCACGAGCGCGGAAAGGAGGTCCTTTCCAACGGACTCGGCAGTCATCGCGCGGAAATCGTTCGGTGCGTTCATCAGGGTTCCTTCTGGTGGTGGCGAGATGGTCTGGAGTGGCTCAGGCGCCTTTACCGGCAGTCGCGCCCTTGATGCCGTAATAGACGGCCTTCGTCGCGCGCAGGTCGACTCCAGCGTTGTGCGCGCCCTCAAGCTTCTTGCCGGTGAAGTACTCGTAGGCTTCGCCGAGGTTCGGCGACTTTGCGTGCTTGCGGCCAGCGGCCAGCATCTTGGCGGTGGGGGGCAGATTGAGAATCTTCGTGCTGCGCCCCTGCGTACAGAATGCGGTACCGAATTTCCATTGATCGTGAAACGGATCGTCGACAGGCAACTTCCGGAAGTACTCGATGCGCAGCATGCGGGCGTCGAACGATTCGTTATGACCAACCCGGAATGCACAGCGCCGCCAGAGCGCGGTGAATTGCTGAAGTGCCTCGACAAGCAGAATCCCTTCCGCCAGTGCACGCTCGGTGGAGATGCCGGTCAACTCGGCGATGTCGTCCGGAATCGTCCAACCTTCGGGCCTGATCAGGACATCGAGGGTGGCGACTATGTTGCCGTTACGCTCGTCGCACAGCTCGGCCGCGAGCTGCGTGACATGCGGTTGCGACGGGTCTTCGGACGGCAGGCTCCATTGCGGCAGGCCGTTCGTTTCCGTGTCATAGAAGAGGATGAGGTCCATTCGGTTTCCTTTGGGTGAGTTGGACAGTTACGCGGCTTCTGCCATGCGGGAGGCGTGCAGTTCGCCGTTCTGGAGCCAATGCGCGCGCGTCGTTGGCGGCAGCCCTTCAGGGGCTTTTTTCAACGTGCCGAACACGAGCGCCGTCGCGATCTCGTTCTGCGCCGCCATGTCGTCGAGCAGTGCGAGCAGATCGCCGCGCCCCTTCAGATCGAGCACATCGAAGCGATCGAAGAACACGATGCGCGACTCGGACAGCACCGCGATCGTCAGCGCGATCAGCGCATCGACGCGGTACCGCTCGGACTCGCTCAGCAGCGAATAGAGGCGGCCGCCGGCGCGGATCGTCATGTCGGTGTCGAGCGACGGCACGGCCCATTGCGCGAACGTAGCAAGTTCAGCCAGGCGGTGATTGATCGGTGCAAGCGCCTGCGCGAGCATGTCGCCCGGGATGCCATCCGGAGACAGCGCCGCGGCGATGTCGAGCCATTGCGTGATATTGGTGTGATGCGTGGCCGCGTTCTTCGTCTTGTCGCCGGCAGCTTCGGTCGCGCGCTTCGCAGTGTTCAGGCGGTCGAGCTCGGTGCGCAGTGAGTCGCGCTGCGACGTTGCGGCCGTCACGCTCGTGCGCGCCGCGGTCAGTTGCTCTTCGGTCACCACCTCGACGTCCGCCTTCAGCTTCAGCGCTTCGATCGCGCCGTGCGCCGCCGCGAGGTCACGCTCGTCGTTCTCGACGGAGCGCTTCATCAAGTCGCGAGCCTTGATCAGTTCCGGCACGCGGGCGCGCGCTTCGGCATCTCCGGCCGCACCAGGCTCGCCGTGCTGATCGACGTACGCGCCATAAGCCTGCTCCACGGTGGACAGGTCGTAATCGCTCCACGGCTTGATCGCGCCCGTCTCGCGCTGCACGAGGCTTTCGGTGTCCGCGATGATCACTGCGAACTCGCGCACAGCCGCGCCCAGATCATGCACGAGGCCCTCGCGCGGCGCATCGCCGGCACGCTGCTGCGCATCCTTCAGACGCGCTTCAGCTTCCTCGAGGTGCTTCCGATCGGCCGCGAGCTTCGCTTCGATGCGCGTCATGCCTTGGGCGAGCTCTTTGCTGCGCTCGGCCGCGTCGCGCGACGCCACGTAGGCGCGATGTTTTTCCTGAAGCGCGCCGAGATCCGTGTTCGCCTTCGTGACCCGGCTTTCGACCCCCGCCATATCACGCACAATCTCGGCATGCCGCGCCGCGTCGAACAGCGGGATCTCGGCTTCCCAATCTCCCGCCTTCTCGCTACCCCACTGCTCGCCAGTCACCGACTTCCAGGCACCCTTCGATTCGCGGGCTTCGTCCTCGGCGAACTTCACCGCCGCCGGAAAGCCAGAGCGCAGCATCGGAAGGACCTTTTCGACCTTGGACGAATCGCACTTGCGCTCGGCGAGCAGCCCCTTGACCTTGTCGGGCGTAGCGCGCAGGCCAGTCAGTTCGAACAGGAAGGTGCGGCGTTCATCGGCCTTTAGCTGCGCGAAGCGTTCTGGATTGAGCAGGTACGGCAGCGCGCCCGTGTACACCGTCAGACCGACATGCCGCCCGTCCGGAAGCGTGAGAGTCGCAGGCCCGACATCGGTGTCCAGCGACACGATCGCCTTCTTCGTGCCCTCGGTCACCATCTCCTGATATTCCTTCTTGTATGCGACCCGCGAGATATCGCCCGTCAGCGCGGCGCTGACGGCTTCGCGCAGGCTGCTCTTGCCGGCGCCGTTCGGCCCGGCGAAGACGGTGACCGGCGTGGTGATGTCGACGTCGATCGCGCGCGCGCCGACAAAGCTCTTCACGGTGATGTGTTGGATCTGCATGTCAGTCTCTCTGGATTGGGCGGGGCTCGACTGCGGCCGTGGCGTAGATCAACGCTCGAAAGCTACATACGCCGCAGCCGACCGCGCGCCCCATTGACGGTTACTCAACGCTCGGGCCGCTGCCGCGCGCCGCGCGCCGGCCGGCACGCTCGAACTTCTGGCGCAGGCTCGTCGCGAGCTCGGTGAGGCGCTGTTCGGCTTCCGGATCAGGAACGTCAGCGATCAGCGCGATCGCGGCGTTCAGCTCGTCGCTGCTGTTCGCGGCGTTCAGTCGCGCGGCGATCTCGGATTCGGGCAGAGGCTCCCCGCGCTGCGCCGGAACGCTCGGCGAGTCGCTTGCATCGCCTTGCGCGACGATCGGTGCCACAGGTGCGCCGGCCGACTCCTTCGCGTCTACGTCAGTTGCATCGTTGCGGCGATCCTTTTCGTCGGCGGCGGTCGCATCCTGCACTTGCGTCGTGCGCAACTTGTCGATGTCGACGGCCAGCTTGCCGTCCGGGCCTTGCTCGAACTCGATGGTGTCGCGAACTTCGTCCTCGGTCGGCAGTCCCATGAGAAGTTCGGGCGCGTAGATACGACCGAAGAAAGCCCCACTGCGATATCGCAGCATTTGCTCAGGCATCGTCTTCCACTTCGAGCCGTTCTTCGAGTACCAGCCTTCCTTCACAGCCAGTTCGATCGACACCGGCGACGATTCCAGACGCTCGCCTGTGGCCTTCTCGATCACCCATGCAACGCAGCGTTGATCGCGAACCTTGACCGTCGTCTTGATCTCGGTGCGAGTCCGGTCGCCCTTCGGTCCCGTCCATTCGTACGTGATGTACTCGACATCCTTCTCGCCAAGATCAACGATCTCGAAGCGCAGCGGCGTGAAGCGGCCGCAGTTGTTGATCATCGCGATAATGAATTGCGAGGACCATGACGGGCGACCTTCGATGATCGACAGGTTCTGCATCACCATCAGCGGATCGGCGCGCATGCGATACGCCATGTTCACCGCAACGATGCAGTTCGCGACCGCCTTCGGGTTCTCGCGGACATCCGTGACCTCGCCGAAGCGATTGCGTTTCTCGATCGAACCGCGGTATTGCTCCGGCACAAGATCCGATGATGCGAAGGTTTTGGCGACGCGCTGGATCAAATCGAACGACTGCAGACTGTCGAATCCCGGTGCAACGGTGAGATTGCGCTCCGGTGGCTGAGCAACTTCAGCAAGCGTGCGCGGTTGAGCAGGTGCGTTCATAAATAACCTCTTTATTCGTGATAGATGCACTTGTCCCAGCGCGCGCAGTACTGCTTGCTGCACAGATAGGACTGAGGATTCGGTGGGAAAAGGCCGGCGCGAAACATATCGGCGGCCAACTGGATAAGGCCCGGCGTCTCGTCGTTGCCGATCAGCACGCGGCGCGCATCGAATACGGGGCTCACCGCGATCGGCGTCTTCGACGTTGTGCCGAGCCCGATGATCTGCGCGCCCGCCGTGCGTTCCTTCGCCGTCTGCTCGTACATGAGCTGATACGTGCCGGTTTGTGCCGAGCGTGACTTGATGTTCGCTTCGCCGTTCGTTACGACGCGCGCTCCCGTCTTGACGTCGGGAATGATCGTGCCGTCGAGCGTCGATGCGACTCGAGCCCGGTCCATAGTTCCCGTCAGCGTGATCGTTGTGCCGCCGCCGCAATCGATCTGCAGCGGCTCGAGCGTCATTTCCACGGCTGTGTACGTGAACTGCGGCGCGATCTCCGTGCAATACTTCGTCGTGAGCGCCAGGCCAATGCGCTGCGCCTCCGCGAACTTGATGTTGTCGTTCGAGAAGTCGACGTCGTACTCCGGGTGGTGCAACGTATCCACGAAGGCACCAGCGGCATCGTCCGGCGTGATCTCGCTACCGTTCAGGCGCGCCGAGTCGAATGCGGCCGTGCCTGCGTGCACACTCGTGCCAAGCAGCGCGCGCAACCCGGCAGGCTTGCGAATGCCCAGCAGATGTTCGCCTTCCCAGGCATACGCACAGTCGAAAAATCGTCCGAACGAAGATGCACGGATGCGGAGGTCGCTCACGTTGCGCTCCTTGAAGCGGCCATCTGCCATTGCAGGGCAGCAGTGTTATCCGAATCAGCCTGATACGCGAGGTAAAGGACGATCGCGCAAAGGACCACCATCACGCTGAATGAAATGTTCGGGTGACGGCGATAGAAACGATCGGAGGCCCTAATCAGGCGATTCACAGCACACCCCCGACAGAATCGCTGTGGAGGTAGTACTTTGCGATGTGCGGCGCGACATACAGAGCACCGATCGGCACCCGTGGCTCGATACCGCGACGCTGGAGTGCAGCTTTTGCGTCCCGCTGGCGCCGTGCCGTGCGTGCACACAATGCCCGGTACTCCGACTCGATCACTTCCCTTCGAGTCAGGCGCACTCCGGTATCCACAGTGCGCAGGTCGACCATCAATAGCTGCATGTCATGCCTCCCTGAAACAGCAGGATCAGTGTGCCTACCAGCGACACCGCCGAAATGGTTGCTAAAAACGCATACACACGTGCCGCAAGGCCCAGATCGCACTCGGACGCCTCCCCAGCATCCCGGTCTGTCCTGCGTCTATCCGTCTTGTGCCGCCCGAACATGGACATATCAGGGCCTTCGGATCAGCGTCGAACGCGGCATCGATCCCACACGGATGCCGAACTCTTCCCGGATGCGCTCGGCTTCCGGGCCGTACTCTTCAGCCGCAACCGCGTACACTTCGCGTTCTTCGGCGGTCAGCGGCTCATCATCGGGTTCGCGCGTGCGCCAGCTGTCATATTTGCGCCAGACGTTGGCATTGAAATGCTTTCCCATATGCACTCCTAATCGGTGACGGGCCTTCCAACCCGTCTGGCGCTGTAAGCCGCGCTGGCTGTCGCCGGGTGTTGCCACCCTCAAGAAAGTCGGGACTCACCCTATGGCGGCGCTCAGTCCGTCCATTCCGAATGCACGCGCCCCGGGAAGAGCTTTTTGCAGTGGACGCCGACTTTCTTCAGGGTGCCGGTTACTCATCGTCCGGCGACTCGTCAGCCGCTATTACCGTACTGCGAGCGACATCTTGAGCCAGGGAGCCCAGCGATCACCACTGGGTGAAGCAGTGCAGCCAGAGGCTTGGCCGAGCTGCCTTCGTATGCGGGCCTACCTCGCGATGCACAGCGCCCGCGCACCACGAGGATTGCTGCGATGTTCTGCAGGACGGCCCTCTCGGGGGGTATTACCTGTCATTCGCCAAATAAATTGATGAATGACTAAATGATCAATCTGCGGACGGCCCGCGCGCGGCAACTGCCGTAGCCCGTGTGGTTGCTGAGCTGGTCGCCGTCGCCGAAGTACTGAAACCAGGCGTAGGCGCTGTCGTCCTCATGATCCTGATTCGACCAGTACCAGTCGCGCTGGAACAGATCGCGATGCTTCTCGAACGCGACCGCGAGTTCGACACGCGTCAGCAGATCGCCACCGATCGACTTGGCCCACTCCATCTGGGCAGCCCAGCTGTTGTCGTCGTTGTCGCCCGGCAGCAGGATCGTGTGCGTGATCCGGCCAGCGCCGTCGATGAAGCCGCCGAGATAGACCTCCCCTTCGGCCAGTTGAGGCAACGCGATCGGTGCGGCTTCGAGGATTTTCGTGGACATGAACGACTCCAGAGTTTTTGAAAAGGACGTTGGGCTGCGGAATTAGCTAGGCGCAGATGGCCCAGCACATGTAGACGACGAGAAGCCAAGCGGCAAAGTAGGACATGTTCAACACCAGATGACGCCGTGCGCCAGATCGACCGTTCGGCGATACACGCTCTTGTTGAGCCACGGAATAAACGTGTATTCAACATAAGCGTTCACGCCGACGAAGAGCCAGTTGTGCAGGCGGTCCATGTCGATCTGCCGCTTACGCTGCGATCGCCTGCAACTTTGCGCACACCGCGGCGTTGCTGATCACGCGCTGCGCCTGACGGGCGGCCTGCGTAGCGCGCGCCGCGGTGATGCGCTTCGATTCCTCGCACAACTCGACGGCTTCGTCGTCAGTGATCTTGCGCACGCCGTTGTGCGCGACAAAGGCGTAGAGTTGCGTGCCGTTCGTGAGGATGTATGCGCCGGGCAGTCCGTCGCCGGTTGCCTCGAGCGACGCGATGACCGTGAGGCTCAGGAAGCCGACGCGCACCGTCTGGCCGATTTCCCACGACTGCTTGCTGTTCCGAATCATGACGCTCTCCTGATGACCGATGGAATTAGCGCACGCGGCGGATGCTGACGATCGTGAGAAACACGATTCCTGCTTCGTCGCACAGATCGGCCGCGGTTTCCTGCGCGCCGTCCGGGCCGATGCCCTCGACTTCCATGCTCGAGCCGTCTTCGAAGGTGATGAGGTAGGTGTTCATGTCCCGCTCCCGCGTTGTGTTGTGTGCTGCGATGGAGTTCATCTTATACAAGCAATTCTTGCATTGCAAGAACTTCTTGTGCGATGGGCCGCAAAAAAGCCCGCGCGCGGCGGGCTCTTCTTTCAAGACGGGGCGTCGTGCCTAATCGTTCGCGGTCCTCGCCGTCTTTTTGTACGGCTGCAGTTGGCCATTCATGGCGTCAAAAAGCATCCCGAATGCAAGCGAGTCGGGCGCAACTGGAATAGTCTGACTTCGTAAGACGGTGCCTCCAGAGATGAGGCGATCCTTAGCAAAAGCACATGGTACTTCGCACGAGATCTGCTCAATCACGGTGCCGCTGTCATTACGGAGAATCGATACCGTATAGGTTCCGTCCCTTTCCCCGATGTAACGCGCCATAACAAGAGGCTTGGCTGTAGTGCCAGCCTTGATGTCATCCTCGGTCAAACCCTGTTCGTATCCGTATTCGCCATTCTCTTCAAGCGCATAGTTATGACCCGATGGCGCTATCTGCTGGGGTGCCGGAGGGAGTTCTCCGGTCTGGCCTGATAAGGCACCGGCGTTCGTCGATGAGGGCTTTGTGACATTGGGCGCCTGATTGTTATAGGCTATACCTGCAATCACCGCGATCGCCACAATCGACAATGCGACCAAAATTCCATTCCGTTCTTTGCGCTTTGCCGTCTGTTCCAGAGTCTCCATATCGTCCCCGTAGGTGATGGATGACGCGGTTACATGCGCGTTTTGATCTTCTTCGCCTGCACGTAGTGAGCAATGTAGTACATCCAAGTAATGTCCACCGCCGGCACAAAAAGCGGCCCCTGCTCGGAAACATTATATGAATGCAATTCCATCAAGCCCCCACGGGTGGAGACGAGTTTTTTGATGATGGTCTCGCCTGATTTGAGCCGCACCAGTACATCATCCCCGGGCTCGGTACCACTACCCGGCTCAACCAGAACAAAATCCCCTGGGTTGAACTTCGGGATCATTGACGTCCCAACCACGGGAGTCAAGAACGCGTGGGCATCCGTCGTTGCCAACTCTGCGTATTCGTCTGTTGCACCCACCGGATAGTCCCCGTCCGTCCAAACTCTCTCAGGCAATCCGCCTTGCGCTCGTCCAACGACGAAGACGCGGCGAAAGTTTTTAGCGCTTACAGAATAGCGCAACGGCAACGGGTGCGCAGAAGAGTTTTCGACCGCTTCATCACCTCGATCCGGCGAATCAGTCTGCTCCACATCTGCGGGATGCGGCGGTCCAAACAGAAGAAGTTCCGGGGTTGTATTCAGGGCATCAGCGACGAGCGGAATGCGCTTGCGACTCGGTGCCGTCTTGCCGTTTTCCCATTGCTGCACCGTCTGCCATTTCACGCCAACGAGTTCGGCCAGAGCCTCCATGGAGAGGCCTCTCATTTCCCGCAAGTGTTTGATTTTCTCGTGAATCGTCGGCATGGCGCGAATGTTACCCGCAAGGTTTACTTGCGGGTATGCAAGATCACCTTGCAATACAAGAGAATCTTGTGTACGATCATTTTTCATGAGCCCGACCAAACCGCAATCAAAGAACAAAGCCCTGGAACGTGCGATTGCACAGTTCGAGTCGCTTTCTGACATGGCCCGCCAACTTGGGTTGTCGGGATATCAGGTCATCCAGCAATGGCGAAAAGCAGGTCTGGTTCCACGCGATCACTGCACGCTGCTCGCCCAGCTCACCGGCGAAAGTCGCGAGGAACTGATTGGATGGCCGCCATTGAACGGCAACAACAAGGTTGATCGTCTGAGCGCGAGCGACGACACCCAACCTCCCGCCGGCACCAGTGGCGGCGAGAAGCTTTCGAAGATGGTGGCATGAATGAAGCGAGTGCCGGCAACAGTGTTCAAGGCGGATGATCTCGGGGCTTTCCTCGAAGGATTGGATTTTTAGGTCGCTCCCTCGCGCTATCCCGGTAGCGTGTGGTCTTCCCGGTCGTATGACCGGGTCTTTTACAGAATGGCGGTTCGCGGACTGCGGGCTGCTGATGATGGGCATGGCGTTAGTAGTCCTATAAGGATTTGACGCCATTTTTGTTCAGATCGATTGATAACTGCGCATAACGATTGATACGAGAAGCTATCGATGAAGATCAGTAAGGATCAGAACCAGCTCGTGCTGGACTTCGAGGCGGGGCTTGTCGAGCGCTACCGCAACGCCCGGGAAGCAGTTGCACAAGGCGTGTATCAACGCGGCCTCAAGCGCGTTGCTGCCGAGTTGGACCAGGCGCCCGGCAATCTGAGCAATCAACTCGGCGACGACTCGACGCGGCACTTTTCGCTCGACTCCTTTGAGCGCTATCTCGAAGCGTCAGGGGACATGACGCCGCTGTATTACCTCGTCGAAAAATTTCTCGGCGACCGGCGCAATACGAAGCAGGCGGCGGTTGAACAGATCCAGCAACTCGGGCCGCAGCTGGTGGCCCTCCTGAAACAGGCGGGGGTAAGTGCGTAATGGCAAAGAATTCGGTCGACGCGTATGGCGCGTCTGGGAAGACAAACCTGCTGTTTTTTGCGCCGGAGGCGTTGACGCTCGTCACTGACGAGAGTTCGCCTCTGTATGACCCGCGCGTGCATCTGCCGGTCGACGAGAACCTCGCGCGCAACATCGACCACCAAGGCGTCCTTGAGCCGATTGCTGTGATGAAGAATCCCGAGACCGGCGCCGTCGAGGTGGTGGTTGGCCGCCGCCGCACGAAGGCCGCGCTTCTCGCCAACGAATGGCGGAAGGCGCGCGGCGTGGTTCCGATTCGGGTACCGGGATTCGTCCATTGCGCTGACCGGAAGCGCGCGCTCGACGCGATCATCAGCGAGAACGAGTTGCGCGAAGGCGACACGCCAATAGGCCGTGCCGAGAAAATGCGCCGGGCAATGGCGCTCGGCCACGGTGAAGACGAGGTTGCCATGCTGTTCGGGTGCAAGCCCGCGACGGTGCGCGCCACTCTCGCTCTGCTGGAGTGCTGTTCTGACGTCCAGAAGGCGGTCGAGTCCGGAAAGATTGGCATCACGCACGCGAAGCAACTGGCAGGCATGTCGCCGCCCGACCAACGCGCGAAGGTAGCGGAACTGGTCGCGGCTGGCGACGGAGCAACGCCCCATGAGCGCGCAAGGAAGCAGCGCGAGGTACTGGGCAATGACAAACCGCGGATGAAAACCCGTAAGCAGATTCTCGCCGAACTCGAAACCGATCCATCTGGCGAGCGCGGCAAAGCACTTCGGTGGGTTCTGGGCATCGAAGATGCGCAGGCGATGACTGGTCTCGCTGAAGCAAAGGCGGCGATGCAGGATTTCGACCGGACTGCTGCATGAACCTCCAGACCCTGAAACCTCGCGCACGTCCGGTGGATAGTGGCGACACCACTGTCTGGGAGGTTCGTTTTCCTGACGATGAGGCGACGATCGTTTCCGCGTCGCTATCGTGGGCGATCGCCATGGCGTTCCGGATCCGGTTGCATCAGATCACTGCGGGGAGAACGACGTGAACGTCCAAGCGGGTGATCTGGCGCGGGTGATCTTCTCACCGTTCGTCGAAACACCGGGGCTGGCTGGACGCATCGTCGAGGTGGTCTCGCGTATTGACGATGATTTCGTGCAAATGCATCCCGATGGCAATCTGATTTTTCGCGGAGATGGCACCCCTGCATGGATGTGTCGCGCCCACGATCCGTTGCCCGTACTGACCATTTCCGGACATCTCAGGGGCACCGTTGTGTTTGTGCTGGCGCGCGTGATTTCTGACGCCGTCCTGCGTCCTATCGGCGGCGTTCCTCTTAGCGAGGATATCGAAAACGAGGCGGCAGCATGATCCCCTACGAACAGGGCTATGAAGCTGCACGCAAGGGTTCCCCCCATTGGGCCAACCCGTACCGGTGGAATAGCCCGGAGCGCGTCCAGTGGGATGCCGGCTATCACCGCTGGGGCCGCAACATCATGGCGGGTGCGGCATGAAAGGCCTCATTGTCTTGGGCACCCTCATTCTTATCATCGTCCTCTCTGTCTGTGGGGCGGAGTGGCTTGCGCGGGTGGTGGGATGAATGCGCCCGACTACACCGCATTCCTGCAGGCCAAGACGCAACTCGCGACGCGTAACGGCTTCGCGCCGGTCTGGATGCCTGACTATCTGTTCGACTTTCAGGCGTCACTCGTCGACTGGTCGCTGCGCACTGGCCGCGGCGCCGTGCTGGCTGACTGCGGGCTCGGCAAGACGCCGATGGAGCTCGTCTGGGCGCAGAACGTCGTGACGAAGACTCGCGGTCGCGTGCTGATCGTGGCACCGCTCGCGGTCGCACAGCAGATCGTGCGCGAGGCACAGAAGTTCGACATCAGCGTCACGCTCTCGCGCGACGGGCTCGCCCACCCGGGCATTACGGTCACGAACTACGAGTGCCTGCACAAGTTCCATGCGGCTGACTTCGTCGGGTTCGTGGGCGACGAGTCAAGCATCCTGAAGTCGTTCGCCGGCCAGCGCCGCGCCGAGATCACGGTGTTCATGCGCAAGATGCCGCACCGGCTGCTGGCGACCGCGACGGCCGCGCCGAACGACTATGTCGAACTCGGCACGACCAGCGAAGCGCTCGGCTACCTCGGCCACATGGACATGCTGAACCGGTTTTTCAAGAACGATCTGAACAATTCGGCACAGGGTCGCATGCGCGGCGAGGTGATCAAGTGGCGCCTGAAGGGCCACGCCGAGCAACCGTTCTGGCGTTGGGTGTGCTCGTGGGCGCGCGCCATCCGGAAACCGTCGGACCTCGGTTTCGACGACACGCGTTTCGTGCTGCCGCCGCTCACCGAGACCGAGCACCTGGTCGAGACGAACTCGCTTGCCGACGGGATGCTGTTCGCGTTGCCGGCGGTAGGTTTGAAGGAACAGCGCGACGAACGGCGCCGCACGATTGGCGAGCGCTGCGAAAAGGTCGCATCGCTGGTCAACCACACCGGCGAGCCATTTCTGACGTGGTGCGACTTGAACGAGGAAGGCGACGCGCTCGAGCGTTTGATTCCGGACGCCGTGCAAGTCTCCGGCAAGGATTCGGACGAAGCGAAAGAAGAAAAGATGCTCGCCTTCGCCGAAGGAAAGGTCCGCGGCCTGATCACGAAGAAGCGCATCGGCGCGTGGGGCATGAACTTCCAGCACTGCGCACACATCACCGATTTCCCGAGCCACTCGTACGAACAGTACTACCAGGGTGTGCGGCGTTGCTGGCGATACGGTCAGCAACGCGAGGTCCGGGTGGATCTGGTCACAACCGAAGGCGGTCTCGGCATTCTCTCGAACATGCAGCGCAAAGCCGCGCAGGCCGATCGCATGTTCAATAACTTGGTTGGCTGCATGAATGACAGCCTATCGATCGAGCGCACAACGACGTTCGCATACAAAACGGAGATGCCGGCATGGCTGTGATCTGTTTCCGATGCGAAGCCTGCGGAATTTCGTGTGAAGTTTATCGTAGCCCGTCTGCGAGAAAGCCGCGATTTTGCAGTCTGACTTGTCTCGGGTTTGCGCAGCGCGGCGAGGGCAATCCCAGCTTCAAGGAAGGCCGATACCTTGATCCCAACGGCTATGTGCAAGTTCTGAACCCCGATCATCATCTGGCTGATTGCCGTGGATATGTATATGAGCATCGGTTGGTAGCTGAGGAAAAGATTGGACGCCCGCTTGATTCCGAAGAGGTAGTTCATCACCTCAACGGCATAAAAAGTGACAACCGCCAAGAAAATATTGACGTTTTGCAGAATCAATCGGCTCACATGAAAGAGCATTGGATGGAGAAATTGAATGCCAGTCGCTGACCAACTAATCACCGACAAGTATGCGATTTACCAAGGCGACTGTTACGAGGTGATGCGGGATATGCCTTCGGCGTCGGTTCATCTGAGCGTGTACAGTCCGCCCTTCGCCAGTTCGGGCGCAGGCGGTCTCTACGTCTATTCGAGCAGCGAGCGCGACCTCTCGAACTGCGACAGCTACGACCAGTTCTTCGAGCAGTACCGTTTCGTGGTGTGCCAACTCGCGCGGATCACGATGCCGGGCCGCATGTCGTGCGTGCACTGCATGGATATTCCGCGCTCGAACAGCGGCACCGACAGCTATCTCGACTTCCCGGGTGACATCATCCGGCTGCACGCCGAAGAGGGCTTCGCTTACGCCGGGCGTCACATGATCTGGAAGGAGCCGCTCGAGGTTCGGTTGCGCACGATGCAGAAGAACCTCGCGCACGCGTCGCTGGTCGCGGATTCGATGGACTGCGGCATCGCGTCGGGCGACTACCTGCTGCTGTTCCGGCGCACTGGCAAGAACGCTGTTCCTGTCGCACATCCGGTTGGCATGCTCGATTATGCCGGCGAGCGCAAACCACCTGCGGACGTGCTGAGCTATCGCGGCTGGACCGGCAAACAGACGGAGAACCGTTTCTCGCACTGGATCTGGCGCCAGTACGCCGACTGCATGTGGGACGACATCCGCTTCAACCGCGTGTTGCCGTACCGCGAAGCGCGCGACAGCGAAGACGAAAAGCATGTGCACCCGCTGCAACTTGACGTGATCGAGCGCTGTGTGATGCTTCGAAGCAATCCCGGGGAAACGGTCTTCACGCCGTTCATGGGCGTCGGCAGCGAAGTGTACGTCCCGGTCCTGCTAGGACGGCTGGGCGTTGGTGCAGAACTGAAGCCGAGTTACTTCCGGCAGGCGGTCAAGAATGTGACGGCTGCGGCCGACGGGCGCCGGTTCGATCGCGAGAACGACGAGTTGCAACTCGAAGGCCACGCCGAAGAGAGTGATGCAGCATGAGCGCCACAAAGTCACGTTATCCGCGTCCCACCGTCGAGGTTGCATGACGGAGTATCGGCAATGAACGACGGCACGCGGCTTCCGATTCCCTATCCATCCGACACCAAAGCAAAGGGTTGGCGGTTTGAGCTCGACCTCGAGCAGATCGACCAGTCCGATACATGGGCTTTGGCTCCCGTCGAGCTACGCCCGTGGCTGCTGATGGTCTGGGCCGCTGCGTGGCGCCAGACACCCTGCGGTTCGCTGCCCGACGATGATGCACTGATCGCCGTTCGGATCGGCATGAAGGCATCCATATTCACCAAGCATCGGGCAGCGTTACTACGCGGATTCTGGAAGGCAGAAGACGGTCGCCTGTATCACGACACCATCTCATGTCGAGTATCTGAAATGCTCGCCGCGCGGGACAAGGACCGCAACCGGAAGGCCGACTATCGAAAGCGAAAGGCTGCGGAAGGCCAGGGGAAAGACGCGGGAGTCCCCGGAGTGTCCCACGGGACAGACGGCGGACACCAACGTGACACCCATGGGAGGGACGGCACCAGTACCAGTACCAGTACCAGTAAGACGGTTCCTGACGGAACCGGCGCTGCCGCGTCGTCCGGACTTACTCCGCACGAAGCGATTTTCCAGATCGGCGTTCCGTGGCTGCTAAGCCATGCACCCGACATCAAGGAATCGAGCATCCGCTCGATGCTTGGCGGAGCCGAGAAACATCTCACCCAGGCCGGTGCGTGGCTGCTTGTACAGGACTGCATGCGAGTCAAGCCGCTTGAGCCCGTCGCCTGGCTTGCAGCCTCGATCAACGAGCGAAAGAAGGTCGCCGGGGGCATTGCGCGCCGAAGCACTGCGCCGACGCCAGCCGAACTCGCGGACACCAACGCGCGCGCGAAAGCGCTGATCTTCGGACCAGAGGATGGTGATGGAAAAGACTGACTTCGACAGTTTCGTGGCACTGATCGACCAGGTGTACGCCCTGCAGTCGCAGCGGGTTCTCTCGGCCGAAGCAAAGGCGCTGTTCTTCGCCACGCTCGCAGAACACCCGTTTCCGGCCGTACGCCGCGCCGCTTTCTCGCATCTCAAGGACCCGACGAACGGGAAGTTCCCGTTGCTGCCGGCACATATCGAGGCGCAAATTGCTGTTGCAGCTGGAGCCGATGACCGCCCTGGCCCCGACGAAGCATGGGCGATCGCGCTTCGCTCCCTCGACGAGCGCACGACAGTCGTATGGACGACCGAGGCGTTCGAGGCTTTCCTGATCGCACGCCCGGTTCTCGAAGGCGGCGACGAGGTCGGCGCACGGATGGCGTTCAAGGACGCATACAACCGACTGGTCATCGAGGCGCGCGCGGCACGCCGGCCGGCAGTGTGGCAGCCGTCACTCGGCTGGGACAACGACGAGCGCGAACGCGCGCTACGCAGCGCTATGACGAAGAATCGACTGCCGGCACCGATGGCGGCCGCACTGCTCCCAGCCCCTGACGAGGCTGATCCGTTCGACGCAGCGAAGGCTCGAGCGAACCTCGATCGCGTGCGCCAGTTGATTGCGACCATTCCTTCTGCGCTTGAGCGTATCGCGGCTCAACGCGCGTCGGACGCGGCGGCCCAACGTGCGGCTACCGACCAGCGCAAGGCCGAACTGCGCGAACAAGCTCAAACCCGCGGCGTGACCGACGCCGGTTACACGGAGATCGGCCCGCAATGAAACAGATCGTTTTCACGATTCCCGGCACGCCGGTCGCCAAAGGCCGCGCGAAGTCGAGCTCGCGCATCGGCGCCGACGCCAAAGGTGCCCAGCGCGTATTCACGCGCCACTACACGCCGGAGAAGACCCAGCGATACGAGAACCTGGTGCGGCTCGCCGCGCGGGAGGCGATGGGGGACGCGGTGCCGTTCAATGAAGCGGTTGAACTGATCGTCGCGATCTACCTGCCGATCCCCCAGAGCTGGTCAAGGAAGAAGCAGGAGAAGGCGCGCGCAGGTCTGGTCGGTGCCACGAAGAAGCCGGACGCCGACAACGTGCTCAAAGCCCTCAAGGATGGTATGAACGGTGTCGTCTACGTGGATGACGCCCGGATTGTCGACGTCATCATGCGCAAGCGCTATGGGAGCGCGCCGCGCGTTGATGTGGTGGCCCGGGCTCTTGATCTGGAGGTTGCATGAAAACCACCCATGTCCTCTGGACAACGACCGAAGAGCGCATCCTGAAGGAGCACTACGAATCCGCCATGTCGCGCGAACAGCTTTGCGCCCTTCTGCCAAACCACACGTGGCCCGCGATCCGCTGCCGGGCGACGAAGACAATCGGTTTGTCGCGCCCCCCGCGCAAGGGCGAATTCCGCCCCACTCCAACATGGGATCGCATGAAAGCGATTCTCATCGTGGAACAGCTCACCATTCCGCAACTCGTTGAGCGTCTTCAGGTATCGCAACAGCGGATATCGGAGCTCATTACCGCTCACCGGGCAGATCTGTTCATTGCCCGCTGGGTGCCCCCAGCCAAAGGGTCATTGGCGAACGGTCTGGGCATTCGGCGATGAGCCTGATGCAGTGGCACCCTTCAAGCGGCGCACAGCGGCAGCAATCGCGGCGCGGCAGAGAAATCCTTTTCTCGTTGCGGCCGGATCAGTTCGCGCACCGGTATCGGTGCCGGGCCGGATCGTCAGGCATCTGCATGACGACGAGAGGGAGGCAGCATGAGTAAGGTCATCCTGCACATCGACCAGCGCGGCAAGTTGGCTGGCGTCGACGAGAAGAATGAGCGCGCATATTCGCGGTTCCGCAGCAAGCTTGGAAAGCTGCAGCCGGGTCAGACGCTCGCCTTCGAGTTCCGGATTCCGCGCAGCGAGCGATTTCACCGTTTGCACTTCGTCATGCTCACCGCGATCTTCAAATGCCAGGAGGTATTCACGGATCCGGAGCGCATGCGCAAATGGCTGGAAGTCGGCGCCGGGCATTGCGACTTCGTGCCGGGCCCGGGCGGCGAGCTTGTCGCGCTACCGCGCTCGATCGCGTACGAAGCGCTCGATGATGCCGAGTTTCACGAAGTGCACGAGAGCGTGAAAGAGTTCCTGCGTAGTCCACACGCCTACGGCTATCTCTGGCCGCACCTCAACGAGGAGAGCGGCGAGCGGATGGTCGAGGCGATCCTCAATGAGTTCGACCGATGAC
The DNA here is from genome assembly GCF_057748135.1 of Paraburkholderia sp. PAMB 6770. Lineage (NCBI taxonomy): Bacteria > Pseudomonadati > Pseudomonadota > Betaproteobacteria > Burkholderiales > Burkholderiaceae > Paraburkholderia > Paraburkholderia sp. PAMB 6770. The sequence goes on from NZ_CM173239.1 coordinate 2,255,300, forward strand.
TGCGCGCGTTTCGTTCCCGAAAACTCTCACCTATCGCAATCAGCGCATCCGCGACTCGGCGCGCGATGAAGAGTGTCTCGTGCGCCTGCCCGGCGCGTGCACACACGATCCGCGCACGACGATCTGGAGTCACTACCGCGGGGGCGCCGGCGGCAAAGCTGGCGCGCTGAAGGCGGATGACCTTTGCGGTGCATTCGCGTGCACCGCGTGCGATGCGGTCTACGACGGCCAGCGGCCACCACCGGCCGGCATGACATACGCCGAGGTCGTGCTTGCGTGGTTCGAAGGCCATATCCGTTCAATCGTTCGGTTGCATGCGAAGGGAATTCTCAAATGATCCATTGGCTGAAACGGCTACTTTCCCAACGTGGTGATCGTGCCGTCATCTTGGATGGATTGCCGGTTCCAGGGGACTGGAACGGTCCGGTATGGCATGGGCACACGCCTGCACAGCCGAAGGTCTGCCCCCCGATCGTCACCGACTGGGATGTCGCCTTAGCCGCCGGGCCGCGCGAGCCGGAACCTGGGCGAATCGAGTATCGGTTCCTCGGTGTGACCGGCGAGGAAGACGCGTGAGGCGTCATGTCGAACGTTACGGCGACCCGCGGCACGAGCGCAACAAGGACCCGCTCGAGATCCTGATCCAACGTGAAAGCGGCACCTGCAAGGGATGCGCTCTCGTTCTGAAATCACCTTTTGGCGGCCCGGAAGTCGCCTGCAAGAAACGTCTGCGGCCCGCGGCGCGCTGCATCGAAGAAACCAAGCGCTGTCAGATTTACACCCTCGAGGAACCCAAGTGAACGCGATTTTCCAGAGCACAGAACAAGCCCTTCACGTTTCGTTCCTCATCCTGTCGGTACCGGCGATGGGCGAGAACAAGTTCCGGCAATTCCTGATTCAGGTGCTCGAGCAGGCGCCAACCTTGAACGAGCGCCAGCAGCGCTGGCTCGACCAACTCAAGGGCGAGCGCTCCGGCAGCGTCGACTTCGGCGGCTTGAGCCAGATGGAAGTGCGCGGCCAGTGCGCCATGATCGTGTCCGCCGTCACTGATCGCCTGCCGTCGACGGAATCAGGCGCCCTGCTCGCCCGGTTCGGGATTGGCGAAACTCAGCAGCGTGGCGTCGTGCGGCTCGCACTCCACGCGCGGCGCAGTTGCGGCATCGGCCTCAAGCCGTGCGCCAAGCTGACCGCCCGGCACTACCTGCCGCGCCGGCACCGCGACGAACTCTCGCTGAGGAATCTCGCCGACGAGTTCAAGGTGACGAAGGACAAGATGCAGCGTGCGGCGGTCTGGATGACGAAGCATTACGCGGCGATCGAGAAGATGGCGATCGCCCGGCTCGATCCGAAATTCAAGGCGCAAGGCGTCGTGGAAACTGAGGTACACGTCGAGGACGAAGTTGCCGACGTTGCGAAACGCGGAGAGCCCGAACTGGCGTGCGATTGAGCGCGAAAAGAGATTGACTTTTTGCGACAAGCCCCCTAGTATTTTGCCAGACTCACCGCAATACCCTCTGAAGCCCCGCCAGCTAAACGCTCGCGGGGCTTTTCGCTTTCCGGCCCCGGAGATCGCGATGCAGGCCGACGACTTATCCGAGCCGGAGCGCGCGAAGCTCGCGGAGTGGACTCTCGCAGCATTCGATGAGGCTGTCGCTGCGGGCTACGTGGTTCCACCATGGCGCTCAAGTCCCCGGATGCGTGAGGCGCTCGCCGGGTATTACCGAGTCGGGCTGTCGCCTACAGATGCGGCTCAGGCGTTGTTCGCTACCCGTCAATAACGCCTGACTGGCGTAAGCAGTCCTTTCACGCATGACGATTGCACCGGGACGCGAACCGGTTAGCCGCAGACCCGTCGCGGGGTGCCAAACAAGGGCGGTCAGGCCCCGTTGGGCCGCAGCAGTCGTCAGCCGTGATGTGAATGCGCGTAAGCGCGGGTCGTGTCGGGGTGCGACTCCCTACCCGTCCGGTGATGGTTGAGCACGTTCGAGACGTGGGCACCGGACATTTGCGTCTACGACGCCGAAGGAAATCGGCCGCTTGGCTCTGCGATACGAGCACCTTCAGATTAGGGCTTGGCGCGCTGGATTTGCCGTCTGATCCAATCAGAGCCGCCAAGACGCTCCAGTTTGGCTTTTTCGTCGGGCGTGACGCGAGCACGGATTGTCTCGGTTAGCCCGGCAGAAGGACGGCCGGCACCGGCGCGCTTCCCGCCCCGCAGTGAGGCGGCTTTGATCGTCGTATCAGCCAAATCAGCGGCACGCTCGTCATCGCCAAGGCGATCAAAGGCGAAGCGAGCAATGCGCCACGCATAGCCTAAAGATTTGACGTCTGGCAATCCAACTCGCGGCAGCGCGGCATGGTCGCCAGCAATGCGGGCATTAGCGGCATCGTAGACGGCCTTCGACCCCGCTCCTGTGCAGGCATCAATGATCTGTTGGTCGGTGATCATGGGAGTTCCCGGTTAGTAGGTGTTGCGCGCCATTGCATCGACGACGCGGCGATAGGCTGCGCTGTACTGCGCATCGGCTGCGTTTGCGGCCGCGCGTTCGGCTTCGATGCCGGATTGCACCTCGGCGGAAACGATCGGCGCAACAGAGATATTTTCAAAGCTCAGAAGGTCGCCGCGGCCAGCGGCTTTGGTTGCGGAAGCCATTTGCGCAAAGAGTGCGGGCGTCAGGAACTTTTCCGAGCGGACGATTTCGACGGCGCCGTTCGGTCGTTGGACCTTGATTTCCGAGTGGCTGAAAACTTGGTGGCTCATGGCTGTCTCCGGTGGTTAGCGTGTTTCCTTGATTGATATTGTAGCAACAAAATCAAATAAAGCAAGAATGATTTTGTGGGTACAAACCCTCACCGAAGCGCGAGACCGCCATCGTGGATGGCCAAGCGGGTCCGAGCGACCTACGAGTTGCGCGCTTCGGTGAGGGTGACAGCCAACCGGATTGACCCGATTTCGGAGAGCCTGGCGGCCTATCCGAGCGATGAGCGCATCGCTTGTCGGAACCACCGGTTGCCGCTTCGATGACCGCGTTCGCCTTTGCGTGCTGGCGGTAGAAGCTTCCCTCAACCCGTCTCCTCCCGCTCGCATGAGCGAGATTCGCCCGGCCTCGCGCCGGGCACTTTGTATTCGATGGGTAGGCCGTGAGAGCCCTCACATCCGCGGCAGCCTGCCGACAGAACGTAAGCCCCCCTCCTTTGCCCGCGCAATGCGGGATTTCAAGCGGCGCTGGGCGGCTGGCAACCACATACCAGATCAGACATGGACAACAAACGCTTCCGCATCGTCAGCGACGGCACGCCGCGCGGCACGAAGGTGCTCGACCCCGACGGCCGCTCGCTGGATATGGGGCTGATCACCAAGGTGGAATGGTCCGTCGAAGCCGCTGGCATCGGCATGGCGCGTGTGACGCTGTTCAACGTCGAGGTGGACGTGATGGGCGATGACGCGAAGCAATCAGCCGACGCGCAATAGACAGACGCTATCACGCGGCGTGAAAGTCTCCGAAAACGCGGGTTTATATCCGGCGATTGCCCGAGTCCGATAGGAAAAAACTAAATCGCGGAAACAAACCCCATGATTGAGGCCGCACATGGCAAAGACATGTGGGGCTAAGACAAGGTCCGGCACGCCTTGCAAACGCGCCCCGATGGAAGGGAAGAAGCGCTGCAAACTGCATGGCGGGGCGAGCACCGGCCCAAAGAAACCGAACACCGCGACGAACGCGCTGAAGCACGGCTTCTATAGCGACGCGCTGACCCCTGACGAGCGGAAGTTGTACCAGCGCGCCGAGGCTGGTTCGCTTGACGACGAGATCCGGCTGGCTCGCGTGAAACTGCACCGCTTTGTGCGCCTCTCTGGCTCGGTGGATCTGCAGGAACTGGTTGACGGTGCTCTGGAAGTGGCCCGCAAAACAGGTCTGGCCTACGACCACGCAACGAAGGAGATGGCGCAGTTCGACAAGCGTGAGATCAAGGCCGCGGCGCCGGACTATGCCGACCTGATCATTCGCCAGATCGACCTGATCCGAAAGCTTGAGTTGGCGCGCGCCGACCTGATGAAGGATGAAGACGACGATGCGCCTGAATCGATCGTGATCAAGGTGCGCCGCGCGAGGAAGGATGATGCGTGAGCTCGAAGTCGATCTCGCGCTGACTGAGCCGCAGGAAGACTTCGTCTTTTCGGGCTTCCAGTTCCCTGCGTTCGTGGGTGGATTCGGTGCCGGCAAGTCAGATGCTCTGGTAACGCGCCTGCTACTGAAGAAGTTGGCTTATCCGCGCTTCAACGTCGGCTACTTCGCTCCGACGTATGATCTGATCAGCCTCATCGCGTGGCCGAAGTTCGAAGAGCGCCTGGATGCGATGAAGATCCGGCACCGTCTGAACAAGACGGACAAGGAACTTTCGCTGCGCACAGGTGGGAGCGTCATCTTCCGGACGCTCGACAATCCCGACCGGATTGTCGGTTTCGAGATCTCCGATGGCGGTATCGATGAATTCGATACGCTTGAGCAGAAAAAGGCCGCGAACGCCTGGCGCAAGTGTCTGGCGCGCTGCCGGAAGAAGAAGCTGGACGGCGAGCGCAATACGCTTGCAATCGCGACAACGCCGGAGGGTTTCCGGTTCGTCTACGAGACATGGCACAAGGCGAAGGATGCCGAGGCCAAAGGTTATAAGCTGTACCGTGCACCGACGGCCAGCAATCCTTATCTGCCGCAGGGGTATGTCGACCAGTTGCGGGCGATCTACCCGCAGAATCTGCTCGATGCTTATCTGGAGGGGCTGTTCGTCAACCTGACGAGTGGCGCGGTCTATCCGGACTTCGATCGCTTCCAGAACCACGTCACTGCGGAGATCGAGCCCGGTGAGCCGCTACATGTCGGGGTGGACTTCAACGTCTATAACTGCACCGCGATCGTTTCAGTGATCCGCCTGGATTGCCCGATCATCGCCGCAGAACTCACTGGTGTCCGCGATACGCCGGCGCTTGCCGAGCAACTCGTGACGCGCTTCGAAGGACATGCGATCACGGCATATCCCGATGCGAGTGGACGCGGCCATAAATCGGTCAACGCGTCGCTCTCGGATCTGCAGATTCTGCGCGATCACGGCATCCAGGTGCACGTGAACAATTCGAATCCAGCCGTGAAAGACCGGGTGAACGCGGTCAATGCCGCCATCTTGAACGGCGATGGATTCCGACGCCTTTACATCGACACCGACAAGTGCCCCGTGATAACGGAATGCCTTGAACAGCAGGTGTACGACAAAAACGGTGAGCCGGACAAAAGTTCTGGGAAGGACCATGCGCCGGACGCGCTTGGCTATTTCATCGCCAACCGCTGGCCGGTGGTGCACAACGGACTCTATTTCGCCTGACGCATGGGACTTTTCTACGACATCCGGTTGTGGGCCGCTCGACGCCGGTACCAGCCGGAGCGCGAATCCCTCGCGTATCCGAAACTCATCAGCCTGATGGGTCAGAACCGGACGCTGGGGACGCCCAAGCCCACGCCGACGAACCTGCGCTACTTCAGCCGCACGGTGTACGCGCGTCGCGCGATCAACCGCATCAAGGATGCGATCTCGACGATGCCGTGGCAGATCATCTGCGACGATAAATCCAGCGCTTCGCAGCGTCAGGCTGAGATCGTCGCGAATTGCCTGGACAATCCGAACGAATCGGACAGCTTCACGACACTGATTGAGCAGTGGATCGAAGATGCACTCGTCACCGGTGCGGGCACGCTGGAACAGGCAGTTTCACCCGACCCCGTTCGGCCGATCTGGTTGTGGCCAGTGGATGCGACCACCATCCGTCCCGTGGTGAAGTGGGACGGCAATCCGAAATCGGTGCGCTTCCTGCAGGCGCTGGGATACACGGGTGGTTCGATCCTCTCCGAGGTCAATGCAAAGCAGTTGACGGCCGAGGAAATCATCTACATGCGGCTGAATCCGTCCACGGAGTCTCCGTACGGATATGGCCCCCTTGAGATCGCGTACGACTCGATCTCGTGGAAGCTGGGCGTAGGTCGATATGCATCGAGTGCGGCCAGCAATGCGCAACCGCAAAACCTGATTTACGTCGGGTCCGTCACGAATGAGTCTGAACTACTGACATTCCGCGCCTATTGGCGCAACGAGGTCGAGGGTCAAGGTCAAACGCCAATCATCGGCAATCAGATGAAGCCGGAGGCAATCCGGCTGCACGCCGGGACGGACGATGCGCTTTACCTGAAATGGCAGGAATTCCTGATCCGCGAGATCGCGACAGGCTTCCAGCTGTCACCCCAGAGCCTGGGCATCGAGCGCGACGTCAACCGCAACACTGCGGAGACGGCTGAGGATCGCGATTGGGATTCGGCAGTCAAGCCGATGGCGCTTCGCGTTCAGGCGCACATCAACCGCGATGTACTGCGCGCACGCCATGGCATCACAAACGTACGATTCGGGTTCGACGGCCTCGATCGCGAGGATGAAAAGGCAATCGCCGACATCTTCAAGACGGAATACCAGAACAACGCTTGCACCCCGAACGAGTATCGCGCACAGAAAGGCCTGGAGCCGCTGAAGTCGCGCTGGGCTGACCTGACGTATGCGGACATGCAGATCGCCATGAAAGCCGCGCAAGGCGCGAAGGAAGTCGACGACCCTCCCATCCAACCATCCACTGGAGCATCCGAATGAGCATCCTGCAACACACCATCGAGTCGCCGGACGGCGCGACGCCGGCCCATCAGGACCGCGCGATCATCGGCTCGATCCCGGGCATTGCGAACGTTGCTGGCGGGAGCGCGGGAGCGGCCGTGACGACAACGGTGTCGCTTCCCTCGTCGGCCAATCTGCCGGCGAACTACTGCGTGCTGATCAATCCCGGTCAGGATGCCACCTGGTATGTCAGCAACAAGACGTTCGACAGTTTCGAGGTCACGCTGACACCGCGGCTCGCCGCGAACACGTTGGCCGCCGGCACGTTCGACGCGGTCATCGTCGCCTGATCATGGGACGCCCAGCCAAAGACGCGCGCGCGCCGGCCGCGCAAGAAGAAATCGCCGGAAAGCCCGTCGAAGACATCGACGCGTCCGCAGAGCAATCGCTGAGTGAGTTGCTCGCGCAATCGCTGAGCACGGCACCCATCGGGCCCGCGCATGGTGCGCTGAGCGCTATCAACACGGCTCTCCTCGAACTCAAGGCGCGCGCCGCCACCGTCGACGCGCATCTTCGCGCCGAATACGCGCCGCTGCTTGATCGCATCCAGTCCCTGTGAGGCAGAGATGCCCCTGACCACCGAACAGCGCAACAACCTTGCCGATGAGGACTTCGCAGTCCCCGCCAAGCGCGCGTTGCCAATTCGCAATACACCCAACGACGTCGACCATACCCGCATGGCGTGGTCAATGGTTGACCACACGAAGGGATTGAGCGATACGGAGCGCGCCGAGGCGCGACGCCGGATCCTGCATCGGGCGAAAGAATTGGGCCTCGACACATCGAAGTGGGAAGCGCACCAGTCCGCCCGCATGGATATGCAACCGGCGGGCGCGAACGACGGCGGTCTGCGCGCAATGCGCTTCGAGGCAATGGCACTCGACATGCCGGAAACGCCGGGCCATCCGAACAAGGCGCCGTTCTCGGGCGTCATGACGCGCATCGATCAGCCGAGCGATCAGCCGGTGGGCGGCGCAAACGGCAAACGCGTCCTGATTCCGCGCGCCGTTGCGGAAGAGGCCCTGTCATCGCTGCTTGGGATGGGCGTCGACTATCAGCCGAATCTGAGCGGGCACGACCCGACGAAGAAAATCGGCGTGATCACTGCTGCAACCGTGGAAGGTGATGGCATCCACATCGAAGGTTTTCTGTACGGCGCGGACTTTCCGGCCGTGGTGGCTGAGATTCGGTCGAAGAAACGGCTATTGGGGTTCTCGTACGAAGCCCAAACCGGCATCAAGGACTGGAACAGCGACCCGATCGAGGTGACGAGCTGTGTTTTTACTGGCGCCGCGATCCTGTTCAAGGACAAGGCCGCCTACACCACCACATCACTTGAGGCGTCCGCCTCGACGGAGATTTCCGAAATGGATATCAAGGAATTGATCGGCGCCGTGCGCGACGTCGTGAAAGAAGAGATGGCCCCTGTCCTGAAGGACGTGAACGAGCTCAAGGCGAGTGCCGGCAAGCTCGAAGCGGCCAACGTGCTGCACAAGGTCAAGGAACATTCGGATCGCATCCGCGCGTGCGCCGATGGCTTGGAGGCCGCCGGCATGGGTGGTCACGAGCGCCATGGCCACGTCGCCGTGCTCCGGCGCATGGCCGACAAGATGGAAGCGGAAGCAGTGCTGGGCAAATTGCCCCATCTCTGGCGCGACCACGACTGGATGGAAGCGGCCGCCACGGGCGAGAGCGATGCGCTGAAGGCGGCGAATGCAAAGATCGACGAACTCACGACGACGGTCAACGAGCTCAAGGGGAAGGCTTTCCATGCGTCCGGCGCCCCCGTTCGCCCGACGGAGGCTGCGCCAGCGGCACGCCCTGGCGTGCACGCCGAGCACACGGACGCGCGCGCAAAGGATGCCGATCTGAGGGCGGCTGGCGCGAGCACGACGGCGCGCCTCGCTGCCATCACGATGTCGCGCATGCAGCCGAACACCTGACGCCCCGCATCCCGCACAACAGCAGAAGCCGCCTTCGGGCGGCTTTTTTATTGCCCAGAGGATTCCAGCCATGTCCCAAGCACAGATGATGACCCTCAAGGCCGCCGCCGATTATCTCGGTACGGGTGCCATCGAGGTCAACGACTACGAGCCGGTCATCACCGACCTCGTGCGCCGCCGTTCGGTGGCGCTCCAGCGCTTCAAGCAGGTTCCGGCGACCGGCCAGCCGCACCGCTACTTCGAACAGACGGCCATCTCGACCGCGGGCTTCCAGAGTACCGGTGGCCAGGGCAGCTCCGCGATCAGCCCCAACCCGTCGAGTCCGACGCGCGTCGAGCGCTCGGCGTTCATCAAGGCGTGCGTGAACCAGTCGAACATCGCCCTGTTCGACAAGATGGTCACCCAGCAACAGAAGAAGTTTGCCGAGGTGATCGCGCGCGATATCGAGGACATCATCAGCGGCATCAATGTTGCGCGTGCGGCCAACGTATGGGCTGGTAACGACACCAGTCTGTCGTCGCCGACCACCGTTCAATACGTGGGGCTGCTCACGCAGATCACGACGCAGTTCACGATCGCCCCGGGCGCATCGATCATCGACGGCCTGAAGGCTGCGGTTGCGGAACTCTTCGCGAGCGAGACGTACGTCGCGAAGCCGACCGCGATCTACCTGAACCCGGTGCTGGGCGATTACATCGATCGCGAGGCGCGCGCTGGTCAGATCACACTGGCCGAAACGGAGGTTGTCTCCGGGGTCAAGGTGAAGGCGCTTGCCACGCAGGCGGGTGATCTGCCGCTCATTGGCGACCAGTTTCTGCAGCCGGCCGCGGGTGCCGCCTACGGCTTCGCGCCCCCCCCCAGTGGCAACAAGAACTACTTCGCCGTGATCCTCACCGAGGACATGATCGAAATGCCATACGTCAGTGGCGAGACCGACAACCCGAATCCGTTGCTGTTCCAGCTCGGGCTGACCGGGAACCTATCGGGCCAGTTCGTTGGCGTGATGTTCGACGCCATCGTCGCGAAGGCATTCGGATACGCGCACGGCGTCGTGGCCGTACAGCGTCCGTAATGCGCGTCTATCGGCCGCAAGACCGGGAGGTGCCGCGGCATACCGTCTTCGTCCAGCCGGGCCGGCAATTTCCCGTATCCGAATGGCTCAACGACGACGGAAGTGCGCGCATGTTCCCGGTCGAGTTCCGCGCAGGGTGCGCCGAGGTACCCGACAACCTCGGCGAATACATGATCAATCACGAGGTCGCACAGCGCTCGCCGCTGATGCTGCCTTGTGGTGCCGGACTGAGAGACAGCCATGCTGGAAACGTCGCAAGTACTGACGCACACACCGGTTGATTCGGGGCCGCTCGTCCAGGCATTCCTGACGGGCGCACAATTGGGTCTTTCGGCACCAGGTACGTCGCCGCTTCAAATGGCGGGTGGCTATCCGAAGCTTGCTATCGGCGCGACGAGCTCTGCGACGGGATCGATCACTGTCCAGCGCTACATCGACGCGGCCGGCCTCATTCCGCAAGGCCCTGCGCTGACGCAGGCGCTCACAGCCGGCACCGCTGGCGTCCTGAACGTCAACGATGGCGCGCCGTTCCAGTCATTCACCGTCGCCATTGCCGGCGGCACGCTGACGAATGTTGGCTGCCTGTTTTCGAGCCGCTAAATGCCGTCTGCCTACCTCCAGAGCGCTGATTTTGCCGCCTATGGCGTGCCGAATGCGACAGCCGCCCAGGTCCAGCAGGCGAGCACGCAGATCGATGCCTACCTCGCGCGCCGCGAGGGACTGATCTGGGCACCGGATGGCAACGGGAACCCGTGCTATATGGCCGGGATGAATCCCAGTCTGACATTGGCTCTGGCGAGCGCGATTGCACCCGGCCAGAATGTCGTCGTGAACGTGACCGGTCCCACGGGGATGTTGAAGGTGGGATCAGTGCTCATCGCCGATCAGGCGACATCTGACATCACCGAAGCGCTCGTCGTGCAGGCCATCACGGCTCAGCAGATCACATTCGCGAATGTGCAGTTCGCGCATGCGCAGGGCGCTCAGTTAAGTGCAGGGATGACGATCGTCGAGCAGCGGACTATGCCGGAAGACCGGCCCATTACGATGGTCGCGCAAACGCCCATCATGGCGATTCTCTCGGGTGTCGGTCGTTATGGCTACATGCGTCGGGGCCAGGATGCCGTCGGCTCCATCGATACATACAACCTGCTCGCGGTCATGTCGAAGTTTGGCGGTCCGCCAGCGTGGGAAGTCTGGACGCCGCAGGCGAACAGTTGCGACCCGGAGACGGGCACTGTCTGGGTACCGGCTGGCGTCCTGCTCGCCTACTACACCGAGGTACGCATGCATTACGTGGCGGGATGGACGTATGCGACCCTCCCCGCCGAAGTCAAGCAGGCTTGCGCGAACATCGTCGGCAACATCGCTGCGACCGCCGGCTTGCCGCGTACGATGCAGCGTCTTCAGGCCGGAGATACGGTGATGCAGCGTTTCAACACACAGGCTGGCGTCCTGAACAGTTTCGTGATGGACGACGACACGAAGGCACTCCTTCGGCCGTATTGCGCACGGTTGTACGCATGAGCTTTCTGTACCCGCGCATCATTTCCGTTACGCGGCCGGCCAGCGACATGACGCCCGGCTACCAGCCGGACTACAGCGGCCTTGACTCTGCGAATGAAACGTCGATTGCCAGTGGCTTGCCGGCATCGATCCAGATCAAGAAGGAGCGCGGCAAACCAGATGCCGACCTGCCGGGCGATGCTGCAGCGAAAACATTCTGGACGGTGTTCATTCCGGCCGGATCTGCTGCGCTGGGCCTGATCCAGGCCAACGACGTGATCACCGATGATCTGGGTGTACGATACCAGGTCACTGCCCCTTACTGGAACTCGCTGGGGCACGCGCTTCTCGTCGAACGTCTGGAGCCGTAATGGCCGATATTTCGGATGTCATCAATACCTTGGGTAGTCTCGCAGGTGCGGCGATGTACCCAAATGGCACGAGCCAGCCGAGTGTAGTGGGCACTGTCGCGGTAGTGCGCTCCGGGTGGCCCGTCCCCCAGCAATTGAAGGCTCTGATGGCGGCCGGGAATGTCATGGTCACCATCTACGGGATGCCCGGGATGGGCAAGAACACGACGCGCTTTCTCGGTGATGACGATGCGCAAGCGACCGTCCCCGCAGCGAAACTTACCCTGTCGGTTTACGCCAACATCGTGACCGTCGGCGGCTCGATCAATGCTGGCGAGGCCGCTACGCTGCGCGTGAATTACCAGCCGTACAGCTATGCGGTGCAGGCGACGGACACGATCGAGACGGTAGCGGCAGCCCTGGCTGCCATGATCCCGGGCGCATCGGCGAATGGCTACCTGATCCAGATCAATGGGGCCTTCGATATCGAGACGGCTATCTCGGTGCCGGTCGAGGTGCAGCAGGAAATCGGCAGGCAGACGCAGGTTTTCATGGTGACGATATGGGCAACTACCGAAGCGCTGCGTGACGCTGCGGCCCGCGCGCTCGAACTCTCGTTCAAACAGCAACCGCGCATCACAATGCCCGACAACACGTGGGCCAGACTGCTTTACCGCGGCGTAACGCAGAGCGACGGCGCTGAAAAATCGCAGATCTATCGCCGCAACCTGCTCTACGAGGTTGAATACGCACTCACTGAAACGGTCATCAAGAACACCGTGACGAATCTCGGCGTGTCGGCCACGCCAGCAAACGGCTCGACCTTCAACGTCAACATCTGAGGCCCTCATGGCAAAGACGCAATCCGACGCGGCTGACGATCAGCCCGTGAATATGCCCGGCTATTACCTCGTGGTGCGCCACGCGTTCGACGCATACCGCAAGGGGGATGCGATCCGCGATCAGGCGGAAATCGCTCGCGTGCTCGCTGGCAATCCGCGCAACGTGCACAAGGTGATCGGATGAGCTTCGATCACACGCACAGCGCTGGCGCAGCACTGAAGCTGGCCGTGGCTCGTTTCGTCGGACAGGAGGCCACTCCTGCCATGTGCGTGCGCATCAAGAAGACGTTCATCCAGATCATGGGCGAGCAGTTCGGCGTGGACTGGGCCCGGGACGCATGGCGCATTCAGGTTCGGTTCATCGACGGCCACCGGCCTGACGTGCGCATCCCGCCGCACATGCTGAAAAGTACCTGATCCATTCTCCCCTCCGCATCTGAGCCGCCTTCGGGCGGCTTTTTCTTTTCTGGCCCGCCGCGCGCGGGCTTTTTGCTTTTTAGGAGCAAAACATGCCCGTTTATCAGGCCGGCCAAGTGAACGTCACTGCGTTGCAGGCTCCCGACCTCTACGTCATCATCCAGCCGCCCAGCATCGCCTACATCAACGGTGTCGCGACCGATGGTCTTGGCCTGGTGGGCGTCGGATCGTGGGGGCCGGTGGACGCCCCGATGATGGGCATCGGCAATAGCGCGCAGGCGCAGCAGATGGTCGGCCCGGTCACGTTCCGGCAGCACGATATCGCGACGGCGGTTGCGATCGGTGACCAGAACAGCGTCCAGAACTACATCCTCGTGCGCGTGACGGATGGCACCGATACCGCAGCGAGCGCGAATCTGGTCGACACGCAGGGATCTCCGGCGACGGGCATGACGCTCACCGGTTTCTATACCGGCGTCGTCGGCAACGGCATCACGGCATCCATCGTCGCCGGTACTGCGGCGAGCACCTACAAGCTCTCGATCCAGCGATCGGGACTCACGCCGGAAGTGTTCGACAACATCGGCATGGGTGTGAGCGCTGGCGCAGTCACGGCTGGCACGGGCTATACCTCCGTGCCGAGCCTGAGCATTTCCGCTCCACAGGGGGCCAACGGCGTCCAGGCGACCGGCTCGATCAGCCTGAAGGTGCTATCTGCCGCGATCGCGGCGCCCGGCTCCGGTTATGTGACGGGCGACACGATCACGCTGCCCAATGGCGTCATTCTCACCGTCACGGCGTCGGCAGGAGCCATCACTGCGCTCACGGTCACGAATGCCGGCTCCCTCACGGCCGGCTCGATCCCGACGAACCCGGTCGCGCCATCGTCGACGTCGGGTGTTGGCACAGGCGCCACCGTCACGCTGACGTGGGGTCTTGGCACGTTCAAGGTGACCAATCCCGGCTCGGGCTATACCTCGGCCACGGCGACGCTCACGGGCGGCGCAGGTACGGGCGGCTCGATCGCGTTGACCGTCAGCGTCTGGCTGAACATGGTCAACGCCGTGAACAACGGTCAAACCGGCCTTCGCGGCCCATCGCAGAACTGCATTGCGACGCTCGGCACGTCGGTCAATGCGCCGAACCTCACCAACACCTACGCGCTCTCGGGTGGCACGGATGGTGCCGGAGGCGTGTCCGATACGACGCTGGTCGGTGCCGATGGCCTGACGCGCACCGGCATGTATGCGCTTCGCAAGTCCGGGGCTCAGGTCGGCAACCTGATCGACTGCCAGACGTCAACGACGTGGGCCGCGCAGCTCGCCTTCGGGCTGCAGGAAGGCATCTACTTCCATGGTGCCAATCCGCCGGGGACTAGCGTCACGAACAGCGCTGCGGCACTCGCGAGCGCGGGCGTGGATGGCTACGGTTTCGCGTGCCTCGTGGGGGACTGGTGCTACTGGCAGGACACCGTCAACGGCGTGAACCGGATGGTTTCGCCGGCCACGTTCAGCTCGGCCAAGCAGGCTGCGACGAGCCCGGAACAGTCGATCCTGAACGCCTCACTGGGCGGCATCATCGCGACGCAGCGCAGCCAGCAGAACTCGCCCTACAGCGATTCCGAGATTGCCCTTGCTGCGACCTCACGCCTCGAAGTCATCACGAACCCAGCGCCGGCCGGCGCGATCTTCGCGGCGCGCACCGGCCGCAATGCAAGTAGCAACAGCGCGACGAACGGCGACAACTACACGCGCATGACGAACTACATCGCGTTCACGATCGCGAGTGCGTTCGGCTACGTGCCGGGGAAGGTCCAGACGATCAACCTGCGACGTAACGTGAAGGGCGCGATGGACGCGTTCTTCGCGAACCTGCAGGCGAACAACATGATCGGCAACGTCAATGCGCCGACGCAGCCGGGCTGGTCCGTGCAGATCGATGCGAACAACAACCCGATCAGTCAGGTCGCACTCGGGTACATGGTCGCGACGGTGGCGGTGACGTATCTGAGCATCGTCCGGTATTTCCTCGTGAACATCGAAGGTGGCCAGACCGTCACCGTCACACCACAGTAATTCTCTCTCGTCCATTCAGGCCACCCGCACGGTGGCTTTTTCATTTCTGGAGTAAGCCATGCCGATGAACGGCTTGAATCTGGGGCGCGACTACAAGTTCGACGTCTACACCTCGACCGGTCTCCTCGTGCTCCCGACGCTGTTGAATTTCAAGCGCAAGAAGATCAACCACAAGATTACCGTCAAGCCGCTCAACGGGCTCCCGATCAACCTGAACTTCCAGGAGGGCGGCTGGGAGGGTTCGTTCGACGTCTCGCGCGCGGACGGCACGCTCGACTCCTACTTCGCTTCGAACGAAGCGGCGTACTACGCAGGTATCAACCTGCCGGCTGGCGTAATTCAGGAAACCATCCAGGAAGTCGCCGGGACCGTGAGCACGTTCCAGTTCCAGGGCGTGATTCTCTACTACGAGGATCCCGGTGAAGCCGAAGCCGAGAAGAACGTCATCCAGCGCGTTTCCTTCGCTGCCAGCACCCGCATTCAACTGAACTGACCATGACCGAACTGAACGTTACCGAAACCAGCGGCGAAAAGCCGGAACTCGTCATCAGCGGTGATACGGTCACCGTCCCCGTCGGCGACGGCCGCACGCTCACCCTCATCTATCCGGGCCCGCTCGCCCAGTACGACATGGTGCAGGCCATGGGCGCCGAGGCAGCGGACAACGGTCGCCTCGTGCGCATGTTCCTGCCGCTCGTCTACCTGAGTGCGATCGACAAGCAGCCGATCTCGCCATGCACGTCGCTTCTCCAGATGCGCGGACTTGTCAGCCGCCTCGGTCACAAGGGCCTGCAAGCCCTGCAACGCGGCGTGAAGGTATTCGACGAGCGCGACGAAAACGAGATGGCCGATCAGGCAAAAAAATAAGCCGGGATGCCGGTCTTCGTCAGGTGCTGATGCTGACGAAAGCGGGCGTCCCGTGGGAAATCGCGACGAAGCTCTCCCGCTCGAAACTACTGGGCTTCTGTGTCGCGGTAGGCGAACTGGAGGGCCGCAAGTGGTCGTGGTCCCAGATGGAATGGCAGGCACCTGAATGAAGACCTACAAGTCATTCGGGGCATTCTCGCGGGCAATGGAGCGTGCCGCAGCGGAACTGGAAGTCGCGTACGGCATGGCAATGGAAGCGGGCGCCATCATGGTAGAAGCCTCCGCGAAGGCCGAATTCGGCCACTACCAGCGCGAGAATATGGGTGAATTCGACCCGTGGGCCGAATTGAAGGATGCGACGAAGCAGCAGCACATTCAGGCGATCGTGGATGGTGAAGCTGCCCCTGATGCCGGCGAAAACACGCCGCTGCTTGTGAAGGGTGATCTGCGCGAGAGCATTCACCACGACTCGGGACCCAAACAGTTCATCGTAGGCAGCGAGTCCGAGATCATGGAATGGCAGGAGCAGGGCACACCGACGATCCCGCCACGTCCCGTACTTGGCCCAGCGCTCTATCGCGACACTGACGAAGTCGTGAATCTCATCGGTCAGGCCGTACAAGACACCATAGCTGGCAAGAAATGACCATCAACGCCTATTCGATCGCCGTCACGGCGGAACTGACGGATAACGTCAGCAATCGTCTGATGGCCATTGCCGAGTGGGCCGACAAGGCCAATACGGCGATGCTCGCGTTTGCCGAAAGCGCGCGCAAGGCTTCGTCGGCAGGCCTCGGCATGGCCCGTAATTTCGAGAAGGCGGCTACCTCTGCTACGGCGCTCGGCGATAGCGCAGGCAGTCTCACGCGCGCGAGTTATGTGCTCGACACGATGGCGGCGAGCAGTGCGGATCTGGCGCGGAACATGGCCGCGGCGCGCACAGAAGCGGGCGGCATGCGGGTGCCGGGTGGTCGCGTGCCCGAGGGTGGTAACGCGTCGGGGGTTGCCGAGCCTGCTCGCTCGGACAGCGTTGGCGCGGCGACTGGCGTCGCGACGGCCGGGATGCTTTACGGCGCGTACGAAAATGCTCGCCTGGCCGATCAGAACGTGAAGGCGGTGGCAACCGCACAGATTCCATTCGACCAGTGGCAGCCGAAAATCGAGGATCTCCGGAATCGCGAGATGGCCTATGCAAGCAGGTATGCATGGGCCACCGGTGGGCATATCGAGCCCTTCGGCGAATCGATGCTTGAAGGCGCGCGCCTCATGCGCACCCTCCCCGCCGCGCAGCAAAAGCAGATGATGGACTTTGCGATGCCGTACATCGCGCTGGAGTCCAAGCTGAAAGGCGTGTCGATGCCGGAGGCGACGCAGGCGTTTATTGGTCTGTCGCACATGGCTGGTGCCTACTCGCCAGATGTCGCCAGGCCGCTGTACGAGTCGATGCTGCAGGCATCCCTCACTTCGCACGCGTCGCTTGGCCAGATCGCACGCGCGGCGAGTTACGCCCTTCCCGCCCTCCATGCGGCCGGAGCCAATTCGAGCGATGTAATGCTGCTCGTCGCGACCATGATGCAAGGCGGCATCATGAACACGAAGTCGGGCACGTGGCTTAATGCCATGGCGATGAATTCGCTGCCGAATACGCTCGGAAGTGGCCTTTTCTCGAACAAGAAGCAGAACGAGGCGCTCCACGCGCTCGGGCTCTATCACGGCAACAAGTCCATGTTCTACAAGAACGGCAGCATGGATTTGATGCACCTGATTGCCATCCTCGCTGGTGATCGGGAGCATATGGAACCGCTGAAATTCAACGCCCTGCTCAAGATGGCATTTGGTACGCAGGGACAGCGCGGCGCGTCATTCTTCAGTGAAGATTCGACAATCAACAACCTGCATGCGCTGGCCGACCTGAAGAACTTCTCGCAGCCGCCGATGGACGTCGGCAGGATGATTTCCCAGGTGAGCACTGTTGGCCTCGCCGATCAGACGATCGCCAACGCCAACATCACGCTGATGAACGGAACGCAGACGCTCATGGGGCCCATCAATTCGGCGCTCAGCACGCTCGGCTCGCTTTTCGGTACAACGGCAGGCTTTACGAAGGATCATCGAGTCGTCGGTGGCGCGCTGGACGTCGGAATGCTGCTCGGGGGCGCCGTCGCTGGTCTCGGTGCATGGAAGGGTGCGAAGGGTGCTGTGGGGTACATCGAGAAGGCCATCGTCGGTCTGTCGAAGTACATCGCACGCGGGAGCGCGACGCTGATCGCTGATGCGGCAACAACCCTCACAGGCGAGGAAGTGGGTGCTGCAGCGGTCGCTGCCTTCGGCGGCGAACTCGTGCTGGGCACCGCGATCCTGGGCGGGATTGCCTATTTCATCCAGCATGCGATGGACAAGGTGACGTCGAAAATGACGTCCGGCGACCAGCTCAAGTTCTATCAGGATGTTGCTGGTGGAGAACCGCTCTTTGGGGGCGGCTCGAATGTCACGAAACCCGCGGCGGCGGCAAAGCAGGATACGCACGTCACAGTGAAAGTCGACAGCCACGATGTCGCCGCCCATGTCGAGAAGCGGCTCGTGCCAGCCAAGACGACCGGGCCGACCGGTTTCAACGGCGATGCTTCGACCTACACGCCCAGCATGGGAATGTATCCGTGAACCCTTTTGCAACCCTTTCGCTGGTAACGCCGAACGGCACGTTCACGTTCTCCGGCGCCGAGGTTCCGGAACGGATCAATTTCGGAGGCGCGCATCTTCTCGATGTCCAGAAGATGATCGGCGGCCGGCGTCGCATCAACGCGATGGGTGCCGATGACGAGCCCCTGCAATGGTCGGGTCTCTTCCTGTACGCGTCGGCGCTGGACCGGGCGCGCTTCCTCGACAGCGTGCGCCGCGAAGGGCTGCAATGCACGCTGTCGTGGGATGCGCTGCGCTATACGGTGGTGGTCGCCGAGTTTCACGCCGACTACAAGTATCCGTTCAAGATCCCGTACTGGATCCGGTTCGAGGTCATCGAGGACCAGACGGCCACGGTCGACTCGGTGCCCGCGATCACGCCGGCGCAGTCGATCTCGTCTGACCTGTCGAGGATGAACACCCTGTCGAATTGCATCGGCGATTCGACGCTAAACGGCCTGATCGGCGATCTCGGGAGCGCCCTGAGTGCCGTGCAGTCGGCAACGCAACCAATCGCGAACGGGCTGAAGGCAATCACGTCGTTCGTGAGTGGGGTGGCGAATTGCGCAGATCAGGTTGTCAACACGGTTGAGAGTGCGGTGGCATCCCTGGCGAGCCCCCTGCTTGCAGTCACTTCCCGCGTCCAGGGCCTCATCGCGAGTGGAGAGAACGTCGTTGCGAACACGGCCGGCGTGGTGGCAGGCGCGCCCGCATCGACGAACGTCTATAACTCGCTGGCGGTGATGAACTCGGCGGTTCAGTTGCCCGAACTCTACGAGTTGCAGAGCCTTTGTGCGCGGATGCAAGTGAATCTGCCGCTCGTGAATACGCCGACCAGCGCGAAAACGATCACGGTCGGGGGTGGAGACCTGTACACGATTGCCTCGCAACAGTACGGGGATGCCTCTCAATGGACGAAGATCGCGGCGGCCAACAACCTGACGGACCCGATGCTAACCGGCATCAACACGCTCGTAATCCCCTGACATGCTCAACACCCTCCCGACCGCCGGCACGCTCGCCGCGCCGCGGTCGATCCTGCAGATTGGGGCGACCGCGATCAAATGGCTGAACTGGGATGCCGGGCACAACGGGATTTTTGAGGCTGGCACGATCCGGATCGAAGTCGCAGGTGATTTCCCGAAATGGTCGTGGTGGACACAGCAGACGGAAATCCTCGTGGATGTGTACGTGGGTTTCCCGCAGGATCCGCAGAACTACACGGCGAGTGACCTGACACTGTTACAGACGTACCGGATCGATTCCATCCGGCTCGATGCGATGACGCAGCGCATTACCCTCATCGGCCGGGATCTCACGGCGCTGCTCATCGACAGGAAGATCGATATCAAGTTTCCGAATCAGACGGCCAGCCAGATCGCAACGTATCTCGCGCAGCAGGTAGGCCTCACGCCGAACGTGCAGGCGACAAAAGACCTCGTCGGGCACTTCTTCACGCTCGACCACGTCAGCCTGCATCGCCAGCAGTCGATGTGGTCGATCCTGACGTATCTGGCCCAGCACGAGGGAGTCCAGTGCTTCGTGCTGGGCCGCACGCTGTACTTCGGGGCATTCGGAAGTGCGCTGTCCAGTGAACCGTACCTGATCCAGTACACACCACCGACCACGCAGACGCCCTACCCGCAGTCGAACGCGACGAGCCTTGAGTTTGAGCACGACCTCACGCTGGCGAACGATGTATCGGTGAAAGTCCAGAGCTATCACGGCATGAAGAATGCGGTGTACACCTCCATCGCGACCTCCAGCAAGACAGAAAAGCGCGTCGAACGCGATGCGACGCTGGCCCAGAGCGTGCAGGAATACCACTTCACCTTCGCGGATCTGACGCAGGCGCAGTGCGATGCGAAAGCGCAGCAGCTGCTCGAACAGATCAGCAAGCACGAAATGAAGATGGAAGCCGTGCTGCCGGGCGACACGATCATCTATCCGTGGACACCCGTCGTCGTGCAGGGAACGGGAACGCCGTTCGACACGACCTATGAGGCTGCGCGCATCCGGCGCCGCTGCTCGGCTTCTCCACCGAAGTTCGATGTCTCGGTGCATGGAAAGACGGTGACGGACGCACAAACGGTGACACTGGCGTGATCGACTACATCAAGCGCGTCGTGTCGGAGTTCATGGCGAACTTCACCCCGACGAAGTACGGCCAGATCAGCGCATACAACCCGGACAACTACACGGTCAAGGTCATGCTGATGCCGACCATGCAGGAGACGGGCTTTGTGCCACTCGCCGCGCCGTGGGTGGGCAACAACTTCGGTGCAGTGTTCGGGCCGGCGATTGGCGATTCAGTGCGGCTCGATTTCGTTGACGGCCGCGTCGAAGCGGCGCTCGTGGGTGGCCGCTTTTTCAACAATTCGGCGCTGCCGCCTGTGGTGCAGTCGGGACAGGCTGCGATCGTCGATAGCAAAGGTTCGTACGTCAGGCTGAACAACGACGGGACGATCAGCTTCAATGCAGCCACTGGCATGTACTTCTCGGCGCAGACGATCGCCATGCAGGCAACCCAGACGATCGGGCTGACGGCCGGGACGGAAGCGACTGTCTCCGCGCCGCAGATCGAACTGGATGGGCAGGTTACGCAAGGCACCGGGCCGCAAGGCGGTACGGCCACGCTCAACGGTCCTGTCACAGTCAACAACGACCTCATCGCCGAAGGCAAGAGCGTGCACAACCACACGCACACTGCGCAAGGCGCAAACGCGGTTACGACGCCGCCGAACTGAAGCCGAATATGACCGATACCTCGCACTGGTGGGGCCAGGACATCCAGTTCTCGGCCTCGGGAGACGATTTGCTCGCGACAGGCATTCAGGAAATAAACCAGCGCATCGTCCGCGCACTTCTGACGCCACCCGGCACCTACATCTGGCACCCGACATACGGGGCCGGCCTTGGACGCTTTGTAGGCCGCGCGCTTTCGAGTGAGCAATTCGCCGAGATCAAATCGCTGATCCAGAGCGTCCTGAAAGACGAGCCTGATGTCCAGAAGCAGCCTGCACCAACCTACACGTATCAGTCTGACGCCACGGGGTTGCTGAGCGTCACGATCAATTACGTCTACGCGCCGACCAGCGTCCCGCAGACCCTCACCTTCAACGTACCGGCGTATGGCTCTTAACACGCAAAGCTTCACGCGAATCGTCCAGCAGCAGGTCGCGGCGATCCAGTCGGCGGTTACGGCGGTCGGGGGCATTCTGTACTTCCTGGTGGGCTCGATCGAGCTCGCACGCGTGGAAGCCGTGGCGGCCGTCACGATGTGGCTGCAGTCACTCGTCATGCAGTTGCTGAACGTCACGCGCCTGTCAACCTCGACGGGTAGCGATATCGACACATTCATCGCCGACTTCGGATGCCCGCCGCGCGAAGCGGCGGTGTCGGCAACCGGACAGGTCGTATTCTCGCGCTTCACGCCAACGAATGCCGCGACGATTCCGGCTGGTACGTACACACCGAACGCAAGCGGCACCGGTGGATCGTATTCCGGGGGCGCGATGCTGCTCACGGCCGACGGCACGCAGCCGTTTCAGGTCATCCCCGATTCGACGCAGACGTACTGGAATGCCGCAGCGAATGCCTACATCATCCCGGCCGGCGTCACGAGCGCGCAGGTCACGGTGCAGGCACAAAACGCGGGTACGCAGGGCAACGTCGCCGCAGGAAGCATCACGACGATCTCCACAGCGATCGTCGGCGTCGATACGGTCACGAACAGCAGTGCGTTTGCCAATGGCGTGAATCAGGAAAGCGACGCTGCGGTCCAGGCGCGGTTCCAGACGTATGTGTCGGGGCTGCGCGCGGCCATCGCTTCTGCGGTTGAATCGGCGATCGAGGGCGTCCAGCAGGGTATCCAGTACGAGATCGTCGAAAACCAGACACTGGCTGGCCAGACGCAGTACGGCTTCTTTTACGTGGTGATTTCGCCCTACACGTCGGAGCTTGCAAGCGCTGTCTATGCGGCGGTCAACGCGATCCGCGGACTATCCATCACGTTCGCGGTGTACGCAGCGACACAGGTCACGGCGAACGTCACGGCGACGATCACTGCATCCGCTGGTTACACGCTTGCGGATGTCGAGGCAGCCGTTCAGACCGCGATCCAGAATTTCATCGCCTCTATCCCGCTCGGTGGCACGCTGGAATGGACGCAGATCTTTTCGGTGATCTGGGGGGTTCCGGGCGTCGCCACGGTCGCTAACACGATGACGCTCAATGGCGGGAATGCCGATCTGCCCGCAGGCGTGAACGGAACAATCGTGGCCGGCACGATCACGGTGAACTGATGGCCACCGGAGATATCAGCGACCTCTTCGCGAGGCTGAGGGTACAGATCCCCGGTTCGTGGTTCAAGCTCTCACCGAACTTCGACGCGACGCTCCATGGGCCAGCGTGGGCACTCTCGACGATCTATGCCCAGATCACCTACGCGACGCTGCAGACGCGCATCGCAACGGCGACCGATGGCTATCTGGACCTCATCGCCAACGACTTTTTTGGCACGAGCCTGCCGCGCCTGGCGAATGAGACGGACGGCGCATATCGCACACGCATCCTCGCGAACCTCTTCGTCAAGGGCCCGACGCGCGCCAACATGTCGGCTGTCCTGACGCTCATCACAGGACGCACACCGGACATCTTCGAGCCCAGCAATACGACGGACTCGGGCGGCTGGGATGGCGCTTTCTACTGGGATACCGGTGTGGGCAAGTGGGGCGCACCGATGCCCTACCAGAGCTTCGTCACGGCCTATCGGCCCATCACAAACGCGCAGTCGCTCGGCGAACTCGATTCGTTTCGCTGGTCGTGGGACTCATACGGCGCATGGTCGGACTCACCGGGCACGTCAGTCACTGACGCCTCGATCATCGCGGCGGTTGAGTCGACGCGCATGAAGGGCACCGTGGTCTGGATGCGCATCGCTGATAACCCGGTCACTCCCTGACCGCTGCCCCATTACCTCAAGCCGCCCTCGGGCGGCTTTCTGCTTTTCTGGA
Source organism: Paraburkholderia sp. PAMB 6770 (assembly GCF_057748135.1). Lineage (NCBI taxonomy): Bacteria > Pseudomonadati > Pseudomonadota > Betaproteobacteria > Burkholderiales > Burkholderiaceae > Paraburkholderia > Paraburkholderia sp. PAMB 6770. Next base: position 2,278,771 of record NZ_CM173239.1, read on the forward strand.
GCCTGAATGGATCGCCCTATCGTTTACACACAGGAGCAGGGTCGCAGCACCGATTTTCTGTTCGCGCAACGCGCCACGATGATCGGCCTCGCAAAGCTCTCGCAAGCCGCATTCGGCAGCAACACCGTCGTGCGCGGGCTCGCTGTGTCGCCCAATTCGCCCGCAGCACTGAATGTGCTCGTCGGTCTCGGCGAGATTTACACGATGGTGGAGGTGGATGCGACCTCGTGGGGTTCGTTGCCGGCCGATACGACGGACATTGTCCTGAAACAGGGCCTCAACATGTCGGCACAGACGATCTCGACGCCTGCGCCGTCGACGGCCGGCTACAGCATCAATTACCTAATCGAGGCGCAATATCAGGATCAGGACACGACTCCAGTCGTGCTTCCCTTCTACAACAGCGCCAACCCGCAAGAACCATTGAACGGTCAGGGCGGGAATGGAGCGACGCTGCCCACTGAGCGTCAGGGTGTCTGCGTCATCCAGGCCAAGGCCGGTATTGCTGCCACTACGGGCACGCAGACGACGCCTACTGTTGACAGCGGCTGGACGGCTCTCGCAGTCGTGACGGTGGCGAACGGCCAGTCGACGGTCACGTCGGGCAACATCTCGATCCCCGCTGGCGTGCCGCAACTCACGAGCCTGCTGCAGATGATTCAGACGGGCTCAACGGGTTATGCCGTTGACAGCAGTTCGACCGCCAACACGATCAGCCTCGCGCTGACGCCTCCCATCACTGCTTACACGGATGGGCAGGAAGTCACGTTCAAGGCCGCGAACAGCAACACGGGCCCGTGCACGGTGAATGCTGGCGGTGGCTCCGTCAACCTGACCGGCGCCGCTGGCGCATTGCAGGGCGGCGAAATCATCGCCGGCAGCCAGTACACTGCCATCTACAGCGCGACTCTGGGCGAGTTCGTGCTGAACAGCCAGACAGGGGGTGCCCTTCAGGTAAATCCGGCCACGAAGACGCAGCACGCCATTCAGGCCGCCCAACTCCAGTCCGGCTCACTCGTCTACGCGACCGACACCAGCAACACCGCCAACGTTATCACCGCAGCCCTGTCGCCTGCGCCGGCCGCGCTGACCGATGGCATGTCGGTGACGGTCAAGATCGCGAACTCCAACACGGGCGCAACGACGCTCAACCTGAACGGCCTCGGCGCGGAGAATGTGTACGGGCTCTATGGTGTCCCGTTGCAGGGAGGCGAGCTCGTCGCCGGGGGCATGGCGCAATTCCGCTGGTCAGCGGGTGTGGGCGTCTGGGTGCTGGTGTGGGCGCAGGACGGGGCGTTGCAGATTGCGCCGGGAACGAAGAGCAATCAGGCGGCGCAGTTCAGCCAGATTGGAAATAGCCAGGGCATCGTCACCATTTCCAGTTCAACAACGATTCCGAGTAGCCAATTCGGTTGCCTTTTCCAGCCTCCTACCGGCTCTGCTGGTGGTTTCACATCCACGCTGCCGAGTGCAACCGGCAACGCGGGGAAATTCCTCTATTTCTTCAACTCAAGCAGCGGTAACTGGACGCTGAGTGCTGGCAATTTCAACACCAGCTATGGAGTCGGTACGTCCATCGTATTGCCTCCGAACTCGACGGCGGTCCTATGCTGCGACGGTGTGTCGTACAACGGCATCGGCGGCTCGGCCGGCGCTGGCTCGACGCCTCGTGCGATGACGTCTTCAGGCATCGGACAGTGGACTACGATGACCGTCGTGCTCGGCAGTTCCGGAACGGTGACGCTGCCCGCCGGCGGTACCTGGCAATGGTGGTGCGCGGTCAACAGCGGCACTTCTGGCGCGATGGGCATCTCTGCCGGCGGTACGACGGTTGTGGGGCCGACCAATTTGACGAGTTCCGTGGGCTTCTGTTGGAGGATTGCCTAAATGACGACCGAAACGATTACCTTTGAACAGATGGGTTTTTCCTCGACCGTCACGGCCGCGTCGGCGACGCCAGCCGACGACGGCTATTACGGCACGTGGAATGGACTGCCATACCATGTCCACCCGAGCGCGACTCCGGATGCGTATGCGGCGCTTGAGGCGGCCATTGCAGCGAACGAGGTGACGGTCGACGCCTATGTTGCGCCGACGCTCACACTCGCCGAGGCGCAAGCGCAAAGCGTCGCAGCGCTGACTCTTGCGTGCCAGTCGTCGATCGTGTCCGGATTCTCGTCGGCAGCGCTCGGCAGCGCGTCTTCGTATCCCTCGACGCTCACCGATCAGGCGAACCAGCAGTCGGTCGCCGCATCGGCGTCAGGCGGCTTGCTGTGGTGCAAGTCGGGCAGCGGAGCGTGGGGGCTTGTCGCACACACGCAGGCCGAAGCGCAGGCCGTCTGCGCCTCGTTCGTGTCCTGGTTGAACGCCTGCCAGCAGCAGCTCGCGACGCTGCTCGCGCAGGTCAACGCGTCGGACGCGACGCTCGCCGGGGTGCAGGCCATCCAATGGACGAGCCCCACTCCCTGATTCAAAGAGAGACGCCGCCGGTCATGGCGGCAACGCGAGAGCAGCCTACCAGGCGGAGCGTTCGAAATGCTCCGCGCGGCCATGTCCCCACGCCCAGTCGACGTGTTGCTGCGTTCCAGCGGGATAGCGGTTCAGATGCTCCCCGTCGTAGAAGTCCTGCTGCCCTTGCTGGAAGGCAACACTATCGCCGTTCGGGGAAAGCTGGGGCTGCTTCGAAAATAGCGCCCCCAGCTTCCTGATTGAGTCGAGCATGGCGTTCCGTTGACGTATCTCAGATGGAGCGGACTATAACACCGGTCGGCGCGCGGCCCGCTTTGGCACCGGTCACAGCCCGCGCTGCTGCTTCACCAGCGCGAGCAGCTGCGGAAAGATCGTCGCTTCCCGGAACTGGTAGCCAGCGGCCGTCGGATGCACGAAATCAGCCCCCATGTAGTCGCTGCACCAGTTCGGGTCTGCGGCCCACGTGGCGGCGAGCTTGATGACGGAGTAGCCGTTCGCGGCCGCTGTCGCGTCCTCGGTCTGCACGAACTGCGTCCACAGCGCGTTGTTCGCGTCGCTGCGACAGATCGGTGTGGGCTCGATGACCACGGGCAGCGAGCCGGCCGCGCGCACGACGCTGACGAAACCGAGCTCGGAGGCCGCGTACTGCGGCGGCTGCTCACCCTCGACGTACTGGTCGTTCACGCCGCTATTCGAGACGGCCATGTCCGGTTTCACGGTCGCGAGGATCGACGCGACCGTCTGCGTTGCCGGCGCCGTGCCGTTCACCTGATCGTCGAAGGTGCTGCCCGGCACCGCCAGATCGAGTACGACCACCGGCCCGACTTCGGGATGCCGGTCGAAATCTGCCTGAAGCAGGAGCGCGGGAGCGTAGGCCCATGTCGGGCTGCACGTGAGGTTCGCTGGATCTGAACAGCCGCGGTCGATCGAATCGCCGAAGAGCGCGATTACGAAGGGCTTCGTGGGGACGGCCGGCGTAGCCGCAGCGGTCGTGCCGGCCGGCGCGGAGCCGCCGCCACCGCCGCCGCAGCCCGTCAGCGCGGCTGCCGTGCAGCCGAGCGTCATTGCTACGGCTGCGGCTCTCCAGCGGTACCCAGGTCGATAACCGCGCCGATGCTTCTGCACCAGTCGAACACCTGGTCGACGGTCGCGGTGCGATTGAGCAGCGCTCCGGCAAGAAATAGCATCGGCAGGCTCATCGGCCGCGGGTCGTGACCGCCGCAGTACTTGTGCCATTGCTGCGAGCTCGCAAGGCCGAACAGATCCGCCATCTGCTTGCCGGTATAGCTCAGGCTTTTCTTGAGGTTCTGCAGGTCTTGCGGGCTCGGAGGCTCGTAACGAATAGGCATGGGCGAGCAGGCGCCGTACGCGCGCGCGAAAAGGGGTCTTCATGGTAATCATCCTTTCGGAGTAGCGGGCAGTCGCGGGAAGCGCGCCCAACATCTGCAGAATAGTTCCCTAAGGGAACATCGTCAATGATAATCGCAGGCCGCCCATCGAGGCGGCTTTTTCATTTCCGGGGATACATGGAAGCGAAAGACATGATGGACATGCCTGAACCGGAGTTCCGACGGGCAGTCGTCGCCCGTCTCGACAAGCAGGATGACGCGATCGCCGGGAATACGAAGATCACCGAGCAGGTCGCTGAGGACACTGCCTTTATCCGCGCTGCATGGGCCGAGGGCATTACGGCCGTGCGCTTTTTCTGTCGCCTCGCAGCCGCGTGGCGTTTTCTCATGAAGCAGGTCCTCATCCCGATGGGGTTGCCGGCGCTCGGCCTGTACGGCTTCTGGTACTACACCGAGTTTCACCACTTCCCTCCCTGGTTGTCGGACTGCTTCAAGTTCCTGATGGCGATCGTTCCATGACACCTCAAGATTTCATCGCCGCGGTTTCGCCGGCCGCGCGCGCGTCGATGCAGTCGACGAAGATCCCGGCAAGCTTCACGGTCGCCGAGGCCGCGCTCGAGAGCGGGTGGGGTGCGCATGCGCCCGGCTTCAACCTCTTCGGTATCAAGGCCGATCCCTCGTGGACGGGCCCCGTGACCGTGCAGCGCACGCGCGAGTTCATGAGCGGCGTGTGGACGTTCGTCGACGCGAAGTTTCGCGCGTACCCGGACTGGCTCGGCTCGATCAGCGACCACGCCCGGTTCCTGATGACGAACCCGCGCTACCAGCCCGCATTCGCGTACGCGAGCGGCATTCTCTTCGCGCAGGCCATCGCTGCGGCCGGCTATGCCACCGATCCCGACTACGCGCAGAAGATCGCCGAGATCATTCGCACACACAGCCTCACGTCGCTGGATCTGTCGTCCTGAGTTTTCGAATTTTCGAAATTTTGAAAGAGCCGCCTTCGGGCGGCTTTTTCGTTCCTGGAGCCACAAATGACACGTTGCAGTCACGACATGCCGCTCGAGCAGCCTTGCAGCCAGTGCACCGCCGAAGGGCTGCGCAAGATCACGCCGGCGCACACCGAACGCGAGACGCTCGCGGTCGCCGTGAATATTCCCGCGCACGAGCAGCGGCAGACCACCGCGCTGTTCGAGCGCACGCGCAAGCTGCTCATCGAGCGCGAGGGCGGCCGCTGCTTCATCTCGGGCATGACGGCTGACGAGCTCGGCGCACCGCTGCAGGCGCACCACCATCCGATCGAGCGGTGCTTTGCCGAGGTCATCGACTGGAGCGCGTTCGCTGCCGATTGCAAGGCGGGGCGGTGGGGCGCCCACGCGCAGGCCTTCGACTGGGACGCGTTCTTCGCGGGCGCGAAGGCCATGACTGTCGCCGGCGAAACGCCGCTGCACGACGACTACACCTACCTCGTGCCGGCGGACCCGTACCTGTTCGTCGACGACATGACCGTGAACGGGTTGCTGCTCGGCGCGCAGTACCACACGGCGAAGGACGCCGGCATTCACATGCTTCCGTTTCCGGACTGGATTGCCCAGAAGTACGCGATCGAGGGCTACCAGTTCACTCCCACCGAAGTTATTCATCGCGAGGAACACGCATGAATCAGCCCCAGACATCTCCCATGAATTCCGCGACCGCCGCTGGCGCCACGCTGTTGCTGGTGCCGGTGATCGCACGTATCGCGCAGGCCGTGCACGTCGACCTGACGCCCGAAGTCGAAGGCTCGCTCGCGGTCTCGATCGTCGCCGGCGCTCACTGGCTCGGCTCGAACGTGCTGTCGCCGCTGTTCGATGCGCTGATGGCTCGGCTGGCGCGCACGGCACCGGCCGCGCAGCCGCCCGCATCGCCGGCGGCACCGGCACCGCCCGCGCAGTGATCCGCGCCGCACTCGCGGCGCTCGCGCTGTCCGGCTGCACGATCGTCGAGCACGTGCAGCTGCTGCCGGTCGTGAACCCGACGACGGATGACGCGTCGTGCTGCGTCGCCTTCTTCGAGTTGTCCCGGTCGACATCCGGAAGCATCGAAGTCCACAAGAGTCCGGTCGCCTGGTCGGTCTCAGCGAAGGTCCATCACCAGTTCTGACTCGCCGCGATCGCGGCATCTCTCCCGAAGGTACTCACCATGAAGAAGCTGCGTATCGCCGCAGGCTTGTGCCTGCTCGCTCTCTTTGCGTTGGGCGGTTGCACGTCGTTGCCGAGCCTGCAGACCCAGTTCACGCAAGCATGCCCGATCGTGACGGCCGATCTCACGACGCTCTCGACGTCGCCGCTGATCGCCTCGGCCGATCAGACCGCGCTCGCCAAGGCAGCGACCGCGAACAAGGCGATTTGCGCCGCCGGCGGCCAGCTCAACGTGACCGATCTGAAGGCGTTCCACGACAGTCTGCTGCCGGCGGCGGTTGCAATCGTGAACGGAAATCCGCTGATCCCGGACCAGACCGCGATTCTCCTCGTGCTGAACACGTTCGGTCCGATCGTGCAGCAGATGATCGATCAGATCATCACGGCCGCGGCGCCGGCCGCCTCCGCGCCCGCGGCTGCTTCGGCGCCGGCGGCGGCGTCCGCGCCACTCACCGGCGCGCCGCTGCAATGATCGACTGGCCAGCATGCGCGCGGGCGGCCGCCCGCGCGAACGTCGCCTATGCGATCGACCAGGCCGCCTCTCAAGCGGCGTTCGCCGCGCTCGGCGACACATGGATCGGCCAGTATGCGAACGACAGCCACCAGGCGGTCTTGTCGGCGGACGCGCGGGGCGAGACGCATCTGAGCATCAGCGGCACGCGCGCGAGCGCGTGGCGGGTCATGGATGTCGTAGCCGACGTATCGCTGGATCCGGCGAAGGTCGACGGCGGCACGGTCACGGCGGGCGTCTGCGAGGGGATGCAGCAGCTCTGGGACTGGGCGCTGGCGGCGGTCCCGGCCGGGAACGTCGTGCATGTCGCCGGGCACTCGCTCGGCGCGTCGCGCACCCATCTGACGCCTCTCTATCTGCCGCCGGCGCGGATCGGTCAACTGCACAGCTTCGAGGCGCCGAAGTTCGTGGGGGCCGACTTCTACGTCTCGCACGCGATGGCGCTCGCGGGCATGGTGTGCGTGCTGAATGGTGCGGACCTGTGGGCATCGTGGCCGTGGAAGGTCGGGCCTCTGGGGGATCCGCGCTGGCAAAGCCGGCCGCTTGTGGATCACGTCTGGCTGCAGAGCGACGCCGGCGCGTTCCAGATGATCCCGGGCGCGCAATGGCCCGAGGGTGACAATCCCCACGACCACGACATGTCTGCGGTGCAGGCCCGCGTTCAGCGGATCGCTGCGCTCAGCGTCGCGCCCGCAGCCTGACTCCAGCGGCATCTACGGATGCCGCTGCACCCCTCTCCAGCCTGCCATTCGGCAGCGCGTCAATCAATCTCGATATCGGCGCCTCAGAATTTTGCGGAAAAGACCTGATTTTGCGGAAAAGATTTTGGTTGAATTTGAGGGCGCGCAACATCCGTAAAACCCTTATGGCGGAAGGCAGCCGGAGTCGAACCGACCAGGGAGCGTCTGACGCCCCCTACTGGGTTTGAAGCCCAGCCGCACCACCCGATGCGAATGCCTTCCTTTGTCGTCCTCGCGCACGCAATGCGACAGCATGCACCGCACTGTGTCAGAGGCCGTCGAGCAGACGGCTGTCGGGCCTCAGAAAACGCCGCTCGCGATGGAAGCGAGTATACCCAACGCGATCGAAGAACTCCAAAATCTGGATGGCCCGTTTGCGGCCGAGTCCGCTAGCGTCGCGAAACGCGGACGTACCCAGCGCGCCACCCTGCTGCGCGGCGAGCGTCGCAACGAGCATCGCGAGTTCGCGCACGACGTCGCGATGATAGAACAGGTCGCGCACCACCTGAAACGCTTCGCCCTGCCGCGCCAGCTTGCGCAGCAGTTGTCGCACGCGTTCTTCGGATTCCTGTTCAATTTCGGCCAGATCGCGCACCCACGGCGGATCGAAGCGGCCCTGCGCAACGTGCGGCAACAGGCGCGCGGCAAGCGCCTGCTCCGCCGTATCGAGCGACACCGTATGCGCGGGCAGATGCAGCCACGGACCGCTTCGCGTGATCGCGCCGTCGGCCGCGAGCGCGTCGATCAGCGCGCGCCACAGCGGCGGCGCCAGCAGCGGCGCCGCGATGCGCCGCAGCCGCGCGGCATCCGGCCCCTGCTCGTCGGGCGCACGCGTATGAAACGCCTGCAGCGCATCGACGACGCGCGCGCACAGTTGCGCCCAGTGTGCACGCAGGATGATGACGCCCTCGTCGTCCGCGCTGCCCGGCGGTGCGATCTGCAACGCGCCGGCCGGCACGGCCAGCGCGTGCGACGGCAAGCCGGTCAGTTGCATCAGCACTGCACGCGACAGGCCCTGCGGCGCCTGTTCGAGCAGCGGTTCGAGCGTGCCGCGCTCGAACCACGCGCACAACGCGTCGAGCCATGCACGACGCTGGGGCGTGCGCCGCTTGCGCGCGGGGCCGAACGGATCGAGCACGCGGCCGCCGCCGATCGTCCGGTCCGCTTGCGCGTTGCGCGCGATCAGACGGTCGCCCGGCAACGCACACACCGGCGCGTCGAAGACCAGTTGCACGCGCGCGACCTCGCCGGCAACGAGCGTATCGCCGTCGAGCAGCGCCACATGCGCGACCCGGTGCGTGGTGCCGAGGTGCACATGCAGTGGCGTCCAGTGCTGCAGCGTGACCCCCGCTTGCGGCAGCAGCGCGAGTTCGACGTCGAGCCGCGGCGAACTGGCGGCGAGCCGCGGATCGACAATCCAGTCGCCCCGCGCGATCTCGTCCTTGCCGATTCCGGCCAGATTCAACGCGCAGCGCTCGCCCGCCCGCCCGGTCTGCGCCGGACGGTTTTGCGCGTGCACGCTGCGCACGCGCACCGCCATGCCGGCCGGCGCCAGCCACAGCGCATCGCCCGCGCTGACCCGGCCGGCGCACACCGTGCCGGTGACGATCGTTCCCTGACCCGCGAGCGTGAAGACGCGGTCGATCGCAAGACGAAAGAGCCCGTCGTCGCGACGGGCCTGCCAGCGCGAAGCGGTCTCGCGCAGGCACGCGTTCAGCGCGGCGACGCCCGGGTCGTCGGCCCGCGTCGCGTTCGTCTCGAACAGCGGCGCGCCGGCAAACGGTGTCGCCGCGAGCCACGCGGCAATGTCCGCGCGCACCTGTGCGGTGCGCTGCGCGTCGACGCGATCCGTTTTCGTCAGTGCAATCGCGCCATGCGTGACGCCGAGCAGTTGCAGGATCGCGAGATGCTCGCGCGTCTGCGGCATGATGCCGTCGTCGGCGGCGATCACGAGCAGCGCGAAGTCGATGCCCGATGCGCCCGCCGTCATCGTATGAACGAGCTTCTCGTGGCCCGGCACGTCGATCATTCCGAGCACGTCGCCGTTTTCGAGCGGCACGTACGCGTAGCCGAGTTCAATGGAGATGCCGCGCGCCTTCTCTTCCTTGAGCCGGTCGGTGTCGACGCCGGTCAGCGCGCGCACCAGCGTCGTCTTGCCGTGATCGATATGCCCCGCGGTCCCGACGATCATGCCCGCACACGCTCGCACTGCGCGATGAACGCGGCTTCGTCGGCGGCTTCGAGACAGCGCAGATCGAGGCGCAGCGCGCCGTCGGCGATGCGGCCGAGCACCGGGCGCGGCCACCCGCGCAATGTCGCTTCGAGCTTCAGCAGCGCACGCCCGCCCGGTTTGCCCGTGGCCCCGCGCACGACGAGTCCGAGGCTCGGCAACTGGTCGACCGGCAGCGCGCCGCTGCCGATCTGGCTGAACATCGGTTCGGCGCCAACGTGGTACGCATCGCCGAGCGCGCGCTGCAGGACCGGCATCACGCGTTCGGCCACGGCGCGTATCTCCGCCGCGGGACGCGTCAGGAGGCGCAGCGTGGTCAGCCGCTCGCGCAGGAACTCGGGCGCCTGATAGAGCCGCAAGACCGGTTCGAGCGCGGCCAGCGTCAGCTTGCCGACGCGCAGCGCGCGCTTGAGCGGATGCCGCTTGATCGCGCGGACCAGATCCGCCCGCCCGACGATCAGCCCCGCCTGCGGGCCGCCCAGCAGCTTGTCGCCGCTGAACGTGACGAGATCCGCGCCGGCGGCAATCGATTCGCGCACGGTCGGCTCGCGCGGCAGCCCCCACTGCGCCAGATCGACGAGCGTGCCGCTGCCCAGATCGACCACGACCGGCAAGCCGTGACGCTGGCCAAGCGCAGCCAGTTCGGCAAGCTCGACGCTCTTCGTGAAGCCGCTCACCGCATAGTTGCTGCAATGCACCTTCATCAGCAGCGCGGTGCGCGGGCCGATCGCGCTCTCGTAATCGGACAGGTGCGTGCGATTGGTCGTGCCGACCTCGCGCAGCTTCGCGCCGGCGCGCGACATGATGTCGGGAATGCGGAACGAGCCGCCGATCTCGACCAGCTCGCCGCGCGACACGATCACCTCTTTCCGGGCCGCCAGCGCGGCAAGGCTCAGCAGCACGGCCGCCGCGTTATTGTTCACGACCGTGGCGGCTTGCGCGCCGGTCAGCTCGCAGATCAGGTCGTCGATCAGGTCGTCGCGATCGCCGCGCGCGCCGCGCGCGAGGTCGAACTCGAGATTCGCCGGACGCGTGAGCACCTCGACCACCGCCCGCACCGCTTCGTCCGGCAACAGCGCGCGGCCCAGGTTCGTGTGCAGCACCGTGCCCGTCAGATTGAACACCGGGCGCAAGCGGCTTTGCGTGCGCCGCGCGAGTTCCGCCGCGACCCGTTCGACGAGGCGCGCCTCGTCGCATGCCGCAACGGCCGCGCTCGCCGCATGCGCGTCGCGCGCACTCGCCGACGCCAGCAGTTCGCCGCGCACCGCATCGAGTGTCGCGCGCACGGCCGCGGTGACCTGGGCGCGCCCGTGGACGCCGACGAGCGGCTGCATCGCGGCCGCCGACAGCAGCCGCTCCACCGCCGGCAGGCGCGCGAGCAATGCGTTGCGTTCGAGATCCGGCACTTCGCTCACGTCGTTCATTCCGCTCAGGTATCCGACGGCACTTCCGGCCAGAGCAGCGGATTGGGTGCGCTGCGCCGATAGCCGGCTTCGTTCATCAGCAGGTCGAGCGTGAGGCTCGCGAGATCGTCCGCGAGCGGTTCGATCTCCAGATCCTTTTGCTGATAGCCGATCTTGCGATAGGTATGGCATTCGTCGCACGATTCGGCCTTGAGCGCTTCGTTGCCGCCTTCGAGGCCGTGATAGGCGATGCCCTTGGTCGAATCGCAGTTCGAGCACTTGACCCGCACCATGTGCCACTCGGTCGCGCACAGTCCGCATTGCAGATAGCGATAGCCCTCCTGCTGCCCGCCCACCCGCACGATGCTTGCCACCGGCAGGCTGCCGCAGACGGGGCAAACGCCCGGCGTGTCGAGATAAGGCACCGCGCGCGGGTCGAGCCGGCTCGCGAGATCGGTCCAGACGATCTGCAGCGCCGCCATCAGGAACGGCGCGCCGGCCGGCTCGACCTCGCTGTAGCGCTGCGCGAGTATGGCGTCGGCCTGTGCATCCAGCTGATCCGGCGTCTTGAGCCGCAGCGCGTCGAGTATGCGCGCGAGCGCCGGCGTCACCGCGCCGGCGGCTTCGACGCGGTCGAGCAGCGTCAGCAGCACGTCGCGCCATGCGGGGTCGCGCGCGTCGGAGGCCTGCGCGGAAACCAGCGGCATCGCATGGCGCTGCGCCCGCTCGATCGCCCCGGGCGCGGGCGGCTGCGCCGCAAAGCTCGCGAGCAGCGCATGCTGCGCGTCCGCCACCGATGCCATCAGCCGGATATAGCCGCCGATCGGATGATGCCCGGCCAGCTGGCGCAAGCGCGCCGCGCGCGCGGCGAACAGCGCCGTGCGCTCCGGCAGCCGGATGCGGGGAATCGCGGAATGATCGAGCGCTTCGATCTGCGCCGGATCCAGAATCTTGTCTACCACGTCGGGTTCCTTTTTGCGGGACTCGTTTGCCGCGCGGCCGGGGGCGCCGTGCGATCGGCCCGCGCCGCCCATGCCCGGCGGCTTGCCGGGAGCGTATCGGTCACGCAGACGGACGACGGTCATTGTGCGCAGGCCGGGGACATGCATGCAGCGATGCCCGCCCGATGACCAGCGTCGTCATCGGATACGAGCATACCGCATCTGGTGTGCGTGTCGAGGCTCAGGCGGGTGCAGCCGACGACGGCGGCAGCCGCACGCGGCACGCGGTCACTTGACGCTCTCGCGAAACCACTTCGGATGATGCTTGCGCGCCCAGCCGAGCGTGACGGTGCCGCGCACCATCGCGCCGACCGAGCCCTTGATCCAGATCGCCGCGTAAATATGCACGACGATGCCGACGATCAGCACGAACGCGGCCGCCGCGTGCACGACCGCGGCGAGACGGATCACGCCGATCGGGAAGTAGAACGAGAAATACCGGCGCCAGATCACGATTCCGCTCGCAAGCAGCAGGATCAGGCAGAGCACCATCGTGAAGAACAGCAGCTTCTGTCCGGCGTTGTAGCGTCCGATCTCGGGCAGCCGGTCTTCGCGGTTGGCAAGCACGTCGCCGATCTGGCGCAGCCACTGCACGTCGTCGCGGTCCAGATAATTGTGATGCCAGAAGCGCACCGCGAGGATCAGGAACGACACGAACATCACGACGCCGACGAACGGATGCAAAATGCGCGTCCACTGCCCGCCGCCGAACAGCGCGGTGAGCCAGAACAGCGACGGGTGGAACAGGGCAAGCCCCGACAGCGCGAGCAGCACGAACGTAATGGCCGTGATCCAGTGATTGGTCCGCTCGTTCGCCGTGTAGCGCACGAGGCGATTCGGGTCAGGGGGATTCATGTCGATTCTCCTCGCGCGCGCCGCGCAGACGCCGCGCTTCGTCCTGCGCGGCGCGCTCGTCTTCGTCGCTCACTTCGTTCGGGCCGACGCGCGTGTAGTGGAAAAAGCCGGCGAGCGCCGCGACCGCGATGCCCGCGACCGCCAGCGGCTTCGCGAGTCCCTTCCACAGCCGCACGAGCGGGCTCACGCGCGGGTTGTCGGGCAGCCCGTGATAGAGCGACGGCTGGTCCGCATGATGCAGCACGTACATCACGTGCGTGCCGCCGACGCCCGGCGGATCGTAGAGGCCCGCGTGCACGAAGCCGCGCTCCTGCAGATCCGCGATGCGCTCGACGGCGTGCTGCTTCATGTCTTCCTTCGTGCCGAACACGATCGCGCCGGTCGGGCAGGTTTTCACGCAGGCCGGCTCCTGGCCGACCGCGACGCGGTCCGAACACAGCGTGCACTTGTACGCGCGATGATCCTTCTTCGAGATGCGCGGCACGTTGAACGGGCAGCCCGTCACGCAATACCCGCAGCCGATGCAGTTTTCTTCATGAAAGTCGACGATGCCGTTCGTGTACTGAACGATCGCCCCCGGCGACGGACACGCCTTCAGGCAGCCCGGATCCTCGCAATGCATGCAGCCGTCCTTGCGGATCAGCCATTCGAGGTTGCCGTTCGGGTTTTCGTACTCCGCGAAGCGCATCACGGTCCACGAATGCTCGGTCAGGTCCATCGGGTTGTCGTACACGCCGTGGTTGGTGCCGATTTCGTCGCGCAGGTCGTTCCACTCCATGCACGCGGTCTGACACGCCTTGCAGCCGATGCACTTGCTGACATCGATCAGCTTCGCGACCGCGCCGGTGACCGGCTCGCGCACGCCCGGCGGCGGCACGGTGGTCGCCGACACGCGCCGGATATCCAGTGATTGCAGTGCCATGGTGTTCTCGCGCCCCCTTATGCCTTCTCGACTTTCACGAGGAACGACTTGAATTCCGGCGTCTGCGAATTGGCGTCGCCCACGACGGGTGTCAACGTGTTGGTCAGATATCCCGGCCTGGTCAGGCCTTTGAAGCCCCAGTGCAGCGGCACGCCGACCGTCTGGACCTTCCGGCCGTCGATCATCAGCGGGCGGATGCGTTTGGTCACCACCGCGACCGCGATCAGATACCCGCGATTGGACGACACCTTGACGCGGTCGCCCGCGACGACGCCGATCTCCTTCGCCAGATCCTCGCCGATCTCGACGAACTGCTGCGGCTGGATGATCGCGTTCAGCCGCGCGTGCTTCGTCCAGAAGTGGAAATGCTCGGTGATCCGGTAAGTCGTGCCCGTGTGCGGGAACGCATCGGGCTTGCCGAACGCCGCGCGGTCGTCCGCGAACACGCGCGCGGCCGGATTGCTGGTCGCGAGCGGGTTCTTCGGATGCAGCGGGTTGTAGCCGAGCGGGTTCTCGAACGGCTCGTAGTGCTCGGGGAACGGCCCCTCGTTCATCTGGTTACGCGCGAAAAAGCGCGCCACGCCTTCCGGGTTCATGATGAACGGCCCCATGCCGTCCGCGGGCGGCTCGTCGACCTTGTAGTCGGGAATGTCCGCGCCGCTCCAGGTAGCGCCGTTCCACCCGATCAGCTTGCGGGTCGGATCGAACGGCTTGCCGTTCGTGTCGCATGACGCGCGGTTGTACAGCACGCGGCGATTGGCCGGCCAGGCCCACGCCCAGTTCAGCGTCTGGCCGATGCCGGTCGGGTCCGAGTTGTCGCGCCGCCCCATCTGGTTGCCAGCCGGCGTCCACGCGCCGCAGAAGATCCAGCAGCCGCTCGCGGTGGTGCCGTCGTCCTTCAGCTGAGCGAAGCCGGAGAGCTGCTCGCCCTTCTTCACCAGCACCTTCGTGGCGTCCTTCGGATCGGTCTGGTCAGCGAGCGCCCGGCCGTTGTACTCCATCGCCAGTTCTTCGGGCGTCGGGCTCGCCGGATTCGCATACGGCCAGCTCAGCTTGACGATCGGGTCGGGGAACGCGCCGCCTTCCTTCTGATAGGCGCTGCGCATGCGCAGGAACAAGCCCGACATGATCTCGAGATCGCTGCGCGCCTCGCCGGGCGCGTCGGCGCCCTGCCAGTGCCATTGCAGCACGCGGCTCGAACTGACGAGCGAGCCGCGCTCCTCGGCAAAGCACGTGGTGGGCAGGCGAAACACCTCTGTCTGGATCTTCGATGCGTCGACGTCGTTGTAGTCGCCGTGATTCTTCCAGAACTCGGAGGTTTCGATGGCGAGCGGGTCCATGACCACGAGCCACTTCAGCTTGCCGAGCGCGGCGGCGGTCTTCGCCTTGTTCGGCGACGACGCGAGCACGTTGAAGCCCTGGCAGATGTAGCCGTTCATCTTGCCCTGGTCCATCAGCTCGACCGCCTGCAGCAGGTCGTAGGGCTTGTCGAGCTTCGGCAGCCAGTCGTAGCCCCAGTGGTTGTCCGCGGTTGCGGCGTCGCCCCACCACGACTTCATGAAGCTCACGAAGAACGCGCCGTAGTTTTTCCAGTAGCTCAGCTGGTTGGGGCGCAGCGGCTGCTGTGCGCGCGCCGCGACGTACGCGGTGTAGTCCTGCTCGGCTTCCATCGGCAGCGTCATGTAGCCCGGCAGCAGGTTCGACATCAGGCCGAGGTCGGTGAGCCCCTGGATGTTCGAGTGGCCGCGCAGCGCGTTCATGCCGCCGCCGGCAATGCCGATGTTGCCGAGCAGCAGCTGCACCATCGCCCCGGTGCGGATCATCTGCGCGCCGACCGAATGATGAGTCCAGCCGAGCGCGTACAGCACCGTTGCGGCGCGGTCGGGCACCGCGGTGGACGCCAGCATCTCGCAGACCTTCAGGAATGCGTCCTTCGGCGTGCCGCAGATCCGCTCGACCATCTCCGGCGTGTAGCGCGCGTAATGCTGCCTGAGCAGGCGATAGACGCAGCGCGGATCCTGCAGCGTCGGGTCGACCTTCACGAAGCCGTCGTCGCCGCGCTCGTAGTCCCACGACGTGCGGTCCGGGTAGGCGTGCTTCTGCGGGTCGTAGCCGGAGTAGATACCGTCGTTGAACGCAAAGTCGGACCGGACGATGAACGGCATGTCCGTGTAGTTCTTCACGTACTCGTGCTGGATCCGGTCGTTCGTCAGCAGGTAATGGATGACCCCGCCGAGGAAGACGATATCCGTGCCGGTGCGGATCGGCGCGTAGAAGTCCGCGACCGACGCCGTGCGCGTGAAGCGCGGGTCCACGACGATCAGGCGCGCCTTGCGGTGCGCCTTCGCCTCGGCGACCCACTTGAAGCCGCACGGGTGCGCCTCGGCGGCATTGCCGCCCATCACCAGAATCACATCCGCGTTCTTGATGTCGACCCAATGGTTCGTCATCGCGCCACGGCCAAACGTCGGGGCAAGACCTGCCACCGTCGGGCCGTGTCAGACACGTGCCTGGTTGTCGAACGCGAGCATCCCCATGCTGCGCACGGTCTTGTGCGTCAGATAGCCGACCTCGTTGCTCGCGGCCGACGCCGCCAGCATGCCGGTGGTCAGCCAGCGGTTGACGGTCTTGCCGTCCGCCGTGGTCGCGACGAAATTCGCGTCGCGGTCGGCCTTCATCAGCTTCGCGATGCGCTCGAGCGCGTCGTCCCACGACAGCCGCTGCCACTGGTCGGAGCCGGCTGCGCGATACTCCGGAAACTGCTGCCGCGCCGGGCTGTGGATGAAGTCGATCAGGCTCGCACCCTTCGGGCACAGCGTGCCCCGGTTGACCGGATGGTCCGGATCGCCTTCGATATGGATGATGCTGGCCGTCGCGTTCTTCGCACCGTCGCCGAGGCCGTACATCAGGATGCCGCAGCCAACCGAGCAGTAGGGGCAGGTGTTGCGCGTTTCGGTGGTTCGCGTCAGTTTGTACTGTCGGACTTCGGCGAGCGCGGTGTCGGCGGAGAAGCCCATCAGGGCCAGACTCGATCCCGCCAGCGTGGACGCCGTGACCTTCAGGAACTGACGCCGGGACATATGCAGCATGATCGCCCTCGGCCATTAAAGTTGTGGGGTACTGATCAGTATAAGACGTTTCCCATATCTCGTTATAACGGGGAGAAGGCTGACCCATCGGACATACCCTGACTCGATGCTGTCCGCGGTATAGTGTTTGCTACCCATGCCTGCTGCGGTGCACGAAGTCGTCGCGCAGCCGCTGCGGCGAACGTTGCGGCATGCATCGCGCATCGCGCTTTCGTCAAGAGGCCTTATGGACATCGACATGCTTCGCGCCGGCAAGCTGCACCAGGCCGCGCGCCGCCAGGCGTCGTGGGTCGTCGGCGCGTTTCGCCAGTTCGCCGGGAACCGCTGCGCGGCGCTCGCCGCCGGCATCGCATTCTATGCGGCGTTTTCGCTTGCGCCAACGCTCGTGATGGTGATCGCCGTCGCCGGCTGGTTTTTCGGCGCGCAAGCCGCGCGCGGCGAACTGTTCGCGCACATCCACGGGCTGCTCGGCGACGAGGCCGCCACCGGCGTGCAGACGATCGTCGAGAACGCGCGCCATGCGGGCAGCGCCGGCGGGATCGCGGCGATCATCTCGTTCGTGCTGCTCGCGGTCGGCGCATCGGCCACCTTCGCCTCGCTGAACAATGCGCTGAATGTCGTATGGCCGCTCACGCAGCCGCGCGCGTCGAACATGCTCGCGCTGGTGCGGGTGAGGCTGATCTCGTTCGGCCTCGTGCTCGGCGTCGCGTTCCTGCTGATCGTGTCGCTCGTGCTCGATACCGTGATCACGTTCGTGGGCCAGTGGCTGTGGGCGCACTCGCCTTACGTGGTGATCGGCAACCTGCTGCAGCTGTTCGCGGGATTGCTGGTGCTCGCGTTCGCGTTTGCCGCGCTGCTGAAGTTCCTGCCGGACGCGCCGGTGCGCTGGCACGACGCGCTGGTGGGCGGCGCGGTCGCGGCGGTGCTGTTCTCCGCGGGGAAAAAGCTCTTCGCGCTCTACCTCGCGCATGCCGGCATGGCGAACTCGTTCGGCGCGGCCGGCTCGCTGGCGGTCTTGCTGATGTGGCTGTACTTCTCGGCCGCCGTCCTGCTGCTCGGCGCGGAGTTCTCGGCAGCACGCGCACGCCTTCAGGATCCGCGCGGCGCGTGGGGGCATCCGGACGCGCCGCCGCCCGGCAGCCGCGTCAAGCTTGCGTCGCTGCTCGCGGTGTCGACACGCGAGTCGCACGCCACGCCGCCACCGCAGGCGGACGGCGCCGCGAAACCGTTGACGGAGCCCGGTCGCGCGCAGACCGCGGCGCCCGTCGATGCGCGCGCGGCGCGCGCCTCAACGGCGCGCAGCGGGCCGTCGACGGCATCCGTCGATGCGCGCGCGCTCAACGCGCTGGGGGTCGCCGCGCTTCGTGCGCAAACCCAGGCGACCCGCGCGGCCGCGAAGACGCTGCGCCAGACCGGCCGCAAGGCCGTGGCGGCGGACCGCTATGTACGGCGTCATCCGTGGGAGTCCGTGCTGCTCGCGGCGGCCACTGCGCTCGCCGTCACCGCGCTGACCGGACGGCGCCGCAGCCGCGCCGCCGCGACGCCTGCGGGAACGGAACCGGCGGCACGCGCGCCCCGCAAGCCGTCAACGCATCAAACAGACGGCCGCCGAAATTGCACATAAGTGGCCCCGTCTGTCCAGTCCCTGCGTCATCGGGACGCCGGCGCGCGTATCGAGCCGGCTAACCCATTCCTGGAAAAAGACTAGACAAGAACATTGCATTTTGCTTTCGGTTTGTCGCTTTTGATCAAGTGTTTGAACCGGAACGCCATCAACAAAACAACAATAATGAAATTGTTCAAAAAATAATTGCCAAATCAGAAATAATCATACGAAGCCTTGACAGACAGGCGTGACAGCCCGGTGTACCGTTTACGAGACACGTCTTTTTTTTCATTTCTTTCCGCTACCGAGCCCGCGTTATTCTCCGTTCCGCAACAACCAAACAAACCATTGCGTGGAGAAACGTATGAAGAAAATTGCTCTGTCTACCCTCTCGCTGGCGCTGCTCGGCGCAGCCGGCGCCGCGCAGGCGCAAAGCAGCGTGACGCTGTACGGCGTGCTCGACGATTCGATCCAGTACGTGCACAACGCCGACGCGCAGAACCATGACTTCATCGGGATGGTTTCGGGCAACCTTCAGGGCAACCGCTTCGGCATGAAGGGCACGGAAGACCTGGGCGGCGGCCTGAAGGCAATCTTCCAGTTGGAAAACGGCTTTGATCCGAACACCGGCAAGCTCGGCCAGGGTAGCCTGATGTTCGGCCGCCAGGCGTTCGTCGGCCTCGCGAGCGACCAGTTCGGCACGGTCACGCTCGGCCGCCAGTACGACCCGGTCGTCGACCAGGTCCAGCAGTTCACGGCCGACAACTACTGGGGCTCGACCTTCACGACCCCGGGCGACGTCGACAACAACGACAACAGCTCGCGCACCAACAGCGCGATCAAGTACACGACGCAGACGTACTCGGGCTTCCAGGCCGAAGCCATGTACGCGCTCGGCGGCGTGGCCGGCTCGACCGGCTCGGGTCAGACCTGGTCGCTGGCGGCAAGCTACACGAACGGCCCGCTCGGCGTCGCGGCAGGCTACATCCGGATGGACAACGCGAACACGGCCACGGCCCGCGACGGCGGCTGGGCTTCGAGCGCCACCTCGGGCGCCACGTTCGATTCGATCAACGTGCCGTACGCGTCGGCGAAGTCGGTGGGCATCGCTTCGGTGGCGGCCCAGTACGTGGTCGGCCCGGTCACGGCCGGCCTGCGTTACAGCAACGCGCAATACAAGCCTGATGCGCTGTCGAGCTTCGGTTCGACCGAGAAGTACAACGTCGGCGCCGGCTTCGTGAACTACCAGCTGACGCCGGCTGCGCTGCTCGGTCTCGGCTACACGTTCACGCATGGCTCGGGCAACGGTCCGTCGGCGTCGTACAACCAGATCTCGCTCGGCGGCGACTACAACCTGTCGAAGCGCACCGACATCTACCTGGTCGGCGCGTACCAGCGCGCATCCGGCACGGGCGTGACGGCGACCGTCGCAGACTACGCGTACCCGTCGAACTCGAACTCGCAAGAGATCGTCAGCTTCGGCATGCGCCACAAGTTCTGATCGAACGGGCCAGCCGCGTCGACGCGACGCGGCCGCGCCCCGAAACCCGCTGCCGGCCGACCGCCGGCAGCGGGTTTTTTCTTTTGTGCGTGAACATGCGGCGCGACAGGGCGCGCCGCCCCGCTAGCGCGGCGGCGTGCTGCGCTCCGCCTGCGCAAGCGTCTGCGCGGGCCGCGCCGCGCCGGCGTCGCCCTCCGACGGCGCGCGATGCAACACCAGCGCGCGCTCGCGGCCGGGCGCCGGCGCATGCGCGCCGTCCCGCCAGTCGGGGTCCGGGATTTCGCCGAACACCTGGCGCAGCCGCTCACCCCAGGTCCGGTGGATCATCCCGAAGTAGTCGTTGTCCTGGTCGATCGACACGAAGCGCGTGACGCGCAGCGCGTCCTGCTCGTACACGAGCAGATCGAGCGGCAGCCCGACCGACAGGTTCGAGCGCAGCGTCGAATCCATCGAGATCAGCGCGCACTTCGCGGCTTCGTCGAGCGGCGTGGCAGGCGTCAGCACGCGGTCGATGATCGGCTTGCCGTATTTCGACTCGCCGATCTGGAAGTACGGATTCACCGCCGACGATTCGATGAAGTTGCCCGCCGCATAGACCATGTACAGGTGCGGGCGCCCGCTTGCGGCGATCTGGCCGCCGAGGATGAAGCTGCAGTTGAAGTCGACGCCGAATTCCTGCAGCGCCTGCGCCTCGCGCTGATGCACGTCGCGCACCGCCTGACCCACGACGCGCGCGGCCTCCGCCATGGTCGGCACGTTCCAGAGCGTCGGGCGCTCCGCGGCGGCGGGCTCGCTCAGCGCGTGCACCACCGCCTGCGTGAGCGACAGGTTGCCGGCGCCGAGCAGCACCAGCATCCGCTCGCCGGGCTGCTCGAACACGGTCATCTTGCGCGCGGTGCTGATGTGATCGACACCGGCATTCGTGCGCGTATCGGACAGAAAGACGAGCCCTTCGTCCACGCACATCGCCACACAGTAAGTCATAAAGCGTTTCCAGAGCGCTGCGAACGCCGCTATTGTAATGCGCTCCACCCGCCGTGCGGACGAACCGTGCGGACTACTGTGAAATCTGGATGGACTGCGCGCTCACGCTCACCGCGACGTTCAGCTTTTCTTCGAGACCGCCGATGCGGCGCCCGCGCACCGGCGCAGCGGCCTCATAGTCGCGGGCGGCGGCGAGGCGGCAATAGATCTCGCTCGCGAATCCGGCGTGCGTGACGTCCACCGACACCCAGCCGGCGCCGTCGAGCCACACGTCGACCCACGCGTGGCTTGCGCCGTGCGGCACCTCGCCCGGCTCGATGTAGCCGCTCACATAGCGCGCCGGCACGCCGCGCGCGCGGCAGCACGCGAGCATCAGATGCGCATGGTCCTGACACACGCCGCTGCCGAGCGCGAGCGCCTCGGCAGCGGTGCTGGTCACCTCGGTCACGCCGGGGCGGTACTGCACGCGCTGCACGATCTCCTCGGCGAGCCGGATCAGCGCCTGCGGCGTCGCGAGCGAGGGCACCGACTGCGCCAGCTCGCGCACCGCCGCATCCGCGTCCGTCAGGCGCGTCGCGCACGTGTAGTGTTCGAGCGGCACCGGTCCGACGTCGTCGGCGAGGCGGCCGTCGACGAGCGCGATCGTGTCGACTTCGCCCGTTACGCACAGGCGGATCTCGTCGTGCGGCTTGTTCATCACGAGCGTGTGCAGCGTATTGCCGTACGCGTCGAAGGTGGCGTCGAGCTTGCCCGGCGCCTCGATGGTCCAGCGGCGCACCACCTGCGACGCGCCGCTCGACGGCGAAAGGCGCAATTGCTGGATCGAATAATGCACGCTCGCTTCGTAGCGATAAGCGGTGTCGTGGCGGATCGTCAGGTACATGAGAAAAGCTCCATCAGGCAACTGGCAGCATCAGATAGGTCTGCGCCACCCGGTTGCCGAGTTCGTACACGCGGCCAAGAAACTGTGTGAGCCATGCATGCAGCCCCGCTTCGAAGATCTGGCGGATGTCGGCATACAGCAGTTCGGCGCGCAGCTTGCCGGCAAAGCGCTCGCACTGGTTGGAGCCCTGCGTGCGCAGCATCGCGAGATTCGCGCACACGCCTTCGAGCGACGCGAGGAGCGAGCGCGGCATCTGGGGATTCAGGATCATCAGCTCCACCACGCGCGCCGGCGTGACGACGTCGCGATACACCTTGCGGTAAATCTCCAGCGCCGACACCGAACTGAGGATCGACGTCCAGTAGTAGAAATCTTCGAGCTGGCGCGCCGCGTCGCGCGAGTTCGGTTCGAGGTCGGCGAAGCGCACGTCGAGAATGCGCGCCGTGTTGTCCGCGCGTTCGAGAAACGTGCCGAGCTGCGTGAAGAAGAACGCATCGTCCTGCAGCGCGGTGCCGATCGTCACGCCGCGCGACAGATGCGAACGGAACTTCACCCACTCGAACAGCGAATCCGGGCTTGCGCCCAGCTGGCCCGCCGCGGTGCGCTCGTTGAATTCGAGCCATGTGTCGTTGATCGTCTCCCACCATTCGGTCGTCAGCGTGCCGCGCACCGCGCGCGCGTTTTCGCGCGCGGCCTGCAGGCAGGTGTGAATGCTCGACGGATTGGTCGGGTCGGTGACCATGAATTCGAGGACGTGCTCGCGCACCGGCACCGCGTCGTCGTAGCGCTGCGCATAGGCCGCTTCGAGTTCGGAGATGCGCAGCACCGAGCGCTGCGTGCGCGCCTCCTGCTCGGGCGTCTGCGGCAGCAGCAGCGCTTTCAGATTGATATCGAGCATGCGCGCGGTGTTTTCGGCGCGCTCCATGTAGCGGGCCATCCAGAAGAGGTGGTCGGCGGTACGGCTTAGCATGACAGCGTTCCAAGTTTGATCGCGCGCGACCGCGAGGGTCCGCGCGGGTTAACCGTTGGCGCCGGCGCACGGGCCGGCGGCCTCTTCCTGAGCGCGCGCGCCCGGCCGCGGGACGACCGGGCAGGCGCGCACGACGCGTTCAGTCGACCATCCAGGTGTCTTTGGTGCCGCCTCCCTGCGATGAATTGACGACGAGCGAGCCCTCCTGCAATGCGACCCGCGTGAGCCCGCCTGCGCACATCGTCACGGTCTTGCCGGACAGCACGAACGGCCGCAGATCGATGTGGCGCGGCGCAATGCCGGCTTCGACGAAGGTCGGACAGGCCGACAGCGCAAGCGTCGGCTGCGCGATGTAGCCGGCCGGCCGCGCCATGAGCCGCGCGCGAAACGCCTCGATTTCGGCGGCGCTCGCGGCAGGACCAACCAGCATCCCGTAGCCGCCCGCGCCGTGCACCTCCTTGACCACCAGCTCGGGCAGATGCGCGAGCGTATACGCGAGATCGTCCGGCTTGCGGCACTGGTAGGTCGGCACGTTGTTCAGGATGGGCTTTTCGCCGAGGTAAAACGCGATCATCTCGGGCACGTACGGGTAGATCGACTTGTCGTCGGCGATGCCGGTGCCCATCGCGTTCGCGAGCGCGACGCGCCCGGCGCGGTACGCGGTCAGCAGTCCCGGCACGCCGAGCGCCGAATCGGCGCGGAACGCGAGCGGGTCGAGAAAGTCGTCGTCGACGCGGCGATAGATCACGTCGACGCGCTTCGGCCCCTGCGTCGTGCGCATGAAGACGTAGTTGTCGTCGACGAACAGATCCTTGCCTTCGACCAGCTCGACGCCCATCTGCTGCGCGAGAAACGTATGCTCGAAGTACGCGGAGTTGTACATGCCCGGCGTCAGCACGACGACGACCGGGTCGTCGACCCCTTCGGGCGCGACCGAACGCAGCGTGTCGAGCAGCAGGTCCGGGTAGTGCGCGACCGGGGCGATGCGGTTCTGCACGAACAGCTCGGGAAACAGCCGCATCATCATCTTGCGGTTTTCCAGCATGTACGACACGCCGGACGGCACGCGCAGGTTGTCTTCGAGCACGTAGAACGCGCCGTCGTCGCCCGCGCGCACCACGTCCACGCCCGCAATGTGGGCATACACGCCGAGCGGCACGCTGACGCCCTGCATCTCCGGCCGGTACTGCGCGTTCGTGTACACCTGCTCGGCGGGCACGATCCCCGCGCGCACGATATTGCGCTCGTGATAGACGTCGTGGATGAACAGGTTCAGCGCCTGGACGCGCTGGCGCAGGCCGGCTTCGAGCGTGTGCCACTCGTGGCGCGGAATGATGCGCGGAATCAGGTCGAACGGAATCAGCCGCTCGGTGCCGGACAGGTCGCCGTTGACCGCGAACGTGATGCCGACCCGGCGAAACAGCAGATCCGCCTCGGCGCGCTTGCGCGCGATCGCCTCGTTGCCCTGTCTCGCGAGCCAGCGTTCGAAGCGCGCGTAATGAGGGCGCACGGCTTCATCGGGTTCACGCATCTCGTCATAGCATCGCATGTCACGCCCCGGTGTTCTTGTCGGAAGGAAGGCGAATGCGCTGCGCATTCGGTACTCGCCTGCATTCAAGCAAGCGTTATGCCATTGGCTGGACGCGGCCCACGCCGGCGGCGTGCACCCAAACGGCGCACGCGATGCGAGCCGCGTTCGCACCATCGTATAGCGGCGTGGCACGATGCGCCAGCCCGGTGCATCGATGCCCGCGCCAACCGGACGGCCGCGCGCCGGGCAAGGGCAAAAAAAATCCTCGCGGACCGCGAGCCCGCGAGGATTCCTGATTCGGGTGTGCCGCGACATCGCACGTCGCGAACACCGCATTCGGTCAATCGGACCACTGCGGGACAGCAGCAGAACGGGCGCGGCCCGACTGCGCATCGACCGCGAACCCGCCGCGCCTGCTGTCTCGCATGCGGGCGCACGCGGCGGCGTTCGAACCGCCGCGCAGCCCGTCCGCGTTACCCTGCCGCGGCGTCCTTCAGCTTCTTCAGCGCGCGCGCCTTGATGCGCACGGTCGCCGGCTTGGCCGGGAACCAGCGCTCCTGGCCCGTGAACGGATCCTTGCCGAAGCGCTTCTTCTTCGCCGGAACCGCTTGCACGACGATCTTCAGAAGACCCGACAGCGTGAACTCGCCGGCGCCCTTCTTGTGGACCGAGCCGAGGATCGTGTCTTCGAGCGCGGCCAGCACGGCCTTCGCCGTCTTCGGTTCAACCGCGGCGCGTTCTGCGACGTGGGCAGCCAACGAGGCCTTCGTGAAGGTGTCCTTGATCGGCGACGGTGCGCCGGACGCCTTCACGGCGACCTTCTTGGTTGCGACAGCTTTCTTCGCAGCAACTTTCTTTGCAGCGACCTTCTTGGTCGGGACCGTAGCAGCCTTCTTGGCCACCTTTTTTGCGGAAGTCGGCATGTTTCTCCTACCTGTTGTTGGTCAGTGAGTGCACGAAGCGTTCGCGTCATGCGTACGCTTCAAGGCCGGATTCTACAAGCGCTATGCGGTTTTGCGCGACTCTTTTGTGTAGAAGCGTTACGGTTTGTTGCGCGACGCAGACTTCGCAACGCATTTCGACTCGTATTTCATGGGGTAAACGCGCTGTCGCGTGGTTTCGGAACCGGCAATGGACGCACACGTGCCGCGCGCGGACGCGCGTCCGGCAGCCGTTGCCGCGCACCCGCATCAGCGTGCGAGCGCGGGCAGCATGTGCGCCAGCGTGCCGAACGCGCGCTCCATCTGTGCCGGTCCGATGCCGCCATAACCGAATATCAACCCCGGCTGCACCGGCGCGCGCAGATGAAAACCGGCCAGCCCGTAGAGCCCGATCGACGCGCCGCGGGCCGCATCGATCACCGTCTGCTCGTCGAGCGGCGCGCGCAGAAAAGCGGCCAGATGAATGCCCGCGCCCGGCACGAGCGGCTCGAACCAGCGGCCGAGTTCGCCCTGCAGATGCGCAACGAGACACGCGCGGCGCGCCGCATACGCCTTGTGCATGCGGCGCAGGTGACGGGCGAAATCGCCGTCGAGCATGAACTTCGCGAGCGCGGTCTGCGTCAGCGTGCAGCCGTGCCAGTCGTTCATCTGCGCCGCCTTGCGCAGCGCGCCGGCGAGCGCTTCGGGCGGCAGCACGTAGCCGACCCGCAGCTCGGGGAACAGGGTTTTCGAAAACGTGCCGACATACGCAACCAGCCCGGCGCGGTCGAGACTTTTGAGCGGCTCCATCGGCCGGCCTTCGAAGCGGAATTCGCTGTCGTAGTCGTCCTCGATGATGAGCGCGCCGCGCTTTTGCGCCCATTCGAGCAGCGCAACACGACGCGCGAGGCTCATCGGCATGCCGAGCGGAAACTGATGGGCGGGCGTGACATAGACGAGCCGCGCCTGCTCGGGCAAGCGCTCGACAACGATGCCTTCGGCGTCGAGCGCGACCGCCGCCACCCGCGCGCCGGCCGCCGCAAAACAGGCGCGCGCGGGCGGATAGCCGGGATCCTCGACAGCCGCCACGTCGCCCGGCCGCAGCGTCACGCGAGCGAGCAGATCGAGCGCCTGCTGCGCGCCGCGCGTGACCATCACTTCGTCCCAGCGGCTCGTCAGCGCGCGGCTGAACGCAAGGTAACGCGCAATCGCGAGGCGCAGCTCCTGCTCGCCGGCGACGTCCCGATAGCGGCCCCTGCCGCGCGCCTGCACGCGCAGCGCATGCTGGATGCAGCGGCGCCACGCGTCGAACGGAAACAGCGTCTTGTCGGTGACGCCGCCCATGAAATCCAGCTCGTTCGCGTCGCCTTGACGGGGCAGCGAAAGCGCATCGGGAATCTGCGTCCAGACAGGTTGGGGATGCACCGCCGGGTGCGGCGCCGCGCGCACGGGCGGCCCGGCGAGCGCCGGCAACGCGCGCGCGCCGGCGGGCAGGCGCTGCAGTCCGGGCGCGACAAACGTACCGGCCCCCGGGCGCGCGTTCAGATAGCCTTCGGCGAGCAGCCGTTCGAACACGTCGAGCGTGGTCTTGCGCGAGACGCCGAGTTGCGCCGCGAGGTCGCGCGTGGAGGGCAAGCGGGTGCCGCCGGCGAGACGTCCTTCGACGATCCCCGCGCGCAGTTGCCGGTAGATCTGTCCGGTCAGATCGTGACGGCCTTCGACCGTGATGTGGATATCCATCGGAATGCGCTCGGGGGTTCGGACCGCAGCCATTCTAGTCGACGGTGCCGCGGCCCGGCGCCATGCCGTCAGCGGCGCGGCGCACGCCACTGGACCCGCTGCGGAACATGCGCCCGGATGCGCACTGCTCGCAACGCGGCGCGCGCTCGCGTCGGATCAGTCCGCGGCAGGCACGAGCCTGCCCGCCGCCGGCTCGGCCGCGCGCGCCGCCGCTGCCGCGTGCAGATGATCGCGCGACAGGCGGTTCATCAGCGGCAGCAGCAGCACGGCCACCAGCGCACCGAGCGCGGCAAGCCAGCCCAGTCCGGCGAACAGCTTCGTGTAGAGCGGCAGCGACTGCAGCGGATCGAGATCGCCTGCAGGCATGCGCGCGAAATTCGCGACCACGCTGCCGAGATAGCCGGACACGCCGGTGGCGACGAAATACGCGCCCATCAGGAAACCGCTCATGCGGGCCGGCACGTAGCGCGCGATCATCGCGAGGCCGAGGCCGCTCACGAGCAGCTCGCCGAGCGAATACAGGCCGTAGCCGCCCACCATGAACCACGACGACACGCGGCCGTCGACCGCATACCGGCCGCTCGCCGCGTACACGAAGAACCCCGCCGCCACCACGACGAAGCCGATTGCATATTTCGCCGCCACCGACACGTCGTTGCCGCGCTTCGCGAGCCGCGTATACAGCGTCGCGAGCAGCGGGCTCAGCAGCATGATCCAGATCGGGTTCAACGCCTGGAACTGCGCCGCGCTCCACGTGAACAGCGGCACGCCGAACAGCGCAAAGCGCGGATCGACGTTGTGCACTGCGAATAGCGTAAGCGACGTCGACATCTGCTGATAGAACACGAAGAACAGGATCGTCTGCAGCGTCAGGATCAGCGCCGTCACGAGCCCGGCGCGCTCCTTGCGCTCGCAGCGCGCGAGCATGTAGCCGAAGATCGCGAGGATCGCGACGCCGGCCGCATAGACGCACGCACGCGCCACCGCGCGATGCTGCAGCACGAACATCGCCGCTCCCGCCAGCGCGACGCCGCCCGCGGCCACCGCGATCGCGCGGCGCCAGCGCACCGGCGCGGCGTCCGGCGCGGAGCCCACGTGCGCGAGCGTGCGAAACATCACGAAGTAGTTCAGCACCGCGAGCAGCATCCCCGCGCAGCAGACCGCGAAGGCCGCGTGCCAGCCCCAGTGGTCCTTGATCCACGGCGTCGCGAGCATCGACACCGTCGAGCCGATGTTGACCGCCATGTAGTAGATCGTGAACGCGCTGTCGATGCGCGCATCGTCGCCGTCGTAAATGCGGCGCACGAGATTCGCGGCATTCGCCTTGAACAGGCCGTTACCGACCACGATCACGCCCAGCGAACCATACAGGTAGAGAAGCCGGTCGTCGGGCATCGCGAGGAGCAGGTAGCCGCCGCACAGCACGCAGGCGCCGAGCACCATCGTGCGGCGCGCACCGAGCACCTGGTCGCCGATCCAGCCGCCCACCGACGGGGCCGCATAGACGAGCGCCGTAAAAGCGCCCCACGTGAGCGTCGCGCGATCGTCGGCAAAGCCGAGCTTGTCGATCATGAACAGGACGAGCAGCGCAGCCATCCCGTAGTAGCCGAAACGCTCCCACATCTCGATCAGGAATACCGTCGAAAACGAGCGGGTCCGGGAAACAGGTGAATTCATCATTGATCTCGCGCAATGGCAGAGGCGATCGTGCAAGCGCCGCAACGCGCGGCGCATGTCGTCGGCAGGGACGCCGCTGACGCGGCGAGGGGCGTGGCAGCCGGTCCGCGCGCAGCGGTCGGCCGCGGACAGCGTGGCCGGCAGGCGCACGCGTGACGAGGCAGGACAAGTGACTTCAACGTTCGATCCCGGTAGGCGACGGAGGTCCGGATGGGACACACCGCGCCGGAATTCGCATGCAGGATCGCTGCGTGCGAGGTTAAAAAAATACCTGCGGGGTTCGGCCTGCAGGCGCCGGCGATTCTCCTCAGCGGCGCGCGGCGCGTCACTCCGGGAATACACCAATAGGGGCCGCGCGGATCACGTGCGCAACGCCGCAGACGGCGACTGCGCTTGCGCCGGCACTTGGCGATGCGACCGGCGGCCGGCCGTCTTCCAGCGCTTATGAAACGGCCGGAAACAGAGGGGGAACGGCACGGAAACGGCACGGAAACAGCATGGAAACAGGATGAAAACAGCGCGAAATCCGTCCCAAAGCGGCTCGAACGCGGCACGGCTGCGCGCCGCCCTTCGTTCAGTAATGCGATACATTTCCCCCGCACCGCTCGAACCGGCGCACGCCCGTCGCGCGGATCATGCAAGGATCGACAGCGTCACCGCAAGCCAGATCGCCGCGACGCCGGCGAGGAAGCAGCGCCGGGCGATACGGATGCCGCCGTCGGCCTCTTCGGACGCGACAGGACGCGTGGCGAACCACGGCACGAGCCCCAGACACGCGAAGCCCGCCAGCGCGAGCAAGACCACGAGCCCGTCCACGAACCGCCACGGCACGGGTTCATGCAGCCCCCAGTAGCCCAGATAGACAATTCCGATTGAAAACGTCGTGGCGGAGGCCGAACTCAGCGCCACCACCGAACCGGTCGGACTCGGCATCACGCTCTCCCTGCCAGATGCGCCGCACACGGGCGGCATGCCGGCACGATTCTACCGCACGCCTGCGCGGCGGCTTACCCGCCGCGCGCGCGACGCGTCTCGTACGTCTTCAGATGCGTGTATGCGATACGCAGCAGCGACAGCGTGGTGTCGTCCCGTTGCACCGCGCCGCCGCGCGCAATCAGATCGCCGACGATGTGATCCGCCTCGGTCGGCGCGCCGCTTTCGAGATCGCGCAGCATCGACGCCGTGAGCGGCGACGGCGTGAACAGAAACGCGTTGGCGCGGCCGTCGAACGACGGCCCGATCGTATAGCCGTTGTGGCCCGCGATCGCGCGGCACTCGCCCAGCAGGCCTTCGATCGCGCGCAAGCCGTCGGGCGCGCCCAGAATGTCGCCGATCGAGCCGCGGAACAGGCAGGTGCCGGCCGCGAGCGTCGCGAGGAACACCCACTTCTCCCACATGCGCAGCAGGATCGCGTCGCTCGCCGACGCGTCGAAGCCGGCTCCGGCGAGCGCGGCGCCGATCGCCTGCCCGCGCGCCGACGCGCCGCCCGCGAGTTCGCCGAACGTGACGCCGGCCGCATCGTTCAGGTGCACGATCTCGCGTGCGCGGTCCAGCGTGGCCGCGATCACGCACTGTCCGCCGAGCACGCGCGCGGCGCCGAAGGTCTGCGTGAGCACGTCGATGTGCCGCATGCCGTTGAGCAGCGGCAGAATCGCGGTAGCGGGCCCGACGAACGGCGCGAACGACGCGATCGCATCGTCGAGATGGTAGGCCTTGCAACTGAGCACCACGAGATCGAACGGCGCGGGCGGCGCATCGCCCGCCTGCAGCGTCGTCACGTCGCGCAGCGTGAGATCGCCGCGCGGACTGCGGATGACGAGCCCCGCCTCGCGCAGTTCCCGCGCGCGCCCGGGACGCACGAGAAACGTCACGTCGCGGCCCGCCGCCGCGAGACGTCCGCCGAAATAGCCGCCGACCGCCCCCGCCCCTACTACGAGAATTCGCATCATGTCCTCTCTGGAAGATCCCGGTTCCGTTTGCCGGCGCGCGCCGCGATCGCCACCGCCCGCGCGCCCTGGATGAGAGGAATGTAGCAAAGATTGCGCAATCGCCGCGCCGCGGCGCTCACAGCGCGAGCACGGTCACCGCCACGTCGACGCGATGCGCGCCGCCGCCGAGAATCATTCCGCGCAGCAGCGACACGTCGCTGTAGTCGCGGCCGATCGCGAGCGTCACGTGGTCCACGTCCGCGAGCACGTCGTTGGTCGGATCGAGATCGATCCAGCCGCTGCCGGGACAGTGCACCGACACCCACGCGTGCGACGCGTCCGCGCCGATCAGCCGCGGCTGCCCCGGCGGCGGATCGTTGCGCAGATAGCCGCTCACGTAGCGTGCCGGCAGGCCGAGCGTGCGCAGGCAGCCGATCATCACCTGCGCGAAGTCCTGGCATACGCCGCTTTTCATCTCGAACGCGCGCGCCGCCGGCGTGTCGAACATCGTCGCCGCGGGCCGGTACGCGAAGTCGCGATGAATGCGGTGCATCAGATCGATCGCGCCCGCCGCCACCGGCGTGCCCGGCGCAAAGCTCTGCAGCGCATACGCGCGAAACGCGGGCTGCAGCGCGATGTTCGGCGAGGCGAAGCAGAACTCGACCTCGGGCCGGTAGGGGCCGCCCGCACGAAACCGCAGCGCGTCGGCGGCCTGCTCCCAGGGCGGGGTCGCCCCGGCGTCGAGGCCGCTCCAGCGCGGCGCGAGCTGCACCGTGGTTTCGCTTACCAGTTGCAGGCGTTCGTGCGGCACGTCGAGCGCGAAATACAGCACGTCGTTGCCGAACGCATCGGTGCGGCTATGCCGGTACGACGGTTGCGGCTCGATCGTCTCCGTATGCGACACGACGCGTTGCCACGCGCAGACGAGCGGGCGGATCGTCGCCAGATGCTGTGCGATCTCGACATAGGTCGAGTAGTGATAGGTGGTCCGGTGCGACACCGACAGCACGGTCTGCGCGGGCTTCATGACGACACCTGCGCCGCGAGCGAACCGGCATGGCTGAAATAGCGGGCGCTGACTTCGTTCGCCGCCTCGGCGACGGCCGCGCCCAGTTCGTCGCAGACGCGGATCAGCGTCGCGTGGCGGCCGTCCGCGTCGGTCTCGCACAGACGTTCGAGCGGCGGCAGCGCGGCGGGCGCCGGCAGCCGCGCGGAAAACGGCAGGTGACGCGCGCCGCCGGCCGCGCGCGCGATTTCGTCGAGCCGCGTGCACAGGCGCGCATAGACCCCGTACAGGCCGCGCGGATTGGTCGGCTCGACGACCAGCAGATCGATCAGCGCAGGCACTTCGAAACGCCCCGGATACAGCGACCGGTAGGTGAGCGTGCTGTCGAACAGCTGCAGCAGCAGGTCGAAGCCTGCCGGCGTCGCGAGTTGCCCGGCGTCGGCGACGACGCGCAGGAGCGCGGTCATCGCCGACACGCGTTCGATGTGCCGCCCCGCAAACAGCAGCCGCCACGCTTCGTCGCGCGTCATCCGGTCGCCCTGCGCGCCGCTGATCGCCGACAGCTGCGTCGCCAGATGTTCGAGCGCGTCGACGAGCGCCACCCGGTCGTAGCGGTCCGGCCGCTCGGCGCGCATGCCGCCGGCTGCGGCAGACGACGGTGCGGACCCAGCCGCGGGCATCAGCCGCTGCAGCGCGTCGCGGAAATCGTTGCGTGCGGCGAGGATCGTGCGCCAGTGATCGTTCGACAGCCGGCCGCGGACTTCGCCGTTCGCGCGCGCCTGCGCGGCGAGCACCTGGCCGATGCTCGCCGCGCCGGTCGCCTCGTGCAGGTTCGCCACCAGCGTGCGCTCGAACACCTGCTGCGACGCGCCGGCGGCGAGGTCGCCGAACTGGACGAGTCCGCAGTGCTGCGCGAGTTCGACGAGCGTGCCGAACATCGCGGTCGCGTCGCTGCCTTCGAGCGAGCCGAGAATCAGCCGCAGCAGCCGCACGTCGTTTTCCGCGCGTTCGCCATAGCGGCCGGCCCAGAACAGGTTCTCGGCCGCGCGGCTCGACACGGTGCGATGCTTGCGCGCGAGATCGGCGGGCTGCATCGGCGACGGCAACAGCGTGAAAGCCGGGCCCGGCTGGCTGGCGAGCACCCAGGTATCGACGCTGCTGCTGCCGAACTGCATCGACACCGTGGCCTGCCGCTCGGCGGCGAGGCGCGTGAAGCTGCCCGGCATCACATGCCAGGCGCCGCCGCCGTCGGCGATCGCGTAGGCGCGCAGTACGGCGGGCCGGCGGCCGAGCGTGCCGTCGTGGTAGCGCGGCGTGCAGGCGTACGGCAACGGCGCCTGGATCGCATAGGCGTCCGGCGTCGCTTCGATGCGCGCGCGCCACGCGGCGAGCCGCTGGGGTTCGCGCGCGGCACCCGGCGCGCCGTCGGGCATCGCGCCCGGCCAGGCGGGCAGCACGAACGCCTCGTCGAGCTGCGCGAACGCCTGCTCGCGCGCGGCCGCTTCGCCGCACCACCAGGTCGGCACGCCGGGCAGCAGCAGCTCCTCGCCGAGCAGCGCGCGCGCAACGCCCGGCAGGAATCCGTGCAGCGCCGGCGACTCGACGAAGCCGGAGCCCGGCACGTTCGACACGATCACGTTGCCCGCGCGCATCACCTGCAGCAGGCCGGGTACGCCGATCGTCGAATCGGCGCGCAGCTCGACCGGGTCGCAGAACGCGTCGTCGAGGCGGCGCAGCAGCGCATGCACGCGTTCGAGCCCGCCGAGCGTCTTCAGATAGAGCCGGTCGTCGCGCACCGTCAGGTCCTTGCCTTCGACGAGCGTCACGCCCAGGTAGCGCGCGAGAAACACGTGCTCGAAATAGGTTTCGCTGTAGGGGCCGGGCGTGAGCAGCGCGATGTGCGGCGAGCGGTCCGCCTCGTCGTCGCGCATCGCCGCGCGCGCGGCCTGCGCGAGCGTCGCGATCAGTTGCGAATAGCTCGGCGCGAGCCGGCGCACGTTCAGCGTGCGAAACGGCTCGGCGAACTGGCCGGAGACGATCAGGCGGTTTTCGAGCGCATAGCCGAGCCCCGACGGCGCCTCGCTGCGCTGCGCGACCACGCTCCAGCCGCCGGCCGGCGCGCGCGCGAGATCGACCGCGACGACCTGCAGGTACTGGCCGCCGGGCGGCACGTAGCCCTTCACGGCGCGCAGATAGCCGGGGTGGCCGAACACCAGCGCGGGCGGCAGCAGGCCCGACGTCAGCAGGTTCTGCGCGCCGTAGACATCGGCCATCACGGCATTGAGCAGATGCGCGCGCTGCATCACCGCGCGCTCGATCGGCGCCCACTCGTCCTCGCCGATCAGGAACGGCAGCAGGTCGAGCGCCCATGGCCGCGACTCGCCCTTGTCGGCATAGACGTTGTAGCTGATGTCGTTGTCGCGGATCTGCTGCGCGAGCGACGCGAGGCTATCGTCAAGACGCGCGATGCCGTCCTCGCCGAGTCGCTCGAAAAACTGCCGCCACGGCGCGCGCAGCAGCCCGGACGCGTCGAGCAGTTCGTCCCGGTGCCCGTCGCGCGCCGGCAGCACCCGCAGCAGCGCGAGGGCATCCAGGTGCAGCGCGGCGGCGTCGAACGGCAGGGTCGATTGCAAGGCCAAGGTCGTATCGGGTTGATCGTTGGGCGGGCTCAGCCGTGGCGCAAATCCAGCGTGAACGGGAATTCCAGACTGCGCCGCGGCGCTTCGGCCGCGAGCGGCCCAGGGGTGTGGCCGGTCGCGAAGAAGCGCGCGCGCCGCCGGCTTTCGGCCTCGTACGCGTTGACCGGGAAGGTCAGATAGTTGCGCCCGCCCGGATGGGCTACATGATACTGGCATCCGCCGAGCGAGCGGCCGGTCCATGTGTCGACGAGGTCGAACGTGAGCGGCGCGTGCACGCCGATCGCCGGATGCAGCGCGGCGGCCTGCCGCCACGCGCGAAAGCGCACGCCCGCGACGTGCTCGCTGACGCGCCCGGTCGGCTGCAGCGGCAACGGCGCGCCGTTGACGGTCACCAGGTGACGGTTGCCGTTCAGCCCGAGCGCGCTCACCTCCAGCCGCTCCACCGACGAATCCACATAGCGCACGGTGCCGCCCACCGCGCCCTCCTCGCCCATCACGTGCCACGGTTCGAGCGCGTGGCGGATGGTCAGCGCGACGCCGTCGACGTTCAGCTCGCCGACGAGCGGAAAGCGAAACGCGAAGTGCGGCGCGAACCACGCGCGGTCGAACGCGAAGCCGGCCGCCGCGAGATCGGCGAGCACGTCGTCGAAATCCATCTGCACGAAGGTGCCGAGCAGGAAGCGGTCGTGCAGCTCGGTACCCCAGCGCGTGAGCCGCGTCGTGTACGGCGTGCGCCAGAAGCGCGCGACGAGCGCGCGCAGCAGCAGTTGCTGCACGAGGCTCATGCGCGCGTGCGGCGGCATCTCGAAGCCGCGCAGTTCGAGCAGGCCGAGCCGCCCGGTCGGACCGTCGGGCGAGTACAGCTTGTCGATGCAGAACTCCGCGCGATGCGTGTTGCCGGTCACGTCGATCAGCAGGTTGCGCAGCGACCGGTCGACGAGCCACGCCGGCAAACGCTCGCCGTCGCGCCCGCCGAGCCTGTCGATCTGCCGCTGCAGCTCGCGCATCGCGATCTCCAGCTCGTAGACCTGGTCGTTGCGCGCCTCGTCGACGCGCGGCGCCTGGCTCGTCGGCCCGATGAAGAGCCCCGAGAACAGATACGACAGCGACGGGTGGTTCAGCCAGTACGCGACGAGGCTCGCGAGCAGGTCGGGGCGGCGCAGGAACGGGCTGTCGGCCGGCGTCGCGCCGCCGAGCACGAAATGATTGCCGCCGCCGGTGCCGGTATGCCGGCCGTCGAGCATGAACTTCTCGGTGCTCAGATACGACGCGTGCGCGGCCTGATAGAGGAACTCGGTATGCTCGACCAGCTCGTCCCAGTTCGACGCCGGATGGATGTTCACTTCGATCACGCCGGGATCGGGCGTGACCTGCAGCATCTTCAGGCGCGCGTCGCGCGGCGGCGGATAGCCCTCGATCACGACCTTCACGTCGAGTTCGGCCGCGCTCGCTTCGACCGCGGCGAGCAGGTCGAGGTAGTCGTCGAGTTCCGTGAGGGGCGGCATGAACACGTGCAGCAGCCGGCAGCCGCTGCCGAACCGGGCGGCCTCGACGGCCGGGCCGGCGGCGCGCGCGGGATCGCGCGCCTCGACGCACAGCGCAGTGCGCCGCACGCCGGCCGCCGATTCGCCGCGCGCGGGGGGCAGCGCGGCGCGGGCGGCATCGGGCACCCCGCCCGCGCCGGCCGAGCCGGCCGCGCCGACGCCGGCCGCGCCGCGCCCCGGGCGCACCGCGCTTTCCTCATCGTCCCCATCCGCGGCATTGCCCGCATTGCCCGCATTGCCCGCATTGCCCGCATTGCCCGCCGCGACTTGCGCACGGCCGGCGTCCGCCGCATCCGCATATTGCTGCCGCAACTGCGCCGCGCCGCGCAGCGGCGCGGGCGGCGCGAACGGATCGTGCGGATGCTGGTACGGATAATCGGCCGCCGCGACCCACGGCAGCGAGTCGAGCGGCAGGCGGTAGCCCATCGACGAGTCGCCCGGCACGAGGTACAGGCGTTCGTCGCGGAGATGCCACGGCCCGCTGATCCAGCGCGCGGCCTGCAGCGGCACGTCGCGCTCGCGCGCGAGCGGCAGCACGTAGCCGGTCACCGCGGACAGCCCCGCGTCGAACACGCGCCGCAGGCGCACCCGTTCCAGCTCGTCGTCGAGACGCGCATCGAACGGATCGACGTTGACCGGCAGCCGCCGCTCGCGCCACAGGTAGTACCAGGTGTCCTCGTAGCCCGGCTGGACGAAGCGCGCGTCGAGGCCGAGCTTGCCGGCCAGATGCGCGATGAAGCGCTGCGCGTCCTCCGACGTGTAGCGCTGCGGCTCGCGCTCGTCGGCAAAGCGCGCCGGATCCTGCCAGCACGGCTCGCCATCGGCCCGCCAGTACAGCGACAGCGCCCAGCGCGGCAACTGCTCGCCCGGATACCACTTCCCCTGTCCGATGTGCACGAAACCATTCGCGCCATAGCGCGCGCGCAGCCGGTCGAGCAGCGCGACCGCGTAGCTGCGCTTGGTCGGTCCGAGCGCGTCGGTATTCCACTCGGCCGCATCGCGATCGCGCACGGCGACGAAGGTCGGCTCGCCGCCCATCGTGAGCCGCACGTCCTGGGCGTCGAGTTCGGCGTCGACGCCGGCGCCCATCGCCAGCACGTCGCGCCAGACGTCCTCGGTATAGGGCAGCGTGACGCGCGGCGTCTCCAGCACCCGCTCGATCGACATCGTGTGCTCGAACGCGACCTCGCACTCGTCGAGCGCGCCGGAAATGGGCGCCGCGCTGCCGGGTTCCGGCGTGCACGCAACCGGCAGATGGCCTTCGCCCGCGAGCAGGCCCGAGGTCGGATCGAGCCCGATCCAGCCCGCACCCGGCAGGTAGACCTCGCACCATGCGTGCAGATCGGTGAAATCGGTCTCGGCGCCGCTCGGGCCGTCGAGCGCTTTCGTATCGGGGGCGAGCTGCAGCAGATAACCCGACACGAAGCGCGCCGCGAGGCCGAGCTCGCGCAGCGTCTGCACCAGCAGCCAGCCCGAATCGCGGCACGATCCCGCGCCGCTCGCAAGGGTCTCCTCGGGCGTCTGGACACCCGGCTCCATCCGGATCAGGTAGCGGATCTCGTGCTGCAGCCGCTGGTTCAGCGCGACCAGAAAATCGACCGTCGGCTGCGGCGTGCGGTCGATGCTCGCGACGAAGGCGTCAAAGCGCGGCGTGCGCGCGCGCGTCACGCGGTAGGGCGCGAGCTCGGCCGCGAGGTCCGGCGCGTAATCGAACGGAAAGCGCTCCGCCGAGGGTTCGAGAAAAAAGTCGAACGGATTGTAGACGGCCATCTCCGCGACCAGATCGACCGTCACCTTGAATGCGCGGGTGGGCTCCGGGAACACGAGACGCGCCTGATAGTTCGCAAACGCGTCCTGCTGCCAGTTGATGAAATGCGCCGCCGGCTCCACCCGCATCGAGTACGAGAGGATCGGCGTGCGGCAATGCGGCGCGGGCCGCAGGCGCACGACCTGCGGCGACAGTCCGACGAGACGGTCGTAGCGGTAATGGGTGACGTGATTCAACGCGACACGGATCGACACACCGGACTCCTGAACGAGAGAGGGGGCAGTCCGCCATTTAGCAAGCTTCATGCCGTTACAGGGAAAACGTGCGGCTTGCGGCGGCGCGCGGGCGGGCCGTGCGCTCGCGCACACAAAGCGTGCGTCCCGTTCCGCGCCGCCGCGCCAGACGGCGGCCGCGCGCGGCGTTCACGCACCAAAGCGGCGCACGCACGGCGTCATTCTGCCGCTGAAAGGTGACGGAAACCGGCACGCCCGCGCGGCATCGCAGCGGAGAAATTTCGGGTGATTTCGCGTAAGTTTCGATAAAGCCTGGTAAGCAGGCTGCCGTTAACCCACTGCGAAGCGGACCGTTTCGCCGATCGCGTGGACCGTGCGCGGCGCGGCTTCGCGAACGTGCAACCTTTCCGAAAGAGGCAGGGCTTCGATGCGCACCGACTCCACGGTCGAGCAGGCCAGGGCGCGGCACCTCGCGGGCGACTTCGCCGGCGCGCGCGCGCTTTACGAAGCCGCGCTCGCCGCCGAGCCCGGCCACGCCGACGCGATGTTCCGCCTCGGCGTGCTCGCGCTGCAATGCGGGACGCCGGACGAGGCGCTCGCCTGGCTCGACCGCGCGCTCGCGATCGAGCCGCAGACAAGCCGCTACCATTTCGCGCGCGGCCAGGTCCTCGCCGCGCTCGGACGCTTCGCGGCGGCCATCGACGTCTACCGGAACCTGCTCGCGTTCGACGCCACGTCGGCCGACCTGTGGTTCGCGCTCGGCGGCGCGCTGCAGGCAAGCGGCGATCTGCAGGCCGCCGCCGCGGCCTACGAATCGACCGCCGCGCTCGATCCGCAACACGCCGACGCGCTGAACAACCTCGGCAACTGCCGCCGCCAGCTCGGCGCGCCCGAGCCCGCCGAGGCGGCGTACCGCCGCGCGCTCGCGCTGCAGCCGCAGCATGGGCAGGCGCTGACGAACCTCGGCACGCTGCTGCAGGCGCGCGGCCGGCTCGACGACGCCGTCGACGTGCTGTTGCAGGCCGCGCAGGCGGCGCCGGACTCGCCGGCCTGCCTCGTCAACCTGGGCGTTGCGCTGTGCGCGCAGCACCGCTACACCGATGCCGCCGCGCTGCTTGCGCGCGCCGCCGATCTCGCGCCGCACGACCCGGCCGCCGCGTACAACCTGGGCAACGCGCACTACGGGCTCGGCCGGCTGCGCGACGCGCAGGCGCAGTATCGTCGCGCGCTGCGGCTCGACCCGCGGCACGCGGACGCGCACAACAATCTGGGCAACGTCTGCAAGGCGCTCGGCGAATTCGAGGCGGCCGCCGCCGCGTTCGACGCCGCGCTCGCCGCGCGGCCGGGCTTCGTCGCCGCTTACAACAACCTTGGAAACCTGCTGCGCACGCTCGGCCGCACGAGCGACGCCGAAGCGTGCCTGCGCGCGGCGCTGCGCGCCGACCCGCAGCACGCGGTGACGCACAGCAACCTGGGCAACGTGCTGAAAGACAGCGGGGCGCTCGACGAAGGCATCGCGCACTATCGCCGCGCAGTCGCCTGCGATCCGCACAACGCGGTTGCGCACAGCAATCTTGCGTATGCGCTGACCTTCCAGACCGAGCAGGCTGCCGACGTGCTCGCCGAATGCCGCCGCTGGGCCGCGCGGCACGAAGCACCGCTCGCGGCGCAGCGCGCGCCCCACGCCAACTCGCGGAGCGCCGCGCGGCGCCTGCGGATCGGCTATGTCGGCGCGGACTTTCGCGACCATTGCCAGGCGCTCTTCACCGTCCCGCTGCTGGCGCATCACGATCACGCGCAGTTCGAGATCCACGGCTATGCGAGCGTCGAGCGTCCGGACGCGATGACGCAGCGCATCGCCGGCTATGCAGACGTCTGGCATCCGGTGCGCGCGCTCGACGACGCGCAGCTCGCGCAGCAGATCCGCGCGGACGGCATCGATATCCTCGTCGACCTGACGATGCACATGGCCGACGGCCGGCCGGCGCTGTTCGCGCGCAAGCCCGCGCCGGTGCAGATAGCGTGGCTCGCGTACCCGGGCACCACCGGCCTCGACGCGATCGACTACCGGCTGACCGACCCGCGCCTCGACCCGCCCGGCACCGACGACGCCTACAGCGAGCGTTCGCTGCGGCTGCCCGACACGTTCTGGTGCTATGACCCGCTCGCGAGCGAGCCGGCGCCCAACGCCCTGCCCGCGCGGCACAACGGGTACGTAACGTTCGGATGCCTGAACAATCCGTGCAAGCTGACCGATCGCACGCTCGCGCTCTGGGGCCCGGTGCTGGACGCCGTCGACGGCGCGCGCCTGCTGCTGATGGCGCCCGAAGGCGAGGCGAGGCAGCGGCTCGCCGGACGCCTCGCCCGTCACGGCATCGACCCGCGGCGGGTCGATTACCAGCCGTTCCTGCCGCGCGCCGCCTACCTGCGCACCTATCACGCGATCGACATCGGCCTCGACACGTTTCCGTACAACGGACACACCACCAGTCTCGACGCGTTCTGGATGGGCGTACCGGTCGTCACGCGCAGCGGCGCGACCGCGGTCGGCCGGGGCGGGCTCAGCCAGCTGTTCAATCTCGGCCTCAGCACGCTCGCCGCCGCTTCGGACGAAGACTTCGCGCGCATCGCGGCGACGCTGGCCGCGGATCTGCCGCGCGTGGCCGGTCTGCGCGCCGATCTGCGCACACGCATGCAGCGCTCGCCGCTGATGGACGGCGCGCGCTTCGCCGCGAACGTCGAAGCGGCCTACCGGCAGGCGTGGCGCGACTGGTGCGCACGCTAGCGGGCACGGCAACGCGTGCGCAGACCGCGCGCGCGGCCCCGGCGTGCCGCGCGCGGGCCATCCGCGTCAATAGGCGACGTAGGGTCCGGTGCCGCCGGGCGTCGGCTGCTGCTCGATCGCGGCGTACACATTGCGGCCATAGAAGAACGGCAGCCCCCAGTCGAAGATCGACGACGTGACGAACGCCGGTCCCGCCAGCAGCGGCAGCACGACGTCGCCGCGATAGGTCTCCGACAGCGACGTCGCGTTGCCGACATCGAACGACACCGCGCTCGTCACGCCGTTCAGGCCTTCGATCATCGCGCTGAGCGATTCCGTCGACGACGGGCAGTAATACGCGCTGTTCGGACTCGCGCAGTCCGGCAGCGCGCCGGTCTGGAAGAACAGGCCGGTCGAGCCGCTGTCGATGATGCTGCTCGCGTAGGTCGTGCCGTTCTGCACCGTCGTGAACGTGCCGGTGGACGGACTCACCGCAATCACCTGCGCGCTGCCGAGCCCGTTGTTGCTCTCGGTGCCGATGCCGAATACGAGCTGCCCGGCGAGCGACGGCTCGCCCGGCGAATCGACCGCGGGCAGCATCAGCACCGAGCCGTTGTTATCGGTCTTGAAGTACGGAATCGGATTGGCCACCTGCAGATTCTCGGCCACCGCGAGCGACGTGCAGGTCGTCCCGGAGCAGCCGTAATACGTCGCCGGCACGGCCTGTTGCGCACAATCCGCACCGCAGTCGTGCTTGAACACGCCGATGCCGAGCACGCCGTTCGCGGCGAGCGTCGCGGGCGTATTGCGTGCCGAGCCCACGTTGGAGCACGCGGTCGGCGTCGCGCTGTAGCCCGGATCGATCACCTGGACCGGCAGCGACGATGCCTGCTCGCCGCCGAGCTGCACGTCCGCGAGCCGCACGGAGCCCCACGTATAGCCGTCGAAGAACTGCATGCATTCCGCGAGCGCGTTGCCCGAGCCGTCCTGCTCCTGCGGCAGCGCGACGGACGCCGGCAACTGCGAAGCGAAGATGCGCAAGCCCCACGAACCGGTATCGACGAGCACGTGATCGATCGTCTGGCACTGCGAAGTACCGGGCGTGCACACCGTCACGCTGACGAACGGCATGTTCGGCACCCCGGTCACGCCCGAATCGACCGTCACCGCCACGGCATTGGCCGCGAGCGTCTGGGCAGTCGGCGCAGCAATCGACGGCTGCGACGGGCTCGATGCATTGGCGGTGCTGCTGCCCTGGCTGCCTCCGCCGCCCCCGCCGCCGCATGCGGCCAGCCATAACGCGAGGAGCGCCGCCGTGCAGAACCTGATCAGCGATCTGGACTCGCCCATGACGTCCTCCTCACTGGATCACGTTGACGTTCACGCCGGCCGGCACGGCCTGCGGCAGATACGCGTAGCCGCTGAACGCACGCAACTGGCCGCCCGAAAACACCACGAGCGTGTCGCTGGACACTGCCAGCGGCGTTGCGCGGCGCGTCGCGGTCGACGCCAGGTACGTGTCGAACGACGCGCCGAGCGTCGCCCGCAGATCGGGCAGCGTGGGCCCCGCCCACGCGACGCCGAACACGTTCCCATTGGCCGCGACGAATTCGCGCACGACCGTGCCCGATGGCAGCGTCAGCGGATAGACGGTGTACGCGGATTGCGAAATGGCGCTGCCGGCGGCGGCCTGCATTTGCGCGGCATCGGTCCCGATGCTGGCGACGTTTCCGCCGAGCGCCGCCTGCGCGCCGAGCGGCAGCGCGCACACTGCGCCGAGCACGGCTCGCGCGATGCGTTTTTGAAGCGTCGTGTTCACGTGTGTTCCTTCAGGAGTGAAGCCGCCCGTGACGGTCATCGAAGGTCATCACGGGCGACGAATCGGGGCGCGCTCTTCATCGCATAACGCGAATGTGCGTGCGGGGCCGGAGCGCTTGAAACAGTCTACGGAGCGGGGAAGCAAAACTTTAGGGAGCAAGAACGCGTCGTCGCAATCGTTTGCGAAGCGTATGAACGCTTCAGGCGCGTTGCACCGTTTGACACGCCTTCTGCAACGTCCATCTG
This sequence comes from Paraburkholderia sp. PAMB 6770, assembly GCF_057748135.1. NCBI lineage: Bacteria > Pseudomonadati > Pseudomonadota > Betaproteobacteria > Burkholderiales > Burkholderiaceae > Paraburkholderia > Paraburkholderia sp. PAMB 6770. The sequence continues at coordinate 2,321,278 of NZ_CM173239.1, forward strand.
AAGCGGCTTAGCGTCGGCTTTCTTTATTTATGATGTTTGAAGCGAACACCCGTGCACACACGCTGACGGCCCTAAAAAAAGTCGCGCCGGGGCGGCGGACTCCGCGTGCTTTTAAAAAAACGCTTCAAATGTGCTCAAAAAAGCGGCTTTGATCCGACGATTGCCAGGCCGACTTGCCAATCCTTCATCAGATAATCTGGACTCCCAACGAATTTTTTCGCCGGAAGAACGGGTATCGAATGTCAAATCCAGGGGCCCCGCTTGCGTCCTCGCCGCTGCCTCAGACAAAAAGACCCTGCCGTCCCGTTCGGGCTGGCAGGGTCCGCGGGCGCCCGCACGTCGACGACGTGCGGGATGCGTCAGGACTTCGGCTGCAGCAGTGTCTTGAGTTCCTGCACGTTTTCCTCGACACGCTTCGCGATCACCGCGTATGACTCCGCCTGCGACTGGTACGCCGCCTGCGCAAGCTGCTGCAGATCGGCGAGCGCCTTGTGGAGCGTCTGCTGCACGAGTTCGGCCGTCTGCATGGACGGCGCGCCGCCCGCCGTGCCCATCTGGCCGGCCAGCGCCTGCAGTTCGGCCAGCGTCGAGCGCAGCATCTCCGCCTGCTTCTGCGCGAGCGCCTGCATGCCGTGCAGCGCGGCCTGGTTGGCCGTGACCAGCGCCTCGACATCCTTGCGCCGCGCTTCCATGATGGCCGGCACATCGAAGCCGGGTAGCCTGAACTGCTCCAGCATTCTGGTGAATTCGCCAAATGGATTGGCGGCGTCGGGTCGTTCCATGCTGATGCCTCCCTCAGTGTGAACACAGGCCGGTTATCCGCCCGCGGGCGGCCGGCGGCGGCTGCGCAGCGTCCCCGTTCACACCCCGGAGCGACGCCCGCGCAGGCTTTCATCATGCCCGTTCCGGCCGGGTTGCGCCAGCGCGGGCCGTCGACGCCGAGCGCGGCGAAGCCATATGATCAGCAATACGAAGCAAATTGCGCCTTTGATACCGTGCGGGCCGAGGGTGCCGTGCCGGCAGCCCGCATCGAAAGCGTCCAGTAATGAAATGAAAGGATTCCGGGGTACACTGCTCGCCCGTTAGCCTGCGGCGCGCGCCGCGCCCGAACCGGCCACCCGACCTTCGCACGGGGCGCCGATCTTCAGACGATATGCCAACCCGCCCTCCCGCCCCTTCGCCGCGCGCGCCCCGGCTGTCGCGCCTGCGCCGTGCCTTCGACGCACGTATCGGCCGTCTGGCGATACTGGCGGGCGGCCATCCGCTCACGGTCGGGGCGCTCGGCACGCTGCTCGCATTCGGCGCCTGCGCACTCACGCTGCTCACGCTGGCCGCGGGCCGCGACGACGCGCTCGATCACGCGCGCGACACGTCGGCCGGCGTGCTCGCGATCCTGAGCAGCGACATCCAGCGCAACGTCGAACTCGCCGATCTGTCGCTGCAAGCCGTCGCGGCCGGGTTTCGCGACCCGGCGGTGATGAAGCTCGCGCCCGCCATCCGCCGCCGGGTGCTGTTCGACCGCAGCACGACCGCGCGCTACGTCAGCGCGGTGTCCGCGCTGAACGCGCACGGCGACGTCGTCGAATACGGCTCCGGCGAGCCGCCGCTCGGCAATCTCGCCGATCGCGACTATTTCACCGTGCACCAGCGCAATCCGCACGCGGGGCTCTACGTATCGCGGCCCTACCACTCGCGGCTGCGCGGCGGCAAGCCGTCGATCGCACTCAGCCGCCGGATCGACGGCCTGAACGGCGGCTTCGCCGGCGTTGCGGTGATCGCCGTGGATCTCGACTATTTCGGCGCGCTGCTCGCGCGACTGCCGCTCGGGCCGCATGGCTGCAGCTTCATCCTGCGCACGGACGGCATGGTCGTCGCCGGCCACGGCGCCACCGCGGGCGTACCGGCGCCGCGTCCGTTCGCGCCGCTGACGCTGCCCGACGCGCAGCGGCTCCTCGCGGCGCCGCGCGGCGCGTTCGCCGCCCGCTCGCCGGCCGACGGCCTGATGCATCTGTTCACGTTCGCCCGCATCCCCGGCACGCCGCTCGTCGCGGTCGTCGCGCCGGCCGAAACCGACTTGCTGCGCACGTGGCGGCAGCGCGCGGTGATCGTCGGCGCGTCGGCGCTGTGTGTCGGCGCGGCGTTCGCGCTCGTGATCTGGCTGCTCGCGTTCGCGCTGCGCGACCGCACCGCGATGCAGGCCCGCCTCGAACACATGGCGCAGACCGACGCGCTGACCGGGCTCGACAACCGGCGCGCGCTCGACCGGACGCTCACGACCGAATGGCACCGGATGCGCCGGACCGGGCGCGCGCTGTCGGTGCTGTTCATCGACGCGGATCATTTCAAGGCCTATAACGACGAGCATGGCCACGCGATCGGCGACGAGGCGCTGCGGCACATCGCCGCGACGCTCACGCGGCATCTGCGGCGGCCCGGCGATTCGGCCGCGCGCTACGGCGGCGAGGAGTTCGTGGCGGTGCTGCCGGATACCGACGGGCAAGGCGCATTCGTCGTAGCCGAGGCGATCCGCCGCGATATCGGCGATGCGCACGCGAGCGGCGGCGCGCAGTTGCCGCCGCTCACCGTGAGCATCGGCTGCGGAACCGCCAGCGACGACGACCTCACGCTCGACGCCTTCATGCTGCGCACCGATGCGGCACTGTACGCCGCGAAGACATCGGGCCGCGACCGCGTCGTCCATGCGGCGCCGGCCGTCGCGGTGCACGCGCGCGATCCGTCCGCCGCGCGCGTGTGCAAGGCAGTGTAAGTTACTGCCAGCCTGCGGTAACCCTACGGTCCGTCATCGCGACTATTGTGTCTTCATGCCGGCGCATCGTTGCGCCCGCATCGATCGACAGGATGGAACCGATGAAACAGCACCTGCTCAACGCGGCAATCGCCGCCCTTCTCGTCGCCGCCGCGACCTCCGCTTTCGCCCAGGGCGCGCCCCTCGCGCCGCCGGCGCCGCCGGAACACATGCCGCCGCCCCCGGGCGCGGGGTTCGCGCCGCCGCACGGCCCGCGCTTCGCGGTGGTCAACGATCTCGAACAACTGCACCGGCTGTACGCGATGACAGGCCGCGACGGCGAAATGATCGCGGTCTATCATGATGTGCTGAACCGGACGCAGGATCCGATGCTGCGTCATTTCGTCTATGACGCACTGGCGCGCGAGGAACTGAAGCCCGCCCACCCCGATCAGGCAATCGCGACACTGCGCACGAGCCTCGGCGAAGATATCGCGGAGGTGAACCGCGCACCGCGGGCCGCGCCGCCCGGCGCGCCGGGCGCCGTGCCGACGCCGCAGTAGCGGCGCGCACCGCGCGGCCTGGCGGCGTGCGCGCACGCAGGCCGGCGTGCGCGCCGGCCTGCCCCGCCTTGCGATACACCGCGATACACCGCGATACGCCACGATACGCCGCCGCCATGAACCGTCTCCTCGCCGATGCCGTGCTCGTCGGGCACGCGCTGCTCGCCGGCTTCATCGTGACGATGCTGCCGGCGGTGTGGATCGGCGCGGCGCGCGGCTGGCGCTGGGTGCGCCAGCCGACGCTGCGCGGCGTGCACCTCGTCGCGATCGGCTGCGTCGCCGCGCTGTCGGCACTGGGTATTCCGTGTCCGCTGACCGTGCTCGAAGACTGGCTGCGCAACGGGTCAACCGGCACCGAAGGGTGCATCCAGCGCTGGGAGGACCGCCTGCTGTTCCATGCGCTGCCCGGCTGGATGTTCACCGCCGCTTACCTTCTCTTTGCGCTCGCGGTGCTGCTCACGTTCTGGGGAATTCCGCCCGTGCGCAGAAGGCGTTGACGCACGCGCGGATGGCCCGCGCGAACGACCGCCTTGCGCGGCCGCAGGCGCCGCGCGGCAAGCACGCTGCAAGCCGGCAGCACAGTCGACAAACAGGTGACACGCGGGCGACAAGCGGGTAACACGCGGGTGACACACGGGTGACAAGCAGGCAGCAAGCACGCAGCGGCGCACGGTTTGAACGGCAACGGCGCGCGGCGTCGTATCATCTGCACCTCGGTCATTCACACTCGCACCTCATGTCCGTTGCCGCCACGTCCCGCTTCGACTCGCTCCGTTTTCCCAGCCGCACGGCGCGCGCGCGCCTCGCCGCGCGGCTATGCGCCGCCGCGCTCGGCGCCGCGACGCTGGCCGCCTGCACCACGGCGCCGCAGCCGCCCGCCGTGCATCCCTATGTGGACCCGGTCGGCCTCTTTCCGCTCAACCCGGACGACCTGCAGGTCGACCACTGGCTCGACCCGGCCAGCCCCGGCTACGACACGCCGTTTCTCGACGCCGCCGATCAGCAGCGCCAGTATGCGGAGCTCGTCGCGCGCTACTTCGGCACCGGCGCGCACGATCCTTCGCCGTGGAATCCTGCATACGTCGATCAGCGCGTCTACAGCAGCGACGGCGAGGACATCGCCGATCTGCAGCAGCGCCGGATCGAGCGCTTCACCAACGCCGGCAAAACGGCGCGCGAAATCGGCTACGGTCAGAACTTCCGCCCGCACACGCAGGCCTGGATCGATGCGATCGCGCGCAACATGGATGTCGCGCAGTTCGAGCGCGATCCGCACTATCGGCCTGCGCGCCGCGCAATCGCCACCGGCAACGTGCTGATCCGCGAGCTGCCGACGATGGACCCGTCGTTCTACAGCCACCGGCTCGCCGGGGAAGGCTATCCGTTCGACAACCTGCAGATTTCCGCGGCGCGGCCGGGCACGCCGCTGTACGTGCTCGGCAGCAGTGTCGACGGCGCGTGGGACTACGTGCAGACGCCGGACGTGCAAGGCTGGGTGGCGAGCGGCAAGGTCGGCCTCGTCAGCGATGACTTCGTCGACACCTGGCGCGGCGCGGCCCACGCGCAGCTCGCGGCGGTGATCGCGGCATCCGCGCCGGTGCGCGACAACGATGGCGTGTTCCGCTTCGCGGCGCCGGCCGGCACGCTGCTGCCGGTTGCGCCCGGCAGCAGCGCCGCGCAACTCGACGTGATGGTGCCGGCGCGCGACGTCGACGGCCATGCGATTGCCCGCATCGCGCCGCTTGCCGCGGGCGACGCCGTGCTTGCGCCATGGAGCGCGACGCCGCGGCACCTGGCCACGCTGATGAAGAACCTGATCGGCCGCCCGTACGGCTGGGGCAACACCGGGTTCTACAACGACTGCTCGTCGGAACTGCAAAGCATCTTCGCCACGTTCGGCGTCTGGCTGCCGCGTCACTCGTCGACGCAGATGAGCGCGGGCGCAATGACCGACCTGTCCGACGCCACCCCGCCCGAGCGGCTCGCGTATCTGGTGCGCCACGGCGTGCCGATGCGCACGCTGATCTACATCGGCGGGCACGTGATGCTGTACCTCGGCACCACGACATACGACCATCAGGTCGTGCCGCTCGTCTATCAGGACGTGTGGGGGCTGCGGCCCGCGGACAACAGCCGCCGCGCGGTGATCGGCGGCTCGGTGATCATGCCGCTGCTCGCGACGGTCCCCGAGGACCCGAGCCTGATCTCGCTCGCGGCGACGTCCGTTTTCCGGATCAGCATTCTCGGCTCGCCCGCGGCCGGCCCGGCGACGCCGCCGGATGACGACAATCCGGCTAGCTGAGCGGTAGGGGGGGCGGGGAGCGGCTCGCAAAAGTCGCGGGCCGCGCGCCCCACACGCGCCCTACACGCGCCCCGAACGCGCCCCAAACGCGCCCGCCTGACGTGCGCGGCGCCCGGTTCATGCTCTTCGCCGCAGGCCTCGCCTGGTGAACCTTCGTCACGCCCGCTCATCGCTGAACGCCCGCTCGCCAGGCGAAAACTCAACCGGTCACGCTAACATTTTTTCACAATCAAAATGATCAGTTATCCTTTTTATTGATCCAGTGCGCATCGCGTCGGCCGCCGGACCCTTGTCCACGCTTGCGCGCGCCACTCCGCGCTTGCGCCCCGCATCGCACCAGGGGTAATCCATTAGCCATCCTGACAATATCTTGTCTATACAATTTGATCTCCATCGCGCCTGCGAGCAATCCGTGGCAGACCGCGAGCCGTCAGAAACAGTTATTTCGTGGAGACAAGATGAAAGCATTGCAACGCCATCTGGGCGCGCGTCACATCCGCTTCCTCGCGCTCGGTTCGGCCATCGGCACCGGGCTCTTCTACGGCTCGGCATCCGCGATCCAGCTTGCCGGCCCCAGCGTGATCCTCGCCTATCTGCTCGCGGGCGCGATGGTCTACATGGTGATGCGCGCGCTCGGCGAAATGGCGGTCCATCAGCCGGTATCCGGTTCGTTCGGGCAATACGCCACCGACAATCTCGGGCCGCTCGCGGGATTCGTGACCGGCTGGACCTATACGTTCGAGATGGTCATCGTCGCGATCGCGGACATCACCGCATTCGGCATCTACATGGCCTTCTGGTTTCCGGGCGTGCCGCAGTGGATCTGGGTGCTCGGCATCGTGCTGATCATTTGCGGCATCAACCTGTGCAACGTGAAGGTGTTCGGCGAAATGGAGTTCTGGCTGTCGATCATCAAGGTCGCCGCGGTGATCGCGATGATCGCGGGCGGCGGCGCGCTGCTGCTGATCGGCGGCCGCTCGGGCATCGACGCGTCGGCCGGCCTGCACAACCTGTGGTCGCACGGCGGCTTCTTTCCGCATGGCGGCGCGGGGCTCGTGGAGTCGCTGGCGGTCGTGATCTTCGCGTATGGCGGCATCGAAGTGATCGGCATGAGCGCGGGTGAGGCGAAAGACCCCGGGCAGGTGATTCCAAAGGCGATCCGCACGGTGCCGTGGCGCATCCTGCTGTTCTACGTGCTGACGATGGTCGTGCTGATGGCCCTCTTCCCGTGGAACCGGATCGGCAACCAGGGCAGCCCGTTCGTGCAGATCTTCTCGGGGCTCGGCGTATCCTCGGCTGCGACGATCCTGAATCTGGTCGTCATCAGCGCGGCGGTCTCGGCCATCAACAGCGACATCTTCGGCGCTGGCCGCATGATGTACGGGATGGCGCAGCAAGGACAGGCGCCGGCCGCATTCGGCAAGACCTCGAAGCACGGCGTGCCCTGGGTCACGGTGCTCGCGATGGGGGGCGCGCTGCTCGTCGGCGTCGTGCTGAACGTCGTGATGCCGGAGCGCGTGTTCCTCGTGATCGCGGCCATCGCGACTTTCGCGACGGTCTGGGTGTGGCTGATGATCCTGCTGTCGCAGGTGGCGCTGCGTCGCCGCCTGTCGCCGGCCGAGGCGCACAAGCTGCGCTTTCGCGTGCCGATGTGGCCGCTCGGACCGTGCATCGCCATCGCGTTCATGGTCTGCGTGATCGGCGTACTCGGCTACTTCGAGAACACGCGCGTCGCGCTGTATGTCGGCATGGCGTGGCTGGTGCTGCTCGCGCTCGCGTACAGCATGTCGATGCGGCCGGGGCGGGCCGCCGCGTCGGGTTCGCCGGAGTTCTAGCGCGCCTTCGCCGGGCGGACGTACTGCTACACTTGCCGGTATCGCGCGCCTGCCGGCGCGCGCTCTACCCGCCCCCTTGCCCGTCATGCTTCGCTTCGAACATCTCTGCAAACGCTACGGCGATCACCTCGTCTTTCAGGACCTCCACTATCGGACAGACGCCGGCTGCGTCGCGCTCAACGACGAGATGGGGAGCGGCAAGTCGACACTGCTCGCCGTGCTTGCCGGCGAGTGCGCGCCGGACGCGGGCGATGTCTGGATCGACGGCCATTCGCTGCGCACCGCGTCTGAACGCGCGAAAGCGTTGCTCGCGTACGTGCCGGAAGACTGCATCGCGTATCCGACGCTAACCGGGCAAGCCTATCTCGAACGCGTGGCCGCCGCGCGGCGCGCGCCCCTCGACGACGCGACGGCCGGCCTGATCGAACGCTTCGGGCTTGCTGCGCACCGGAGCAAGCGCTTCGAACAGATGTCGTTCGGGACGCGCAAGAAGTTCTTCCTGAGCGCCGCGACAATCGGCCAGCCGGCGGTGGTGATCGTCGACGAGCCCACCGCCGGGCTCGATGCCGCAGCCCGCCCGGCGCTGATCGATCTGTTCCGCGCGCTGGGCCGTCAACGGACGGTGTTTTTCTGCAGCCACGACACGGCGTTTACCGATGCGTGCGGCGCGCAGCCGATCCGCTTCGCGGATCTGCGCAAGCGTCACTGAGCCGGACGGCATGCGCTCCGCGCACCGCTTTCGTTGACCGAAAGCGGTGCGCGGATTGGGTCCATCGGGAATGTGCGTTGGTAGGCTCGATTGGATTCGAACCAACGACCCCCACCATGTCAAGGTGGTGCTCTAACCAACTGAGCTACGAGCCTGTCGAAGGCGCGAATTATAGAGACTCGTCGTGCGCCGCACAAGGGCCCTCGCGTCATCGGCGTCATCGGCGTCATCTGGCTGGCGGCGGCAGGACCGAAGCGTCTGCATCGTCCGCACATCGAAGGGCGGATTGCCTCCCGCGCTCGTGCTGTTCGGAAGCGATCGCCTGACGCCGCGTTTTCTGCATGCTCGCGGTCCGTCGTCCCGCTTGCAGCCCGCTCGCATCCCGCTTGCAATCGGTCGCGTGTTCACATAAGGTCCCGAGTCAATCCTCGTTCCGCGGAGCCGTCATGCCGGCTTTTGTGATCCTGCTGCGTGCCGTCAACGTCGGCGCTACCGGCAAACTCCCGATGGCCGACTTCCGGCGTCTGCTCGAAGGGCTCGGCTATGGTCACGTCGAGACCTATATCCAGAGCGGCAACGCCGTCGTCGATGCAAACGGCGCCGCCGCAGGCGTCGAGCGCGCCGTGGCGCGCGCGCTGCTCGAACACATGGGCACGCCGGTGCCGGTCGTCGTGCGCACCCATGACGCGCTGACGCGCGTGATCGCCGGCAATCCGTTCGACGCGCAGGCGGCCGCCGACGGCAGCCGCGTCCACGCGATGTTTCTGTCGGCCGCGCCCGCCGCGTCGGGTATCGACGCGCTCGCGCAGATCGTGGCGAAATACCCGGCGCGGCGCGACCGCTTCCATCTGGACGGCGACACGGTGTACCTGCATCTGCCGGACGGCGCCGCGGACAGCAAGTTCACCACGCAAGCCGTCGATCGCGCGCTCGGCGTCACATCTACCGCACGCAACTGGAACACCGTGCTTCGCCTGCACGCGATGTCCGGGCGGTAGCGCGGCGCGCGCAAACGCAGGGACAGAAGCTAACAACGGGGGGACACTCGGTGACGTTCCGGGTGCCGCCCCAAAAATTTCCTGTGGTAAAACCGGGATTCCTTTCTTCAACAGGATTCAGCATGGCCACATGTACAACCTTTTACAGCGCCTTCAGGGAAAACATGCAGGCGCTTGGCCTGCCCGCCCCCACCTCGCTGTTCGATGTCTAGCAGACCGCCACCGGCACGTTGGCGACGATCCTTGGCACGCTCAATACATTGGGCCCGAATGCTACCGTTGGCGAACTGATTGGCGCGACGACCGGACTTGAGTTGCTGGCGGTGGCGGCGGCCATCAGCGCCACATTCTATGCAGGGGCCGTAGTGGGTAGTTTGATGGTAGCCAGTGGCACGGAAATCGCCTGCAAAGCCAGCATTGCCGGAGTGGGCCAGTCTGTCAGGCTATGGGCAGCAAGAAACCATGTGGACATTCCCGCGAACGTTTACGAGGTGCTCCAGTTGTACCCTGATGTATTCAACCCAGGGCCTCACTCGCGACGCTATGCGCAACGCGCCTACGTCCCTCGAAAGGCTGTGGCATGAACAAGGTTGTGGATACGGTAGCGCTGCTCTCCACGGCATTAGCCCTGGCAGCGTTCGCGTGGGTCGTGCTGCATTACTCCGGGAGATGGTTTTTTCCGGCCGCGACAGTCGTTGTGCTTGTCGCACTGGCGGTCCAGAACCACAGATTGAAAAAACGAATGCGTCGCATGGAGAAGGACCGGCACGGCTAGTGTCCCGTCCTGTTCCGTTGCTGACTCAACCATGTTGACGTCAGCGGAACGGGAACCGTCCACATGGCGATGGGAAACGGGAACACCGTGCTTCGCCTGCACGCGCTGTCCGGGCGGCAGCGCGGCCCCGCGCATTCTCCATGCAAGCCGCTGCGCGCGACGCCATTACGCGCACGCCATGCCCTCCGCTACGCGAGCCTGAAGCGCGTCACGTTCGAACGCAGATCATCGGCCTGCGATTTGAGCGACATCGCCGCTGCGGCCGCTTCTTCGACGAGCGCCGCGTTCTGCTGCGTGACGGTATCCATCTGCGTCACCGCCTGGCTCACCTGGCCGATGCCCTTGCTCTGCTCGGCCGACGCCGCCGCAATCTCGTTCACAATATCGGCCACGTGCTTCACGGACTGCACGATCTCCTGCATCGTCGTGCCGGCCATGCCGACGAACTGCGCGCCCTCCTTCACACGCTGTACCGAATCCCCGATCAACGCCTTGATCTCCCGCGACGCGGATGCCGTGCGCTGCGCAAGCGAGCGCACCTCGGAGGCCACCACGGCAAAGCCCCGCCCCTGTTCTCCGGCGCGTGCCGCTTCGACGGCCGCGTTCAGCGCGAGAATGTTGGTCTGGAACGCAATGCTTTCGATCGTGCCGACAATGTCGGCAATCCGGTCCGAACTCGCGTTGATGCCGCTCATCGTGTCGACCACCTGCTGCACGACGCCGCCGCCGCGCTGCGCGGTATCCATCGCCACCGACACGATGTGGCTCGCCTCGCGCGCGTTGTCCGCGTTGTGCGTGACCGTCGAGGTCAGTTCCTCCATGCTGGAAGCCGTCTCCTGCAACGATGCAGCCTGCTGCTCCGTGCGCTGCGACAGATCCTGGTTGCCCGCGGCGATCTGCGACACGGCGGACGCAATCGATTCGCTCGACAAATGGATAGCGCGGATCATTGCGCCCAGTTGCTGCTGCATGCGTTTCATCGAGTACAGCAGGCTGGCCTGGTCGTTTGGCGCGATCTCGACCACGACGCTCAAATCATTGTCGGCGATCCGGCTGGCGATATCGACTGCGTATGCAGGATCACCGCCGAGCGCACGCAGAATGCCGCGATTGACCCACACCACGACCGCCGCGAGCACGACGGCGGCGAACAACAGCACGCCGAGACTGCGGTACAGCGACGCGCGAAACGCCGCGTCGATGTCGTCGATGTAGGCGCCGGTCTGCAAGATCCAGCCCCATGGCGCGAACGCAGCCGCATAGGATACCTTCGGAAAGACTCCGCTCGCGCCGGGCTTGGAAAACGAATAACGCACGAACCCGCCGCCGTCGCGACGCACGATTGCGACAGTCTCGCGGTAAAGTGCCACGCCGTTGGGATCCGTATAGCCGTCCACGTTCTTGCCCTGCATTTCCGGGTGGAACGGATGCATCAGCACGACGGGCTGAAAATCCATCACGGTGAAGTAGCCCGTGCCGTCCGTGCCGTAGCGCGCGGCACGAATCGCATCGAGTGCGCGCTTTTTCGCTTCGTCGACGCTGATCGTGCCTGCCGCCGCTTCGTCGGCAAACGCTTTCACGGTGGCAATCCCGAGTTGCGTCGCATGAATCAGATCAGTTTTCCGTTCGTCGTAACGGACTTCGCGGATCCGCCATGCGTCGAGCACCGACAGCACGGTAACCAGTACGAGACTCAGAATCAGGGGAAGCCAGAGCTTCTGGCTGAAGGACAATTTCACGGGCACTCCGTCGGTTGGTCGGCACATTAGGTTTGCCACTGCGCAGCAATAACGGACGATTCCGCGAAAATCTTTAGGGGTACACGCATACAGCGCAGAAGGCCGCCGCGCCTCCCGCGATGCGACCCAATAGCGGGTTTAGATCATTTCATGATACGTCTGCCCCCCGTTCATCATTGCGCCGCATGGCGGTATCGGCACGCCTTGCGCGAGCGCCGTCGCGCGCCCGCCAGCCGCGATCGCGGCCGCCCCTCCGCCGCGCCGTCGACCCGGTTGATTACCGAATATTTTCGCCACGCGCAACAATACGACCGCGCGGCACACGGGCTCACGGGCGCGTCCCGGGTCATCCGTGCCGCCGCCCCGTTTTGCCCCTCCACATCCGGTTACAACCGTTTACGGCGCAACGGACGCCTTCTCTCGAAGCCGCCTGTTCGACGATACACTCCGCATGACGCCCCGACTTCGGGCGTCGCGAACGGAGCGTAACGAGCGGGGGACGTCGTTGAACAGGCAGACTCAGGCGACCGGCAGGCAGGCGCCGCACTCCCGCGCGTCGAAGTGGTGTGCCGCGCTGGGCGGCCTCGCGTTTGCGGGCGCGCTTCACGCGCAGGAAGTGTCGGTGCTCGGCGGATGGCTGCGTTCGGATCTGCCGGGCGAGTCGACCTATGCATGGGGCTTCGCGTATCTGCAGGCGCTCGACGAACACGACGGCCTGAGCTACTCGTGGCTCAACGAAGGCCACATCCGCGACAACCACCGCGACGGCTTCGCGCTGCAATACTGGCGGCGCGGCACGTTCTTCGACCGGCGGCTGTCGCTGGCCGCGGGCGCGGGCGTCTACTACTTCTTCGACACCATCGCCGCCACCGACAACCAGCCGTATGTCGACAGCCACGGCCTCGCACCGGTCTTCAGCGCATCGGCCACGTGGTACACGAGCGCGCGCCTGTTCTACGAAGTGCGGCTGAACGAAATTCTCGTCCCGCGAACCTATAACACGTTCAGCGCGATGTTCGGAATCGGCTACGAACTCGACGCGCCGAACGGACCCGGCCCGCTGGCGGGCGGCGGCAGCGACGGCGGCAGCGGCGACGATGAGCGTGCGTCGAGCGGCAACCAGATCACCGCGATGGCCGGCCATACCGAACTGAACAGCCTGCGCTCGCCGGGTGCGTTCGCGTATGGCTTCGAATACCGGCACGGCTTCAGCCCGCTGTTCGACGCTACGCTCAGCTGGATCAACGAGGGCCACACGCCGCTCGACACGCGCTCCGGCGCGGCCGCGCAAGTCTGGCTGCGGCGCAGCTTCCTCGATAACCGGCTGAGTCTCGGCGTGGGCGCGGGTCCCTACTACGCGCTCGACACGCGCCGCGTGAAGGGCGGCTCCGATACCGGCGGACGGGTTTCGGTACTGCTGTCGATGTCGGCCTCGTATGCGGTGACCCGGCACTGGCGCATCCGCGCCACCTGGAACCGCGTGATGACGAGCTACGACAAGGACAGCGACATCTATCTCGGCGGCATCGGCTACCGCTTCTAGGCGAGGTGTCAGGCACGCATCGCGCGAAACCGGCGGCGCCCGGCGCGCCGCGCGCCGCTCAGCCCGGCATGCCCTTGCCGCGCGTCTCCGGCAAAAACCACGGCAGGACGATCCCGAGCAGATAGCACGAACTCATGATCAGCGCCGCATGCGACACGCCGCCGAACGCCTTGATCATCGAGCCGGACAGGATCGGGAAGACCCACGCGATCAGACGCGCCGCGTTGAACACGAAGCTGATCGCCGTCGAGCGCACCGTCGACGTGAACAGCTCACACGGATAGATCGCCATCCATGCATACGCGCAACCGAGCGTGAAGAAGCCGTTGATCGGCGCGATCACGATCATGCCGGCCAGCGTCGCCGTGTAGTGGTACGTGATGATCGTCGCGGCCAGCGAGCCGGCAAAGGTCATGCACAGGAACGCGCGCCGTCCCAATGCGTCGACGAGGAAGCCCGACGCGAGATACGCGACGATCGCCCCCGCCGTGTAGATGATCGAGATCCGCGAGCCCCACGCGAGCGGACTGGCCGCGCCGGTCGCCTTCGCGAGCGCCACGGTAAAGGTCGGCAGCCAGCTCGAAATCGCCCACCAGCCGGTCGTCGCGACGATCGACAGCAGCGTCGTCAGCAGCGTGCGGCGCAGCGCTTCGCGTTCCGTGAACAGCTGCCGGAGCGTAAACGGCCGCCGCCCGGCGCGGCCGTCCGCCACGGCGGACGACGCCGCGCTCTCGGCCGTCGCGTTCCAGCGCTTTTGCCGCACCGCCTCGCGCCACTTCTCCGACTCGCTCAAGCCGCGCCGCAGGTAAAGCACGAAAAACGCCGGCAGCGCGCCGACGACGAACATCAGGCGCCACGTCTCCGCGCCGAGCGGATGCGTCGACGCCAGCGCGTACCAGACCACCGCTGCGAGCAGCGTGCCCCAGCCGAAACCCGACTGCAGAAAACCCGCACCCTTGGCGCGCGCATGTTCGGGCCACGTCTCCGACACGAGCGCGACGCCGGTGCTCCACTCGCTGCCCATCGCGAGGCCGGTCAAAAAGCGCAGCGTGCACAGCGCGGCGAACGTGGTCGACAGCGCGGTCAGGCCCGACAGCAGCGCATACAGGAACACGGACCACAGCATCATGCGGCGGCGCCCGACGTAGTCGGCCAGGATGCCGCCGACGAGCCCGCCCACGCCCCAGCCGAGCAGCGTGATGCCGATCACGCCGCCGGCGTAGACCGGCGTCGACAGCGCCTGCTCGGGCGTCAGCACCGATTTGAGCATCGGCGCGAGGACGACGACGAGCGCAAGCGCCTCGAAGCCGTCGAAAATCCAGCCGAGGAAGCCGCCGCGCAGCACGCGCCAGTGCGTCCCGGTCAGTCCGTCGGTCCAGCGCGTCTTTGCCGTGTGCGCGATGGGGGTGTCCTGCATGGTCGTGTCTCCTGGGAATGAGGCCCGGCGCTCGCTGTGCCTGTCGTTGTCGTTGTCGTTGTCGTTCCGCCGGGCCGGATGGATGCGCGGCCGCGCTACCGCGCGGCGGCGTCGCGCTGCAGCGCGCGCTCGCGGATGGCCGCGAAATCGGCCGGCAGCGGATGCAGATCGAGCCGGCGCCCGGCTTTCACGATCTGGCTCGGCGTATCGTGGCCGATCAGCGCCGGCAGACGTCTGGCCGCGTCGAGCAGCGCAGCCAGATCGACGCCGGTGTCGTAGCCCATCAGTTCGAGCGCATGCACGATTTCCTCGCTGCACACGTTGCCGCTCGCACCCGGCGCATACGGGCAGCCGCCGATGCCGCCGAGCGACGCGTCGAAGCGGTTCGCGCCCGCGTCGATGGCGGCGAGCACGTTGGCGAGCCCCATGCCGCGCGTGTTATGAAAATGCAGCGTGAATTCCGTCTGCGGCCAGCGCGCAACGCACAGCGCAGTCAGCTCCGCGACCTGGCGCGGATACGCCATGCCGGTCGTATCGCACAGCGTGACGCCGCGCGCGCCCGCTTCATCGACGAAGCGCTGCACCCAGCCGAGCACGGTTGCGCTCGGCACGTCGCCCTCCATCGGGCAGCCGAACACGCACGACAGCGAGATGTTGACCGGCAGCCCGGCCCCGCGCGCGAGCGCGGCGACCTGCGTGAGACCCGCGAACGACTGCTCGCGCGTCATCCTGAGATTCGCGAGGTTGTGGCTTTCCGTCGCCGACATCACGAGGTTCAGTTCGTCGGCGCGCGCGTCGATCGCACGCTCCGCGCCGCGCAGGTTCGGCACGAGCGCGGTGTAGACGACACCCGGCTTGCGCGCGATCTCGCGCAGCACGATCTCCGCGTCGCGCAGCGCGGGAATGGCCTGCGGCGACACGAACGCGGTCACCTCGATCTTCGCCATGCCGGTCGCGGACAGCGCGTCGATCAGCGCGATCTTTTCCCGCGTGTCGACAAACGCGTCCTCGGACTGGAAGCCGTCGCGGGTGCCGACTTCCTGCAGGAAGACACGCCGCTCGTCACCGTTCCAGATGCTCATGCAATCGCTCCTTTTTCACGCAGTTCTGCGATCCGGCTCTCGGACAGACCGATTTCGCGCAGCACGGCATCGGTGTCGTCGCCGAGCTTCGGCGCGGACGAGCGCACCGCCCCCGGCGTGCCCATCAGCTTCGGCACGATGCCCGGCACGTCGACTTCGTAGCCGTCGCGCGTCGTCTGCCGCACGATCATGTCGCGTGCGCGGTAATGCGGGTCTTCCGCAATGTCGCGCGCGGTGTAGATCTTGCCGGCGGGCACGCGCGCTTCGGTGAGCACGGCCAGCACGACCTCGGTCGATCGCGGCGCGGTCCACGCTTCGATCGCGCGGTCCAGCTCGTCGACCCGCTCGACGCGGCCCGCGTTGTTCGCGAGCGCGGGGTCGTCCGCGAGATCGCAGCGGCCGATCGCGCTCATCAGCCGGCGGAAGATGCTGTCGCCGTTGCCGGCGATCAGCACGTAGCCGTCGGTGCAGCGGTACGCGCTGGACGGCGCGATGCCGGGCAGCGCGCTGCCGGCCGCTTCGCGCACGACGCCAAACGCACTGTACTCGGGAATCAGGCTCTCCATCACGTTGAAGACCGCCTCGTGAAGCGCGACGTCGATCACCTGCCCCTGGCCGCCGTTCGCATCGCGATGATAGAGCGCGGTCAGCACGCCGATCACGCCATGCAGCGCGGCGAGCGTGTCGCCGATCGAAATGCCGCAGCGCACCGGCACGCGGCCCGGCTCGCCGGTCAGATGACGCAGCCCGCCCATCGCCTCGCCGATCGAGCCGAAGCCCGGCAGATCGCGGTACGGTCCGCTCTGACCGTAACCGGAAATGCGCAGCATGATGAGACGCGGATTCACCGCGGCAAGCTGCGCGTAGCTCATGCCCCAGCCTTCGAGCGTGCCCGGGCGGAAGTTCTCGATCAGCACGTCGGCCTCGGCGATCAGCGTGCGCGCGATCTCCTGGCCTTCGGCGCTGCGCAGATCGAGCGCGACCGAGCGCTTGTTGCGCGACTGCACCTGCCACCAGACGGACGTGCCGTCCTTCATCAGACGCCAGTTGCGCAGCGGGTCGCCCGCCCCCGGCGGCTCGATCTTGATGACGTCCGCGCCGAACTCGCCGAGCGTCTTGCCGGCGAACGGACCGGCGATCAGCTGGCCCATCTCGATCACGCGCACGCCCTTGAGCGCGGCCGGCGAGGCCGGCAGGGAAAATGGACCGTTCATCGTGACACTCCTTGTGCTGCGGCCGGATTCAAAAGAGGCTCGTCGGGGAGCCGGGGCTCGCGGACGGCGCGCCGGCCCGGCGTCGCTCGCCGCATGGGTCCGGGCGAGCGCCGGCGGGACGATGCGGCGGCTCCCGGTACGAACGCATTGTCCGCCCGCCGGCGCGCGCGCGGAATGCGACAGTGCGGAACCTAGCCTTCGTGGATCGCGAAAGCGGGCGGGCAGCCGGTCAACCCGCGGGCGCCGCATCCGGCGTCGCGCGCATCAGATGATTGACGAGCAGCCGCGCGGGCTTCGGCAGTGCGTGCAGATCGCGCGCGCAGATGAGCAGCGCGCGATGCGCCCAGTCTTCGGCGAGCGCGATCCGGTGCAGGTGCATCGAGCGCAGGTGCGGCTGCACGGCGGCGTCGGGCAGCACGGCGATGCCGAGCCCGGCGGCCACCATCAGGCACATCGCATCGAAACTGCGCACCTGGATGCGCAGCTTGAGCTGGCCGCCCGAAAACGCGGTCGCGGCCTGCAGCCGCCTCGCCAGCGAGGTGTCGCGCGACAGGCTGACGAAATCGAATTCGAGCGCGTCGACGAACGACACCGACGCGCGCTGCGTGAGCGGATGCCCGCCCGGCACGACGAGCACCAGACGGTCCTTGCGGTACGGCGCGGTCTGCAGCCCGAGGGTCGGCATCTGGTCGGCCATGATGCCGAAATCCGCCGCGCCGTCGACCACCGCGAGCGCGACCTGCTCGCTGTTCTGCTCGTCGAGCTCGATGCGGATGGCCGGATTGGCCGCGTTGAACGCAGCGATGTCGGCGGGCAGGAACTGCGTGACCGCCGACGTGTTCGCCCACAGCCGCACGACGCCGACGACACCGGACGCATAGTCCGACATGTCGGCCGTCATCAGGTCGATGTCGTTCAGGATGCGCTGCGCGTGGCGCTGCAGCGCCTCGCCGGCGGCGGTCAGCGTGATGCCGCGCGAGTGCCGCTCGAACAGCCCGGTGCCGATCGCCGCTTCGAGATCCGCGATCCGCTTGCTGGCGGCGCCGACCGCGAGATGCGCCAGCTCGGCGCCCTTGCTGATGCTGCCGCTGCGCACGACGAGCGCGAACAGGGACAGCGAGACGAGATCGAGACGATGCAGGTTCATGCACGCAGGCTCCGGGCACGGTGATGGCCGCATTATGAAGCAGCGTGCGCACGGCGTGCCCGCCGGCCGCCGGAGCGGCGTTCAGCGCGCGCGTTCGCCCGCGAGCGCGGCAAGCGCGGCGCGCAGCGGCGTGGCGTCGCCGCCCAGCCGCTCGCTCGCCTCGATCGACGCTTCGAGCATCGGCTGGCGCATCCGGCGCAGCAGCGCCTCGTCGACGCGCGAGCTCGGCCCCGCGAGCGTGAATGTCCCCGCAAGCGGCTGCGCGGCCGAGAAAACCGGCGTCGAGACGCCGGCGGTGTCGGCATCGCGTTCGCCGACCGACAGGTAGCAGCAGTCGCGCCGGACCTGCTCGTAGAGCGCCCCGCGCGCGCCGCTGAACGCGCTGAGCACGCGCCCGCCCGAGCCCTTGTCCATCGGCAGCACGTCGCCCTCGCGCACATGGTCGCGCACCGCGTGGGTCGAGTCCACGCGATGCAGGCACACGCGCAGGTTCTGCTGCTTCACATAGAACGACACGCTCTCGCCGCAGCGGTCGCGCAGCGCGCGCATCAGCGGCAGCACGACGTCGGCGAGCCTGAGCCCGCGCTGATAGAGCGCGCCGAGCTGCAGCGCCGCCGGGCCGACGTAGTAGCGGCCGTCGTCGGCGCGCAGCAGCATCCGGTGATGGGTCAGCGATGCGATCAGCCGCAGGATCGTGCTCTTGTAGAGCCCGGTGCGCGCGGCGAGCTCCGCCAGCGACAGCCCCTTGTCGTCGGGGCGGAACGCGAACAGGATCGCGAACGCGCGGTCGAGCGCGGCGACGCCGTCGGGGGAGGCCGACGGCGCGGCAGCGGCAACGGCGGGGGCAGCGGCGGCGGCGGCAGGGGGACGGCTAGCGGCCATGAGCGGGGAACATGACGAGGACGGCACACGAAAAGGCGGGCGCGCCGCGCGCACCGCCTTCGTGGCGCCCGCGCGGCGTTATGCCTGACAGAACGCGATTTTACCCGACCTGTCCGGGCACGCTCCAGTCGGCGCGCAGGATCGAGCCGGTGCTCGAATCCGTGATGAACAGCGTGCGCTGCTGCGGGCCGCCGAAGGTCACGTTCGTGATCGTGCGTCCCGCGCACGATGCGATCTTCGCGATCCCCTCGCCGTGCGCGTTCAGCACGAACACCGCGCCGAGCGACGCGTGGGCGACGAACAGGTTGCCGTCCTCGTCCATCGTCAGACCGTCGGGGCCGCTCACGCCGTAGAACTGCGCAAAGCGTCCGACCTTGCTCGCGCTGCCGTCCGGCAGCAGCGGCACGCGCCAGACCGCGTTGTCGCGCGTCATCGCGACGAACAGCACCTTCTGCCGGGCGTCGAGCACGAGTCCGTTGGGGCTCGGTCCGTTGCCGATCAGGCAGTCGAGACGCCCTTGCGGCGTGAGCCGGTACACACGCCCGGTCGGATCGTGCAGACCGGTTTGCCCCTGGTCGGTGAAGTAGATGTCGCCGTTGCGCGCGACGATCAGGTCGTTCACGCCCTTGAAGCGCTCGCTGTTGCGCCGCGCGAGCAGCGGCCGCACGACGCCGTCCGCCGGATCGAGCCGCATCAGCCCGTTGCGGTAGTCCGCCACGATCAGACGGTGCTCCGGGTGCCACGCGAGCCCGTTCGGCTCGCCGTCGTACACCGCGATCTCGCGCCACTGCAGATCGGACGCGATCTGGAAGATGCGGCCGTGCGGAATGTCGACGACGTAGAGGTTGCCCTGCGGATCGAAGCACGGCCCTTCGATGAAACAGTCGACCGGCTCGCCGCCCTTGTTCGCGCGCGACCACTCCGACACGACGCCGTGCCTGCGCAGCGCATCCGGCATCGTTGTGTGAACAACCGTCGTGACGACCGGCGCAAGCGCACTCCAGCTCACGGCGTGTCTCCTTCCGGCTGACGAAGATGGCGCTCCGGCGCGCCGGTGTAGCGATACGGCATCTGCCGCGGCATCGGCCCCTTGTTGCGCTCCGCGCGGCCGCGCTGCTCCCACGCATGCGACAGGATGCCGACCGCGCGCGACAGGCAGAACACCCCGCGCGCCAGCTCGGGCGCAAAGCCGAGTTCCGCGTAGATGACGGCGGTCGCACCGTCGATGTTCATCGGCACCGGCCGGCTCTTGCGCGCGCGCAACAGCGCCTCGATCGCGCGGCCGGTCGCCGCGTAGCGGCCGGACACGACGCCCGCGGCAGCGGCCTCGTCGACCATCGCGAGCAGGCGTCCCGCGCGCGGGTCGACCGGATGGAAGCGATGCCCGAAGCCCGGCAGATACTTGCCCCGCGCGGCGACGAACGCATCGACCTCGGTCTCGACCGCCTGTTCGAGCGACACGCCCTGCGTCTGCGCGCGCCCGATCGCATGAAACAGCTCGACCGCCTGCTGCCCGGCGCCGCCGTGCACGTCGTCGAGCGTGTTGAGCGCCGAGGCCATCGCGCCGTTCAGCGGCAGCCCGCAGCTCACGGCCATCCGCGAAATCGCGATCGACGGCGCATGCGGGCCGTGATCGACCGATGCGACGAGCGCCGCTTCGAGCAGGCGCGCCTCGCCATCCGTGGGCAGCTCGCCGCGCAGCATCAGCCAGATCATCTGCGGAAAGCTCACGGCGCCGATCAGTTCCTGGATCGGGTAGCCGCGCACGCGGATGGAGCCCGGGTGAATGTCGATGATCGACGTGCTCCAGTAGTCGGCGGCGAGCGCCGTGAAATCCTGTTCGGGGGGCATCAGTGCGGCTCCTTCGGTTGCGGCCAGGCGGGGTGAACGGCAAGCCGTCGCTCGACGGCCTGCGCGAATGCAAGCAGGCCGAAATCGTGCGCGCGGCGGCCGGCCAGTTGAAACGAAACCGGCAGTCCGTTCGGCGCGAAACCGCCGCACATCGCAATGGCGGGCTGGCCGGTCAGGCTGAACGGCGAGCGCGCCTGCTTCGGCATCGTCGCGTGCAGCGCGGCCGCGTCGTCGATCCGGCACGGCAGCGCCATCGAATTGGCACAAAGCAGATAGTCATACGACGCGCCGAGCGCATCGAAGAACTGCGTCACGCGCTGTTGCGCGGCGAGCGCGCGCGCATAATCGCGCGCGTCGACAAACGCGCCGGCCAGCATGCGGCGCCGGCTCGTCTGCGAGAGGCCGCCTGGTTGCGCACGCACCTTGTCGCCGTATTGCGCCCAGCATTCGCGGCTCATGATCACGAGATTCGCAGCCCGCATCGCGGCGAGCGGCGGCGTGTCGACCCGGTCGACCTGCGCGCCGGCCGCCGCGAGACGCGCGGCCACGTCGTCGAGCACGCGGGCGATCGCGGGGTCGCAGTCGTCGCGGTGAAACGCGTCGAGATACGCGACGCGCGCGCCGTCGATGGCGCCGTGCGCAGCGGGCGTATCGCACGCGCGCGAGCGGTCGCGCAGCACGTCGAACAGCAGCGCCGCGTCGTCGACCGTGCGCGCCATCGGCCCGACGTGATCGACCGACGGCGCGACCGGCAGCACGCCGTCGACGGACACCGCGTGCCGCGTCGGCTTGAAGCCGACCACGCCGCATGCCGCGGCGGGCCCGCGAATCGAGCCGCCCGAATCGGTACCGACCGCGAGCGGAAAGAAACCCGCGGCAAGCCCCGCCGCCGCACCGGAAGACGAGCCGCCCGGATGCAGCGACGTGTCCCACGGATTGCGGGCGGGCGCAAACGCGCTGTCGAAGCTCGGGCCGCCGAGCGCGAATTCGTGCGTCGCGAGCTTGCCGAACACGATCGCGCCGGCCTCGCGCAGTTGCGCGACGCATGCGGCGTCGGCCGTGGCGACGTTATCGAGCAGCAGCGACGAGTGAAACGTGGTCGGCACGCCGCGCACGTCGATCATGTCCTTCAGCGCCACCGGAATGCCGTGCAGCGGGCTGCGCGGACCGCTGCGGCGCAGCGCGTCGTCGCACGCGCGCGCCTGCGCGAGCACGTCGTCGCGATCGAGCGCGATGAACGCATGAATGTCGCGCTCCCAGCGATCGATGCGCGCAAGGTAATGACGGACCAGCTCGACCGCGCTCAGCCGGCCTGCGGCAAGCTGTGCGCCGAGCGCGCGCACGGAGCAGGCGTCGGGATTCATCGTTGCGCCTCCGGCTGCGGGGGCGCCGGCGGCGTCCAGTCGTCCAGTTCGCGCAGCGCGGCGCACATCGCCGCCGCGGCCTCGCGCGCCCACTCCAGGTCTTGCGGGAATGCGCGGCGCAGCGCCGCCAGTTCGTCTTCGGTCATCGCTTTCTCCCTGCGCGCCGCGCACCGGTGCGCGGCCGATTCAATGCGTGCGGCCGCTCAGCGGCTGATGTCTTCGAGCGCGAGCCCCTTCGTTGCAGGCCCCATGATGCCGATCAGCAGCATCACGAACACCATGCAGCCGCTGATCATGTAGAACACGCCGGTCGCGCCGAAGCCGCGCAAAAAGAACGCGACGAGAAAGCCCGAGAAAATCGCGCTCAGGCGGCTCCACGCATACACGAAACCGATGGCGCGCGCCCGCACCTCGGTCGGATACAGTTCCGACTGATAGGTCTGGAACGAGTACGTCATGATCGTCAGCGCGAGGTTCATCGCGAAGCCGAATCCGATCAGCCCGGCCGAGCCGGTCTGGCGCGCGAACAGCAGCCCGAGCACCGCAATCGCGCCGGACGACGCGACCAGACTCCACTTGCGCTCGACCCGGTCGGCGAGGCAGAAGAACAGTGCCGGCCCGAGCGGCAGCGCCATGGACATCAAAAACGAATACTGCAAGCTGTGCACGAGGTTGAAGCCCTTGTTCGCGAGCAGCGCGGGGATCCAGTTGCTGAAGCCGTAAAAGCCGATCACCGATACCGCGTTGAACAGCGACATCATCACGGTGCGCTTCAGGTACGGCGCCTTCAGGATATCGGCAAAGCGCCGCTGCGTGGTGGGAGCCGCATGCCGGTGCGGCACGGGCGCAGGCAGCGCATGGCCGCACTGACGCTCGACGATGCGCTCGATGCGCTCCGTGATGCGCGCCGCCTCGTCATGACGGCCGCGCGACACGAGCCAGCGCGGGCTCTCCGGGATGCCGAGCCGCATCAGCCACACGAGCAGCGCGCCGGCCGCGCTCGCGAGCACCACGCAGCGCCACCCGTCGATCCCGAACGGACGCTGCGGCACGAGCCACCACGACATCAGCGCGACCACCGGCACCGCGCAATACGGCACGATCTGCGTGATCGCGAACGCACGGCCGCGCAGATCCTTCGGCATCAGTTCGGCGACGTACGTGTTGATCGTCACCATCTCGACGCCGAGCCCGATGCCGGCCAGCAGCCGGCACAGGTTCACGCCGAACGCACTGTGCTGCAGCGCCATCAGGACACTCGCCGCGGTATAGCCGAGCAGCGCGACGACGAAGATGCGCCGGCGGCCGAAGCGGTCCGCGAGAAAACCGAGCCCCATCGTGCCGATGAAAAGCCCGAGGAATGTCGCGGCGACGAAGGCCGCGATGCTGTTCATCACGAAGAGCGACGTCGACGCCTTCGCAAAGAGTCCGCTTGCGACCAGCCCCGGCGCGATATACCCGGTCATGAACAGATCGTAGAACTCGAAGCAGCCGCCGAGCGACAGCAGCAGCACGATGCTCCAGATATGGCGCGTGGCGGGCAGCCGGTCGAGGCGCGCGACGATCCCGCGCGCGACCGCTTCGCTGCTTTCCTCGCGAACGGCCGCGCCGGCGGGTGAAGTGCGCGGCGCATCGGCGGCCGCCGCGGTAATCGATGATCTCAAACTGTCCTCCTGTCTCGTGGGCTCATTGACGCTCATGCGTTCAGATCGTGCCGGCGGCGTGCAGCTGCGCGATCGCATCCGCGTCGAAGCCAAGCGCCTGCAGGCGCGCCTGCGTGTGTTCCGACAGATACGGCGCGCGTCCCGCCGGCGCGCCGGGCGCCGGCGCGCCGGCGGCGTCGGCAAAGCGGAAGCCCGCGCGCGTCACGCGCTGCTCGCGCTCGCCTTCGGCAAACGTGTGCACGAAAGCGCGGCGCGCGATCTGCGGCTGGCCGATCGCGTCGGGCACGCTCAGCACCAGCCCGGCGGGCACGCCGGCCGCGATCATGCGAGCCTCCCAGTGCGCTGCGCTGTCGGCGGCGAGCGCCGCTTCGATTTCACGCTTCAGCGCGGCGCGATGCAGCTTGCGGTTGTTGCGCTCGCGAAAGCGCGCGTCCTCGGGCAGGTCCGGCCGGCCGATCAGTTCGCACAGCGCGACGAACTGGCGGGTCTCGTTCGCGGCGATGTTCAGCATCCCCTCCCCGCACGCGAAGGTGCCGGACGGCGCGGCCGTGAAGTTCTCGTTGCCCATCGGCGTGGGCTCGACGCCGGCGTTCAGGTAGTTCGACACGACCCAGCCCATCGTCGAGAGCATTGCTTCGAGCATCGATACGTCGACGATGCGCCCCTGCCCGCTGCGTTGCGCGGCGAGCACCGCCGCGCAGATCGCGAGCGCCGCGGTCATTCCGCCGACCGTATCCGCAACCGGATAGCCGACGCGCAGCGGCGTGCTGTCGCTGTCGCCGGTGACGCTCATCGCACCCGACATCCCCTGGATGATCTGGTCGTATGCGGGCCGATGCGCAAGCGGACCGTCGTTGCCGAAGCCGGAGATCGCGCAGTAGACAAGGCGCGGATTCAGCGCGAGCAGCGACGGCGCACCGAGCCCGAGACGCTCCATCACGCCGGGGCGAAAGTTCTCCACGAGCACGTCGGCCTCGCCCGCCAGCCTGCGCAGGATGTCCTTGCCGGCCTCGTGCTTCAGGTTCAGCGTCATCGACGCCTTGCCGGCGTTCACCGCGACAAACGACGCGCCCATGTTGCGCGCCGACGCCGCCGGATCGGCGCCGAGCCGCCGCGCGAGATCGCCGCCATCGGGATTCTCGATCTTGAGGACATCGGCGCCGAGCAACGCAAGCTGATACGTGCAGAACGGGCCGGACAGGACATTCGACAGGTCCAGCACGCGGACGCCCGAAAGAGGAAGCGGGATCATGGGAAGCCTTTCCGACTATTCTATCTGACAGAACGTCGTTCTATAAATGAGATGGCCGAATGCTAGTGCTCGATCCGATGCCGCGGGTATAGGGGGTTACCCGGAGAACGAGGCCGCGTGCGGTGCGACCGGCGTCCCGTGACGGGATCGGACACCCCGTATTGGGCGAAAACCTGCACGGGTGCCGCACACGGTCGGATGAAACCGGATGTTCCGCGCTACGATCCGGTGGCCGCCGAGCAAGGGTGGTGAAGATGACCGGCTTTCTTGATCGGATACCGAAGGCGCCGCATGGCGTTTCTTCGGCCGGATGGCCCAACGTCGGGCGTTCCGGCGCAGGCGCAGGCGCACGCACAGGCACAGGCGCAAGCAGGCGCTAGCGCTTGCGCCAATCCACTGTCGCGCGCATCGAGAGCCGGGACCGGATCGCCGCTTCGAACGGTTTCTTCCATTCCAGCAGCCGTTTTTCGAACAGCCGCCACGACAGATCGGCGAGCAGCAGCGCAACGAGGAACTGCAGCACAACCGGCAACGCGACCTGCACCCCATGCGGCACGTGAAAGCGCGCATACCACCGCGGCGCTTCGCCGAGCCTCGACGGAATCAGGTTGTGGAACAGATAGAACCCGTAGCTGACGGTACCCAGATAATTGAGCGGCCGCGTTTCGAGCACGGCAACGAGCCGGCTGTCCTGCCGGTTCACGATCGACAGGAACACGGCAAGCAGCGAGAACGCGAGGCCAATGTCGAGCCAGCCCGCCACCGCGCCTTCGACGCGCGGGCCCGCCGCCCAGGCGCGCCACGCGAGAATCGCCGCGACCCCGGCGATGCCGGGACCCAGTAGCGGCGCGGCGCCCGCGATCCTCTGTGCGTCGCGCCCCCGTGCACAGAGGATCGCGCTCATGCCGCCCAGCGCGATCAGCGCGAAATTCCACGGCGAGCACGCATAGACGAGCGGCGCGCTCGCGCCTTGCGCATCGAGCGCGACGTGCACGCCCGCCGCGACGACCACGAACGCCGCGCACAGCGCCGCATGCCGCGACGCGCGCGAAAACAGCAGCACGAAGGGGGCCGCCAGATAGAACTGCTGCTCGACCGCGAGGCTCCAGAAATGCGACACGGTGCCCGCCCAGCCATCGTGGACGAAGCCGATCCAGTAGTCGGACAGGTAAAGGAAATGCCACGGCAGGCCGAGATCCACGTCGCACTGGTAAAAGAAGCGATGCGCGATCGCGAGCGCGACGAGCAGCAGGTAATAGACGGGGAAGATGCGCAGCCCGCGCTTCATGAAGAAGACGCACATCGCCGCATTCCGCGTCTCGCGCGCGGCTTCGATGCGGATCCGGCTGCGATGCAGCTCGCCGATGATCAGAAAGCCGCTGATGAGAAAAAAGAGCCACACGCCGAGCTGGCCGACGTCGACGCTTTCGACGTGACCCTTGTGAGCGAGGAACACGAGCGTCACCGCGACTGCCCTTGCGCCGTTGAGACCCTTCACGTGCCCGGAAGCTTCGCGCATCGCCTTGCCTGCCTGCGTGGGTGCGTAGTGGGCTACCCAGTGTAGCGGCACAAATATCGAAATTTATTCGACGCGCCGCATCGGGCCGGCCCTTCGCCGGACGCCCGCCTGCACGCCGATCCGGCATTTTTTTGTCGTTTCTTTTCTTTTTTGTCGGGTGACGTCAATGCCCGATGCAGGCCGGCGCGGCGTTCGTCATGGCAAATCCGCGATGCGCGATGCAGGAAACCCGACCGACGATCACGTGAGGTCTATCGGCAACACGCGCCCGAAGTTTAGCGATGCGCGCGGGACTGCAGTAAGATGGCTCCCCCGTTCTGGAAATCCCGCAATGCAAGTGCTGGTTGACGCAGATGCCTGCCCGGTTGTCGTCAAGGACATCCTGTTTCGCGCCGCGCGGCGCACCGAAGTGTGCGTCACGCTGGTCGCGAACCAGTATTTGCGCACGCCGCCTTCCCGTTTCATCAAGGCGCTGCAAGTGCCGGCGGGCTTCGACGCCGCCGACAGGCGAATCGTCGAGCTGGCCGGGAGCGGCGACCTCGTGATTACCGCGGACATACCGCTAGCCGCCGCGGCCCTCGACAAGGGCGCTCACGTGCTCGATCCGCGCGGAAGCTGGTTGACCCGCGAAAATATCCAGGAACGCCTGACGATGCGCGACGTCATGGACCAGCTGCGCAGCGCGGGCGTCGCGACGGGCGGTCCGGCGCCATACACGTCGCAGGACGGCAAGACGTTCGCGGGACAACTGGACCGGTTCCTCGCGCGCCACGCCGCGCGGCCCGGTGCGCCTACCTGAAGCCGATGCGCGCACAACCTCCGACCCGCCGCCAGCCGGCGCCGTACCCGCGACTCCGCCGCAGCGGAGCCGCTGTTCCAGCGGATCCGCGCGCTCGTCTCTCCTGAGGATGTCGCTGTTCCGGTCGTCTGCGGAGCGGTTGTTTTCGTAGCGGCCCCCGGGACGGTGCGGGACATCGACGCGATCCCGGCGCCGACACTCACGCCTGTGCGAGCGTGCGCCGCAGCGCGGCAAAGAACAGCGCCGACTGCAGGCGTTCCTGCTGCGCCTGCGCGGCCACGCGCTGCGCGACGTCGGCTGCCGCAGGCCGCAGCGCGCGCCCGGTCGAGCAGGCGAGCACCTGCATCGTGCACGCGCGTTCGAGGTAGTAGAGATCGTCGAACGCGTAGTCGATCCGCTCGCCGCACACCACCACGCCGTGATTGCCGAGGAAGCCGATGTCCTTGCCGGCCAGCGTGCGCGCAATGCGCTCCCCTTCCGCGACGTCGAGCGCAAGACCGTTGTAGTCGGCATCCCGCGCAATGCGGCCGTGAAACCGCATCGCGTTCTGCGACAGCGTGGTGTCGAGCGCGCCATCCGCCGTCAGCGTCAATGCGGTCGCATAGGGCATGTGGGTGTGCAGCACGCAGGCGTGGCCCGCTATCCGGTGGATCGCGGCGTGAATGAACATGGCCGTGGGTTCCACCGCGTGCTGTCCGGCGATCACGCCGCCCGCCGCATCGACGATGACGATGTCATGCGCCCTCACCTCGCTCCACATCAGCCCGCGGGGATTGAGCAAAAACAGCCCTTCGTCGCCGGGCAGCGCGACGCTGAAATGATTGCAGACGCCCTCGCCCAGCCCGAAATGCGCGGCAGCGCGCAGCGCGAGCGCGAGGTCGCGCCGCAGCGACGCCACGTCCTCGCGATGGAACAGTTCGTTGCCGGCCGCCTTCGCCGCGGCACGCGATATCCCGGTCACTTCGTATCTCTCCTGTTGGTGCGATCCGGTTGCGCGGATCGTCGTTGCAACGCGCGATCATGATGGCCAGATCGCCGCCGGGCGGCGCAGGTTGTGCGACATGTCGAGCGCGATCACGCGCGGCAGATGCCGGATCCCGATGCAAGACGAGAGGACTTCCAGGGCGCTTTCCCGCGTCATCGGACAGTCGTTGTTGCACGCCGCGGCAGTATAAACCGTTGCCGGGGGCGGGCCCTGCAGCACGGCTACGCGCAATGCTTCGAACCGGCCCGCATCCCGTTGTGCCGGCTGTCTCGTGGCCCTTGCACGAAGCGCCTCGATGCCGCCTTCGTTGAAACCCGTTCAAATAATCCTTGCGGGGAATATTAGCGCTCCCGGCAAGCTGTAATCCTGGGTACCTGAACAACGGAAGCCTGAGGATGGAAGCGCCAGTCATTAGCGACGACTTCTGGACGCTGATCGAACCGTTACCGCCACAACCGAAACCTCCAGGGAAGAGCGATCCGGGCCGCCCGTGCGTGCCGCACCGCACGGCTCTCAACGGCGTCCGGTTCGCTACAAAGACCGGATGACGTGGGAACCACTTGCCAACGCGATTGGGATTCGGCTCAGGAGCAACCTGTTGGCAGCGACTGCGCGACGGGCAGACAACTGGCGTATGGAACTGCCCGCACGATCTGCCGTTGACGAAACTTCGCGAGGCGGGCTAGGTCTCCGTCGATTCTTCGTCGGTACAAGCCGTTAGGGCGGCCGGAAAACGGATCCGAACCGCACGGATCGCGCACGCCCCGGTTCGAAGCACCGCGTCCTCGTAGACGCCAACGGCGTACCGGTCAATGCGACCCTCACAAGCGCGAATGCCGTTGCTCGTCCACAGGATCTCGCCAGCGCGCGACGTGTGTGGTCGTCCTCTTCGAACACTCAGAATTCTCTATGCCGCTCGACACCATCATTTCGCCGCGTCAACTACGAGCCTCGCCCACATGGCATCACGATAGTGCCCCGGCTCGTTACAGAAGACGATATAACGACCTGGTTTGAGGACGAACTGTGCCGTGACAGTCTCCTGCGGATTGAGGTCCTCCACGCCTTGCAGAGCACGCAAGCTCGCTTCCTTTACCTGCTGCGTCTTCTGATCGTAAGGCAGTGCGGTGCCAGCGCCAGACCATGGCGCGATCAAAAATTCGTGCTTTAACGCATGAGACTCATTCGTGATCGCAAACTCGACCGGACCGGCAGGGATTGTCGACGGCATCAGTGTCAATGACATCCCCTTGCCTCCTCCATCTGAAAGTCGAACCGTCACAGTGGACGGCTCAACCGCTAAAGCGCCAGTCGATACCGCGAGGAGACCCGCGGTCACCACCGCCTGTAATGCATTCGTCTTCATGACTCTTCTCCCGTGCGACACCGATCCATTGCCATATGAATGGCGCAATAGTCCGATTGGGGACTTGATGTCGAATGTAATGCTCGCCGCCTTAAGATTGACTTAAGGCATCGCACAGGATCTGGCTGGCGCTCTTGTGCATCCGTGACAGGGGATACGCCCCCCCATTTCATGACCCGGCATATTTTCAGCAGAGCAAATTGACTCTCATCGCCATGCGTCACAAGCACCGTGTTAACCGCGTCTTAAGCATGGCGTTCTAGACTGAAATCGCTGGAACACAAAGACCAGCATGCCCCAACTACGGAGGTATCTGTCATGAACACCATCATCAAGGCGCTTGCCCTGTCGCTCGCCATTGCCACGCCGATCATGGCGTTCGCGCAACCCTCAAACGATTCATTGACCCGCGCGCAGGTGGAAGGGCAACTGATCCAGCTCGAACATGCGGGCTACAAGCCGAACAAAACGCAGTACCCTGCGGACATTCAAGCGGCCGAAGCTCGCGTGGCGACACAATCAGGCACGGGTTACGGCAGCATGGCAATTGGCACTTCGCAGTCCGGCCATACCCTCTCGCGTCACAACTGGAATGCGGAATACAGCCATCACTGACGACGAGCCGAGCAAAACGACCGCATGCGGATACTTCAGGTAGACGACGATGACCTGACCGGAAGCGGCTTGCAGCAGGGGCTGCCGGGCGAGAGGTTCGTGCTGGACCGGGCCCGGGATGACAACGCGGCCGCCCTCGCCTTGCACACCACGTCATACGGGCTCGCCCAGTTGGATCCCGGCCTGCCTGAACAGGATGGGCCGACTCTGCTCGCGCGCATGTCTCAGCAAGGACATGTGCGCGACGTCCGACTATGAAAGCCACAGGATCGAATTGCCCGACGGGCTGGATCGTCAAACGAACTCGCTGATGGCGCCATAGTGGCTTCCTGGTAAATCCCCACAAGACTGATCCGATTTTGATTGCGGCCGATGGACATTCCTCTGCGCCTGGTGTGCACTCGCCTGTTTATCACCCGAACGGGTGGGTACGTTTGATCAAGATTGACGGCATTGCAGGTGAGGCGCAGGACGGCATTCATCAAGGTCAGATTGATGTTACGGGCCGCCTCCGGTAAAACAGTAAGCATTCCTTTATTATTTAAAGGTCTGGTAGCGATGCGGGCAAGGCCACGATCGACGACCCGGCGTTCGTCCATGCGATCGATCGCGCCAACCCCACTCTGATGCGCTGCTGTCCGACGGGTCGCCCCATTCCCAAGGTCGTGCCGACCACGCGCACAGCCGGTGGCCTACCGTTCGGATTTCTCAGGATCACAATGGGCGACGTCGTGACTACCGGCGTCCACCCGACTGCGGCTGCGGGGAAGTATGGGGAGCGCGTGACGCTTTCGTTCGCACGCGTGAAGCAGGAATACACCGTGCAGGGTCAGTTGGGAACGACTAAAAGGGGGCTGTGACGGCTCAGTTCGACGTCAAGGAAAACCTCGAAAAGTAGCATGCCAAAGTTCAACTACCTGGCATTGACAGTCGGCATCGCAGTGTCGGTCGGGGCTGCGTATTCCACCTGCAGCACGCTCGCCTATATCGGCTCGACCCACACGGCGGACGGGGCGGTGGTCGCGACACCGATCGGCCCGCATCACCCCGATGTCGTCGTCACGGACGTTAACGGAAACAACGTCAGGTTCTCCACGAACGGCCATATTTCCCAGGAAGCGGGGGATCGCGTGATCGTTCGATAGCGTCAGGAAACCCGGAGCGCAGCGCCAGGCTCGATACGTTCGGAAGCCTTTGGGGAAACACGCTGATGCTGCTGGTCGCGTCCGCTTTTTTCATCGTTGCCGGTATGCGCAACGCTCCGTTTCGGGGATGGGAATGCAGGCATTCCGCAACAAGCCGGTGGGCCTGCTGCGCATCGGCGTGTCGCGGCCTGCGTTCGCCGCCTGGCTGCAGCCGGCGCTGGCCGATTTTCATCGTGCCTATCCGGAGACCCGGCTGGAGCTGAGCTTCGAGGACGGCTTCGTGGATATCGTTGCGCGAGGACTCGACGTCGACGTGCGGCTTGGCGACGCGATCGCGAAAGACATGATCAGCGTGCGGGTCAGCGAGCGCGAGCCGGTCGCGGTCGTCGGCTCACCCGACTACGTGAAGCGGCGCGGCACACCGACACGCGTGGCGGATCTCGCGCGTCACGACTGCATCCGCTTCCGCATGCCGGCCAGCGGCACGATGTTTCGCCGGGAACTCATCGACGGCAGCCGCCCCGTCGAGTTGGAGGTGAACGGGCCCGTCATCGTCAACGACACCGCCGCGAGGCTCGCGTGCGCGCGCGACGGACTAGGTCTTGCCTACGTGCTAGAGGCCGCGGCGAGGGAAGCCTCGTCGGCGTGCTAGCCGCCTGCGTGCCCGTCTTGCCCGGCTTTCATCTGTATTACCCGAGCCGCCGGCAGATCCCGCTCAAACTGCGGTGCGTCGTGGACTTCATGGTGGCCCGCGCACCTGTGCGGCCGGATCGCGGCCGTCGCGGCCGTCGCGGCGCGAAATAACACCCGCATGCGCGGTATCGGTCTGCCCGGGTCTGCCTGGGTCTGCCTGGCATGTCCCGGATGCATCGAATTCCGACACGTGTTCCATGCAGCCGAACCCCATGCGGACAGGCCGTCCAATGTCATACACGACGAATAAAAAAAGCCGTCCCCGAGGGGACGGCGAGAAGATTCTAGCCATTCCGAGGGCCGAGCTAGAACCTGAGAGGGCCTCATTATAAGCACAGCGGCCCTCGGAGTGAGCCAAATCGTAGACACTCCGCGTCAAAAATCTTCTTACATTTTCCTTTTAACCGCGCGTCCCGCGTGAGCACGAACATGCTTCGGGGCAGCGTCACCGCCACGGCGGCGACAGCGCTCGCGACACGTGCTGTCATGGCTCGTCTCTGTTGCACTGCGATAACGGCGCCTCGCCGGTCCGGGCAGGTGCGTGGGCTTCCGGATCCGCGCCGTGCCGACGCACCGTCATCCGTTGCGGAACATGAAGCTATAGGCGCTCAACGCGGGCACGCCGCCAAGATGCGCATACAGCACCTTCGCACCCCGCTCGAATTCGCCACGACGAACCCGGTCGATCATCCCGTGCATCGACTTGCCTTCATAGACCGGATCGGTCAGCATTCCTTCACATCGTGCGCAGAGACGGATCGCCTCCAGCGTGCCCTCGTTCGGCAAGCCGTACTCCGGACCGCCGTAGCGCGTATCGAGCGTCACGTCCTGCTCCTCGATCGTGCGCCCCAGATCGACCTGTTCGGCCGTATGCCGCGCGATGCGCATGATTTGCGCACGCGTCTTCTCGGGCGTCGCGGATGCGTCGATGCCAATCACGCGATCCGCGCGTCCGTCTCCCGCGAAGCCGACGACCATTCCGGCCTGCGTGCTGCCCGTCACCGAACAGACGACGATGTAATCGAACCGGAAACCCAGTTGCGCTTCCTGCTGCCGCACTTCTTCGGCAAAGCCGACGAAGCCGAGACCGCCGAGCGGATGTTCGGAGCAGCCGGCAGGAATCGGATACGGCTTGCCGCCTGCGTCGCGCACGCTTTGCAGCGCCTCCTCCCAGCTTGGGCGAATGCCGATGTCGAAGCCGTCCGGCACGAGCCGCACGTCAGCCCCCATGATCCGCGAGAGTTCGATGTTGCCGACGCGATCGTAGACGGCATCGTGATAGTTGACCCAGTTCTCCTGCACGAGCACGCATTTCATGCCCAGATGCGCGGCCACCGCCGCGACCTGGCGCGTCTGGTTCGACTGGATCCCGCCGATCGACACCAGCGTGTCGCAGCCCTGCGCGAGCGCATCGGGCACGAGGTATTCGAGCTTGCGTGTCTTGTTGCCGCCGAACGCGAGGCCGCTGTTGCAGTCCTCGCGCTTCGCGTAAAGCTCGACCTTGCCGCCGAGGTGATCGCTCAGGCGCTTCAGAGGCTGGATGGGCGTAGGCCCGAACGTCAGCGGATAGCGGGCAAAGCGTTGCAGGTTCATTGAAGATCTCCGGAAAGGTCGACGTGTGAGATCGGCGCGCGCGGCGTCCGGCGCATCCCGGCGACTCGCACTCCGACCCGACGATGATAGGGAGAATCGCAAGAAATGAGCTTGCAAAACAAATCGGCGTAGCCTACGTTGGTTACCGTATTTTCTCACCTTGCACACTTTTGATGTGCCAGACCAATTTTTAACGCAATGAAATTAAACAGGCGATCCACCGCTGCATCCGACATGGCACTCGACCGCATCGACCGCGCCATCCTGCGTCATCTGCAGCAGGACGCGTCGATCTCGAACGTGCGCCTCGCCGCAAAGGTCAAGCTGAGCGCGCCCGCCTGCCTGCGGCGCGTCGAGCGGCTCAAGGAAGCGGGACTCATTCGCCGCGTCGTTGCGCTTCTGGAACCTGCTGCGCTCGACGCCGGCATGCTCGTCGTGATCGGTTTCGTACTCGACCGCTCCACGCCCGAGGCATTCGCCGCATTCGAGAAAGCGGCCCAGAAGGTATCCGGCTGCATGGAATGTCACGTCGTGACCGGGGAGTTCGATTACTTCATGCTGGTGCGCACACGCGACAACGAGAGCTTCAACCGGCTGCACGCGCAACAACTGCTTTATCTGCCCGGTGTGCGTCAGGTGCGCAGCTTCATGGTGCTCAAGGAGATTCTGTCCACGCACGCGCTGCCGGTCTGAGCGTGCGGCACGCATGAATGCGCACGCATCTTGTCCGGCGCGCGTGCGAAGCGCACAATCGGCACGACCAGCACGACTGCCACAACCGGAGCCCGGCGCGCGCCCGGCGGCGCCGCACGTCACTGCCCCGCGCCGCCCCGCAGTACGCGTTCGCCTCGTCCTCGCTGGTTGCCCGTCCGGCGCCCATGCGGGACCGCTACGCATCCAGCCTGCCGCGGGGAACAGGACGCCCCTTCGCCCCCCCTCATGGGCAGTGACTGGAGCACGTCATGCTGAATCACCCTCCCGCCTATCAGGCGACCCAAGGTTCCGCGCTCGATCCCGACAAGACGTTTTATCGCCGCATTGCCGCCGGGCAGGATGATCGCGAACTGATCGAGTCGATCGTCATCCCGATCCGCACCGGGCGTGCGTGGACCGTGCCGGCGGGGCACGTGTTCCGGATCGTCACGCTCGAAGGCCCGCAGGTCGGCGACCTGAACCTGTGGAACCGGCACAATCCGCGCGAACGGCTCTGGGCATCGCGCACGCGGCAGTTGCAGGCCGCCCATGTGAGCACGTTCGACCGCCTGTGGTCGACGCTACCTTTTCTGCGTCCGATGGTGACGATCACCGGCGACAGCCTGGCGAACTACGGAATCGACGAGCATGGCGGCCGCGTGCACGATCTGCTCGGCACCCGCTGCGACCCTTACGTGAACCGGATGCTGACCGGCGAGGACTTCCATTTCCATTGCCACTCGAACCTGACGCGCGCCATTGCCCCGTACGGTTTGACCGAATATGACGTGCACGACGTGCTGAACGTGTTCCAGTGCACGGGGCTGAACCAGGACGACAAGTATTTCATGAAGGCCTGCCCGGCGAAGCAGGGAGACTATCTGGAGTTTTTTGCGGAAATCGACCTGCTATGCGCGCTGTCGACGTGCCCCGGCGGCGACCTCTCGGTGCCGATGTGGGGCCCGGACGCGCGCGATCCGCTCGACGTCTGCCGGCCGCTCGGCGTCGAAATCTACCGCGTTGCCCCGCCACTCCTCGACGGCTGGTCCTCGCCGCCGGTCGCGGCATACAGCGGCCAGCACGGGATGCGCCTGGAACCGCCCGACTGGACATGTGGATGCTGACGATCATGTGCGCAGGCCGGTCGACGCGCGTCGCCGGGCGTGCAGACCCGTCCACGCCGACCGGACCCGATCGCCTGATCGCCTGGCGCCTGATCGCGGCCCCATAGCAAACGCGCCGTCGGTACAAAACCGACGGCGCGATGCCGCACCTTTGCCGAAAAACGGCTGCGCACGCTCTCCCACCCCCGTGGGAGGCGCGCCGCAGCGGGACCGCACAGGCCCTCACCCACGCCAACCCGCTTTTCGTCCGGATGCGCCCCTGTTCTTTTTGTGACGACAGACGAATCGTCCGAACCCTCGATGGAAGCCGGCTGGTGTCTTTTTAGCGCGTATTCGTTTCACCACCGGATCGCCACGAACGGCTCATCCGGCTGAACCAGCACTTCCCGTTGTTATTCGAATGACGTACAGCTTTCTCTCAGGTTATAGCTCTTGCGGCCCTTTAAACTTCTCTCTCCGGATGAGCCCAGGAATATCGCATCGCCTCGGCGCAACGCGTGGGTATTTCTTCCTGGTGTGGGTTTGACCTGTAGTCTCACCCGGATAGCCAGTGTCATCCCCATGCAATGACATGCTGGCAAAACAATCGCCGGATTCGCGATAAACGACCCGGTTAAACAACGTGCGGCCATGTTAGCGATTGCGAACCTGCAATCGCGTTTTATACTCGCATGTGCGCCCGTTTCATCAGCATCCGGTACTCCGCTGCAGAAACGGCGCCACACGCCGCACCGTTCAGACCAGCGCTGGCGTTACAAGTGAATGCATGGTAGTCGGCCGCCCCAGGGCGATCAATTACATGCAATAACACGCACGCGAGACCTCGCGTCATCGTTTCGCTAATTCAGCAGGCAGACGTGTAAGCGGGCCAGCGGCGGCAGCGCTGAAGCTATAATTGAAAAGAATGTAAGATATTTTCCAATGGGCATTTTCGGCGGCTTGCACCGCTTTGCAAACTCGGGCACTATGCCCCGTGCATCGAAGCTCATCGACCCGCGTTCGCGCCGAATGCGGGAGTTGCGCAGGGTTTGCCAGCAAGTCGCCGGGATGACAGGGTGGTCATTCCCGGTCCGAGGCGATCTGGCTGAATCCACGTCCAACAAATTTGCTGGATCGAGCACAGTCAGCCACGGCGGTCCTGGCCGCGGTTCACTGCATTCGGCCCGCCGATCATCGGACCGCCGCCTGCGGACGATGGAGCGAAAACCACTCAGCGATGTGCGATGGCAACACTAAAGAACAGCGAGTCCGGAGAGTTCTGCCTGTTGCGGGCGCCGCATGTTTTCGGGCGAGACGAAACACGCTGCGACACCGTCCTTCCGGACCACCACGTCTCTCGCGTCCATGCGTCCATCCGCTTCAGGAACGGACGGTGGGAACTGCATGACCAGAGCAGCAACGGCACGCTGCTGTGCGGCACGCTGCTGCGCAACGGCGAACATGCGCCGCTGCGCGAAGGCGACATCATCCACTTCGGCAAATCCGGCGGTCCCGGCTGGCAGGTTCACAACCTGGCGGACCCGGTCGACATGCTGTGGCCGGTGCGCCCGCCTGCTCGCCCCATCGCGCTCGACGTCGCCCACGTGCTGCCGGGCAACGCAGCGCCCGCGGTCACGGTGGTGCGCTCGTCCGCGGGCGAGTGGCTGAGCGACGAAAGCGGCGTGCTGCGCGTGCTGCGTCACGGCGACCTCGTGTCGTCGGGCAAACTGAGCTGGCGCCTGCTGCTCGCGCAGCAAGACCTCACGCTTGCGCTCGCCAAACCCGCTACCCTCGCCACGCCGCCGCAGCGCATCGAGTTCGCGGTGAGCCAGGACGAGGAGCACGTGCATGCGGTCCTGCATACGCGCGGCGGCACCGTGGATCTCGGCGAGCGCGCGCATCACTACTGCCTTGCCACGCTGGCGCGCGCGCGCTTCGCGGACGTGCAGGCCGGCCACGACGCCACCTCGCAAGGCTGGCTCGAAGTGGATGCGCTCGCCCGCATGCTCGGCATCGACGTGCCGCATGTGAATGTCCACATTCATCGCGCACGCGCGCAGTTCGCGGCGCTGCCCGGCAACGGCACGGCCGAGGTCGTCGAGCGCCGCCGCGGCAGCGTGCGTTTCGGCGCGGTCGCGTTCCGGGTGTTTCGCGGCGACCAGCTCGAATGCCAGTGGCTGCCGCTCAAGGCGGCGTTCGGCCTCCTTCCTCACGCGACATCCGATACCCTGATGCAGCGCGCGCCGCATTCGTAGCCGCGTCATGGCCCCCGTGACCGAGGCTACGGCCGCCGACTCGCACGCGCTCACGCGCACCCTCACGCTCGATGCGCCCGGCACGCCGCCGTCCGCCGCGCCCGACCCCGCGCCGGCCGCCGAGGTGCAAGGCACGCATCGCTATCGCCTCGGCGCGCTGCTTGGCGCGGGCAGCGGCGGCTGGGTGTATCGGGCCGAACGCGTCGACACCGGGCAAACCGTTGCGATCAAGCTGATGCGCGAGGACAGCGTGCGCAGCGCCGCCGAACGCGAGCGCGCGCGCGCTCGCTTTGCACGCGAGACCCGCTTGTGTGAATCGCTGCACGATCCGCACATTGTCGCGCTGCTCGACAAGGGCGAATTGCCCGACGGACAACTGTTCGCCGTCTTCGAGTTCGTCGCGGGCAAGACGTTGCGCGACGTGCTCGCGGCCGAAGGCGCGCTGTCCGCGGTCACGACCGGCAACCTGATGACGCAGGTCCTCGAAGGGCTGGCGGTCGCGCACCGGCAACGCGTCGTGCATCGCGACCTGAAGCCGCAAAACGTGATGATCACGACGGTCGACGGCGCCCTGTGCGCGAAGATTCTCGACTTCGGGATCGGCGCGCTGCTGCCGGACGCGGCCCAACCCGACATGCGCACGCTGACGCAGTCGGGCGACGTCCTCGGCTCGCCGCAGTACTGCGCGCCCGAGCAGTTGCGCAACGAAGCGCCGACGATCCGCACCGACCTGTACGCCTGGGGACTGCTCGTCATCGAATGCCTGACGGGCCAGGCCGTGATGCAGGGCGCGAGCATCGCCGAGATCCTCTATCAGCAGTTGAGCCCCGTCGACGTCGCGCTGCCGCCGGCCATTGCCGCCCATCCGCTCGGCACGGTGCTGCGGCTCGCGCTGAACAAGGACCCGCGGCAGCGCGCCGCCTCGGCACAAGCGCTCGCCGAGCCCTTCCGCGCGCTGCACTTCGAGGCGCTGGTCGGCGAATTCAATTATCGGCGAGGCTCGACGGCGCGCCTGCAGGCGAGCGGCGCAGCGGCCTCGGGCGCCTACCGCCAGGTCACCGCGCTGTGCTGCCACGTCGGCTTCGCCGACGATGCGGCATACGAAGCGCAGGCCGCGGACCCCGCGCTTCTCGACGCACTCGAAGCGCGCGAGCAGCAGTGGCGCACCCGCTGCGCCGACATTGCCATCGGCTACGGCGGCGAAGTCTGCGGCAAGCTCGGCGACACGCTGCTCTTCTACTTCGGCACGCAGGACGGCATCGATCGTCCGGCGCGCCGCGCCGCCCGCGCGGCGCTGGACATGATGCGGCAAGCGGGCCGCGCGCCGCACGACGCGGGCACGCCGGCCATTCAGGCACCGGTGGAGGTCGCGATCGCCCTTCACGTCGGCCCGGTCGTCGCGCAGGGGCCGCTCACGGGCGGCGGCGCAACGGCGGCGGCGGCCGCGAAGCTGCTGCGGCTCGCGACGCCCGGCAGCATCCTGCTCAGCGAAAGCGCGCGGCAGTCGCTCGAGCGCCACGTCCACTATCGCGGCACACCGCTGCGGTTCGCGCGGGCGGGACATCCGCCGCAGCCGGTCTTCGCGCTGCTCGGCGAACGTCACGAGCATGTGCCGTTCGATGCGCTCGATCAACGCGACATCCCGCCGCTCGTCGGCCGCGAGCGCGAGCGCGAAACGCTGCTGCGCGCGTGGCGCGCGGTCGTTGCCGCATCGGATGCGCCCGATGCACCCGATGCGCTCGATGTACCCCATGTACCCAACGCACCCGGCGCGCAGATGCCCCCGCGCTCGTCGCGGCTCGTCGTCGGCGAGCCGGGAATCGGCAAGTCGCGCCTCGTCTACGATCTCTGCGAAACCGTGCGGCGGGCCGGGCATGCGTTCGCGTGGTGCGCATGCCTGCCCGAGCGCATCAATCAGGCGCTCTTTCCGGTGCTGCGCTTCGTGGCCGCGCATGGACAGATCGACGTCGACGGCGACGTCGCCGAGGCGCTCGCCGCGCTCGACCGGATGATCGCGCCGCTGCCCTGCAATCATGCCGCGGCGCGCGCGACGCTCGCGGCCTGGTTCGGGCTCGCGAGCGAGCCCGGCCGGCTGCCGTGGTCGAGCGCGCGGCAGCAGGAGGCGCTGTTCGACGTGCTGCGCGCGATCGTGGTCTCGCTCGGCGACGGCGGCCCGGTGATGTTCGTCGTCGAAGACGTGCAGTGGATCGACCAGGCGAGCGCGGACTTCCTCGAATCGCTGCGGCGCGCGCCGTCGTGCCGCAGCGTGTGCATCGTGATGACGTCGCGCCCCGAATCGCTCGAACGGTGGCGCGCGAGCACCGAGCGCACCACGCTGCGGCGGCTGTCGCACACCGACACGCGCGCGCTGATCGCGAAGCTGCTCGACCGGCCCGGGCTCGACACCGGCGCCCTCGAGGCGCTCACGAAGCGCACCGCCGGCATTCCGCTGTTCGTCGAGGAGATCGTGCGCGAGCTTGTCGTGAGCGGCGCGCCGCTCGACGCGAGTCCGCCCGGCGACGAGTCCGGCACGCCGGAGCAGCAGCCGCTGCCCGGCACGCTGCGCGACATGCTCGAACTGGCGTTCGACCGGATCGACGGCGCGCGCGACATCGCACAGCTCGCGGCAACGATCGGGCTCGAAGTGGACGCGCAACTGCTCGCGGAAGTCGCGTGCTGCGAGCCCGACGCGCTCGAAGACCATCTGAAGCGCCTGCTCGAAGCGCGCGTGCTGTACGCGCAGCACCGGCTGGGCGGCCTCTCGTACGCGTTCCGTCATGCGCTGATCCGCGATGCCGCTTACGAATCGATGCCGCCGGCGATCCTGCACCGCAACCATGCGCGCGTCGCGCGCGCGCTCGGGATACGGCCCGAGCGCGGCAGCGGGATGCGCACCTTCAGCATCGCACAGCATTTCGTGCGCGCGCAGGCATTCGAAGAGGCCGTCCCGCACGGCATTCGCGCGGCGCAGCGCGCGCTCGAACGCGCGCTGCACGAGGACGCGATCCGCTACGCGCAAACCGTGCGCGAATGGCTCGCGCACTGCGACTATGCGGGTCAGGCGCGCGACGCGGCCCGCGCGGACCTCACGCTCGTGCACGCGATGATGGCCCGCTTCGGCTGGGCCGACCCGCAGGTGTCCGCGCACGCCGAACGCCTGCACGCCGGCGTGCGCAGCCTCGACGACCCGCAGCTCATCGCGAGCGTGCTCTGGACCGTCGCCACGCGGCATCACGTCGCGAGCGACCGCGAAGCGGTGCAACGCATCGTCGTCCAGCTGCTCGGCCTCGCGGCAAGCTCGAAGGATCCCGGCATCCGCGTGGCCGCGCACGCGATGCAGGGCATGAGCCTGTGGATCGACGGCCATTACGCGGCGGCGCGCACCGCGCTCGAAGCGGCGCTCGCCGCGCACGACATCGCGCGCGACGCGGACCATCGGCGCGTCTTCGGCCTCGATACCCGCGCATGGTCGATGTCCGCGCTTGCCAGCGTAATGTGGAACATGCAGGACGATCCCGAACCCGCCCTCGCGATGGCGCGCGACGCGGTGCACAGCGCGACCTGCGCCGAACATCTGCCGACGCTCGGCGTCACGCTGATGTACTTCGCGCGCATGCAGCAGTGCGCCGGCGACCGCGACGGCGCGCGCGCGACTGCCGGGATCATCCTGCGCCTGTCGCGCATTTACGGACTCCACGCCGTCGAGCGCTATGCGGCCGTCGTGCACGCGTGGGCGGACGACGACCGCGACGCCGCCGTCGCGCACATCGATGCGCTGCGGCGCTCCGGATGCGTGCTCGGGCTCACGTACTACGCATCGCTCGTGGCGGAAATCGACGCCGCGCGCGGCGACGCGCGCGCCGCGCTGCGCGAGATCGACGCGTGCCTCGCCCTGTGCGACGAGATCGGCGAGCGCTACTACGAGGCCGAACTGCTGCTGAAGAAAGCGCAGTACCTGATCGACACCACGTCGCGCGCATCGTATGGCGCGGCCAGCGAAGCCTGCCACAAGGCGCTCGCCCTCGCGGGCGCGGCGGGCATGTCAAGAACCGCGACGAAGGCGCGCGAGCTGCTCGCGCGTCTTCGTCAGCCGGGGTAGTACCGACGTAAGCAGCGCCCATATGATTCCAATGAACGGAGAGTGCGATGAGTAATCTCGACAACAGTTTTCCCACGTACCACCAGTTTCTCGAATACCGCGCGGTCATCATTCAGGCCATCGCGGTCGCGTGGCATGACGAGGCGTTTCGCGCGCGCCTGAAGGCCAATCCGAAGGAAGCCCTGCTCGAACGTTTCGGCTATCGCTATCCGTTCAATCTCGGCCTGAACGTGCAGCTCGACACGTCGAAGTGGACACTGGCGACCAACGGCGGCTGGACCACGCTCGAAAACAACG
This sequence comes from Paraburkholderia sp. PAMB 6770, assembly GCF_057748135.1. Lineage (NCBI taxonomy): Bacteria > Pseudomonadati > Pseudomonadota > Betaproteobacteria > Burkholderiales > Burkholderiaceae > Paraburkholderia > Paraburkholderia sp. PAMB 6770. The sequence continues at coordinate 2,363,523 of NZ_CM173239.1, forward strand.
TGCTCGAACTCGTGCTCCCGCCGGCGCCGGAAAAGCGCGAAGAGTACGCGGTCGCGCTCGCCGCGTATAACGCCAAGCACATCAGCGTCTACGACGCCGCCGCCTGATAAAAAAAGGACTCCATAACATGGCCACGAACAACGCAGTACCGACGCAGGAATCGATGCTCGAATTCCAGGAAGTCTATCTGCGCGCGATCGCGCTCTCCTGGGAAGACCCGGCCTTCAAGGCCGCGCTGCTGAAGGATCCGAACGACGCGCTCACGCGCTACTTCGATTACCAGTGCCCGTGGATCCTCAACCTGAAAATCGGCGAGGCGCCGGCGGGTTCCGGCTGGAACGCAGCTACCCAGAGCTGGACGCTGCCGCCGAACGCGATGACGTTCGGCGTGCCGGTGCGTCCGTCGAAGTCCGACGAGGAAGCCATTGCGCTCGCCGCCTATAACGACGCAGGGCCGTGCTACCTGTTCACCTGCTGTTAAGCGCATGACCGCACCGGCCCCCAGGCGGGGCCGGTGCGCTCCACGCCGCGTTTTCCTCGCCCCCCTCGCCCCCATGCTCGACGATTTCTCGCGCGTGCTTCGCTTCAAGCCGCATCTGCTGGTGCTCGACGCCGGGCCCGACACCTTGTTCATCGTCGACGAATTCCGGCGCGCCGTGCTGCGCGGCGCGGTGTACGTGCGCATCGCCGCATGCCTGCGCGACCGTCTGACGATCGCCGCCACGATGGCCACGCTGTCGGCGGATTTCTCCGCCTGGCAGGTGCTTGCTGCGCTGGACCATCTGGCGAGCCGCGCCTATGTCCGCGCCGATGCGCCCGACGATCTCGACGCCGCGCGCGGCTTCTTCGAGCGCACGGGGCTCGACGGCGATGTCGCCCGCGCCCGCCTGCAGTCGATGAGCGTGGCAATCGAAGCGTTCGGCGTCGACGCCGCCGCGCAGCGCCGGGCATTCGACGCAGGCGGCATCGCCGTGGCGCCGCATGCGGCGTTCACGGTTGCGCTGGTCGATTCGTACGCGCGTCGCGAACTCGACGCGCTTGCCGCGCACGTCTTCGCACGCGGCGGCCTGCTGCTGCCCGTGATGCCCGAAGGCGTGCAAACGCTGATTGGGCCGCTGCTGAGCGCCGCCGACATCTCGGACTCCGCGCACGACGTGCCGTGCCTGCACTGCCTGCGCTACTGGATTGCGCTGAACCGCCCGGTGCGGACCGTGCTCGCGCGCCATCACGGCGACGCCGCAATGCACACGCGCGCCGCGCATACGCCGGCGAGCCTCGCCGCGACGAGCGCGGGCGTCGCCGCGCTCGTCGAGCAACTGGTCGTCAACGACGCGCGCCGCGACGAAGCGCGCCGGCACGTGCTGTGCTGGCGGGCGGATACGCTCGCGAGCACGTCGCACCGCGTGGTGCGGCGCCCGCAATGTCCGCACTGCGGCCGGCCCGACTGGATGCGCGAGCAGGCCATGCAGCCGCCCTCGCTCGCCGCTAGCACGCGCATCGTGTCGACGGAAGGCGGATTCCGCGCGACCGGTGCGCAGACGGTGCTGCAACGCTACCGGCATCTCGTGTCGCCGGTCAGCGGAGCAATCGCCTATCTGCACCCGATGCCCGGACGCCATGCCGGCATGCGCAACGTCTACGTGTCCGGCTATCTGGTGACGCCGCCGGGTACGCCGCGCACCAACCGCTTCGATCGCATCTGCTCAGGCAAAGGCCGCACCGACGAACAGGCCCGCGCGAGCGCGCTGTGCGAAGCGCTCGAACGCTTCAGCGGCGTCTACCAGGGGGACGAGGCGTCGGTGCGCGCGAGCATGAACACGCTCTGTGCAGGCGAACCGTACCGCGACGACGTGCCGGTGCACGTCAACGACCTGCAGCAGTTCAGCGAGCACCAGTTCGACCATCGCGATGCGATCAATGCGCTGACCGACGACGTGCGCAAACAGGTGCCGCAGCGCTTTTCGCCGGACGACGTCATCGACTGGACGCCCGCGTGGTCGCTCCTTACCGGGACGCGCCACTGGCTGCCGCTCGCCTATTGCTTTGCCGACACGCCCGATTCGATCGATGGCCTGCGCTTCTGCGTGCACAATCCGAACGGCAGCGCCGCCGGGTCATCGATCGGCGAGGCGATCCTGCAGGGGCTGTTCGAGCTGATCGAGCGCGATGCCGTCGCGATCTGGTGGTACAACCAGACACCGCGGCCCGCGATCGATCTGGCGCGTCTGCGCGACGCATGGATCGATGCGCTCGTGGCCGAGTACGCATCGCTCGGCTGGCGTCTGTGGGCGCTCGACCTCACCCACGACCTCGCGATTCCGGTCGTCGTCGCGCTGGCCGAGCATCCCGGGCGCGGACGCTTCTCGATCGGCTTCGGCTGCCATCTCGACAGGCGTATCGCGATCCAGCGTGCACTGACCGAGGTGAACCAGCTGCTCGACGTCGCGGCCGACTCGCCGCCGCCCTGGGACGCGGCGAAGCTCCGCTCAAGCGCGTTTCTGTACTCCGCCGCGACGCCGCCCGCCACGACCGCCCCCGACCCGCAGGAGGCCGACGTGCGCCACCTCACGGACGCGCTCGAACGCGTCACGAACACGCTGTTCGCCCGCGGGATGGATGTGCTGGTCGTCAACAAGACGCGGCCCGATATCGGACTGCCGGTCGTGCAGGTGGCGGTACCCGGTCTGTGCCATTTCTGGCCGCGCTTTGGCGCGCGGCGCCTCTATGCCGTGCCGGTCCAGCTCGGCTGGCTCGAACGGCCCCGTCGCGAAGACGAGTTGAACGGCGCGTTGCTGTTTCTCTGAAGTTGCCGATTCCTGCGAGCATGCCCGCGCGGCGGAGCGGGAAGTGAGCCGTCTTTTCAATATGACTGTCTTCGAGCGTGTGCTAGAAAACAACTCGCCAGTTGAGGTGGGGTTCTTCACTTCCAGGGGGTATAGATAGATGGCATGCAACAAGAGCAGCGGCAGCGGCCTATGCTTTCAGTCACGCACCAGGAGCACACAGTTCAGGAAATTGCACGCGATACGTTCGGCAAGCGATTGAAGCCGGGGGCGTTCTTGTCTTACCTGCATGGGATGATAAGGACTACGAACATGCTTGTTTTTATCGGGCTTCCGGGCCAGCGCAACAGGGTCACGTTATGATGATTCAGTCGATTCCGGGGCATCCACACGGGCACATGGCGATTTACGATGGTCACAGGTGGATATCCGACTTCAAGCAACACTACGGTTCGGACGGCTTTTACCCTGGGCCAGAATATCGAAGCCGCAGACCGTCTTACCAGATGTACAGGCACGATTGATCTATGAAACGGCTACGTCCGATACTGGCGCTATGCGCGCTTGTCTTCAGTCAGATGACGTTTGCATCAGGCGCGCAAGATGCGCCGGAAGCAAGGGCGAACGCCTTCTATACGTGGTACATCAAGACGGGTTCGAAGCCGACCTTCCCGGTGCTGGACAACGCTATCTTTGAATACGTCGCGAAGGATACGGTCAACAGGTTGCGGTCCGACTACCGACACAACACCTTGCCGGATGCCGATTACTTCCTGAAGGTGCAGGACGAAGATGAACAGGACTGGTTGAATCACATCGCTACGCATCCGGTCGTGACGCTTGGTGACGTGACGGTTGTTCCAGTCACGTTCGGTTCGAAGGACCAGGTAAGCATTCTTGTGTTCATGCGAAAGATCGGCGGGGCATGGAAGATAACGAAGGTCGATGACACGACGGACTTTCGCTAGTCGGGAGTGTCCGAACCGATCAAAGGCCGTGCGATTGCGCACGGCCTTTTTTGTTGCACGAATCCAGGGCGCGGGTCAGTACCGGCCTGTCGCCGGGCAATCGCAACAGGAGCGGGGCAAGGTTCGGATTCGCACGCCGGGCGTCGGCGAACATGGCACGGGTGAAGTCCGAAGCGCTCGGCGCGGGTTCTTCGGGCGGTGCAATGACAGAACCGCCTGAAAGCGACCGTGCAATCAGGTCGGCGGCAACGTCTTCGCGGGGTATGTGCATACGGTACGGCACACGGTCGTGGCGGCGCCCGGTCTCGCGATTCGAACGCGGCAGGATCGGCCTTCGCGCGGGTAGCCCGAATCGCTTTCACGAAGGCACCGGAATCGTGCCCTTTTCCGCGATAACCGCTCGTGTGCGCCCATGCTCAACCCGTTGTGCCACACACGAGATGTCGGCGATCCGCCCTTTAGTGACGATCAGTCGCAACGCACGCCCCGTCGAGTCGATCGCCAGATGCAGCCTGGTGCTCAGTCCACCTCGGGAACGACCGAGCGCTTGCGGTCCGCTTTTTTGAAGCCCCGGCCGAATGCTGGTGTGCGCGTACGATCGTCGAATCGACAGGACGTGCTCGATTTCCGCCTGGCTTGCCCGTGTATTCACAACCCGCTGCCCTACGCCCTTGCTTCGCCAGCGCGAGAAGCGGATGTCAACGTATGCTACCGTATGCTACCGGCCGAACCCTGCAGGCAGGTCGCGCCACGGACTGCCAGTCCGGGCAATCCACAGCACCGCGTCGAAAAACCGGCGATTGCTGGATGCGGTTCGGCCACGGTCACCTTCCTTGCCCGGCAGGATGGCCCGGACCTTGTCCCATACTTCGTCGCTCAGTCACGTTCGTGCCATCCTGTCTCGCTGTGCAAAAGACAGGATGCAAACACACATTCCTAAATGCAAACAGACCCTAGTGTGCCGGTTGCCAGACCGCCGCCGCGACGTCGATCCGCTTTGGAATCAGCTTCAGCGCAAAGAACGTGTCGGCGATGCGCTGCTGACTTGCGACCACGCTCGCATCGAGCGGCTTGACGCCGTACGACGCATGGCTGAGCGAGCTTTCCGCCACCTTGACCGGCACGTTGATCTGCGGCGCGATGATTTTCGCGGCCTCTTCCTGATGCTGGCCGATCCAGAGACTCTCGTCATTGATCTGCGCCAGCACGAATTTCAGCGTATCGGGATGTGCGCGCGCGAAGCTGCGTGCCCCGATGTAGAACTGGTGATTGTCGGCCACGCCGCGCGCGTCGGCGAGCACGCGCGCCCCCGTTTCCGCGATCGCCGCAGCCGCATACGGATCCCAGATCACCCATGCGTCGACGCCGCCGTTCTCGAACGCGGCAAACGCATCGGACGGCGTCAGATAGGAAACCTTCACGTCGTCATAATTCAGATGGGCCTTCTGCAGCAGCCGCACCAGCAGATAGTGGACATTCGAGCCGCGATTGAGCGCGATACGCCGTCCCTTCAGATCGGCGAGCGTGCGGATCGTCGAAGACTTCGGCACGAGCAGCGCCTCGCCTTCGGGCGCGGGCGGCTCGACGCCCACGTACAGCAGATTCCCGCTGGCGGCCTGCGCGAACACGGGCGGCGTCTCGCCCACGACGCCCAGATCGATGCCGCCGACATTCAGCGCTTCAAGCATCTGCGGACCAGCTGGAAATTCGGTCCATTGCACCGTCATGCCGTGTTGCCCGAGCGTGTGCTCGAATAGGCCGCGCGCCTTGATTACCGCGAGGTCGCTGCCTTTTTGCCAGCCGATGCGGATGCTCGTCTCAGCGGCATGCGCGCAGACGTGGAACAAGGCCAAAAATAGCGCGACCAGCAGCGCGACCCGCCATGACGTCTTGTTGCGCTTCCACGTGTGGACTGCAGAGATCGATATTGTCATAAGGAGTACTGTAAAAAAGAGTGAACGAATCATGCGCACCGGTTTCGCGCGTCAGGCCGCGTCACAGGTGCGTGGAGAGGAAAACCCGCAGGGGCGGCTCGGCGCCGCTGCTCACGCTTCGATACCGCCGGCGTGCGCACCCACATAGCCCGGGGCGTACAGGCGCTCGACGAAGGAGCCGATCTGCCGCGACGCGTCGGTCACGCGCGCGCGCAACGCCTCGTCGAGCGTGATGCCGCCCTGCGCATTCGTTGCGACGTCGCGGTCGAGTGCGAATACGGACGGCAGCACGACATCGGCGCCCAGCGACTGCAGCACGGGCCGCAGCGCATAATCGAGCGCGAGCAGATGCGCCTGGCTTCCGCCGGTGGCGATCGGCAGGACGATCTTGCCGTCGAGCCCGTCTTGCGGCAGCAGATCGAGGAAGACCTTCAGTAGTCCGCTATATGCAGCCTTGTAGATCGGCGTACCGACGATCACGACGCGGGCATCCGCAATCGCGAGCAATGCGCTTTCGATTTCCGGCGCCGTGCTGTCGGCCCGCACCAGCGCATTCGCGGGCAGCGAGGCCAGCGATAACAGATCCGTATCGAGGCCGCGCAGCGCGACCAGCGACAGCACATGCGCCAGCAGGCGCTGCGTTCTGGATTGCGGGGACGGACTCCCCGAGATGGCGATGACAGTCATAGGGGTCGGAAATAAAGAGAGGAAACCGGCGACGCGTCGTTTCGCCGGGCGGCGTCCACCTGCTACGCGGCGCAGCGCTCGCTCGCCGCACTGGAGCGCTTGAGCAGATGCGCAAGCACGTGATCTTCGAGTTCCGCAAACCGGGGCGACCCCCGCGTCCGGGGCCGATCGAGCGCGACCGCCTGATCGAGCGTCACACGGCCCGCTTCCAGCAGCACGATGCGATCGGCCAGCGCAACCGCCTCCTGCACGTCGTGCGTCACGAGCAGGGCAGTGAAGCGGTATGCCTCCCGGAGCCGCTCGATGAGCGCGTGCATGTCGATGCGCGTGAGCGCGTCGAGCGCGCCGAGCGGCTCGTCGAGCAGCAGCAGTTGCGGCCGATGCACCAGCGCCCGGGCCAGCGCGACGCGCTGCCGCTGGCCGCCGGAAAGCTGCGCGGGCCAGTCGTGTGCGCGAGCCAGCAGGCCGACGGCGTCGAGCACCGCGCGCGCCTCGTCGCGCGCCGACGACCCGAGCCCGAGCATCACGTTCTGCAGTACGGACTTCCAGGGCAACAGGCGTGCGTCCTGATACATGATGCGCGTATCGAGCGCGTCGCCGGCTTCGTCTGCGCTGACGAGCGTCCCGCTCGTGGGCGTTTCGAGCCCGGCGATCAGTCGCAGCAGCGTGGACTTGCCGCACCCGCTGCGTCCGACGATCGCGACGAAATGGCCTCGCTCGATCGACAGATCCAGCGCGTCGAGCACGGTACGCTCGCCGTAGCGTTTGCCGATGCCGCGCAGCGTCAGTGCCGCGCCGCCGCCGTCGCGAAGCGGCGTATCGCGCGACGCGGCCGCCTCGATGCCTGCGCGTTCATCGCCGCCGTGCACGGGCAGCCGCACCCGTTCGGCCGCGCGGTCGCCGTCCGGGATCAACCCGAACAATGAAGACGAAATCGCTCTCATCATGCTTTTGCTCCGGATTGCCAGGCGGGATGCCAGCGCAGCAGCACCCGCTCCAGCGCTTTGGCGGACAGGTCGGCGAGTTTGCCGAGCAACGCGTACAGCAGAATGCCGACCACTACGACATCGGTCTGCAGGAACTCGCGGGCATTCATCGTCATGTAGCCGATGCCGGACTGTGCCGAGATCGTTTCCGCGACGATCAGCATGACCCACGTGAGCCCGAGTGCAAAGCGCACGCCCACGAGAATCGATGGCAACGCGCCGGGCAGGATCACGTCGCGGTACAGCGCGAAACCCCGCACGCCGTAGCTCTTCGCCATCTCGACCAGACCCGCGTCGACCGAGCGGATCCCGTGACAGGTATTGACGTAGACCGGAAAGAACACGCCGAGCGCGACAAGGAACAGCTTGGCGGGCTCGCCGATGCCGAACCAGAGGATCACCAGCGGAATCGTCGCGAGCGCCGGAATGTTGCGGATCATCTGGATCGTCGAGTCGAGCACGAGATCGGCGATCTTCGACACGCCGGTCAGCAATCCGAGGGCGAACCCGATCCCGCCGCCGATCGCAAAGCCCGCGAGCGCGCGACACGCGCTGACCTTCACGTCCGCCCACATTTCGCCGGACTCGACGAGCGTCCACGCCGCGCGCACGACCGCGAGCGGTTCGGGCAGCACGCGCGCGGACAGCGTCCCCGAACGGGACGCCACTTCCCACGCCGCCAGCAGCAGGAGCGGCGCGATCCACGGCGCGAACGCACGCAAGCCGCTGCGGTGCCAGCTGGCGCGCCCAGAATCGATTGAAGCAGAACGGATCACATTCATCTGGACTCCTGTGCTTTTAGCTCTGGCTTGCCTGAGGCAGATACTGATTGCCGACGACCTCGCCGAACGGTCCGGACAGCGGTCCCGACAGCGCGGCAGTCCGCCCCGCGTCGCGTCCGCCATGGCCGATCAGCGGAAACACGAGTTCGGCGAACCGGTACGATTCTTCGAGATGCGGATAGCCCGACAGGATGAAAGTCTCGATCCCGAGCGCCGCATATTCGCGCATGCGCGCGGCGACCTGCTCCGCGTTGCCGACCAGCGCCGTGCCGGCGCCGCCGCGCACGAGGCCCACGCCCGCCCACAGGTTCGGAGAGATTTCGAGCGTTTCGCGCGAGCCGCGCCGGCCGCCATGCAGCGCGGCCATGCGGCGCTGTCCTTCGGAATCCATGTTCGCGAACGCCTGCTGCGCGCGCGCGATCGTCGCGTCGTCGAGCCGGCTGATCAGACGCTCGGCGTCCTGCCATGCTTGCGCTTCGGTCTCGCGGACGATCACGTGCAAACGGATCCCGAACTTCACCTGGCGGCCGCGCGCGGCCGCCAGCGCGCGCACGTCCGCGATCTTCTGCGCGACCGCTTCAGGCGGCTCGCCCCAGGTCAGGTAAGTGTCGATGTGCTCGGCCGCGATCTGGTGTGCGGCACGCGACGAACCGCCGAACCACAGCGGCGGATGCGGACGCTGCACGCTCGGGTACAGCAGCTTGCCGCCTTTCGTGGTCAGATGGCGCCCCTCGCGATCGATGCTGCCGCCGTCGTGCGCGGCGCCGAGCAGGCCCCGCCAGATATGCAGGAATTCGTCGGTGATGGCGTAGCGTGTGTCGTGATCGGCGAATACGCCGTCCCCTTCGAGTTCGGCCGCGTCGCCGCCCGTGACGACGTTGATCAGCAGGCGCCCGCCCGACAGCCGGTCGAAGGTCGCCGCCATGCGCGCGGACAGGCCGGGCGACGACAGTCCCGGACGGATCGCGACGAGAAACTTCAGGCGCTGCGTCACCGGAATCAGGCTCGACGCGACAACCCACGCGTCCTCGCACGAGCGGCCGGTCGGCAGCAGCACGCCTTCGTAGCCGAGGGTGTCGGCGGCGGTCGCGACCTGCCTGAAGTAGTCGTAGTCCGCGGCGCGCGCGCCTTCGGACGTACCGAGATAGCGGCTATCCCCGTGCGTGGGAATAAACCAGAAAACCTTCATAAGTGCTCCTGCTGTTCGGGTTCCGGAGGAAGGGTTCCGAAGGAACAGTCGGCGAGATCGCGATACTGTTCAGCCAGGTCACGCAGTGTAGGGATCGGGACAGGGTTGTGAAACCAACGAATCCTGCTTAGGTTTCTATTGCGCGCGATAACGGTTCCGCAGCCGGGCGGCGACGCCTGGCGGCCGATCGCTTATCTTTTTTTCGATATAACCACATAATGAATGGTTTCTTTTGCATAGCGCGCCGCGTCGGTAGACTCATCCGACGTCGTCAGCCTCGTCCGCCTCCGGGCACGCACCCCATCCATCCATGAACTTCCAGCAACTGCGCTTCGTGCGCGAGGCCGTGCGCCAGAACATGAACCTGACCGAGGTCGCGAACGTGCTGTACACGTCGCAGTCGGGGGTATCGAAACAGATCAAGGATCTCGAAGACGAGCTCGGCGTGGACATCTTCGTGCGCCGCGGCAAGCGCCTGACCGGGCTCACCGACCCCGGCCGCGCGGTGCACCGGACGATCGAGCGGCTCCTGCTGGAGGCGGATAACCTGCGGCGCGTCGCGCGCCAGTACGCGGAAGAGGACAGCGGGCACCTCGTCGTCGCGACGACTCACACGCAGGCCCGTTATGCGCTGCCGAAGGTCGTGCGGCAGTTCACCGCCGTCTACCCGAAGGTGCACCTCGCGCTGCGTCAGGGCAACCCGCAGCAGATTGCGCAGATGATCCTGAGCGGCGAAGCCGATATCGGCATCTCGACCGAGGCGCTCGACCGGCTTCCGGACATCGCGACATTTCCGTGCTACTCGTGGCATCACACGGTGGTCGTGCCGAAAGGGCATCCGCTGGAGGGCCGCGAACACCTCACGCTCGACGAGATCGCCGACTATCCGCTCATCACGTACGACCACGATTTCACGGGTCGCTCGCACATCGACCAGGCGTTCGCGCAGGCCGGCGTTGCACCCGAGGTCGTGCTGAGCGCGATCGACGCGGACGTGATCAAGACCTATGTCGAACTGGGGATGGGGGTGGGCATCGTCGCGGCGATGGCCTACGATCGCGAGCGCGACACCGGACTCGTCGCGCTCGACACGCAGCATCTGTTCGAAGCGAGCACGACGCGCGTCGGGCTCAGAAAGGGCGCGTTCCTGCGCGCTTACGCGTATCGCTTCATCGAGATGTTCGCGCCGCACCTGTCCGAGGCGGACATGGCGACCGAACTGAAGCACGACCTCTGAACGCACCGCTCCGCGCACGGCGAGGCATTGCCGACGCGCCGCCGCGCGGGCGTACACATGAAGGGACACGTCGGGAACGCCGCGCGGGCCGGCGGCCGGCGCGGCCGATCCGGCGATGCGCCGCGCCGGCCTTGCATGGCGTCAGCTCGCCGTGACGAGCTGCACCGGTTGCGGCTCCATGCGCACCTTCAACCACGCTTCAAGCCGGCGGCGTTCCGCTTTCGGAATCGGCTTCGGCGTCGACACCACGAAGGTCACGACACGCGCGGCATCCGGCTCGCTTGCGCTCGCGTCCCACGCGAATGCCTTCGAGTAGAGCACCCGGTTGACCTGCGGATACTGGGCATGCAATTCGCGCGCGATGCGTGCAAGTTCCGCGTCGTCGGCCGACGCCGCGTCGATCTGCTGCCGCAGATGCGCGATCGTCTGGTCCTTGCTGTTCAATTCCTGACGCGCCGCCTCATGCGCCGCCTGATTGGCGGACATCAGTTCGCTGGCGAGGCTCGCCTTGAGGGACGACTGAAGCGCGGCCGCGTCGATCTGCTCATGGCCCGCTTGCCGCACGACCAGCTCGCTGTGCGGCAGCCCGAACCCGGGCAGCTTCGCCGACAGCGCATCCAGCGTCTGCTGGTCCGCGCGCTGGCCCACCAGCGTGACCTCGATGCGCCGCTTCGTCGCGTCGATCTGCCGGTTGGCGACAACCGTAAACGGCAACGAGAGTTCCGCGTTGATGAAGTGGTCCGCGCGCGCGGTGAACACCTCTTCCGTCACGAGCCGGTACGCGAGGATCACGCTCGGCACCGCGGTCAGCACGACTGCGGCCAGCACGAGGCGCCGGACGCGCCGCTGCGTCCCCGCGTCGATCTGCGAGGCCAGCCGCGAACGGATCGCCCACGTGACGACCACGGTTGCGAACGCAATGAACACGCAATTGATCGAAAACAGATAAAAGGCGCCGGCGAAGTAATGCAGGTTGCCGTGAGCGAGTCCATAGCCGGCGGTGCACAGCGGCGGCATCAGCGCCGTGGCGATGGCGACACCGGGAATCACGTTGGTTTTTTCGCTGCGCGTCGCGCCGACCATTCCGACGAGGCCGCCGAACAGCGCGATCAGCACGTCCCAGATGCTCGGCGAGGTACGCGCGAGCAGCTCCGAATGTTCGCCCGTCAACGGACTGAGCGAGAAATACAGCGTCGAGGTCGCGAGGCTGATCAGCGTCGCGACCGCCAGATTCTTCAGCGAGCGGCGGATCAGCGGAAAGTCGTAAATGCCGATTCCGTAGCCGAGCCCCATGATCGGCCCCATCAGCGGCGAGATCAGCATCGCGCCGATAATCACGGCGGTCGAGTTGACGTCGAGCCCGATCGACGCGATGAAGATCGCGGACATCAGGATCCAGAGATTGGTCCCCCGCAGGCCGATGCCGGCGCGCAGATCGCGATCGATGGAGTCGTGGTCGGCCTGGCCTTCCCTCAAACTGAAATACTTGTGCAGCACGGCGCGCACGCGGCGCGACGAGCGAGGCGCTTCGCGCGTATCGATGGTGTTCATCCTTTGCCTTGGGAAAATGCAGACACAGCAGAGGCGCGCGTGCGAACAGGGCAACACGGCGCGCGGTCAAAACGCAGGAGCCTCTCATGTCCGCGCCACGAAGCGCAATCAGACAAGTACGATTGATTGGGTGAAAATGCGCGAGACCTCTGACGCCGGCCGGCTCGGCCGTGCCGCGCCGCGCCGCGCCCGGATGCGGCCGGTCGCCGCGCGACGCGCGTTACCGCACCGCTGCCCAGAGCAGCGACGCGCCGGAGCACACCATCAGCCCGTCGACGACGAGCCGGAACACCGCCGGCGGCATCCGCGCGACGATGCGCCGCGCGGCCAGCGTCCCGAGCATGACCGATGCCCCGGTGCTCAGCCCGTCCACGATCACGCGCATCGGCAGCGCGCCGAAATGGCGGAACACGACGATCTTCGCGCAGTAGACCGCGAGCGAGGCAGCCGCCTCGGTCGCGAGAAACGCGCCCTTCACGAGCCCATACCCGAGGAAAACCGGCACCGTGATCGGTCCGGTCGAAACGACGATGCCGGTCAGGAAACCGACCACCGCGCCGAGCGCGGCAAGCTGCGCGAGCGAAAACCGCACCGCGTGCCGCGACAGCCAGTGGCGCGCCGGCACCATCGCGACGAAGAACACGCCCAGCGCGACGTCGACCGCGTGCGCGGGCAGCGCCAGCAGCGTGCGCACGCCGAGCATCGCGCCCGGCACCGCGGTGACGGCGTAGGCCGCGCAGGCCCGCCAGTCGATCTCGCGCCACCACGACAGCGCCTTGCCGAAATTGCCCATGATCGCCGCGATCGCCATGATCGGCACCGCCTGCTTCGGCCCGTACAGGATCACGAGCACCGGCATCAGCATCATCGACGAACCCGTCCCGATCACGCCGCTCACCAGCCCCGCCAGCCAACCCACGCCCGCCACCAGCAGATATGCCATGTGTCCCCTCGTCCGTTGGGCGCGATTCTAGCGAACCCGCACGAAACCCGCGCCCCCCCCACCACCCATTCTGTATCGGAGTGCATCCGCCAATCTGTACCGTTACTGTACCGGTCAACGTCGCTACACTCGATCGAAACGCCTCGACACCGGAGCACCCGATGCCTTTCGATTCCCTCCCGGCGCTGTCCGCCGGCATTCTGTTCGCCCTCGTCACCTCGATCACCCCGGGGCCAAACAACGCGATGCTGCTCGCCTCCGGCGTGAATTTCGGCTTTCGCCGCACGCTGCCGCACCTGTTCGGCATCAGCGCCGGCGTCGTGGTGCTGATGCTGGCGGTGGGCTTCGGGCTCGGCGCGGCGTTCAGCCGCTTCCCGCTGCTCTATACGGCGCTGGAAGCGGCGAGCGTCGCGTACCTGCTGTATCTCGCGTGGAAGATCGGCACGTCCGGCGCGCTCAGCATGCGCAGCGGCGAGCGCCGGCCGATGCGCTTCGTCGAGGCGATCGCATTCCAGTGGGTCAACCCGAAGGCATGGATGATGGTGCTCACCGCCGCGACGACCATCCACGTGAGCACGCACTTCACGCACAACGTGATGCTGATGGCGGCGCTCTTCTACGTGGTCGGTTTTCCGTGCATCTGCGTGTGGGCCGGCTTCGGCACCGCGATGCGGCACTGGCTGGCCGATCCGAAACGGCTGCGCGTCTTCAATCTGGTGATGGCGTCGCTGCTCGTGATGACGCTCTACCCGGTGCTCGCCAGGTGGCTCGCGCCGCTCGTCTGAGCCGCGCGGCGCGCCGCATCACAGCGTGCCCGCCCGTTCGATGAAGCGCCACAGCGCGTCGTCCGTCGAGTACGGCGCGTTGAAGCGGAACCACGCGCTCGGCGCATCGTCCGGCCTGAAATAGGAGCCCGGCGCGAGCCAGATGCCGTGCGCGAGCGCCGCGGTCGCGACCTCCACCGCGCGCGCCGGATCGATCGGCAGGCGCGCCCACAGAAAGAGCCCCGCGCGCGGCCGGTGGAACAGTTCGAGACCGAGCGCGTCGACGCGCTCCTCGACCCGCGCGTGCGCCGCCTTCAGGCGCTCGTTGACCGCCTCGACATGGCGCGCGTAGCGCCCTTCGAGCATCACCTTGTCGACGATCCGCTCGATCGTCTCCGACGACGTCAACCCGACCGCCATCTTCGTGCGCGCGAGTTCGCGCAGCACGTCGCGCTCGGCCACCACGTAGCCGCAGCGCAAACCCGGCGTGACCGTCTTCGAGAAGCCGCCCACGTACAGCACGCGCTGCAGGCCCTCCATCGCCGCGATGAGCGGCGCGCCGCTCGCGGCAAGCTCGCGGTTCACGTCGTCTTCGATCACCCACAGGCGCGCCCGCTCGGCGATCTGCAGCAGCCGGAACGCCGCCGCCATCCCGAAGCTCGCGCCGGTCGGATTCTGCAGCGTCGTATTGACGAAAATCGCCTTCGGCCGATGCGCGTCGACGAGCGTTTCGAGCACCGCGGTATCGACGCCGGCAGGCGTGCGCGGCACCCCGTGCACGACGAGCCCCGCGAGCTTGAGGATCTGCAGCAGGTTGCAGTAGCCGGGATCCTCGACGATCACCGCATCGCCCGGCCGCAGCAGCGTGCGCACGATCAGGTCGAGCGCCTGGGTCGCGCCCTGGGTCAGCAGCACATTCGACACGTCGACCGGCAGCCCGTGCCGGTCCAGTTGCCGCGCGACGCGCTCGCGCAGCGGCGCAAAGCCGTACGGGTGGCCATAGTCGCCGAGCCGCGGACCGGGCACCCGGCTCAGCGCGCGCAGCGCGTGCTGCAGGCCGCTTTCGTTGATCCACTCGTTCGGCAGCCAGCCGCCGCCCGCCTTGATCGGCACCGAATGATCGGCAAACACGTCCGACAGCAGCCACGTCGCGGTGAGGCTCGGCGGCTGCCAGCCGGCCGCGTTCGCACGCGGCGCCGGCGCGCGCGGCGCGACCCGGTAGCCGGAGCCGCGCCGCGCGACGACGAGGCCCATCGACACCAGCCGGTTGTACGCCTCGGTGACCGTGAAGGTGCTGAGGCCGTGGCTCGCCGCAAGCTGGCGCACCGACGGCAGCAGCGCGCCGGCGCGCAGCGACTGCGCATCGATCGCGCGGGCGAAGCCCTGCACGATCTGGTCGACGAGGGTAGGCGCAGTGCGGCGGTCGCGATCCAGTTCGAGTTCGATCATGGCAACGGGGACAGACGGCAGTGGCCGGAGTATGCGCGGAGACGGCGGTTCGTACCAGCACAGTTTGCGGTACTCCACCAATACAGTGAGCAGCGCAGTGCATCAACTGTTTATGTCCGCCATTTAACCGCGGGCGCTACAGTTTTGCCACTACTTCGAGGAGAACCGCCATGACTTCGCGCCCCGTCGTCGACGACCTGTCGTCCTTCTGGATGCCGTTTACCGCCAACCGCCAGTTCAAGACCGCGCCGCGGCTGCTCGAATCGGCCAAAGGCATGTTCTACCGGACCACCGACGGGCGCGAAGTGCTCGACGGCTGCGCGGGCCTCTGGTGCGTGAACGCCGGCCACTGCCGCGACGAGATCGTCGCGGCAGTGCAGGCGCAGGTCGCGCAGATGGACTTCGCGCCGACCTTCCAGATGGGCCATCCGCTCGCGTTCGAAGCCGCCTCGAAGGTCGCCGCGCTGATGCCGGACGGGCTCGACCGGATTTTCTTCACGAACTCGGGTTCCGAATCCGTCGACACCGCACTGAAGATCGCGCTCGCGTATCACCGCGCGCGCGGCGAAGGCCAGCGCACGCGCTTCATCGGCCGCGAGCGCGGCTATCACGGAGTGGGCTTCGGCGGCATCTCGGTCGGCGGGATCGCGCCGAACCGCAAGACGTTTTCCGGCGCGCTGCTGCCGGCCGTCGATCACCTGCCGCACACGCACAACCTCGAACACCACGCATTCACGAAGGGGCAGCCCGCATGGGGCGCGCATCTCGCGGACGAACTGGAGCGCATCGTCGCGCTGCACGACGCGTCGACGATCGCCGCGGTGATCGTCGAGCCGGTGGCCGGTTCGACCGGCGTGCTGATTCCGCCGCAGGGCTATCTGCAGCGGCTGCGCGAAATCTGCACGAAGCACGGCATCCTGCTGATCTTCGACGAGGTGATCACCGGCTTCGGGCGGCTCGGCGCGGCCACCGCGAGTGCATACTTCGGCGTCACGCCGGACCTGCTGACGATGGCCAAGGCGATCAACAACGCAGCGGTGCCGATGGGCGCGGTGGCTGCGCGCCGCGCGGTGCACGACACGATCGTCGACGCGGGCGCGCCCGGCGCGATCGAGCTGTTCCACGGCTACACGTACTCCGCGCATCCGGCCGCGGCCGCCGCCGCGATCGCGACGCTCGACCTGTACGCGCGCGAACGGCTGTTCGAGCGCGCGGCCGCGCTCGCGCCCGCGTTCGGGGAGGCCGCGCACGCGCTGCGCGACGCGCCGCATGTGAAGGACATCCGCAATCTCGGGATGATCGCCGGCATCGAGCTGGAACCGCGCAACGGCGCGCCGGGTGCGCGCGCGCACGAAACCTTCGTCAAATGCTTCGAAGCGGGCGTGCTGGTCCGCTTCACCGGCGACATCCTCGCGTTTTCGCCGCCGCTCATCATCGACGAAGCGCAGATCGCGCGGATCTTCCGCACCGTGCGCGACGCGCTCGCCACGGTGGCCTGAGCACGGCCTGCCGCGCGATCCGCGCAAAGCGGCCGCGCCGGCAGGTGCGGACCGCGCGCCGACGGCGTATGGTAAACACTGGCGCGGGCGCGCTGTGCCCGGCACTCCGGGAGATGCGGCATGAAGATCCCTACCGTACGCACCGGCACCCATATCGAAGGCATTCACTGGGTCGCCGAATACGACGAAGCCTTCCACGAAATCCACATCTTCCGCGAGGGACAGGAAATCGACGTGCACGACGCGCCGCCTGCGCTGTTCGGCGACGAAGCGCAGGCGGGGTCGAAAAGCTGCGCGGATCATCGCGCGGCGGAGGCGGCGGTGCTGGCGTACCTGCGGCGCTTCGTCGCCGAGCACGACGCCGAAGAGTAGGCGCGCAAGCACGGGGCGCTGCCGCTGCAACGGTGCACTGCTGCACCGCTGCATTCCTGCGCCGTTGCACTACTGCACTACTGCACTACTGCGTCGCGGCCCGGCGCGAGCGCGAGCGCGAGCGCGGACGCGCACGCATGCCGCACGGCGCCGGCCCCGCGCCCCGCGCGCTCAGTCCGCCGGACGCAGCTTCTTCACCTCGGCGTCCGACGGCTGCACGCTCGCGCCGTCGATATAGCGGAACGACGTCATCACGCCCTTGCCGTCCTTCAGGCCGGTCACGCCCACGTAGGCGCCCATCGTCGACTGGTTGTCCTGCGGGCGGTACATGATCTGCCCGAACGGCGTTTCGACCTTCAGGCCCTTGAAGGCGGCGGCGAGCTTGTCCGGATCCGTCGAGCCGGCTTTCTTCAGGCCGTCGGCAATCGACATCAGCGCCGAGTAGCCGACCACCGAGCCGAGGCGCGGATAGTCGTGATACTTCGCCTCGTACTGCTGCACGAACTTCGTGTTGTCCGGCGTGTGGATCGCATACCACGGGTAGCCCGTGACGATCCAGCCGGTCGGCGCCTCGGCTCCGAGCGGGTCGAGGTAATCGGGCTCGCCGGTCAGCAGCGACACCACGGTGCGGCCCTTGAAGAGCCCGGTGGTGTTGCCCTCGCGGACGAACTTCGCGAGATCGGCACCGAACAGCACGTTGAAGATCCCGTCGGGCTTCGCGTCGGCGATCGCCTGCACGACTGCGCCCGCATCGACGTTATCGAGCGGCGTCGCCTGCTCGGTGACGAACTCGACATCCGGCTGCGCAGCCTTCATCAGCTTCTTGAACGTCGCCACGGCCGACTGCCCGTACTCGTAGTTCGGATACACGAGCGCCCAGCGTTTCTTGTGCAGCTTCACCGCCTCGGGAACCAGCATCGCGACCTGCATGTAGGTGGACGGGCGCAGCCGGTACGTGTACTTGTTGCCGTCGGCCCAGACGATCTTGTCGGTGAGCGGCTCGGCGGCGAGGTAGAACACGTGCCGCTCTTTCGCGTAATCGGTGAGCGCGAGACCCGTGTTCGACAGGAAGCCGCCGAACAGCAGCTTCACGCCTTCGCCCGCGACCAGTTCCTGCGCGACCCGCACCGCGTCGCCCGGATTCGCGTTGTCGTCGCGCGAAATCACTTCGAGCTTCTTGCCGAGCACGCCGCCGGCCGCGTTCACCTGGTCGAGCGCGAGATTCCAGCCGTTGCGGTACGGTCCGAGAAAGGCGGGCACTGCCTTGTAGCTGTTGATCTCGCCAATCTTGATCGTGTCGTCGGCGCGCGCCGCGAGCGCGGCAAGCGACAACGTCAGACCGACTGTCAGGCGAGCGATCCATCGTGCGCGTGGGGTCATGCGAGTCTCCGTGAGCGGTGATGCTGCGAGTGGCGAAAATGGCCGGGACGATTGCGGCCCCGGACTGCGTTACCTGCGATACCTGCGATACCTGCAGATCCTGCGATACCTGCAAATCCCGCAAATCCTGCAGAACGTGCGAAAGCGTGCGAAGGCGCTGCAACCCGCCGGACGGCGGGGACGCGCGGTGCGCGTCCGGTGATGCTCAGTGCGCGCGCGGCGCCGCACGGATGCGCGCCACCGTCGCCTCGAGATGCGGCCACAGCGGCCTGCCGCCGGCGTATTGCGCGCGCAGATAACGCAGCAGATCGGCGATCTGCGCGTCGTCGAAGCTGTCGCGATACGCGGGCATCGTCCCCAGTTCGGGACGCGCCGGCATATCGATGCCGTCCAGAATCACGCGAATCAGGTTATCCGGCGTGTCGCCATGCAGGTTCGTGTTGAGCGCGAGCTGCGGCTGCGCGCCGAACAGCAGCGGTCCGCTGCCCGCATGATGGCAGGCGGCGCACGCGCCGTCGAACAGCCGTGCGCCGGGGCCGGGCGCGAGCGGCGCCGGCGCGGCGGCCGCGACGTATTCGCGCGCGAGCGCCTGCGGATCCGCATTCGGGCTGGCCGGACCAAACGACGCGACATAGTGTGCAATCGCGCGAATGTCGCTATCGGGCAACGCGGCCAGCTCGCCGACCACCGGCGCCATCGGTCCGGCCGCGACGCCGTGCAGCGGCGCTTCGCCGTAGCGCAGATAGCTGAACAGTTCGTCCTCGGTCCACGGTACCGGCGCGTTCGACAGCGACGTCAGCGCCGGCGCTTCCCAGCCTTCCGCGAACCCGCCACCGAGAAACGCGCCGCCGCCGCGCTCCGCGCCGAAGCGGTTGCGCGGGGTATGGCACGCGCCGCAATGGCCGAGGCCGTTCACCAGGTACGCGCCGCGATTCCATTGCGCGCTGCGCGCCGGGTCGGGCGCGAACGTCGCGCGCGGCACGAACGCGCCGTTCCAGGCGGCGAGCAGCGGGCGCAGGTTGAACGGAAACGCGAGGCGCGTCGCCGGCACGTGCGCGCGCACCGGCGTTTGCGTCATCAGGTACGCGTACAGCGCTTCGAGATCGGCATCGGATACATGACGAAACGACGTGTACGGAAACGCCGGATACAGCCGATGGCCGTCGCGCGCGATCCCTTCGCGCATGGCGCGCGCAAACGCTTCGAAGGACCACGCGCCGATGCCGGTCTCGACGTCCGGCGTGATATTGGTCGCGTAGATCGTGCCGAAGGGCGTATCGAGCGGCCGGCCGCCCGCATTCGGGATGCCGTTGCGCGCGGTATGGCACACCGCGCAGTCGCCGAGCGCCGCCAGTTGCCGGCCGCGCGCGATCAGCTCCGGCGCGAACGCAGCCGCCGGCGGCGGCACGATGGGCGCGAGCGGCCGCGGCGCCAGCGCGAACGCACCGGCGAGCCCCAGTGCGCCGGCGACACCCACGGCACCCGCCGCCCCCGCGGCGCTCGCCGCGAACGCGCCGAGCCAGCCGAAGCGCCCGCGCACGCGGCGGCGCGCGAGCGCCGCCGGCGCGTTCGCGAAGCCGAGCGCGGCACGGCGTGCGCCGCGCGTGAACGGCAGCCAGCGAAAGCGCTCGACGATGCGCGACGCCGGCACACGGTCGCGCAACCCCGTCATCATTTCGATCACGGGCACCTCGCGAAACGTCAGGACCGGATACGCCTGCGAGGCCGGGTCCGTTACGGCGCGGCGCGCCGTCCGGTGCGCGTCGCCGTCAACCGGAAGGCGTGCGTCGGCGGGCACGGCGAGCGGCTTCGGGGGTTCGGCGTCGGCGGGTCCGGCGCGCCACGCCGCGTTCCACCTCCCCTCCCACCCAGGTTGCGCGAGCGTGTCAGGCGGCGGCGCGTCGCGCCACGCCGCGTCCTGCGCGAGCGGCAGCGCGTCGGCCGCCAGCATCAGCGCGATGCGACGCCCGCGGATCAGTTCGCCATAGCCGATGCCGTCGGCCGCGTCGTCATCGCGCGGGACGATACGGCCGTCGCGCACGGCGAGCCGCGCCGGGTCGGCGCCCAGCACCTGCGCGGCGCGCGCGAGCAGATACTGACGCGCCTGCGCCGCGGCGCTGCGCAGGGTCGCGCCCGCGACGGGATCCCGCGTTCGGCCGCTCGCCTGCACGGGCACGACCGCAACGCACGCGAGCGGTACATCCAGCGCGTCGGCAACGATCCGCGCGCGTGCCACGCCGACGCCAAGGTCGGCCTGATCGTCGAATGCGAGCACACGGCCGTCGCCGCAGACGGCGAGCACGCACACCGGTTCGGCATGCGCAGACGGCGCGGATACGCGCGGCCGCGGCAGCCGCGCTTCGAGCGGCGGCCGCATCACGAGCAGCACGTCCTGCGTGTCGGACAGCGCACGGCGCGATGCCGGCGCAGCCCCGCCCACGACGTGCGCGGCCTTCATGCGGCGTCCCCGCGCGGCGACGGCGGCGGTTGCACGGCGCCGCCGGCCAGCCGGTCCGCGGCGAGTTGCACCGCGCGCACGATCTCGACGTGCGCGCCGCAACGGCAATAGTTGTGCGACAGCTCGCGCCGGATCGTCTCCCCGGACGGGTGCGGATCGCGGTCGAGCAACGCCTTCGCGGTCAGGATCATCCCGTTCAGGCAGTAGCCGCACTGCGCGGCCTGTGCGTCGATGAACGCCTGTTGCACCGGATGCGGCGCCACGCGCGTGCCGAGCCCTTCGAGCGTCGTGATCTCGCGCGCGAGCGCCACGCGCGCCGTGCTCACGCAGGCGCGCGTCGGCCTGCCGTCGAGCAGCACCGTGCACGCGCCGCACTCGCCGAGCCCACAGCCGAATTTGGGGCCGTTCAGCGCCAGGTCGTTGCGCAGCAAGTAGAGCAGCGGCGTGTCCGGATCCGCGCGCACCACATGCAGCGCGCCGTTGACATGCAGCGTCAGGGGCTCGGGGGGTCTCATCGGGGCGGCCCGCGGCGAACGGTCAGGACACCGCCGGCACGTCGACCGCGGGCGGCGTATTGCGGCTGCGCCGGCAGCGGATCAGGCCGTCGATCATCACCATGCCCACGCCCGGGAGGTCGCCCAGCTGCACGCTCTCCAGCAGCGTGCTGCCGGCCGTGTGCTGCGCGCGGTCCATGAAGACGAGATCGGCGGGACGTCCCACCTCGATCAGCCCCTGGCGCAGATTGCGCTGGCGCGCCGTGTTGCCGGTCGCGAAGCAGAACGCAATCTCGGCCGGCACGTCCGCCAGGCTCGCAATCAGCGCGATCATCCGCAGGATGCCGAGCGGCTGCACGCCGGAGCCGGCCGGGCTGTCGGTGCCGAGGATGATCCGGTGCGGACACTTCAGCTCGACGGCATGGCGCGCGGTCAGCAGCGCGATCCGCTCGTTGCCGTTGTGAACGATTTCGAGTGCGCGCGACGACTGTTCGCACAGGTCGCACACGTGCCGGTACGACAGCGACGTATGGCCGCCGTTGACGTGGCCGATCACGTCCGCATCCGCCGCGAGCACCACGTCCCTGTCGATCAGACCCGAGCCGGGGATCGACGGGCCACCCGTGTGAATCGTGCTCTGAATGCCGTATTTGCGTGCCCACGCAACCATCTGGCCGGCCTCCTCGCCCGCCTTCACGCTGCCGAGGCCGACTTCGCCGAGCAGCTTCACGCCGGCCGCCGCCAGCTCGCGGAAATCCTCCTCGACCATTCCCTGCTCGATGACCGGCGCGCCGGCGAGCACCTTCACGCCGCCGCCGACGCCCGCGCCGCGCATCCCCTCGAACGCGCGCTGCGCGGTGATCGCCAGTGCCTTCAGACCGACGATATCTTTCGGACGACCAGGCAAATGCACTTCGCCTGCCGAGATCATCGTCGTCACGCCGCCATTCAGGTTCGACTCGATCCAGCCGAGCTGGTTCTGGCGCGGCGTCCAGTCGCCGAACACCGGATGCACGTGCGAATCGATCAGTCCGGGCGCGACCGTCGTGCCCTTGCAGTCGACCCGCGTGCGCGCGCCTTCGACGTCGCAGTCCTGCGCGCGGCCGAGCGCGACGATCACGCCGTCGTCGATCACGAGCGTATCCGCATCGAGAATCGGCCGGTCGATATCGCCCGACAGCAGCAAGCCGATATTCGTCACCGCCACCTTGCCCGACAATCCGCTCAACGTCTCTGCCGCCATCTGCTTCTCCTGTTGCCACTACGCACCGATGCCGCACGGCATCGCGGGACTCAGACGCTCAGATACGCGCGCCTGACGGTTTCGTTCTTCGCGAGTTCGCCGATCGTGCCGCTGAAGCGGATCTGCCCTTTCTCCAGCACATACGCGCGATCGCTCACGAGCGCCGCAAAATGCAGGTTCTGCTCGGACAACAGGATCGACAGCCCCTCGCGCTTCAGTTCGAGGATCATGTTCGCCATCTGCTCGACGATGACGGGCGCCACCCCCTCCGACGGCTCGTCGAGCAGCACGAGATACGGATTGCCCATCAGCGTGCGCGACACCGTGAGCATCTGCTGCTCGCCGCCGCTCATGTGCCCGCCGGGCCGGCGCGGCATGTCGCCGAGGTTCGGGAAGAGCCGGAACAGCTTCTCCGGGGTCCATTGCGGCGCGCCCTCGCGCGGCGGCTGACGCCCCGCATCGAGGTTTTCCATCACGGTGAGATCGCTGAACACGCGCCGGTCCTCGGGCACGAAGCCCATGCCGAGGCGCGCGATCCGGTACGGCGCCAGCGCCGAGATATCGGCGCCGCGAAACCGCACGTCGCCGTGACGGCGCGGCAGCAGGCCCATCACCGCTTTCATCGTCGTCGACTTGCCGGCGCCGTTGCGCCCCATCAGCGCGACGACTTCGCCGCGGCCCACGTCGAGGTTCACGTCGAAGAGAATATGCGCGCGCCCGTAGAACGCATTCAGTCCGCGCACCTGCAGCATCGGCTCGCTCATTGCAGCGTCTCCTGCGCGTCGTGGCCGCCGTCACGGCCGCCACCGCTGCCGCTGGAATCGCGGCCGCGGCCATCGCGCCCGAACGCCGCGTGCGCCTCGAAGGTCTTGCCGGTGCCGAAATAAACGGCCTGCACGCGCGCGTCGTTGCGGATCGTCGCGGCGTCGCCTTCGGCGATCAGCTTGCCGCGCGCCAGCACGATCATGCGGTCCGCGTAGTTGAACACCACGTCCATGCTGTGCTCGGTGAACAGCACGCCGATTCCGTGTGCGTTGACGAGGCGGCGCGTGAGCCCCATCAGCGCGTTGCGTTCCTGCGGCGCCATGCCGGCGGTCGGCTCGTCCATCAGCAGCAGCTTCGGGCGGTTGGCGAGCGCGATCGCCAGCTCGACGCGCTTCACGTCGCCATAGGCAAGCACGCCGCACGCGCGCTGCGCGGCGTCGGCCATGCCGACCTGATCGAGCAGGCTCATCGCTTCGTCCGCGTACCACGAGGCGGCCGGCTTCCATAGCCCGAACAGCTTGCGCTCGCGCGACACCAGCGCCATCTGCACGTTTTCGAGCACCGTCATCGAGTTGAAGGTCGCGGCAATCTGAAACGTGCGGCCGACGCCGAGCCGCCAGATGTCGCGCGGCCGCAGGCCGACGAGCTCGCGCCCGTCGAGCCGGATCGAGCCGGACGACGGCCGCAGCTGGCCATTCACCATGTTGAAGCAGGTCGACTTGCCGGCACCGTTCGGGCCGAGCAGCGCCAGCAGCTGGCCGGCTTCGAGATCGAACGACACGTCGTCGACCGCCTTCAGTCCGCCGAACGATCTGGACAGGCCCTGCACGCGCAGCAGACTCATCGCTCCTCCTTCATAGCCCCTCCTCGACCGCCGCGGCCTGCGCCGGCGGCGTGCCGCGCGAAACGCCGGATGGACCGCCGGCGTCGCCGTTGCGCGGCTGCGCGTCGTCGCCGAAGCGCTCGCGAATGAAGCCGACGATGCCTTGCGGAAACGCGATCACGAGCAGCAGGATCGTGAAGCCGAGCAGCGCCTGCCAGTAATCGGTCTCGCGCGACACGGTGTCCTGCAGCCACGTGAACACCGCAGCGCCGACGATCGGCCCGGCAAGCGTCTGCAGGCCGCCGAGCAGCACCATCACGAGGCCGTCGACGGAGCGGCTCACGCTGATCACTTCCGGCGAGATCGTGCCCTTCGAGAAGGCATACAGCGAACCGGCGAGCCCGCAAAACACCGCGGCGATCACGAATGACGCCCACTGCACGCGCTTCACGTCGATGCCGATGGCCTCGGCGCGCAGCACGGAATCGCGGCCGGCGCGCATCGCATAGCCGAGCGGCGAAAACAGCATGCGCCGCAGCAGCCACACGCACAGCGCCACGCAGGCAAGCGTCAGGTAGTAGTACGCGACCGACGACGACAGCCAGTTCGACGGCCATAGCCCGAGAACGCCGTTGCTGCCGCCGGTCACGTCGTCCCACTGGAACACGACGGACCAGACGATCTGCGCGAACGCGAGCGTGAGCATCGCCAGATAGACGCCCGAGAGCCGCACGCAGAACCAGCCGAACACGAGCGCGCCGCCGAGCGCGAGCAGCGGGCCGAGCAGCAGCGCCGCTTCCATCGGCAGGCTCAGCACCTCCAGGAACAGCGCGGCGCCATACGCGCCGAGCCCGAAATACGCGGCGTGACCGAACGAATGCATGCCCCCCGGGCCCATGATGAAGTGCAGGCTCGTCGCAAACAGCACCGCAATCAGAATCTCGACCATCAGGATCGGCATGTACGGAAACGCGTGCGCGCCAAGCGGCGCGAGCAGCAGCACCGCGAGCACGAGCGCCGCCAGCACTTTCAGGCGCTTGCCGGCGCGCCGCAGCGGGGCATCCGGCGCGGCGAGGCTGCGCACCGCGCTTGCGGCGCGCCCGAACAGCCCCCATGGACGCACGACGAGCACGACCGCCATCACGACGAATTCCGCAACCAGGGTGAAGCGGCTCAGCGAGAACACCACGCCGAAGAGCGTCACCTGGCCGATGCCGATGCACAGCGCCTTGATCTCCGCGATCAGCAGCGCGGCGACGAACGCGCCGGGGATCGAGCCCATTCCGCCGACGACGACCACGACGAACGCGTTGCCGATCGTCTCCAGATCGAGCGACAGGTTGGCCGACACGCGCGGCCCCTGCAGCGCGCCGCCGAGCCCGGCGAGAAACGCGCCGACGAAGAACACGCCGGTAAACAGCCACGCCTGGTTGATGCCGAGCGCGCCGAGCATCTCGCGATCCTGGGTCGCCGCGCGCACGAGCGTGCCCCAGCGCGTGCGCGTGAGCGCATACCACAGCAGCAGCAGCACGAGCGGCCCGATCACGATCAGCGCAAGGTCGTAGCTCGGCAGCGGATGGCCGAGAATGCGGATCGCGCCGGCCAGATGCGGCGCGCGCGGGCCGAACAGATCGTCGGGGCCCCACAGCCACAGCGCGGCGTCGCGCAGGATCAGCACGAGCGCAAACGTCGCCAGCAGATGAAACAGTTCGGGAGCCTGATAGATCCGGCGCAGCACCACCAGTTCGATCAGCGCGCCCAGCACCGCGACCGCGAGCGCGCTGCCGAGCACCGACAGCCAGAAGCCTGCCGTCGACGCACCGTAGCGGCTTGCGAGACTGTACGCAATGTACAGGCCGAACATGTACAGCGAGCCATGCGCGAAGTTGACGATGCGCGTCACGCCGAAGATCAGCGACAGGCCTGCGGCGACCAGAAACAGCGTCGACGCGTCGGCGAGCCCGTTGATCAGTTGAACCAGCAGATTCGAAAGCATCGTCACCCTCGGAGGCGTTCAATCCATTCGTGCATCATCGCGCCGGCGCGCCGCCGTGCAAGGCGCACGCAGCGTGCGAAGCGCACGCTGCGGTCGCGGCGGCCGGCCGGCAGCGTCATCGCAAGCCGTCTTCGCCCTTGATCTCGCTTGCCTGCAGCCCGCCGATGCGCGGCAGCGGCCGGCCGGCCGCGGTCACCGCGACCGCGACCACGATCTCGTTGGCGCGCGGCGCGTCGGCGACGCGCGCCTCGATCGCATCGAAATGGCTGCGCACGTAAGCCGCATCCTTGTGCCCGAGCGGCACGTCGATCGCCGTGCCGAGCGTGCCCATCTTCTTCGCGGACGGCACCAGCGCCGCGCCCTTTTCGACCGCTGCGCGCAGCGGCGCGCCGAGCTTCGGATGCAGGATCGCCGCCGCGTGTTCGAGCTCGCCCGCCTCGCCGACGATCGCCGCCTTGCCGTAGCTGTGCGCGGCGCCGGGCGCGATGCCGAGCGCCTCCACGCACTTCCTGCCGAGCAGGCCGCCGAGTTCCTCGCCGGCCTCGATCAGCGCGTCGAGTTGCGCTTCGTAGCGGCCCGCATACGGGTTTTCGATCACCGCGATCGCGACCGCGCGGCGTACCGGCGGCTCGACCGGCTGGCCCATTTCGATGCGGGTTTCGTCGACCTGCACGATCAGTTTGCGAAGCTTGCTTGTCATGTCGCTCTCCGTCAATGGATTCGCGGGGTACCGGCTCGCCCGCGCCTAGCGCAGGCCGTCGAGGCCGGCGATCGCTTCCTTCGCGAGCCCGCCGACGCGCGCATGCACGCGCGCACCGGTACTCATCGCGAGGATGTAGACGACCTCGTCGGCGGCGGGCGCGCCCGGCACGCGCACTTCGATCGCGTCGAAATGGCTGCGCACGTAGCTCGCGTTCACGTGCGTGATCGGCACGTCGAGCGCGGTGGACGGCGCGCCGACCTTCTTCGTGGAGGGCACGATCGCCTTGGTCGGCACGCCGTGCTTTTCGAGCAGTTCGCGCATCGCGTACCCGCCGGGCACGTGCCACAGCGCGCCGTGCTCCAGTTCGCCGCGCGCGCCGACGATCGCTCCCTTGCCGTAGCCCTCGATCGCCGCGTGCGACACGGCCAGCGCGGCGAGCAGGCGCTGCGCGAGATCGACGCCGATCGGCTTGAGCGCCTCCATCGCGGGCTGGATCTGCGCTTCGTAGCGGCCCGCGAACGGATTCGTCATCACGGCCGCAATCGCGCCGCGCCGCAGAGGTTGCGCGGGCAACGGCCCGAACTCGTGAAAAATGTCTTCGACGTGCGTCAGCACGCGGCGTATTTCGAACACGGAACCTCCATCGGATGGTGAAGATGAGCCACGACGCGCGCGCCGCCCGCAGCGGCCGCCGGCACCGCCTCTTTCGCCTCTTTCGCCTCTTTCGCCTCTTTCGCCTCTTTCGCCTCTTTCGCCTCTTTCGCCTCTTTCGTCGCGCGCGGCAGCGCGGCCGTGCAGCCGACCGCGCGCGCGTGGCGCTGCAGGAACAGCACCGCGCCCTCGATCAGGCCCGCCTCGCGCAGACGTTGCGCCTCGGCGACGCCGCTCGCGAGCGCGCATTCGATGAGCGGCGCCGGCAGCGGCGGCACGTCGACCGTCACGCGCAATTCGCCGAGATCGCTATCGTCCTTCAGCGACGACGCCGGCTGGCGCACGATGCCCGGATGCGGCAGATCGACCGCGTTCGCGATCATCGTCGCGGCGGCGTCCGCGCGTGCGCCGTCGCGGGCGAACACGGTCACGCTGTCGGCGATGCCGAGACTGAAGCTGCGGCCGCGCCAGCCGCTCGTCGCGATCCCGCGCACCGGCATCGCCGCGTCGACCACGCAATGCGCGTCGAGCGGCGCCATCCCGGGCGCGCCGCCGACGTCGCAGGCCGCGAGATCGGCGAGCAGCCCGATCCGGTAATGCTCGCCCTCGCTCAGGTAAAGCGCAATATCGCCGCCGTTGTTGATGAAGGCACGCGTCACGCCGGAGCGCGCAAACACGCCGATCAGTTCGTCGGCGACGCTGCCGGCGACCGCTGCCATCGGCGTGATGTAGCGGCTGCGGAATGGCCGGCAGGCGTCCCACATCCGTGCGGCGACCGGGCCTGCGCAGGGGTTGCGCGGGGCCTCGGCGCTCAGCGCGCGCCTGAGCAGCGCCAGTTCCGCGACCAGTTCCGGCAGGATCTGTGCGAAGCGCTGCCAGCATGCGTCGTGTGCCGCCTGAACGGCCGCGGCGTCCCCGTCGGCGCCGACGATCAGGTCGATCGGCCCGTGCTGCAGATGCCAGCGGTGAGCGTCGAGGCGTGCGCGTGTGGCGGTCATGAGCGTCATCCGAGCATCGGCGTGTCGCCGAGCGGCCAGGGGTTGTCCGGGTGACGCGTCAGCGTGCGGCGCGCGAGCGGCGCGCCTTCGCGATGCGCGGGGCCGTTCGCGAGCACGCTGTCGAGCGTGCGCACCGCGTCGAGATGGCCGCCGAGGTCACGATAGGTATCGTAAGTCATCGAGAACTCGATCGGGGCCACCAGCGCGGGGGTCGGCACCGTGCCGAACGCGCGGTCCGGCATGCGCGCGACGTCGACCATCACGGTAATGCCGCCGCCGGGCCAGACGTATGCCGGCGCGCCGCCGCAGGTCACGTTCACCTGCCGCGCCTTGATCGCGCGGGTGAGCCGCACCGGATTCTCGGTCGCGCCGGCGCGCAGACTGCCGCCCGCGCCGCCGAGAAACAGCACGGTGGCAAGCGACGGCTCGCAGTTCTCGCCGATGCGCTCGACGGTACGCCTGACCGCGTCCGGCATCCCGGCCGGACGCGGCACGAGCTGCGCATCGAGCTCGTACCACTGCGCGTGCTCGCCGGTGGTCGACACCATCAGCAGACGCAGCCCTGGGCGCGCGAACGCGGGGTCGAAGCCTTCGACGATCGACAGCGGATCGCGGATATCGGTGCCGCCCCAGCCGGTGCCCGGATTGGCGACCTGAAAATAGCGCCCCGGCGTCGACTTGCGGCCGCGGATTTTCAGGCCCGAGCCGGTCATGCCGAGGCAGCGTCCGGCCTGATGCTCGGTCAGCACACCGGTGATGTGATCGTCCACCACGACGACCTCGTCGACGTGGCCGAACCATTGCTTCGCGAAAATGCCGATCGTCGCCGAGCCGCAGCCGACGCGCATGCGCTGCTCCTCGACGCCGTCGACCACCGGCGCCGCGCCCGCGCGGATCACGAGGCTCGCGCCGCCGTCGATCGCGAGTTCGACCGCCTGTTTGTTGCCGAGCGCCAGCATCATGTCGCAGGTCACGCGCCCCTCTTTCCGGCTGCCGCCGGTCAGATGATGCACGCCGCCCAGGCTCAGCATCTGCGAGCCGTACTCGGCCGTCGTCACGTGGCCGACGATCTCGCCCGCGCAGCGCACGTTGGCCTGCTCCGGCCCGAGGAAGCGGTCCGTGTCGATTTTCACCTTGAAGCTGCAATAGCTGAAGATGCCTTCGGTGACGACCGTCACCATGTCGACGCCGTCGTGCCGCGACGACACGATGAACGGCGCCGGCTTGTAGTCCGGATAGGTCGACGACGCCCCCACGCCGGTCACGAAACACGCACCCTCGTCGTGCTCGCCTGCACCAGACCGGGGATCGCCGGATGCCGCACCAAACCAGCTCACTGCGCCGGCATCGGCGGCAGCGCCGGACTGCGCGGACACGGGCGCCGGCGACAGGAACACGACCGGGTCGACCCGGATCAGCCGCCCGTCCGCGTTCGCATACCGGTCGCACGCGCCGGTGCGGCCCGCCGAAATCTGGCACAGCACGGGGCACGCGTTGCATTCGATCTTGTTCGCCGCCATCCGCTCGCTGCGCGGCGCGGCTTTTTCGAGCACGGTCGGGCCCGGCGTCGAGGCGGTTTCTCCCTCGACGGCATCTGCACCGAAATCGACCTTCGTATGTTCAGTCATGGTGGGTTTCCCTACGACCACATCCGTCACGGTCCTGCCCGGCAGGCGAAATCACCCTCATTACAGGGCACTTTCGTGCAATCCGCATGCTATGCCATTTTGAAAAATGTTGCGGCCACTCACCTTTCGTGTAGTATTTGCTACATCAATTCTGTTGGCAATCTACTCGATCAAAAACGGCAGCGCAACGTCTTTTCCTCGCCGTTTCCGATGTTGCGGCGCGCCATCCGATGCGCCGCGCCCCGCACAGAAGGAGGGTCGCCGTGACTCATGTCGTGACTGAAGCCTGCATCCGCTGCCGCTATACCGATTGCGTCGAGGTCTGCCCGGTCGACTGCTTCCACGCGGGCCCGAACATGCTGGTGATCGACCCCGCCGAGTGCATCGACTGCGCGGTGTGCATCGCCGAGTGCCCGGTCAATGCGATCTGCGCCGAAGAAGACCTGCCGGCCGGCCAGCAGACCTTCGCTGCGCTGAACGCGGAACTGGCGGCGCGTTTTCCGGTGCTGACGAGACGCGAAGCCCCGCCGCCCGACGCCGACACCTGGAAAGACACGCGCGACAAGCTGCCTCTGCTCGAGCGCTGAGCGCTGCGCCGATGCGCGTCCGGTTCGCTGTTTTCGCTGTTCGTCCGTCAACCGCCTGCAGGAGCCCCCGATGACCGAAGTTGCCGACCGCCCCACCTCCGTCCATCACGCCGACACCGCTGCCGAACCGCCATCGCCCATCGAGACCGACGCACTGATCGTCGGTGCAGGGCCGGTCGGCCTCTTCCAGGTGTTCGAACTCGGCTTGCTGGAAATCCGCGCGCACGTCATCGATTCGCTGCCTGCCGTCGGCGGCCAGTGCGTCGAGCTGTATCCCGACAAACCGATCTACGACATTCCGGCAGTGCCGATGTGCACCGGCCAGCAGCTTGCCGACAATCTGCTCGAACAGATCGCGCCGTTCGGCGCAACGTTTCATCTCGGCCAGGAGGTGCAGTTCGTCGAGCGTCTCGCGGACCGGCGCTTTTTCGTGCGCACGAGCAAGGGGACCGAATTCGTCACGAAGACGATCTTCATCGCGGCGGGCGTCGGGTCGTTTCAGCCGCGCACGCTGAAGGTGTCCGGCATCGACCGCTTTCATGGCCGCCAGCTCTTTTATCGGGTGCGCGACCCCGAGCAGTTCCGCGACAGGGACCTCGTGATCTGCGGCGGCGGCGACTCCGCGCTCGACTGGGCGCTGAAGCTCGTCGACATCGCGCAAAGCGTCGTGCTCGTGCACCGGCGCGAGGCATTTCGCGCGGCGCCCGCGTCGGTGGCGAAAATGCATGCGCTATGCGACGCATTGCGCATGCAGTGCCTGACCGGTCAGGTGAGCGGTTTCGAGGAGCATCACGAGGCACTGCGCCGTATCAAGGTGACGGGCGGCGACGGCGTCACCCGGACGCTGGAACTCGATCACCTGCTGGTGTTTTTCGGGCTGTCGCCGCAACTGGGCCCGATCGCGCATTGGGGGCTCGATATCGAGCGCAGGCAGCTGAAGGTCGACACCGCGCGCTTCGAAACCAGCGAGCCGGGCATCTTCGCGGTCGGCGACATCAACGCCTATGCGGGCAAGAAGAAGCTGATCCTGTCGGGCTTTCACGAAGCGGCGCTGGCGGCGTTCGCGGCGGCGGAGATCGTTTTCCCCGACCGGAAAATTCCTATGCAGTACACAACAACCAGCACGAAACTGCACAAGGTATTGGGCGTCGCGTCGCCGGTGTTCGACTAGGTGCATGGGTTGACAAAGCTATGTCGGAGCGCGGCGGGGCGGTATCATCGCAGCAACCCCGCGCGCGGCGGCATGGCGTCCCGCCGCGCGCGGCGTCGCGACGCCGGGCAACCGTCATCGACCCCGCCACCCCCTGAGAGAACCGAGGCTGTCCATGAGTGCTACCGCCGTCCGCAAGCCCGGCGCCACCGGCATCCGCGCGAAACAGGCCCAGGACACGCGCGCCAAGATTCTGAAGGCCGCCATCCGCGTATTCGCGAAGCAGGGCTACGCGAGCGGCCGCGTCGAAAGCATCTCGAAGGCGGCCCGCTCGCACGACCGGATGATCTACTACTACTTCGGCAGCAAGGAGCAGTTGTTCATCGAGGTGCTGGAGACGATCTACATGCAGTTCAACGAGGCGGAGAGCCGCCTCGACCTCGACTTCGACGACCCCGCGCGCGGCCTGCAGCAGATGGTCGAATTCGTCTGGCAGTACTATCTCGATCATCCCGAGTTCGTCACGCTGCTGTCGAGCGAGAACCTGCACCAGGGCAAGCATGCGAAGAAATCGTCGAAGCTGCGCGAGATTTCCGGCTATGCGCTGTCCGTCGTGCAGAAGCTGCTCGACGCGGGGCACGCGCAAGGGGTGTTCCGGCCGGGGGTCGAGGCGCGCGACGTGTACATCATGATCGCGTCGCTCGGCTACTTCTATAACGCGAACCAGTACACGCTCGGCGCGTTTCTCGGCGAATCGCTGATGGACAAGGCCGCGCTCGCGCACTGGCGCGAAGTCATCAAGGATGCGGTGTTGCGGGCCGTGCTGGTGCACGCGCCCGCGGACTGAGCCGCCGCGCCGGGCGGCGCGCGGTATGGGCGGCGCGGTACGGGTCAGCCCGCGCGTGCGGCATCTTCCTCGCGAAAGAGCCGGTCGGCCAGATGGAACGCCGAGTTCGCCGCCGGCACGCCGCAGTAGATCGCGGTCTGCATCAGCACCTCCTCGATCTCGGCGCGCGTCACGCCGTTGTTCTTCGCGGCGCGCAGATGCAGCGCCAGTTCTTCGCTGCGGTTCAGCGCGACCATCATCGCAATCGTCAGCAGGCTGCGCGTATGGCGCGGCAGCCCCTCGCGCGTCCAGATCTCGCCCCACGCATAGCGCGTGATGAAGTTCTGAAACCCTTCGGTCAGCTCGGTGCGGTTCGCGAGCGACCGGTCCACGTGCGCATCCCCGAGCACCGCGCGGCGCACCTGCATGCCGGCTTCGTAGCGTTCGTCGTCGTTCATTGCGGCTCCGTGAGGAAGTCGGTCACGGCCTTCGTGAAAACGTGGGCCTGTTCGATGTTCGAGAGGTGCGCGGCGTCGAGTTCGACGTAGCGTGCACCCGGAATGGCCGTCGCAAGCTCGTGCCCTTGCGCCGGCGTCGCTGCGAGATCATGCGTGCCGGCAATCACGAGCACGGGCAAGCGGATGCCGGGCGTCTCGGGACGCAGGTCGGTCGCATTGATCGCATCGCAGTTGTTGGCGTAGCCTTCCTTGTCCGTATGCACGAACACGTCGCGGATAAAACCGTAGACGAGCGGCTCGCGTGCGATGAATTCGCCGGTGAACCAGCGCGCGAGCACCGCGTCGGCGAGCGCGAGCAGCCCTTCCTTGCGGGCGCGTTCCGCGCGCGGCACCCACACCTCCGGCGAGCCGATGCGCGCCGCCGTGTTGCACAGCACGGCCCGGCCGAAGCGCTGCGCGTGGCGCGCCGCGAGCGCGATGCCGGTCAGCCCGCCCATCGACAGTCCGCAGAAGTGCGCGCGATCGATCTTCAGCGCATCCATCAGACCGATCACGTCGCTGCTCAACTGGTCGATCGTGTACGGTCCTTTCGGCGCCTCCGAATGACCGTGGCCGCGCGTGTCGTAGCGCAGCACGCGAAACGTCTGCGACAGCGCGGCGACCTGCGGGGTCCACATCGACATGTCGCTGCCGAGCGAGTTCGACAGGATCAGCCACGGCGCGTGGCCGTGGCGGTCGCCGTCGATCCGGTAATGCAGTTCGATGCCGTTGACTGCGGCGTAAGGCATGGTGTTACTCCTCCGAAAGGGGACGGCCGGCCGCGCGCGCGTGGTACTGCGCGAGCACGGCATCCACAAAGGCATGCGCCTCGCCGACGTAATGCGCCGGGTCGAGCAGGCGCCGCAATTGCGCGGCGTCGAGGTGACGGGTGACCTCCGGGTCCGCGGCGAGCACGTCGAAGAGCGTCTGGCCCGACTGCACGGCGGCCTTCGACGCGTGCTCGACCCGATGATGCGCGTCGAGCCGCCCGATGCGGTCGCCGAGCGCGAGCATCACCGCCTCGCCGAGCACGAGCCCGTGCGTCGCCGCGAGGTTCGCCGCGAGGCGGCCGGTGTCGATCTCCAGTCCGCCGGCGATCTGTTCGATCTGCGCGAGCGCGCCGCCGGCAAGCCGCGCGAGGTCCGGCAGCGCGTCCCATTCGGCCTGCCAGCCGCCGAGCGCGCGCTCGTGCTCCTGCACCATGCCGGCGAGCACCGTGGCGACGAGACCCGGTGCGCGCGTGGCGGCCGTCAGCACCGCGGCGCAGCCCACCGGATTGCGCTTGTGCGGCATCGTCGACGAACCGCCCTTGCCGGCCGCGGCCGGCTCGGCGAGTTCGCCGAGTTCGGTCTGCATCGACAGCGCGATGTCGCGCGCGATCTTGCCGAGCGTGCCGATCAGCATGCCGAACCACGCGGCGCACTCGGCGATGCGGTCGCGCTGCGTATGCCACGGCAGCAGCGGTGCGGGCAGCTGGAGATCCGCCGCGAGCGCGGCCGTGACGGCGGATGCGGCATCGCGCAGGCTTGCGAGCGTACCCGCCGCGCCGCCGAACTGCAGCACCAGCACGCGCGGACGCAGCTCGGCAAGACGTGCGCGATGGCGCTGCAGCGCGTCGAGCCATTGCGCGAACTTCAGCCCGAGCGTGATCGGCAGCGCCTGCTGCAGCCACGTGCGGCCGATCATCGGCGTCGTGCGATGGGTGGCCGTCAGCGTTGCGAGCACCGCGCAGGTGGACGCGAGCTGCCGCTCCAGCAGCGCGAACGTATCGCGCAACTGCAGCACGGTGGCGGTATCGATGATGTCCTGGCTCGTCGCGCCCCAATGCACGTATTTCGATGCTTCGGCATCGTGGGCTTTCACGCGCGCGGTCAACTGCCTGACCAGCGGAATCGCGAGGTTGCCGCCGAGCGCCGCGTCGTGCGCCAGCGCGTCGGCGTCGAGTTGCGCGGCGTCGCAGGCCGCTTCGATCGCGGCCACCGCGGCGAGCGGGATCACGCCGTGCGCGGCCGACGCGCGCGCGAGCGCGGCCTCGACGTCGAGCATCTTCTGCAGCGTCGCGCGCGGCGACCAGAGGTCGTTCATGGGCACCGTGCCGCACAGGAGACCGGTCAGACGGGCGCTGGCTTCGAGCATGGCGAATTCGGCAAGACGGATGGGAAAGGGAACGGAGCGTCACGCGCGCCCCGGACAGGCGGCGCGCCGCGCGCGGCGTCGGACTCCATTGTCCGCGAACGCCGCGCGAAGGTCACGCGGCGCGTGCGGCGCGCGTGCCGTCGATCATCGGCACGCCGGTCAGCTTGTGCAGCGCGTCGAAGTCGATGTCGGAGAAAATCTCGCGCACGACGAGGCCGTCGGCGCTCACGTCGATCATTGCGAGGTCCGTGTAGATGCGGTTCACGCAGCCGACGCCGGTCACTGGATACGAGCACGCGGCGACGATCTTGCTTTCGCCCTGCTTCGTCAGGTGCTCCATCATCACGTAGACCTGCTTCGCGCCGATCGCGAGATCCATTGCGCCGCCGACCGCCGGAATCGCGTCCGGCGCGCCGGTGTGCCAGTTCGCGAGATCGCCGCTCGCCGACACCTGGAACGCGCCGAGCACGCAGAAGTCCAGATGGCCGCCGCGCATCATCGCGAACGAGTCGGCATGGTGGAAATACGCGCCGCCGGTCAGCAGCGTGACGTGCTGCTTGCCGGCATTGATCAGTTCGTCGTCTTCCGCGCCGGGTGCGGGCGCCGGGCCCATGCCGAGCAGGCCGTTCTCGCTGTGCAGGAAGATTTCCTTGTCGGCGGCAAGGTGGTTCGCCACCAGCGTCGGCACGCCGATGCCGAGGTTCACATAAGCGCCCTCAGGAATGTCCTGGGCAACGCGGCGGGCCATTTCATCGCGGGTCAGTCGTTTCATCTCGGTCTCCTCAGGCGGCGCTTGCAGCAGCCAGTTCGGCGGCGTGCACGGCTTGCGGGACCTCGATCACGCGCTGCACGAAAATGCCGGGCGTGACGATCGTCTCGGGGTCCAGCGCGCCGAGCGGCACCACCTGCGACACCTGCACGATCGCCGTCTTCGCCGCGCTTGCCATGATCGGGCCGAAGTTGCGCGCGGTCTTGCGATAGACGAGGTTGCCCCAGCGGTCGCCGCGCAGCGCCTTGATCAGCGCGAAGTCCGCGTGCAGCGGCGTTTCGAGCACGTAGTGGCGGCCGTCGATCAGGCGGGTTTCCTTGCCCTCGGCGAGCTTCGTGCCGTAGCCGGTCGGCGTGAAGAAGCCGCCGATACCCGCGCCCGCCGCGCGAATGCGCTCGGCGAGGTTGCCCTGCGGCACCAGTTCGAGCTCGATCTCGCCGGCGCGGTACAGCGCGTCGAACACATACGAATCGGTCTGGCGCGGAAACGAGCAGATGATCTTGCGCACGCGCTTCGCCTTGAGCAGCGCGGCGAGGCCGATGTCGCCGTTGCCGGCGTTGTTGTTGACGATCGTCAGGTCGCGCGCGCCCTGCTCGATCAGCGCGTCGATCAGTTCGGAGGGCATGCCGGCCGTACCGAATCCGCCGATCATGACGGTGGCGCCGTCATGCACGTCGGCGACGGCCGCCTGGAGTGACTCGAAAATCTTGTTGATCATGTCGGATTCCCTAAAAGACCCGTCGGGACACGTCGGAGCGCGCACCCCGCGCCGGACGACGCGCGGGACGGTCTCGCCGTCCTCGCCGTGGCG
Source organism: Paraburkholderia sp. PAMB 6770 (assembly GCF_057748135.1). Lineage (NCBI taxonomy): Bacteria > Pseudomonadati > Pseudomonadota > Betaproteobacteria > Burkholderiales > Burkholderiaceae > Paraburkholderia > Paraburkholderia sp. PAMB 6770. The sequence goes on from NZ_CM173239.1 coordinate 2,400,582, forward strand.
CGCGAACCCCAATGGCCAGCACGCGGATTGTTCGTTACATGAACACTGATTCGTTAAGCGAACGCACTGACGCATTATCGGAGGTGCGCAATCGGCTTGTCAAGGCGGGCGATCCCATGATCCGCCTTTTCGGTTCCGCCCGCAGCGAGCGCGGCGCCGCGGCCGGCGCGCCCGTCAGCGCTTTCCCCAATATCGCATCCGAAGATGGATCCGCTAGCGTGTATTCGCAATGCAGATATTGATGCCGCCCGCGATGCACGACCGGACTTGCATGACCGAACTCGATCTGAACCTGATCCCTTATCTCGTCGCCCTCGAAGAGGCGCGCAACGTGAGCCGCGCGGCCGAGCAGCTCGGCGTCAGCCAGCCGCGCGTGAGCACCGCGCTCGGACGGCTGCGCGCGTATTTCGACGACCCGCTGTTCGTGCGCACGTCGCGCGGAATGGAGCCCACGCCGCGCGCGCTCGCGCTGATTCCGTCCGCGCGCGAGGCGCTGCAGCGCATCAGACAGGGCATGCTGGACCCGCAGGACTTCGCGCCGGCCACCACCACACAGACCTTTTCGATCGCGCTCTCCGACGTCGGCGAGATCGTGTTCCTGCCACGCCTGCTGCAACTCTTCGCCGAGCGCGCGCCGCACGCGAACCTGCGTTCGGTGTCGCTGCCGCCCGCGCAGATCGAACGCGGGCTCGAAACCGGCGATGTCGATCTCGCGGTGGGCTACTTCCCGGATCTGTCGGGCAACAACTTCTTCCAGCAGCGGCTCTTCACGCACCGCTTCATCTGCCTGATGCGCAGCGGCCATCCGCTCGCCGGCGCGCCGCTCACGCTCGAGCGCTTCATCGCCTGCGGTCATGCCGTCGTGCGCGCCGAAGGGCGCAGCCAGGAGGTGCTCGAACACTATCTGCAGAAAAAACGTATCCGGCGCCGGGCGGTGCTGGAGACTTCGCACTTCATGAGCCTGCCGTTCATCCTCGCGCGCACCGACCTGATCGCGACCGTGCCGCATGCGATCGGCTTCGCCTATGTCACCGAGCATGCGTCGATCACGCTGGTCGAACCGCCGCTCGACCTGCCGCGCTTCGATCTGCGGCAGCACTGGCACCGCAAGTTTCACAACGATCCGCGCGTGAGCTGGCTGCGCGGCGCGGTGGCCGGGCTGTTCAACGACGCGCTGGACGAGTGGCCGCGCTGAAGCGCGCGCCGCACGGCCGCCACGGCGCGCGCGCAAACGTGGAACAATGACGCACGCGGCCCCGCTGCCGCGCCCCGAGCCGATCCGACAGGAGCCCAGGATGACCAGCAAGACGAGGCAGCCCCCCTCCCATGACGCCGCGGTCCGTCCCACGCGCGAAGAAGCCGAAGAGGCGGTGCGCGTGCTGCTGCGCTGGGCCGGCGACGATCCGCGCCGCGAAGGGCTCGTCGACACGCCGGCGCGGGTCGTACGCTCGTATGAGGAGTTCTTCGCGGGCTACGCGCTCGATCCGCGCGAGATCCTCGCGCGCACGTTCTCCGAGGTCGACGGCTACGACGAGATGATCGTGCTGAAGGACATCCGCTTCGAGAGCTATTGCGAACACCATATGGTGCCGATCATCGGCCGCGCGCACGTCGCGTATCTGCCGCGGCACCGCGTGGTCGGCATCTCGAAGCTCGCGCGCCTCGTCGACGCGTTCGCGAAGCGCCTGCAGATCCAGGAAAAGATGACGGTGCAGATCGCCGATACGCTGAACGAGGTGCTGCAGCCGGAAGGCGTCGGCGTGATCCTCGAAGCCGCGCACCAGTGCATGTCGACGCGCGGCGTGCACAAGGCGGGCGTGTCGATGGTCACGTCGCGCATGCTCGGCACGTTTCGCAGCGACGCGTCGACGCGCCGCGAATTCCTGTCGATCGTCGGCCACGCGAGCGCGGTCTCGGTGAGCAACACCTGAGGCGGCCGGAGCGACAGCCCGGGCTGCCGAAGCGACTGCCCAGGCGGCCCCGCGTCAGCGGGACGATTCGTCGTTGCGTCCGCCCTCGCGGATCTTGCCCTGCGACACGCTGCTGCCCGGCGGCACGCTGTGCGTGAGCCAGACGTTGCCGCCGATCACCGAGCCGCGCCCGATCGTCACACGGCCCAGAATGGTTGCGCCCGCATAGATCACGACGTCGTCCTCGACGACCGGGTGGCGCGCGTTGCCTTTCACGAGCGCGCCGTCCGCATCCGCCGCGAAGCTCTTCGCGCCGAGCGTCACCGCCTGGTAGACGCGCACGCGCTCGCCGATCACCGCGGTCTCGCCGATCACGACGCCCGTGCCGTGATCGATGAAGAAGCTCGGCCCGATCTGCGCGCCCGGGTGAATGTCGATCCCGGTCGCCGAGTGGGCGATCTCGTTGATGAAACGCGCGAGCAGCGGCACGCCGAGCCGGTGCAGCGCATGTGCGAGACGGTGGTGCGTCATCGCGAGCACACCGGGGTAGCACAGCAGGATTTCGGTGATGTGCTGCGCCGCGGGATCGCCCGCATACGCGGCCTGGATGTCGCTCACGAGCAGCGCGCGGATGCCGGCCAGTTGCGCGCCGAACGCGCGCGCGATGTCGAATGCGCGCGCGCCCAGTTCCGCGTCCGGCGTCTGCCCGTGGTCGGGCAGAAACCGCAGCGCGCGGCGAATCTGCTCCGCGAGCAGCCGCAGCGTGCTGTCGAGCGTGTGGCCGACGTAGTAGTCGACGGTCTCGTCGGTCAGGTCGGGTGCACCGTAGTGGGTCGGAAAGAGCGCCGCGCGCAGGCCGTTGACGACCTGGTTGACGGCTTCGCGCGACGGCAGCTCGCGAATGCCGCGCGGATGGCGGGTACGATGCAGTTGCTCGCGCGACGCGCGCAGATCCGCGACGATCTGCTCGAGACCCCAGTTCTCAAAAGGCGGCTTTGACATGGCGAAATGCGGCGGCCATCAGGCAGGCACGGTCCAGAGTGAAGTGTCCCCAGAGATTACCGTGTTTTGCGCGAGCCCGTCGAAGCCGCGTCGCGCGCGGCCGGCGCACCGCATCAGACCGCGATGCTGCTCGCGTCGATCCAGCGCACCGCCCAGTCGCGCGCGTGCGCGATTGCCGCGGCTTCGTCGGTGAAGCGCGCCTCGGTCGGAAAGAAGCGGTTGGCGACGAGCTCGCCGTCGCTCGAACGGGAGATCACCACGTAGGGTTGCCATGTTCCATCGCTCGCGCGCGCCGGCGCGCAGTTCAGCAAGTAGCCGCGATGTGTGAATGCAGCGTCGAAGTGCATCTGTGTCACCCGCCCTGACTGCCTCATGATGTCGTTCGGGTTGCGCCAGCGCTGCGGCCTTGCGGTCGCCGCAAGAATCCCCCCACGCTCCCGTAAGAGTAAAATCATACTCTGTCGAAAATGCGCGTTCAGCAAAATTAGTAAAAGAATGTGATTGTTGCGCGCGCGTCTCCGGCGACGTCATCCGCCTGACGCTCGCGCACGCTGGACCAGTCCTGGCGCCGGGTTCGCCCCAGTCGTCTGCGAAGGAGCACACATGATGAACAGCCTTGACACCACCCAGCCCCGCTTCGCCGGACGCACGCCGGGCGCCGGCAAACCGCGCAGCGCAGAACAGCACAACGACCGCACCCACGACAGCACCGTCGACACCGACGGCAAGAACCACGAGGCGGCGCGCCTCGCCGGTCGCAGTCCGATCGGGCCGGATGAAATTACCACCAGCAATGCAACGCTCGACAACAGCGTGCCGGAAGCGAGCGACGGCTTCGCGGGATTCGACAGCCGCGTCGGCGGCAATCATCTGTTGCTTGCGCTCGAACCGGGTTATATCGCGGTTGACAAGGGCATGGTCGAATCCGAACACGCGTATGACGTGAACGACCCGCACCGCACGCCACACGCGGCGGACCCGCGGCTCGACGACGGGCGCGCCCACCTTGCGCTCAATCATCTGCGGCCGACGCGCCTGCTCGAACTGCGGCGCATCCGCTAGCCGGAGCGCCGCACGGCGTGCCGCGACGCGCGCAAGACCGCGGCCTTTTTTGAAATGCGCGGCGAAGCGAATGCAGGACAATACAGGCCGCTTTCCCCATTCAGGAGTCGCAGATGAAAAAAATTGTCGTGATTGGCGCAACGGGCACGCTGGGCCAGGCGGTATGCACCGCGCTGCGCGAACGGCACGAGGTGATCGAAGTGGGCGCGACGCGCGGCCGCTACCAGGTGGACAGCACCGACCCCGACGCGCTCGGCAAGCTGTTCGCGCAACTCGGCAAGGTGGACGGCGTAGTGACCACCACCGGCAAGGTGCATTTCGGTCCGCTCGCGCAGACGACGCCCGCGCAGTTCTGGATCGGCCTGCGCGACAAGCTGATGGGGCAGGTCAACGTGGTGCTCGCCGCCCACCCCTACGTGAACGACGGCGGCTCGTTCACGCTGACGAGCGGCATCATCGCGGACGAGCCGATTCTCGAAGGCGCGAACGCGACCACGGTCAATCTCGCCCTCGAAGGATTCGTGCGCGGTGCGGCGATCGAGCTGCCGCGCGGCATCCGCATCAACGTCGTGAGCCCGACCGTGCTGACCGAATCGCTCGACGCCTATGCCCCGTACTTTCGCGGCTTCGAGGCCGTCGACGCGCCGCGTGCCGCGCTCGCCTATCTGCGCAGCGTCGAAGGCGCGCAAACGGGACGTGTGTACCGGGTCGGCTATTGACGGCGAGCGCAGTCAACTCACACAGGATTCCTTATTATTCCGTGCAGCCTGTCGGAATCGCGTGGAATCGATCCGATCCCGCCGTCATGAAAAAAAGGCCCGCGCACGCGCGGGCCCCACGCCACAACCAACCTGCCTGACCGGCACGCGTCGCCCGGACAGCGGCGACGCAGCCCGCCTTAGTGAATCTCCGGCTCGCCTTTGCTTTCGCCCGCGCCGTCGCGCAGCAGAAAGTCGAAGTCGCACCCCTTGTCCGCCTGCAGCACGTGCACCTGGTGCATCGCGCCATAGCCTCGCGTGAAGCGCGGCGCCGGCGCCACCCATGCCGCCTTGCGGCGCGCCAGTTCCTCGTCCGATACCAGCATGTTCAGGCGCCGCTGCGGCACGTCCAGTTCGATCAGATCGCCGTTCTGCACCAGCGCGAGCGGGCCGCCGATGAACGATTCCGGCGCCACGTGCAGCACGCATGCGCCGTAGCTCGTCCCGCTCATGCGCGCGTCCGAAATCCGCAGCATGTCCCGTACGCCCTTTTGCAGCAGCTTCTTCGGAATCGGCAACTGGCCCCACTCCGGCATGCCCGGCGCGCCGACCGGACCCGCATGCTTGAGCACGATCACGCACGTCTCGTCCACGTCCAGCGCGTCGTCGTCGATGCGCGCGGCCATGTCGTTGTAGTCCTCGAACACCACCGCGCGGCCCGTGTGCACCAGCAGGTGCGACTCCGCCGCGCCCGGCTTGATCACCGCGCCGTCCGGCGCGAGGTTGCCGCGCAGCACCGCGAGCCCGTTGTCCGGCAGCAGCGGCGTTGCGCGCCGGCGGATCACTTCGTCATTGAAGATCGTCGCGCCTTCCAGGTTCTCGCCCAGCGTACGCCCGTTCACCGTCTTCTGCGTGCGGTCGATCAGCTCGCCCAGTTCGGCGAGGAGCGCCGGCAGCCCGCCCGCGTAGTAGAAGTCTTCCATCAGATACTTGCCGGTGGGCCGGACGTTCGCCAGCACCGGCGTGCGCCGCGAAATCTCGTCATAGCGCGCGAGCGTCAGGTCGATGCCTGCGCGCCGCGCCAGCGCGATCATGTGCACGATCGCATTGGTCGAACCCGACAGCGCGAGGCACGTGGTCACCGCGTTGTCGATCGAGCCGACCGTCAGGATGTCCGACGGCTTCAGGTCTTCCCACACCATCTCGACGATCCGCATCCCCGTTTTCGCCGACATCTGCGCGTGCCGCGAATCCGGCGCGGGAATCGATGCGAAGCCCGGCAGCGTGAAGCCGAGCGCTTCGGCCGCGCTCGTCATCGTCGAAGCGGTGCCCATCGTCATGCAGTGCCCCGGCGAGCGCGCGATGCCGCCCTCCACGCCCTGCCAGTCGGCCTCGGTGATCTTGCCCGCGCGCAGGTCCGCCCAGTATTTCCACGTGTCCGAGCCGGAGCCGAGCGTCGTGCCGTTCCAGTTGCCGTTGAGCATCGGGCCGGCCGGCAGGAAGATGGTCGGCAGATCCATCGAGATCGCGCCCATCAGCAGCGCCGGCGTCGTCTTGTCGCAGCCGCCCATCAGCACGACCCCGTCAGCCGGGTACGAGCGCAGCGTCTCTTCGGCTTCCATCGCGAGGAAGTTCCGGTACAGCATGGTCGTGGGCTTCTGGAACGGCTCCGACAGCGTCTGCACCGGCAATTCGATCGGAAAGCCCCCCGCCTGCCAGATCCCCCGCTTCACTTCCTCCGCGCGCTGACGGAAGTGCGTGTGGCACGGGTTCATTTCGCTCCACGTGTTCAGGATCGCGATCACCGGCTTGCCCGCATACTCCTCGCGGCTGTACCCCATCTGCGCGGTGCGCGAGCGGTGCCCGAACGAGCGCAGGTCGTTCACGCCATACCAGCGGTGGCTGCGCAGTTCTTCAGGGGTCTTTCTCTTCTTGGTCACAACAATTCTCCAGCAACGTTCAGGCTGCGACACCTGGGGTTCAACATGCCGCATGTGCGGGCGGCCGCTCGCGGACGGGGCGCTTGTGTTCCCCGCACGCCCGGCGGGCGGCGCGCCCGCGCGTATCGTCGCGCGGCGGGGTCGCGCAGAGGGGAACACGCGATACGGTCAACCATAGCGAACACGCACCGCTGATGTCAAGCAAATTATTGCGCCGATCCGCATCTCGCAAACCACCATGAATACACAATAATTACTTCAAAAACATATATTTACGTGAAATTTTCCCGTCTGAAACCGGGTCTGCCCGCCTTGCAGGCGGCATACTTGTCATGCAACTTATAGGGCATCGCGCGCAGCGCGTCACCCGCCTTTCACGCCCTGCGTATTGACATACAGCGCATAGAGGCCGTGGCTCGCCGCCATGAAGAGCCGGTTGCGGTGCCGGCCGCCGAAGCACACGTTCGCGCAACGCTCCGGCAACGCGATATGGCCGATGGCGTCCCCCTGCGGCGCGAACACGCGCACGCCGTCGAGTTCGTCGGTGCCCATTCCCCAGCCGCACCAGAGATTGCCGTGAATGTCGACGCGCAAGCCGTCCGGGGTACCCGGCCCCGCGTCGATCAGCACCCGGTTGCCGCTGACGGTCGCGCCGTGCACGTCGAACACGCGGATCTTGCGCGGCTCGCCGCGCGACTCCACCACGTACAGCAGCGACTCGTCCGGCGAGAACGCGAGGCCGTTCGGCCCGGACACGTCGTCGATCACCCGCGTGATCGCGCCGCTCTGCCCGTCGATGCGATAGACGCACGCGGGCAACTCGGACGCCTGCTGTTCGCCTTCGTAGAAGCTGTCGATGCCGAAGGTCGGATCGCTGAACCAGATCGAGCCGTCGGACTTCACGATCACGTCGTTCGGCGAGTTGAGCCGCTTGCCGTCGTAGCGGTCGGCGAGCACGGTGATCGAACCGTCGTACTCGGTGCGCGTGACGCGCCGTGTCAGGTGCTCGCAACTCACGAGCCGCCCTTCGCGATCGCGCGTGTGGCCGTTTGCATGGTTCGACGGCTGGCGAAACGGCGTCACCGCGCCGCTCTGCTCGTCCCAGCGCAGAATCCGGTTGTTCGGAATGTCGCTCCACAGCAGATAGCGGCCGTCGCCGAACCACACCGGCCCCTCCGACCAGCGCGCCCCCTGGTACAGGCATTCGACCGACGCCGAGGCGAGGCGCAGCGCGTTGAAGCGCGGATCGAGGATACGGACGGCGGGATCGGGATAGCGGCGGCTCGGATCGGTCATGCGGAGTCCTTTTGGGTGGTGCGTGCGCGGGGGGCGCGTTGTGCGTTGTGCGTTGTGCGTTGTGCGTTGTGCGTTGTGCGTTGTGCGTTGTGCGTTGTGCGTTGTGCGTTGTGCGTTGTGCGTGCGTTGTGCGTGCGTTGCGCCTGCGTGCGTTGCGCCTGCGTGCGTTGTGCCTGTGTGCGCGCTGCCTGCATCGCCACGAATGGCGTTCACGTATTCTGCCGTGTCGTTCGCCACACTGTCAGGCGGCCCGGCCACGGTCGCGGCACACGGTCGCAGCACAACAGCCCTAGCCCACGCTCACGCTCACGGCGCGCGCCGCGCCAGCGGCGCGTCGGCCTGCGCCGCCCGGCGTCCGGTGCTGGCGGATCGCGACCAGCACCACCGCCATGCCGAGCGCGGCAGTCAATGCCGCGCGCACAAACGCCGCCCGGTAGCCGCCGCCGTACTGAATGATGAAGCCCGTCAGCGCCGGCCCCGGCAGCCCGGACAGATTCGCCAGCAGATGCACGAAGCCGCCGGTCGCGCCCGCCCGCTCCGGCGACACGATCGCCTGAATCAGCACCCAGCACGCCTGCGGCGCCATCGGCAGGAAGCGGTTCGCGCACGCGAGCAGCGCGATCACGACAAACGACACGCGCGAGCCGAACGCGCGCGCGGCAAAGCCGACGATCGGCGCGGCGATCGCGCCGCCGAGCGGCTGCCCGGCATGCGTCAGGCCGACCACGCGGCCGGCCTCGCGGCGCGCAAACCCGTTGTTGATGGCCTTGTTCGTCATGGAGCCCATCGGCCCTTCGCCGATGCCGAACAGCACGCGAAACAGCACGAGTTGCCCGAAGGCGGTGACGATTGCGGTCGCGCCGCAGAAGATCGACCACAGGCCCGCCGCGACGCGGAATACGCGCGTCGGGCCGAAGCGGTCCGACGCATAGCCGCCGACGAAGCAGAACACGCAATAGCCGATGAAAAAGCGGCTGAACGGCAGGCCCATGTCGGCCGCGCCGAAATGCAGGTCGCGCCCGATGAATGGCGCGGCAACCGGCAGCGCGGCGCAGTCGAGGTAATTCAGCATGCCCGCGGCAAACAGCAACGCCGCGACGACCCAGCGAAAACGGCCTGTCATGCGTGTCTCCTGAAAGGGCGCCGGGATACGCCGCCCCGGCTGTCGTGTTCGTCGCGCGCGCCGCCTCCGGACGGCTTCCGCCCGCGGGACGCGCGCGCCGCGGGCTCAGCCCTGCACGAGCCTGCCGTCGCGCAGACGCCAGAGCGCGAGCGGATTGTCGTCGGCGAGCGCGGCGGGCAGCAGGTCGGCCGGCAGATCCTGGTAGCAGACCGGGCGCAGGAAGCGCTCGATCGCGGTCGACCCCACCGAGGTGGCGCGCGCATCCGAGGTGGCCGGGAACGGGCCGCCGTGCACCATCGCATGCGTGACTTCGACGCCGGTCGGGAAACCGTTCGCGAGAATGCGGCCGACCTTGCGTTCGAGCGTCGGCAGCAGTTGCCGCGCGAGCGGATAGTCCGGCGGCTCGATCTGCAGCGTGGCGGTCAACTGGCCTTCGAGGTGCTCGGCGACCGCGATCATCTCGGCCATGTCGCGGCAGGTCACGATCAGCGACGTCGGGCCGAAGATTTCGTCTTCGAGCGCCGCGCTGCCGAGAAAGCGCGCGGCCGTGGTTTCGAACAGCACCGGCCGCGCGGCGCACGCCGCGCCGGTCGCCGCGCCGTCGGCGACGCGCCGCACGCCGTCCTGCCGCGCGCGTTGCGCGACGCCGTCGTCATAGGCGGTGGCGATACCCGCGCTCAGCATGGTCTGCGCGCCCTTTTTCGCGAGCGCGTCGGCGGCCGCGTCGATGAACGCACGGGTGTCCGGGCCGTCGAGCATCAGCACGAGGCCGGGATTCGTGCAGAACTGGCCGACGCCGAGCGTGACCGATTCCACGAAGCCGTTCGCGAGCGCCGCGCCGCGCGCCCGAAGCGCGCCCGGCAGCACGATGAACGGATTGATGCTGCTCATCTCGGCGAACACCGGAATCGGCTCGCGCCGCTTCGACGCGAGTTCGACCAGCGCGAGGCCGCCGCGCCGCGAACCGGTGAAGCCGACCGACCTGATCGCCGGATGCGTGACGAGCGCGGCGCCCATCTCGTTGCCCGCGCCGATCAGCAGCGAAAACACGCCCTCGGGCAGACCCAGGTCGGCGACGGCCGTCTGGATCGCGCGGCCCACCAGCTCCGACGTGCCCAGATGCGCCGGGTGCGCCTTGACGACCACCGGACAGCCCGCCGCGAACGCCGACGCGGTATCGCCGCCCGCCACCGAGAACGCCAGCGGGAAATTGCTCGCGCCGAACACCGCCACCGGCCCGACCGGCACCTTTTGCAGGCGCAGGTCCGGACGCGGCAGCGGCTTGCGCTCCGGCAGCGCGGAATCGAGCGTCGCCGTGAGCCAGCGGCCCTCGCGCACGAGCGACGCGAACAGCCTGAGCTGGCCGACCGTGCGGCCGCGCTCGCCTTCGAGGCGCGCCTTCGGCAGCGCCGACTCGAGATGCGCGCGCTCGATCAGCGCGTCGCCGAGCGCGACGATGTTGTCGGCCACGGCTTCGAGAAACCGCGCGCGCGTTTCGAGCGGCTGGCTGCGGAACGGATCGAACGCCTCGGCGGCGAGCCGGCAGGCACGCTCGACCTCCGCGACGCCGCCCGCGCCGAAGGCCGGTTCGAGTTCCGCGTTAGCCGCCGGATCGAACGCGTGCAGCGTGCCGGCCGTGCCGCGTACCGCGGCGGCGCCGATCAGCATGTCTCCAGTGATGTGCATCGAATGACTCCTTGGAAACGCCAAACGGCCGCGACTTGCGTCGGGCCGTTCGGCATGCGACATCGAATGTCGGAATGAAGAGGATCAGCGCGCGGCGCCCTGTGCAACGAACGCGCGCTCGAATGCGAGGAGTGCCTGCGTCGCGCGATCGATGCCCGCGTGATCTTCCGCCGGGCTCGCGCTCAGCAGCGGCAGGATCGGGCCCATGTCGGCGATCTTCGAGAACGTCACGGCGTCGTGCAGCACGCGGATCAGCGAGATGTCGTCGCGCAGCGTTTCGAGCGGCATGAACGCATCGTACAGGCGCTGCGCCTCTTCGGCGCGGCCGGCCTTGATCGCATGCAGCAGCGCCGTCACCGCGTTCGACGCGATACAGCCCGAGCCGGTGGTCCACGCCGCGAGACCGAAGTCGCGCAGATGCACGATGGCGGGCCGCTCGCCCATGCCGGACACTACTTTCGACGCCGGCACGCTTTGCAGCAGGCGCGTCAGATACGGATCGTCCGACGGGTCGTCGCGGACGATCGCGTACTTCACCGCCAGCAGCGTGCCGCGCTCGACCATGCGGGCAAGCGTGTCGACATCCACGTAGTTTTCGCTCTTCACATACAGCGTGAGCGGAATGCCCGCCGCGTCGACGATGCGGGTAAGCCCCGCCTCGACGCCTTCCGAGGTCGTGAAGCCGGCGAGCGGCAGCACCATCGCCGTGCGATACGGCGTCTGCGCGAGAATGCGCGCCTGGTCGAGCATCTTGCCGTAGTCCGGGCCGATGGCCGGAATCACCCGCGTGTCGGGACCAGCGCTGTCCGCCAGCATGTCGAGCAGTTCGCGATATTCGCTCACCGCGACGTGGTACAGGTTTGCATTGCCGCCGTACAGCAGGGTGCGCACGCCGCCTGCCTCGATGTGCCGGATCAGCTTCAGGTTTTCCGCGGCGTCGAGCGTGAAGTCGGCGCGGCGGGCGAGCGGCGGCACCGCCATCACGGTGGCAGAGAACTCGCTGTCGAGGATCGGGGAGACTTTCATGGCACCTCAAAACGGAATCGATGAATTGCTGACAAGGTAGCATCCCGATTGCAATGTTGTCAAACAACATTTGCATGCAGCGAAGACAACCCCGCTTCCTCGGCGCGGCGAAGGCGCGTTGCGGGCCCTCGAATTCGGTCTCTTTGGCCCGCCAGTCAAGGCGTCGGAGCGGTTCTCGCGAGCCTTGCATCGGTGTAATTTTCGTATGACAACATGGCAGGCACCATGCGGGCCGCCCCGTCCGCCCGCTTCGCTGCCGAGCCGCAGAGGAAAAGCACCGGGAATCCGCATGATGCGCTCGCAGTGCACGGGCAATCGCCAGCGTTCCTTTCTGGAAATCCTGTGTGGAAATTCAATAAGGTCATTTTTACTTATTTCCACTCTTTAATCAGGTTAAATTGACCGATTTGGGTATTTAGATATTCAGCCTGATCAGTGGTCGTGCGCCCAAATGCGCATAGCGCCGCAATCGGAACAGGCGTCGCGCGCGGTTTTACACGTGTGTGCTTCGTCCGCTTCGACAATTGACAACGCCCACGCTCCCCGCGCACTGGCTTGGCACGCAAAGACGGATCAACTGTGTCAATTCACCGAACGATTTAACAATTACGCGTTCGATTTGTCGGACCACGATCCGTCTTGTCCTGTTTTTGCTAAATGACATCTTTTTGAATGTGCATCATCCGCTATCTTGATATTAAGACGAGTGATTTCCGCTTACGTCACGCGCGGATTTTTATTCACGAATGAATAAATAGTGATAAATTGCTGCTCAATCTCAGGCCGATCGCGAGTTCGCGTCGGCGTAACCCGCAGTGGGCCGCTGCGACGGAGAAACCCGTGCCGCAACATGTACTCGAACAAATGTCGTCACTCGTCAATGCGCCGGATGAGGCCGCGTGGTTTCGCGCGCTGACGCATGTCGTCGGAGAATGGGGTTTCGACCAGGTGCTGGTCGCCATGCTGCCGCGTGCGGGCATGAGACTTGAGGAGGCGTACCTGCGCAGCACATATTCGCCCGCATGGCGGCGCCGCTACGACGAAGCGGAGTATGAGCGGATCGACCCGACGGTGAGCCATTGCATGACCCGCGCCACGCCGCTCGTCTGGACGGCGGAGCTGTTCGCGACGCGCGCGCAGCGCATGCTCTACGAAGAAGCAAGCCAGTACGGCCTGCGCTGCGGCGTCGCGCTGCCGATTCACGGCCCCGGCCGGGAAGTCGGCATGCTGAGCGTGGCGAACGACATCAACCCCGGCAGCCTGTTCTGGCTGCAGATTGACGCGCTGCTGCCCAAACTGGTGCTGTTGCGCGACCTCGTGATCGACACCGGGCAGCGCCACATGCTCTCGCACACGCGCACGACGATGCCGCAATTGACGCCACGCGAGCGCGAATGCCTGAACTGGACCGCGCGTGGCAAATCAACATGGGAAATATCCCACATTTTGAGCTGCTCGGAAGCCGCGGTGAATTTTCACGTAAAAAATATCCGGGCGAAATTCGGCGTGAATTCGCGCCGCGCGGCTGCCGTCCTCGCGATGCAACTGGGCCTTATTGACCCGGCTTGAGCAGTTCGGCCGCCTCGCCGCTGTTAATCACGTGGCTCGCGTGTCCCAGATCGCTGTCTGAAACCGCCTTTGTCAGGTAAAGACCGAGCAGAATCGAAACCGGCGGCGGAATTTCCGCACCCGACTCGAAGCGGCTGCCGCGCGATTGCGTCACGCCAAAACGCGCCCAGAAACGCCGCTGGCTCTCCTGTTTCATTTTGCGAAAAGCAACGATCAGATGACGGTCGAGCGGGGCCGGCGCTTTCTCCGATACCTCTGCCACGCGGTTTTGAATGCTGACCGGCGATTTCCATTGATTCTCGAGTAATTCCATGGTGCGTCTCTCAGGTGGTTTAGGCATTATTCGTCTGAATTTTGCTTGAGCCTTCCACCGGACGCACCTATCCAGGTAGGTAGGTGCGCACCTGACGCGCGAGACGTCTGTCCCCGCGCGGCGCCGTGCCGTGCCGTGCCGTGCCGCGCCGTGCCGTGCCGTGCCGTGCCGTGCCGTGCCGTGCCGTGCCGTGCCGTGCCGTGCCGTGCCGTGGCGTGCCGCGCGGCGCCGTGCCTGCCGCTCGCGCGTCGGGTCGCGTCGTTATTTGCCGGCGCGGCGGCTGAACGTGATGTGCGCGATCCGCCGCACCGTCAGCGTCGCCACGAGCGCCGCGATGCCGGTCAGCGCGACGCCGAGGTGGATCGACTGCACGAGCGTCTGGCGTGCCGCCTCGATCAGCGCGGAGCCCGCGAGCCCCGCGCGGTTCAGATCGGCGAGCAGCGTGTCGCGCAGCGCCGGGTCGATCAGGATGCGCGGATCGGCAAGCCGCGGCAGCCAGCGCGATGCGACCGGCTCGCCGAGCACCTGCAGCGCGTTAGCGACACCGGTTTCATAGCGCCGGTTGACGATCGTCGCGACGATGCTGGTGCCGAGCATCCCGCCCACCATCCGCGTCGACTGCAGCAGCGCCGTCGTGATGCCGAAGCGCTCGCGCCCGGCGATCTCCTGGCCGAACACGTTCAGGTTGTTCAGGATGAATCCGAGCCCGACGCCGACCGCGGCCATCGACAGTTCGAGCAGCGGATGCGGCGTGCTGCGCGTCGCGAGCGCGAGCCCGAGCGACGCGGCGACGAGCAGCGCAAAGCCGATCGACAGGATCAGCGTCGGCCTGGGCAAATGGATCACGATGCGCGTGTTGATCATGCTGCCGAGCGCGATGCACGCGGCGATCGGCGTCGCGAGCAGGCCGGCCTCCTGCGGCGACAGGCCGAAGCCGCCTTGCAGCAGCAGCGGCGCGAAGAAGATCAGCGAAAACATCACGAAGCCCGACAGCAGCGAGAGCGTGAACAGCGTGACCAGTTGCGCGTCGCGAAACAGGTCGAGCGGCACGATCGGATGCGTCGCGCGCCGCTCGCAGACGAGCAGCGCCGCCGCGCCGAGCGCCACGCACGCAATGAGCGCGAGGTTCATGCCGCTCAGACCGGACTTCGGCACCGCCTCGATCGCCGTCTGCAGGCCGCCGAGCACCAGCGCGACGAGCACGGCCCCGGTCCAGTCGATGCGGACCTTGCCGGTCGCCGGACGCCGGTAGTCCGGCAGATGCGCGCCGATGAAGTAGAGCGCGAGCACCCCCACCGGCAGATTCACGAGAAAGGTCGAACGCCAGCCGAAATGCTGGCTGAGCCAGCCGCCGAGCGACGGCCCCGCTGCCGTGCCGATCCCGTATGCGGCCGCCATGATCACCTGCCAGCGCACCCGCGCGCGCGGGTCGGGGAACAGGTCGGGAATCGACGCGAACGCGGTGCCGACCATCATGCCGCCGCCGACGCCCTGCAGCCCGCGCGCGAAGACGAGAAACAGCATGCCCGGTGCGAGACCGCACAGCACCGAGGCAGCCGTGAACACGACGACCGCCGCGATCACGAAGCGCTTGCGGCCGAAGTAATCGCCGAGGCGCCCGAACACCGGCACGGTCACCACCGACGCGAGCAGATAGGCGCTCGCGATCCACGCGTAATACTCGAAGCCGCGCAGTTCGGCGACGATCGACGGCAGCGCGGTGCTGACCACGGTCTGGTCGAGCGCGACCAGCATGTTGACGAGTGCGATGCCGAGCATCGCAAGCAGCGCCGCACGGAACGGCAGGGGACGGGGAGCGTTCACTTCAGGCAGGCGCCGCGTGGCGCGCGAAAAACCGCAGCCGCGGCCGCGCGGACCGGGCGGGAAACGGAGCGCGCCCAGCCGCGCGCGCTCCGGCGACAGAAGGGATCAGGAACCGAACATGCGTTGCAGCGCATTGCCCAGGTGGATGCGCATCGCCTCGCCGGCAGCCGCCGCGTCCTTGCGGCGAATCGCTTCGAGCACCGCGCGATGCTCGGCCTGCACGAGACGCTGGCGCTCGACCGTCTTCACGAGCGACAGGTTGCGCGACAGGTTCATGCTGAACACGATCTGCTCTTCGATGAACGACATCACCGTGATGAAGAACGGATTCTTC
Organism: Paraburkholderia sp. PAMB 6770; assembly: GCF_057748135.1. Taxonomy (NCBI): domain Bacteria; kingdom Pseudomonadati; phylum Pseudomonadota; class Betaproteobacteria; order Burkholderiales; family Burkholderiaceae; genus Paraburkholderia; species Paraburkholderia sp. PAMB 6770. Next base: position 2,416,365 of record NZ_CM173239.1, read on the forward strand.
GACGCGCGCGCGACCGCGAGGTGGAACGAGAAATCGTCCTTCGCGCCGATGCCCTGCGTCTCGATCACGCGCTCCAGCTCGTCCCACGCGTGCTGGATGGCCGCGATGTCCTCGGCCTCCGCCTTCACGGCCGCGAGTTCGGCCGCGCCGCCCTCGGTGACGATGCGAAATTCGTAGCAGCGGCGGATATCGGACAGCGTTTCGAGCGGCGCGAAGCGGCGCACGTCCGGATCCGGCCGGCGCGCGACCGTGGTGCCCGACCCGTGCCGCGTGACGATGATGCCGTCCGCGCGCAGGCGCGCGAGCGCCTCGCGCACGGTCGGCCGCGAAGTCTCGAAGCGCTCGGCGAGCGCGTGCTCGGTCGGCAACCGTTCGCCCTCCTTGTACTCGCCTTCGAGGATGCGGTTCAGGATGTCGCCGTAGATTTTGTCGGGCAGGCCCGTCGATTTGCGCTCGTTCATCACCAGTACGGATTGGCTTGTCAGAATAGACCTCGATTGTAAGGCAAACAGCCGCTGCCGCCGCGCCGGATTCGCCAGCCCGGCGCCCGGCGTCACGCGCAAGCCCCTGCCGGACGGCGTAAAGCCGCACAACACAGCGCCCGGCAAATTTGACAAGCGTTTGATTGACATCCAGGTTGCGCACCCGTTTTTCGGGCAATCATGCACACTGATGCCGGCGATCCGGCCTCGCCGCGCCCGCCGGCCGTCCCCGCGCACGGCCCCTATCAGAACCATTCCATCGGGAGATTTCCATCATGTACACACGCATTCTCGTCGCGGTAGACGGCAGCCCGACCTCGCGGCACGCGTTCGATGCCGCCCTCGGCCTCGCGCGCTCCGAAGGCGCGGTGCTTCAGCCGCTGTATGTCGTCGAGAGCGCGCCGATGTACTTCGACGCGCCGGGCTACGACCCATCGATCCTGCGCAACCGGCTGATCGAGCAGGGCAAGACGCTCGCCGACGAACTGGATCGCGCGATGCGCGCGCAGGGCGTGGCGGGCGAGACGGCCACCGGGGAATCGTCGGCGCTCGAAGACGTGTCGACGGTGATTCTCGCCGCGGCGGCCCGCTTCGGCGCCGACCTGCTGGTGATGGGCACGCACGGCCGGCGCGGCGTGCAGCGCCTGTTTCTCGGCAGCGTCGCGGAACGCTGCGTGCGTCACGCCGCGCTGCCGGTGCTGCTGGTGCCGGCGAGCGCCGCACAGCCGCCCGCACCGGCGGCACCGGCGGCACCGGCTGCATGAGCCGCGCGACGCCGTCACGCGCCGCGTATTAGCCCGGCCCGGCGCCTCGTGCGCGAGCGTGCCTGCTCGTGCACGGCAAACGGCACGAGGTGGCGGATTGCCCCGGATTGCGCCGGATTGCGCCGGATTGCGCCGGATTGCGCCGGATTGCGCCGCACTGCGCCGTCATACGCCGGAGCGCACCAGCCGCACGCCGGCCGCGCACCGGCCGCGCGACGCGTCATTTTGCCGCGAACCCTGCGGTGAGCCGCGGTGGGACAATCGTTGCGTGCTCTCCCACCTGCGGTGATCCATCATGTTGACGCCTGTCGCGCCGCCCCGGCCGCCCTTGCGGACCGTCACCCCGCTGCCCCGCCGCCCGGCCACCCGCAGCGCCGCGCGCTGTTCGAGCTGCGCGATGCGCCAGCTCTGCATGCCGCAGGGCCTGTCGAACACGGAGTTGCCGAAACTCGAAGCGCTCATCTGCAGCGCGCGCCTTGTGCGGCGCGGCGAGGCGCTGTACCGCGGCGGCGACGCGTTCGAAAACCTCTACGCGGTACGCTCCGGCTCGCTGAAAACCACGATGACGCAGCGCGACGGACGCGACCAGGTCACCGGCCTGCGGCTGGCGGGCGAGGCGCTCGGCTTCGACGGCATCCGCGACGACCGGCACGCGTGCAGCGCGACCGCGCTCGAGGACAGCACGGTCTGCATCGTCCCCTATCGCGCGCTGAAGAAGCTGTGCCGCGACGTCGACGCGATGCAGGACCGCCTGCACCGGCTGATGGGCGAGCAGATCGTCCGCGAGGGGGCGCAGATGATGGTGCTCGGTTCGCTGTCCGCGGACGGGCGGGTCGCCGCGTTTCTGCTCGACATCGCGGCGCGCAACGCGCAGCGCGGCTATTCGCCGGTCGAGTTCAACCTGCGGATGACGCGCGAGGACATGGGCAGCTACCTCGGCACGACGCTCGAAACCGTCAGCCGCACGCTGTCGCGATTTCAAAAGCGCGGACTGATCGACACGCAGGGCAAATACGTGCGCATCGTCGATCGCGCCGCGCTGGAGCAGGTCTAGCGCGCATCGGGCGCGGCGCGCGGCCACGCGGCGGCGTGCCGCGCACGCCTTGGCACGGCTTCTGCGAGCGGGTACAGTTTCCCACTGTCCCCCGATGGAGACCGGCGACATGCATCGCGACCCCGTCCCGCATCACCCGCTCGTCCAGCGCCTGATCGAAGCGCGCCGGATCAGCGACGCGCTGTTTGGCATCGTCCAGCCCGCCTTCCTGTACGAACGGCCGATCCCCGAGCGGCACCGGATCGTCTTCTATATCGGGCACCTCGAAGCCTTCGACCGCAATCTGTTCGACGAACGCCTGTGCGCGCTGCCCGCCTTCGACGCGACGCTCGACCGGCTGTTCGCGTTCGGCATCGATCCCGTCGACGGCGGCCTGCCCACCGATGCGCCAGGCGACTGGCCCGCGCTTGACGCGGTGCGGGCGTACGCGCGCGCGGCGCGCGCGCAGATCGATCTCGCGCTGACCGGCGTGCGCCTCGGCGATGCGGCCGGCGACGCGAACCGCACGGGCTCGCCGCAGCAGTTGCTGAACGTCGCGATCGAGCACCGCCTGATGCATGCGGAAACGCTCGCGTACATGCTGCATCAGTTGCCGCTGGCGCAAAAAAGCGCCCCGCCGGCCAGCCCCGCGGCCGACGCCGAAGCGGCGCTCCCTCCGCAGGCCGACGCGCCGATGGTCCACGTGCCGGCCGGGGACGTGCGGCTCGGCATGCCGCGCCACGGCGCGCGTTTCGGGTGGGACAACGAGTTCGGCGAAGCGAGGATCGACGTGCCGGCCTTCGACATCGAGCGGCACATGGTCAGCAACGGCGCCTACCGCGCGTTTATCGAAGCGGGCGGCTACACGCAGCGCGCCTGGTGGACCGACAAGGACTGGCGCTGGAAAGAGGCCGCGCATCTCGCGCATCCGGCCGGCTGGTCGCGCCGCGCGAGCGACGGCGCATGGATGCTGCGCACGATGTTCGACGAGCGCCCGCTGCCGCTCGACTGGCCCGTCTACGCGAGCCATGCGGAGGCGAGCGCGTACGCGCGCTGGGCGGGCAAGGCGCTGCCGAGCGAAGCGCAATGGCAGCGCGCGGCGCACGGCGTGCCCGACGATGCCGGCGGCAACGCCGACTTCCGCGCGTGGAACCCGCAGGCGGTCGACGCGCACCCGGCCAACGTCAGCGCGTTCGGCGTGCATGGCCAATACGGCAACGGCTGGGAGTGGACGTCGAGCCCCTTCGACGCGCTACCGGGATTCGAGGCGTTTCCGTTCTATCCCGGCTACTCGGCCAACTTCTTCGACGGCGAGCATTACGTGCTGAAGGGCGGCTCCGCGCGCACCGCGCAATGCATGATGCGGCCGAGCTTCCGCAACTGGTTTCAGCCGCGGTATCAGTACGTATACGCGGGGTTTCGCTGCGTGAGCGCCTGATTCGCGCCTCGCGCGCCGCGCGTCAAAGCGCAACGGGCCGGCATGGCGGCGCTGTTTCGCGCGCGCTGCGTTGGCGCCGGACGCAGCCGGCCAGACGCCGTCCGCGATTTTTTTCGGCCCGCTCTGTCCGTCGGCCTGCACGCTGCGCGTCATTGTGATGGCGGCGCGATGGCACACAGTCACCGGCCGCCTCAATCCACCCCATCGCGGAGGCACGTATGCAATACCTGTTGATGATCTATTCGGAAGAGAACGGCTGGAACCAGATGACGGACGGCGAGCGACAGCAAGGCGTTGCCGCGTATCAGGCCTATACGGAAGCGTTGAACAAGGCAGGCGTGCTGGTGGGCGCCAACCGGCTGCAGCACTCGAACACCGGCACGACGGTGCGGCTCGTCGACGGCAAGTCGCAGGTGCTTGACGGACCGTATTCCGATTCGAAGGAGCAGCTCGCCGGCTATTACCTGATCGAGGTGCCCAACCTGGACGCCGCGATCGCATGGGCGTCGCGCTGTCCCGGCGCGGGGCACGGCGTGATGGAGGTCCGTCCGGTCTGGACCGCTCCGTACGATGCGCGATCGGCCACATGAGCGCGGGCGGCGGCAGCCGTGAAGCTGACGGCGCCGCGCATGCGATGGCGGCAACGGTCGCGCGCCGCAGCTACGGCAAGCTCGTCGCGCTGCTCGCGATGCGCACGCGCGACGTCGCCGCGGCCGAGGACGCGCTCGCCGACGCGTTTGCCGCCGCGCTCGCCGACTGGCCGCGGCACGGTTGCCCCGCGAACCCCGAGGCGTGGCTGATGACGGTCGCGCGCCGCCGTGCAATCGACGGCGCGCGCCATCGCCGGATCGGCGACGATGTCGCGAGCCAGCTCGCCATCCTCGCCGACGAAATCGACGCGCGCGAAGCAGGCGCGTTGCCCGACCGGCGGCTCGCGCTGCTGTTCGCATGCACGCATCCCGCCCTCGACCCCGCGATCCGTACGCCGCTGATGCTGCAGGTCGTGCTGGGGCTCGAAGCAAAGACGATCGCGTCCGCGTTCCTGACGTCCCCCGCGGCGATGGGCAAGCGCCTCGTGCGGGCAAAGAACAAGATCCGCGAAGCCGGCATTCCGTTCGACGTGCCCGAGCACGACGCGTTGCCCGGCCGGCTCGCCGCCGTGCTCGAAGCGGTCTATGCGGCGTATGCGGAAGGATGGAGCGACCCGGTCGGCGGCGACACCGAGCGGCGCGCGCTCGTCGGCGAGGCGCTGTTTCTGGCGCAACTGCTGGTCGAGTGGCTGCCGCAGGAGCCGGAGCCGCTGGGGCTGCTCGCGCTGATGCTGTATGCACAGGCGCGGCGTCACGCGCGGCGCGATGCGGCGGGCGAGTACGTGCCGCTCTCCGCGCAGGATCCGGCGACATGGGACGCACCGATGCTCGACGCCGCCGACCGGCTGTTGCGGCGCGCGAGCGCATTCGACGCGATCGGACGCTTTCAGCTCGAAGCCGCGCTGCAGTCGGCGCACGTGCACCGCTGCCGGACGCGTCGGGCGAACTGGGCGGAGATCGTGCAGCTCTACGATGCGCTGTTCGCGATTGCCGCGTCGCCGGTGATCGCGGTGAACCGCGCGCTCGCGCTCGGCGAACGCGACGGCCCGCAAGCGGCGCTCGACGCGCTCGCACCGTATGCGAACGATCCGCGTCTGGCCGACTATCAACCGTACTGGGCCGCGCGCGCCGACCTGCTGGCGCGGGCCGGCGCGACCAGCGAAGCGCTCGACGCATACGGTCTCGCGATCGGCCTCGAACGCGATCCGGCCGTGCGCCGGTTCTTGCAGCGCAAGCGCGCGGCGCTGTCTTCGGCGGGCGGCTAGCGAGGCGGCCCGCGCGGGCGCGGAGGCAAGGGCAAGGGCAAGGGCAGGCGCAAGCCAACGCACAAACCCGGGCACAGGCGCAAGCCGCCTGCCGTTCGCGCGGCCCGGCGCGCTGAAGCGGAACCGGCGGGGGCCGACGAGCGGTCTGCGCCGCTCAGCCGAACCGCACGCAATAGACCGGCGGCAAATGCGCGGAGATCAACTGCCAGTTTTCGCCGCCGTCGTCGGAGGCCCATAGGCCACCGGTGGTCGAGCCCATCGCGAGACGCGTGCCCGAGTCGTCGACCGCGAGTCCGTGCCGGTACACGAGGTCGTACGCAGGTGCCGACGGCAAGCCGTTCGAGAAACGCTCGAAGGTCCGGCCTCCGTCGCGCGTGCGCGTGACGACGAGTTGCCCGTCCACCGGAATCCGGTACTGGTCCTTGATGGCCGGCACGAACCACGCAGTGTCCGGCTCGCGCGGATGCACGGCGACCGCGAAACCGAAACTCGACGGCTGCGCTTCGATGCGTCGCCAGCGGGTCGCGCCGTCGGTGCTGCGGAAGATCGCGCAGTGATGCTGCGTCCACAACACGTCCGGCGCGGCCGCGCATTGTGCGACGCGGTGCGGATCCTGCGCGTTGGGCTCGCCGCGCAATTCGGGCGGCATGTAGTCGGCTTCCATCCCGTCCGCGCTCAACTGCCACGATGCGCCTCCGTCGAAGGTCTGCCAGACGCCGCCGCACGACACGCCGAGCGTCACATGCCGGCTGTCGCGCGGATCGACCAGCACCGAATGGATGCCCGGCGCGTCATAGCCGCCGCCGACCCACGCGCGCCGCTCGGGACGGTCCCACAGCGCGCGGTTGAGCACCCAGCTGTCGCCGCTGTCGGCGGAGCGGAACAGGCCGCCCGGAATCGTGCCCGCCCACAGCACGCCGGGCTCGTCCGGGCCGCCGGGCTCCAGCGACCAGATCTGCTGCAGCGACCACGCGTCCGCCGCAGCGGGCGCGCCATCGCCGGCGGCATCCGCCGGCTGCGGCGGATAGACGGGAACCGCGCACTCTTCCCATGACGCACCCTCTGCGCGCCGGCGATGCAGTTTCACGCCGAAATGACCGAGGTTGAGCGCGGCATAGAGCGACCCGTCGCGCGGATCCGGCAGCACCATGCTCACCGGTTCGCCGACGAACTGCGGCTCGCCGAGCGCCCATCCGCCTGCGCCGTCGCGCCGCAGATCGAATAGCCCCTTGCGCGTACCCACCAGCAAACGATCGCTCATGCCGTGTGTCTCCTTGTCCCCCTGGGACGCGATTATCCGCCCGACAGCGCCTGGATCACGTAGACCCGGCTCGTATCGCCGAGTCCATCCGACAGATGCCGGCGATCGCGCACGGGCCGGCCGTCGACGAACACGGCCAGGTGTTTGCGCAGCGTGCCCTGATCGTCGAGGATGTAGCCGCGCAGCCGGGGCTGCGCGCTAAAAGCGGCTTCGAGCGCTTCGGCGAGCGTGGACGCGTCGATCTCGCGCTCGGGCGTCGCGATGTGCCGCTGGATCGAAGCCGCGAAAAAAAGATACGCCATGGCGGGTCAGCCGGACGATAAGGGGTGCGTCAGTAGTGTAGATCATTCGCCGGACGCTTCATGAAGGCGAATCGCAGCGGCCACGATGCGCGCCGCCAGCATCGCCCGCCGCCCACCCACTGCCCGCTTCACGCACGGCTTCAGGCACGGCCTCCCGCCGCCGGCTCGCGCTCGCCGAGACACGCAAACGTCAAGTCGATCAGCGCGCGCAGCCGCGCAAGGCGACGCAGATCGCGATGACAGCCGAGCCACACGTCGCGCCCCGGCGGCGGTTCGCCCAGATCGACGCGCCGCAGCCCCGGCGTGGCGTCGCCGAGCGCACACGGCAGCACCGCGACCCCGCGGCCCTCGGCGCACATGCGCGCCTGCACGCCCCGGTTATTGCTGCGAAACGCGACGTGCGCGCCCGGCAACATCCGCCGGATCCATGCGACGTCGGGCAACGTTCCGAACGCGCTGTCCATGCTGATCAGCGCGACCCCGCTGCCGTCGCCGGCGTGCGGCGGATCGAGGTCGACGTGCGCGTAAAGCGCGTAACGCAGGCGCATCAGCTTGCGCTGGACGACGTCCGGCTCCTCGAACGGCGTGATGCGAAAAGCGAGATCCGCCTCGCGCCGCGCGAGACTGTACAGCCGCGCGTCGGTCACCAGTTCGAGCGACACGCGCGGATGGTCGGCGAGAAAGCGCCCGAAGACCGGCGTCAGCACATGCATGCCGAACCAGTCCGACGACGTGACGCGCAGCAGGCCGCTGAACTGGCCGTCCGCGCCGGCGAGGGTGCGCGTCACCGCCAGCGCCTCCTCTTCGATCCGCTCCGCGTGCGCGAGGATCGCCTGGCCTTCCTCGGTAAGCACGAACCCGCTGCTGGTGCGCTGGAACAGCGCATGGCCGAGCGCGGTTTCGAGTGCGCGCAGGCGCCGCCCCATCGTCGGCTGGGTTTGCCCGATGCGCTTTGCCGCGCCGCCGAGCGTGCCCGCGCGTGCAATGGCGAGGAACACGCGCAGGTCGCTCCAGTCCGGATCGCTGTCATGCATTTTTGTTTGCCTATTATTCAGATACGTCAATTTACATTCAAATCGGCATGCGCGATGCTCACGCCATCGTCACGCGTATCGGCATCAACGACAAGGAGGTCGCCATGTCCATGCTCGCTCTCGTCCTGAAGCACCATCACGGGCCGCTCGAACTCACTCCCCTCGCGCGCCCCGAGCCGGCCGCCGGCGAAGTGCTCGTGCGGGTTGCCGCGAGCGGGCTGAATCCGCTCGACGCCAAGATTCGCGCGGGCGCCGCGGAGCATGCGCGGCATCCGCTGCCGCTCGTGCCCGGCATCGACATGGCCGGCACGGTGGTCGCGCTCGGCGCGGGCGTCACCGCATTCCATCCCGGCGACGAGGTGTACGGAATGACCGGCGGCGTCGGCGGTATCCAGGGGTCGCTCGCCGAATACGCCGCCGTCGATGCGGACCTGCTCGCGCGCACGCCGCGCAACCTCAGCCTGCGCGAAGCCGCTGCGCTGCCGCTCGCCCTCATCACGTCGTATGCGGGCATCGTCGATCGCGCGCAACTGCGCGCGGGGCAGACGGTGCTCGTGCAGGGCGGCGCGGGCGGGGTCGGACACATCGCGGTCCAGCTGGCGCGCGCGCTCGGCGCACACGTCTACGCAACCGCCGGCGCGCGCGATCACGACCGGCTTCGCGCACTCGGCGCAACGCCGATCGACTACCGCGCGCACAGTGTCGATGAGTACGTGGCCGCCCATACCGCCGGCGAAGGCTTCGACGTCGTCGTCGATACGGTAGGCGGCCCGACGCTCGACGCCTCGTTCGCCGCGGTCAGGCACTTCGGCCACGTGGTCAGCGCGCTCGGCTGGGGCACGCATGCGCTTGCGCCGCTCTCGTTTCGCGAAGCGACCTATTCGGGCGTCTTTACGCTGTATCCGCTGCTCGCGCACAAGCGGCGCGCGCACCACGGGGAGATGCTGCGGGAAGCCACGCGGCTCGTGGAGAGCGGCAAGCTCGCCCCGATCGTCGATTCGCAGCGCTTCGGTCTCGCGTCGGCGGAGCAGGCCTTCGCGCTACTCGCGAGCGGGTCGGCACAGAAGAAGGTCGTGGTCGACGTCGCCTGAGCGCGCCGCCCTCCGGTCGGCAATCGACGAGTATCGGGCGCCGAAGCGCACCGGAAGTCAGCACAGTCGATACTGAAAAGCGCTTGATTCGACATTCTGTACCTACTAGTATGCCGAGTAACTGGTGACGAACGCAGGTCAATCATGAGATCGGCGCATCGCCCCGCTTCACGGAAGGCTTTTTTAAAGGCCTTTTTGATCGCCATAAATTGTACCTATCAGTATGTACACTGACACAAGGAGCGCAGGATGAGTCCCTCTTCACCCCGCAGCGGCGGAACCGACGCGGCGTTCTTTCTGATTCTGATCGCGTCGACCTTCCTGATGGGATCGAGCTTCGTGGCCGGCAAGATCCTGCTTTCAGCGGGCATTCCGGCGATGCTGCTGGTCGGCTGGCGGTTTTTCGCCGCGGCGCTGGCCACGCTGCCGCTGGTCCGTCTCGACCATCGTTCGCTGGCCGCCGCGCTCGTGCCGAAGGACACCACGCTGCGCGATGCGGCGCTCGTGATCCTGATCGGCGTGCTGCAGACCAGCGCGGTGATGGGCTTGCTGTTCGTCGCGATGCGCTCGATTTCGGCGTCCACGGCGGCCATCCTGCTCTTCACGAATCCGATCTGGGTTGCGGTGCTGGGCCGGATGTTTCTCGGCGAATCGCTGCACGGCGGGCGCGTGGCGGGACTCGCGCTCGGCATCGCCGGCGTGGCGCTGGCGATCGGGATCTCCGGTCACGCGCGGTCCGGCGCCAGCGCCGGGGAATTGATCGGCGTCGCGTCGGCGCTGTGCTGGGCGGCGGCGACGATCGTCAACAAACGCGCGAACCTGCGGTTCGGTGCGTGGGCGCTCAGCTTCTGGCAAATGCTGACCGGCGCGCTGGTGATCCTCGCCATCGCGTATGCCGGCGGCGAACACTGGCCGGCGGGCACGACGGCGCTCCAGTGGGGCTGGTTCGCATGGCTCGCGATTCCGGCGTCGACAGGCTCGTTCGGGCTGTGGTTCGTCGCGCTCAAGCGCGGCGGCGCGACGCGCACGAGCGGCTACCTGTTCCTCGCGCCGCTGTTCACGGTCGTGCTGTCGTATGCGCTGCTCGGGACGGCGCTTGCGTGGCGCCAGGCGGCCGGCGGCCTGTTGATCGGCATCGCGCTGTGGCTCGTGAATCGCGAACTGCCGGCGCGCAACCGTGGCGAACGGATGCGTGAAGCGCTCGCCGAAGGCGAAGCGTGACGAACCCGGACGCGCATGGCGTCGCTCGCCTTGACAACCCGGATTGTACCTAGTAGTTTGTACACCTCAGCCGCGCAAAGCGGCATTGGAAAGGCGGCAGGACGACATGGGCAAGCGGGAAGACATCATCGAGGCCACCAAGGCCTTGCTCTGGCAGAAAGGGTACGAGGCGACCAGTCCGCGCGACATCCAGGAGAAAAGTCACGCCGGTCAGGGCAGCTTCTATCACCACTTCGCAAGCAAGGAAGCGCTCGCGTGCATCGCGATCCAGGAGGTGGTGGACGAACGCATCGCCGATTTCGAAAAAGCGATGGCGCTCGACATGCCGTTCAAGGATCGCCTGATGGCATACATCGCGCAGAACACCGAGCCGCTGCTGGGGTGCCGGGTGGGCCGGCTGGTGTGGGATGCAGCGGTACAGGAAGACAGCTTGCGGCGCCCGCTCGAACAGTATTTCCGGCATCTGGAAACCCGGCTGGTCGACATTCTGGGCAGCGAGCAGCGCAGGAAGCGCGTGCGCCTCGCGATGCCCGCCCAGCAGATTGCGCTGATGGTGCTCTCCGTCGTGCAGGGCAGCTTCGCGGTGAGCCGCGCGATGAAAACATCGCGTGCCGAAGAGGCCCGCGCGGCGTTACGTGCGTTCCTGGACCTCGCCGTTGCCGATTGACATGTGTCACGTGTGTGACGTGTGCGCGACTCGCCGGCGATGACCCGGCCGCGAAATACGTTCGTTGATAAACAACGCATCTTGATCAGGATTCCATATGAAAATCGCAGTGTTTGGCGTCGGCGGGGTAGGCGGATATTTCGGCGCGCGACTCGCGGCAGCGGGTAGCGACGTCACGTTCATCGCGCGCGGCAAGCATCTGGAAGCGATGCGCCGCGACGGGCTGCGTGTCGTGAGCCCGCTGGGCGACGTGGCGATCGCGCACCCGAACGCCGTCGACGACGTGCGCGAGGTCGGTAAAGTCGATCTCGTGCTGGTGACGGTGAAACTCTGGGATACCGCGACCGTCGCGCAGACGCTCAAGCCGCTGGTCGAGCAGAGCGCCGCGGTGCTGTCGTTCCAGAACGGCGTGCAAAAGGACGAGATTCTCGCGCAGCATCTGCCGGCGGGCGCGATCATCGGCGGCGTCAGCTACATCGCCGCCGTGATCTCCGCCCCGGGCGTGATCACGCACAGCGGCACGATGCAAAAGCTCGTGTTCGGCGAATACGACGGTACCCGCTCGGCACGCGTCGAGGCATTGCACGAGGCCTGCCAGCGCGCGGGTATCGCGTCCGAGATCAGCACGGATATCCGGCGTCTGATCTGGGAGAAATTCGTGTTCCTCGTCGGGCTATCGGGGGCGACCGCATCGATCCGCAAGCCGATCGGCCCGATCCGGGAGAACCCGCGCACACGCGCGTTCCTGCTCGACGTGATGCGCGAGGTCGTGGCGATCGGACGCGCCAAAGGTGTCGATCTCCCGGCGACCTTCGCTGAGGACCGGCTCGCGTTCTGTGACACGCTGCCGCCGACGATGGCCGCATCGATGCATCACGACCTGGAGCACGGCCATCGTCTCGAACTGCCGTGGCTGAGCGGCGGCGTCGCCGAACTGGGCGCGCAACTCGGCATTCCGACGCCGCGCAACAGCGCAATCGCCGACATCCTCGCGCTGTACGCCGACGGCGCCGCGCATTGACGCGCGGCGCACATCGTTCCATCCCCCAGGTCACAGGATCATGTCGACTCATCCGCTCACGATACGCTCGCTGACCGCCGTCGCGGTGTCGGTTCCGATGAAGCGTCCGCTCGGCACCAGTGCGCAGTCGATTCATCAAGCGCCGCTGTTGCTGCTGACGCTCGACACCGAAGAGGGCATCAGCGGGCACGCGTATGCGTTCTGCTACCTCGAACCGGTCGCGCGATCGCTGCTGCCGGTCGCGCACGACCTCAGCACGTTTCTGCGCGGGCAGCCGGTCGCGCCGGTCGAACTCGCGAAGACGCTCGCGCGCTACTTCAGGCTCACCGGGCTCTATGGGCCGCTGTGCATGATCGCGTCGGCGATCGACGTCGCCGCGTGGGACGCGCTCGCGATCGCGGCCGACCTGCCGCTCGCGGTCCTGCTCGGCGCGACCGCGCAGCGGATTCCCGCGTACAACAGCAACGGCCTCGGCCTGATGCCGCCCGCGCAGGCCGCGGACGAAGCCGAAGCGCTGCTTGCGCACGGCCTGCGCGCGATCAAGATGCGCGTCGGGCGCCCCCGCTTCGACGACGACCTCGCCGCCGTGCGCGCGGTGCGCAAGCGCATCCCCGGCGACGTCGCGCTGATGGTGGACTTCAACCAGGCGTTGAGCTTCGCGAGCGCGATGGAATATGGCCCGCGGCTCGACGACGAAGGCGTGTACTGGATCGAGGAACCGATCCGGCACGACGATTTCGCGCACCTGTCGAAGATCGCCGCCGCAACGCGAACGCCGCTGCAGCTCGGCGAAAATTTTGTCGGCGTGACGCCGCTATTCGACGCGCTGAAAGTCGACGCGGCCGACTATCTGATGTTCGACCTCGACCGGATCGGCGGTGTGACCGGCTGGCGCATGGCGAGCGGACTCGCGGCGGCGGCGGGCCGCCCGGTGTCGTCGCATCTGTTCCCCGAAGTGAGCGCGTCGCTGCTCGCGGCCACGCCGGGCCAGCACTGGCTCGAATACGTCGACTGGGCGGACACGGTGCTCGAACAGCCGCTGCGTATCGAGGACGGCATGGCGATCGTGCCCGACCAGCCCGGCAACGGCATGCGCTGGAACGCCGACGCGCTCGCCCGCTACCGGCTCGATTGAGCGCGTGCTGCGCGCAGCGGCAGCGCGCGGGCATCGCGTCCGATGCGTCGCCGGTTCGGCCGCACGCCCGCACAGAACGTGCCGCGGCGGATCGCGCGACCGGCCGCGCGGCAACGGCCGCTCGCACATCGCATCAGACCGCCTCGTCGTGTGCGTGACACCCGCAGGCCGCGCCGTGCGCGTGGCCGTGCCGGTCGTCCCAGGCCGAACCGAGAATGAGCTCGCAGAAATTCACCCGCCTGTAGCCCGGATCGCGCAGCGCGAGGACGTCCGCTTTCACGTTGCCGAACGTCGTCTCGGGTTTCTGGATCGTGCCGTGCGCGAATGCGTCGATGATATCCGTCTTGAAGGTCGCGACGCGCGGATGAGCCGCGACGACCTGGCTGCGCTGCGCCGCCGTGAACGCATCGTAGGCAATGCCGAGCACGTCCATTTCGACGCCCGCGGTCACGAGCGAGACCACCGGCTTCATATGTTTCGGAATGCCAGGCGTCGTATGAAGTGCGATCGCATTCCAGACCTGCTCGATATCGTATTCGTTCACGCCATGCTGATCCAGAAACGCGCGCGCCGCGTTCGCGCCGTCGACCTCGAAGCGCTCGGTCGGGCTGCTGTGCGCATCGACAAGCCCGATGTCATGAAACATCGCGCCGATATACAGCAGTTCGGGATCGTAGCGCAGCCCTTCCCGCTCGCCGGTCAGCGCGCCGAACAGGAACACGCGCCGCGAGTGGTGATAGAGCAGATCCGGCTCGGTGTCGCGCACGAACTCGGTGGCGGCGCGCGCCATCGCGCTGTCGGGGATCGTAATGCCTGCGATTGTCGTACTCATGATCAACGGTGCCTCGAAAAGGCGGCGCCTCGGCAGCCGGCCCCGCGATGACGGCGCCGGCTGCCCCGGCGCGCCGGGGTTGTGGTGCAATCGAGTATTCGCGAACTGGCCGTGCACGGCAACGCACGAAGACCGTCGAACACGGCCAGACGCACGACGTTTGCTGCCACGGCGAACCGGACCCGCCGCGTGTCTCCGCGCGGCGCCCGTCCGCCCCCCGAACCGGACCCTCGCAGACATGAAATCGGTCGCTATTGCAATCTTTCCCGGCGTGCAGGCGCTCGACGTCGCCGGTCCCATCGACGTGTTTTCGGAAGCCAATGGCTTTCTCGCACCGGCGGACCATTACGAGGTGACGCTGATCGCGGCGACGCCAGCCGCGTTGCGCGCATCGAACGGCATGACGCTCGTACCCGATGCGACCTTCGAAGCGACCTTCGAAGCAAGGTTCGATCAGGCGGCCGGCCCCGCCGCGCGCGGGCCGCGCTTCGATCTCGCGCTGGTCGCCGGCGGACCGGCGCTGCCGGACGCGCCTGCGGACCCGCCGCTCACCGCGTGGCTCGCGGACGTTGCGTCACACTGCGCGCGTTACGGGTCGATCTGTACCGGCGCGTTTGCGCTGGGCCATGCGGGGCTGCTCGACGGACGTCACGTGACGACGCACTGGCAACACGCGCACCAGCTCGCCGCCCGCTTCCCGCGGGCGCACGTCGACCTCGACCGGATCCACCTGCGCGACGGCCCGCTCGTCACCTCCGCCGGGGTGACGGCCGGCATCGATCTCTCGCTCGCGCTCGTCGCGGAGGACCACGGTGCGCACGTCGCGCTCGCCGTCGCCAAGCGGCTCGTCGTATTCGCCCAGCGGCAGGGCGGCCAATCGCAGTTCAGCCCGTACCTGAACGCGCCCGCGGACGACACGTCGCCGGTCGCCCGCGTGCAGGCGCACGTGATGAACCACATCCGCGACCGCTTCACGGTGAGTCGCCTCGCGGACGTCGCCGGCATGAGCGCGCGCCATTTCGCACGCGTTTTCGTCCAGCAGACGCAGGTGACGCCGCACGAGTTCGTCGAACGCGCGCGGGTCGATGCGGCCCGGCAGATGCTCGAAAGCGGCGATGCGCCGCTGAAGGTGGTGGCCTGGGAATGCGGGTTCGGCGTCGCCGACCGCATGCGCGTCGTGTTCGCGAAGCGTCTCGGCGTCACGCCGCTGCAGTATCGCGAACGGTTCAGGCGGCCGCCGCCGGCACGCGCCTGATCCGCCGCGGCGGCGACCCGCCCCGCATCGCTGACGCCCGCCCAACCGGGGCGGCGATCGCGCCGCCCGGCCGAACCTGAAAACCGGCCCGTCCGCGCAACGCGCAACGCGCAACGGTCTCCGGCCTCTCCACGCCTCTCCACGCCTCTCCACGCCGCCCGCTGTCCTGTCGCGCGGATGTGGCGCCCGGGAAATTCCAATTCAACCAGCCAGGCGTTCGAACGAACATTTTTTTGCTTGACTGCGCTCATTTACGAACATATGCTTGGCTTTACTCTGAGACATCAGACATCCTATAAAGATAGGCCACCGCCCGGATTTGCACTGATTCGACAGTTTTCCGGCATTTTTCCCGGCATTGGCGCACGCATCTTGTACGACGACTGATAAAGAATGCCCCAGGTCCGCGCCGCGCCCACGGCGCGGACCCACATAACGATGGAGACGAACGTTGAAGACAATCAAAGGATTGCGCTGGTGGATCATCGCGCTGGTGTGCCTCGGCACCATCGTCAACTATATTTCGCGCAACTCGCTGGGCGTGCTCGCTTCCGAGCTGAAGACCCACCTCGACATGAGCACGCAGCAGTATTCCTACGTGGTGGGCGCATTCCAGATCGGCTATACGATCATGCAACCGGTGTGCGGGATCGTGATCGACCTGATCGGGCTGCGGATCGGCTTCGCGCTGTTCGCGGTGCTGTGGTCCGTGGCCGGCTGCCTGCACGGCGGCGTCGGCAGCTGGCTGTCGCTTGCCGGTCTGCGCGGACTCATGGGCCTGACCGAAGCCGCCGCGATCCCGTCCGGCATGAAGGCCGTCGCCGAATGGTTTCCTGATCGCGAGAAATCCGTGGCCGTCGGGTACTTCAACGCCGGCACCTCGCTGGGCGCGCTGATCGCGCCGCCGCTCGCGATCGGCATTTCGCTGCACTACGGCTGGCGTTCGGCCTTTGTCGTGACGAGCGCGCTCGGTTTCGTGTGGGCCGCGCTCTGGTATGCGTTCTACCGTTCGCCGCGCGATCACGCGCGCCTGTCGCGCGCCGAGCGCGAGAAGATCGTCAGCGGGCAGAGCGTGCCCGCGACTTCCGGCCCGCACAAGCGCTCGCTGAAAGCGCTGCTGAAAACACCGGGCTTCTGGGCCGTCGCGCTGCCGCGCTTTTTCGCCGAACCCGCGTGGCAGACTTTCAGCTTCTGGATTCCGCTGTACCTGGCCACCGCCCGCCACATGGACCTGAAGCAGATCGCGCTGTACGCATGGCTGCCGTTCCTCGCCGCCGACCTCGGCGGGCTGCTGGGCGGCTATCTGTCGCCGTTCCTGATGCGCTATTTCCGCATTCCGCTCATCTGGTCGCGCGTCTGCGGCGTCGTGCTCGGCGCGTTCATGATGATCGGCCCCGCGTGCATCGGTCTCGTCGCGTCGCCATACACCGCGATCGCGCTGTTCTGCGTCGGCGGCTTCGCGCACCAGATGATCTCCGCGCTCGTCAACACGCTGAGCGCCGATCTGTTCGACCCGGCGGACGTCGGCACCGTATCGGGGTTCGCCGGCATGGCGGCCTGGACCGGCGGTCTCGGCTTCTCGCTGCTGGTCGGCGCGCTCGCCGATACGGTCGGCTACGGTCCGCTGTTCGCGATGCTCGGCTGCTTCGACCTCATCGGCGCCACGTTGCTCATCTTCCTCGTGCGCGGCCACTTCCGGGTTGCGCGCGTCGCGCCGGCAGCGCTGCAGGCCTGACGCCCGCCATGAACCGGGCCGCTCGCGGCCCTGGGTATTTCGATCGAAAGGAACGCCGATGTCTCTGCTGCAATCTCCGCGCTTTGTGCTGCGCGATCACGCCGACCACCGCGTCTGTCTCGCTAGCGCATGCGGCGCAACCCTCGAACTGTTCGTGCTGGAAGAGGACATCGTGCGCGTGGTCGTGCTGCCCGACGGTCAGTGGCGCCACCCGAAGACGTGGGCCATCGCGCCCGGCGCGGAGGATGTCCCGATCGACGGCCGCGACCGGCGCGATCTGGACGGCTACAGCAAGCCCGCCTATACGCTGGAGCAGGACGGCGAGCATCTGCGCATCGACACGGGCGCGATCCGCGTCGAGGTTGCGCTCGCAACCGGTCTGCTGAGCTGGCAGGTCCGTTCGCGCGGCGGCTGGCGCACGGTCCTCGCGGACCGGCGAACGCAGGCGTACAACCTCGGCTACTGGGACGCACGCGTCTATCACTACGTCCAGCGCGAGGCCGGGGAGATGTATCTGGGCCTCGGCGAGCGCGCCGGCTCGCTGGACCGTGCGCGTCAACGCTACGAAATGCGCAACATCGACGCGATGGGCTACGACGCCGCCCACACCGATCCGCTCTACAAGCACATTCCGTTTTACCTGACGTGGCAGCCCGGCGCGCAGAGCGGCTACGGCCTGTTCTACGACACGGTCGCGGACTGCAGCTTCGACATGGGGCGCGAGCTCGACAACTATCACGGCCCCTATCGCTACTTCGTGGCCGAGCACGGCGACCTCGACTACTACTTCATCGCGTCGCCCGATACGCCGCTGCACGCGGTCAGACGCTTTACGTGGCTGACCGGCCGGCCCGCGCTGATGCCGCGCTGGGGGCTCGGCTACTCAGGCTCGACGATGACCTACACGGACGCCCCCGACGCGCACGTGCGGATGGGCGAGTTCATCGCGCGTTGCCGCGAGCATGACATCCTGTGCGATTCGTTCCACCTGTCCTCGGGCTATACGTCGATCGGTGCGAAGCGCTACGTGTTCAACTGGAATCGCGACAAGTTTCCGGATATCCGCGGCTTCGTGGACAGCTATCTCGCACACGGCGTGAAGCTGTGCGCGAACATCAAGCCGTGCCTGCTGCGCGATCACCCGGAATTCGACGCGGCGCAGGCGGCGGGCCTGCTGGTCCGCGCGCGCGACGGCGCGCCTGCATGGGTGCAGTTCTGGGACGAAGTCGGCGCCTACCTGGACTTCACGCATCCGGCCACGCTGCAATGGTGGAAGGATCATGTGAAGGCCGCGCTGCTCGACTTCGGCGTCGCCGCGACCTGGAACGACAACAACGAGTTCGAAATCTGGACGCCTGACGCCATCGCACACGGGTTCGGCCACGCGTTCCCGGCCCGCGAAGCGAAGGTGTTGCAGACAACGCTGATGATGCGCGCATCGCGCGATGCGCAGCGCGAGCACGCGCCGCACCTGCGGCCGTTTCTCGTGTCGCGCTCGGGCGGCGTCGGCATGCAGCGCTACGTGCAGACCTGGTCGGGCGACAACTTCACCAGTTGGGAGACGTTGCGCTACAACCTGAAGATGGGCCTCGGCCTGTCGCTGTCGGGGGTATCCAATATCGGCCACGACATCGGCGGCTTCTCCGGTCCCGCGCCGTCGCCGGAACTGTTTGCGCGCTGGGTCGCGTTCGGCGTCTTCATGCCGCGTTTCAGCATTCATTCGTGGAACGACGACGGCACCGTCAACGAGCCGTGGATGCACCCCGAAGTGACGCGCGACGTCTCCCGCCTGATCAAGCTGCGCTACCGGCTGCTGCCCTATCTGTACGACCTGCTGTGGCAATCGGCGAATGCATACGAGCCGGTGCTGCGGCCGACCTTCGCCGGGTTTCCGCACGACGCGCGCTGCTACGAGGACGGCGACGACATGATGGTGGGCGCGGCGCTGCTGGTCGCGCCGGTCGTCGAACCCGGCTGCGGCGAGCGCGACGTCTACCTGCCGCACGGCGCGCGCTGGACGTCGTACTGGAGCGGCGAAACGCTCGAAGGCGGCCAGCGCGTCCGCGTCCCGGCACCCCTGAGCGAGCCGCCGATGATGCTCCGCGAAGGTCACGCCATCGCCTTGAATCTCGCCGGGCAGCGCTTCGACCACCGCGCGGACCGACGCGGCTTTCTCGTCGCGCCATACGCCGGCACGGGGATCGCACGCGGCCGCTGCGTCGAGGACGACGGCGTGTCGGAGGCCTGGCGCACCGGCAGTCAGGGGCACTGGCAGCTCGCGGCCGAATCGTTCGCCACGCACATTGCGCTGACCGTCACGTATGAAGGCGATCGGCAATGGCGCACGCCGGAAATCGACGTGCTGGTCCCCGCCGGCGAAACGCGGCCCGTGCAGGCCACGCAGGGTCGCCTGTGCGCGCCGCAGCCTGACGGCGCGTGGCAGCGGTACACGCTGACGCTGGACGCATAGCGCCCCCGGACTGCAGTAACCCAACCGCAGTACCTGCGATAAAGCGCACGCTCCTTTTCAATAAGGACTGCATATGACAATCAAATGTGGAGATCTTGACATGAGCATCAAGCCATTCAGCGCAATCCGCCAATCGGCCGCGCTGCTGTTCGCAGCCGGCGCCGGCTTCTCGCAGACAGCGCTCGCACAAAGCAGCGTCACGCTGTACGGTGCGGTCGACAACGCGCTGTCTTATGTGAGCAACCAGAAAGGCAGCAGCAACCTCTACATGAGCCAGAGCAACCTGAACGCGAGCAAGTTCGGCCTGCTCGGGTCGGAGGACCTCGGTGGCGGGCTGAAGGCGATCTTCCGGCTCGAATCCGGCTTCAACTCGCAGACGGGCGCGCAATCGTCAGCGGGATACCAGTTCAACCGCCAGGCCTACGTGGGCATGAGCAGTCAAAGCTGGGGCACGCTCACCGCCGGGCGCCAGTACACGCCGTACTTTAACTATGTTGGCGCACTGGGGCCGACCGGCGTGCTGACCGGCGCCACCGGCGCGCATCCGGGCGACCTCGACGCGCTCGATACGACGCTGCGATTTAATAATTCGTTATCCTATACGTCTCCTACATTTTTTGGACTGCAAGGCGGCGTGCAGTACGGCCTGGGCGGGGTCGCCGGCCACTTCGCGCAGGGCAATACGCTGAGCGCGGGCTTGCGCTACGACGTGGGCAACGTCAGCGTCGCGGCGGGCTATGTGCACCTGAACGAACTGACGGGCAGCAACGCGATCGGCACCGTGGCCGACAACTCGCCTGTCAACGCTGCCTACGCGAGCGCGCAGAGCAACCAGATCGTCGGCGCCGCTGCGCAATACCACTCGGGCAACTGGATGGTCGGGGTGAACTACACCAACGTGCTGTATCGGCCGGGCGCGTCATCGACGTTCCACGACACCGCGGTATTCAACACGTTCGGCCTGATCTCGACGTATCAGCTCACACCGGCGATTGCCGTGGCGGCCGGCTACAGCTACACCCGCGCGAGCCGCTCGAACGGCATCACGGATTCGGCGAGCTATAACCAGTTTTCGATGGAGCAGACCTACTCGTTTTCGAAGCGCACTGCGATCTACTTCCTCGAAGGCTATCAGCGCGCGAACGGCCAGATCCTGACGGCCAACGGCAGCGCGATCACGAACGCGGTGGCCGTGGTCGGCGATTCGCAGAACGGCACGCCTTCCTCGGGGCCGAGCCAGTTCGTCGGTGTGGTGGGTCTGCGTCATTTCTTCTGAGGCACGCCGGCGGCGCACGCCGAACGCTCGCCGGTCGCGTCCACCACGGGCGCGACCGGGATAACGCAGCCGGACGCCCTACAGCACCGGACAGGACAGCACCTGCAACTGCCCGACCGCGATGCCGGGCTGGCCCGCGCCGGCAGGCACGCCTTGCGGCGGCGTCGAGATCAGACGCACGCTGCCCGTACCCGCGTTGGCCAGCACATATTTTTCCGGACTGCCGGTGGGTTGCCAATACGCGCGATACAGCGAGCCGTCCCGCAGAACGAGCAGCGTGCCATGCGTTGTCTTGCCGCCAGAGACGAAGTCGACCGCTTCGCCGTTGCGCAGCACGAAGCCGGCATGCTGGCCGCCGGGGGTCTGCGCGCCGACGAGGTGGCCGCAGGGTGTTACGGTGGGGGTTGCAGAAGCACTCCATGCTAGTTGAGTGCCCCCCAATGCCGCGACGGCAACGCAGCACGACAACAAGCCGCGTGTAAGCATCGTTTTCATAAGCCACCTCATAGATATGTGCATACAGACACCGGCAGCAAGTCGGATTCCTGCCCGCACAATTCGATCACGGCTGCCCAATTATGATGTATGCGGGCGGTGGGTAGTTCATGCTTCATCCGTTCAAAATCAGGAAATTATTTTTAAAAAAGCAATTTTTCATCTTGCAAATTCAATACTTTGCAACACCTGCATGAGCTTCGGAAGCAAATCGGATCGAGGACTACCGAGAACCATCACCGGCGCATTGACACAAAGAGCTCGCTTTCGGTCGCTTTCGACAAGACAGAGGTTTAGCGCACGAACCATTCCAGTCGCCCCCCATTTGTCATCATAAGCAAAACCTTCGCCTTTCCAGTTTTTCCCGACCGGAGAATAATTTCTGACATGTTGCTCCGGCTTAAATTGCTCATTAGTATCAAGGGACACCCATTTTCCATTGACTTTTTTAGCGGAAAGCTGATTATTTAAATCCTCCCGACTGACCACGGAAAGACAGTAAAATGTCGGAGGATTGTCAGCGAGAGCGGAATCTGCAGATTTATCAGAATCGGAGAACTTATATACGCCAGTTACAGCCGGGGATCCAAATGAAACGCTAAAATTTCCACCCTCCAGATTTCCAATTCTAAAACGGCACCCATCAATCGAATAAATTATGCCGCCAGCACCTTTTTTTGGAATGCCACCCCCTCCGAAACACACACCAATAAAATCAGGCGCCAATGTAAAAGCCAATACCAGCATTGCCAATATTATGAATTTCACAAATTCCTCTGAATATAACCTGCCGGTATTTCCCGCATAATTTTATTTGAATCCGGAAACGCCGGAACATCAAACATAATTACCTGCGCACATGCATACGCCTGAAATCGTGCCACGATACCATGAACAGATCGGAAAACCGTGGAAGGATGGCCAACATTAACTGTCGCAGCCACTCGCCCGAATGCCTCATTAACATAGTAAGCAACCATACCCGTTTGAGTTCGCGAGATTCTCGCAAGCTGCGACACTAAAATATTAGGCGATGGCTTATCGGCAAATTCGGGGCAGCGACTCCATGTCCAGTATGCTCCGGCGCTATCCGCCGCGGCCATATGACTCTCACTCAACCCATTACGCCAGATCTTCAAATTAACCGGAAGATGTGCGTCCAAAGTCACCAGCGGGGCATTGTTGCGCGTCTTATCGGCTTCTTTGGCAGCATCATGAAGTGAGTTTGCAACATCTTCCGGCACATTTCGGCCGATAAATCGCCAGTATCTAATGTAATTATCCGGCCACGTTAATTGCATAAAGCCTCGACCCAACCATGGCAGATAGCGTTGTGGATCGCGCTTGTTCTCTCCCTCAGCGACAGATCCATACCACATTGTTTCCACCATGGCATTTGCATAGAAAGCAGCAATCCTGGGCGGTGTAACAATGCCATAACGACGCGCAGCCAAATTAAGTCGAGTGTAATATTGACCCAGATTCTGGCCATCTGGCGTAACTTTCTCGGACACCCACTGCTGATACGCCGCTGGACGCATAGCACTGGAGGGCACCATCTGAAGCAGCTCGTTTTCGCTCAACCACCCGCACTTCCTGAAATGCCGGATGAAGCCAAGCGGATGGAAGAACCAGAGCTTTTCGCCAGCAGGTAGGCCGGTCACGTCCCAGAACTGCACCTCCTTCAGGTACTTCTGGAAGTCGTCGTATCCCTTCTGGTCGCCGTGGTAGAACTCCCCCTCGTCAAGCAGCTTTGCATAGCGCGTGTCGTTGTGCGTGCTGTCCCATTCGCTCGGCGCGAGACAGATGAACCTGCGCAGCTTCTCACGCACCCCTGGCGTCAGGAGCAGGTAGCGCTGCAGGGCTTCTTCCTTCTCGCGTGGTCCCGTAAGCTGCAGACTGGTCAGCGAATCATAACCGCTCACGTCCCTGAGCATCTTCTTCAGCACGTCGATATCACACAGTCCGTCATGGTCAAATGGGGTGTTGGCGTCGCTCACCTTCTGCCAGCCCATGAAATGCGGGAAATCCACATCGGACAGCTTCGTGATCTTCTGGGCGTTGATATCGATGTACCCAAACCTTTCCGATGCCCAAGCCACCTTCATCCACGTAGCGCGCGCATTGGCGGGCAGTGTTTTTGCTGGAGATACGATCCGGCCAACGCGCAGGAGCTCGTAACCGTCGCTCGGACACGCCGGATAAAGTGCCGTAGCACGGTCATACAGGCTATATTCGTAACCGACTTCCGGCACCGGCTGGGGCGTCAGCAGGGTGCAGGTCCCGCCCGCGGCCTCGCTCCAGACATTGGTGTACTTCGTGCCTTGGCTAAAATACGTCTCGACGTGCAGCGGCAGCGTATTCTGGCCCGTCTGCTCCGGCTTGAATTCAATCCCGTGCAGCTTGTTGTCACCGTCAGTTCCCGGCGGCAGGCTGTAAAAATCGCTGCCTGCCGGAATGGTGAAGTATGCGCGCCCCCACCACTCCGTCCCCTCTGGCGTGGCGGGCGCAGGCTTGCCGAGCTGCGTACGAGCGAAGTACACATCGAAATCCGCACGCGTCATGAAGATTTCGAAATGCAGCTGTGGCCGGTCTTCGTAGCGTCCGAGAAGGCCCAGGATGTCCTTGCGCCTGACCTTCAGATTCTTGCCCCCCGAAACCGCCGGCGTTACCGCCCCTTTGGGAGCGTCCCCGGAAGGCATGCGCAGGAACTCGGGCAATCCCGTCCCATCGCGTCCAAACGTGTGATACTCCGCCAGCGGCAGCAGATGCATATAGAGCGAATAGAACGTCAGCGTCCGCCCCTCTCCAGTCTCGGCGGTATGCCTGAGCAGCACGAAGCCCGCGTTGCCTCTACCGGAATCCATCGCATGCTGGCAGACCCGGTACGCCACCACCTCACCGTCTGCAATCGCATGGACCGGACCATGAAAGTCGGGCGAGAGATGTAGCCCGCAATGCCAGCGTCGGTCAAAGGCAATCGGATACATGCCGTGTGTGAGTTCGAACTGATCGACCGCGTCCATCATCGGATCGGGTTTGGCGGGATCAAGCTTCGCCGGGTCCAGTTGCGGGAGAAACGGGGGGCTAATAATCACGCGGCAACAACTCCTTGCACGCACTCCGCAACCGGCGCGGCTCAATGCGGCTATATCGAGAAGCGCGGCCTCATTCATCAGGACTGCATAGTCAAGAGTGGCCGCGATGCGGTACTATTTTCACATTCGCCTCGCTTTATACCTCGACCCCGGCCTTGGAACAATTACTTCCAGTCCGAATTTTTTCAAAGCGCACCGGGGCTGGCGTGCAAGCCCCCACAGGGCAGAATATCAATGCACGCTCAATATCGTCGGGCTTATCTTCCCCCGTGAACATCCGGCGGTGTACCTCATCCGTCAGCGGCCCCAATCCCAGCGCGTGCTGAGTGTTGAAGTCAAGCTGAGTGATGCCTTGAAGCCGCCCGTTCCTCCACGCTCATAAGCCATATCCACGGCCGGTATCATTCAGCATACGCAGCAAAGGCATTTTGGCGACAACATCACGGGTATTGACCCATGCACCGAATAATATTCGTCACTCTCGCGTTGCTCGTCGCAGGCCTCGCGCATGCCGGCTCACTGCCTTCGTTCGATCGGTTCCCCGCAAGGGTCGAAAGTCGGCAGGAGACGCCGCCGCTCAGATTTTCCGACGCCGAAAGCCGGCGCTATCGAACCGTCATTGCGGCGGCGGCCACGCAGTCCGTCA
Source organism: Paraburkholderia sp. PAMB 6770 (assembly GCF_057748135.1). Classification (NCBI taxonomy): domain Bacteria; kingdom Pseudomonadati; phylum Pseudomonadota; class Betaproteobacteria; order Burkholderiales; family Burkholderiaceae; genus Paraburkholderia; species Paraburkholderia sp. PAMB 6770. The sequence continues at coordinate 2,441,476 of NZ_CM173239.1, forward strand.
ATTTCGCGGGACATTATGTGCTGGCGACATGGGGCTGCGGCGCAGGATGCGTGATGGCGGCGGCAATCGACACGCAATCCGGGCGCGTGACGTCGCTACCGTTTACCGTGTCCGACTGGCCGTTGGATGTCACGGAGCCCCTCTTCTATCGCGCGGATAGCCGCCTGCTGGTCGTATCGGGCCGGCGCAACGAGCACGGCGACGTGGGGCCGCATGACGATCTGTTCGACGGGCGGGGGTTCAGGTTGCTGGGGCAGGGCAAATAGTCGGGGCGCCGGTCTTCGACACGATGTCACGCCCCGCTTGCGCCCCTTTGAGAACAAAGTCTTTTACTGTCCCAGACACCGATCTCTATTGCCCGTTCAAGCATCCCGAGGGTGACAGGTTCCTTGTCGTATTTTCTGCGCGCGCGCTTCGAGAAGATCATCCAGACGATGACGAAAAGATTCAGCCCTTCCCCGGAAAAATATCGGTCGAACTCAAAGTCTCCGTGCCCGACACTGAATTTTTCAAAGAATTTCCCCATGAAATCGTCGGCATCATCGCCGGTGATGTCCAGATCGGTCTCCAGGCCGAGTGCCCGGTTCAGGCTTTGCCCCGCTCCAAGGCCCGCCTCCTTCCTGACAAACGGCTCCAACTGCTCCCAGGCAGAATTCGTCATCAGAAGACCTGATCTTCTTTTCTGACCAGCCTATTGTAGCTTCTTACCGTATTCATCCCGATCGCCGTGACGTCCCGGGCCGCAATCACCCAACCGACAACGGGAACCGCACGGCCCACGAATTTCCCGATGTTGCGCACCATGATGATTTTCAATCTACTCACGCTTGCATTAGTCAAGGTCGGGAGAATCCTCCATTTCAGATCAAAATCAAGATATCGGCGGCTCAATTTCGACGCGATAGACGTACCCGGGGTCGCGCCTCGCGGCTTCGCCCGGGTCGGTATCCAGTTCTGACCTGCAAGAATCGCTGCGACTGCGCCTATGTCATCGACGCCCCACTCTTCGCATGCTTCATCAATTGCGACAAGAAAAAACAACTCGGGAGGCGTCAGTCCTTAATGTACGCCATACCGATACGTGTTGCTCATTCAATTCTCCTGTTGATTTCGAGGCGAAAGCGTAACCGAAGCAACACCTCCGATCAACAGGATCGAATATCTCAATATATTCCGGATCTCAAATGCTACGGCATAGATCGTGCGTGACGCGTCACATCTTCACGTCACGCCGCAAACGCTCCGGATCACTCCCCCGCCCCAAACCCCCCGCCCCCCGGCGTCTCGACCACGAACACATCCCCGGCCGCCATCTGCGCGCCGCCGACATGCCCGATCGGCACGATCGTGCCGTCCGCGCGCTCGACGTAGTTGCGCCCCAGCGCGCCCGCGCCGCCGCCCGCCGCGCCGAACGGCGCATGTACCCGGTTGTTCGACAGGATCGACGCTGTCATCGGTTCGAGGAAGCGGATCCGCCGGATCGCGCCGTTCCCGCCGCGCCAGCGGCCGCCGCCGCCCGACTGGCTGCGGATGCGGTGCGATTCGAGCCGCACCGGGTAGCGCCATTCGAGCACCTCGGGATCCGTCAGCCGCGAGTTCGTCATATGCGTCTGCACCGCATCGACGCCCGCAAAGCCCTCGCCCGCCCCGCTGCCGCCGGCAATCGTTTCGTAGTACTGATGCTGCTCGTTGCCGAACGTGAAGTTGTTCATCGTCCCCTGGCTCGACGCGACGCGCCCCAGTGCGCCGTACAACGCATTCGTGATCGCCGACGACGTCTCGACATTGCCCGACACCACCGCCGCTGGATAGACGGGATTGAGCATCGACCCGTGCGGCACGATCACGGTCAGCGGCTTCAGGCAGCCTGCGTTCAGCGGGATGTCGTCGCCGACCAGCGTGCGGAACACGTACAGCACCGCCGCCATGCAGACGGCCTTCGGCGCGTTGAAGTTGTTCGGCAATTGCGCGGACGTGCCGGTGAAATCGATCACCGCGCAGCGTGCCTGCGTATCGACGCGAATAGCGACCTCGATCGCCGCGCCGTTGTCGAGCGCATAGCGGTAGTGTCCGTCCTGCAGCGCGCCGATCACGCGCCGCACGGCTTCCTCGGCGTTGTCCTGCACGTGGCGCATGTACGCGAGCACAACGTCCTCGCCGAATTGCGCGACCATCCGGCGCAGTTCGTCCACGCCCTTCTGGTTCGCGGCGATCTGGGCCCGCAGGTCCGCCATGTTCTGCTCGACGTTGCGCGCCGGATAGCGCCCCGACGCGAGCAGCGCGCGCGTATCCGCGTCGCGCAGCACGCCGCCCGACACCAGCATCCAGTTGTCGATCAGCACCCCCTCTTCGTCGATGTGCGACGAGTCAGGCGGCATCGAGCCTGGCGTAATGCCGCCGATATCCGCGTGATGGCCGCGCGAACCCACGTAGAACAGCGGCTCGGCCGCGTCGTTCGCAAACACCGGCGTGATCACGGTCACGTCCGGCAGATGCGTGCCGCCGTGATACGGATCGTTGAGCATGAAGACGTCGCCGTCGCGCATGCGCCCGCGATTGCGCTCGATCACGGTGCGAATGCTTTCGCCCATCGAACCGAGATGCACCGGCATGTGCGGCGCATTCGCAATCAGATTGCCATGTGCGTCGAAGATTGCGCACGAGAAGTCGAGCCGCTCCTTGATGTTGACCGAGTAGGCGGTATTCTGCAGCCGCAGCCCCATCTGCTCGGCAATCGACATGAACAGGTTGTTGAAGATTTCGAGCCGGACCGGGTCCGCATCGGTGCCGAGCGAGCGGCGCGTCGGCAGCGGCACGACGCGCGCCAGCACGAGATTGCCCGAATCGGTCAGCTCCGCGCGCCAGCCCGGTTCGATCACCGTGGTGCCGTTCTTCTCCGCGACGATCGCCGGACCGTCCAGCACGTCGCCCGCGCAGAGTCCGTCGCGCACATACAGCGGCGCAGCGTGCCACGCGCCGCCCGAATAGAAGCGCACGTTCGCATCCGGTTGCGGCGCGCCTGACGCGCGACGCGCGACACGCGCGACGTCGAGCGGTGCATCCGAGCGGCCGATCGCTTCGACCGAGGCCAGTTCCGCGATCAGCGGCGTGCCTTCCATCAGGAACGCGTAGCGCTGCCGCCACGCGCTTTCGAACGCGGCACGCATCGCGGCGACGCTGCCGGCCGGCACCGCGATCGCTGCATCGGTGCCGCGATAGCGCAGATGCACGCGGCGCACGGTGTCGATCCGTTCGGCCGGCACGCCCTGCTCGCGCAGCGACGCGACCGCCTGCGCGGCGAGCGCATCGAGCGTGTCGTCGAGCAGCGCGAGCGTTGCGTCGTCAAGCTGCGCTTCGACCGCCCGCTCGCGCATCGCGGTCTGGTCCGCGAGGCCCATCCCGTATGCGGACAGCACGCCCGCGAGCGGATGCGCGAACACCTTCGTCATCCCGAGCGCGTCGGCCACGCTGCATGCATGCTGGCCGCCCGCGCCGCCGAACGTCGTCAGCACGTAGCGCGACACGTCATGACCGCGCTGCACCGAAATCTTCTTGATCGCGTTTGCCATGCTGCCGACCGCAATCTCAAGGAAGCCCTCCGCCAGCGATTCCGGCGTGTGGCGGCGGCCGGTCGTCGCACCGATCTCATCCGCGAGCGCGGTAAAGCGTGCGACCACCCCGTCGCGGTCGAGCGCCTCGTTCGCATGCGGACCGAACACATGCGGAAAATAGTCGGGCTGGATCTTGCCGAGCATCACGTTGCAGTCGGTCACCGCAAGCGGACCGCCGCGCCGGTACGACGCGGGCCCCGGGTTCGCCCCCGCCGACTCGGGGCCGACACGCAGCCGGCTGCCGTCGAAGGTCAGCACCGACCCGCCGCCGGCCGCGACCGTATGGATGCTCATCATCGGCGCGCGCACCCGCACGCCAGCCACCTGCGTTTCGAACACGCGCTCGAACTCGCCGTTGAAGTGCGACACGTCGGTCGACGTGCCGCCCATGTCGAACCCGATTACTTCATCGAAGCCCGCGGCCTGCGCCGCGCGCACCATCCCGACGATCCCGCCTGCGGGCCCGGAGAGGATCGCGTCCTTGCCCTGGAAGGCGTCGGCGCGGGTGAGGCCGCCGCTGCTCTGCATGAACTGCAGGTTCACGCCCGGCATCTCGGCGGCCACCTGCTCGATATAGCGGCGCAGGATCGGCGACAGATAGGCATCGACGACGGTCGTATCGCCGCGCGACACCATCTTCATCAGCGGCGAGACTTCATGCGAAGCGGACACCTGCGTGAAGCCGATGCGCCGCGCGAGGTCGACGAGCGCGCGTTCGTGCTGCGCATACCGGTAGCCGTGGATCAGCACGATTGCGAGCGCGCGCACGCCGCTGTCGTAGACCGCCTGGAGCGCGGTACGCGCCGCGTCGGGATCGAGCGCCTCGACCACCTCGCCATGCGCGCCGACGCGCTCGTCCACTTCGACCACCGTGCCGTACAGCGCCTCGGGCAGCACGATGTCGAGATCGAACAGACGCGGCCGGTTCTGGTACGCAATGCGCAGCACGTCGCGAAAGCCGCGCGTCGTCGCGAGCGCGGTGGGCTCGCCCTTGCGTTCGAGCAGCGCATTGGTCGCGACCGTCGTGCCCATCTTCACCATCTCGACCTGCTCCGGCGTGATCGCCTCGCCGGGCGCGAGGCCGAGCAGATGGCGGATCCCGGCGACAGCCGCATCGCGATACTGCTCCGGGTTCTCCGATAGCAGCTTGTGCGTCGTGAGCGAGCCGTCCGGCCGGCGCGCGACGATGTCGGTGAAGGTGCCTCCGCGGTCGATCCAGAATTGCCAGCGGGGCGCCGCGGGTGCGGCATGCGAAAGAGGTTCGGACATGATGATCGAATCGAAACAGGAAAAAGAGGAGGAAGAAGAAGCCATCGCCGCACGCGGCGGCCCATGCCGTCAGGCCGATTCGAGCTCGCGGCCGCGCGTCTCCGGTAGCGTGAGCGCGGCGACGATCAGCACGCCGTACGCGATCACCGCGAACAGGCCGATGCTCGCCCCGAGGCCATAGTGTTTGGCGAGCGCGCCGATCAGGAACGGAAACAGCGCGCCGACCGCGCGGCCGACGTTGTAGCAGAAGCCCTGGCCGGAGCCGCGCACGCGGGTCGGAAACAGCTCGGTCAGGAATGCCCCCATGCCGGCGAAGATGCCTGACGCAAAAAAGCCGAGCGGCAGACCGAGCCACAGCATCGAGCGGTCGGTCAGATTGAGCGACGTGTACGCGAACGCGATCGCCATCGAGCCCGCCGCGAACAGGATGAAGTTCGGCTTGCGGCCGATGCGGTCGGTCAGATACGCGCTCGACAGATAGCCGATGTACGAGCCGACGATGATCGTCGCGAGGTAGCCGCCCGTGCCGATCACGCTCAGGTGGCGCTCGCTCTTCAGGAACGTCGGCAGCCAGGTGGTGATCGCGTAGTAGCCGCCCTGTGCGCCGGTCGTGAGCAACGCGGCGCGCAGCGTCGTCGACAGCAGCCGCGGCGAGAAAATCTCCGCGAGTCCCGGCGTGTCGCCGGCGCTTTCCTGCGCGGCCTTCGCGTGCCGGTAGACTTCCGGCTCCTTGACGTAGCGGCGGATCGCGAGCACCAGCAGCGCCGGCGCGATCCCGGCGAAAAAGAGCACACGCCAGGCGCTGGCGGCGGGCAGCAGCGAAAACGTGAGCGCGTACAGCAGCGCCGCGGCGCCCCAGCCGATCGCCCAGCCGGCCTGCACCAGCCCGACCGCCTTGCCGCGGTCGCGCGCGCGGATCACCTCGCCGATCAGCACTGCGCCCGCCGTCCATTCGCCGCCGAAGCCGAAGCCCATCAACGCGCGCGCCGCGAGCAACTGTTCGTAGTTCTGAGCAAATCCGCACAGCCCCGTGAACACCGCGAACCACAGCACGGTGATCTGCAGCGTGCGCACGCGGCCGATCCGGTCGGACAGGATGCCGGCCAGCCAGCCGCCAGCCGCCGACGTCAGCAGCGTGAGCGTGCCGATGAACCCCGCATCCGCGAGACTGATCCCCCAGCTCGCGACAAGCGTCGGGATCACGAACGACAGCATCTGCGTATCCATGCCGTCGAGCATGTAGCCGACCTTGCAGCTCCAGAACGCGCGCCGCTCGCGCGGCCCGGTGTGCGCATACCACGCGAACATGCCGGCCCGCTCGGGCCGCCCGAGGTCGGCCGATGACGCCGTCACAGTCTTGCTGTCCATGCTTCGCTCCTTGTCGAAAGCGCTTGAGGGAACCGCCCGATGGCGGGCGGGCGTTGCGTCGAGGACGCAAGCACCCCTGCGGGCCGCGCGGATCCCCGGTCGCGGCCGGCAGCCGCGACAATCATGAAAGCGTGGACGCCGCGCGATGCGAGGCGGCGTCGCGTCGTGATGGTCAGAACACGGCGAGCGACCGGTTCTCGATGTCGGTCATCAGCATGTGTCCCGGCGCATGGGCAATGGCCAGCGGCAGGCGCGCGGCCATCAGTGCGGTTTGCGGCGTGACGCCGCATGCCCAGAACACCGGCAGCTCGCCGTCGCGCACCGTCACCGGGTCGCCGAAATCCGGCCGCGCCAGATCCGCGATACCGAGCTCCGACGGCGCGCCCAGATGAACCGGCGCGCCATGCACACCGGGAAAGCGGCTGGTGATCTGCACCGCGCGAATCGCGTCGGCGCCGCGCATCGGCCGCATCGACACGACGAGTTCGCCGCCGAACACGCCGGCCCGGCGGTTCGCGATCGTGGTCCGGTACATCGGCACGTTGCGGCCTTCCTCGACGTGACGCAGGGGAATGCCCTCGCGGGCGAGCATCGCCTCGAACGAGAACGAGCAGCCGATCGCGAACACGACGAAATCGTCCTTCCAGATCGACATGAGCGAGTCCACGCGTTCGACGAGACGTCCGTCGCAATACACGTTGTACGCGGGCACGTCGGTGCGGATGTCGAGATCGAGGCCGAGCGCGTCGATCCGGTATTCGCCCGGCTCGCCGACGCCGAGCAGCGGGCACGCCTTCGGGTTCGCATGGCAGAAGCGCAGGAAGTCGTGCGCATACGCCTCGGGCAGGATCGCGAGGTTGGCTTGCGCGAATTCGCCGCAATGGCCGGCCGTCGGACCGCGAAAGGTGCCGTTGCGCACGGCGTGACGAAACTCGTAAGGCGTCATGGCTGCTATCTCTGTGACGAGGGGATGACGAAGCCGTCATCGAACAGGGTGAAGAATAGAAAAGACGAAAAGTTGACGCTACCTAGTTTTTATTGGGCCGAATGGATAGAATTTCTTAACGTAATACCGGGTTTTCCCGAATCTCGTGAAGTTTTTATCACGCACTTCCCTTCGACCCGACCCGCTGGGCGCCCCCGATGAACACCCGCTTTCTCGACACCTTCGTCACGCTCGCGAAGCTGCGCAGCTTCCGCACGACCGCCGCCGAGCTGCACGCGACGCCCGCGGCGATCTCGCAGCGCGTGAAGGCGCTCGAAGACGAACTGGGCACGGTGCTGGTGGACCGCGACAGCCGCACGTTCCGCCTGACCCCGAACGGCGAGTATCTGCTCGGCTACGCGAAGGCCGTGGTCGACGCGACGCGCGAACTGCAGGCCGCCGCCGCGAGCGACAGCAGCGTGCGCGGCAAGCTGCGGCTCGGCGTGATCGAGACGGTCGTGCATAGCTGGCTGCCGCAGTACATGACGCGGCTGTCGGCCGACTACCCGCTGCTCGACATCGACCTGAACGTCGACGTGAGCGTCGTACTGCAGCGCCGGCTGATGGCGGGAGAGCTCGACCTGATCATCCGCGTCGAAGGCAGCGACGAAATGAGCGTGGTCTGCGACGCGCTCGCGAATTATCCGGTGCACTGGATCGCCCGCGCGGGTCTCGTACCGCTCGCGCGCAGCGGGCTCGCGAAGCGCGTGCTCGAACATCCGGTCCTCACGTTCGGCCGCGGCACCGCGCCGCATCGCGCGCTGGAGGACATCGTCACGACGCTCGCGCGCGCGAATGGCGTGCCGCTCGCGCAGACGCGCATCACCGGTTCGCCGTCGATCTCGGTGATCGTGCAGCTCGTGCGCGACGGCTTCGGCGTCGCCGCGATCCCGCGGCTGTTCGTCGATGCGCTGATCGCGAGCGGCGAGGTGGTCGAGTTGCCGCTGCAGCCGTCGCCGCCGTCGATCGTCGTGTCGATGTCGCGCCGCACGGACGCGTCGCGCCTCGTCCATGCGGCGGCAACCGCCGCGCGCGCCGCGTGCCACGAATATTGCGCAAGAAGCGACCCGCGGCTCGTCGAAGCCCTCTGATGCCGGCGCGACCGCGCCGGCATCCCTTCTGCTTTCCTGCTTTCTGTTTTTCCCTTTTCTGTTTTTCCCCTTTTCCCCTTTTCCCTTTTCCCGCCTGCGCCCTTTCCGCCGTATCCGCCGGTTTTGAATCCGGTGCGCACCCGGTTTTCGCCTTATCTTCATATCTTTAAATCGGCCGGACAATCATTAAGCACCCGGGTAATTGATGTTAAATATTGCCAGGGCGATTTCATTTTTTCATCAGGCTGTTACACTGCGCTCGCATTAAACCCGCAGACCCCAATACCGGTATTAACCGGATGTGAGACTGCCATGATATTCAGACCTGTCCGTATCATCGGGAAAAAAAGCGGGCCCGTTGCCGGGACGAGCGGCTGTGGGGCGGAGCCATCCGCGCGGCGGCTGCCGGCACGGCCAGCGTAGGACGCAACCGTTCCGGCGCAACGGATCGGGCGGGTAGGCGCCCGATTCCATCAGGTTTTCATCGTTCAGTTCCTGTCGCATCCAGGCGGCAGGCCTGTGGACGTATTTTTGCCCGATTTTTTGGGCTTCCGGCCGCAGAGCCGTATTGACCAGCGGAAATTTCAACCGCTCGCCTGGCCAGGCAAATTCATAAATAAACATCCGATTTAACACTGCCTGATTATTTTTTAACGATGCCGACGAACGGCATGCATTCGGGAATCGAGCGATGAACAAGAGTTTTAAATCCATATGGAACGGGGCGTCCGGGACGTGGGTGGCCGCGGCGGAAAACACCACGGCATCGGGCAAAGGCCGGCACGGCGCGAAGAGCGTGCGTACGGTCGTCGCGCTCGCCGTTCTGGCGGGCGCCAGCATGCAGGCGATCGCGTGCAATATCGCGATTGGCGATAACGCGTCCAATAGCGCCAGCCTTGCCGCGAACTGCACCGGCAACACGGCCGCCAACTCGGGCGGCGCGGCGGGCGCGGCGGCGGTGGCGGGCGGCAATAGCGCGAACAACGTCGCGCTCGGCAGCGGCGCGAAGGCCAACGGCACGTCCAGCGGCGGCGCGGTTGCGATCGGGCAGAAGGCGTCCGCGACGGCGGACGACGCGCTGGCGATCGGCAGCCAGGCGACGGCTTCGGCAGCCAATGCGTTCGCGCTCGGCAACCAGGCGGTCACCTCGGGCGCCAACGGCGTCGCGATCGGCGGCCAGGCCGTGGTGTCGGGCACCTATGGCGTCGGCATCGGTGTCGCGACGACCGCCTCCGGGCAAAGCGCGATCGCGGTCGGCACGAGTGCGGCGGCGACGTCGCTGGACACCGTGGCGATCGGGGTGTCGTCGCAGGCGACGGTGAACGGCGCGGTCGCGATCGGCAGCGGCCTGAGCGGCGGTCCGGGCGCGCAGGCGCTCGGCAACAATGCGATCTCGGTCGGGGTCGAGTCGGTGGCGGGCAACACGCACGCGATCGCCATCGGCAGCGACACGACGGCCTCCGGCGCGTATGCAACGGCCATCGGTCCGGACGCGCAAGGCACCGGCGCGGACTCCACGGCCATTTCGGCTTATGCGGTCGCGCTGAAGGCCGGCGGCACGGCGATCGGCTACGGCGCCACGGCGACCAACGCGAACGACATCGCGCTCGGCAACGCATCGGTCACCGGCGCGCCGCACACCGACGCAGCCGCCACGAAGGTCACGCTCGACGGCGTCACCACGACCTTCGCCGGGCCCGCCTCGACCGCGGCCGGCGTCGTCAGCGTCGGCACGGCCGGCGCCGAGCGCCAGATCCAGAACGTCGCGGCCGGCGATATCACCGCCACCTCCACCGACGCGATCAACGGCAGCCAGCTGTACGCGACCAACCAGGCGGTCAACGCGAATGCAACCGCCATCACGAACCTGAACTCGAACATCGCGAACGGTTCGATCGGCCCCGTGCAGACCACCGGCACCTCGAACCAGCTCGCGCTGGTCGCGCCCGGCGGCACCGGCGCGAGCCCCGGCGCCGCGCAGACGCTCACCAATGTCGCCGCCGGCACCGTCAGCACGACCAGCACACAGGCGGTCAACGGCAGCCAGCTGTACGCGACCAACCAGGCCATCTCCACCAACGCGACCAACATCACCACCCTCACGTCGAACGTATCGAACGGCAAGATCGGCCCCGTGCAGACCACCGGCACCGCGAACCAGCTCGCGCTGGTCGCACCCGGCGGCACCGGCGCGAGCCCCGGCGCCGCGCAGACGCTCGCCAATGTCGCCGACGGCACCGTCAGCACGACCAGCACACAGGCGGTCAACGGCAGCCAGCTGTACGGCACCGCGCAGAGCGTCGCCGGCGCACTGGGCGGCGGCGCAACCGTCAACCCGAACGGCACCGTCAGCGCGCCGAACTATACGATTCAGGGCAACACGTACAACAACGTCGGCAGCGCGCTCGGCGCGGTCGACACCAACCTGACCTCGCTGAACCAGACCGTCTCGACGATCGACAACGGCGGCGGCATCAAGTACTTCCACGCGAACTCGACCGCACCCGACAGCCAGGCGCTCGGCACCAACAGCGTCGCGATCGGGCCGAACGCGGTGGCAACCAACGCCAACGATGTCGCGCTCGGCAACGCATCGGTCTCCGGCGCGCCACATACGGACACGGCCGCGTCGCAGGTCACGCTCGACGGCATCACCACGACGTTCGCGGGCCTCGCCTCGACCGCGACCGGCGTCGTCAGCGTCGGCGCGGCCGGCGCCGAGCGCCAGGTCCAGAACGTCGCGGCCGGCGACATCACCGCCACCTCCACCGACGCGATCAACGGCAGCCAGCTCTATGCGACCAACCAGGCGGTCAACGCGAATGCAACCGCCATCACGAACCTGAACTCGAACATCGCGAACGGTTCGATCGGCCCCGTGCAGACCACCGGCACCGCGAACCAGCTCGCGCTGGTCGCGCCCGGCGGCACCGGCGCCAACCCCGGCGCCGCGCAGACGCTCGCCAATGTCGCCGCCGGCACCGTCAGCGCAACCAGCACGGATGCGCTCAACGGCAGCCAGCTGTACAGCACCGCGCAGAGCGTCGCCGGCGCACTGGGCGGCGGCGCAACCGTCAACCCGAACGGCACCGTCAGCGCGCCGAACTATACGATTCAGGGCAACACGTACAACAACGTCGGCAGCGCGCTCGGCGCGGTCGACACCAACCTAACCTCGCTGAACCAGACCGTCACCACCATCGACAACGGCGGCGGCATCAAGTACTTCCACGCGAACTCGACCGCACCGGATAGCCAGGCGCTCGGCACCAACAGCGTCGCGATCGGGCCGAACGCGGTGGCAACCAACGCCAACGATGTCGCGCTCGGCAACGCATCGGTCTCCGGCGCGCCGCATACGGACACGGCCGCGTCGCAGGTCACGCTCGACGGCGTCACCACGACGTTCGCGGGCCTCGCCTCGACCGCGGCCGGCGTCGTCAGCGTCGGCGCGGCCGGCGCCGAGCGCCAGGTCCAGAACGTCGCGGCCGGCGACATCACCGCCACCTCCACCGACGCGATCAACGGCAGCCAGCTCTACGCGCTCGAACAGGCGTTCAACGCGCTCGCCACCGAAACCACCAGCGCGATCGGCGCCCAGGCGTCCGCGCAGAACGCGGCGAGCCAGGTCTCGACCACGCAAGGGTCGAGCGGCAACGCATCGGGGCCCGACTCGACCGCGACCGGTCAGCTGTCCAATGCATCGGGCAGCAATACGACCGCCGACGGCGAGGCCTCCAACGCATCCGGCACGAACTCGACCGCCGTGGGCCAAGGCGCGCAAGCAAGCGCCGCGAACTCAAGCGCGCTCGGCCAGGGCGCGTCCGCGACGGCGCCGAACTCGGTGGCGCTCGGCCAGGGCTCGGTCGCGAACCAGCCGAACACGGTCTCGATCGGCGCGCCCGGCGACGAGCGGCGTCTGACCAACGTCGCACCCGGCATCGACGGCACCGACGCGGCCAACATGAACCAGCTGTGGGGGGTGCAGTCGAGCGTCAACCAGGTGGCGCGCGCCGCGTACTCGGGCGTCGCCGCAGCAACTGCGCTGACGATGATCCCGGACGTCGACGCCGGCAAGACGATCGCCGTGGGGGTCGGCGCGGCCACCTACCAGGGCTATGGCGCGACCGCGATCGGGATGACCGCGCGCATCACCGACAACCTGAAGGTGCGGGCGGGCGCCGGCATCAGTTCGGCCGGCACGTCGTACGGCGCCGGCATGTCCTACCAGTGGTGACGGGTTGCCATTCCGGAACGCGGGGCCCTCTGCGGGCGCCCGCCTGATTGATAAAAGGAGCAGCAGATGTTCAGGATAATCGCCGCATCGATCGCGCTGGCCGCCGTCGGACTCGCGGGGTGTGCCTCATCGGGGCCGACCTATACCGCGCGCCGCGTGCAGCTCGCGGACGGTCAGCCTGTCTACCAGGTCACATGTTATGGGCTGTTCGAATCGGGTTCGACGTGCCGGCGCGAGGCGCAGCGCATCTGCGCGCACGACCGCGGCGGCGCGGTGCGCGAGCTCGAAGGCGTGTCCGTGGCCGACCGGCCGTCGCCGGACGACCCGCGCGTCTTGCGCTTCGCGTGCGTCAGCCCCGCACCGGCGGCGGCCGCACCGGCCGCGCCGCTCGCACAGACGGTGCAACGGCTCTCGCTGTCGGCCGACGCGAACTTCGACACCGCGCAGGCCACGCTGCGGCCCGCCGCAAGCACGCGCCTCGACCGGCTGATCGCACAGTCGGCCGGTGCAACGATCGACACCGTCGCGATCAGCGGCTACACGGACTCGCGCGGCACGGCCGCCTACAACCTCGATCTGTCGAAACGGCGTGCGCAGGCTGTCGCCGACTACCTCGCGTCGCACGGACTGAAGGCGCGCGAATACGACGTGCACGGCTACGGCGACGCGCAGCCGGTCGCGAGCAATGCGAGCGCCGGCGGACGCGCGCTGAACCGGCGTGTCGAGATCGTGATCGCGCAGCAGGCTGCGCTGTCGCGATAGACGCCCGCGGGAACGCATGCGGGCGCTGCGCCATTTCGACGCGCCGGCCACGATGTGGCACACCGCGCGTCGCACGGCACGTCGCACGGCGCTTCAAGCAACCCATCACACGGCGCTCCACGCGGCGCCGCGCGCAACCGGCCGGGGCCGGGGCCGGCGCCCCTAGCGCCCTGCTGCGTTCAGCGCCAGCACTTCGTCGAGCGCGCCGCCGACCATGTCGCGCAGCACCGGCTCGACCTGCTGCGCGAGCGACGGTACATAGTCGAACGGCGCCTGCTCGTTCATGTAGGTCGACTGGCACATCTCGAGCTGGATCGCGTGCACGCCGTCCCGCGGCGCGCCGAAGCGCCGCGTGATATAGCCTCCCTTGAAGCGTCCATTCGCGACCCACGTGAAGCGGCTCGCCGCTGCCGCACGCTCGACGGCCGCCTGCACCGGCGGCGCGGCCGTGCGGCCATCCTGCGTGCCGATGTTCAGATCGGGCAGCTTGTCGTCGAACAGGCGCGGCAGCACGCTCGCAATCGAATGCGCCTCCCACAGCAGCACATGCGCGTGCTGCGCGCGCAGACGCGTGAGCTCCGCGTGCAACGCATCATGGTACGGCTGCCAGCAGGTCGCGACGCGGCGCTGCCGTTCGGCCGCATCCGGTGCGCGACCCTCGCGGTAAAGCGGCTCGCCGCGAAAGGTTTCGCTCGGGCACAGCGAGGTCGTCGTCTGGCCCGGGTAGAGACTCTCGTCATTCGGCGGGCGGTTCAGGTCGATCACATAGCGCGACACGCGCGCGCCGAGAATCGTCGCGCCCAGCGTGCGCGCGAATGCGTAGAGCCGGTCGAGGTGCCAGTCGGTATCCGCGACGCTGAGCGCGACGTCGGTGTACGCGTCGCGCAGCGACTCGGGAATCTGTGTGCCCAGATGCGGGATCGACACCAGAAGCGGTGCATCGCCGCGTTCGAGAGAAAAAAGAGCGTTCATCAGGAATCCTGTTCAGTGTTTTTTACGCTTACGGCGCGAGCAGACGGCGCACGGCAGCGCGATAGTCCGCCTGCAGGCGCGCCTCGTCGCGATGACGCCGCCCGGCGACGACCTGCACGCCGCCCGCATAAACGTCCCGCACCGGCGTCGTTCCATGCTCGCAGAACACGACAGACGACAGCCATGTCGCCGGCGGCCGTTCCGCGAGGTCCGCATGCTGCGGATCGAGCACGAGCCAGTCGGCGCGCGCGCCGGGCATCAACGCGCCGACCGCGCGCCCGGTGGCCCGCGCGCCGCCCGCGAGCGCGGCGTCGAACAGGCGGTCGGCGACATGCGCGCACTGCGCCGACGCCAGCACGTTGCGCTCGCGCCGCACGAGCCGCTGTCCATATTCGAGCAAGCGCAGCTCGGCACGCCAGTCTACGCCGATATGGCTGTCCGAGCCGATGCCGAACGCACCCCCGGCCTGCAGATAGTCGTGCGCGGGAAACAGGCCATCGCCGAGATTGGCCTCGGTCGTCAGGCACAGGCCGGCGCTCGCGCCGGACGTTGCGAGCGCAACGGTTTCCGCCGCATCGAGATGGGTCGCGTGGACCAGACACCAGCGTGCGTTCACGTCGAAGCGATCGAGCAGCCACTGCACGGGCCGCGCGCCTTCCACTGCGAGACAGGCCTCCACTTCGCCGGTCTGTTCCGCGATGTGAATGTGCACCGGCGCATCGCGCGCCATCGCATCGAGCCCCTCGAGCAGCGTGCCCAGGCACGCCTGCGACACGGCGCGCAGCGAATGCGGCGCGACACCGTAGCGCAGCGCGCCGTGTTCGGGCCACGTGCGCCGCAGTGCCTCGACGATGGCCAGCAGCTGCTCCGGCGTATTGACGAAGCGCCGCTGATCGTCGCGCGGCGGCTGCGCGCCAAAGCCGCTATAGCGGTAGAGCACCGGCAGCATCGTCATGCCGATGCCGGTGGCCGCGGCCGCCTCCACCACGCGCTGCGCCATCTCGGCGGGCTGCGCATGGCGCGCGCCGTCCGGTGCGTGATGCACGTAATGGAATTCGCAGACGGACGTATAGCCGGCCTTCAGCATCTCGACGTAGAGCCAGCGTGCAATCGCGCCAAGATCGTCGGGCGTCACGCGGGCGGCGAAGCGGTACATCAGGTCGCGCCAGCTCCAGAAGCTGTCGGCCGGATTCGCGCGGTATTCGGTCAGGCCCGCCATCGCGCGCTGAAACGCGTGCGAATGCACGTTCGGCATGCCCGGCAAGAGCGGTCCCGCCGCGCGCGCAACGCCTGCGGGAGCAGCCGGCAGGTCCGGCGTGACGCCGCGCAGCGTGCCCGTGTCGTCCCATTCGAGCAGCACGTTGCGGCGCCAGCCGTCGGGAAGACGCGCATGTGCTGCAAAGAGCGCGTGAGGGTCGGGAGTGGAGGGCTTCTCGGTACGCATCGGATCAGGTGCCGCGCAGCGGCGGGTTCGTGACAGGAAGGACGGGGGCGGCACACGACGCGCACGACGCGCGCATCGCGTGCGCGGACGAGGACGCGCTGTCGAGCGCGACGACGATCAGCGTGCCCGCGCCGCGCGTATCGATGCAGACCGCACCGGCCGCGGCGACGCGCATCGTGTCGCCCGCCGCCAGCGCAACCGGCGCCATGCCGTCGACGCACACGTCGGGCGCATCCTGTACGGCGTGCAGCAGGAGCGTTTCGGCGCAGACGCTGCGGCGGGCCGGTTCGCGCCAGATGGCGAGTGCGCCGTGCGCCTCCCCCCGCCGCACCATCAGGTTGAAAACATGCACCGCGCCGCCGGCGGCGTGCGCGTCGATCTGCGCGCCGCCGTCGAAGTGCGCGATGTCCAGTGCGTGGGTCAGCGCGTGCGTACGCAATACGCCGCCATCGGGCGCGGTTTCGTCAAGACGCAGCGCTGCGCCCTCCAGCAGCACGAGGGTCCGCTCGACGCCGGCAAAGCGCGAGAACGGGCCGGACCGCGCGATCTGCGCGACGCTCGCGCGCCATGCAAACGTGTCGAGCGACGCGCCGTGCGCCGGCCACGCGGCGATTTCCCGCGTGACGCCGCCGCCGTTCTTCCAGGGCGACGCGCTCAACGCTTCTCCGCGCAGCAGCGTGACGCGGGTGATCCGCACGCCGGATGCGCGGCTCATCCGGGCACCCGCGCAGTGCGCGGCGCGTGTGCGCCGCGCACGCGCACAGGCGGCCCGCCACGTTCGAGCAGCGGCGTCATGCGCGCGACAGCACCGCTTGCAGAAACGTCCGCGTCCGAGGCTGCACGGGCGCCGTGAAAATCGTCGACGGCTCGCCCGCTTCGACGATCTCGCCGCCGTCCATCACGACGACGACGTCGGCCACTTCACGCGCAAAGCCCATTTCATGCGTGACGACCACCATCGTCATCCCTTCCGACGCCAGCAGCTTCATCACCTGCAGCACTTCGCCGACGAGTTCCGGATCGAGCGCCGACGTCGGCTCGTCGAACAGCATCACGCGCGGCTGCATTGCCAGCGCGCGCGCGATCGCGACGCGCTGCTTCTGGCCGCCCGACAGGCTCGCGGGCATGCCGTGCGCCTTGTGCGCGAGCCCGACCTTGTCGAGCAGCGCCATCGCGGCTTCCTCGGCTTCGGACTTCGACAGGTTCCGCAACATCCGCGGTCCGACCGTGATGTTGTGCAGCACCGACAGATGCGGAAACAGGTTGAACGACTGGAACACCATGCCGACTTCGGTGCGCAGCCCGTTCAGCGCGCGCTCGTCGAGCATCTTGCCCGCATCGAACAGGCGCTGGCCGCAGATGTCGACCGTGCCGCCCTCGGGCCGCTCCAGGCCGTTGCAGCAGCGCAGGAACGTGCTCTTGCCCGAGCCGCTCGGGCCGATCACCACCACGACCTGCTGCGGCTGGATATCGAAGTCGATACCGTTCAGCACGCGGTGCGTGCCGAACGACTTGATCAGTCCACGGATGCGGACAATCGGTTCAGGCGCGTTGCTCATTGAACCATCCCTCCTGCGCGCAAACGGCGCTCGACACGATGCAGCACATAGTTGGTCGTCTGCGTAAGCACGAGATAAACCAGCGCGATCACCAGATACACCTCCAGCGAGCGATACGACACGCTGATGATCTTCTGGCCTTCGTGCATCAGGTCGTCGATCGTCAGCAGCGACACGAGCGCCGAATTCTTGATGAGCGCGATGAATTCGTTGCCGAGCGGAGGAATCATCCGCACCACGGCCTGCGGCAGGATGATCGCGCGCATCGCCTGCGCACCCGACATGCCGATCGAGCGCGCCGCCTCCATCTGCCCGCGGTCGACGGACTGGATCGCGCCGCGCACGATCTCGGACACGTAGGCGGCCGAGTACAGGCCGAGTCCCAGCACGCCGCACAGGAAAGCCGGCAGCAGGATGTTGAACTGCGGCAGCCCGAAGAACAGCAGGAACAGTTGCACGAGCAACGGTGTGCCGCGGAAGAACACCAGATAGCACGTGCAGAAGCCGTAGACGAGCCGGCGCTCGCGCGCCAGCCGGCCGATGCCGATCAGCAGCCCGAGCATGCAGCTGAGCACGAGCGAGGCCGCCGTCACCTCGACGGTGACGAGCGCCCCGTGCAGAATCTCGGTCCAGCCGGCGAAGACAGGAGAGAAGTCGAGTTGCATGGGTCAGATCCGGGCGATCACTTCGCGTTCTGGCCGAACCACTTGTGCACGATCTGCGCGTACGTGCCGTCCGCCTTGATCTTCACGAGCGCGGCGTTCAGCGCATCGCGCAGTTGCGGTTCGTCCTTGCGCACGGCGATGCCGTACTGTTCCTTCGTCAGCTCGGTGTCGAGCACGCGAAAGCCGGGCCGGGTGCGCACGAACTGGTACGCGGCGGGCTTGCCGGTGACCGCGGCATCGACGCGGCCGATGCCGACCAGGTCGAACATCTCCTCGTTTTTCTCGACCTCGACGCGCGTGACCTTCGGATAGTTGTCGCGCAGGAAGTTGACCGACTTCGTGCCGACCTGCACCGACACTTTCTTGCCGTTCAGATCGGCGAGCGTGTGGATCGGCGAGTTGTCTTTCACGAGCGCGACGAGACCGCCGGCGAAGTACGGCTGCGTGAAATCGACCACCTGGGCGCGCTCGGGCGTGATGTAGATCGCGGAGACCGCCATGTCGAAACGATGCGCGATCAGCCCCGGAATCAGGCCCTTGAAGTCGATGTCGGTCCACTGGACCTGCTTGCCCATTTCCTTCGCGAGCGCGTTCACGATGTCGATGTCGAAGCCGGTGCGCTGACCGTTCTCGGTGAACTCCATCGGCGGGAAGGTCGCGTCGGTCGCGACCTGCAACACGTTCGGGTCCTGTGCGAATGCCGTGCCGGGCAGCGCGGCGGAAAACGCGGCAACGCACAGGCAGGCGGCGGATAACACGTTATGCAGTTTCATCGTTGGGCTCCTTGGTGTGGGTAGTGTGTGGCGGGGGGAATCATTCGGCTTGCAGCCGGGCGGAGATCGCGTGGGCGGTGCGCAGCGTCCAGTCGGCGAGCTGCATCTCGCGGCCGGCCGCGCGCGAGGACGGCGCCATCAGCGTGATCGACGCGTTCGCGCCCGCGCCGCGCGCGGCGCGCCGGAACACGGGCGCGCTGACGCCCCATACGCCGGGATCGACCTCGCTGTCGCTCACCGCGTACCCCTGCGTGCGGATCTGCGCCAGTTGCGACTCGATCCGGGCGCGGCCGGGCGGGTCGTCGGCGAACACGCGGTCGAGCGCTTCGGCGCGCATCTTGTCCGACAGAAACGCGAGCAGGGACTTCGCGGAGGCGCCCGCCTTCAGCGGCACCGCGCGGCCCTTCTCGAACGAGCAGCGCAACGAATGCGTGCTTTCGATCATTTCGAGGCACACCACCTGATCGTTGACCACGACGACGAGCCCAACGCTTTCCTGCGACGCGCGCGCAAGCTGCGCCATGCCTTCGCGGCTCGCTTCGACCAGCAGCGAGTTGATGTCGAAGCCGAGCGCGAGCTGCAGACTGATCGGACCGGGCGCGTAATAGCCGGCATCCTCGGTGACGAAGCCCCAGCGCTTGAGCAACGCGACCTGGCGGTAGAGCGTGCTCTGCGCGAGGCCGGTCGCGCCGAGCATGTCCCTCACGGACATCGCCTTGCCGTGGCTGGCGAGCGCCGTGAGCACGAGCAGCAGGCGCTCCGCGCCGGTGACACCGGGTTCCTGGTTCATGGGAAAACGAAAGCGGGATCAATGCGCAGAGCATGACACGTCGCTCCCGCCGATCAAAAATACGATTCCCATTGAACGGGAATTCATTGAGAGGGTTTTCCCTGGAGAGGACGAATCGGGCGTCAACCCGATGGAGCGAAGACGCCGGGCGAATTCGTCATCGACCCCGCCCACAGGAATCGCGAGCGCCTTGCCCCTCGCGAGAGTCCACGCGCGGCCGTACCCGGACGTACTCGGACGTACCCGGACGTACCCGGATCGACGCCGCGTGTACGCAGCGATATTCCACGTATCATCAGGGCACCCGCCCGCACCCGCAGGCATCCGCGCACCCGCCCGGCGGCCCGCCGCCTGCCCCCGCGCGGCACATGCCTTGCTCCCGCTCACACAGCGGCGCCGCCGCGCCCCAAGGAGCATCACCATGCAACGCATCCCCACTCCCCGCCTGCGACCGGCGAGACGCCGCGCATGAAGCCCACCCGTGCGCTCGAAGCACTCAACTTCTTCATGGCCGACGTGCAGGCCGGTATCGGGCCGTTCATCGGCGTGTTCCTGCAGGCGCGCGGCTGGCCCGCCGATGCGATCGGCAGCGTGATGACGCTCGGCGGCATCGCCGGCATGGTGGCCACCTCGCCGGCCGGCGCGCTCGTCGACGCGACGCGGCGCAAGCGCGCCGTGATCGTCGTCGCCGGCGCGCTGACGCTGCTCGCGGCGCTCACGCTCTGGTTCGCGCACAGCTACGCGATGGTCGCGGCCACGCAGATCGCCGGCGCCGTGGCCGGCGCGGCGCTCGGGCCCGCGGTCGCGGGCGTGACGCTCGGCATCGTGCGGCTCGACGGCTTCGACCGCCAGTTCGGCCGCAACCAGGTTGCCAATCACGCCGGCAACGTGATCGGCGCGGCGCTGTCGGGCTGGCTGGGCTGGCGCTACGGCTTTGGCGCCGTGTTCGCACTGACCGCCGTGTTCGGCGCGCTGACGATCGTCACCGTGCTGCGGATTGCGCCGCACGCGATCGATCACGACAGCGCCCGCGGCCTCGACAGCACGTCGCAACCGCGCGCCGAGCCGCACGCGAGCGGCCTCGCCGACCTGTTGCGCAGCGGCCCGCTGGTGCTGCTCGCGGGCTCGCTCGCGCTGTTCCATCTCGGCAACGCGGCGATGCTGCCGCTGTACGGCATGGCGATCGTCGCCGCGCATCGGGGCGACCCGAGCGCGCTGACCGCCGAGACCATCGTGGTCGCGCAGCTCGTGATGGTCGGCGCGGCATGGTTCGCGCCGCGGCTGATCCGGCAGCGCGGCTACTGGCTCACGATCCTCGCGTCCTATCTGGCGCTGCCGCTGCGCGGCATGCTCGCCGCCGGTCTGATGAGCGCATGGGGCGTGTGGCCCGTGCAGGTGCTCGACGGCATCGGCGCGGGGCTGCAGAGCGTGGCGGTGCCTGCGCTCGTCGTGCATCTGCTGCAGGGCAGCGGCCGCGTCAACGTCGGTCAGGGGATGGTCGCGACCTGCCAGGGGATCGGCGCGGCGCTCAGTCCCGCGCTCGGCGGGCTGCTCGCGCAGCGCTTCGGTTATGCGGCTTCGTTCGTCGTGCTCGGCGCGGTATCGACGGGCTCGCTCGCGTTATGGCTCGGATTCGGCAAGACGCTGCGCGAGGCCTGCTGCGCCCGCCCGGACGCGCGCACGGTCGCGCCGGATGCCGCAGCGGCTTCGTGAGCGCGCCCGCGCCGCGCGTCAATGCGAATGCCGGTGATGAATGTCCGGGTAATGTGCGTGCGTGTGCGTGACCGGCAGATGCCGGTGAGGATGCGTGTGCGGCTCGGTGCCGTCCCATGCAAAATCGTGCGCATGCTGATGATGCGCATCGTGATGGTGCCGATGCGTGTGCGCAAGCGCTTCATGCGTATGCGCGTGATCGTGCCGCTCGCGCAGATGCAGCCAGACGCCCGCCGCCATCAGCGCCGCCGCGCACCAGAACGGCCAGGGCGGCACCTGCGGCCACAGTGCAAGCGACAACGCGACGCCGACGAGCGGCGCCACCGAAAAATAGGCCCCGGTGCGCGCGGTGCCGAGATTGCGCAACGCGACGACGAACAGTGCGAGGCTCACGCCGTAGCCGGCAAAACCGGCGAGCATCGCGGCAGCCGCCTGGCCCGGATACGGAGCGTGCGCGCCCGCCAGATACGCGAGGCCCAGATTGACCGGCCCGGCGACGAGCCCTTTCACGCAGGCGATGACCATCGCATCGTTGGTCGACACCTTGCGCGTGAGGTTGTTGTCGATCGCCCAGCACAGGCAGGCGCCCGCCACGAGCAGCGCGCCACGCGACACGCCGGCCGCGCCCGGCTGCCATGACAGCAGCGCGCCCCCGGCCACGATCGCGAGCATTCCGAGAAACACGGGCACATCGACGTTCTCGCGAAACACGACCCAAGCGATCACCGCCGTCAGCACGCCTTCGAGGTTAAGCAGCAACGCGCTCGACGCAGCCGGGGTACTCGCCAGCCCCAGCATCAGCAAGGCCGGCCCCGCGACGCCGCCTGCGGCGATTGCACCGGCGAGCCACGGCAGTTCCGCGCGGCGCAGGCCGCTCTCGCAGTGCCCCGCGTGCCGCGCCGCGCCGGCGCGCAGCGCGCGCCGAAGCCGCAGGGTCAGCGCGAGACCGACGCCGCTGCCCAGATAGAACAGCCCCGCCACCATGAACGGCGACAGTGTGCCCAGCAGCAGTTTGGCAAACGGCGTGGTCGCGCCGAACAGCGCGGCGGCAAGAAGCGCGGTGAGCGCGGCGTTCAACCTGATGTGCATGGAGGGGCCTGCGATGGGTGTTTCGATGATGACGACAGCATAGCCCTGTCGTCGATCCGGCATTGGCCGGAAGTGATAGTATACCCCCCTATACTACTAGGATCCGATCGTGAGTCATACCGTTCGCGATAAAAAGAAGCTGCTCAACCGGGTTCGCCGCATCAAAGGGCAGATCGAGGCGATCGAGCGCGCGCTCGAAGAAGAGCGCGGCTGCATGGACGTGCTGCAGCAGATCACGAGTTGCCGCGGCGCGATGAACGGGCTGCTGGCGGTCGTGCTCGAAGACCATATCCGCACGCACCTCGTCGACGCAGCGTCAGACGACGGGCACGCAAGCGGCACCGAGCAGCTCATCGAGGTCGTCCACAGTTATTTCAGGTAAGCACACACCATGAGCGAAGTCAGACACGTCCCATTCGGCGCGGAACACGACCACGTGTTCCTCGGCGCCGCACACCAGGAAAACGAACGCAGAACGTGGATGGTGATCGCGCTATGCAGCGCGATGATGGTGGCCGAGATCGTCGGCGGCAGCCTGTTCGGCTCGCTCGCGCTCGTCGCCGACGGCCTGCATATGTCGACGCACGCCGGCGCGATGCTGATCGCCGCCCTCGCCTACACGTATGCGCGCAAGCACGCGAACGACAGGCGCTTTGTGTTCGGCACCGGCAAGCTCGGCGACCTCGCGGGCTTCACGAGCGCGATCGTGCTCGCCATGATCGCGGTGCTGATCGGCTACGAAGCGGTGTCGCGCTTCTTGTCGCCGGTGCCGATCCACTTCGGCGAGGCGATTCCGATCGCCGTCGTGGGCCTGCTCGTCAATCTTGCAAGCATCGGGTTGCTGAGCGGCGATCACCACGGCCACGGCCATCACCATGACCATGACCACGACCACGACCACGACCACGCACATCATGCGGCCGCGCGCGACCATAACATCCGGTCGGCCTATGTGCACGTGATCGCCGACGCCGCCGTTTCGCTGCTGGCCATCGTCGGCCTGCTGCTCGCCCGCGCATTCGGCTGGCTCTGGATGGATCCGCTCGCCGGCGTGATCGGCGCGCTCGTGATCGCCAACTGGTCATGGAGCCTGATGCGCGATACCGGCTCGATCCTGCTCGACGTCTGCCCCGACCGCCCCCTCGTCGACGAGGTTCGCCACCGAATCGAAGCACACGGCGACACCGTACTGGATCTGCACGTCTGGCGCCTCGGCCCCGGGCATCTGGGTGCGATCGTCTCGGTCGCGACCGATGCGCCCCAGCGCACGCCGGGCTTTTATCGCGCGGCGCTCCAGCCGTGCCGCGGGCTGTCGCATGTGACGTTCGAGATCAACCGCACCGCCGGCGCGACCTGAGCAGCGACCCGGGCAGCGCCCCGAGCGACAGCGTTCCGCTCGCGCGCGTTGCAGCGCATACGCTGCGGCGCAGCGGTCCTCAGCGCGCCGTGTCGCGCACGTTGCCAGGCGGTGCGAGCTTCGGCGACGGCTCGTCGAGCCGGTCGCCCAGCAGCCGGCGCACGATCACATAAAACACCGGAATCAGCAGCAGACCGAAGAACGTCGCGAACAGCATGCCGCCGATCACGCCCGTGCCGATCTCATGGCGCGACACCGCGCCCGCGCCGGTCGACGTCACGAGCGGCAGCACACCGAGGATGAACGCGAGCGAGGTCATCAGGATCGGCCGCAAACGCAGGTGCGCCGCGCTCAGCACCGCCTCGTACAGCGTCATGCCGCGCGCCTGCCCCTCCACCGCGAACTCGACGATCAGGATCGCGTTCTTCGCCGCCAGGCCGATCACCGTGACGAGGCCAATCTTGAAGTAGATGTCGTTCGGCATGTCGCGCAGCAGGCAGAACGAGATCATCCCGAGCATGCCGAGCGGCACGACCAGCAGCACCGCGACCGGAATCGACCAGCTCTCGTACAGCGCCGCGAGCGCGAGAAACACGACCAGAATCGACAGCCCCATCAGCATCGTCGCGGAGCTACCCGACAGCACCTCCTGATACGACTGGCCGGTCCAGTCCGCGGCGAAGCCCGGCGGCAGCGACTTGTCGATGATGTTCTGCACCGCCTTCATCGCCTCGCCGGTCGAGTACCCGGCCCCCGGATTGCCGACGATCTCGATCGCGGAATAGCCGTTGTAGCGCGGCAGCACGACCGGTCCCATCCCCCAGCTCGCCTTCACGACGCTCGACAGCGGCACCATGTCGTACGGGCTGATCGACGTATTGGCCGCCGACGGATCGACCGGCGCGACGCCGTTGCCCGTCGAGGTGCTGGCCGCCGCCGTGCTGCCCGGCGTATACAGGTGGTTCAGCGCATCGAGGTTCATCCGGAACGGCGCATCGTCCTGGATGTAGACGCGCTTGATGCGCCCGCCGTATGAGAACTGGTCGATGTAGTACGGCGCGAGCTCCATCTGGATCGTGTCGTAGACGTCGGTGAGCGACAGCCCCATCGATTCGGCCTGGGTGCGGTCGACCGCGATGTTCAGCTGCGGCGCGCTCGGCAGCGAGTTCGGCCGGATCCCGTAAAGCACCGGACTCTTCGCCGCATCGACGACCAGCGTATGCGCCGCCGCGTCGAGCTGGGCGCGCGACTGGCCCGCGCGCGCCTGCAGATAGAGATCGATGCCGCCGAAGCGGCTGAGCCCGCGGATCGTCGGCAGGTTGACCGCGAAGATCTGCGCGTCGTGAATCGTCGACATCAGCTTGTTGATCTTCGGGATCAACTGCATCACCGTATCCGGGCGTTTGCTCCAGTCGGTCAGCTTGATGAACGCCATGCCGACGTTTTCGCTGGTGCCGACGAAGCTGAAGCCCTCCGGCTGGAAGATGTCCGCAATGTCCTTGCCGATCGGACTCTTCAGCAGCTTCGCGCGCATTTCGGTCATCACGTGATCGGTGCGCTGCAGCGTTGCGCCGTTCGGCAGCGTCACGAGCGCGAGCAGAAAGCCCTGATCCTCGTCCGGCACGAAGCTCGTCGGCATGCGGGTGTACAGGAAGCCCGTCAGCACCGCGACCAGCACGAACAGCATCATCCAGCGCGGCGCGTGGCGCACCGCCCGGCCCACGTGCCCCTCATACGCATGCGCGGTCCGGTTGAACGTGCGGTCGAACCAGCGGAACACCGGGTTCTTGCCCTCGTGATGCTCGGGCCGCAGGATCGCCGCGCACAGCGACGGCGTGAACGACATCGCGAGAAACGCCGAAAAGCCCATCGACACCGCAATGGTCAGCGCGAACTGTGCGTAGATGATGCCGGTCGCGCCCGGCTGCAGCGCCGACGGCACGAACACGGCGGTCAGCACCACGGTGATCGCGACAATCGCACCGGTGATCTGCCCCATCGCCTTGCGGGTTGCCTCCTTTGGACCGATCCGCTCCTCGGTCATGATCCGCTCGACGTTCTCGATCACGACAATCGCATCGTCGACGACGATGCCGATTGCCAGCACCATTCCGAACAACGTCAACTGGTTCAGCGTGTAGTGCAGCGCCGCGAGGCCGATGAAGGTGCCGAGCAGCGCGATCGGAATCACCAGCGTCGGAATGATCGTTGCGCGCAGGTTCTGCAGGAACACCAGCATCACGAAGAACACCAGCACGACCGCTTCGGCGAGCGTGCGCACCACCTCGCCGATCGACGCGGTGATGAACGGCGTGGTGTCGTACGGCACGCTCCAGGTGACGCCCGCGGGCAGGTCGCGCGCGAGGTTCGCCATCTCCGCCTTCACCGCCTTCGCCACCGCGAGCGCGTTCGCACCCGGCAACAGGAAGACCGCGAGACCGCCGGCCGGCTTGCCGTCGTACACCGGCGCCATGCCGTACGTTTGCGCGCCGAACGTGATGCGTGCCACGTCGCCCAGGCGAACCGTGGTGCCGTCGCTGTTCGAGCGCAGGATGATGTCGCGGAACTGCTTCAGCGACGAGAACAGCGTATCGCCCGACACCGTTGCCGTGAATACCTGGCCTTTGACCGCCGGGTCGGCGCCGAGCGAGCCGGCCGCGAACTGCGCATTCTGCGCGTTGATTGCATTGAGCACCTGCGTGGTGGACAGGCCATAGCCCTGCAGCTTGTCCGGATCGAGCCAGATGCGCACGCCGTATTCGGAGCCGAGCAGCGTGGTGTTGCCGACCCCGTTCACGCGCGCGACGACTGGCTGGATCTGCGATGCGAGAATGTCGCTCAGACGCGCGCCGTCGATCGACGGATTGCTCGACTGCAGCGCGACGAACATCAGGATATCCGGGCTCGCCTTCGCCACCGTGATGCCCTGCTGCGTCACCTCGGCCGGCAGCAGCGGCTCGGCGAGCGTGAGCTTGTTCTGCACCTGCACCTGCGCGATATCCGGGTCGGTGCCGGTGGCAAACGTGAGCGTGATGATCGTCTGGCCGTTCGAGCCCGAGGTCGAGCTGAAGTACAGCAGATTGTCGATGCCGGTGAGCTGCTGCTCGATCACCTGCGTGACGGTCGACTCCATCGTCGCCGCGCTCGCGCCCGGATAGGTCGCCGTGATCGTCACCTGCGGCGGCGCGATGTTCGGATACGAGTCGACCCCCATCGTGCGCAGCGCGATGATGCCAAACAGCACGATCAGAACCGCGATGACCCACGCGAAAACCGGGCGCTGAATGAAGAAACGTGGCATGGCGGCGGTCCCCTACTGCGCCGCGGACGCGCCCGACGCCGGCTGGGCCGGCGCCTGCCACGGCTGCGCCGACACCGGCGCCCCTTCGCGCACGTTCTGCAGGTTCGTGACGATCACCTTGTCGTTGTCGGCGAGGCCCTTCGTGACGATCCAGTCGGTGCCGTAGTTCACGTTGGCCTCGACGTCCTTGCGCTCGGCCTTGCCGTTCGCGCCGACCACCATCAGGTAGGCGCCCACCGTATCGCGCTGCATGGCCTGCTGCGGCACGAGAAACACGTTGTCCTGCGTGCCGAAGCCCACTTGCAGCGTCACGTACATGCCGGGCAGCAGCGTGTGCGCGGGATTCGGCACGCGCGCGCGCAGATCGACCGCGCCGGTGGTTGCGTTCACAAGGACATCGGAGAAGTCGAGCACGCCGTCGCGCGAGTACCGGGCGCCGTTCGGCAGGCCGATCTTCACCTTCGTCGCGTTCTGTCCGGCAAGCGCGACGCGGCCCGCGGCCTGCGCCTCGCGCAGCGTGGTGAGATCCGCTGCGCTGATCGCGAAGTTCACGTACACCGGATCGATCTGCTCGACGGTCGTGAGCAGCGTGCCGCTCGCCCCGCTGTCGCTGGTGCTGCTGCCGACCACCGCGCCCGCGGTGACCTGCTGCTGGCCGGCAATGCCGTCGATCGGCGCGCTCACACGCGTATAGCCGAGGTTCAGGCGCGCACTCTCGACGCTCGCCTCGTCGGCCTGCACCTTCGCGGCGGCGCTGCGCGCGGCGGCATCCGCGTTGTCGACGCTCTGCTGCGAAACCGAGCCCACCGGCAGCAGCACGTGATAACGCTCGGCCGTGATCCGGTCGTTGATGGCGGTCGCGCGGTCTTCCGCGAGCAGCGCGAGATCGCTGTCGAGCTGCGCCTTGTAGAACGCCGGATCGATCTGGAACAGCAGCTGGCCGCGATGCACTTCGCTGCCTTCGCGATAGCGCCGCTCAAGCAGCACGCCGGACACGCGCGCGGTCACGTTGGCGCTGTAGTAGGCGGATACGCGGCCGACCAGTTGCCTGTCGAGCGGCACGCTCTGCGGATGCACGCTCAGCGTGCCGACCTGCACCGGCGGCGCGGCAGGCGGCGGATTCTTGCTGCAGCCGGCAAGCAGCAGCGCGGCGAGCGCAAGCAATCGGACAGCCAGCAACGGTGGTTTCATAAAAGCTCCAGTTCCTGCGTGAGCGACGCGGGCGGCCGGCCCTGCCGGCGCGCGCAGCGCCGCGCGGGCGCACGGGGCGGGAGGAGCGCTCACTGCGCCGCCGTCGCCGGGGCGGAGGCGGGCTGCGCCGCCTGCCCGGCGGCGCGCGCATGCGCACCGTCCCATTGCCAGCCGCCGCCGAGGTTCTTGATCAGCGTGACGCTGCTTTCGCTCAGCGCCGCCCGCGTATCGACGAGATTCTGTTGCGCCTGCAACAACGTGAGCTGCGCGGTCAGCACGTCCTGCTGGCTCTGCGCGCCGGCCTGCAACTGGGCGCGCGCGCTGTCGAAGAGCTTCTGGTTGCCTTGCAGGATGCCGGCATACGCATGCGCCTGCGCGCCGAGGTGATACATCGACGACAGCGCGTCTTCGACGCTCTGGAACGCCGCCAGTACCGTATTGCGATAGCTCGCCACGTCTTCGTCGTAGGTCGCGCGCGCGGACGCGACGGCCGCGCGCCGCGCGCCGCCGTCGAACAGCGTGGCGGCGAGATCGGGACCCAGCGTCCAGAGGCGGTTCGGCACCGTCAGCAGGTTCGCGAACGTGTTGTGCTCGAAACCGCCTTCGGCGGACAGATCGAGGCTCGGGAAAAACGCGGCTTCGGCCACGCCGATCCGCTCGTTGGCCGCGGCCGCGGTGCGCTCGGCGCTCACGACGTCATAGCGCCGTTCGAGCAGTTGCGACGGCAGCGCGAGCGGCACCGGCGGCACGCTGAACGCATACGACGGACGCGGCGCAATCGCGAATGCCGCCGGCGGCACGCCTGCCAGCACCGCCAGCGCATGTTCGTCCTGCTCGCGCGAGGTTGCGGCGGACTGCAGCGCGGCGATCGCCGCCTCCAGCGTGTCCTGGGCGGCGAGCACATCGTCGTTCGAGGCTTCGCCGACCCGGTACGACGCCTGCGTCATCTTCAGCAGATGCGCGTCGATATCCCGTTCCTGCTCGAGCAGGTGAATGTCCACGTCGGCGGCGCGCAGCGCGAAATAGTCGCTCACCACGCTCGCCGCGATCGACAGCCGCACGCCCGCAAGCTGCGCGTCGCTCGCCTGCGCGCTTGCCTTCGCCGAGGCGATGCTGCGCCGGACCGAGCCCCACAGGTCGGGCTCCCAGCTTGCCGTCGCCGTGGCCGACACGAGGTTGTAGGTCCCCGACTCGCCGCTCGATGCAGCCGCCGGCACGCCCGGCCCCGCGCCGCTGCGGGTCGCGCCCAGCCCGGCCGAGACGACCGGGAACAGCGCCGCCACATTGCTCTGCACGCTCGCCTGCGCGACCCGGTAGGCGGCCTCGGCCGCGACGATCGACTGGTTGGCTCGCAGCGCCTGCCCGACGAGGCGGTCGAGCTCGTCGTCGCGATACGCCTGCCACCACGTGCCCGACAACGCGGCCGCCACCCCCGGCTGCGCGCGCTGCCATTCGACGCCTTCCTTGAAGTGATCGGGAACCGCGATGGCGGGACGCTGATAGTTCGGTCCTACCGCGCAGCCGGCCACGCACAGCAGCACGGCGCCGATCGCATGGCGCGCGCGCACGCCTGCCGGCATCCGGTGGCGCGAATCAGGCTGATCCATCGGGTTCTCGCTTGTCATGGACGCCTCGCTCGCGCTTTGGCGCCGCGCACGGTGCAGCCGTGCAGGAAGATGTCGACCGCCTGACGCGCGATGCGGGCGCGCATCTGCGCGTTCGGGCGCCGGCAGGCGCCGCGCAGGATGCGCGAACGAATGCCGCCGAGCACCAGGTAGACGAACTGCTCGCTCGCGAGCTCCTCGTCGTCGAAATGCAGCAGCCCCCGTTGCGTCGCGCTCCGCAGATAGGCCGACAGCGGCTCCATGCCGACCAGTCCGCCGCGCCGCCCATAGTGACCGTCGATCAGATCGGGAAAGCGGCGTGCTTCGATGAGCAGCAAACGGTGCAGTTCGAGCATGTCGGTGCGCGTGCCGACGTCGAGCAGGTGCAGCGCGGCGCCTTCCAGCACCGTGCATGGATCCTGACCTTCCACGACGATATTCTGCAGACCCGCAACCCACGCATTGCGCAAACAGGCGAGCACCGCGGCAAAGAGCCCCGCCTTGTCGCCGAAATGCTGGTACAGCGTTTTCTTCGCGACACCCGATTCGCGCGCGATGGTGTCGAGACTCGTGTCCGCGTAGCCTGCGCTCAGAAACGCGTCCTGCGCGACCTGGAGCACGCGCAGCAGACGCTGCTCGGCCTGCTCGCGCGTCGGGCGGCCGCCGGTCTGGGCCCGGTGCGGATGGAGTACCTCGGTCGCCATGAATGAAAGCTGCTCTTGCTCACTATATGGAAACGCAACCGTTGCGTTTCGGCTACCGTATAACGACGAAAAGAGCGCGTCAATCTTCAGACGACAGCGGCACATTACAAACGATGACGAACGCGGCGCTCAGAGGCCGTCGGGAAGCGTGCTTCGACGCAAGCGGATTATTTTATACAGGAATCCTATTTAATTATCGCGCGAAACATTCCATCGTTGCCTACCCCGCCAAAGAGCGGCAAAACGGCGTATCGGGATGCACGTGAAAACGGGCGGCGCCCCGCGCCGCCGTCTCCTGCGACACGGGGCGCCGCCCGTCCTGTCCGCTGCGCGCGGCGCACGGCCGCCGGGCCGCCGGGCCGCCGGGCCGCCACCGTGCACGCCGCACGATTTCGCTATTGCACTATTGCGCGCCGAGCTTGCGGATCAGCGCGTCGAGTTGCGCCAGTTCGTCGTCGTTCAGGTCGGTGAGCGGCGCGCGCACGGGGCCCGCATCGTGCCCCACCAGCTTTGCCCCCGCTTTCACGATGCTGACTGCGTAGCCCGCCCGACGATTGCGAATTGCGAGGTACGGCAGGAAAAACGTGTCCAGCAGCGCGCCGATCGTCGCGTGATCGTCGGCGGCGACGGCGCGATAAAACTGCATCGCCGTCTTCGGAATGAAGTTGAATACGGCCGACGAATACACTGGCACGCCCATCGCCTTGTACGCCGCCGCGTACACTTCCGCGGTCGGCAGGCCGCCGAGATACGCGAAGCGCTCGCCGAGGCGGCGGCGGATCGCGACCATCGCCTCGATGTCACCCACGCCGTCCTTGAAGCCGATCAGGTTCGGGCAGCGCTGCGCGAGGCGTTCGAGTGCGTCCGCATTGAGCTTCGAATTCGCGCGGTTATACACGATCACGCCGAGCGAGCCGACCGCGCGGCACACCTCCTCGACGTGCAGCGCGATGCCGTCCTGCGAGGCTTCGGTCAGGTAATGCGGCATCAGCAGCACGCCGGCCGCGCCGAGCCGCGCCGCTTCCTGCGCGTATTCGATCGCCACCCGGGTCGGACCGCCCGCGCCGGCGAGGATCGGCACCTTGCCCTTGCAGGTTTCGGTCGCCGTGCGGATCACGTTCGTGTAGTCGCTCTTCGTCAGCGAGAAGAATTCACCGGTGCCGCCCGCCGCGAACAGCGCCGTCGCACCGTAGGGCGCGAGCCATTCGAGACGCGCCGCGTAGGTATCGGGGCGGAAGTGGCCCGCGGCGTCGAAGTCGGTGACGGGAAATGACAGCAGACCGTCGGAAATGATGGCTTTCAGCTCTTGGGGAGTCGTCATGAGGGTTCCGGATTTCGGATTTCGGGGATCGGGGACAGGCGGCCAGGACGGCCGCCCGCGACGGCACAACCGGGTTCAGCGCACGAGGCAAGGACGCTTGTGATCGAACGTCCAGCCGGGAATCAGGTACTGCATCGCGGCGCTGTCGTCGCGCGCGCCGAGGCCGTGCTGCAGATACAGCGCATGCGCGTTCTCCAGTTCGTCCAGATCGATATCGACGCCAAGGCCCGGCCTCGCGGGCACCTTCACCTTGCCGCCGACGATTTGCAGCGGCTCGCGCGTGAGGCGCTGGCCGTCCTGCCAGATCCAGTGCGTGTCGATCGCGGTGATCCGGCCGGGCGCGG
Source organism: Paraburkholderia sp. PAMB 6770 (assembly GCF_057748135.1). Lineage (NCBI taxonomy): Bacteria > Pseudomonadati > Pseudomonadota > Betaproteobacteria > Burkholderiales > Burkholderiaceae > Paraburkholderia > Paraburkholderia sp. PAMB 6770. The sequence continues at coordinate 2,473,626 of NZ_CM173239.1, forward strand.
CCGCCGCGACGTGCGTGAACATCGCGAGCGAGATGTCGAAGTGATTGTTCGAGTGCGAACCCCATGTGAGGCCCCAGTCGTGGCACATCTGCGCGACCCGCACCGAACCCTGCATGGTCCAGAAATGCGGGTCCGCGAGCGGGATGTCGACCGATTGCAGCGAAATCGCGTGACCCATCTGGCGCCAGTCGGTCGCGATCATGTTGGTGGCGGTCGGCAGCCCCGTCGCGCGGCGGAACTCCGCCATCACCTCGCGGCCCGAGTAGCCGTTCTCCGCGCCGCACGGATCCTCCGCGTAGGCCAGCACGCGATGCTGGTCGCGGCACAGGCGCACTGCTTCGGCAAGCGACCACGCGCCGTTCGGATCGAGCGTCACGCGCGCGTGCGGGAAGCGCTCGGCCAGCGCGGTGACCGCTTCGATTTCCGCGTCGCCCGCCAGCACCCCGCCCTTCAGCTTGAAGTCGTTGAAGCCGTAGCGCGCCTGCGCGGCTTCGGCGAGGCGCACGACAGCCTCGGGCGTCAGCGCCGCTTCGGTGCGCAGGCGGTCCCAGTCGTCGCAGCCGTCGGCGCCGCTGGCGTAGGGCAGATCGGTCCGGTGGCGATCGCCGATGAAAAACAGGTAGCCGAGCATGTCGACCTCGTCGCGCTGCTGGCCTTCGCCGAGCAGCGCCGCCACCGGCACGCCGAGGTGCTGACCCAGCAGGTCGAGCAGCGCGGCTTCGAGCCCCGTCACCGCGTGAATCGTGGTGCGCAGGTCGAACGTCTGCAGGCCGCGGCCGCCCGCGTCGCGCTCGGCGAACTGCGTGCGCACCCGGTTGAGCACCGCGCGCAGATGGCCGATCGACTGGCCCGCCACGAGCGGCCGGGCGTCGTCGATCGTCTTGCGGATCGCCTCGCCGCCCGGCACTTCGCCGACGCCGGTGCGGCCCGCGCTGTCGCGCAGGATCACGACGTTGCGCGTGAAGAACGGACCGTGCGCACCGCTCAGGTTCAGCAGCATGCTGTCGCGGCCGGCGACCGGCACGACGCGCAACTCGGTGACGACGGGGGTGGCGTTCGCCTGGGTGGACTCGGAAAACATGAGCGTTTGACCTGTTTGCTTGAGACGTCGGTGGTATGAAGCAGCGGCGGCGCACCTCGGAGCGGATGCGCAGTCAGACGGGCCGTCCGATGCGCCGCGCCGGCAATCAGCCCGGCGAACGCGCGCCGTCGTGCGCGAGGATTTCGACCCAGCTTGCGCCGCGTCCGCCGTCGGCGCGCGTGCGCAGCGACAGCGCGCCGCTCGCCGGATCGAGCGCATACAGCGCGACCTGCGTCGACTTTTCGCCGCAGGCGACGAGCCAGCGGCCGTCCGGCGACAGATTGAAGCCGCGCGGCTGGGTTTCGGTGTCGGCGCAGCCCGCGTACGCGAGCGCGCCATCGGCTGCCACCCGGTAGACGATCAGCCGGCTCGTGGTGCGCTCCGACAGATAGAGGAAGCGGCCATCCGGGGCGACGCGCAACTCGGCGGCCCAGACCATCGTCGCGAGCAGCGCGGGATCGGGCTGCACCGGCGCGCTCGGGGTCGGACGCGCCTGACCGTCGCGCAGGTGCGCGAGCACGGGCGGGCGCTCCGAATGCCGCGGCTCGCCCAGCTGGCCCGACTGCGGGTCGCGCGCGAGCGCGGCGACGGTCGCACGGAATTCGCTCAGCGCGTAGAGCGTGCGGCCGTCCGGCGAGAAACGCAGATGGCGCGGACCGAAACCGGCGCCGAGCGCCACCGGGTCGAGCGGCGCGAGCACCGCGCCTTGCGCGCCCGCGTCGAGCCGGAAAGCGTGCACGACGCTCGCACCCAGCGACGACGCATAAGCAAAGCGGCCGTCGGGCGACACCAGCACCGCATGCGCGTGCTCGATGCCGGGCACCACCTGATGCGGCGTGCCGTCGCCCTCGCCCAGTTGCGCGAGCGCGTACACGCTCACCGTGTGCTCGGCATACGACGCACCGAGCAGGTAGCGCCCCTGCGGTTCCGTGCTGAGATAGGCGAGGCTCGACGCAATCGGCGCACGCCACCGCAGCGCCAGCTGGCCGGTCGCGAGATCGACGTCGTAGCAGACGATCGAAGGGTGCGCGCCGCGCGTGGCCGCATACAGCGTGCGGCGATCCGCGGAGAACGCAAGCGGCATGACGGACGTGTCGGCCGGGTAGCGCGCGGCGGGCGTCAGCGCGTCGCCGGCGGCGTCGAAATGAAACAGCGCGATGTCGCCGTCATGGGTATGGGATACGAGTGCCGCGTAACCGGGAGGAAGAACGTGATCAGTCATGGGACGAAAGAATGAGCCGAAGAGAGTGAGTCGGAGACGGGATGAACGTGCGGCAGCAGCCACACCCGCAACGCGCCCGTGCGGCAAGCGCGCAAAAACGCGCAGAAGCGCGCAGAAGCGCGCAAGGACGCGGACCGCCCGAACGATAGCACCGGATCGGATAGCACCGGGTCGACGCGCGCCCGCATCCGCTGACGAAGCAGCGCGCCCGTCCGCCGGGCGTCCCGGCGCGGGCGTGACATCATCGCACGGCTATCCGGCTCGAAATACGTTGTCTGATAACACATCGCAACACGCATGACTCAACGGAAGCCGCCCGCAATCCCGCGATGCCCCCACCCATCTCGCAAATAGCCGGCGAGGCTTGAGCGCCGTCGCCTTTCTGGACGATACGCCGGCTTTTCGCCCGGCCTCCACAATGTTAGACATCCTACAACATAGCGCGCCAAAACACCAGCCCAGGCGACGCCCGCCCGTCGCCGGCCGGCAACAGGCGAGCGAAGCCGTCACGCTCACTGCGCCGGCGGCTGCCCGATCTCGTGATGCGCCATGACCTCCAGCGCGCGCACCATGCCCGAGTGATCCCACGCGCGGCCGCCATGCGCAACGCACGCGTTGAACAGCGTCTGGCAGGTCGCGGTATTCGGCAGCGCGACGCCGAGCGCCTGCGCGGTCGCCAGCGCCAGGTTCAAGTCCTTCTGATGCAGTTCGATGCGAAAGCCGGGCTCGAATGTGCGCTTCGTCATCCGCTCGCCGTGGACTTCCAGAATCCGCGACGCCGCAAACCCGCCCATCAGCGCAGTCCGCACCTTCTCCGCATCGACGCCCGCTTTCGACGCGAGCACCAGCGCCTCGCTGACGGCCTCGATCGTCGCCGCGACGATCACCTGGTTCGCGACCTTGCAGATCTGCCCCGCGCCGACTTCGCCGATCAGCGAGATGTTCTTGCCCATCATCGCGAGCAGCGGCTGCACGGCGTCGAAGGTGGCCTGCGCGCCGCCGGCCATGATGGTCAGCGACCCGGCGGTCGCGCCCACTTCGCCGCCCGAGACGGGCGCATCGAGATAGTCGGCGCCCTTTTCGCGCACGCGCGCCGCGAACGCGCGCGTGGCGATCGGCGAGATCGAGCTCATGTCGACCACCACCTGACCCGCGCGCAGTGCGTCCGCCACGCCGTTCTCGCCGAACAGCACGCGCTCGACGTCCGGCGTATCCGGCACCATGATGAAGATCACCTCGGCGCGCTGCGCGACCTCGGCCGGGCTGCCGCACGCGTGCACGCCGGCCGCGGCGAGTTCGGCCGGCAGGCCGCTGCGCGTGAACGCGGCGAGTTCGACACCGTGCTTGCGCAGATTGGCCGCCATCGGCTTGCCCATGATGCCGAGTCCGATAAAGCCTGCTGTTTGCATCTGCTTCTCCCAGGAAAGGCCGCGTCGGGCGCGGCGCCGTCGCGCTCAGGCCGGCATGAAATGCCGCTGCGCGGCGAGCGCCGCCTGACGCAGCATGCCGATGTCCGCGCAGACGGACACGAGCGTCGCGCCCATCGCGAGGTAGCGCTCCGCGTCCTGCTGGAGCGTCGCGAGTATGCCGCTCGCCTTGCCGCCGGCGGCGGCGCGCGCGAACACATGCGCAATCGCCTGCTGCACCTGCGGATGGGCCGCGTTGCCGAGATGCCCGTAGCCGGCCGCGAGATCGGACGGACCGATGAAAACGGCATCGACGCCGTCCACCGCGACGATCTCGTCGATCGCGTCGACCGCGGCGCGACTCTCGATCTGCACGACGACGCAGATGTTGTCGTTCGCCGTCTGCAGATAATCGGCCACCGCGCCGAAGCGGTTGCCGCGATGTCCGACCGACACGCCGCGCACGCCCGCGGGCGGATAGCGGGTCGCGGCGACCGCGCGCGCGGCGTCGGCAGCGCTGTCGACGAACGGAACCAGCAGGTTGAAGAAGCCCGCGTCGAGCAGGCGCTTGATCACGACGGGGTCGTTGGCGGGCGGCCGCACCACCGGCGCGGAACGGCTGTCCTTCAGCGCCATGGACTGCGGAATCAGCGTGAGCTCGTCGTTGGGCGCGTGCTCGGCGTCGAGCAGGATCCAGTCGAAGCCGACGGTGCCCAGCACCTCGGCAACGATCGGGCTCGCCAGCGACGACCAGCAGCCGATCAGGCGCTCGCGCCGGCGCACACCCGCGCGAAAGCCGTTCGGCAAGGGGCGGTACGGCGACGATGGGTTTATCGATGGGTCCATGATTGCGTCCTCGATCCTTCCTGTGCGGCGCGCACGCCGTTTGCACACGAGTTATACGATGTCTTATGACAATCTACGATCAGAACGAACCGGCAGGAAGCCGTGTTTACCCGTATTCGAGAGACGAAATAGCGTTCGAACGATGCGAAAGCCGTTGTGGACCCACTGTGAACGCGCGCATACCGCCCAGTCATACGATGACCCGCTTGCCCGCTTGCCCGCTTGCCCGCTTGCCCGCTTGCCCGCTTGCCCGCTTGCCCGCTTGCCCGCTTGCCCGCTTGCCCGCTTGCCCGCTTGCCCGCTTGCCCGCTTGCCCGCTTGCCCGCTTGCCCGCTTGCCCGCTTGCCCGCTTGCCCGTCGCGCGCGGCCGGCCGGCATGAAGTCTTGGGCCGTGTTTTCAGGCGGTCCGTCCGGCGCCCTCGCCGGCCGCATCGCCGCGGGCGCGCCGCAGCCGCTCGCGGCTGCTCGACAGATGCATGCGCATCGCGGCGCGCGCGCCCTCGGGATCGCGCCGCCGGATCGCGTCGAGAATGCTTTCGTGCTCGACGTTCACGCGCGCCATGTAAGCGGCGGCGTCGCTGTTCGCGAGGCTCGGCGAGTTGACCCGATGACGCGGAATCAGCGCGGTGCCCATCTGCGTGAGGATATCGACGAAATAGCGGTTGCCGGTCGCGCTCGCCACCGCAACGTGAAAGCGCAGGTCGGCGGCGCTGCTGTCGCCGCCGGCGCGGCTCGCCGCCTCGATCGCGTCGAGCGCCGCGCGGATGTCCGCGATGTCGCGCTCGCTCGCCCGCTGCGCCGCCAGCCCCGCACATTCGGTTTCGAGGCTGATGCGCAACTCCATCACCGACAGCAGGTCGGCCAGCGTCGTCGCGGGCACCACGTCGAGGCCGAGCGGTTCGCGGCGCGGCTCCAGCACGAAGCTGCCGATCCCGTGGCGGGTCTCGATCACCCCGTTCGCCTGCAGGCGCGAGATCGCCTCGCGCACGACGGTGCGGCTCACGCCGACCAGCGACATCAGCGTCGTCTCGGTCGGCAGCTTGTCGCCGGGCTTCAGCGCATGCGAGGCGACCTGCTCGCTGACATAGCTCACGACCCGGTCGGCGAGGCTTGCGCGCACGCGCGCCGGCGGCGCACTGAGGGGCGGGGACGCGGTCATCGAAAGCTTCCTTCAGAGAGAGCGGATCGTCTCATTATACGTCGTCCTACAACGGCGAACGTGGCCCCCGGCGCGCGCGGTCACGCGGTCCGGCTCAGCGTCGGCCGGTCGCCGGCGTGTGCCTGCGGAAGATGCCGGTCCGCCTGCTTGGCCGCGTACATCGCCAGGTCGGCGCGGCGGATCAGCTCGCTCGCGCTCTCGCCCGGTTCGAGCACCGCCACCCCGAGACTCGCGTCGATCACCTCGACCATCAGGTGCACCGCGAACGGCGCGCGCAGCGCAACCAGCACGTCGTCGACGATCCGCATCGCGACCGCCTGCGCGTCCGCCGCCTGCACCACCACCAGAAACTCGTCGCCGCCGAGGCGCCCGACGATCGCGCGGCAGCGCACCACGGCGCGCAGCCGCGCGGCGACCGCAGCCAGCACCTCGTCGCCGCAGTGGTGGCCGAACGTATCGTTGAGCGCCTTGAAGTTGTCGAGATCGATGAAGATGGCCGCGACCTCGCCTCGCGCGGCTGGTGCCGCGACGACGTCGTCGAGCAGGTCCACAATGCTGCCGCGGTTCGGCAGTCCGGTGAGCCGGTCCGTTTGCGACAGGCGGTGCAGCGCCTCCTTGCCCGTCAGCAGCTTCGCGATCAGCGCCGTGATCCAGCCCGACAGCGCCACCAGCATCACCGAGATCGCGGTGGCCATCGTCACGTAGACGCGGCGCATGCGCTGATAGTCGTCGAGCGCCTCGTGCATGCTCAGGCCCGCCACGACCGTCAGCCCGTAGCCCGGCAGGCGGCTGCTCGCGACCATCCGCTCGACGTGGTCGAGCGGATCGACGAACTCGGCGACGCCGTTGCCGCGCAGCGCCGCGTAAGCGGCCGGGATCGGCGCGCCGGTGCGGCTCGGCGCATGGCCCGCGCGGCGCGACAGCACGAAGCCGCGATCCGAAAACACCGCGATCATCCCGTCGTCGCCGAGCGCCGCGCTGTTGTAGAAGCCGTCGGTCAGATACGCGGGGTTCTCGGACACCACGACCACGCCGCCGAAACGGCCGTCCGGCCGATCGATGCGGCGCGTCGCCTGCACCGACCAGCGCCCCGAGATGCGGCCGATCACCGGCTGGCTGATATAGAGACCCGCATGCGGATTCAGCAGATGAACGCGGAAATGCGCGCGATCGCTAAGGTCGACCGTGCCCGAGAACGGCAGCGTCGAGACGATCACGTGCCCGTTGGCGCCGACCACCGTGACCTGCAGCGCGGTATCCGCGCTGATCAGCCCGTAGGCCTCGTAGCGCGCGAGACTGAACGTGCGCGGCGACGTCTCGTAGCCGAACTTGACGAGCCGCGCGATCTCGTCGACATCGTGCACGGTCTTCTGCGTATGAATGCGCAGCGCGTCGGCGAGCGTGCGCGCGGCCACCCGCGTGTCGTGCACGACGTCGGCCCGCTCGACTTGCAGTCGCAGCAGGATGGTGGCCCACAGCACCCCGAGCACCATCAGGGTGAGCGTGGGCACGAGAAATAGCGCGCCGCGGTGCGAGGGGCGCGCGCGGCTGCCCTTTGACGATATGCGATCCATGAGCTTGTGCCTTGTTCCGGCCTTCAGCCGCCTGAAGACGCCGGCCCGGGCGTCGAGTACACCGGCGCGACCGCCCGCCGGATGCCCACGCATTCATCCGGATGTCACATGCGGGCGTCGACGCGCCTGGTCAGTCAGTCATTGGTCCATATATCGGCACGAACTCATGAAAGTTTATCGATTGATCGCGCAAATCGGATAAAAGTACGTGCGTTTCGTGTGATGAATAGCATTTTTTGCTTCAACGGCCGCACCGGGAGACACGCTGACGCGGGTGCGCGCGGCGCGACAGGCGCCACAAAACAGGTGTACCGTGGATGCCTTACGCCGCCGGCCGCTGTCGCGCCGGCGATCGGGACCTTACGCAGGAGACGAGCCGATGTGCGGGATTTATGTCAACGCTGATCCGGTTCTTTACGAATCGCGCACGCGCTCGCTGCGCATTCATGGCGTGATCACCACCGTGCGGCTGGAGAACCTGTTCTGGGACGTGCTGCACGAGATCGCGGCAGAGGAAGGACTGACGACGAGCCAGTTCGCGATGAAGCTGCACGACGAACTGAGCACGTTGCGCGGCGAAGTGCCGGGCAATTTCGCGTCGTTTTTGCGCGTCTGCTGCCTGCGCTATCTGTCGACGCGCAGCCAGCCGGCACCGGTCGCGCACACCCCGGCGCACACCCCGGCGCACACCCCAGCGCACACCCCGGCGCGTACCCCGGCCCACCCGCTCGCGCAGCCGGGCGACGCGCGGCCGCGCCTGCTGAAGACGGTCTGAGCAGCGCGCACGCGGGGAACCGGCACGCAGCGGCAGCGCCGCCGGCCGCAACGGCGCGACCGCTAGCGCGCGCTCACGATCAACAGGCCGCGCGCGCGGCGGCTGTCGCTGTCGACCGCCCGCGCGCCCGCGAAAAGCTGCGCAAGCGGCACCCATACCGCCGGATACTTGTAGCGCGCGACGTCGAGCACCAGCACGCTGTCGGTCGCGGCGTCATAAGCGGCTAGCGGCGACCAGTGACCACCGCCCACCTCGCCGATCTCCTTGCGGTGGTAATTGAGCAGCGCGAAGCGACCGGGCGTGCCCGTCGCCGCGCGAATCAGCGCGCGAAACTGCGCGAGCGTCAGATCGTCCGCGTGATAGCGCGCGACCTTCACCGGAAAGTCCTGCAGCGCGTCGCCGAGCTGATCGAGCGTCATCCCTTCGCGGGCCACCTGCGCGGCGCGGGCGATGCCCGGATCGACGCCGCGAAAGAAATCGTCTTGCGTGAAGAACGGGAAATCCGGGTACTGCATCGTCGCCGGACGGCGAATCCCCAACGCGTTGAGCGCCATCACCGCACTGGCGACCGAGCAATACGCTTCGTTCTTTTGCGTCTCGAAGTACTGCGACAGCGGCCAGTACGCGGTCTTGTCCGTCGCCGACAGCAGACGCGCCGCGCCCGCGGGCTGCGTCAGCGCCACCAGGTTGGCGGGCACCGGCAGCGGTCCGGCCGCGGCATGCGGCGCGGGGCCCGGCGCGGCCGCGGCGGCGCCGGGTGCGAGCGGCGCGCAGCCGGCCAGCGCGGCGAGCAGTGCGGCCAGTGCGAGCGCGCAGCGGACCGCGTGGCCGTAGCGCGCGTCGGCGCTTCGGGGAGTACGGACGGACATCGAGACCTCCTCATCCAGCCAGATCGGGCAGCAGGGTCGCCACCGGCGGCGGCGCGCATCCCGCCGCCGGAGTGCGTCTTTTAGCATGAAACACGCACGCTTGCCGGCTGCGCGGCAACGGCCGCGCCCGGCTGAGCGCGCGCGTGAGGCACAATGTGGCGCACGCGCGCGGCACGCCGCCGTTCACCCGCATGGAGCCTTCCGATGATCGAGATCCGTCCCGCCCGCTTCCCGCAGCAAGCCGACGAAGTGCGCGCGCTGATGCGGGAATACGCCGCGGGACTGGGCATCGACCTCGGCTTCCAGAACTTCGACGCGGAGCTCGCCGGCCTGCCCGGCAAGTACGCGCCGCCGCGCGGATGCGTGCTGCTCGCGTGGCAGGACGACGCGGCGCTCGGCATCGTCGGCCTGCGTGCGCTCGACGAAACCGTGTGCGAGATGAAGCGGCTCTACGTGCGTCCGGCCGGACGCGGCCAGCAACTCGGCCTGCGGCTCGCCGAAGCCGTGGTCCGGGTAGCCCGCGACAGCGGCTACGCGGCGATGCGGCTCGACACGCTGCCGCAGATGAAAGCGGCGCAACGCATTTACACGTCGCTCGGCTTCCGCCCGATCCCGGCTTACGTGTTCAATCCGGTCGAAGACGCGCTCTTTCTCGAACTCGACCTGCGCGCCCGCTGACGCGCACGCGCGGCCCTCACTGGGCGTCGCCCGACGCGGACCCGCGCGCGGCATCCTCCTCCTGCAGCTTGCGCCACAGGATCTTGCCGCTGCCGGACTTCGGCAGCGACGCGACGAATTCGACGATGCGCGGCGCCTTGTACGGCGCCATCTGCTCGCGCGCCCAGCCGATCACGGCCTCGCCGGTCAGGGTGTCCGCGTAGCCGGCGGCGGGCACGACGAGCGCCTTCACCGTTTCGCCGCGGCGCGGGTCGTGCGTGCCGATCACGCACACTTCCTGGATGCCGGGGTGCCGGTACATCAGCGCCTCCACCTCGGCCGGCCAGACCTTGTAGCCCGACGCGTTGATCATGCGCTTGAGCCGGTCCGTCATGAAGAAGTAACCCTCCGCATCGACGTGGCCCAGATCGCCGCTGCGCAGAAAGCGCTTGCCGTCGAGTTCGACGAACGCGTCGGCCGTGCCCTTCGGGTCGCGCCAGTAGCCTTGCATCACCTGCGGACCGTGCATCACGATCTCGCCCGACTCGCCCTGCGGCCGTTCTTCGAGCGTGACCGGATCGATCACCCGCGCATCCACGTCGAACACCGGCACGCCGAGGCATTGCGGCTTCGGCCGCCGCGGCGGATTGATGTGCGTCGCGGCGATCGTCTCCGACATGCCGTAGCCTTCGACGTAATCGAGGCCGGTCAACTGCTTCAGCTTGCGCGCGATCGCATCGGGCATCGCGGCGCCGCCGCCGCGCACGCCCTGCAGATGCGACAGATCGTAGTCGACAAGCTTGGGGTTCGACAGGAAGTCCACCATCATCGTCGAGATCGACTGCCACGCCGACACGCGATGCCGCTGCATGTAATGCGCGGCGGCGTCGCGATCCCAGCGGCTCAGCAGCACGACCGTGGCCCCCGCGAAGAGCGGCGCGTTCATGCCGCCCTGCATTCCGGTCACATGAAACAGCGGCAGCACCGACAGGTGCACGCTGTCCTGCGTGCCGCCAAACCATGCGCAACTGCCTGCCAGCGTGCTCATCACGCTCCGATGGGTGTGCATGCAACCTTTCGGCCGGCCCGTGGTGCCGGACGTATACGGCATCACGCACAGGTCGTCGGGCCCGGTGCACAGCGCGCCGGGCGCATGCTGGCGTGCAAGTGCGTCGTGCCAGGCCGTCACGCCGTGCCGGGCGAATGCGCGGCGCGGCGCGCTCACGCACGCAGGCGGCTCGAACGAAGGCGGCACATGCAGATAATCGCTATAGGTCGCGACGATCGCGTGCGCGAGCCCGTGCGGCGAGGCGTCGTCCAGCAGCGGCTCGACCTGCTCGACCCGTTCCTGCGACACGAACACGGTGCGCGCGCCGCTATCCTGCACGTAGTGACGCAGCTCGCCGGCGAGATTCATCGGATTGACCGGCACGACCACGGCGTTCGCGCGCAGGATCGCGTAGTAGGCAATGATCCATTGCGGGCTGTTCTGCATGTACAGCAGCACGCGGTCGCCCGCCCGCACGCCGCACACGTGCTGCAGGAAGCCGGCCATCTGCTCGCACTCGCGGCGGAACTGCGCGAAGCTCAGCGGCGAATCGTAGAAGAGGAGAAACGGCTTGTCCGGGTAGCGGGTCGCCGATACTTCGGCGTTGTAGAACAGGTTCGTCTGCGGGAGGCTCAGGTGGCGCGGTACGCCCTGGGGCCAATGGGCGTGATGAAGCGTGTTCATGACGGTCTCCTGCCGTGCCGGGATGCCGGGGCGCCGGGGGGACCGGCCATGCGGCCCATCATACGTGCGCGTCCGCGCGCTGTAAATAAAAGCACGATCATTCGTTTCACGACGGACCGACGCGCCGGCACGACCGACGCAAGCGCGATGACCGGTGCATAACCGGTACAATCAGGGCCCCTTACGGAACGATTCGCCGCGGCCCTCCGCGCCCTGAACTTGACCCAGCCGATCCTCGACCGATTGCGCGCCGGCCAGCTGAGCGGCGCCCGCCGACTCACGCTCGGCGGCGGCCTCACTGATTTTCCGCGCGACATCTTCGCACTCGCCGACACGCTCGAAGTACTCGACCTGTCCGGCAATGCACTGACGTCGCTCCCCGACGATCTGCCGCGCCTGCACAAGCTGCGCATCCTGTTCTGCTCGGGCAACCGCTTCGACACGCTGCCCGAGGTGCTCGGCGAGTGCGCGCAACTCGACCTGATCGGCTTCAAGGCCAACGCGATCCGGACGGTGCCGGGCCGTGCGCTTCCGCCGGCGCTGCGCTGGCTGATCCTGACCGACAACCGGATCGACGCGCTGCCGCCCGAACTCGGCCGCTGTACGCGCCTGCAAAAGCTGATGCTCGCCGGCAACCGGCTGCGAACGCTGCCCGACGAGATGGCCGCGTGCACGCGGCTGGAACTCGTCCGGCTGGCGGCAAACCGGCTCGCCGGCCTGCCGGCCTGGCTGCTGGCGCTGCCGCGGCTTGCATGGCTTGCGTTCGGCGGCAATCCGTTCGCGCAAGCGCTCGAAGACGGCGCGCTCGCCACCGCGCCGATCCGTCGCGTTCCGTGGACATCGCTCGCGATCGGCCCGATGCTCGGCGAAGGCGCATCGGGCGTGATCCACCGGGCCGAACTGCGCGACTCTTCCGGCGGCAGCACGCGCGACGCCGCGGTGAAGCTGTTCAAGGGCGCCGTCACAAGCGACGGCCTGCCGCACAGCGAAATGGTCGCGTGCCTCGCGGCCGGCGCGCATCCGAACCTGATCCCCCTGCTCGGCAAGGTCGACGATCACCCGGCGGCGCGCGACGCGCTCGTGATGTCGCTGATCGATCCGCGTTTCGGTAATCTGGCCGGGCCGCCCAGTCTCGACTCGTGCACCCGCGACGTCTATGCGGACGGCCTGCGTCTGACGGCGGCGAGCGCTGTGCGCATCGCCGCGGGCATCGCGTCGGCGGCGTGCCATCTGCATCGGCGCGGCATCCTGCACGGCGACCTCTACGCGCACAACATCCTGTATCGCGACGACGGGCAGGCGCTGCTCGGCGATTTCGGCGCAGCGTCGTTCTATGCGCGCGCAGGCAGCCGCGATGCACCTGCGCTCGAACGCATCGAGGTTCGCGCGTTCGGGCGTCTGCTCGAAGAATTGCTCGCATGCATCGAGCCGCACTCCGGCGCGCCATCGGCGCCGAATCCGCTTGCTGCGTTGAAGGACGCGTGCCTCGCGACGGACGTCGCCGCGCGGCCCGGCTTCGAAGCCATCGACGCGTGTCTGTCGGGACAACTCGAATGACGTGAGTCCGTGCGCGGCCGGCGCACGCCACGCGGGAGCATCGGAAGAAAAGTGCAGGAACGAGCGGGAGCGCGCGAGAAGGCGCGCAGGAATAACGCGTGTGATGCGTCGCGCGGCCCGTCTCGATGCACCGCAGCAAGTCACACTCAAACGCATTCGTGCAGCGAGGCAAAAGTGTCTCGCTGCAGACCGGCCAACTCATCGGTTCGGTCTGTTGCGGCGCACTTGCCGTGCACCGCGTCATACGTCAGACAGAATACCCGCCGCCGAAGCGGGAAAGCCGGTGCCTAGTTGCGGGCGATCACGTCGTTGAAGCGGGCCTCGCCGGTGACGAGACAGCTCGACAGGAAATTCTGGCTCTGCCCGCTCGATGCCACCTCGGAAAAGCCCTTGCCGAGCGCACCCAGCCGGACCAGTTCGGCGCCCTTTTCACAGGACACCGCACCGCCTTCGCCCACCTGGGCGTGCGTCAACGCACGGCCGACGGTCAGATAAGCAAGGAGCATCAGTACAGCGATATTAAATGCGCGTCTCATGGTTTCCCTCCTTTCAACACAAGACTAGCGCTAACCATTCCCGCACGATGTAAGGGCTTTCCCGATCAGGGGCGTGCCGAATGATTTAAATCAATCAGGACGGCGCAATTTACCGATTGCCAATGCGCGAGAAGCTAAATTTTCTGCATCCCGTATCAATTTAAAGAGGCACTTCACACACATTCTGCTGCATCGCGCGCTTGATGCAGCGCGGCAATGAGTTGCAGCGCAACACATCTGAAAAATCAGACCTTTTTGCTTGCTGCAACGCAGAAACAGGCTGCGGGTAAACGCGATTCTCCATTCATTATTTTCACTTCCCGACCGTATCTGGCATCGCCAATGCTCTGCACTACCAACCAGCGCTTTCTTTTAACGAAGCGGATTTACGCCATTCAGCATGGCGTCCGGTTCGCGTTTAATCTTCTGCATAAATCGGGCCAATGCGCTTTGGCATGGCGAGACTCACGCGGGCCTCATCACCAAGGATTACGCCATGGATGCAGCGGCAATATCCGGCCGGGCGGCGTCGGGCGGCACGCCGCCCGCTCCGGAGCATGACCGCCCATTTTGTGAGCCATACTCAATTTAAAACAGATGCGTCATCCACGGGAGTTGGGCGGTTTTTCCGCGCCGATGCGCGGGCATCACCCACTTGACCGGGACCGTACCGTGAGATTTACTCACGTTTTGCGATACCCAATCCCCCCGAAGGAGTCGGTTCATGCTTGCAGAAGGCGAGTCGTACGACACACTCGCGGCCACGTTCGCGTGGCACATTCCCGCGCGCTACAACATCGGCGTCGACGTCTGCGACAAATGGGCGGACGGCTCCGGCCGTCTCGCACTGATCTACGAACAGCGCGACGGCAGCGCGGTGCATTACACGTTCGACGATCTGCGCCGGCGGTCCGCGCAGTTTGCGCACGCGCTGCGCGTGCACGGCGTCGGTGCGGGCGAGCGGGTCGCGATCTTTCTGCCGCAATCGCCGCAGACGGCGATTGCGCACGTCGGCGCGTACAAGGCCGGCTGCGTGACGGTGCCGCTGTTCGCGCTGTTCGGCGTCGACGCGATCCAGTACCGGCTCGAAAACAGCGGCGCGGCCGCGCTCGTCACCGACGCCGCGGGCCTGCAGAAACTCGCGGAGATCCGCGCCACGCTGCCCGCGCTGAAAGCGGTGTACTGCGTCGACGCGGCGCCCGGCGCCGACGCGCATCCGTTCGACGCGACGCTCGACGCGCAGCCCGACACGTTCACGCCGGTCGACACCGCCGCCGACGATCCGGCGGTGATCATCTACACATCCGGCACGACCGGCAAGCCGAAGGGCGCGCTGCATGCGCACCGGGTGCTGCTCGGCCATCTGCCGGGCGTCGAGCTGTCGCAGGCGTGCTTTCCCGCCCAGGCGAAGCTGATCTGGACGCCGGCCGACTGGGCGTGGATCGGCGGCCTGTTCGACGTGCTGCTGCCGGCCTGGCACCACGGCGTCGCGGTGCTCGCGCGGCGCTTCGACAAATTCGACGGGGAGGCGGCGTTCGATCTGCTCGCGCGCCACGCGGTCACGCACACGTTTCTGCCGCCGACCGCCCTCAAGATGATGCGCACGGTCGCGCATCCCGAGCGCTGGACGCTCGCGCTGCGCGCGGTGGCGAGCGGCGGCGAATCGCTCGGCGAGGAGCTGATCGCGTGGGGCCGCACCGCGCTCGGCGTGACGATCAACGAGTTCTACGGGCAGACCGAGTGCAACGTCGTGGTGTCGTCGTGCGCGACGCTGTTCGAGCCGCGCATCGGCGCGATCGGCAAGGCGGTGCCGGGCCACCGGGTGGCGATCGTCGACGACGCCGGCACGCCGCTGCCCGCCGGCACGACCGGCCACATCGCGATCGCCCGGCCCGATCCGGTGATGTTCATCGGCTACTGGCGCAACGAGGCCGCCACCCGCGACAAGTACCGCGGCGACTACCTGCTCACCGGCGACCTCGGCCAGTGCGACGCGGACGGCTTCATCCGCTTCGTCGGCCGCGACGACGACGTGATCACCAGCGCCGGCTACCGGATCGGCCCTGCGTCGATCGAGGATTGCCTGCTGCGGCATCCGGCGGTCTGCATGGCAGCCGTAGTCGGCGCACCGGACCCGCAGCGCACCGAGATCGTGACGGCGTTCGTCGTGCTCAACGCGGGCTTCGCGCCCGGCGATGCGCTCGTGCGCGACATCCAGCAGCACGTGAAAACGCGCCTCGCCGCGCACGAGTATCCGCGCGAAATCCGCTTCGTCGACGCGCTGCCGCTCACCGCGACCGGCAAGGTCATGCGCAAGACGCTGCGCGAAAGCCTCGTGGCCGGCAAGGCAAAGGGCTGACGGGGGCGGCGGGGGCTGGCCGCCGTGTGTGCCGTGTGTGCCGTGTGTGCCGTGTGTGCCGTGTGTGCCGTGTGTGCCGTGCCGTGCCGTGCCGTGCCGTGCCGAGCCGAGCCGAGCCGAGCCATGCCATGCCATGCCATGCCATGCCATGCCATGCCGTGCCGTGCCATGCCATGCCGTGTGTGCCTGCCATAGCCGCCCTGGCTGCCGCAGCAGGCACGGCGGCCGCCCGAAGCGCAGCAGCAAAGGCGGGCAATGCACGGCATAATGCGGGGCATCGACTCGAGGGGCGCGCGCATGCCGCGCAGCCCGTTCCCCGCCTTGCCACGGACCCACTCCCTTGCGCACCCTAAGCGCCGACGAAGCGCTCACCCACGCCGGCTCGCTGCTCGCGCCCGATGGACGCATCGTCGCGCCATATGACCTCGAACAGCGCGACGACCCGATCGGCGCGCATATCGCGCTCGCCAGCCAGCCCGGCATCCTGAATGCGGCAGCCGCACCGTTCACGCTCGATTACGCGGCGGTGCGCACCGTCCATCTGATCAACGGACTCGGCGTGACGCTCGGCGATTCGATCATCGGGCTGGGCGCGGTTGCCGCGCTCCGACACGCGCATCCGCACGTGCGCTTCGTCGTCTATCGGCCCGAACAGGCGCCGCCGTTTGTCGAGGCGCTGTACGCGCTCGCGGCCGGCCAGCTGATCGATACGCGCCGGCTGCCGTGGCCGCTCGCGGAGGTGCCGGCGTCCGACACGCGGATCGACGTCGGCAACCAGCTGTTCTGGCCGGCTTTCATGACGCTGCCGATGATCGATTTCTTCCTCGTCGCCCTCGGCGCCGCGCCGCAGACGGTGCCGGCATCCCGCAAGACCAACCGCTGGCTGCAGACGCTGGCGCTGCCGCCGCTGCCGGATGCGTGGCACGCGCGGCCCTACGCGTTGCTGTGCGCGAACGCGAGCACGCCGATCCGCAGCATCGCGCCGGCGGCGCGCGGCGCGCTCGTCGAGCGCCTGTGGACCCGTTTCGGCTGGCCCGTACTCGGCTTCGGTCCGCTCGATCATCCGCACTATGTCGACATCGCGGCGCACTCGCGCAGCACCGCGCAGTTTCTCGCGTGGATCCGCCACGCGCGCTACGTGCTGAGCGCCGACACCGCCGCCGTTCACGTCGCGGCCGGCTTCGACGTACCGACCACCGCGTTCTTCACGACAGTCGCGCCCGAACTGCGCGTGCGCGACTATCCGCACTGCCGCGCGGTCATGCTCGCGCTGCCCGGCCTGCGCAACGTGCAGGCGAGCGAGCGGCCGCAGGATCTCGCGCGCCTCGAGACCGCCTACCGGCAGGCGCTGGCCGGCGAGCTGCCGTTCGCGGCGGCTGCACGCTGAAGGGGCGCGGAAGGGCGCTTGAGAGGGCCGTTGGACGGAACTGCTGGAAGGGGGCTGCTGAAAAGGGCCGCTGAAAAGAACCGCTGAAAAGGGCTGCTGAAAACGGCCGCTGGAAAGAACCGCTGAAAAAGGGCTGCTGAAAACGGCCGCTGAAAAGAACCGCTGAAAAAGCCTTCTGCCTCGTCCAGCGCGATTCGTTGTGCGCCACTGCGTGGGCGCGCCCACCTTGCCGCGGTTTTTGTGCCTCGTACAATGGGATCCGGCGTGCCGCAGACGGCCGCCTTCACGCCGTTCGCCACCGCGAGCGTCGCCGCGCCGCGCGCGGTTCGAGGAGTTCATCCATGGCACACCGCGAGTTTCTGCTGACCCATCAGGAGCTGGTCAAGGCGGTCATCATTCATCGGAACATACACGAGGGGTTCTGGCGGCTGAACATCAACTTCGACGTCGTCGCGACGCACGGCCAGCTCACCCCCGATCCCTGCCTCGCGGTGACGATCCGCGCAATCGGCATCATGCAGGCCACGCCGGGCGACACGATGGCGGTCGACGCCGCGCTGGTCAACCCCGCGCCGGCGCCCCGCGCAGCGCCCCATCCGCGCGGCGGGGCACAGTTTGCGCAAGACAGCTACCGCCGTATCGCCGTTCATCTGGACGACCATACGCCGCCCGCGAGCCTCGCGCCGCCACCCACGCCCACACCGGGGGAATGAGCGCGCCAGCGGCCGCGCGATACTGCGGCTAGCTGCGCCGCGCAGCACGCATTAGCGCGACGTAACACACGGCGCCCGCGACCGCGCCGATCAGCCAGCCGAGATTGTTGTCGGGCAACACGTGCAGCAGTTGCGAGCACAATTCCCAGCCAATCGAAATCGCGCCGGAAATCGCCAGCGCCGCGATGCCATAGCGGTTCCAGCCGCCGTCGTAGTAGAAGCGCCCCTGCGGCGACATGCTGTAAAGCTCCGCCGTTTCGACCTGCTGCTTCTTGATCAGATAGAAGTCCGCCATCATCACGCCATAGAGCGGCGCGAGCACCGCGCCGAACACGCTGACGAAGATCGTGATCGCCCTCGGACTGTCGACGAAGATCCACGGGCACACCAGCACCGCGAGAATCGACGCAACGAGTCCGCCCTTGCGGAAGTCGATGTGGCGCGGAAACAGATTGGCGATGTCGTAAGCCGGCGACACGAAATTGGCGACGATATTGATGCCCATCGTCGCGACGACGAAGGTCAGGCTGCCGATCACGACGGCCACCTTGTTGTGGATGTGCGCGACGATCGCGACCGGATCCATGATCATCGATCCGAACACGGTCGCGCTGCCGGACGTGACGATCACCGTGATGATCGCGAACACGACGAAGTTGACCGGCAAGCCGAGGAAATTGCCGACCTTCATCTGCCGCTCGCTGCGCGCGAAACGCGAGAAGTCGCCGAAATTCAGCAACAGCGCGGCAAAGTAGCTGACCACCAGCAGCGTCGCGTTGCCCATCCCGGCCAGTTGCGCGCCGCCGGACAGCGCCTTGCCGCCGAGCGTGAGGTCGAGGCTGCCGAGCCCCGCCTGCGAGAGGATCCATGCCATCAGCGCGAACATCACGAGGTACACGGCCGGCCCGCAAAAATCGATGAACTTGCGGATCGTCTCCATGCCGCGCTGGAAAATCACGAGCTGGAACAGCCACATGAACAGGAAACTGACCCAGCCGAGAGCGTCGAGCCGCAGAAAGCTGAACCCGTGCAGCGCCGCCGCGGCCGGCACGAACAGCAACAGCAACGTCGCAACGGCCTTCGACGCGAAGTAGGTTTGCACGCCGTACCAGACGAT
Source organism: Paraburkholderia sp. PAMB 6770 (assembly GCF_057748135.1). NCBI lineage: Bacteria > Pseudomonadati > Pseudomonadota > Betaproteobacteria > Burkholderiales > Burkholderiaceae > Paraburkholderia > Paraburkholderia sp. PAMB 6770. The sequence continues at coordinate 2,492,616 of NZ_CM173239.1, forward strand.
GCCGACCACGCCGCGAATCACCGCCGCGAGGTTCGCGCCCATTACGCCCATGCTGACGCGCGCCATCACCGGGAACGGGATGCCGTGCACGAAGCTCGGCTTGCCGACCAGATTCATCAGCCCATAGACGATCAGGATGCCGACCGTCAGCGCGATCAGCACCTGCCAGCCGGAAATGCCGAGCAGAAACAGGCTGGCCGCGAACGTATAGCCGCCGACGCTGTGCACGTCGGACATCCACATCGCGAAGATGCAATAGCCGGTCCAGGTACGCCGGTCGAGCGGCACCGGCGCGAGATCGTGGTTGTAAAGACGCGCGTCATGCGGCGCGGCCGCGTCGCCCGCGCCGTGCGGGGCGCCATTTTCGTAGAGCGGTGAGGTCGACATGTCTCCCCCTTCCTGCGTGCGTGCGCAGCCAACGGATGGCGGAACCGGCCGCAACGCGCAGCCGGACCGCAGGCGGCGGACGCCGCAAGCGCGCCGCCGGCCTGCTCGGGCAACCGTGACGATACTGACACGAAAAAATAACGTGTGCCGAATAGTCAGGCCGGCAACCCACCATGTGGGCTGCCGGCCGCACCGGAAGGAAGGAAATGACGGGAACGGCTTAGCGGGCCAGCGCGTCCGGCGTGCCGGGCGCGTCTGGCGCGTCCGATGCGCGCGGCAGCATTGCCTCGACGCCGCCTTCGGCCAGTTGCACGGCCTGCCGCACCGTCTTGTGAACGCTTTCGTAGAACACGTTGCCCGAATCGAGCACTTTCTTCAACGCGTCCACCGCGGCCTGCGAGCCCGCGGGCGCCTGCTTCGACACGTCTTCGAAGAGCGCCTGCCAGTGCCGGTTGCGAGCCTCGAAGCGTTCGATCGCGAGGGCCGTCAGCCGGCCTTGCGCACTGGCAGTCCACGCGTAGACGCCGCGCCAGTAGGTCTGCAGTTCGCCGGCGAGCGGGCCGTTCGCGCCCGCCTGCGCGAGCGCGGCCGCTCGCGGATCGGCCGCCAGCAGCACCGCCTGGGTCTGCCCGAGCGCCGCGTGTGCGGCCCGCAGATTCAGTTGCGCGAAGGTCTGCACGCCCTCGAACATCAGATTGGCCAGCCCGTAGACCATCGCGACGTTGGCTTTGTGGACCTCCGCATACGGGACCGGGGACAGCTCGTTCATGACATGGCTCCTGGAGTGAAGACGCGCCGCGGGTGCGCGGCGCGCCGGTCGGAATGGCTATGACGGGACCGATGCATTGCCCGGAACCGTTGATTATGTTGTGTATTTCTTCAGTACTGCAAACCGTGCAGAAGGATTCTCACAGTCTGATCGGGCTGCTGCGAGGGGGCTGGCTGGCGCCGGCCGTTCAGTGCAGCCGGCTTGCCGCGTCGAGCATCGAATGCCCTTCGTGGGTCAGGCGCGGCAGTGCGCCTCCGCTCGCCAGCTGTTCGAGCCGGACCAGTTGACGCTCCAGCAGCGCATCCAGGTCGGCGCGGTCCACCTCCAGTTGATCCGTCGCATCCTTGACCAGCATCAGCGTGGCGAATTCGTGAGGGCTCAGCATCTTCGTCTCCTGTGGGTATAGGGTGCTACATGGGGGTGCTACATGGGGGTGCTACATGGGGGTGCTACAGGGCCCGACCCGGGCGCCCATATCGCGCGACGCGCAATCCGGTGCAAAGCGGTCAGGGGTCCCCATCTTAATTCGGGAACACGTAAATGATCAATATATGGGAAAACCCTTTTTGACTTATTTTTGCTGTTCGTTCATGCGGAAAGCATCCGTATGATTTAATGGGCAATAAATAGTCAGTCCATATGGGCTCGCCCCCCGCCAGATGCTTGTCTGACAAGGGTTGCATACGCATGACATGCAACTGCGGGAAATCATTGCACGAATGTTCGTTATTCAATCGCGCAAACGTTGACCCGAATCAACGTAGTGCAATAAAAACCCGCCACGCGCGATCTGGCAAACGTTTTTCGATGAAATCATTTTCATCGGCTCCGGCGAACGCGCGGCGGGTTTTCATGCGCGCGCGCCGATCGGCCGCTGGCAGGCCGCCAGCCCCGCGCCGAGCGCGAGCAGCAGCGCGGAATACAGCAGACCGCGCGCGAGTCCCGCGCTATCGGAAATCCAGCCGATCGCGGTCGGCCCCACGATTTGTCCGAACGCGAACAGGATCGTGAATGCGCTGATGCCGCGCGCCCACTGCGACGCCGGCAGGTTGTGCCGCACGAAGGCGGTAGTCGACGCCACCGCCGACAGGAACGTCGCGCCGAACAGCACGCCCGACACGAACGCGACCGCCGGCTGCGTGAACAGCGCGGGCAGCAGCGTCGCGATGCCGAGCAGACCGTTGAGCACCGCGAGCGCGCCGCCGCCGCGCATCCGGTCGAGCAGGCCGGACCACACCCGCGCCGATACGACGGTTGCCGCGCCGAGCAGCGTATAGAACGCCGTCACCGTGGCGGCGCTCATCCCCGCGTTGCGCAGCAACGCGATGATGAACGTCATGTAGCCGATATAGCCGACGCCGAACAGGCCATAGCCTGCGAGCGCAAAGCCATAACGGCGCAGGCCGGGCGCGGGCGCGCCGGGCGACCCGGTTGCCGCCGCGCGCGCGCCCTGCGCATGCAGATGGCCGATGCGCGCGGCCGCGCGCGCCGCGGCGAACGCGCACGCGATGCACGCCGCCGCGAGCGCGAACCACGCGAACTGCCAGCCGTGCGCGGTCGCGAGAATCGTATGCGGCACGAGCAGCGCGGCGACGACGATCCCCCAGCCGGTGCCGCCGTAATAGAGGCCGAGCACGAGCCCGGCATCGCGCGGCCGTATCGAGGCGAGGTGCGCGGCCAGCACGCCGCCGCTCACGAAGATCAGCGCGCTCGCAGCGCCCGTCACCACGCGCAGCGCAAGCAGCGTGCGCGTGTCCGACGACAGGCCGCTGACCGCCATCCCGAGCGCGGTCAGCACGCAGCCGGCGACGAACAGCGCCTGCGCGTGCCGGCGACGCGACAGCGCCGGAAACGACAGTGCGCCGAGCAGATAACCGAGTGCGTTCGCGGTGTTCATCGCACCCGCTTGCGCGAAGTCCCAGCCGAGGTCGCTTTTCATCGCCGGCAGCAGCAACGCGTACGCGAAGCGCGCCAACCCCAGCGCGATCGCCGCGCCGAGCGACAATCCGACCGCGAGCCGCAGCGTATCGCGTCGCGACGGCGCGGGCGGGTCCGGCTCGCCGCTCGCCGCGCCGGCGGTCGCGGCGGCGCCCGCCGGCGCGGCATGCGCGTCGCGCGGACGGACGCTGGCCGTTGCCGTACAGACCGGTTGCGCGTGCAACGAATGGAAACGAACAGAAGCGGCGTTGGCGGATTCGGACATGAGCGGTGCGAAGAATCAGGACGCCGCTGGCAACGCTGCCGCGACGACCCCGCCATCATAGCCGCGCGCGGATGAATACGCCGCTCAGGCACGCGCACGCAAGCCCGTACGGTCCACCGGCGCGCCGCTTGCGCGCGCCGCCGCACGGGCGAACGCTAGGCTGCCGCCGGCGCGGCGACGCCGCCTGGCAAGCGCAGCGCGCCGCCGCGCGCATGCCGCATCGCTTCGAGCAGCGTCGCGTGTTCGCCGATGTGGTTCGCGAGCAGCAGGATCAGTTGCGCGTTGGCGGACTGGCTCTGTGCGTCGTCGAGATCGCGGTGCATGTCGATCAGCGCCTCGTAGAAATCGTCGGGGCGGGCGAGGTTGGGTTCGGTATTCAATGCCATCTGTGTCTCCTGCCGTGTCATGCGGGGCGGCGCTCAGGCCGTGCCGGCCACGCCCAGCGCGCGCGTCGCCGCCTGGGCGACGCGTGCCGCGTCGAGCCGTCGCCAGCGCGCGCAGACGTGCTGATCCGGGCGAATCAGGTAGAACGTGCCCGGGGTCGCATCGTAGCGGGCGACGGCCAGCCCGTCGGCGTCGTCCAGCACCTGTGCATCCGGCGCAACCGCGCGCCACGCGGCGGCGGGCGCGTCGCCGCCGCTCGTCACGAGCACCAGCGCGAGCGGCACCGGCGCTTCGCGCACGGCCCGCAACGCGTCGCGCTGCGCCGCGTCCGGGGCCCCCGCACCGCAGAACAGCACCCCGGTGAAGCGCTGCCCCAGGTGCGGCAGCAGCCATGCCGGCTGTCCGTGCGCGCGCACCGGCGCGTCGCAGCAAGCCGCACCGGGCATCATCGCCGCACTGAACGTATCGCGGTCCGCGGTATTGAGCGGCGAATCGCGCAGCACCGCCGGCACCGACAACCGGCCGCTATTCACGAGCCGGCGCGCGAACGCGTGATCGCGCGCGAGCGTCAGCACGGCGTCGCGAAACACGCGGCTCACGGCGCTCTTCGGCGTGATGAAATCGGTCGAACGGGTCGAATTGCAGATGTTTTCGTCAGCAGCGTACTCGCGCTCGCTCGCATACGTGTCGAGCAGCGCATCCTGGGCGCGCCCTTCCAGCACCATCTGCAGTTTCCACGCGAGATTCTCGGCATCCTGGATGCCGCTATTCGCGCCGCGCGCGCCGAACGGCGACACGCCGTGCGCCGAATCGCCCGCGAACAGCACGTTGTGGTGGCGAAACCGCGCCATCCGCACGCATGCGAACGTGTACACGCTGACCCATTCGAGCTCGAACTTCGCGTCCGGGCCGAGCAGCGCGCGCACCCGGGGAATCACGCGCTCCGGCGCCTTTTCGCGCACCGGGTCGGCGTCCCAGCCGAGCTGGAAGTCGATCCGCCAGACGTTGTCCGGCTGGCGGTGCAGCAGCACCGACTGATTCGGATGAAACGGCGGATCGAACCAGAACCAGCGCTCGGTCGGAAAATCGGCCTCCATCTTCACGTCCGCGATCAGGAAGCGGTCCTTGAACACGCGCCCTTCGCTGTCGAGCCCCATCATCTTGCGCAGTGCGCTGCGCGAGCCGTCGGCCGCCACCACGTAACGCGCGCGCAGCGCGTACTCGCCGTCCGGCGTCGCAACCGTCAACGTGGCGCCGGCGTCTTGGCCGCCCGGCGTGCCGTGGGTCGCCAGCCCAACCACCCGGCTGTTCCAGCGCAGTTCCAGATTCGGCAGCGCGCGCGCGCGTTCGAGCAGATAGCCCTCTACATAGTACTGCTGAAGATTGACGAAGGCCGGACGATGATGCCCCGCCTCCGGTAACAGATCGAACTGATAGACCAGTTCGTCTTTCAGGAACACCTTGCCGATGTTCCAGCTGATGCCCTTGTCGACCATGCGCTGCCCGCAGCCGAGCCGGTCGAAAATGTCGAGCGAGCGCTTCGAGAAGCAGATCGCCCGCGAGCCGGTCGACAGCGTGCAATCGTCGTCGACCAGCACGACGGGCACGCCGTGCTGCGCGAGATCGATGGCCGCCGTGAGCCCCACCGGCCCTGCGCCGACCACGACGACCGGGTGCGTCCCGGCCGGCGCATCCGGCTCCTGTTCGCGGCACCGCTGGTAGGCGAGCGACTGCCGCTGATAATCGATATCCATCCTGTGTCTCCTCCCGCTGCGCGGCCTGCGTTGCTCAAACCTGCAGCGCCGCCCACATCTCCTGGTCGCGCTGCGCGGTCCAGATGCGCGGGTGCGTGATGCCGCTCGCCTCGTCGAACGCGCGCGACACGTCGAACGGCAGGCAGTGCTCGTAGATGAACACGTGGCCGAACTTCGGGTCCATCGCTTCGCGCGCGAGCGCCATCGCCGCCTTCAGGTCCAGCTTGCGCGCGACCGCCTCGCGGCCCTGCTGCAGCAGCGTCGTGACGAAGTCCTTCGTGTAGTCGAGCCCGCGGTTGACCTGTTCGGGGCTGGTAAGCGCCGGGCCGCGGCCGGGGACGAGCTGGCGCGCTCCGAGCGCGCGCAGCGCGTCGAGCGTGGCCGGCCACTCGGCAAGCTGCGCGTCGCCGCAATAGCAGGCCGCTTCGTATTCGACGAGGTCGCCCGAGAACAGCACCTTCTGCGACGGCAGCCACACGATCGTGTCGCCTTTCGTGTGCCCCGCGCCGAGGTGCGCGATGCGCACTTCGAGCTTGCCGAGAAACAGCGTGAGCTCGCGGTCGAACACGAGAGTCGGCCACGTGAGCCCCGGCACCGTCTCGACGCCCGCGAACAGGCGCGGAAAACGCTCGATTTCCGACTTCATGTCGGCCTCGCCGCGCTCGACGATCATCTCGTACGTGCCGCGGCTGGCGATCACCTGCTGCGCCCCTTGCGCGAAGTACGCCGACGCGCCGAGCACGCGCACCGCGTGGTAATGCGACAGCACGACGTACTTGATCGGCTTGTCGGTCACGCTGCGGATCTTCGCGATCAGGTCTTGCGCCATCGCGGGCGTCGCGGTGGTGTCGACGATCAGCACGCCGTCGTCGCCGATGATCACGCCGGAGTTCGGATCGCCCTCCGCGGTGTACGCGTACGCGTTCTCCGAGAGCTGGGTCCACGTGATCTTTTTGGCTTCGAGGTCTGCCTGGGATGCGAATGCCTTTGCCATGCCTGTCTCCATCGAGGTTGGACGGGGGCGGGCGCGGCCGGCCGGAGTGCGAACCCGGCGCGGCGGGCCGCAGCAGGCGGCAGGGTGGAACGTCTCGCCCCCGTTATGGACGCGGCGACTGCGCCGTTGCGTCGGGGTTGGGCCAATCTTAGGCCGCGCGCAATTTATTTGTCAATAACGAATTGTGTTGCTATACACAAATTTCAAGCCGGACGGTTCGTGCCCCGACAGGCCGCCGCGTTCGTTTAACATGAACCCTTTTTCGGATGAACCGAGTGTGACGACAGCAGCCCGAACGCGCGCCGCGCCTGCCGCGCAGGCGAACGGCAAGCCGCAGCGCGGCATCCAGAGCGTCGACGTGAGCGGCCGCCTGCTGCAGGCGCTCGCGGCCGCGCGCGGCCCGCTCGCGCTGTCGGATCTCGCGGCGAGCGCCGCGCTCGCGCCCGGCCAGGCGCATGCGTATCTGGTGAGCCTCACGCGGCTCGGACTGATCAAGCGCGACGCGCTGACGGGACGCTACGAGCCCGGGCCGCTGTCGCTGCGCCTCGGGCTGCTGCATCTGCAGCACCAGCCGGCCTTTCGCGCGGCGTTGCCGCGGGCCGCCGCGCTCGCCGAAGCGCTCGGCTTGAGCGTCGCGGTCTGCATTGCGGGACCGCAAGGGCCGACGATCGTGCATTACGAGCACGGCGGCTTCGCGCTGCACGTGAACCTGCATGTGGGCACGGTGATGTCGCTGCCGGCCACCTCGACCGGGCGCGTGTTCTGCGCGTTCCTTGCGCCGCACGCGCGCCGCGCGATGTGGCAGCACCAGCTCGGCGCGCCGGATGCGCCGCCGCCGGGGTACGCGAGCGCGGCCGCATTCGACGCCGCGCTGGCCGCCCTGCGCGCGCGCGGCCTCGAATGCGGCGTCGACGCGCCGAGCCCCGGCATCAGCAGCCTGAGCGCCCCGGTGCTCGACGCGGCCGGTCATCTGTATCTCGCGTTGACGGTGATCAGCGCGAGCCGCGCGCTCGACGTCGCATGGGACGGCCCGGCGGCGCGCGCGCTGCGCGCCGCGACGCAGGCGATCGGCGCGGAACTCGCGGCGTCGCCGTCTCTATCCGGCATGTCCGCACGATGAACGTCCCCCGCCCCTCCGCCCCCGCCGACGAAGCCGCGGACGCAAAGCCGCAGCGCGGCATCCAGTCGCTCGACAACACCGGCGAACTGCTCGCGGCGCTGGTCGCGGCCGGCCGGCCGCTCTCGCTGCGCGATCTGGCGGCTGCGGCGGGCCAGACGCCGGCCAAGGCGTTCGCGCATCTCGTGAGCCTGCAGAAGATCGGACTGTTGAGCCGCGACGCGAACGGCTGCTTCGACGCGGGGCCGCTCGCGCTCGAACTCGGGTTGCTCGGCCTGCAACGGCTGTCGCCGACGCGCGAAGCGGAGCCGGAAATCGTCGAGCTGGCCGCGTCGAGCGGGATGAGCGTCGCGATGGCGGTGCTCGGCCCGCTCGGACCGACCGTCGTGCGCCTCGAAGAAGCGGCGCGGCCGCTGCACGTGAGCCTGCGGCTCGGCACCGTGATGTCGCTCGTGCATACCGCGATCGGCCGGGTGTTCGCCGCGTACCTGCCCGACGACGTCCTGCACGGGCTGCTGGCCCAGGACAGCCTGCGGCTCGCCGGCGCGGCGCCCGCGGAAATCTTCGCGGGGGGGGCGCATGGGGTGCGGCCTGAGTCTCCGCCTGAGTCTCCGCCTGAGTCTCCGCCTGAGTCTCCGCCTGAGTCGCCGCCTGAGTCGCCCCTTGACCCGCTCGCGCCCTCCTACGCGCGACGGCTCGTGCAGGTACGCGCCGCGCGGCTGGACAGCGCGCTCGACAAGCCGATACCCGGCATCGGCACGCTCGCCGCGCCGGTCTTCGACCATAGCGGCAGTGTCTGCGTCGTGCTGGCGGTGATGGGTCCGTCGGGCAGCTTCGATCACGCGCCCGACGGCACGCTTGCCCGCACGCTTGGCGCGGCGGCGCAGCGCCTGTCGCGGCGTTTCGGATGGAGCGAGGCAGGCGCGCCCGGCGCCGGCTGACGTTTCGGCGCTACGGCCGCGCGAGCGCCACGCCGCCACACCGCCACGCCGCCACGCCGCCACAACAACGCACCCTGTACGCAACCGCAACCGCAACGCCACCACAACGCAACTACAACGCAACTACAACGCAACCTCGGCACAACCTCAAAGCGACACAGCCGCGCCCCCCACGCCGCGTCAACCGGTCACGGCGCCTCGCCGGCCCCCGCCTCCGGCTCGTGCGGCACGCGCGCCTTGGCTTCGCGCATCTTCGCGAGCTTGTTCGGCCCGAGCCGCAGCGCGACGCCGATGGCGAGCGCATCCATGATGCACAGGTGCACGAGCCGCGAGACGCCCGGCGTATGCGGGTCGATCGCGCCCGGCACGCGCAGCAGCAGCGGAATGTCGACGAGCCACGCGAGGCGCGAGCCGACGTTGGTGAGCGCGATCGTCGTCGCGCCGCGCTCCTTCGCGATCTGGATGCTTTCGTTCACTTCGACGCTGCGCCCCGAGTGCGAGATCGCAAACGCGACGTCGCCCGGCTCCAGCAAGCCCGCGTAGAGGCGCTGCAGATGGCCGTCCGCGAACGCGCTCGCGGCGATGTCGAGCCGCAGGAAACGCAGCGCCGCGTCCTGCGCGACGAGACCCGAGCCCGAGCCCACGCCGAAGAAGTACACGCGGCGCGCCGCCGCCAGCGTGACGATCGCGCGTTCGAGCACGGCCGGATCGAGGTCGTGGCGCGCATGCGTGATCCCGTCGACGGCTGCCTCGCCGACCTTGTCGAGCAGCGCGCGCGTATCGTCGTCGCGCGCGACCGCGGTCGATGCGTACGGCAGTCCGCCCGCCACGCTCTGCGCGAGCTGCATCTTGAAGTCGCGCAGCCCGTTCGCGCCGACCGCGCGGCAGAACCGCGTCACCGACGGCTCGGACACCTCGGCGCGCTGCGCAAGCTCGGTGATGCTCGCGCGCATCGCGAAGTCGACGTCGCTCAGCACCATGTCGGCCACCTTGCGCTCGGCGGGGCGCAACTGGGTCAGCGCATCACGGATCTGGGGGATCAGGTTGGGAGCGGGCACCCGCGTCTTCCTAAAGGGTTCGAGGTCTGGAATCCGCGTCTTGCCAGGTGCAACAACAGCGGGCACACGCGGTTTCAGGCGAGCCTGCGGCCACTCTCCGTATCGAACAGATGCAGGAACCCGGCCGGCAGCCGCAGCATCACGCGCTGGCCCGGTGCGAGCGCCGCGCGCTCGCGGGTCGTCACGCACCACGTGTTGCCGCCTATTTTCCCGTACAAGTGGGTCTCGGCGCCAGTCGGCTCGACCACCTCGACATCGAGCGGCACGCCGTCCTGCGTCGCGTGCGTTTCGATGTGCTCGGGCCGCACGCCGAGCGTGACGCGCGCGCCCGCGCGCGCCGCCGCGGGCGCCTGTTCGAGCGCGATGCGCACGCCGTCGCCGGTCGCGAGCGCAAGGCCCGCGCCCTGCTGCACGAGTTCGCCCTGCACGAAATTCATCGCGGGCGAGCCGATGAAGCTCGCGACGAAAAGATTCTCCGGACGATCGTACAGATCGAGCGGCTTGCCGATCTGCTCGATGCGGCCGGCGTTCATCACGACGATGCGATCGGCCATCGTCATCGCCTCGATCTGGTCGTGCGTGACGTAGATCACCGTATTCTTCAGACGCTGATGCAGCGCCTTGATCTCGGTGCGCATCTGCACGCGCAGCTTTGCGTCGAGATTCGACAGCGGCTCGTCGAACAGGAACAGCGACGGCTCGCGCACCACCGCGCGGCCCATCGCGACCCGCTGGCGCTGGCCGCCCGACAGCGCGCGCGGCAGCCGGTCGAGGTAGCCGCTCAGGTTGAGCATCTTCGCGGCGGCCTCGATACGCGGCTTGTAGCCGCTTGCCGCCTCCTTGCGGATGCGCGGGCCGAACGCGATGTTGTCGTAGACGCTCAGGTGCGGATAGAGCGCGTAGCTCTGGAACACCATCGAGATGTTGCGCTGCTGCGGCGGCAGCCCGTTCGCGCGCGTGCCGCCGATCAGCAGCTCGCCGCCGCTGATCTCTTCGAGCCCCGCGACCATCCGCATCAGCGTGCTCTTGCCGCAGCCCGACGGCCCGACCAGCACGACGAATTCGCCGTCGTCGATGTGCAGGTCGATGCCGTGCACGACCTGGGTCTCGCCGTACCGCTTGTAGATGCCGCTCAGTTGCACTGCTGCCATGCTGTCCTCGTTGTCCTCGCGCCGCGCAGCAGGTGCGCTGCGCGCTGGTTGTCCTCTGGCCGGCTTGCGCCGGCCCTGTCCTGCGTCACGCGGCCGTCGCGCTCACAGCGCTTCGAGCGTGAGTTCCGCGGCCATCAGCCGGTTGCCGGCCATCAGCCCGCCGTCGACCGGCAGCGCGACGCCGGTGATCACGCGCGCCATCGGCGAGGCGAGGAACAGCACCGCGTCGGCGATGTCGTCCGGCGTCGCGAAGTCGCCGAGCGGGTACCACTTCTTCAGGTCCTCGAACACCCGCGGGTGCCTGTCGACCCGCGCCTGCCAGGCGGGCGTCTTCACGGTGCCCGGGCAGACGATGTTCGCGCGGATGCCGAAGCGGCCCAGTTCGAGCGCGAGCGCCTTCGTGTAGCTGATCAGCCCCGCCTTCGCCGCGCTATACGCGGGATGCCCGAGCGCGGCCATCCCGTTGACCGAGCCGATCAGCACCAGCACGCCGCGCTGCCGCTCGATCATCGCCGCGCGCACCGCCTCGACCGTGTGATACGTGCCGTTCAGATTCACGTGCACGTCGTGCTGCCAGCTCGCGACGTCGGTCTTCGCGAGCGTGAGGCCGGTGGCCGAGCCCGCGTTCGCCACCAGCACGTCCACCGGCCCGCGCTGCGCGACCGCGGCGGCGACCGCGCGCTGCACCGCGTCCGCGTCCGCGAGATCGGCGAGCACGGGCAGCGCGTGCGCGTCGCCAAGCTGCGCGACGAGCGCGGCAAGCGCAGCGGCGTCGCGGTCGAGCGCGAGCACGCTGTCGCCCTGCCCGACGAAGCGCCGGCACAGCGCACTGCCGATGCCGCCGCAGGCGCCCGTCACCAGAACCACTCGATTCATGTCCGTCCTCGCAGATCGCCGGCGGCGCGCCGCCCGCCGAGGCCCGGCGCCGTCATCGCCTGTAAATTTCCAACATACGAAACGCGGAGAGCCCGTCGCCACAACCGCCGGAAGTCCGGCCGCGCACGTCCGCACCGCACCCTATCCCTTTGCTTTACAGGCATATTAAGCACAAATCGCGACAAGAAAAAATATCGCAGACCCTACGTGACAAGCTTTTTTTCGTCATGTAGGATTTTTTCAAACAAGTCGACAACCCAGCAGCCGGCGACGGCGGCAGACCACCCCAGGAGAGAGAAATGTCGTTGCAAGCCCGTGCTTCCTTCGCGCTCGGCAAGATCGCCGTCGCGCTAACCCTTGCAGGTCTGGCCGTGGCGGCCCACGCCGACACGCTGCGCGTGACGGTCGCGCACTACAGCGACGCGACCGCGCCGTACTTCGAGAAAATGGCCAAGGAATTCGAACAGGCCAACCCCGGCACGACGGTCAAGATCGAGGACGTCAACTGGGATTCGCTGCAGCAGAAGCTGCAGACGGATATCGCCGGCGGCGCGAACGCCGACCTCGCGATCGTCGGTACGCGCTGGCTGCTCGACTTCGTGAAGGACGGCATCGCCGAGCCGCTCGACGGCTACATGGACGCGAACTTCAAGAAGCGCTTCATCGGCGCGTTCCTCGCGCCGGGCGAGATCGACGGCAAGGTGTACGGCCTGCCGATCGCGGCGTCGGCGCGCGCGCTGTACTACAACAAGGATCTGCTCGCGAAGGTCGGCTATCCGAACGGCCCGAAAACGTGGAATGACGTGATCGACGCCTCGAAGAAGCTGAAGAAGATGGGCATCGCCGGCTTCGGCCTGCAGGGCAAGGAAATCGAAACGGATGTCTACTTCTACTACGCGCTGTGGACCTATGGCGGCGAGGTGATCGGCAAGGACGGCAAGGCCGCGTTCAATTCGCCCGCCGGCGTGAAGGCCGCGACGATGTACAAGAAGATGATCGACGAAGGGCTCACCGAGCCGGGCGTGACCGGCTACAGCCGCGAAGACGTGCAGAACCTCTTCAAGCAGGGCCGCGTTGCGATGGTGATCTCCGCGCCGTTCCTCGCGAAGCAGATCAAGAAGGAAGCGCCGAACCTGAAGTACGGCATCGATCCGATCCCGATGGGCACGACGCACGCCACCTACGCGGTGACCGACTCGATCGTGATGTTCTCGAACTCGAAGGTGAAGAAGACCGCGTGGAAGTTCCTCGACTTCCTGTTCACGAAGGGCCCGCGCGTCGAATTCACGAGCACGGAAGGCTTCCTGCCGACGACGAAGGCCGAGGCCGCGGATCCGGCGTTCAAGGATGCGGACACGCAGGCGTTCATCGCGCTGCTGCCGACCGCGCGCTTCGCGCCGACCGTGACCGGCTGGGAAGACACCGCGAAGGCCGTCAGCGACGCGATGCAGGCGATCTACCTCGGCAAGGCGCAGCCCGCCGCCGCGCTGAACCAGGCCGCCGCGACCGCCGACAAGTACCTCGGCAAGTAACCGCGCCGCGCGCCGCCGGCAGCCGGCGGCGCGCGCGATGCGGCACCCGGCCCATTGCGCCGCGCCCGCGCGCGGCGCGACTTACGATCGAGCACGCATGAGCCGTTCCGCTTCCCCGCGCCTGTCGGCGCCCTGGCTGCTGATTGCGCCGAGTCTGATTCTCGCGCTGTTCATCATCAGCTATCCGATCTTCAACATCGTGTACCAGTCGGTGCACGATGTGTCGCGCTTCGGCGCGATCCGCGATTTCAACGGTCTGCAGAACTTCTACACGGTGTTCGAAGACCCCGATTTTCTCGGCGCGCTCAGGCGTACCGTCTACTGGACCTTCTTCGTGGTCGGCGGCACCGTGCTGATTTCGGTGCCGGTCGCACTGGTGCTGAATCAGGATTTCTACGGCCGCGGCATCGCGCGCACGATCGTGATGCTGCCGTGGTCCGTGTCGCTGACGATGACCGCGGTCGTGTGGCGCTGGGCCTTCAACGACGACTACGGGATGGTCAACGTCACGCTGCACCGGCTCGGCCTGATCGATGCGCCGATCCACTGGCTCGCGACGCCCGGGCTCGCGTTTCCGGTCGAGATCGGCGTGGGCATTCTCGTGTCGATCCCGTTCACCGTGACGATCCTGCTGGGCGGCCTGTCGTCGGTGCCGGGCGACATCTACGAGGCCGCACGCATCGACGGTGCGAGCGCGTGGCAGCAGTTCCGGCAGCTGACGCTGCCGCTGCTCAAGCCGTTCGTCAACATGGCGATCCTGCTGAACGTGATCTACGTGTTCAACTCGTTTCCGATCATCTGGGTGATGACGCAGGGCGGTCCGGACGAAAGCACGCACATTCTCGTCACCTATCTGTACGAACTCGGCTTCCGGCTGGGCCGCCCCGGCCAGGCCGCCGCGGTGTCGCTGATCATGCTGGTGATGCTGTTCGTTTTCACGCTGATCTACCTGCGGATGCAGCCGGCGAAGGAAGGGGAAAGCGCATGAGCCCGAAGATCAAACGCTCGCTGTGGTGCTGGCTCGCGCTGTCGCCGCTCGTGGTGCTGGTGCTGTTTCCGTTCGCGGTGATGCTGTTCACCGCGCTCAAGCCCGACAACGAAATCTTCGTCTATCCGGCGCGCTGGCTGCCGGTGCACTGGCGCTGGGAGAATTTCGTCGACATGTGGCAGGCGGCGAACTTCGGCGTCGCGCTGAAAAACAGCATCGAAATCAGCGTTGCGTCGATGGCGCTCGCGCTCGCCGTCAGCCTGCCGGCCGCGTATGCGCTCGCGCGCTTCCCGTTTCGCGGACGCGGGGTGTACCGGCAATTCCTGCTGGTCACGCAGATGCTCTCGCCGATCCTGCTGGTGGTCGGCCTGTTCCGGCTCGCCGCGATGATTCCGTACGGCGACGGCAACATGGTCGACTCGAAGCTCGCGGTGGTCGTGTCGTACGCGGCGTTCAACATTGCGTTTGCGGTCTGGATGCTGTCGTCGTACTTTCAGACCGTGCCGCGCGACCTCGAAGAATCCGCGTGGCTCGAAGGCTGCAGCCGCACGAAGGCGGTCTTCAAGGTGTTCCTGCCGCTGGCGGTGCCGGCCATCGTCGTGACCGCGATCTTCACGTTCATTGCCGCGTGGAACGAGTTCGCGGTCGTCTACACGCTGATCCGTTCGCCCGAGAACAAGACGCTGACCGTGCAGGTGACCGACATGGTGGCCGGCAAATACGTGGTCGAATGGCAACTCGTGATGGCGGCCACGCTGTGCGCGACGCTGCCGGTATCGGTCGTGTTCGCGTGGCTGCAGCGCTATCTGGTGAAGGGGCTCGCGCTCGGCGCGGTCAAGTAGGCAGGCGCGGTGGCGGGGGATGGGCGCCAACTGCCCGTGTGGTTGCTCCGACGACCCGTTGTGGCCGCACGAAAATGAACACCCGGGATGGCTGGTTCCGGGTTCTCACGTGGCAGCCCGCTGTCCGGCTGCGCCAACCATTCCTGGAATGGACAAGAAACCGGTCTCGCTGAATCTGCACGGCGGGTGGCGCGCTTGAATCCGGCGAGCGGTTTCCCCCCGCGTCTGTTGCGAACCGATGCCGCCCGTCCTGGCGGCAATCCGAAACTTACGCCATTCGGATTTCGCTCAGATTTCCACATAAGACGAATACTGGGATGGAAGCAGGCGAGGTGGAACATCGCACTTGCACACGCATAGATCGTCGCTGAACGCCCCTTCCCTGCCATCGGCTCCCTTCATCGACAGGCGCGGACCGTCACATACAATGCGGCCGATCGACTGACATGCGGGACACCAGACTTCATCCAGTTCGTAAGCCTGCTCGCGATTGCCGATCCTGTCGTTCGAATCGCCCCCCATCACCGTACCGTCTGACGTGGTTCGGTCGCCTTTCAGAATATCGTATCGCCTGGCCATGATGAGCCCTCGTATTGATATGGAACGTATGTCTGGTGCGACCGCTATTGGAGCCACATGCCGGCGCACTCATGTATACGTCATCGTGAGTTGGTATCGCGCACAACGACAAAGCACGGACTGGCGCTGCCCGACGTTGTCACAACAAGCTGGGGGGCTCCGTCCTGAACAACCGCACTAGCCGCACATGCCGCGGCAAACCAGGGCGCGGCGAACCCTGTATGACCGACCATGTAATCGGTATTTGCAACCTTCGCGCCGATACCGGCCTTGACCACAGCTTTTGTTGCCGCATTGACCTCAGAGACGTCAAGTCCGCCTTGCCAGATAAGTTTGATCTCAGTCGCTTCAACACGACCCCATTGCATAGCCCGCGCGAGGGCGTCGTCAATGGTGCAATCCTCTGTTCCGTTCGGACGGTGCAGCATGGCCAACGGAGCCAGCTTGAAGCTTCGACATACCGCTTCCGGCACGAGGAGCATGGCAACAACCGCTTCCGCACTCCCGTCGGGCGGGAGTACTTGATGAATGCCATTCAGCCTCACGCAAACGATAAGCCGCGCTTCTCCGTCGAGCCGCCGGTTGACCCGATCAAGCCACTCGTCGACATACATGAGGTCGGGAAACTCAACCAGGACTCTAGCCTGCGCTGGTCGAAAATCCGACTTCGCCCACCGCCTGTTCCAGATAGCGAGTGCCTCGTCCGTATTCGCGATACCGGGCAACACCAGAAGCACCTTCAGTCTCAAGTCAGTCGACAGCGAACGTACAGCATCAGCAACCGTCTCGCTCACTGCGCTGAACGCCCACTCCAGCACAGAACGTTGGCGCTCGTCATCACGCTTGAACCTGATCCCGTTTTCATCGGCGTCGGGTTTCTCAAACCAGCGTGCATGGATCGGAGGAGCGTCCGGCTTCGGAGGAGTTTGGGGTTCGAGCTTGACGGATCCATCCATCAGCCTCCCAAATTCGTCCTCATTTGCGTCGCTCGAGAACCTGTATGTCGCCGCAAGAACGGCGAGCGGTCGACTTGCTTCGTCAAATACACCATTCACGTAGTCCTCGCGAGCGACGTTCCACGCGATCGCATCGAGTCGGCGGCCTTCGTACGCGCTATAGCGGCGCAGAACGACGAACGCGGCGACGCCGAACGGATAAACCGTCACGCATGTCCAGAACCAGGGTGTCTGCGTCGACTCCTCTTTTGGCCAGAGCAGCAGGATCGAGAAAACACCGGCAATCGCGATCAGGAAAAAGACAATCGTCCAAACGAGTCGCGACGGCGGGCTATCGGGTACAGGCTCTTCCGGTGGCAACCTGGTGAAGTCAACGGCCATCACCCCTCCTTCAGAACGCATTGGGGCGCGGACGCAGGGTGCGCGAGATGACGTTCCACAGCGCAACTGCTTCGCCTTCGCTCATGGACGCGGCTTTGATGCGATCCTGCATAAACGCATTAGGCGAACCTGTATCCAAATCGAGTATCAGCAACGGAGATTGCGCCCCGCTCGTCATCGAGTTCGCCTCAAGGGTAAACCTGTTCCCAAGCACACCCAGATCTGTCTTGCCGGCAAAGAGCCATTCCTCGGCATTTATACCCTGCAATGAAACTGTGCCTTTCCGTATCGTTCGCCCTCCAATCGCCCTCAGGTCGTGATTGATCTGGTCACCGCGTTGCAGGAGCGTGTTGGGTTCGCGAATTCCGGAATTGCTCTCGATTCCGATACTCACGTCCCGGTTGCTCGCCAGGACAAACTGCACCCCGGCAACCTCTTTCTCGCCAGCCTTTCCTGGGATAAATGCTGTCGGAAAACACAGGCCAGGCCCCGCAGGAATCTCATCCTCGGCACGCCAGCGTAGTCTCTTAACGAGATCGAATATGAGAGCTGTTTTTTCGGGAACGTCGTTCTTAACACTCATATCCTGAATATAAGACTTGTATGTCTGATCAGGGTGGAAGTAATCGTGGCCCTCAATTCCGAACTTGAAGCGGTAGCCGTGATCCCATTTGTATGCCTCGAACACTCGATTCGCTGGACCATCGCTCACGTTTCCACGATAGATAAAGTAGTGCGTATCCGGACCGTCCACCTGATCATCGGCATAGAGATACGGATACGCGTCGATACTCTTCGTTGCTCTCAGTTCCGCCTTGCGGTTCGCAATCGCCTGCAGATACGCTTCATGCGACATCGCGTCCGACTCGATCATTACGCCCTGAACTCTCGCGTCACCGGAAACCAGTACATCGGACGGCATGTCGATCAGATATCGACCAACGCAGTGCGTCTTCATGTTCTCAGTCAGCTTGCTCACGTTATGTTTCTCCAGTTCGGTCAGTTGCGCCGGCTGACGCCCACACGCGGCAGCGATGATTAACGGAAGTACAACAAGCCACCTGCGAGTACGGAATTTCATTACTTGCATGTCACGCATATCCAGAACCAGAGTGTCTGCGTCGACTCCTCTTTTGGCCAGAGCAGCAGGATCGAGAAAACACCGGCAATCGCGATAAAAAAAACAATCGTCCAAACGAGTCGCGACGGCGGGCTATCGGGTACAGGCTCTTCCGGTGGCAACCTGGTGAAGTCAACGGTCATCACCCCTCCTTCAGAACGCATTGGGGCGCGGACGCAAGGTGCGCGAGATGACGTCCCACAGTGCAACTGCTTCGCCTTCGCTCATGGACGCGGCTTTGATGCGATCCTGCATAAACGCGTTCGTCGAACCTGCGTCCAAATCAAGCGTGAGCAGAGGTGATTGCGCCCCGCTCGTCACCGAGTTCGCCTCAAGCAGGCACTTAGTCCCTTGAACTCCTGAATCTGTCTTGCCGGCGAAAAGCCATTCCTCGGCATTTATACCCTGCAATGAAACTGTGCCTTTCCGTATGGTTCTCCCTCCCACCGCCTTTAGATCCCGGTTGATCTCCTCACCGCGTTGCAGGAGCGTGTTGGGTTCGCGAATTCCGGAATTGCTCTCGATTCCGATACTCACGTCCCGGTTGCTCGCCAGGACAAACTGCACCCCGGCAACCTCTTTCTCGCCAGCCTTTCCTGGAATAAATGCAGTCGGAAAACACAGGCCAGGCCCCGCAGGAATCTCATCCCCGGCACGCCAGCGTAGTCTCTTAACGAGATCGAATATGAGAGCTGTTTTTTCGGGAACGTCGTTCTTCACAGGGATCTGTTGGACGATGGGATCCTTCGTCTGATCCGGATGGAGAAAGTCGCTACCCTCTATTCCAAGCTTGAAACGATATCCGTGGTCCCATTTGTACGCCTCGAATACACGGTTTCCAGGGTCGGCATGCAAATTTCCACGATAGATAAAGTAGTGCGTATCCGGACCGTCCACCTGATCATCGGCATAGAGATACGGATACGCGTCGATACTCTTCGTTGCTCTCAGTTCCGCCTTGCGATTCGCAATGGCCTGCAGAAACGCTTCGTGCGACATCGCGTCCGACTCGATCATTACGCCCTGAACTCTCGCGTCACCGGAAACCAGTACATCGGACGGCATGTCGATCAGATATCGACCAACGCAGTGCGTCTTCATGTTCTCAGTCAGCTTGCTCAAGTTATGTTTCTCCAGTTCGGTCAGTTGCTCCGGCTGACGCCCACACGCGGCAGCGATGAGTAACAGAAGTACAACAAGCCACTTGCACGTACGGAATTTCATTATTTGTATTCCAGTGACGTACCCTTGACATTGGCGACGATTCGCGTGACGGCCCACAGAGCAAATAGCTGCTGAGGTCGCCCTTTGTATGCTCCCTCATGATCCACCCCTCGGTAGGCCACACAGGCTTGCACGCCCGCTTGTCCGGCAGGGGCACGGCCGGATCGGACAGGAACCGTTCCGTCTCCATTCTCCGCGGGAGGCATCAAGTTGTATTGCATATAAATGGGATCGCCGTTACTGCGCTGGAGCAGCGACTGGCTTCCTGTTCCGTAGTTCTGTATTACCTGGCCATTTTGGAGGCTGTCGACTTTCGCATACGCATCGGCCCACTTCAGAACCGGATTGATCTTGCTCTCCCATACCACGTCACCCCATGTGCTGTGTTTCTCATCGTTACCGTAAAACGCATAGGTAGCGTGATGGAATTTTCCGCCCATGGCCTCGTGGAACTGCTTAACGTCCTTCTTAATTATCGACACGTATGCGGCCCAATCTGCATCGATGGTCTTCTTTTCCGGATCGAGCGGATTGATCAACCGGTCGTTCACCAGACTCCACCATTGCCCGCGTTGCACGTAGACGTCCTTATACGGGTCGGTCGTCGGTAGCGAAATCTGCTCCTTGCCGTTCCTGATCTTGAGCCAACCCATCCCGTACTCCGCGCTGGGGAGCAGTTGCAGGGGGCCGGGGGACTGGGCAAACACGGGGGTCATCGTGGCGCTGTCTGGTCCGAGGACCGGGCCAGCCGGCCCTTCACTGCCGGTCGTCACCCGCTTGTACGCCGTTGCCGCTCCCGTTGCTGGCATGACACCGTGGACAATTCCCAATACGTTGTCGCGATGTCCATCGACTTCAGAGTAGCACCGCGCGACCAGTCCACCCATCGAGTGAGTAACGATGATGACCTTTTCGCAGATCTTGTTCAGCCTCTTGTAGTAGTCGGTAAATTCCTTGATCTTGTCTGCGAGATGCTTCGCCGAATCCGCGTTGGATTGAAGCCAGTTGTAGCCGACCGCGTGGACCGGCATGTAATATTTATATGATAGTGCCACCTCGTCGCGCGTTAGTACGCTGACGCCCGGGGCATCCGCCACCCGTTCGCCCATAAGCTGGGCTCGCAAGCCGGACTTGCATTCATGGGCATCGTTCAGCGCGTTCTCCAGAAATGACAGAAACGTGCCGTAGCTCATTTTCGCCACCGTACCCCAGCCTCGTCGGCGCAACTCGGCCTCACTCTGTGCGGTCCCCGATGGAATGTCTCCGCCTTCGTAGACATCCGTGGTCTTTGGATCGAGTTTCTGCTTTCGTGTCTCCGCACCACTACCTATCCAGTCCCAAGCGACACCCGCTTCGCTATTTACCAGCCAGACCTTCTTCCCCTTATATTTTCCATCGATCGAAATAAGGTTGCTTCCCATGACCCCCGGCACAAAGATCACGGGAATGACGCGATTGGGCACCATGTAACACACGGCCGTGCTATTGTCCGGCGCGGACATGACAGAGGTGTAGTGCGCGGACCCGTCATCCGCAATCCTGACGGGGATAATTCGTTCATTTGTAGCCATATCCCGGGGTTTCCTTGTCAAAACCAATTAGCCTGCGGCGTTACGTGTCCAATGGGGATCATGCCAATTCGCTGTCAATCCGAAGGCGTACGCTTTCGGCAAACAGCGCTCGCTGGAGGCTCGTTTTGCCGGCTGCGTCGGTGCTGCCCTGAATAACACTGCCGTCATCCCGGATGATCGAGAACTTCTGGCTATGCACAGGTTCATCACTGAAGGGCCACTTCAATGTAAACTCCTCGTCAAACGGTGCATGCTTCCAATTGTTGACCGTCTCTGCGAGTGAGCTTGGCCCTTGTCTGCTAAAGGCTGCTGACTTGATCGTACGGTTGGCGCGTGTGCCGTCCTCGATACCGGTCGAAGAAATACGCACATACGATCCGCCGCATTTGAGGAGAAGTTCCTCTTTTGCCTCGATCGTGACGCGGCCATTGGCACTAGTGATTCGCAAGTTCTTGTCGGAGAGCAAGTTCATGTCGTCGCTCTGTGCCTGAATCTCGACTTTTCCCTTGGCCGCTATGAGCTTTATCCCGAGCTTTTGTGCAAACAGTGAAACCATTTCGCCTGCAGCGACCGAGAAGCGTTTCAGGACGCCGATATCTGCATTACCCCCAGCCGTTGCGATCAGATTCTTTTCGGCGCTGAGCTGCAGGCTGTCGCCCGATGCAAACGCCATTCCCTCTGGCGCGCTGAGCAGAATGCCCGCTCTTTTAAGAGCTTTCAGTGTTCCGTCAAAGAGTTCACGCTGACGTTGATAATCCGAAGCAACCGCTTGTGCAGACTTCGCAGCTTCGGAGAGCGCTTCCATCTGCTGCAGGGCCTGCTCAAGCAAGCCTTGGGCGACTTCCATGTTTAGCTGCTGCCCGTTCGCGGCAGGCTGGGCCTCGGCGGAAATTAGTACCCCTTTCGCTCCGCGAACAGTCACATGATCATCCGATCGCAACTCGGCTCCACGCCCACGCTCCTTGCGATCACCGTCGACCATGTGCCCAAGATTGAGCTCGCTGGTCTGGAAGGGCGTCGTCAGATGGATGTGTTCGACGCCTTCCTTGTCCTCCATCCGCAGCTCGTTCTGCGCCGCCGTGCGAACGATGTTGCGGGTGTGATCGAGGTTATTGACCAGGTCAGGATGCAGGCTGTCATGCATGGCCCCGATGATCACGGGCCGGTCCGGATCGCCATCGGTAAAGATGATGGCCACTTCCGCGCCGTCGATCAGCGGAAAGTGATGACCATAGTTGCTGCCGCTGTAGGGCTTGGCAAGCCGCACCGGCCGGCTCGTTCCGCCCGGACTCCACTCGTCGAGATCGAACGGCAGCTTGATCACGTACCAGCCCTGCTCCGTCAGGTACGCGTATCTGTAGTTCCCCGGCGACGTAATGCGCGCCGGCAGGATGCCGTCAATGGCCGGTCGTGTGACCGAAGCGATCGGCGTCCGATACACACGATCGGACGGGATGCCTTCGAAGGTCACCCAATACGATTGGCTACGGCCACCGCTCGACTCCACTGCCGTGATGAAGAGCCCGTGTTTCGCGTCGGCCTGGACCGGCTCGACGCGCATGACTTCACCCGCTTCGAGCCAGAACGGATTGCCGGTGCCTTTGAAGGTGATCTGGTTCGCCAGATACGCCTCGTGACGCAGACGGGCGATCTGCCTACCCTCCTCCGGCGTCTCGTAATGCTCCCCCCAGCGGTAATCGATCCCGTTCGTCGACTTGTCGGCACGCGCAGCGTTTTCCTCGACGAGGAGCGATACGCCCGCCTGCCGGTGGTTGTAGTCGTGCAGGCGCACCGCTTCAGGCACGCGCCGGGTACGCTTCTCAAGCGTCTTGATCGCATCCGCGCCGGAACTCTCGAGCCCCGAGTCACGCCGGTACGCGACCGTGCGCTGCTTGCGCGCATAGGCATCGAGATCGTCGCCGAACACGATCACGGCGTGATCCTTCTTCTGCTCCCAGCGGAACCAGATGCCCTCCTGCGCACAGATGCGCTGGATGAAGGCAAACGTTGTCTCGTGGTATTGCGTAACGTATTCGTGCCGCTTGTACTTGCCGCGCAGCTGGAACATGAAATCGACGCCGGCGCGGTAGCCATAATGGCGCAGCGTGTCGGTCACGATTTCCTCGACCGACTGCTTCTGGAACAACCGGCTCGTGACGCCCCGGTTCAGGTCCGCGAGCACCGGCTCGAGCCGGACCCGGTAGTGCGTCTGGTCGGCCGTTGTTGCAAATTCATCGAACTCCGTGATGATGCCGTGGATGGTGCGCGCGGGCGGCATCTTGCTGAACTGCCCGGCGTTCTCCCCGAACATCTTGCGCAGAGAATCCATGTTCGGGTCAACCGGAGCAACGGTGAATCTCGCCGGTCGGCCGACCACCTGATCCATCGGCATACCGGCCGTCGGACTGGTGAACTCGATGTCGTAGTGATACAGCTCGCTCACGGCATCCCGGCCGCTGAACTTCAGCACCGAGAACAGCGCCGGATGCGGCGCGAGCTTCAACTCATAGGCCTGGGTAGGCAGGATTGACGACACGCAAGAACTCCGTTGAACGGGTGGGAGATCTGAACAGCACCGCCGGAGCCATCACGGCTCCGGCGACCGGCATACGAGACTGACCGGATCAGTCCGGTTTAACGTTTGGCCTCCGGCATCTGCGACACCACCGACAGCCCGATGTCCATGCCCTCGACCTGGAAGCCCTTCTACTGTGCCCCTCCCGGATGAAGGTCAAGCGCAATGGAGACCCGACCTTCTGGAATTTTTCCCGGGAAGATTTCCGTAACACTCCTTACTAAATCACGCTGACGATCTCCACCGAATTCGCCCGTAGCGATAGGGAAGCCAGCATCATGCCCCTGCGATCATCAGGCAACTGCAACCGCGCTGACGACGCCCCATTGTGAGGCTTCCATTCTTGCGGCTTGGTTTACCGTGGCGTATTAGACCGGATTATTATCGGACCGTCAAAGAAAATTCTCCATCAACCGGCAAAATCGATTCCACTTTAATGAGATAAATACGCAAGCACCACTTCAACGGACGCCTTTAATGAGATAGCCGCGAAATTCTCGTGGAAATTTGACAATTCCAGGACCGGAGCGAGATCGCAAAGGCAATCCACATCGGCATTGAAGCCCCTCCTGCCTTAAGACTTTCCCTGACGATCGTCAGAAATAGACAACCCATATCAAGAAAATCGTATATTGAAGTTTTTTGTGACGCCCTTTCGCGGATAAATACAGATTTAACGTTAATTTATTTCAACAAATATGCACCTTGAGACATATGCATAGGGTATACAAATATCCAAACCATAAACGTGAATATCATCCCTTTGCGGCACCAGGGTGGAAGTCGCAGGCCGCTCCTGAGCTACCATTCATCGCTGCGCGTGTCCAAAGGCCGGGGGCAATCCCGAACGCTTATATGAAATCACGCGCACCCGCAAATCCGGTGAGCCGGCTCACGCTCGCGGATCCCTAAAACTCGCATTCGGCCGTACTCACAAGCTTCACGAATGGGCCGCTCAATGTCAGATTGTGGTGGTCGATGATGTCCTGCGCAGACAACACCGGCGTATCCGTCGAGGTATGCGCGTCGGCCACCAATACGGGCTGAAAACCTGACTCTGCCGCTGCACGGCAAGTTGTGTCGATGCAGTATTCCGTTTTCATTCCAACGACAACCAGTTCCTCGGCGGAGGCTGCCCGCAGCAAGTCCGCCAGTCCAGTGCCCAGAAAACTGTCAGGCCGGCTTTTCTCGAACACGGTGTCCGCCTTCGCATCAATGGCCAGGTCTGGCAGCAGTTGCGTAAGTGGGCTGTCGGGCTCAATGAGTGAACCTTTCGGGCCGGTGTGTCGCGCAACGAAGATTGAGGCACCGGCCCGGCGAGCCTTTCCGATCAACGTGTTGATGTTCGCAAGAACCTGCGCCCCGTCGTGAGGCGTCTCTGGGCCGTGAAACAACCCGACTTGCATGTCAACGATCAAGAGGGCGCGGCGTCGAGGCTGAGGACTCTGCATGGCGTTTCTCCTTAAATGTGCCAGGTGACGCACGGAGAAACTTCAAGGCCCCGTCCATCACTGGCGAGGCCTTGGGGCAATACGGCGTTTGAAACTCACGTACCGACCTCACAGCCCGCCATAAGCGGTCGTGATGGTGCTGGTCGTGAGCGTGAAGAAGTTCATCCGAAGCATGATGCAGTAACCGCTTTGCGGCGTCAACGATCGTCGTAAGGCACTCGAACATCGGCTTCTGCACGGTCACGCCGGGCCATGAACCTTGCCCGTCGTGAAGCAACGTCCACGCCACCGTGCCACACATGGGATAGCGTGATATCGAAACGCCGATGAACATCGCCCTCCGGGTAGCTGGCGCAAAAGGCACCGGGTCGGAATGCGAGCCGGCGCATGGCCAATGAAGCAGGCAGCCCCATCGTCAGGGGGCCTGGCGCCCCCTCTACGCGCGGATTGCCTGCGTCCCCTGAAACACATGACCGTTCGCAGCCGGCTCCCGCCGATTGCGGTTACGATAGATCGTCATTGTCCCCTCGTTCCCGGAGAAGCCTGTCGTGACCGTCTTTGCTGTGCGCCTGCCGCGCGTGCCCGCGGTGCGTTTCCGTGTCCGCGTCTGCATGAGACTTTGCATGAGACTCTGCATAAAGCTCTGCGTAGCGGTCTGCCTGAGCGCTTCCCTGCTCCCCGGTGTAGCAGCCGCTGTCCAGACCGCTTCAGCCGCGGCCGCCTCGCCTGAAGCCGCTTCAGCCACAGCCGCCTCCGGCGCGCGTGCCGCGCGCTGGCCCACGCTTGCCCAGGTGCTGGCCGCACGGCCAGTGGTGGGCGACAACCCCGTCGCCGTCCGCGACGCGCTCGCCGCGCTCGATCTGCCCCGCACCACGCAGACGCTCGGCGAGCGCCTGCGCACGCTGATCCCGGATCGCAACAGCGCGGTGCAGCGTGAACTGCACACCACCGGCCTCGACCGCGAACTGCTGTTCGTCGTGCCGGTGCCGTACGGCGTGCGATACCAGGCATCGTCGCACCGGCTGAGCGTCGATGCGGACCTGTCGAGCGACGACACGCCGAACGCCGTGCTGCTGGACAAAACCGTCGTCGGGCCGAGCGGCCGGGATCTCGTGGTCGCGGCCGAAGCGAAAGCGAAAGGCTATATCCAGCACGTCGACATCGTCGCCCTCCGACGCGGCGACAGCCACAAGACCGAAGTCCGCGGCGACCTGACGGTGTCGCCCGGCGTGTTCGCGCAAACCGACGGCCACTTCGCGATCGCGCTGCTGTGCCGGCT
Source organism: Paraburkholderia sp. PAMB 6770 (assembly GCF_057748135.1). Taxonomy (NCBI): domain Bacteria; kingdom Pseudomonadati; phylum Pseudomonadota; class Betaproteobacteria; order Burkholderiales; family Burkholderiaceae; genus Paraburkholderia; species Paraburkholderia sp. PAMB 6770. The sequence continues at coordinate 2,518,748 of NZ_CM173239.1, forward strand.
CGCGCCGCCCTACCTCGTCGACCGGCAGGACCACACCGATCCCACCGACGAGAACCCGACCGACATCACGACGCGCACGTCGACGCTGTTCGCCGACGTGCGCGCGGTGTGGCTGGTCAGCCCGCCGAGCGGCACGATCCTCGCGAAGAACCTGCGGTTGTCGAACTGAGCCCGCCGCGCCGCCGGTCGCGGCGCGTCCCCACGAACACTCAGAACGACGTGCGCACCCCCACGGTGGCCGACCATGGATCGAAGCCCGGCGTCACGGTCGCATAAGCGGAATTCAGCAGCGCGAAGCCCTGCGTCGAGTGGCTGTTGTTCGAAATCATCGACGCATACCCGTAAAGCTGCGTGCGCTTCGACAGGAAGTACACATAGCCAGCGTGATAGGCCAGCGCACGTGCATCGCCGTTCTCGATGCGCCGGGCGGCGCCGAGTTCGACGTCGCCCGGTCCAAGCGGAATTTTCGCGTTCAGCATCACTGCGGACGCGAACCAGGCGGTGGCATCGGTGCGCTTCGAGTACACGTAGTTCGCGCCGATCTGGCTGCTGCCGATCTGGTACGTCGCCGCCAGCACGTGCGTCAGTTGCGAGGACACGGTCGACGTGGCCGTATTGCCGTAATAGCTATAGCGATTGAAGCCGTAGCCGACGAACAGCCCGCGATGCGTGTACATCAGGTTCACCCCGACGTTGCGGCCCTGGGCGGTCTGCCCGGTCACGTTTTGCGCGCCGGTCGAATAGCCGATTTCGCTCGACAAGCCGTTGTAGACCGGCGTCCGGTAGCGCACCGCGTTCGGGTAGAAGCCGCCGGTGCCCGAGTAGCCGAGCTCCGCCGTGTGTTCGAGCGACATGATCGCGGACGGGTTCGAGAGGCCGTACGTCGACACGTCGGAGGCCAGAAACACCCAGTAGATCGGCAGATACAGGTAGCCGGCATCCACGCTGCCGTACCGGGTGCTCGATAAGCCGACCGACGCGCCGCGGTTGAACATCGTCGCGCCGCCGCCCACGCCGGTATAGGTATTGAAGCCCGTTTCGAGCTGGAAATTCGCGCGATACCCGCCGCCCAGATCCTCGCTGCCGCGAAAGCCGAAACGCGACGCCTGCAGGTTGCCGCTCGCGGCCATCGCGGTCGGGCTGACCGTGCTGTCGAACTTGCCATACTGCAGCGCCGAATCGACGATGCCGTACAGCGTGAGCGTCGACTGCGCGTGCGCGGACGCGCAGCCAGCCGCCAGCGCGGCACAGGTCAGCCCTTTGTGCAGCGCGACGCGCACGGCGGCGTTTTCGCGGGCCCGCTTTGGTTTCTGGTCATGCATGCGAATGTCTCCTTGATATTGTTGTGGTTACAACATATTTTCTGTGCGGCCCGACGGCCGCGCACATCGCGCGACGGCTATCCCACCACCGACACCTGCGCAAGCCCGGCATCGACGATCAGGTTCTGGCCGGTCATCGCGGCCGCCTGCGGACTGGCGAGAAACAGCGTCGCGTCGGCGACGTGCGCGGGCTCGACGCGAAACTTCAGGCACTGCAGGTCGAGGAACTGCTGGTCCGCGGCCGGATCGCGCCACAGCGCGGTCTGCCGCGGCGTCACCACCGCGCCCGGCAGCACCGCGTTCACGCGGATGCCGTCCGCGCCGAGCTCGCGTGCGAGCGTGCGCGTGATGCCGGAGATCGCGGCCTTGGCCGCCGTGTAGCCGATCAGGTTCGGGCGGCCGCGCAGCCAGGAGATCGAGCCGAGATTGACGATCGCGCCGCCGCCCGCCGCGCGCATGCCGGGCGCGACCCGCTGCGTCGCGAACACGTGATGCGTGAGGTTGACCGCGAGCATCTCGTTCCACATGTCGAGGTCGAGTTCGTCGAGCGCGTGGCGCGTGTCGCGCCCCGCGTTGTTCACGAGCGTGCGCACCGGGCCGAGTGCCTGCGCGGCCGCGTCGAGCACATCGCGATAGGCGCCGATGTCGCGCACGTCGCATCGCGCGAACCACGGCCGCAGGCGCGGCACGGCGGTCTGGCCGGGGAGCGCGTGGCCGAGCCGCTCGCACAGCGCGTGGCCGGCGGCCTCGTCGAGATCGCAGAACGCGACTTGCGCGCCCTGCTCCCAGAACGCCTCGACGATCGCTTCACCGATCCCCGAAGCACCGCCCGACACGAATACCGCCTGCCCCGCGAACGCCGGGTAAAGCGGACGGGTTGATTGCATGCTGCTCTCCTGTTGATTCGCTAGCGAAACCACGGCACACCGCCGCGCTCAGTACGGACCGCCCGCATGCGCGCGCGCCTGCACCTGATCGAACTCGGCGACGAATGCGTGCGCCTGGCGCATCGCCATCCCCAGATCGGACGCGATCGCGACGTAGTCGTAGCCCATCTCGACGAACTGCCGCGCAAGCGCGGGCGTCGGTCCGACAATGCCGATCGGCTTGCCGGCTGCCCGCGCGCGGCGCGCGCAATCGGCGAGCACCGTGAGCACCTCGGGGTCGGCCATTTGCCCGGATTTACCCATCACCATCGACAGGTCGCCCGGACCGACGAACAGCGCATCGACGCCCGGCACGGCGGCGATCGCTTCGAGTTGCGCGATCGCCTCGGGCGTTTCCAGCTGCACGATGCAGGCAGTGCCATCGTTCGCGTCGCGCGCGAACCCGCTCCACGTGCCATAACGGCTCGCGCGATGCATCGCGGCAAAACCGCGCGTGCCGAGCGGCGGAAACTTGACGGAAGCCACCGCCGCGCGCGCTTCGTCGGCGTCTTCCACGTGCGGGAACATCAGCGTGGCAGCGCCCATGTCGAGCGCGCGCTTGGCCAGCGTCGCGTCGTTGCAGGCGAGCCGCACGACCGCGGCCGCGCCGCCGCATTCGACCGCGCGCAGCAGGTGAAGCGTGTCGGTGAACTCCAGCGGCGCATGCTCCATGTCGATCACGAGCCAGTCGAAGCCGGCGTGTCCGAGCGCCTCGGCCGTTGCCGGCGAGCCTGACATCAGCCAGCTGCCGAGCGGCTGCGGGCGGGCTGTGCCGCTGCGCGGCTCGGTGAGCGCGTCGCGAAACGCGTTGCGGGTGAAATCCGTTGAGTGCGGGTGAGCCATCGTGCGAAGTCCGGTTGGGTTGAATACGGGTTCAGTGCGGGTCCGAAGCGGGTCCGAAGCAGCGTGGAGCCGCTCAGAAGATCTGCGGCTCGACGGGTTCCTCGAAGCCGCTCAGGAATGCGAAGTCGCAGCCCTTGTCGGCCTGCGACACCTGCTCGACATACAGGCGCACATAGCCGCGCCGGCGCGGCGGCGGCGGTGCGCGCCAGTCCTCGCGACGACGCGCGAGTTCGGCGTCGGACAGCAGCACGTCGAGCCGGCCAGCCTCGACGTCGAGTTCGACGATGTCGCCGGTACGGATCAGCGCGAGGGGTCCGCCCACCGCCGCTTCGGGCGCGACGTGCAGCACGCAGGTACCGTAGTGCGTGCCGCTCATGCGGGTGTCCGAGATGCGCACCATGTCGCGCACGCCCGCTTCGAGCAGCTTCTTCGGAATCGGCAGGTTGCCCCACTCCGGCATGCCCGGCGCGCCGACCGGGCCGCCGCCGCGCAGCACGAGCACCGTGTCCGCGTCGACGTCGAGTTCGGGCGCGTGGATCCGCGCGTTCATGTCGGCGACGGAGTCGAACACCAGCGCGCGGCCGCGATGCTTCATCAGATGCGGGCTCGCCGCGCTCGGCTTGATGACTGCGCCGTCGGGCGCGAGATTGCCGCGCAGCACGCTGAGCGCGCCGCGCGGACTGACCGGATCGTCCGGCGTGCGGATCGCATCCTCGCCGCCGGGCCGCGCGGCGGCCTCGGCACGGGCGAGATTCTCACCGAGGGTCGCGCCGGTGACGGTCATGCAGCCGAGCGCAAGATGCGTCTTCAGATGCCCGAGCAGCGCGGGCACGCCGCCCGCGTAATAGAAATCTTCCATCAGGCGGCGGCCGGACGGAAACACGTCGGCCAGAACCGGGATCGCGCGGCCGATGCGCGCGATATCGTCCAGCGTCAGCGGCACGTTGCCGCGTCCGGCGATCGCGATCGTATGGATCGCCGCGTTGGTCGAGCCGCCGAGCGCCATGTACGCGACCACGCCGTTCTCGACCGACGCGCGCGTGAAGAAGCGGCTCGGTTTCAGGTCCTCCCAGACCATCCCGACGATGCGCTCGCCGCTCGCCGAACACATGCGCGGATGCGCGGCGTCCATGGCCGGAATGCTGGTGGCGCCCGGCAGCGTGAAGCCCATTGCCTCGACGATCGCGGTCATCGTGCTCGCCGTGCCCATCGTGTTGCAGGTGCCGGGCGCGCGCGTCATGCGCGCTTCGAGCGCGACCCACTCGTCGCGCGGGAGATTGCCGGCGGCGTATTCGTCCCAGAACTTCTTCGTATGCGTGCCCGCGCCGACTGCCGCGCCGCGATGGCGGTCGTTGAGCATCGGGCCCGCCGGCACGAACAGGCACGGCAGATCGGCCGACAGCGCGCCCATCAGCAAGCCGGGCGTGGTCTTGTCGCAGCCGCCCATCAGCACCGCGCCGTCGATCGGCAGCGAGCGCAGCAGTTCCTCGGTTTCCATCGCGAGGAAGTTCCGGTACAGCATCGTGGTCGGCTTCACCATCACTTCGCCGAGCGACATCGCCGGCAGTTCGAACGGCATGCCGCCCGCGAGCAGGATGCCGCGCCTGACCGCTTCCGCGCGTTCGCGCAGGTGCGCGTGGCAGGGCGACAGGTCGCTCCACGTATTGATGATGCCGATCACCGGCCGCGACAGGAATTCCTCGCGGCGCAAGCCCATCTGCTGCAGCCGCTGCCGGTGCGCGAACGAGCGCATGTTGTCGGGCGCAAGCCAACGCTGGCTGCGCAGTTCGTCGAGTCGTCTGAGGGGAGTGTGCACGGTAGTCAGGCCACGGAGGGCGAAGAAGAGGAGCAGGAATGGCACGACACGACGCTATGCCATTGCGCGAGCGCCGGTCCGACGAGGCTGAACCCCGCGCCCGCCAGCAGCACGAAGACGACGCGCCGCACGACGGTGGACGACCAGCGCGGCGGATAACGACGCACGAGCCACGTTACGGCGAGCACCACCGGCAGCGCTTCGGCGCTCAGCGCGACCGACGCTGCGTCGAAGCGCCCCTGGTAGAGCACGATGACGAGGCGCAGCACGGCGTTCACCGCGAACAGCAACGTCAACGTGTCGCGCACGACGACGCGATCGAGCGGTTGCCGGTACAGGTGAAACACCATCGGCGGTCCGGCGCTGGCGAAGATGCCGCCCATCACGCCTGACGCTCCGCCATACAGCGCAAACGAGGCGGGCGAGGCGAGGGCTGCGCGCGGCCGGCTATGCAGCACGAGCAGCAGGCTGCTTGCAAGAATCGCAACGCCGAGCGCGAAGCGCGCCGCGCCGATCGCGTTATCGGAGAGCCATGCGAGCAGACAGGTGCCGCAAGCGACGCCGACGAGGCTGCTTCCGTAAGCCGGCACGATCAGCCGGCGCGGCAGCGCGGGGACGCCGCGCACGATCAGCGCCGCGTTCGCGAGAACCATGACGGTGACGACGTTGGCCGCCACGGGCAGCGGCGCCAGATGCAGCATCGCGACGAGGCCGAGCAGCACGAGTCCGAACGCGAAGCCCGTCAGGCTCTGCGTGAACGTGGCGAGCGCGACGCTCAGCACGAACAGCAGATGGTGGGCAAACGGCGTCGCGCTCATGCGGCATCCCGCGCCAGCGCGCACAGTTGCGCTTCGCGCGCGGCGCCGCTGCGCACGAACACCGGCGGCGCACCCAGCGGCGCGGCGACTTCGACGTGCTGGCCGCCGTCGAAGCGCGCGCCGCTCCACAGATGGATCCACGCGTCGCCTTGCGGCAGATACGCGCGCCAGCGTTCCGCGCCGGCCGCGTGAACCGGCGCGACGAGCAGATCGCGGCCGTACAGGTACTGGTCCTGGACCGCATAGGTTGCGCGGTCGTGCTCGTAGTGCAGGAAGAGAGGCCGCTGCAGCGGCAGGCCGCGCGTCAGCGCCTCGTCGACCAGTTGACGCACGTACGGCTTCAGCGCGACGAACACGCGCGTCATGCGTGCGAAGTGCGCGAGCACTGCCTCGTCCTGCCAGAACTGGAAGTTTTCGCCGGGCCGATTGCCTTCGTGCGTGCGCATCACCGGCGTGAACGCGGCCATTTCGGCCCAGCGCTGGAACAGTTCCGGCGTGCGGCAGTTGCCGAACATGCTCGTGTAGCCGCCGATGTCGCTGTGATGGTAGGCATTGCCGAGCAAGCCGGACGACAGCGCGCCGCAGATCACCGTCTGCAGGCCGTCGTGGCGCGAGAAGTCGACCGACTGGTCGCCGGCCCACAGCAGCGGACAATGCGCCTGCACGCCGGTGTAGCCCGCGCGCATGAAGAACAGGGCATCGCCGGTGCGGTCCGCGGCGGCGACCGCGCGCGCGTTCACGCCGGCCCAGAGCGTGGGCCACGCGTTGTGCATCAGCTTCGCGTCGACGCCATTGGCGAGTTTCACGTCGGTCGGCAGATACTCGCCGAAGTCGGCCATCCAGCCGTCGAGGCCCCGTTCGAGCATCTCCTGCACGATGACGCGCTGCTCGAACCAGCGCGTTGCCTCGGGCAGCGTAAAGTCGACGACGCCGCACTCGAATTCGCCGAAATCGACCAGGTAGTCGCTGCCGTCCTCGCGCGTCGCAAGATAACCGGCGCGCCGCGCTTCGGCATACAGCACGCCGTCGTTGCACAGATACGGGTTCACGTAGCCGAGCAGCCGCACGTCCTGCTCACGCAGCGCGCGAACCCACGCGTCGTGATCCGGATAGCGCGCATCGTTCCAGCGCCAGTCCCAGAACAGACGCCGGCCGAACGACGTCTGCCGGATGCCCGCCCAGTCCTCGCACCACAGTGCGTTGACCTTCACACCCGCCGCGCGGCTCTGGTCGAGAATGCGCTGCGCGTGTTCGCGTCCGTCCTTCAGGCCGAGCATCGCGCCGTCGTGCACCCACTCGGGCAACGCCGGCTGGCGCCCGAAGCGGCGCGAAATCCGCTCGACGAGCGACGGAAAGTCGTCGGCGACAAACCATTCGAGCGACTCCGGCACCGCCCAGAACTGCAATTCGTGCCGCTGCGGATGACGAAAGTCGAAGTCTGCATACGCGGTCGTTTCCGCATGCAGGCAGTAGCGCTGCGACGACACGTAAGTCGGCTGCGGATAGTTCGTGTGGTAATAGTCGCCGCCCGCATTCGCGAGCGTGTCCGCCTGCCACGTGATGTAGGTGCGCTTGTCGCGGCCCACCCCGGGTTCGGACGTCCACAGCGGAAAATGCCGGCCGCGCAGATCGAAATACGACATCTGTTCGCCGCAGCCCCACACGTGCTCGTCTGCTTCGGCGGGCACGCGCCACCAGAGCCGGTTAGGCTGGCCTTGCGCCGACAGCGCGAGACGCACGCCCTCGGCGTTACCGGTCGCGGCGATCGTGATCTCGGCGGGCCCACCCGCCTCGCGTGCCAGTTCGACCCGCGCGCAATGCGCGTCGATCTGCGTGAGACGCGCGGCGCGCAACGCGACGCGCTCTTCGACGTAATCCTCGATGTCGAAATTGCCGCGCGCCATCGCAATCGTTTCCACCCCCTGTCCGACGAAGACGGCCGGCGCGTGCGGCGCATGCTCGAACAGCGTGCGTCCCGCCACCGTGAGCGTGAGCCTGCCGTTCGCTTCGATCTGCCACTTCATATGCAATCCTTACTAATTGTTACTTGATTCTTTCTTGTGCTACTGGCTGCCGGGTTCGCGCGTTGCCGGCGCCCAGCGCCAACCGCCCGCCGCGCTCGCCGCCCGGCGGCGCAACAGGACGATCAGCACAAGCGCGATGCCCCACGTGAGCGCCAGCCAGACCTCGTACTGCGTCGTCACGCCGCCGTGCCGCGCAACGCCGAGCGGCGAAAACGTCAGATACAGGCTCACGAGCATGGCGATCAGGAACACGCTCATCGCGCTCGCGAAGCGCCACGGCGTCATGTCGCCGGTCTGGCGTAGCTGCGGCTCGTAAGGACGCGCGCGCACGTGCCAGCGACCCAGCACGACCATGAGCGCGACCTCGCAGACGAACAGGATGCCCATCACGTGAATGAAATTGATGCCGTAGCGTTCGTCGAGCTTGAACACGAGAATGCCGAACGTGTACACGATCACGTGCAGCAGCAGCACGACCTTGGCCGGGAATGCGGCGATGCGGCCATTGAAGAAGCCGACGAGGACAACCGCGATGATCGGGATGTTGAAGAAGCCGGTGAAACGGCGCATCACCATGTAGATGCCGTCGGGCGCGTACATCAGCAGCGGCGCGACCAGCAGCGACACCACCGCGACCACGACGCTCGCGGTCTTGCCGACGCGGATCAGCGTGTCGTCGTTTGCGGCGGGCTTCCATGCCCGGTAGAAGTCGAATGCGACGAGCGTTGCGGTGCTGTTGATCACCGCGTTGAAGTGGCTCATCACGGTGCCGAACAGCACCGCGACGAAAAAGCCCTTTGCCCACCACGGCAGCACGTCCGCGACGAGTTGCGGATACGCGAGATCGGGCCGGCTCAGCGGATGCGATGCGTACAGGTGGTACGCCACGACACCGGGCATCATCATGATGAGCGGCACCAGCAGCTTCATCAGCCCCGACAGCAGCACGCCCTTTTGCCCTTCCGCGAGGCTCTTCGCGGCGAACGTGCGCTGCACGATCGACTGGTTCGTGCACCAGTAGAAGAGGTTCGCGAAGATCATCCCGGTGAACAGCGTGCCGAACGGCACCGAATCGTGCGGGCCGCCGATCGCGGAGAGCTTTTCGGGCGCATTCGTCATCACCGTGTGCACGCCCGCGAGCGGGTTGCCGTGACCGAGCGCGACGAGCGCGAGCACCGGCACCATCAGGCCCGCCGCCAGCAGGCCGATCCCGTTGATGGTGTCCGACACCGCCACCGCGCGCAGGCCGCCGAAGATCGCGTAGAGCGCGCCGATCACGCCGGACAGCCAGACCAGCAGCGTGATCGTGCTCGCGTACGACAGGCCCAGATGATGCTGGACGTCGAACACCTGGTTGAACGTGATCGCCCCGAGATACAGACCGGACGGATTCACGACCAGCATGTAGCCGATCACGAAGAACGCGCTGACCACGCGGCGCGTGGTCGCGTCATAGCGCTCTTCGAGGAATTGCGGAAGCGTCGAGAAGCCGCCACGCAGGTAGCGCGGCAGAAAGAACATGGCCAGCGCGACCGTGGACACCGCCGCCGTGCATTCCCACGCCATGGCCGACAGGTTGTGCGCGTACGCGTCGCCGTTCAGGCCGACCATCTGCTCGACCGAGAGGTTCGTGAGCATCATCGAACCGGCGATGAACCAGCCGGTCAGCCCGCCGCTCGCCATGAAGTAGCCGCGCGCGCCGTGATCCTTCGCGCGCCGCGTGAACAGGTACGACACGAGGCCGACCAGCGCGGTGAAGAACGCAAAACTGAACAGGGTGAATAGCATCGTCTCCTCGTCGTTCCTGTAGGGTGGTGCGGGTACTGCGCGCGCCGTCGCGCCGCTTTCGCAGCGCTGCGATTTCTGGGCGAACGCCACGCGGCAAGACGGCGCAGCGCGGCCGACCGCCGGGTCGACCGCCGGGTCGACCGCCGGTGCCGGACAACCCGGCGCCGGCCGCTTCCGCGCATTGCGAAGACGCGCTCGTGCGCACACGGTGCGCCGTAGCCCGCCGCCCGGCCCGACGCGGGCCGCCTGAACGGGCACGGATGAAAAGTGTAACCCCAGATGTCCGGAAATAATAGCGCTGCGATTTGCAGGACCGTTACCAGGGATAGCCCTGAGCGGATGATTTGTTGCGCTGCGAAGATTAAGATACTGTTTTTGATATGGGCGCGGCGTCCCGATGAGGCGCCCGCCCGTCAGCCCTGTTCGCCGACTCCCATGTCCCTGATCAGCAAACCCCCCCGCACCCGGCGCAGCACGAACCGGGTCACGATGGACGATGTCGCCGCGCGCGCGCGCGTGTCGCCGAGTTCCGTGTCGCTGTTCCTGCGCAATCCCGAAGCGGTGTCGCCACGGCTCGCGGCAAGCATCCAGCAGGCCATCGACTTGCTCGGCTATGTCCCGAACCGGCTTGCGGGCAGCCTCGCTGCCGCGCGCACCCGGGCGATCGGCGTGGTTGTCCCGTCGCTGAGCAACGCGTTTTTTTCCGCGACGGTCTCGGCAATGCAGCGAGTGTTCGACCAGCACGGCTACCAGTTGCTGCTCGGCGCCACCGATTACGCGCCCGGCCGCGAAACCCACCTCGTGCGGGCCTTCCTGTCGTGGTCGCCCACCGCGCTGATCGTCACCGGCTGCCGCCACGACGATGCGACGCGCACGCTGCTGCGCGGCGCGCGGGTGCCGGTCGCGCAGATGTGGGAACTGGGTGGCGAGCCGTTCGACCTGCAGGTGGGGTTCTCGCACGACGCAGCGGGGGCGGCGATCGCGCGGCATCTGCTCGAAGCCGGTGCGCGCCGCGTTGCGTTCATCGGCGCGCGGATGTCGAGCGACGTGCGCGCGCAACAGCGCTGCGACGGCTTTTGCCGCACGATGGGCCACGGCGGAATCGACGTCGAGGTCGAAGACATGCCGGCGAGCGCATCGCCGCACACGGGCGCGCAGGCGCTCGCGCAGATCCTGCAGCGCATGCCCGACGTCGACACGCTCGCCTGCTCGAATGACGTGCTCGCGCTCGGCGCGCTGTTCGAGGCGCAGCGGCGCGGCATCGCGGTGCCCGATCAATTGAAGGTAGCGGGGTTCGGCGACCTGCCGTTCAGCGCGGAATGCGTGCCGCCGCTCACGACCGTGCAACCGCATGCGGCGGAAATCGGCACGCGCATCGCGCAGGAACTGATGCCGCGCCTCGCCGAATCGGACGCAGTGCGAACGCCTCACGTCGTCGACGTGGGTTTCGACGTGGTGATTCGCGCGAGCACGCAGCGTGGGGGCGTGGGGGCGGACGCGAAGGTTGACGGATGGTCTGATGGCTCCGCGGACACTTGACCGGCAAGCGCTTCAGCTATCGGCATCTTTTTGATCGGACTCGATAACCTCGATATTTTCGGCGTCCGGCTCGCGTCGCCGCCGGCTACGTGGGCGAAATTCGCTTGGAATTCCTGTTGAATAAACGGGTCATCCAGTCAATTTTCGGACTGGTCAGTGTTGACGGCCCATCTGATGTCCCGTAGCTTCTTGTGCACATTGCACACGCATACCTCGCTCTACGCTGCGCAGGGCAGTCCGCTCGGGCATTGAAATTCATCGCGTCAGCGGTCAGGAAATAGGCGGGACAATGCAAAAAAATCCCACAAAATCACGCTATAACTTATGCAATCCTGAATTTTTTACGCACTGCTTATGGCATACGGGGCTATCGTGCCAATTTATGCCCATATAACGCGGTTATCTGGCTATCGTACACGTCTTCATCGCCCTGGAGTTATCGAATGGCGCAGGATATTTTTATCAAGATCAATGGTATCGACGGCGAATCACAGGACGCCGATCATCCGAACGAAATAGATGTAATCGGGTGGCGCTGGAAGATTTCGCAACAACCGGCCGTGATGTCAGGTTCGGGCGGTGGCGCGAGCAAAGCCACTGTCTCCGGTCTCGAATTCACGCATCAGCTGGACCGCGCCAGCCCGAATCTTGTGAAATACTGTTTTACGGGCAAGCATATCGATCAGGCAAAGTTAACCGCCCGGAAAGCCGGTGGCCTGCCATTTGAGTACCTGAAAATCACGTTATACGATGTGGTAATTTCCGACGTGGAGCCAGTCGGCGGCGGCGACGTCTGCCACGAGAGCGTTCGCCTCTCCTTTTCGACCATGAAGCACGAATATTTCGTACAGAACGAAATGGGCGGAAATTCCGGTGCCGTAACGGCAACACTGCATATCAGGAACAATACAACCCGATGATCTTTCTGGAGGAATCCCAATGCCTGTGAGATGCACGTTTATTCTCAACAACAAAAGGACTTCTATGCTCACCTGTGAGGGAACCGCACCGGTTTCCGCATTTTCTGGTGCGGACGAGGGTCGGGACAACCCCGCAGAGACGAGCATAGAAAATATTGGCGCTCTTCCGAAAGGAATCTACTATCTTGTAGATCGTCAATCGGGAGGGCGCCTGGGATTTCTTTACGACTGGTGGGATGCACACGGCTACGGTTCGACAGACAAGCATAGTTGGTTCATGCTTTGGAATCCTGTCTCCGGCGACACGACCCGCATCAGCGGAATAAAGCGCGGCAATTTCAGACTGCATCCCAAAGGCCCACTGGGATTGAGTCACGGCTGCATTACGGTCGTTTCTCCTTACGAGTTCGATCGGCTTCAGAAATTTATCCGCTCCCGCGGGCAAACTTTGCCAGTGCCTGGAACGACCTTAAAAGCCTATGGTGTCGTAGAGGTCAAGTGAAAAATTCACTTCTGAAACAGGTACTTTCACGCATCGGCCTGATCGTTGCCGCGGCTATCGGAGGGTGGCAATTGACATATGTCATTGTATCGCTGCCATTCAATATGCCCGTTTTCCTTGATTCGTTGATTGAATTTCTTCTTTCCGCGACCGGGGCGAGCCACCTTGAAAATCCAGAGGATATAGCAACGCTTGCACTGCTGATTTACTGGGTGATAGCGACCCTGCTTGTCGGTGCACTACTTTTATCTGGCTATCACGCCCTACGTCAGTATCGGTTCAGAAAAACCGGGCGACGTCCGAAACATTAGAGTCATCGGCTTACGCCATTTCCGGCGTGATCGCCGTTATGTCTGAAGTCCCGCTCCGTGGCTTCCGACACCTTCCTCACGAAGTAAAGCGCACGCTCAAGGCGTAATGCGTGCCTCCCCCGCTAAACAAGCCCCTCCCCCGACACATGCAGCACCCGCACCGAATCCATCACCAGCGCGGCCAGCCGCGCGACGAGCGGCGACGCTGCGCCCGACGCATGATGCAAAGCCAGCGGCAGCGACGGCAGCGACGGCAGGCCGCTCTCGCCGGCATCCAGCACCCGCACGCCCGGCGGCAGACCGTAGGTCGTGCGCACCGTCACGCCAAGACCGGCCGCCGCGGCCGCCCACAGGCCCGACAGACTCGGACTCGTGAACGCAATGCGCCATCTGATGCCGGCGCGATCCAGCGCCGCCACGGCGGCGCTATAGAACAGGCACGGCCGGTCGAATGCGATGAGCGGCAACGGTTCGTTCGCCTCGGGTTGCCAGGGGACCGACGACGAAGCAATCCAGCGCATCGGCGGCACAGCGATCGGCGTCGGCAGCGTGGCCGCATTGCCGTCGTCCTGCGCACGGCCCGTCCCCCATGCGAGCGCCAGATCGAGTCGACCCGACGCAATCCGCTCGAACAATTCCGTATTGCGCGCAACCCGCGCCTCGATCCGCACCTTCGGATGCGCGCGCGCAAACCGACCGAGCACATCGGGTAACACGCCCTCGCCGAAATCCTCCTGCAAGCCGAGCCGGATCCACCCGTGAAGATCCGCGCCGCGCACCGCAACCGCCGCTTCATCGTTCAGGTCGACCAGACGGCGCGCATAGGCGAGCATCACCTCGCCCGCTTCGGTAAGCGCGAGACCGCGGCCGGACTTGCGAAACAAGGCGGTGCCCGCCTGCTCTTCGAGCTTGTGAATCTGCGCGCTCACCGCCGAGGTCGAGCGCCCCACGCGATCGGCCGCCTTCGCGAAGCTCCCCAGCTCCATCCCGGCGACAAAACTGCGCAGCACAGCGAGATCAAAGCTGGTTGAACTCATGATAATAATCCCGTTTTATCGAACGATTCGTTCATAACTTTTTGATTTTCAGGATTATCGTAGACGCTCACACTGGCAACCGTCAACCTCAACGGCAGGGGCTACAAGATGGTTTCTTTCGACAGGAACGCGCGCCAGCACGGCGGCGCGCATCGCTGGAAGGTGCTGGGTGCGGGCGTGGCCGCCAATGCGAGCTTTTCCGCCGCGGCGGCCGGCATTCCGACGACAGCAGTCTGGATGCGCAGCGGCTATCACCTCGGCAACGGCGGGCTCGGCGTGGTGCTTGGCGCGCTAGGGCTCGGCGTGGCGGTATCGGAGATGCCGTGGGGGATGCTGACCGATCGCTGGGGCGACCGGCCGGTGCTGCTGACGGGCCTGTTCGCCACGGCCGCCGCGCTCGTCACGATGAGTCTTTGCGCCGTGCCGGCCGCAGGCGGCGCCGCGCCGGCAGCTGGCTGGCTGGTGTTCTCGATGTTCGCACTCGGCCTGCTCGGCGGCAGCGTCAACGGATCGAGCGGACGCGCGGTGATGGCGTGGTTCGGCGAAGGCGAGCGCGGTCTTGCGATGAGCATCCGTCAGACCGCCGTTCCGCTCGGCGGCGGCCTCGGCGCCGCGCTGCTCCCGTGGCTCGCGTCGGCGCATGGCTTCAGGCTGGTATTCGGTGCGCTCGCAACGATGTGCGCCCTGTCGGGCGCGTTCGCATGGCGCTGGGTCCATGAGCCCGCGCACAAGCCGGCGCGCGCGGCCGGCGCGCTGTCGGCGCCCGCCGCCGCTGCGCCCCTGAAGGACGCGCTGATCTGGCGCCTCGTGATCGGCATCGGCGTACTCTGCATTCCGCAGTTCGCCGTGCTGACGTTTGCAACCGTGTTCCTGCACGACGACGCCCGCTTCGGCGTGTCCGCGATCAGCGCCACGATGGGCGCGATCCAGCTCGGCGCGATGGCGATGCGCGTGTGGAGCGGGCGTCATACGGATCGTCATCGCAACCGGCGCGGCTATCTGCGGGCGTCGGTCCTGATCGCGGCTGCGTCGTTCGTCGCACTGGCGGCGGCCACCGCAACGGGACTCGCGCACCGCCCGTTCGCCCTCGCTGCGGTGCTGGTTTTCGCGGGCGTCTGCGTATCCGCGTGGCACGGCGTGGCGTATACCGAGCTTGCCACGCTGGCCGGCACGGCACGCGCCGGAACCGCGCTCGGCATGGCGAACACCGCCGTGTACGCGGGCTTCTTCCTGACGCCGCTCGTCATTCCCCGCGTGCTCGCATCCGGCTCATGGGCTGTGGTATGGCTGCTGGCCGGCCTGTGCGCAGCCCTGGCGTTACCGCTGTTTCCGAAGCCGGCGCGCGCCCAGCCGGCCTGCTTCAAGCGCGCAGAACACGCGTCGTGACTGGACGCGCGATACGCCGCGCGCGATCGCGCGTCCATCCGCGGTCAGCGAACGCGCTGACATCAATGCCCTGATCGGAACGCCGCGCGCTTTATGCCCCGCAACCATCACCCCATGCGAGGCAAACAGCGTCGATGCCGATCGCGACGCCGCGTGCCGTCACGGAAGCTTCGGCAAGCCCGAGAGCCGGTTCGATCAGTCGGTGACACGCCTGAAGCCGTGCGGGAAGGCCGTGGAGGTCATGATCGGAGCGGACTTCGCAAAAACGCCGTGACGTGCCGCGCAAAGCGGCCCGCCTCGGACCCCGCGGGCCGTGACGTGACGCGCCGCCGCTCGACCGGCGACGCCGCTCACGACGCGTAATCGGACGCGGTCAACGGCGCCTGCTGGACATCGGGACGCGTCTCGCGAGCGAATTGCCGGCGGCACGCAGCGCGCCCTTGCGGGGTCCCCGATGCAAACGAAACGGCGTCGCAGCGAAGCGGCGCCGCCTGGGCCGGCGGCCCCGCGTCGTGCGCGGGCGCGCCGAGAGCGAACGTGCTGGCGACGCTCCCCACCAGCAGGCCCATACAGGCAAGCGGCTTGACGATCTTCATGGCATCTGTGGCGCCGGCGCCGGCTTCAGCCCGCGCCGGCGCACTCGGGAACAGTGAAGATTCCAGTGTAGCCAATCGCTTCGACACCCGGGGACCCGCGACTGCAAACCTCAGTTGCAGCAAGCGGCACAACGTTCGCCGCGGCGCCCGCTAGACCGGCTGCGCGCGAAACCCCTCGGACGGCGTCGCCAGCGCGTTGCGCAGCGCCTCGGCCAGTTCGTTGGCCGCGAACTTCGCGATATAGCCGTTCGCGCCGGCGTTGCGCACGTGCGCCTCGTTCGCCGCCCCGGTGAGCGACGAGTGAATCACGACCGGCACGTCGCGCATGCGGGCATCGGCCTTGATGTTGCGCGTCAGCGTGAAGCCATCCATCTCGGGCATTTCGAGGTCGGTCAGCACCAGCGCGATCCGGTCGCGTACGCGCTGCTTCTGCTCCTGCGCGTCGCGGGCGACCTGCTGCAGGATATGCCAGGCTTCCTCGCCGGTCTTCGCCATCACGTACTCGGCGCCGATCGCCTCGAGCGCCTGCTCGATCATCTTGCGCGCGAAGCCGGAATCGTCGGCGGCGAGGATCTTCGCGCCGGGCGGCATCGCCAGATGCGCACCGACGTCCTTCGGATCGACCGACGGGTGCTGCGCCGGAAACACGTCGCGCAGCACCTGCTCGACGTCGATCACCTGCGCGAGACGCGAGTCGCCGGTATTGCCGTCGATGCGCGCGATGCTGGTGATCGACTTGCCGGCCGCCGCGCCTTCGGCGGTCAGCACCTGGTTCCATTCGAGCCGCACGATGTCGTCCACCTCCTCGACCGCGAACGCCTGCGTGGAGCGCGCAAACTCGGTGACCAGCAGGATGTTCAGGCCGCGCGTGGGCTCGCAGCCCATCAGCCGCGGCAGGTCGATCACCGGAATCACCTGGCCGCGGATGTCGACCGCGCCCATCACGAACGACGAGGCGCCGGCAATCGGCGTGACCGACGGCATCGTGGAGATTTCGCGTATCTTGAACACGTTGATGCCGTATAGCTCGTGCGCGTCGCTGCCGGGCACCGAACCCAGGCGGAACAGCAGCAATTCGAATTTGTTCGAGCTCGTCAGGCTGGTGCGTTCGTCGGTTGCTCGCAACTCTGCGGACATCGGCATGGTCTCCGGATCGATGACGGTAAGCGCGGCAGCCCTGCCGGCACGCGCCGGGCGCCCGTGCGCCCCCCTGTAGACGGGTTAACGGCGCACGGCCGCCAAAGTTCAGTGTGCCGAACGATTTCCCGGTCCGTCCCGGCAGCCGGCGCACGCGCGCTCCCCCGCGGCGAAACGCCGGTTTGTTCGGAGGAATACGCACAGCCGGGCCGACGGGCGCGCCGGCCAGCCGTCATGGCATACTCGCGCGGTTCACGCCTGTGGCGCGGGCCATGAACGCCGCGCCGCGACCCCCCACGAGACTCATGGACACGCCCACGCATACCCCGCATGCCCCGCTCGCCGTCCATGCCGGCTCCGCCGGCGAAGTGCTGCGCGCGTTTCTGGCACTCGGGTTGACCAGCTTCGGCGGCCCGATCGCGCATATCGGCTATTTCCGCCGTGCGTTCGTCGAGCGCCGCCGCTGGCTGGACGACGACGCCTTCACCGACCTGCTCGGACTCTGCCAGTTCCTGCCGGGCCCCGCGAGCAGCCAGCTCGGCTTCTCGATCGGCTTGCTGCGGGCCGGCTGGGCCGGCGGCCTTGCCGCCTGGTGCGGCTTTACGCTGCCGTCGATCCTGCTGCTGATCGCGTTCGCCACCGTTGCACCGCACCTGAACGGCCCCGTCGGCACGGGCCTCGTGCACGGCCTGAAACTGGTGGCGGTCGCGGTGGTCGCGCAAGCGGTCTGGGACATGGCGCGCCGCCTGTGCGTCGGCGGGCGTCGCGCGGGCATCGCGCTGGCCGCCATCGCCGCGCTCGCCTTGCTGCATACTTCGTATGCACAACTAATCGTTATCGCAGCCGGCGCGGTGCTCGGGCTCGCGCTATGCCGCGACGGCACGCCAGGCGGCGGCGCCCCCGCGCACACGTTCAGGCTGTCCCGCGCGACGGGCATCGCCGCCCTGGCGCTTTTTTTTGCGCTGCTCGCCGTATTGCCGCTCGTCGCGCAGGCGGGCGGCCCCCGTGCGTTCGCGGTGTTCGATGCGTTCTATCGCAGCGGCGCGCTCGTGTTCGGCGGCGGTCACGTGGTGCTGCCGCTTTTGCAGCAGCAAGCCGTGGCGACCGGCTGGGTCGCGCCCGCCGACTTCCTCGCCGGCTACGGCGCCGCGCAGGCCGTGCCGGGCCCGCTGTTCAGCTTCGCCGCCTACCTTGGCTGGATCATGACGGACGCGCCGAACCGCGGTTTCGGCGCGCTCCTCGCGACGGCCGGGATCTTTCTGCCGGGACTGCTGCTGGTGGTCGCCGCGCTGCCGTTCTGGCAGGGGCTCAGGGCGCGGCCGTCGATGGCGGCCATGCTGGCGGGCGTGAACGCCGCCGTGGTCGGCCTGCTGGCGAGCGCGCTCTATACGCCGGTGTGGACGAGCGCCGTGCAGTCCGGCCGCGACTTCGCGATCGCCGCAATCGGCTTTGCGTTGCTCACGCGCTGGAAAGTCGCGCCGCTCGGCGTGGTGGTCCTGTGCGCGGCGGCCGGCATCGCCGCCGCCGCACTGCAGTGACGCGCGAACCGGGCGCGCGAGCGGGACACGTCAAGCCGTCGAGCCGCTCGCCGGGTGTGTCGGGTTTGCCGGGTGTGCCGGGAATGCCGGGAGCGCCGGAAGCGCCGGAAGCGCCGGAAGCGCCGGGAATACCGGTCAATACCGGTCAATGCCGGTGCGCATCGTCCTGGCGGGCGGCGAGGCCCGGCAGCATCCGTCGCAGGATACCGTCGCCCAGCACGTAATGATGCAGCAGCGCGGCCGCCGCGTGCCCGGCCGCGAGGACGATGATCGACCAGCCGATGAAATCGTGCACGTCGTCGACGATCTCGTGCGCGGCATGCGAAAACGGCGCAAACGGCGACGCGATAAGCACGCCGAAAAAGCTGAGCGGGTTGTGTCCGGACCAGCGCAGCACGAAGCCGAGCACGACCTCCGCCACGAGCAGCACGTACAGCAGATGATGCGCCGCGGTCGCCGCGACGCCGGACCAGCCGGCGCCGTGCCCGTCGATGCGCCGCCCGGCGCTCGACCGCCACACGATGCGCACGACGAGCACCGCCGCGAGAATGAGCCCGAATGACGTGTGCGAGACGATGATCAGGTGACGCTCGGGCTTCGGAAAAAAGTCCCAGATTTGTGCGGTCAGAAACTGGAACAGCACCACGGCGGCCGTGGCCCAGTGCAACGCGATCGTCATGCCGTCGTACGCGCGGGCATCGCCGGCCGCGCCGCGTGCCACTGCCTGTCTTGGGTAAGCGGTTTCCTGTCGGGTATTCATGTTTCCTCTCAAAAGTGCCACGCGTGAGCCGCTTCGCCTCCGTCAGCGGCATGCGGCGCCACAGCAACCCGCCCGAGTCTACCGGCTCAATCTGAAGATTTGCTGAAGGCGGGCGAGTCGATGTGCCCCTCTAAATGCCGCCGCCCGTCCCGGCTATGATGTGACACGCCCTTGCCCGGAACCCGCCGCCGATGATCACCGTCCATCACCTGAACAACTCCCGCTCGCAGCGCGTCCTGTGGCTGCTCGAAGAACTCGGCGTGCCCTACGAGGTAAAACGCTACGAGCGCGACCCCGGCACGATGCTCGCGCCGCCCGAGCTGCGCGCAGTTCATCCGCTCGGCAAGTCGCCGGTCATCACGGACGGCGGGCAGACCCTCGCCGAATCGGGCGCGATCGTCGAGTACCTCGCGGACCGCTACGGCGACGGGCGTCTCGCGCCCGCGCCGGGCACGCCCGAGCGTCTGCGCTTCACGTACTGGCTGCACTATGCGGAAGGCTCCGCGATGCCGCCGCTGCTGCTGAAGCTGGTCGCGCTGCGCATCGCGAGCGCGCCGATGCCGTTTTTCGCGCGGCCGTTCGCGCGCAAGATTTCCGCGGCATTGCAGGCGAATTTCATCGATCCGCAACTGAAGCTGCACCTCGGCTACGTCAGCGATGCGCTTGCGCCGACCGGCTGGTTCGTCGGCGATGCGTTCAGCGCGGCCGACATCCAGATGAGCTTTCCGCTCGAAGCAGCCAGCGCGCGCGGTCCGCTCGACGGATCGCTGCACGCGATCAATGACTTTCTCGCCCGCATTCATGCGCGTCCGGCCTATCAGCGTGCGCTCGAACGCGGCGGCAAGTATGAATTGCTGAGCTAGAAGGACCGCATGCGATGCGCGCGCCGTCACGACACGCGACGGCATACACCCGCCGCGCGGGATCGCGTCGCGCCCCGTCGCGGTGCCTGCATCCCCCCGCGTAGTGCAGTGCCGGTTCGTTCGCGGTCATGCGCGCGCGGCGAAAACGTTTGCCCTTGCGCGCAGGCCGGTGCGCCTGCGCAGGCCCGAAGCTTGCAACGTCACGTAGCCGAAACCACGACTACGAACCGCGCCATGTCGAATCCTCAAGCCATCGTCGAGCTCACGCACGAAGTGAAGCGGCTCGCCACCCGAAAGATCAGCGACATCAACGACATCAATCGCGAGACTACCTTTCTCGCGCTGAACGCGCTCATCGAGGCGGCCCGCGCCGGCCATGCGGGCCGCGGCTTCGCGGTCGTCGCGAACCAGGTAAAGCACGTGTCGAAACGCATCTCCGAGATCACCACGGACCTGAACAAGGATCTCGCCGGCTCGCTGAATACGCTCACGCAGCTCGGCGACAGCATGATCGAGCGCCTGCGTTCGCACGACGGCCAGCGCTGCGCCGACCTCGCGCTGAACATGATCGACGTGATCGATCGCAACCTCTACGAGCGCTCCTGCGACGTGCGCTGGTGGGCCACCGACTCGTCGGTCGTGCACTGCGTGTCGACGCAGGATCCGGCCGCGGCCGATCATGCCGGCGAGCGGCTGTCGGTGATTCTCGACAGCTACACGGTCTACCGCGACCTGTGGATCGTCGACGAGCACGGCGTGGTGGTGGCGAACGGACGTCCCGGCCAGTATCCGGTGCGCGGCCAGCAGGTCGCCGGCATGACGTGGTTCAAGGACGCGATGAAGACGAAATCGGGCGCCGACTATGTCGCCCGCGACGTGGACACGCTGCCGCTGCTGCGCGACGCGCAGGTCGCCACCTATGCGACGGCGGTCCGCGAAGGCGGCCTCGCGGACGGCCGCGTGCTCGGCGTGCTCGCGATCTTCTTCGACTGGGCGCCGCAGGCGAGCGCGGTCGTGAAGGGCGTGCGGCTGAGCGACGAGGAATGGTCGCGCACGCGCTGTCTGATCGTGGATGCGTCGTCCCGCGTCATCGCCGCCTCCGACGACAAAGGTGCGCTCAACGAGCGCTTTCCGCTGCAGGCGGACGGCCGGCAAACCGGCTTCTACCGCGCGCCGGACGGCACGATCGTTTCGTTCGCCGCGACGCCGGGTTACGAGACCTACCGCGGTCTCGGCTGGTACGGCGTGATCTGCCAGAAGGCCGCGTAGCGCGGCGCGTCAGGTCGCCGCGCCGCCGGCCGGCGCCACCTCGAATGCGTCGCCGGTGGCGAAGAACGTGCCGCCCGCGACGTAATGGCAGGTCCGCAGATCGGGGTGATCGCCGAAGTGCCAGCGGTTGTTCGAGTACACGCGGCTGTCCGCATAGGCCGCGAGCACTTCGGCAAGGATCATGTCGTGGCGCTGGCTGTCGTCCGGAATGACCTTGCATTCGAGCCACGCGACGCAGCCCGCGAGCATCGGCACGTCGATGCGCCGGCCGGGAAAGGTCTGCAGCGCGAAGGCCGCGAACTTGTCGAGCCCGGCACCGGGCGTCGTGCCGACCGCCAGCGTCTCGCGCGCGAAGCCGCAGCCCGGCAGCTGCAGCCCGAACACGCCGCTCGCGTCGATCAGTTGCCGCGTCAGCGTGCGGCTGTCGACCACGACGACGACTTTCGGCGGATCGAAATCGAGCGGCATCGCCCACGATGCCGCCATCACGTTGGTGCGTCCCGCATGCGCGCTGGTGACGATCGTCACCGGTCCGTGGTTCAGCAGGCGCGTCGCGCGCGCCAGCTCCACGGTTGCTTTCGTGTCTTCCATCGCTCCCCTGCCGGTCTGGACGTGGTATCGGCGAGGCGCCGCTGCAGCGCGCCTCGCGCGGTCACATTCTAGCCGGGGGTGCGCCTCGCGCGCTCGGGCGCGGCTCAGTAGCCAGCCCAGTGCCCGCGCACCCAGACCCAGCGATTGCCGGCCCAGCGGTAATGGCCCTTGACCCAGTGGTAGCCGGGCCCCGGCGCCACGGGCACTGCCTCGACGAGCGGCGCCGGCTGCGGCGGCCGCGCCGGCGCAACGACGCACGCGCTCAGCAGCGCGGCGCAGACGCACGACAGCAAGGCCGCCTGCAAGGTCGATCTTGTTTGCATTGCACTCTCCGGTTATCGGTGAAGGTGGAGCTTCGGTGGATGGCCCGACGGACGTCATCAGGCTTTGATCAGGCCGTCGAGCGGCCGGGTATTGCCCGCCTGGGCAAACAGCGCGCGGGCGGTGCGCTGCGGATCGAGCCGCAGATGCTCGCTCGCGGCGCCCGCAATCAGGCCGTCGAGCGCGGTGGTCGGACGCAGGTCGCGTGCCTGATACAGGTCGCCGGGCCGCAGGCCGGGCCAGTCGCCGATCACGCGCCCGCCGCGCACCGCGCCGCCGATCAGCATCGCCGCGGAGCCGGTGCCGTGGTCCGTGCCCTGGGTGCCGTTGACGGCCGCGGTGCGGCCGAACTCGGTCGCCACCAGCACCGCAGTGTTGTTCCATTGCGGCCCGAGCCCGTCGCGCAGCGCGGCGAGCATCGTGTCGAGCGCCTTCAGCTGGTTCGCGAGGCGCGGCGGCTGCGCGCTGTGGGTGTCCCAGCCGCCGGTCTCGATCATCGCGATGCGCGGCCCGTCGTCGCGCACGAGAAAGCTCGCCGCGAGCTTGCCGAGACTCGCGGGATCCTGGCGTGCGCGGGTGTCGCCCGCGAGTTCGCGCGCCATCATCGCGGACGTCCAGAGCGGGTGCAGTTGCGCATCGTGCTCGTAAAGCTGCGCGACCCGCGCGAGCAGATCGTCGGAGGCCCGCGGCAGCGCCGACGGCGCATACGACGTGACCGCCGCCGGACCGCGCAGCGCAAGCGGCACGGTGGGCGCGAACGCGATCGCGTTCTCGTGCGTGGCGGGCAGTTGCGCGGCGAGCCGGTTCAGCCAGCCGTCGCGGACCTGATACGGCGCGGCGCCGCCGCTTTCGAGCACGTTCTGGCCATCGAAATGCGAGCGGTCGCGGTACGGCGACGCGACCGCATGCACGAACAGCGCGTCGCCGGCCGCGTACATCTGCGCGGTCTGCACGAGCGCCGGATGCAGCGCGAACGTGCCGTCGAGCTTCGCGGCGGCGGCCGTATCGACGGCAATCTCGCCGCGCAGGCCCGCATAGGCCGGCTCGGCATACGGCACGACGATGCTCAGGCCATCGGCCGCGCCGCGCTGGATCACGAAGACGAAGCGCCGCTCGGTGGCGACGCGCGCGAACGCGATGCGCGGCGCGACGAGCATCGCGCCCGCGCCGGCAGCCGCGACATGAAGAAAGCGACGACGGGACAGCATGGCATTCACCTCCGCAGAAAGTCGGGCGAGACGAGCAGCAGCGCGAGCGCGGTCGTGCCGCTGTCGGCCTGGGCAAGCGCCGTGGCGGTCGGCGCGCTGAGCGTGCCGGCCGTGAGCGTCTGGCCGAGCACGCGCGCATCGAAACGGTCGCCGGCGCGCGCCGCGAAGCGCTGCGCGACGTCGACGCGCAGCACCAGCGCGTCCGGTCCGGCCCAGCTCGCGCCAATGTCGTCGTAGCCGGCGGGCGAGCCCGGCCGCCACACCGGCTGGCCGAGCTGCGTGAGCAGCGGGGCGCCCTGCAGGCGCCCGAGGTCCTGCCAGCCGAGACCGCGCAGCGCGGAAAGCGTCCACTGCCACGGCGTCTTGAACTTCGCGCCGGGCTGCGCCCACGCTTGCGGCGAATCGATCAGCGCGCGATAGACCGTGGGCAGATCGCCGCCGCTGCGCGTGAACGCGTCGGCCAGCCGTGCGGTGAGCGCGGGCGGCGGATTGTCGGCGACGAAATGGCGCGCGAGCTTGAAGCCGATGTGCTGTGCGGTAGCCGGCGACGCCGAGAAATCGGCGAGGATCGCGCGCGCCTGCTGCTCGCCCGGCTGGGCGTAGCGGCGGCCCATGATCACGCGTGCGCCGGGCTCGTGCAGCGCGGCGCGGAACACGAAGCTGCCGGGCGCCGCATCGTGCGGCTGCGGCCCTTTCACGCCGGCGATGCTCCAGCCGGTCAGCGCGCGCGCGAATTCGGTCACGTCCGCCTGCGTATAGCCGCTGCGCACGCCGAGCGTATGCAGCTCCATGATCTCGCGCGCGAGATTCTCGTTCAGGCCGCGCCGCGCGCCCGGATGGCGCGCATCGGCGCGCAGCGCCGCCACGCTGTCCGGGCCGACCGAGCGCGCCTGGTCGAGAAAGAGCTGCATCGCCGGATGCTGCTCGACCGCGATCAGCATGTCCTCGAAGCGGCCCATCACGTGCGGACGGATCGCCTCCGCTTCGAACGCGCCGGCGAGCGCCGCGACCTGCGGCTTGTCGACCGACACCGCAAAGTGATTGGCCCAGAAATGCACGAGCTGCTCGGCAAACGGCGTAGGCGTTGTCAGCGCGCTCGCGATGCGCGCGTTGACCGCGCCGCGATAGATCGCGAGCACCTCCTCGCGCAACGCCTTGTTGGCGATGAGCCGGTCGGCCGGGTCCAGCTTTTCGCGGGCCTGCTGCAGACGCTCCTCGCCGAGCTGGGTCGCCAGCGCGACGCTGCCGGGCTGGTCCGCCCAGGCGGCCGTTTGCGGCGAGTAGGCGCCGCACTGCGCGAGCAGCCAGCCGCGCGGATCGGCGGGCGCGCGCTCGTCCGGGCGGGCGCCGAGGCCGAAGCGGTTGAGCGCGATCGCCGCGGCGGTGTCGTGGGGTGACGTGACCATGCGCGCTCCTCTTCAGGCGTCGGGTATGTGGCTTAAACGCGGGATGCCCGGGCAATCCGTCGCGCGCGGCCGCGGTTTTCGCCGCCGCTCATTGCGGCGCCGCCCGCTTGCCGGGCGGCTTCGGCTGACGCCACTGGCCGGCCTCGCGCAGGCCGTCGGCGAAGCGCAGGCGCTCTTCGGGCGTGAGCGTGGCGGCGAAGTCCGCGACGCCGCTCTCGACCTGCGCACGCAACGCGCTGTCGGCCGCGCGCGTGCGCGCCAGCGCCGCGTCGAGCGCCGCGCGATCGAGCTGCGGCGCGGCGAGCAGGCTCAGCACGTCGCGCCGGCCTTCGCGGCCGGCGCGCGCGTCGGCGCGCGCCGTCATGCGCGCGGCGCGCAGCGCCTCGACGAACTCGCGCTGACGCTGCGGCGACAGCTCGTCTGCGGCGAAACGCAACGCGGTGCGCGGCGGCGCGTGCCGCGCGTGATCGTGCGCGGCAAACCACTGATACGCGCCGCCGGCAATGCCGCCCAGCAAAAACGCATTGAACACGAGCGACGCCACGAGCACGAATTTCAGGCTGCGATCGCTCATTCGCCGCTCCAGCTGGCGGTGGTCCCGCCAAACCCCGACGTGAAATACGAAGCCTCGTGCAGCGTCGGCGGCGCGCTCGTCAGCACGAAGAACGACACCGCGAACGCGCCGGCCAGTCCGCCCGCGAGGCCCGCGCCCGCGAACACCGCGCCCTGCCACCAGAACCGGCCGCGCGCGCGCGGCGCGCGGCGCGCCGGCGCACGCGCGACGACCCGCTCGACCAGCGCGCGCGCCGGCGGCTCGACCGTCGCGCCGGCGAGCCAGGCATCGAGCGACGCGGCCTGCGCGCACAGTGCGTCGGCTTCGGCGCGGTGCTGCGCGGCCCACGCCACGGCGGCCTCGCGTTCGGCGGCCGGCCAGCGGCGTGAATCGGCGCCATACGCGTCGACGAGGGTTCGGAATCGCTCAGGTGTCATCGCAGGTCCTTGCTCAAGCCGCTGTCCGCGAGTTGCGCGCGCAGGTTGCGGCGCGCGCGCGCAAGCAGGCTTTCGAGCGCATCGACGGTGATGCCCATTAGCGCTGCCGCGTCGATATTCGACAGCTCCTGGTAGTAGTTGAGCACCAGCGCCTCGCGCTGCCGCACCGGCAGCGCGGCGAGCGCCGCGCGCACGCGCGCGTCGCGCACGCGGGCCTCGAACTGCAGATCCGGCGGATCGCACGGATCGGCGTCGTCGGGCAGCACGTCGAGCGGCGTCTCGCGACGTCCGCGCAGGCGGTCGTAGCACAGGTTCAGCGCGACGCGATGAATCCATGTATCGAAGCGCGCCTCGCCCTCCTGCCAGCGCGGCGCCTGTTTCCAGATCCGCACGAACGCCTCCTGCGCAACGTCTTCCGCTTCCATCCGGTCCCCGAGCATGCGCGTGGCCAGCGCGAGCAGCCGCGGCAGCTTGCGCGCGACCAGCGTGCGCACGGCCGCGGGATCCTGCGCGCCGACGCGCGCGACGAGTTCCGCGTCGGGATCGCGCTCGTCGGGCGCATGCCCGTCCGGCGCGTCCGTGGTTGCGGGACGCGCGTCGCGGGAACGCTCGCGCGCGGGACGCTCGCTCAAGGGGCGCGCTCCGATGCCGTCCGCAGCGCACGGCGCGCATGCATGATGCTCATGACCGGCCGCCTCGCGCGACAGGCATCAGCGCCAGTGGCCCGGCACCCAGCGCCAGTTCGGACCGCGCTGCACCCAGTGGCCCGGCACCCAGTGCTGGCCCATGCGCACCGGCCGCCAGTGCCCCCGCACCCACACGTAGCGGCCGTGCATCCAGTGCCAGTGGCCGGGATCCCACACGAAGCCGGGACGCGGCGCCGGCGCGACTTCGACGCGCGGCGGCGGCGGCGGGCTCGGGGCGATGATCACCGTCTGGGCGAACACGGACGAGGCCGTCAGCGTGAGCGCGGCGAGGACAA
The DNA here is from genome assembly GCF_057748135.1 of Paraburkholderia sp. PAMB 6770. NCBI lineage: Bacteria > Pseudomonadati > Pseudomonadota > Betaproteobacteria > Burkholderiales > Burkholderiaceae > Paraburkholderia > Paraburkholderia sp. PAMB 6770. The sequence continues at coordinate 2,545,641 of NZ_CM173239.1, forward strand.
GGCTGCGCACGAGGGCAACAGGTTTCATAGGCACTTCTCCGAAAGCGGATATGAGGGGTTGAAACGACGTGGATACCGGTTAAACGACGCACACGGGAAAATCCGTCGCGTATTCTGCACATATTGCGCGCGATGCGCGACCGCCGGAACGACCGGGTGCAACCGGTGCGAGATGCACGGGAGGCGCACCGGCGGCCGCGCGGTTCGTGCCCGCCGGCCTTTCAACTGCCTGACCGCCCTGCCGTCCCGTGCCCGAAGCCCGTCCGCCCGAACTGCCCGAACACGACGCCGCCCGCGCCCTCGCGCGGCGCTATCCGCGCGGGCTGCAGATCGAGCCGCACGCGCACGCATGGGGCCAGCTGCTCTACGCGGTCGCCGGCGTGATGTGGGTCGAAGTCGGCCGCGAGGCGCTCGTCGTGCCGCCGCAGCGGGCCGTCTGGCTGCCCGCCGGCACGGTGCACTCGATCCTGATGATGAGCGAGGTCGAGATGCGCAATCTGTACCTGAACCCGCACGCGGTCCAGCATCTGAGCGCGCACAGCGACGTGTTCGAGATCAACGGGCTGCTGCGCGTGCTGATCACGAAGATTGCCGAGTACGAGCAGACCGGGGCACGCGACCGCGCGTATCTGGACGCCGCGTACCGGCTCGCGATGCTCGAACTCGCGCACGCGCCGCGCTCGGCGCTGCGCATCGCGCTGCCGGATCCGTCGACGGCCTCCGACCGGCGGCTGCACGCGCTGTGCCGCGCGGTGATCGACAACCCGTCGATCGAAATCGGCTTCGAGCAGCACGCGGCCGCGGTCGGCGCGAGCGTGCGCACGCTCGCGCGGCTGTTCAAGCGGGAGCTGGGCATCGGATTCGCCGAATGGCGGCGTCAGGTGCAACTCGCGGTCGCGGTGTCGGCGCTCGCGGAGGGGCGGCCGGTCGGCGGCGTCGCGCGCTCGCTCGGCTACCTGCCGAGCAGCTTCAGCGACATGTTCCGGCGCGCGCTCGGCGCGTCGCCGCTCGGCTTCCAGGGCGGCCCCGCGGCCTCGGACACGGGCGAACGCGAAGCCGGGGAGGCCGGCTGAAGCGGGTCGGGCGGGCGAACGCTCAGGCGCGGTCGTGCGCCTTGCGCGGCGGCTTCATGCCCGCCTCGCGCGCGAGCCGCGCAAGCACCGCGACGGCGGGCTCGATCTCCTCGACCGCCGTATTGCCGTAGCCGATCACGAGTCCGCTCGCGCGGTGCTGCGGCGCGAGCGCGAAGCTCGACAGCGCGCGCGCCGCGATGCCGTGCGGCAGCGCGCGCCCGACGAGCGCGCGATCGTCGAGCGCGGCCGGCAAACGCAGCGTCAGATGCATCCCGCAGTCGCCGCCGAGAATCGGCGCGCCGGCGAAGTGACGCGCGAGCGCATCGCGCAGCGCCTGCTGGCGCTCGCGATACAGACGCCGCATGCGTCCGAGATGCCGCCCGAATTCGCCGCATTCGATGAAGTGGGCGAGCGCGCGCTGTTCGAGCCGGTGGCCGCCGCGCAGCAGTTCGCGCAGCGCGTCGCCGGCCTGCGCCGCGACGCCGCGCGGCAGCACGACGAAGCCGGTGCGCAGCGCCGGAAACATCGTCTTGCTGAACGAGCCGACGTACAGCACCGGCGCATCCGGCACGAGCCCCTGCATGCTCGCGATCGGCTCGCCGGTGTGGCGGAACTCGCCGTCGTAGTCGTCTTCGATGAGCCATGCGCCCGCCCGGTGCGCGTGCGCGATCAGCGCGAGGCGGCGCGCCACCGACAGCACCGCGCCGCTCGGATACTGATGCGCGGGCGACGTGTACACGAGCCGCGGCGGGTCGGTCTGCCACGCGTGCGGCGGCGCGACGAGCCCTTCGGCATCGACGCGAAGCGGCACGATGCGCAGGTCGCCCGCGTGGCACGCGGCCTTCGCCCCCCGGTAGCCGGGGTCCTCGACCCACGCGACGTCGCCGGGATTGCTCAGCAGCCGCACGCACAGCTGCAGCGCCTCCTGCGCGCCCTCGGTGATCACGACCTGCGCGCTGTCGCACCGCACGCCGCGGGCGATGCGCAGGTGCGCGGCCACCGCGTCGCGCAGCGCCGGCTCGCCGGCCGGTGCGCCGTAGCCGAGCGCATCGGGCGCCGCGCCATCCATCGCGCGGTCGAGCGAGCGCCGCCAGGCCGCGAGCGGAAACCGGTCGAGCGCCGGCATGCCGGGCATCAGCCGGCTCGCACGGGTCGCTTGCGCCGGCAGCGCGGCAAGCGGCGCGAAACGCGCCGCGAACGCCACGCGCGCGGGCGTGACGTGCGCCGGCGCCTGCGCACCCGCGTGCGACAGCGATGTGACGCGCGTGCCGCGGCGGTCGGCCATCACGTAACCCTCGGCGGCCAGATGCTCGTAGGCGATCACGACGGTGTTGCGCGACACGCCGAGCTCCGCGGCCAGCAGCCGCGACGCCGGCAGCCGCGTACCCGCCGGCAGGCGCCCGGACAGGATCGCTTTTTGCAAGCGGGTAATGAGCTGCCGCTGGAGCGGCGCGCCCGCCGACGTGCCGGCGCGCGGCGTCAGCGGTCCGATGATCTCGATCATGCGACTGGACCTATCAGAATTGCTTTGGATGGATCTTTTTAACATACCACGTGTCGCGTATCGTCTGTCCACAGGGGCCGCATGCGGCCCGCCCCCAGGAGAACGAAGTGAGCGAAACGAATCCCCCCCGTCTGAACGAATATGGTCAACCGGTCGGCCCGGCGCTGCCGGACTGGCAGGGCGCGCCGCGCCCCGGCGCCGCGTCGCTGACCGGCCGCTACTGCCGGATCGAGCCGATCGGGATCGAGCAGCACGCCGCCGACCTGTATGCCGCCTACGCCGACGCACCGGACGGCCGCGACTGGACCTATCTCGGCGTCGGGCCGTTCGGCTCGCTTGCCGACTATCGCGACTACCTCGCGAAGGCGGTCGCGCTGACCGATCCGCTGCATTACGCGGTCATCGATCTGGCCACCGGCAAGGCCGTGGGCACCATTGCGCTGATGCGCATCGACCCGGCCAACGGCGTGATCGAGGTGGGCCACGTCACCTACTCGCCGCGCCTGAAGCGCACGCGGATCGCCACGGATGCGATGGCGCTGCTGCTCGGGTACGTCTTCGAGACGCTCGGCTACCGCCGCTTCGAATGGAAATGCGACGCGCTGAACGGCCCGTCGCGCGCGGCGGCGCTGCGCTACGGCTTTCGCTTCGAGGGCATCTTCCGCCAGGCGACCGTCTATCGCGGACGCAGTCGCGACACGGCGTGGTATTCGATCATCGACAGCGAATACCCGGCGCTGCGCGACGCTTACGCGCGCTGGCTCGACGCCGCGAACTTCGACGCCGAAGGCCGGCAGATCGCCCGCCTCGCGGATCTGATCGCACAGCAGCCGGGGCGCCAGGGGAGCGGTGCGTGACGGGAAGGTGCGGGAGGGTGCAGGACGCCGGGGCGAGCGCTTCGGCCTCGGCCTCGCGGCCCCCGCGCCGCCCGGATTGGCCGGCGGGCCTACCTGCGCATTTTCCTGTGACAGCGACCGATGACGTCAATATGACGGAAACGCATTCCTGAATACTAAGGAATACGAATATTCTGCGCGGTAGAAAAATATAGCCGTCGCGCCCCGCGATGAAATGGTCTTGTCACGCTTTGTGCCGTCCCGCCCGGCATGCCGCCGCAATCCGCTCGAATCCGCTTGGACCGGATCGCTCGCGTTGATTAGAATGAAACGCCGCGCAATCCAAGAGGTCCGCATGAAAGGCGTCGTCATCGAGCAGCTGTCGGAGTCCATCACGGCAGCACGCACAACTGAAGACCTCGTCAGGCCGCTGCTGCAGATGCTGGCCCAGTTCACAGGCTTCGAGTCCACGTACCTGACGTCGATCGATGAACAGGCAGGCATCCAGTCCGTCGAGTTCGCGCTGAACACCGATGAACTGCACATCCCCGAGGGCCTCGCGGTGCCCTGGTCGGACACGCTCTGCAGGCGCTGCCTGGAAGAAGGCCGTCGAAGCGTGTCGAATGTCGAGATGACGTGGCCCGACGCGCACGCCGCGCGCGCAATCGGCATTCATTCGTATGCGAGCGCGCCGGTGCTCGACGGCAATGGCGTGGTGATCGGCACCCTGTGCGCCGCGAGCAGGCGTAGCCGCAACGTCACGCCGCGCGGGCGCAGCACGCTCAACCTGTTTTCGAAGCTGATCGCGCAGCACATCGAGCGCGAGCATCTGCTCACGCGTTTGCGCGAATCGAACGAGTATCTGGCAAAGTTCGCGCTGACCGATGCGTTGACGGGGCTGCCCAACCGCCGCGCGCTGCGTGACGAACTGGGCCGGCTGCTCGCGCGCGCCGTGCGGGACGGCACGCGCGTGATCGTCGGCATGATCGACCTCGACGACTTCAAGCAGATCAACGATGTCCATGGCCATGCCGCAGGCGACGCCTTTCTGAAGGCTTTCGCACAGCGCCTGCAGGGCGTGGCGCGCGACACCGACGTGCTCGCGCGCCTCGGCGGCGACGAGTTTGCGATCGTCGGCCCGGGCCCCGCCGATGCCGAACTGGCCGACGCGGCGGCGAGCGCGCTCGCCGAGCGCGTGACCGGCATCTCGTGCGGCCGCTATACGCTTGCCGACATGAGCATCGACTACCCGGGCGCGAGCGCGGGCATCGTGGCAGTGAGCCTGGTATCGGCCGAGCAGGCGCTCGACCTCGCGGATGCCGCGATGTACCGCTGCAAGAAAGCCCGCAAGGCGATCCTGCGCGGACTGCCGTCCCCCGCGCAATCCAGCCCGCCCCTGTGATCCGGTAATCCGGTAATCCGGCGGGCCGGATCGATGCCGTCGCCCGCCGCCGCTCCGTGCGCGTTCGTCAGCTAAAGAACTTGCCGAGCGTAATCGTCACCGATTGCGTGCCCGTCAGTCCGATCGACGGGTTCTGGTTGCACACGTCGTCATACGGGAACGCGTACGCGAGGCCGTTGCTGCTCAACTGGTGAAAGAGCTTCGCCCAGGGGTTGTAGACCTGGGTGCCCGGGTAGAAGCTCGCCGCATCGTTCTGACAGGTCGCGTCGTCGAGCGAGCTGGACACGAAACCGCGATTGAACGCCGCCGCCAGCATCTTCTGCACGTTCTTGGCCGCCGCGCTGCCCGTCGCGAGCGAATTCGCGCACTGCCACACGTCATAGCTGGGAATGCCCGGGCTACCCGAGCCGCCGACCGTGAACGCCGGCGTGCCGGTGGTCGTCGTGCCGCTGTAGAACGTGAGCACGCCGGATTGCACGATGCCGGTATAGGTGCCCGTCGACAGATCGTTCGTGACGAGCGGCGTGGTGGCCCACGTGGTGTACCAGCTCTCGATGGTCGAATCGAAATAGGTGGTCAGCGTACCCGAATAGCCGTTCTCCGCGGAAATGCTCTTCGGCGACAGCGCGCGCAGCGTCGCGCTGCCGTTGACCGTGAGCGCCGCCGGAAACGCCGACGCCGCCTGCACCGTCACCGGCACGTTGAAGCCCGACGGCAGGCCCGCCACCGCGCTCAGGATCGCCGGACGCGACTCGCTGAACTGGCCCTGCAGCGTGCCCCCCGGCGTGCCGTCGAGCAGCAGCGGAAAGCCGAACTGGTCGACCTGGGTCGTATTGCCGTTGAAGTTGCCTTCGCTGTCGTAGGAGAACTCGATCCAGTCGAACAGCGTCAGCATGCCCGGATAAGCATTCGGCACCGGCGCCGTATATGCGCTGCTGCTCTGCGGCGAAAACGGCAGCTTCGGCACGCCGACCGACAGGTAAATGCGTCCGCTGAATGCCGCGGTGCCGGTGCCGAGGCCCGGCAGGTTCGTCGTGTTGAGGTTCGACAGGTCGATGACCGTGGTCGATCCGACCGTCACCGGAATGCTGTAGTCGGCCCACGCGAGCGGATAGTTCGCCGCCAGCGTCTGCGCGTCGTTGCCGGACAGCGAAGCCGAGCCCGGGAACGTGCCCGCCGCGTTGGTGTTGTCGGCCGTGCTCATCACGTGCGGCATGCCGCCGGAGTCGAGACGGTATTGCGTTACGCCCGCGCCCGTCTGCACCTCGCCGATCACATACGCATAGACCTGGGTGCCGGACGGCAGGTCGGTCTGCGTCGCATCGATCGTCAGCGGCGTCTTGACCGTCTTTGCGCCGCTGCCCGAGCCCGAGCTCGAACCGGATCCCGAACCTGAGCCGCCGCATGCGGCAAGGATGCCGGATGCCCCCAATCCCAGCAGAAACGAGCGTCTGCTGATGCCTTTCGTTGTCATCCTCGATCCTTTTATTTATTACGGCATGCAAAATGAACTGCGCGCGCAATGCGCATCATACGGCTCGAACGGCCTGCTGTCCGCAGATGTATGCCCATGTCCGCAGATTGCTCGCGGATCCGGGGCCTCTACCCGGGTTATCGGCACCAAGGCGAATGGCTTGAGGGGAACCTGTGCGGGCCTGCGCTCAGGCGGGCGCCGCGGCCCCCGCGGATGAGGCGAGTTCGAGAAAGCGCGCAAGACAGGGGTTGCGGTTGGCCGGCGACCACACGAGCTGCTGCTCGATCAGCGGCGCGCCGGCAAGCGGCCGGAACACGACGCCGGCGAGTTGCGCCTTGCGCATCGACGCGGGCACGAGGGCCACGCCGACGCCCTCGTCGACGAGGCTCAGCACCGTCTGCTGCAACTGCACCTCGAAGCGCACGTCCGGGGCGAAACCGCCGGTGCGGCAGCAGTCGAGAATCGCTGCGCGCAGCGTGGGCGCGACGTCTTCGAGCGCGAGAACGAACGGCTCGCGCGCCAGTTGCGCGATCTCCAGACGCCGCGCGCGGGCGAGCGGATGCGCGCGCGACAGCGCGACGCACAGCGGTTCGCGCACGATCGTGCGGGAGGCGAGATGACGGTTCGGGGCCGCCGGAAACATGATCGCCGCATCGATCTGGCCCGCCAGCACCTGCGCGGCAAGATCGTTCGACACGACTTCGCGCAAATGCAGTTCGACCTCCGGCCAGGCCACGCCGAACGCGCGCGCGTAGCCCGGCACGACGCTATACGCCGCGCACATCGTGAAGCCGATCGACAGCGTGCCGACCGAGCCGAGCGCGGCCGCGCGCGCATTGTGCGCGGCCTGTTCGAGCGCGCCGAGGATCGCCTTCGCATCCGCGTAGAACCGCTCGCCCGCCGCCGTCAGCGTGACGCTGCGCGGGCTGCGCTCGATCAGCGTCACGCCGAGGCTCGCTTCGAGCGCGGCCAGTTGCCGGCTCAGCGGCGGCTGCGACAGGTTGAGCCGCGCGGCGGCCCGGCCGAAATGGCGGGTTTCGGCGAGGGTGACGAAGTAGCGCAGCGGCCGGATATCGATCACGATGCAAAAAAGGTATGGATACGCAGCGAAAACAGTATTGGATTGTATCAACGCAACGCACTACGCTGGCAGCCTGTTCCCTTGCGCCCCCGCTGTCCCGATGCTTTCGACGCTAGAAATCCTGCTGCCCGTCTTCGGGCTGATCCTTGCCGGCTTTGTGTGCCGCCGGCGCGACCTGCTCGGCCCGACCGCGGCCTCCGAGCTGAACCGCTACGTCGTCTGGCTCGCGCTGCCCGCGCTGCTGTTCGACACGATGGCGCATGCGAGCTGGCAGCAGCTCGATCAGCCGGCGTTCGTCGGGGCGTTTTCGCTGACGTGCGTCGGCGTATTCGTGCTGATTCTCGCCGTGCGCCTCGGCGCCGGCCGCCCGCTCGCGGATGCGAGCGTCGATGCGATCGCCGGCGCCTATCCGAACACCGGCTATATCGGCTTCCCGCTGTGCCTGATCGCGTTCGGCCCGGCGAGCCTCGCGCCGACCACGATCGCGACGATCCTCGTCGCGTGCGTGCTGTTCGCGCTCGCCATCGTGCTGATCGAGATCGGGCTGCAAAGCGAGCGCGCCCCGCATCGGCTCGCGCTGAAGGTGCTGCGCGCGCTCGGCCGCAATCCGCTGATCGTCGCGCCGCTTGCCGGCGTGCTGGTGGCAGGCGCGCACATCACGCTGCCGCACGGCGCGGACACGTTTCTGAAGCTGCTGAGCGGCTCGGCGAGTCCCTGCGCGCTGGTCAGCCTCGGGCTGTTCCTCGCCGAGAAGCGTCCCGCGCAGACGCCTGGCGCGGCGGCGTCGTGGTGGCTCACGGGCATCAAGCTGGTCGGGCAGCCGGCGCTCGCGTGGTGGCTCGCGGCGCGCGTGTTCGCGCTGCCGGGGCCGCTCGTCGCGATGACGGTCGTGCTGGCGGCGCTGCCGACCGGCACCGGGCCGTACATGCTGGCGGAGTTTTACCGGCGCGAGGCGCACATCACGTCGCGCACGATTCTGCTGTCGACGCTCGTCTCGCTCGGGACACTGTCCGCGTTGCTGATGTATCTGCGGCACGGCGCCTGAGCGGCCCGCGCGGGGGCGTTACGCACCCCGCGTTCACGCCGCCGGGCGACGGCACGCAACCGCGATAGTCACGTCACGGACCACGTCATGGGCCACGCCGCCCGCCAGGTTCCGCACGCCGTGCGTTCAGCGCGACGTGTCGCTGTCGCCGCTCGAACTGGCGGCTACCGGCGCGAGCGCGCTCGCGAGCCGCAGACGCCCGCTGCCAGACGACTCCGCGAACTGCCACGCGAACAGCCCCGGCACGTAGATCAGCAGATCGCGGATGCGGCGCGCGCCGGCAAGCGCGAGGCAGGTTGACGGATCGAGGCCGAGCGCACCGCCGATCAGCACGAAGCCGCCTTCCTGCACACCGAGCCCGCCCGGCACGAAGAACGCCGCGCTGCTCACCGCCTGGATCAGCGATTCGATCACGACGGCCTCGACGAAGCTCACGTGCGCGCCGAGAAAATACAGCGCAATCCAGATTTCGAGCGCTGTCGCGAGACACTGCAGCGTCTGCCAGAAGAACAGATAGCGCAGCACCACGCCGCGGCGACGCCAGATCAGCTTGATCGCCTGGTCGATCTGCGCGGACTGGCCGACGAGCGCCGCGAGCTTGCCGCTCGTCGCGTGATTGAGCATGCGCGTCACGCGCTCGAACGGGCTCGCGTGCTGCACGAGCGAGAACAGCACCAGCACCGGCGTGAGCGCCACGATCCCCCAGGCAAGATCCGACGCGAGACGCAGCGTGCCGGACGCCGCATGCGCGAACAGGAAGCCGATGCCGATCATCGTGAACATCAGCTGGCTGATCAGCGTGAGCTGCATGTCGACGACGAGGCTCGCCGCCGCCGTCGAGCCGCGCAGCCCGTGCCGCCGCATCAGGCGAAACGACACCACCTCGCCGCCGACCCGCGCGACCGGCAGCATCCCGTTGACCGATTCGCGGATCCACACGAACTGCAGCATGCACAGGAAGCCGGGCCGGTTCGCGCCGCGGATCAGCGTCTGCCAGTCGCGCGCGTTCGCGAGCATCGGCAAGCCATGCGCCAGCGCGGCGAGCACGAGCCCCGCGCCGGCCGCGCGCATCAGCCCGAGCACCTCGCCGGGATGATCGCGCAGCACGAGCCATAACGACAGCAGCAAACCGGCAAGCGCCGCAAGACGGCCGAGATGCCGGATCATCGTGCCTCCGCGCGCACCGGCGACATCCGTTGCGCGCGGCGCGCGACACGACTGCGGCGGGCCGCCGGATTGCGGCCGCCCCTGTGAAAAATCTGCATAACCAATTACTCGTCCTGTACCGGCAACAGCATGCCGTTGCCGTCCACGGTAAAACTGAAGCCGCGCCAGATGACCCGCGACGAAAAATAACTGGCGACGAAAATCGAAAACGACACGATATCCCAGAACGGCAGCAGCCACAGATCGCGGCAGCGCTGCCGCAGCGCGCGGTCGGCCTGCAGCTTCAGCGCGATGCGCGCCGCGAGCGCGAGCAGCACGAGCAGCCCCGCCCAGCGCGCGCCGCCCGACAGCATCAGCGCAAGCAGCGCGAACGCGAGCGGATGGATCAGCGCCGAACCGAGATGGCCGAGCGGATCGATGCTGCGGATCGTGCGGCTCCAGCGCAGTTCGTGCGCGACGAGCCGCGCGGCGCTCGTCTCGACGCACGCATGGGCGAGCGCAACCGGCGGAATCGCCACCTTCTCGCCGAGCTTGCGCACGGCCTCGCCGATCGCATGATCTTCCGCGAGGTGATGCACGAACTGCCGGAAGCCGCCGATCCTGTCGAACGTCGTGCGCCGCATCGCGATGGTCTGGCCGAAGCACGGCCGCGCCATGCCGAGCGCGAGCCCGGTGACGACGCCCGGCAGGAACTGGTAGTTGGTCGCTTTCACGGACAGCCGCGGCCAGAAGCCGGGATCGGGTGCGCCGCGATACACGCAGGTGACGAGGCCCACGCCCGGCTTCTGCAGTTCGCCGATCACGTGGCGCAGATAGTCGGGGCCGACGCGCACGTCGCTGTCGGCAAACACCAGCACGTCGTGCTGCGCCTGCGGCAGCATGTTGATGACGTTGCTCATCTTGCGGTTCGGTCCGTAGAGCCGCGCATCGGCCACCACCGTGATGTGCGCCTGCGGATAGCGGCGCCGCAGCGCCTCGACGGCCTCGAGCGCCGGGTCGTCCGAATCGTGCACGCCGAACAGGTACTGCACCGGCCCCGGATAGCGCTGCTCGCAGAAGCTCGCCAGATTCCCGGACAGCGCCCATTCGGCGCCGTGCAGCGGCTTGACGATCGTGACGGCCGGGAAGCTCTCCGGCTCGGCGGTGGGACGCGCGAAGAAGCGCCGCATCAGGATGCCGGCCAGCAGCGTATAGCCGACCCCGAGCAGCGCGCCGACACCGCACGTCGCCGCGAGCGTCGCCAGCAGCAGATGCGCCGCGCGCGGCAGACCTTCCTGCTCGACCAGCACGCTCAAGGCAACCACGGCGACGAGGCCCAACGGCCAGACGACGCGCTTCATGAACCGCTCCTGCGGACGCGATGCTGCACGAAATGCCTCAAGCAATGCGGGAAGAAATGCCGGACGAAACAGCGGGCGCGATACATGATCGTCACGCCTGGTGCGCGCGCAGGAAGTGGAAGAACTCCACGCCCTCGCGCAGGCGCCGCTTCATCATGTCCCAGCTCGTGAGCATCTCCCGCACGATCTCCCAGATCTTCGACGGCCGGAAATAGAACCGCTTGTAGAACCGCTCCACGTGGTGATAGATCTCCTCGCGCGACAGGTGCGGGTAGCCGATCGCCGCCAGCTGCACCCCCTCCTTGCTCACCAGGTTGATCACCTTGTTCTCCTCCAGCCACCCGTTCTCCACCGCCTGACGGTACAGCGTCGTGCCCGGATACGGCGCCGCCAGCGACACCTGGATCGTGTGCGGATTGATCTCCTTCGCGTACTCGATCGTCTTCTCGATCGTCTGCGGCGTCTCCCCCGGCAGCCCCAGGATGAACGTCCCGTGAATCTTGATCCCCAGCTTGCGGCAGTCCTCGCTGAAGCGCCGCGCAATGTCCGTGCGCAGCCCCTTCTTGATGTTCAGCAGGATCTGGTCGTCTCCCGACTCGTAGCCCACCAGCAGCAGCCGCAGACCGTTCTCCTTCATGATCTTCAGCGTCGAATACGGCACGTTCGCCTTCGCGTTGCACGACCACGTCACCCCCAGCCGCCCCAGCCCCCGCGCAATCTCCTCCACCCGCGGCTTGAAGTCCGTGAACGTGTCGTCGTCGAACATGATCTCCTTCACCTCCGGCATGTTGTCGCGAATCCACTTCACCTCCGCCAGCACGTTCTCCACCGAACGCGTACGGTACCGGTGTCCCCCCACCGTCTGCGGCCACAGGCAGAACGTGCAGCGCGAGCGGCAACCCCGCCCCGTGTAGATCGACACATACGGGTGCTTCAGATACCCGATGAAGTAGTTTTCGATCTTCAGGTCCCGCTGGTACACCGGCGCCACGAACGGCAGCTCGTCCATGTTCTCCAGGATCGGCCGCGCCTCGTTGTGCTCGATCGACCCGTCCGCACCCCGGTAGCTCAGCCCCAGAATCTGCGCAAACGGCTTGCCCTGCGCCACCTCCTGGCACGTGAAGTCGAACTCCTCACGGCACACGAAATCGATCGCCTCGCTCGCCGTCAGCGAATTGTGCGGATCCACCGCCACCTTCGCCCCCACCATCCCGATCACCACCGACGGCTTGCGCTGCTTCAGGTCCTGCGCAAACATCGCGTCCGTCGGAAACGACGGCGTGCTCGTGTGGATGATCACCAGCTCGTACTGCTGCGCAAGCAGCAGCGTCTCCTCCACCGACAGCCCGTCCGCCGGCGCATCCACCACCCGGCTGTCCGGCACCAGCGCCGCAGGCTGCGCGAGCCACGTCGGATACCAGAACGAGCGGATCTCGCGCTTCGCCTGATAGCGCGAACCCGCGCCACCATCAAATCCGTCATACGACGGCGCCTGCAAAAACAGCGTTTTCATGAACACTCCCGCCAGTTCCGTAGATCGTGTCGACAGGGGAAACCCAACGCGGCGGCGCGCGACGGATCCGCGCCGCGGCTGGGCCCGGCATGCGTGCCCCATCCCGGCAGCGCCCCCCCGCGCTGCAACAACCCCGTTCCCACCCCGTTCGCCTGCGCCGCGCACGCCGGGGCAGCGCGGCGCGACGGCGCCCAAAACCATACCTCGCCGCAATCGATCCAGCAACCCGGCGCGTCCCCGAGTCCCGCGCGGGACAAGCCCGCAGCGGCACGCGAAAGCTCGACGTAATGCACCGCGCGCATCGCCACACGCGCAGTGGGGCCCGATGCCGTCCCGCGCGCTCACCTGGCGCTCACCTGGCGCTTTCCTCGCTACCTCGCACTTTCCTTGCCGGTTCCTCGCGCCTTCTCCGCGCCTTCCTCGCGGGTTCCGGTTTCCGTGCCACGCGGACGCGGTCCCAACCCGCCACCATACGCCGGCTTCGACATCCTCGCATTGAATCCGCGCAATCCCGCACGTCCCCGCGCGGGCGGTGCACGCTCCCGCCGCGGCGTGCGCCGCCCGATTGTCGGCCCGGCAGATGGAGATTGTGTGAAACGCGTCACGACGGATCGCTGCGCACACGCACGGCGCGGACCATCGCCTCGGCTGCCCGTTGAGCCGCCCATCCGTCAGACGACGACACAACACGCCGAGCATTTATTATTGCGCCAATGAATTTATCAATCAGGAATGCAAAGGTATTTAAAAATCAGGGTGATTCCGCCATCACGCAGCACCGGGCCGCACCGAAACGCACTATGGTGCCCACCGTTCCCATCACAAAACCGGTGAGCTCATGGTGACTCGCAACGTCCGTTGGTCCGCCATCGCATTGCCCCTCTGCTCCTCGCTCCCGCCGCGCGCGCGCAACTGAACGGGCTGCCGAATCAGGGCAGCACGGACAACGTCGCCGGCGCACTCGATTATTGCATCCGCAACCCTTATCTCGGCGGCAGCGGGCTGAAGCAGTCGCTCACGAAGCAGATCTGCGAAAAAATCCTGACGCAGGGGCAGTCGCTGTTGTAATGCGGGGCGGGGCGGGGCGGCGCAGTGCAACCTGTCTGCTGCGCATGCTGCCCGCCTGCTGCGCGTTGAAGCGCATTTGACGGGATCGGCCGCGCGGCGCAGCCGGTCCGCCGACGCGCGCAGCCCGCCCGCATCGCGCGGCGTCACTGCGTAGCGTCACCGCCTGCCGCTACGCATGCCAGCGGGCGGCGTCTCTCCTCCGCGCATTAGATTTTTTCAAGCGCGTCCATCAAACCAACCTATTTCCGCGTTCGTTCGAAAGCCATTACCATTCAAGACACCTGTCCCGCCCCCACCCTGCGCGACTCATCCGAGCGCGCGCGATCCAAGGAGCAAACCCATGTCCACCGAATCGAAATGTCCTTTCCATCATGCCGCCGGCAGCGGCACATCGAACCGCGACTGGTGGCCCGATCAACTGAGCCTGAAGATCCTGCAGCAGCCGTCGCCGCGCTCCGATCCGATGGGCGCCGCGTTCGACTACGCGCAGGCGTTCAACAGCCTCGACCTCGCCGCCGTCAAACAGGACCTGCGCGCGCTGATGACCGACTCGCAGGACTGGTGGCCCGCGGATTTCGGCCACTACGGGCCGCTGTTCATCCGCATGGCCTGGCATAGCGCCGGCACGTATCGCACGAGCGACGGCCGCGGCGGCGCGGGATCCGGCCAGCAGCGCTTCGCGCCGCTGAACAGCTGGCCCGACAACGTCAACCTCGACAAGGCGCGCCGCCTGCTGTGGCCGATCAAGCAGAAATACGGCCGCAAGATTTCGTGGGCCGACCTGCTGATCCTCACTGGCAACGTCGCGCTCGAATCAATGGGCTTCAAGACCTTCGGCTTCGCCGGCGGCCGCGAGGACGCGTGGGAGCCGGACGAAGCCGTCTACTGGGGCAGCGAAACCACGTGGCTCGGCGACCAGCGCTACAGCGGCGAGCGCGACCTCGAAAATCCGCTCGCCGCCGTCCAGATGGGCCTGATCTACGTGAACCCCGAAGGTCCGAACGGCAACCCCGATCCGGCCGCGGCCGCGCGCGACATCCGCGAGACCTTCGCGCGCATGGCGATGGACGACGAGGAAACGGTCGCGCTGATCGCCGGCGGCCACACCTTCGGCAAGACCCACGGCGCGGGCGAAGCCTCGCACGTCGGCCCGGAGCCGGAGGCCGCCGGCCTCGAACAGCAGGGTCTCGGATGGAAGAGCAGCTTCGGCAGCGGCAAGGGGCGCGACGCGATCACGAGCGGTCTCGAAGTCACGTGGACATCCACCCCGACACAGTGGAGCAACGCCTTCTTCGACAACCTGTTCGGCTACGAGTGGGAGCTTACGAAAAGCCCGGCCGGCGCGCATCAGTGGAAGCCGAAGGGCGACGCGGGCGCGGGCACGATTCCCGACCCGCAGGACCCGGCGAAGCGCCGCGCGCCGTCGATGCTGACCACCGACCTCGCGCTGCGCGTCGATCCGGCCTACGAGAAGATTTCGCGGCGCTTTCACGCGGACCCGGCGGCGTTCGCCGACGCGTTCGCGCGCGCATGGTACAAGCTCACGCACCGCGACATGGGCCCGCGTGCCCGCTACCTCGGCCCGGAAGTGCCCGCCGAAGTGCTGCTCTGGCAAGACCCGGTGCCGGCCGTCGATCATCCGTTGATCGACGCGCAGGACATCGCGGCGCTGAAGGAAAAGATCCTCGCGGCCGGGCTGTCGGTGGCACAACGGGTCTCGACCGCATGGGCCGCCGCAGCGAGCTTCCGCGGCTCGGACAAGCGCGGCGGTGCGAACGGCGCACGTCTGCGCCTCGCTCCGCAGAAGGACTGGGAAGTCAACCAGCCCGAGCGCGTCGCGCAGGTCCTCGCCGCACTTGAGCGCATGCAGCGCGAATTCAACGCCGCGCAAGCCGGCGGCAAGCGGGTCTCGCTGGCGGACCTGATCGTGCTCGCCGGCTGCACGGGCGTCGAGCAGGCGGCGCAGCAGGCAGGCCATGCCGTCACGGTGCCTTTCTCGCCGGGGCGCACGGATGCATCGCAGGCGCAGACCGACGTGGATGCGTTCGCGGTGCTCGAACCGCGCGCCGACGGCTTTCGCAACTATGTGCAGGCCGGCGTCACGGTGAAGCCCGAAACGCTGCTGATCGACAAGGCGCAACTGCTCACGTTGAGCGCGCCGGAAATGACGGTGCTGATCGGCGGCCTGCGCGTGCTTGGCGCGAACGTCGGCGAAAGCGCCCACGGAGTCTTCACGAAGCGCCCGCAGACGCTCACCAACGACTTCTTCGTCAACCTGCTCGACATGCGCACGGCGTGGCAACCGGCTTCGGCGGCGCAGGACGTGTTCGAAGGGCGCGACCGCGCCAGCGGCGAGCTGAAGTGGACCGGTACGCGCGTCGATCTCCTGTTCGGCTCGCATGCGCAATTGCGCGCACTGGCCGAGGTCTACGGCAGCGCGGATGCATCGGAGAAATTCGTACACGACTTCGTCGCGGCCTGGAACAAGGTGATGAACCTCGATCGCTTCGATCTCGCGTAACGCGATTCGCGCCGCATGGGCGCGGCGCGCACGAACGAACGAAAACGGCCGGTCTCGCGACCGGCCGTTTTTTTATCGGCCCAAACGCGTCGCGTTCGCGCGCCGCACTACCGCGCGTGCGCGTGCTTCGCCGCCCCGCCCGCCGTCTCTTGCTGCGCCTCCCACTGCCAGCCGCCGCCGGGATTCTTCACCCGCGTCACGCGGCCCTGCACGCGCAGCGCGCGCGTATCGTCAAGGTTCTGCCGTGCCTGCAGCGGCGGTAGCGGCGGCAGCGGCAGCGGCGGTGGCGGTTGCGGTTGCGGTTGCGGTTGCGGTTGCGGTTGCGGTTGCGGTTGCGGTTGCGGTTGCGGTTGCGGTTGCGGTTGCGGTTGCGGTTGCGGTTGCGGTTGCGGTTGCGGTTGCGGTTGCGGTTGCAGCATGCGCTACGCTACGGCAACAACAACCGCGCCGACGCCGCACGGCGACAGCTAGAGCCCGAAATACGTCTCGCGCACCGCATCGCTCGCTTCGAGTTCCGCGCGCGTGCCCGATACGCGCACCTTGCCGTGGTCGAGCAGATAGCCGCGATCGGCCAGCCCGAGAAACGCGATGTTCTGCTCGGCGATCAGCAGCGACGTGCCCTCGCCCTGCGCGAGCGCGGTGCGCAACACGTCGATCACGTGCTTCACGAACACCGGCGCGAGCCCGGACGACGGTTCGTCCATCAGCAGCAGGCGCGGCTGCGCGACCAGCGCCTTCGCAATGCCGAGCATCTTGCGCTGCCCGCCCGAGAGGCTCGCGGCCGGCTGGCGCCGGCGCTTCGCGAGATCGGGAAAGAGTGCGAACAGCGCGTCGCGGCGTTTCGCGACCACGGCCGGCGCCATGAAATAGCCGCCGAGCGCGATGTTCTCGTCGATCGACAGCGTCGGGAAAACGCCCAGCTCCGACATGAACGCGATGCCGCGCCGGATGCGCTGATCGGGCCGCAGCGTGTCGATGCGCTCGCCGTCGAAGCTGATGCGCCCGCCGCGGCACGTCAGCAGGCCGATCAGCGTGCGCAGCAGCGTCGTCTTGCCCGCGCTGTTCGCGCCGAGCAGCAGCACCGTCTGCCCCGGCTCGACCTGCATGTCGACGCCCCACAGCACCTGCATCGGCCCGTAGCCCGCCTCCACGCCTTCCACCAGGAGGGATCCCGCCATCACGCCGCTCCAATGAATGCCGCCACCACCTCGGGATCGCGCGAGGCCGCTTCGAGCGGGCCTTCGAACAGCATGCGCCCCGCGCCGAGCACGATCACGCGGTCGGTGATGCGGTTGAGGAAATCGAGCAGATGCTCGACCACGATCATCGCGATGCCGCGCGCCGACAGTTGTTCGAGCAACCCGGCAATCGCGTGCAGTTCGGCCGGATTCAGCCCCGCGCCGATCTCGTCGACGAGCAGCAGCTTCGGCCGCGTCGCGAGCGCGCGCCCGAGGTCGAGCAGTTTCTGCTGGTTCACGGTCAGTGCGCCCGCCTGGCGCGTCGCCATGTCGGCGAGGCCGATCTCCTCGAGAATCGGCTCGATCTCGTGATCGGGCAGCCGCACGCTGCGCGCGGCCACTTCGATGTTTTCGCGCACCGTCATGTCGCGGAACACCTTCGGCACCTGAAACGTGCGGTTGATACCCAGATGCGCGCGGCGGAACATCGGCAGCCGGTTGATCGGCCTGCCCTCGAAGTCGATCTCGCCGGCATCGGCCTGCAGCAGGCCGGAGATCACGTTGATCGTCGTCGTCTTGCCCGAGCCGTTCGGCCCGACGAGCCCGAGAATCTCGCCCGGCGCGACGCCGAACGCCACGTCGTTCAGCACGACCAGCGCGCCAAAATGCTTGTGGACGCCGGCGAGGCGCAGCAGCTCAGAAGACATGGAACCCCCGGCGTTGCAGCAGCGACAGCAGTCCGCCCGGCAGGAACAGCACCAGCAGCACGATCAGCGCGCCATAGATGAGCTGGAAATACTGCGGCGCCGAGATGCCGATTGCCGCGTACAGCACGTACAGCGCCGCTGCGCCGACGACCGGACCGATCACGGTGCCGACGCCGCCGAACAGCGCGAACACGATCGCGAACACCGAGAATTGCAGCGTGAACACCGCATCCGGATAGAACACCGACAGGTTCCACGCATACACGCCGCCCGCCAGCCCCGCGACCAGCGCCGACACGAGCCAGGCGACAAGACGCCCGCGCACGACGTCGACGCCCGCCATCGCCGCGCTCACCGGGTCCTGGCGAATCGCGCGCAGCGCCATGCCGAAACCGGACAGGCGGAAATAGACCGCGAGCGCACAGGTGACGAGCAGCACCACGAGCATCGTGTCGTAGCTCGCCTGCGGCGCATAGACCTGCTCGATCTTGAGCCCGTAGGGGCCGCCCGTGATGCCGGCAAGGTTCGGGTTCGACACGACGAAGTAGATGATCTGCGATGCGGCCAGATTCGCAATCGAGAAGTACGCGCCCGAGAGCCGCAGCAGCGGCCCGAGGATGAGCCCGATCAGCGCCGCCGCGAGTCCGCCGCCCGCCACGCACACGAGCACCGGCAGATGCGCGTGCAACACCAGCAGCGAGGTCGCATACGCGCCGCTGCCGAAAAAGCCCACGTAGCCGAACGGCAAATAGCCGGTGAAGCCGTACAGCAGGTTCAGCCCCTGGGCAAGCACGATGAACGTCATGATCGTGAACAGCAGCGACTCGTTGCCGTACACGTGCGGCGCGCCGATGAACACCGCCGCCAGCACCGCGAGCAGAACGATGCCGGTGCGCAGGCCGGGCGCCCGTGAAGCGTTTCCGTTACGCAAGACGCACCGCCTTTCCGAGCAGGCCCGAGGGACGAATCAGTACGATGATCACGAGCAGCACGTACGGCACCACGTTGGACCACGACGAATAGTAGGTTTGCATCAGCATCGTGCCGAGACCGAACACGAGTCCGCCGACGATCGTGCCGAGCGGATTGCCGAGCGAGCCGATGATCACGATCGCAAACGCGGTGGTGGTCAGATTGCTGCCGATGTCCGGCGACACCGAGCCGAGCAGATACGGCACGAACACCCCGGCGATGCCCGCGAGCGCGAGACCCGCGACGAACGCGATCGTCGACACGCGGCGCACGTCGATGCCGGTGGCGACCGCCTCGTCGCGATTGGCCATCACCGCGCGGGTCGCGTAGCCGAGCCGCGTGCGCGAGAAATACAGCCACAGCACGACCAGCGCGGCGATGCTGACGCCGGCCGCCCACCACCAGCTATCGGGAAACTGCTGGCCGAATGCGCCCAGATTGCCGCTGCCGAGCGCATCGTCGGGCAGCGAGCGCTGGTCGGCGCCGAACAGCAGCACCGTCAGCGCTTCGAGCATCTGGCCGATGCCGAAGAACAGGATGAACGACAGCATTTCGGGGTCGTCGCTGCGCTGCAGCCGCGGCACGACGGCCCGGTACAGCGGCCAGCCGATAATCGTTGCGCCCGCAACCGACAGCGGAATCGCCCACAGCGGGTTGAGCCCGAAATGCTGCGAGACGAGCCACGCCCCATAGCCGCCGAGCACGATGAACTGCCCGTGGGCCAGATTGATGATGCGCATCACGCCGAATACGAGATTCAGGCCGAGGCCGACCAGCGTGAAGAAGATGCCGTACAGGATTCCACCGATGACGGCATACGCGAGAAGTTCCACGTTCGTGTCTCCGCAAGCAAACGAACCGGGCCCGGCGCGCAGCACGCCGGACGCGGTCCGTCAGAACGCCGGTGGCGCAACCGTCAATGCGCCGGCGCCGGATACACCGGCTTGCCGGTCGCGTGCTCCTGCGGGTACACGACGACCATCTTCAGCGCGTCGCCGTCCGGCACCATCTGCGCGACCGGGAACGGCTGCCCGAGCTGCGCGCCGTTCGCATTGATCTCGAACGCGCCGAGCAGCGTCGTCGTCTTGCCGGACATGTCCATCAGCGCGCGGTGGAAATCGGTCTGCGTGAACTGCGGCGCATCGCCGAGCATCTTCTGCATCACGATGCCCGTGTTGTAGCCGGCGGAATCGAGGAAGGTCGGATCCTTGTGCTGGGCCGCCTGGAAGGCGGACACGAACTGCGCGGTGTTCATCCCGTAGCTGACCTTGTCGTACTTGACGAGCGGCGGCGTCGGGTACGTGTACGTATAGGCGAGCGCGGCCGCGCCGACGTTCTTCGTGACCAGTTGCAGCAGCTGGCCCGGGAAGATCGTGAACGTCATGTCGAAATGCAGCCCGCTTTGCGACAGCTGACGCAGGAACGCGATGTCGTTCGGCGCATAGCCGAATTCGAGCAGCGCCTGCGGATCGGCTGCTTTCACCGTATGCAGCAGCACGCTGAAATTCGACTCGTTGGTGGGCACGCTGTGGTAATACACCGGTGTCACGCCGCTCTTGCCGAGCACCGCCTTCATCGTCTCGGCCTGCGAGGCGTCGAAGTCGTTCGCCCCGTAGATGATCGCGACACGCTTGATCTTCTGCTTCAGCAGGAAGTTCGCGAGCGGAATCGGCCAGACCGTCGACGACGGAATGCTCACGTCCGCAAGGTAGTCGGTTTTCTGCGTGAAGAAGTTCGCGCCCGAGCCGGTCGGGTCGATCAGCAGCATGTGGTGTTCGGCCGCGAGCGGCACCGCGACCGAGGTGAGCACCGAGCCGAAGTCGGCAACGAGCAGATCGACCTTGTCCTGCGTGATCAGCTGGTTGTAGAGCGTGGTGGCCGTCGACGTCGAGCTCTGGTCGTCGTATGCGACGATCTTCACCGGAATCTTCTTGCCATAGGCTTTCACGAAGACACCGCCCTGCTTGTTGACATCGCTCGCCCAGAACTGGAGGCCTTCGTACTGCCCGAGCGACGCCACGGCGAACGGGCCCGTGCTCGCGTAGAGCGTGCCGATCGTGATCTCGCTGGGGGCCGGCGCGGCATGCGCGCCGATGCTGAATGCGGCGGACGCCGCGCAGGCGGCGATGGTCTTCATGAAGCGGCGGGACTTGCGGATGTTGCCAGAGTGCATCGATGTCTCCATAGCGTGGGTTCCCATCGCGAAACCTTGTTGGTGCGCGGCGACGGATCGTCGCGCGCCGCATCATTCTGAGGATGCTCGAGGTAGGGAACGTTGGACGTTCCAACACTATTTTTCGCCGCGAACGCCAGAATGCCCATTGGGGAAAACCTCACACAATTGCATTTTTGCCGCAGATGCATGGCGCGTCGTGCGCCGTGCCCATCGCCTGCTGGCGGCCCGCGTGCTGCCCGCATGCTGCCCGCGTGCCTGACACGCGCCTTTCGACGCCCCATGACGCGTACGCGCTAAACCGACGTCATTCGTCGCTATGATGACGCTACGCCGCTCACAACGCGCCCTTCCCGCCCGCCATGCCATCGACCCACGCGCCCCGTTCGCCCCGCCCGCCCTCGCGCGCGGACACGCCGCTGCACGATCTGCGCCTCACGCGCTACGGCTTTCTGCTGCTCGATCACTTCTCGCTGATCGCACTCGGCGCGGCAGTGGATCCGTTGCGTATCGCCAACGCGCTGGTCGAGCGACGCGTCTACGACTACCAGCTGATCGCACCGGCCGGCGAGTTCGTGCGATCGAGCGACGGCATTCGCGTGATCGCCGATACGTCGATCGCGGAGGCCGGCGAGTTCGATGCGGTGTTCGTCGTCGGCCCCAATCCGATTCCGCGGCGCGGCACGGGCGGGGTGCTCGACTGGCTGCGCCTGCTCGCGCGCCGCGGCACCGCGCTCGGCGGGCTCGACACCGGCAGCTACTTCCTCGCGCGCGCGGGGCTCCTGAACGGCTACCGGTGCACGATCCACTGGGAAGATCAGGTCGTGCTGCTCGAACAGTTCCCGCGCGTCACCGTATCGAACCGTCTGTACGAAGTCGATCGCGACCGCTATACGTGCAGCGGCGGCGTCGCGCCGCTCGACCTGATGGTGCATCTGCTCGGTCTGCCGCCGGGCAGCCGCCCGCTCGCGGCGCGCGTGCTCGAACTGCTCGTCGCCGAGCGGCGCAGCCACGAGCAGCAGCAGGTCACGTCGCTGCGGCAATACATCGGCGCCGCGCATGCGCCGCTCGACGCCGCGCTGCAGCTCATGGAGAGCAACGTCGAAGAGACGCTGCCGGTCGCCGAGATCGCGGCGCTGCTGCAGGTGTCGCAGCGGCAACTGGAGCGCTGGTTCAACGAGCGGCTCGGCAAGACGCCCGCGCAGACGTATCTGGAGATTCGCCTGCTGCGCGCACGGCAACTCCTGTATCGCACCGCGCTCGCGCTGGAAGAGGTCTGCGCGCGCACCGGCTTCGCGTCGCTCACGCATTTCTCGACGCGCTACAAGGCGCAGTTCAGGACCACGCCGATGGCCGACCGGCGCCGCTACCAGTCCGCGCTCTAGAACGACGCAGAAAACGCGCGCAGGGCCGCCGCGGCCGCGCGCCTGTGGTTAACCCTCGATGTCGAATTGACAGAGTTATCCGTCGAATCCGGAAATTTGAAAAATCGCCGGACTTCTACCATTCGCTCACACCCGATCTTTTCACGAGGAGTAGAGCGCATGAACATGGAGAACCTGATCCGCATCGAGAACGGCGAGAAAGCGAAGCACACGTTCACGGATGCGGAGTACGCGAACCGGCAGCGCCGGCTGCGCGAACTGATGGCGCGCGAGAACATCGATGCGGTGCTGTTCACGTCGTACCACAACATCAACTATTACGCGGACTTTCTCTATTGCTCGTTCGGCCGCAAGTACGGCCTTGTCGTCACGCTCGCGAAAGTCGTGTCGATCTCCGCGAACATCGACGGCGGCCAGCCGTGGCGACGCACGGTCGGCGACTACAACGTGGTCTACACGGACTGGCAGCGCGACAACTTCTTTCGCGCGGTGCAGGCTGAAATCGACAATCGCGGACGCGTGGGCATCGAGTTCGATCACGTGCCGGTCGAGGTGCTCGCGAAGCTGAAGGCCGCGTTGCCGTCCGTCGAGTTCGTCGACGTCGGCGCGCAGACAATGCGCATGCGGATGATCAAGTCCGACGAGGAAATCGCGCTGATCCGGCACGGCGCGAACGTCTGCGACATCGGCGGCGCCGCGCTCGCCGAAGCGGTGCGCGAAGGCGTGCCCGAGCACGAGGTTGCGCTCGCATCGACCCAGGCGATGGTGCGCGAGATCGCGCGCCGCTTTCCGGATGCGGAACTGATGGACACGTGGACGTGGTTCCAGTCCGGCATCAACACGGACGGCGCGCACAACCCCGTGACGACCCGCCAGGTCCGCAAGGGCGACATCCTGAGCCTGAACTGCTTCTCGATGATCGCCGGCTACTACACGGCGCTCGAACGCACGATGTTCTTCGACCACTGCTCCGATGCGCATCTGCGGCTCTGGAAGATCAACGTGGAGGTGCACGAGGCGGGGCTGAAGCTGATCCGGCCAGGCGCGCGCTGCGGCGACATCGCACGCGAACTGAACCGGATCTACGCGGAGTACGGACTGCTGCAGTACCGCACGTTCGGCTACGGCCATTCGTTCGGCGTGCTGTCGCACTACTACGGACGTGAAGCCGGCCTCGAACTGCGCGAGGACATCGATACCGTGCTGGAGCCGAACATGGTGGTGTCGATGGAGCCGATGATCATGCTGCCGCAAGGGCTGCCCGGCGCGGGCGGCTATCGCGAGCACGACATCCTCGTGGTCGGCGAAACCGGCGCGACCAACCTCACCGGGCTCCCGTACGGTCCCGCGCACAACATCATTACGGGCTGAGCGGCCGCGCCGCGCACGGGCCCGCATCCGCGGCGCCCGCGCCCTTGCAGGAGAGTTCATTCATGTTTTCATCGGAACAGACGATCGCCGGCTTCGACGCGGAACTGGCGGCGGCCATGCTCGCCGAGCGGCACCGGCAGGAAGATCACATCGAGCTGATCGCTTCGGAGAACTATGCGAGCCCGCGTGTGCTCGAAGCGCAGGGCTCGGTACTGACCAACAAGTATGCGGAGGGCTATCCCGGCAAGCGCTACTACGGCGGCTGCGAACATGTCGATGTGGTCGAGTCGCTCGCCCTCGCACGCGCCCGCGCGCTGTTCGCCGCCGACTACGCGAACGTGCAGCCGCACAGCGGCTCGCAGGCGAACGCGGCCGTCTACCTCGCGCTGCTCGCGCCGGGCGACACGATTCTCGGCATGAGTCTCGCGCACGGCGGCCACCTGACGCACGGCGCCAGGGTGTCGTTTTCGGGCAAGGTGTTCAACGCCGTGCAATACGGCGTGGATGCGCGCAGCGGCCTGATCGACTATGACGAGGTCGAGCGCCTTGCGCTCGCGCATCGGCCGCGGATGATCGTCGCCGGCTTCTCCGCCTATTCGCGCGTGCTCGATTTCGCCCGCTTTCGCGCGATCGCCGATCGCGTCGGCGCGTATCTGCTGGTCGATATCGCGCACGTGGCCGGACTCGTCGCCGCCGGTCTCTATCCGAACCCGGTGCCGTTCGCGGACGTCGTCACGAGCACGACGCACAAGACGCTGCGCGGCCCGCGCGGCGGCCTGATCCTCGCCCGCGCGAACGACGCGATCGAAAAGGCGCTGAACGCGATGGTGTTTCCCGGCACCCAGGGCGGCCCGCTGATGCACGTGATCGCCGCCAAGGCAGTCGCCCTGCGCGAAGCGCTCGGCAGCGGGTTCGTCGCCTACCAGCGGCGCACGCTCGCCAACGCGCAGGCGATGGTCGGCGTATTCGCGCAGCGCGGCTACACGATCGTCTCCGGGGGCACCGACAATCATCTGTTCCTTGTGAATCTCGTCGAGCGCGGCCTCACCGGCAAGGAAGCGGACGCGGCGCTCGGCCGCGCGCACATGACGGTCAACAAGAACGCGGTGCCGAACGATCCGCAATCGCCGTTCGTCACGAGCGGCATTCGGATCGGCACGCCGGCGATCACCACACGCGGCTTCCTCGAAGACGACGCCCGGCACACCGCTTCGCTCGTCTGCGACGTGCTCGACCGGCTCGGCGACGCAGCGACCGAGGCGCGCGTACGCGACGAAGTCGCGCAGCTGTGCGCGCGCCTGCCGGTTTATGGGGCACTGGGTGGAGCACTGCGCAATTAAGCATCCGCAGGTACCGGCGGCGGTGCGACGATGTCAAAAGCATCCGATCGTCGCCGGTGCACACTAATCGCATCAGACAGGGTTGGGAGGCAGACAAATGAATCCGAGAAAAGCTGTGTTGAGTGAGCCGGCCGCGGCCGGCATCGTCGCCGCGCCGGACCGGCACGATCCTCGCGCGCACGACGCGGCCGGCACGGCCGCGGGCCCCGCGCGCGCCTTGCTGCGGCGCGCCGCGCTGGCCAGTTTCATCGGCAACTTCGTCGAGTGGTTCGACTACGCGTCGTACGGCTATCTCGCGACGATCATCGCCGTCGTGTTCTTTCCGAAAACCAGCGCGACGACCGGTCTGCTCGCCGCCTACGCGGTGTTCGCCATCTCGTTCGTCGTGCGGCCGCTCGGCGGCATCGTCTGGGGGCACTTCGGCGACCGGGTCGGCCGACGCACCGCGCTATCGCTGTCGATTCTCATCATGTCGTGCTCGACCTTCCTGATCGCGCTGCTGCCGACCTACGCGCAGGCCGGCCTGTGCGCGCCGCTGTTGCTGCTGCTCGTGCGCGTCGTGCAAGGCTTTTCGGCATCGGGCGAGTATGCGGGCGCCTCGGCGTTTCTCGCCGAATACGCGCCGCAGCACAAGCGCGGCGTCTATACGAGCATCGTGCCGGCCAGCACCGCGGCGGGCCTGCTGTTCGGCTCGATCCTCGTCGCGGTGCTGCATGCGGTGCTCAGCACCGGGCAGCTGCACACGTTCGGCTGGCGCCTGCCGTTCCTGCTCGCTGCGCCGTTCGGGCTGATCGGCCGCTACATCCGCGTGCGGCTCGAAGACACGCCGCATTTCAGGGCGCTCGACCAGAGCCATCATGTTGCGCGCACACCGATTGCCGAACTGCTCGGCCGCCACCGCGCGAAGATGCTGATCGCGTTCGGCGTCACGTGTCTGAATGCGGTCGCGTTCTATCTGATCCTGAGCTACATGCCGACCTATCTGTCGACCGAGATGGGCATGGGCGAGACCGCGTCGTTCGTCGCCGCGACGATCTCGCTCGCCGCGTACATCGGCTTCATCTTCCTGATGGGCGCGCTGTCCGACCGGGTCGGCCGCAAGACGATGCTGATCGGCGCGTCCGTGCTGTTCATCGTGCTGACGGTGCCGCTCTTCAAGGGGCTCGCGGGGGCCGGCTTCGCGACGATCGTCGCGATCCAGGTCGCGTTCGGCGCACTGCTGACGATGAACGACGGCACGCTGCCCTGCTTCCTGTCCGAGATCTTTCCGACCCGCGTGCGCTACAGCGGCTTCGCGTTCTGCTTTAACGCCGCCAACGCGCTGTTCGGCGGCACTGCGCCGCTCGTCGCGACGTGGCTGATCGGCGCGACCGGCAACAAGCTCGCACCCGCGTGGTACCTGGTCGGCGCGGCGGCCGTTGCGATGATCGCGATGATCTGCAGCCGCGAAACGTCATACCGTCCGCTCGCGGACGAGTAACGCCCGATGCGCACACCGACGAACCCGCCGGCGAACGGCATGCGCGACAGCCGCCCCGCTCACGCGCAGCCGGTACGCTTCGGCATCGTGCTGCTGCCGGACTTCACGCTCACCGCGTTCTCGGGCTTCGTCGACCTGCTGCGGCTCGCAAGCGACGAGAGCGACTTCAGCAAGCCGGTGCGCTGCACGTGGACGATCGTCGGCGAAACGCTCGCGCCCGTGCGCGCGAGTTGCGCAATCGAGGTGCAGCCGTGGCGCACGTTCGACGAAGCCGGTCCGTTCGATTATGTGGTCGTGGTCGGCGGCCTGCTGCATCGCGCGCCGTTCGCGAGCGCCGCAACGCTGCGCTTCATCCGCCGGAGCGCGGCCGCCTCCGCGACGCTCGTGGGTCTGTGCACCGCGACCTTCGTGCTCGAACATGCGGGCGTGATGAACGGCTACCGCGCATGCGTGAGCTGGTTCCATTACTGGGACTTCGTGAAGCGCTTTCCGAACGCGGACCCGGCGCGGGTCGTCGCGGACCGGCTGTTCGTGATCGACCGGGGGCGCATCACCTGCTCGGGCGGCCGGGCGTCGATCGATGTGGCGGCCGCCATCTTGCAGCGCCATATCGACGCATCGATCGTGCAGAAGGCGCTGCGCATCCTGCTGGTCGACGATGCGCAGCGCGCGAGCGCACCGCAACCGCATCCGCCCGGCGGCGAGCCCGTCACGCATCCGCGCGTGAAGCGCGCCGTGCATCTGATGGAGCAGAATCTCGGCCGCCCGCTCAGCCTGCCGGCGCTCGCGGAACGGCTGGAGCTGTCGGTGCGTCATCTGCAGCGGCTCTTCAAGACGCAGACCGGCGACACGCCTTACGTCTACGCACGGCGTATCCGCGTGAGAACCGCCGCCTGGCTGCTGACGAGTTCGCCACGCACGATCGCCGACATCGCCGCCACCTGCGGCTTCGCCGACGCGTCGCACTTCGGGCGCGCGTTCCGCAAGCAGTACGGGATAGCGCCGCAGCGCTTCCGCGAAATCGGCACGACGCGCGTCGCTAGCCCGGCCGACTGCGCCCCGACGCGTTATCCGCCGCCGCCCGCATGTATCGGGCTGGATTGCTGACGCGCCGTCATGCAGTCGACAGCGCGTTGCAAGCATCGCCGGCCGCGCTGCACTGCACTGCACTGCACTGCACTGCGCTGCACTGCGATGCACTGCGATGCGATGCGACGAAAGCGCGCCTGCCGCGCCTCCTTTAAGCGCCGCTTAAGAGTCGTCGGACATATTCAATACGACTCCGACCGGAGTCTCATCCGTTCGAAGCAAGGCTGAAACAAGGAGGTAGCACAATGCGACTTCATACTGCACTCACGGCCGGCGCCCTTGCCCTGGCGCCGGCTCTGGCGATGGCCGCCGGGCCCGTCATGGTGAGCGTCGATGGGCAGACCGTTCCCGCGCAGGAGACGACCCATATCGTCCAGACCTCCGCCGGTCCGGCCAAGGTCAGCACCTGGAGCTGGCACAGCCCGAAAGGCCATGCGAGCTTCTTCATGCAAACGAGCACGGGCGGCGCGCCGCCGGCCTGGGCCATGCGCCAGATGCAACTGATGCAGACGCAGTTCATGGCGGTGCAATCGCAGATGCAGCAACTGCAGCAGGCGGTGCTCGACACCGTCCCGACGCAGCCGCTCCAGCAAGCGGTGTTCGACGGACCGCCGATGCAGCCGCTCGAACAGGCCGCGCTCACGCAGACATTCGGTTTTCCGGCACCGCTGTCGGTGATGTTCGTGTCGCCGGCCGTGACGCTCGACAGCCTGCCTGCGGTCTTCGTGGTCGCGCCGCAGCATGCGCCCCCGTCCGCCACGCACACGCCGGGTCTGAAGGTTTGACGCCCTGAAGGCCTGAGCGCGCGCATCCGCGCGGCCCGAACGCCCGGCGAATCGCTCGCCGGGGCACCGGCCGCGCGTCGCGCTCTGCCTGCATGACGGGCGCCCGCCCCGGCGCGGTCTACCTTGCCCACACGCCGCCTGCACCTCGCCCACACGCATATCCCCGCACGCTCGTTGTCCGAAATTCGACATCCGTTGTCCGGTCGACGTCGTTCCGGCCACCTACAATGCGTCCAGCGCTGCCCACCGGCGGCGGACTCTTCAGGAGCATTGTCGATGAAAGCGATCCAGTTCAAATCCTTCGGCTCCCCCGACGCGCTCGACTACGTCGAATTGCCGACCCCGACGGCCGGCGCGGAGGGCGCCGTCGTGCGCGTGCATGGCGCGTCGGTGAATCCGAGCGATGTGAAAAACGTTGCGGGCCATTTCGATCATACGGCGCTGCCGCGCACGCCGGGGCGCGACTTCAGCGGCGTGGTCGTCGAAGGACCGCAGGCGTGGCTCGGCGCCGAAGTGTGGGGCACCGGCGGCGACATCGGCTTCACGTGCGACGGCAGCCACGCGGAGTACCTGCGCATCCCCGTGGCCGCCCTGTCGCGCAAGCCCGCGGCACTCAGCCACGAGCAGGCGGCGGCGATCGGCGTGAACTTCGTGGTCGCATGGCTCGGCACGGTGGACTACGCGCAACTGCAGGCCGGCGAGACGATCGCGGTGATCGGCGCGGGCGGCGGCGTGGGCGGCGCGGTCGTGCAGATCGCGAAGTCGCGCGGCAGCCGGGTGATCGCCGTGGACCGCCATCCGCTGCCCGCGGACACACCGGCGGCGCGCCTCGCCGATCACTTCGTGCCGCTCGACGAGCACGCCGTAGCTCGTGTGAAGGCGTTGAGCGCGGGCGGCGTCGACGTGGTCTACGATTCGGTCGGCGGCGTCGTGTTCGAGACGGCGCTCGGCCTCGTGAAGCGCCGCGGCCGGGTGATCGAAATCAGCGCGACAGGCAAGCGCCGCGTCGACTTCGATCTGATCGACTTCTATCACAACGAGACGCAATTGCTCGGCGTCGACAGCGCGAAGCTCGGCGTCGCCGACTCGGCGCCGCTGATGGACGCGCTTGCCGCCGGCTTCGACAGCGGCGCGCTGCAGCCGCCGGTGATCGCGCAGCGCTTCCCGCTGGCCGACGCGCGCGCCGCGTATCACGCGGTCGCCGCAGGCACGCGCGGACGCGTGGTGATCACGCTGTGAGCGGCGCCATGAGAACTGCTGCGGGGGTTGCGGCGGGGATTGCGGCGGGGATTGCGGCGAAAACTACGGCAAGGACTGTGGCGAACCGTGCGCACGGCGGTAGGCTTCGCGAGGCACGACGGTCATGAAAGCGTACCTGGTCTCGCTTGCCGTCGGCGGCCTCGTCGGCATGCTTTATAGCGCGCTCAACGTGAAATCGCCGGCGCCGCCGACGGTCGCGCTCGTCGGCCTGCTCGGGATGCTGGGCGGCGAGCATCTGTTGCCGCTCGTGCGCTCGCTGCTCGGTTTCGGTGTGAACTGAGCAACGGGTAGCGGCCTCTGATAATCTTGCGCACTGCATGGCGCGCGGCCTGCACCGTGCGCGATGCAGCCATGATTCAGTGTGTCCGGAGCAACGCATGTCAGATGAGTACGAAGTGCATGGTCTGCACGACCATGCGGTTGAACACGTGGGCGCGGGCCATCACGCGCATCGCGACGCCGATCCGTTCGCGAGCCGCATGGCGGTGATGACGGCGATTCTCGCGTCGGTGGGCGCGATCTACGCGTACCAGAGCGGCACGAGCGAAAATCTCGCGCTCTACTACAAGAACGAAGCGGCGATCAAGAAGACCGAAGCCGCAAACCAATGGGGGTACTACCAGGCGAAGGGCGAGAAGGAAAATCTCGCCGCGCTTGGCGCGGCGCTGTCGGCGCCGGGCAGCGACGCCCACACGAAGTTCGTCGCCGACGTCGCGAAGTATACGCAGCAGAAGGCCCCGATTCGCGCGAATGCGGAAGCGCTCGAAAAGGAAGTCGCGGCCAACGAGGCCCGCAGCGAGAAGCTGCTGCACGGACATCACCGCTGGGCGCAAGCCACGACGCTGATCCAGATCTCAATCGCCCTGACCGCGATCACGTTGCTCACGCGCAAGAACTGGCTGCGCAACCTGTCGCTCGGACTCGCTGTTGCGGGGCTGCTCGCGGGCGCGGCGGCGTTTCTGTCGCTCTGAGCACGAGGGCCGGGGCACGCGGATTGCTACCTCGCCGGTATCGACGTCACCGGTAAAGGTGGACATCATGAACAAGGGTATCGGCAAAGTCATGCTTGCGGCACTGTTCACGCTCGCCTCGTTCACGACGGGCTGCACGCTGGGCGGCGCGGCCGCAGGCGGCGTGATCGGCAATGAAGTGACGCACCACAGCACGCTCGGCACCGTGGGCGGCGCCGTGGCGGGCGGCGTGGTGGGGTATGAGCTGGGGAAATGAGCGCGGGCGGCGTGGAGGATGAGGCGAGCGCCGCAGGCCGCGCCCCGGTCGAGGGAGAGAACGCAGCGGGCTCCTATGGATAGCGAGCGGGTGTGGTCGCAAGAACGGTAGAAGTGAAGTTGCGACTCGATCCGACCGTTGTCCATTCTGACTGCGCACGGGTTGTCAGATCGGATTCAGGCGGCAAACCTTCGCCGCGCGAGCCCAGACTGGCATAAGCTGGTGCTTCCGCAACCGGGATTCCCGCCATGACCGAACTCGACACATCCGCCATCCGCGACTGGCACGCGCACGTCTATTTCGACACCACGTCCCGCGATGCCGCGTGGGCTTTGCGCGATGTCATCGCGCAGCGGTTTGCCGGGCGCGTGCAGATCGGCCGCTTCCACGAACGCCCGGTGGGACCGCATCCCGCATGGTCCTGTCAGCTTGCCTTCGGCACCCCGCATTTCGCCGACGTCGTCGGCTGGCTCGCGCTCAATCACGGCGCGCTCGACGTCTTCCTGCACCCGAACACGGACGACGCGCTGCGCGACCATCGCGATTGCGCGCTGTGGATCGGGCACGCGCATACGCTGCGGCTGGACGCGTTCGCGCGCTGAGCATCCCGCGGCACAGGTGAGCCGCGCGGCCCGCGGGGTCCGCAAGCCGCTAGTCGAGAAACGTCGTGAATCCGCCGACCGGTTCGCGCGTCGTGCGCAACCGGTTCACGAGCGCCTGTTCGTCGGCCCAGCCGAGCGACATCCCGCATACGAGCTGCTCGCTTTCCGGCAGTTCCAGATGCTGCCCGATCACCCGATGAAACGGCGTGAACGCGGCCTGCGGGCAGGTATCGAGGCCACGGCCGCGCGCCGCGATCATCACCGCCTCCAGGAACATGCCGTAGTCGAGCCAGCTGCCGCGTTCGAGTATCCGGTCGATCGTGAAGAAGAGCCCGACCGGCGCACCGAAGAAGCGATAGTTCTGCGCATGTTGCGCGTGCATCTTTTCCTTGTCGCCCTTTCCAATACCAAGGAGTCCATAAAGATCCCAGCCGATCTTGCGGCGCCGGTCGATATACGGCGACACCCACTGGCCCGGGTAATACGCGTACTCCTCCTGATACAGGCTGTCGCGCCGCGGGTCGTCGTAGGCGGCCACGAGCGCCTGCGACAGGCGCGCCAGCGACTCGCCGGTCACCACATAAACCTTCCACGGCTGCGTGTTGGTGCCGGACGGCGCGCGGCGCGGCGCCGGTCCGCTTTCCCGCCCTTACAAACCATCAAGGCAAGCGCACCGCACTCCGATAACCCGGGCGACCGCACCCGCTCACGAGGAGGAGCCCCCCATGCCGTCCGATTCCTTTGATTTGACGATGTCGTCGCTATCGTCCGCCGCGTCGGCCGCTGCGCCGCTCGACGCCGCGTCGTCCGGGCCTTCCGCCACGGGCGCCGCCGCATCGGCCTCCGGCGCGGATGCCGACCCGCTGCTGGCCGCGCTGTCGCAAACCCTCACCCAGCTCGGCTACGAGATGCCCGCCGGTTCGCCCGAGCCGCGCGAGGGCGTCGGCGCCGACGGCCATGCCGCCGCGTCCGACGCAGCGGATACGACCGCCGCACAGTTCCTCGCCGCGCTCTATCAGGCGCTCGCGCTGCAACAGTCGATTGCGGCCAGCACTGGCGTCACGCCCGCAACGGACACCGGCCGCGGCGCTTCGAATGGCGCCGAAACCGCATCGTCCGGCGACATGCTCGCCGCCTATCGCGACCTCGGCGCGCACATCGCGGATCTGTCGAACGCAGCGCGTGTGTCGGGCTTCGCGGGCAGCGCCGCGAGCGCATGGGATCCGGATTTCGGCGATGTGAGCGCCCCCGGTGAAGCACCCGCGGACGCCTCGCAGGATCCGCTCGCCGACGCGCTGTCGAGCCTGAACGACGCGCTGCAGACGCACGCCGCCGCGCTTGCAGCGAATGCCGAGGTGGCGGCGCCCAGCCTCGCCGACGTGCTCGATGCCCTGTCGACGCGCGCCGGCAGCCTCGGGTGGCAGCCGGTGGGCGCGATCGTCGACGTCGCGATCTGAGTGCGCAGCGCGCGGGGACGTGCGCGCGTCTACAGCACGCCGGACTTGATGATCATCTGGACAGCCGCGCCGCAGACGAACAGCAGCACGAGCTTGCGAAACGTATCGGGGTGCAGGCGGTCGCGCAGCGGACGCACGATCAGCATGCCGGCGATCACCGGCACGCTGGCCGCCGCGGAGATCGCGAGATCGACCCAGCTCGCGTGCGCCCCGCCGCTGAACGCAACGATCAGCGTGATCACCGAGACGACGAGGATGATCGCGATCTGCTTCGTGAACGCCTTGCCGGTAGCGCCCGTCGCAAGCAGATACATCGCGAGCAGCGGCCCGGGCACCGATGCGATGCTCTCCATCACGGCCGCGCCGAAGCCGAGCGCGAAGCCGGCGGGCCGCGCCATGCGCGGCGTCAGCGAGAAGCGCGGCGACACGAACAGCAGCAGCGCCGCCACGATCAGCACAATGCCGGCCGCCGCCTGCGCGCGATGCGGTGCGAGCGAGATGAGCGCCGTCACGCCGACGATATTGCCCAGCACCGTCCCCACCAGCGGCGCGGCGATCCGGCGCACCGTCGCGACCATCTCGCCGCCTTCGAGCGCCTGCGGAATATTGCCGAGCACGATCGGCATCGACAGCAGCAGCACGGCCTGCTTGATCGTCAGAAAGTGGCTGAGAATCGGCATGGCGACGAGCGGCACGCCGATGCTGACCACGCCCTTGACCATGCCGCCCAGCACCAGCGCGGCGAGCACGCCAATCAGGGCAGGCGCGTTGAGCGCGTGCAGCGCAGGGCCCAGCACGCCCTGGAGAAGATCGATATGAGTCATGTCCGGTGGAGTCTGTCTGCAAAGGCCGCGCGGCGGCCACGGTGGCTCAGGCTCGACGGCTGCCCGCCCGGCCCGCGCCAGCCGCGCGAAGCCGGCTGGCCAACCGGCACGTGCCGCGCCGGAGCCGCATCATAACCCGGCTTGCATACGACCGCGCACGGCGAACGGGACGGCGCGGGACAGCGCGGGACGAACCGGGACGGCGCGGAACGAAGCAGCACGAAGCGGCACGAAGCAGCACGGAGCGGCACGAAGCGTGAAGAACCGGGACGGCGCGGCCGGCGCCTTACGCCGTCTTACCAACCCTCAAGCCCGGCGCGGAACCGGACGATAGGCCGGTCAAGGCCGCCCGATACCGGCGGCGCCGTTCCCACCGGAACGCACCGCATGAACAGGACGAACAGGACGAGGACAGACTGCCATGCAGATCAGCAACGCCGCGTCGTCACCGACGCTGCCTGCGCCGTCGGATACCGGCCCGGCAGCGGACGATGCCACCGGCGGCGGCGCCGCGCAGACGCCGCGCGCCGGCGCAACACCGGACGCCCCGAGCCAGGATGCCGCCGTCACGATCTCCGCGGCGGGCGCAGCCGCCGCCGCACGCGATAGCAGCACGGCCGACGCGAGCACCGTGCCCGCATCCGCGGATACGCCCTCCACGTCCGGCGAGAGCGCGAACCCCGACGGCGCGCCGGACGGCGGCGCAAGCCCCGATGCGGACGCCCCCTCTGCGCTCACGTCGCTCACCTACGGCACACTCGGCCTCGAACGTCCGGACCAGCCGCAAAGCGACACCAATCCGTATTACACACTGGGGCGCTGGATCGCAGCCGGCATCACGATAGGCGGATTGATTACATTGATGGCGTGAGACAGGGCCGCCGCTTCGCTCACGCAGACCGCGTGAAAGCGAGCGGCACAGACAGTGTGCGCGACCGGACCGGGTACGCCGCGCTCGCCGCGAGCCTCGCTCGCGCGGATCGCGTCAGGCGTCGCCGGATGGCCCTTGCGCGGAAGGATCGGACGCGCCCGTTTCCGGTGCGGCCGTGTTTTCCGCAAGCGCGGTCTCTTGCGGCGCGGCGTCGGCTTGCGCGACACCTTGCTGCGGCGCGCCCTCCTGTGCCGGCGCGTGGTCCGGCGCGGCTTGCGCGGACGGCGCGTTGCCGCCCGATGACGCAGCCGCGTCGGCTTTTTGCGTGCGCTGCGCCGGGTTTTTCGGCTTTTGACGCCGCGCCTGCAAACCGCGCGCGCGCGCCGCTTCACCGGGCTGCACCTGGCCCGCGCTCTCGCCGTTCAGGTCGACGCGTGCCGCGTTCTCCACGACGCTCGCCCAGTAACGGCTGCCCCAGCACCAGACCTTGATCGCGTCGCGCAACTGCGCTTCCGACAGCTTCAGTTCTTCCGCGTGCTGCAGCAGGTCTTCGAAAATGCCGATCTTCAGCGGCACCTTCGG
This sequence comes from Paraburkholderia sp. PAMB 6770, assembly GCF_057748135.1. Lineage (NCBI taxonomy): Bacteria > Pseudomonadati > Pseudomonadota > Betaproteobacteria > Burkholderiales > Burkholderiaceae > Paraburkholderia > Paraburkholderia sp. PAMB 6770. Next base: position 2,580,968 of record NZ_CM173239.1, read on the forward strand.
CGCCGGATTGCGCGGAAACGCCTTTGGAAAGCGCTTTTGCAGCTTGCCGATCGTCAGCACCACCGGATCGACGGGCTTCGCACTCTGTCCCGGCGCGGCACGACCCTGGCCTTGCGTGCCTGCTGCACGGCCCTGACCCTGTGCGGATGCTGCACGGCCCTGACCTTGCGCGGATGCTGCACGACCCTGGCCTTGCGCCGCTGCGGCGCGGCCCTGGTTCTGGCCCTGCGCGCCTGCGGGACGGCCCTGGCCCTGTGCCGGCGCGCCGCGGCCCTGCGCAGGCGCTGCGCGATCCGGCTTGGCGTGCTTCGCCTTGCGGGCCGCGCGTTTCTCTTCGGCCTGCTTCGCGAGCTGCTCCTTCAGTGCAGCGAGTTGTTCGAAACCCATGATGATGCCGTCTACGACAAGGAAAATGCGTGGATTGTAGCAGTTCGACCGAAAACCGCCGGCCGGTTCGCGCGGCGCGCCGCACGGCGTCGCCATCGGGTTGCGGCAAGCATCGCTTGTCAGTTGACGCAGCGCGTTCGAGCCGATATCGTGCGCGTCATGGCCGATTCCGATTCCATCCATCCCGGCGTGACCGTGCGCCAGCATTGCCTCGAACGCTTCAACCTGAGCGTGACCGAGGCGGCGTCCGCGCTCGGCGTCAGCCGCCAGGCACTGACCAACCTGCTGAGCGGCCGGGCCGGCATCTCGCCCGAAATGGCGCTGCGGCTCGACAAGGCCTTCGGCGGCGGCGCCGAAACGTGGCTGCAGCGGCAGCTCGTGCACGACCTCGCGAAAGCGCGCAAGCGGCTCGACGCGCTGAACGTCGTGCGCGTGGTCGGCGAACAGCAGCCCGGCCTGTTCTGATCCGGCGTTGCGCGGCGCAATCGCTGGCTCTGCGCCTTCTCTCCGCCTTCTCTCCGCCTTCTCTCCGCTTTCAATCGCATGACGTTCGTTCCGTCTTCGCGTGCCGTCCATTTTATTTAGTTTTACTGATCAATCTGCAGACGAGGCCTGACCCGGCGCGATCGCGGCGCCGCTGTGCGGCCGCCGCACCCGCTTTGCCGATCCGCGCTATGCTCTGGCGTCGCCCGTTCCCCATCCTCGCCTCTCGCGGAGTCCACCATGCAATACACCCGCTTTGGCCGCACCGGCCTGACCGTTTCCCGTTTGTGCCTCGGCACGATGACCTTCGGTTTGCAGACCGAGGAACGCGTGTCGCACGACATCCTTGCCCGGGCCGCCGATGCCGGCGTGAACTTCATCGACACCGCGGACGTGTACCCGCTCGGCGGCGGCGAAGACATCGTCGGGCGCACCGAGGAAATCGTCGGGCGCTGGCTGAAGGGGCAACGCGCGCGCTTCATCGTTGCCACCAAGGCGGTCGGCAAGATGGGGCCGTCGCCATGGGATCAGGGCGCGTCGCGCAAACACCTGCTCGATGCAATCGACGCATCGCTGCATCGTCTCGGCACCGATTACGTGGACCTGTACCAGTTGCACTCGGACGACCGCGACACGCCGCTCGACGAAACGCTCGAAGCGCTCGACGTGATCGTGCGCTCCGGCCGCGCCCGTTATGTGGGGGTGTCGAATTTTCTCGCCTACCGGCTCGCGCGGGCGCTCGGGCGCGCCGACGTGCTGCGCGTCGCGCGCTTCGTCTCGGTGCAGCCGCGCTATAACCTGCTGTTCCGCCAGATCGAGCGCGAACTGCTGCCGCTCGCCGCGGAAGAGCAGCTGGCGGTGATCCCGTACAACCCGCTGGCGGGCGGCCTGCTGACCGGCAAGCACCGGCACGACGCGCCGCCGGCCGACGGGCGTTTCACGGCAACGGTCGGCAAGGCCGGCGCGATGTACCAGGAGCGCTACTGGCACGAACGCGAGTTCGAGACCATCGAGCGGCTGCGCGCGCTCGTCGCGCCGTCCGGCCTGTCGCTCACGCAAACCGCGCTTGCATGGGTGCTCGCGCATCCTGCGATCACGTCGGCGATCATCGGCGCGAGCCGGCCGGATCAGCTGGCCGACACCCTCGGCGCCTCCGATCTCGTGCTCGCGCCCGAGCTGAAGACGCAGCTCGACGAAGCCACGCGCGAATACCGCTTCGGCGACGCAGCGCGCTGAGCACGCCGTCCCCGCGCCCGCGGGTTAGCCGAACACGCCGGTGCGGTGCGTGGCGTCGGGCAACTGGCGCGAGTCGCGCCACGAACGCGGATGCCACAGCCTCGCACCGCCTTCGATTCCCTTGTCGTTGGACACCGTGGCGACGTTCGGCGGCAGCGCGAACGTCAGCCGCGTCGCGTTGCCTCCGCCAATCCACAGCTTGTCGTAATTCACGAGCGACGCGAGAATCCCGATCACTTTTTCGACCCGGCGGTTCCAGCGCTTGTTGCCGGCTTTCTGCCGTGCGGCGTCGCCGATGTATTCGTCGTACGCGTGCTTCTTGCTGACCGGGTGATGCGCGAGTTCCAGATGCGGCATCAGCTCGCCGTCGCGAAAGAGCGCGGTGCCCGCGCCCGTGCCGAGCGTCAGCACGAACTCGATGCCGCGCCCTTCGATCGCCGCCAGCCCCTGCACTTCCGCGTCGTTGATCATCCGCACCGGCAGGCCGCCGAGCCGATGCGCAAACGACTCCGCGAGCGGCACCCCGTGCCAGCCTTCGTTGCCGAAATGCGGCGCGGTCAGGATGCAGTTGTCGCGCACGACGCCGGGAAAACCGATCGAAACATGCGTCGGCGGCTGCTGCGCGTTGATCGGCTCGACCAGCTTCACGAGCGCGTCGACCAGCTGCGCCGGCGTGCACGGGTGCGGCGTCGCCACCCGCACGCGCTCGGTGAGCATCTTGCCGTGCGCATCGAGGATCGCCGCTTTCAGCCCCGTGCCGCCCACATCGACTGCGAGGATGCGCTCCGGGTTGCCGTGCGCCTGCGGCTGCCCGCTACCGGCGGCACGGGTTCGTTGCCTGACTGTGGCTTTGCGTGTCGACATGTCGTTTTCCTTATCGTGTGGCGGGGCTTGCCGAGGGGTTCTCCGCAGGCTGCCTGTCGAGCGGCGCCCATGCGTGGCCGTCGCGCGCGAGCAGTGCGTCGGCTTCGGCCGGACCTGCGCTGCCCGCCGCGTAGTCGCGCACCGGCACGTCGCCGCCGCGCGGATGCAGCACCGCATCGACGGCGGCCCAGCTCGTCTCGATGCTGTCGGCGCGCTGGAACAGCGTCTGGTCGCCGAGCATGCAGTCGTACAGCAGCGTTTCGTATCCGACGTTCGGGCGTTGCGAGAAAAAGTCGTCGTAGTCGAATGCGGCCTGCACCGGGCTGACCTGCATGACCGGGCCGGGCATCTTGACGTTGAACGCGAAGCTCGTACCGTGGCTCGGATCGACCCGCAGCGTGAGCACGTTGTGCTTCAGCGTATCGACCGGCGTGTCGCGGAAGATCTGCAACGGCGCCGCCTTCAGATACACCGACACTTCGGTGCGGCGCGCCGCGAGCCGCTTGCCGGTGCGCAGGTAGAACGGCACGCCGGCCCAGCGCCAGTTCTCGACGAACACGCGCGCGGCCGCATACGTTTCGGTGCGGCTCGCGGCCGATACATCGGGCTCGTCGCGATAGGCCGGGCCGGCCGGACCGCGCGCATACTGGCCGAGCACGACGTCCCCGGGTCCGAGCGGCTGGATCGCCGCGAACAGGTCCGCCTTGCGGTCGCGCACCGCTTCGGCGTCGAACGAGTTCGGCGGCTCCATCGCGATCATGCCGAGCAGCTGGAACAGGTGGTTCGGCACCATGTCGCGAAACGCGCCGGTCTGTTCGTAGAACTTGCCGCGCCCCTCGACGCCGATCGTCTCCGAGGCGGTGATCTGCACGCATTCGATGTACTCGCGACGCCAGACGGGTTCGAACAGCGCGTTCGCGAAGCGCATCGCGAGCATGCTCTGCACCGTGTCCTTGCCGAGGAAGTGGTCGATCCGGTAGATCTGGTTTTCCTTCACGTAGCGCAGCAGATGCGCGTTCAGGTCGCGCGCCGACGCGAGATCGGTGCCGAACGGCTTTTCGATCACGATGCGCCGGAATCCCGCCGCGCCCTCGCCCTCTTTCAACAACCCCGCCTTGCCGAGGTGTTCGACGATCGGCCGGAAGAACTGCGCGCCCACCGCGAGGTAGAACACCACGTTGCCGCCGGGCGTATCCGCGAGTTTCTGCTTGAGCTGCGTGTACGCGGCATCGTCCGTGAACTCGCCGGCCATGTATTCGAGCCTCTGCGCGAGTTGCTCCCACACGGCTTCGTCGAGGTGCGCGGTATGAAATGTGCTCGCCTTGTCGGCAGCGAACTGATGCAGCGCGTCATGAAGCGCATCGCGCCACGCGCTCGTCTGCTCGTCGCCGCGGTTCACGCCGATGATCTTCATCTGCGCATCGAGCAGGCCGGCAGCCGAGAGGTTGTAGAGCGACGGCATCAGCAGGCGCTTCGTGAGATCGCCCGCGGCGCCGAAGATGACGAGCGTGCACGGCGGCGCGGGCTGCGTGCCGGCCGGCGCGGGTGGCGGACGCGAACCGGCGGCGGCGCCGGAAGACGTGGCCGCGGGAGTGGACCCGGCGGCGGATGCGGATGGATTGGCGGTATTCGACATGGGTAGCGCTCACCTCCTGGAAGCCTGTCAAGCGGATGGGACACCTGATGACTGACACCGCGCGCGGCCGGTCAGTTCAATCCGGTTGACGCAAGACCCGGGCCCGGGCGTCCCGGCGCTACTTCGTCGCGGCCAGCTCCGCTTCGCCGGTGGCCGGCGCGGGGATGCTGCCCGCCGGCGCGCTCACGCGCGGCTGCAACAGCAGCGCGACGAGCCCGCTCCAGCCCGTCTGGTGCGATGCGCCCACGCCGCGCCCGTTATCGCCATGAAAGTACTCGTGGAACAGCACGAGGTCGCGCGAACGCGGATCAGCCTGCAGCAGCGGATACGCCGCCATCACTGGACGCTCGCCCGCGCGGTTCAGCAAAAAGAGCCGCGTGGTGCGCTGCGCGAGCTGGTCGGCGACTTCGCTCAGCGAGCAGGTGCGGCCCGACCCGGTCGGATACTCGACGCGGAAATCGTCGCCGTAGTAGCGGTGGAACTCGTACAGCGACTCGATCAGCAGGTAATTGACCGGCATCCAGACGGGGCCGCGCCAGTTGGAATTACCGCCGAACACGCGCGAATCGGATTCGGCCGGCAAATATTTCACACAGAACCGGTCGCCGGCATGACGAAACACGAACGGCTCGTCGCGGTGCACGCGCGACAGCGCGCGCACGCCGTAGTCCGACAAAAACTCCGCTTCGTCGAGCACGCGCCGCAACAGCGCCTTCATCCGGTGGCCGCGCAGCAGCGACAGCAGCAGCGTATTGCCCTTGCCCGGCTCGTTCCAGCGCGACACGAGCCGCGCGAGATCGGGCCGATGTTCGAGAAACCAGACGAGGCGCTCGCGCAGGCCCGGCAATCCGCCGTGCAGACGCTCTTCGAGCACGTGCACCGCGAACAGCGGAATCAGGCCGACGATCGAGCGCATCCGCAGCGGTTCGCTGCTGCCGTCGGGCAGGCGCAGCTTGTCGTAGAAGAACGCATCGACGCTGTCCCACAGGCCCGTATCGCAGCCGTCGTCGCAACTGACCGCCTCGGCGATGTACAGGAAGTGCTCGAAGAATTTCACGCCGATATCGACGAACACGTGGTTCTCGTAGGCGAGCTCCAGCGCCATGCGCATCAGGTCGAGCGCATACGCGGCCATCCACGCGGTGCCGTCCGCCTGGTCGAGCCGCCCGCCGGTCGGCAGCGGCGCCGAGCGGTCGAAGATGCCGACGTTGTCGAGACCGAGAAAGCCGCCCTGGAAAATGTTGTGTCCGTCGGCGTCCTTGCGGTTGACCCACCACGAGAAATTCAGCAGCAGCTTGTGGAACATGCGTTCGAGAAAGGCGCGGTCGCCGGTGCCGTTGAGCGCGCGGTCGATCTCGTAGACGCGCCACGCGGCCCACGCGTGCACCGGCGGATTCGCGTCGCCGAGCGCCCACTCGTAGGCCGGCAATTGCCCGTTCGGATGCTGGTAGCGGTCCTTCACGAGCAGCAGCAACTGATGTTTCGCAAACGCGGGATCGATCAGCGCGAGCGCCGCCGCATGAAACGCGAGGTCCCATGACGCGTACCACGGGTATTCCCACTTGTCGGGCATCGATACGATGTCCGCATTGCACAGATGCCGCCAGTCCGTATTGCGGCCGCGCCGGCGGCTCGCGGGCGGCGCGGGCTGGGCCGGATCGCCGTCGAGCCAGCGCTGCACGTCGTACTGGTAGTACTGCTTGGACCACAGCATGCCGGCGAGCGCCTGGCGCTGCACGAGCCGCGCGTCGGGGTCGGGCATGTCGTGCTGCAGCGCGGCGTAGAACGCGTCGGCTTCCGCGAGGCGGCGCGCGAACAGTGCATCGGCATCGAGCGGCACTTCGTCGGGCATCGCGTCCGGACGCCAGCGCAGATAGATCACCTTGCGCGCGTGCGGCGCGAATTCGAGCGGCACGAGCGCGCCCGCCTTGCTGCCGGCGTCGTCGCGCACCGCGTCGCGCTTGCCCTGCACCAGGTAGTCGTTGAAGCCGTCCTTGAACGGGCCGTCCGCCGCCGCGCCGAACAGGCGCTGCACGTTCGTGTCGTTTTCGCAGAAGAGCCAGCGCGGCGCCGGGCCGTCGGGCGTCCACGCGGTCACGACGATGCCGTCGTGACGATAATGCCGCCCGACGACTCGCGTTTCGCCTTGCACGCGCTGTTTCGTGAGCCGCGCGCGCGACGTGCCACCTTTCCACGACCAGCTGTTGCGCGCCCAGATCTGCGGCAGCACGTCGAGCGAGGCCGGTTCGTTCGCGCGATTCTCGATCGTCACGCGCATCACGATGTCTTCGGGCGTGTGCTTCGCATATTCGACCTGCACGTCGAAATAGCGCTCGTCGTCGAACACGCCGGTGTCGAGGATCTCGTACTCGGGCATGTCGGTGCCGCGCCGCCGGTTTTCGTCGACGAGGTCCGCATACGGAAACGCGGCCTGCGGGTACTTGTACAGCATGCGCATGTACGAATGCGTGGGCGTGCCGTCGAGGTAAAAATACAGCTCCTTGACGTCCTCGCCGTGATTGCCTTCCGCGTTCGTGAGGCCGAACAGGCGCTCCTTCAGGATCGGGTCGCGCCGGTTCCACAGCGCCAGCGACACGCACCAGTCGAGCATCTCGTCGCCGAAGCCGGCAATGCCGTCCTCGCCCCAGCGATACGCGCGGCTGCGCGCGTGATCGTGCGGAAAGTAGTCCCACGCGGTGCCGTTCGCGCTGTAGTCCTCGCGCACGGTGCCCCACTGCCGCTCGCTCAGGTACGGCCCCCAGCGTTGCCAGCGGGCGGCCTCGCCCGAATGCAGGCGGCTGCCTTCGACAGTGGCGAGCAGATTGGCGGCACGCAGCGGCGGCATGGCGCGACCTCTTGCAGTAAGCCTGGCGGCGGGACTCTCATGCTAGCGCGTTTTGCCTGCCGCAGGGATGCGGCTGCGGTGCTGCGGTGCTGCGGTGCTGCGGTGCTGCGGTGCTGCGGTGCTGCGGTGCTGCGGTCTTGCGGTCTTGCGGTCTTGCGGTCTTGCGGTCTTGCGGTCTTGCGGTCTTGCGGTCCTGCGGTCTTGCGGTCCTGCGGTCCTGCGGTCCTGCGGTCCTGCGGTCCTGCGGTCCTGCGGTCCTGCGGTCCTGCGGTCTTGCGGTCCTGCGGTCCTGCGGTCCTGCGGTCCTGCTGTCCTGCTGTCCTGCTGTCCTGCTGTCCTGCTGTCCTGCTGTCCTGCTGTCCTGCTGTCCTGCTGTCCTGCTGTCCTGCTGTCCTGCGGTGCCGCGGTGCTGTCGCAGCGCGCGCGTCCTGCAACGCGCCGCGGCTCCGCCGCCGCTCGCGGCACCCCGCCGCAGCGCCCGCGCGGCCGCCTCAGCCCTGCGCGAGCAGCCGCTTGACCCGCAGCAGCTCGCCGAGCGACCACGCCTGAAACGGCGCACCGCCGGGCGTATGCGGCGCGTCGCCGTCGGCGACTTCGCTCACGTGATCCAGTCCGGCATGATCCAGATGCGCGACGAGCGGTTCGAGAAAACGCCGGCGCGCCTCGGCGCGCGCGCCCGGTTCCGCGCGATGCACGCGCAGCCATGCCTCGACGAACGGCCCGATCAGCCAGGGCCAGACAGTGCCCTGGTGATAGGCCGCATCGCGCTCGCGCGGGCCGCCCGCGTAACGGCCGCGATACGCGGGGTCCGACGGCGCGAGCGAGCGCAGCCCGAGCGGCGTGAGCAGATGCGTCTCGACCTGGTCGAGCACCGCGCGCGCCGCCGCGCCGTCGAGCAGCGCGAACGGCAGGCCGCCGACCGCGAGGATCTGGTTTGGCCGGATCGCGCGGTCGAAGGTGCCGGCCACGTGATCGACGTCGACGTTGTCGAACAGCGCGCCGCTCGCGGGATCGACGAACCGTGCGGCCAAGGCCTGTGCCGCGCGCGCGGCAGCCGGCGCCCAGCGCGCATTCCACGCGCTCGCGATCCGCAGCGCGTTGATCCACAGCGCCTGCACCTCGACCGGCTTGCCGATGCGCGGCGTGACGACCCAGTCGCCGACCTTCGCGTCCATCCACGTCAGTTGCACGCCGGGTGCGCCCGCGCGCAGCAGACCGTCGCCGTCGGCGCGGATGCCGTAGCGCGTGCCCTGCGTATAGCCGGCGAGAATCGCGTCGACGGTCTGCTGCAGCCGCGCGCGCGTTGCGTCGCTCGCGTGGTCGGCAGCCAGATAGTCGTGCACCGCCACCGCGAACCACAGCGACGCGTCGACCGCGTTGTATTCGGGCGCGTCGCCGTCGTCGGGAAAGCGGTTCGGCAGCATCCCTTCGGACAGCGCGCGGCTCCAGCGCAGCAGGATCGCCTCGGCGGCGTCACGCCGGCCGCACGCGAGCAGCAGCCCGCGCATCGCGATGAACGTATCGCGCCCCCAGTCGGTGAACCACGGAAAGCCCGCGATCAGCGTGGGACCCGCGCCGCGCGTCGCGAGGTAGGCGTCCGCGGACCGGTGCAGGCGCGACGCGAACGCGCCGCGGCGCGCGAATTCGGCGTCGGCGAGCGCGGCGGCGCGCGCGTCGGCCGGCTCCGCATCGTGCTGTGCGCCGCTGCGCAGAATCAGCCATGCTTCGCGCTGCGCGAGGTCGAATACGAACACACCCGGGGTCGCGAGGTCTTCGCTGAAGTCGAGACCGCGCTCGCGCTCGCGCGCATAGCAGAACTGCCGGTACCAGTCGGGCGCGTGATCGTAGCGGCCGTTGGCGGACGCGTGAATCGCCGGCACCGCGCGATACGGCTGCCAGCTGACCTGGCGCGGATCGGCGCACACGTCCGCGCGAAAATCGAACGCGCCGTTCTCGTGATGCAGCGCATGATAATCACGGCCCGACAGTAGCGGCCGCACGTTCAGCGTGCAGGCGCCCGGCGGCTCGCCGCCTTCGACGCGCCAGCCCAGCACGGTCTCGCCGCTCGCCTTCGCGACGAACACCTCGGCGCGCAGCACCGTATCGGCGGCGATGCGGTAACGCCAGGTCGGCCACGGCGTCGTGTCGAAGCTCAGCAGGCCCGCGCGGATGTCCGGGTAGACGACATCGGGCACGTAGCGCTGCATCGTCAGCGGGATGCGCGCGCCCGCGCATTCGAGCCACGCTTCGACGCCGTTCACGAGCACGACGCGGCGGCCCGCCGCGTCCACCGAGGCCAGCAGCAGCGCGTGATAACGGCGGGTGCGTTCGGTGCCGGCCGTGCCGGACGCAAAGCCGCCCCGGCCGTCCGTTTCGAGCCATTCGTCGTCGAAGCGGGTGGGATCGAGCAAGGTTTCGATGCGGGTCATCGCGGCGGATCGGTCTCGGTGGGGTCGGGGCGGCGCGCGCGTGCTCAGGCGCTCAGCAGCACGCCGGTGTGCTGCGCGCGCGTGCCGCTCACGCGTCCGAGCGGCGCGCCCGCGCTCACGAAGCAGATCGCGCGGCGCATGTAGAAGATGCCGTCTGTCCCGCTGCAAATCGTCGTGGTCTCGTCCGTCAGCGGATCGACGATGTCGAACAGCGGGTCCCCCGCGCGGATCGCAGCGCCGAGGCTCGCGCGATGCACGAGAATCCCGCTCACCGGCGCGAAGAAATGCTCGCTGCCCGCGAGCGGCGTCGCGGGCGCCAGCAGCGCGGGCAGCGGCCGTGGCGTGCCGCGAATCGCGTCACGCGTGATCAGGTAGTCGATCAGCGCATCGGCATCCTGCTGCGCGAGCGCGTACGACACGTCGCGCTGGCCACGGCATTCGACGGTCACCGCAATCGTCCCCTCGCCGAGCGGCTGGTGCGCGGGCAGGTTGTGCCGCAGCGTCCACCACAGCAGGCTGTGCGCTTCGTCGAACGAGGCGCCGCCCGAATCCGTCGCGAGCAGCGAGGCGTGCGCGCCGAGATAGCGGGCCAGCGGCTCGAACGCGGGCCATGCGGCTTCGCTCGTGTACAGGTGCATCGTCGCTTCGAGCGAACAGTGCAGGTCGATCACGACATCCGCGTCGTACGATGCCTGCAGCAGCGCGAGTTGCAGCGATTCGAACTCGCTGTGCGGCGTCTGCCGCGCGAGCAGATCGCGCACCAGCGCGCGAACGATGCGGCGGTTCTCGAGCGGATCGGCGCCGAGACGCGCGCGGGCAGCATCGAGCACCGGGGCGAACGGCAGGAAATGCCGGTTGAAATTCTTGCCGCTCGCCAGCTCGAAACGCCCGATGAACTGCCCGAGCACGTTCTGGCCGAGGCTGACCGGATTGGCGACCGGTACCAGCACGATGGCCGCGGCGAGCGCGCCCTGCGCCTCCAGTTCGAGCAGACGGCGGCGCAGCAGCACGGCGGTGAGCATCGCGGGGGTTTCGTCCGCGTGCAGCGATGCCTGGATGTAGATCTTTTGCGCACTGTCCTGCGGGCCGAAATGGTAGCTCACCAGTTCGCGCTGCGTGCCGATGACCGGAGACACCAGCGGCGTGACGTGTTTTTTCATGACCGGGCCGTGTAGAAAGCGGTGGGACGAATTCGTGCATTATCGCGCGCGCCCCGCCGGCTGTGCGTTTCGCCGCGCGCGACGCGCGGCCGTGTAAACTGCTGCCTTTTTCGACTCTTGTGGTATGGTGCAAGCCCCTTCGCGAACGGCGCCCTGCGCGCCGGCGCTGATTCGCCTGCTCGCCCGCGTGGCCGGCACCGACGTCGCAGAGCCGGCGCAATCGCTGTCGGACCGCCTGAGCGGCTGGTTCGGATGGACCGACGCCCTTGCGCTGTCGGCGGCGCTCAACGGCGCACCGCCCGGCGGACAGTGCGGCGGCGCGCTCGACCATGACGACGCCCGCGAGTGCGCGCGCGTGCGCGCGGCGCTTGCCGCAGCGATAGCAGGCGAGCGCCGCGACGCCGGCCGCCATGCGCGCGACATACGCGACATGCGTCACGCGCGCGCTGCACGCGACACCCGCGGCGCAGCGCTGCCGGATGACGGCGAAGCCGACTATGCGCTGTTTCGCCAGCACTACCTCGCGATGCAGCAGGCCATGGAAACGCAGATCGCCGCGCTGCGCAGCCGTCTGCGCGCGGTGCTTGCCGCGCGCGACTCCGGCCTCGCGCGGCTCGCGCTGCTGGACGCCGCGCTCGAACGCACGCTCGGCGAGCGCGAGCGCAGCCTGCTCGCCGGTGTGCCGGCGCTGCTCGCGGCGCACTTCGAACACTTGCGCGAGACCGGCCGGCAACCGGCCGGCGACGCCGCGCCACCGCTGGCCGCCGCATGGCTGGACGTGTTTCGCCAGGATATGCAGAGCGTTTTGCTCGCCGAACTGGAGGTTCGGTTTCAACCGGTCGAAGGGCTGCTTGCCGCACTTCGCACCCGCTAACCAGAACGTTATGCCCGGACTTCGCATGCTTCGTCTCGACCGCTTCGTGTTTCTCGTGTTTCTCGTGTTTTTCGTGTTTCTCGCCGGCCTAGCGGCCGTCTGCTGGGTCGCCGCCGGCTACGCGGTCGCGAACCCGGCCGCCAGCGCCGTCACGCTGCTGATCGGCGCCTGCTACGTCGCGGGCGCGCTCGAACTGTGGCGCTACCGCGCGGCGAACGCCGCGCTCGTGCACGCGCTCGCCACGCTCCCCGCCGCGCCCGCGCAGCTGGACGACTGGCTCGGGCGACTGCCGGCGAGCCTGCGCGGCGCGGTCCGCCTGCGCATCGAGGAAGGCCGCGCCGCACTGCCCGCGCCCGCGCTCACGCCCTATCTGGTGGGCCTGCTGGTGCTGCTCGGGATGCTCGGCACGCTGCTCGGCATGGTCGTCACGCTGCGCGGCACGGGCGCGGCGCTCGCGAGCGCGGCCGATCTCGATGCGATCCGCAGCGCGCTCGCGGCGCCGGTCCGGGGTCTCGGGTTCGCGTTCGGCACGTCGATTGCGGGCGTATCGACCTCGGCGGCGCTCGGGCTGATGTCCGCGTTGTGCGGGCGCGCACGGATCGAGGCCACGCGGCAACTCGACACGGCGCGCGCGACCGCGCTCAGGCGCTACTCGCGCGCGCAGCGCCAGGACGATCACTTCGCGCTGATGCAGCAGCAAAGCGCGCTGATGCCCACGCTGATCGACGGTTTGCAGACGCTGATGCAGACCATCGCGCAGCGCAGCGACGCATCGCACGCGCAGCAGATCGCGAGCCAGCAAACGTTCATCGACAGCACGCGCACCGCGTATGCGCAACTCGCGGCATCGCTCGGCCAGACGCTGCAAGACAGCGCCGCAGCCAGCGCGCGCGCGGCGGGCGCCGCGCTGACCCCGCTCGTCGAAACGACGATGGCGCATCTCGAACGCCAGACCGCCGCGCTGCACGACAGCGTATCGCACGCGGTGCAGCGGCAACTGGACAGCCTCGCGAGCGGATTCGACGCGAGCACCGCGAAACTGGCCGGCATCTGGCACGACGCGCAGCAGGCGCAGCAGCGCGTCGACGAAGCGCGCGCGCAGCATCTGCACGGCACGCTCGAACAGTTCAGCACGCGCTTCGACGAGCGCTCGGGCGAATGGCTCGCACGCGTCGCGACGCGCCTCGATAGCGCGACCGGGCACGTCGCGCAAGCGTGGCGCGACGCGCTCGCCGCGCAGGAAAGCGCGCACGCCGCGCTGTCCGGTCGCCACGAGCGCGCCTTGAACAGCGCGGCGGCAACCTTCGCGCAGCACGCCGATGCGCTGGTGCACACGCTCGACGACGCCCATGCGCGCCTGCGCGCGGAACTCGCCGCGCGCGACGACGAGCGGCTCGCCGCGTGGCACGGCGCGCTCGATGCGATCGCTGCGGCGCTGCGCGAGCAATGGGAAGCCGTGGGCGTGCAAACGGCGCGGCGCCAGCAGGACATCTGCGACGCGCTCGCGCGCACCGCGCAGGACATCGGCGTCCACACGCAGGCGCAGGCGCGCGACACGATCGCCGAGATCGAACGGCTCGTGCACGCCGCAGCGCAGGCCCCGCAGGCCGCGGCCGAGGCCATCGGCGAGCTGCGCGCCAGGCTGTCGGACAGCATGGCGCGCGACGCCGCGATGCTCGAAGAGCGCAGCCGTCTGCTGCAGAACGTCGAGACGCTGCTCGGCGCGCTCAATCATGCGTCGACCGAGCAGCGCACCGCGATCGACGCACTCGTCACGACGTCGGCCGATCTGCTGTCGCGGGCCGGCAGCCAGTTCAGCGCGCAGCTCGAACGCGAAGCCGACCGTCTCGCCTCCGTATCGGCCCAGGTCGCGAGCGGCGCGGCCGAGGTGGCAAGCCTCGGCGACACGTTCGGCGCGGCGGTGCAGCGGTTCGGCGCGTCGAACGATGCGCTCGTGGCGCAGCTGCAGCACATCGAGGCGGCACTCGACAAGTCCGCCGCGCGCGGCGACGAGCAGCTCGCGTACTACGTCGCGCAGGCCCGCGACGTGGTCGACCTGAGCCTGCGCGCGCAGCAGCAGATCATCGAGGAACTGCAACAGCTTGCCGAGACGCGCACCATCGACGGAGCACAGCCCGCATGAGCGACGAAATCGACACCGGCGTCGAGCCGGGCACGCCGGTCTGGGCGGCCTTCGGCGACCTGATGTCGGTGCTGCTGGGCGTGTTCGTGCTGATGCTTGTCGGCGTGATCGGCGCGCAGCTTGCGCTGTCGGCGCGGCTCGATCACGCGCTTGCCGCGCAGCGTCAGGAAGCGCAACGGCGCGCGGCGCTCGAACACGCGCTCGCCGCGCCGCTCGCGGCGGGACGCGTGACGCTCGTCGACGGGCGCATCGGCATCAGCGGCAACGTGCTGTTCGCGCCGAACTCGGACCAGTTGCAGCCGGCCGGGCGCGCGCTGCTGCAGAGCCTCGCGGGCCCGCTGTCGGTCTATCTGAAGTCGCGCGACGAAATGCTGATGGTCAGCGGCTTCGCCGACGACCGGCAGGTGCGCGCCGGCAACCACGGCTTCGCGGACAACTGGGAACTGTCGGCCGAACGCGCGCTGACCGTGACACGTGCGTTCATCGACGAAGGCATCCCGGCTTCGTCGGTGTTCGCCGCGGCGTTCGGCTCCGAACAGCCGGTCAGCTCGAACGCCGACGACGCGGGCCGCGCGCGCAACCGGCGCGTCGAGATCGCGGCGGTGCCGAAGCGCACACCCGTCACCGGCGCGCACCGTGACTGAGGCCGCTTCGTCCGCCCGGGCGCAACTCGAACGCTGGCGCGCAAGCGGCGCCGACCGGGCCGATCCGCTGCGCTTCGGCTTCATCGACGCGCTGGAGCGGCGCGCCGCCGCGCATCGTGGCGAAGCGCGCGCGCTGCTCGACACGCGCATCGCCGCGCTGATGCAAGACTACGCGCGCATGCTGGACGCTCTGCCGGCGCGCGATGCTGCGGTGCCGGCGCACGACGCTGCGGTGCCGGCGCACGACGCTGCGGTGCCCGCACACGACGCCGTGGTGCCCGCACGCGACGCCGCGATGCCGGCGCACGACGCCGGGATGCCGGCGCACGCGGCCACGCACGTCGTCGCGCCGCACGATTCGCTGCATGCGCTGCACACGCTGCTCGACCGCCTCGCCGCCGCCCGCGGGCAGGACCGCGACGCCGGCTCGACGGAGCCGCCGCTGCTCGACTACTTCCGCGAAGTCTGGTCGAGCGTGAGTGCACGCACGCAACTGCGCGACGCGCTCGACCAGGTGCCAAGCCAGGCCGGCCCGCTCAATTCGAGCAGCCTCGTGCATCGTTCGCTGACGCTGATGCGCGCGATGTCGCCGGGCTATCTGAAGCAGTTTCTTGCATACGTGGATGCGCTGTCATGGCTGGAAGCGCTCGATGCGCGGACCGGCGCGCGCAGCGCGGGCAAGGACGCATCGCGCAGCGCGGGCGTGCCGCGCGCGGGGGGGCGCGGGAAGGGGCGTTAGCGCAGAGCGGCACGCCGAATCGGGCGGTAGGCGCGGTGCGAATGGAGCAAGGGCGGACGCATTCGGTGATTGCGCGGCGCCGTACCGCGCGCATCCCGCGGACGTTTACGGCCGGTACCGATGCGGTGCAACGCCCGCGACTCGCTTGAATATGCTGGAAAACGCGGTCGAACTGCCATAGCCCAGGTCATAGGCGACGCGCGTGACCGATTCACCCTGCGCAAACCGTGCGATGGCGGCAAGCACGCACGCCTGCTCGCGCCACGAGACGAAACTCGTCCCCAATTGCTCGCGAAACAGCCGGGTGAAGGTGCGGCGACTCAGCCCGACATGCGCCGCCGCCGCGTCGAGGGTCAGCGCCGCCGACGGGGCGGCGAACCCGGTCACGAAAACGCCGCCTGATACCTCCTTGGCGTCACGCCAGTCTGCTGCTTGAAAACGCACGTGAAATGGGACTGGTCAAAGAAGCCCGTGAGCGTGCTCACCTCGGCAATAGGCCGGCCTTCGCGCAGCAGCGGCACCGCATGGCGCACGCGCTCCTGCTGCTGGAACGCGTGCGGACAGAGCCCCGCCTCGCGCACAAACGCACGCAGCAGCACGAACGGCGTCACCGCAAATCAGGGAGTCGGGCGGAATCGACTTACGCCGCCCGCTGGGCATTGCGTTCCGCCTCGGTCAGATAGCTATAGAGCGTGGACTTGCCAATGCCCATGAGCCGGCAGATCTCCGCAACGGTGTGCCGTCGCTCGTGATAAAGCTGAAGGGCCAGGCGCTCCCGCTCCGGATCGAGCCGCTTCTTGCGCCCACCCTTGCTCCCGCGGGCGCGGGCGGCCGACAGGCCGGCCTGGGTACGCTCGCGGATCAGGTTGCGTTCGAACTCAGCCAGCGCGCCAAACAGATGAAACACGAGGCCGCCGCCGATCGACGCCGTATCGATGCTTTCCTGAAGGCTGCGCAGGCCGACGCCGGCGGTATCCAGCCGTTCAACCAGATAGATGAGATCCTTCAGCAGGCGCCCCAGCCGATCCAGGCGCCAGATCACCACGGTATCACCCGGTCGCAACATGGCGAGCAATGCGGTCAGACCGGTGCGCTCGGCCTTTGCCCCGCTCGCGGTGTCCTCGAAGACACGTTCGCAGCCGACCTTCGTGAGCGCGTCACGTTGCAGGTCGAGATGCTGGTCGTCGGTCGAAACCCGTGCGTAGCCAATCAATATACGAATTCCAGTTTTGAGATAAAAATTTACTATAGTCGGACATTGAAAGAAGGACGCCGATTCCGGACGTTTTTTATGCGGCTTCGCGACCTGACGGGCGTCAGGACCGTCAGCGTCCATCAAACCATCGTTTGCTGGACTGAGGTTCCCTCGGTTTTTCGCCTTCCAGAGGCCCCGGGTTATGCAGCCGTTTCCTTTGTTCGCTGAGCCGCAAGCCAGTTTTGCATGAACTGGGTTGGCGACACGAAGCCGAGTGATGAATGACGACGACTGCGGTTATAAAACACTTCAATGTATTCGAACAAGTCCGCCACGGCTTCGCGATGCGTGCGATACCTCGTGCCGTGTACCCGCTCGTTCTTCAGGCTGTTGAAGAAGCTTTCTGTCGGCGCGTTATCCCAGCAACTGCCTTTGCGGCTCATCGAGCAGCGCATGCCGTACGAGTTCAGCTTGCGCTGGAATTCTTGACTCGCGTATTGACTGCCTCTGTCCGAGTGATGCAGCACGCCGGGCGCGGGCCGGCGGCGGAACCATGCCATCGTCAGTGCATCGGTCACAAGGTCCGCCGTCATGCGCGGCTTGACGGACCAGCCCACGACTTCCCGGTTGAACAGGTCCAGCGTGACGGCCAAATACAGCCAGCCTTCGTCCGTCCAGATGTACGTGATGTCCGACGTGAACACCTGATTGGGCTCGGCCGGCGTGAAGTTGCGGTTCAACACGTTCGGCGCGACCGGCAGTTTGTGTCGAGAATCGGTTGTCACCCGATAACGGCGCTTGTGGCGGGCTCGAATACCGTTGTTGCTCATCAGCCGCTCCACCCGTGCTTTGCTGGCTGGAAAGCCGCGAGCGCGAACCTCCTCAGTCATGCGCGGCGAGCCGTAGGCGCCCTTGTACTGAGCGTGAATCGTCCGAATCAACGTGAGCAACTGCGCATCGGTCAGCCGCTGACGCTCGGGCGTGCCGCCGCGCTTCCAGGCGCGATAGCCGTTCACGCTGACATCAAGGACCTCGCACAACGCCGACAGCGGATAGTGCCGGCACTGCGTGTCAATCCAGGCGTACTTCACAGGAGGTCCTTCGCGAAGAACGCCGCCGCTTTTTTTGCGATTTCCAGCTCCATCTGCAAGCGCTTGTTCTCCGCTCGAAGGCGCGAGAGCTCCATCTGTTCTGCCGTGACGACCTTCGCCCCGGCGCCGTTCAGCTTGCCGGCTTCGGACGCCTTGAGCCAGTTGCGCAGCGTCTGCGTCGACATACCCAATTCGCGGGCCACGGCGCTCACGCCTTGCCCGTCCTTGACTCGTTGCACGGCAGCTTCCTTGAACTCTGCCGTGTACACCTGGTGCGGTACCTTGAACATTTCTTCTTTCCTTCCTTTGGGTCGAGTTTATACACGACCTGCTGGAAGGCGAAAATTCAGGGGAAGCTCAGCCCGCCTGGCGACTCGGATCGATGAAATCACTGCCTGGTACCGCAAGCAGTTCAACTACCGCTGCGACAGGGTCATCCTGGTCACCCACTCGATGGGCGGGCTGGTAGCCCGCTACTACTCGGAAGTCATGGGGCTGCGCGACAAGGTATTGGGCATCGTGCACGGCGTGATGCCCGCCACGGGTGCAGCGGCGACCTACAAACGGATGAAGACCGGGACCGAAGGCGTAGCCGGGCTGGCGCTGGGGCCGACCGCCGCAGCCATGACCGCCGTGGTTGGCAGTGCGCCTGGGCCCCTGCAGTTATTGCCGGGCCGCGATTACGGCATGGGCTGGCTGCGGATCCGGGATGGTGAGCGGTTCGTCACGCTGCCTCAGCCCGATAAGGACAATAAAGTCGATCCGTACAGCCAAATCTATACCGTGCGCGGTACATGGTGGGGGCTCTGCGATGACAACCTGCTCAATCCGCTCGATCCAGCCAAGAAAACCATCGATCAGGATTGGAAGACGTTTGCGGACTTAATACTAGACGACGTTCAGCCATTCCACGACGATATCAGTGGCAAGTATCACGCCAACACCTATGCCTTTTACGGTGACGATGAAAAGCACAAGGCATACGGCAACGTTACGTGGATGCAGCAGACGCCACCGCTGCTGCGCGGTGGCGTTCCGTCGATGACCGACCTGCTTGGAACACGCGGCAGCGATGACCCTGCGACCGGCGGTCAACTGGTCAAGACGATGCTCGATGGAAAAGCCTCGTTCGCCAGGTTCGTCCTGCGTGATGCCGACGAACATGGCGATGGTACGGTGCCGGTGCGTTCGGGCCGTGCGCCTGCCCACCGGGTCCGAGCCTGTGCAGCCTTCGCTGGCGTTGATCACGAAGGGGCCTACAAGCTGGATGCGACCCGACGCTTCACGCTTCACGCCATTACACGCATCGCGCAAAGCGTGAAGGGCACCGCGCTGGACTACAAGGCATGAGGAAAACGCGTGCAACACTCGCTGTTGCCTGCCTGATATTTACCGTTGCCGCGTGCGATCACAAGGCGGCACCGCTGAGCCAACAGGAAAAGCTAACCGTGACTGAACTGACTGCGAATCTCAAAACGCGGTGTGTGGGCCGCTATCTGATCGACATGCCGGGGGAAGCCGAGGAATCCGGCTACGCGAAGATACAGGGCGTCAGCATCGAGGCAAAGGCGATGACGGAAAATGCGTGGCGGCAGGAAATTGCGCAGCGCGAGGTAGTGTTGAAAGCAACGAAGAGCCGGGATGCGTATCCGTTCCTGTATGAGGCAGGCAAGGCGCGCGGAGAAAACACCTACTACTTTATCCATCGCGGCACTATCTACGAAGCCCCGAACAGGCGATATATAGAGGGCTACAAGTGGGATCGGGGTTATCGCTTCCTGCTGAAGGTAAAAACCTACGACTACACCAATCCAGACAGGAGTAGTGATCCCATCGTCAAGCAGTTCGACGTGAAGAACGAAGTTCCCGAGAAAACAGCGGTGATGTTCAGCCTGCTGGAAAAGCTGCGTGGACGCTCCCCGGACGACATTCCGACTGAGCCGGGCGTGTGCTTTGCAGGGGGATTTCTGCCAGCGCCAGCGGGAAGCAACGAAGAGGTGAATGCCGGGTTCTTCAGCCCAACTCACATGCGAGACGTAATCTGGAACATGTTCACCTCGCCTGATTTCCTTGACGACACGACCGTAGCGCAGCACGCCGACAGTGCCGAAGCGCGCGCGGCACTCAAGGCCATGAGGGGTAAGGACGTCCGCAAAGGGGCCCTGGAATTGTCGGGCCTTAAGGCTACAGAATGGTTATACGAAAGCCTGAAACCGGGGGATGGACGTGGCGACACCTTCTCGATTGCCGTCAACGAAACCACGAGCAGACCTGCCTCGCCATACTTCTCGATGGGGTTGAGCACCGGCGGTCAGTACGAGGTTCAGGGGCAGTTTGTAAAATTTGACCCACCCTCCCTCACCACCGGCGAAGCCGTTGCGCTATGGGACGCCGTATCGCGAACGCTGAGGCTCAGACCCGGCGCATTGTGATTCAGCGCTTTTTCAGTTGCAGATAATCCGGGTTCGCGCGCGCCGTCAGTTGCAGTTAATGCTGGCCGAAAATTCCGTCGATTGCAGGTCCGGCCAGCTTTGATTGCAGGTCGTTACAGGTAGGGACTAGCAAGGGCTTTCTCCTGACGAAGCAATCGCAGAAAATGCTAGCCGCACGCCTGCCGGAAGTATTGGACGATTTTGCAGCGGCTGCCGGCCCAGCGCCGGCGGTGCGGTGCGTTGCGGCACCGCACGGGTGACGCGCCGGACCTGCCGGAAACCGTCCCTCAAAAAACGCTAAAATTCCACTTGCACATATCTGACTTTGCAGATATTGTTCTGTCCGTCAACTTGCGGAATGCGGATCATGGACCATTACACGAAAGGCACCTTCACCCTCACCCAGAGCATCGGCTTCGCGATCAACAAGGCGCGCAACCTGCTCGTGGCCGAGATGGACGCCGCGCTCAAGGAACTGGACATCACGAGCCAGCAGATGGGCATCATGCTGTCGCTGCAGCGCAAGATCGCGACCACGCCGTTCGAACTGTCCAGGCTGCTCGGCATCGATACGGGCCTGATGACCCGCCTGCTCGACAAGCTCGAAACCAAGGGCCTGCTCAAGCGGTCGCGCAACCTCGAAGATCGCCGCGTCGTCAACCTGGCGCTGACAAAGGCGGGCCTGGCGGCCGCCGAGCGCATTCCGTCTATCGCGCCCGCCGTGCTGAACGCCCGCCTGAAGCGCTTCACCAAGGCCGAGTTCGAAGAGTTCCGCCGTCTGCTCGACAAATTTCTCGAAGACTGATGCGGTCTTTTTTTGCCTATTTATTTGACAGGTCAGAAAATGAAATTGCAGATTAAATGGCCGGGTATGCGGCCCATCGCAGCGCGCGGCATGGCGCTGGTATCCGCCCTCGTGCTGAGCGCATGCGCCAACTACGCCGGCATTCGCGCCCACAGCCGGATCATGCCGGCGCAGACGCTCGGCACCGCGCAGAGCATCCCGGCGGATCATGGCCGGTGGCCGGCCGCAAACTGGGCCGCGCCGTTCGGCGATCCCCAGTTGCAGGCGCTGATCGACGAAGCATTGCGCGGCAACCCGACGGTCGCCGAAGCGCGCGCGCGCGTCGCCGCGGCCGCCGCGCTCGGAGAATCGGCACGTGCCAGCACGATGCCGCGCATCGACGCGTCCTATTCTCTGACCCGTCAGCAATATACCGGCAACGCGCTGGTTCCGCCGCCCTATGCCGGTGCCTGGGAAACCGGGAACGAAGGCCTGCTGTCGGCCTCGTACGACCTCGACCTGTGGGGCAAGCACCGTGAAGCGCTGAAGTCCGCGCTGTCGCAGTGGCAAGCGAGCCGCGCGGACGCCGAAGTCGTGAAGCTCACGCTGACGACGTCGATCGCGCGCACCTACAACGATCTCGCGCGGCTCTACGCGCTGCGCGACATTGCGCAAGCCGAAGTGGCGCGGCGCGCATCGATCGACCAGATCACCGGGCGCCGCATTGCGACGGGACTCGATAGCGAAGTCGAACGCGAAACCGCGCGAGCCGATCTCGCGGCGAGCCGCACGTCGCTTGCGGCGCTCGACGGCGACATCCTCACGACGCGCTACCGCCTCGCGGCGCTCGTCGGCGCGGGCCCGGACCGCGGGCTCGCGATCGCGCGTCCCGCGCTTCGCGCGAGCGACGCAATTCAGGTTCCGGACGACCTGCCGGCCGATCTCGTGAGCCGCCGCCCCGACCTCGTTGCCGCGCGCTGGCGTATCGAGGCGCTGTCGCACGGCGTCAAGGAAGCGAAGGCCGAGTTCTATCCCGACCTCAACCTGAGTGCGGCAATCGGGCTCGACGCGTTCGGCTTCGGCCGCTTCCTCACGGCGGGCAGCCGCTTCGCCTCGGCGGGACCGGCGCTGCATCTGCCGATCTTCGACGCGGGCGCGCTGCGCGCCCAGTTGAAAGACCGCTATGCGCAATATGACTACGCCGTCGCGTCGTATAACCAGACGCTGGTGTCCGCGTTCGCCGACGTCGCCACGCAGCTTGCACAGATCCGCTCGATCGACGCGCAGCTTGCCGATGCGCGCACCGCGCAGGCCTGCGCGCGGGACGCGGACCGGCTTGCGGTCGTGCAGTACCGCGCCGGCCTCGCGAACCAGCTCACGGTGTTGAACGCGGACGCGAACGTGCTCGACGACGAGCGCCGCGTCGCCAACCTCGAAATGGACCGGCGCGACCGCCAGATCGCGCTCGCGTCGGCGCTCGGCGGCGGCTATGTCGATCCGTCGCATGCGGTGCAGGACGCCGCGGCCCAACCCTCTACCGATACCGCGCGCTAAGCCGCGCCCTCTTGTCTTTCGCCTGGAGCCCAACATGAGCGAGATCTCGCACGATGAATACGCAGCCGAGCGCACCGCGCCCCCCCACACCGACGAAGCGCGCCACGCCGCATCGCCGCCGCGCGCGCCGGAAGGCGCCCCGCCGCCCGCGCGCCCCACGCCGCCGTCCGGCAAGCGCAAGCTGCTGCTGTCGCTGCTTGCCGCCGCAGTCACCGTGTCCGGTGCGGCCTATGGCGCGTACTACGACACGATCGGGCGCTTTCATGAGACCACCGACGATGCCTACGTGAGCGGCAATCTCGTGCAGCTCACGCCTCAGGTGAGCGGCACCGTGATCGCGGTGAATGCGGACGACACGCAGATCGTCCACCAGGGCGAAACAGTGGTGTCGCTCGACCACGCGGACGCGCGCGTCGCGCTCCAGCGTAGCGAGGCAACGCTCGCCCGCACGGTGCGCAAGGTGAGCGGACTGTATGCGGACGACGCGTTCTATGCGGCGAACGTCGCCGGACGCGAGTCCGATCTCGCTCGCGCGCTGGCCGACCTCCAGCGACGCGAAGCCGTCGCCGCGACCGGCGCGGTATCCGCCGAAGACCTCGCCCATGCGCGCGACACGGTAAACACCGCACGCGCCGCGCTCGACGCCGCGCGCGAGCGGGCCGACGCAAACCGCGTGCTCACCGATCGCACGACGATCGCCCAGCATCCGGACGTCATCGCCGCCGAGGCCGACGTGCGTGCCGCCTACCTGAACGCCGCGCGCGACACGCTGCCCGCGCCCGTGACCGGCTATATCGCGCAACGCTCGGTCCAGGTCGGCCAGCGCGTTTCGCCAGGCACCCCGCTGCTCGCGATCGTGCCGCTCAACGGCGTCTGGGTCGATGCGAACTTCAAGGAAGTCCAGTTGCGGCGCATGCGCATCGGCCAGCCCGTCACGCTCACGGCCGATGCCTATGGTTCCGGCGTCGTGTATCACGGACGCGTCGTCGGCTTCTCGGCGGGCACCGGCGCGGCGTTCGCCGTGCTGCCCGCACAGAACGCAACGGGCAACTGGATCAAGATCGTGCAGCGCCTGCCCGCGCGAATCCAGCTCGATCCGCGCGAACTGGCGGCGCACCCGCTGCGCATCGGGCTCTCGATGAACGTCGACGTCGACACCCACGACGACTCGGGCCCACGGCTCGGCGCGGCCCTGCTCCCGACCTACCACACCGACGTGTTCGCGGACGAAGGCGAACAGGCGGACGCCGAGATCGCACGGATCGTTGCACGCAATCTGCCGCTGACACAGGCGGCAGCCACGGGTCCGGCGCGGCAGCCGGTGACGAAGCCTGGCAACGCGCGGGCCGCCGGCTGACGCATGGCGCGACGGCATAACGGCACGACGTTTCGCGTCCAATTAACTGACAGGTCTGATAAATCTTCGTCACGGCTTCTCCGACACGCATTCAGGTGACACCATGCACAACCCGACACATCCCGCCACACACCCGCCGCTGACTGGCGGCAAGCTCGCGCTCGCGACGCTGGCGGTCGCCCTCGCAACCTTCATGAACGTGCTCGACTCGTCGATTGCGAACGTCGCCATTCCGACGATCTCCGGCAATCTCGGAGTATCGATCGACGAAGGAACCTGGGTCATCACGCTGTTCGCCGCGGCGAACGCCATTTCGATTCCGCTTACCGGCTGGCTCACGCAGCGGGTCGGGCAAATCCGGCTCTTCGTCAGCGCAATCCTGCTCTTCGTGCTGTCGTCGTGGCTGTGCGGCATCGCGCCGAACCTGACGGTGCTGCTCGGCGCACGCATCGTGCAGGGCGCGGTGGCCGGCCCGCTGATCCCGCTCTCGCAGGCGATTCTGCTCAACACCTATCCGAAGGAAAAGAGCTCGCATGCGCTCGCGCTGTGGGCGATGACCGCCACCGTCGGCCCGATCGCGGGGCCGGCGCTCGGCGGCTGGATCACGGACAGCTACTCGTGGTCGTGGATCTTCTATATCAACGTCCCGGTCGGCCTGTTCGCGGCCGGCGTGACGTGGGCGATCTACCGCACCCGCGAGACGCCGGTCAAGCGCCTGCCGATCGACAAGATCGGGCTCCTCGCGCTGATCGGCTGGGTCGGCTCGCTACAGATCATGCTCGACAAGGGCAAGGACCTCGACTGGTTCAATTCGCCCGTGATCGTCATGCTCGGCGTGTTTGCGCTCGTGACGTTCGTGTTCTTCGTGATCTGGGAGCTGACCGAACGAACGCCGATTGTCGATCTGCGGCTCTTTGCCGGGCGCAATTTTCTCGGCGGCACGGTGGCGATTTCAGTCGCATACGCCGTCTTCTTTTCGAATCTCGTGCTGTTGCCGCAATGGATGCAGGCTTACCTGAACTACCGGGCGGTCGACGCCGGCCTCGTGACCGCGCCGCTCGGCGTGTTCGCCGTGCTGCTCGCGCCGGTAATGGCCAAAGTGATGCCGCGCTCGGACGCACGCGTGCTCGCGACAATGGCCTTTCTCGGCTTCGCGGCGGTGTTCTTCATGCGCTCGTATTACACGACCGGCGTCGATACGGTGACGCTCGTGCTGCCGACGCTATTGCAGGGTATCCCGACTGCGCTCTTCTTCGTGCCGCTTACCGCCATCATCCTGTCGGGGCTGTCGCCGGACAAGATTCCCGCGGCCGCAGGACTGTCCAACTTCGCGCGCGTCTTCGCGGGCGCGATCGGCACGTCGCTGGCGGCCACGGGGTGGAACGACCGCACGATCTTCCATCACGCGCGTCTCGCCGAGCGCGCGAGCGTGGACAATCCAGTGTTTCTTTCGTCGCTCGATACGCTGCGCAGCGTGCTCGGCGGCAGTCCGCAACAGGCGCTTGCGTTCTTCGAACACTCGCTGACAGCGCAGGCTGCAATGCTGGGTCTCGACGATATTTTCTGGCTCTCGGCGGTGATCTTCATCGCGATCATTCCACTCATCTGGCTCACGAAGCCGGCGAAGGGCGGCAGCGCCGGCGCGGCCGGTGCGGGCGGCCATTGACCCGTCGGCGCAAGCGCGCGCCGGTGCTCCCGCACCGCGCGCGACCTGCGCTCAGGCCGGCAGAATCTGTGCGATGACGACCAGCACGACCGCCGCGTTCGCCGGCAACTGTCCGTGCGAAAACGCCGAGCGCGCGTGGCCGGCCTTCTCGCCCAGCACCGCGGCGAACAGCGCCGACGCGCCGTCGATCACGGCCGGCTGGTCGTGAAAGCCGTCCGCGCTGCTCACGTGCCCTTCGACGCGGACGATATGATGCAGTCGTTCGAATCCGCCCAGATGCTGGCGGATCTGCGCGAGCACGTTCAACGCCGCGAGCTGCGCGGCGTGCTGCCCTTGTTCGAGCGTCAGATGCTCGCCGACGCGCCCCGCATAGATCATCTTCCCGGCCGCGATCGGCACCTGCCCCGAAATAAACAGCAGATCGCCTGCTTCGCTGACCGCCGTATAGGCTCCGAGCGGCGCCGGCGGCGCGGGCAGGGTCAGGCCGCGTTCCGCGAGTTTCTGTTCGATGTCCATATCATTCCTCTTACGTTTCAGGTGTCGAAAAGGCCGGCGCAGCTTGCTGCGCCACGGGACCGGCCGCCTGTCACGCACTGTACTTTTGCGTCGGTACGGGGTAAATGCCGAAGCGGAAAATGTCTCGCGACGCAATGTAACGAATGCCCGCGCTCCGCTGGTTGCCGGCCCGATATTCGGGCACACTTTCACGCATGCGATCCGCGGCCGGGCACGTCCTGTCTGCCCCGTCCGATGCCGTGGCACATTCACCGACGACAGCACGGAACCCCACATGCAACGCAAATTCGACGATTTGCTGCTGGGCAGCATCGAACTGTTCTGCCTCGCGGCGGAGCTCGGCAGCTTCACCCTGGCCGCCACGGCCGCGAGCGTCACGCCGGCGGCGGTCAGCCGGTCGGTCGCGCGCCTCGAAGAGCGCCTGGGTGTACGGCTTTTCGTAAGAACCACGCGCCAGATCCGCCTGACGGATTCCGGGCGGCGCTATTTCGAGCAGAGCCGCGCCGCGCTATCGCAACTGGTCGACGCGGAGCGTGAAGTGACGGGCCAGCAGACGACGCCGGCCGGCATGCTCAGGATCAGCATGCCGACGCCTTATGGGCACTACCGGGTGCTGCCGCTGCTGCCCGCGTTTCGCGCGCAGTATCCGCAAGTGCAGGTCGAGACGCATTTGAGCAACCGCAACATCGACTTCGCGGATGAAGGATTCGATCTTGCGATACGCGGCCGCGCGCCGGCCGATTCGAGCCTCGTGGCGCGCAAGCTCGAAGACGCCGAACTCGTCGTGGTGGCGGCGCCGGACTATCTGAAGCGTGCGGGCGTGCCGAAGTCCATCGAGGCGCTGCAGTCGCACGAGTGCATTCAGTTCGAGTTGCCGAGCAGCGGACGCAATATTCCGTGGACTTTCCACGATGGAGCAGGCGAAGCCGACGTGATCACGAACGGCAATTACGGCACGTCGGGGGACTTTCTTGCTGGGGCGACCCTCGCGCGAAGCGGCGCGGGGCTGTTTCAGGTGTACCGCTTCGTCGTCGACGAAGACCTTCGGAACGGCCGGCTCGTGGAAGTGCTGAAGGAGCGCGGCGGCCGCACGCGCCCCTTCATTCTGCTTTATCCCCATGCACGTTATCTGTCGTCGCGTGTGCGGGTGTTCGTCGATTTCCTCGTCGAGCATCTGGGGCAAACACGCGAGAAGCGCAAGCACTGAGCGCCGCAGGCCGGCGCCCGGTGACCCGCGCTCAGTCACTCGCCTAGTGGCCCGCGCTTTGGCCGCCGTCGACGTGCAGGATCTCGCCGGTCACGAACTGCGCCGAATCGAGATACAGCAGGGCGTCGACGATATCCTGCATTTCACCCATGCGGCCCACCGGATGCAGCGCCGCGAGCCATTCATGCGTGTCGGCCGGATGCATCGGCGACTTGATCACGCCCGGCGACACCGCATTGACGCGAATGCCGTCCTTCGCATATTCGATCGCCAGCGATTTGGTCGCTGCGTTCAGGCCGCCCTTCGACAGCGATGCGAGCACCGACGGCACGCCGCTGATCGCATGATCCGTCAGGCTCGTCGTGATGGTGGCAATGTGACCGCTTCCGCTCTTGCGCATCTGCTCGATCGCGAGTTGCGTGATGTTGAAGAAGCCCGTCAGATTGACGTTCACGATCGCCGCGTAGTCTTGCGCGGTGTACTGCGTGAACGGCTTCGCGATGAAAATGCCCGCGTTGTTGACGAGCGTGTCGATGCGGCCGAAGTGCTCCATCGCGGCCTCGATCACGCGTCGCGCGACGTCGGCGTCGCCGATGTCGCCGGCGACCGTGACGAGATTGGCGTTATTCGACGGTGCGATCGAGCGCGACGTCGCGACGACCCGATGACCTTGCGCGAGAAACGCGTCGACCGTCTGCGCGCCGATGCCTTGCGATGCGCCCGTAACGATGATGACCTTGGAGTTGCTCATGATATGCCTCGAAATCAGATAGGTATCGGCCTGACGGCCGGTCGAATCGACGGATCCGATGGATATGCACTGTATGCGCGCGCCTGCCGATTTCGAACACCCACCATGGACCAAGAGTCTTGCGTCACGCGAACAAATCGCAACGCCCTCGCAGCAAAGACGCTGCGGGTCAAAGATGCAAACAGACCTGCTCGGCAAACGCGCGTATGACCGCTTCGTTTCTGGACAGAAAGGTCCACTGCCCCACACGGGTCGAGACGAGCAGTCCGGCCGACATCAGCATCGCGATGTGCGTGGATACGGTCGATTGCGACAGGCCGCTGTGCGCATGAATCGCGCTCGGCGGCACGCCGTGGCCAAAATGAACCGGTCCGCGTCCGAACACGCCTTCCGGCGTCTTCAGCCACGCGAGAATGTCGCGCCGGAAAGGGTTGGCGAGTGCCTTGTGAATCAGATTCGCGTCAATCATGAAGCTCGACCCTCAATGGGGAAAAGGAGGTTGTACACGCAACGGCTCCGCCGAAGCGTTGCCCGACTGTGGCGGCGACTGTCGCCCTGCTGCGGCGATGCGCGCGACCACGCTTGTGCCGAGATCCTCGCCGACGAGCGCCAGCGCGAGACGGATACCCGCGCTTACGCCTTCGGCCGAATAGAGATTGCCGTCTTTCAGGCAACTCAGGCCCGTCATCACGTGAACGCGCGGATGTTCGTTTGCAAGACGCTGCGCGTCGCGCCGATGCGTGGTCAGCCGGCGATGATCGGCGAGGCCGGCCCGCGCGAGCAGAAACGCGCCGTTGGACACGCACGCGAGCCGTTGCGCACGGCGGCCGCTTTCATGGAGCCAGTCCACCAGTTCCCGGTGCTCGTGCGCCGCGCCGACGGACGGGGCGCCGGGTATCAGGACGATGTCGAACGAAGCCGGTGCATCGGCGAGGGACGCCGTGGTACTCACCGCCGTTCCGTTCGAGCACATGACCGGAGCGCGAGACGGTCCGACCAGATGCGGTTCGTAGAACCCGTCGCCGACCAGGCGGTTTGCTTCATGAAACACGTCCAACGGTCCGCTCACCTCGAGCAGACGGAACCCGGCATACAGCATCATCGCGACGCGCATTCGCTGTTACTCCCCAAACGCACGCGAAACCAGCGCCTTCTGCCGCGCCACGTGCGCCGCGTGATGGCCTGGCGCCGTGGAGGCGGACTCGTCGGGGCCCGCGTACGCGAGTGCCGCACCCGCCGGCGCGATCTCGCGCAATTGCGGCTCGACGTGGCGCCACGCGCCCTGGTTGCGCGATTCTTCCTGGCACCAGACGACTTCTTTCAGCTTCGGATAGCGGGCGAGTTCGGCCGCCAGTTGCCCGGACGGAAACGGGTACAACTGTTCGACACGGATGAGCGGCATATTGCCGATGCCGGACGCGCGGCGGTGTTCGAGCAGGTCGTAGTAGACCTTCCCCGAGGCGACGATGACGCGTTCGACGTCGGACGTCCGCAGCGGCTCGTCTCCCGCGTTCACGAGAATCGCCTGAAACGCGCCGTGAGCGAGTTCGTCGAGCGTGCTGACCGCCGCCGGGTGGCGCAACAGCGACTTCGGCGTCATCACGACGAGCGGCCGGCGGTCGAACGCGAGCGCCTGCATCCTCAGCACATGGAACAGCTGTGCGGGTGTCGTCGGCTGCACTATCCGCAAGTTATCCTGAGCACTTAGCTGAAGATAGCGTTCGAGCCGCGCCGACGCGTGTTCCGGTCCTTGCCCTTCCTGGCCATGAGGCAGGAACAGCGTCAGCCCGCTGCGCTGCCCCCACTTGGCCGCGCCGGCCGCGATGAACTGGTCGATCACCACCTGCGCGCCGTTCGCAAAATCGCCGAACTGCGCCTCCCAGATCACGAGTGCATCGCGATTCACAATCGAGTAGCCGTACTCGAATGCCAGCACCGCGGCCTCCGAGAGAATGGAGTTGCTCACGCCGAAGCGCCCCTGCGTGGGCGCGACATGATCGAGCGGAACGAATACGCCGTCCGCACGGCGGGTGCGCCGCTGATCGTGAAGGACCGCGTGACGATGATTGAACGTGCCTCGCTCGCTGTCCTGCCCGCTCAACCGGACATCCGTGCCGGCACCCAGCAATGAGGCAAACGCCAGATGTTCTCCCATCCCCCAGTCCAGCGGCTTCTGCCCGGCCGCCATCTCGCGCCGTGCTGCCATCATTCTGCCCACCAGCGGATGAAGCTCGAACCCGTCCGGTACGTGTGCAATCCGTTGCGCGAGGTCTCGCAGGTGCGCCGGCGACGGCGCGCTGTACTGACGCGGTTCGGCTGCGGCAGACGCCGCAGCCGACGCCTCGCCGGAGCCGCTGCCGTATGCGCGATCGAGCGTGTCGCGCCACGCCCGCACGTCGTCCTCGACCTGCCCGGCACTCAGCACGCCTTGCGCAATCAGGCTTGTCGCAAACAGCGTCTTCACACCCGGATGAGCCGCGATCGCGCGATACATCAGAGGCTGCGTGATCGCAGGGGTGTCCTGTTCCTGATGCCCGTGCTTGCGGAAGCAGACCAGATCGATGACGACGCTGCGCCTGAACGCCGTCCGATAGTCGAGCGCGAGGCGCACCGCCATGGCGACGCTCTCGGGATCGTCGGCGTTGACGTGCAGGATCGGCGCCTCGATCATCTTGGCGACGTCGGTCGAGTAGAACGACGAACGCGTATCGCGCGGGTCCGAAGTCGTGAAGCCGATCTGGTTGTTCACGACCACGTGCACGGTGCCGCCGGTCCCATGTCCGCGCGTATAGGACAAGCTCAGCGTTTCCATCACGATGCCCTGCCCGGATATCGCCGCGTCGCCGTGAATCTCGACCGGCAGCACTGCTGCGCCGTCTTGCCCGCCGTCCCGGTCCGCCGTCGCGCGCGCCATGCCCTGCACCACCGGGTTCACGATCTCCAGATGCGAAGGGTTGAACGCCAGCACCACGTCGACCGGGCCGTCGGCGGTCTGCGTGACGCCGCTGAAGCCCTTGTGGTACTTGACGTCACCGGCCGCAAGCGCGTCGACGTCCTTGCCGTCGAATTCGTCGAAGAGCGCACGCAAGGGCTTGCCCACTACGTTCACCAGCACGTTCAGGCGTCCGCGATGCGCCATGCCCATCACGACCGTGCGGACTTTCTTCGATGCGCCATAGCGAACGATTTCGTCGAGCAGCACGATCAGCGATTCGGCACCT
This sequence comes from Paraburkholderia sp. PAMB 6770, assembly GCF_057748135.1. NCBI lineage: Bacteria > Pseudomonadati > Pseudomonadota > Betaproteobacteria > Burkholderiales > Burkholderiaceae > Paraburkholderia > Paraburkholderia sp. PAMB 6770. Next base: position 2,612,182 of record NZ_CM173239.1, read on the forward strand.
TCCAGCGAGAATCGCTTTTGCCCGACAAAGCGCGTGTGAAGATACTTCTCGATGCCTTCCGCCGCGATCAGCCGTTCGAGCATCCGGTGCTGCTCCGCGGCCCCGAACGCAGGCCGCGCCCGTGTCGACTCCAGCCGCATCTGCCACCAGCGCCGCTCGTCGGCGTGGGTCAGATGCATGAACTCCGCGCCCAGCGTCCCCGTATACGTCTGCCCGAGTGCGTCGACGATCGCCTGCAGCGGCGCGTCTTCCTCGAAAAAGAACGTATCGGCGGTACTGAACCGCGTGGCCATGTCCGCCGCCGTCAACCCGTAGTAGGCGGGCGTGAGTTCGGCCAGCGCGCGCGGCGGCGTCCATTGCAGCGGATCCAGGCGGGCAGCCCGCGTGCCGACCGTGCGAAACGCCGCGATGAGCGCCTGCACGGCCACCTGCTTGCGCGCGACGCGCAGACCATCGTCAGAGGGCAACGCCGCGCGGGGCGTCTGCTTCGCCCGTTCGACGAAGCGCGACACGACAGGCGCGTGCGGCTCGTCATCCCGATCCGTGCCGTCGATGGCGGGCGTCTCGCGCAACGCGTCGAAATACGCGCGCCATTCGTCGGTGACCGACGCCGGATCGGCGAGGTAGCGCTCGTACTGCTCTTCGACATACGGTGCGTTTCCGCCGAACAAAAAAGAAGTCTGACGTTCCTGAATCAACATGATGAATCCATCCTTGCGTCGCGCCGGGTTCCGGGTGAAACCGGTGCGCATCGTGAGGCGCACATCGCCTCTCGTCCTGGCGCGCCCGAAGTTGCGCCAGGTGCCTTGCGGCGCCCGTCATTCCGGGTACTCTGTTTCGCCGCGTTTCCGGAACCCAGTCTAGTCGGCGCCTGGGCGCGCGGAAATACGCGTGTGGCGCGGTGCCGGGCCAATCGCGATGCAATTTCGGCCAGCGCGGCGACGGCTCTTCCGGCTTCTTACACGGACGCAAAAGTCATTTGCCGCCGTGGCCGGTCTTGCGCTGCGGCGCTTGCAGTAAGCTGGCGCAACGCGCGTTATCGCAGCCCATCGTGCCAGGCCGGGACGCCATGATGCGACACTGATCCGCGACGCCCACCGGCGCCGCCCACCCTTGTTGAAGGTCAGACATGAAAGTCGCCATTGTGGTATTCGATGGTGTGCAGGCGCTGGACGTCGCGGGCCCGCTGGACGTTTTTGCGGAAGCCAACACCGCCCTTCCCACGCATCAGCAATACGAGGTCTCGCTCGTGGGTAGCCGCGCGGGCGTCGTGCGCTGCTCGAACGGCATGCAGTTGTCGGTTCCGTCCGGTTTTGCAGACCGCGCTGCGCAATACGACCTGGTCCTCGTCGCGGGGGGCCCGCATCTGCCGGACGCCGAGCCGTCGCGCGACGTCCTGATCTGGCTGCAGGATCAGGCGCACGGCGCGGCACGCTTCGGCTCGGTTTGCAACGGCACGTTCCTGCTCGGACACGCGGGCCTGATCGACGGCAAGCAGGTGACGACCCACTGGGCCGTCGCGGACCGCCTCGCCGACGCGTTTCCGCTCGCCCAGGTACAGCCGGACCGCATCTTCATCCGCGACGGGCGCCTGTTCACCTCCGCGGGCGTGACCGCCGGCATCGATCTGTGCCTGTCGTTCGTGTCGGAAGACTGGGGACACGAGATGGCGGTGCGCGTGGCGAAGCAACTGGTGGTCTATATCCAGCGCGAAGGCGGGCAGTCCCAGTACAGCCCGTTCATCTCGGCGGACAAGGAAGAGGATCCGATCATCAGCCGCGTGCACCGGTATGTCACCGAGCACATTGCCGATGCGCTGTCGATCGAACAGCTCGCCAATGCCGTGTCGGTCAGCCGCCGGACGTTTTCGAGGCTCTTTGCCAGGCACGCGAATGTGACGCCGTCTGCATTCGTCGAGCAGATTCGCGTCGACACGGCAAGAAAGCTGCTGGAGGCCTCGGATGCGCCGCTAAAGACCGTCGCATTCCAGTGCGGTTTTCACAACGCGACGCATATGCGCCTGACGTTCGCCCGACGCCTGAACGTGACGCCGCAGCAATACCGCCAGCGGTTCCGGGGCGCGGCCGACGCGCAGCCGTCCCACCGCAGCGAGGCCGGGCAGCGGCCCAGTGCGCACGGCCGGGTGCATCCGTGAAGCGCGTGGAGGCCGTTCAGGCGCTGCCGGACATTCTCGCGCCGCATCTGTCGGTGATATTTTGCGGCATCAATCCCGGGCTCGGCTCGGCCTCGGCGGGTCATCACTTTGCGAACGGCAGCAACCGCTTCTGGCGCGTGATTCACCTCGCCGGGTTTTCCGCCGAACGGCTTCGTCCCGAAGAGGACCATACGCTGCTTCGGTATGGTTGCGGCCTCACCACCGTGGTTTCGCGTCCGACCGCGCGCGCCGGCGAACTGTCGCGTGAGGAGATCGAAGCGGCGGCCTCGGGGCTCGCCCGGAAGATCGAGCACCATGCACCGCGTTACGTCGCCTTTCTCGGGAAAATGGCGCTCGCGGCGATCTCCGGCACGCGCGACATTCCGTGGGGGCCGCAGGCCGAACGATTCGGCGGCGCACGCGTGTGGGTTTTGCCGAATCCGAGCGGACTCAACCGCGCATTCAGCCTCGAATCGCTGGTCGACGCCTATCGCGCATTTCATATTGCCGTCGCATCTGCCCGTTGAGCGCGGATACGACGTACAGCGTCGCTGACACGTCCCGTATTCGACGACGGGTTTCAACGAAGGCGACGCGCACCGCGATCGCCCGCGTCGCGCGGAGGACGGTTGCCGGCCCCTGATCGACGCGTTGGCAAAAATCGCTCGATCTTTGGCCCAAAACACGACACGTTTTGACTTCGGGAAAACCCGCGCATCTTCGACAATGAATCCCGTCGCCATGTAGGTGCGATAGCGCGATGGCCCGGTACACCGGAATTCAGCCGACGCGTGATGCACACCTTGATGCACCGCTTCTTCAAACCCAGGCTTTCTTCGAATATTTATGAGTACTGCAAACGATTTGATAGTCGAGTTGCCGTTGTCGGCCGCAATCCAGCCGGCCGCCCTCGGGCCGCCCACGTCATCCGCGCCCTCGCCCCAGGTGCAACCGGTACTGTCGCTTCGTATCGCGGTCGGGCTGATCGGGATGCTGCTCGCGTCCTTGCTCGCCATCCTCAACGAGCATGTCACGGCGTCGGCGATGGCGGACATTCAGGGCGCGCTCTCGATCGGCCACGACGACGGCACCTGGCTGACCGCATTGTTCGAAGCGGCCAATGTCGCGACGATGCTGTTCGCGCCGTGGTTCGGGATGACGTTCACGCTGAAGCGCTTCACGATCGGCGCCGTGCTCGCCGCGCTGGTCTTCGGGTTTCTGTGTCCGTTCGCTCCGGATTTGCCCGCGCTGTACGCGCTGCGCGTGCTGCAGGGGATCGCCGGCGGATGCCTGCCGCCCATGCTGATCATCGTCGCCCTGCGCTATCTGCCGCCGAAGATCAAGCTCTACGGACTGGCCGGGTACGCGCTCACCGCGACGGTCGGACCGGCGCTCGGCACCCCGCTCGCGGCGTTATGGACCGAATACGTCAGCTGGCGCATGGCGTTCTTTCAGATCGTGCCGCTGGGTGTCGTGAGTTGCCTCGCGATCCAGTTCGGTCTGCCGGCAGATCCGCTCAAGCTCGAACGGCTGCGTTCGTTCAACTGGATTGGATTTCTCACAGGATTTCCCGCCGTGGCGATGCTCGTGATCGTGCTGCTGCAAGGCGATCGCCTCGACTGGCTGAATTCGGCGCTCATACGCGCGATGCTGTGCGGCGGCACGCTGCTGTTTGCCGCGTTTCTCGTCAACGAATGGTTTCATCCGCTGCCGTTTTTCAGGCTCCGGCTGCTTTCCCGCCGCAATTTCACGCACGGACTCCTGACGCTCGCGGGCGCCGTGGTGCTGCTGGCGGGCGTCGCGGTCATTCCGGGCCACTACCTCGCCGAGCTTCACGCGTATCGTCCGTTGCAGACGACACCGCTGTCGCTGCTGGTGGCGATTCCGCTCCTGATCACGCTGCCGTTGACCGCCGCCGTGCTGAACCTCCGCAGCGTGGACTCCCGATGGGTGCTGGCGATCGGACTGGTACTGATGGCCACCACGTGCGTGATGGGCAGCCGCATGACCCCCGCGTGGAACCGGGAGAACTTTTACCTGCTTCAGTCACTGCAGATCGTGGCGCAACCGATGGTGATCCTGTCGATCCTGATGGGCGTGACGACCGGCTTGCCCCCCACAGAAGGCCCGTTCGCCTCCGCAATGTTCAATTCGCTCAAGACGTTCGCCGCGGCGGCGGCAACGGGTCTCATCGAAGGCGTGGGTACGGCGCGCGAACGCTTCCACTCGACCATGCTGGTGGACTATCTCGGCAATCACACCGCCGCGACGGACGCGTCTGCCGGCACCCCCCAGGATCTCGCCACGCTTGCGCAGCGGATCCACGAACAGGCGCTGGTGCTCGCGTCAGCCGATCTGTATCGCGTGATGGCGGGTGTCGCCATCGCGCTGCTTCTCCTTGTGCCCGTGCTGCCGGTGCGGATCTATCCGCCGTGGTGCACGACGCGCCCCTCCTCCCCTTAAGGGTCGAAATTCATGTCAACCGTTAACCGTGCTTCCCTCAAGATCGCAGGCATCGCCGCGTCGCTCATTCTGTTCGGCACTGCCGTATGCGGCTGCACCGGACTTTTCCCAGGCTCCTCGACGGAGTCCACCGACGATGCCTATGTGCAGGCGGACTTCACGCTCGTCGCGCCGCGGGTCGGCGGCCAGATTGCCGATGTGCTGGTCGCGGACAATCAGCCTGTGAAGGCCGGCCAACTGCTGGTGCGCATCGACGACCGCGACTTCCGCGCGGCGTTGCTGAGCGCGCAGGCCGATGTCGCGGCGGCGAGCGCGTCTGTCGCGAACTACGACGCCGAGATCGCGCAGCAGCCTTCGCTCGTCGCACAGGCTCGCGCGACGCTTCAATCCGATGCAGCAGCCATCGCATTTGCGCGAGCAAATGCCGCACGCTATCAGTCGCTTTCGGCAACTGGAGCGGGAACGGCACAGGAGCAGCAGCGCGCTTCGAGCGCGCTTGCCGAACAGCTCGCGCGCGAGGCCCATGACGAAGCGGCGCTGACGACCACCGTGCAAAGCCTCGCAATCCTGCGTACCGAACGCGACAAGGCGACCGCTGTCGAGGCGCGCGCGTCGGCCGCGCTCCAGCAGGCCGAACTCAACCTCTCGTACACGCAGATCCGTGCCCCGGTCGACGGAACGGTGGGGCGGCGCTCGGCGCGAGTGGGCGCATTCGTGACGCCCGGCGCCCCGGTTCTCGCGGTCGTTCCGCTGCGGCAAGCTTACGTGGTTGCCAACTTTCAGGAAAACCAGATCACGAACATCCGGCACGGCGCACCGGTGCAGATCCGGGTGGACAGTCTTCCCGGCCGCGTAATCCGGGGCCGCGTCGACAGTCTCGCGCCGGCCACCGGCGTGAGCTTCGCGCCGATCGCGCCGGATAACGCAACAGGCAACTTCACGAAAATCGTGCAGCGCGTACCGGTCAGAATCTCGATCGATCCCGGGCAAGCGGTTGCGTCCGCATTGAAAGTGGGACTGTCCGTCGAAGTGGACGTGGCCGTCGGTCAGCATCGTCATGCCCCAGCGGCGGGAGCGGACAGAACATGAACACGCGCACGCTCTCCATCCGGAAACCGGTCGCAGCGCTCCTCGCCTGTCTTGCAATGACCGGTTGCACGTTGGGGCCGAACTTCCAGCCCCCAACGACCGTCACGCCCGACGTCTTTGACCGTACCGGTTCGGCGCTCGCGCCGAGCAAGCCGGTTGAAGCCCGCTTCGATGCAGCCTGGTGGACCCTGTTCGACGATCCCACGTTGAACGCCCTCGAAAAGCAGCTTGCCGATGCGAACCTCGACGTTGCCGCCGCGTCCGCGCGCTTGCGGCAAAGCCGTGCCGAGCAGCACGCGGCGGGGGCAGCGGAATATCCGACGCTCGACGGCGCCGCCTCGTACGACCGCGAGCGCGGAAGCGAGAACGGTATCTTGTCGCTGCTCGGCGTCACGCCGACGCAGACGCCGTCACAATCCGCCTCGGGCGGCGCGCCGCTCGGCGTAGCACCGCTGCCGGGATCCAGCGGCTCGCCCGCGTACAACCTGTATCAGTCGGGCTTCGATGCGTCGTGGGAGATCGACATCTGGGGCCGCGTCCGACGAGGCGTCGAAAGCGCCACCGCGCTGACGCAAGCCTCGTACGAGAATCGCAACGCGGTGTTGCTGTCCGCCCGCTCGGAACTCGCCCGGGACTATATCGAGCTGCGCGCAACCCAGTCATTGATTCGGATTACCAGGCAAAATCTCCAGATTGCGCAAGATGCGGAGAGATTGACGGAGATCCGCGCGCGCGAAGGCGTCACAACGGATCTGGACGTCGCCAACGCCGCCGCACAGGTCGAGTCGATCCAGAGCAGCCTTCCTGTGCTCGAATCCCATGCCGAGACCACCCTCAACGCAATCGGCGTGCTGCTCGCGGAAGAACCGGGCGCATTGACGTCAACCCTCGGCAAGCCGCAAGCGGTTCCGGCGCTGCCCGCGCAGGTACCGATTGGCTTTCCGTCCGAACTGCTGCGCCGCCGCCCTGACATCAGACAGGCAGAGGCGCAGTTGCACGCGGCCACCGCGATGATCGGCGTGGCGAAGGCGGATTTCTATCCACGCATATCGTTGAACGGCAGCGCGGGATTTCAGAGTCTTCAGCTTTCGAGCCTCGGCGACTGGGCATCGGGCCAGTTTGTCGTCGGCCCTTCCATTACGCTACCGATCTTCGAGGGCGGACGCCTCAAGGCCATGCTCCACCTGCGCGAAGCACAGCAGCAGGAAGCGGCCATCCGCTATCAGCGGACCGTCCTTGAAGCGTGGCGGGAGGTGGACGACGCGCTCACCCTTTACGATGCGGAGCAACGCCGGCGCGACCGGCTCGCGACCGTCGTGGCGCTGAACCAGCGCGCGCTCGCCATCGCGCAGCAGCGGTACAGGGAAGGAGCGGGCGACTATCTCGACGTGCTCAACGTGCAGAAGCAGTTACTCGACGCGCAAAGCAATCTGGAGCGCAGCCGCGCGGCCTCCGACACGAATCTCGTCGCGCTGTGCAAGGCGCTCGGCGGAGGGTGGGAATCGGCCGATTCCAGCCAATAGGTGCGTGCGCAACCCGTATCGTGCGCGGGTCCTGCGCGCCGCCAGGTTCAGACCGCGTTCAATGCGCGGTGTGCCATCCATGGCGGCCGAATCCTGCCGAGGCACCGCAGCCGTCCCAGGCAAGGCTCGGGACGGCTGCACTGAAGGTCGAACCCCGTTACCGCCTGAATCGCTCAGAAGCGCGTCCGGATGCCCGCCCCTGCGGTCATGCCGCCAGACAGCCGCGATACGTGGTCGTACATATAACCGGCGTACACGTCGGTCCGCCGGGACAGCGGATAGTCGTAGCTAAGCGTGGCAGTCTGGCGCGTCTGGTCGAGCGCGCTGTCGTCATGCGACCACGCATACGACGCCAGCACGCGGCCCACCCCCAGCGGAATTGCCAGTCCGCCTTGCAGCATGTTCACGCTGAAACGGCTGGCGAGCAGTTTGTCGCCGGTATAGGTGTATTCGCCGTAGAGTTTGACGGCGCCCATATCGTACGATGCGCCCAACTGCGCCGCCGTCTGGCTCTGCAGACCGCGCAGCACGCTTCCGAGATCGCCGGGCGTGGCGCTGAAGTTCAGGTATTGATAGGTCGCGCCCACCGCCAGCGCGCCCCGCGTGAACGCGGTTTGTGCCGCGAATTTTTTGGCGCCGTTATCGTCCGGCTGATTACCGAGTGCATACATCACGTGGGCGCTCAACCCGCTGTTGCCGGGCGTCGCATATTGAATCGCGTTGCTCCACGACGTACCGCCCAGAATGCCCTGATCGGTCGCATAGCCCGGGTACGTACCGAGACTGGAATACAGCTGGAGAATGGTCGGCGAGAACGTGAACGACGCGTAGAACGGGTTGAACTGCGCGGATTGCAGATAAAGCAGGCTGCTTTGCTGCCCCAGCGTCACCGTCCCGACAGGCGATGCGAGGCCGACGTATGCATTGCGCGAAAAGAACGCGTCGCCATTGTATGAACCGTATTGGCCGCTTTGCGGACGGAAAAATCCCTCCACCGCAAACACGGCCTTATACCCGCCGCCCAGGTCCTCGTGGCCGCCGAATCCCCAGAACGACGTCGACAGTCCGCCTCCGCCCAGCTCCAGCGCGCCGGACTTGCCGGGGATCCGCTGATAACCGGTCCAGCTATCCACAATCCCGTATAACTGCACGCTCGATTGCGCATGAGCGTGGGTGCTCATGACCACAGGGGCAATCGCCGCCGCGACGCGGCAGATTCTCTTCAGCGTGGTAATGCAATCACATTCCATGACCATGATGTTGTCTCTTCAACTGTTTTGAATGACGTGAGGCGGCCGACGTCATGAACGACGTCTCCCAACCCGTGATGAGCGAAGGTGTAGCGGATCCCCGAAGCCGGCTCCGCGGCCTGCGGGTGCGTTGCGGATCGGTGACGCCCGCGTGCCCGATGCAATCGTCAGGCGACCGGGAGCCGGCCAGGCGGCCGTACGTCCCTGCGGCGCGTCGGAAGCGGCGTCAGTTCGCCCGATGTTCGAATGTTCTTCTGTAGTGCGAATCGGTGATGGACTTGATCTTCCTGAAGACGAAGAAATAGAGCTTGATGTACTGCCCGACCAGGATCGCGTTCATGAACGTGCCTTCCCGGATGAAGTGCGGCTCCCCGAGGAACGCGAAACCGATCGCCGCACTGATGACCAGCAGCGTGCAGTCGAAGGTCGTCTTGATGTTCCCCCACTTCCATCCGGTGCGCTTGAAGAGCGTATTGACGAACATGTCGATCGGCATGAGCACCAGATTCGCGCGGATCATCAGGAACAGGCCGAACGCGAGCAGTGCGTCGGCGAAGGCCAGCAGGGACAGCCTCACCATGTATTCCTGAACATGGATCGGCCGCGTCAGCATCAGGTTCAGATCGAGGCACGTGGCAAGCACGAATGCCGGAATCAGCGACGCAAAATTCTTCAGCCTGAAATCCTTGCGCATGACTAGGAATGTCAGGAACAGCATGAACAACTCGAGCATGAAGTTGTATGAACCCTGGCTCAGATGCGGATACACGAGGGTCATCGTGCGGGTCAGGCTGCTTTGCGGCGAAATGCCGATGCCTGCCCGGATCGCCAGACTGATCCCCATCGTCAGAATGTAGATGCCGATGACGTATGTGATCCAGCGCCGTATCAGGCTGCCGGTATCGACGATTTCAGCTTCCCTTGCATGGTGCGCCATGACTGCCTCTTGGTCGTCTTCCTGTTTTGTGCGGTCGTAGTCGCTTCGTTCGAAAGCGGGGCGCCGCGCTATGGCGGGGATGCAGAGGAGGGCCCGGCCCGGATGTCCGGCGCGCGCCTCCGCTCCCCGGCCGACGGTGTCCTGGAACACTCGCCGGCCGTCTCCTCCTATCGGCTCGGCGTCACGCCATGAAGCCGAAGCGGTCGAGCGAGATGAACAGCGTCAGCAGCTTGTTCACGACGGGTTCGCCCTCATTGCGGTTGCCCATCTCCTCGAGTGCGGTGTCGATTGCCCGTGTCGCGGCAAGCAGGTCGGACAGGCTCATGTTCGCCATCACACCGTAGATGTCAAGGGGCAGCACCGCCTTCACGGTCTGGTTCTCCGTGACGATGCAGCCGCCCACATACGTGTCGACCTGCTTCAGGCAGTGGCACATTTCCGCGCTGTCCTGTCCGACCGCGACAAAGTAGGCCTTCGGCGCGGGCCAGAACGTCGCCACCGCGCCGCGGTCGACGAACACGCCCTTGAACAGGCCGTTGACCACATGACGCTTGCCGTTCGCATAGCGCTGGACGACCGAAATGCGGTTGAGCGTCGTCCCCGCCACTTCGGGCACGACCTTGCCGTCGCGAAACGGCACCCACACTTCCTGGTAGAACTTCTCGTGACCGCGACCGTAGACGTCGAACAGGTACACCTTCGCCTGCTGGCCGTCGGCCGAGACTTCGAGCGGCACTAGGTCGAGCTGCGCCGGCGTCAGATCGCCGAGCCCCGGATTCGGCTTTTTCACCATGCCCGAATAATCGATCCCGGCCTGCTTCAGCAGCTTGCGGTCCCGCGCGACCAGTTCGCCGTCCTTGAAGACGAAGCGCGGATTGATCTTCGACAGGCTGTCGGTCAGCACGATATCGGCGAACCGCCCCGGCGTCAGCGAGCCGAAGCGGTTGTCCATCCGGAACGCACGTGCCGTGTAGAGCGTGGCCATCTTGATCGCCTTGATCGGATCGATACCCATCTCGGCGCACAGCGACACGACCCAGTCCATGTGGCCTTTCGTCAGCAGGCGGTCGACCGAGATATTGTCCGCGCACAACTGGAAATTCTCGGCAGGCCACTTGCGCTTGACGATCGCGCGCAACATGATCTTGATCACCTCGCTGCTGCCCACGCCGAATTTGACCTGCGTCTGGAGGCCGTAGCGCACGCTCTTCTCGATGTCGTCCTCCTTCCATACATCGTGATTGGCGAACGCGCCGATTGCGGGCATATAGTTCAGCATCATGTCCGACAGCGTGGTCACGCCCCAGTGCGTGTTCATGAAGCCGCCCTTCGCGCGGCCCAGCGCGGATTTGCGGAAGTCGTCGTCATTGCCGACGCTGTAGGTCAGGTGCGCGAGTTCGCCCAGGCCGATTACCGGATCCATCTTCAGCAGCGCATCCGTCACCTCGACGGACGTCTTCTTGCCGGGAGCGAACGCGAACACACGATAAGGCAGCCGCTCGCGGTTCTCGAACAGCTGCTCGGTGGCTTGCACTGCCTCCGCGCCCGCCGCGCTGACGAAGTCGAGGCATTCGGAGAAGATCGTGGTGGTCCCGCACGGCACGATCGCCTCGCCGAATGCGGCAGGATGCGCCAGTTGCGCGTCGAAGTGGATGTGCGCGTCGATCAGGCCCGGAATCGCGTAGAGACCTTCGCCGTCGAATACCTGACGCACCTTGATCGATGCCTCATCGGGATTCAATGCGACGATGCGCTTGTCGTAGACGAGAATCGATCCCTGATAGACGGTCTCGCTGTGGACATCGAGGATATGCAGGTTCTTCAGCAGAAGATCGGCTTCCTTCTTTCCGTTCAGGATGTCGAAGATCGCCTTCACCTGATCGTAGTGGGCCGCAACGTCGCCCCGTTGTGCGGGTGCCGTGACATTCCTCTCGCTAACTTCTTGGTACATGACTGGTCTCGCTTTCGTCGATGAGTGTGAGCATGCTGCTTCGCGCCGCGCACGCGCATTCGTCAGAGCAAATGCGCAGCAACGTGTGCGGCACGGCCGGCCGGGCGCGCGGTTGATCGGTCCTGGTCAGATCCCGCGCCTACGCGTTCGGCTGGTGTAATGAAAACTGAAATCACCGTTCATAAAAAGCAGCGTTTTTCGCACGGAGCGTGCACTTTTCGAGTACGATGGGCCGATCGGGGAGACAGGCGACCATGCTGCATTCAAGATTGCTGCGCTACATCGACGAAGTGGCGCGATGCGGTTCGATCCGCGCGGCCGGCGAAAAGCTGCACGTCGCGCCTTCCGCGATCAACAAGCACGTGCTGCTTCTCGAAGAGGAGATCGGCGAACCGCTGTTCGAGCGGCTGCCGCGCGGGTTGCGGCCCACGCCGGCCGGCGAGATCCTGCTCGCCCATGTGCGCAGGACAATGCGGGAATACCGTCAGGTGGAAGCCGAGATCCGCGACCTGAAGACGTTGCAGAAGGGCGAAGTGATCATCGCCACGGTGACCGGCCTCGCAAGCGGCATCGCGTCCACGGCCGCCGCGAATTTCGGCGCGCACCATCCGCACATCAAGATTTCGATCCGGGTCATGTCGGTGCGCGAAATCCTCGACGCGCTCGTCAACGGCGAAGCCGACCTCGGCCTCGGCTTCAACCTGCCGCCTTCACCGCAGCTCGAAAGCCTCTGGGACATGGACACGACGCTCGGCGCCGTGATTTCGCCACAGCATGCGCTGGCGCGCATGGAGTCGATCCCGCTCGCTCACTGCACGTCGTATCCGCTCATCTTCGCCGACGAGTCGATGCTGATCCACGGCATCGTCGCCGACACCTTCGCGAAGGCGGGGTTAAACGTCGAGCCCGCGTTCCGGACGAATTCGATCGAAACGATGAAGCGCCTCGCCGCCGCGAGCGAAGGCATCGCCTTTCTGAGCAAGTTCGACATCGCGGAGGAGCATCGCCAGGACGTGCTCACGTACCGGCAGATTCGCGACCGCGCATTCAGCAAGAACGTGCTTTCGCTCGTGCGCCGCGAGACGCACGGACGCGGTCTCGCGAGCATGCTCCTCGCGGAGGAAATCATGAGCGTGCTGGGTGCGATGAGCGGCTAGGCGCGAAACAGCTCCGCACACAACTGACGCCCCGCCTCGCTCAGACACGCGGTTCCGGTGCCGTCCTCGGTCAGCGTCATCGCGGCAATGCCGCCATCGGTCAACGCACTCAGCAGTCTGCGCAGACTGCTCATTGGCACGGCCGCCTGCTTCGACAGCTTCGCGAGCGACCACGCCCGCCCGGGCGTTTCCTGCTCCGCGCGCCAAAGCTGGATCAGTACGGCTGCGAGCTGCGGGTCGATTTCATCGTTCATGGTGGCCTCGTCGTGCCATGTCGGCGACCAGTTCGCCGAGTATTTTTAGCGCCGCTTCAGTCTGCGCGGTCCACGCGTAACTGTAGTTGAGCCGGATGAAGTGGCGAAAATCGTTGCGGGTCGAGAACATGTAGCCGGGCCCGATCGTGATGCCGCGTGCGAGCGCCGCCTGATACAGCTGCATCGAATCGACCTGCGCCGGCAACTCGATCCACAGCACGTAGCCGCCCTGCGGCTCGGACAGCCGCGTGCCCTCCGGAAAAAAGCGCTGCACGAACGCACTCATCAGACGCGCCTGCTGCCGGTAAAAGCGCCGCACGTGCCGCAGATGCCGGTCGTAGCCATCGTGCCGCAGATAATCCGCCACCGCCACCTGCGGCACCGACGGCGTCGTCAGCGTATTGAGGAACTTGAGCTTTTCGAGCTGCGCGCGAAAGCGCCCGGGCATCGCCCAGCCGATCCGGTACGACGCGGTCAGGCTCTTCGAGAACGACGCGCAATGCAGCACCAGGCCCTTCGTATCGAAGTTCTTCAGCGTCGTGGGCCGTGCTTCGCCGAAATACAGTTCCTGGTACACGTCGTTCTCGATCACCGGAATCTCATGCGCGGCGAGCAGCGCAACGAGCCGGCGCTTGCGTTCGTCCGGCATCTGGAAACCCAGTGGATTCTGGAAGTTCGGCATCACCATGCATGCGGCAATCTTGTGCGTGCGAATGGTGTGCGCGAGCACGTCGAGATCGATGCCTTCGCGCGGATGGGTCGCCACCGCGATCGCGCGCATGCCGAGGCGCTCGATTGCGTGCAGCATCGCGTAGTAGGTGGGCGATTCCACCACCACGGTGTCGCCGGGCTTCGCGACCGCCTGCAGGCTCAGGTTGATCGCCTCGGTCGCGCCGAGCGTGATCACGATTTCGCCCGGATCGACCGGCACGCCGCTTTCCGCGTAGCGCCGCGCGATCTGCCGAATCAGTTCGGCGTTGCCCGGCGGCAGATCGTCGATCAGGTTCCAGCTCGCGTGGCGGCGCGCAATCGCGTTCGCGTACTGGTTGATGCGCCGCCACGGGAACAGCGAGGGATCGGGATACGGCGAGCCGAACGGCACCGCGTCCTGCGCGCCGATGCTGCGCAGCGTCGACAGCACGAGACGGCTCACGTCCACTTCGGAAGCCGGCGCCGGGCGTTGCGCGGCCGGTGGCCGCGCGTGCGGCAACGCGGCCTGCTCGCGCACGAAATAGCCCGACTGCGGCCGCGTTTCGATCAGCCCGCGCCCTTCGAGCAGCGCGTACGCATGCAGCACCGTCTTGATGCTGACGCCGTGCTGCTGGCTCGCCTGCCGCACCGACGGAATCCGTTCGCCGGCCGCAAACACGCCGCGCCGCACGGCCTCGCCAATGTCATCCGCCAGTTTTTCGTAGAGCTTCACAAGAGGTCACGCCGGTTCGAACGATTGAGCGCTGCCCGCGCTACCCCGGCCGGACGGACCGGGACGCCCTTAACTGTACTCCTTCTATTTCGCAAATTCTGTATTCCGCCGCCAATATGGAACACAGTACGCTAGAGCCCATCGACATTCCGTCTGCCTCGACCCTCGCAGAATCATGAAAAAGCCCGAAGCCCGCATCGAACCGTATCATCACCCGGCCGCCGGATGGGGGGCGCTGAAATATGTCGCGCTCAACCTCCTGAAGGAAAAGGTTGCGGGTGGCAACTATCGCACGCTGCTCGCGCAGAACCAGCCGAACGGCTTCGACTGTCCCGGTTGCGCGTGGCCGGACCGCGAGCATGCCTCGACGTTCGAGTTCTGCGAGAACGGCGTGAAGGCGGTGGCGGCGGAGGCCACCAGCAAGCGCGTGACGCCCGCGTTTTTTGCGCAGCACACGGTCGCCGCGCTGATGCGGCAGTCCGACTACGAACTCGAACAGCACGGCCGCCTGACCGATCCGATGGTGTACGACGCGGCCAGCGACCGCTACGTGCCGATCGGATGGGACGCGGCGTTCGCCCTGATCGCGCGCCATCTGAACGCGCTCGACCATCCGGACCGCGCCGCGTTCTACACGTCGGGACGCGCCAGCAACGAAGCCGCGTTCCTGTATCAGCTGTTCGTGCGCCTGTATGGCACCAACAACTTCCCCGACTGCTCGAACATGTGCCACGAAGCGACGAGCCGCGGACTGCCAGGCACGGTCGGCGTCGGCAAGGGCACGGTGACGCTGGACGACTTCGAGCACGCCGACACGCTGCTCCTGTTCGGCCAGAACCCGGCGACCAACCACCCGCGCATGCTCGGCGAACTGCGCGAATGCGCGAAGCGCGGCGCGACGATCGTGTCGATCAACCCGCTGCGCGAGCGCGGCCTCGAACGCTTCGCGAGCCCGCAGCATCCGGTCGAAATGCTCACGCTCGGCAGCACGAAGATCAGCTCGGTGTTCATCCGGCCGAAAGTCGGCGGCGACTTCGCGCTGATCAAAGGCGTCGCGAAACACGTGCTCGAACTCGACGACGCCGCGTGCGCCGCCGGCAACGAACGTGTGCTCGACGTCGACTTCATCGCGCAGCATACGGTGGGCTTCGACGCATTCGCGGCCGATCTGCGCGCCGAGTCGTGGGAGACCATCGTCGCCGAAGCCGGCACGCCGCTCGAAGACATCCTCAAACTCGCGGACATCTATGCGAAGGGCCGCGCCGTGATCTCGACCTGGGGCATGGGCCTCACGCAGCACAAGAACTCGCTGCCGACCGTGCAACTGCTGTCGAACCTGATGATGATGCGCGGCAACATCGGCCGGCGCGGCGCGGGCCTGTGCCCGGTGCGCGGCCATTCGAACGTGCAGGGCGACCGCACGGTCGGCATCGAGGAGCGTCCGACACCCGAGTTTCTCGACCGGCTCGGCCGCGCGTACGACTTCGATCCGCCGCGCGCGCACGGGCTCGACGTCGTCGGCACGATTCAGGCGATGCTCGATGGCAAGGTCAAGGTGTTCATC
Source organism: Paraburkholderia sp. PAMB 6770 (assembly GCF_057748135.1). Taxonomy (NCBI): domain Bacteria; kingdom Pseudomonadati; phylum Pseudomonadota; class Betaproteobacteria; order Burkholderiales; family Burkholderiaceae; genus Paraburkholderia; species Paraburkholderia sp. PAMB 6770. Next base: position 2,627,948 of record NZ_CM173239.1, read on the forward strand.
GGCCTCGGCGGCAACTTCTCGATCGCGACACCCGACACGCCCCGCACGTGGGCAGCCATGCGCGCGTGCGAACTGACCGTGCACATCACGACGAAACTCAACCGCAGCCACCTCGTGCACGGCCGCGACGCGCTGATCCTGCCGACCCTCGGGCGCACCGAAATCGACATGCAGAACGGCGTGGCGCAGGGGGTGAGCGTCGAAGACTCGATGAGCATGGTGCACATCTCGTATGGGATGAACAAGCCGGCTTCGCCGAACCTGCTGTCCGAGATCGCGATCGTCGCACGGATGGCGGAGGCGACGCTCGGCAGCGACAAGGTCGACTGGCGCGCTCACATGAACGACTATGCGCTGATCCGCAATGGGATCGAAAAGGTGTTCGACGGCTTCGAGCGTTACAACGAGCGGCTCGCGACGCCAGGCGGCTTCCATCTCGGCGTCGCGTCGCGCGAGCGGATCTGGCAGACGCCGAGCGGCAAGGCGCAGTTCGTCGTGCATGCGATCGACGTCGACACGCCGATCCACCGCGCCCGCCAACAGCACGGCCAGCGGCTGATGACGCTGATGACCACGCGCTCGCACGACCAGTACAACACGACCATCTACGGTCTGGACGACCGCTATCGCGGCGTCTTCGGCCAGCGGCGCGTGCTGTTCGCCCACCCGGAGGACATCGCGATGCTCGGCTTCGCGGCCGGCCAGCGCGTCGATATCACGAGCGTCTGGGACGACGGCGTCGAGCGGCGCGTCGACGGATTCCTGCTGGTCGAATACGACATCCCGCGCGGCTGTCTCGGCGCGTACTACCCGGAGACGAACCCGCTCGTGCCGCTCGCCTCGGTGGCCGACGGCGCCGGCACGCCGACCTCGAAATCCATTCCGGTCGTCCTGCGCGCATCGGTCGAAGCGGAAGCCGAAAGCGCAGCTGAACCGGTCGCGGCCTGAAGGAGAACCCGCAGCCAGCACGGGTCTGCGGAAAAAGCGCTCAGGCCGCCACGGCCTGAGCGAAGCCGCCGGCAACCCGACGGCGGAGGATCCCTCACACCCGCGCCGCGCGCCGGCGCACACCGGAAACGGCGACGGCTCGACAGCGGCATTCATGCCGCAGTCGAGCTTATTCCTGATTCATCAGGATACCTATACGTTTGCCCACCTTCTCCGGACGACGCGTATCGATCCTGCTGTTACTGGCCGAAGTAGACCGGCTTCACGCTCGCCGACGCAGCCGGCTCCGTGGCGCGCACGCCCGTCGCCGTCGCGTTGGCGACGCCGCCCACCGCGTTATCGGCATCGACGCGTGCCTGTGCGGCCTGAACGTCGGCCGGATAGTGCGGATCGGAGACGCCCGGATGGAAGCCCGCCTGTTCAAGCTGGACAAGTTGCGCACGCACCTGTGCGCGAGTCAGCGGCGCGTCCGACTGCTGTGCAAACGCGGCAACGGGAGCTGCGAACGCAGCGGCAATGACGACAGTCTGGATCAGGGATTTCATGGCAATACCTCCGGATTTCTCTTTTTTGCTGCCGCCGACACCATGTCGGTAGCCAGTGATTGCATTCTAGTTATGCAACGCTGTCGGAGTAACAGGGCATTTTGCGAAACATTATTGCTAAACGCGTTGGAATAATCCGACCCGGCTCGCACCATCCGTTCCCTCCCTCGCTCGTGCCGCGTGCCATGCAGCCCTCATCCGGGATTCGCACGAGATCGCGCACCCGACTCACCCGTGCCCCGCGTTTAGGACCGGTCCTAGCCGATTTCGGGGCCGATGTCCTAGTGCCCGATAGTGGGCGCTCCGGTTAAAACCGATACTTTCACTCATGTTGAGCAGCACGGTCAGACGGGAAATCAGGAGCACTCCTGATCTTCCCCGAAGCTTGCGATACGGGACTTCGTCCTGCCGTCGCCGACGCCCCCGGCGCTGCCTGTCAAACCGGATTCGAGAACATTCCCTGGAGATTGCAATGCGAAAACTGAACCCCCTGATGCTGTCGCTGATCGCCGGCGTGACCGGTCTGGGCACGCTCTGCGGACAGGCGATGGCCTCCGCGGTGCTGCCGAGCACGTCGGTGCTGATCATCAACGAGGCGGACAAGGAAGGTTCGATCGGCGTGAAGAATACCGAGAAAGAGCCGGTGCTGCTGTACACGAAGATCGTCCGCCTCGACGACGAGAATCTGGACGCGGCGTTGATCCCGACGCCCGCGGCGGTGGTCGTGCAGCCGGGCGAGACGCAGGTCGTGCGCGTGCTCTATCGCAGCGACAAGGCGCTCGACAGGGAGCATCTGGCACGCGTGCTGTTCATGGGCATTCCGCCCAAGGACGACAAGCCCGGGCGCATCAGCATGATGCTCGGCCAGGATCTGCCGGTGGTGATCCGGCCGAAGGGCTACAAGCCCGTGGACAACAAGTGGGAATACCTGAAGTGGCACTTCAGGGGCGATCAGCTGTGCGTGTCCAACGACACGAAGTACGCGGTGCGCTTTGTCAATAACGTCAGGCTGGTGCCGGACAACACGCCGGTGACGATGCCGAAACCCTATGCGCTGCCGGACTCGAACAACTGCGCCCCGCTGCCGGCCGGCTACACGCCGCCGGCGGGCACCCAGGTCGAGTTCTCCGCGGTGTCCGACTACAACTACATCCTCGACGGGCGGCATGCGCCGGTCGAGCGTGTGGCGAACGACGCGCCGGCAGCACCGCAGGCCGCTGCGCCGGGCGCGCACGACGCCGCGCCGCCTGCCGATGTGTCCGGTGACAAGGCTGCGCCGCAGGCCGCTGCTCCGCAGGCCGCATCGGGCGGTCGAGCGGGTAGCGCGGACTGAGCCTGTCGGGCCAGCAGACCGGAACACGCGGGCCTTGCGCCTGCGTGCAAGCAACACCGAAGCCGTGACGGTCCTATCACGGCAAACGCGACATGGAACTGCCGCCCTTGCGGAAACGGTTCACGTCGCATGAGCCGGTGCGTCTCTTTCGCAAAAGAGGATATCGAATCGGCACATCTGATCTGAAGGAGATTATTGCAATGCGTATTTCTCAACTCGTCGCCCGCAGTGCCGTTCTGTGTGCGTTTGCAGCGGCCGGCGCGGCCCACGCACAATCGGCAAACGTGAACGTGACCGGCGTGATCGTGCCGCCCGCATGCTCGGCGGAGTTTGCCGGCGGCGCGGATCTCGACTGGGGCGAAGTGTCGCATAACGATCTCAGCACGACGGCCTACACCACGCTGGAGCCTCAGACTGCCACGCTGCAGGTCAGCTGCGATGACGGGCTGACGACGCACATGGCGTTCTGGGCGACCGATCCGAACGCCAGCTCGGCGATGGTCGGTACCACGATCCCGGGCACGAGCCAGTCTAACGCAGGCGATCCGAACCGGATCTTCGGCCTTGGCATGGACCCGGTCACGAACCAGAAGATCGGCAATTTCTCGCTGGTGTCGACCGGATCGTCGTTCGACGGCACGTCGAATCCGAGCACGTTCGGTTACGTCGGCGATGCCACGCACACCTCGACGAGCTTCGCCTCGTGGAGCATGGGTGAGGGTTACAGCACGCAGGAAGACTGGACGGTGCTCGATCCGTCGACCAGTGCTCCGGCCGTGGCCAACACCTTCACCTTCAGCTTCGACGTCTATCCGCAGCTGAACACGGCGAACAACATCACGAACGCACAGCAGGTTCCGTTCAGCGGCACCGCGCAGTTCTACGTGCGTTATTTCTAAGCGCCGCTGATTCCAGCAGTCTGGAATCCGAAAGCCATGCCTGTCACAGGGCATGGCTTTTTTCATGGGCCGGCCGCGACGCGCGCAGGCTAGGCCAGCCACCTCGCGAGCAGCGAGGCCAGCAGTCCGCCCGTGCCGACTAGCACGAGGGTCTGGATGATCGTGAGGGATTTGCGGGAAGTCGATGTGCGAGAGGAACGGGAAGCAGCCACGGACAGGTCGAAGTTCAGGTCACGGAAAACGCGCTGTTGCGCGGCGTGCGCCGTCGCAAGGATCGGCGCACGCGGATACGAAGACGCGATTGTACGGGCTCGGCGCGCGCCTGTCGCCATCAGTGACTGACCGGGTAGTACCAGAGATTGCGATCCGTGTAGCCGAAGTGCGCGAGGATCGTGCGCAGCGAGCCGTCCGCGCGCATCTCGTCGAGCGCGCGCGAGATCGCATCGTTCAGATCGACATCGCGTTTGCGCAACGCGTAACGCGCATAGCCGTATTCGCGCGGCCGCGGCTGATAGTCCTTCACGAGTTCGATGCGCGCATCCGGATGCTGCTGCAGAAACTCGCCGATCTTGACGTCGTCCTCCATCGCGACATCGATGCGCCCGGCAATCAGATCCGCAAACTCGGCCTCGCTGCTCGTATACAGCTTCAGCTCCTTCAGGTCGGTGCGCTCGCCCAGCAGCTGCTGGTTGATGCTGCCGCGCAGCGTGCCGACCCGGCGCCCCGCGAAATCCTCCCAGCGATGAATCTTCAGCGGGTTGCCCACCTGCACCGCGATACCCGAGCCGTACCAGTATGCCGGACTCGTGAACGCGACGACGCGCAGGCGCGGCCCGGTCTCGTGCAGGTTGTCGACGATCACGTCCGCGCGCCCCGCAAGCAGCGACGGAATCATCGCGTCGAACGGCACGATGTCCCATTTGACCTTCGTGATGCCGAGGCGCCGCGCGATGTCTTCGAAGATGCGCACGTCCGCGCCGTCGAACGCATGCGTCTTCGGGTCGAAGTAGGTGGACGGCGGATCGTTTGCAATCACGAACGTGACGCCGCTTTCGACGGCTCGCCGGTAGGAGCCGTCGCCGCCGTCGAAGCTCACGCCGCTGATGCCGCCGATTGCGCCGATGCCCGTGTCCGCGGCGAACGCGTGGGCCGCGCACAGCAGGCCGAGCATCCAGGCCGCCGTTTTCAGCAGGGTGACTCTCATCGAATGCTCCCGTTGCGACAGGACAGGTGGAGGACGTTCACGGTGCGGCTGCGCCTCGCGGGGCGGCGGCGAGCACGGCGCCTCTGCGCTCGACGTTCATCCGGCGTTCGAGCCAGCGTACCAGCAGCGCGCTCGGATACGAAAACGCCAGATAGATCACGCCGATGATCGTGAATACGGTCAGATACTGGAAGTTGGTCGCGGCGATGATCTGCCCGCTGAAAATCAGTTCCTTCACGGTCACGATCGACACCAGCGACGTGTCCTTGAAGAGGGCGATCGCATGGTTGCCGAGCGGCGGAATCACGACGCGGATGGCCTGCGGCAGCACGACGAGCCGCATCGCCTGGCCGCGCGACATGCCGAGCGCCTTCGCTGCCTCGACCTGACCGCGCGGCACCGCTCCGACACCCGCCCGATAGACCTCCGCGAGATACGCGGCATAGTTGATCGACAGGCCGATCACGCCGGACAGAAACGGGCTGAAGCGGATGCCGAACGCAGGCAGCACGAAGTAGATGTAGAACAGCTGCAGCAGCGCGGGCGTACCGCGAATCACCTCGATATAGGCCGATGCGAGCGCGCGCGGCGCTCGCCGCGGGCTCATCTTCGCCAGCGCGATCGCGAGACCGAGCGGCAGGCTGATCGCGAGGATGCACACCGTCAGCTCGATGCTCGTCGCGGCGCCCTTGAGCAGCGTCGGCAGATAGTCGCCAACGCCGTGCAGATCGAACAGATCGGACCATCTTGTCAGCATGCGTTTCCCTGAAGCGATGCGCGGTGTGCGTCGGACACGCGCTGCCCCGCTGCGCCGCCGTGTCGCGGCGCGGCGCAGGGCAGCGCGAATGCTACGGTGAAACGGCCTCGGGGTCGAGCCGGGCGCCCAGCAGGCGGCTCACGCGGTCCGCGTATCCGCGGATCGTGCGGCCCAGCGCGTGCAGCTCGTCATCGCTCAGGCCGCTTTTCAGCGTGGTGACGCTGATCGCGGCAACCCCCTCGCCGTCGCGGTCGGTGATCGCCGCACCGATGCACACGACGCCGATGTTGTCCTCCTCGTCGTCGAACGCATAGCCGCGCTCCGCGACGCGCGCGAGATCGGCCATCAGTTCCGGGGGAGTCGTCAGCGTGAATTCGGTGCGTCGCGGCATGCCGGTCTGCGCAAGCAGCTTGACGACGATCGCCGGCGGCAGCAGCGCCAGCAGCGACTTGCCGAGCGCAGAGCAATGCGGCAACTCGCGCTGGCCGAGCGCGGACGCAATGCGCAGGATACCCGGCGCGTCGACGCGGCTGATGGCCACCGCGTAACCGTGATCGAGCACCGCGAGCCGCGACGTGAGTCCGGTCTGCGCGGTCAGCTCGCGCAACACCGGCTGCGCGAGCTGCAGGATGCCGACGTCCTCGGCCGCGCGATCGCCGAGCGACACGAGCGACAGCCCGAGCCGATACCGGCGCGATCCGCCCAGCCGGACATCGGCCACGAAATTGCGCTGCAGCAGGGTCTGCAGCAGCGCGAATGCGGTGCTCTTCGATACTCCGATCTTTTCGGCTACGCCCGCCACCGTCAGTCCTTCGCTGCCTGCTTTCCCCAGTGCCTCGAGTGCGTCGAGTGCACGATTGACGCTGCGTAGCGCGTATCGGTCTTCTACAGTTTGCGCTGCATCTGTCATTTTCTTTTAGTCCCTCATACTGGACGCTACCCCGCTAGCGCCCTACGTCTCATATTGACACCTGCCAGGCCGAAAATTAACATAAATTCATATACCGAACTAAGTTCCGTATAGCCGAACGATTATTAAATTAATCACCCGGCACCTGGACGCAGCGAATATTACCGTGCGTCCTGTGATCAAAAATTACATCTGAGAGGCCAGATTCGGGCGGCGTTGCATTTCCGGGGTTTGAGTGCACCTGCAACGCTGCCCGTCGGCAGACAAAACATGGGAACTATTACCGAACGGGGCATCATCTGCGACGACAGGGAGCCGAAAATGTCCGGCGCCCATTCGGCGCGGCTCGTCAATGCCGAAATCCTGCATATTCGGCAGGTCGCTCAAAATCTGTCGGCGAGCGCGCTCGATCAATCCGGCCTGCCGCGTGCATATTGGCGCAAGCGCCTGCATGCGCTCACTCAAAATCATCAATTGTCGCGTACGCAGTTCAGCGAGATCGAACGGATTCTTGAAATACTAAAAGAATAGTATGTCAGGCGATTTTCATGCGCGCCTTTCGATTCATTTCTGAACCGGCAAATAATGCCTGCCTGAAAGCAGTTGACCGGCCCTCGCCGCGACGCGCGCGCCCGCACCGGGAGGCGTCCGCGTAAAATCGCCTGCATTCCGTCACCCTGCAGGAGAAAGCCGATGACTGCGCGCGTTCCGGGGCCGATCGCGGCCACGACCTATCGCGGCGATGCGATCGAGAACCGTCATGTTGCCCATGTCGCCGTGGTCGATGCCGGCGGCCGTCTGCTGTATGCCTTCGGCGACCCCGCGCGGCTCACGCTGGCCCGCTCCGCGGCCAAGCCCGCGCAGGCCCTCGCGGTGATCGAGACCGGCGCGCTCGAACGCTACGGCTTCGACGACGCCGACCTCGCGCTGATGTGCGGGTCGCACAACAGCGAGGAACGCCACCTCGAACGCGCGCGGCACATGCTCGCGAAGTCGCAGTCGCGCGAGAGCGACCTGCGCTGCGGCGGCCATCCGCCGCTCTCCGACGCGGTGCTGCGCGCGTGGATCAAACGCGACTTCACGCCCGGTGCGGTCTGCAGCAACTGCTCGGGCAAGCATGCCGGGATGCTGGCGGGGACGCAGGCCCTCGGCGCGCCGCGCGCGGACTACCATCTGCCAGACCATCCGCTGCAGCAGCGTGTGCGCCATGCCGTTGCCGACGTCTGCGACCTGCCTGACGACACGGTGCAGTGGGCGATCGACGGCTGCAATCTGCCGACCCCCGCGTTCGCGCTCGACCGTCTCGCGCGCCTGTACGCGAAGCTCGCGGATGCGGCGGCGGACGCCACGCCGGCCTCCGCGCGCCGCGCGGCGCTCGCGCGCATCTACCGGGCCATGACCGGCTACCCGGAGATGGTCGCGGGCGAAGGGCGCTTCTGCACGGCGCTGATGCGCGCGTTCGACGGCGCGCTGGTGGGCAAGGTCGGCGCCGAAGCGAGCTACGCGATCGGCGTGCGGCCCGATGCGCACACCGCGCGGCTCGGCGCGCGCGGCGCGCTCGGACTCGCGGTGAAGGTCGAGGACGGCAACACCGCGATCCTGTATGCGATCGTTGCGGACCTGCTCGCGCAACTCGGCATCGGCACGGCGGCGCAGCGCGCGCAGCTCGACGCCTATCGCACGCCGCCGATGCGCAACACGATGGGCGTGCCGACCGGACGCCTCGCGCTGTCGGTCGCGCTGGAGCCGGGCCCGCAGGACGCGTAGCGCGCGGCGGCGCGCACCGCGCTCACTCGCTGCTGGTCCACTCGACGTTCGCGCCCACCGAGCGCAGATTCTCGACGAAGCGCGGATGCGCGCGCCGGATCGGCTGCGCGTTCATGATCTCCGAGCGTCCTTCGATGCTCGCCGCGACCATCAGCAGCGCAATCGCCACGCGGATGATGTACGGGCTCTCGACACGCGCCGGGCTCAGCGCGAGCCCGCCGAACGTGATCAGCCGGTGCGGATCGGACAGGAACACGTGCGCGCCGAACTTCGACAGCTCGCCGGTCCAGCCCATCGCGCCGTCATAGACCTTGTTCCAGAACATCGCGCTGCCTTCGGCCTTCACGCCGAGCGCGACGAAGATCGGCAGCAGATCCACCGGCAGATAGGGCCACGGCGCCGCTTCGACCTTCGTCAGGATGTTCTGCGTGAACGGCCGGCGCACGCGCAGTGGACCGTCGCGCAGCGCGCGCGACCAGCCGTCGCGATGGTCGAGCTGCACGCCGAACTTCGCGAAGGTCCGGTCGATTAGCGGAAACTGCTCGGGTGCGGAATTGCGTACCGCGATATCGCCGCCGGTAATCGCACCGAGCGCGAGAAACGTGGCTATCTCGTGAAAGTCCTCGCTGAAGCGGAATTCTCCGCCGCCCAGCGGGCCGCCGCCGCTCACCGCGAGCCGCGACGTGCCGAGGCCGTCGATGCGCACGCCCAGCATCGCGAGGAAGCGGCAGAACTCCTGCACGTGCGGCTCCGACGCGGCGTTCACGAGCGTCGAGGTACCCTCTGCCGCGGCGGCGCACAGCACGAAGTTTTCGGTCGTCGTCACCGACGCGTAATCGAGCCAGTGATCGTTCGCGGCCATTCTGGTCACGCTGCGCACGATCAGCGAGTCGTCGGTGCGTGCCACGCGCGCGCCGAAGCGCTCGAACACCTCGACGTGCGGATCGATCTCGCGCACGCCGAGCGTGCAGCCCTTCACGTCGTTCTCCAGCCGCGCGACGCCGAAGCGCGCCAGCAGCGGCGGCACCAGCATGATCGACGAGCGCATCTCCTCCGGCAGCTTGTGCGTGGCCGGATCGAACGCGGTGGCACGATGATGCAGATCGAGCACCCCGGTCGAGAAATTCATCGACACGTCGCTGCCGAGCGTGCGGAAGATGTCGAGAATCTTCCGCACGTCGGTAATCTCCGGCACGCCGATCAGGCGCAGCGGCTGATCGGTCAGCAGCGTCGCGCACAGGATCGGCAGCACCGCGTTCTTGTTGGCAGACGGCGTAATCTCGCCGCGCAGCGGGAGACCGCCGTGGACAATCAGATTGGACATGTTCGCAAAGGTAGGACGAATGAGGACGCGAGGCCCCTATCATGCCATCGCGCGGCGTGCGTCGCGCTAGCCATGCCGGGGCGCCGCGCCGCCGGGCACGGGCACGTCGATGCGCGCATGAATCCGCGCGACCAGCGCTTCGGCCCAGCGGCGCAGCGCCGCGTCGGACACCACGGCCGGCAGCGACGCCGCCATGATCCGGTAGACGCGGCCGCGCGCAATCTTCGCCACCCGCGCCGGATCGAGCCATGCGTCGTTATGCACGAGCAGCAGCAAGGTTTCGAGGCCGATCAGGATGGGCCAGAGGCACGCGAGCCGCAGCCGCACTGCGCGGCGCGGTATCGCCAGCGTGTAGTCAAGCGCCGCGCAAAAATGCTCGAGCGCCACGCGCACCAGTTCGAACAGCAGCGGTTGCGCGCGCATCGAGTTCGCCGGGTCGAGCAGGTCGCGCGGGCCGAGGCCGTGGCGCGCGAGCGCGTCGAGCGGCAGATAGCAGCGGCCGATCCGCAGATCCTTGCCGCAGTCGCGCAGCACGTTGGTCATCTGCAGCGCCTTGCCGAAGCGCACGCCGCGCGCGCGCATCACGGCAGGCTGCGCCGCAAGCAGTCCGGGCAGATGCGCGTAGGTCATGTCGGTCCAGAACTCGCCGACGCAGCCGGCCACGAGGTACGTATAGCGGTCGAGTTCGGCAGGCTCGCGCAGCGCGGCGAGTTCGCCGGAGCGCTCGTCCGGGAACGTGCACAGATCGAATTCCATGCCCTCGGTGAGCGTCGTCACGATTGCGCGCACCGCCTCCCGGTCGCTTGCGGCAAGCTGCGCGTGCAGCGCGAGCGCCGCCCCGAGCGATTCGAGCAGACGCTTCTCGTCCGATTGCGTCTGCTGGCCGGCCAGCTCCTGCACGACCTGCTGCACGAATGCCGCGGTACCGTGCGCCCCGTTGACCTGGGCGCGCAGCGCGAGCAGCAGCGCGAGCCGCCGCGGCGGCGGAACCAGTGACGTATCGGCGATCGTATCGGCCGCGCGCGCCAGCAGATACGCGAGCGCAACCGGATCGCGCATGCCCGCGGGCAGCACGCGCAGCGTGAGGTAGAACGAACGTGATACGCCCTTGAGCAACGGGCCGAGCAGGACAGCCCGATCTGGATTCTGCATGGATGGAACGGGTCGAAAGGGGACGATTCTGGCGCAGCCGAATTGTATCCCGCCGCGCGCCGGCTGCCTCGCCGGCGCGCGCCCCCACGCCGCTATGCGCCGGGCCGGCCCGTTTTCTCCGCGTGGCCGCCGAAATCGTGGCGCATCGCCGACAGCACGCGATTCGCGAAATCGTCCTCGCCGCGCGAACTGAAACGCTCGAACAGCGCGGCGCTCAGCACGGGGGCGGGCACGCCCTCGTCGATTGCCGCCTCGACGGTCCAGCGCCCCTCGCCGGAATCCGACACACGCCCCGTGTACGCCCCCAGCTTCGCGTCGCCGGCCAGCGATGCCGCGATCAGATCGAGCAGCCACGAGCCGATCACGCTGCCGCGCCGCCACACCTCGGCAATCTCGGGCAGGTCGAGGTCGTAGCGGTAGAAATCCGGGTCGCGCAGCGGCGCGGTCTCCGCGTCGTTATCGCGCGTGTGGTTGCCCGCATCCGCGTTGTGCAGGATGTTCAGCCCTTCCGCGTACGCAGCCATGATTCCGTACTCGATGCCGTTGTGGACCATCTTGACGAAATGTCCGGCGCCGTGGGCCCCGCAATGCAGAAAGCCCTGGTCGGCGGTCCCCGCGTCCTTCGCGCGGCCCGGCGTTGCCGTGGCGGCCTGCACGCCGGGCGCGAGCGCCGCGAAGATCGGCGCGAGCCGCTCCACCACCGGCGCCTCGCCGCCAATCATCAGGCAGTAGCCGCGCTCGCGCCCCGCCACGCCGCCGCTCGTGCCGACGTCCACATAGTGAAGCTGCTGCTGCGCGAGCGCTTTCGCGCGCCGCACGTCGTCGCGGTAATACGAATTGCCGCCGTCGATGACGATATCGCCGGGCGCGAGCAGCGGCACGAGTTGCGCGAGCGTGTCGTCGACGACGCCGGCGGGCACCATCAGCCAGAGGGCGCGCGGCTGCGCAAGCTGCTTCACGAGATCCGCGAGCGACGTCGCGCCCGCGATGCCGTCCGTCGCGACCTTTTCGACGGCCGCCTGCTGGACGTCGTAGACCACGCACGTCTGCCCGGCGGCGGCGAGACGGCGCACCATGTCGGCGCCCATGCGCCCCAATCCGATCATGCCTAGCTGCATCCATGACTCCTTTCGTGTGTCGCGGCACGTGTGCGTGCGGGCCCCGGCAGCGGCGCCGGCACGCCTCGGCGTGCGCGTTGCGCGCATCGCGATGCGCGCAAACCAGCCAGATGGCCTCGTGCAACGGGCTGACAGGCCAACGCCCGCCGGATGGCGAACGCACAGGTGAGACAGCAGCGTACGAAAGGTCGTTCCCGCTTCGTCATGGGCGCGCGCGGGCGCGGCGCGTGACGCGGCGCGCGCGGGCGATGCGCGGCACGGCGCGCGCCCAGCCCGCGCGGCGCGTCAGATCAGCCGCGCTGCGGCCACAGGTTGCGGCCAAGGAAGGTGAGCGCGCGATCCCACGCCTGCTGTGCCCAAACCGGATCGTACTGGGTGCCCGCGATGCGGCCCGGTCCCACGGCGGTCTCGTTGGCGAATGCGTGATGCGCGAGGTAATGGTGCGAGTCGAGCGCGACGCCCGCATCGCGCAGCTTCGCTTCGACCGCCTCGACGGCCGCCGGTGCGAAGAACACGTCCTGGCTCGCCCAGTGCGCCTGCACCGGCGCCTTGATCTTCGTCGCATCGATGTACTCGACCGGCGGGCAGCCGTACCAGACCACGCCGGCCGACAGTTCCGGAATGTGGCACAGCGACAGCAGCGTCAGCGCGCCGCCCATGCAGTAGCCGGTCACCGCGACGTGTGCCGCCTGCTGCTTCAGATACTGCACCGCGCCACGCACATCCTGCGTGGCGGCGTCGCCGAAGTTCAGGCCGCTCATCAGGTGATGCGCCTCTTCTTCCTCGACGGTCGACTTGCCGCGATAGAGATCGGGCACCAGCGCGACATACCCGCAGCGCGCCAGACGGTCTGCCACCCCGCGAATCTGGTCGTTCAAGCCCCACCACTCCTGAATCACGACGATACCGGGCGCCCCTTCGGGGGCGGACGGCTGCGCGAGATACCCCTGAACTTCCTGCCCATCCGGGCGACGAAAAGCGACCATCGATCCTGTTGTCGGCTTCATGAGAAGGTCCTGTGTTGAATGAGGCCTATAGCATAGCGGCGTGTGCGCATCCGTGCAGCCGGCGGCTGCGCGATCTGCTGCACTGCACTGCACTGCACTGCACTGCACTGCACTGCACCGCACTGCACCGCACTGCACCGCACGGCGCGCGGCGCCGGCGCACCGCCCGCTAGCCGCGCGCCTCTGCCGGCGGCTGCGGGTTATGCGCGGGGTTCGTGTCGAACCTGCGCACGCGCTCGATGCCGTCGCGGCCGGCGAGCGGCGCGAGCTGCGCTTCGAGCGCGTCGGCGACCGCCTTGTCGTAGACCTCGCGGCCCTCCACATAGAGCGTGAAGGATCGCAGATAACGCGCCCGCTTGTCGGGATCCGCGAGCGTCTGCCGCGTCCACGCGTAGAGCGGGTAGTCGTGCGCGCCGTGCTGTTCGGCCTCGCGCACATAATCGGCGAACGCGTCGAACTGGCAGCGCAGCACCGCGCGATGCGCGCACAGAACCTCGTGCAGCGCGGCAATCGCCACCCCTGACGGGTCGTCGCGCAGCGCGGGCGCGAGCGCCGCGGACACGTCGATGCGCAGCTGGTACTGCCACGACTCGCTCATGTTCACTCCGCTTTCGTTGCGCGTGCAACCGGATACGCCAGGCCGGCGACACCCGCATGCTCGCCGGTCATGGCCGATGCGCCAGAAGAAAGGCCAGCCGGATGAGCGGCTGGCCTTCGCCTGCGTACGGCAAGCCGCCGTACGCTCAGGTTTGCGACGCGTCGCCGTCGCTGCCGGTATCGGCGTCCTGCGCAGGCGCATCCGCGCCGTCCTCCTTCTTCTCGACGAGCGATTCCAGCGCGCCCGCGCCCTTGAAGCCCGCGACCGCGGCAATGCCCTTGGTCAGCAAGCCGGCATCCGGATCGGCCTTCTCGACCCCTTCGACCGCGGCGACCGCACCCGCGATCTCGCCCACCGTGTTCAGAATTCCCATGACAATCACCGTATCTGTTGAACGTCGACATGAATGCTGCGCCGATATCGGCATGCACCGTGCGGACAAACGCCGCAACCTCCGTTAAGCATGCACAGGCTACATAAAACGCGCGGAACACCGCTGCGCGCACGCGCGCCGATACCCTCGCCGACGATAGCACCGGCCCTCCGCCGAAGCTGTAAAACATTGTCAAGTGCGCGGCGCGCGAAGTGCGCTTACGCTTTCGGCACACGCCCCATCAGATAGAACTCGTCGTTCGGGCGCATCGAGATCACATTGGCCATCCGGTTCGACAGGCCGAAGAACGCGGTAATCGCCGCAATGTCCCAGATGTCCTCGTCGTCGAAGCCATGCGCGCGCAGCGCCGCAAAGTCCTCTGTGTCGACGCGATCCGACTCGCGGCACACCTTCAGCGCGAAATCGAGCATCGCCTTCTGGCGCGGCGTGAGATCGGCCTTGAGATAATTGACTGCAAGCTGGTCGGCGACGAGCGGTTGCTTCTCGTAGATGCGCAGGATCGCGCCATGCGCGACGACGCAATACAGGCAGTGGTTCGCCGCGCTCGTCGCAACGACGATCATCTCGCGCTCGCCTTTTGTGAGGCGGCCTTCTTTCAGCATCAGCGCATCGTGATACGCGAAGAACGCCCGGAATTCGTCGGGGCGGTGTGCCAGCGCGAGAAACACGTTGGGCACGAAGCCGGCCTTCTGCTGGACCTCCAGAATGCGGGTGCGGATATCGTCGGGCCACGCGCCAGGGTCGGGAACCGGGTAACGGCTGATCGGCTGTGCATGCGTCATTGGAGCGCTCCGTTTTAGACAGGCTCGCGTCGATTGTAGCGGCTTGCCGCGGGTCCCGCCGCGCGCGCACCGTCGCACGGCAGACGGCAAACAGCCCGCCCGGGCGACCCGGGCGGGCTGCGGAACGGCGCACGCGCGCGTGCGTCGGACCTCTGCTTCAATCAGAATTTGTGGCGAATCCCGATCATGGCCATCGCCTGCTTGTCGGTCGTGGCGTCGTTGCCGAAGTCGCCGAGCGATGCCACCGCCGACACCCGTTCGCCGGTCGTCGCATCGTAGGTGTTGCCCGAAGCCTTCTGATAGCCGGCCAGCAGGTACAGGTCGGTATGCTTCGACAGGAAGTAGTCCGCGCCGAGGCTGAACTGGTTGTAGGCCACCGTCACGCTGTTGCCGCCGCCCTTCGTGTAGTCGTAGCCCGCGCCGAGGAGCAGCGCCGGCGTCAGCTGGTAGTTCACGAACACCTGGCCCGTGTTGAAGCGGGTCGTGTTCTGGCTGCCGGCCGCGGTCGCGTAGTCGTTGTATGCGACGTTGCTGTAGGCGAGACCCACCGTGACGTTCGCAAACGTGTAGTCGCCCGCCGCGCGAATGATCTGCATCGAGTTGGCCGTGACGAACGCGCCGGTGATCGCTTCCGAATCGACACCGATCGCATTCGAGCCGCTCGTGGCCGCATCCGGGTACAGGCCGTCGAACGACGACGCGCTCGCGTGGTCGCTGTTCGCATGGAAGTAGCCGGCGCCGAACCCGAACGGACCCCGGTTGTACGACACCGCGCCCGCGAACGTCTGACCGGCCGCGAGGCTGCCCGGCACGCCGCCAAACGCGTACATGGCCGAAGCCTGCAGGCCCGCGAAGTTCGGCGACATGTACTTGACCGAGTTGTTGGTCCGGTAGCTGTTGTCGTAGTTGTCCATGTCGCCCGGCGTCGCGAAGGTCGGGCCGAACGCGCCGTCGTTCGTGAGCGGCTGGATCAGGTCGATCAGCGGATCGTACTGGCGGCCGAGCGTGACGGTGCCGGTCTGCCTGTCGCTCAGGCCGACCATCGCGACGCGGCCGAAAATGCGCTGCCCCTGGCCGAGGCGGCCGTTGTCGAGGTTAAAACCGCTTTCGATGCGGAAGATCGCGTCCAGACCGCCGCCCAGGTCCTCCGTGCCCCGCAGGCCCCACAGGTTCGGCGACAGGTTGCCGCCCATCATTTCGACCGTGTTGCCCGAATGGCCGTTGCTGCCGGCCTGATTGGTGAAGTACGCCACGCTGGTATCCACCGCGCCGTACAGCGTGACGCTCGACTGTGCGTGCGCGACCGACGTCATCGCCGCGAGAGATAAAAGAGCCAGAATTGTTTTTTTCATGAATCTGAATTATTTAAAAATAAATATACCCGTCGCCGCGCAAAAGAAGTCTGCGCAACACGGATCGCTACGGCATGAAGTGCGCTACACGCCGTGCCGGCGGCATGCGTCGTGCACGGCGAAATATATCCAGGTGTTTTACTTTTAATAATCGATCCAGCCTGGAATTCAGACTTTCAATGCGTTGAAATAACGCAAGGCACGGCGGGACAAGGCTTTACGGCGGATGCGCCGCGCTCGCATACCGGGTATGCGTCCAGGGTTGTTGGTTCGTCGCCACACTGGTGCGCGCCGCGAGGAGCCGCTGCGACGCGCCCCGCGCCATCAGCCGAACGGGTTCTTCATCCCGAGCACTTCGATTTTGGCGATGCCCGGCGCCTGCGTGAACAGTTCGTCGGCCCGCGCCATCAGCGCCTGGGCGATCGGTCCCTGCAGGTGCGCTTCGCGCGCGGCCTCGTCGGCAAACGCGTCGAATACGCCAAACATATGGCTCGACAGCTTCAGTGCGAACCAGATCGGCGTAGTCGACTCCGCATTGGCAAGCGCAAGCGCTTCCCGCAAAAATGCCTCGACCTCCGCTTCCTTGCCGGGCTTCGCCTCGAAACGCGCAAACAGCGCATGCGTGATCATCGTGTTCCTCCAGTGGGTGAATGTCGCACTCCATGTGCATGCGAAAGCCGCTGGCGTAACGGGCTTCAGTTGCCGCATGCCGGTCTTGCAGGATACGCCTTCGCGCGCGAGCAGGCGGCGCGCGAACGCCGACGTGCGCGTGTGCTATGTTCGTACGGCCGCGCAGCGGGCCTGCCGCGCCCCCCACCCGTTGGTGCTCCGCCATGATCCGCCTGTCGTCACACCCGCGCCGCCGCTGGCCGTGGTATCTGCTGCTCGCGATGCTCTCCGGCGTCGCGCTCGCCGCTGCCGCGGCCTGGCTCACGCTGTGCGCAAGCCTGCCGCCGCTCGATGGCCGTCTGCGCGCCGGGCCCCTGTCGGCCCCGGTGCGCATCGAACGCGATGCGCTCGGCGTGCCGACCGTGCGCGGCCAGACGCGGCTTGACGTTGCGTATGCAACGGGTTTTGTGCATGCCCAGGACCGCTTCTTCCAGATGGATCTGCTGCGCCGGGTGGCCGCCGGAGAAATGGCGGCGCTGATCGGGCCGGCGGCGCTCGAACTCGACCGGCGCAACCGCGTGCACCGGTTCCGCGCGCTCGCGCAGCAACACCTGCGCGCGCTCCCCGCCGCCGACCGGCAACTGCTGGAACGATACGCGGCAGGCGTCAACGACGGCCTCGCGTCACTGCGTGCGCGTCCGTTCGAGTACTGGCTGTTGCGCACGCAACCGGTCGCATGGCGTCCCGAGGACACGCTGCTGGTCGCCTATGCGATGTATCTGGATCTGCAGTCGTTCGAGGTGAACCGCATCCTCGCGCGCGCCGCCCTGCGCGAACAGGTGCCTGCTACCCTGCTCGCGTTCCTGTTGCCGACGGCGAGCCACTGGGACGCGCCGCTCGACGATGCGTCGTCGCCCGCGCTAGCGTTACCCGCGCCGCCCGCGGCGCGCCCCGCCTGGCTCGACGCGACGGCCCCCCCGCCGCTTGCCGCGCGCGAGCGGCGCAGCGCCGGCGCGTCGCCGGCAACGGCCGAAGCCATCGGCAGCAACGGCTGGGTTGTCGACGCCGCGCACGGCGCGCAGCATCGCGCGCTGCTCGCGAGCGACATGCATCTCGGCCTCGCGCTGCCGAACATCTGGTATCGGCTGTCGCTCGTCTGGCCGGACGCGCACGGACATCTGCGGCGGGTGACCGGCGTCAGCCTGCCTGGCACGCCGCTCGTCATCGCGGGCAGCAACGGCGACATCGCATGGGGATTGACGAACAGCTACGGGCGCTACATCGATCTGATCGACCTGCAGCGCAACCCGGCCGACCCGCTGCAATACCGCACGCCCGACGGCTGGCGGCGCGCGGCGGTTCATCATGAACGCATCGACGTGAAGGGCGGCGCCCCGGTCGACCTGCCGGTCATCGACACGCAATGGGGCCCACAGATCGTCGTCGGCGCGCATGCCTATGCGCTGCGCTGGGTCGCGCACGATCCCGCCGCGCTCAACCTGAACCTGCGGCAACTCGAAGACTGTACGAGCGTGACCGACGCGCTGCACATCGCGCAAACGAGCGGGACGCCGACGCAGAACGTGATGGTGGCGGACGCGCACGGCCACATCGGCTGGACGCTGGCCGGACCGGTGCCGCGGCGCACGGCGGGTTACGCGGCGATCGACGATCTGCCCGACGAATCGTCTCGCTACACAGGCTGGCACGGATACCTGACGCCCGCCGAATATCCGGTGCGCGTCGACCCGCCGCTCGGCCGCCTGTGGACCGCGAACAATCGCACGCTCGCGGCGCCCGAGGCATCGCCCGCGGGCGACGCGGGCACCGACCTCGGCGCGCGGGCCACGCAGATACGCGACGATCTGCTCGCACTCCCGCACGCCAGTGAGCGCGATCTGCTCGCGGTGCAGACCGACGACCGCGCGCGCTGGATCGCCGGCTGGCGGCGCGTCGCGCTCGACGCGCTCGACGACGCCGCGCTGCGCGGCCATCCGCAGCGCGCCGCATTCCGCCAATGGCTGCTCGACTGGGATGGCCGCGCGGATATCGATGCGGTCGGCTACCGGCTGCTGCGCGCGTTCTTCTTCGCGCTCTACGATGCGTGGTTCGGCCCGCTCGATGCGCGCCTCGCCGCAAGCGCCGGCACTCCGCCGGATCTCGCGCTCAGCGTGCGCACCGCCAGTTCGCGCTACGAAGCGGTGATGGAATCGCTCGCCGCACATCATGCGTGGGTTCCGGCGCGCTACGCGAACTGGCATGCGTTCGTGCTTGCGCAAATCGATCAGGTGATTCGCACCTCGACGTCGCACGGAACGCTCGCTGGCGCGCGCTGGGGCGAACGCAACCGCGCGGCGATCGCGCATCCGTTTGCGCGCCTTGTGCCCGCGTGGCTGCCGTGGCTGCGCGACGCGCTCGCCGCGCCGGCCGAGCCGCTGCCCGGCGACTTCAACATGCCGCGCGTGCAGGCGCCTTCGTTCGGCGCATCGGAGCGGATGGTGGTGGTGCCCGGCCACGAGCAGGAGGGCCTGTTCGAGATGCCCGGCGGCGAATCCGGGCATCCGCTGTCGCCGTATTTTCTGGCTGGCCATGAAGCGTGGGTGCATGCAGCCGCGACACCGTTTCTGCCCGGAGCGGCCGTGCATCGCCTCGAACTCGTGCCGGGCGCGTACCCGCGCACGGCCGCGCTCAGCTGCCCGTGACGGCCGGCAGGAACGGCCACCAGCATACCTGGTTGAGGGCCGAGGTCGCCACCGCCGGACGCAGACCCGCGCCCAGGCTCGCGTTCCAGTCGCTTTGCGCGGCGCTCGTATCGCTGCAACTGCCGACATAGTCGAGCGAGCCCGTGAAGAACGCGCTGCGCGGCAATTGCGCTTCGGTCTGCTGCCAGGCCTGCAGCATCTGCAGCAACCCGCTGTCGGTCGACGGCGCGAACACCTGTTCGGCGAACTCGCCGTCCACCAGCATCGGAAACGCGACGCCGCCGCTCTCGCCGCTCAGCGCCGACGCGGGTGCCGCATTCAGCACGATCGATGCGTTTGGAAACGCATTGCGCAACTGCGCGACCAGATCGAGGCCGCCCTGCTTGCATGCCGCGTCGCACGGACCCTGCGCGGCATTGGCCGCGTGCCCGACGATTTCGAAGTTATCGAGCATGAAGCCGTCCACGCCGGTCGCCGCGAGGCGCGGCGCCACATAATCGACGATCAGGTGCTGGTAATCGGCGTTGCCGACATTCATCCAGTACTCGTTGCTGTAGCCGCTGTACTGCCCCAGTTGCGCAGCCGTGTTCGCGCCGCACGATACGAAGCCGGCCGGCACGGTTTGCCAGTACGTGCGCCATGTTTCGCAAGCGCCCACGTTCAGGTAGCTCAGCACCTTCGCGCCGTTGGCCTTCAGCGCGGCGATCTGCGCGGCGGTGAAATCCGGCGACCCGTTGGCCGGGTCCGCGTCGATCACGATCACGTTGAACGTCGACGCGAGCTTCGCGACATCGGTCTGCGCGGCGCTGCCGTAATACACGGCCCACACCGCCGAGGCCGGCAGGTTGCGTGCCGCCGCAACCGTCACGGCGGTGCTGCCCGTCACCGTGACGCTATCATTGGCGGGATTGCTCGCCGGGGTGCTGGCGGTACCGCTTGCGGCAGCCGTGGCGGAGCCGTCGCCGCCCCCTCCTCCGCCGCACGCGGCGACGCAGGCCATCAGTGCCCAGGCGAACAGCAGGACGAAGCGCTTAAAGCAGGCAGCCATGTTTGAATAATGGAGAATGTCGATGATACGCAAGAGCCTCAATGCGTCCCAGTTGCAGCAGGAAGTGCAGCGACGTCTGCAGCGTCTGCTCGACGCGGCCGAGGACGGCGCGAAAATACGCGTGCCGCGCCCGCAGCCTCAGCCGCCCGACAAGACCGGCTGCAACTGGACGATGAAGCACTTCGGCAATGCCGCCGGCTTCGAGCGCGATATCGAAGCCGCGCTGCGCGCGGTACGCGCGGAGTACAACCTGAGCGCCGAAGCCGGAGCCGAAGCCAAACGCGCCGCCGCCGACCCGTTCGCGGACTTTCCGGGCAACTGAAACCGCGGCGCGCATTTAGATCGGCTGCGACAGGTCAGGGTCCAGCTTCGCAAGATCGACGCCGAGCGCGTCGGCCAGATACGCAAGTTGTGCGCGCAACCGTGCGACTTCGTCGGCGAGGTTCTGGTGCGCGGCCCGCAGCGATGCCAGTTCGTCGTCGGACGATTCGGCCGGCGTCGCGGCGCGAGACGCCGCCGCCTCGCCCGCGACGCCCGCGACCTCGCCGCACAGCAGATGCATCCAGCGATGCTCGCGCTCGCCGGGTGTCCGCGCGAGCTTCACCACGCGCGGCGGCGTCTGCTGCGCGAGTTCGTCGAGAAACGCGTCCACCGACGAAATATCGGCAAAGTCATGCAGGCGCGCGGTATTCAGCCGCAGTTCGGCTGCGGTTTGCGGACCGCGCAGCATCAGCACCGCGAGCAGTGCAACCGCCTGGCCGGGCGCACCGAGCACGCGGGCGACGTTGTGTTCGAAGCGCGGCACGCGGCTGCTGCTGCCTTCGAGCACGAGCGAGAGGCGCTTCAGGCCCTCGATGGCGTCCAGCACGTCGGCCTCGGTCAGGTTCATGACCGGTGCGCGCGCCGTCTTCTGATTGCAGCCGGCGGTCAGCGCATTCATCGATAACGGATAGGTGTCGGGCACCGTGCGCTGCTTCTCGACCAGTACGCCCAGCACGCGGGCTTCGACGGGAGTCAGGACGCGCATCGCGGGACGGGCTGGCGTATCGGAGGGGGTATTCATGGACGGGCTCACCGCGTGAATCGGGCGCATCGCGCGCCACTGGCTCGCGCCGCATCGGGTATGCGGCGCCGGTTCGTATGATAGCGGACACGGGATCGGCCCGGGCCGCGCGGCCGCTGTGCGGCAACGCGTGCTGTGCGCCGGCTGCCGTCCGATGGATTGACCGCGCCACGATGAAACCACGCTGCGCGCGTCTCGTCGCGGCAACCGGCCGTCTCGTTCCGGCGAGTTCCAGATACTTCGCCATGCTAATCAACTCATCTGCCGGCGAGGGTCTGCTCCTGTCCGATCCTGCGTTAAACGCACGACCGCCCGCTCAGAACTCGACCAACGCGAAGTCATCCTTGCCGACGTCGCACAACGGGCAGCGCCAGTCCGCGGGCACGTCGGCCCAGCGTGTGCCGGGGGCGATTCCCTCTTCCGGCAGGCCGGCCGCTTCGTCATAAACCCATCCGCAGATCACGCACACCCACTGCGTAAGCCCGGCGGCGGGCGCGGCTTCGCATGCGCGGCGCGCATCGTCCCGCGAAGCCTCGCGCGGCGCGTCGTCGAGACTGACGACGAGCGGCCCCGACGTCCCCGTGCCCTCCGCGTTCAGTTGCGCCTGCAACCGGTCGAGCAGGGTCTGCGCTTCGGCGCGAGTCAAATCGATCCAGTAAGGATCGCCTGCCGCATCGTTGAGCCGCTCGGGGGCAAACTGGATTTCGAGCGCTACGCCCTTTTTGTACATGGCTGATCGTATCGGCGGGGGTGCCTGGGCGGCCCGAGAGCGGTTCATGACGACGCAGACCGCGTGCGCCCCCCGGTTGAAAGAGCCGACATTATCCACGCCTGCCCGCGCCGCATTAGCGACGCAGCGGAGATGCTCCGTTTCCTGCGCGTTGGCAAACGCCGGCTCCGGGCGCGTTCAGGGGCTACCCAGCACGTGCCCGTTGACCGTCATTCCGTACATCGAATAGGGCGTGTCGTGATACCGCGCGCGAGTCTGCGCCACCGAGCCGGTGTAGCGCGGATCCTGCGGCCGTTCGTGACTGTCCATGAAGAGCGCGACATCCCACGCCTGCTGATCGGTCAGCGTGCCGCCGAGCCCGAGCGGCATGTTCGCCTGGATGAAACCCGCCGCATTCTGGATCTCGTGCATGCCCGCGCCCCAGTTGAACGAACGCGCCCCCCACAGCGGCGGGAACACGGTTTCCCCCTGGCTTTGCTGACCGGCGCCGTCCGCGCCATGACACAGCGCGCAGTGCTGGGCATAGACCTGCGCGCCGCGCGCGTAGTCCGCTTTCCGAGGCGGCGGCGGCAGCTTCGGATAGCCGTGGCCCACGACCTTCTTGCCGACCGGCGCGCCGGTGGCGAGCCAGTACGCGTAGCTCTCGAGCGCAACCAGCACCGGGTCGCCGAGCGGCGGCGCCTTGCCGTTCATGCTGTAGCGAAAGCAGCCCTGCATCCGTTCGGCGAACGTGTTCACGTGACCGTTCTTGCTGCGATAAGCCGGATACGCGATATAGGCGGCCCACATCGGGCTCGCGTTCGCCTTGCGGCCCGCATCCAGATGACAGTTCGCGCAACTCAGGTCGTTGCCCACGTAGTGACCGGCGAACGCCCGCGTATGCACGAAGATCTGCTCGCCGAGCCGCACGGACTTGCCGAATTCGCCGGCGGGCATCGCACTCTCCGGCGGCGGCGTGAACGCGACCGGCGCGTCGGCCGGTGCGGCCCGCGTCGCCGGTGCGGACGAGGCCGCGCCGGCGGTCTGGGCGGCGACAGCCGCGCTGCCGAGCAGCGCGGCACACGCGAACGCAAGCGCGATCCGCCGCGCGATAGGGTTATCGGGCATTCTGGTGTGCCTCCTGGTCCGCGTCGCCGCCTTGTTGTGCGTAGTAGGCCGCCACCGCATGCATGTCGGCATCCGAGAGCTTGCTGACCACCATCGGCATCAGTGCAAGCGGTCCGGGCGGCCGCGCGCCGGTTTGCCATGCATGCAACTGGGCCTCGATATACGCGGCCGGCTGTCCGGCGAGCGGCGGAAAGGCCGTGCCGACGCCGGCACCGCCCGGACCGTGACATTGCGCGCATGCGGGCAGCCCCTCGTCCCAGCGGCCGCGCGTGGCGAGCCATGCGCCGGTATCGGCGGCAGAAGGAGAGGCGGGGTCGTGCGTGCGGATGCCTGCGGGCGGCGGAAGCTGGCTGAAGTATTGCGCGACCGCCACACGCCCGTCGAGCGACATGATTTTGGCGAACGGCTGCATCACCGTGCTCGACCGCCGGCCGTCGGCGAACGCCCCCAGTTGTTCTTCGAGGTAGGCCGCGCCGACGCCCGCGAGGCGCGGAAAACCCGCTGCGGCATTGCCTTCGCCGTGCGCGCCGTGACAGCTGATGCAGGCGGGAATGCCCTTGGCGGTGCCCCGCGTGGCGATCGTCATGCCGAGCGGCGACTGCTGCGCATGCGCGCCGCAGGATAGCGCGAGCGCGCCGAGCGCCCACAGCATCCGCCGCGCGCTGCGCGATACGGTCTCGTTCATGTTCTCTCCGTGCGCGCCGGCGATCGGCCGCTAGTGTCGGTCTGCTTTGTCTGTCTGTTTTGGGCGGCCGCGCGCCGCGTCAATCCGCGAACCGGTCTGTCGCGTCGATCAATGCCCGCAGGATGCCGGGCTCGTCGAATGCATGACCGGCATCCGCGACGATCTGCAACGTGGCCTCGGGCCAGGCCTTCGACAGTTCCCATGCGCTGCGCGCCGGCGTCGCCACATCGTAGCGGCCCTGCACGATCACGCCCGGTATGCCGGCAAGCCGATGCGCGTCGCGCAGCAACTGGCCTTCGTCCATGAAGCCGGCGTTTACGAAGTAGTGATTTTCGATCCGCGCGAACGCCAGCGCGTAGGTCTCTTCGCTGAAGTGCGCCGCGAGGTCGTCGTTCGGCAGCAGCGTGATCGTGCTGCCTTCCCAGCGGCTCCACGCGCGCGCCGCCTCGCGCTTCGCAGGCTCGTCCGCGCCGGTGAGGCGACGCCGGTAAGCCGCCATCAGGTCGCCGCGCTCCGCAGGCGGAATCGGCGCAAGAAATCCTTCCCACAGATCCGGAAAGAGCCACGAGGCGCCTTCCTGGTAGTACCACAGCAGCTCGGCGCGCCGCAGCGTGAAGATGCCGCGCACGACCAGCGCGCTCACGCGCCGTGGATGCGTCTGCGCATAGGCGAGCGCAAGCGCACTGCCCCACGACCCGCCGAACACGAGCCACTGTTCGACGCCGAGCAGCGCGCGCAGCCGCTCGATGTCGTCGACCAGATGCCAGGTCGTGTTGTTTTCGAGGCTCGCGTGAGGCTGCGAGCGGCCGCACCCGCGCTGGTCGAACAGCAGCACGTTGTAGCGCGCGGGATCGAAGAGCCGCCGGTGCACGGCGCTGCAGCCGGCCCCCGGTCCGCCGTGCAGAAACACCGCTGGCTTGCCGGCCGGATTGCCGCACAGCTCCCAGTAGAGCCGATGTCCGTCTCCGGTATCCAGAAAGCCGTGCCGGTAGGGTTCGATTGACGGGTACATGATCGTTGCCCAGAGAGGATCGCGCACGCGGTGTGTCCGCATGCCGCGTGTCGTACGCGCCACGATACATGCGGCGTCGCCGGCACGCAATCCATGCAATGCGCCGTCGCGGGAATCGCGCCGGACCGGCTGCGCACGGTTTGCCGTTATCATCCGCACATCGCCCGAGCGGGGCGGCGCGCCCCCCCTTGCGAAGCCGGCCGCATGCTCCTCCTTCACAGGACCGTCAACCGTGCGCGTATCCCATCAGGCCTTCTACGGCTCGCTATTCTTCGCGCGGCTGGCCGATCAGATCCTGCTCTTCCTCGTACCGCTCGTCGTATTCCAGACCACCCACCGGGTCGCGTGGTCCGGCCTCGCCTTCTTCGCCGAAGCGCTGCCGCGCTATGCGTTCTTTCCGCTATTCGGCGCGTTCGCCGACCGCTTCTCGCCGCTCACGCTGATGCGCATCAGCCAGTCATGCCGCGCGCTCTGCTGTGCCACGGGCATCGCGGGCTACGCGCTATGCGGCGGCATCGGCTGGGTGATCGCGCTGTCCGCCTGCTGCGGCGTGCTGACGAGCCAGGGGTTCGTCGCACGCGAGGTGTTGTTGCCGCAGGTCTTCAGGCGCGAGCGCTTCGAGCGCGTGCTCGCGCACTCGCAGCTCGCGGACCAGCTCGGCGTCGTGCTCGGCCCGATGCTGGCCGGCCTGCTGCTGGTCGCGTGGCGCTGGGAATACGTGGCCGGCTGCGCGGCCGGGCTGTTCCTGCTCGCCGACGTCGCGTTCGTGCTGTGGCAGCGCACGAGCGGCTTTCGGGCGGCGGCGTCGCATCCCGCGCCGGGCCACTGGGCACAGCCGTTCGCGACCGCCCTCGGCCATCTGCGGCAACTCCCCGGATTGCAGCGCGTGGTGATGCTCGCTGCTGCCGAAAACCTCGTGATCGGCGTCACGCTCGCGACGTCGGCCGCGATGGTCACCGGCATCCATCATCAGTCGGAGCGCTTCTACACCGTGCTGCAAACGCTCGGCGCCATCGCGACCGTTGTGATCCTGCTGGCGATCGCGCGAGTGTCGCTGTCGCGAAAGACGCTCGGGCTGCTCGCGTTCGTCGCGATCTGCGCGGGCGGCCTGATTGCCGGCGCGAGCCGCGACGCATGGGGCTACGCACTCGGCTTCGTGCTGATCACCGGCTTCGACAAGATGTTCAACGTCTACATCCGCAGCACGCGCCAGCAGATCATTCCGCCGCGCGACTACGGCAAGACCACCGGCGTGATCATCCTGTTGAACAACCTGACGCAGCCGCTCGCCGGCCTGCTGGTCGGCGTCTTTTCCCGGCATGGACAGACCGCGATGCTGATCGTGCTGCTGTCCGCGGCCATGGGCGTGGCCGGCGCGGCGATCGCGCTCGCCGGCTCGCGGCTGCGGCGGCGCGACGCGCGCCGCGCCAGTGCGGAAAGCTGATTCCCGAGGCCGGACGCAGCGCACGCGTGCCGGCGCGGCGGCGCCGTCAGGGTTCGTCGTGCGCGACGAGGCCCGTGCGGCGCTGCGCACCCCATGCACGGCCGCCGCGCAGAAAATGCAGCCATCCGAGCACGGCGCCGGTATGGCGGATCAACTGGAAGCTGAACGGCTCGGCAAGCGCGGCGGCCATCGTCATCCACAGGCTCGTGCCGGCCATCTGACCGGTCCAGCGGCGGTACAGACGGATGCACCACACGTAGTACGCGAGATCGAGGGCGGTCTTCAGACCGATCACGCCGAAAATCGCCGCCACGAGCCCGCCGTGCCCGCCGAACACGAATGCGAGCAGCAGCCCGAACGCGGTCAGCCCGTAGACCGGCTGCATCGTGTCGAACGCCTTCACCGGCAGCATCAGCAGGCCGAGCGTGCCGTAGCGCGGATTGCCGGTCATGTCGCGGTTCCAGTACTGCGTCTGCAGAAAGCCCGCAAACCAGCGGCGCCGCTGCCGCAGGAAACTGCCGAGCGTGCCTGGCGCGTCGGTGCGCGCCTGCGCGTCGCCGACCACGCGCACGTCCCAGACGAGGCCATGATCGACCGCATAGCGCCGCAGGCGGTGAATCAGTTCGTAGTCCTCGACAAGACATTGCGGATCGAAGCCGCCCACCGCCACCAGCGCTTCGCGCTGGAACGACGCAAACGCGCCCGATACCAGCAGCAGGCTGTCCGCGCGCATCCATGCATAGCGCGCCACGAAATTGCGCATGTACTCGTAAGTCTGGAACCACTGGAACACGCGCCCGGACAGCGTGCGTCCGCACAGCGGCACGAGAATGCCGGTCGCCGCGACGAGCCCTGGCTGCGCGGCGAACGCCGTGCGCATTGCAAGCGTGGCGTCGTCGTCGAGCAGCGTATCGGCATCGACGGTCATCACGGTTTCGGTCGTCATCACCGCGATCGCGGCGTTCAGCGCGCGTGCCTTGCCGCCGTGCGGCAAGCGCAGCCAGTACAGGTTCGGGTACCGCGTGCTGGGCGCGCTCAGTTCGCCTTCGGGCGGCGCGACGAGGCCGAACTGCGCGCCGAGCAGCGCCGCGGTGCCGTCGCTGGAGCCGTCGTCTGCAATCACGATCTGCGCGAGGCCGCCGGTCTGGCGCAGCAGCGCGGCGAGCGTCACGGGCAGCACGGACGCTTCGTTATGGGCCGCGACGATCGCGCCCATCTCGGGCCGCGCGCGCTGCAGCGCAGCCGGATCCGGCGGTGCCGGCGGCCGGCACAGCGGCCACGTCTTCAGCGTGACGAAGACGAGCAGCAGCGTGTCGTAGATCACGTAGGCGATACCCGTCGACCACGCCACCACGCCGTGCAGAAAGAACGCGCGCGCAAACAGCAGCAGCCATAACACCACGACGGCCAGATGAATCAGCGTGCTCGCGAGCGTTGCGCGACGCGGCACGATACGCGGCGAAGCGAGCGCCAGCGCCTGTTCCAGAGTGCTCTTCAAGATACGGGTGCCTTCGGTCACGAGACGTCGCGCGACCGGTTGTCGCGCGACGGAATCATCCGCTTGATGACCGAATGCCGGTCGACCCATTCGTGCTTGAGCGCACCGCCGACGTGCAGCGCCAGCAGCAGATATAGCGCGTAGCCGAGCCAGGTATGCAGTTCGCCGAAGCGGTTGTGCAGCGTTTCCTTCAGCGCGGGGTTCAGATGCATCACATAGCCGATGCGCGGCCACGGAAACAGGTTGAACAGCCGCATCGGATGCGTTGCCGCGTCTTTCCACGCGGAGTCGTGCAGCCAGCCCGACAGCGGCAGCGCGATCATCAGCACATACAACAGCACATGGGCGACGTGCGCGGCCTTGCGCTCCCAGTCGGGAAACACGGCCGGCAACGCCGGCGGCCGGTGCGACAGGCGCCACAGGATGCGCAGCAGCACGAGGCCGAGCACGGTAATGCCGATCGACTTGTGCGTGTCGATGACCGGACGCACCCAGGCGTCCGGCAGCGAACCGGCGCTCAGACCCAGCACGACGTTGCAGAGGATCAGGATCGCGATCAGCCAGTGCAGCAGCATCGCCACGCGGGTGTAGCGCGTCGCCGCGCCGGGGTCGTCCACCATCGCGGACGACGCGTGAGTCGGAGTATTCATGAGCCGTTCCGTGCGGATAAGCCGCACTGCATTGAAAGCGGTTTGAAAACGATACGATACGCCCTGTCTGCTAACGCGCGCAGGCCGCCGTTTATTCCAGCGCGGACCGGCGCGCGTGCGGTTCGCCAGGCGACCGCGCGGGGATGGGCGCGACGCGCCACGTCATTGCGACACGATGCCACATCCCGAATCTTCCTATGAAACGGCGCATCGCGTCGGCCGTGCATGCAGGGGCTCGTGCGCAACCGGGACATACGGGCGGTGCATCGCGCGCGATCCGCGGTATGCAACAATCGTGTGTCCGGCATGGGGCGCACGTGGCATAATCCGCTCCGTTCCCCCGTTCCGGCCTTGCGCGACGCGCAGCATGCTACGCCTACGACTCCAGAAAATCGGCAGCTGGTTGGGATTGCTTGCAATCCTGATGAGCACGCTCGCGCCGACGGTGTCGCAAACGCTCGCCGCGCACGACCGTCTCGGCGACGCACTCGCCTCCTACTGCTCCGCACAACAGCCGCCGTCCGATCCCGGCGACGCCGGCAAAAGCGCGCCCGCGTCCGGCTATCACTGGCAGGCGTGCGGCTATTGCGGGCTGCTCGCGCATCTGCCGGTACTGCCCGGCATCGTCGCGGTATTCGCGGCCACGCAACTGGTTGTGCGCGCACCCATGCGCGCCGTGCGCGCGGCGCTCCACGTCCCGCTTTGCCATACGGCCGCGCTGCCGCGCGCGCCCCCCGCCTTCTCCTGAGTCGATCCGCACCACAACAAACGCCGCGCTGCACAGGCAGCGGCGGCACGTCTGCGCACGCGCGCAGCATCGAGACGACTTGAGAAGGACCTCATCATGCGCATGTTTTTCACACGGCATGCGACGCCCGCGCGCGCCGCACTGGGTGCCGCCGTCGGCGCCGCCTGCCTCGCCGGTGCACCGGCGGCTTTCGCGCACGCGGTGGTCGGCGACCGCGTTTTTCCCGCCACGCTGACGGTCGATGACCCCGGTGTCGGCGACGAGTTCGACACGCAGTTCGGCCACGTCAAGACCCCCGACGACAACGGCGACGACATGAACGTCAACACCGTATCTTACGAATGGGACAAGACGATCACGAAGAACTTCCAGTTCAGCATCGCCGGCGACTACGTGAGCCAGAACGATCCGGACGGCGGTTCGGCCAAGGGCTGGGACAACGTGACGCTCGGCGTGAAGTACATGATCTACGCGAACGCCGCGCACGAATTCATGGCGTCGATCGGGCTGGAAAGCGAGATCGGGGGCACCGGTGCGAAATCGATCGCGAACGCGTATTCGACCTTCACCCCCGAGGTCTATCTCGGCAAGGGCTTCGGCGATCTGCCGTCCGCACTGTCGTACCTTCGCCCGTTCGCCGTGACCGCCGAACTCGGCCCGAACCTCACCACGACGACGTCGGCCAACGGTCCGGACTCGTTCGGCTGGGGCCTCACGCTGCAGTACAGCATTCCTTACCTGCAGGACGAGGTGAAGAATCTGGGCATCCCGCAGCCGTTCAGCAACCTGTACCTTGTCGTCGAAGCGCCGATGAGCACCTGCACGGCGGGCGCCTGCTCGGGCCAGACGACCGGCACGCTCAATCCGGGCTTCCTGTGGCTGAACCGCTACGGCCAGTTCGGCGTCGAAGCGATGATTCCGGTCAATCATCAGAGCGGCGATCACGTAGGCGTGCTGTTCGACGCGCATCTGTATTTCGACGACAGCTTCCCCAACTCCCTGGGCAAACCTCTCTTCAACTGATCATGAACCCCTCTCTCAAGCCAACCCTGACGGTGCGCGGCCTCGTCGCCGCGCTGGCGCTCGGCGCCGCCCAACTCGCGCATGCGCACGCGTACCCCACCCACGAAATGCCCGGCGCGGGCGCGACCGTGCCGGCGTCGACCAGCACGGTCGCCATCGACTTCGACGATGGCCTCGAACCCGCCTTCAGCTCGATCGCCGTGACCGACGCGCACGGCCACCCGGTGACGAGCGCGAAGGCCGTCGTCGACGCGAACAACAAGAAGCACATGTCGGTCGCGCTCAAGCCGCTCGTGCCGGGCGACTATGCGGTCGCGTGGGTCGCGGTCGCGGAAGACGGCCATCGCACGCAGGGTCACTATCACTTTACGGTGAAATAGGCGTGGCCGATCCGCTCGTCGTCGCGCAGATCGTCACGCAGGCCGCGCAAGACGTGCTGTGCGCGCTCGCTGCCGGCGCGCTCGCCTGCCGCGCCATGCTGCTGCCGCATCCGAGCGGGCGCACGGCGCTCGCGCGTGCGCGCGGCAGCGCGCTCGGCGTGCTGGCGCTCGCGCTGCTGCTGTATCTGTGGCTCGAAGCGGCGATCATGAGCGGAGCGCCGTTCGCCGGCGCGGGCGCGGCGCTGGCGCCCGTGCTGACGCAAACCCACTACGGCGCCGCGTGGTCGGTCGCCTTCGCGGGCACGGTCATCGCCTGCTGCGGCGGCACGCGAAAAGGCGGCGGCGCGATGGTGCTCGCGGCGCTCGGTCTGCTCGCCTACGCGGCGGGCAAGGCCGCCACGAGCCACGCCGCCGACTCCGGCGACTTCACGCTGCGCGAAGGGGTGCACGTCGTGCATCTGGGCGCGACGGCGCTGTGGGCCGGCAGCGTGATCGTCGCAGCGCCGCTGCTGCGGCGCTGGCCGCGCGCCGACGCGGAAACGGATCTCGCGCGCCTGCGGTTCTGCACGCGCCTGTCCGAACTCGCGACGGCAGCACTCGCCGTCGTGGTCGTCACCGGCATCTACAACACGCTGCAGGACACCGCGCATCTGAACGGCCCGCTGCTGGGCGTCCCTTACGGCAAGCTGCTGACCCTGAAGCTCGCGTTCGTTGCGCTGGCGGTGCTGCTGGGCGGCTACAACCGGATGGTGTGCCTGCCGCATCTGCGCGCGGCGGTCGCGGCAGGCGAGGACGCCGAGCCCGCCCAGCGCCGCTTCGACCGGCTGCTCGCCATCGAGGCGGTCGCGATGCTGGCGGTGCTGACGATCGCCGGCGTGCTCGGGCATACGTCGCCCACAGGGGGCTGACGCGGCACACCGCATGCGGCATCCCGCATGCGCGCTAACGGCGCGCGATCAACGCACCCGATTCGACCCGCTCGTCGAGCCAGCCGTCCTGCGCGTGAGGTTCGAGCAACGCGCGCGCCCGATCGAGCAGCGTATCGAGCTGCGCGCCGAGCCGCTCGCGCGACAGGCTCGACATCGACAGCGGGCGCGCAAGCAGCGCATCGAGCGACACGCGCCGTTTCTCGACTACCGTGACGCGTTCGAGCGCACTGAACGCCGACTGCATCAGCACCGCATCGTGGCTTCGCCATCCCTGCGCCTTGCGCTGCCTGCGCGCGGGGTCTTCGCCCGCGTACTCCTCCAGCAGCGCGCGGTATTGCGCCATCCACGGCAGCGTCGGGTCGTCCGGCGCCGTGGTCCCGAACAGCACCACGGCGCCCCCCGGTTCGAGGAGCGAGTCCAGACGCGCCAGCGTGTCGGGCCGATCCATCCAGTGGAACGCCCGGCCGATCACGGCGATATCGAAGCGTCCGATTGCCGGCGACAGGTCGTACGAACTGCCCTGCCGGAAGGCGATGTTCGGCGCGATCGCGAGCCCGAGCGCCGCCGCGATGCGCAGCATCTCCGGCTCGGGATCGAGCGCGACGCCGCTCGCGACATACGTGGAAAACGCCAGCGCAAGCGGGCCCGGCCCGCAGCCGAGATCGAGCAGACGCTGACGGCCGTCGAGCCGGCAGGCGGCCGCCACGCGCCGGATCAGCCCCGGTGCATACGCAGGCCGGCCTTGCAGGTAATACGCGGCGTTGTGCTGAAAGCGGTTGGCAATGAAGGGGATGGTGTCGCTCATCGGGCATTCCGTGAAGGCGGGGCAAACGGCGGGGCACGAACGGTGCGGTTCGCGCAGTATGCCGCCGCGCGGCGGCGCCTGTCGAGTGCCCCGCGCGCCTCAGCGCTTCACGAAGCGATAGTGCGCGACGCCCCATTCGTTGCCGTTCGCGAAGCCGAACAGTTCCGCCACCGCCATGTAGAACATCCGCCAGCGCTGCAGCCAGAGGGCCGCATCGCGCGCGCCGTAGGTGTCGGCAAGCATCGGCATCACGCGCGCGCGCGCCGCGTCGAGCGATGCGAGCCACTGGTTCGCGGTGCGCGCGTAATGCGTGCCGCTCACCCACCATTGCCGCTCGACGCGCAGATCGTCCTGGAAGTTCAGCAGCAGGTTCTCGGACGGCATCGTGCCGCCGGTGAAGAAGTATTTCGACATCCAGTCGCTGCCGTCCTTCACCTGAAAGTGATACGCGAGCGTGCGATGCGCGAAGATGTGCACGAAGAGCTTCGCGTCGGCGCGCATCCAGCGCGCGATCTTCGCGAGCAGCAGACCGTAGTGCTTCATGTGCTCGAACATCTCGATCGAGACCACGCGGTCGAAGCCGTCGCCCCGCTGCGCGTCCGTGAACTCGACATCGACGATGTTGCCGGTCACGACCGTCAGGTTCGACAGGCCGCGCTCGGCGGCGCGCGCCTCGATGAAGGCGCGCTGCCCCTGCGAGTTCGACAGCGCGACGATCTGCGCGCACGGATAGCGTTCGGCGAGCCACAGCGACAACGAGCCCCAGCCGCAGCCGAGGTCGAGTATCCGCTGACCGTCGGCAAGCTGCGCGCGCGCCGCATACAGCGCGAGCATGGCGGCCTCCGCGTCGCCGAGCATCTCGGTGCCTTGCGGGTAGAGGCAGCACGAGTACTTCAGATGCGGTCCGAGATGCGCGTCGAAGAAGGCTGCCGGTACTTCGTAGTGCTGTGCATTGGCAGCCTGGGTTTCGATGGCGATCGGGCTCGCGCGCAGCTCGTCGAGCAATTGATTCAGGCGCGCCGAGCGCGCTTCGCCGTCGCCAGCGCCTTCGTCGCGCAAACGCTGGCGCATCAGTTGACGCATGCCGAAGCGAATCAGCGCATCGGGCACGAAACCGCGCTCGCAACAGCGAATCAGCCAGCCGTCGTCGGACGACGCGGGCGATGGCGGCGGCAAGGTCTGGTCCATGGTCGGCACACTCATCGTCGTTTCTCCCTGTTCTTGTCCCGGCCGAAGCGGCCGGCCTGCCGTCAATGCAATGCCTTCTGTGTTGGTCGCGGCGCGCCGCCAGCCGCTAGTCGCGCGGCGTGCGGCGCGGCGGCCAGGGAATCAGCGCGCTCGTCGTGCGCATGTACTCCGCGTACCCCTGCCGCGTGCGCGCGAGATGCGCTTCGAGCAGCGGAATGCCGGACAGCTTCAGCAGCAGCCAGGCCATCAGCAGCGGCGGCAGCAACGTGAGCCAGACCCACGGCGAGCCGATCGACAAAAACACATACGCCACCCAGTGCACACATTCGAAGAAATAATTCGGATGCCGCGAATAGCGCCAGAGACCGTCCCGGCAGACGCGGCCGCGATTGCGCGGATCGTCGCGAAAGCGCTGCAGTTGCCGGTCGGCCAGCGCCTCGCCGGCGACCGACACGCACCCTATCGCCACGGCCGCGACCAGTGAGGCCGCCGCGGGCGCGCCCGTGCGGAAGGCCGGCACCAGAAACGCGACCGACAGACACATCGACACGGCCACCTGCACCTGAAAGAACGCGAACATGCGCCGCGGCGCGGCCTCGCCCCACGTCTCGCGCAGACGCCGGTAGCGCGCGTCTTCGGGCTGCCCGGCGTTGCGCCGCCACAGGTGCGCGCCGAGGCGCAGGCCCCACGCGAGTCCGCCGAGCGCCACCAGCGCGCGGCACGACGGCGCGCCGGTGCCGAGCCCGGCATAAAGCAGCGCGACGGCGCCGAGCGACCCCGCCCAGACCGGATCGACCATGCCGGCGTTGTGCGACTTCAGTTGCCAGGCCCAGACAGCGGTGAAGAGCAGCACGAGCCCGACCAGCGCGATGGCAGCAGCGGCAACGACAGGCATCGATTCCTCACAGGGTGACGATGCTGCTTTATACGCAGCCGGCGCCCGACTGGATGCACGGCCGCCGCCGCGCGCTCAGTCCTTGCCGTGCGGCGACGCGAAGCCCGGCTGACCGATCTGGTCGGGACGCTGCGGCACGCGCCGGAAGCGCGACGTGTCGTAGCCCATCGCATCGAGCTTCGCCAGCAACGCATGATAGGTCGCGTCGCTGATCTGCGGCGCGCGCGCGAAGATCCAGCCGAGATTCTTGCCGGGATAGCCGAGGATCGTGTACTGGTAGTCCGGGTCGACATACAGCGTCAACTGGGTCACGTGAACCGGCCAGAACAGCTGCACGCTCCATTTGCCGCCGCCGCTGCCGGGCACCGGCGTGTCGAGGAACTGGTAATGCTTCAGCGGTGCGTCGAAGCTGCCTTTGTGGCCGTAATACGAGTCGTCGATCTTGCCGTCCGGGCGCAGCACCCACTGCGCGTAGCTGCCGACGAAGCCGCGCTCCGCAAAATACGGAATGTTCGCAATGATGTACCACCGCCCCATGTAGCGGGGCAGATCGAGCGGCACCGTCGCGAGCGGCACGTCCGCGCGCGGGTTCGGATTGGGCGGTGCGCTGGAGCAGCCGTTCAGCAGCGGCATCAGCATGAGGGCAAGCACAATGGCACAGACCTGGCGGCGCATGTTAACCTCGGGCAGTCGATATGCTGTTGATACGCGCGACGCGGCTTCGCGGATGCGCGTCCCCGCCATCCCCACCTGCTTCCGATCCGATGTCGACGCGAAACGCACGCCGTCTCTTCCGGGCGCATCCACCGCGCGCCCGCGCCGCTCAGACGTGGACCTACCTGGTGGTGGGCCAGGCAGGCTGGTTCGTCTGCGTGATCAGTGCGGCGCGCGATCGCGCGTGGATCGGCGGGCTGTTCGTGGCCGCGGCGCTCGTCTGGCATGCGTCGCGTGCCGCACGGCCGGTGCCCGAACTGAAGCTCGCAGCGGCCGCGGTGCTGGTCGGCGCCGTCTGGGAAAGCCTGCTCGTGCGCGCCGGTCTGCTCGTGTACCCGAACGGCACGCTGATCGCGGGCACCGCGCCGTGGTGGATCCTCGCGCTGTGGGCGCTGTTCGCCATCCAGTTCAATGCGCTGTTCGGCTGGCTGAAACCGCGGCTGTGGCTCGCCGCCCTGCTGGGCGCGGTGGCCGGGCCGCTGTCGTTTCGCGCCGGAGCGGCGCTTGGCGCCGTGCGGTTTCCGGTGCCGCTGCACGCCTTCGCCGCGCTGGCGCTCGGCTGGGCCGCGCTGATGCCGCTGATGCTCGCGCTCGCGCGCCGCTGGAACGGCATCGACCCGCGCGACTGATGCGGGTCGTCCCGCCGCGCAGGGACTTCCGGCTTCCCCGCTTGCGATCCTTCCCTTTCATTGCCGAAAGCCGAAGCCGCCATGTGGCAAACGCTTGATAGGGCGATTCAATTGGCATCCGGGCTGAACGCATCCTGTAATGGAACCTCGATAGCACGCCCCGCGCCACCCCACACGGAGAGTTTCATGGCCCAGCCTCAGCCCTCGGTCGATGAAGTCGTGCAGGCCATTGCCGCTGAAACCAATACGCCGCCGGAAACGGTATCCGGCATTTACGCGCACGTGCTCGCCGATTTCCAGACGAATGCGCGCGTATTCGACTACATTCCGCTGCTCGTCGCCCGGCGCGTGCGCGACACGCTGCGGCAGGCCGCCGGCGCGAAACATTAGCGCTGCGGCAGCGATGCCGCGCGTGCGCGGTGCTGCCCGAAGCGCGAAAGACAATCCCCGTACACGGAAAAAGGGCGCCCGCCGGGGCGCCCTGTCGTGGTTGCGTGGCGATTCGCCGCATAAGGCCAGCCTGGCGGGTCTGCTGGCACAGGGTGATTCAAGCCACAGGGTTATTCAAGCGTCAGTCACCCCGATCGAGGCATAGGCTCCGCGGCCGCGAGTCCTATGCCCTGGCGCGGCGCGTTCAAACGCGCTACGCCTCCAGCTGCTCCAGCACCCGCCCCTTCGTCTCGATGCCAAGGAAATGCACTGCCAGCGCGGCGAGGAACGGCACCGCGCCGAGGATATAGAACGCGATGTCGAGATGACCGCCGACCATCGTCTTCGACACGATGGCCGGTGCGAAAATCGCCGCGACCTTCAGCCACGCGCCGCCCACCCCGCAGCCGAATGCGCGGATGCTGGTCGGATACAGCTCCGGCGTGTACACGTAGGCGGTGATGAATCCGCACGCGAGAAAGCCGAGCGACAGCGCGCAGCAGGTCGCGACCACATACACCGACGCATGATGGAACACGCCGGCCAGCACGAGCGACAGCGCACACGCGAAGAACGACCAGTTGATGATCGGCTTGCGCCCCACCTTGTCGACGAGCAGCGCACACGTCAGCGAACCGAGCACGCCCAGCACCGACGCGACGGCCGCGAGATTCAGCGACAGCTGCAGCGGCGCGTGATAGACCGTGCGGTAAATCGTCGGCAGCCACGTCGACAGGCCGTACTGGATGAAGCCGCACGTCATCCACAGCATCGCGACGGCGAGCGAGCGCTTCAGATACGCCGGCCCGAACAGGTCGCCGAGGCGCCGCCGCGGATGGCGGTTCACGAGCGCCTCGAACGCGGCGGCGTCCTCGATCGGCGCGAGCGTACCCTTCGCCGCGCGTTCGAATGCCTGCACCGCGCGGTCGGCATCGGCCATCCGTTTGCGCTCGGCCAGCCAGCGCGGCGATTCGGGCACCAGACGGCGCAGCACGAAGAACAGGATCAGCGGCGCGCCGCCGACGAAGTACATCACCTGCCAGCCAAGTCGCGGCACAATCCATGCGCCGAGCGCATTCGACGCGAGCAGCCCGATCGGGAAGACGATTTCGTACAGCAGCACGAAGCGCCCGCGGCCATGCGCGCGACTGATCTCGTTGATGTACGTCGCAGCAACCGGCAGCTCGCCGCCAAGGCCGAGCCCCTGGACGATGCGCAGCACGACGAACGCGGCATAGGTCGGCGCGAACCCGCAGGCGATGCTCGCCGCGCCGATGATCCCCGAGCTGATCGCGATCGCGCGCACGCGCCCGCCGCGTTCCGCGTACCACGGGAACAGGAACGCGCCGACGAGCTGGCCGATCGATCCGGACGCGATCAGAAAGCCGATCTGTCCGGGCGTGAGCCCCCATTTGTGAATCAGGATCGGCAGCGTCGTCGCGATCGCGATCACGTCGAAGCCGTCGAAAAACGTGGCGAGACCGATCAGCAGACGCGCGCGAATCTGCATCGCGTTCGTCGGCAGGCGCTCAAGGCGCGCGATGATCGAGCCGCGGGTGATAGGACCTGAGACACCGGCGTTGCTGCTGTCTCCAAGGGTATTGTCTAGCGTTCTCATGCCGTTGCCGCCTTTCGGAAAGGGTTAAGCGAGTGCCGTGCTGGTATCGGTCAAGGTCGCCACGTCCACGGTGCGGCCCTGGTTCATCCATTTGCGCGCGAGCTTCAGGTCGCGCGGCGTATTGATCGCGATCGCGCCGCGCATCGCGCCGTCCTCGACGTAAAAGAGCGTGGCGCGCTTGCCGGCGAGATCGCCGCGTACCGCAAGCTGCGCGTCGTTCGGGATGTCGCCGAGAATCTGCAGGTTCACGTCGTACTGATCGGACCAGAACCACGGAATCTCCGCATACGGCTCGAACACGCCGAGCAGCGCCTTCGCCGCGCCGATCGCCTGGTTCTGCGCATTCGCCCACGATTCGAGCCGCACGCGCCGCTTCAGCCACGCGCTCGGATGGTTCGCCACGTCGCCGCACGCAAAGATGCGCGGGTCCGACGTCGCGCCAAAGTGATCGACGACGATGCCGTCCGCCACCTCGAGCCCCGCCTGCGCGGCGAGCGCCGTGTGCGGCGTGAGGCCGATGCCGGCGACCGCGAAATCCGCGTCGAGCGTCGTGCCGTCCGCGAACGTCGCGCGCACGCGCGTTGCGTCGTGCGGATGATCGTCGAGCGACACGAGCGCCGCGTTCAGCCGCAGATCCACCCCGTTGTCGCGATGCAGTTGCGCGAGAAACGACGAAACCAGCGGCGGCACCGAACGCGCGCACAGCCGCGGCGCGCCCTCGATCACGCTCGCCGCGACGCCGAGCTTGCGCGCGGTCGCCGCGACTTCGAGCCCGATCCAGCCGCCGCCGATCACCAGCACGTGCCGGCTCGCGCGCAGCCGCTCGCCGAGCGCGAGCGCTTCGTCGAGCGTGCGCAGATAGGCAAGGTTGGCGGTTTTCACGAGCGTGTCGGGCAAGCGGCGCGCGGCGCCGCCGGTGGCGATCACGAGCCGGTCGTAGGCGAGCTCGCGCCCGGACGCCGTACGTACGATGCGCCGTGCGCGGTCGATCGACGCGGCACGCTCCGGCTGCCACGCTTCGACGTTCAGCGCGGCGAAATCGTCCGGCTTCACGAGCCGCACGGTCTCGATGTCGGCCTCGCCGGCCAGCACCGCTTTCGACAGCGGCGGGCGTTCGTAGGGCAGATGGGTTTCGTCGGCGATCATCACGAGACGGCCGTCGAAGCCTTCCTTGCGCAGCGTCTTGACGACCCAGCCCGCCGCCTGGCCGCCGCCGATCACGGCGATCGTGCGCGGCGCCTCCAGGTTCGCGTGAGCGGCCTGCGCCGCGGATACGGCAGCATCAGTCATGTTTGCGCTCCGTCATGAACTTGCCTTCCGGCGCCTTCGCATTCTTCTGGCGGCGCGTGTTGCCGTCGATGCCGCCATCGATCGCCCATTCGGCGAACACGGTCGGGCCCGGCTCGAAATCGCGCGGCTGCCATTCGGGCGTGAGCTGGTCTTCATCCGCGTAGTACTCGATCAGCGCGCCGGCCGGATTCTGGAAGTACCAGAAGTACGCCGACGACACCGGATGCCGGCCCGGTCCGAGTTGCGTTTCCCAGCCGCAGCGGCTGATGTGCATGCCGCCGCCGAACACCTCGTGGATGTCGCGCACCGTGAATGCAACGTGGTTCAGACCGCGCTTGCCGTTGGGCAGCGCGAGCAGGAACAGGTCGTGATGGCCGCCGTGCGGCGCGCAGCGCAGGAACGCGCCGCGCCCCGGATAGCGGTCCGACAGTTCGAAGCCGAGCAGTTCCTCGTAGAAGCGCTCGGTCTGCGCGAGCGTGTTCGTGAAGAACACCACGTGTCCGACCTCGACCGGATGCGCACGCTCGTAGATCGGCGAAGGCTGGTTCACGCGCAGCGTCTGGCCCCACACGTTCGATGGCGAGCCGTGCGCGTCGATCGCGCGCTTGCGCGTCACCTCGATGCGAATCGCCATCCCGTTCGGATCGACGCAGCCCACCGCGTCGTCGTGTTCGAAGTGGCCCGGCTGGCCGGCGAAGCGGCCGCGCAGCGCGTCGAGTTCCGCGCGTGTCGCGACGCCCCACGTCACTTCGCGCAGCGTCGGACCGTCTTCGAACGCGGGCGGGAGCGCGGCATCGGCCGCGTCCACCAGCAGCACGGTGCAGCCGTTCAGCGTCTCGAAGCGCGCGCGCGTGTCGTCGTGCGCCGTTTCCGTCAGTCCCCAGTCCGCGAAGAAGCGCCGGCAGGCGTCGAGGTCCGTGACCCCGTAGGTGATCTGCTCAATGCCAAGAATCGTCATCGTGTTGCCTCGTGTTTCCTAGTTCGCCCACGCGAGCGGCGCGTCGTTCAAGCCCCAGTAGAGGCTCTTCTGCTGCATGTATTCGCGGATCCCGAGCCGGCCTTTCTCGCGGCCCATGCCGCTGTCCTTCCAGCCGGAGAACGGGGTCGAGATCGAGAACAGCTTGTAGGTGTTGATCCACACCGTGCCGGCTTCGAGTGCGCGCGCGACGCGCCATGCGCGCTTGTAGTCGCGCGTCCAGATGCCGGCGGCGAGGCCGAACACGCTGTCGTTGGCCTCTTCCAGCAGCGCCGCTTCGTCGTCGAACGGCATCGCGACCAGCACCGGCCCGAAGATTTCTTCCTGGCAAATGCGCGCGCGGTTGCTCAGCCCGTCGAGAATGGTCGGCGCATAGTAGTTGCCCGCTTCCCGGCCGTCGCCCGCCGGACGCTCGCCGCCGCACAGCAG
This sequence comes from Paraburkholderia sp. PAMB 6770, assembly GCF_057748135.1. Taxonomy (NCBI): domain Bacteria; kingdom Pseudomonadati; phylum Pseudomonadota; class Betaproteobacteria; order Burkholderiales; family Burkholderiaceae; genus Paraburkholderia; species Paraburkholderia sp. PAMB 6770. The sequence goes on from NZ_CM173239.1 coordinate 2,668,639, forward strand.
GCGCCCGCCCTCTTCGAGACCGAGCGCGACATAGCGCTCCACCGTCTCGCGATGCGCGGGCGTGATGAGCGGGCCCATCTGCGTGTCGGCGCGCGACGGGTCGCCGACGCGCAGCCGACGCGCGCCGTCGGTCAGGCGCTGCATGAACGCGTCGTAGATCGAGCGCTGCACGAACAGGCGCGAGCCCGCGATGCACGCCTCGCCCGACGAACTGAAAATGCCGTACAGCACGCCGTTGACCGCGTGATCGAGATCCGCGTCGTCGAATACGATCGTCGGCGACTTGCCGCCGAGTTCGAGCGACACCGGCATCAGCTTCTCGGCGGCAATGCGCGCGATGCCGCGGCCCACTTCGGTGCCGCCCGTGAACGACACCTTCTTCACGCGCGGATGCCGCACCAGCACGTCGCCGATCACCGAACCCTTGCCGGGCAGCACGCTCAGCACGCCCTTCGGCACGCCCGCTTCCTCGCAGATGCGCGCAAGCGCGAGCGACGCCAGCGGCGTCACCTCGGCCGGCTTGAGCACCACCGCGTTGCCCCCCGCGAGCGCCGGCGCGAGCTTCTGCGCGTCCGATGCGATCGGCGAGTTCCACGGCGTGATCGCCGCGATCACGCCGATCGGCTCGTGCACGCTCATCGTCAGGTAGTCGCCGCGCGACGGGGTCAGCGCTTCGTCCAGCGTTTCGAGGCAGGCCGCGTAGTAGCGGAACGTGTTGGCCGCGCTCGCGACCAGCACGCGCGTCTCGCCGATCGGCTTGCCGTTGTCGCGCCGCTGCAGCTGCGCGAGCGCTTCGTGGCGCGCCATGATCAGGTCGGCGATCCGGTACAGCACCAGTGCGCGCTGATGCGGCTTCAGCCCCGACCAGTCCGGCTTGCGCCACGCGGCGTCGGCGGCTTCGATCGCTTCGACGGCGTCGTCGGCGCTCGCCGTGGAGATTTCCATGTTGACCGACTGATCCGCCGGATACAGGCTTTTGAACGGGTTGCCGCGACCCTGCCGCCATTGCCCGCCGATGAAGATATCGCCGTTGGGCACGAGGCCGGTATCGAAATGCGTCATGTCGGTCATTGCTCTCTTCCTTCAGGTGCTGCTGATCAGATCACACATCGCGCCGCGCGATTGCGCAGCGCGCGCATCGCGCTGAATGCGGTCAGCGCGGAGGTCTTCGGGTTGTCGGGCAACGGCTTGCCGGACATTTCGAGCGACATTTCGCCGAACGCGCCGCGCGCGAGCACCCGGTGCACGTTGCGCGCGACGCCCGGGTCGGCGATCAGACGCACGCGCGTCTCGTCGAGACCCAAGCCCGCGAGCGCGATCGTCGCGGCGACATTCGCGTTCTTCGGATACAGCCGCGCGGCTTCGCGCGCGCTGCCCTCGAAGATCACGCACTCGGCAGTGAGCGCGCGCAGATCGCACAGCGCTTCGGCCGGCGTGCCGAGCCAGCCGAGCGGCGGCTTGCGGCCCGTGTACAGCACTTCGTCGAGACCGCCGAGCTTCGCGGCGGCGAGCGCATCGACGCCGCCGATCGCGCCCGGGAGCAGCGTGAGCGTCGCGTCGCCCTCGTCGGCCGCGGCCGACAGCACGTCGAGCAGACCCGTGTCGGACAGCGCGCCGATCGACGCGACCGCGCAATCGGTGCCCGCCTTCAGCAGCGGCACGACGTGATCGACGAGCGCCGCGTGTCCCGCGCATTCGAGCGCGAACTGCGGGCGGCTCGACAGGGCGCTCACCGACGACACGACATCGACGCCGGCGCCGACCGCGTCGCGCACCGCCGCCGTATGATGCTCGGGCACGATCACGTGCGACACATGCACCTGCGGGTCGGCGGCGACCGAACGGAACACCGCCTGGCCGATCGCGCCGAAGCCGATCATCGCGACGTCGATCGATCCGGCGTGGCCGGGCGCGCGAGCGTCAGACATGCTCCGGCTCCTGCTTCTTGACCGGCGGGCCGGCGAACGCGGTGGCGAATTGCCCGACCGACAGCATGTCCACTTCGACCAGCACCGGACCGGTCTGCGCGAGGCCCGCGCGAATGACGCCCTCCGCTTCGTCGAGCGAGCGGATGCGGTGGTGCGTGAGCTTCAGGCTTGCGCAGAACGCCGCGAAATCCGGCTGATGCAGGTCCACGAAGCAGCGGCGGCCGCCGTAGTGCGCATCCTGGATGTTGCGGATCACGCCGTAGCACTGGTCGTTCATCAGCACGATCATCACGTTGGCGTTTTCCTGCACGGCCGTCGCGAGCTCGCCGACGTTCACCATCAGACCGCCGTCGCCGACGAGGCACACGGTCTTCGCCGCGGTGCCGGCGAGCGCCGCGCCGATCGCCATCTGCATGCCCTGGCCGATGCCGCCGCCGAGCGCATGCACGCCCGCGCGCGGCGCGAAGATCTTCAGCAGGCGGTTGCCCCACGTGCTGTTCGAGATCGTCACGTCGCGCACCCAGTTGTAGTCCTCGCCGACCGCGCGCTGCAGCACGTCGACCAGTTGCCGGTACGGGCCCAGGCCCTTCACCACGTCGCCCACCGCGCTTTCGCGCGCGGCCGCGAGATCGGCGGCAAACTGGGGATCGACCTTCAGGCGGCCTTCGAGCAGCGTCGCGAGCGCGTCGAGCACGTTCGCCGCGTCGCCGTGCACGAACTGCGCGTTGCGGTAGCCGCGGTTGTCGGCGAGCGCGTCCGCGTCGATGCGGTACAGCGGCTGCGGCAGCGCGAGCTTGTACTTCAGCGTTTCGTTGCCGCGCAGCCGCGAACCCGCCACGACAATCGCATCGCAGGTCTTGTAGAAACTCTCGACCGCCGTGTGCACGTTGAACGCGCCGAGCGTCGCCGGATGATCTTCCGGCAGCACGCCGCGACCCTGCACGCTCGTGACGACGCCGAAGCCGAGCTTCACGAGCCGCTCGACCGCGCTGCGCGCGTGGCGCGTGCCGCCGCCGAGCCACAGCAGCGGACGCTTCGCGTTCGCGAGCGCGTTCGCGAGCTGCTGCACGCGCGCGCTGTCGTGCGGCAGCGCGGCGACGTGCGGCGCCGCGATGTCGGCCGGCCATTCGATTTCGGCTGCCTGGATGTCGATCGGAATCTCGACGCTCACGGGGCCGCTCGGCGCCGTCTGCGCGACGCGCACCGCTTCGCGGATCGTCGGCAGCACGGTCTCGACGGTACGCACGCGGTACGCCGCCTTCGACACCGCCGACAGCATCGTCAACTGGTCCGGCGCTTCGTGGATGTACGCGAGATCCTGATCGAGGTATTCGGATTCGATCTGCCCGGTGATGTGCAGCAGCGCGGTGCCGGCGGTCAGCGCCTCGACCATCGCGCCGGCCGCGTTGCCGGCCGCCGTGCCGGTGCTGGTGAACGCGACGCCGAGGCCGCCCGACACCCGCGCGAGGCCATCGGCCATGTTCACCGCGCCGGCTTCGCCGCGCGCGCCGACATAGCGGATCTTGCCGCGCGTGTTGATCGCGTCGAGGATCGGCATGTTGTGGATCGAGATCACGCCGAACGCGGTCTGCACGCCGCACTGTTCGAGAAAGGCGGCAATCAGCTCGCCGACGGTGGTTTTGTTAGACATGTCGTGCATTGCCTCCAGAAACGTCGATATGGCTGCCGGTCGTATAGGACGACAGGCTGGTAGCGAGATAGAAGAGCGCCTGCGCGGCCTCCTCGGGACGGCCGAAGCGGCCAAGCGGAATGTGTTTCTTGCGCGCGAGCTCGCCCGTCCAGTCTTCCCAGCTTTGACCGGGCTGCGCCTGCGCCGCGAAGCGGCGGCGCCACTGGCCGGACTCGACGATGCCGATCAGGATCGAGTTCACGCGGATGCGCTGCGGCGCAAGCTCGACGGCGAGCGACTTCGTGAGGCTCAGCACGCCCGCGCGCGCCGACGACGTCGCCACCATGTGCGGCTCCGGCTGCAGTGCGAGCAGCGAATTCACGCACACGATCGACGCGTTGCCGCGCGGCGCGGCTTCGCGCAGCATCGGCAGGAACGCGCGGCTCGGACGCATCACGCTGAAGTACTTCAGATCGAGTTCCTCGCGCCATGCGTCGTCGGTCGTGTCCGCGAAGGTCGACACGCGGCCCTGGCCGGCGTTGTTCACCAGCATGTCCGCGCGCCCGAAGCGTTCATGCACCGCCTGGGCGAACGCGTTCACGTCGGCTTCGTCCAGCACGTCGCAGCGCGCGGCCAGCAGCGCGGCTGCGGGAAACTGCGCACGCAGCGACGCCTCGGCCAGCGCGAGGCGCTCGGCGTCGCGCCCGCAGATCGCCACGGACGCGCCTGCGCGGAGAAACAGTTCGGCGGTTGCGAGGCCGATGCCGGACGAACCGCCCGTCACCACCGCGACCTGTCCGGTCAAGTCGATTTGAATCATCAGAATCCCAATGCCTTCAGATAGGTCCGGCCTGCGTCCGGCTCATGCTTCGGCCGGTAGTTCAGGCGCTTCGAGAGTTCGTGCGCGGCCCGGCACACCTTGTCGATCAGGCCGCTGCCGAGCAGCGTCGCGTCGATCTCGGGCCGCGGAATCGTGATCGTGATCACCGCCGCGATCCGGCCGGCATCGTTGCGCACGGGCGCGGTGACCACCGAGATGCCGCGCTCGAACGACGACTCGCTGATCGCGAAGCCGCGCTGCGCATCCTCGCGGATCCGTTCGTACAACTCATCGATGGTTTCCGGCGTAAGCGCGGTATAGCGTTCGAGCTTGCGCTCCGGGTACAGCACGCGCAGGTCGGCGAGCGTGAGATCGCCCATCAGCACCTGGCCGTGCGTGGTCGCATGCGCGGGCAGGCGCGTGCCGACGTTCACCTTCACCGAGCTGAAAATCGGCGCATGGCTTTGCGCCTTCGCGACGAACACGACGTCGCGGCCATCGCGGATCAGGATGTGCGACGTGAGTCCGGTCTCGTCGCGCAGCGCCTCGATGATCGGCAAGCCGAGATCGGTCAGTTCGAGCGAGCTCAGGTATTCGAAGCCGAGCCGCAGCACGGCGATGCCGAGCCGGTAGTTGCGGTCCTTGTCCGCGCGTTCGAGAAAGCCGAGCGATTCGAGCGTCTGCAGCAGCCGGAACACCGTCGTGCGCGGAATGTTCAGACGGCGCGACAGCTCGGGCGCGCCGAGCACCGGCTCGCGCGGCGAAAACTGCGTGAGGATTTTCAGGCCGCGTTCGAGGCCGGGCACGCGGTAGCCGTTGTCGGCGCGTTCGTCCTGCTCGGTTTCGGCCGGGGAAGGTACGGGTTTCATTCAGTGGCTCCGTGCGCCGGCACTCGCGCGGCAAAACGCATCGATGATCGCGGTGTACGCCTCGGGGGCCTCGACATAGCCCGCGTGTCCTGCGCGCGGCACCACCTGCAGCGGCGTGCGCGCCGCGCGGGCGAGCGCGTCGCAGGCAGCCGGCGGCGTGATCGTGTCGTCCGCGCCGACCGCGACCGCGATGCGGCCGCCGCAGCGCGCGAGATCCGCGGCGAGATCCGCATTCGCGAGCAGATGGGTGGCCTGCGCATAGCCGTGCGGCACGATGCGCGCCATGTTCCAGCGCACCCACGCGCGGGCGGCCTCGCTCGCGTGAGTCGACAGCATGTTCGCGCTGCGCTGCGCCGCCAGTCCCGCGGCACCCAGTTCGGCCAGCATCGCGAGACGCTGGTCGCGCCGCGCCTGCCGCACGTCGGGTGCCGCGTTGCCGTAGCCGCCTGCCGGCGACAGCAGCAGCAGTCCGGCGACGCGCGGCGCATGCGCGGCCGCAAACGCGCCGGCGACGATTGCGCCGAGCGAATGACCGACCAGCACGCAACGCTCGACGCGCAGCGCGTCGAGCCAGCCGCGCAGCGCATCCGCGTAGTCGGAGGCTTGCGGCGAGGCCGGCGCGAGCGGCGTCGATGCGCCGTAGCCCGGCGCATCCCATGCCAGTACGCGCCGCGTCGCGCCGAGCGCCGCAAGCTGCTGCACCCACGACGCGGCGCCCGACCCGATCCCGTGCAGCAGCACGAGCGGCAGCGCGTCCGCGGTCGCGGCAGCGCCCGCTTCGCGATAGCTCACCTGCTGGCTCGCCGCGATCACGGCCTGCTGCGCGGGAAAGCGCGCAAGCAGCGCTTCGCACGTGTCGGCGGTGTCGGGAGAAACGATCGGGGCGGCGGACATGATGGATTTCGGCACGAGGACTCGGTTGGGGGGCGGCGGCGTCGCGGCGCAACGTGCGACACGCGACGACGCCGCAGGCAACGCTCAGCGCTTGATCTTCGCGAGCGGCGAATCGGGCGGATAGGTCGGCGTGATCGGCTTCGACGAACCGAGCATCACGCACATCAGCGCGTCTTCGTCGCCGATGTTGATTTCGGTGCGGTACACGCCCGGCGGCACGGAGATCAGGTCGCGCTCGCCCAGCACCGCTTCCCAGGTTTCGCCGTCGCGCTCGCAGACCACTTTCATCTTGCCGCGCAGCACGAAGAAGATTTCCTCGACATCGATATGAATGTGGCTCGGGCCGATGTTGCCGGCCGGGATCACCATCGTCGAGAACGTGAAGCCGCCTGCCGGCACGGTATTCACGTCTTTTGCGACGCCGGTGCCGCCGGTGCCGACGTAGCGCATCTGCGCACGGCGGTATTTCGGGTCGTAATCGGCCTGGAACTTCAGCGCATCCCAGTCGTAGCGGCGCGTTTCCAGACGCGCGACGCGCGACTCCATCCAGTCGCCAAAGCTGGCGTCCGCGGGCTGGTCCCACGACTTGCGTTCGATATCGGTGTCCGCCATCTCTTTCTCCTTTCGGTAAGCCAAGATCAATTCATCACAAAGCCGCCGTTGACCGGCAGCAACTGTCCGGTGACGAAGCGCGCCGCGTCGGACAACAGGAACAGGACCGGGCCGCTCACGTCGTCGGGGACCTGGGCGCGCGCGAGCGCGCGGCCCTTCAGGTAATACTCGTGACGCTCGGCCGGCACATACGCGGTCGCCTCGACTTCGGTGAGGCCCGGCGCGATCGCATTGACGGTGATCCCGTGCGCGCCGAATTCGCGCGCGAGCGAGCGCGTCATCGCGATCACGGCCCCCTTGCTCGCCACGTAGGCGAGCAGCTTCGGCGCGCCCCACAACGCGGTATCCGAGGCGATGTTCACGATGCTGCCGCGCCCCGATGCCCGCAGATGCGGCTCGGCCGCCGTGCTCATCAGCCAGGTGCCGCGCACGTTCACGTTCATCACGGCGTCCCACGTGTCGAGCGCGAGCGCGTCGGCCGACTTGCCGCCCGAGTTCGTGATCGCCGCGTTGTTGATCAGTCCGTCGAGGCCGCCGAGCCGCGCCACGGCCTGCTCGACGAAGCCTGCGATGGCAGCCGGATCGGCCAGATCGAGCGGCACGAAGTGCGCTGCGTGACCGGCGCGCTGCAGTTCGTCGGCCAGTTCGCGGCCGGCGTCGAGCAGCACGTCGCCGAACGCGACCTGCGCACCCGCTGCGGCAAGCGCGCGAACGAACGCGGCACCGAGTCCGCGCGCGCCGCCCGTCACGATCACGCGGCGGCCGGCGAGCGGCGAGGCAGCGTCGTCACGCATGGCTGTGTCCCGCGGCGGCTTGTGCGTCGCCGGCTTGCGCACGGTGCGCGTCGAGCGCGGCCAGGTCCTGCTGCGCGCGCTGACGCAGCATGCGGCGCACGCGCGTCATGCCGACATCGTGCTGATAGAGGAATTCGTGCGCGCGCGCATTCGGCGCGAGGCTTTCGAGCACGTAGCGGTCCTGCTCCAGCACGTCCCAGTGCAGACCTTCGAGGCGATTGCGGTACATGAAGCGCCATGCGTCGCGCTGCCAGCCGGACACCTTGCGGGTGCGCCAGAAGTAGACCTGGCAGTGATCCGCGTCGACCGGCACGGCAAAGCCGATGATCCCGAAGTTGCCGCCGGGGCCGAACTTCTTCCGGTACGGGATCGCAAGACGCATCCACAGGCAGCCCGTTTCGCCGAGTTCGACCCAGTCGAAGTTCACGTCGCGCTGGCCGATCTTCTCGAACATCAGCCCGGTTTCGGTCTTGCGCACACGCATCTCGGCCTGCTTGTCGCCTTCGGCCATCGAGTGCGAGGTCGCGTGCAGATAGGCGCCGTGCATCGGGTCCATCACGTTGTCGATCGCGTACTGGTAATTGCACTTCCAGTTCGACATGCACAGGAAGCTCGCGTACTCCTCGCCGACCAGTTCTTCCGGCAGCACGAGCGGCGCCGGTTCCTTGTGCGCGTCGTCGCCGAACCACAGGAAGATCGCGCCGGCGTGCTCTTCGACCGGATACGACTTCACGCACTGCTGGCCTTCGAGCGGGCAGTTCGACACCGCGGGCACCTTCGTGACGGTGCCGCCGCCGTTGATTTCAATGCCGTGGTACCAGCAGGCGACGCTGCCGCCGAGATTCCAGCCGAGCGACAGGCGCGCGCCGCGATGCGGGCAACGGTCTTCGAGCGCATGAACGCGGCCTTCGTGGTCGCGCCACAGCACGATCTGGTCGCCGAGACGGGTGAGGCCGATCGGCGCGCTGCCGACTTGCCAGCTCGGCGCGACCGGATACCAGTAGTTGCGCAGACCGAGATCGAGATAAGCCTGGACCGGATCGGCGGCGCCGTGGTCCTGGGAAACGGGGGACGTCATGAGGAAACTCCGGAGCGTATGCGGGTGACGTGTTCGGGATCGGCGCGCGGCGCGCGCTTACTCGGCGAGCCGGCGGAATTCGTCGGCGAGTCGCGTGGCGTGCCACGCCGTGCCTTCCGGCGTGCGGAAACCGAGGTGGTTCAGCCCGTCGACGACTTCCTGCAGTTCGAGCGCGCCCGCTTCGAAAACCTGTTCGAGCGCGTTGCCGAAGTCGTTTTCGTACTGCGTGGGTTCGGCCTTGCGGGTCTGCCAGACGATGTTCGGCGTCTCGCCCGGCTGTTCGATGACGCCCTTGCCGGCGACGTTGTTCGGCTGTGGCGCGCGCCACGGCTTCAGGTTCGGATTGAAGTTCACGGCTACCTCTCGCATGTCATTCCACCTTGATCTGGATTTCTTCACCGGCAAGGCGCACCGCGTACGTCTTCAGATCGCGGCCACCCGGCTCCTTCAGGCACTTGCCGGTCGGGATATGGAACACGGCCTCGTGCAGCGGGCATTCGACGGTGTCGCCGTCGACAAAGCCTTGCGTCAGCAGCGCGTACGCATGGGGGCAGACGTTTTCAAGCGCGTACAGCGCATCGCCTACCTTGTAGATGCCGATCTCGGTGCCGTCGAGCTTGAACTCGATCGGTCCGTCTTCGGTCAGGTCGCCGGCGTGCCCGGCGCAAAGCCATTGCTCAGTCATTTGCCCTGTTCTCCTGAATCCTGCATGTTCCAAATCTGAAACATCAGTTCGTGTATGGACAATTATAGGAGTCGGCCGGCGGATAAAAAATAAAAATCTGCGCGGCCAGGGGAAAACACTGATGTCGTATCTGTCCGACACTTCAGTGCCGGGATGCATCGGCAAACCCCTTCCATGACGCCCTTATTTCGTAAGGGATTTCTGATCTCGCCATCGTGTGGCCGACTCGCTTATCCGGGTTTCCACGGAATCAAAAATTTATTTTGATCGCCCGCGAAATCTCTATACTTTCCATAGGCGAGACATATGTCCATATATGGAACGTATGATAAGACGTTTTGGCATGCACGCACCACAACCGCGGCTCGCTCAACTCGATGTACTACGGACGGCGCAATGACATAGGGGTCATTCGTCATACGATCAGGAGAACTAACAGTGAAACGGATCATCGCAGTCGGACTGGCCAGCATGGCGGTCGTGTCCAGCGCCTGGGCGCAAAGCAGCGTCACGCTCTACGGCAGTATGGATGCGGGTGTCGCCTACATCAGCAACGTCAGCGGTTCGGCAAAGTGGGAAGAAGAAAACGGCAACACGCAGCCCGACCGGTGGGGCCTGAAGGGCGTTGAAGATCTGGGCGGCGGCCTCGATGCGGTCTTCCAGCTGGAAAACGGCTTCTACACGAATACCGGTGCGATGGCGTCGGCCGGCACGCTCTGGAACCGGATGGCCTACGTCGGCCTCGGCGCGAAACAGTACGGCACGATCACGCTCGGCCGCCAGGCGCCGTTCATGTTCGACGTGCTCGGGCCGCTCAGTACCGGCTATCAGGCCGCGAGCTGGTTTGCATTCCATCCGGGCAACCTGGACGAACTCGCCGACACGAGCGTCGTGCCGTACAACAACTCGGTGAAATTCCGTTCGGCGAGCTTTGGCGGATTCTCGTTCGGCGCGATGATGGGTCTCGGCAACACCACCAACTTCGCGACCGGCCGCACGATGAGCTTCACGGTGGCCTACGCGAACGGGCCGCTGAAGGCAGGCGCCGTCTACGAAGACGCAAACAATCGCAGCTTCACGCTGACCACCACGGGCCTCACCGAGTTCCAGGGGATGCCGGCCGCCACCTACGAGGCGGACAAGGTCGAGACGATGGGCGCGGGCGCGTCGTACCAGTTCGGCAGGCTGCTGGTGCACGGCCTGTACACGCGCATCAAGTTCGAAAACCCCGGCTACTCCGACACCTACCAGAGCTACGATGCGGGGGCGAACTATGCGTTCACGTCCGCGAATACGGTGGCCGGCGGTGCGTCGACGACCTCGCTCGCGGGCCATCGCTGGACGCAGTTCGAGCTTGGCGATATCTATTCGCTGTCGAAGGCAACCCAGCTGTACGCGAACATCCTGTACGAGCGCGCAAACGCCGGGACCTACGCCGCGCTGTATACGGCCGGCGTCGCGAGCGGCCAGAACCAGATGTCGATTCTCGCGGGTATTCACCACTCGTTCTGAGCACCACTCGTTCTGAGCATGCCGGAAGGCTTGCCGCGCGCGCCCGCTCACCTGGGCCGCGCGGCCGCCGCGCCGGGCAGACGATGCGGATGCAACGAAAAGGGCGAGCGCATGGCGCTCGCCCTTCTGCTTTTTTGCCCGCGTTCTTGTCCCGCGTTCTTGTCCCTGTGCGAAACCGCTCCGGCACAGGCTCAATAATGCGCGGACACCGCTGCGCGGCGCGCTTGCAGGACCGTCGGATCATCGGCGCGCGGACGGTAGTTGAGCCGCGCCGACACTTCCACCGCCGCGGCGCACACCGTCGCGATCAGCGGTTCGCGCTGCGCCGCCTCGCCGATATCCGAGCGCGGCACCGTGACCGTGATCGCCGCGGCGATCCGGCCGCTGTGGTCGCGCACCGGCGCGGTCACCACCGAAATGCCCCGCTCGAACGATGCCTCGCTCACCGCATAGCCGAGTTCCGCGCTTTCGCGCACGCGAGCGTCTAGCTCTTCGACGGTCGCCGGCGTGCGGTCGGTGAAGCGTTCGAGCTGCGGCTCCGGGTAGAGCGCACGCAATTCCGCGAGGCCCAGATCGCCCATCAGCACCTGTCCGTGCACGGTCGCATGCGCGGGAAGACGCGTGCCCACGTGCACCTTGACGGAGCTGAACATCGGGTCGTGCGTCTGCGCCTTCGCGACGAACACGACGTCGCGCTCGTCGCGGATCAGCAGATGGGCGCTCAGCCCGGTCGCGTCGCGCAGCCGTTCGAGAACCGGCGTGCCGACGTCGGTCAGCTCCAGCGAGCTCAGGTATTCGAAGCCCAGACGCAGCACCGCGACGCCGAGCCTGAAATGGCGATCGCCGTTCGCGCGTTCGAGAAAGCCGAGCGCTTCGAGCGTCTGCAGCAGCCGGAATGTCGTGGTGCGCGGAATGCCGATGCGCCTCGACAACTCCGGCGCGCCGAGCACCGGCTCGCGCGCGCTGAACTCCGCGAGGATGCGCAAGCCGCGCTCGAGACCGGGCACGAGATAAGTGGAACCGCTCGCGCCTTCGTCGTCGGCCGCGTCGGCGGCGTCGGCCGGCCCGGCGTCCTCGTGGCTGGCCCCGGCGGGCTCGCTGCGCGCCCGGGTCTGCCTGCGTCCCGCTCCTGTCATGGTTTCTTTTGCCATATCCGGCTATCGTTCAAGCTCATGGTTCACAGGTGAGCATGATAGCGCGAAGCGTCCGCCGCTCATGCGGCCGTCTCGCACGATCGTGCGGATGTCTTTGCCCCGCGCGCCGCGCCGCGCGGCCCGCCTGCATCGCCGCGGATGCGGGCGGCCGGACGCGCGGCCGCACCGTCCACGCAAGGAGCCACGCGCATGCATCAGGACGACGAATCCCTCGCGCCGCCCGCCGGCGCCGCACCGGGCGACGCGCCCGAAAACCCCGAGCGCCGTCGCGTCCTCACCGGACTCGCCGCCGTCGGTCTCGGCCTCGCGATGACCGGCTGCCAGAGCACCCGCGCGCCCGACGACGCGGCCGGCGCCGCGAACCCGCGGCTCGACGCGGCGCTGCATGACCAGGTGCGCAATATCGTCGTGATCTACGCGGAAAACCGCAGCTTCGCGAACCTGTTCGGCCATTTCCCCGGCGTGCAGCAGCCGCTCGACACCGTCGCGCCCGGCCACGCGCTGCAGTTCGACCGCGACGGCACGACCCCGCTGCCGCAGTTGCCGCGCATCTGGGGCGGGCTCGTGCCGCAGGCGCAGGAATTCGACGGCCGCCGCTACATGATCGCCGAGCACCAGAGCGCCGGTTTGCCGAACCGCCCGTTTCGCCTCGTCGATGCGCACGGCGAGCCGCTGCCGACCGGCATCGTCACGCGCGACCTGTGGCACCGCTTCTACCAGAACCAGATGCAGATCAACGGCGGGCGCAACGACCAGTTCGCCGCGTGGGCCGATTCCGGCGGCCTCGTGATGGGCCATTACCGCAACTCGGCCGACACGCTGCACCTGTGGGGACTCGCGCAGCGCTACACGCTGTGCGACCACTTCTTCATGGCGGCCTTCGGCGGCTCGTGGCTGAACCATATCTTCCTGATCTCCGCGCAGGCCCCGCTGTACCCGGACGTGCACGACAGCATCGCGAAACACCTCGTATCCGTGGTCGAAGGCGACGATCCCGCCGGCACGCGCCTGAAGGTCGCGCCGCATTCGCCGGCCTCGGCGCTCGACGGGCCGCCGAAGTTCGTCAACGACGGCCTGTTCACGCCCGACGGCTACGCGGTCAACACGATGGCGCCGCCGTACCAGCCGAGCTTCGTGCGGCCGGCGCCCGGCGGAGACCCGGCGCTCGCCGACGCAGCGAACCCACGGGTGCTGCCGCCGCAGCACTACGCGACGATCGGCGACCGGCTCTCGGACAAGGGAATTGGCTGGGCGTGGTATGCGGGTGCGTGGCAGTACGCGCTCGATCATCGCGAAACCGGTCAGGTGCCGGATTTCCAGTACCACCACCAGCCGTTCAACTACTTCGCCCGCTACGCACCGGGCACCGATGCGCGGCGCCAGCATCTGCGCGACGCCGGTGTCGGCGACGATGCGTCGACCAACCGCCTGATCGCCGACATCGACGCCGGGCGCCTGCCGCCGGTCACGTTCTACAAGCCGCAGGGCAACCTCAACATGCATGCGGGGTACGCGGACGTGGCCTCCGGCGACCGCCACATCGCGGCCGTGATCGGCCATCTGCAGCGCTCGCCGCAGTGGCCGCACACCGTGGTGATCGTCACCGTCGACGAGAACGGCGGCTGGTGGGATCCGGTGGCGCCGCCGCGCGGCGACCGCTGGGGACCGGGCTCGCGCATTCCGGCGCTGGTCGTCTCGCCGCTCGCGAAGCGCGGCCACGTGGATCACACGCTGTACGACACCAACTCGATCCTGCGCTTCATCAGCCGCGTGCACCGGCTCGCGCCGCTCGACGGCGTGCTCGCGCGCGACCGCGCGTTCGCGCACCACGGTCTGACGCCGCCCGGCGACCTGAGCGCGACGCTGGATCTGGCCTGACGCCGCACCCGCAATCCGTGCGCGCGCGCTAGCTCAGGTCCTTCAGCAGCGCGGCGCGCACCTGCGGCGCAATGGTCTGCACCGCGACCGGATAGTTCGGATGATCGCAGCCGATCCGCAGATTCGCCCCTTCGCGCAAACGCGTCTTCATCGACGGCGTCAGTTCGAAGCGCACGAAATGCACTGCCGAGGTTTTCTGCTCGTTCTCGCGATCGAGATCCTCGTCGGCGATCGCATAGACCGGCGCCTCGCCTTCGACCTGCACGAACACGTGGTCTTCGATGCCGATCAGGCGCGCCAGCGCCGCGCGCCGCTCGATCTCCGTCTCGTACTCGATCTGCATGGTCGCCTTCAGGTTGCTGCCATCGGGCACGAGCGGCAAGTACGCGTTCAGCTCGCCCTGGATGCCGTCTTCGTCGAAAATCTTTTCGATGTGCAGCATCTCCTGGATCTGGTAACGGATCGTCTGCTCGTCCTCGAACAGAAACGTGATGTGATTGCCGAGCGGCACCGTGCGAAGCTTCTTGTGCTCGATGATCTGCGCGCGCATCGCGACGCGCGCTTTCGCGTAGTGTTCGAGCGGGAGCAGCGAGTTGCGGGCAATGGTCATGGGATGTCCTTGCAAAAGGGTCGACAACCGGCGCTCACAGACCATAGGCCTTGCGCAGCAGCGTCAGCGGATGGGCGAGCTGGCCTTTCGCGAGACCGTTCTCGTCGAGGCCCTGCTCGATATGATGGCCGGCCAGCTGGCAATCGGACGAGATGTAGTCGGGCTGCGGCTGCGCCATCGCCTTGAACACCGGCGCACCGATCTGCATGGCGGTGCGATGGAATGCCTTCTTCACGCCGAACGTGCCCGCGTGGCCCGAGCAGCGCTCGACCACCGTCACCTGCGTGTCCGGCACGAGCGCGAACGTCTCGGCAGTCTTGCGACCCATGTTCTGCACGCGCGCGTGACATGGCACGTGATACGCCACCTTGCCCAATCCGGTCTTGAAGTCGGTCTTCAGCAAGCCGTCGCGATGGCGCGCGACGAAATACTCGAACGGATCCCAGAACGCTTCGCTTACCGCGCGCACGTCGGGGTCGTCCGGGAACATCAGCGGCAGTTCGTGCTTGTACATCAGCACGCAGCTCGGAATTGCGCCGATCAGCGCGTACCCCTCGCGCGCGTAGCGGGCCAGCACCGGCAGGTTCCGCTCCTTCTTCGCGGCCACGCCTTCGAGATCGCCCTGTTCGAGCAGCGGCATCCCGCAGCACGCCTCGCTCGCGACCAGCGTGTACGGAATCGCATTGTGCGCGAGCACCGCCAGCAGGTCGTGGCCGATGCCGGGCTCGTTGAAGTTCACGTAGCAGGTCGCGTAAATGGCGACCTTGCCGGGCGTGCGCTCGCCGTCGCGCACCGGTGCGCCCGGCGAACGCTTCGCCGCGCGGCGGAATGTGCGCGCCGCGAAATCGGGCAGCCACGCGTGCCGGTCGACGCCGAGTACGTTCTCCATCACCTCGCGCGCCGCCGCCGTGTGATTCACCGCGTTGACCGTCTGCGTGACAACCGAAATGCCGGCGAGATGGCCGAGCCCGTCGGTGTTCGACAGCAGCCTGTCACGCCGTTTGACGTTGCCCTTTTTGTACCCGATCGCTTTGGCGCGCAACATCAGATGCGGAAAATCGACGTTCCACGGATGCGGCGGCACATAGGGGCATTTCGTCATGTAGCACAGGTCGCACAGATAGCATTGATCGACCACCTTGCCGAAATGCGCGCGGTCCACTTCGTGCGCCTCGCCGGTATCGGTCTCGTCGACGAGATCGAACAGCGCGGGAAACGCGCCGCACAGCGACACGCAACGCCGGCACCCCGCGCAGATGTCGAATACGCGCGTGAGCTCCTGGTCGAGCGCCTGCTGATCGTAGAACGCGTCGCTGCGCCAGTCGAGCGGATGCCGGGTGGGCGCCTCGAGACTGCCTTCCTTGTGGGGCATGACGTCAGGCTCCTTTTATGCTTTTGATGTGAACAGGTTGCACATGCGCCCACGCAAGCGGGAGCCTGCGGTGCTGCACCGCAGGCTCCCTGCCGGATTGCCGCACGGGCGCCGCCCGACGCCCGCAGTCAGTCGACGAGCGCCTCCAGCGCTCTCGAATAGCGGTTCGCGTGGCTGCGCTCCGCCTTGGCCAGCGTTTCGAACCAGTTCGCGATCTCGTCGAAGCCCTCGTCGCGCGCGACTTTCGCCATGCCGGGGTACATGTCCGTGTATTCGTGCGTTTCGCCTGCGATCGCCGATTGCAGATTCAGACGCGACGAGCCGAACGGCAAGCCGGTGGCGGGATCTCCGACCGCTTCCAGATACTCGAGGTGACCGTGCGCGTGGCCGGTCTCGCCTTCCGCGGTGGAGCGGAACAGCGCGGCGACGTCGTTCTGGCCCTCGACATCCGCCTTGGCGGCGAAATACAGATAACGACGATTGGCCTGCGATTCGCCGGCAAACGCGGCCTTCAGATTCTCCTCGGTCTTCGAACCCTTGAGTTGCGACATCTGTGCCTCCTGCAAACCTGTGATGTGGGGTGACGCGCGCCATGCCCGCCGGGCCGGCGGGCGATTTGGACGAAGGGACGCGCGCGACTCGTCCCCTCCCTGACTAATCTAGAAGTTCGTCCACTCCTTCCCCAATAGGGTTTTTCAATGCCTCCGATAGCGGTTTGCCTTGCATAAGCGACACGCCGGCCTAGACTAAAAAGTCTGTACTTCACGTCCTGTGTACGGAACTGATATGCGCCTGACGATTCTGATCAACGGTTCCGATCCCACCGTCAACCACGATTACGCCGTGCTGTGGCTCGACACCGACGAGCATCGCTGGTCGAGAGAAGCACATGAAGGGATCGATCTGCCCCCGTGGGGCGAGCTGCACGACACGAATGGCGTCACCACGCTGTGCGCGCCGAGCGCCGACGCGCCGCTGTGCACGCTGCGCGGACTGCACGTGGATCGCAAGCAGAATGTCAGCGCCGCGCAAGGCGACGCTGCATGGCCCGGCGAACGATCGCCGGCCGCGAGCTACTGGCGTCTGCAGGCGGTCGACCGCCAGCCGGTGCATGCCGAGCATCGCGTCTTCGACGTCTGAGTCCACCCGCGGTCAATACACGACAATGCGCGTCTTCGCGCGCCGCTTAAGGTCGCCTTAAGCAACTCTGTCTAAAGTAGGAAGTCCACGCATTTGGGCCGCCGCAAGGCGGCTTTTTTTTCTGGTTTTCCCGATGTCCGTGCAAGGAACGCGACGGACGACCTCCGTCAACGAGGTCCCGCCGGGCTGGCAGGCCTCGCAAAGGTGGACATCGCTGAGCGTCGACGGTGCCTTCGTGACGGTCGGCCCACCTGACAAGCAGATCGATCTGAAACCGGAGATCGCTTCACACAACGGGCGTCGGACTTTCTCGTGGCAATTCGACCCAGCCGACCGGAGCCAAAAGCTGTGGATGTCCTGCATATACGGCACATTGTTTCTGCTATCGCGACCGCTACCCGAGGGCCTGTCGACGTGTCGCACCGACGAACCCTTCGCCGGTGCAAAGGAATCCCTGGTTGCCCGCGTGCGCTGCCGCTAGAAACGAAGCGAATGCCGTGGCAATTCGAACGCGCGGCAATCCAACACGACGATCTATCAAGACATCATTCAGAGCGCCGCGTCTTCGACATCTAAGTCCTCCCGCAGTCAATGCGTGGCGCACGTGTCCTTACGCGATGCCCTTGGCATGTCTTCGCAAATCATATGCGCCTGACCGTCGTCACGTCGGCAATGGGCTCATTGATCAGTGTTTCCCTAACAAATCGGATAGATCTTATTGTGCGCCCCCTCTTCGAGCCACAAACTCCTCCAACTCGGTGAGCAGTCACGTTCCGGATGGAACTTTTCGACGGTGTATTGAAGAATGGCAAACGCAAACGAACATCAGCGCCTTTCCGCAGCGGGATGGATTGCTCTTCAAAAAAACGAAGGCATCAGTCGCACTTACTATAACGACACGGCGGGCAATTGCACCTACGGTGTTGGCACGTTGGTACATATGGGTGCATGTACCTCCGACGAACTTGGTCGCCGAGTCGATGATGCGCACATTCAATCCAGCCTCGCCCGAGGCGTACGATACGCAGAAAACCTCGTCCGTCACTCGGTCCCAGACCACGAACTCACGCAGGCACAGTTCGACGCCGCGGTGAGCTTTGCCTATAACATTCCCGGCGCTGCCCGCCACGCACTCGAACCCGCCAACCGTGGAGACATGGCAGCCGTCGCGCGCAATCTCAGCAGGTTCATTTACGAGCATCCCCACAACGCCGCCGGACGCGTGTCAGGGCCGCGCGAATAAACAAAGGTCTCGTCAATCGGCGAAAAATTGAATCCGCGCCATTCTGGAATTCAAAGCGATGAGAAACGCCGCAATCGCCACCCTGCTGGCCCATTTGATCGCCCTGACGCCCGCCTCGGCCAACCCGGCGTTCACGTTCGACGGCACCTGGCATATCGACACCATCGCAGGCTACGGAGAAGTTTCGATCGACGACCGCACGCTGCGCCGTCTGATCGGTCAACCCGTACGCATCACCGGACACAGCGTGACGATCGGCACCGACACATGCAAGGTCGACAGCGCACATCTATCGGATCGCGCGACCGCGCCGCTGTTGCTGCGCGAATACCGGGCCACCCCCGAGAATGCCGGCGTCCCCGCCCGGACCCTCGTGCTGTCGGTGCCGCCGTGCGGTTATGTGTTTCGCGCCGGCACGGCTATCGTGATCTATCAGGACGGCGCCTTCTATCGCGCCAGCCGGCCCCACGCCGGGCACTGAAAAAGCGCGGGCAGCAACACGGCCCGCGAGCGCCGGTCCGGACATCGCTTCAGCGCCCCCTCCCCGCCCGCTCATCACCCGCGCCTCCCCCTGCGCATTTTTGTGCGTTAGCACACGGAATGTCGCCGGTCGCCGCCGTACCGTTCGAGAGCGTCCACGCGCGGTATGCCGCCGCGTCGGCGCTGTCCGCCCCTCTCCCGCCAGGTATCGCAATGAACCGGTCCGTACAGCCCTGTCGACTGCCCGCTCCGCGCATCCGCGATACGCCGGGACAGACGCCTCCGTCCCGGTCGCGCGGCACGATCGGCCCCGGCCGCGCCGCGGCAGCCTCCGCTTCCCGCTCGCCCGGAGCGCTCGCATGAAGCCGCCCATCGACTCGCTGCAGGTCGGCATCGACCGCTCGCACGCACGGCCCGACGGCCTCGAACGCGTGCTCCATACACTCGTCGAAGCGTTGCCCGGCCAGGGCGTCAACGTCCGCAGCCCGGGCCATGCAAGCCGGCTCGCGCCTGCGAGCGCTCGCGCGGACACGCCGCCGCTCGTGCTGCCCGGACCCGGCCAGCGCGCCGGACCGGCGAGCGCGCCGCAACCCGCCGCGCCGCCGCACAAGCCGGATCTGGTCGCGCTGCACGCCGCGCAGCGCGCGGTGCCGATGCTCGGCCAGTTCACCCGGGTACCGCGCGTCGTGCACTTTCACGGCTCCTGGGCCGACGAGGTACGCAACCAGCACGGCGTCGCGCTGCTCGGCGCGCTGCGTTACGGCCTCGAACGCTTCATCTATCACGGCGGCACGCGGCTGATCGTGCAGTCGCTCGAAGCCGGGGACGTGCTGAATCTGCGCTACCGCGTCCCGGCCGACCGCATCCGCATCGTGCCGGCCTGCATCGATCCGTCGCGCTACGCGGTGCGCGCAAACGGCCGGACCGCGCGCAAGCGGCTACAGGTTCCGCACGACCGGCCCGCCTTGCTGTGCGTGCGCCCGCTGCTGGCGGGCGTCGGACTGGAGGAATTGATCGACGCAATCTTTGTCGTCCGGCAGACGGTGCGCGACGTGTATGTGATGATCGTCGGCACCGGGCCCAACGAAGCGGCACTGCGCGCGCGCATCGCGGCGCGCGGCCTCGAACGCCACGTGTTCCTGCGCGGCTTCGTGACGGACGACGTGCTGCCGCTCTACTACCGCGCAGCCGATCTCACGGTCGTGCCGACCGTCGCGATGAAGGACTGCGGCCTCACCGCGATCGAATCGCTCGCCACCGGCACGCCTGTCCTCGTGACCGCGGCCGGCGGCCTCGCCGAAACCGTCGCGCCGCTCTGCGAGGAACTGGTGCTGTCCTCGGGCGGCTACCAGGCGCTCGCGAGCGGCATCACCGAGGCGCTGCGCGGCGACCGCTTCACCCCCGCCGGCCGCACGTGCCGGCGCTACGCGCGCAAACACTTCGATCACGCACTCGTCGCCGCGCAAACGGCCGACGTCTATCGCGACGCGATCGGCGCCTTCTGAGCGCGCCGCGCGGCGACGCGCACTCCTGCTCCTCGCGCAAGCCGATCACGCGGCACAGCATCGCGCTGCTGAAACGGATGCTTGCGGCGGTTACGTTTTGTCACCGCGACACCGTCAACTGCCGGATTCGGCCTCACGTTAAACCGGCAGCGCTGATCCTTTTCAGTCGCGTCCTCCAGGAGTGAAACCATGAAGAAGATGTTCGCCGCGCTCGCCTCCACGCTGCTCGTCACCACCGCGTTCGCGCAGACCCCAGCGCCGGCGGGCACGCCGCCGGCCGGCGCCGAGGCGAAAGCACCCGCGAAGCACGCGGCAGCCGCGCACACGAAAAAGACCGCTCACCACAAGGCTCACAAGATCGGCGCGAAGAAACAGGCCAGCGCCGCTCACACCGGAAAGCATGCGATGACGCAGGACACGGGGAAGGGGAGCCGCGCCGCTCCGGCCCAGACCGCCGGCGCCAAAACCGGCACCACGCAGGCACAATAAGGTGTCGGGTCTTCGGCGTTGACCGGCTCGTCGCGCTGTCCCATCGAAGCCGGATACGCCGTTATGCAGGGCGAGCCCAAGGGCTCGCCTTATTTAGTTTTCCGTATCAAATGAGCGGCCGTCACGGCGGACCGCCCGGCTTCGCCTGCGGATCGGCCAGCGCAGCAAGCCGCCGCGCGTCGACGAGCTCGATTTCCGCGTAGCCCAGCTTCAGCGCGCCATTTGCTTCGAACTGCCTGAGAATCTGGTTGATCGTCTGACGCGAGAGCGCGAGCATCATCGCCAGATCTTCCTGCGACACCTTCAGCACGTGCCGCAACGACGCGCCCGTTCCGTAGCCGCCCGCCATCAGCAGCAGCCGGCGCGCGACGCGCTGCGCGGCGGGCAGCAGCGCGGTCTCCTCGATCGCCTCGAACGCAAGCCGCAACTTGTGCGTGAGCAGCAATCCGAACGCATGCCAGTATTGCGGCGCGTCGTCCAGCAATGCGGCCAGCGGTGCGCGCGGCACGTGAAACAGCACCGAATCGCGCTCCGCATACGCGTCGTGCGTGCGCGGGCGTCCGTCGAACAGTGCAATTTCGCCAAACCAGTTGACCGGCTCGATGACCGCCAGCAACGCCTCCTTGCCGGCAAAGCTTGCGGCGCCGATGCGCATCAGCCCGTCGAGCACGCAGTACAGGCCGTCGTCGGGCGCGCCCCGCATGAAGAGCCGCTCGCCCGCCTGCAGCCGCTGCACGCGGCCCCTTTCGATCAGGCGCGCCTGCAGGTCAGCCGGCGCGGCGCGGAACCAGCCGCTTTGCGCGAGCGCGGCATGCGGGAAATCCGGATCCTCGGACAAACGCGATGTCATGAGCGTGCACCTGGCGGCCGGGACCGAATTGTCGGCTACCCGAAAGTGTCGAACGGCAATGCCCGCGATTATGATGACTTTGCACAAGGAGCGTCACCCATGAGAACGCTGACCCAGCAATTGACCCAGTACGCGGCCTATCACCGCGACCGGCGCAACATCGCCACGCATTTCGTCGGCATCCCGATGATCGTTCTGGCGCTCGCGGTGCTGCTCGGTCGCCCCGCCGCGCTATTCGCGCCGCTCGCGCTGACGGTGTCGCCGGCCTGGCTGCTGTTCGTCGCGGCAACCCTTTACTACCTCGTGCTCGACGTCCCGCTGGGTCTGATGATGGCGCTGTTCTCGGCCCTGTGCGTCGCAGGCGGGCAATGGCTCGCCGCGCAGCCGACCGCCGTGTGGCTCGCATCGGGCATCGGCCTGTTCGCGCTCGGATGGGTATTCCAGTTTGTCGGGCATATCGCCTACGAGCATCGCAAACCCGCGTTCGCCGACGACCTGATCGGCCTGCTGATCGGCCCGCTGTTCGTGCTGGCCGAACTGCTGTTCGGCTTCGGCTGGCGGCCCGCGCTGCGCGCGGCCATCGAGGCACAGGGGGGCCCGAGCGGCCTCCACGCAGACGGCGCCGGCGCTCGCCGCGGCTCCTGAACGCGCGGGCGGCGGCTGCGCGGGCGCACGCGTCGCGCGCTGCTAGCGCGGCCCGCGGCCCCTGGGGCCCGCGCGTTTTCCCGTACCGCGCACCTCGCACCGCGTACCTCGCACCTCGCACCTCGCACCTCGCACCCCGCACCCCGCACCTCGCACCTCGCACCTCGCAAGCACGCCGTGCGCTTCGCCCGAAAGCACGCCGCCATTCTGCAGCGCAACATGACGCGCGACCGCATACCGTGCGATCCTGCATCGCGCGCGATCTGCTGTCCGATCTGTTGTCATAGAGGCGCGGCATGCTGGCACAGCGTCTGCGTCGCCATTCACCGGGCGCGCGCATCGACGGCGTCAGGCCGCCGCGCAAGCGCGTTTCTTGCTTCACCGGGCCGGGATGCCCGGCTTGCCCATCGTCACCGCGGACCCGCAGTCCGCCTCCGCCCGACGCGCGCCGTTTCGGTCCGCGCGCGTTCCGATCCACGCACCGGCGCCGCGCGCCGGCACAGCGAGTACTGGAGCCAGCATGACCCAGCCAGCCCTGTTGCAGCACCCGTTACCGGAATTCGCCGCCGACGTGCGCGCCGGACTCCTGCATGCGCCGCAGAAGGAATTGCCGTCCAAATACCTGTACGACGAAGTCGGCTCCGCGCTGTTCGAAGCCATCACGGTGCTGCCGGAGTATGGCGTCACGCGCGCCGAGGAGTCGCTGCTGAGCACGCATGCCGCCGACATCGTCGCGCAGCTGCCGCATGACGTCACCGTCGCAGAGCTGGGCAGCGGCAGCGGCCGCAAGACACGGCGCATCCTGGAAGCGCTGTGCAAAAAACGCCCGACTTCTTACTGCCCGATTGAAATTTCGCGCAGTGCGCTGCAGTTGTGCCGGCGCGAGCTCGGCGACATCGAACGCATTTCGATCGTCGGGTATGAGCGCGACTATCTGGCGGGACTCGCCGAGGTCAGTCGCCGGCGAGCCCCCGGCGAACGGCTGCTCGTGCTGTTTCTCGGCAGCACGATCGGCAATTTCGCACGGCTCGCGGCGACGCGCTTCCTGCGCGCGATCCGCTCGATGCTGGCGCCCGGCGACGCGCTGCTGCTCGGCACCGACCTCGAAAAGCCCGTGCCGGTCCTCATTGCCGCGTATGACGACGCGGCCGGCGTGACCGCCGCGTTCAACCGCAACCTGCTGGCACGGATCAACCGCGAACTGGGCGGCGACTTCCCGCTCGATGCGTTCGAGCACGTCGCGCGCTTTAACGCCGACGCCCGCAGCGTCGAGATGCATCTGCGCGCGCGGCGCGCGGTGAGCGCGCGCGTCCGGGACGCGCACCTCGCCGTGACGCTGCGCGAAGGCGAAACGATCTGGACCGAGAGCAGCCACAAATATCGCGCCGAGGAAGTCGGCGCGATTGCCGGCGATGCGGGTTTCGCCTGCACGCATCAGTGGCTCGAGCACGACTGGGGCTTTGCGGAGAGCCTGCTCGTCGCGGCGTGACCCGCCGCGGCACGGCACGGCGCGACACGGCGTAACGCGGCGCGCCGCCGTGTTCAATGCTGCTCGAAGCGCTCGTAGCGTTTTTCGGTGGGACGCTCCTCGCCGCTCACCTCGGTGACCCGCGCGGCGGGCGGCCCGTGACGCAGCCACGAAAGCATCCGGTCGACCTGGTTGGCCGGCCCCTGCAGCACCGCTTCGACCGAGCCGTCGTCGAGATTGGCCACCCAGCCGCGCAGGCCGAGCGCGTGCGCCTGGCGCACCGTCGCGTGACGAAAACCCACCCCCTGCACGGTGCCGCGCACGCGCACGTAATACGTTTCGATCCGCGCATCCAGATCCGGACCTGTCATGCTGTCGCCTCCTCGCGTACTTTCAAGCCGGCATTCTAGCCGCGCCGTCGCGAGCCTGCGCGAATGGCGCGCGGCGTCGCGCGCAGGCGGGCCGCCACGTACAATCCGACCACCGTCATGGATCGAAATGGGAAAGAATGACTGATCAGAATCGTGGGCGCGTCCTCGTCACCGGCGCGTCCGGCTTCGTCGGCTCGGCGGTCGCGCGCGCGGCGCAGCAGCAGGGCTACGACGTGCGCGTGCTGGTGCGCGCGACGAGCCCGCGCGGCAACCTCGAGACGCTGGACGCGGACATCGTCGTTGGCGACATGCGCGACGAAGCGTCGATGCGCGCCGCGCTGCGCGGCGTGCGCTATCTGCTGCACGTGGCCGCCGACTACCGCCTGTGGGCGCCGGACCCGGGCGAGATCGAGCGCGCGAATCTGGCAGGCGCCGAGGCGACGATGCGCGCGGCGCTGCGCGAAGGCATCGAGCGCATCGTGTACACCAGCAGCGTCGCCACGCTGAAGGTGACGAGCTCCGGCGCCTCGGCCGACGAAACCTCGCCGCTCGCGGCCGCGCAGGCCATCGGCGTCTACAAGCGCAGCAAGGTGCTGGCCGAGCGCGCGGTCGAGCGGATGATCGCGCAGGACGGCCTGCCCGCGGTGATCGTCAATCCGTCGACGCCGATCGGGCCGCGCGACATCAAGCCGACGCCGACCGGGCGCATCATCGTCGAGGCTGCGCGCGGCAAGATTCCCGCGTTTGTCGATACGGGCCTGAACCTCGTGCACGTCGACGACGTCGCGGCCGGCCATCTGCTCGCGCTGGAGCGCGGCCGCATCGGCGAGCGCTACATCCTCGGCGGCGAAAACCTGCCGCTGCAGACGATGCTCGCCGACATCGCCGCGCTCACCGGCCGCAAGGCGCCGACGCTCGCGCTGCCGCGCTGGCCGCTCTACCCGCTCGCGCTCGGCGCCGAGGCGGTCGCGAAGCTGACGAAGCGTGAACCGTTCGTCACAATCGACGGTCTCAGGATGTCGCGCAACAAGATGTACTTCACGTCCGCGAAGGCCGGGCGCGAGCTGGGCTATCGCGCGCGGCCGTATCGCGAGGGACTCGCCGACGCGCTCGCCTGGTTCGCCGAGGCGGGTTACCTGAAGG
This sequence comes from Paraburkholderia sp. PAMB 6770, assembly GCF_057748135.1. Classification (NCBI taxonomy): domain Bacteria; kingdom Pseudomonadati; phylum Pseudomonadota; class Betaproteobacteria; order Burkholderiales; family Burkholderiaceae; genus Paraburkholderia; species Paraburkholderia sp. PAMB 6770. The sequence continues at coordinate 2,693,809 of NZ_CM173239.1, forward strand.
CCTGATGTAGCCCTGAGGCCCGGCGGCCGGCGGCCCATGCCGGGCGGTACGCGCACGCACTTTGTTACAACGTCGGCGCCGCTGCGGCGGGCCGCTGCGCGCGCGCAGCAGGTAAAATCGCTGGCCTTATCCGAGAACCCCGCATGAACCTTCACGAACAGCTCGGCGCGCTCGAAGCGGGCGTCGAACAGCTCATCCAGGCTGTCGTGGCCCAGCAGGCCCCCGCCGCGCACGCCGCGCCGCCCTCCTCGAACGCTGCCGCGCCGACAGACGCATCCCGCCAGCCGGCCGCCGCACCGCCCGCACAGGCAGCGGATGAAGCGACGCGTCCCACGGCCCACACAACCGATGCAAACGACGCGCACGCTGCCGCGCGCGTCGAAACGCCGGTCGCGGATGCGCCGGCAGCCGAAACGCCGGGAGCTTATGCGGCCGTCGCTGGCGCAGCCGGTGCCGACGCCGCAGCCGATGCCGACGCCGATGCCTTCGCAGCCGGTGCCGCAGCCGTCGCCGACGCCGATGCAGCCGCCACCGCAGCGCCAGCCGCCGATGCACGCACCGACCACGCGCATACGCCGCCGCCAGGACCGCTCACGCTATCGGTCGGCCGGCCGAGCCAGAACGAGATCACGATGACGATCGCCGGCAACACCGTGTCGCTGCGCCCCGAGCAGATCGGCCAGCTGATCGAGGAGCTGTCGAACGCGCGTGCGTCGATGCAACCGGAGCCCGCGGCGTCGGTGCCGCCCGGCTGGCGCTTCGCGGCGACCCGCAATCCGATGATGGCCGTGCAAAAGCAGTCCAACGGCGACCGCCTGTTGCTGCTGCGCCATACCGGCCATGGCTGGGTGCCGTTCGCGCTGTCGCCGGATGTGGCCATCCAGATGTACATGCTGCTCACGCAGCGCTGACGCCGGCGCGGCGGCACGGCGGCAGCCGTGGGCAATCCAGCACGCGGCCACGCACGACCAGGCACAATCTCGCACAATCCACGCAATGAAAAAAGGCGGCGCTTCACGCGCCGCCTTTCGCTTTTGCCGCTTGCCGCTTGCCGCTTGCCGGTGCCTGGCGCCGCGCGCCTAGCGATCCGGCTGCGCCGGCGCCTGCACGCGCGCCTTCCACTGGCCGCCCTTGCCGCGCCAGTAGCGCCATGCGGACGCGAACGTCGCGCCCACATAGAACAGCGCGACCAGCGGCAGGAGAGGCGCCCACAGCGGCGAGCGACGGTAGTAGCCGAGCATCGGCGCGTACGCGCAGCACATCGCCGCCCACGCGAGCCAGGCCGGCCAGCACGACGCGCCATAGGCGAGCGCGGCAAGCGGCGGCACGAGATAGATGATCGCCATGCCCGCGAGCGTGCCCGCAAGCTGCCACGCGGAATAGTGCAGCTGCGTGAACGCGGTGCGCGCAATCATGTTCCAGATGTCGCGCCAGCTGTCGTAGGGGCGCAGCGATATGCTGTGCGCCGCGACGTCGAGGCGAATCGGATGATGCCCGGTGCCGCGGTGCTTGATGCGCGCGGCAAGGCTGCAGTCGTCGATCAGCTCGCCGCGGATCGACTCGATCCCGCCGGCCTCTTCCAGCGCCGTGCGCCGTACCAGCATGCAGCCGCCCGCCGCGGCCGCGGTGCGGTTGCGCGGATGGTTGACCCACGCGAACGGGTACAGCTTCGCGAAGAAAAACACGAACGCCGGAATCAGCGCCTTTTCCCAGAACGAGTCGCAGCGCAGCCGCACCATCAGCGACACGAGATCGCGCTGCTCCGCTTCCGCCCGGGTGACGAGCTGTTCGAGCGCGTCGGCCGGATGGCCGATGTCCGCATCGGTCAGCAGCAGGTAGTCGGCCGCGAGGTCGAGCGAGCGCACCGCCTCGATTCCCTGCGACTGCGCCCACACCTTGCCCGACCAGCCGGCCGGCAGCGGCTTCGCGGCGAGCACCGTCAGCCGGTCCGGGCATTGGCGCTGCAACGCGGCAGCGCGGGCGGCGTCGGCGGTGCCGTCGGTGCTGTGATCGTCGACGACGATCACGTGGAACGCCCCCGCATAGCGCTGATCGAGCAGGGAGCCGACCGCGCGCGCGATCACATCGGCTTCGTTGCGCGCGGGCACCACCGCCGCGACGGCCGGCCACGCGTCGCGCGCCGCCCGCGCGAGCGGCGCCGCCGGCCGGGCGCGCCAGAAACCGCCGCGCAGGAACAGCAGCACGAACCAGATCAGCAACGACACACAGGACAGAACAAACAGAAACGGCAGCATCAGAAATGGCCCTCGCACGATGCGACATTCAGACCGACGCGCCCTGCCAGCCACATGGTCCCGGCGCGTATCGCGACGAGGCACCAGTCGAAGCCGTCGAGCGCCGGGCGGCGGCGAAACACGTCGTAGCCGGCTTTCTCGATGCGTTCGAGAATGCGCAGGCCGCCCTGCACGATGCCGCACAGCACAAGGCCCGCGCGCCCGCGCAGACGCCGCGCGAGCGGCGCGCCGCACAGCAGCAGCGTGCGCGCGTAGGCGACCTCCTCGGCCATCAGCGCGCGCCACGCGTCGTCGACGTGCCCGCTTGCCAGCTGCGCCTCGGTGACGCCGTGACGCTGCAGGTCGGCAAGCGGCAGGTAGAGACGCCCGTCTTTCCAGTCGACCGCGATGTCCTGCCAGAAATTGATCAGATGCAGCGCGGTACAGATCGCGTCGGAGTCGGCCAGATTCGCCGGCGACGCCGCGCCGTACAGATGCAGCATCAGCTGTCCGACCGGGTGCGCGGCACGGCGGCAATAGTCGAGCAGCGCGGCGCGGTCCGCGTAGCGGGGGGCGTCGAGATCCTGCCCGAGCGCCGCGACGAGGTCGTAAAAGGGCGCAAGCGGCAACCCGTGAGCCGCCACGACGCCCGCGAGCTTGCCGAACAGCAACGGGTCCACCGGCGCCTGCTGGCCGCTTGCCACCGCGTCGAGTCCGGCGCGAAAATCCGCGAGACGGGCGCGCCGCGCGGCGACGTCGAGGCGCGTGTCCTCGACGATCTCGGCAGCCGTGCGGGACACCTGGTAAATCGTACCGATCGGCTCGCGCAACGCCTTCGGCAGCAGGGCGCGGGCAACCGGAAAGTTTTCGTGATGATCCGCTTCCATGCGGCAAGCCTCGACATTCAGTAATGCGTTTGTAAGCACAAACCGCAAGGTCCTTTATTTTAAGGGCTCCGTCGATGCACTGCAGCGCGCCATTATTGCGGGATACGCGCAAGGGCCGTATCGGCGCGGGCTTTGCCAGAGCAAAGCCCGGCCGATAGCGTTAGAATGCGCGTCTGGTTTTCGTCTGCCGGCTTTTACGTCGGATTTAAGACATCAATTAATATCACGGTCGCGGCGATAAAGTCGTTTTCACCGACTTCCTCGAAACCTGCGTCAGTCGGAGTTCGGCAGCCTATGCGAGTCATTCTTGCTCAGCCCCGCGGCTTTTGTGCGGGGGTGGTCCGCGCCATCGAAATCGTCGATCGCGCGTTGCAGCAACACGGCGCACCGGTGTACGTGCGCCATGAAATCGTCCATAACCGGCATGTGGTGGACAACCTGCGCCGCAAGGGGGCGCGCTTCGTCGAAGAACTCGACGAGGTGCCCGAAGGCGCGGTCGCGATTTTCAGCGCGCACGGCGTCGCGCAAAGCGTCGAGCGCGATGCCGCGCAGCGCGGCCTCGACGTGCTCGACGCCACCTGCCCGCTCGTCACGAAAGTGCACGTGCAGGGCCGCCAGTACGTCGCCGCCGGGCGCACGCTGATCCTGATCGGCCACGCCGGGCATCCGGAGGTGGAAGGCACGATCGGCCAGATTCCCGGCCAGGTGCTGCTCGTGCAGAGCGAAGCCGAAGTCGCCGGGCTCGATCTGCCGGCCGATGCGCCGCTCGCTTACGTGACGCAGACCACGCTGTCGGTGGACGACACGCGCGCCATCATCGACGCGCTGCAGCGGCGCTTCACGAACATCGTGGGCCCGGACACGCGCGACATCTGCTACGCCACGCAAAACCGCCAGGCGGCGGTGCGCGAGCTGGGCGCGCAGGTCGACGTGCTGCTCGTGGTCGGCGCGACGAACAGCTCGAATTCGAACCGGCTGCGCGAGATCGGCAGCGAGTCGGGCGTGCCGAGCTACCTCGTCGCGGACGGTTCGGAAGTGAAGCCGGAATGGTTTGCGAACGCGCAGACCGTCGGCATCACGGCCGGCGCGTCGGCGCCGGAAGAAATGGTGGAACACGTGATCAATGCGCTGCGCGCATTGGGACCCGTCGACGTCGCGACGATGGCGGGTCAGGAAGAAAAGGTCGAGTTCAAGCTGCCGTCAAAGCTGACGCAGCCGCTCGCCGCTCGCGAAGTTTAAGGAGGACGCCTTGTCTATTCCGATGCTCCAGAAAGTCCGGGTTGGCGCGTACATCATGCGTCAGCACCTTGCGCGCAACAAGCGCTATCCGCTCGCGCTGATGCTCGAGCCGCTGTTTCGCTGCAACCTCGCCTGCAACGGCTGCGGCAAGATCGACTATCCGGATCCGATCCTGAACCAGCGTCTGTCGCTGCAGGAATGTCTCGAAGCAGTCGACGAATGCGGTGCGCCGGTGGTGTCGATCGCCGGCGGCGAACCGCTGCTGCACAAGGAAATGCCGCAGATCGTCAAGGGCATCATCGCACGCAAGAAGTTCGTCTATCTGTGCACGAACGCGCTGCTGATGGAAAAGAAGATGGACGACTACCAGCCGAATCCGTACTTCGTCTGGTCCGTCCATCTGGACGGCGACAAGGACATGCACGATCACTCGGTGTCGCAGGACGGCGTCTACGAGAAGGCCGTCGCCGCGATCCGCGAGGCGAAGCGGCGCGGCTTTCGCGTGAACATCAACTGCACGCTGTTCAACGACGCGGTGCCGGAGCGCGTCGCGCAGTTCTTCGACTCGGTGAAGGAGATGGGCGTCGACGGCATCACCGTGTCGCCCGGCTATGCGTACGAACGCGCGCCGGACCAGCAGCACTTCCTGAACCGCGACAAGACCAAGCAGCTGTTCCGCGAAATCTTCAAGCGCGGCAACAACGGCAAGAACTGGTCGTTCAGCCAGTCGGGCCTGTTCCTCGACTTCCTCGCGGGCAACCAGACGTACGCGTGCACGCCGTGGGGCAACCCGGCGCGCACGGTGTTCGGCTGGCAAAAGCCCTGCTACCTCGTCGGCGAAGGCTACGTGAAAACGTTCCGCGAGCTGATGGAGACGACCGAATGGGAACGCTACGGCACCGGCAACTATGAAAAGTGCGCGGACTGCATGGTGCATTGCGGCTTCGAGGCAACCGCGGTGATGGATACCGTTGCCCATCCGCTGAAGGCGATGAAAGTGAGCCTGCGCGGACCGAAAACGACCGGCGCGTTCGCCCAGGACATCCCGCTCGACCGGCAGCGCCCCGCCGAGTATGTGTTCTCGCGTCACGTCGAAATCAAGCTGGAGGAAATCCAGCGCACCGGCAAGGGCGCAAAGGCCGAAACGGCCGCGGCGCACTGACGGCGAAAGCGGCCGGCGCATTTGCACGCAGCAGTGCGCCGCCCGGCAAATAAAAAAGCGCGACGGCGGTCAGGCGTCGCGCTTTTTTGCTGGCGTGCCGGGGCCATGCGGCCCCGATGTGTCCGGTGCTATCCCGCGCTGAGCGCGTTGTGCCGGGTCAGGAACTGGATCAGGCCGGCTACGCCGCCCTTCGCGAGCTGCTCGGCAAACTGCTGCTGATAGACCTGGATCAGCCAGGCGCCCATCATGTTGATGTCGTAGATCTTCCAGCCCGCGTCGGTTTTCGCGAGCCGGTAGTCGATTGCGTCGTCGCCGCCGTTGCTGAGCACGTGCGACTGCACGACCGTGTCCTTCGCGCCGGCGGGCGTGTTCGACGGCGCGAAGCGGAACGTCACGGCCTGGTCGCGCAGCTGCGACAGCGATTCCGCATAGGTGCGCACCAGCAGGGTCTGGAACTGCGCATACAGCTGCTTTTGCTGCTCGGGCGTCGCGGTGGTCCAGGCCTTGCCGACCGCGATGCGCGTCGTGCGCCGGAAATCCGTGGCCGGCAGGAAGTGCGTTTCGACAACCTGGGTGATCTTGCCCATGTCGCCGCTGCGCGCTTGCGGGTTGGCTTTCATGGCCTGCACCGTGCCTTCGACAGCGCTTTTGACGATCGAATCGGGAACAGCCTGTGCTAGCGCGGACGTGGAGACAACCGCCGCCGCCAGCACCGCAAACAGATAGCGTTTCATAAGTTCAAGGACTGGAAAGTGATACCGGATGGCCCGCCGGGCCACGCTCAAGGCCAGTATACCGATTTTGGCCCCGCGCTCTCGCGACGCAAACGGAGCCGGCGCAGTCCACCTCGGTATACTGGTGCGCTTATCCAGAACGAGTCATTCGTGACAGGGCTCCCTCTCCCTACATGCTGAAGTCATCCATCGTCCGCCTCGTCGCCACCGCAGTCCGGCATCCGCTGCAGGTCATCGCGGGGTCGCTCGTCCTGGCGGTGCTGAGCGGCCTCTACGTCGCCCACCACTTCCAGATCAATACCGACATCAGCACGCTCGTCGAAAACGACCGCCAATGGGCGGCGCTCGGCCAGGCGATCGACAAGGCGTTCCCGCTGCGCGACCAGACCATGCTGGTGGTGGTCGAGGCCCGCGCGCCCGAGTTCGCCGACGCCGCCGCGAACACGCTCGCCGATGCGCTGAAGACCCAGCCCCAAAACGTCGTATCGGTCTCCGAGCCGGAAGGCGGCGCGTTCTTCGAACACAACGGGCTGCTGTTCCTGCCGCTCGATCAGGTCGAATCCACCACCGGAAAGCTCGTGCAGGCGCGGCCGCTCGTCAACGCGCTCGCGAAAGATCCGAGCCTGAGCGGTCTCGCCGGCGTGTTGACGACGAGCCTGCTGCTGCCGCTGCAGCTCGGCCAGGTGAAGCTCGCCGACATGAGCCATCTGCTCGCGACGAGCGCCGACGTGCTCGACCGCGTGCTCGCGCATCAGCCGGCCGCGTTCTCGTGGCGCGCGCTGGTCGACAAGGACGCAGCCGCCCGGCCGGCGCGCGCGTTCATCACGGTGCAGCCGGTCGTCGATTACGGCGCGCTCGAACCGGGCGTGCGCGCGTCCGCCGCGATCCGCGCGACCGCCGCGGCGCTGCATCTGGACACGCGCTACGGCGCAACGGTGCGGCTCACCGGCCAGCAGCCCCTCGCCGACGAGGAATTCGCGTCGGTCGAGGACGGCGCGGCGCTGAACGGCGCGATCACGCTCGCGGTCGTGCTGGTCATCCTGTGGCTCGCGCTGCGCTCCGCGCGCATGATCGCCGCGGTGCTGATCACGGTGTTCGTCGGCCTCGCGATTACCGCCGCGCTCGGGCTGATGATGGTCGGCGCGCTGAACATGATCTCGGTCGCCTTCATGGTGCTGTTCGTCGGGCTCGGCATCGACTTCGGCGTGCAGTTCGGCGTGAAGTACCGCGAGGAGCGCTTCCGCGACGACCGTCTGTCCGCCGCGCTCGTCAATACCGCGCATACGATCGGCGTGCCGCTCACGCTGGCCGCCGTCGCGGTCGCCGAGGCGTTCTTCTCGTTCCTGCCGACCGCCTATCGGGGTGTCGCCGAACTCGGGCAGATCGCCGGCGTCGGCATGTTCGTCGCGTACTTCACGAGCATGACGCTGCTGCCGGCGCTGCTGAAGGTGTTCAACCCGCCGGGCGAAGCCGCGAGCCCCGGCTTCCGGCAACTCGCGCCCGTCGACGATTTTCTCGACCGCCACCGCAAGCCAGTGCTGATCGGCACGCTCGTCGTCGTGATCGGCGCGCTGCCGCTGCTCACGCATCTGCGCTTCGACTTCAATCCGCTGCATCTGAAAGATCCGCATACCGAATCGATGGCGACGCTGCTGTCGCTGAAGAACTCGCCCGAGGCGGCGGTCAACAACGTGCAGGTGCTCGCGCCGTCGCTCGCAGCGGCGGACCGGATCGCCGCGCACGTGCGCACGCTTCCCGAAGTCGGCCGCGTGACGACGCTGAGCAGCTTCATTCCGGGCAACCAGCCGGAGAAGCTCGTGCTCGTGAACAGCGCGGCGCAGCAACTGCTGCCGGCGCTCACCGCGCCGCCGGCGCCGCCCGTCAGCGACGCGCTGCGGGTCGCCGCGCTCAAACGCGCGGCCAACCAGCTGACGCTCGCGGCCGGGGATCATCCGGGGCCGGGCGCGGCCGAGGCGCTGCGGCTCGCGGCCACGCTGCAGCGCCTTGCCGCCGTCGACCCCGCCACGCGCGACCGCGCCGAGACCGCGATGGCGGGCACGCTCAGGATCGCGCTGCATCAGCTTGCGCTGCTGCTGCAGCCGGAGCCCATCACCCGCGCGGACGTGCCGCCGCAGATCACGCGCGACTGGATCGCGCCGGACGGCGCGGCGCTCGTCGACATCGCGCCGAAAGTCGCCGCCGGCGCCGACCCGGGCGACGACGCGATGCTGCAGCGCTTCGCACGCGCGGTGAAGGCGGCCGAACCCGGCGCGATCGGCGGAACGATCTCGGTCCTGCATTCGGCCGACGTCATCATCAAGGCGTTCCTGCAGGCCGCCGGCTGGGCGCTGCTGACGATCACGATCCTGCTGTGGATCGCGCTGCGCCGCATCGGCGACGTGCTGCGCACGCTGATCCCGCTGCTGGTGTCCGCAGTGGTGACGCTCGAACTGTGCGTGGTGTTCGGCATGCCGCTGAATTTCGCCAACATCATCGCGCTGCCGCTGATGCTCGGCGTCGGCGTCGCCTTCAAGATCTACTTCGTGATGGCCTGGCGCAACGGGCAAACCGGCCTGCTGCAGTCGAGCCTCACGCATGCGGTCATGTTCAGCGCGGCCACCACGGCCACCGCGTTCGGCAGCCTGTGGCTGTCGCATCATCCCGGCACGTCGAGCATGGGGCGGCTGCTCGCGCTGTCGCTGTTCTGCACGCTGATCGGGGCGGTGGTGTTCCAGCCGGTGCTGATGGGCAGGCCGCGTGCGCACCGTACACATAAATCAAGGCAAGGAAGCCGTCCATGAAGACGCGAACGCTCGCGCTCACCCTGCTCGCCGCCGGCGCGACGAGCGGCTGCGCGACCGGACCCAACCGCACGCCCGGCGATCCGCTCGAGCCGATGAACCGCGCGATTTTCAAGTTCAACGACACGCTCGACCGCACGGTCGCGCAGCCGGTCGCAAAGGGCTATCAGAAAGTGACGCCGCAGCCGGTGCGGCAGGCGATCAGCAATTTCTTCTCGAACCTCGGCGACCTCAGCAACGCGGCCAACGACCTGCTGCAGCTGAAGGTCACGGATGCGACCGAGGACGTGATGCGCTTCGCGATGAACTCGACGTTCGGCCTCGGCGGCCTGATGGACTGGGCGACGCCGGCGGGGCTGCCGAAGCATCATCAGGACTTCGGGCTCACGCTCGGGCACTACGGGATTCCGGCAGGGCCGTATCTCGTGCTGCCGCTGTTCGGGCCGAGCTCGTTTCGCGACAGCATCGGCTTCGGCGTCGACTTCCGCTTCAACGTGATGACCTACCTGGAGCCGGCGGTACGCAATCCGATGTGGATCGCCCAGTTCGTCAGCGCGCGTGCCGACCTGCTCGGCGCGTCGAACCTGCTCGAAGCAGCGGCGCTCGACAAGTATTCGTTCGTGCGCGACGCGTACACGCAGCAGCGTCAGTCGATGCTCAGAAACGGTCAGGCGAAGCCCGCACCGTTGCCCGACTACGGCGACCCCGGCGCGACGCCTGCCCCTGCGTCCGCGCCATCGGGCAAGGCGCCGGATGCATTGCCGGATTATTCGGACCCCGGCGGGTCGGCCACACCGGCCGCGCTACCCGATTACAGCGATCCGGGCGCATCCGCGGCGCCGGCGCCGGCAACGCCGGCGTCAGGCGCGGCGCCCGACGGCAAGGACGCGGCGCCGCACTAGGCGGCGTTCCGCGGCGGCGAGCACGCAAGCCCCGGCGCGAGAACGCGCGCGGCTCACTCGGGCGGGGTGGCCCGCAATATCAAGCGATCTCGCCGCGCACCGGTCTTCGTCACCACGCGCCCCATGCACCGGCCGCACCCAGGGCATGCCGCGCCTGAACGAGCGTCGCACGGGCGGCGCGCGCGTCGGTGGCAATCTGCAGCAGTGCGCCGAGCTGGGAAGGCCGCTTCAGCAGTTCACACAGGATCGGCACGAGCGCCGTGCTGCCGTCGTCGCGCAGGCCGGCGGTCGCGGCGGGCGGCAGCGAGCGCCAGGCCGGATCGACGACCGCCCGGCACACCGCAAACGGCAGGCCATGCGCCGCGGCGATCGCGCCGGCCATCGACGATTCCATGTCGACCGCGAGCGCACCGCTCGACCGGTGCAGCAGCGCCTTGTCGGATGCGCCCGTCAGCGGCGCGCTCACGCTGGCGACGAGACCGCGCCGCAGCCGCGCGCCGAGCGGCGTCGCCGCGAGCGCGGCGGCGAGGCGCTCGGACCAGAGATAGTCGGTGGCGAAGCGCCCGAGCGGGCCCGTTACCGCGTCGGCGACGATCAGCGCGCCGGGGGCGAGATCCGGTGCGAGGCCGCCCGCCGTCCCGAAGCTGACGATCCCCGAACAGCCGCGCGCCACTGCGGCGCTCAACGCGCGTTCGAGCAGATCGGGGCGCGCCGCGTACACCGTTTCGACGCCGTCGCCCCGCGCGATGCGCGCCTCGAAGGCCATCCCGGCGACCGCGATCAGCGGCCCGCGGGCGCCGGATGCGACGTGAGCGGCCGCCGTCACATCCCCACCGCGACGCGCGTGCCGCCGTCGCGCCGAAGCTGCCGATAGCGCGCCAGCGCCCACAGCGGGAAGAACTTGCGATAGCCGTGGTAGCGCAGATAAAACACGCGCGGGAAGCCGGTCGCCGTGAAGCGCGTTTCGTCCCACAAGCCGTGCGCGCGTTGCTCGCGCAGCAGATAGTCGATCCCGCGCGCCACCGCCGGGTGGTCGACGCAGCCCGCCGCCATCAGCCCGAGCACCCCCCATGCCGTCTGCGACGACGTGCTCGGCGCCGCCTCGTAGCCGCGATAGTCGAGCTTGTAGCTCGTGCCGTCCTCGCCCCAGCCGCCGTCGGCGTTCTGGATCGAGACGAGCCATTGCGCGGCGCGCTTCATGCGCGGATCGTCGTGCGGCATGCCCACGGCGTTCAGCGCGCACAGCGCGGACCACGTGCCGTACACGTAGTTCATCCCCCAGCGACCGTACCAGCTGCCGTCCGTCTCCTGCTCGTTGAGCAGATAGTCGTACGCGCGGCGCGCCGGTTCGCTGTTCGCGGGCAATTCGCCGAGCTGCGCGAGCATCGACAGGCAGCGGCCCGACACGTCGGCGGTCGGCGGATCGAGCAGCGCGCCGTGATCCGAGAACGGGATGTTGTTCAGGTAGTACTGCGTGTTCTCCGGCTCGAACGCGCCCCAGCCGCCGTCGCTGCTCTGCATGCCGACGATCCACTCGCGCGCGCGCGCGATCGCGTCGCGATCGACGTCCGAGTGCGTGAGCGCCGCCGAGCGGTGCATCGCCATCACCACCACGGCGGTGTCGTCGACGTCCGGGTAATGCGGGTTCGCATACTGGAACGCCCAACCGCCGGGCCGCACGTTCGGGCGGCGCGAGATCCAGTCGCCGCGCACGTCCAGCACCTGCAGCGGCCGCAGCCATTGCAGACCGCGTTCGGCGGCGCGTTCGGCGGCCGGCTCGCCGGTTTCGAGCAGCGCATGCGCGGCAAGCGACGTATCCCATACCGGCGACAGGCACGGCTGGCAATAGGCTTCGTCATCGTGGATCACGAGCAGCCTGTCGAGCGACTGGCGCGCGATCGCCCGGTTCGGATGCTCGGGCGGGTAGCCGAGCACGTCGTACATCATCACCGAGTTGGCCATTGCCGGGAAAATCGCGCCGAGACCGTCCTCGCCGTTCAGCCGCTCGTCGACGAACGCCTGGGCTGCGCGAATCGCGCGCTCGCGCGTGTGCGTCGGAAACAGGCCGTCGACCAGCCGCAGCACGTGATCGACACCGCGGAAAAACGCAAACCAGCCTTTGTTCTGATGCGGCGCGCGCGGCAGCAGGCCGGTGGTGACCGACGCGCCGCGGAACAGCTCGTCGATGCGCACGCCGCGCGGGTTGCGCGCCACCGGACGACGCGCGTTCAGCACGAGCAGCGGCACGATCACCGTGCGCGCCCAGTACGACACCTTCGACAAGTGAAACGGAAACCACTGCGGCAGCAGCATGATCTCGACCGGCATCATCGGCACCGCGTACCACGACACGACGCCGAACAGCGCGAGCAGGATCCGCGTGAAAACGTTCGACGCCTCGGCGCCGCCGTGCGCGAGAATCGCTTCGCGGGCGCGGCGCATATGGTCGGCGTCTTCCGGGTCGCCGATCATCTTCAGCGCGAAGTAAGCCTTCACGCTCGCGCTCACGTCGAGCGCGCCGTCCGTGAAGAGCGGCCAGCCGCCGTCGGGAAGCTGGATGCGCCGCAGGTAGCGGGCAATCTTCTGTTCGAGTTCGACGTTCGGCGTTTCGCCGAGGTAGTGGACGAGCAGCACGTATTCGGCCGGAATCGTCGCATCGGCTTCGAGCTCGAAGACCCAGTGGCCGTCGGGGCGCTGGGCGGCGAGCAGCGCGTCGTTGGCGCGCGCGATCGCGTCGTCGAGCGCGCCCGGGCCCGGCGGCGGGCCGCCGGCCGATGCGGCAGCGCGATCGGCCGGCGCGGTGCCGGTGTCGGGCGTGGCCGGGCGGGCTTCGCCCAGCGGCTCGGAGAGAGTCAGGTCGTTCATCTGCATTCCATCGGTTCGTTCAGCAGCCGATCCGCGGCTTGATGGCCGGAGCGGATCGCTCCTTCGAGCGGCGGCGCGGGCTAGCCGGTGGCCGTCCGGTCGCGTGCACGCAGTCCGCTGCGCGTCGCAGGGCGGCCGGGCAGCACCGGCGGGTTGCCGATAGTGCGCGTGCCGGGTGAGAGATCGTACCGGGCGCGGCATCGCATGCCGGCGTGCGCGGCCGGCTTGCGCGGCCGGCTCGTGCGGCACGCTCCGTCCGCCGCTCCGTCCGCCGCGCCGCAGTTGCGCCGCGGCAGCCACGCCCGCGAAGCCTGCAACGCGCGCGCCGGTCACATGGACGCGCCTGCGCATCAAAACAGCGCGTAGCGCGCGACGATCCACAACAGCCGCGCGCGCGGCTTGCCGACCTTCGTGCGCGGCAGGTCGAAACCGCGCTCGACGGTACGGTCCAGCAGGCAGCGGTACACGCCGGACATGATGCGCGGCGCGCGCACCTGGCGGCGCGGCGCCTGGTCCATGATCGCGTCGGCCTGCGCGAAATGCTGCCGCGCGCGCGCCACCAGCTTCGCGCACACGCGCGGCAGCGACGGGTCGTCGACGATCGCGGCCGGGCTCGCGGTTGCGATGCCTTCGAGCGCGAGCAGCTCGCGCGGCAGGTAGCACCGGCGGATGCCAGCGTCCTCGTCGATGTCGCGCAAGATGTTGGTCAGTTGCAGCGCGCGGCCCAGGTGATGCGCGAGTTGCCGGCCCGGCTCCTCCTGCATCCCGAATATCCTCACCGACAGGCGGCCCGCCGCGCTCGCCACGCGGTCGCAATACAGGTCGAGCGTGTCTTCGTCGGGCGCGCAGATGTCGGCGGCGGCGTCCATCGCCATCCCGTCGATCATCGCGTGAAAGTCTTCGCGCCGCAGATCGAATGCCTCGATCTGGCGCGCCAGCGCGCGCAGCGACGCGCGCGGCGCGCCGGCATAGCAGGCGTCGATGTCGGCGCGCCAGCGCTCGAGCCCCGCGGCGCGCTCGGCGCGCGGCAGGTCGCTGTCGGCGATGTCGTCGACGGCGCGGCAAAAAGCGTAGACCTGATACATTGCCTCGCGCTGCGCCGCGGGCAGAATGCGCATCGCGAGATAAAACGAGCTGCCCGATGTGGCGGCAGCGGCATCGGTTTCTGTATCGTCCACGACAAGATTGGAAACAGCCAAGACGATCTCCGCTGAGAGGCTTCAGGAGGCGGTCAAGAAGTCGTGCGCCCGCAGGACAGGCCGCGCGCACATGCGTGCGCGCCGCGGGAGCCGCGCTCCGCCTGCCGCGCAAATCACCGGACTCGCGGGATCCGCTTGCCGCGTGGACCGCGGGACGCGCCTACCTCCCGGCCGGGAGGCCGGAAACGGGCAAAAGTATAACAATCTTTGGAGACACCCGCTGTTTGGGGCGCGATCGGCGCCGTTCGCGCCGTGATCGCGCGGCATGCGGCCGCCTCCGCACGCCGCGCCGGCCGGCTCAGACGAACGCGACCGAGCGGTTGCGGCCCTGGCGCTTCGCGACGTACAGCGCCGCGTCGGCTTCGTTGATCAGTACCTCGTAGCTCGACACGCCGGCGCGCGCCGCCGCACCGCCGACGCTCGCCGTCACCGGCACGCGCGCGCCCTGCACCTCGACCGGCACGTCGCCGATCGTGCGGCGGATCTTCTCGGCGACGAGCATTGCGTCGTCGAGCGGCGTGCACGGCAGCAGCAGCGCGAATTCCTCGCCGCCGAAGCGGCCGAACGTGTCCTGCAGCCGCACGACCTGCGCGACGCGCTGCGCCATCTCGCGCAGCACCGTGTCGCCGACCACGTGGCCGAACTGGTCGTTGATCTTCTTGAAGTGGTCCAGATCGAACAGCAGCACCGACATCTCGCCGCCGTAGCGCTGCCAGCGCGTGTACTCGTCGCGCAGCCGCGCTTCGAAAAAGCGCCGGTTCGCGATGCCGGTCAGGCCGTCGCGATCCGCATATTCCTGGAGCTTCGCGACCGCCTCCTCGCGCTCGCGCTGCATGATGCTCACGTGCGTGACGTCGGAGATCGTCACGCATACCGCGACGACGTCGCGTCCGCGCATCAGCGGCATGAACGTGCAGTCCTGCTGCATGTAGTCGACGCCGCCGGTAATCGGCCGGTCGTGGTCGAAGCGGAACAGATACGGGCGCTGCTCCCAGGAGCTGAACGCAAAGCTGCCCAGCTGGAACACGCTTTCGAGCTTGCGCGTGAGCCACACGCGCGGCAGTTCCGGGAAACTCGCGAAAATCGACTGGCCGACCACCTGCTCGGCCGCGAGGCCGCTGTGATCCTGCATGAAGCGGTTCCACATCAGGACCGTCATGTCGCGATCGAGCACGAAAATACCGAAGCCGACACGCTCGACAACGAGGTCGCTCAGCGACGAGGAGGTCACATCGTTCACATTCATAGACTGGACAACAGCGCGTCGAGCGCGCGACTCATCTGGCGGATCGAGTCTTCCGCCATCAGCATGACAAGGTGGGCGCGAAAGCTCTGGTCCTCGAGCGCGAAGTTCACCTCGACCAGCAGCGCCGCCCGCCAGGCGGCCACGCCCGGCTGGAACACGTCGTCGAGCGACATCTGGTCGCCGAGCAGGCCCGGCTGCGAGAACACCGGCGTGCGGCCGAGCTGTTCGAGGATGCACGACACGCACGCGCCCGTCAGGACGTTCGCGACGTCGAAGATCAGTTCCTGCTGGCTGACCTTCTCGTAGGCGGAATGGTGATACGGGTCGTTGACGAGCGCGCACAGCTGCTCGATGCTGCCGCTGCGGCAGATCACCAGCGCCTCGCCCTTGATGTCCGAGCGAAAGCTCTGGCGCACCGCGCTCACCGACTCCTGGATGCCGGTCATCTCGCGCAGCGCGCCGGCCGCGGCGCTCACGTCCACCACCTGCACGCGCGGCACCGACAGCTCGATGAACGCGTCGAGCAGCCGCGACAGCCGGGTCGCGGCCTGACCCATCGCGAGGTTGGCGACCTCCTGGAGCGCGTCGCGCTGGTCTTCGTTCAGGGCCGGCTCAGACATACAACCCGTACTCCTTGAGGATAGGTAATACCGCCTCGGGGGTGACGGGTTTGGCGACGAACGCAATCGCGCCGAGCGCGCGCACGCGCGCCTGCGCCATCGGCTGCACGTCGGCGGACACGACGACCACGAACGAATTCAGGTCCTCGCTCTGCAACGCCTCCAGCACCTGGTAGCCGGTCATGTCCGGCATCGTGAGGTCGAGGAACATCACGGCTGCACGACCGGCACGGTAGAGCGCGAGCGCTTCCCTGCCGTTCGATGCATAGCTGATCTCGACGTCCCAGTCCGGCGGCAACGCGCGAGTGAGCACCTTGCGGGCAAGCAGCGAGTCGTCGGCGATCACGATGGGCAATGACATGGCGTAGAACGGGAAACGGATTGGGCTCGCACGGGTTAACGGCACGCGCCCGCGCATCTTGAGCCGCGCACACGTCTGGCGCGACGCTCCCCCGGCGCGGCGGCAAACAGGTATGCGGCGTGCTTGCGCAACGAAGCGCACGCTAAAGATGCAGTGAGGATGCGCGCAGGCGCACGCAGGACGATGACCGGCATGTTCGAGCTACCTCGTAGATCAGACAGCGCGGCCCGGATCTGGCTTGCCCCAGCCTGCCGCAGGCGATTGCGCAAAACCTCTCCGGACGCGCAGTGCGTGATCTGGCAGGCCTCGCAACAAAGACGTCCGGACGTGGCGGACGAACGGGTAATTATGGCGAGATTTTCGAAGCAAAATGATGAGAAAGCAACTCGCCAATAACGGCTAACAGAGTAAAGTTGCCTCATGAAAATCGATATTTGGAAATATTCAAATCATCATACGGATTGAATGGCCCAGTTTATGCTTTTGTGTACGTTTGCGCTTCTCAATTTGTCTCTGATTCGCGCTGACCGTCTGCGCGCTGCGCGCGCGGCCTGCCGGATGCCGCTGCGCCCCGTGCCCACTGCGTGCGCGCGGCTTCCCGTATGATGGTTGCTGCACGACACCGCGTCCCCGGACGCTTTTCGCGGTATTCAGCATGAATTCCGAACGGACCGAACCGCGCGCCGCCAGCCCCCCCGCCCCCCGCGAGGAGGACGCGCCGTTTCCGGTCGTCCCCGAACAGAATTTCCACGTCCGGCGCATGACGCTGATCGCGCTGCTGATTGCGGCGGTCATCCTGCCCTGCATCTACGTGACGGCGATGGCGATCGCCGACCTGCGCGGCCGTGAAGCCGGCGCCGCCGACCTCACCCGCCGCACGGTGCGCGTTGCCGAAGAACACGCGCTGAAAGTGTTCGACATGAACGAGGCGCTCGATGCGCGGGTCGTCGATCTCGTCCAGGGGCTCGACGACGCCGGCATCCGCGCCCGCCAGCGCCCGGTCCACCAGAAGCTGCGCGAGATGGGCGGCGGCTATCCGCAGGTCGCGTCGGTCTCGATCTTCGGCCGCAACGGCACGCTGCTCGCGAGCAGCCGCTTCTATCCTGCGCCGGCCGTCTCGATCGCGCAGCGCGACGATTTCGTCGGCATTCGCGACGGCAAGGTGCTCGAACACGTATCGAAGGACATGTTCGGCAAGGTCGCCGGCGAACTGGTGTTCAACACCGGCGTCGCGCGGCGCGATCCGGACGGCGCGTTCGCCGGGGTCGTGTCGGTGGCGCTGCGCCCGAGCTATTTCGAAGCGTTTTACCGCGAGCTGCTCGGCGGCAACGGCACGCCGATGACGATGAGCCTCGCGCGCTCCGACGGCGCGATCCTCGCCCGCTACCCGGGCGAGCCCGGCACGCCGGATCAGGTCTCGCCGCGCACGCCGTTCGCCGCCGCGCTCGCCACCGGCAGCCGGGCAGGCGTCGTGCGCATGCGTTCCGGCCATGACGGCGACAGCGTGATTCTCGCGTACCGCCGCGTCGGCAGCTACCCGGTCTACGTATCGTGCGGCTACCACACGTCGGCCATCTGGGCCGCGTGGTACCGGCATCTGAGCGTGCTCATCCTGTCGATGTTCACGCCGTCGATCGTGCTGTGGTGCGTGATCTGGCTCTCGCTGCGGCGCCTCGGCGCCGAGGAGGAAGCGTGGGGCCGCTGGCAGGCGGAAGCATCGATGCGCCGTTCGATCGAATCGGCCTACCGGCAGTCGCGCAAGATGGAGGCGCTCGGCACGCTGGTCGGCAGCGTCGCGCACGATTTCAACAACCTCCTGATGATCGTCTCCGCGAATGTGCAGATCGTCCGGCGCCGCAAGACGCCCGGCATCGACCGCGAGCTGTCGGCCATCGAGCGGGCGCTGAAGAGCGGCCAGTCGCTGACCCGGCAACTGCTCGGCGTCGCGCGCAAGCAGCCGCTGCGCAACGAAACGCTCGTGCTCGAGCGCTGGCTGCCGGCGTGCGGCGATCTGCTGCGCGCGTCGCTCGGCGCGAAGGTGTCGCTCGTGACGGACATCAGCGCGCACGTGTGGCCGATGCGCGTCGACGCAGCCGAGTTCGAACTCGCGCTGATCAACATCGCCGTCAACGCGCGCGACGCGATGCCCAATGGCGGCCGCTTCACCGTGCATGCGGGCAACATCGCGTTTCGCGCGGAAGACGGCTTTCCGCTCACCGGCGATTTCGTGCAGCTCGTGCTCGAGGATAGCGGCGCGGGCATGCCGCCCGAAGTGCTCGCGCGCGCGTTCGAACCGCTATTCACGACCAAGCCGAAAGGCATGGGCACCGGCCTCGGATTGCCGCAGGTATTTGCGTTCTGCGAGCGCTCGGGCGGACTCGCGGCCATCGACAGCGTGCTCGGCGCGGGCACGTCGGTGCGCCTCTATCTGCCGCGCGCGGCCGCGGCGCCGCAGGCCGGGCAGGCGGTCGAGCCTGACCGGGACGGCGCGGCCGCGCGGGGCGCGCTGCGCATCCTGCTGGTTGAAGACAACGACGAAGTGGCGGCCGGCACCGAAGCGCTGCTGCAAATGATGGGGCACCGGGTCACCTGCGTGTTCGACGCGGACACCGCGCTGCGGCTCTTCGAGGACGCCTGGGCGGAACGCGCCCGCAGCGGCGAGCCGCTGCCGTTCGATCTGGTGATTTCGGACATCCACATGCCCGGCCGCATGAACGGCATCGATCTGGCCGAAGCGCTCCAGGCGCATGAGGCGGGTCTGCCGGTGATTCTCGTCACCGGCTATGCGGAGGAACTGGAGCGCGCGCGCCACGTGGACGTGCGCCTGCTGTCGAAGCCGTTCGATATTGCGCTGCTCGAACGCCTCTTGCAGGAGATCCAGCGGGATCTGGCCCACGCGGGCGCGCCCCATTCCGGCTGAGGCAGCCGCGCCGCACGCCGTGCCTAGGCGGTGTGGCGCCGGACCCAGGCGACGTAGCGATCCACGAACGTCTGCAGGAACTTGCGGGTGTCGTCGTTGAGAATCTGGCCGTTGGCGTCGATGGCCGCCGGGTTGTGGCGGATATACATCTCCGGCTGGCCGAGCGTCGCGACATCCAGGTAAGCAAGGACATTGCGCAGATGCTGCTGCGACAGCGCCGTCCCGGTCGCGCCCGGCGACGTCCCCGCGACTGCGCCGGGCTTGCCGGCCCATGAGTTCGCGCCCCAGGGACGCGAGCCCCAGTCGAGCGCGTTCTTCAGCACGCCGGGAATCGACCGGTTGTATTCGGGCGTGACGAACAGCAGCCCGCGCGCGGCCTCGATGGTCTGCTTGAAGCGCCGGGCGACCTCGGGAAAATCGGCGTCGTAATCCTGGCTGTAGAGCGGCAGGCCGCCGATGTCCACGCTTTCGAACGTGAAATCCGCCGGGGCGAGCGAGATCAGTGCGTGCGCCAGTTGCCGGTTGATCGATTCGCGGCGCAGGCTGCCGACAATGACGGCGATGGGATAAGCCATGGTTCGAGTCCTCACGAAAATGCGCGATGCATGCGGGTCAAGCTCCTCGTCCATCATAGGCGTTACCGCCGCCCCCGGCGCTTTGCGGTTGCCGAACGTGCGATGTGGATAAGTCGAGGGGCACAAAAGTTATCCACAGTTTTTCTGAATAACTTTGTGGATAAATAGGCGTTTTCCCTTTGTGTTCAGGCATTCGCTCGGGCCCGCCCGATCCGTGGCAATCTCGATAAGGCTGACGCGCGGACGTCGTGCTGCGAAGCTCGCTCACGGCACGTTCGCAACGAGAGAGACCGCCCTACAACGATTTGTTGGCGGATCCGTGTCAGGTTTGGCGAGATGGCGCGACTCATGACTACGCGCAGGAATCGTCCAATGCCACAATACGGCTTCCCCTCTTTCTTCGAACACGATGACAACCGACCTCGCCGATCGTCCGCGCGGCCGCCGTGCGCTGCGCCGGTGCACTCCTCCGGCTCAGGCGCCAGACCATCGCGGATGCGCGGCATGAAGCAACCAGGCCACGCCGGCTTCGACGACCCGGTATATCTTGCCCGTCTGCGGCACGATCTGCTGCGCTTTGCGCGGCTGCAACTGCGCGACCAGGCCGCGGCCGAGGACGCGGTGCAGGAAGCGCTGGCCGCGGCCTGGACGCAGGCTGCGCGCTTCGCCGGCCAGTCGGAGCACAAGACCTGGGTTTTCGGCATCCTGCGCCACAAGCTTATCGACACGCTGCGTGCGCGACAGCGCACCGTCAACCTGTCGGCACTCGATGCCGAACTCGACGAGGAAACGCTGCTCGACCGCGAATTGTTCAAGGACAACGGTCACTGGTCCGGCGAGGCCAAACCGCGGCCTTGGCCGACGCCGGAAACCGCGTTGCGTCAACAGCAGTTCTGGGAGCTGTTCGAACTCTGTCTGAACCACTTGCCCGAACATATTGGCCGCGTGTTCATGATGCGCGAATTTCTCGACTTCGAAATCGAGCAGATTTGCGGCGAACTCCAGTTGACCGCCAATCACTGCAGCGTGCTGATCTACCGCGCGAGGCTGCGGCTACGCACTTGCCTGACCGAGAAAGGATTGTCGAGGGAGGATGCCCATGGGGAAGTGTAAGAACATTACCCGCCTGCTATCGGACGCGCTCGACCGGCCGCTGACGGCGGGGGAATGGCTCGCGATTGGCGTGCATTTGCCCACCTGCAGCGGCTGCCGGAATTATCGCCATCACATTAGCCTGCTACGTACGGCCGCACGCGAAGCAAGTGGCCTCGACGACGCGAGCGAACCGCGCGCGGAAGACTGATGGCATTGCGCGGGAACGCAAGAGTCGCGTTTCATTGCACCGCGGCCTCGCTTGCGGCGCATTTGCAACGCGCAGGTTACGCGCCGTCAAACAAGGTTTGCACGCGCTCCGGCGGGCGGCCGATGACCGCCTTGCCGTCACGCACGACGATCGGACGTTGCAGCAGGATCGGATGCCGCGCGATTGCTTCGTACAACTGATGGGCTGATAGCGACGTGTCGGCCAATCCCAATCGGCGGTATTCATCCTCGGTATCCCGGAGCATGTCACGTACCGCACAGCCCAACATGACGTTCAGGGATTCCAGTTGCGGCACGGAGAGCGGGTGCTTGAGATATTCGATGATTTCGACAGGCTCGCTTGTGGTCCGCTGAAAGTCCGAGACCAGTTCGCATGCGTTTCGGGACTTGGAGCAGCGGGGATTGTGGTAGATCGTGATCATCATTCGGTAAGACGTCGTTGATAAGGTCCACGCAACAGGGGCGCCATTGTAGCGTTCGCGAGCAGGGTGGCACGCGAGAACGCACAGCGTGTGTCATCGTGCCGTCGTCTACCCGGCGTGTTTATGCGCATAAAGCAGCCGCTATGCAGTACGGCCCATGTTCCTCGTACGCTCGGCGTAACCCAAATCCCGCTATTCGCCGCCTTTCGACACTTCGTCCAAGCGCCGACGCTGCGCCACGTATTCCGGGAGGGCGCGTACGCGCGAGCGCTGGCCGGCATCGGTGTGCAATTTGCCGCACTTCGCTGGCTCAAGCGAATCGCGAGGCGACTGCCGTAGCGCCTTTATGCGCATAAACCGCCGCGTCAAACTTGTCCTGATGGCTAATTCGGACAGAAAAGATTGAACTGGAAATTCTTCAAGGTAAAATCCCTCAGCGTTTAAAAATCAGGAGGTGAAGTTTGGCAGCTGAAATCATCGCGGTCACTCAACAGAAGGGCGGGGTCGGCAAAAGCACCATCGCGATGCATCTCGGTGCCGCGTTCCACGAGCGCGGGAAGCGCGTTCTCGTCGTGGACGCGGACGGCCAGAACACACTGGTGCATTGGGCCAGCGCGGCGGCCGATAGCGAATCGGGCATTCCATTCGCGGTCGTTAACCTCGCCGAGTTCGGCGGCCAGATTCATCGCGAAATCAAGAAATTCGTGGCGGACTACGACATCATCGTGGTCGACTGCCCCCCCTCTATTACAGAAAAAGTCTCCGGTGTCGTCTTGCTCGCTGCGACCGTCGCGATCATTCCCACCTCATCGTCACCCGCCGACTACTGGTCGAGCGTCGGTCTCGTCAAGCTCGTCCAGCAAGCCCAGGTCATGAATGAAGATCTGCGAGCCGTTTTCCTGCTCAACAAGACGGAGGAAAAGCGAATGCTGACGCGCGAGCTCAAGCGTGCGCTGGAGGAGTTGGGCTTCCCCTTACTGAAAACGCAGATTCCGACCCGCGAGGCCTACAAGCAGGCAATGGCACTCGGACAGACCGTATTGCAGATGAACGACCGCGGCGCGAAGCTCGCCGCTGCAGAAGTACGCGCCTGTGCAGACGAGATCGCCGCTCTGCTCCCGTAAATTTATGCGCATAAAGGACCCTGAATGAAACCCTCCCAATTTGCCAAAGGCTTCCAGGCGCGTCCGGATACGACCAGCAGCGAAAAGCGAACCGCTCTCGACCGGTTGAACGCAATCGACGGACTTGTCCGCCATACCCCGAGTGCGGACGACCCCGCCGCGCCGACACCCTCGACATCCGCCGAACCCGAAGCCATCGACGAAGCCAATGAATCGCAGCAATACCGCGCGTGGCGAATCGCTCAGGGCTACCGTCCCGGGCAGATCATCGAACTCCCTTTGAAGGCGATCAAAAGCAGCCCGTTCAACCCGCGCCATTTTTATCTCAAGTCGTCAATCGCCGAACTGGCCGTCAACCTCGCCAAGCAGGGGCAGCAGCAAGCCATTCATGTCATCCCCGACTACGACC
The DNA here is from genome assembly GCF_057748135.1 of Paraburkholderia sp. PAMB 6770. Taxonomy (NCBI): domain Bacteria; kingdom Pseudomonadati; phylum Pseudomonadota; class Betaproteobacteria; order Burkholderiales; family Burkholderiaceae; genus Paraburkholderia; species Paraburkholderia sp. PAMB 6770. Next base: position 2,716,832 of record NZ_CM173239.1, read on the forward strand.
ATCCGGGGGCCTATTTCGTCAGCGATGGCGGACGCCGGGTGCGCGCGCTCAAGGAGGCGAGCAACGAGACGGTGAAGGCGATCGTCGTCGACGTGCAAATTGGCATCGAAAGCTACAAGCTCGGCTACGACCTCAACGTCCAGCGAGACTCGCAAACGGTGTTCGACAATGCCATTGTCTGGAAGCGATTTCTCGACGAAAAGCACTTTCAAAGCCAGAAAGAGCTTGCCGAACACCTGGGTCTCGACGAATCCACTGTCGCCGTCGCGCTGTCCATTGCGAAGCTGCCGGAAGTCGTCATGCAGGAAATGGTGGCACGCACCGACCGTTTCGGATCGAACATGGCCTATCAGGTCTGCCGCTATCACAGTGCGCGCGGCTCGGATGCAACGCTGCGCCTGATCGCCCGGATCCTCGCCGACGATCTGAGCACCCGCCAGGTCGCGGATATCGTGAAAGGGCGCGCTGCGCCGCAAGAAAGCGCCAAGCCGTCCGGGCGCCAACGTTACGCCCAACGCCTCGAAATTCGCTTCGACGGCGTGCCTGTCGGCGACCTCAAGTCGTATGGAGATGACCGGCTCGAATTGCGGCTAAAAGGCCTGAGTAAGGCGCGACGCGACGACATCCTCGAGCAGCTCGAAAAGATGTTGCTGCAAAAGTGACGGGGAAAGGGGTGCGTCTGGATCCCCGATGCCGGTATTGCCTGCATGCAGCCGACGCCGTGCCGCTACCCGCGATCAGGCCGCGCGCGGCTGGCTCAAGGTGAAAGCGAGCAGATCGCCATCGGTCGGCTCACCCCAGGTCTTGCGCGCGAGCCAGTCAAAAAAAGCCGTTTCTACCAGCTTCGAGTCCAGACCGCGGCGACGCCAGTCGTCGCGCAAATGCTGACCCAGCCCCGGCAATTCGTCTTCCTCGAATGAACGGCGCGCGAGGTCGCGCTCGGAGTCGCCCTGTTCGTCGTACAACGCGCGCGCCTCCTTGCGCCGGTATGCGGCGTACTCGTCGAGCAAGCGCGCCTTCAGGTCGTCGGCCGGACCCGCCGCACCGGCCCGGGCGCCGCCCGAAGGCAGCGCGTCAACCGGCGGCGCATAGCCTTTCTTCAACGCATCCTTGAACAGCGCCGGCGCACTGCGCACCGGCGGCAGCGACGTGCTGCGCATGCGCTGTTCCGTGAGTTGCAGCGCCGCGCGAATGCGGTTCTCCTCGCTATCCGCATACAGCGACTGCGCTTCCTTGAGCGGAATTCCGATCTTGACCATCCGGTCGACCAGCGTGCTGTCGAACACGTTCGGATGCTCGTCGAGCGCGAGCATGGGCTGCTTGCGCTCCGTCACACGAAACTGGATTTCCGCAACCCGGCGGCCTTCCCGATGCTCAATCAGCTCGACGAAGATGTTGGTAACCGCGTTGACTTCCGCAATGGCCGGCCGAAGATAATCGCGTTTGAAGTATTTGTATTCGCGCTTCGCCTCGTCGCCGGCTTCCGTATCCGGCGTACCCGACAGAATAGGGCGCCACCATTCCCAAGACTCGCGCATGGTCAGGTGGCTGGGGTTGGTCAGATAGCGAACGCAGATCTCATAGAGCGCAAGACCCGCGCTGCTGCGCAACTGGCTCTGGAATTGCAAGCTCAGGCGCGCATACTGGACCGGATCGAGCAGCTTTTTCTTGATCTTCGGCGCAAACGAGAACTCGACCCAGACACGTCGCGTAGCCGGATCTTCAAGAATTTCGGCGTCCGCAATCAGCGTCGAGATACCCCACTTGCGGCCCGGCTTCTGGCTCGACGTGCCCGTGCTCCACTCGACCTGCACGGACACCATCCGCCGCAGATGCTCTTTCACGAGCGCTGTATCGTTCGAATCGAATGCGGAATTGGCGACGATATCCGACAGCAGCGCACGATACGTATCGCCAGACTCATCCGCCTGCTGCGCAACGGCGAGCAGCACGTTGAACAGCTTGCGCGTCAGCAGCGTGATCTTGCCGCTTTTCGGCTGGATCGCGATGGCCTCGACGGCTTTGCGCAATTCGGCTGAACTGGGGCTCACCACATCGGTTTTCTTCGCGCGCTTCGTGGCCATGCGTCCGGTCAAGGAAGGATTTTGCGTGAGCATACCGGCTGTGGTGATGCGCGTCTACAGTTTGCCTCTCACCGTTTGGGGTGAAGCCTGTTTACGAACGCTCGCTCACCTCGATCGCTTCCCGAACACGCTCACCTTAAGCGCACGGCGCGGCCAGGCGGATTGCGTTGTATCTCGGGGGCCCCCGGAATTCATCCTCGCGTCTGACGGGCTGATTCCCTTCCAGCACACTCCTGTATTGTCTCACCTCAAAAATTTCAGCTCACGGAACGGCGAAACGGCCGAGCCGAAACGCCCGAAGCGCGACACGCCCCCCCTGCGTCGCCGCTCACCAGGCCGCGAGGTTGCCCTGCCCGAAAACAGCACGGCCCCCGTTCGTCGATGCGGACGTCAGCATCGACGCTTCGTCTTCCTGCTCTATCCCGCGCGCATCCGCGAGACCGGCGCCCATCCCCTGTCCGCAAGGCCACGCCATACAGCGCCCAACAGGTGTACCGCCCGCTGCGCAAGGGTTCTCGGCAACGCAGGGCGCACACCGGGCACCCATCCGGCCGGGCTGCCCACAGGAGAACCGCGCAGAACCCGCACCCACCTGAATGCATCAGGCTGCACGCCAAAGACACGTCGACCGCCGGCGACCGCTCCCCGCACACCCGTGGCGCCGGAATCTTCCGGGCGGCCAATGTGCCCGATCCGGCACCTGCCTGATGCCGAAGCGTGCACGGCTCCCGAATAAGCTCACCTATCGATGCACACGGATGTTCCGCGTGCATGCCGCACCTTCCCATCTACACGAGGCCGCCCTTCGAAACCCTCCCGGAAACGCTCACCATACGAGCCGACGAACCTGACCCGCCAGGTGGCAAACCTCCCGGTATCGGCTCCCGGAAACTATCACCTTTCGTGGGGCAGTCGGTAATTTCTATATTTATCATAGAGTTAAGTTATTCACATAAAGCACTTCATCAGAAGTGAGCCCCCGAAAAGCCTCACCTTACGAAGGCGATCGACGATCGAGTCCGATGGTGGACGACGTAGAAACCGCCCCTGAAGAAGCTCACCTTTGCGAATTCAATGGTGAGTCGCGTCCTCCGCTAAGGGCACACCAGTCTTGCTTTTGCGCCAGGTGATGGCTTACTTTCTCCCGAATAACCTCACCTCTCGGGTGCGAAGGGCCCATAAAAGCTCCCGAAAAAGCTCACTGAACACAGGTACAGGGAGGAGCCGCCGCCGTTTCAGGGCGCACATCAGCGCGCTCCCGAATTACCTCACCATAGAGACGTCCCTGGCGGGCATTGCGCGACTCGTCCGCGAGACCAACCGCCGCAACCGGACTCAGCCTGCTCCCGAAAATCCTCACCTTAGTCGCGATTTGCACAAAACTTGTGCAAAATGGCCAGCGAAGCCCCGGAAAGTCTCACCCTCGGTCGCGTTTTTCTCCCGCGCCCTCTCACCTGGGGCCTCAGGCCGGCCCGATCCCGAGGTCAAAGCCGCCTTCTTTAAAATCCCGAAAACGCTCACCTTTGTCATTTCGGACGAGGTAGGAGCGGCCCAATAGCTATCGCTTTCCTGCGCCGATCGGATCCTGCAAAGTCTCACCCAGGCGTTTCGTGCCTGGACAACGGCCTCCTGAATCCGCTCACGTCCTTTCCTGTAGCCGCTCACCCGGTACCCCGAACCCCATCACCGGGTTTTCCCGCAGACCCTCACCGAACCTCCCGTAAAGCTTCACCTCATCCGGCCGGAAGCCTTGCCCAGCAAGGCTGAGCCATGGCGTTAACGTCTTTAACAAGGTTCAAAGGTGTTTATTTTTATTACTCTCTAGGCGCAACCCGCGAGTCTTCCAGGACACCGTCCCCAACCCCTGCCGCTGGCCACCTCCCCAGCGGTCAACCACCAGCATCCCGCTTCGTGAAACAGTCCCGATTTTTCGATCTATCCACGAATAGTCCTCTTTATCAACAGGTTAGCGGCAACTCTTCGATTTGTTTCACGGAAATGCCTGTCACAGGATTGCCGATGCGCGCTAAATACACGACGAAGGCTTTGCATCGGCGCCGCCTATGCGCACAGATAAAATATGTATCAAAAATTACGTAATTTGTTATGATTCGCCGAATCCCCACGCACGCCATCAGATGACATGACGCTCGATCAGGAACGCGAAGCCATCCGGGCTGAGCTCGAAACACTCCGGCAAAGCGGCGCGCGCCGGCAAGACCTGTCGCTACATGCGTGCAAGCGCCTGTTTTTCGATCTTGGAATCCGTCCGTCGATGGCCGCCGTCCGCGACCTGACTCGCGTCGGAAGCGCAAGCGACATTCCGAAAGATATCGAGCACTTCTGGGAACGCGTTCGCGAGGTGTCTCGCGTGCGAGTGGGAGCGGGCGCCATTCCAAAAGCGCTCGAAGACCGGGCAGGCGAGCTGCTCGGCGGGCTCTTTGACGAAGCACTTGCGCAAGCCCGTACGACAATGGAAAGCGAACGGGCACAGATGCATGCGGCTATCGACGAAGCCCAGCAACGTGCACGCGACGCCGACGTCCGTCACCAGACGATTGAAGAAGCGCTCCAGCGCAGTGAAGCGAAAGCAGACGCGGCATGGGAACGCATTCGCGTGCTCGAGTCCGAGCGCACGCAAACCAGTCTGCACGGCACGGCCCGTCTCGACACGCTGCAAGCAGCCGCACTGCGCCTGGAAGCGGAAAACGAGGCGTTGCGCAAGCGTCTCGATACCGAGCAGTCCACGAACACCGCTCTGCGGAATCGGATCGACGAATTACACGTCGAACTCCGTCAGCATACCGAGCACTATGCGCAGCAGATCAAAGACGCGATTTCCGAGGCCGAGCGCCGCGTGAAGCCGATGCTCGTGGAACTGGATTCATTGCGCAACATGGCTTCGACGTATCAATCCGGCGTCAAGGAGGCGAGCCGCAAGGAATTCGAATTCATCCAGCAACTGGCCGCAGCCAAGGCGCGCGGTGACCGGCTCGATGCGCAACTGCGGGAACAGTCCGACGAACTCGATGCGCTCAATGGCGAACTGGCGACACTGCGCGCGCAGCAACGGATGGATCCTGCCGTGGCGAGCCTGTTGTGCGTGTTGGCTAACGCAGGTCGTCTCAGTACAGACGAACTGGCGATGATCGGTACGGCGGCGGACGGGCATGTTGCTGTTCCGAAGCGTTGCCCGAAATGCGAGGACGGAGAGCCGGAACTGTCCCAGGTCGACGATCGCTACGAGATTCAGTGCCCTGACTGCGAACATGCGTCCGGACCGGTGCTGTCCCGTCTCGAAGCGGTCGCCCGGTTTCTCTCCGACAAACCCGCACAGGCCTGAACATCGGCAAGCCTTCGATGGCGCGGTGAAGGGTTACGGGAGTCCAGTGGTGAGCTTTTTCGGGAGGACCTGACCGTTAGCGCCCGTCGCTCTGCCCACTTCCCGATTCTTTTTCTGCCAAAGCAGGTGCAACGTCCGCCTGATTAACGGATTGCTCTGCCCAGTTTTTCCAGGCCCGATGCAGGCGATAAGCCGATATTGGGCGCACCAGTCCCAGCCATTGCCCAACCTGTTCAGGGTCGACGCCGGCCTCGAACTGCCCGGCGGCGAACGTATTGCGCAGTGTCTGCGGGCTGGCTCGCGACGGGCGCGCCTGCGCAATGCCGGCCGCGTCGATCAGCGCGTCGACACAACGCAGCATCGTTGCCTTGTGCATGGGTCTTCCGGACGGCGAGGCGGGGAACAACAGTTCGCCGCTCAGTCCTGCGCCGCGTCGTTCGTCGAGCCAGGCGTCAAGCGTGGCAATGGCGAATGGCGAGAGCCGCGTGCGGCGGGTGAACGCCGGATTGATGGCCTCGACTGTCAGCCAGGCGCTGCCCGCGCAGACCGACTGGACGGTCATACTGCGCGCTTCGCCAGTCTTGATGCCCCCGCCAAGGAAAAGCGCGACCAGTGCGCGGTCGCGACGCGCGCGCCAGCGCTGTGCCGCGCTGGTTTGCCCGAGCGGTGAAAACAGCCGGGCAATCAATGCCGCGCGTTCGCCGGCCGTCAGAAAGCCCGTCGGCTCGTTGTCGTGTGCGTCGCGCCACGCCGCCTCCCCATCCTGCGCGATAAAACGGGCGGGGTTCGTCGACGCCAGTTCGATTGCCCGGACGTGGTCGAGCACCCGCTCGATCAGGCGTAAATAACGCGCGCGTTGCGGCTTGCGTATGGCAAGGCCGGCGACAAAACGCGCGATGCTCGCGGTGTCGACGGTCACAATCGTTTCACGGCGCGCCGCCAGCCAGTCGAGGAACAGTCCCCATTGCGCCCGATAAACGCCGGCGGACGACAGACGAAAGTTCTGCTGAGCGAGCCACGCGTCGAAGGCCGCGCGCGGATCGGTTCGCCAGTCCTCGCGTTGCGAGTCGAAAAGATCGCCGGCATGGGCGCGATGCGTGTCGACGCGGTTCGAATGGGGGAGGACCATCGACTATGTTTCCGTTAGTTGCGTAACTGAGTATGCAGCAATTCGTCGAGGTGGCGCATAGTGCAGACTGACTGCTTCGATCGAAGACCATGCGTGCGATCTGCTCATCCTCCCCATGGACGTCCGCGCCGTGCCGTTGCGCGTGGGCGTGGCGACTGCATGGCCGCGTGTGCCGCTTCCTCGTAGACCGCGACTGCGAACGCAAACACCGCGGGCAGCGCGTTGGATGCGCCGAAGTCGACCGTATCGTCCGTTTCCGGGTAAGGCAGGCCGGATGGACGCTGGAACAGGCTCAGCATGACCGGATCGTGGCGGCCCGCAAAGCCGAGATCGGCCAGCGCCTCCGCTTCGATCGCATGCAGCAGCCGCCACGTGAGCGGGACGTGCTGCACGATGTAGCGCGCCGCTATATGGCGGACAATGCGTTCCAGATCGCGCGCGGCCTGCTGGTAGCGCCGTGCAGCAAGGCCGCGCCCGACATCGCGGGGACTCAGTTCGTTCATGTTCGGCTCCGGTTGATCTGCTCATACTGTATAAATATACAGTGCAAGCTGCAACCCTGGCCGGATGGCCGACCGTCATCTTGCGCGCGGACGAAGGCAGGCTCCGGGCGCGCCGGCGTGAACTCACCCGTGAATCACGACGAGCAGCGCCTTTGCGTCGCTCTTGCCGGCGTTGCGGATCGCGTGCGGCTCGTCGGCCACGTAGCGGGCGGTCTCCGCTGCTTTCAGCCGTCTTGTCGCACCGGCGGCCTCGATCTCGACGGTGCCTTGCAGCACGGTCAGGTGCTCGCGTGTGCCGGGTTCGTGCGCACCGGAGACGAGCGCGCCGCCTGCCTGCAGCGTGAGTTCGTACCACTCGAATTTGCCGGCCAGCTCGATCGGCCCCCACACCCGCAACTGGTAGCGGGCATCGTGCCCGCTCAGCGTGGGAATCTCGTGCGGGCCGGAGACGGCGATCGCTTCCGCGGCCTTCGGCTGCGCGAACAGCGAATCGAGGCTCACCCCGAGCGCATGAGTCAGACGCCACGCGACGGCAATAGTCGGATTCGCCTTGTCGCGCTCGATTTCCGACAACATCGATTTCGACACGCCCGCCGCACGCGACAACTCGTCGAGCGTCATCTTGCGTTCGCCGCGCAACCGCTGGATCTGCTCGCCGACCCGCGGCGGCGCACTCGGCGCCTGCGCGCTCGTCTGGGCGGGGCTCGCCGCCGCCCGCCGGATA